>NZ_CP043869.1:0-2847500 GCF_008630635.1 Neptunomonas concharum | reverse complement strand
TTCCGACCTGCACGAATGGCGTAACGATGGCCACACTGTCTCCACCCGAGACTCAGTGAAATTGAACTCGCTGTGAAGATGCAGCGTACCCGCGGCTAGACGGAAAGACCCCGTGAACCTTTACTATAGCTTCACAGTGGACTTTGACATTACTTGTGTAGGATAGCTGGGAGGCTTTGAAGCGTGTACGCCAGTATGCGTGGAGCCAATCTTGAAATACCAGCCTGGTACTGTTGAGGTTCTAACTCAGGTCCGTAATCCGGATCGAGGACATTGTGTGGTGGGTAGTTTGACTGGGGCGGTCTCCTCCCAAAGAGTAACGGAGGAGCACGAAGGTACCCTCAGGCTGGTCGGAAATCAGCCAATGAGTGCAAGCGCATAAGGGTGCTTAACTGCGAGACAGACACGTCGAGCAGGTACGAAAGTAGGTGCTAGTGATCCGGTGGTTCTGTATGGAAGGGCCATCGCTCAACGGATAAAAGGTACTCCGGGGATAACAGGCTGATTCCTCCCAAGAGTTCACATCGACGGGGGAGTTTGGCACCTCGATGTCGGCTCATCACATCCTGGGGCTGAAGCCGGTCCCAAGGGTATGGCTGTTCGCCATTTAAAGTGGTACGCGAGCTGGGTTTAGAACGTCGTGAGACAGTTCGGTCCCTATCTGCCGTGGGCGTTTGAGATTTGAGAAGAGTTGCTCCTAGTACGAGAGGACCGGAGTGAACGAACCTCTGGTGTTCCGGTTGTCACGCCAGTGGCATTGCCGGGTAGCTACGTTCGGACGGGATAACCGCTGAAAGCATCTAAGCGGGAAGCCCCCTTCAAGATGAGATCTCGCTGGGGCCTTGAGCCCCCTAAAGAGCCGTTTAAGACTAAGACGTTGATAGGCTGGGTGTGGAAGCGTTGTGAGGCGTTGAGCTAACCAGTACTAATTGCTCGTGAGGCTTGACCATATAACGCCAAAGGCGTGTGGAAGAGACAGAGTTGACGTAAAGAAGATAGAGTCCCATAGGGCTTGTGTTAGAGACAGGTTGTTATTCATCGAATCCGTATTGTGACAGTTTATGCTTGGCGACCATAGCGAGTTGGCCCCACCTGATCCCATCCCGAACTCAGTAGTGAAACGACTTAGCGCCGATGGTAGTGTGGGGTCTCCCCATGTGAGAGTAGGTCATTGCCAAGCGCCTTTTAGAGAACCCCGGTTACGCTGTAGCCGGGGTTTTTGCTTTTTGGGCGTATGAGGTAATTCTTTGCTGTTTGTTTTGCTAGCTGATTTTTAGGTTTTTTTAGAGCGCGGCATAGTGTTAAATATCTATCCCTTTATCAGGAAGTGATCGTGTTATGTATTCTGAAGAAGATATTCGTCGACTGACGTGGCAAAGCCGAAGAGGTATGTTAGAGCTGGATGTGTTGTTTATTCCTTTTATGGAGGAAGCGTTCAGAGATCTACAAAAGGAGGATCAAGACCGCTTTGTGAAGCTGTTGGCCTGTGAGGATCAAGATTTATTTTTATGGCTAATGGAGCGAGAGGTCCCTTCCGATCCTGATTTAAATCGTATGGTCAGAATTATTTTGGACCGTGTTCAGCCGAATTGACTTTAAACTAGGCCGCTCTCGTATAGATTTAGCGGTGAAAGCATCTGTCTTTGGTGTTGCTTTATGTGCGCTTGTTTATGCACAAATACAGCTACACTGGTTTTTTGTGTCCGTCTTAGTAGGGGCTTTGTTGGTTTCTATGGATAAGCGGATACATTGCCGTTTTCTTTGGGATATGCGTGTAGGTACTTTTAAAATCTATAGCGGCGATGTATGTCGGGCGGTTGTTAGATTAAGTAATATTAGGCTATTGCCTGGGTGGGTGGTTTTTAAAGTACACACCGAAGAGGGTAAGGTGAGTACTTTTGTAATATGCAAAGATGCTATGCCTGAAGAGGAGTATCGAAAGCTAAGGGTAGCACTCAAATATGCTTCCCTTAGCCTTGAGAAGGTCACCACTCATAGTTAATAGGCGTAAGAATTGTATCGCGTGCTTCTGCTGCTTGTTTCGGATAATCCAGCGTATAGTGCAAACCTCGACTTTCCTTCCTTCTAGCTGCTGAGCGAATAATCAGATCTGATACCAGAGCAAGATTCCTCAACTCCAGTAGATCCCTGCTTACTTTATAATTTGAGTAGTATTCAGTAATCTCTTGTTGCAGTAAATCAACCCGATGTTGTGCTCGCTGTAAGCGTTTGTTGGTTCTGACGATACCTACATAATCCCACATAAATCTGCGAAGCTCATCCCAGTTGTGTGAAATAATGACATCTTCATCTGAGTCGGTCACTTGGGACTCATCCCAAGCGGGAATTTCAACCGTACTCATATTCTCTTTCAGGTTTGGTAGAATATCCTCTGCGGCTGAACTGGCAAAGACTAGGCATTCTAGCAATGAGTTTGATGCCAATCTATTAGCGCCATGTAGCCCAGTAAAAGAGGTTTCACCAATGGCATATAGTCCTTTTAAGTCGGTTCGCCCTTTTTCGTCGGTCATAACTCCACCGCATGTATAGTGGGCGGCAGGTACTACAGGGATAGGGTCTTCCGTGATATCTATGCCGAGTTTCTTGCAGCGCTTATAGATGGTTGGGAAGTGCTCAATGATGAAGTCGGAGGGTTTGTGAGAAATATCTAGGTAAAGGCAATCGCTACCAAGCCGCTTCATTTCGTGATCAATGGCTCTGGCAACAATATCTCTGGGTGCGAGTTCACCTCTTGGATCAAACTTTTCCATGAAACGCGAACCATCAGGTAAAAGGAGTTGGCCCCCTTCTCCTCTCACCGCCTCTGTTATTAGGAAAGACTTAGCTTGTGGGTGGTAAAGACAGGTCGGATGGAATTGGTTGAACTCCATATTAGCGACACGGCAGCCAGCGCGCCATGCCATAGCAATGCCATCACCGCTAGCGCCATCAGAGTTGCTGGTATATAGATAGGCTTTTGACGCTCCCCCGGTGGCAAGCACAACCGCTTTCGCTTTGAAAACCTCAACTGCCCCTGTTTCATCATTAAGTATGTATGCCCCGACGCAGGCATTTTGTGGGAGTTTTAGCTTTCTGCGAGTGATTAAGTCGACGGCAACTCTGTGTTCAAATAGGTGAATGGATGGGTGCTCTTTAGCCCGAGAGATAAGGGTCTCTTGTACAGCACGCCCAGTCGCATCAGCAGCATGGATTATACGACGATGAGAGTGCCCACCCTCTTTTGTTAGGTGGTATTTGTTACCCTCTCGAGTAAAGGGTACTCCCTGCTCAATAAGCCAATCGATAGAGGCTTTTCCATGCTCAACAGTAAAGCTAACGGCATTCTCATGACAGAGA
The DNA here is from genome assembly GCF_008630635.1 of Neptunomonas concharum. Taxonomy (NCBI): domain Bacteria; kingdom Pseudomonadati; phylum Pseudomonadota; class Gammaproteobacteria; order Oceanospirillales; family Oceanospirillaceae; genus Neptunomonas; species Neptunomonas concharum. Next base: position 2,844,143 of record NZ_CP043869.1, on the reverse strand, counting down.
TAGGCGCCTGCGGTTAAGGTATCGTTGATATGGTTTTGAATACCGTCTTCTTCATCAAGTACTGCGGCTATACCACCTTGGGCAAGCCAAGTTGAGCCACTTGTGAGTTTTCCTTTGCTGAGAACTGCGACCTTTGCATAGGGCGCAAGCCGTAAAGCCATGGATAAGCCAGCGGCTCCGCTACCGATAATAAGAACATCAAATTCCTGTTGCATGGTTACCTTATCTATTGGGTGACTTATGACATATTATGCCGCGGATTTCATGGTACAACATGCTTTTATTAAACATTGAGACGGAACTTTTTTTTAAAAGCTTAATCTTATTCAGTGAATTGACAAAACGGAAGAGGTTGCATTCTGGATATATCCAGTTACATACTGCGCTGATTAATGTATCCGTGGGTGTCGGGTAAGTTTTCGTTCTTTTGGTTTTTTAAGGATCTATGGTGTCGAGTGAGAACCAAACGGATATTGACCAGCAGTTGGTAGAGAGAGTTCAAGCGGGTGATAAACGCGCTTTCGATCTACTGGTGGGTAAGTATCAGCACAAGATTATTGGTTTAGTGGGGCGGTATGTGTATGACCACCACGAAGCGATGGATATAGCACAGGAAGCCTTTATTAAGGCCTACCGTGCTTTGCCTCGTTTTAGAGGGGATAGCGCTTTTTATACTTGGTTATACAGAATTGCTATTAATACAGCGAAAAACCACTTGGTTTCTCGTGGACGCCGTCCGCCTGATGTTGATGTTGATGTTGCAGACGCAGAGTATTTTGATGGCGACAATGATTTGAGGGAACTAGAGAACCCTGAAAATAGTCTATTCAGAGATGAGTTGGAGCTGGCGGTAAAAAAAGCACTTGATCAGCTTCCTGAAGATTTGCGCGCGGCGCTGACATTGAGAGAGTTTGAAGGGATGAGTTACGAGGATATTGCGATGGTTATGGATTGTCCGGTTGGCACAGTTCGATCGCGTATATTCAGGGCGAGGGAAGCCATTGATAAAGAGATAGCGCCTCTAATAACGTGATGCTATACGAACGATAAACGTTGGATAAAAATGCAAAGAGGGTTGTTGTGATGAGTAGTGAGTCTCACGAGTCGCTTTCGGCGGCAATGGATGGTGAAATATCATCCTTTGAGTTACGCCGTTTAATAGAGCGGACTCATCATGAGGAAGCGATTCCCCAAAAATGGAGCCGATATCATTTGGCTCAGCAGGTTATGCATTCGTCTGAGACAGTAAAAAGCTGGCCACTATCAAGTGATGTAAGCTTGATAGATAGAGTGCATGAGGCTTTAGAAAATGAGCCAGCTCTGTTAAAACATACCGAGGTCTCTCAGCCGTCTGATTCAGATGATCAGAACATATGGTGGAAGCCCTTGGCGAGTATGGCTATTGCCGCTTCTGTAACAGCTATGGTGATACTAGGTGGCCAACAGTTTTCTCAAGATGAGGGGGTAGATCCTTCTTTACGTCAGGCATATACCATTCCAGGTGTTCAAACCTCTAATGATTTTGTCCGAGCTCAGTATGGGAACTTCACGACGCCACGCTCTGCTGTAAACTCCGGTACTCAACCGGATGTTATCCGCTTATCTCAGGGGTTAGATCGTTATATTGATCAACACCGTCACCTTTTAAGCTCTACTCCACCTTCTTGGAAAACAGACTGGCTGCCAGAGGGGTTTGTACCTGTTCGCCATGAGGTCATGCCTCATGCCGAAGTTATGGTATATAGCGACGGGCGTCACTCTGTTTCTGTTAGCGTAGAACCTTTGGGGCGGCAAAGCGTCTCTGCAGGCGTGACTCAGTCAGATAACGTTGTTGCTGTTGGTATGGCGAAGTCTGAGAGCTTTGTAACGGTTGTCGGTGATGTCCCATTGATGATCGCGGACAGAATCGCTGCCTCTGTTAAAGAGATCCGATGATAGAAGAGTCTGCTACCGTTGTGAGTGTGTGCGAGGGGGCTGTAATTATAGAGTCGTCTCGTACATCTGCTTGTGCTCAATGTCAGGCAAAAGAAAGTTGCGGTCAAAAAGCACTGTCTGAGTGGGCATCTTCTAAGCTGATGCACCTTGAAGTCGATAATCCAAGTAAAATTGTTGTCAGACAAGGTGATAAAGTAGTTGTCGGTATTGATGAGGGAAGTTTTGTTGTTGCTTCCGCTTTGATATACCTGTTGCCGATTTTTACGATGATGCTAGGTGGAGCCATCGTATTCCTTTTTGATGGACCTGAGTGGGTGTCGATTTTGGTATCCTTTATCGGTCTTTTGATCGGGTTTGTCATGGTAAAACTGACAAGTAGGCGCCTAGAGCGTCGATGCCAGTATAAACCAGTGTTGCTTCGTACGTCTTAATAACTAATTTGAAAAGGATAGTTGAACAATGAAACGTTTATCTATTGCGTTTGTTTTTCTATTAACTGTCGTAGTCTCTTCCGTTAGTCGGGCTGAGTTGCCAGACTTTAAGTCTTTGGTCAAAAAGGCTTCTCCAGCCGTCGTTAATATCAGTACAGTTCAGAAAGTGCCAGATCAGCAAAATTATGGGTTTGATTTTAAAGGGCCGAATGGCGAAGAGATTCCCGAAATTTTCCGACATTTTTTTCGCTTCCCTGGTCAGGAACAGGGGCCGCAGCAGCGTCGTGCTCCCCAGTCACTAGGGTCGGGTTTTATTATCAGTGAAGATGGATATATTTTAACTAACCATCATGTGGTGAAAGGCGCGGATGAGGTTCTTGTTCGCTTAAATGACAGAAGAGAGCTTGAGGCCGAGGTGATCGGCTCCGATGAACGTTCAGACGTTGCTTTGCTCAAAATCAAAGCTACAGGTTTGCCAGTAGCAAAAATAGGTGATTCGACTCAGCTTGAGCCGGGCGAGTGGGTATTGGCGATAGGCTCACCTTTTGGGTTTGACCATACGGTCACCTCAGGCATCGTGAGTGCAACAGGCCGAGCCCTGGAAAATGAAACATATGTGCCTTTTATTCAAACTGATGTGGCGATAAATCCTGGTAACTCAGGCGGCCCTTTGTTCAATCTTGATGGAGAAGTTATCGGAATTAACTCTCAGATTTATACCCGCTCGGGTGGTTTCATGGGGCTGTCGTTTGCGATACCGATTGATGTGGCAATGGATGTTACTGAGCAGCTAAAAGCTGAGGGATTTGTTACCCGTGGATGGTTGGGTGTTGTTATCCAAGAGGTCAACAAAGATCTGGCAGAATCTTTCGGTTTAGAAAAACCTGCCGGTGCATTAGTAGCTAAAGTACTACCGGATAGTCCAGCTGAAGATGCAGGTCTTCGTGAAGGGGATATTATTCTTGAGTTTGATGGTCATGAAATAGAGTTGTCGTCTGACCTTCCGCATCAAGTAGGCAGAGTGATGCCTGGCTCTAAAGTGAAAGTGAAAGTGGTGAGAAATGGGAGAAATGAAAAAATTTCGGTCACCATTGGTACCTTACCTGATGCAGAGCGGCCTCTAAAGGCTGCGCGAAAAGGATCAGATGAGACCCCTGAGAATAATCGATTAAATGTGGTTATTTCCGAGTTGTCTCAAGCACAGAAAGACAAATGGAATATCCGTAATGGTGTTATTATACAATCTGTACTGCCAGGGGCGGGTGCCAATGCAGGTCTTGTGTCAGGAGATGTGATCACCATGTTAAATGGTCAGCGGGTTGAGTCTATTCGGCAATTTGTAGAGCTGGTGAATAAATTACCTGAGAAAAAGTCGGTTCCTATGCGAATCGTACGCAGAGGTAGTCCGTTGTTTATTCCCTTGCGTCTGGGAGATGAATAGTTAAAAGAATACAAAAGCACCCCGAAAGGGGTGTTTTTTCATCTAGATAGCGAGATAAAAGCCCCCCATTCTAATAGCTCAGAGGCGCCAAATAGGCTAAACTGGCGGCTTTAATTTTACCCGCTAATCGCCTAAATTCCTGAGAATTAAAATATCGTGAGTAAGCTCGACCATATCCGTAATTTCTCCATTATCGCTCATATAGACCACGGTAAATCTACCTTGGCTGATCGCTTTATTCAGACATGTGGGGGTTTAACAGCTCGCGAGATGGCCGCTCAGGTTCTTGACTCTATGGATTTAGAGAGGGAGCGGGGGATCACCATCAAAGCGCAAAGTGTAACGCTAAACTATACGGCGAAAGACGGTGTAACTTATCAACTGAATTTTATCGATACGCCGGGTCACGTAGATTTCTCCTACGAAGTGTCTCGCTCATTAGCTGCTTGTGAGGGTGCACTGCTCGTAGTTGATGCGGCGCAAGGCGTAGAAGCGCAGTCAGTAGCTAACTGCTATACCGCTCTCGAACAAGGATTAGAAGTACTGCCTGTTCTGAATAAAATGGACCTGCCACAAGCCGAGCCTGATCGTGTGCGTATAGAGATCGAGGAAGTAATTGGCATTGATGCAACTGATGCCGTACCTTGTTCTGCGAAAAGCGGTATGGGTATTGAAGAGGTGCTTGAAGCATTAGTTGCTACTGTACCAGCCCCAGAAGGGGATGTTGATGCGCCTTTGCAAGCGTTGATCATCGATTCTTGGTTTGATAATTACCTAGGTGTCGTGTCTTTAGTACGTGTTAAAAATGGTACTTTACGTAAAAAAGACAAAATCATCGTGAAGTCTACGGGACAGGCGCATCTGATTGACTCGGTCGGTATTTTTACGCCTAAACGAAAAGAAACCGGCGTATTACAAGCTGGCGAAGTAGGTTTTGTCGTGGCGGGCATCAAGGATATTCATGGCGCGCCGGTTGGTGATACGTTAACCCACGCTAAAACGCCGGATACTGAAAGTCTGCCAGGCTTCAAAAAAGTACAACCACAAGTCTATGCTGGCCTGTTTCCGACGAGTTCTGATGACTATGAAGATTTCCGCGAAGCATTAGATAAATTGACGCTGAATGATGCATCGTTGTTTTTTGAACCAGAAACATCTGATGCATTAGGATTTGGTTTTCGCTGTGGTTTCCTTGGTATGTTGCATATGGAAATTATCCAGGAGCGACTTGAGCGAGAGTATGATTTAGATCTCATTACCACCGCGCCAACGGTAATTTACGAGATTGTTCTAAACAATGGAGATATTGTCTCCATTGATAGCCCGTCCAAACTACCTGATCCTGCTCGTGTTAAAGAGATGCGTGAACCGATTGTTCAGGCCAATATCCTAGTACCCAACGATTATTTGGGGCAAGTGATTGGGCTATGTGTCGAAAAGCGTGGTATTCAGAAAAATATGCTTTTTGTCGGTCAGCAAGTTCAGGTTACCTATGAATTACCGATGGCTGAAGTGGTATTGGATTTCTTTGATCGATTGAAATCGGTAAGCCGAGGCTATGCATCACTGGAATATAACTTTGTCCGCTTTGAGGCGGCACCGTTAGTCAGGATGGATGTGCTGATTAATAGTGAAAAGGTTGATGCGCTTGCCGTTATTTTGCACCGAGATAATGCTCAGTATAAAGGGCGGCAATTGTGTGAAAAAATGAAAGATTTGATTCCACGCCAAATGTTTGATGTGGCGATTCAGGCAGCCCTAGGTGGGAAGGTTATTGCGCGTACAACCGTGAAAGCGCTGCGAAAAAATGTAACGGCTAAATGTTACGGTGGTGATGTCAGCCGTAAGAAAAAGCTTCTGCAAAAGCAGAAAGAGGGTAAGAAACGCATGAAGCAGGTAGGTAGCGTTGAAATCCCTCAGGAAGCCTTCTTGGCTGTATTGAAAGTTGATAGTTAAGGAGTTGCTATGAATTTTGATTTTGCTTTAATTTTAGTGCTTGTCACCTTTGCCACGGGATTGGCTTGGTTGGCAGATAAAATCTTTTTTGAAAAGCCTCGTCTTCAAATGATCGCTGCGGCTGAGCAGTCAGCAGGCGGCGTTTTACCCGAAGAGGTAAAAGAAAAAATCGAAGCGCTGCCGTGGTGGGCTGATTTCTCCAAGTCTATGTTCCCCGTCTTAGCGATTGTTTTAATCGTACGCTCTTTTGTTATTGAGCCTTTTCAAATCCCATCAGGCTCTATGTTGCCGACACTTAAAATTGGAGACTTTATTTTAGTTAACAAATTCCATTACGGCTTACGTTTGCCGGTTGTAAATACAAAGTTTGTCTCCTTGAATAGCCCTGAACGTGGGGATGTCGTTGTATTTAAATTTCCAAAAGACACCAAGGTTAACTATATCAAGCGTGTAGTGGGCGTGCCGGGTGACGTGATTACTTACAAAGATAAAATGATTTATGTTAACGGCGAGGTACAGATACAAACACTTTTGGCCAAGCTTCCGCCGCGTAGCCCTGAAACGATGCTTTATCGTGAACAGTTGGGTGCAGCTGAACATGAAATATACACGGACATTTATGCTCCCAACCTTAGTGGGGAGTGGACTGTACCAGAAGGCAAATACTTTGTGATGGGCGATAATCGTGATAACAGTAACGATAGCCGTTTTTGGGGTTTTGTGCCTGATGAACTGTTAGTAGGAAAGGCTTTTGCTGTTTGGATGCATTGGCCGGAACTTTTCAGCATACCTGATTTGACAGCGATACGTTCGATTAAATGAGCTAACAATGATAAGGAAATGGGCAATGTATAAACATGAAAAAGGTGCTTCTTTTTTTAGTATTCTGATCGTCCTTCTGATGGCTGGTACACTGTTGTCTATCGCGTTTAAATTGTACCAACCTTACATCGATCATTTAACGATAAAGTCAGTAGTTGAGGATATAACGACTGACTTAGATGAGCTTCGAAAGCCTCCTGCGACTATTCGCTCGGACATTAATAAGCGTCTATATATTAATCAGGTTAGTCTTCCATCACCTGAGGCTCTCGTTATCACAAAAGAGAAAGGTGTCATGACCTTTACCCTGAACTATGAAGTGCGTTTGCCGATGTTTTTTAATATCGATGCCGTAACAAAATTTTCTGAACAATATGAAGCAGTAGTCCCTTGATTAAACCGATTTCTGATTTAACACGTCGCCTTGGCTATACGTTTAACGATCTCTCTTTTTGTGAATTAGCCCTGACGCATCGTAGCTGCGGCAAAAACAATAATGAACGTTTAGAGTTTCTGGGTGACTCTATTGTTAATTTTGTCATTGCCGATGACCTCTTTGAACGCTTTCCAAAGGCTAGAGAGGGCCAATTGAGTCGCTTACGTGCTCGTATGGTGAAAGGTGAGACGTTAGCTGAGATTGCCAGAGAGCTACAACTGGGAGATTACCTAAGGTTAGGCCCGGGAGAGCTGAAGAGCGGTGGCTATCGCCGAGACTCTATACTAGCTGATTCGGTAGAAGCTTTAATCGGCGCTATTTACTTAGATAGTGATTTAGAAGTCGTGCGAGGGTTTATTTTAGGCTGGTTTGCTGAGCGTTTAGAAAAACTCGACATTGATGAGGCATTAAAAGATTCAAAAACGCGTTTGCAAGAGTTTTTACAGTCTCGTCGTTTGGAATTGCCTGAGTATGAACTCATCAGTGTTGAAGGTGAAGCGCATGCGCAAGTCTTTCATATCTGCTGTCATATATCACCCTTGCAAGCGCCTACCGAAGGTGTGGGTAGTAGCCGCCGTCAGGCTGAGCAAGAAGCAGCGAAACAAGCGCTGCTACGTTTGGAAAAAGAGGGCATAAAATGAGCGAAGATATGCAAAGCTGGTTACTTCCTAAAGAGGCTGGTAATCAAAAGTGCGGCTTTGTTGCCATAGTAGGTCGCCCTAACATGGGTAAATCTACACTGATGAATTTTATGCTCGGTCAAAAGTTGAGTATTACCTCCCGTAAGCCCCAAACAACACGCCATCAAATTTTAGGCATTAAAACCGAAGATGATCTACAAATTATTTTTGTTGATACGCCCGGCTTACACAAAGAGAAGGATAAAGCGCTCAACCGTTATATGAACAAAACCGCATCAGAGGCGCTTCGCGGTGTTGATTTAGTTTTATTTTTGGTTGATAGAACTGCTTGGACGGAAGAAGATCAGATTGTTCTAGATAAAGTAAAACATGCTTCCTGTCCTGTTATTTTGGTTGTCAACAAAGTGGACCAGCTAGCTGATAAGTCATCTCTTCTTCCGCAGTTGGGGCTATTATCTGAAAAAATGACGTTCGCAGATATTATTCCCATTTCTGCTAAAACGGGACGTAATGTTGATGCTCTTGAAGAGACTATTCGACGTTATATCCCAGATGGTGTTCATCATTTTCCTGAAGATCAACTAACCGATCGCAGCTCTCGTTTTATGGTAGCTGAAATTGTGCGCGAAAAGCTCATGCGAAATGTGGGTGATGAAGTGCCATACGGCGCGACTGTGGAAATTGAAGAGTTTCGTAATGATGGAACCTTGCTAACCATTAGTGCTTTAATTCTGGTAGAACGTGATGGCCAGAAAAAAATCATTATTGGTGATAAAGGCGAACGTATGAAAACAATCGGTAGAGACGCTCGCTTAGATATCGAAAAATTATTCGGTTGCAAAGTGATGCTGAATCTCTGGGTTAAAGTACGACGCGGCTGGTCCGATGATGAGCGAGCCTTGCGTAGCTTAGGGTATGATCACAGCGAGTAATGGAGTACCGGGTAGACACGCAGGCAGCTTATATATTGCACCTGCGCCCCTATTTAGAAACCAGCGCTATCGTTGACTTCTTTACGTTGAATAACGGTCGCGTAAGCGCTGTTGTTAAAGGTATCAGACGTCCACGCTCCAAATTAAAAGGTGTGTTGCAGCCTTTTGTACCTTTGCAGATTTCGTGGCAAGGAAAGCAGGAGCTTAAAACGCTGATTCATGCTGAAGCTGTTGGCTTAAATGGAATTCTCCAAGGGAACGCTTTAATGTGCGGCCTCTATGTCAATGAGCTTATGCAACGACAATTATCACCCTTTGACCCCCACCCCAAACTGTACGTTTATTACCAGTACGTGCTGAATGAACTGTTATCGGGTGAAGATATTCAGGGGGCATTACGAACATTTGAGCGAAGACTGCTTTCAGAAACCGGTTTCGGATTGCCATTGTCCGATATTCAGCCGCTGGATGTTTATTTGTTTAACATGGAGCAGTGGTGCTTTGAGCGGGTAAGTCAGGTGCCTGATCCTCTGCGCCGTTTTGCGTTTAGAGGGCAAGACCTTCTCGCGATTGCTGCAGATTGCTATGATACGCCTGCGCAGCAACAAGCGGCGAAGCGCTTAATGCGACTAGCGATTGATCATCTGCTCGCAGACCGGCCTTTGAGAAGTCGGGCTCTTTTTCAATAATTTTGAGGTATTAGATGTGATTGAACCAAGCCGACTACTGCTAGGGGTTAATATTGATCATGTGGCTACGTTACGCCAAGCAAGAGGTACTCGTTACCCTGATACGGTATTGGCTGCCGCGTTAGCAGAAGAGGCGGGCGCTGATGGCATTACCGTGCATCTCAGAGAAGATCGCCGACATATTCAAGACAGAGACATCTATCTGTTGCGTGATACGCTTCAGACGCGTATGAACTTTGAGATGGCTGTGACGAATGAGATGATAAGTATTGCGCAGAAAGTACGCCCTGCTCACTGTTGTTTGGTACCGGAAAAGCGAGAAGAGCTGACGACAGAAGGTGGTTTAGATGTGCTTAGTCATCTAGATCATGTTAAAGCGGCAACGGATAGGCTCCGTGCAAGTGAGATAGAAGTCTCTCTCTTTATCGACCCTGATAATGCGCAAATTGATGCTGCTATTGCTTGTGGGGCACCTGCTATCGAATTGCACACAGGCGCCTATGCTGATGCTGTGACGGCTGCCGAGCAAGCACAGGAGTTACAGCGTATACGGCATGCCGCTGCCTATGCGTATGAACAAGGCTTAATCGTTAATGCAGGACACGGTTTGCATTATCATAATGTTGAACAAATCGCCGAGATTCCTCATTTAAATGAACTGAATATCGGCCATGGTTTGATTGCGCGTGCAGTTTTTGTGGGTTTGAAAGATGCTGTTAGGGAGATGCGCCAATTGATGATGGAAGCTCAGGCTCGTGTCCAAACACAGCGAGACGCATTGGTGAGATGATTGTCGGAATCGGTACAGATATTCTGAGTATCGAGCGTGCCAAAGCTGCACTTATTAGAACGCCGGGCATTGCGCGGCGTGTGTTAACCGATGTGGAGCTTGAAAGGTTTAACGTTTCTCCTGATCAAGTACGCTATTTTGCTAAACGGTTTGCTGCCAAAGAAGCGATTGTTAAGTCACTAGGTACAGGCATCGGTAGAGGGGTGGGCTGGCAGCATATAGAGATTACTAAAACGCCCGCTGGGCAACCCAAGGTCGTACTCAGTGACGGTGCCCACGATGCGGCGCAGAATCTGGGGATTAGCAATGTTCATTTATCTTATAGTGATGAGCGTGACTACGTTGTAGCCTTTGCACTTGCTGAATCTCTGTAAGTAACCTTTAGATGCTGTTTTTACTGGGTTCGTCTTTGCTGGGTGATGAAATATCCAGTAAAGGGGCTGCATCGATAGACTCGGCATCCATCATTAAAGCGACTCGCTGCAGCGATGAAAGTATCTGCGTTTTCTCCCATTGATCTAAATTCTCAAATCGATTGATAAAGCGTTCATGTAGCATAGGTGGTGCACTTTCCAGCACTTGTAATCCTGCTTTGGTTAAGCGTGCATTGACTATTCTACGATCTGTAGTACCCCTAACCCGTTCAATTAATAATCTATCTTCCAAGCGGTTAAGAATGGTTGTGACTGTTGCTTGGCTGAGTGACACATCATCCGAAATACGTTTTACCGTGACATCACCTAAATCCTGAATAGCTTTGAGTACCATGATTTGAGGAATCGTGATGCCACACTCTTTCATGATTTTTTTAGATTGCAGATCGGTAGCACGAATAATTTTTCGTAAGGTGATCAAAACGTCTTGGCAATAGATGGGTGTATTCATTGGTCATTCCCGAATATAGATACCTTAGTATATATAAGACCGTGCTTTGAATTAATACAAGTGTAATAATTTGAGATGAAATCATTAGAGGTGTAAGGTATTAATTGAATTTAGATGATCATGAGGCAAGTAATTTATGAACAAGATGCTGTCAGCTATTCCTTTAGTTTTAATGAGTTCTATGGCATTTGCGAACGGAGAATGTGGCAAAGTGACCATCGCAGATATGAACTGGAGCTCAGCCAGTTTGATTGCCAATATTGATAAGTTTATCTTGGAACACGGCTTTGGCTGTGAGGCCGAATTGGTACCTGGTGATACTATGCCGACTGGCACCTCAATGATCGAGAAAGGTGAGCCTGAAATTGCGCCAGAGATGTGGAGTAACTCCATGCGTGAAGCGTTAGATAAAGGCGTTGCAGAAAAGCGCCTGCGCTTTGCAGGCCAGTCCTTGTCTGATGGCGGTGAAGAAGGTTTCTGGGTACCTGAATACTTAGTCAAACAGTACCCAGAAATGGCAACGATTGAAGGCGTCGTTAAACATGCCGCTATGTTTGAAAACCCCGAAGATCCAGACCGTTCCGCTTTTTATGGTTGCCCAGCAGGTTGGAACTGCCAAATATCGGCGGGCAATCTTTATAAAGCACTTAACTTAGACGGTGCGGGCTTTGACCTGATTGATCCGGGTTCAGGTGCAGGTTTATCTGGGGCAATTGCAAAGGCGTATGAGCGTCAGGAGCCTTGGTTTGGCTACTATTGGGCGCCGACAGCGGTCCTGGGTAAATACAAAATGGTAAAAGTCGATTTCGGTTCAGGTGTTGATAAAGAGGAGTATATCAACTGCACATCAAATGCCGATTGCTTAGAACCCAAAGTAACTATGTATCCACCATCGATGGTGCAGACGGTAACCACGGAGGCATTTGCTGCAAAAGCGCCAGCTGCTTATGAGTATTTAACGAAACGTTCTTTTAAAAATGACCAGATGAACGGGCTATTGGCGTGGATGGAAGAGAATCAGGCCGACGGTGATGTCGCTATGGAACATTTCCTGACGGAATATAAAGATAGCTGGAAGCCATGGGTATCGGCGGATGTTGCTGCAAAAATTGAACAAGCGTTGAATAACCTTTAATGCATTACGCCGGTCACGTTCGTTGGCCGGCTTCTCTTTTATCCGTTTTTTGTAAAGGTGCTAATATATGGCGGAGTCTTCATGGCTGACAAAATTCCCACAAATGGATCGCGCGAGCTTACTGGAGATCCGAAAAGGACTTGATTCAGCATACCGAGATTTTTCTCGTGAGTATGGCGATATTATCGAATCCTTCTTTGATCCCCTGTTAACGTTTTTAATTTGGTTTGAAAAGCTGTTACTGGCAACCCCTTGGTGGTTGGTGATTGTTATTGTCACAGGTTTGGTTTATATCGCCACACGATCAATTAAGCTATCTATTGGCGTGATCGTTTCTTTCCTACTGATTGGTTATTTTGGTATGTGGGAAGATACCATGAGGACCATGAGTATCATTACCGTCTGTACACTGATGGCGATAGCATTAGGTATACCGGTTGGTATTTTAATGGCGCGCTCAGATCGGGCCCAAAACCTGATCACGCCGCTTCTTGATATTATGCAGACCATGCCTGCATTTGTTTACTTGATACCTGTAGTGATGTTGCTTGGTATAGGAAAAATACCTGGGGTAATAGCCGTCATTATATACGCAATCCCACCTGTTATTCGCCTGACGAATCTAGGTATTCGACTGGTTGATCGGGAGGTATTGGAAGCCGCGACTGCCTATGGGGCCAGCCCTATGCAGCGGCTCTTTGGTGTGCAGCTGCCGTTAGCTATGCCTACGATAATGGCGGGTATTAACCAAACTATTATGATGGCGCTATCAATGGTAGTTATCGCGTCTATGATTGGCGTTAAAGGCTTAGGTCAGCCGGTGCTAAAGTCGATTACCAATCAATATTTCACATTAGGTCTATTCAATGGATTAGCTATCGTTGCCTTGGCCATTATCTTTGACCGTGTCTCACAAGCTTATGCTAAACGTACCCAGCGACATATGGGAGGTGGTCACAATGTCTGAAGCACTCATTCAAATAGAAGGGTTATATAAAGTTTTTGGTCGAGACCCTGCTAGTGTGATGCCGTTGGTGCATGAGGGTCGTTCTAAAGATGATATTTTGGCAGAAACAGGGCATACCGTGGGTCTGAAAAATATCAATCTCACTATTAATAAAGGTGAGATCTTTGTCATCATGGGGTTATCGGGTTCAGGAAAATCGACCCTTATTCGCCACTTCAATCGATTGATAGATCCTACCGAAGGGGTTATTCGTGTCGAAAATACAGACGTGATGCAGCTTTCCCCTAAAGCATTAGAAAGTTTTAGGCGGCATAAGATGTCCATGGTTTTTCAGCGCTTTGGCCTGATGCCGCATCGAAGCGTGATTGATAATGTCAGTTATGGCTTATCGATTCAGGGTGTGAGTAAAGAGGTTAGGCTTGAAAAGGCGAAAACTTGGCTGGAAACCGTGGGGCTTGCCGGTTATGAGGAGCAATACCCATCTCAGCTTTCAGGAGGTCAGCAACAGCGCGTCGGCTTAGCCCGTGCTTTATGCACAGATGCTGAGATTCTATTAATGGATGAAGCTTTTTCTGCCTTAGATCCGCTTATTCGAAGTGAAATGCAGGACCAACTCATTGAACTTCAAGAGAAACTGCATAAGACGATTATTTTTATCACCCATGATCTGGATGAAGCTTTGAGAATCGGTGATCGTATTGCCATCTTAAAAGATGGCGAAATGGTACAACAAGGCACACCAGATGAAATTTTGCTTAACCCGGCGACAGATTATGTTGAGGCGTTCGTAAAAGATGTGAACAGGGCTCGTGCGCTAACGGTCGAGACTGTGATGAAACCACCTTCGAGACGCATCACGGCAGATACCATCGGTGAAGCTTTATTACAGATGAAAGCCATCAAAGGCGATTATGCGTACTATGTCACCGATGATGGCTATCAGGGGATCGTCACTCAAGAAGCATTGGAAGCGGCTTACCAGCCAGGAGATGTTGCTCAACAGTTTGATGAAGAGATCCTAGAGGATCTAACGGCCATATCGCCTGATGCACTATTGGAAACAGTGATCCCCGAAACCTTAGAAGCAGATTACTCCCTGCCTGTTGTGGATGAAGAGGGTAATTTAAAAGGGGAACTCTCAAAAAGAAGCTTAGCGCAAGTACTTGGGGAGAGTGAGCGTCGTGACAGCGTAGCTGATTCACCTAAGTAAAGTCTCTATAATGGCCACTCATGAAGCACATTGGAGTGGCCATATTGTCCAGAAAAAAACGTTGGCTTATCGAGTTGTTCATTATGGCTCTGCTATTTTGGGCAGTAACTGCTTGGCAACAACGTGATCTCATTAAGCCTTCGCAGGTTGTCCCAAGCTTCACACTGGAACAGCTAGCTACTCACACCCCAACGCCTATTCATATGACTGGGCAGCGGACGCTCATCTACTTTTTTGCACCTTGGTGCTCTATCTGTAAATTGAGTATGAATAACTTGAATCATATCGATACAACCAATCTAAGAGTGGTGGCGGTAGCACTTGATTATCAGGATGAAGCATCTGTGGCCGCCTTCGTAGCGGATCAGGAAATTCATGTGCCTGTACTCCTAGGAACCAGCGAGGTCGCTGCTGCTTTTAGAATCAATGTATTTCCAACTTATTATGTACTTGATGAAAAGGGCAGCGTTGACTCTCGCAGTGTCGGATACAGCTCAGAGATCGGCATGAAGCTACGAACGGGTTGGTAAACTAATAGGTCAAAGGAAAACAGATGTCATTGTCGGGGAAAGAGATCCATCGAAGTTATGACGAATGGGGTCCCATTCGCGTCATGGATGATGGTAACAAGCGTTACCTAGCTTTTGGTGATACAGATGAGCAAAGTGCTTGGTTAAAATCGGAACCGACAGTCCCGCAGCATGAATATGCCCGTGCGATGCTACTGGTACTGCTTTTTTGTGACCCAAAGCGTTCCCTGAGTCTGGGTTTAGGGGCGGGGGCGCTTAACAGTTGCTTACATGCAAACTACCCCTCACTAAAACAAGAAGTGGTTGAGTTACGCTCTGGCGTCATCGACATAGCCTACAAGTATTTCCAGTTTCCACGTAGCAAACGTATAGCCCTGCATCATATGGATGCTTATGAATACCTTATGGCCGTTGAGGGAAAAAAGGTGGATCTGCTATTTACAGATATATACACCGAAGAAGGGCTTGACGAGCAGCAATTGCAACCGGATTTCATCCATGAGTGCCATCAGAGGCTAAAACCGAATGGCTGGTTAGTGATGAACTGTTGGCGTGATCATCGTGGTACAGCCACATTAGAGTGTCTCAAGAGCCTATTTGCTGATATTCGAAGCTGTCAAACTCAAAGTGGCAATTGGATTATTTATGCCGGAAAACAGCGAAATACAGAGACATTAAAACAGCTGAAAGTCCGAGCTAGAGATCTGGGGCAGCAACTTGGCTTCTCGTTCAGTACGCCATTAAGTAAGCTAAAAGAACACAGTTAACAAGGTTGTCCCTAAAATTATTAGCTTGGCGGTGCCGCTTAATTGACTAGCTCATCATGTCAGCCTATCATGCCTTAGTAGAATGCTCAGGTATAAGCCGAGCCTTTTTTATTCTTTTTGGTTTTGTCTAAGAGACAAGGTTTCGTTATGAATATTGAGTTCCCGACCATTGCTGATTATGTTGGCAAAACCCCGTTAGTCCGCTTGCAACGCCTAGGGGCTAATGAGAGAGGTAATGTGATTCTCTGCAAGCTGGAAGGTAACAATCCAGCGGGGTCAGTCAAGGACCGTCCCGCTTTGAGCATGATCGAGCGAGCAGAAAAACGCGGCGACATCTCTGCGGGCGATACCTTAATTGAAGCCACATCTGGGAATACAGGCATCGCGCTGGCGATGGCGGCAGCCATCAAAGGTTATCGTATGGTATTGATTATGCCAGATAATATGAGCATGGAGCGCAAAACAGCGATGACGGCTTACGGAGCTGAGTTAATCACCGTAACACGTGAGCAAGGTATGGAGTATGCACGTGATTTAGCCCTAGAGATGCAAGCAAAAGGTCAAGGTAAAGTGCTGGATCAATTTGCTAACCAAGATAACCCAGAAGCGCATTACTCGGGAACCGGGCCGGAAATTTGGGAGCAGACCCATGGGCGCATCACCCATTTTGTTAGTTCGATGGGGACTACCGGCACCATTATGGGTACATCACGTTACCTTAAAGAGCAAAATCAAGATATCACCATTGTTGGTTTACAGCCAGAAGACGGATCTCAGATCCCCGGTATTCGTCGTTGGCCTAAAGCCTATTTACCTACCATTTTCGATGAAAGCCGTGTAGATCGTGTATTGGATATTTCCCAACAAGTGGCTGAAACCACGATGCGAGACCTAGCTACCCAAGAGGGAATATTTTGCGGTGTATCCTCTGGAGGCTCTGTGGCGGGGGCGTTACGTCTGAGCGAACAGGTCGAAAATGCGGTGATCGTATGCATTATTTGCGATCGAGGGGATAGATACTTGTCAACCGGGGTGTTTGACCCCATATAGCCTATACTAAGAAAGCCGCTTTGCGGCTTTCTGCTTATTAGGCTGCTTGAGCTGTTACATGGAATGGAACTTGCTCGCGGTCTGCGGTCATAACGAATAGAATAGTCGGCTCTCTGATGTGGGGGCTGGTGGCCATTGTGTATCGTATAGGGCTATCACCCACACCAAAATAATAAAAATGATCCGCATAACGCGGCAGAGTCGAGAGTAGAGGAGTGGCAGCTTGCCATGGTAAAAGTTCGCGAAGATCACCCTGTCCATGAGGATGGGACGGTTGATCTTGATTTGTGGCTATTGCGTTTGCAGCAGCAGGTCGAGATTGACGATATAGAGCAGGTACGGCATGCCTGTGAAATGGCAAAACAGGTACTGAACCAGTCGGAGCCCCAAGACAATACGCGATCGGGGCGTTTAGCGGGAAGTTATCTTACCGGACTTGAGATGGCGCAAATCCTTGCCGAATTGCAGCAGGATCAAGAGTCCATCGTTGCCGCTATTTTGTACCGCAGTGTGCGAGAAGATAAGCTCAAACTCGATACTGTTGAGAACCAATTTGGCCCCACTATCAGTAACCTGATTTATGGTGTGCTACAAATGGCGGCCATTGGTAGCCGTGCTAATCCACGAGTTGATCACACGGTTCTTGGTGCTAATGCCCGCCAGATTGATACTGTACGTAAAATGCTGGTGGCCATGATTGATGATGTGCGTGTGGCACTGATCAAGATTGCTGAGCGAACCTGCGCTATTCGTGGGGTAAAAGATGCCTCACGGCGTAAGCGCTATCTGGTTGCACGAGAGGTGTTTGATATCTACGCACCCTTAGCGCATCGGTTGGGTATCGGGCATATCAAATGGGAGCTTGAAGACCTCTCTTTTCGCTATTTAAAGCCTAACGATTATAAGCATATTGCACAGCTGCTTGATGAAAAACGGCTGGATCGCCAAGAGTTTATCAATGATGTGGTTGGCACCCTTAAACGTGAATTGAAACTTCAAAATATTGAAGCTGATGTGAGTGGCCGTGCCAAACATATTTACAGTATTTGGCGTAAAATGCAGCGCAAAAACATCGATTTTAACCAAGTTTATGATGTTCGTGCCGTTCGGATTTTAGTGCCTGAAATACGCGACTGCTATACAGCACTGGGGATCATCCACGGTTTATGGCGCAATATTCCTCATGAATTTGATGATTATATCGCCTCACCCAAACCGAATGGTTACCGGTCTTTACATACCGCGGTGTTTGGCCCAGAAGGCAAAGTCTTAGAGGTGCAGGTGCGTACCTTTGATATGCATGAGGAGGCTGAACTCGGCGTCTGCGCGCATCACCTTTACAAGGGCACAGATACGAACTCCAAGAGTGATGCCTACGAAGATAAAATTGCGTGGCTGCGACAGGTTCTGGAATGGCATGAGGACTTGGGAGAGTCCGAAGCCTTTGGCGACATGTTAAGGGGCGATATTGTCCAAGATCGTCTTTACGTCTTTACCCCAGACGGGCATGTTATTGATATGCCGTTAGGCTCTACGGCGGTGGATTTTGCTTATCGAGTGCATACACAAATAGGCCATCGCTGTCGTGGTGCTAAGGTTAATGGCCGCATTGTTCCACTAAACCGAGCACTGAAAACAGGTGATCAAGTGGAGATCCTTACCGCAAAAGAGGAGATGCCGCGCAGAGATTGGTTAAACAATAACCTCGGTTTTGTTACCACATCCAGAGCCCGGGCTAAAATTGCCCACTGGTTCAAGATGCAGGATAAAGATAAGAACGAAGAAGCAGGCCGCCAGATTGTCGAAAAAGAGTTTAAGCGACTAGCGATTGATATACGCGAAGTCGATATGAAGCGCATCGCTGAAGAGGTGAACTACAAACTCGCGGAAGATGTGTTTGCAGCGTTAGGTGCAGGCGATATCCGTTTATCTCAAATACTCAATGCGGCGCAGCGTCAGGTAGATCACGTTGAGCATGACGAGCAGCTAGATCTTGGTTTACCTAGCGTCTCTTACGCTGGTAAGCAAGTCTCGCAGAAAGACCACGGCGTTCGTATTTTAGGGGTAGGCAATTTGTTGACCTCTATGGCGTCCTGTTGTAAACCGGTTCCGGGAGACCCGATTGTCGGCTTTATTACCCAAGGCCGAGGTGTCTCTATACACCGTGAAGATTGCTCTAACTTGTTGGCGTTGCGGGATAATGAACCTGAGCGAATCGTTGCTGTCGATTGGGGGGACGAGGGTGAAACCACCTATCCTGTCGATATCAGCATAGAAGCGTATGACCGTTCAGGTTTGTTACGGGATGTGATGATGGTTATGGCCAATGAAAACTTAAATATTCTTTCGGCGAATACCCTAACCGATAAAAACAGCAACATCGCACGGCTCTCCTTAACGGTAGAAATTTCCCGTTTAGAGTTACTTGGAAAGATCATGGATAAGATTAACCAAGTACCTAACGTCGTGGATGTCCACCGGCAACGCAGCGGGTTTGGTTCATGAGTCAGCAGCATTACAGTCTTGAAGACCTACGTTATTTGATGGCTCGGCTACGCCATCCTGAACACGGCTGCCCGTGGGATATCCAACAAACCTACGCAACCATTGTTCCGCACACGCTGGAAGAGGCTTATGAAGTTGCAGACGCTATCGAGCGCGAAGATTGGGATCATTTAGAAGATGAGTTAGGCGATCTGCTATTTCAGGTGATATTTTATGGCCAACTAGGAGAGGAGGAGCAAAGGTTCTCACTCGACTCGGTTGTCCATAATCTTGTTACCAAATTAATACGGCGTCACCCCCATGTCTTCCCTGATGGTGAACTACGTACGCCCCCAGGTGCTATCCATCTCACGGAAGAGGAGATCAATGCCAACTGGGAGCAGATCAAACAAGCAGAGCGTGCTGGTAAAAAGAAAGCGGGAATATTGGATGATATACCCAAAAGTCTACCTGCACTGATACGTGCCGATAAGCTACAAAAGCGCGCCTCTCAAGTGGGGTTTGATTGGAATGATCCACTATTGGTATTGGATAAAATAGAGGAAGAAATCGCTGAACTAAGAGAAGCGATTGAACAAGGCGACCAAGCAGCCGTGCTTGATGAGATGGGTGACTTAATTTTCGCGCAAGTGAATTTAGCCAGACACCTAAAAGTTAAAGCCGAGACCGCACTGCGCTCCACGAATCAAAAGTTTGAACGACGCTTTAATTACATTGAATCCAAAGTAGACAGCTCCGGTAAAGCCTGGGATAGCTACGCTTTAGACCAACTGGATCAGTTATGGGATGAGGCAAAGCAGAAAGGGCTATGAAAATGACATTATTTATTGTGGCGGTCGCCATTTTAGCCGGTTTAGGCTACTGGAATTGGAAAAAAGGCCAACAGCAGCTGGATCTGTTACGTTCCACAGGGTTTGTTGTGAGTGATAATTTAAATGGAAGCCCTCGGTTGGTCTTAGATCGTAATCAGCGGCAACTGGCTGTGGTTGCTGCCGATCGCCACCAGGTTGTTTCGATGGGCTCTGTCGTATCTGCGCAAGTAGCGTTTGATCGTGGTGTACAGATGGATGAAAACTTTCGCATTGAATTGACGACTACGACAGGCCAGCCATCTCTCCCAGCTATTCAGTATGAAAATGAAGCGATCGCCCAAACCGCGCTAAAAACTTTATTAGACGCGATAGAGTAAAAATATCCTCTAAAAACCGGCTATCAACTAAAGCCTGATTTGTGCAACGCGATAAAAGTACCTATGCTCAGTGTATTGTGATTGGAGATACACAAAGGAGCTGAGTTATGAGTGACCTGCATGAAGCTTTGCGGGATGATGTTCGTGCACTAGGGGGAAGTCTTGGCCAGACGATAGAAAATCACCTAGGCAGCGGCTTTCTTGAACGTGTAGAGCGGGTTCGCAAGCTCGCTAAAGCGGGCCGACATGGCACCGAGGAGGATCGAGAAAGCCTTCTGGAAGAGCTACGCAGCCTGAGTGAAGATGAAATGCTGCCTGTGGCACGTGCATTTACGCAATTTCTCAATTTGGCCAACATCGCTGAAGAGCACCACCGGGTGCGGCGCCACCAAGAGATTTGTGATCTGGAGTCCACCGACTCGTTTGTTCAGCTACTCAAACACTTGAAAAAAAGTGGTATTTCCCAAGAGCGTATTTTGGATACGCTTACCCAGATGCAGGTTGATCTTGTGCTGACTGCACATCCTACCGAAGTCAATCGACGCACGTTGATTCAAAAATATGATGCTATTACCGATTCTCTTCGAGCACAGGATCGTGGTGAAAATCAGCAACATCGCTTAAACGAACTTATTAGCCAGATCTGGCATACCAACGAAATACGACAAACACGCCCCACGCCTATTGATGAAGCTAAATGGGGTTTTGCGGTTATCGAGAACTCTTTGTGGGAGGCGGTACCTGCTTTTCTAAAACGTTTGGACCTTCAGACCAAAGCCATCATCGGTAAAGGCTTACCATTGGAGGCTTCTCCGGTTCGCTTTTCATCATGGATGGGCGGTGACCGCGATGGCAACCCCAATGTAACCTCAACCATTACTGAAGAAGTCTTACTGCTCTCTCGTTGGATGGCGGCGGATCTTTACCTAAGAGATATCGATGCGCTTCGGGCTGAGTTGTCCATGGAGCAATGTAGCAACGAGCTACGAGCGAAAGTAGGGGATGAGGCAGCCGAGCCGTATCGTGCCATTTTAGGCGATATCAGAGACCAGCTTGCGTGCACCAAGCGTTGGATTGAACAAAAACTGCATCATCAAACAGTGGATATTACCTGTCCACTGCTGACGTCAGAACAGTTACTCGAACCCTTAATGCTGTGCCATCGTTCACTGATTGAATGCGGCATGGAGATTATTGCCGAAGGGGCGTTAGAAGATATTATTCGCCGCATAGCCTGCTTTGGCGTAACTTTGGTGCGCCTTGATATTCGCCAAAGCTCGGATCGACATGCGCAGGTATTTGAAGAGTTATCCCAATTTTATGGCCTTGGCTCCTATACAGCATGGACTGAAGAGGGGCGTCAGGCTTTTTTACTCAAAGAGCTACAAAGTAAACGCCCATTAATCCCTCGGGATTGGCAGCCCTCAGCAGACGTTCAAGAGGTATTAGACACCTGTAGGGTAGTGGCTCTGGCCGATCCGGACTCACTTGGCTCTTATGTTATCTCCATGGCTAGTTCGCCATCGGATGTGCTATCCGTCATCCTGCTATTACGTGAGATGGGTATCACCCATGACATACGTGTTGTCCCCCTGTTTGAAACATTAAATGACCTAGAAAGTGCGCGTAGCTGTATCGATGCACTCTTATCTGTCCCTTGGTATAAACAGTACACCCATGGGCATCAGGAGGTGATGATTGGCTACTCTGACTCCTCAAAAGATGCAGGTCAGTTAGCGGCCGCGTGGGGGCAGTATAAAGCTCAGGAAGCGCTAACCGCGCTGTGTAAAGCTCATGATGTTCACTTAACCCTCTTTCATGGCCGTGGAGGCACCGTAGGGCGAGGGGGTGGCCCTAGCCATACGGCGATTATGGCGCAACCACCGGGATCGGTAGATCGCAGCCTACGTGTCACCGAGCAAGGGGAGATGATCCGCTTTAAATTTGGTATTCCTGAATTAGCGGTGCGTAATCTTGAGTTATATGCAGGTGCGGTTTTGATGGCGACCTTAGCGCCCACGCCAGCCCCAGAGGATGCTTGGCGGGAGCAGATGGAAAAATTAGCCGCGACGGGCCTGCAGGCATACCGTTCAGTTGTGAGAGAAGATCCGCAGTTTGTTCCCTATTTTCGTGCGGTAACACCAGAGCAGGAGCTTAGCAAGCTGCCATTGGGCTCCCGTCCTGCAAAGCGAAAAGCAGACGGAGGGGTAGAGAGCCTGCGTGCTATTCCTTGGATCTTTGCCTGGACCCAGATCCGTTTGATGCTACCGGCATGGTTAGGATCTGATACGGCGCTGTCATGTGCCATCAAAGGAGAAGAGTTGCCTGCGTTACGAGAAATGTACCGCAAGTGGCCTTTTTTCCGCTCCTATGTGGATATGCTGGAGATGGTATTGGCCAAAAGTGATAGCCGTTTGACAGAGTACTATGAGTCACGACTGGTTTCGGAAGAGCTTAAGGTGTTGGGTTCCAGCCTGAGAAGCCGGCTAGAAACGGCCGTAGAGATGGTGTTGACGATCAAGGAACGGGATCTGCTATTGGCCGATAACCCGGTGATTCGTCAGTCTATCGATGTGCGCAACCCCTACATTGACCCGTTGCACTTCTTGCAAGCTGAATTACTGTATCGAGATCGAAACAATCCTGACAAGCGCCTTGAAAAAGCGCTGATGGTGACAATGGCAGGTATATCTGCAGGAATGAGAAACACAGGATAAAGCAAAACGGGGTTGAGCTAATGTGAGCTTTAGCTTAACCTCACTGCTAAATAGTTGATGAACAACCTATAAACAGCAAAAATATCCTACTATTGGCGATTATGTAATCAAGTTGCTAGTGCTAACGTCGAATTGTCGTTATTCGGGCACGCCAGTAAGGTTCTGTCATCATAGTGCGGTCTTGTTTGAATAGATCATCCGAGACAAATACGCCGCTAACCATTAAAAGCGCAGCGTCAGCACAGAACGAATTCATTTTATTTATAAGTTAGAGCGGAGTAATCCTCAATGCGAATCATTCTTCTTGGCGCACCAGGCGCTGGTAAAGGCACTCAAGCGCAATACATCACCGAGAAGTACGGTATTCCACAGATCTCTACCGGTGATATGCTACGTGCCGCTGTAAAAGCGGGAACGCCGCTGGGTGTTAAAGCCAAAGCGGTAATGGATGCCGGAGAGCTGGTATCTGATGATATTATTATCGGTTTGGTAAAAGAGCGTATTACCGAATCTGATTGCGCTAATGGTTTTTTGTTTGATGGCTTCCCACGTACTATCCCACAAGCGGATGCGTTAAAAGAAGCGGGCGTATCTATTGATGCGGTTGTCGAGATCGACGTTGCTGATGAAGAGATCATCAAGCGTATGAGCGGACGTCGTGTACACCCAGGATCTGGTCGTACGTATCACGTTGTATTTAACCCACCTAAGGTTGAAGGCAAAGACGATGTGACTGGTGAAGACCTTGTTCAGCGTGCGGATGATGCAGAAGATATCGTACGTGGCCGTTTGAATGTATACCATGAGCAAACCGCACCACTGATCGCTTATTACAAAGGTTGGAACGAGTCCGACCCAGCTACGGGGCCTAAATACGTCTATGTGCCGGGTGTGGGTTCTGTGGATGATATTCGCGACAAAGTTTTCCAGGGTTTAAACTAAGATTTCAGCGAGTCTTAGATGAACGCAAGCCACCTTCGGGTGGCTTTTTTTATGCCTATACGTGCTTAACGCTTTTAACATTAATGCAATGCTGGGTTTTTCGGTGCATCTTCGGGATAATAGCTTTTTGAAACGGTAATACCACGTTATGCCCCCATCGACGAGAGACAACATGCAGCCTGAACTGATTTTTGGATTCCATGCAGTAAAAACAACACTGAAATATGACGCCTCCCGCGTCCAGAGTATTGTGGCACTCAAGGGCCGGGAAGATGAACGCCTCGTCTCGTTATTAGCAGATTCAACCCATATACCGGTTAAAAAGGCCAGCCGTCAGGAGTTAGACACAATGGCAGCTGGTGGAGTGCATCAAGGTATTATCGCAATCTGCACCCCCATGAAAGCCAAGGATGAACGCTTTCTTGATCACATACTAGAGCAGCTCGATGAACCCGCTTTTCTATTAGTGTTAGATGGCGTAACGGACCCGCATAATCTAGGTGCCTGCCTACGAACAGCGGATGCTGCGGGCGTTCATGCCGTTATCGCCCCAAAAGATAAATCAGCCCCCCTAAATGCAACCGTCTCCAAAGTAGCCTGTGGCGCTGCTGAAGTGGTGCCTTATGTGCAAGTCACAAACCTATCCCGAACCTTACAAGACCTCCAGCAACGAGGGATCTGGATTACAGGCACCGCAGGTGAGGCCGAACAAATGGTCTATCAATCAAGCCTGACGGGCCCCCTAGCTATTGTCATGGGAGCAGAAGGCAAAGGCATGCGTCGCCTGACCCGTGAATGCTGTGATTTTCTGATCAAAATCCCCATGGCCGGAGAAGTCAGTAGTCTCAACGTATCGGTCGCTACCGGTATTTGTTTGTTCGAAGCCGTACGGCAGCGTTCTATAAAATAGGTCATAGGCGCCTAGTCAATAAAACTTAATGCAGCATTCACTTGCGGGTTAGTGTTGTGCTGCATTAGTATCCATGGATTAAGGAATAAACAGGTTATGGAAAACTCCCTCGTATGGACACATATCTTCTTCTCACCGATACCTCCCTCAACAGTTTTATACCGCGAATCGTGCTAGCTCAATCCAACGTGGGTAAAAGAAAAGTGATTGAATTTTTCTTATCGCAGCTTAGGAAAAAGCAATCTAAAAGTTTAAGAGAGTTATAATGAAAGCCTTATTGGAGCCATTTTTTCTTATACCTTTAGTGATGTTTTTGATAAAACCTTTTCCAGACTTTATGTCCTTTCCTGAGAAAGAGCGCATTAACTATCACTACTTTAATATAATTGAGCCAGGTCGAATAGGTAAGCAATTTAATGGAGGGGGAGTTGCTTTTTATAAGCTGGATAATGAAAAGATATTAATGGAGACTTATTATGTTTATAAGAGTGGTTTGGGTAGTAAGATCTTTGATATAAAAAAGCCTGTTAGAGTAGGCTGGTATTCGTCCTGTATGCTAGCTGCGAATTTTATGTTTAGTGATGACTGTGGGATGGTTGTATCACTAGGTGAAGAGGGGAAGGAGTATTTAACCTATGAGCAGTCTAGGAGTATCTATTTAAAAAGAAGTGCTTTGGATAATTTTATAGATACCTATTTTATGCTGCTAATAGCATTTTTCTTTCTTGTCTTGCGAATATTTTTTGGATTAAGCTTGCTGAAGATGTAAGTGAGTATCACCGCTTATGAAAAAGCAATCTGAAAGTTTAAGAGAATTATAATGAAAGCCTTATTAGAGCCATTTTTTTTATACCTTTAGTGATGTTTTTGATAAAACCTTTTCCAGACTTTATGTCCTTTCCTGAGAAAGAGCCATTAACTATCACTACTTTAATATACTTGAGCCAGGTCGAATAGGTAAGCAATTTAATGGAGGGGGAGTTGCTTTTTATAAGCTGGATAATGAAAAGATACTAATGAGCACTTATTATGTTTCAAAGAGTGGTTTGGGTAGTAAGATCTTTGATATAAAAAATCCTGTTAGAGTGGGCTGGTATTCGTCCTGTATGCTAGTTGCGAATTTTATGTTTAGTGATGACTGTGGGATGGTTGTCTCACTAGGTGAAGAGGGAGAGGCGCATTTAACTTATGAGCAGTCTAGGAGTATCTATTTAAAACGAAGTGCTTTGGATAATCTTATAGATACCTATTTTATGCTGCTGATAGCATTTTTCTTTCTTGTTTTGCGAATATTCTTTGGATTAAGTTTGCTTAAAATATAGGGATATTATTCTGGGTCTTGAAAAGGCTGGTTATATGCCTGATTGTAAATGTTTGTTTTCTTATGGTTTTATTGGTTGTTTAAATAGAATAAGCTCAAATTTTGACTTTAAAAAGAGGTCGCTATGATCAGAATCAGCCAGACTGAATTACCCACTCAAGCACAGGTTGTTGCATTGTATCGTGCTAATGATTGGTCATCTGCTCAAAAACCTGATTTGTTGATGCAGGCGCTAGAAAATTCTCATAGCCTTGTGACGGCGTGGTCAGGTGATAGGTTGGTGGGGTTAGGGAATGCCATCTCGGATGGTTATTT
Organism: Neptunomonas concharum; assembly: GCF_008630635.1. NCBI lineage: Bacteria > Pseudomonadati > Pseudomonadota > Gammaproteobacteria > Oceanospirillales > Oceanospirillaceae > Neptunomonas > Neptunomonas concharum. Next base: position 2,817,627 of record NZ_CP043869.1, on the reverse strand, counting down.
AGTGGTGTATTATCCCCATATGCTCGTTGACCCTGAGTTTCATGGCTTAGGCGTGGGTCGGTTAATCATGAATACGATGCTGGCGCGTTATCAAGGTTTTCACCAGCAGATGCTGACCGCTGATGGCGGTGCTATCGAGTTTTACAAAAAAATGGGATTTGAGAGGGCGGGTAAGACAGAACCTATGTGGGTCTATGCTGGAAATGATCACTAATAGGGCTATTGGCTGCAATCAATCAGGCGTACCGCTTTGGGAAGATGAGTGATACGCCCGCCGTTATTATCAATGTTGAGTGGCTTGTTTTTTTAACTGCACCAAGCTTAGTGCTGTCAGCGTTGCGAAAAAAGCAGGGTCGCTCCAGCCAAAACCTGTAAAGATTCCCAGAACACCTGCATAGCCTGTGATCAAGACGCCTAACAGGTTAGTTATCAGTAAGGCTTTCAGTAGCTGAATCTGTGTCGGGGTATGTTCAATATCCCGTAACAAAAAGCTGACTGCGGCTAGTCCTCCCAAAAAAATACTGGTGTGTTGTGACAAGAAAAAGGCGTACTGGTCATTAATCTTGACGCCATACAGTGGCCAGACAGTTTCGGGCAGCATAAATAAGACGATAGCAAAGGCTGCATAAATAATACCGTGTAGTGTTAAGAAAGTTCGATTGCTCATGATCTTATCCTTCCTGAGGCACAGGGCCTTGGTTAATCCGTGTGAGTGGTAGGTTAACATCAAAAATGATCCCTCGAATATCGGATGCGCCCATTGTTTGTAGGCGTTTGCTATGCATTTGTAGATAGCGCTCGGCATTGGCCTCGCTATCAAATAAATAGATGCCGCCTCCGCGCTTATCTTTAATCTGCTCTGTCCAAATTTTCCAGATCAGTCCGGCTTCATCATTGATGCTATTAGCCAATTCGATCATCCCTTCAGAAAGTGTGCTTCCCATGAGATTAGGATAGGCAAAGTCTACTTGTAAGAGTTTCATGTTTTTTTCTCCCATGATGGTTTGTATGTAATTTCGATGGAGAGAATTTTCCTATTTAAAAAACGAACATTAAAGTTCATAATTTTGCGTATTACTGTTTAAAAAACTGACAGGTTTTACCGTGAGACTTAAAAGTACGTTAGAGCAGTGGGCAACACTGCAAGCCGTTGACCAAGCAGGCAGCATTCAGGCCGCGGCAACTGCGTTGAACAAAAGCCATACCACGCTGATCTATGCGATTAAAAAGCTAGAAGACCAGCTGGCGGTTCAGCTGGTAGAAGTGAGGGGGCGGCGCGCTGCTTTGACCCATCATGGCCGAACACTGTTGCGACGTGCAAACAGTATGTTAGAGCAGGCAAAAGCGCTGGAGGAGCTTAGTGCGCAGGTGAGCGCTGGGATGGAGTCTGAAATTATCGTGGCGGTTGATCATTTATGTGATCCGGCACTTTTGTATGCACCGATGGCTAATTTTTTGAAAGAAAATAGCAGCACTTCTATTCAGATCGTCGAAACATCCCTTTCCAAAACGACGGAGATGGTTGTATCAGAACTGGCCGATATTGCGATTATTAACCTGCCAATTACCAATTATCCAGCAGAGGCTTTTGCGTTGACTTCGATGGTGCTCGTGGTGTCGACTGAGCATCCGTTGGCGATGTTGTCACAGCTGACCATGGCGGATTTTTCTTCCTATTGCCAGATTGTTGTGCGCGATCTTGGTGCTCCGTCAACTACGCAGCCTGCGCAAAATGTGGGTTGGTTAAAGGCCAACCAGCGCGTCACGGTTGATAATTTTGATCATGCATTTTATGCCGTAGAACAAGGCAACGGTTTTTGCCGCTTACCTCTGTATTTGTTGAAAAAGCGTAACAGCGAACGCCTTAAAGTACTTCACGTGGAAGGGGGATCAAAATACAACGTACCCATTCATATCACTTTACCCAAAGGTGTCAGAACGGGGCCTGCTGCGCGACGTTTTTACGATTTTCTGCTGGGTAAACATGAGCCAACAACGGCGGTTTGATATGTGATGCTCAAGAACTTACTTGAGCAAACTTTTGAACTACCGGTACATAAGCTGCTAGGTCAGGGCGTCCTTGCCCTGAATCGCTTACTGATTAACCTTACCCGGTAAGCTTAAATCCCCCGAAGCCACATCCATCACATCCACCACACATAACAAGGGTGCATGTACACTTTGGTTGACCCGTAAGCCAGCTGTTACACCGTCATAGTTAGCGTTTGTAATATCGGTGGCGTTATCAAACGCGACTTTGACCTCAACGGTTTCACCATTAAATGTAGGGTTCCAGCCTGGGCTGTCTAGCAAAATAGGTAAACCTGGCCAGGTTTTTGGGAGTTTTGGTGTTGTACCGGCGGGAATATCCACCACGCCTAACGCACCCGGCCCACAAGCTTCGTTTGGTGTTAGCACCACCCAATGGCTATGCCATACATTGCCATCGTTGTTTGGGTTGTTGTCTGCATTTTCGTCATACAGTGGTGTGTCATCAAAGTCGGGATGTGCCGTTACGGCCAGTGCCAAAATACCTGCATTGTCTTCAAAACCAACCACCGCACTGTTGAGGCTGGTGGGCCAGACATATGAGAACACCTGACTACCCGCAAGTTTGCCGGTAGGCACCGGTTTGATGTTGCCAGCCTGTGCAGCAACCGCCATGTGAAAGGTTGCAATGTTATTTTGGGTGGTGACTTTGGCATGCACAATATCGAAACTGGTCAGTGTTTTATCTGCCGATGTTTGTGCCTGAATACCACCGTGGTGTGCGCCATCGGCCAGTGTAGGTTGAGCGATGCATGCAAAGATTGCGCTAAGGGAAAGACATTTAGTAAAGGTGTTCATGTGTTTTATCTCCTGTTGGTATCGAGTCGATACAAATAGATTTTCATAATAGAACTGCATTGTCAATATTGTTTTGATTCGATACTATTTGTTTATGGATATACAGATCACACAACAACTGCTTGAACGACTGGCTGGGCTGTTACGTAGCGAGGGGCGTAGTTTATTGCTGGAGCATGGCTTACAGCCGGTGCAGTTTGAGGCATTGCACTATCTTTCGATGTGTAATCGCTATTCGGATACGCCGATGGGCGTTACTGAGTTCTTAGGCCAAACTAAAGGTTCGGTTTCGCAGTCGTTAAAAATTCTGGAAAAAAAAGGGCTGATTACCAAAATGCCAGACAGTAAGGACAAACGAGTTACACACATGCAGGTAACGGATGCAGGCCGTGCAGTCATTGCTGCATTGTTACCATCGCCCCAGTTGCTGGCAGCCCAAGCACTGTGTGATACTCAAGATATCGAGTGCTTGAACACGCAACTAAGAGCGTTGTTAACGGCGATGCAACGCGCCAACCAGTTCCGTACGTTCGGACAGTGCGCCAGTTGTGTGCATAACCTACCAATGGAAGAGGGTGATTTCCTGTGCCGCCTGACTAACGAGCGCTTAAGTGCACAGGATGTTACGCTGATCTGTCGGGAGCATGAGCCTAAAACCTAAGGTATAAATCGTAAGGAGAGCGAGCGGTATGTCATCGGTTGTTAAATTGAGCTGCCAATGCGGGAATGTTCAAGGCGCGTTGAAGGTGGTTAAAGGCTCAAGCTTTCATGTGAAGTGTCTCTGCTGTGATTGTCAGAGTTACGCGTCTAAATTGAACAATGAAGACCTGATTTTGGATGAGCAGGGTGGCACTGAGTTGTTTCAAACCTACCCCGCCTATTTGACCATCACGCAAGGTCATGAGCATATTGGTTGTATGCAACTGAGCGAACAGGGCATCTTTCGTTGGCATACGACCTGCTGCAATATGCCATTGGGTAACACAATGCGCTCGCCTAACATGCCTTTTGTGGGTATTTCGGTTAAGTGGATGCAGTTTTCCGATGAACAAGAGAAGGAGCGTATTCTGGGGCCTGTAACGATGAAAGCTTTCGGTAAATATGCGCGCGGACCCATGCCGCACGATGCTTATGCTCGTTTTCCGCTATCTTACATGCCAAAAATTATAGGCTTTATGCTGAAAGGGATGATCGGTAAAAAGCAGTCGCCTTCACCTTTTTTTAAGGATGGTAAGCCCATCGTACCTGCCAAAATAGGTTAGGCATGGTTTGAAGGGATACGGCAGGGAGAACATCTCCCTGCGTTTAGCTGACGCTGATTAATGCCCAACACACTCAGTGACGTGCAGTGCGATCATTGCTTCTTCATTGGTTGGAATAACGCGCACGCTGATACGGCTGTCATCAGTGCTGATTACACGCTTGTTGGCTAAATTGGCTTTCTCATCAATGTTAATACCCAGCCATTGGCTTTGTTCCAGCACACGGGCACGAATGTCCGCATCGTTTTCGCCCACACCCCCGGTGAACACGATCTGCTCTAAGCCTTGCAGTGCCGCACTTAAACGGCCCACTTCTAGCGCAATGCGGTAGGCAAACATGGCGATGGCTTCTTCGGCTTCTGGAGCTTCGCTGCGGTGCAGCGTCAGCATATCAGAGGAGATACCCGACACACCTAACCAGCCGCTTTCCTTGTAGATCAGCTTTTCCAGTGCGTCTGCATCCATACCGTGATGGCGTTGTAAATACAGCATAACGCCTGGGTCGATATTGCCGCAGCGGCTGCCCATAGGTAAGCCATCAACAGCCGTAAAGCCCATAGTCGACGCAACGCTTTTGCCTGCTTTGACTGCGCACATGCTGGCACCGGCCCCTAAGTGGCAGATGATCGTGTTAGCTGTAGCGGCTTGTGGGCTGATCTCGGCGAGTCTGGTTTGAATAAACTCGTAAGATAAACCGTGGAAGCCATAACGCTGAATCCCTTCTTCGGTCAGCTTGCGTGGTAGGGCATAGTGTCGTTCGACAGCCGGTTGGCCAACGTGAAACATCGTATCGAAACATGCAATCTGTGGCAGTGTTGGTGCCAGCTGTTGGCAGGCTTCGATCAAGCGCAGGTTGTAAGGCTGGTGCAGGGGCGCCAACGGCACGAAGGCGCGTAGCGCTTCCAATGTGTTGTCATTAACGACCACTGGCGCACTAAAGTGTTCGCCACCATGTACGACGCGATGTCCAAATGCGGTAATGGGGTATTCAGGTGCATGTTCGGCCAGCCAATCTAGAACCGTTCCCAGTGCGGCCTGATGGCGTTGAGCCACAGGGATTGCGCTGACATCAATTTCGGGTGCGGCTAGCGATTTGCCCTGCGCGTCGGTAATACTGATGCGCGGGGTATCCAGAATATTACCTAACTTAAATACATACAGGGGGGTTAGCCCCTGCGGCTGAGCACTGAATAGTGCGCATTTCAGGCTGGAAGAGCCGCCGTTAACGGTAAGAATCGTCTGCATACTTATCCCTTAAGACACTGGGTGGTGGACCATGTGTGATGCGAGTGCGCATGAGGCCATTCTTCCCAAAGGTGTTTCAGCGCGGCTAGTCAGGATGATCGGTACTTTTGCGCCAACCGCGATACCCGCAGATTTTGCATCTGCCAAATAGATCAGCTGTTTAGCGATCATATTGGCGGCTTCAAGATCTGGTGCCAAAAGAATATCTGCATCCCCCGAAACTTCAGAGTTGATATGCTTATCCAGTGCGGCTTGTAGGGATATAGCGTTGTCAAAGGCGAGTGGTCCATCGAGCAAGGCGTTGGTAATTTGACCACGATCAGCCATTTTGCACAGGCAGGCTGCATCAATGGTGCTAGGCATGTACGCTTTTACTTTTTCTACAGCTGCTAAAATAGCCACTTTGGGTTGATTCACCCCCAGTGCGCGGCAAAAATCTACTGCGTTTTGGACAATATCGCGTTTTGTCATCAAGTCTGGCACAACGTTGATCGCACCATCAGTAATCACAAGCGGTTTATGATAGTTGGGCACATCAAAAACAAAGACGTGGCTTAGACGGCGCTCTGTTCGAATCCCTTTGGTTTTACTGATTACCGCACTGATCAGTTCTGAGCTACCCAGATCACCTTTCATAAGGGCTTCAACTTCACCCATTCGTGCTAATTCACACGCTTTTTCGGCTGCTGCGTGGCTGTGTTCTACATCAATAATTTCGTAACGGGTGATATCAAGGTTATCTTTTTCCGCTGCAGCTAAGATTTTGGCTTTGGGGCCGATCAATATAGGTTCTATTAAATGGTGTTCTGCCGACTCGATAGCACCCATTAATCCATTATGATCAACGGGGTGGACAACAGCGGTGCGGATAGGACGCGCTTTTACCGCTTGTTCAATAAAAAACTCAAGTTGGTTATGGACGGGAGGTGTTTCTTTGAGAATCATAATAGTATCGCCTTCACCATATAGTGCCTTGTGGGCTGGATGGAATGTTTTTCAAACTATAGTCTAGTCGAATGGCAGAATTATGACGCACTGCAACAAAAATAATTAGTGATCTATATCATAAAGTCTAATGATTCCCCGTTTGTTAGGGGATAGTCAGTGTCGGGTGGGCATCAAAATCCTCTAATGCTATGGCTGCATGTTGAGTCAGTGTTTGTGTCAGCTCTTGGGCCAAAGGGGCTTTGAGATTCCAGACGTGCCAGTAAAGCGGCACAGAAAGGTAGCTATTGGGCAATATCTCCGTCACGTGTCCCGACTCAAGGAAGGGTCTGACTTGTTGGTCTGGCACCATGCCGGTAGCAAGTCCTCTGATGATGAGATCCATAAAGGCTTCTGATGACGGTACTCTATGGGAGGGATAAGTCCCGCTATTTACTTTGAAAAACTGTTTTAAGTAGCGTTGCTGCAGTGCGTCTTTGTGATTGAATTCGACCACCGGGGCATAGCGGAATGCTGTTGCAGAAGGCCCATCGGGAAAGTGGCGCTCTATATACTCCAGAGAGGCAACGCAGCGGTAAACAGAGACCCCCAACGGAATACAGTGGCAACCTTGTAAAGGGGTAGAGCTGGATGTGATACACCCCATGACCTCGCCGTTTTTTAAGAATTTTTGCGTTTGATCTTGATCGTCAATTTTTAAGTCAATCAGGATTTTGTGCTGTTTAAGTAGGGGTTCAATTGCTGGTAAAAACCATGTCGCTAGGCTATCTGCATTGATACCGATAGATAATACCGTGTGGCCCGATTGCTCAGTAGAACTAAGGGACTGAATCACCTCATTTTGCAGTAGATCAACTTGGCGAAAGTGCTTCAGTAGTATTTTTCCTGCTGGCGTTGGCAGGATCGGTTGTGATCGTATTAAGAGTGCTTGCCCGATCAACTCCTCTAGTTGCTTAATCCGCTGAGAGACGGCGGATTGAGTGATGTTGAGGCGTAGCGCTGCTTTCTCGAAGCTTTGCTCTTCAATCACACTGGATAACGCTTTCAGTTGTCGATAATCAAGCATCAAAAACTCTAATGTAATATTAAACTTATTAGTTTTACTAATTTTGGTGGCGAATACATCATAGCCCTACTCACTCACTGAGGAAAGGTTATGTTCCTGTCTTTAATTAAGGGTTACTGGTCTGCGGCAGCATTAATTATGGCGATTGGTGCACAAAATGCGTTTGTTTTGGCACAAGCAGTTAAAAAACAGCACCATTGGCCGGTGGCGTGCCTGTGTATCGCCATTGACATGCTATTGATCAGTATCGGGATGATGGGGGCGGGGGCTGTGATCCAATTATGGCCTGCGGCGCTGAATATACTGTGTATCGGCGGTGTTGTATTTTTAAGCTGGTATGGCTTGCAGAGTTTTAAGGCCTTTTTTAACCCTGAGGCACTTTCAGCAGGCAGAGCGCAAACCACATTTAAAGCGGCTATTTTGACGGCACTGGGTGTTAGTCTATTAAACCCTCATGTGTACCTCGATACGGTGGTACTGCTAGGTAGTATTGGTAACCAGTTTCATGGTGCTGAAAAGTATGGTTTTTGGTTAGGGGCTATGCTGGCGTCTATCAGTTGGTTTGTGGCACTTACGCTATTAGCTAAGAGATTAGCTCCTTGGTTGGGGCGACCACAGGTTTGGCGCTGGGTCGAGCTGCTGGTTGCTTTAATGATGTGGGGAATTGCTTTTTGGCTAGTGTGGGAGCTATTAGCTGTTATATAGCGGCTTATACAAAGAAACCCGCATAAAGCGGGTTTCTGGAAGAAGTTTTGGAAGGTTTAGATAGACACGCCCAATGACTTCAGTGTTTTAATTGTTAGCTGGCCTGACGCCATACCTTTTGCTTTTTGATATGCGTTAACGGCTGCCATGGTATCTTGTCCCAAAACGCCATCGATACGACCTGGGTTGAAACCTTTAGCTTGCAGCGCTAGCTGAAGTTCACGAATTAAGCCCGGGTGAGTGTTGGTTTCACACAGAATTGGGCGCCACTCTAAGAAAGCATCGCTGACTTTTACACGTTTCTCGATCGTTTTGTACTCAGCTGGGATTGCAATTGCATGCTGTGCTGCAGGCTTAGCAAGTTTGCGTACTTTAATTGTCTTGTATTCCGCTGGAACGACAATCTTGCGTGTTGTTGCTGGTTGATCAACGACACGGCGGGTAACGGTTTGAGTTTTACCAGGAATAGCAACAGTTTTTACAGTTTCAGGTTCTACCATGACCGTTTTTGTTACTGTTTTATACTCGGCTGGTACTTCTACCAGACACATGATCTCACCTGTCGATGAGTCTACTTTTTGGATGGGGCCTGTGCCTTTTTTCCACTCGGTGTGGGCAGGACGAACCAGTACTTGTTCAGTCACGGTTTTGTACTTAGCAGGGACACGAACTAGCTGCTCAGACGCTTCGGCAGTCTGAATTGTCTCCGTTACCGTACGGTATGTTGCAGGGATTACTTCTAAACGCTCGTAAGCTTCTTTAACCAGTACTTGTTCTTCTGCCCAGGTGTATTCAGGAGCAGATGTTTCGATGCGTTTGCCTTCTGCGCGTACCTGAACGGTTTCCGTTTCAGTCGCGTATGTTGCTGGAATAACAACACGTGCGTAGCATTCGCCCGCTTTAGGGTTAGGCGGAAGCAAGCTTGTTGTTTTGCTTTCACGGGTGAGGCGTTCCAGCTCAGACTCCAGCTGTGCTGTACGGTTTGCATCCCCTTGTAAGCTCTTTGCCGCAGCAAGTTCTTGTTGTAGTGCTTTGTACTCAGCAGATTGTTTTACATCTACTTGAGCGGTGTTATTGGTAGCGGAGCAACCAGACAACACAGCGATAGCTAAAGCCGAAACAGCGAATGTAGAAATTTGTTTTTTCATGACAGAATGCCCTGCACGTTTTATTTGGGTGAGGGCAGTCTAGGCAAGAGGGTATTAAGCTAAAATGAACGAAAATGTTAATTTTTTGTTCATAATTGCCTGTAAAAATTCACTTAGATTGGTGCTTTTAACGTCTCTTGATAGGGAGGCCAGCCCATCGCTTTTCCACCTAATACGTGTAGGTGGATATGATAAACAGTTTGTCCACCATGGGTATTGCAATTGAAAACAGTGCGGTAACCATCTTCTGCAAAGCCTTGTTCTTTAGCGATTTTTCCGGCGGCCCCTACCATGGCGCCAACTAAGGTGTGATCAGCTTCACTAATATCATTCAGGGTACTGATATGCTTTTTAGGGATCACTAAAGCGTGGAAGGGGGCTTGAGGATTGATGTCATAAAAAGCAAGCACGTGTTCATCTTCATAGATGATATTTGCAGGAATTTCCTGATTAACAATTTTACAAAAAAGACAATCCATTTCGACTTCTCTACAGTAGTAAGTGTTGCTCCAGTATAGCGATGGCTATTCACTTAACTCAAGGGACTCTTTGGGTGGGCAATGATAACTCTGTACTAAGGTGTTATCTGGTTGCACAGACTCCAAGTGCACATCGAACCCCCATAGGTGGTGAATGTGCTTGAGAACCTCTTCGGTATCGCCACCGAGTGGTTGGTTGTTATGTACGAAGTGACGTAATGTCAGTGACCGATTACCTCGAATATCCACATTGTAGACCTGTATATTGGGCTCCCGGTTTCCTAGGTTATATTGAGCAGATAGGTCTTCTCTGATTTGGTAGTAGCCTTGTTCATTATGAATAGCAGAGACCTTTAGCGTAGGCTGATTAGCGTCATCTACGATAGTAAACAGTTTAAGTTCACGTATTAAATGGGGGGAAAGAAACTGCAAAATGAAGCTCTCATCTTTATAGTTTCGCATGGCGTAGTTGAGGGTTTCTTTCCAGTCACTGCCTGCATATTCAGGGAACCAGGCTTTATCCTCAGGCGTTGGGTTTTCGCAGTATCGCTTGATGTCTTGCATCATGTTGTAGCCCAGCGTGTATGGATTGATTCCTGAAAAATAGGGGCTATCAAACGGAGGTTGGTAGACAACACTGGTATGGGAGTGGAGAAACTCCATCATAAAGCCGTCAGTAACCAAGCCTTCATCGTAGAGTTGGTGTAACAGAGTGTAATGCCAGAAGCAGGCCCACCCTTCGTTCATAACTTGTGTTTGTTTCTGGGGATAAAAGTATTGCGCCATCTTCCTGACAATACGAATAATCTCGCGCTGCCAGGACTCTAAAAGTGGTGCATGCTTCTCGATAAAGTAGAGGATATTCTCTTCTGGCTCAGCTGGAAAACGAGGGAGTGCTGAGAGACTAGAATCTCCCTCTTTTTTAGGGATTGTGTTCCAAAGCTCATTAATGTGGCGTTGGTTATATTCCTCTCTGGCGTTAACCCGCGCTTTTTCTTCTTCCGGGGTGAGTGGTTTAGGGCGCTGGTAGCGGTTAACGCCGTAGTTCATGAGGGCATGGCAAGCATCTAAAATCGCTTCGACCTCTTCTACACCATGTCGCTCTTCGCACTTGGCGATATAGCTTTTCGCAAACACGATGTAGTCTATGATGGCTGAGGCGTCTGTCCATGTCTGGAAGAGGTAGTTGCCCTTGAAGAATGAGTTATGGCCATAGCAAGCGTGCGCAATCACGAGCGCTTGCATCGTCATGGTATTTTCTTCCATCAAATAGGCGATACAGGGGTCTGAATTAATGACGATTTCGTAAGCTAGCCCCATCTGTCCGCGTTTGTAGCGTTGTTCAGTTTCTACAAATTGCTTTCCGTAAGACCAGTGATGATAGTTTAAGGGCAGTCCAACGGAGGCATAGGCGTCCATCATCTGCTCGGAGGTGATGATCTCGATTTGGTTGGGGTAGGTGTCGAGCCCAAATTCGGCTGCGATGCGACCAATTTCACGATCATAGGTTTCGATCAGGTCAAAGGTCCATTCAGCACCAGTGGAAATGGGTTGTTTTTTCATACAGCCCCCTCGGTTTTACGCTCAAATAATCGACGAAATACGGGGTAGATATCTGCCAGTTCTTCAATATGTTGCATGGCAAACTGATCAGGATGCGTCTGGTGAACTTGCTCGTATTCATCCCATAGGTTTTGATGGGGGCCGTTGGTGATCTCGACATAAGCATAGTACTGCACCAAGGGCAGAATTTTTTCCTCTAGGAGTTTTGAGCACTTATGGGAGTCGCCTTCCCAGTTATCGCCATCGGATGCTTGGGCGATATAGATATTCCAGTCAGAACGTGGGTACTTCTCTTTGAGAATCTCTGCGGTCAGTTCTAGCGCGCTGGAGACGATGGTGCCGCCTGTTTCCCGTGAGTAGAAAAACTCCTCTTCATCCACCTCTTTTGCATGGGTGTGGTGACGAATAAAGACCACTTCAATCTGCTTGTAATTTCGAGTCAGAAAAAGATAGAGCAAGATAAAGAAGCGCTTTGCTATCTCTTTGATGGATTGTGTCATCGAGCCAGATACGTCCATGACACAGAACATGACGGCTTTGCTTGAAGGCATTGGAACCTTGACCACGTTGTTATAACGAAGATCAAAATCATCGATAAACGGCAGTTTTTTGGTGCTCTTTTCCAGTGTCGAGATCTGTTCTCTCAGTTCTGCCATCTGCTTGCTGCGCTCATCACTGGGTGGCTCTTCCTCTAGTGCCCATAACGCTTTTTTCAGTTCTCTGATGGTTTCTCTATTAGGCCCAGCGAGGGCGATGCGTCGGGCATGGGCAGCCCGTAATGAACGCACAATATTAAGCTTGTCTGGGGAACCTGCTTGAGTAAAGCCGGCTCGTCGGGTTTCAAACTGGGTGACATCCTGCAGTTGTTTTTTAACCAAATAGGGCAGTTCTAGGTCTTCAAACATAAAGTCTAAAAACTCTTCCTGATTAATAGAGAACGTGAACTCATCCTCTCCTTCACCTTGATCACTGGCTTTGCCTTGGCCACCTCCGCTACCGCCACCACCTTGTGGACGTTGGAACTCGTCTCCCGTGTTAAACTCTTTGTTGCCTGGATAAACGCGGGTTTGTTTGCCACCCTTGCCGTGGTGCAGTATAGGTTCCATGGTGCCCTTGCGGGGGATAGTGACTTCACCCCCCCGGTCAAGGTCTTGTATAGATCGCTCTTTAATAGCGCCTTCAACGGCTTGCTTGATTTGCTTTTTATAGCGACGAAGGAAGCGTTGCCGATTCACAGCACTTTTCTTCTTGCTATTGAGCCGGCGATCAATGATATAGCTCATGCTCCGTACTCCCTATCTCTGCAAACGAATAGAATGACAACTGCTTACTGGGATTTCCGTACCCGGATATACCATTCAGATAATAAGCGAACTTGCTTCTCGGTATAGCCTCGCTCTTTCATACGTTTGACAAACTCACTATGTTTGTTGTGATCATCGGTTGAGGCTTTGGCATTGAAAGAGATAACCGGTAACAGGTCTTCTGTGTTAGAGAACATTTTTTTCTCAATCACATTGCGCATTTTTTCGTAGCTCATCCACGTTGGGTTTTTACCATCGTTGCTCGCTCTTGCACGCAGTACAAAGTTGACAATTTCGTGGCGGAAATCTTTTGGATTGCTGATGCCTGCTGGTTTCTCAATCTTTTCTAGTTCCTCGTTGATGGATTGGCGATCGAGAATATCGCCGGTTTCGGGATCACGGTATTCCTGATCCTGAATCCAGAAGTCAGCGTAGGTGACATATCGGTCAAAGATGTTCTGGCCATATTCCGAGTAAGATTCCAGATAGGCGGTTTGTATCTCTTTACCTAAGAGCTCAATGTATTTAGGGGCGATATACTCTTTAATAAAGCCAACATATTTTTCTTGAACTTCTGGGGTAAATTGCTGCTGCTCGATCTCCCGCTCCAGTACATACATTAAATGGACAGGGTTTGCTGCCACCTCGGCTGGATCAAAGTTGAAGACCTTAGAAAGAATTTTGAAGGCAAATCGAGTTGATAGGCCATTCATGCCTTCATCAACACCAGCCATATCTTTGTACTCTTGCATCGATTTGGCTTTGGGGTCGGTGTCTTTGAGGTTCTCACCGTTATACACACGCATTTTAGAATAAAGATTGGAGTTTTCTGGCTCTTTCAGGCGCGACAGAACACTGAACTGGGCCAGCATGTTTAAGGTGTCCGGTGCGCAAGGTGCTTTACTCAAGGAGCTGTTTTCCAAAAGTTTTTCATAAATATGAATCTCTTCAGAGATACGTGTGCAATAAGGAACTTTGACGATATACACACGGTCGATAAAGGCTTCATTGGTTTTGTTGTTTTTAAACGATTGCCATTCCGATTCGTTGGAGTGGGCCAAAATGATGCCATCAAAGGGGATAGCTCCCATCCCTTCTGTGCTGTTGTAGTTGCCTTCTTGGGTGGCCGTCAGCAGAGGGTGAAGCACTTTGATAGGCGCTTTGAACATCTCGACGAATTCCATCAAGCCTTGGTTGGCATGACACAGTGCACCGGCAAAACTGTAGGCATCTGGATCGTGCTGTGGAAACTCTTCTAACTTACGAATATCCACTTTACCTACAAGGCTGGAGATATCCTGATTGTTCTCATCGCCTGGCTCGGTTTTTGCGATGGCGATTTGGTTGAGTATGGATGGGTAGAGTTTAACGACCCGGAATTTGGATATATCTCCCCCATATTCATGTAATCGTTTGACAGCCCATGGGGACATAATGCCCTTGAGGTATCGGCGAGGAATCGCGTACTCCTCTTCCAGGATTTGAGCGTCTTCTTCGGGGTTGAATAACCCTAATGGGGATTCGAATACGGGTGAACCTTTGATGGCATAAAACGGCACCTTTTCCATGAGGTGCTTGAGGCGTTCTGCCAATGAGGATTTACCACCACCAACAGGGCCTAACAAGTAGAGAATCTGTTTGCGCTCTTCCAAGCCTTGTGCTGCATGGCGGAAGTATGAAACGACGCTTTCTATAGCGTCTTCGGTGCCATAGAACTCACTGAAAGCAGGATAGCGCTTAATGACTTTGTTGGAAAATATACGGCTCAGTCGAGGGTCTTTGGCTGTATCTACCAGCTCGGGTTCACCGATCGCTTTCAGCATTCGCTCAGCGGCGCTGGCGTATGCCATCGGATCAGATTTGCAAAGCTCGAGATACTCCGTCAAAGACATCTCTTCTTGTGTCGTTGATGAATAACGTGTTTTGTAGTGTTCAAAGATACCCATAGCGTTCACCCTTCTGTTGGCTGGCGAGCTGGTAAGGCACTGCATATATCCTTGATTTTTAATCGCCTTGTAATGTCAGTGTAGCTCACAGTTGGTAAAAAGATCGGTTATTTCTTAGACATAAGTAGTGATTATTTGGTTTCAATTATTTACGAATCTTCTAATGCTCGAATAAATGTGGCTAAAAAACGGGCGGCTTCTCCTCCTGTGGCTACGCGATGATCAAAGGTCAGAGAGATGGGTAAGATGCGTCCAATGGCGAGTTTATCTCCCGAAACTACCGGTGCTTGCCTAATGACGCCCGCGCCGATAATGGCAACCTGAGGAGGGACGACAATTGGAGTGGCGTATCGGCCTGCCATCGTACCAAAGTTACTGAGTGTGATCGTTGCGCCTTGTAGCTCAGCTGGTGGGATGGTTCTTTGTGCGACATCCGCACGCAGTCGGTCCAGCCCGTCCCGCAGGTCAGCATTTTCGCGTTGACCGATATTGCGTAATACGGGTACGAACAACCCTTTTTCCGTATCAACTGCCACGCCTAAATCGATGTGATCATGTTGCCTTAGTGTAATGTTCTGACCATCAAACCAGCTATTGAGAATGGGTACCTCTTTGCACGCCATGGCGATCCCTTGTATAAGCCGCATGGTAATATCTGTGTTGTTGGGCCAATGGGTTATGTTGGCATCTTCAAAAAGGGAGACGGGTACGATATCTGCCTTGGCCAGCGTCATGTTGACGGCCATCTGTTTTCTAACGCCTTTAATACGTTCAGGTGCACCAAAGCGGGTATTGATGCGTGCCGTTTGTTCGAGGTCGGCTGTTGTGATGTTTCCGGATTTGCCTGTGCCTTGCACGGTGCTCAGGTCGATATTGAGGCGCTTTGCCAGTGCTCTAATGGCCGGTGTCGTGGCTTGTTGCTGGCGGTGGGCGCGTGTGCTGGGTGAGGCGCCGATAATAAAGTGATCTTCGCCGGAGGTCTCAGCGGCAGTGGCGAGTTGTCCGACCACCGTGCCGGAGTCATCATCGTCATCCGTTAAAAATTCAACAAGGGGTTCACCGGTGTGGATAGAATCACCTTCCTCGCCAAAAAGGTGAGCGATAACACCCGATTGTGGAGAGGGGACTTCAATCACAGCTTTGGCTGTTTCTACGGATACGAGCAGCTGGTCTTCTGCCACTTGGTCACCCACGTTAACATGCCACTCCAGAATTTCTGCTTCGGGTAAGCCTTCACCAAGATCGGGTAGTTTGAAGTATTTCATATCAGTCAAACTCCATTATCTGTTTTGCTTTGTCGACGATGTGTTGCGCTGTTGGCATATACTGCCCCTCTAAGCGGAAGTAGGGCATCACTGTGTCGTATCCTCCTATACGCCCCACGGGGGCGTGAAGATCTAAAATTCCTTCGCTAGCGAGCAACGCGGCTATTTCAGAACCGACTGAGCCATTTAAAGGGGCTTCATGGATAATTACACAACGGCCTGTTTTGCCAACGGACGCGAGTAGGGTGTCGCGATCCAAGGGGCTGAGTGTTGCGACATCGATCACCTCGCAATCAATGCCTTGTTCGGCGAGTTGGTCGGCCGCTTCCATTGTCTCTTTTATCATGGCGCCCCAGCTTATCAGGGTTAAATCGTTACCCTCTCGTAGTGTGAAGCAGGTATCCAAAGGAAGCGCTTCGCCGTTGTCTTCAACCGTTTGGTTTTGGCTGCGATAGATGCGTTTTGGCTCTAGGAATAGCACTGGATCTGGATTGCGAATGGCTGCCAGCAAGAGCCCGTAAGCCCGTTGCGCAGATGATGGCACCACAACCCTAAGGCCGGGTATTTGTGTGAACAGCGCCTCGGTGCTTTCTGAGTGATGTTCTGGCGCATGAATACCGCCGCCAAAAGGTGCTCGGATAACTAATGGGCAGCTTAAACGCCCTCGGGTGCGGTTTCTCATGCGGGCAGCATGGCAGATGATGTGTTCCATAGCCGGGAAGATAAAGCCCATAAATTGAATTTCAGCAACCGGGCGTAACCCTTGGGTCGACATACCAACCGCTAGTCCTGCAATCATATTTTCTGCCAAAGGAGTATCCATCACTCGTTTTGCTCCGAAGTTCTCCCGTAAATTAACAGTAGCCCTGAACACGCCACCGTTGGTGCCAACATCTTCACCTAGGATCACGACGTTTTCATCTTCTAGCATGGCACGGTGCAGAGCGAGGTTGACTGCCTCTACCATACAGATCATGTTTGCGTTATTCATGGTCATCCCTCCTTGAACTTTCACGAGCTAAGGCTAGTGATCGTTGTGATTGCAGGGCATTGGGTAAGGTCTCATAGAGATAGTCAAAGATCGTACTGATAGATTGGGCGGGTGTGTTGAGGTACTCGTCAACGGCTGATTGAACAGCTTGGCTAACCTCTTTTTGCAGAGCAGTTTCATCGGCTTCATTCCACCAATTTTGCTGATGAAGGAAGTTGCGTAAACGTTTAATGGGCTCTTTATCCCATGCGGATTTCAGTGCTTCTGGATCCCGATATCGCGTGGCGTCATCCGCTGTTGTGTGATCAGACAGTCGATAGCTGATAGCTTCTATTAACGTCGGGCCTTTTCCTTCTCTTGCTCGTTTTAGTGCCAACTCGATACTCTGGTGAAGTGCGATAGCATCATTACCATCTACTTGCTCACCCCGTATACCAGCGCCCAGAGCTTTTTGAGCTAAGGTGGGAGCTACGCTCTGTAAGCTGCGGGGAACAGAGATCGCCCATTGATTGTTATTAATGATAAAAACGACGGGAAGCTGCCAAACACCTGCAACATTTAAGGCTTCCATAAAATCACCCTTAGATGTAGCGCCATCCCCTTGCATACAGATCACGGCTTTATCTTGTTGGCGAATTTTTATGGCCGATGCAATACCACAAGCGTGTAAGCATTGTGTGGCGATAGGCACACAGTTAGGCAAATCTTGCCGCTGCGCCTCAGCGCTATTACCACGTTCGTCACCTCCCCAATAGAGTAAGACGTCTGAAAGTGACATACCGCGAATATGCTGCATGATGTGATTTCTATAATAGGGAACTAAGACATCGTTAGAGCTCATCAACGATGCTGTCACAACATCTATAGCCTCACTGCCGGCCAATGAGGCGTATGTCCCTAGCTGCCCTGTTCGTTGTAATGCAATGGCTTTGTTATCAAACTGCCGAGCAAGCACCATTCCCTTGTAATAGTCCGTTAGAGGTTGGCTATGGAGTGCCCATTCTGGTAAGGGCTCCACCACTTGGCTTCGCTCATCAAGATACTGTGAGAAGGTTATATTTCCTTCATAGACCGTTTTCATACGTATCCCTCCCCAAGTTGGGCTGATCTTTGGATGAAGTGAAAATCTGTTCTGCCATCTGGTTGGCTAATAAAAACGGAGCCATCTTGGCATCTTCAGCTTGTTGGAAAATGCGCTGCAAGGTGGGGTTAATTTGCATCACTTTGTGGCGAATTACAGAGGCTTCTTCATTAGCATGTGTAAGAGCAACATAGATCAGGCCGCCACTATTGATGACATAGTCAGGCACGTACAGGATTCCTCTTTCTGCCAACGCAATACCATGCCGCTCCTCAGCCAATTGATTATTAGCAGAGCCTGCGATAACGGGGGCTTTTAATCGAGGTAGGGTAGCGTCATTGAGAATAGCTCCCAAACCGCAAGGGCAGAAGATATCCGCATCAACATCATAGATGGCATCGGGTGTCACGGGGTGGGCGGAATATTCCTTTATTGCTGTCTGTACTAAGGAAGCGTCGATATCGGTTACCGTCAGATGCACTCCTTCCATGGCAAGGTGTGCAGCTACGGCCATGCCCACGTGACCTAAACCTTGAATAGCGACACGTAGACCTTCTAAATCCTGTTTTCCATAGCGATAGTGAACGGCGGCTTTTATGCCCTCAATTACCCCAATGGCTGTATAGGGAGAAGGATCACCACTTTGTGATGTGCACGAGACCCATCTTGTGCTGCAGGCGATAGCATCCATATCGGTGGTGAGGGTGCCACTGTCCATCGCGGTAATGTATCGACCATTAAGCGCTTCTATAAACTTGCCAAATGCTTTCATTAGCTTATGGCGATCAAATTCATGTTCTGGATAAATGATGACAGATTTGCCGCCGCCATGAGGTAAACCTGCCAATGCGGCTTTGTAGCTCATCCCCTTAGCAAGTCTGAGGGCATCTTCAACGGCGTCAAGTTCGTTGGCATATGGCAAGAAGCGGCAGCCGCCAATTGCAGGGCCAAGGTGGGTCGAGTGAATAGCGATAATAGCGCGTAGTCCAGAGGCAGGATCCAGACAAAAATGTAAATCAGTGGTTCCTGCACTTT
Organism: Neptunomonas concharum; assembly: GCF_008630635.1. Classification (NCBI taxonomy): domain Bacteria; kingdom Pseudomonadati; phylum Pseudomonadota; class Gammaproteobacteria; order Oceanospirillales; family Oceanospirillaceae; genus Neptunomonas; species Neptunomonas concharum. The sequence continues at coordinate 2,798,745 of NZ_CP043869.1, read as the reverse complement.
CCATTCGGGTAAACATAACGGGGTCCTCCGTTTCTGTTAACACTGGGGAAATCAGGTCGTAATCACAGTCACTTTTGGAAACTGTTACTCTTACTGGATAGCACAGGAATAAAGAAAGTTCCGCCTATTTTTCTTTACAAAAAATTAAACCTACAGGAATTTTTGCGTTGCAAAAGCGTCATAAAGAACGATTCATGCGCACAATTGCTGCTAGATTTATGGGCTAATAGGCTTTTATGGTGCAATGAAGCAATTTATAAAATAATTTTTGCTAACCAAGTGTTATCGAGTAGTTGACTTGACTTTATATTGGCTAGCGATTTTTCTAAAATGCGAAGGAAAAATGGGGTACTATCTAGTATCTTTAAGGTATTTCCTTTATCTACTTATACGAAATTTGTGGTTTGGGCGACTAATGCAAACACTTAAGAAACTAATATTGGGCTCTTTGTTAAGCTTTTCACTCAGTGCCACTGCCTCCACCGATTATGGTATTTCAGAGGGAAATGAGGAGTTATTGATCCAAGGGTTGGAGTCCTTGGCTTCTCAGCAGTTTGACACCGCATTAACACAGTTTCGTGAATTAACCGAAAAACGCCCAGACTTTCGATTAGCACAGCTAGTGTATGCTGACTTATTAGCTGCTCAAGCTAACCCTCTGGGGGGAATTGGTAGCCTTGGTGGGCAGCGTCAAAAAGAGATTCAAGGCTTAATTGAAGAAGCAAAAGTGCGTTTGCGTGTTAATAAAGATAAGCCTGGCCCTGATCTTATCCCTGAAAGTCTGATTCAGATGAGTGACGATCAAAAGTATGTAATTGTGATTGATACAAACTACTCTCGATTGTTTCTTATGGAAAATCGCAATGGTGAACCCCATCTTGTCAAAGACTATTACGCATCCTACGGGCGAGGTGGAACAGAGAAGGAAAAGCGAGGCGATCTCAAAACACCACTAGGTGTGTATTTTGTTACGGGGCGATTTAAGGATGAAGCGTTGCCAGAACGCTATGGTTCAGGTGCATTGCCGCTAAATTATCCAAATGTATGGGATTATCGACATGGCCGAACGGGTAGTGGCATTTGGCTACATGGCTCGCCTGTGGATACCTATAGCCGTCCTCCGAAAGCGAGTGAGGGTTGTATCTCTTTAACGAACCCCGATTTTCAGGATTTAGATAAGCTGGTTGATATCCAGAATACCCCTGTATTGATTGGCCATAATATGAAGTGGGTTGGTCGTGATGAATGGCTTTCACGTCAAAAGAGTTTGAGGCAAACCGTTGAAAATTGGCGTAAGGATTGGGAAAGTCGTGATCATCAGCGTTATATTTCGCACTACTCTAAGCAATATAATGATAGCGATAAAAACTATGAGAGCTTTTCTGCCTATAAAGAACGGGTGAACTCCAGCAAGTCTTATATCAAGGTAGATATATCGGATTTAAGTTTGTTCACTTATCCCAATGATCCCAATTTGATGGTTGTGACTTTCAACCAGCGGTACGAATCGGATAACTATAAGGGAGATTCAATAAAAAGGCAGTACTGGTTAAACGAAAAAGGGAAGTGGAAGATTGCTTATGAGGGGGCGCCTTCAAAAGGGGTTCCATAGCGCTATTGTGTAACAAGGTTACTACATGCTTGATAGATTAGTCCCTGATGCTTTGAAAGGGCTGACACCTCAGAGTTCAAGCAGGCTACAAGATTGGTTGATTTCAGCCTTGCCTGAATTTGGCATCATTCAATTGGATGAGTCGAAAGATCGCCTAACCTCTATACTGACAGATATCCAGCTTTATAACTGGATACCTTCTATCTTTCCGACGTTCGCAGAATTTCTATGTGACCGGTTACAACTCTCCACGAGTGATCCCGCCTTGATTACTCATAGCCTTAGGCGCTGGGCTGAATCCGGAAATACGCTTTGGGTTTGTGTTGATGCGAGCGATTGCACGGATGACCAGTTGCTTGAATTATTGGCGTTCAGGCCTGTAAATCATTCGGGGCAATTTGCACTACGAATCATGCTGATTATGTCGGATCAGCGTTGCAAACAGGCAGCGCTTCGACCTCTCGTGGATGTGATTCCTGAGAGGCTTATCCGTCATACAGACGCTAAGAAGGCCCCGTTATCTAGGCAGGCTTCCCTTGCGTTGGGTGTTACTGTGGCGGCGATAGGAGTTTATTTAGGTGTTCGAGCGACTTCGGTTTTCCTGCCTGACTATTGGCATAACATTCAAATAGAAAGTGTGAGTGAGAAAAAAACGCTAAATAGTGTGGTAGACGTTCCTGCTGATGCAAACCCGCCAGAACTTATCCCTACCGAGGTGACGGCGGTTAAGGAGATGGTTTTTGAGTGGTTAAAGGCTTGGAATAATCAGAGCGTTTCGAGCTACTTGAGTTTCTACCATGAAGATTACTCAGGGCGTAAAGATATGTCTTCTGATGAGTGGCGTCGTTGGCGTGTTAAGCGCCTTATGGACCCTCTGTGGATTCGTATTGAGGTGGGGCCAATCACCGTTGAATCTTTAGGGGGGAAGGCGAGAGTGAGTTTTTGGCAAATCTATCGCTCACCAAGCTACCAAGATGAAACATTCAAAGAGTTGTTGTTAGAAAAATCGGATAAGCGCTGGGTCATAGTGGACGAGACTAGCCGGGAAGTTCGTCCACTCTAAGAGGCCTTTTTATAGAGAGCGCTCTTCAGTGATGCGCCACTGATTGTTGATACGTGTTAGCGTTAGCTGCTTGTTTGTAACATCACTATAAGTGTTTGATTTATAAATTTGTTTAAAAGAAACGTTGGCTGTTGTCTTATTGATAATACGTGTGCGCAAATCTTCAATTTTAACTTCGATGAACGTTGGTTTCGTTAAGCGCTGTTTACGTTGCTTTGCCCACGTTGAATGAGATAGACCATTGGATGGGCGGAAATCGTTGCTGTAGGCATTGAGGTAGCCTTCTGTATTTTGGCTACTCCAAGCACTTGCCCAGCTATCGACGTGTTTAACGGCCTCTTTAACCAAAATATGCTCCGGCACTGTTGGTGCAGGCTCTTTTTGTACTGGCGCTTTTGATACTGCAGGTGGTTGAGGTGTTGCAACCACTTGAGGCGCCTCTTTATCCTCAGGCTCGCTTTTGCTCGCTATGATAATGGGTTGGCTTTGTACAACTTCAGGTTCGATCACAGCCGGTGTAGGGGTAGGTTTACTAACCGTGGTGACGGCGCTGGTCACTGTTTTTGGAGCCGATTCTTTCACTTTATTTGAGTCGGCCAATACCAGTGTGCTTGATGTGGTATCTAATGCAGCGGGCTGGTAATTAATTTGTGGAAGATTGTTATCGGATGTTCGGCGTAACATTACCAATTTTGGTGCGTTAGCATTTTGTTCGTTGAGATCCAGTGCGCGCGTGTACGCCTGAGAGGCAACCGTGGCGTAAAGTTCACGTAGGTTTTGGTGAACCTGAGCATAGGTTGGATTGGTACTGAATGCCTGTAATAACGTTTCAATAGCTCGGCCATAATCGTTTTGGCCTGCATAAAGTACCGCTAGGTTGTTGTATGCTTCGGGGGAGGCAGGATAGCGGGCGATGGTGTTTTTAAGTAGAGCCTCAGCTTCTTTATCTTGTCCCATATTGCTCAATACGAGACTCTTGGTAAGTAAACCTTCCAATGCGTCAGGGCGAGATGCCATGTAACTATTAACTGCAGACATCGCACCACGATGGTTACCTTGGTTCGACATTGCCTCAATGCGCATAAGTTCTGGGTCAGTAGCAGCCGGGTTACGCACAGCAAGCCCTGAAGGGGGTGATGACTTTACTGTCGTACTAGGGGCTGATGTGCCTTCAGATTGCTCTTGCTGCAGCCATGCTTTGATTTCAGCTAGTTTGCTCTGCATCCAAGCTTCATCGGTCGAAGCTAAAGCGCGAGCGTCAATCAGCTCCTTATCTGGCTTTTGTGCATTTTCGTCACAAGTATAGTCGGTAGCAGAACCACCATTGCGACAATATTCAGAGTTATTATTGCCGTTGCTTTCGGCATTGCATCCCGTTGTTATCGTGGCGGCGAGAAATAGTGCAAGAGGGGTACGTTTAATATCCATGAATTGTCAACTTAGTCCGCTAAAGAGGTTGTAGCTTACTGCATTTCTTCACTATGAAAAATACAAATTCGAGCAATTATAACCTGAGCAAAGTCTGGTTGCGTAGGGTAGAACGCTATCCCTTAACTCGTGGTTAATTAATAAGTAATAATAAAGCCACCCTAAGGTGGCTTTATTAAAGGAAGATCAGACTTTCTCTCGAGCGATGGCGCGATAAGCGATATCGTTTCGATAATAAGCATCTTTCCAAGTCGTTTGTTCAACCAGCGTGTAAGCACGTTGTTGAGCTTCGGTGACCGTATTGCCAAGTGCTGTCACACACAGCACGCGACCACCTGCGGTTACCACTTGGCCTTGCTCTTCTTTTGTGCCTGCATGGAAAATCTTAGTGCCTTCCGGTGCTATGGCAGGGAAGGATATGACATCCCCTTTACGGTAATCACCTGGATAGCCGCCAGCAGCCATAACCACGCCCACCGCGCAGCGTGAATCCCACTCGGCTGTTGTTGTGTCCAGCTTGCCAGCTAAGGCCGCTTCACATAGCGCAACAATGCTTGTTTTCAGGCGAAGCATAATCGGTTGAGTTTCAGGGTCACCAAAGCGACAGTTGTATTCGATCACTTTTGGTGTGCCATCGGCCATAATCATAAGGCCTGCGTATAAAAAGCCTGTGTAGTCATTACCTTCGGCTTTCATTCCTTTCACCGTAGGCATGATCACTTCATCCATAATGCGCTGGTGGATATCAGGTGTAACAACCGGAGCAGGAGAGTATGCACCCATACCGCCAGTATTCAGACCGGTATCACCATTGCCTACGCGCTTATGGTCTTGGCTGGTGGCCATGCTAAGCACGTTGTTACCGTCGACCATCACAATAAATGAGGCTTCTTCACCATCGAGGAATTCCTCAACCACGACTCGGCTGCCTGCTTCACCAAAGGCGTTGCCTGCGAGCATATCGCGAATGGCATCTTCAGCTTCTTCTAGGGTCATTGCTACGATAACCCCTTTGCCTGCTGCTAAGCCGTCAGCTTTGACGACGATCGGAGCGCCTTTTTCACGTACGTAAGCGAGTGCAGGCTCAATTTCAGTGAAGTTTTGATAATCAGCGGAAGGTATGTTGTGGCGCGCTAAAAAGTCTTTAGTAAACGCTTTTGAGCCTTCTAGCTGAGCAGCACCCGCCGTTGGGCCAAAGATCGGAAGGCCTGCTGCTCTGAATTTGTCGACAATACCCGCAACCAAAGGCGCTTCCGGACCTACGATGGTCAGGTCAATAGCATTTTCTTTGGCAAAATCTATCAGGTTATCGATGTCTAAGACGTCAATCGCAACATTGCTCATACCCGGTTCTAATGCGGTAGCTGCGTTACCTGGTGCGACAAATACTTCGCTAACACGAGGGTCGTTAGTGGCTGACCAAGCTAATGCGTGTTCACGACCGCCTGAGCCTATAATGAGAATTTTCATATCATTTACTCTTTCCTAGGTAGGGGCCGAAGAAAGACCCCACACCGGTTAAACTTAGTGGCGGAAATGACGCATGCCGGTAAAGACCATTGCCATGCCGTGTTCGTTCGCTGCGTCTATCACTTCTTGATCACGCATTGAGCCACCGGGCTGAATGACTGCACTGATGCCTGCCGCTGCTGCAGAGTCTATACCGTCCCTGAAGGGGAAGAAGGCGTCAGAGGCCATCACAGAGCCGCGAACTTCTAAGCCTTCATCAGCCGCTTTAATACCCGCGATCTTGGCACTATACACGCGGCTCATTTGACCTGCGCCAATGCCAATAGTTTGCCCATTTTTGGCATAAACAATTGCGTTAGATTTTACAAACTTAGCGACTTCCCAGCAGAATAGAAGATCCCGAATTTCTTGTTCCGATGGGACTTTCTCAGTCACAACCTTTAGCTCAGCTGCGTTAACCATGCCAAGATCCCGATCCTGTACAAGCAAGCCACCATTGACGCGCTTATAATCAAAACCACGAACGCGATTAGCATCCCACTCGCCACATGCCAGTAAACGCACATTAGGTTTAGCAGCGACGATATCAGAGGCTTCTTGGGTAACGGAAGGAGCGATGATGACTTCAACAAACTGGCGTTCTACGATGGCTTGTGCAGTTTTGCCATCAAGTTCACGGTTGAAGGCGATTATGCCACCAAACGCAGAGGTAGGGTCTGTCTGAAAGGCTAAATTATAGGCCTCCAAGATGTCGTTACCTATCGCTACACCGCAAGGGTTGGCGTGCTTAACAATAACGCACGCAGGTTCACGGAAAGGTTTAACGCATTCAAGCGCCGCATCGGTATCAGCTACATTGTTAAAGGACAGAGCTTTTCCTTGTAATTGACGAGCCGTTGCAACAGAGGCTTCCGAAGGGTTAGCTTCTACGTAGAAAGCTGCGCGTTGGTGGGGATTCTCACCGTAACGCATATCTTGCGCTTTAACGAACTGCGTGTTGAAGGTTCGCGGAAAGTCTGCAGCTTCTTCCTCGTCATCACTCTCGACGATCGCGCCTAAGTAATTAGCAATCATGCCATCGTAAGCGGCTGTATGTTCAAAGGCTTGAACGGCTAAGTCAAAACGTGTTTTGTGGCAAAGTCCCTGATGGCTGGCAAGCTCTGCAAGTACAACAGGATAGCTGGAAGCATTGACAACAATGGCCACATCTTTGTGATTTTTAGCGGCTGAACGCACCATGGTTGGGCCACCAATATCGATATTTTCGATCGCCATAGGCAGGTCACAATCAGGGCGAGCAATGGTCTGTTCAAAAGGATACAGATTTACAACAACCATATCGATCGGTTGGATGCCATGTTCATTCATGATTGCATCATCTTGGCCACGGCGTCCCAGAATGCCGCCATGAACTTTTGGGTGCAAAGTTTTAACGCGCCCATCCATCATTTCAGGAAAGCCTGTGTAGTCAGACACTTCTACTGCAGGGATACCGTTTTCACACAGTAGTTTGTAAGTGCCGCCTGTGGATAGGATTTCAGTTCCCTGAGTGCTCAGTTCTTTTGCAAACTCAACGATGCCGGTTTTATCTGAGACACTGATAAGTGCTCGACGGATGGGTGTGTAATTTTGCTCAGCCATATTTATGCCACTATCGTTTTAAAAATGAAAATTTACAGTAAGCCGTATTGCTTCAGTTTTTTTCGCAGGGTACCGCGATTTAGTCCCAACAATTCGGAAGCTTTGGTCTGATTGTCTTTGGTATATGCCATCACTGTTTCGAAGAGAGGGGCTTCGATCTCCGACAGAACCATTTGGTACACATCAGTGACAGGTTGCCCATCCAACTGTTTGAAATAGTGGTTCAGAGAGCTCTGTACACTATCCCGTAGCGTTTGATGCTGCGTCTCTTCGTGTGATGTTCTGATAAAAGAGGTTGACATGTTTTCTTTAATATCCACAGTACTTATATACCCGTTGACTTGAATCAGGCAGCAGAGGAGCGAACCTGTTCGAAATAGTGTTCAATCGCTGCAACCTGTTCGACTGCTGATTCTAATTGGTTAAAATGAGCGCGGAACGATACGCCTTTTGGCTGATGATGCAAGTACCAGCCAACATGTTTTCGCGCAATTCGTACGCCCATAAAGTCGCCATAAAAGCGATGTAGCGCTGCAACATGGTGCAGCAGTGTATCTTTGACCTCTTTGCTTGAAGGCTTTTTAAGTAGCTTTCCATGGCGTAAATAGTGATCTATCTCTCTAAAGATCCAAGGATTCCCTTGAGCTGGCCGGCCTATCATGACAGCGTCTGCTCCGGTGAATTGCAAAACCTCTGCCGCCTTATGGGGCGAAGAGATGTCACCGTTTGCAAATAACGGAATATCAATAGCTTCTCTGACTTTGGCAATCGTTTGGTATTCGGCGTCGCCTCGATATCCGCAGGATCGAGTTCTTCCATGGATTGTTAAAGCCCGTATACCTGCATCTTCTGCCATCCTTGCGATTGTTTCTGCATTTCTGTTTTCAGGAGACCATCCTGTGCGAATTTTGAGTGTCACTGGCACATCAACAGCATCCACCACCGCTGTCAAAATGGAGCGCACCAAAGGCTCGTCTTTCATTAATGCAGATCCTGCCGCTTTGTTGCAGACTTTCTTAGCAGGACATCCCATGTTGATATCAATGATTTGAGCGCCGCGTTCCACATTCATACGCGCAGCCTCTGCCATCATATCCGGATCTCCACCGGCAATTTGTACAGAGCGTGGTTCTGCTTCCCCTGCATGATTGAGCCGATAGCTTGATTTTCGGCTTTTCCACAGTCGAGTATCGGAAGTCACCATCTCTGAAACCACCAAGCCGGCGCCTAAACGCCGACAAAGCTGTCGGAAAGGTTGGTCCGTTACACCTGCCATTGGGGCAAGTATCACCTGACTATCGATTTCATAGGGACCAATCTGGAACATTGCAAACCTTAGCTTCAGCAAGTGAACCATCCATCGCTTCAACGATAGATGAGAGAGTGTTCAAAGGAAGCGCGTAATGATACCCCTTAGCGCTTGTTGCTCCAACCTGTTTTGATGATTTTTTAACCGCTTTTTGGGGTTGCTGGAAGCAGTATAACCTGATAGCTGACGGCTCTTCGGCCGGGTGTCATCATGTCTAACTGTATCTGGATTGGTTGTGATACGGGCATCAGTGCTTGTGGGAAAAGCGTTGGGTCTATGTATTGCTTTGGGGATAATGTCCGTTGTGCTACAGGTCTGCCTTTTATGTCTGAAAAGACCAGCCTGAGTGTTGGGAAAGGTTGGCGAAAGCTTGCTGTATTTTCTAGGAGTAAGGAGATACGAATCGCATCCAAAAACTCTTCGTGAGGTTGAATGATCATCTGCTGATTCGTAATGAGATCCAAGCGACTGTTGTGAGGAAGCGCTTTATTCTGCAGTTCATAGACTGTGGCGTAGACCGGGCGAAGAAGGCTACTTTGTTGCCATTTATCTTGTTTGAACCAAAACAGCTGTACTACCAAAAGCACAGTAAAAAAGCCCACAGCTATCATGTAAAGCCAGTTTGCGGGTTGGCTTTTTTTTGTCGGGCTAAGGGACTCAGAATTTAGTTCTACAGGAGTCTCTGTAATACGTAAGGTTTGTGTAATGGCGCCCTCTTCAATATGGGAGGGAATTAATACCTGATCAACATCATTCTCAGGTGTTGAGTTTTGGGGTGAGCCATTTGAGGTCGGCTGCTCGGGATTGATAGGAGAGATCAGTGGCTCACTAACCTCAGCTTGCAAAGGTGGTTCCGGTTGGACGTTGTTTTCAGCGACAGCGTGCTTGGCTGCGTTAAAAACATTCAGACATGAGCCGCAACGGACGAGACCGTCAGCAATTTTTAACTGTCCATCAGTAACAACAAAAACAGTATTGCACGCAGGACAGCTTGTTTTTAGCTGCCCGTTGCTCATTTTTTAATGCCTGTTACCCGGATCCATTCCTCTTTCTCGGCAACCGGATCTAAATCAAACCAAGGGCTGTAAGCTTCGATAATTTCATCAGCTTGTTGGGTGAGTAGGCCTGATAATGCAAGCCGTCCTCCTGAGCGAATACGACCGGCGAGTTGAGGCGCTAAAGCAACCAATGGACCCGCGAGTATATTGGCAACGAGTAGATCGCTCTCCTCCTGTGGGGCATTTTCGGGAAGATAAACGTCCATTTTGCTGTTGGGTAACTGGTTTCTCTGTTGGTTATCTCGTGTTGCTTGTAAAGCTTGCGGGTCAATATCAACAGCAATGACATGTTTTGCACCCAACAGCAGAGCGGCAATGCCGAGTATTCCTGAACCGCAGCCGTAGTCTGTGACGGTGCAATCGGTCAGTGCCTGGCCGTCAAGCCATTCAAGACAGAGCGCCGTTGTTGGGTGAGTGCCGGTTCCAAAAGCGAGACCTGGATCCAGCATTAAATTAACAGCATTCGGATCAGGAACATCCCGCCAGCTTGGGCAGATCCATAAGCGTTGTCCAAATCTCATAGGGTGGTAATTGGCCATCCACTCGCGTTCCCAGTCCTTATCTTCGAGTATTTCGGCTTTAAAGGGAGGAAACGGCGTGTTGTCAAAGAGTTGCTGGTGCGCTTGTTTTATAAACGCTTCGGTTTCACTAATATCATGCTCTGCAGCAAACAGGCCTGTGATCGTTGTATGCTGCCAAAGAGGGGTCGTACCAAGATCTGGTTCAAAAATGGGTTGGTCGGCACCGTCTTCAAAGGTTACAACGGCGCAACCTGCTGCTAGCAGAATATCTTCAAACTGCTCGGAAGTATCGGGTTTGATATCCATTTTAATTTGTAACCAAGGCATTTTTTCTGGCGTCCTGACGATCTGGGATGGGTAGTATAGCGTGTAAATCACTGCTTCTGAAAACAAAAAAGCCCGCGATGCGGGCTTAGGGTATAAGTAAGGAGGCTTACAGTCCTAGTTTTTTCTCTAGGTAGTGGATGTTTACGCCCCCTTTACCGAAATGAGAATCTCTCATGATTTCCTGATGAAGCGGTATGTTGGTGCGAATGCCTTCAACCAGCATCTCGTCTAATGCATTTCGCATGCGAATAAGAGCTGTCTCACGATCTTCACCGTAGGTAATTAACTTAGCTACCAAAGAATCGTAATGAGGTGGTACGGTATAGCCATCATAGAGATGAGAGTCAACTCGCACACCGTTGCCGCCGGGAACGTGGAAGTGTCCTACCCGACCAGGACTTGGCAAGAAGGTTTTAGGGTCTTCTGCGTTGATTCTGCATTCAAACGCATGGCCGCGAGCCACGATATCTCCTTGCTTATAAGATAATGGCAAGCCTGAGGCGATACGCAATTGCTCTTTTACGATATCAACGCCCGTAATCATTTCTGTGACGGGGTGCTCTACCTGAACACGTGTGTTCATCTCGATAAAGTAGAAGTGACCATCTTCGTAGAGGAATTCGAAAGTTCCGGCGCCGCGGTAATTGATCTCAATACAGGCATCAACACAGGACTGCAGTACTTTCTTACGTGCTTCCTCATCAATGCCTGGAGCGGGTGCTTCTTCCACAACTTTTTGGTGACGGCGTTGCATCGAGCAGTCACGATCATAGAGGTGGATGGCATTGCCCTGACCATCGGCGATCACCTGAACTTCTACATGGCGAGGATTCTCTAAGTACTTCTCCATGTAAACGGTGGAATCGCCAAAGGCTGCACCTGCCTCGGATTGTGTAATATGGACGGAGTTCAAGAGAGCCGCTTCTGAGTGAACCACTCGCATTCCTCGTCCACCACCACCGGCAGCTGCTTTGATAATGACCGGATAGCCAATTTTCTTAGCGATTGCATGAATCTTATCGCCATCTTCAGGAAGTGGGCCGTCTGAACCGGGAACCGTCGGGACACCGGCTTTTTTCATCGCTTCAATCGCGGAAACTTTATCGCCCATCAAACGGATAACATCCGCTGTTGGTCCGATAAAGGTAAATCCTGAGCGTTCTACCTGTTCGGCAAAGCCTGCATTCTCAGCTAAGAAGCCATAACCGGGATGAATTCCGGTCGCGTCTGTTACTTCGGCAGCGCTGATAATGGCAGGGATATTTAAGTAACTCAGAGCAGAAGAAGCTGGGCCGATACATACAGCCTGATCTGCTAAACGTACATGCATAAGGTCACGGTCGGCTTGAGAGTGGATGGCAACCGTTTTAATGCCGAGTTCTTTACATGCTCTTAGAATTCGAAGAGCAATTTCGCCTCGGTTTGCAATAACTACTTTTTCCAGCATCTGGGTATTTCCTTTCGCTGACTTTCGGGCGATTAAACGATAGTAACCAGTGGCTGATCGTATTCGACAGGTTGGCCGTCTTCTACGAGAATGGCTTCGATAACGCCTGCTTTATCGGCTTCAATCTGGTTCATCATCTTCATGGCTTCAACGATACAGATCACATCACCCACTTTAACTGTCTGTCCAACCTCAATAAAAACCGGAGAGCTTGGGGAAGGGGAGCGATAAAAGGTACCCACCATCGGTGACAACACCACATGACCATTGTGTTTGGCTTCTTCTGGTTGGCTAGCGACCGGTGCAACTGCAGCAGGAGGAGCGACAGGTGCTGGTGCGGCTACAGGCATAGGGTACGGTGCCTGAATTGATGAGCCACGGCTGATGCGTACTGACTCTTCGCCTTCTTTAATCTCAATTTCGTTAATATTGGATTCTTCCAGAAGTTCAATCAGCTTTTTAACTTTGCGGATGTCCATTCTAATCTCTTTCTCTCAATAGAGGCGCGTATATACAGCGCAATTATCTGTTCGGGTTCAGGATTGTTCTGTCATCTTGATTGCAGAACTCAATGCATATCGATAGCCATCACTACCTAAGCCGCAAATGACGCCTTTAGCGATATCTGACAAGTAGGAATGGTGGCGGAAAGGCTCGCGAGCGTGCACATTAGATAAATGAACTTCAATAAAGGGAATGTTTACCCCTAGTAATGCATCCCTTATAGCAACACTGGTATGTGTATATGCCGCGGGGTTGATAATAATGAAGTCAATATTCTCTTTTTGTGCCTGATGAATCCGTTCAATTAATGCAAACTCTGCATTGCTCTGAAAATACTCAAGGTCGTGCCCAGCTGATATTGCCTCTTGTTGTAACTCTTGCTCGATATCCTGTAGGGTCGTTGCACCGTAAACATCAGGCTCACGAGTGCCTAGCAGGTTTAAGTTAGGGCCATTTAAGAGGAGAAATCTGGACATTCCAAGATGCCTTATTCACAGTGAGTTTGGTAGTGACAGTAAACTTGGGCAATAGTTTGCATTAAACATCGCAAACTGTCTACATGTAGGTTATTTATTTGCAGGATAGCCGCTTTTTTGCCGACGTTCGTTACTATATTCACAGCATTCTGCCCTGTGGTAGATGCTTGATTAAGTAGTTGTTCACTTTTATTTGCTAGAAGTCTGTTACCCCTACGCCGTATTGATTCTGGCCGGTAAATGGGTGATAGTGCGGTGCAGCACAAGCATTTATATGCAATGATGAAAAACGAGGGAAAATTTTGGATAAGTTGCAGCAGATCTGGTTTAGTTTCTGGGACTCACTCACTGCAGGAATTGGAGGAAGTCGGATTTTGAAAAGTTTTCTGGCTTTGGTTGTTGTGTATCTATTAATTGCAGGTGGCGTGGGTATTTACTGGAGTATTGAGCCTGATCCCTTTGAGGTGAGATCTACCGATGTTTCTGGTAAACCGGTTGTGGGTGTCGCAACGACAGGTGCGTTGGTACGAGTGACGGAAACATTATTAGAGAAGTCAGGCGGTTATTTGAGTAATGATCGAACTCCTCCCGGCGTCTGGTTGGATAATATGCCTAACTGGGAGTTTGGTGTATTGGTTCAAGCTAGGGACATGGCGAGAGCTATGCGTAAGGATTTCAGTCGCTCTCAGTCTCAATCAACGGAAGATCCTGATTTGGCTAAGGCTGAGCCTATGCTGCATTTCAATAATAACAGCTGGCTGTTTCCATCATCTGAAGGCGAGTATAGAAAAGCCCTTAAGGGGTTGAATAGCTATTACCTGCGTTTGCAGGACCCGTCTCAGCCTGATGCTCAGTTTTATGCTCGGGCGGATAATCTGAACAATTGGTTGGCAGATGTCAGTACGCGGTTGGGTAGTTTGTCCCAGCGCTTGAGTGCTAGCGTGGGGCAGAAGCGCCTAAATACTGACTTGGCTGGTGAGGCTGATGCAGGGCAATCAACTGCTTCTCTGAATGATATGGAAATTAAAACCTCATTTTTTGAGATTGATGATGTCTTTTATGAGGCAAGAGGAACGGCTTGGGCACTCATCCATCTACTAAAAGGTATCGAGCAAGATTTTGGTCCTGCATTGGATAAGAAAAATGCTCGAGTCAGCTTGTTGCAAATTATCCGAGAACTGGAAGCAACGCAGGGCACTATCTGGAGCCCTATGATTTTGAATGGAACGGAGTTCGGCTTTTTGGCAAATCATTCTTTGGTGATGGCTTCTTATATTTCCCGGGCCAACGCTGCCATTATCGATCTTCGTGAGCTATTGTCTCAGGGATAAGTGGAGTAATAACAGATGAGACGTGTCGTATTCAATCAGAAAGGCGGTGTGGGTAAGTCCAGTATCACCGCTAATCTTGCGGCTATCAGCGCCGCACAGGGTCTTAAAACGTTGGTTATTGATCTGGATCCTCAATGTAACTCAACCCAATACCTATATGGCCCCGGGAGTGAGAAACTCGATCAGGACATAAAGGCTTTTTTTGAGCAAACATTGACGTTTCAGCTCAAGCCTCAAGGTCCTGAGGCGTTTATCCATCAAACGCCTTACGAGAACCTTTTTTTACTGCCTGCGAACCCTGATGTTGCTGATTTACAAGCGAAATTGGAAACCAAGCATAAAATTTATAAGTTGAAAGAAGCGATTGAGCGTCTGGATGATTTTGATGCAATCTATATTGATACTCCGCCAGCGTTCAACTTCTTTACTTTGTCGGCGTTAGTCGCGGCGGAGCGCTGTTTGATACCGTTTGATTGTGATGAGTTTGCCCGCCATGCGCTTTATTCGTTGTTAGACAACGTTAATGAAACCCGGATGGATCATAACGAAGCTTTGCAGGTAGAAGGGATTGTGGTGAACCAATACCAGCCGCGTGCTTCGTTGCCCAAAAAGATGGTTGAAGAACTGCTGGCCGAAGAGCTACCTGTCCTTAATGCGAAGATATCTGCTTCAGTTAAGATGCGTGAATCGCATAATGAATCTAAACCTCTGATTCATCTAGCCCCTAAGCATAAGCTGACCCTCGAATTTGTGGAGCTGTTTAAAGAGCTTCACCCCTGATTTTCATTCTATTTACTGAGTAAAATGGCCGAACTTATCGGCCATTTTTTTAAGCACACTATTATTTGCCCTTGACTGCAAAAATGCCGGGCGCATTGCGCCAATAGCCGTGGTAATCCATTCCGTATCCAAAAATGTAGCGATCTTCTACATCTAAACCCACAAAATCTGCTTTTAAATCTTCGCTGGCTTTACGGTCATGCAGCTTATTTACTAGAACAGCGGTTTGAACGCTGGAAGCTCCTTTTTGGTGGCAGAAACTGATGATTTCAGCCAGCGTGTGGCCTTCATCAAGAATGTCGTCGACAATCAGAACTGGGCGGCCAGAAAAGTCGATCATCGGGGCTACTTTCCACTCCAGATCATGGCCTGATGTGGTATTCCGGTAGCGGGTAGCGTGCATGTAACCTGCTTCCAACGGGAAGTTAAGTTTAGTGAGAAGCTTCCCTCCAATGACCAAGCCGCCATTCATAATAGTAAAGATAACTGGGTCCGACTCGGCCAATGCGGCGGAGATGTCTGCTGCCATTTTATTGATGGCGGCTTCGACTTCGGACTCGCTATATAGCAAGTCAGCTTCAATATAGATTTTTTTTATATGATCGATATCAGTTTGGGACATAAATTAATCGCTTGATTGTGCTCATCTGTGAGCCTGAATAAGAAAACGCTGAAGATTGTGTAGAAACGATACTGTATCAGGGCAGAAAAGGGCAAGTTATTGATAACAAATCATGACATCAGAGTCAGGTTTCGCTACTCTTTCGACCTATGGATTATGAATTGAGTGCGTGTCGGGAAAGGCATCAAAGATTAGGAATAAAGCATGAGCGTACAAGAGATTAAACACCCACTGGTAAGGCATAAGCTGGGTTTGATGCGGTCGTCATCGAAAAGCACACGAGGGTTTCGGCAGTTGGCTGCAGAAGTTGGCGCTCTACTTACGTACGAAGCCACCAAAGACCTTGAACTTGAAACTTATGAGGTTGAGGGGTGGTGTGGCCCGATTCAGGCAGAACAGATCAAGGGGAAAAAGTTTACGGTAGTGCCCATTTTACGCGCTGGTATTGGGATGTTGGATGGCGTACTGGATTTGGTGCCGAGCGCAAAAATCAGCGTGGTTGGCCTATACCGTGATGAAGAGACTCTAGAGCCAGTTCCTTATTTTGAGAAGCTGGCACATGACATTGAGGAGCGCATGGCGCTGATTGTTGACCCTATGCTTGCGACGGGTGGCTCTATGATAGCCACTATCGATATGCTGAAAAAAGCAGGCTGTACTAGCATTCGTGCCTTGGTCTTGGTTGCTGCTCCTGAGGGTATCGCGAAGGTGGTCGCTGCCCACCCGGATGTGGATATTTTCACTGCATCTATCGATAGTCATCTGAACGAAGATGGTTACATCATTCCAGGTTTGGGTGATGCTGGCGATAAAATCTTTGGTACAAAATAGTGCATAATCATTCATAAGGCTGGAATAAAGATGAATTCAAACGAGTCTGTCTGGAAAAGTGCTTTAGCCGGTTCCCAGATGTTGTTCGTGGCGTTTGGTGCGCTGGTATTAATGCCACTGTTAACGGGTATGGATCCCAGTGTGGCCTTGTTTACCGCCGGTGTAGGTACGCTACTTTTTCAATTTGTGACAAAGCGGATGGTGCCCATCTTTTTGGCGTCGTCATTTGCGTTTATCGCCCCGATTCTTTACAGCGTTCAAACATGGGGGATGTCGGATACTTTAGGTGGTTTGTTTGCTGCGGGTGTTGTTTACATGATCCTCGGAGCGATGGTTAAGCTTAGAGGTGTGGGGTTTCTACATCGTTTAATGCCTCCCGTTGTGACGGGCCCTGTCATCATGGTGATTGGCTTGGGTTTAGCGCCCGTTGCAGTTAATTTAGCGATGGGTAAAACGGGTGATGGTGCTGCTGAATTATTCCCTTATCAGGATGCCATGATTGTTTCGATGATTTCGCTCCTG
Source organism: Neptunomonas concharum (assembly GCF_008630635.1). Lineage (NCBI taxonomy): Bacteria > Pseudomonadati > Pseudomonadota > Gammaproteobacteria > Oceanospirillales > Oceanospirillaceae > Neptunomonas > Neptunomonas concharum. The sequence continues at coordinate 2,781,803 of NZ_CP043869.1, read as the reverse complement.
ACCACTTTGCTGGCTGCCTCTTTAGCTAAAGGTATCTTTCGCCTTATACCTATCCTCTTTGGTGTATTGGCCGGTTATATCACAGCGAATGTTATGGGTATGGTCAGTTATGATGCAATTTCTGCGGCCCCCGTTTTTGCTATCCCAAACTTTACGTTACCAACCTTTAACTGGCAGACCATCCTTTTTATGGTGCCTGTTGCGATAGCTCCGGCTATTGAGCATGTTGGAGATATCTTGGCGATCAGCAATGTGACCGGTAAAGATTATGTGAAAAAGCCTGGTTTGCATCGTACGATCTTTGGTGATGGTGTAGCGACATCAGCAGCTGCGTTATTAGGTGGCCCGCCTAATACAACCTATTCTGAAGTTACCGGTGCCGTCATGCTAACGAGGTCATTTAATCCTGCAATCATGATCTGGGCAGCTATTTTTGCGATTCTGATGGCCTTGGTTGCTAAGTTTGGAGCTGCATTGCAAACAATTCCTACACCGGTCATGGGCGGCATTCTTATTTTGTTGTTTGGCTCCATTGCTGCAGTGGGTTTGAATACGCTGATCAAAGCCAAAGTGGATATGGCGCAACAGAGGAACCTGATTATCGTGGCCACGGTTTTGGTTTTTGGAATCGGTGGAATGGTTGTAGGTGGTAATGACTTTAGTCTGCAGGGTATCAGTCTGTGTGGTTTAGTTGCCATTGTACTGAACTTGATTTTGCCAAAAGAGTCTCCTGAATCTGATGATCTTCACGAAGAGCAAGAGGTTGTGGAAGATCTGATCGATCACGCTCGCTAGTAAAATTGTCAATAGAAGAGCTGCAGAGATTATCTAGCGGCTCTCTATTGCGCGGGCACTATTACTGTAGTCAGTGATGAGTGTCTTGCATGCGCGCCCTGCCAATTATATGCTTTGTGATATGAACAGCTCGTCTGGCAAGCCTTCGTTTGTCACTGTATCCGATCAGGATTGAACCCCATGCAACCTAAACAAAAACCTAAAGCCGCACCCTTTGGTACGCTGTTAGGTGTCGCACCTGGCGATGTGCCGGTGTTTTCTTCCGATTATGCATCAGCCGATGATAACGAGTTGCCTAATCGACATGCCTACCGCAGTTATGTGGATGGCATTTTTATGGGTTATAAGTGGCAGTGTGTCGAGTTTGCCCGCCGTTGGTTGTATATCAACCACGGCTACATCTTTGATGATGTGGCGATGGCCTACGATATTTTCCGGTTGCAGAATGTCCGCGTTGTGCAAGATAACACGCGCTTGCCGTTAAAGTCGTTCCGCAATGGCTCGCAACGCCATCCTGAGCCGGGTGCGATGTTGATCTGGAGCGAAGGTGGCGAGTTTGAAATCACTGGCCATGTTGCGATCGTCACCGAAGTTCACCCCGACCGTTTGTGCTTAGTGGAGCAGAACGTTACCCATGAAGTATGGCCACAAGGGCTGGGCTTTTCACGCGCGATACCAGCCAAAGTAACCGACGATGGCGGCTATTGGTTGCGCTGCTCATATGGTGATGCAACCATTCTAGGCTGGGTAATGCAGACTGAAGATGATCTGCATGCCGAAAAAATTGTGCCTGTCGACCCAGCGTTGTTTGATATTGCGTTGCGAGAGCTACCCGAGCCAACCGAGCCTGCCCGTAGTTGGCTGAATGTGGCAAACCCTGATGAAGAAGCGTACGTGGCGATGATGAAAGGCCATAAGCTAAGTAGTCAGGAGGCTGACCGTAACCGTTATATGGTGCTATCAGAAACCGCGCAGCGCGAGTTAAAACGCGCCACCAACGAGTTGCATGCGCTGTTTATGCATGCCACCGATTATGTGTTGCAGGATGAAGCCTTACTGGCCAAGTTTAATATCCCTTCTGCATTGTGGCCGCGTATCCGTCAATCGTGGGATAACCGTCGTAATCAGATGATTACCGGACGCTTTGACTTTGCTATGTCTGCAAAAGGTATCAAGGTATATGAGTATAACTGTGACTCTGCCTCTTGTTACATGGAAGCCGGCTTAGTGCAGGATAAATGGGCCGAATACCGCCATTGCACTGAGGGTGAAGGCTCAGCAGAAGAGCTGATCGAAGAGCTAGTCACGGCGTGGCAGCACAGTGATGTGAACGATGTATTGCATATCATGCAAGACACCGATCTTGAAGAAAGCTACCACGCGCTCTTTATGAAAAAGGCCATCGAAAGCGCAGGTATTCCCTGCAAAGTGATTACCGGTGTGAAAGGGTTGGCGTGGGATAGCGAGGGCAATGTCGTTGATGCCGTTGGCGATAAAATCTGCTGGGTCTGGAAAACTTGGGCGTGGGAAACCGCACTGGATCAGATCCGTGATGAGTGTGCCGATGATGAACGCCGATTAGCAACGTACAGTACCGAGCAGGTACGTAGTGAAACGCCTCGGTTGGTGGATGTATTGCTGCGCCCAGGCGTGATGGTGTACGAGCCTCTTTGGACGTTAATTCCCAGCAATAAAGCTATTTTACCCGTGTTATGGATGCTGTTTCCTGACCATCCTTATTTGCTGGAAAGTCATTTTGAACTGACCCCCGCACTGCAAAAAGCCGGCTATGTGAGTAAGCCGATTGTAGGGCGTTGTGGTGCCAACATCAGCCTGTATGACCGCGAATCCAACCTGATGGAAGAAACTCACGGGCAGTTTGCCGCGCAGGATCAGATTTATCAGGCGTTATGGAAGCTTCCTGATGTGTCGGGATATCGAGCGCAGGTGTGCACCTTCTCTACAGCTGGGCATTTTGCCGGCAGCTGTATGCGGGTTGATTCTGGGCTGGTTATCACCAAAGACAGTGATTTGATTGCACTGCGGGTAGTGGACGATAAGCGCCTGCATCAGTAATAATGCAGGCCTTGTTGTGGATGGAAGTATGTTTTGAACGCCAAACAGCCGCGTTATCAGCAGATCAAACAGCACATTGTTGATGCGATAGACCAAGGGGTTTACCCACCTCACAGCCAGATTCCGACTGAACATGCGCTGGCAGACCTGTTTTCTGTCAGCCGTATGACGGTGAATAAAGCGATTCGCGATCTGGTGCAGGTGGGTTTGCTGATTCGCACGGCGGGGCAAGGCACGTACGTAACGGATCTGAAAGCAGAATCCCCGCTGCAAACGATCAACAACATTGCCGATGAAGTGAAGCTGCGAGGCCACGTCTTTCATAGCGAAGTGCTTTGTTTAGAAGCGATTGCGGCCAGTGAGTCGGTGGCGGTGCAATTAGGTGTTCGAGTAGGCAGCGAGGTGTTTCACTCGCGGGTGCTGCACTTTGAGAATGAGCAACCTATCCAGCTTGAAGAGCGTTATGTGAACCCTGAGTGGGCACCTGAATACTTGGCGCAGGACTTTACCCGCGCCACACCCAATGAGTACCTGAGTAAAAACTGCCCTTTAACCGATATCGAGCACGTTGTCGAAGCAATTTTGCCAACGCCTGATACCGCTAATCTCTTGAAAATCAATACAACCGAGCCTTGTTTGCTTCTATTGCGAAGAACTTGGTCAGCGCGGCACCTCATTAGCTATGCACAGCTGATTCACCCCGGAAAACGCTATAAGCTGCGCTCGCAAATACACCTTTGAGAAACCAATAACACACCTTTTTGAACCAAGCTTTTCTAACGGGATCGCTTGACCCATTCGTTTATCTGTTATATTTGTATATACAAATAAATATTTGAGTATACAAATGCAGGCTTTTATCGACGCAGACCGTTACTGGCTGAATGTAAATCTGGCAACCATGCAGCAAGGGCGCTATGCCGTGCAGCAAGACCGTGCCGTGGCCGTTAAAGATGGCCGCATCAGCGCGATTGAGCCAATGAGTGCGTTGCAAGAATTTATTGGCCGCCCAGAAGCCTTGGCAGGTAAGGGCGGTTGGCTGACGCCCGGTTTAATCGATTGCCATACCCATTTGGTGTTTGCCGGTAACCGCGCCACCGAGTTTGAACAGCGCTTACAAGGTGTGCCCTATGAGCAGATTGCTAAGCAGGGTGGCGGCATTATGGCTACTGTGCGGGCAACGCGGGAGGCATCTGAGCAGCAACTGTTTGATTTGGCGGTGCCGCGCCTTCAGGCCTTGATGCGTGAAGGGGTAACCACGGTCGAAGTGAAGTCGGGCTATGGCTTAAGCGTTGCGGATGAACACAAGCTATTGCGGGTGGCGCGCCGTTTAGGTGAAGTGTTTGCGGTTAATATCGAGCCAACTCTCTTGGGTGCCCACGCACTGCCGTCTGAATATAAAGATAACCCCGATGCTTATATCGCACTCGTGTGTGAGGAGATGATTCCACAAGCAGCAGAGCAGCAACTCACCCGTGCGGTTGATGTGTTTTGTGAAGGCATTGGTTTTACTCCTGCGCAGTGCGAAGCTGTTTTTAGCGCCGCTAAAGCCCACGGGCTGGCCATAAAAGGCCATACAGAGCAACTATCAGATCTGAAAGGCTCACAGCTGGCGGCCAGTATGGGCGCGCTGTCGGTGGATCATCTGGAATATCTGGATGCAACACAGCTACAGCCTCTCGTGGATAACCACACGGTGGCTGTTCTGCTACCGGGAGCATTCTATTTTCTGCGCGAAACTCGCCTACCGCCCATTGAAGCACTGCGCGCGGCGGGCATTCCAATGGCAGTGGCCACCGACTTTAACCCGGGCACCTCACCTTTGGCATCCTTGCGCTGGATGATGGGTATGGCATGCACGTTATTCCGACTAACGCCAGAAGAGGCCTTAGCCGGTGTAACCTGCCATGCCGCTCAGGCGCTGGGTTGTGCTGCTGATCGCGGTTTACTGGCGGTCGGCCAGCGTGCGGATATGGTGCTGTGGGATATTCAGCACCCTGCCGAGCTTGCCTACCAACAAGGCGTATCTTGCCTGAAACAACGTATTTTTAATGGGGAGGTGCATCATGTTTAAAGCGCCCAATATGCAGTTATGGTGTGGCCGTGAAGATCATCTGGAAGGTGAGCAGGGTACGCGCTGGCATCAACACATTAAGCCGTGGCAGGAAGGGGCATCCTCTGGCGTGAGCTTATTGGGCTTTCCCTGTGATCAGGGGGTTATCCGAAATCATGGGCGCCCCGGAGCGCGATTAGGGCCTGATGCGATTCGCAGGATGTTAGCCAACCATGCCTGGCACCTGAAAACGCCGCTGTATGATGCTGGAGATATCGCGTGTGATGACTGCGACCTTGAAAGTGCACAACAGCAACTGGGCGATTGCATTAAACATCTGCTCAAGCAAGGGCAATTGCCGTTGGTGTTAGGGGGCGGCCATGAAGTGGCTTGGGGAAGCTGGCAAGGGCTGAATCAGTTTGCGCAAACACAAACGATACCGCCGGTAGTGGGCATTATTAACTTTGATGCGCACTTTGATCTGCGCGCGTATGACGAACAAGGTAGCTCAGGCACGCCGTTTAAACAGATTGCTGATCGCTGTGCCGAGCAGGGGAGCGCCTTTCACTATGCCTGTTTAGGAGTGGCGCAAAGTGCCAATACGCAGGCGTTATTCAATCGCGCTGACCGGTTAGGCGTGACTTATCGCAGCGATGAAGCGATGGGCATTCTGCAACTGGCCGAAATCCGTCAGCAGTTAGCCGCCTTTATGGCCGAGTGCGATTGGTTGTATCTCACCATTGATCTGGATGTATTACCCGCAGCGGTAGCACCGGGTGTGAGTGCACCCGCTGCCCGGGGGGTGTCGTTAGAGGTGATCGAACCATTGATCGCCGACATCAAAGCCACTGGCAAAATCAAGCTGGTGGATATCGCCGAACTAAACCCAGAAAAAGACATTGATCAGCATACCGCACGGGTAGCCGCCCGTTTGCTGGGGCTGATTGCGCGTTAACGCCTGCATCACCTGCTGTGATGTTGGCAAACGAACATAATAAGAGGAGTAGCCATGAGTTTTACCCGACTAGATACAACGCGTGAGATTCGCGCGCCACACGGCAGCCAGTTGCGCTGCAAAAGTTGGTTAACCGAAGCGGCCTTGCGCATGCTGATGAACAACTTAGACCCCGACGTTGCCGAGCATCCGCAAGCACTGGTGGTTTACGGTGGCATTGGTCGCGCCGCACGCAGCTGGGAGTGCTTCGATAAAATTGTCGAAGTGTTACAGCGCCTTGAAGATGATGAAACACTGTTGGTGCAGTCAGGTAAGCCGGTTGGCGTCTTTAAAACGCACAGTGATGCGCCTCGGGTATTGATTGCTAACTCCAACTTGGTACCGCATTGGGGTAACTGGGAGCATTTTAACGAGCTGGATAAAAAAGGTTTGGCGATGTATGGCCAGATGACCGCAGGCTCGTGGATCTATATCGGCTCGCAGGGCATTGTGCAGGGTACTTACGAAACATTTGTGGCCGTGGCTAAGCAGCACTTTGAAGGTGATGCATCGGGTAAGTGGATTCTTACCGGTGGCTTAGGTGGCATGGGTGGCGCGCAACCGCTGGCGGCGACGATGGCAGGGTTTTCGATGATCGCGGTTGAATGTGATGAAACCCGCATTGATTTCCGTCTGCGTACCCGTTATGTGGATAAAAAAGCAACGTCACTGGATGAAGCGCTGGCCATGATTGAAGCGGCTAAGCAGGCAGGCCAGGCTATTTCTGTTGGCTTATTAGGCAATGCTGCTGATGTCTTTGCAGATCTGGTAACCCGTGGCGTAACGCCTGATGTGGTGACTGATCAAACCTCCGCCCATGACCCACTCAATGGCTATTTGCCACAGGGCTGGAGCATGGCACAGGCTGCACAGATGCGCACGAAAGACGAAGCAGCGGTGGTCAAAGCGGCAAAACAGTCGATGGCTGTGCAGGTGCAAGCCATGTTGGCACTGCAAAGCCGTGGCGCAGCGACGCTGGATTATGGCAACAACATCCGTCAGATGGCACTGGAAGAGGGCGTAGCTAACGCATTTGATTTCCCAGGCTTTGTGCCAGCTTACATTCGCCCGTTGTTCTGTGAAGGTATTGGCCCATTCCGCTGGGCGGCGTTGTCGGGTGATCCTGAAGATATCTACAAAACCGATGCTAAAGTAAAAGAGCTGATTCCGGATAATCCACACCTGCACAACTGGTTGGATATGGCGAAAGAGCGCATCGCGTTTCAGGGGTTGCCGGCGCGTATCTGCTGGGTCGGCCTGAAAGATCGTGCGCGTTTGGCGTTAGCCTTTAACGAAATGGTCAAAAACGGTGAGCTAAAAGCACCGGTGGTGATTGGGCGTGACCATCTAGATTCGGGCTCGGTCGCTAGCCCTAACCGCGAAACCGAAGCGATGTTGGATGGCTCGGATGCAGTATCTGACTGGCCATTACTGAATGCGTTGCTGAACACCGCAGGGGGTGCAACCTGGGTATCAATCCACCATGGCGGTGGCGTTGGTATGGGCTTTAGTCAGCATTCAGGCGTGGTGATTGTTGCCGATGGCACAGACGCTGCGCATGCGCGTTTAAGCCGAGTGCTGCGCAATGACCCAGGTACCGGTGTGATGCGTCATGCTGATGCCGGTTACGATATTGCTAAACAATGTGCACGCGAGCAGCAGCTTGATTTGCCACTGCTGGATCTATAACGGTTTTACAGGAATAAATCCCATGTACGAATTAAATTTAACCCCCGGGACACTGACATTAGCGCAGCTGCGCCGGGTTTTTTTGGAACCTGTAAAGTTATCACTAGATACTGCCTGTTACGAGTCGATTGAGCAAAGTGCGGCGACAGTTCGCCAAGTGATAGAAGAGAACCGGGTCGTTTATGGCATCAATACCGGTTTTGGTTTGCTAGCGAATACTCGTATATCCACAGAAGATCTTGAACTATTGCAGCGTAGTATTGTGCTATCCCATGCCGCTGGGGTTGGGCAGGCGATGCAACCTTCGACGGTTCGCTTGCTGATAGTGCTTAAAATTAACTCACTTGCGCGAGGTTTTTCCGGTATTCGTCGAGAAGTGATAGAGGCGCTTATTACCCTGATCAATGCGGAAGTTTACCCCTGTATTCCTGAGAAAGGCTCGGTTGGTGCTTCAGGCGATCTTGCCCCACTTGCTCATATGAGTACCGTCCTGTTAGGAGAGGGAGAGGTGATCTATAAAGGTGAGCGTATTAGTGGGGCGGCTGGCTTGAAAGTGGCTGGATTGGGACCTATTACACTCGCACCCAAAGAAGGACTTGCACTGCTCAATGGTACTCAGGCATCCACTGCCTTCGCGCTGCAAGGGCTATTTTCGGCGGAAGATTTATATGCTGCAGCGACAGTGGCGGGAGCGCTCTCAGTAGAAGCAGCATTGGGTAGCCGTCGTCCATTTGATGACCGTGTTCATCAGGTTCGAGGACACAAGACTCAGATCGACGCGGCGATGGCTTACCGGCACCTATTGCAGGAGCGTTCCGAAATTGGGGATTCTCATCAAGGGTGTGAGAAGGTACAAGACCCCTACTCATTACGCTGTCAGCCGCAGGTGATGGGGGCGTGCTTACAACAGATCCGTCAGGCTGCTGATGTGTTGCTGGTGGAGGCGAACTCAGTCTCAGATAATCCGTTGGTTTTCGCAGATGATAACGACATCATCTCTGGGGGGAATTTTCATGCAGAGCCTGTTGCTATGGCTGCAGATAATCTGGCGCTGGCGATTGCTGAGATAGGCGCACTATCAGAGCGGCGTATGGCGTTATTAATCGATACAGGTTTGTCGAAGCTGCCTCCGTTCTTAGTCGATAACGGCGGCGTAAATTCCGGTTTTATGATTGCGCAAGTAACCGGTGCTGCATTAGCTTCCGAGAACAAAACCTTAGCGCACCCTGCATCGGTTGATAGTTTGCCCACCTCTGCGAATCAGGAAGATCACGTGTCTATGGCGACCTTTGCGGCGCGCAGATTGCGAGATATGTCTGAAAATACCGCCGGTATTTTAGCGGTGGAGTTATTAGCGGCTTGTCAGGGTATTGATTTTCGGTCACCACTTCAGCCATCGGTACCCTTGCAGAAAGCTCATAGCAAATTAAGGGCGGAGGTGACTTTTTATGATAAAGACCGATATTTTGCGCCGGATATCGAGCGTGCTCAGCGTTTAATACAGCGGGGTGATTTCAATAGTTTAATGCCTGGATCTATGCTACCTAGCTTTTAATTGTTTTTTGTAAAAAGAAACCCCGCCTAGGCGGGGTTCTTTGATATTTGTTACAAGGCTTTAGCTATATATTACAGCGGAGTGCCTGTACCATCCGCATGCCATTTGTAGATGCCAAATTCGAAGCCGATCAGGTCACCCTTTTGGTCCCACTTCAAAGGGCCCATAGCGGTATCGATGGTGTTCCCACGGATTTTATCAGCAACGGTATTGGCGTCTTCTGCACCGACTTCAGCAATCACTTTTGCCATCGTTTGTACGGCTGCAACACTGGTCCATACGAATGGGCCTGTAGGGTCCTGACCTTTTGACTTCATCAGGTCGACGATATCTTTGTTCATATCCAACAGGTCATAACGTGCAGGTAGCGTTACCAAAAGACCTTCAGCGCCTTCACCAGCGATGGTAGAAATCTCTTTGTTACCAACTGCTTCTGGGCCCATAAACTGTGGCTTAAAGCCTGTCGCGTGGCTTTGGCGCATAATCAGGCCAAGTTCGGGGTGGTAGCCGCCATAGTAAACGAAATCCACATTGTTCTTCTTCATCTTGGTAATCAATGATGAGAAGTCTTTATCGCCAGGTGTTACGCCTTCTGTCATAACGATATCGATACCTGCGTCCTTGAGGACTTTGTGTACTGACATCGCAATGCCTTCGCCGTATTGCTGCTTATCATGCACAATAGCTACGCGCTGAGGTTTGATGTTATTTAAAATATATTTGCCAGCCGTAGGGCCTTGGTCAGAGTCTAGGCCGATAGTACGGAAGATAAGCTGGTTTCCGCGTTCTGTGATAGAAGGGTTTGTAGAGCAAGTAATGGCGAGTACGCCTTCTTCTTCATAAACATCGGTTGCTGGCTGTGTAGAGCTGGAGCAAAGGTGCCCAACAACAAATTTAATGCCATCATTGACCACTTTGTTGGCAACGGCGACCGCCTGTTTTGGATCACAAGCGTCATCATATTCAACGGCTTCGATCATCATGCCATTAATACCACCGGCTTTATTGATCAGTTCGATTGCGGCGTGAGTTCCTTGGAATTGCATATCCCCATACTGGGAAACGGTGCCTGTCATTGGACCGGCGATACCGATTTTTAGGGTGTCAGCCGCGTGGGTTGCGACACTGACAGCCATAGATAGGGCCAGAATGCCAAAGGATTTCTTAAGAAGCTTCATTGTTGTTATACCTTTGTTTTTATTGGTTTTTTATTGCCTTTTGAGCGAGTTTCCAAATGGAAACATCTAAAACTACCACATTAAAGCTAGGCTTTGTAGTCTAAAGTCTTACTGATGATTGGGATATAGAGGCAACATGCCCGGACAGAGACTTCACTCGACTGTTCGGGCATCAAGAGGAAACGTTTACTTAGAAAGGTAACGGATACCTGCTTCTAGTCCTTCTAGGGTGAGGGGATACATATGGCCGTCGAGCTGCTGTCGAATCGCATCAGTCGTATGCGTGTAATCCCAAAAACGTTCTTGGGCAGGATTAAGCCAGATGGCTTTTTCCCACGTATCGAGTATTCGCTGAAGCCAGACATAGCCGGCTTCTTCATTCATATGTTCGACGCTACCATAGCGTTGTAATAGTTCATAGGGTGACATGGCAGCGTCTCCTATGAAGATGACGCGATAATCTTTGCCATAGGTATGTATGACATCCAATGTGGATAGCGTGTCATTATGACGACGATGGTTATCCTTCCAGACTTTTTCATAAACGCAGTTATGAAAATAAAAGTATTCGAGGTGTTTGAATTCGCTGCGAGCAGCCGAGAATAGCTGCTCACATAAGTGGATGTAAGGGTCCATAGAGCCGCCAATATCCAGAAACAGGAGTACTTTTGCGGCGTTATGGCGCTCTGGCACCATCTTAATATCCAACATGCCGGCATTTTGTGCTGTTGATCGTATGGTGTCGCTGAGATCTAATTCGTCTGCTGAACCGGTTCGGGCGAATTTACGAAGTTTACGAAGCGCCACTTTGATATTTCGTGTGCCTAACTCAACTTGATCATCTAGATTGCGAAACTCTCGCTTCTCCCACACTTTTACTGCACGTTTATGCTTACTTTCGCCGCCAATGCGAATCCCTTCAGGGTTGTAACCACTGTGTCCGAAGGGAGAAGTTCCGCCGGTACCTATCCATTTATTACCCCCTGCATGACGATCATGCTGCTCATTAAGCCGCTCGTTGAGGGTCTCTAATAGCTTATCCAGACCACCGAGGGCTTCAATCTGCGCTTTTTCCTCATCACTGAGGTTTTTTAAGAACTCAGAACGTAGCCAGTCTTCAGGTATATTGTTATCTGGAAATAAATTTAGCGCCTCAATCCCTTTGAAGTAGTGACCAAAAGCCCGATCAAAGCGATCAAAATGTTTTTCATCCTTGATCAAACAGGTACGGCTGAGTAAATAGAAGTCATCAATACTGGCGAACGCTATTTGTCGCTTTAAAGCTTCTATTAACACCAATAGCTCATTGAGAGAAACGGGTATCTGGGCGCGCCGCAAGGTGTTGAAAAAGTCGATCAGCATTAGCGGTTATCCCGTCGCGCCATAAATGCCAATCGCTGCAACATGTGTAAGTCCTGCTCATTTTTGAGTAGCGCACCGTACAGGGGAGGCATCGCTTGACTGTTGTCTTGATTCTGTAACAGGTCCGCTGGGATATCGTCAGCGATTAACAATTTCAGCCAATCAATGAGTTCAGAAGTTGATGGCTTTTTCTTTAGCGTATTCAAATCACGAATTTTGAAAAATATTTCCATCGCTTCGTGAACAAGGGTTTGCTGGATATTTGGATAGTGAACATCGATGATCTGCTTCATGGTGTCACGATCAGGGAAGTTGATGTAATGGAAGAAGCAACGGCGTAAAAAGGCATCGGGAAGTTCTTTTTCATTATTACTGGTAATAATGATGATGGGTCGATGCTTTGCCTGAACGCGCTCGCCAGTTTCATAGACATAAAATTCCATCTTATCGAGTTCAACCAGAAGGTCATTGGGAAACTCAATATCGGCTTTATCAATCTCATCTATCAGGAGTACTACTTGCTCGTCAGCGTCAAATGCCTCCCATAACATCCCTTTTTTGATGTAGTTTCCGATGTCATATACCTTTTCGTCGCCTAATTGGGAATCCCGCAAACGGGAAACAGCATCATATTCGTAGAGCCCTTGCTGAGCTTTTGTCGTTGATTTGATGTGCCAACGAAGCAGTTTTTTCCCTAAGGACGCCGCCACCTCTTCAGCTAGCATTGTTTTTCCTGTTCCAGGCTCGCCTTTAACCAGCAGCGGGCGTTGAAGCGTGATAGATGCTTTGACGGCCATCTGTAGCTCGTCGGTAGCTACGTATCGTTCGGTACCGTTAAAGTCCATAGTTGAATCCTATAAAAGCTAAGTGATTACCCTGATCTTAACAAAAAAATATTGGCTTTGTCGTGACAGATGCGTTCAGAATGTATGACAAGTTTATTTTTTACTATAGTTAATTGAACGGATACTCAACTTAATCATGCCGTTTGTGAGAAACCTATTGAGGTAGTGTTTGAAGATATTTTTGAATGTGTGCCTTGTTCTGTTTCTGCAGCTCTTCACTGTATCTGCTGCTATGGCAGATCATAAAGATATCAAGCTGCAGCTCAAGTGGAAACATCAGTTTCAGTTTGCTGGGTACTACGCTGCGCTTGAAAAAGGCTATTACGCTGATGCTGGCTTTAATGTGGAGCTGATCGAGGCTGTTGAAGGTGAAGATCCGGTAGATCGCGTACTGGCGGGGGATGTAGATTTTGGTGTAGGCACTTCTGAGTTGATGGTCCACCATGCAGGCGGTGCACCCGTGGTGGTATTGGGTGTGGTTTATCAGCATTCTCCTTTAGGTTTTTTGGCGTTAGAGGGGAGTGGGATTCGAACAGTACATGACCTTGCGGGTAAGCGTGTCATGATGGAACCGGGTGCGGCCGATCTAAAGCTGTATTTGCAGAGGGAAGGGGTGGCTTTAGAAGCCAGTGAAGTCCATAAGCATCAGTACAATACTCAGGCACTGGTAGAAAAACAAGTGGATGCTATGAGTGTATACACGACTGATGAACCTTATACGCTTGAGCGATTAGGATATAGCTATCGCTTGTTTGAGCCAACTTCGGCGGGTATCGATTTTTATGGAGATAATCTCTTTACCACCCAAGCGTTGGTTGAACATGATCCACAGTTAGTGGCTAAGTTTCGTGAAGCGAGCTTTAAAGGGTGGAAGTACGCGATGCAACACCCGGATGAGATCGTCCATTTGATATACAGCAAATATTCGCAGCGGCACTCCATAAATCATCTTCGTTTTGAAGCTCAGGAAATGAAGCGCTTACTTCTTCCGGATTTGGTTGAAGAGGGCTATATGCATATAGATCGTTGGCAACATATCGCCGATACGTATAAAGCGGTGGGGATGCTGCCTAAAGACTATGAGTTTCGAGATTTTTTATATCGTTTGCCTGAAGATCAGAAGCTGGAAAGGCTACAGAATTGGCTGCTAGTCTCGTTTGCTGTAACGCTGCTGATTTTTACAGCGGCCATCTATTTAGTAAGTCTCTATCGGCGTATCTCTTTGAGTGAGAGCAATCTGGCAACTTTGATGGAGCGTGCTCCACTTGCGTTAATGACGCTTGATCACAATGGAACAGTCGTTAGCTGGAATCGTGAGGCCGAAAAGACTTTTGGTTGGGCAGCCTCTGAAGCGGTTGGTTTACCAGTAGTTGATTTGATCGTTCCTGAGTCTGTCAGAGAGCACGTCAAGGCACTTATTCAAAAGGATAATGTTACTACGGCAAATAGCCAATCAGAAAACTGGAACGTTAGAAAAGACGGCTCAATGATTCTCTGTGAGTGGCGTAATACTTATGTTCAGCGGGTCGAGGGGCAATATCATATTATCTGCATGGCAAAAGATATTACCGAGCATAAGGAGTTAGAAGCTCAGCTAAGAGAGATGGCGCATTTTGACCCGCTTACTCAGTTACCTAACCGTATACTTTTTTATGAACGCTTCGATGAGGCGCTATCTCAAGCAAAAGCCGATCAGAGCCTGATGGGGGTTATTTTTCTCGATCTGGATGGTTTTAAAGTCGTAAATGACACCTTTGGTCATGAGGTGGGGGATAGAGTGTTACAGGTTGTTGCTAAGCGCTTAGCAACGTCTGTTCGGGATTCAGATACCGTTGCCCGAATGGGAGGGGATGAGTTTGTGATATTGCTTCCAGGGGTGCGTAATGAAAGTGATGTAGGCCGTGTGATTGATAAAATACAAAGTAAATTGGCCGACCCTGTGCAGCTGGATAGTGAAATATTTAGTTTTAAAGCCAGTATAGGAGTTAGTTTGTACCCGCGTGACGGCCAAATGAAAAATGACCTCTTACGTCATGCAGATAGAGATATGTACAAACAAAAGTATGCTTACCGAAAGGCTGCTGATGTAGGTTAACCACCTACAATCAGAAGCCCTTCTTCACATCTTTTTATACAGGGGTTCCTACTTCCTCGGCTTGAATAATTTCCTCTTCGCCCATTGCCTCGTCTGTCCACTCAATGACAGCAGGATGATTAAGTACTGAGGTGACATAGTCAGACGATAGGTCACTCAGTTTTGTTTGATAAGTTGCGAACCTAAGAGCGACGGGGGCATACATAATATCTGCAATCGAAAAGTCGCCGAATAACCATTCTCCTTGAGTGGATGACTTCTCTCTGCAGGTGGCCCAGATATTATCAATGCGTTTGATTTCCTCTAAGGCTAAATCTGATGGTTGCATGTTACGTTTAGCACGGCAATTCATTGGCATCTCTGCGCGCAGATTAAAAAAACCAGAATGCATTTCACAGCTGATAGAGCGTGCTAGCGCTCGATCCGAAGCTGAAAGAGGCCAGCCCTTCCCGTCAAGATACGTTTCATTGATATATTCACAAATCGACAGTGAGTCCCATACCCGAATATCACCGTCAATCAATGCCGGAACCTTTCTAGCGGCAGTATATTGGCCAATCTGTTGGTTAAAGATATCGGTGCGTAGTGGTAGCTTTATTTCGGTAAAAGGAATATCAAAACCTTTTAGCATTAGCCAGCCACGCAATGACCAGGATGAGTAGTTTTTATTGCCGATGATAAGTTCCATTAGTCAGTCTCCATTGATTGTTTGGGATAAAGTTATTCTGTCTACTTGTGTTTATATCGACTAGCGAATAGTTTTTATATGACTTATCAATAAAGCTGATAGATGGATACGGAGTTAATGTTTTGGATATAGAGGCTTTGAGAAGTTTTATTGCTTTTGTTGATACGGGTAGTTTTACAAGAGCTGCTAAACAGACCTTTAGAACGCAAAGTGCAATTAGTATGCAGATGAAAAAGCTGGAAGAGGACGCAGGTCAGACACTCTTTCAGAAAAATGGTCGGTATTTGGTGCTAACAGAGCAGGGGCGTTTGCTGGTTAGCTATGCACGCCGAATATTAGCCATGCATGATGAAGTTTTGGGGGAGCTCGCTAGCCATCGCCAGCACCAACCCATTCGAATCGGGTGCCCTGACGATTACGCCCAGTCCATACTTCCACAATTCGTAACGTTACTAATGCAGTCATTACCTCAGTCCAGTATTCGGATCCAGTGCGATTGCAGTACGCAATTACGCTTGATGTTAGATAACGGTGATATTGACCTGGCAATCCTTACCCGATCACCTGAAAAAGAGGAGGGATATTTGCTTAAACATGATAAAGGGGTATGGGTACATGGTGGTTTTCCTGAACTGATTGAGGCAGATGAGTTACCCCTAGTGATGTATGAAGCGGATTGTAAGTTTCATAGTACGGCAATTGATGGGCTGGAAAAGCAATCTCGTCGTTACCGTTTGCTGTGTGCGACATCCAGCGCGACAGCGATTAAAAGTTTGCTCAAGGAAGGCATAGGTATCAGTGCGATGGCCCGATCAAGCGTTTCGGAAGGGCTGCACAAAATCGATGAAAAGGCTCAATTGCCTGCGCTTCCAGCGGTCGATATTGTCCTAGCTGTGGCACCAATCCCACATCCATTAATCGGCGTGTCGATGGTGGCAGACCTGTGCGCGAAGTTTAGAGAAATAAACCATTAACGTGTAAGGAATCTGTATACCAAACGACTAATAAAAATAGCGGGTTCTACCGCTTATCAATGAGGAGTCGTTTATGTCGCTATTTTCTGTTGCGTATCGTTGCCTGTTTCGTGATTTAGTTCTGGTGTGCTGCTGCGTATTAGCGGCTGTATCGTCCTCCTTCGTAACAGCTGAGCCTGTTTCTGTTGGGCGCTTTGATAGCTCAAACTCTCAACCTGTCTCGCCTTGGCAAGTTGTAAGATTTGACGAGAAAATACCCGCGACACAATTTCAAATTATTGATTGGCACAACCGATCAGCGCTGGAAGCTGTTGCTGAATCCAGTATGGCTTTGCTGGCAAGACCAGTGGAAGTCGATATCGAGAAAACCCCTATTCTGTGTTGGCAGTGGTGGGTAGACATGCCTGTAGATCAGGCGGATATGAATATCAAAGCGGGGGATGATTACGCAGCACGACTGTATTTGACGTTTGATCTGCCTGATGATCAGCTCGGCTTAGGTACGAGATTAAAGCTATCCCTAGCCCGGCAAATTTATGGAGACCAAGTTCCGGAAGCTGCCATTAATTATGTATGGGACAACAAACACCCTATAGGTACACAACAAAATAATGTATATACCGACCGAGCTAAAATGGTTGTGCAGAGAACTGGGAGTGTGGATACCGGGCGCTGGGTAGATGAGCGTCGCAACGTTCAAACAGATGTCAATGAGCTGTTTAACTCAGCAGGTGCCAAGTTAATACAAATAGCTTTAGCCTCAGACACAGACAATACCAAAAGCTCTGCCCGTGCGCTGTTTGCTAATCTTCATTTTGTATCAAATAAAGAATCATGCTATTTCTAAAGGCTGGACATAATATCGCAACTGTTTTGTGATGATGTGCCTCTATGGATTCGACTTTTACAAATTAATGGATTATGGCCCGAAAAGACGACAACACTTTTACTGAGACACTCTATAACTACCTTACCGGTGATGAGGATGCTCGTGTATGCAAAGATATACCGGAGTCTGCATGCGATGATCAACCGCGTAATTTTTCGGCCTATCTGGCGGCTAATTTTTTTAGCAAACTTGCGGATGAGGCCGCAAGTGCCAAATTAATTTTACCTTGGCTTTTTGGAGCATTAGGCGTGCCCGCTTTTCTTACGGGTTTCCTTGTGCCTATTCGTGAGGGAGGGGTGCTCTTACCCCAGCTTGCGGTTGCAGCCATAGTCAGAAAGGTGGCTGTTAGAAAGAAAGTCTGGGTATTAGGTGCTTTATTGTCCGCGATTAGCCTATTGGTCATGGCCTACGTTGCTCTCAAATTAGATGGCATAGAAGCCGGGGCAGCCATATTAGTTATGCTATTGGTGTTTAGTGTTTGCCGAGGCCTATGCTCTGTATCAGCGAAAGATGTGCTTGGGAAAACCATTTCAAAAAGCCGGCGAGGAAAGCTTATGGGGTGGAGCGCCAGTTTTTCAGGCATTGCTGTTCTTATTCTTGGTCTGTACCTAGGAGGGAGCCATTTCCAACAGGCTGATACTCTTGTTTTTGCTGGCTTGTTAGCCTTTGGTGGTTGTGTATGGATTGTGGCAGCACTCTTCTTCTCATCAATTATCGAGCAGCCAGGTGCTACCGAGGGTGGTGGAAATGCGATCAGTGTCGCTTTGCAACAGCTTTCATTACTAAAAAGTGATCCCGTGTTTCGTCAGTTTGTTATTGCGAGGGGTTTGCTGTTATCGGTTGCTCTGTCTCCTCCCTTTTTCGTGCTTGCTATTCAAGAAAATGTAAGCGGTGCATTACTAGGGTTGGGTACATTGATCATCGCTAATGGGTTAGGTACAAGTCTATCGGCTCCTTTTTGGGGAAATATGGGGGATCGATCCAGTAAGAGTGTCATGATCATTGCAGCGACAAGTTCTGCTTTTATTGGAATATTCACTTTTTTGGCTATAACCAATGACTGGGCTTGGGTGATCAATGTCTATGGTTTTGCGGCTATCTTTTTTATTCTGAATGTAATGCATGGTGGTGTAAGACTAGGGCGTAAAGTGTACCTTGTTGATATGGCGAGTGCAGATAATCGAGCGGCTTATGTGGCCGTATCTAATACGGTTATCGGTGTTCTTATGCTGGCAGGCGGTTTGGTTGGCGTGGTAAGTGACTTATTAGGCGCTGAGGTGATTATCTTAGTATTATCATGTTTATCTTTGGTTGCCGCGATCTATATTAGGAAGTTACCTGATGTCAGTGGTGGCTCAGAGGATGGCTAGTCGATAGCATGACTCGACCGTGGGCTATGTCACTCCATCATAATTATTTACACAAAGAGGATTTACCGATGAGTGAAAAAATGAGTGAATCGGCATTGGAGGCTTTGAAAATAGCCTTTACTTATATGCCTAAGGCCATTGAGGTTACGAAATATGAGTATGGCGATCGATATCAGATTGTTCTGGATCATATTGAAGCGGTAAGGGAAGAATTGCTCATTAATGATGTAGATCCTGAAGAGGTTTATGGTGAAATAAATCCTGATATAACGCCTAATTCAAGTTACTAAAGTTAGGGGAGGTAAGAGAATATTTTTATGAATATTCCCAGCCTCCAAATGATTCAGCTAATTGGTCGAGTTGCGATACCGTTGTGTCGAAGCCACCTTCGGAGATGATATAGGATACTTTGACCTTATCCGCTCCTTGGAATAATTTCACTTTGACGTCGGTAACGTCCCATACTTTGAGGGTATTTAAAAATCGGTTAGCGTGCTGCCCTGTAGGAAAGGCGTAAACAATGTGTGATTCCATGATAGCTTCAGGATACCGAAAATCGCGAAGTGTGGCATAGTTCAAGTTACGAGAGCAACCACAGCCCCACTCAAAATGAAGGTGTTAGCCTTCACTATCATCGTAGGAGTGTGACATGTCTACCTATCGAGTTACAGGTAGTTGCCTTTGCAAGAAAGTTACCTATGTAATCACCGGTCATTTGGGAATATTCCAGTATTGTAATTGCTCCCGCTGCCGTAAATTTACAGGGAGTGCGTTCGCCTCCAATTTACTGATTTCTCCTCAAGATTTTAAGTGGTTAGAAGGTGAGCCCTATGTGGCCAACTATGAGCCACTAGAGACGAAACATTTCGCCACATCGTTTTGCTCTCATTGTGGTTCTTCCCTCCCGTGGGTCGCTAAAACGGGTAAAGCGGTCGTTATTCCTGCAGGTACGTTAGATGATGACCCACAAATTAAACCTAGCCAAAGCATCTTCTGTGCATCTCGTGGGGATTGGTATGTAGATCCTGAAAGTTTGCCACAGCATGATGAGATGCCGCCCAGAAAAGGGTGAATTAAAAGGTAAAGACTGATGAAAAAGCGCTTAGCTCAGGGGATGGCTTTATTCATACTCTGCTCTATGAATACGGTTATTGCAGGTGAAGTGAGTATTTTAGCCGCAGACTTTCGACATGCAGGTGGAAATACTTGGAATATCACTGTCACCCTACAGCATGACGATACGGGTTGGGATCATTATGCTAATCGTTGGCGCGTAGTGGATGCTAAGGGCAACCTATTAGGTGACAGGGTTTTACATCACCCTCATGTGGATGAACAGCCGTTTACCCGCGGGCTTAGCCAAGTAACTCTGCCTGATGGGATAACGACGGTTTACATCGAAGCGCAGGATAAAATTCATGGTTGGTCACCCATTAGGCTAGAGGTGGATCTGAAGAAGATAAAAGCGGGTAGAGTGCATGTAAAAGCTGCGGATTTAAATCATAAGTAGGCCTTGTTAATGCGAGATATAGCTGTATGACCCTACAAGACTATCATTCGGTATTGGCTGAGGTACGTGCTTGTACTTTGTGCGCTGCCCATTTAGCGCATGGTGTTAGGCCGGTGCTACAGCTAAATCCTAAGGCAAAAATTTTGCTTGTTGGACAAGCACCTGGCCGCAAAGTCCACGAGACAGGAATTCCTTTTAATGACGCGAGTGGTGACCGATTGAGATCTTGGCTGGGGATATCTCGCGAAGTTTTCTATGACGAAGAGCAAATCGCTATCGTTCCTATGGGATTTTGTTTTCCCGGTACCGGAAAGTCGGGGGATTTACCACCAAGAGCTGAGTGTGAACTGACATGGCGCGAAAAAGTACTCGCTCTGCTACCTAATATTGAATTTACGATAGTACTTGGCAAGTATGCCCAAGCGTATCATTTTCGAAATCATCGTGGGAATCTTACTCAGCTTGTGCAAACGTGGCAGCACTACTGGCCTGATAAGGTGCCTCTGCCTCACCCTAGCCCACGTAATAATCTATGGCTTCGTCGGAACCCTTGGTTTGAAGCAGAGCTACTACCTGAGCTTAGGCAGCGGGTCCATAGGCTTGTTGAAGCGCGTGTGAGTGTATGAATGTGCCTTTACATCTATTGTCAGACAGGTTGGTTATGCGAGAACTCGTCTTGGAAGATGCAGAATTCATATTTGACCTGTACAACACGCCTGCCTTCAAAAAGTTTGTTGGGGATAAACAGTTACGTACACTGGTTGATGCCGAAGCCTATTTAGTGGATACCTTGGTCGCAATGTACCAAATACCGGGTATGGGCTTATTAAAGGTCGAGCGTAAAGTTGATAATGTACCCATAGGACTTTGTGGGTTGATTAAACGTGATTCACTCAATGATATTGATTTGGGTTTTGGTTTTCTTCCGATGTGGGAAGGGCAAGGGTATGCTTTCGAGTCGGCCAATGAGGTACTGAATTTTGCTAAGCATGTGCTGGGCATAGATAGAGTGGTTGCAATTACGCTTTCTAATAATACCCCTTGCGTACGGTTATTAAGTAGGCTTGGTTTTTCATATGAGTGCGTCCAAGAGCGCGTATCGGATGAAGTGACATTAGGCTTATATGGAAAAGCGCTATAGCTAAATTTCCAGCCATAATCTGAGATAATGGCTGGTCGTCTTTGTTATGCCTGATTAAAAACAGGTGCATCAAAGTTTTCGGGTTCGTCGGTATAGATACATACGTTCCACTTTTCGACAGGCCCTTCTTCTGCAACGCAGTTGGTTTCAAAAAATTCTTGAATCTGTTTGCGCTGGCAGTGTGCTTCAAAGGTTTCCATATCCGCCCAAATTTCATGAAAAGCGATCGAATAGCTATCACCTTCAGCAAAAGGGCTGGGGATATGACGTGTTACCGTGTAAAGGATACAGCCATCTTCACGATGAGCGTTCGGTTCAAGTGCCTGTAGCAAAGCAAAGACCTCAGCTTCTTTGCCTGCTTTGGGTTGAAACTGTGCTGTGCAATAGACTTTCTTAGACATAATAATTCCTTTATAAATGAAAAAGCCTCCGCGAAGGGAGGCTTATCTTCGATCAGGGGTTAGCTTATTTTGCTGCTTCGTAAGCTTTAACGCCTTCAATGATCGCTGCACGTGCTGCATCAGCACCTTCCCAGCCATCCAGTTTAACCCATTTGCCTTCTTCCAAGCCTTTGTAGTTCTCGAAGAAGTGTTTGATGCGGGCCAGTGTCAGTTCTGGCAGGTCGCTGATGTCTTGCACATCTTTGTACATTTTAGTTAGCTTGTCGTGTGGTACAGCTAACAATTTAGCATCCTGACCGGCTTCGTCTGTCATGTTCAAAACACCGATTGGACGGCAACGAATCACAGAACCTGGGATTACCGGGTAAGGTGTCAGTACCAGTACGTCTACTGCATCACCGTCATCAGCTAGCGTATTATTTACGTAGCCGTAGTTTGCAGGATAGAACATAGGTGCAGCCATGAAGCGATCTACGAAGATAGCATCTTCTTCTTTTTCGATCTCATATTTTACCGGGGAGCTTTCCGCCGGGATCTCGATGATCACGTAGATGTCGTTAGGTACGTCTTTACCAGCAGGCACTTTTGCAAAGCTCATGGGATTCTTCCTGTGCTATAAAAGTTAAATAATAAAATTTTGATTAGGGCGCATTATAAGAGTCGTACACAAGGCTTTGTATACGACTAACCGCTGATTAAGCTTCTCGGGTGCTTTCTTCGCGTTCGTGGTACGCCATTAGTGTCTCAACTTCTTTAAGTGATCCTAATGCGATGGAGACGCGCTCATGGATATCATCTGGCTGAACATCCATAACATTTTTATAACAGTTTGTTGCTAACCCACCTGCTTGTTCAACCAACATACTCATCGGGTTACCTTCATACATTAAGCGAAGCTTGCCCGGTTTTCTGGGGGAGCGAGAATCCCAAGGGTAAGTGAAAATACCGCCACGGGTCAGTACGCGATGCACTTCAGCGACCATGGCTGCTACCCAGCGCATGTTGTAGTTTTTCTCGCGAGGGCCATCTGCACCGAGTAATAGATCGTCGATGTAGCTGCGCATAGCAGGCTCCCAGAAGCGGTGGTTTGACATATTGATAGCAAACTCACGCGTTTCTTCGGGGATGATGACATTTTCACGGGTCAATAAGAAGTCACCTGTGTGAGACAAGGTGAACATGTTGACGCCTTTACCGGTAGAAAGTACCAGAATCGCTGAAGGGCCATAGAGCACGTAGCCTGCGGCAATCTGCTTGCGCCCGTTTTGTAAATAAGCGTGTTCTTGGCTGTAATCTTCACCTTCTGGGGCTTCAAGAATTGAAAAGATCGTACCGACAGATACGTTGATATCAATATTGGATGAACCATCAAGTGGATCAAAGATCACTAAAAAGCGACCGTCAGGGTTACCCGCAACGGGTTCGCTTTCTTCTTCAGAGGCAACGCCTGCAACCAGAGAGTGATTTAGCAGAACGGTTTTCAGAATTTCATTGGAAATAACATCCAGTTTCTTCTGTGTTTCGCCCTGTACATTTGTGTTATCTGTTGTGCCGAGTACGCCAGCTAATGCGCCTTCGCGCAGTTGCAGGGCGATCTCTTTACAAGCCACCATTAGAGTAGCGATCAGATCCATAAGTTGTTCGTCAGTGTCGTGGCGTCTCAGAAACTGGCTAAGCAGTTGCATGGGGGGCATTACCTTTGCATTGATGGTTGAAATAGTGAGGCGATTTTACGCGATTTGCAGGGGAAAATCATGAGAAACTGGCAAAAAACAGTACCTAATTATCCTCCTTTCCTTGGTTTTTATCGGTATCATTACCCCTTGGCTTAGTTTGGAGTTTCAACGTGCATATTCATATCCTTGGTATTTGCGGAACCTTTATGGGGTCTTTGGCGATTTTAGCTCGTGAGTTGGGCTATCGTGTCACCGGTTCTGACGCCAATGTTTACCCGCCTATGAGTACCCAATTGGCGTCACAAGGCATTGAGTTGATGGTAGGTTACTCGCCTGATCACCTTGATCCGGCTCCCGATCTTGTGGTGATCGGCAATGCGATGTCTCGTGGCAATCCTGCGGTTGAATATGTGCTGGATAAAGGCCTTCATTATGTTTCAGGCCCCCAGTGGTTGTGTGAGCACGTGCTGCAAGACCGCTGGGTGTTGGCGGTGGCAGGCACACATGGAAAAACAACGACCGCTTCTATGCTGGCATGGATTCTTGAATACGCCAAGATGGAACCCGGTTACCTGATAGGTGGCGTACCGAATAATTTTTCAGTATCTGCTCGTTTAGGCGGCTCGCCCTTTTTTGTGATGGAGGCGGATGAGTACGATACGGCTTTTTTCGATAAACGCTCAAAATTTGTGCACTACCGCCCCAGAACCTTGGTGCTTAATAACCTTGAATTTGATCATGCCGATATCTTCCCCGATCTGGCGGCTATTCAACGGCAGTTTCATCATGTGGTGCGAACCGTGCCTGCCAATGGGCAGATTATTGTCCCTCATCATGATGGCGCCATCAGTGATGTGTTGGCGATGGGAAGTTGGACACCGATTGTAACAGCGTCGGTGGGTGAGGACGGGGAATGGCAGGCCCGACTCGTAAAAGAAGATGGTAGTGTTTTTGAGGTGATGCATCACGGCAACATACTCGGTCAAGTACATTGGGAAATGACAGGAAACCATAGTGTTTCAAATGGCTTAATGGCGCTCATAGCTGCCAGAAATGTGGGAGTGCAGCCACATCATGCTATCGAAGCGCTATCTGAATTCGGCGGAGTCAAACGTCGTATGGAGAAGATCGGCGAAGTCAGAGGCGTCACGATTTATGATGACTTTGCTCATCACCCAACCGCCATTCAGACAACCTTGGCTGGATTGAGAGCCCGCGTCGGAGATAAGCACGTGCTGGCTATCATTGAGCCGCGTTCTAATACTATGCGATTGGGATCGCATCGAAGTGAGTTGGCACACTCTGCAACACAAGCCGATCAGGTTATTTGGTATCAACCCCAAGGCCTCGACTGGTCATTAGACGATGTGATTGAAGGCCATGAAGCAACAATGCACGTTGCCAGCACGGTTGAAGCTATTATTGAAACTGTTGCGCAGCAAATGCAGGCGGGAGCCTATAACAATGGAGCGCATATTGTGGTGATGAGCAATGGTGGATTTGAAGGTATTCATCAACGTTTGTTAGCGCGTTTGCAGGAGGTGGGGCATGAGTGAATTTTCCCGCAGGGTGACATTGGCGATAACGGGTGCTTCAGGTGTGCAATATGCGATCCGTTTAATGCAGTGCTTAGTTGCTGCTGATGTACAGATTTTAGTAATGATATCGAGAGCGGCTCAGGTTGTGGCCGCGACCGAGACAGATCTAAAGATACCCGGCAGCAGCACAGATCAGGCGGCTTATTTCACGCAACTATTGAACGCCCGTGAAAATCAAATCGTCGTTTTTTCCAAAGAGCAGTGGATGGCGCCGGTAGCATCAGGTTCTGGTGCGCCCTCCAGTATGGTGGTGTGCCCTTGCAGTACAGGGAGCTTATCGGCGATAGCCACCGGGGCGAGTAATAACCTTATTGAACGTGCAGCGGATGTGGTGCTTAAAGAGCGCCGCCAGCTAATTTTGGTACCCCGTGAAGCACCTTATTCTGAGATTCACCTCGAACATATGCTAAAGCTAACACGGATGGGTGCGGTCATATTGCCTGCAAGCCCGGGTTTTTATCACCAGCCTCAGTCAATCGAAGACTTAATCGACTTTGTGGTAGCACGTATTTTGAGCCAGCTAGGTATTGAGCAGACACTTATGCCCCAATGGGGGGATGCGTTGCTGTAAATAGACCGCGCCAAAGGATGAAATACCGCCCTTGGATGATTAGAATGAGCCTCTTTTTCAACGCTAGATTAACAGGATTGGCTAATGCCTAAATTACTTGCTCTTGATACATCAACCGATGCCTGTTCCGTGGCGCTGTATTTGAACGGCGAGGTGCGAGAAGATTTTCGCGTGATTCCTCGTCAGCATACCAAGCAGCTGTTGCCAATGATTCAAACAATGTTAGAGGAAGCGGGCATAAAGGTGACGGATTTAGATGCCATTGCGTTCGGGCGTGGTCCGGGTTCTTTTGCCGGTATTCGCATTGCGACAGGTGTTGCTCAAGGCTTGGCTTTTGCTGCTGAAATTCCATTACTGCCGATCTCTACGCTGGAATCTATAGCGTTAAGCAAACTACAAACGGGTGACACACAGGTAGTGGCCGCCTTAGATGCACGTATGGATGAAATTTACTGGGCTGCCTACCGTAGTGAAGCAGGCTTGCCGATCGCCGTGACACCAGAGCGGGTAGATGCACCTGTGAATGTGGCCTTACCTGATGGCACTTTATGGTGTGGCGCAGGTTCCGGTTGGTGTTACTTGGCTGATATGCCAGAGTCGGTGCAAGCATCTGTAACCGTAAGTAGTGAGCTTTGTTATCCCACGGCCTCCACTATGCTAACGCTGGCGCTTAGAGATTTTGCAGCAGGCAAGGCGGTGTCGCCGGAGCAAGCACTACCGGTTTATTTGCGCGACGATGTCGCATGGAAAAAGAAGGGTCAGCAATAAATGGATTGGTTGCAGACGATTGTCCTAGCGCTTATTCAAGGATTGACAGAGTTTCTGCCAATTTCCAGTTCGGCGCATTTGATTCTCCCGTCACAGTTATTGGGCTGGGAAGATCAAGGGCTGGCTTTTGATGTCGGTGTACACGTAGGCACATTGGCAGCAGTGATGTTTTATTTTCGTAAAGATATCTACCAACTGTTGGCCGCCTTCTTTGCTTCATTAACCGGCAAGCACTCAGCGGATAGCCGTATTGCATGGTTTGTTATTTTTGCGACGATCCCCGCGTTATTGTTTGGTTTGCTACTAAATGATCTGATCGATCACTATGGTCGGTCTATTTTAGTGATTGCAGGTACCACGTTGATATTCGGTGCCTTGCTTTGGTGGGCTGATGTGACGCGAAAAGAGATTAAGCCGCTTGAAACAATCACACTGAAAGATGCCATCATAATTGGTCTGGCACAGGCTGTGGCGTTGATTCCAGGTACATCACGTTCCGGTATTACGATTACGGCAGCCCTTATGTTGGGATTTGAGCGCCAAGCGGCTGCGCGATTCTCTTTTCTGCTCTCGATTCCTGTTATCCTAGCGGCAGGCAGCTATAAAGGTTTGGAGTTAGCAACGACCGGTTCAGCGGCGCAATGGGAAATGGTCGCTGGTGGTATTGTGGTTTCAGCGTTAAGCGCCTTGGCTTGCATCCACTTTTTCCTAAAATGGTTAGATAAAATCGGTATGTTGCCTTTTGTTATTTACCGGTTCTGTCTTGGCGTTTTATTACTCTCTATTTGGTTTTTTGTGCCTGGCCATGTCTGAATCCATCGAAAACCTTTACGTTGCGGCGGCTGACCAGCCACTGCTTGAGCAAGCACGCCATATAGCAGGGCGCTTAGCCTTACCTTGTGCCGACGTTATTGAAGACATTGCAGCAACTGAATTCCCCATTCTTTTGTATGTCACCTATGACGGGTTGCAGTTACAGACCACAGGGCGCAAAGCACCGGGTCCTGTTTGGGTTGATTTTTTGTCAGGTGCCGTGGCCCATCGACGTAAATTTGGAGGTGGGGCAGGACAAATGATCGCGAAGGCCGTAGGCGTAAAAAGTGGTATTCGGCCAACGGTTTTAGATGCGACAGCAGGTTTGGGGCGAGATAGCTTTGTATTAGTGACGCTAGGATGTCATGTCACCATGACTGAGCGCTCTCCTGTGATTCATGCGTTGTTGGAAGATGGATTAGCGCGAGCCATGGCCGATGATGAGGTCTCAGACGTTTGTGGGCGAATGACGCTGCATCAAGGTAATGCCATTGAGTTGATAAGCCAAGGAGTGTTGCCAGCTCCACAAGTGGTTTATGTTGATCCTATGTTCCCCCATTCTGAAAAGTCGGCACTGGTGAAAAAAGAGATGCGTATCTTTCGCGATGTAGTGGGGGATGATCAGGATTCAGCAGCACTGCTGGATGCGGCATTGAGCATAGCCCAAGCCCGCGTTGTTGTGAAACGCCCCCGCAAAGCACCGACCATTGAGGGACGAGCGCCCAGTTATCAGCTGGAAGGCAAATCCAGCCGATATGACATCTATGCCTTAAGTAAATTGAGCTAGCGCGGTGTCAGGGCGTGTTCGATCCAAGCCGTATGCTGTGGATTAAGAATTTGATGGGCGCGTTTTAATAACGCATCATTATTGATGAGAGAGATCAAGCGTTGTGACTCCTCTGCTAGTACGTGTTGTTCTAACAGCGTATCTACAAAAACACTCAGCACGTTCTTGTCGGAGTATTCTGGTGAGTGAAAGCCAAACTGTCGATGCAAACTGGCAGCAATACGTTGGCTCTCTTCAATCACTCCCTGCTTTGTTAGCGGATGTCCGGTTGCCAGTAAGCGGAATACTAAATAGTACCGAAGCAGGACCGGCTCAGCGGTTTGCATAAGCACATAGGCAAGCGATTGATCCGACACCTCTAGGTACTTCGTTTGGCGGATCAATAAACCTCTTTTCTCAAGGTTTATTCGTATCTTCTTAATAGCCGGGGACAGTTCTTCAGAGCACCAAGGTAGGCACAGTTCTGCTTTCAGATAGGGGTAAAGTGGTGTCAGTAAGCGTGGCAACGTTTGTGGCAGGGGTTTAGGGTATCGGCTCGCTAATAGCAAATACAGCCCCGGTAGCAACGTTAGGTGGTGTAACTGATTGCGGTAAAACGCCATCTCCTGAGCCTGCTCTTCATAAAGAACGACCTCGCCATCTTCTAGGCTAAGTTGCTTACGTTGTGCTGCGTTATAAAGCCAGTCGTTGGGGTCGCCTTTTGCAATACCAGCAGGCGCATTAGGTAGGCGTTTTATCAACACCGATAACAGGGTTAGTTGCTCGACCATAGATTCGATGCCAAAAGAGCGCTTTGGGTTGGCCAACAGAATGGTAGCAATTAAGGCTGTTTCGTTAACCCAAGCCGCTTTGTTGATGCGGCTTAAGACCTCGTTACCAATAAAATGGGTATTGGTTTTTAGATCTTGTGTTTTACGGTATGCGTCTTGAAGAAGTACCGGCTCGCCAAAGCTTAAACTCGCATCACCAAAGCGCGTATTAAACATTTTTAACGTTTTTAGGAGTCCCCAAAAAGACTCCCCCCGCTTTTGTTTTCCTTGTAGCTCTTGCTGGTAGCTTTTACTTTCTACCAGCTTATCGTAGCTGATCCATACCGGAACGAGGGCAACGGGTTTACCGCGTTTACTGAGATGGTCTTCCAGGGTCATGGATAGTAGGCCAGTCTTAGCCGGTAAGAGTCGACCTGTGCGGCTACGACCTCCCTCAATAAAGTACTCTAACGAGTGTCCTCTACTCGCCATATAGCTCAAGTAGCTTTTAAATAGCTGGGTATAGAGTTGATCATTATTGAAACGACGGCGCATAAAGATAGCACCTCCCCGCTTTAAAATGCTTCCCAGAATAGGTGCGTTGAGGTTATCTCCAGCTGCAACATGCGGGATCATTAAACCATGCTGGTAGAGGCTCCATGACAGCATGACGTAGTCCATATGGCTACGATGGCACGGCAAGTAGACTAATTGATGATCTGGTGCGCAGGCTTGGACCTTCTCGATACCAGCTATATGCATCTTTCTGTAAACTTTATGCCAGAAAAAGCCAAGAAGTGGTGCTAAAAGTCGTGCGGTCGTTGGGCTGAAGTTAGCGGCAATGCCTTCAAGATTCGTTACTGCTTGTTTTTTAATAGATGCTAAAGAATGCGATGTGTGAGAAGCCTCGGCTTGTATTGCCTGTTTGACTTCTGGCGCGTTGAGAATGAGTTTTATCAGGGTTCTGCGGTGTGATAGGTCGGGGCCAATAATAGCCTGTCTTCGCCGATGAAAGTGAGCATGGAATACACGGGCTGCTTTATGGGCAACCACGCCGGCCGGTTGGTGAGGAGATTCCTGCTTCAGTTGTTTTAGTGACAGAGGTGGATCAATTTGGATCAATGTTTGTCGGCCATTGATCAACAGTTGCATCATACGGCCTATAATGCCCGCTTTATCCCAAGTTTCAGCGTAGAGTAAATTAAGTAACGAAGTTTCTCTCTGAGGCATTCTGCCGTGATAGATGGAAACAGGGATAATATGAATATCTTCATCATCAGCCAAAAACTCAAGACGTTCTACCTGCGATTCGAGCCGCCCACGTAAAGACTCTTGTTGATCATGAGCGGCACTGAGCATTTTTTGTTCGGGTAGCGTGTTACCGGCTTTGCGTAACTGCTCGATTACCAGAAAACGATGGCTATAGCGGGATGTTTCTAATACATACAAGGTATTAGGAGAAGGCGCGAGATAGTCTGCTCCTTGTACGTCTGAACGTACAAACAGCTTAACAATGAGTTGGCTTAGCCAGTAAAACCCTCGCATTGATGTACAACCTTAATAGTGGGGTGGAGGCGGTTCGTTATGTATTCCGCTCTGCCCTGAGTGATCTACTTTCTTAACTTGATCATGTAAAACCCGGATCATTTTTTCCAGATCCATGATGGTTTTATCTTGCTGAGCAATGACGTCGCTAAGTTTATCCAGCGCATCTTCCTGAAATGCGACGCGGCTTTCAAGCTCCGTTATGCGTTCATCGTAGTTCATGTTTTTACCAACAAGTGGGGTGAATGCGTAAGCATAACGGAGTGATGGCAGAAAAGTAAATTCAGATATAAAGGGTAAGCTATTGAAATTTTGAGTCTTATTCGGTATACCTGAGCGGTTGCCGTTTTTAGTTAAGTTCAGACGGCACAATTCTTAGTCATAATTTCTACAAAGAGATAGATAGATGAGTGGTAACCAAATAATTCGTAGTGTAGTTGTAAGTGGTATTGCAGCGGTTTTGATTCCTGTTTTGTTAAAAGCAATTGCAGGTGTAGAGGCCGGTCTGACAGCACCTGTTATCGCAGTGGTTTTCATTGTGGTGCTGATTAGTAGTCTGATTTCTGCTGCCGGTGGTAGCCAGAGCGTCGCTCCGGTTGAGAACGGTGCTGAAATGGATGATGATGAAGACCTCGAAAATGATGATCGTGAAATGGGCACGGTTAAGTGGTTCAATGTTTCCAAAGGCTTTGGATTCATTACCCGCGAAAACGGTGACGATGTATTTGTTCATTTCCGTAACATTCGTGGCCGTGGGCATCGCTCATTGAGTGAAGGGCAGCGTGTTCGTTTTAATGCCCGTGAGAGTGATAAAGGTCTGCAAGCCGAAGACGTTTCTATTGTACGTGGCTAATTGAGTCGCTTAGCGGAAGCCATAGGCTTCCGCTCTATCTTACAAACTTTCTCTGTTTTCCTTCCCTTGTTATGCATTGCTGAGCTGTTTTATAAGATCCCCAAGCCGTGCCTTAAGCGTTTCGGCGTCTGTATATCCATCACTTACCCGATAAACCTTTTCTTCATGCACTAAGCGTAACGAAGGAAAGCCTTGCGCCCCCAGCTGTTGCCCTAGCTGCATCTGCTGTGAGAGTTCTTTCTGGGTTGCGTCACTATCTAAGCGGCTTGCAAACGCGTTCGAATCCAGCCCTAGGTCAGTAGCAACAGTGATTAGTGTCTCTCGATCTGAGGGGTTCTTTGCATGAAGATAATAGGCTTCCTGTATGCCCTGTATCATATCGCCTGAAATGCCAGGCTGTAGCTGTTCTGCGCTAATGACTGCACGGCAAGCGCGCCATGTGCTGCGTCTGGGGATGCACTGTGTCCAGAAGTCATAGTTGAAAGTCGTTTGAGTTCGCTCAGCAATTTGCTGCCATATTGAAGCGATATAGTGTTTTTGCTCCTCGGGCATTGGCTCATCGGAGTCGGGTGCTAACCCTCCCATGACATAGGTGATAGGCAACTCAGGATGGACATTTTTTATGGATTTTAGTGTGGGAGAGAAAGCCCAACACCAGCTGCACATGGGATCCATGATATAGATAAGCTGCATTAGAAAAGCTCCGGTTGGGGGATATCTCTATCCCAGAGTGAGATCGCCGCAATATCGGGGCGAAGTTGATGGAGTGTTTGAGAAAAATACAGTGCAAGCTCAGGAGCTTCACGATTGTCGGGTGTATGAAAAAACAGATAGGGTGTGCGGCCCTCATCGATCCACTGTAGGGTTTTATTGATCCAAGGTTGGAGATATGCCTGACCTAACGTTAAGTCTAGCGGGCTGATAAAACGCACAAACGGTTGCTGACCTGTTGCGATCACATGAACCGGCATTCTCGGCTTTACATTTAGTGCCTCTTGGGTGGCGTCATCGGATGTTGGATGCTTGAATAAAGGGCGAGTATCAAAGGTGATGCGATTAACGCCATACTCCATGAGCAGTCGATTAAATTGCTTTTCCGTATCATCCTTAAGGAAAAATCCCGGGTGGCGTACTTCTATGCCGAGCGCGTAGTCTGTGGGTAAATGCGCCAAAAAGCGTTCCAGTTGCAGAATATCACTCGGCGAAAAGCTAGCGCCCATTTGCAGCCATAGCACCCCCAGTTTGTGTTCTAGTGGGCTGATACGCTTAAGAAACTCCGCCAGTGGCCGATCACAATGCCTAAGCTTAAGTTGATGCGTAATGGTGTTGGGAAACTTAAAGCAAAAGCGAAAGTGTGAGGGGCTACGCGTCTGCCACTCGTCAATGGTGGTGGCGCTAGGTAAGCCATAAAAGCTACTGTTACCCTCCACGCTGTTAAAGTGGCGAGCATAGGTGCTTAAGGCCGATGTTGTTGTGGCGCGCTCAGCATACCAATCGGGATGGTGCCACTGAGTTAATCCAATAAAGTATTTTGGTGGTTCTTGATTCATCAATCTATGGTGTACTGAACACCTGCTATACTCAAGCAAGTATTGAAATCAAATAAGAGACGGGAGTTTCTGACTTAATGGATTTTGCATCCCTTTTAGGCATTTTATCCGGCCTAGCCCTCATCGTATCAGCAATATTGATTGGCGGGAATGCGGATATATTTGTCAATGTGCCAGGGCTTATGATTGTCATCGGCGGCACGATGGCGGCGACGCTCTTAACGGTTCAGTTTCGCGATGTGATGAACGCCTTCAAAGGTGCCTATATTGTATTCACGCAAGATAAAACTAATCCGTCTGAAATGATCGATACCATGATCAAACTCAGTAAAATCAGCCACCGACATGGTTTACTGAAACTAGGGGATGTTAAAACCGACTCACCTGTTTTAAAAAGAGCCTGTAATTTGCTATCAGAAGCCGCCTCTGAGCAAGTGATTCGCAACACACTGCAAAATGAAATCGACTCCCTTATGGCTCGCCACTTCTCGGTACAAGATGTTTTCAGAAAAATGGCTGGTTATGCCCCAGCCTTTGGTATGTTGGGTACGCTGATCGGCTTGATACAGATGCTCAGCGAATTAGACAACCCGGATACCATTGGCCCTGCTATGGCGGTAGCACTACTGACAACCTTTTATGGATCGCTGCTTTCTACGATGGTATTTTTGCCGATCGCGGGTAAGCTAAAGGCCAGAACGCTACTTGAAGTCACCAATCTGGAGATCATACGCGAGGGCAGCATCAGTATTCTTACAAACGATCACTATGCGCATGTATATGAGCAGTTATCCTCATATCTTCCCGAGCGAGAGCGAAAATCCATCTTTAACCAATCCGATAAAAAAGAGGCTGCCAAAAAAGGAGCTAAGCAGTGAGTGCCCGCCGAGTCATTATGGATGAGCAGGAGCCTGGTTGGATTACCACGTTTGCTGACTTGATGACGCTGCTCTTAGTGTTTTTTGTCCTGCTGTTTTCTATCTCGACAGTGGAAAAAGAACAGTTCGCTACGACTGTGCGCTCCTTCCAATTAGCGATAGGGGATACGGGTGGAAGTATCATTCCATTACCCGAAGAACTCAGAGTACCGTCTATTGAGATGCCAGATAGCTTTGAGCCCACCAACTCTAAACCCCTCGAACAGCCGGACGTTATCGTTGAAGAAGCGCCCGAATACCAACCGCCTGAGAAGTCCAGCGTAGAGAAGCCTGAAGATTTAACCTATCTGTCAAATAGCCTGAAAGATGTATTTGCCACGATGGGGGTAACCGATGCCGTCGAAGTGGGTGCGCCCAAAGATGGAAAAATAAAAGTCAGAGTCAAAGGCGAAGTCCTGTTCGAATCGGGAGATGCCGCTTTTAACAGACAGATGATGCCAATACTTGACGGTATTCTAGGTACGTTGGAGAAAAATACTGAATTTAAAGTGGGCATACAGGGTCATACTGATGACATCCCCATAGAGACCGCTCAGTTCCCTTCTAACTGGGAGCTATCCGCTGTGCGCGCAACCACAGTGCTGCGCTACTTCATACGGGGAGGTGTTGACCCAGAGCGGGTCACGGCAACCGGGTATGGCGACTCCCTACCTATCAACCCCAATGATACGCCAGAGCAGCGTGCTAATAATCGTCGTATAGAGTTTGTGCTGGAGAAGATAAAGCAGTGAAACCCGTTATAGAAATAGATACCGACCAAGAAACACAGCGTAGGAACTTTAGGGTCGTACCTGCTAAAGATGACCCTGTAAGCCTAAAGGTTGCTGGGGTTCGGGTGAATATTGTTGATATTTCGGCACACGGTGTTGCGTTCCAATACGCAGGTGACGTTAAAAAAGAGGTCTACCCGATCACCCTGAGCTTTACCACCGATAAGGACTACGAAATTCACTGTCCGTTGAAACTCATCTGGCGTAAGCCACCAGAATACAGCGGCGAGTTTGTTGGGATAACGGAAAAAGACGTAAGCAACATCACAACCTTGATTGTCGAATGCCAAAAACGTGCAATCCGCAGACAAAAAGCGCAAGAAGCAGAGAAGCGTAAAAATAGTGG
This sequence comes from Neptunomonas concharum, assembly GCF_008630635.1. Classification (NCBI taxonomy): domain Bacteria; kingdom Pseudomonadati; phylum Pseudomonadota; class Gammaproteobacteria; order Oceanospirillales; family Oceanospirillaceae; genus Neptunomonas; species Neptunomonas concharum. The sequence continues at coordinate 2,747,224 of NZ_CP043869.1, read as the reverse complement.
AGAATAAGGTTGCATAAGGTGAATGATGCCTATAATATACGCTCCACAATTTGATGCGGGGTGGAGCAGCTTGGTAGCTCGTCGGGCTCATAACCCGAAGGTCGTTGGTTCAAATCCAGCCCCCGCTACCAATTTTAAGAGGCTTATCAATAGTTTATTGATAGGCTTTTTTTGTGTCTGGGGTTTGTAAATTTGCGGTGTTTTTGGCACTGATTTGGCACATCCCCTAACATCACTTTCATTCATGCTTGAAAATTAACCATATAGTTTCACTATTTTTTAAATGTGTCCGCTAAGCAACCAGAAATAGCGCTTGCCTGCCCTTTAACAATTCTTCCAAAGCCTTAAAGACGTATATCCTTCTGTTTAAAGTTCGTTAAGGTATTCTAATGCATAAACCAGTTTTTCTTAGGAACGTTCTAGTTTCTCCTAAGTTCTCTATCTAGTTGTTAATTCCTCAATTTTCTCATATCCTCCCAATAGTCTAGAAGTGGATGATGTTATGAGTGATGAAATCTTGACCTTAAAAGAAGTAGCTGAATACCTGAAGCTCGCTGAGAAAACCGCATATCGTTTGGCCTCAGAAGGTAAGCTCCCCGGTTTTAAAGTGGGTGGTAGTTGGCGCTTTAAGAAGGAGGATGTAGAAAAGTGGATAGAAGAACAGAAGGTTAAAAACTAGCCAGATGTCGGTATGTTTGAGGTTTAATAAATAGTGAGCGGAGCAAAATATACTCTTAGTTTCACAACTGGCGCGGCGCTGATGCATGAATCAGTGCTAGTGGCTAGTTTGTATGCAGAGCTTCAGGGCTGGCCTGAAGTTCGATCCAGAGTAATGGCTGAAAATAGCTTTCAGTCACGTACTGAGAGTACCTTGAAAAAGCTCTATGGAGAAGTTTCTAGAAGGCTGAAGCACCTAACTGATGATCAGTTAAATCTACTGGCTACTGGTACTGAAGCACAGAAAAAGGCTTTAGTTTGGTTGGCTATTTGCCGCCAATACCAATTTATTTATGACTTTACCATTGAGGTCATCGTTCCCCAATATGACTCAGCACGGTTTTTGTTGACTCATGAAGACTATGATGCATTTTTTAATGCGAAGGCTGAGTGGCACGATAATTTGGATTCAGCCTCGCGACAAACAAAAGCAAAGGCGCGGCAAGTGGTTTTTAAAATGCTGCGTGAGTGCGGTTTTGTTGGGGATGGGAATGAATTAATGCATCAAATATTCAATGAGCAGTTGTGCCAAGTGATTGGTAAAGCATCTGGTGATTTAAGACTCTTTCTCGGCAATGGTTAAGAGCAATGATTGTAAATTGGGCTGCGGATATGAATAAGAAAGCGCGATGAAAAAATTAAAGCACACAACGATAAACACTAGGAATCTTCAGGAATGCCAAGAGCATCTTATGAAGGTCATCTCTAGTGACGCGTTTTTGAATAATGAGGGCTTGAACAATGAAGTCCCTTTTCATATCTGTCCTTATGAGCCATCTATTCAGAAAGATATAACGCAATTAACAAAACAACTTCGCAATGACCTTGAGGATAAAAAGATAAAAACGCTGGAAATAAACCTGTATGACTTAGTGGTTGAATTATTGAAGCGTGAAGGCGACTGGGATTGGATATTAGAAAATGAGCAGAAGATGTCCAGAGAAGAGCTAAAAGAAGAGCTTCAAGGCATTCTAGATATTGAAACCGTCATAACGCCGGAAATAGCGAAAAGAGTGGCAGATGAAAAACATGACTTAATGCTGCTAACAGGTATAGGAGAGGTATTCCCCTATATAAGGTCACATAACATTTTAAATAACTTGCAAAAAACAGCGAAAGATAAACCAACGTTAATGTTTTTTCCGGGAGAGTACCAGCATTCGTTGGAAAGTGGGGCATCCTTAGTTTTGTTTGGGAGTTTGCAAGATGACAAGTATTACAGGGCGTTCAATATACTAGACCGTGCAATATAAGCGTAGAGCGACTCTAAATAGGTGGTAAGGGATAAATATGCAATTAGAAAACCTATTCGTAAAAGCTGTAGACCGCCCTATCGAGGGTGTAATCAAAGCTGATGATGACGTTTCACTCTATGTCGAGCTTGATGAATATGTCATAACTAACGAAGTCGCTAAGCGACTTGATTTATTTCTTGATGCCTACCTTAACTACCAAGGTGCTAACGGTGTTTGGGTATCAGGCTTCTTTGGTTCTGGTAAATCCCATTTACTGAAAATGCTCGCTTTGCTATTGGAAAACAAGCCTATCGAAGACATTGCGCCTCTAGATATATTCCTAGAGAAACAACCGCTCAATGAAGGGGGCATATTTGCGAACGACCTAAAGCGTGCGGTCTCAATTCCTTCTGAAAGTATTCTCTTCAACATCGACCAAAAGGCAGACGTCATCAGTAAAACTGAAATTGATGCCTTAATTGCAGTGTTTGTAAAAGTATTTGATGAACACTGCGGTTACTACGGAAAGCAGGCTTATATCGCCCAGTTCGAGCGAGAACTGGATGCAGACGGCCATTTTGAGGCATTTAAAAGTGCATTCCAGAATGTCAGTGGTATGGATTGGGATAAAGGCCGAGCCCGTGCCAAGCGAATGGCAGACTCCGTAGATAGTGCCTATTCGGAAGTATCCGGCCAATCTGTCACAAGGATATTGGATAAGTACCGTCAAGACTATCGACTATCAATCGAAGATTTTGCCGATCAAGTAAAAGTTTATATCGATAATAAAGAGCCAGAGTTCAGGCTGAACTTCTTTGTTGATGAGGTTGGTCAATACATCGCCGATAACGTCAAACTCATGACCAACTTGCAAACGGTTGCTGAAAGCTTGGCGACTAAATGCCATGGTCAGGCATGGATCATCGTAACAGCACAAGAAGATATGTCGTCGGTGGTGGGTGAAACTAGCAAGCAGCAGAGCAATGACTTCACCAAAATCCAAGCCCGCTTTAAAAACAGAATGAAGTTAACGAGCCAAGACGTAGCAGAAGTCATTCAACTACGTTTGCTTGAGAAGCGTGAAGAGTATATCGAGCAGCTCAGTGATTTGTTCCACCAGCAAGAAAATAACTTTAAAACCTTGTTTGATTTTGCTGATGGCTCGGCAACCTACCGAAACTATCGAGATCGTGAGCACTTTATTCAGTGCTACCCCTTTGTGCCCTATCAATTCACGTTGTTTCAATCGGCTATACAAAACTTGTCAACTCACAGTGCATTTGAAGGGAAGCACAGCTCGGTGGGTGAACGCTCTATGCTGGGTGTCTTCCAACAAGTTGCTATCGCAATCAAAAGTCATAAGTTAGGAGAGCTAGCGACGTTTGATTTAATGTTTGAAGGAATTCGAACGGCATTAAAAACCGCGACCCAGCAGTCCATTCTAAAAGCCGAGCAGAATCTCGATAATCAATTCGCTATTCGGCTATTAAAAGCGTTGTTCCTTGTGAAATACATCAAGGAATTTAAGCCAACTATTCGAAATCTCTGCGTATTAATGCATGATAGTTTCGAGCGCGATATCCCGTCTCTCAAACTGCAAGTAGAAGAGGCTTTAAATATTCTTGAGAAAGAGACATATATTCAACGTAATGGCGACTTTTTCGAATACCTGACGGATGAAGAGCAAGATGTAGAGCAGGAAATCAAGAATACTGAGGTAGACAATGCTGCTGTAGCGTCAGAGCTGGAAAAGCTGATTTACGATGGTGTACTGAAAACGCGAAAAATTCGTTGGGATGAAAACGGCCAAGACTACCCCTTTACCAAGCGGCTTGATGACAATCTAAGTGGCCGTGAATACGAATTAGCGATCAACGTGATCACTTCATTTCATGATCATCGTGATGCTTTTGAAAAGCACAAGTCAGATACTGTCTTTAATGATGAACTGCGTATCGTCCTGCCAGAAAGTGAGAGGCTGGTTCGAGACCTGATCTTGTATAAGCAAACTGAGAAATATGTTGCCCATGAGACAAGAACCACTCAACAAGACAGCATAAAGCGAATTCTCGCTGAAAAAGGCTCCCAGAATACTGAGAGGCTCAATCAGCTAAAGCAGTTGAGTTCCAAGCTAGTGGGAACAGCAAAGTATTTTGTTGCAGGGCAAGAGCTGGAGCTGAGCGGTGAAGACGGCCAAAGTAAAATGATAAGGGCTTTTGGTGAGCTAATTAAGCACACATACCCAAATCTAAAAATGCTGCGCAGCGCGCAATACAGTGAAGCTCAAATAGCGGAAATTCTCACTCAAGCCGAGCAAGGCTTATTCGGTGAGGAAACACAGTTGCCTGAGCCGCAACAAGAGATGCTGTCGTTTATTCAGAGCAATAATCGTGGGGGCATACGCACTACGGTTAAAAGCCTGCTTCAAAAGTTTGAATCTAAACCTTATGGCTGGTCATTCGCAGCCGTGCTATGCACGCTGGCGCACTTGTGCGGCAGAGCCAAGATTGAAGTTCGAGAATCCACCAACTTACTGGATGACGCAGAGCTATCGCGGGCGCTTAGAAATACTGCTTCACACGGAAACTTGATTCTTGATCCGCAGGTTGAATTTAGTCAGTCACAGATTCGTAAGGTAAAAGAATTCTATAACGACTACTTTGAAAAAGTCGCACATGCAACCGAAGTGAAGGCGCTAGCGAAAGAGGTTCAAGAAGGCTTTGCTGAGCAGGCAATTGAATTAGACAAGCGTTTGGCGCAGGCGACACAGTATCCATTTTTACGCGCCTTAAGCCCTATTGTATCCGAGTTGCAAGAGCTGAAATCTAAGCCATATACATGGTTCATGTCCGAGCTAGCCTCGCAAGAAGACAAGTGGTTTGACTATAAAGAGAAGACCATTGACCCAATTTTGAAATTCATGAAAGGGCCAAATAAAGAAAGTTTCGATGAGGCAAGAAAGCTACTCGAAGATCAAAAGCCCAATCTGGAATATGTCAAAGGCGACGAACCCCAAAGCCTGAGAGAGGCCTTGGTTGATCCAACTATTTATAAGGGCTCTGCCGTTCAGCAACTCAAAGCAGATTGTGCGGCACTTCAACAGAAAATTGAAACCCAGATTGACGCTGAGCGCAACCAAGCACAAACCGTAATTGAAGCGCTAAAAGCCAAGTTGCTGGGCTACGGGGAATTTCAAAAGTTAGAGGCGGATAAGCAGGCCACGTTAAGAGCTGCTTTTGATGAGGTTGAATCTAAAGTTACGAGACAGTCCCTGATTGCGATGATTCGCGATGAAGCTCGCCGCTTTGAAGATCAACGTTACGCCTCTCTTGTACAACAACTTATGGAGTGGAACCAGCCGGAATCCGAGAAACTCGCTGGCCCAGTTGAAAGTGTTGAGCCTAAATCACCAAGCGAGGGGCAGTCTCCGGAGTCAACTGAGAATAAGGTTGATTCAAAGCCAGCAGTAGAGAAGCAGTTCAAACCAGCAACAGTATCTGCAAAAAATATCCAAGTTAACTTCCGCAAGCCTTGGCTAGCCGACGAAGCCGATATCGATGAATATCTTGCTAAATACCGCGATGCTTTGGTGGAAGAAATTAAGCAAGGTAAGAAGGTGCAGTTGTAATGGAAACCTCAAAACTCAAAAAATTCGCACAATTTGCCCGTAGAAGCCTCATTGAACAGGTGGGTAGCAAGCTTGCGCAGGTACTAAAAGAGGAAAGCTCGGAGCGCCGTGAGCTTCCCAAGGTTGTCGCAAAGCTAGAGGGTGGATTAAAGCAAAAAGGCAAAGAACAACTGATTGAGCAGGTGGCATACGTCTGGTTCAACCGCTTTTGTGCGCTTCGTTTTATGGATGTGAATGGTTATAACCGTATAGGTGTGTTGTCTCCCGCAGAAGGGCAGTTCCAGCCAGAAATACTGGCAGAAGCCAAAGCAGGTCATATTGATGAGGGTGTGGTCAATGATTCATCTAGAGAGAAAATCTTTGGTCTCTTGAATGGCTCTATAAAAAGTCGAGATGGGCAATCAGAAGCCTATCGCTTACTGATTGTCTCGGTCTGTAATGATTACCACCGCATCATGCCATACCTCTTCGAGCGCATTGAAGACTACACAGAATTGCTAATGCCTGATGACTTGTTGTCGGGCAACTCCATACTTGCCTACACCCGCGAGGCAATGACGCCAGAAGCCTGTGAATCTGTTGAATGTATCGGTTGGCTTTATCAGTTCTATATCTCAGAGAAAAAAGATCAGGTTTTTGAAGGGTTAAAGAAAAACAAAAAGATCACACCCGAGAACATCCCAGCGGCTACACAGCTATTCACCCCGCACTGGATTGTACGTTATCTGGTTGAGAATTCATTAGGCCGCTTGTGGATGTTGAATAATCCAAGCTCAAAAGTCATTGAGCAGATGGAGTATTACATAAAGCCCGTTGAAGAAGAGTCTGACTATCTTAAGATCACCAGCCCTGAAGAGATCAAAGTCTGCGACCCAGCCTGTGGTTCAGGTCATATGCTGACCTATGCCTACGACTTGCTTTACTCTATCTATCTGGATGCTGGTTACGATCCCGTTGATATCCCAGAGCTAATACTCACTAAGAATCTATACGGCATAGAAATCGATGAACGCGCCGCAGAACTGGCCGCATTTGCGCTGTCCATGAAGGCGCTCAAGGGTAATCCGAATGATGACAGTAATAATCGTCGCCGTTTCTTCCGTAACCCAATCAAACCCAATGTTTGTCGCATAGAAAGTATTGCCTTCAACAGCGATGAGCTGAATGAATATATTGAGTTTGTCGGTCGAGACCTGTTTACCCAAGACTTGCGAACTACCTTAAAAGAATTTGAAGAGGCTGACAATTTTGGCTCTTTAATTCAACCAACCTTAAAGTATGCTGAGGATGTAAGAGCTGATTTAGATGCAAAAGATGTTTCGGGACAGTTGTTTTTGGCAGAAATTCACAAACGCGTTTTACGAGCTATAGATCAGGCTGATTACCTGTCTCAGAAATATAATGTAGTTGTCGCTAATCCTCCCTACATGGGTGGAAAGGGTATGAATCCTAGATTGGCTAAGTGGGCAAAAGATAATTTCCCCGATAGTAAGTCAGACCTATTCGCAATGTTCATAGAGCGCGATATTGGTTTGACGGTCAATAAAGGGTTTTCAGCAATGATAAATATGCAGAGCTGGATGTTTTTATCATCGTTTGAAAGGTTGCGTCATAAGTTACTAAGAATGGCAACTATTACCTCTATGTGTCATCTGGGTGCAAGGGCATTTGATAGCATTGGTGGTGAGGTGGTCTCAACTACTGCGTATGTCTTAGAGAAAGGGAGTAATCCGCAGCGTAAAGGCCACTTTGTTCGTTTAGTTGATGGGAAGTCAGAAGCAGAAAAAGCACGATTGCTGTTACAGGCCTTGCGCGATCAAAACTGTAGTTGGTTTTACACAACCTCTTCAGAAAAGTTTCGTGTAATTAGTGGCTGCCCTATAGCTTACTGGATTAGTAGTAGGTTGGTGAGTTCTTTTAAAGAGAAAGAATTAATAGGGACAGGTTATGAGGTTAAGTCTGGGTTGACGACCGGAGATAATGAAAAATATTTGTTCTATTGGCACGAGGTTGGGTATTCAAGAATTTATTTTGGGTGCAAAGATGAGCAAGAGTATTTTTCACCGCACAACAAAGGTGGTGAATTTAGAAAATGGTACGGCAACATAGAATATGTCCTTAAGTATGGTGAGAACAATGTTGTTAACATGAAGAAATTGCCGGGGTTTAGAAACGATGGGGTCGATTACTTTTTTAGAGAAATGATCGGCTGGAGTAAGATAACTTCCGATAAAAGTGGGTTTCGATACTACCCAGAAGGACTTTCGTTTAACACTGCGGGCTTGGCAATATTTAGTCGCAGCGAGTCTGCGCAAGTTGACTATTCTTTGTTAGGTTTTCTTAACACAAAATTGTCAGAGCTGTTTGTGAGACTTCTTAATCCCACTATGAATGTCAGTCCCGGAATAGTGAAAAGCATACCGTTTGAGTCGGTTAATGTCGTGTCGCAGGTTAAACGCTGTGTCGAAATCTCCAAGATTGACTGGGATTGCTTTGAGTTGTCAATGGACTTTAGAAAGAACCCACTTCTTGAATATGCCGAGGAAAATGATTCGATAGCGAAAGCATATAAATGCTGTAAGGAATCATGGGAGGCGTTGGTTGTTGAATTGCAGCAGCTCGAAGTAGACATCAATACAAGATTTATTAACGCCTATGACGTTGAAGAAGAGGTTTCGGCTGAGGTCTCGTTAGATGAAATTACTCTGAATATTAACCCTGAATTTAAGTACAGTGCGTCCAAGGAAAGTGTAAAGAAGGAGAAAATGCTTAAGGGTGATGCGATTAGAGATTTCATATCTTATTCCGTTGGTTGTATGCATGGGCGTTATTCCCTTGATGGGGAAGGACTTGTTATTGCTGATAGGTCGAAAACTCTAAAAGAATTTATGGAACACTGCCCCAGGCTAAAATATATGCCGGATGAAGATAATGTCACCCCAATGATCGACTTCGAAGGCGACTGGTTCGAAGATGATATCAGCGAACGCTTTAAAGAATTTCTAAAAGTCACCTTCGGCGAAGAGCACTTCGTTGATAACTTAGTTTTTGTCGAAGAAGCCATCGGAAAAGACATCAAGAAGTACTTCGTTAAAGACTTCTATGCCGACCACGTAAAACGTTATAAAAAACGTCCAATCTATTGGCTCTTTTCTAGCCCCAAAGGCACCTTTAATGCCTTGATCTATATGCATCGCTATCGCTCCGATACCGTAAGCGTTGTATTAAACGACTATCTCCGAGAATTCCGCACGAAGCTGCAAGCGCGTAAAGAAAGCTACGAGCAAGTTGAAATAAGCGGCTCGAGTAGCCCGAAAGAAAAAACGCAAGCGATTAAGGCTATCGATAAAATCAAGAAAGTCTTGGATGAGGTGAATGACTACGAGCGCGATATTCTCTACCCCTTGGCTGGCCAAAATATTGAGATTGATTTGGATGATGGCGTAAAAGCCAACTACCCAAAATTTGGCAAGGCACTTAAGAAAATTGCGGGGTTGAGTTGATGGTGAAAAATACTCAAACCCCCACTATGCCCAACGGCTACGCGCCCTGGCTTGCGGATTTAAAAACGCGTATTCAGGGAGCGCAAAGCGGTGCGGCCTTAGCTGTTAATCGTGAATTGGTACAATTGTATTGGCATATAGGCCATGAAATTTTAACTCAACAACAAGCGCAAGGCTGGGGCGCGAAGGTGGTTAAGCAGTTGGCGCAGGATTTAAAGCGGGCGTTTCCTGAGTTGAAAGGTTTTTCTCGCGCAAACCTAATGCATATGCGTGCTTTTGCTGATGCTTGGCCTGATTTAAATCAAGATGCAATTGTCCAACAGGCTGTTGGACAATTGCCTTGGGGGCACAATTTAGCCTTGCTCAGTAAAATAAAAGATACCGAACAACGTTTGGCTTATGCTACGCAAGCCATAGAGCACGGCTGGTCACGCAATGTATTGGTGCACCATATTGAATCCAATCTGCTCACACGCCAAGGGGCGGCAACCACTAATTTTAAAGTGTCGTTGCCTGAGGCTACATCAGAATTAGCGCAACAAACCTTAAAAGACCCGTATATATTTGATTTTTTATCCCTTGGTGCTGAATCGAAAGAGCGCGATATTGAACGTGCCTTAACGCAACACATTAGCCAGTTTTTATTGGAGTTGGGTGCCGGCTTTGCATTTGTAGGCAAGCAGGTGCATCTTGAGGTGGCGGGCGATGACTTTTACATCGACCTTCTTTTTTATCACCTAAAACTGCGCTGCTACATTGTTATTGAGCTAAAGGCGGGTGCCTTTAAACCTGAGCATACTGGCCAGTTAAACTTTTATTTGTCGGCGGTAGATAGCCAAGTAAAAACCGATGCCGATGCCCCAACCATTGGTTTATTGTTGTGTAAAACGCGCAACAAGGTGGTTGCGGAATACGCCTTGCGCGACAACAGTAAACCCATTGGTATTGCCGAGTATCAGTTAGCCCAGTCGCTGCCAGCCGATTTAGAAGATCAGCTGCCAAGTATTGAACGTATTGAGCGAGAGCTAGGGCTGAATAATGACTGAAAACCGTATTCAACAAGCCATCAGTCGTTTATTTCAAAAGCACCGTATCGTGTTCTGGTATGACGATAAGCAAGAGCTGCGCGATGCTTTTGAAGCCCTTGCTATGGAGGGCGTTGAAAAGCTGGAAATTCAGAATAACGAATTTGGCATTAAACACAAACTGCTGCGTGAGGCACCAAAACAATCCTTCTTGGTTTACAAAGAAGGTAAGCAGCCAGAGCCTCTACAGAACTGGCTGTTAGATGTTGAGCTGGCGAACACGACCTTTAGAACCGATCAGGTAGCGATTTGGCTAAGTGAACTTGAGTTACCAAATGAGTTTACTGAAATTGTAGAAAAGCATACCGCTTTTTTTGATACCGCAAAGGCTAAGGTACAAGCGGAAAAACGGAAAGTTACGCTTAAAAAGCTACTCAATAATGAGGATACTCTCAGTAAAGTGCGGTTAAAAATGCTGGCTGTGTGCGTTGATGCTACTCAACTGGCTGATGCGCGTATTGATGTAATACTTGAAGCTTTGTTGGCGGAGTTGGTAAAACCAAAGCAGGCGCTGTTCGGATTGATACAGCGTTGTGAATTAGATGGCTTTTTGTGGCAGCAAGTAGAGCGTTTTTATGGCTATACCAGTAAGCAGCCCACGGTAAAAGACTTTGCGATTGAGCTATTTAAGTCTTGCTATTCTATGGGCGTAAACTCGTCACTCAATGGCGATGGCATTAATCTATCCAGTGATGCCTTAGTGTTTTTTAAACGCTGGAAAGACAGCCGTACACACCAAGAGGTGTTCGAAGCGCTATCGGATAATTACGCTGAGTTACTAGCGGTCGAAGAAGACCTAAACAAGCGAAATCTAAAAGAGGTCATCGAGCTAGATTACTTCCGTTTGATTGATAAAAAGGTGATCTATGAGCTGGTGAAGGCTGTCGAGCAGCGAACCTTGTCAGAGGGTGAAGTAACATTGTGGTGCCGTGGCAGACGCCAAGGTCACTGGTTTGGCGAGTTTAAATTTCTTTATGAAGCTGTCGATATTGCCAGCCAATTCTTTGCCCTGTTGGATGCTATTGCGCTTGATATGGCGACATCGAGTGAAGCTGTTCAGGGCTATGTTAGCCACTGGTATAAGCTGGATCAGCTCTATCGCCAGTATATCTATTGCCTTAAAGCGTCTTCTCAGAACACCTTGCTTAATTCACTCAGCGAGAAGATTGAAAATCTTTATACCAACCGCTATGTGCTGCCGCTGAATAATGCGTGGCAAACCCATGTGGATGGCATGACAAAATGGCAAGTACCTGATGTGACGTCTCAAAACCAGTTCTTCAGTAAATGGGTAAAACCCTATTTAGATAAGAACAACAAGATTTGTGTGATTATCTCCGATGCCTTCCGTTATGAGGCGGGTGAAGAGATGGTTGGTCGTGTACGCCAAGAAGATCGTTACCAAGCCAAACTAGAGCATGCGCTTTCTTCTCTGCCAAGCTATACGCAACTTGGCATGGCCTCACTTTTACCACAGGGTGACGCCTTGCTGAATATCGCTGATAATAAATCGGGGACGGTGAGCGCAGGAGCCCAGACTACACAGGGCACGGAGAATCGCGACAAGGTACTTAAGTCGGCGCTAGTTGAGCGTGCGGGTGCGGTGCAAGCCAAGCAAGTGCTAGAGATGACCATTGCTGAAAGCCGTGAACTCATCAAAGCGCACGATGTGGTTTATATCTATCACAATCGCATCGATCACACTGGCGACAAAATGCAGTCCGAAGGTGAGGCCTTTGAGGCGGTAGAAAAAACCTTTGATGATCTAATGAAGCTCATTAAAAAACTCGCAAATGCCAATGTAAACAACCTGCTGATAACTGCGGACCATGGCTTTATCTATCAGAACAAACCTTTAGAAGACAGTGACTTTTTGGCAAACGATGTCAAAGGCGAGGTGCTGTATAACGATAGGCGTTTTGTATTAGGCAAAAGTCTGAGTTGTGGCCAGTCTTTGAAGTCATTTACTGCCGAACAACTGGGCTTATCCGGTGATGTTCACGCTGTTATTCCGAAAGGTATCCAACGACTGCGTTTAAGTGGTTCTGGTAGCCGCTTTGTGCACGGTGGTGCTTCGTTGCAAGAAGTGATTATCCCGGTGATATCAATCAACAAGAAGCGTCAGAGCGATCTGACCTATGTTGAAGTGGATATATTGCGCGGTGGCACTAATGTCATTACTTCTGGCCAGCTTTCAGTTACGTTGTATCAGACCGAACCTGTGACAGACAAAATTCGCCCCAGACAGTTTAAGGCAGGTATTTATACCGAGAGCGGTACGCTTATTTCTGATAAGCATGACGTATTACTTGATTTAACTTCGGAAAACCCACGAGAGCGTGAACTGAAGCTACGATTTGTGCTCACGCAAGAAGCCGACGCGGCGAACAATCAACAAGTGTTACTTAAGCTAGAAGAGCCAGAGGAAGGCTCAAACCAATATCGAAAATACAAAGAGCTGCGCTATACCATTCGGCGTTCGTTTACGAGTGATTTTGATTTTTAATGGTGAGTTGGCAGAACTAAACAAACTAGAAGACGGAACTTCTGAGGAAAAAGAATGACAGGCTTAAACCAAAAAATATGCGATGTATTTGCGGGCTTAGTGGTGCGCAAAGATTTGGTTAAAACCGTAAAAGGTAATGCAATAGTCCCTTCTTATGTTCTGGAATATTTGCTTGGTCAGTATTGCGCAACGAATGATGAAGACAGTATTGAAAGCGGCATCCAAACGGTAAAAGAAATCCTAGCTAAACACTACGTACATAGGAATGAAGCGGGGCTGATCCGATCGACTATTCGAGAGAAAGGCCGCCACAAGGTTATCGATAAAGTTAGCGTCGCCTTGAATGACAAGAAAGATTGCTATGAAACCCAATTCGCAAATCTATGCATAAAGAAAGTTCTAATCGATTCTGGAACAGTAAAACAGCATCCCAAACTATTGGTAGGTGGTGTATGGGTTATCGCCGATATTGAGTATGAACATACTGAAGACAAAGACGCGAGCCCGTGGATACTAAGCACGATCAAGCCGATCCAGATGTCTCATTTCGACTATGACAGCTACATAGAAGCGCGTAGTCAATTTTCCTTAGATGAATGGATTGACGTGCTCGTCCAGAGCATTGGCTTTAACCCAGGGTACTTTGGCAAGCGTAGCAAGCTGACTCAGTTGGTCAGGCTCATTCCGTTTTGTGAACGAAACTACAACCTTATTGAGCTGGGACCAAAAGGTACGGGTAAGTCTCATATATACTCTGAATTCTCCCCGCACGGCATTTTGCTTTCGGGCGGTGAAGTGAGTGTGCCAAAGTTATTCGTCAACAACTCTTCTGGAAAGATCGGCTTGGTTGGCTATTGGGATACCGTGGCTTTCGATGAGTTTGCTGGCAAGCAGAAAAAGGTCGATAAAGCCCTTGTCGATATCATGAAGAACTACATGGCAAACAAGTCATTCTCTCGTGGTGTTGAAACCTTGGGTGCTGATGCTTCCATGGTGTTTGTGGGTAACACAGAGCACAGCCTCCCGTATATGCTCAAACATTCAGATTTGTTTGATGCACTGCCAGAGAAGTTCTACGACTCCGCCTTTCTTGACCGCTTACATTTTTATATTCCGGGCTGGGAAGTGGATATTATCCGTGGCGAAATGTTCTCGAATGGCTACGGTTTTGTCGTGGATTATTTGGCTGAAATTCTGCGCCACCTTCGTAACCAAGATTATTCAGATCAATATAAAGAGTACTTTACACTTTCATCAAACATATCAACTCGTGACCGGGATGCTATCAACAAAACGTTTTCAGGGTTGATGAAAATTCTTTTCCCGCAAGGCGGAGCAACGGCAGAAGAAATCGAAGAAATTTTGAAGTTCGCAATGGAAGGCAGGAAGCGGGTTAAAGATCAGTTATTCAGAATTGATACGACGTATGCTGATGTCAATTTCGCTTATTCTGATAAATCGGGTAAAGAAAAGCCCATCGCTACGTTAGAAGAACTTGAATACCCAAATTACTTCCACAAGACAGTTTCAAGTGACGACGTCAGCCTTCATGAATTACAGCCCGAAAAGGAGGCATCTGATACTTCATCGGCTGAAGCAAAAATTGTAGAGGAAAAACAGCCTATAGAAGGGCATCTTACCTTTTCTGAAAATCAGCGGGGCGTTTCTTATGACGACCTGTTCTCACCCTATTTACAGGGTGCAAAACACATCACCATTACTGACCCTTATATCCGTCTCTTTTTCCAAGCGCGTAACCTGATGGAATTGCTCGAAACTATCGTTAAAGGAAAAGTAGAAGAAGATGAGGTGGTAGTGAGCTTAGTGACCGTTGAGGATGAGTTCAAAGGGGATCAACAACGGGAGTTCTTTGAAAAGATACAGAGTGAAATGTTCACAGTAGGCATTAAATTCGCTTATTCCTTTGATAAAACTGGTTCGCAGCATGCTAGGCATATCGTTACTGATACAGGGTGGAAAATCTCCCTAGACCGAGGGCTCGATATCTTTCAGCAGTACGATATGGGAGATGCGTTTCAGCTTGCTAATCGCAACCAGAAGTATCGGGCGTGCAAAGCATTCGAAGTGACGTACATCAAGATATAACTCTACGTAGTATATGATAAAGTTGCTATTCGTTGCCTTCTTTTATCCTATTTCACTTCGTAACAGGCTCAGACGGTCTACTCCAAATAAACACTAGCGCGCCGACTACTGTCGCGGCGGCGAGCCCTTTTAAACCTAAATGGAAGCTTTTGAAAAGCAGCGGGTAGCTTACCATTACCAGCATCATGCTGGTGGCAAGCAGTTTGGCTTTGAAGGGGATAACGCCATGGTTTTCCCAATCCCTGATCAGGTGGCCAAACCAGGGATGGTTGAGCAGGTACTGGTGTAATCGTTCTGAGCTGCGGGAAAAGCAAAAGGCGGCCAGCAGTAAAAAGGGTGTGGTTGGCAAGAGTGGTAATACAACGCCAATTAGCCCTACCAATACGCAGAGCAGGCCTGCTAGCAGGTATAACAGACGTATAATCTGTCGGCTCATACTTTTCCTTATGCTATTTTCTTTAGCCCAGTACTCAAGGGGTTAGCTTTAAGATAGCGCATTTTCTCGCCCTTGATATACCCCTTCAGAGGAATAAGCTGTTGTTCTCTCCTGTGTAACAATGGTGGGCAGTACTATTAAGGAGGTTTTATGAGCGGTGAATTTTCAAAGTTGATCGAAGCTGCAAAACAACAGGAGCAACCGCAACGTTTGTTAATGTTATTTGCAAAAGCGGAAGGTAATAAGAAAAAAGGAAAAAACGCTGTTAACGAGACAGGTACGGTTACACCATTAATGTGTGTCGATAAGTTGCCAGAAGAGCTGCGGAGCTTTGATGCCCTGATTAAAGAGGCCGATGGTATTTCTGAGGATTGGAACTTTGTCTTAATCGCTGGCCTAGGAGGGAGCGATGGCGTTGCGCCACCGACCGAAGCGGCTGAACCTTACCTAAATCAGATGGCCAATGATGTGATGATGGGGCAAGATCTGACGGGATATACGATTCTTGATCGTCAGCAAAATCCTGTGCTACTCCAAGCTAGGTAAACATCTTAATCTTGTAGCCAAAGAGCGGCGATAAGGAACATCGAGGTGATAAACCAGACTAACGACATCATCTGCCAAAAAATAATATTGTAAGTTTGCTTCTCTTCCTTTTTAGGTAGTAAAAAGCTTGGATTTGGGTGTGTCGCGTCCTGCAGAAACTGTTCTATGGATTGATAACGTTCTTCGGGCCTAATGGAGAGGCCTTTCATGAGTGCTCGATCAAACCAAATAGGAAGGATGGGGTTATAGCGATCGGAGGGTATATATTTTAATTTCTCTAATTGCTGTGGCGTTTCGCAGCGCTCTAACCCCTCTCCGTAGGGCAGGTGATGGGTGAATATTTCATAAGTTATGCAGGCTAGAGAGAACAGATCGCCCTTAATACCTGTATTCTGGCCGAGTCTTAGCAGTGGGTCGGAGTAGTTAACGGTCCCCAGAATTTTATCCCGCTCGATGGGCACAAATATCTCGTCGATACCTGAGACATAAACCGAACCAAAATCGACAAGTGTGATATGCCCCTCTTTTGAAATCATAATGTTGCTGGGCTTTAGGTCTTGGTGAAGCGTTTCTCTTTGGTGAAAAGCTTTTAGGCCCTTGGCGATCTGCTTAACCAGTTTAATGGCTTCTGCCGGTTTCGGGTAAGGGTTCTCTTCAATCCACTGCTCCAGCGTAATACCGTCTACTTTTTGCATTAAGTAGTAAAGGAAGGTTTTAGGGCGGTTAGAGTTACAGATACGCACAACATGGGGGCTATCTATACGACTACCAACCCACTCTTCCATGATAAAGCGCTCAATATAGGCAGGGTCATCATTGTAGTTTTGGGAAGGGGTTTTCATGACCCACTCTTTGCCATCAGATAAATCCTTTACGCAATAAAGCTGGCTACGGTTGCTGGCATAGAGTTCGGAGAGGATTTCGTAGTCATCAATGCGCATTCCAGGCTCTAGATCAGGGGGGAAAGGAAGCGCCGTTAATTTGTCGGTGAGGTCATCAATACTTTCTCGAACCACTTGATCTACACGTATCAGTTGGCAGCTTAGGTTATCAGTGCTGCCCGCATTGTAGGCTTCAGTTATTAGCGTTTCACAGGCCTCATCCAGCGAGTCTGATTCATGAATAATGGTCTGGATCGTTCGTGGTTGTAACGTATCGTGAACGCCATCAGTCGTTAGTAAGAAGATATCGTGAGGCTCGATGGCGACGCTTCGGTAATCAATATCCAAATGAGTATCCATGCCCATTGCGCGTGAGAGGCAACTGGAGCTTTGGCTCAAAGGGGTCACATGATCGGTTGTCAAACACTCCATATGATCACCACGGATACGATAGATGCGGCTATCGCCAATGTGAAAAAGGTGAGCGGTATGAGATTTGATCACCAGTACCGAAAACGTACAAACAAACCCCCGAGTGCTGCTCAGGTATTCATGACTTCTGGCGTAAAGTGAGCGATTGATTGAGGTGAGGACTTTTTGTGCAGATTTTTTGACGGTCCAAATGTCAGGGGTGTCAAAATAGTCATTGATAAACTCCCGCACGCAGTACTCAGCGGCTTCGGCTCCCGCCTCAGCTGTGCTGACACCATCGGCGATCATACCACAGGCACCTTTCGTCGTTAGCAGATTACCCATAGGCATAAAAAAGCCCAAGCAGTCTTCATTACGCGCTTTGCGGCCGGTAATGCTCTGTTGGGCGGTGGATAATCTGATTTCACTGCTCAGGTGCATAATGCTTATTCCCCAGAGAAGGATGAGGGAGCAATGATGCTCCCTTTTTTGACTATAGCGTGTTATTCAACATCAATCAGCTGTACGGTGCCGTCAGGTAGAATCTCCGCCATTTTACCTGAGGGTTCATCCATAAATTGAACAAACAAGAAGACAACGGCTGCAGAAGCCCCGATCACCATGAAGAAAGTTGAGTAGTCCACGAAAGAGAGCACAGTTAAATAGCAAACAGCACCCACATTACCGTATGCGCCAGCCATACCTGCAATTTGGCCTGTCATGCGTCGTTGGATCAGCGGTACCGCTGCAAAGACAGCGCCTTCGCCTGCTTGAACAAAGAAAGAGCAGCACATAGTTGCAATAACAGCGAGCGGGATAAACCAGTTTGAATCAATCTGGCTAAGTACCATATAGCCGATAGCTAAACCTGCGATCAAAATCGATAGGGCTTTGCGACGACCATACTTATCGCTGAAGTGTCCACCCGTTGGGCGAGCAACCAAGTTCATAAAGGCAAAACCAGAGGCTAATAAGCCCGCTTGTACAGGGCTTAATCCCTCAAATGTTTCTAAGAAGAAGAGCGGTAACATAGAGACGACAGCTAGCTCTGATCCGAAAGTGACGAAGTAGGCGACATCCAACACCGCTACTTGTTTGAACTTATAGCGCTGGATTTCAGGTACGCCATGTTTTAAGTTTTCTTCGTTTACGTGGTAGATAGCTCGAACCTGAACCACAAATAACACGACTAATACGGCGTAGATACCATAGGTTGCTGTTTCGTTCAGTAGGCCGAGGTTAGAAGGTGAAAGCTTCCAAGTAAGTATTGCCAGTGCAAGGTACATTGGAATGTTCATTAATAGGTAAAAGAAGAAATCGCCTTTGCTGGTGACCTCTAAACCACCGTGTTTTTTCGGCTTGAAGTAAGTTGAGCCTTTTGGGGTGTCACGAGCAATTTTTCGGTAAAGTAAGCCATATAGGAATGCGAATACCCCAGTCATACCTAGCGCATAGCGCCAGCCATCCTCTCCACCGAACATTAAAGCAACCGTAGGCAGTGTCATAGCTGCAGCAGCAGAACCGAAGTTACCCCAACCACCGTAAATACCTTCGGCAATACCGACCTGTTTTGCAGGGAACCACTCAGAAACCATTCGAATACCGATAACGAAACCAGCACCGATGAAACCGCTCAGAAATCTTAATATCGCTAGTTGTTCGTATGTTTGAGCCGAGGCAAAGGCGATGCAGATCACGCCCCCGACCATCAACAACATACTGTAAATAGCGCGGGGACCATACTTATCTACAAGCGTCCCAATCACGATACGGGAAGGGATGGTTAGAGCAACGTTTAAAATTAACAGGGCTTTGACTTCTGCAGTTGTGAGGTCAAATGCCACTTTGATAGCTGCCAGTAGTGGTGCATGGCTGAACCACACAACAAAGGTCAGGAAAAAAGCGAACCAAGTGATATGTAATGTTTTAATTTTGGGGTCGCCAAAATTAAGCAATCGAAGTTTTTCAGTGGTCATAAGACTACTCCTGCAGCGGAACAGATCGCGACTACATGTGCGAATGAAACGGAAGTTAACAGTCTATCGATGTCGGTTTTTCGAAAGCCTGCTTACCAAGATGAGGCAAAAGTAGGTCAGATTCAGATGCAGCGTGTTGATGTGAATCAAAGCTTGTGAATAGCGAAACTTACCTAAAAATCGTAAGTACCTCCAAATAGGTATTACGATTTATTATTTCAACTTATTGATTCTTAATAAGTAAATCTTTTTTCTGGTCAAGGTTTCTTTGGTTCATACAGGGAGAGAATATTTAGGGGTAACAGTGTATACACAAAAGAGGCAAACGCCTCCTTTGTTATATCGTGCAGATTATGGTTTCTAATTGTGGATCAACCAATAAGCTGGTGGGAGTAATGGTACGACGTTGCCAAGGAATAAAGCCTAAATACCAAGCCCGCCAAAAGGTTAAGTTGGCTTGAGGGTTGGTTTCTATCAGCTCTTGGAGGGTTTCTACTTTTCCTACACTGATATCCAGAGCATCTTTGAAAACCTGATGAACAAACTTAGAACAAAACTGGCGAGTAGAGTCGAAGTTAAACCCGAGGTGGTACCAACGTCCCATACGCTTATCCGCCGCCGATTTGAGCTTTAGAACCTGCGTGGTGGTTAGTTCAGAGGGTAAACGGCGCAATGCAAATTCATTATTGCAGGTGCGCTTTAAAAATGTGTGAAGGGGTGTTTTTCGTACTGTAGGCACTGCGCTTTCTAGCACATACCATTTACCTTTTTCTTGGATGGCAAAACCAACGTGCGAACACCAGCTTCCTGTGCCCTGAGCCACTTGCTTGTAGAGAAAACTATTGATCGAAATGAATAGAATATCGCCTTCTTTGAGTTGCGCTGTTACTTGCTGTTCTAATGATGAGTGTGGAGACATTTGTATATCCTCGGCATTAATGACTTGCCAAGGAGTATGTTATGAGACGCTGACAATATGAACGGGAACGCAAAAGGTCTCACTATCTAATACCTTAAGTCGTGTTACTAGGCTTTGTGTTGCTGCATATAGTTAACAATAAAATCTAAAAGTCGTTTTGCCCGCACATTCATGAGTTTTCCGCCATGCCAAACGGCAATCACATCGCGGTTACGTCCCCTCCATTTTGGCAGAATGTGAATGAGACGACCGCTATTCAGAAGGTCGCGTATTTCTGTTTCGGGTAGCAAAGATATTCCTAATCCTTCACAGGCAAATTGTGTTGCTAAATTGACGTCATTAACCAATGTTGAAAAGCTGGGATGATAGGTTATTACCTGATCAGTTGCTTCGCTGGAAAGCTCCCAATTCATGATCGGCTTGGTGCCAATCAGGCGATGATTATTCAGTTCATCGATCATGGTGGGTGGGTTATTCTGTTGCAAATAGCGAGGGGCCGCTACTAATAAGGTTTTAATGACTCCTAGATGTTTTTGATAAAGATTAGAGTCTGGTTGTGGCCCTACACGTATCGCCAAATCGGCTTTTGATGCTAAATAATCCTCGAGCTGATTGCTTAAGCTTAGTTCTAACTGGATATGTGGATGATTGCGGATGAAGTCAGACCACATAGGCCTCATAAAGCCACTGGTAAGGTTAACAGGGGCCATGACTTTTAGCGCGCCTGACATACCGTGCATATCATCATGCAATTGGCGCTTAGTTTGTTCAAACTGATCCACCAAATGGCTGTATGCCCTGAAATAGACTTCACCCTCGGGTGTCAGGCTAAAGTTCCGTGCAGAGCGGTGGATCAACTGACAGCGCAATGTGTTCTCTAGCTTCTGTAACCGGCGGGTTACTGTCGCGGCTGGGATATCGAGTGCTTTTGCTGTAGGGGCTAAGCCCTGCTTTTGGACTATATGAATGAATAAGGCGATGTCATCTAACATGATTTCAAATATGAAATTAAATATTAATAAATAAGGTGTTTTTATTATATTTGTAATATTGGAGGATGGATACTTCTTGTATCAATTGGTAATAGGACTCAACTATGAACCCCTTATGGATCAGTGCAGGCCTTACGGTTTACGACAATCAATCACCGGCAAGAGCTAGAGAAGAGTTAGCGATATTGCGAGCCCACACAATGACTGAAGAAGGTTGTGTATCTTTTGAGATACGACCGCACCAGAATGCGCCGAATAAGTTTACATTATGGGAAGAGTGGATAAGTGCTGATGCGCTTACAGCCCACTTTGAGGCAGCCCACACAAAGCATTACCTATCATTAGAGTTAACGCATATCGATTATGTTGAGCGCTTGGAGGCAACTCTGTGAAGCAGCGTATTATTTTCTCTGTTTTGATGTCCTTTATGCTGTCTTCACTCATGACGGGCTGGGTAACATGGATCAATTTAGGCTGGAATGTAAACTTCTTTACACAGTGGCTGACTGCCTTTCTATCGGCTTGGCCTGCGGCGGCTTTGATATCAATGCTCAGTGGCCCTGAAATTCATCGCTTGTCAGCTTACTTGGCTAACCCTTCCCCTAAAGGTAAAGGGTGATACACATACGGAGGATTATTCGGGGGAGTAAAGCGACCTCTAACAGGCTGGTTCCTAAAGAAGAATCAGCCTGGTTTCTTAGTAGATATTTAGCCAAGCCCTTCCTGTACGGCCCAAACTGCAACCTCAACTCTCGATCGTAGCCTGAGTTTTTTCAGAAGGTGCTTTACATGGACTTTCACAGTACCTTCGGTAATGTTCAGCTTACGAGCGATCAGCTTGTTCGGTAACCCACCAGCGATTAACTTAATAATCTGCTTTTCTCGCGGTGTTAAGCTGCTGATATCGGCTTTATTACTACTTCGGCCTGACTGTAGTGCTTGGGCCAGTAGTGTGGTTAACTTATCGCTGATGACGACTTTGCCAAGCGCTGCCTGGTGCAGGCGTTCTAAGAGTTCTTCTGGCTCCATATCTTTGAGTAAATAGCCGTCTGCTCCCGCTTTAAGTGCTGCGACAACGTCCTCTTCATTGTCAGATACGGTGAAAACAATGATGCGTGAGGAGACATCCTCATCTCTTAGCATTTTCAGCGTTTCTATGCCGTTAATATCGGGCATATTCAAATCAAGTAAAATCAGATCAGGCTCTGTTTCTTTTGAAATTTTAACGCCTTCGATAGCATTACTGGCTTCGCCGACTACGCTCAGATCATCATCAAGCTCGATTAACTGCTTCACGCCTTTGCGTAGCAATGGATGATCATCTATCAGTACAATCGTTGCTGAAACCGATTCACTCATGAGGCTATTCCTTATTTTTATCGTTAGACGTGTTTAGATTTAAAGAGTAACAGAACTTCGACACCCCCGCCGTCGGTGTTCTTGACCGTGAGCTTGCCATTCAAGGTGGCAGCCCTATCTTGCATAATGACTAAACCGTAATGGTTGGTTGTTTCATTATTGTGTGGCAGGCCTACGCCATTATCCCGAATAGCGACAGATACTTGCTCATGGGTGGCTGTGACGGAGACACCAACATGAGAGGCTTTTGCATGTTTAACTACATTGGCGAGTGCCTCACGTACGACTTGTAGAACATGGATCTCTTCGTTTGGCGTTAGGGGTAAGTGTCGAATGCCATAATGGTAGTCAACAGGGAAGCCCAGCCGTTCAGTAAATTCGTTGATGGTGCTTTCAAGTGCAGGTTCCAGTCCTGGCTCATCGAGTTTTAGGCGGAATGTCGTTAAAAGCTCCCTGAGTTGGCGATAGGCATTGTTTAACCCCTCTTTGAGTTCTTCGATAACGTCGTTTATTTGCTCTTCGGGTACGCTTTTTCTGCGTAAAATTTGAAGTCTGGAGACTTGCATCTTTAAGTACGAGAGCGACTGGGCCAATGAGTCATGAAGTTCTCGTGCTATGACGGCACGTTCTTCGATCAGAGACATTTGCTGCTCTTGCTCGGCTTTCAGTTCTAACGACATGGCGGTAGCAAGGTTTTCTACAATCGTCTCAATCAACTTTATTTCAGAGGAGTTGGGTGGAGAGTGTGGGAGAAACTGTGCGTTAAACTCCCCAAAGTAAGTTTCTCTGGTTTGGATAGGCAGAGATAGCGTTTTATGGGAGCGAGGATCCACCTCAGAAACAATACAGTTGTTACAACTAAAATCCCGACACCCGTCAGGGCGTTCTAACGACTGGGTGGTTAGCTGACGATAGCTACGCTTATTGTTGGGCTCGCACAACGTGACTTCGATCGGTCCGAATGGACTGACGGTTTCGAGCTGTTGCATGACCGGCATCAGGCGGCGGCAAATATCTTCTTTGCGATTAAAACTCCGAGTCGTTTCATAGAGCAATTGTAGGGCCTCGTTAGATTGCTGCAGTAATGCGGTTTTGCGTTCGACTCGCTGCTCTAAATCGGAGTAAGTTTTTGATAGCTCTTCAGCCATCTGGTTAAACGTATCGCCTAGTACGCCAAGTTCATCTTGGCTTTCATATTCAACGCGGGCCTTTAGATCTCCGCGGCCTGCTCGCTTCGACATCTGAACGAGCTGCTGCAAGGGTAGGACGACATTGTTTTTAATATCTAGCATGGCGATAAAGATAATCAATACCGTCATGAATAGACTGATCCCCTGAACCAAGCTAAGGAGTTTGATCTTAGATTCAGTGCTACGTTCCAATAGGTGGACCATTTGGTCGATCCTTGAAACAAACGCTTCTATTTGTCCTATGTAACTTGGTGGGGCTAGCGGCTCAGCAAGGGCCTTCTCAAGCGCAGGCGTTATCTCTTCGTACCACTCTTTGAGTAGGTTATCGTGGTGAAGGTATAGATCATGGTCACCATCTTGAGGAATAACCGTCTCAAGAATAGGGCTGTTGATTCGTTTATCAAATTCATTGATCGTTGCTTTTATTTTAGCTTGGTTGCTTTCATTTGGGTTATTGGTGTACTGGCCTGTTTCCGCAATGATTCGATAGGAAAGCATACGTAGCGATCCAGCCAGATTGATACCAGCCGCATCTCCTTGAGTACTTTCAGCGACTATCACCGAGCCGATCATGCTGACAACCGCCATTAAACTGATGGCCAGCATAGCAGCGCCAAGACGGGCAATAATCGATTGTCTAAAGAAATGCATAAGTTATTCGTTTTCCAGAGTGACTGGGTACTCACAAAGATATCATGATGAATGGAGATCCAGATAGTTACATGAAGAACCCCTGTAAAATACCAGTGTAATCATGTGCTTACAAAGAGGATAAGAGGTACCACTAACGAGGTATATTCTTAAAATGTCATTTATTTCATATGGTTAGCAGTTGATTTCGATCAACAAACCTTATCTGTTGTTGGCTTATGTTCCCATCATCGAGCTTCCCCAAGTGGATGAAAAGATGATAGCCAATTCCAACCAACAGCAAATATCTGCGATCGCCATGGCTTCTCTGGCGTTTGCTGCCTGCTTTGCAGTCTGGACATTAGTCTCGGTGATTGGCTTACAAATTCGCCATGAGCTTAATCTTTCTGATACCCAATTTGGGATTTTAGTGGCCACACCCATTCTGACAGGTGCGCTTCTGAGATTGCCGATGGGTATTTTAGCGGAGAGGTGGAGCAGTCGTAATTTAATGATAGTACTGATGGCTTTTATCAGCTTACCGCTTTTTCTGTTTTCTTACGCGAGCACGTTTACACACTACCTGTTGCTTGGTTTATGTGTAGGGGCGTCAGGCAGTATGTTTAGTGTCGGTATTCATTTTGTTTCCTCCCGATCGAGTGAGCGTTCCCAAGGCTTGGCGATGGGGATATTTGGTGCAGGCAACTTAGGTGCTGCTATTACTAACCTGATCGTGCCTTTAGTGATTATTGCCTATGGGTGGCGTATGGCGCCGATGGTATATGGCGTGGTGCTGCTGCTGTTGGCTTTTCTTTTTTGGATGCTGACGGATTCTGACCCGCAAAGAACGAGGCCTACCCGTGTTGTTCCTTTAAAAGAGCAATTGCGCCCTTTAGCCGATGCGAGAGTCTGGCGCTTTGGGCTTTATTACTTTTTTGTGTTTGGAGGCTATATATCCTTGGTTTTGTGGTTGCCCGATTATTATGTCAATCATTACCGCTTGGATATCCAAACCGCCTCGTTTCTTACCTTGATGTTTACTTTGCCCGGTGCACTAACACGTGTACTGGGTGGCTGGAGTGCAGACCATATAGGGGCGCGCCATGTTAATTGGAGCGTTTTCTGGGTTTGCCTTGTTTGTCTGTTTTTCCTTTCTTATCCCCCCACCACCATGACCGTTCACGGAATTCGTGAGGACACGACGTTCGTGATCGATATGCCGGTCTGGCTGTTTACTGTACTTGTTATGGTGATGGGTGTGGCAATGGGATTTGGGAAGGCTAGCGTGTTCCGGATTGTCTACGACTACTACCCAGAACGGATGGGAGTAGTAGGAGGCACGGTGGGCATGGTGGGTGCAATTGGTGGGTTTGTTCTTCCCATTATGTTCGGTCTTGTGGCCGATATTATGGGGGTTCGTAGCTCCTGCTTCATGTTGCTCTACGGCGTGTTGGCTGTCTGTATGTGCGTTATGTACTACGGCATATCGGTTGAAGAGCGGCGTTCTCGATTGCAGGAAGCGATCCGCAATAACTTTCTGAAAGAAGATTCTGATGCAACAAGCGGCTGATATGTGCGTCAGCACGCGAGCATTAATCGGTTCAGGTTATGTAGGTCGAATACTGGGGCGCCGTAGGGCGGATAGTTCGGTATTCACTTTGGAGAAAAAATATGTCTGATATAAAAAAATGGGACGTAGAAGACGAGCAATTCTGGGAATCAGAAGGGAAGCGCGTTGCATCTCGCAACTTGTGGATTTCGATTCCCAGCCTATTGTGCGGCTTTGCGGTTTGGTTGTACTGGGGCATCATAACGGTTCAGATGCTGAATTTAGGTTTTCCATTTGCGAAAGCTGAGCTTTTCACACTGGCTGCCATTGCAGGATTAACAGGGGCGACGCTCCGAATACCCAGTAGTTTCTTTATTCGTATAGCGGGTGGGCGAAATACGATCTTCTTTACGACTGCGCTCTTGATGGTTCCGGCAGTGGGGGCGGGTTTTGCTCTGCAAGATAAAGATACGCCGCTATGGGTGTTCCAGTTACTGGCGTTCTTGTCAGGTATTGGCGGTGGTAACTTCGCATCTTCGATGTCCAATATCAGCTTCTTCTTTCCTAAGAAGCAGCAAGGCTTAGCACTAGGCTTAAATGCAGGCTTGGGTAATGCGGGTGTGACAACGATGCAGATCCTAGTGCCATTAGTGATGACTATGGGCATCTTTGGTGGCGCACCGATGATTCTGGAGAATACGTCAGGCACCTTGATCGGAAAAATTCCAGCAGGCTCTGAGACCTATATTCACAACGCTGGCTTTGTTTGGTTGTTATTCTTAATTCCTCTGGCCATTGCGGGTTGGTTCGGCATGAATAACATTCGTACCGAGGATGTGTCACCGGATATAGGCTCTCCTTTGGGGGCTATGTCTAAAATAGTGGGCCTTTTGCTCATTGGCTTTCTCACAGCGGCTGTGGGTTTATATATTATTCTTCCTGCACCTACAGGGTTGGGAGCCCCTGGCTGGGCTAAGTGGCCGGTAATTGCGGGTATTCTTTTCTTCACTGTGATGTTGATGAAAATGATACCAGGCGATATCAAGCCTAATTTGCAACGCCAATTTAAAATATTCAGTAACAAGCACACTTGGGTGATGAGCGTCATTTATACCATGACGTTTGGTAGCTTTATCGGTTACTCAGCTGGTTTTGCGTTAGCCATTAAAGTGGTATTCGGTTACCAACACATAATGGTAGATGGGGTAATGACGCATAATGTTGTCAATGCTAATGGCCCATCTGCGTTGATGTTTGCTTGGATGGGGCCTTTTATTGGCGCATTTATCCGTCCTATCGGTGGTTGGATGGCAGACAAAATGGGTGGTGCGCGTGTAACCCATTATGTATCTATCGTGATGATTGCAAGTGCGCTGGGTGTAGCTTACTTCCTAAAGGCTGCCTACCAGTCAGCTACACCTGAAGAGTACTTCGTGCCGTTCTTAGGGCTGTTCTTAGTGCTGTTCGCCGCAACCGGTATTGGTAATGGTTCTACCTTCCGTACGATTGCGATGGTGTTCCCTAAAGAGCAGGCAGGCCCGGCATTAGGATGGACATCTGCTGTTGCCGCATACGGTGCGTTTGTTATTCCTAAAGTGTTTGGTGAGCAAATTAAAATGGCTACACCAGAAATGGCACTTTATGGCTTTGCCGTATTTTACCTGCTGTGTTTGGCCCTTAACTGGTGGTACTACTTAGGCCCGAAAGCCGAGTATAAGAACCCATAAGCGTGATTGATGTGGTACTTTTCAAGAGCCCGTTCGGGCTCTTTTTTGTTTGTATGATGTAAGTTACGGACTGTCTTTTTAGGTGAAAAGCACTAGGCCCGTTACTCTACCTACAAAAAGCGCCGTTACCTGTTTACTACAATTTATCATTCGACTATTTGTTATTAACTACTTTTAAATCATATATTTATCTGTGTTTTTGGGTGATACCTCAAAAGAGGTATACGTCAATATACCCTCTCTGTCTCTGCCTTTCAGTGTTGATCTGTATCAACAAGCCTTAGCTGTTAATGCCGCTATTGTTGGCCCCACAGTAAGCAATAGAGTGTGTCTTCTATGGATGCTAGACACGCTTTAGGACCGGACAAATCGGCAAGCGCTGAATCGTTAAAACAGCAGCGCTTTAATAGAACGGCTCGGGGCTTCGACCCCGTCCTGACCTAGTGGTTTCAGGAGAGAATAAAATGAGTCATTTGCTTGATAGACTAAGATTTCTAAAGAAAAAACAGGGTACCTTTGCTAACGGGCATGGGGAGACTGTCAAAGAGAGTCGTGGATGGGAAGACGGCTATCGTCAGCGTTGGCAGCACGATAAAGTTGTCCGTTCTACCCACGGTGTTAACTGTACCGGCTCTTGCAGCTGGAAGATCTATGTTAAGAACGGTTTGATCACATGGGAAACCCAACAAACGGATTACCCCAGAACACGCCCTGATTTACCTAATCATGAACCTCGTGGTTGCCCGCGTGGTGCGAGCTACTCTTGGTATATTTACAGCGCTAATCGTCTGAAATACCCAACTATTCGTAAGCGCTTAATTAAATTATGGCGCGAGGCTCGTGCAACACAATCACCGGTTGAAGCGTGGGCATCGATTGTCGAAGACTCGGCTAAAGCTAAGTCTTACAAAAGCATGCGCGGCCAAGGTGGTTTTGTACGTTCAAGTTGGGATGAAGTAAACGAAATTATCGCAGCAGCCAACACCTATACCATCAAAAAATATGGTCCTGACCGCGTTATTGGCTTCTCGCCGATTCCAGCGATGTCGATGGTTTCTTATGCCGCAGGCGCACGTTATTTGTCACTGATTGGTGGTGCTTGCTTAAGTTTTTATGATTGGTATTGCGATCTACCGCCTGCATCACCTATGACATGGGGTGAGCAGACAGATGTGCCTGAATCCGCCGATTGGTATAACTCAAACTACATTATTGCCTGGGGATCAAATGTCCCTCAGACACGTACGCCGGATGCTCACTTCTTTACGG
The DNA here is from genome assembly GCF_008630635.1 of Neptunomonas concharum. Lineage (NCBI taxonomy): Bacteria > Pseudomonadati > Pseudomonadota > Gammaproteobacteria > Oceanospirillales > Oceanospirillaceae > Neptunomonas > Neptunomonas concharum. The sequence continues at coordinate 2,718,559 of NZ_CP043869.1, read as the reverse complement.
AAGTGCGTTATAAAGGGACGAAAACCGTTGCTATCACACCCGATTACGCCGAAGTATCTAAGCTGTGTGACCAGTGGTTAAATCCAAAACAGGGTACTGACGCGGCACTTGCGATGGCATTTGGCCACGTTATCCTTAAAGAGTTTCATGTGGAGAACCCAAGTGAGTACTTCACTGATTACTGTCGTCGTTACACGGATATGCCTTTCCTTGTTCAACTGGAAGCGCGTGAAGATGGCACTTTCGCCGCAGGCCGCTTTATTCGCGCCTCTGACTTTGATGGCAACATGGGGCAAGATAACAACCCTGAGTGGAAAACCGTTGCTTATGACGAAGAAACAGATAGCTTCGTTGTACCTAATGGCTCCATTGGTTTCCGTTGGGGTGAAAAAGGTAAGTGGAATATCGAGCAGAAAGAGGGCAGCGAAGGACGCTCGACTTCATTGAAGATGAGTCTGATCGAGCATCATGATGAGATTGCTTCAGTCGGCTTCCCTTACTTTGGTGGTGTTGAAAATGAACACTTCAGACACAATACCTTCAAAGACATTATCCATCACAACCTGCCTGCTAAGCGTGTCAAATTGGCCGATGGATCGGAAACCTTGCTGGTAACTGTCTATGACTTGATGCTGGCTAACTACGGTATAGATCGTGGCTTGGGCGGTGATTATGTCGCCAATAGCTATGACGATAATGCGCCATATACCCCCGCTTGGCAGGAACAAATTACTGGTGTGGATCGTAAAGTTGCGATTCAGGTAGCCCGCGAGTTTGCTGATAACGCAAACAAAACCAAAGGTCGCTCGATGGTGATTGTGGGTGCGGGTATGAATCACTGGTATCACATGGATATGAACTACCGTGGTTTGATGAACATGCTCATCATGTGTGGCTGTGTTGGCCAGACAGGTGGCGGTTGGGCTCACTATGTAGGCCAGGAAAAACTGCGTCCGCAAACTGGCTGGACTCCGTTGGCCTTTGCGTTGGATTGGCAGCGTCCACCACGCCACATGAACAGCACCTCGTTCTTCTATAACCACTCAAGTCAGTGGCGCTATGAGAAGCTGGATGTGACGGAGATCCTATCTCCTTTGGCTGATAAATCGAAATGGACAGGTAGCCTCATCGATTATAACGTGCGTGCCGAACGCATGGGATGGTTACCTTCTGCACCGCAGCTAGGCCGTAACCCGCTTGAGTTAACGAAAGCGGCTGAAGCGGCAGGAAAAACGGCCCAAGAGTATACCGTTGAACAGCTCAAATCGGGCGCTCTAGGCTTTGCGGCAGAAGATCCTGATAACCCGCAAAACTTCCCACGTAATATGTTTATCTGGCGCTCTAATTTGCTGGGTTCATCCGGTAAAGGGCATGAGTACATGTTGAAGTATCTACTGGGTACGAACCATGGCGTGATGAACAAGGATTTAGGTGAAGCAGGCACTAAAAAGCCTGAAGAAGTGGTATGGCATGATGAAGGTGCCGAAGGCAAAGTTGATCTACTGGTGACGCTGGACTTCCGTATGTCTACCACCTGCCTGTACTCAGATATCGTCTTGCCGACAGCAACGTGGTATGAAAAAGATGATCTGAATACATCAGATATGCATCCATTCATCCATCCATTGTCAGCGGCAACGGATCCTGCTTGGGAAGCTCGTTCTGATTGGGATATCTACAAAGGTATCGCCGAGAAGTTCTCTGAGGTTTGTGTCGGTCATCTAGGCGTAGAGCAGGATCTTGTTACCCTACCGATGCAGCATGACTCTCCGGGCGAACTTGCTCAGCCGTTGGGCGTTATGGACTGGAAAAAAGGTGAATGTGAGCCGGTTCCAGGGATCTCTATGCCACATCTTATGGTCGTAGAGCGTGATTATCCAAATACCTACAAGCGATTCACATCGGTTGGTCCTTTATTGGAAAATATCGGCAATGGCGGTAAAGGCATCGCTTGGGATACGAAAGACGAAGTTAAATTCCTTAAAGAACTTAACTGGACACATACGGAAGAAGGTATTCACAAAGGCAAAGCTAAGCTGGAAACCGCCATCGATGCCTGTGAAATGATTCTGAGTCTGGCTCCTGAAACGAATGGCCAAGTCGCTGTAAAAGCGTGGGATGCGTTAGGGCAGATCACAGGTTTGGATCATACACACCTTGCTAAGCCAAAGCAGGATGAAAAGATCCGTTTCCGCGATGTGCAGGCACAACCGCGTAAGATTATCTCTTCTCCAACCTGGTCAGGTTTGGAAGATGAACACGTCTCTTACAACGCTTGCTACACCAACGTTCATGAGCTGATTCCTTGGCGTACGGTGACAGGGCGACAGCAGTTCTATCAGGATCATGAATGGATGCGTGATTTCGGTGAGAGCTTTGTTTCTTATCGCCCACCGATAAATACCAAGTCGGTTGAGCCTCTAATGAACAAAAAACCGAACGGCAATCCTGAAATTGCATTGAACTGGATTACGCCTCACCAGAAATGGGGTATCCACTCAACCTATTCAGATAACTTGTTGATGCTGACCTTGTCTCGTGGTGGTCCGATCATTTGGATGAGTGAAGGTGATGCAAAAACAGCCGGTATAGAAGATAACGATTGGGTAGAAGTGTTCAACGCCAACGGTGCTATTGCGTGTCGTGTTGTTGTTTCCCAGCGCGTACCTGATGGGATGACCATGATGTATCACGCACAGGAACGTATTGTGAACGTACCCGGTGCTGAAACTACGGGAACTCGCGGCGGTATCCATAACTCCGTAACCCGTGCTTGCCCTAAACCGACCCACATGATCGGTGGCTATGCTCAGCAGGCCTATGGTTTTAACTACTACGGCACTGTGGGCTCTAACCGTGATGAGTTTGTCATTGTTCGTAAAATGAAAAATATCGAATGGTTAGATGGCGAAGATAATGATTACACTCAGGAGGCAGCCGTATGAAAATCCGTTCTCAAGTAGGTATGGTGCTGAACCTCGATAAATGTATCGGCTGTCACACCTGCTCCATCACCTGTAAAAATGTGTGGACCTCCCGTGAAGGGACTGAATATGCCTGGTTTAATAACGTAGAAACCAAGCCAGGTATCGGTTACCCGAAAGAGTGGGAAAATCAGGATAAGTGGAAAGGTGGCTGGATACGTAAAGGCGATGGCAGTATCGAACCACGTATTGGTGGAAAATGGCGTGTGTTGGCTAATATTTTTTCCAACCCAGATCTGCCAGAAATCGATGACTATTATGAGCCATTCGACTTCGACTATCAGCACTTGCATAACGCACCTGAAGGCAAGCACCAACCGGTAGCACGTCCGCGCTCGCTGATCACTGGCGAACGGATGAAAAAGATCGAATGGGGCCCAAACTGGGAAGAGATTCTCGGTACAGAGTTCACCAAGCGTTCGAAAGATAAAAACTTCGACAACGTGCAGAAGGAGATCTACGGCCAGTTCGAGAATACCTTCATGATGTACTTGCCACGTCTGTGCGAGCACTGTTTGAATCCTGCATGTGTGGCCTCATGCCCAAGCGGCGCGATCTACAAACGTGAAGAAGATGGTATCGTTCTGATCGATCAGGACAAGTGTCGCGGTTGGCGTATGTGTGTCAGCGGCTGTCCATACAAAAAGATCTATTACAACTGGAAAACCGGTAAATCAGAGAAGTGTATTTTCTGTTATCCGCGTATCGAGTCCGGTATGCCAACAGTGTGTTCAGAAACCTGCGTTGGTCGTATCCGTTACTTAGGCGTGATGCTTTACGACGCAGATCGTATTGCTGAAGTTGCAGCCTCTGGTAGCGAACAGGATCTGTATGAGAAACAGCTCGAAATCTTCCTTGATCCGTTTGATCCGAAAGTGATTGAACAGGCTAAGTTAGATGGTGTGACAGATAATGTCATCAAGGCAGCTCAGCAGTCTCCCGTGTACAAAATGGCGATGGATTGGAAACTGGCGCTGCCGCTTCACCCTGAATACCGGACATTGCCAATGGTTTGGTATGTACCACCATTAAGCCCGATTCAGTCAGCTGCCGATGCAGGCTCTATCGGTATGAATGGTGCTATTCCAGATGTCGACTCTCTGCGTATTCCGGTTAAGTATCTGGCAAACCTACTGACCGCCGGTGACGAAAAGCCTGTGAAGTTGGCGTTGAAACGCCTATTAGCGATGCGCGCTTATAAGCGAGATGAGCAAGTAGAAGGGCATAAAAACCTAGACGTGTTGGAAGAAGTGGGACTGACAGAAACGCAGGTACAGGAGATGTATCGTTACTTGGCGATTGCGAACTATGAAGATCGTTTCGTGATTCCAACCAGTCACCGAGAACTTGCGATGGATGCTTTCCCAGAACGTGGCGGCTGTGGTTTTAGCTTTGGTAATGGCTGCTCTGGCGGTGAAGAGGATATTAGCCTCTTTGGCGGTAAAAAGCAGACCGTGACTATGGTGAAAAAAATAAGTGGCGTACAGCAGGTTGATCCTGCGTTGCTAAACGATGGGGAGCGATAAGATGCGTAGTCTTAAAGTGATCTCATTATTGATGGACTATCCCAGCGCTGAGTTGTTCGAAGTCCGACAGGATCTGATTGAAGAGATCCGTGCTGATGGAGCGCTGCCCGAAGGGCAGCGTGCGCCGCTGATTGAGCTAATCGATCAGCTTTGCACTACCGATCTTTTGGATGCTCAGGATAGTTACGTTGGGCTGTTTGATCGTGGCCGCTCTTTATCTCTGTTGTTGTTTGAACATGTTCATGGGGAATCACGTGATCGTGGGCAAGCGATGGTCGATTTAATGGCGGTCTACGAAGATAACGGTTTTCAGATAGATGCGCGGGAACTGCCGGATTATATCCCTCTATTCCTTGAGTATTTATCAAAACGTCCAGTCGAAGAGGTACAGCATTGGCTATCAGACGTTAGCCATATCCTTGCCCTGTTGGAGGCGCGTCTTGAACAACGAAAAAGCCTCTATTCGGTTTTATTCACCGCGTTAATTGATATATCAGGCGTGGAAGTCGAGCGTGAAGAGCTATCCGAAAAAGTAGCATCTGAAACGCCTGACCACACACCAGAGGCTCTGGATAAGATATGGGAAGAGGAGATGGTGCGCTTTACTGAGCCGGCAGCTCAGGATTGCGGTAGTGATGCAATTACGCAACGCCGCCGTGAACTGGAGCAAGTGCAACCCTTACATATCAATCCTATCGTTGATCAATACGTACCCACTGGAACTAGTGGCTCTTAAGGGAGCCTGGGAGAAGAATAATGTCTTATTTAAATGACTTGCTCTTTGGAATTTACCCCTATATAGCGGGTGCCGTTTTCTTGATCGGCAGCTGGGTTCGGTATGACCGAGAGCAATATACCTGGAAAACAGGCTCAAGCCAGATGTTAAGCAGTGAAGGGATGAGCCTTGCCAGCAATTTGTTCCATGTGGGCATTTTGGCAATTTTCTTTGGGCATTTGGTCGGTTTGTTAACGCCTCACGCGTTTTACGAGCCATTTATGTCCTCAGGTACTAAACAGCTGATTGCGATAGTGATTGGTGGCGTAGCTGGCATTGCTTGTTTAGCAGGTGCTGCTATGTTGCTGAAACGTCGCTTATTTAATCCTCGTATTCGTGCGACCAGCACGACTGCTGATATTTTAGTGCTTGTCATTCTGCTGGTTCAGGTGACGCTCGGGTTGTTTACCATTTTTGCGTCTTTAGGGCACTTAGATGGTAGCGTCATGCTGCTGTTGGCAGGGTGGGCACAAAGTATTGTCACCTTCCAAGGAGGTGCAGCGGATTACCTTGTGGGAGTCAGCTTTATCTATAAGTTACATATCTTCCTAGGTATGACGTTGTTCCTTATTTTCCCGTTTACACGGTTAGTTCATGTTTGGAGTGTGCCGGTGAAATACTTCGCACGCAGCTACCAAATAGTCCGCCAGCGTTAATAAACCGATGATAATCGAGGGGTAGGTAACTACCCCTTTGTCAGGAGAATACTATGCAGCTTATTGACTCGGTCATGGTGTCTGATATCACCAATGATTTTCCTCGGGTACGTGTGAATGGTCAGCTTATAGAAGAAGCGATTATCCTGCAGGAGATGCAATATCATGGCGCAACCAGTGTAGAAGAAGCACATCAAAAAGCAGCTTCAGCGTTAGTGGTTAAAGAACTGCTTTTACAGCGAGCCAAAGAGCTTGAGATTGATACTGAGGTTCTTACAGGTGAGACGCCAGATGAAGCGCTTATTCGTGCGTTGTTAGCTCAGGAGGTGGATCAGCCCATTCCTGATGCAGATACATGCTACCGCTATTTTCGAGCAAACCCTGAAAAGTTTCGTACACCGGTCTTGATTGCGGCCAGCCATATCCTATTGGCAGCAGACCCTAAAGAGCCTGTGGATCGTGAAGAGGCTAAAAGAACAGCAGAAACAATAATCGATGAACTTCGTCAGAATCCAGAGTCCTTTGCATCAATGGCTAAGCGTTTTTCGTCATGCCCCTCTAAAGAGCTAAATGGCGAATTAGGGCAGCTTGAGAAAGGTCAAACTGTACCGGAGTTTGAGCGTCAGGTATTCCCTCAAGAAGAGGGGCTATGCCTTCATCCAGTCGAAAGTCGCTATGGATACCATATTGTCCGCATTGATAAACGCGTAGAAGGTGAGCCGTTGCCCTACGAAGCGGTCGCCGATCGAATAGCGACCTATCTAAAAGATCAGGTTTATCGTCGTAGTATCAATCAATACATTTCGCTGTTAGCGGGTCAGGCGAGTATTGAGGGGATCTCCATTCAAGGTGCTGACTCTTTACTGATGCAATAAAGGCAACCTATATGCTGAATGAATTATTGGACAACAACAAGCAGTGGGCACGCTTTATGGAAACCCAATGCCCGGGTTTTTTTAAAGAACTCTCTCAGCAACAAAAGCCGGATTATCTATGGATTGGCTGCTCAGATAGCCGAGTGCCTGCCAATGAAATCGTAGGTTTACTACCGGGTGAATTGTTCGTGCATCGCAATATAGCGAATCTCGTGCTGCATACTGACTTGAACTGTATTTCTGTCCTGCACTATGCAGTCGAAGTTTTACAAGTAAAACACATCATCGTGTGTGGACACTATGGTTGTGGCGGTGTTAAAGCGGCGTTGGGCAACCAAGATCTGGGTCTTATCGATAATTGGCTTCGTCATCTTAAAGATATCGGGTTTGAATATCGGGAGGTGTTGAGTGCTGAAGAGAGTGAAGATAAGCGGGTGGATCGCCTTTGTGAACTGAATGTGATGAAGCAGGTAGAGAATATCTGCCATAGCAAAGTGGTACAGCGGGCTTGGAAGCAAGGCAAAGAGCTAGCCGTGCATGGTTGGATCTATAGTATTGAAGACGGCATCATTAAAGAACTGAATGTAGACATTGCAGGGTTTGAGGATGTGCCGGATATTTATTGCATGGATACTTAGAAAGCCTGAGTGGTTAAGCATCGTAAGATAGATATGTTCATCTTATTGATATTAAGGAGCTTTTTGCAACGTTGTATCCCCTTTGCTCTCTTTAGTTACCACCTGTTAGGTATACTTTGGGGCGCTTACCACCCTCATAATAGAGCTAACTAAAAAGTGCCCATAACCTACCAAGATGTGGGCACTACCACTTGATATAAGACTGGTGGAATGACTATGAGCAGTACTACACTCCTAGAACTGAGCGATAGCTTTGGTCGACGAATAGAATATCTGAGGATGTCTGTTACGGATCGCTGTGATTTTCGGTGTGTGTATTGTATGTCAGAAGATGTTCGTTTTCTGCCTAGGTCTCAAGTACTTTCCCTTGAAGAGTTGGCGACAATAGGCCAAGCGTTTAGCGAGTTAGGTGTTAAGAAAATTCGTCTGACCGGTGGTGAGCCTTTAGTGCGCCACGATATCGTATCTTTAGCGGAAAAACTTGCCCAGTTGCCAGGGTTAGATGAACTCACCATGACGACCAACGGCTCTCAACTTGAGCGGTTTGCTATACCTCTTAAAAGGGCAGGGGTGAAGCGGTTAAATATCAGTTTGGATTCTCTAAACCCGCTCAGGTTTGCTGCATTAACGCGTCGTGAGAAGCTGAGTCAGGTTCTGACAGGAATACAAGCAGCTATTGATGCGGGGTTTGAGCGAATCAAACTTAATGCTGTGATCCTAAAAGGCCGTAACGACGATGAAGTTGGCTCTTTGGTCGCTTTTTCTCGTAAAGCGGGTGTGGATATCAGTTTTATCGAAGAGATGCCACTGGGTATTGTTAGTTCGCATAGTCGTAAAGAATCTTATTGTTCCAGTGATGATGTGAAAGCGTTGATCGACCAGCAGTTTCCCCTTGAAGCAGTCGCTGACAAAACCGGTGGCCCCTCTCGATACTACCAAATGCAAGATAGCGATATTCGTATCGGTTTTATTTCCCCCCATAGTCATAATTTTTGTGGCAGTTGTAACCGGATTCGTTTAACCGTCGAGGGCGAGTTATTACTGTGCTTAGGCCGAGAGAACTCTGTTGATCTGCGGGCAATTGTACGGCGTTATCCTGGTGACATTGAACGCCTAAAAGAAATCATTGTTGAAGCGGTGCAATACAAGCCAAAAGAACATCGTTTCTATCAGGATGATCAACCTCAGATCGTCCGATTTATGAATATGACGGGTGGTTAAATGAACCCAGTTTTAAGAGTGAAAGCACTGGATCAAGTGCGCTGCCACCCACTATTTAGTTCATTAGGTGAGGAGGCCTTGGCTCCTTTGTTTGAGAAGGCAAGGCCAATGGATTTAGTACCTCATGAAACCCTTTTTTCTCAGGGTGATAAGGCCGAGCGCTTTTATATTGTGCTATCTGGCAGCATTAAACTTTTTCGGTTCTCAAAAGAGGGGCATGAAAAAGTGATTGAAGTTATCGAAGAGGGTCACTCTTTGGCAGAAGCGATCATGTTTATGGATGGCATCACCTGTTATCCCGTGAATGCTGAGGCATTGGAAAAAACCACGGTAGTTGGGTTTAACAATCAGGTTTATCGTCAGCTGTTGGAATCCTCCCCGCAAAGTTGTTTCAAAATTCTTGGAGCACTTTCGCTTCGACTCCATAAGCGCCTTAATGAGATCGAAACACTGACGCTAAAAAACTCCCGACACCGCGTCTGCCGGTACTTAATGGATGTGATAGGGAAAGATGCGAAACCGGGAAGTCAGATTCATTTACCGGTAGCGAAGCAGCTCATAGCCGCTAGGTTAGCCATGCAGCCTGAAACGCTATCGCGCATTTTTAGAGATTTGATTGCTGAAGGAATTATCGAAGTAAAGGGGCGTTGCGTTACTGTTAGCAAGCCTGAAGGACTGATCATTATTGAGTAATGTTAAGCATTATTGTGCGGAGGACGTATGGGTCACGCAAAAGAGGGGGTTGTGTTTCAACCACTGAATATCGCTGTTTTAACGGTTTCGGATACACGTATACCAGAAACCGACACATCAGGAGATACACTGCAATCGTTGCTCGAAGAGAGCGGCCATCGGTGCGTAGAACGCAAAATAGTACCTGATGATATTTATCAGCTGCGAGCGGTTGTTTCAGGTTGGATTGCGGGTTCAGAGGTACAGATCATTTTAGTGACAGGTGGCACAGGTTTTACCGCCAGAGATAATACGCCAGAAGCATTAACGCCCTTATTTGATAAGCAAGTGGAAGGATATGGCGAGTTGTTCCGACATCTATCCTATGAAGAGATAGGTACGTCAACGATCCAGTCTCGCGCTATTGCAGGGATTGCAAACCGCAAAATAATATTTTGTATGCCGGGCTCGCCAAAAGCGTGTAGAACCGCATGGACCCGAATCATAGCTGAGCAACTTGATGCTCGCCATCGACCTTGTAATTTTGTCGAAATGGTCATTCCAGACGCTGCCACAGCATGTGGAGGTCGATCATGAATTGCCCGTGTGATACAGGGAAATTGCAATCCTTCGAGAGTGCGCTTGCACAATTGCTCAGTGCTGCAATACCTATTCAAGAAACCGAAATCATCGCCTTGGATCACGCACTAGGTCGCGTAGTTGCAAGGGATATGAGTTCCTCTATTGCTGTGCCTCCTGCGGATAACAGTGCAATGGATGGTTATGCGGTGCGTTATGCGGATATAGTTTCAGGGCAGATTTTGCCTATCTCGCAGCGAGTAGCTGCGGGTCAGCGAGCTGAAGCGATCAAGTCGGGCACGGTGGTTCGTCTGTTTACAGGCTCAGAAATCCCCGAAGGGGCTGATACGGTCATCATGCAGGAAGAGAGTATTCTGGAAGACGACGGTGTTCGTTTTACTACCCTTCCCAAACAAGGAGAGCATATTCGCCGTGCAGGGCAGGACATCAACATTGGCGATCAAATTATCGCCCAAGGTACGCTCCTTGCCCCCCAGCATTTAGGCGTCTTAGCGTCTATTGGCATAGCCGAAGTCTCTGTCTATCGTCGCTTGAAAGTTGCTGTGCTGAATACAGGTGATGAGTTAGTTATGCCTGGCGCATCTTGCCCAAAAGGTAAAATATACAACTCAAACTACTTTACGCTAGCTGGTTTACTCACCCGCTTAGGTTGTGACGTATGGACGCCAGGTGTTGTTAAAGATACCCCTGAAGCTACTGCGCAAGCATTAGCGAAAGCGGCAGTCAAAGCGGACGTAATCATCAGTAGTGGTGGCGTTTCGGTGGGTGAAGAGGATCATGTAAAAGCTGCCGTTGAATCACTGGGTTCTCTGAACCTATGGCGTTTAGCCATTAAACCCGGAAAACCGTTGGCGTTTGGCGAAGTAAAAGGTACACCGTTTATCGGTTTGCCCGGCAACCCATCGGCCGTACTCGTTACATTTTTAATGCTGGCGCGTCCTTACTTAATGAAGATGCAGGGACATAATAAACAGCAACCAAAAAGTTACCCTGTACTGGCGGGCTTTGACAGAGATAAGTTGGTTCAGAGGAAAGAGTTTTTGCGGGTATCGGTTGCTAACGATAACGGTCGACTCATGGCAATACCTGCACGCAGTCAGAGTTCAGGGATCTTAAGCTCTGCGGTGATGGCGGATGGATTATTAGTGATTCCAGAGCTGCATCCTATCGAGAGAGGAGCTTCGTATATGTTTATACCCTTTACTGAATTAGGTGCTATCTGATCAGGGGATACGTTGAAAAAATATTTCCATATCTCTACAACCCACAAATATGGATCGCTTAGTGTAATATGCATGTTAGGTCGATTAACACTGGCGTGAACAGAAGCATTGAATATATCGAAAGGGCGATTACCCCTAAAAAGCCTTAGCATTTTTGGCGTGGTTGCAGAGGTTAGCAGCTTTAAAAAAGCGGCTGAGGTACTTTGTGTTACCCCTCAAGCCGTTAGCTTGCAGATGAAAGGGCTAGAAGAGCAGCTGGGCTTGGTGCTATTTGAGCGCTTTCCGTCGGGGATTCGCCTGACAGCGGCTGGTGAGCGGCTCTATGAATATACACAACGTAGCTTTGGTCTACTTGAACAAGGCATAAAAGAGGCGCAGTCGTGCCAACAGCGTCGGCAGTTTCGCATCAATGCTTCACCTTGGTTTGCTGTGCATCGCTTACTACCGGCATTGAGCCAGTTTGAAAGCGCCTATCCCGATGTTGATATCCGTGTTACAGCGTCTGCTCGGTTCCCAGATTTTCAATCGGACAATTTAGATTGTGCGATTCAGTGGGGTTGGGGAGAGTGGCCAAGCAGTGCTAAACAGCTGCTATTAAAAGATGATAAACGGCTAGTGTGCGCACCCTCGCTGCTTAGCCAGCAGATGCCGCTGAAAACACCCCAAGACCTAAAGCATCACCGGCTTTTATGTACAGAGTTGTCGTTCTCATTATGGGAAAAACTAGCAAATACCTTAGGGCTAGATCTGCTAGTTGAGCAACAAGCGTTGATTTTAGATAGCCAAGCCAGTCAAGTAGAGGCTACTGAAAATGGTCTAGGGGTTGCGCTTTTATCAGACCGTGCTGCGCTGCCTGCGTGCGAGTCGGGTCGTTTAGTAATGCCTCTTTGGCAAGAATCTTTGAGCGAGATTAATCCCGCTTTGCTTCCCGGGTATTGGTTGGTTATGCGAGAGGGGCGAGAGGCTGACCCACTGCTAACCCACTTTAAGACGTGGATTAGCAGCTTCCTAACAGTATGAAGACTAGCCTAACTGCTCTCTGAGTGCTCTTTTGAGTAACTTGCCCGCAGTATTTTTAGGCAGCGAGTTGGCAAAGTTGATGGCTTTTGGCACCTTAAAGGCGGCTAAATGTTGCTGGCAATGTCTGATGAGCGCCTCTTTAAGTTCGGCGGATGCATCATAGGCCTCTTTTAGTACAACAACCGCCGTAATTGCTTCTATCCATTTTTCATGGGGGGTGCCAATCACGGCAACTTCGGCAACGGCTTCGTGTAGGTAAAGTGCCTCTTCTACGTCGCGGCTTGCCACTAATACACCGCCAGTGTTCACCACATCTTTGATACGGTCTACGATATAGATATAACCCTCTTCATCGGCATAGGCTAAGTCACCGGAGTGGAACCACCCCCCTGCAAATGCTTCTTCGGTTTCCTGTGGTTTATTCCAGTAGCCGACCATAAGATGGGGTGATCTATGGACAATTTCGCCACGCTCGCCGGGTGCGCACTCGACCAATGTGACCGGATCAACAATGCGAGTAGCTACCGACATGATAGGCTTACCGGCAGAGGCGAGCCGCCCTGCGTGTTCGTCTGGACCGAGTACCGTTGCCAATGGGGCAATTTCGCTCTGTCCGTAGCAGTTATAGAGACGGCTGCCGTTGAGCCGTTGCCCTAATTCAGCCACGATGGGTTCGGGCATGATAGAAGCACCATAGTAGATATTCTGTAGGGAGCTAAGATCATATTGATCGAACAGTTCATGTCGCAACAAGCTAATCCACACTGTAGGTGGCGCGAAAAATGAGGTGATCTTTTCGCGGCTAATAATATCGAAAACTTGATCAGCAACAGGTGCTTCCATCAGGTAGCTGACACTGCCGACCATCAGTGCGGGCATGGTAAACACATGCATTTGTGCTGAGTGATAGAGGGGCAGTGCGGCGAGTGAACGGTCGGCTGCGCTTAAATCTAAGTGCTGAATGCAACTACTATACTCGCACATAAAGGAGCGATGCGTATGCATAGCGCCTTTGGGATGGGAGGTGGTTCCTGAGGTGTAGAGAATCTGTACAACATCCGTATCGGCTATCTCTATCTGAGGCGGTTGATCGTCACCCTGAGCCTGCGCTGTTGCCAGAATATCAATATGATCGGCAGGGACGTTGCAACTACGCAGGCTGCCGACTAGTTCCAGTGCGGTTTCTGTTTCTACAGCACGTAGGTTATCGGCCAGTATGTCATCCACAAAGGCAGCTTTTGCCCCAGATTGTGCCAGCAGGTAGCTGAGCTCATCCTGTACCAATGCAAAGTTGATTGGCACATGAATCATGCCCGCCTTAGCACAGGCCAGCCATAGCATAAGGTAAGCGTCTGAGTTTTTTCCATACGCGGCTACACGGTCACCCTTGTTCAACCCACTGCTGAGTAGGCGGTTGGCAATGCGATTGACGGCTAAGTCTAACTGCTGAAATGTCCAGCGGCGGTTTCCAAAGACAACCGCTTCTTGATCAGAAAAGCGTAGGGCGGATCGTGTTAGTCCGTCGCCAATGGTATTTCGGGTGGCTTGCTGCACGTAGGAGGGCAAAGATAAAGATGTCTGCATACGATTTGGCCTCTGTTATTTTATTGTTTTTGTCATTACTGCCATGGATTTAGTCTCGATGAGTCAGGAGATCGAGACAATGATAGATCTGTCCAAAGCATTTAACGAAACCGGTCAGCTTAGTGAGCGAATAATTGATCTGTGTCGTAAAGCTAGCCTCTTCTTCGCCGATAGCTCCCTTAAGATGAGAACGATATAAATAATCTACAACCTAAACGAAAAAGTAGGTGTCCGTTTGAATACAGAACATTTCCAAGCAAGTACGGCGTACCTTGACGGTGCCTTGATGATGTTGGCGGGTGACAAGGTCGTTATCATTAGTTATGGGCAAAAGCAGGAACGATTCTACGTGTCTGAAACTGGTGAGGTTAACCGTTGTGGTGACCAAGGCCCGGTCAGTGGTACAGAAAGTGATTTCGAACTGTATCGTATGGCTTTTCTTGAGGCGCTGATGGATGGTGGTTCATTGCTGGTTCGCCAGCTCGGTGTGGGGGTTCTGCCGTTACCGCCTGCTTTAGGGGGTGGAAGTGTGCCGCTGGATTATCTGTCTGCCGCTAATGTAGGCCCTAAAGGGATACGCGCATTACGTGGGCAAGAACTACAGAGTTTCTATACTCAAGGGGCTGATGGCGCTGTAGAGTATCATGACTTTCCGAGTAAAGATCAGGTACGCATTGCGATGATGCAGCGTGTTGACACGGATTCCGAAACATAAGGGATCAGCGTCGGCTATAGGCACTTGGGGCGACTCCCGTCCAGTTTTTAAAGGCACGACAAAAAGCCGCCTGCTCTGTAAAGCCGGTGCGTTGGCTGATTTCTGCAATAGATAGGGATTCATCAGTGAGCAGGCGTATTGCGGTGTCGCAGCGCAGGCGATCTTTAATTTGTTGATAACTGCCACCCTCTTCTTTGAGCTTGCGTCGCAGCGTACGGGTGGTCATATGAAAAGCGTCGGCGACCTCGTCTAATGTAGGTAGCTGTTCAAGCCCTTTTTGATACAGCAGGCGGCGTATTTGAGCATGCAATGAGCTGTCATGGCCTACACGTCGTAAAACTTCCAGTGGCGCTTGGCGTAGAAACAGAGCGAGCTCATCTTCATCCCTCACTATCGGTAAGCTTAATAGCTTAGTCGGCAGTTTGAACCCGGCAGTTGGTTGCGAAAACAGCAAATGCTCTCCAAACATGGGTGGGTACTCTTCAATATGGGGAGGCTGAGGGTAATTGAAGCGTGTTTGTATAAAGGTGAGCTGTGTGTTTACCAGCCAACAACTAAAACGTTGCCACATCAATAACAGGTACTCCTGAAACAGGTGGTCAGGGTCATATTCAGGGTGTTGCAGGGTGAGTTCAATATCGGTTGTTTCGGCTTGCTCTTGGATAACAATGGCGATCTCATTTTGCACACGATTATAAAAGCGCGCACTTTGGTGCAACATGCCACCCAACGTTTTACTGTGCAGAACCGACTCGGCCATCAATTCAAATACCCCCAGATGACAAGGCGAAGCTGTTAGCCCCATAAACTCATCACCGGTTGTACGCCAGACTGCTCTTATCAGATTGGCGAGTTGTATTTCTGTAATTCGAGCACGGGGTTTGTCCATCAGCTCAGGAGGGATTCCCGCTTGGGCCAGCAATGGGTTGATGCAGTGCCCTGCTTTAAGTGCACCTCGTAGCGTTGCCTGAATATAGTGATTTGAAACCAGTTTCTTTTTCATAATGAATACGTAAAAACCCTAATCTTAGAGAATACTCTTTCGTGTATTGTCCTGCCAGTGACTTATTGGTAGCCCGTTTGGACATTTTGGTTAAACGTTTCGTCTGCTCTTGTCATGGTCAGACAGGCGCTGTTGTCGCGATACTCTTACGCCATTCATAGGTTAAATAACAATAAGTAAGAGGCACCCATGAACGACAATGAATCATTACCTCTCTACCGCGAGATGACCATTCGAGTATTAAAGAAAGAGGTAGAGCCTTTTTACGAAAGCTGGGAAGCCGCAGGCCAAGTACCACGTGAACTATGGAATATCTTGGGGCATGCGGGATTGCTCGGTGTCGATATGCCTGAATGTTATGGTGCGGCTGAGGCACCGTTCGATGTATCCCAAATGATCCTGCGTGAGGTATCTCGTATGGGGTTTGGTGGTTTGGCGAGTGGATTGAATATTCACTCTAACATCGTTATGCCTTATCTGCTGGCTTACGGTTCAGACGACCAAAAAACACAATGGCTACCCAAAATGATTGCGGGTGAAGCCGTTGGCGCCATAGCGATGACTGAGCCGGGGGCAGGTAGTGATCTGGCTGCCCTAAGAACCCGCGCCACCCGAGAAGCCGAAGGGTGGAGAATTAACGGTTCAAAAATCTTTATCACCAATGGATTGCATGCGGATCTTGTAATTGTGTGTGCAAAAACCGACCTGAACGCCGGGGCCAAAGGTGTTTCTCTCTTTTTGGTTGATGCCTCGCTGGCCGGTTTTTCCAGAGGGCCGGGTATTAAAAAGATTGGCCAACATGCCAGTGATACGACGGAGCTTTTCTTTGATGATCTGCTAGTGCCCCATGAAGCGTTATTGGGGGAAGAAAACCGTGGTTTTGCTTACTTGATGCAAGAACTACCCCGCGAGCGATTAGGGGTGGCGGCTCAGGCGTTAGGTGCGGCAGAAGGAGCGATGGCTCTGACGATCGACTATGTTCAGCAACGCAAAGCGTTTGGAAAGCCGATTGCTGAATTTCAAAATACCCGCTTTAAACTGGCCGAAATACAAGCAGACATTGCGTTGAACGATGCCTATTGCAAGCAATGTATGCAGGCCTATTTAGCCAGTGAAATGACAACCCAACAAGCCTCTATCTTAAAGCTTAGCGCTACCCAGATGCAGTGCCGCGTGGTGGATGAATGTCTGCAACTGTTTGGCGGATACGGCTACACCCAAGAGTATCCTATCTCCCGATTTTATCTGGATGCACGGGTGCAAACGATCTATGCCGGCACCTCTGAAATTATGAAAGAGGTGATCGCACGCGGTCTCTTCTCATCTCAGGCTTAACCGATAAACGGAGTGACAATAATGAAGCATGCAAAAATTGCTGGCGTTGGCATGATCAAATTTGCAAAACCTGGCCAACACCTGCCTTACAAACAGATGGTTAAGCACGCGGTAGAAGCTGCGTTAAGCGATGCAAATTTACCCTACAGTTCTATTCAGCAAGCTTATGCCAGTTATATTTACGGCGATAGCACATCGGGCCAGAACGCACTGTATCAGGTGGGTATGACAGGTATTCCCGTTATTAATGTGAACAATAATTGCTCCTCTGGCTCGACAGCACTGTTTTTAGCACGGCAAGCGGTTGCGTCGGGGGCGGCGGAATGCGTCTTAGCGTTTGGCTTTGAAGAGATGCAGCCGGGCGCTTTGGGCTCCCATTGGAGTGATCGTGAATCCCCCTTTGATCCGATGCTCAAGCAGCTTGAAATCATCGCCCCGCAAGCCCCCGAGGGGCCGCTGGCATTGAGAATGTTTGGTTCGGCAGGCACATGCTACATTGATACTTATGGTGCCAATCCAGATATTTTTGCCAAAGTTGCGGTAAAAACTCGCCAACATGCCGTGTTGAACCCTCTATCGTTATTCTCCCATGAGCTTAGCGTAGAGGAGGTGATGGCCGCCCCACAGATCTATGCTCCTTACCTGACACGGCTTATGGCTTGCCCTCCAACCTGCGGAGCGGCGGCGGTAATCGTGTGTAGCGATGCTTTCGCTAAACGTCATGGCATCAGGGCGAATGTCGACATCATAGGCCAAGCGATGGCAACCGATGTGGCGGATAGTTGGCAAAACCCTATGGACCTGATCGGTGCAAAAATGACCCAAAAAGCGGCCAATGAAGCCTATGAACAAGCAGGTATCGGCATAGACCGTGTTGATGTGATAGAGCTGCATGACTGTTTTACCCCCAACGAAGTGATCACCTATGAAGCACTGGGGATGTGTGGTGCAGGTGAAGCCGAACGTTTAATCAACGACGGCGATAACACCTATGGCGGGCGATTTGTGGTGAATCCCTCCGGTGGCTTAATGTCAAAAGGACACCCCATCGGAGCAACCGGGTTAGCCCAATGTGCTGAGCTGGTTTGGCACTTACGAGGGGCGGCCGGTAATCGACAGGTTGAAAACGCAAACGTTGCCCTACAGCATAACTTGGGGTTAGGCGGTGCCGCTGTAGTCACACTTTATAAAGCATCATAATTAAATGGGTAAATAAATCTTACTCTTGACGGTAAGTTTTATTGTTTGCGCAATCAGGTAATCCGTACCAGACTACATTGATTCCTATGTAGTCTGTTTTCGGAGTTTTGATCATGCAACCAGCCGCGTTCTTCCAGTCTCTTTGGCGTGATTACGTCAGTATTACCCCTCAGGCACAAGTCATACACGATCTATTTGAAGCCGCCGATGGTGAAGTGATTAATGACCATGTGGCGTTTCGAACCTTTGCAGATACGCCCCTACGCTTGGATGTGCTAGAACCTATCATTTTAGCGATGGGCTATGAGCGCCAAGACAGCTATGACTTTAAAGCGAAAAAGCTACGCGCCCACAGTTTTATTCATCCCGACCCAACCGTACCAAAAGTGTTTTGCTCCGAACTGCTGGTGGATCAACTCAGCGACGCGAGCCAACAGATCATCAAAAAATATACAGCCGAAATTCAAGAAGCAACACTCGATCCCTCTGTGTTCTGGTCAGGCCGCCATTGGTCCATGCCAAGCTGGGAGGAGTACAACGCGGTCATGGCAGAAAGCGAATATGGCGCTTGGCTGTTAGCGATAGGCGTACGTTGTAACCATTTTACCGTTAGTGTGAACCACCTAACGACAACAAGCGATATTCGCGAAGTACTCAACCGCGTAAAAACCGCAGGCTACGCGGTAAATACCGTCGGTGGCGAAGTCAAGGGAACCCCTGAAGCCTTGCTGGAGCAGGGATCAACCATGGCGGATAAACAGACATTCACCTTCGGCTGTGGCCAAGCACACGAAATCCCTACCTGCTTCTATGAATTCGCCCTACGCCATGCCGATAACCAAGGCGTAGTGTATCAAGGGTTTGTAGAAGCCAACGCTGATAAAATCTTTGAATCGACCAACGCGATGTAATCGCTAACCGATCGCTCCAACGCAAAACAGAAAAAGCTGATGTGTTATGCATCAGCTTTTTTACATATGGGCCCTGTACAGTGAACACCTATTGGTCGAAGCCGCCTTGTAAACCATCCCCAAGTACGTTAAATCAGTAGGTTAAAGTCATGGATGAAACATCTTAGGTGGAAATAGGTGGCCCGAATAGATGGAGTTTGTATATTAAGGTGTTAGGACACGTGTATTAAGATTGGAGCTTGAATGAAAGATTTGGATGATCACAAGAAAATGGCTGTGCTAATAGATGCAGACAATGCTCAATATTCAAAAGTTAAGGCTATATTAGATGAGATTTCAGCTCATGGTCACATTGTAATAAAAAGAGCCTATGGAGACTGGTCTAGCGAATACCTCAAGAATTGGAAACAGTCCCTAAATGAGTTGGCAATTCAGCCTATTCAGCAATTCGCCTATACAATAGGGAAAAATTCAACTGATGCATCAATGATTATTGACGCTATGGACTTGCTCTATTCCAATAAATTTGATGCTTTTGCTCTAGTTTCCAGTGATAGTGACTTTACGAAGTTGGCTTCTCGGCTTAGAGAGTCAGAAATTTTTGTTTTCGGTGTAGGAGAAAGAAAGACTCCAATTTCATTTAGGAATGCATGCGACGACTTTATTTTTACCGAAAACCTTGGTGATGAGGCTGTTTCATCCTCCTTAGAGCCTGAGCCTATAGCGAACCTAGCTAATATTTCAGAAAAGACTAATGCATCGGAGTTAGTGCCATTGCTAAAGAAGGCTTGGGAACAGTACCAAGATGATGATGGCTGGGCGAATGTTGCATCAGCTGGGTCGTTTGTGAAGCGTTCAACCCCTGATTTTGACCCCAGAAGCTATGGTGCAACAAAATTACCTGAAATAATTCAGGGCCTCAGTAATGACTTTGAAATGAAGAAATATAAGGGCAAAGGTACGGTAAATATCATTGCCTATCAGCCAAAAAAGCTTGACAAGGAAAGGTAGGCTGCGCGGTGAAACTGTAGGTGGCGAAGTCAAGGGAACATCCGAAGCCTTACTGGAGCAGGGTCAACCACGGCGGATAAACAGGCATTCACCTTCTGCTGCGGCCCTGTACAGTTACCACCTATTGGTCGAAGCCATATACTCAGTTATTATGTTTACAATGGACACAAGGAAGCGAGAGATTGTATATGAATGTTTTAAAGTGTTTAGTTTTTATAACTGTGCTCCTATCATCACCGGCGTGGTCTGATAAAGGGAGTGACATTAGCCTTAACTTTACTGATACACAAACAAGTAAAATTCTAAAAATTATTGCAGACTTCTCGGGCAAAGGCCTTGTTCTTCCTGATCCTAAGTTAGGTGTAACTTCAGTTTACTTAAAAAATGTGCCATGGAGAGAAGCTCTCCATGCAGTTACTTCGTCCGAAAATCTTAATTTTGAGATAACAGATAAGTTGATCATAATATCGAAGAAAAGATGCACTAAAGCCAGCATACTTTCAAAAGAAAAAACATAGTAATTAGATCTAGGGGGCGGAAGGACTACGCATTTGCAATGTATTTTTTCACGATCATTCAGCGATTCTTTTTCCCATAGAGTCATTGTTAGCTCCGGCTACGAATCTTTGCTTTTCGTTCAGCCATTCGTGCTTTGGCTGAGTCATGGTCAATAAATGAAGCTTCTCCAGAGTTAAACTTCTTAAATGCTAAGTCGACTTGTTCAGTTAACCACGCGTCGTGAGCTAATGCTTTTCGTTGCTGCTCAGCCATTTGCTGGGCTAAGCGTTTAATTTCGTCGTTAATGCGAAATTGAATTCGGGTGTCCATGAGTAGCTCCTAAATTGATGTGAATACAAATGTTAGCGCCAGCATTAGGCAAGGGCAATGTAAGGACCTCTTTTAAGGGAGTTATGGTATTACCCATCTAATATATATGAGTCTAAGTTACAGCTAATGCTCGATTACTATTTTCAACCCATTCTTGGTCTAGCCTTACGTTTGCAGTTGCCATAACATGTCTCCTACTAACATGAATTGATTTGTAGTAATGCGTTACATGTGTATAAATTGCTACAAAGCTTATCAATCTATGGATTCAAAAATAGATTCCCATATCGGCAATACTTAAATAGCTCTTAAATGTTGGTTACACATTTAAAAGAGCAGGGAATAAAAACTGTTTCCATTACTGTCATGGGTAAGGTTTGGGGCATGAGCTTTTCTGCAACTGAAAAAGAAAAATTGCTTACGCTCAAAGGTGTGGGTGAGACCGTTATCGCACGTTTGGAGCAAATTGGCTTTCGTCACTCTCGCAGTTAGTCGGGGAAGATCCGGCTTTTGTCACCAAGCAAATCTCTCAAATGATGGGTTCAACCTGCTGGCACAATAGTCCCCAAGCAAGAAACGCTATCAAGGCAATCATTACGCTTGCACAGGAAGACGCTAGGTAATTTATGAAACAGTTAGAGCTTAGTGTTCCTCCTGTTATCCAAGTGATCTTAACCGCTTTAGGTATGTGGGCGGTATCTTATCTACTGCCTGAGTTTGATGTCTATCTGAAGGTTGCGATACCTATTGGGGGCGCGCTTTTCTTAATCGGGATTACCATTGCATTTTTAGGTGTGCTTGCGTTCAGAAAAGCAAATACGACGGTTGATCCTCGGTTCCCTGATAAGTCGTCTCGGTTGGTCGTTACTGGTGTCTACCGCATCAGTAGGAATCCGATGTATTTGGGTTTCCTTTTTATGCTTTCTGGGTTTGCTTTTTATCTGATGAACTTTGCGGCTTTTCTTTTGTTACCGCTTTTTGTCGCTTATATGAATCGCTTCCAGATTAAACTTGAAGAGCAGTACATGCTGCAAAAATTCGAAGAGGAGTTTAACGAGTATGCTGAGAAAGTTCGGCGGTGGTTGTAGAACTTAGCGTATTCGAGCCTTCCTAAGTAAATAGATCAGTGATAAAACCCTTAGCGTAGGTGTAGGGTTTTATCACTTTTTTCGTATAGGGTTTGCCAGCAGCATTGCTGGCTTTTCCTTACGCTCGCTTGCCCATTTGTGCTTTTTCATCGGCGAGTTGTTTTGCTAAGTACTCTTCGTAAGTACCTTGGAAGTCGATGACTTGCTGATCTTTTATTTCGATCACTCGCGTTGCCAAAGAGGATACAAACTCGCGGTCATGGCTGACAAAAATCAGCGTGCCGGGGTAGTGTTCTAAAGCCATATTGAGGGCTTCTATGGCTTCCATATCTAGGTGGTTGGTGGGTTCATCCATGATAAGTACGTTGGGGTCCGCCATCATGAGTTTGCCAAACAGTAGGCGGTTTTTCTCACCACCGGAGCAGACTTTCGCTTTTTTGTTGTAGTCGTCGGCTGTGAATAGAAGTCTGCCGAGCGTGGCACGCACGATTTGGTCGCCATGGCTGGGCTTGCGCCATTGGCTCATCCAGTCAAACAGGTTGAGGTTATTGTCGAACTCAGCGGTACTGTCTTGTGGGCAATAGCCTATATCAGCATTTTCTGCCCATTTGATTTCCCCTTCATTGGCCTGTAACTCACCCAGCAGGCAGCGTAGAAAGGTGGTTTTCCCGACGCCATTTTCACCGATGATCGCGAGTCGGCTGCCTGCTTCCAGTAGGAGATTACCTCCTTTGAATAGGGCTTCTCCATCAAAGCCGTGGCCAACTTCTTTGAGTTCGATAGCTTGGCGGAATAGCTTTTTATCTTGGTTAAAGCGAATAAACGGATTCATGCGGCTGGAGGGTTTGACTTCATCCAGCTTGATTTTTTCTATCTGTTTAGCACGGGATGTAGCTTGCTTGGCTTTGGAGGCGTTGGCAGAAAAACGGCTAACAAACTGCTGTAAATCGGCAATTTGGGCGCTTTTCTTGGCATTTTCGGATAATAATCGTTCCTGTACCTGTGTGGCAGCGGTCATGAAATCATCGTAGTTGCCGGGGTAGACTCGCAGCTCGCCATAGTCAATATCGGCCATGTGGGTACATACGGCGTTTAAGAAGTGGCGGTCATGGGAAATAATTACCATGGTGCTTTTGCGCTCATTGAGAATATTCTCTAACCAGCGAATCGTATTGATGTCCAGGTTGTTGGTCGGCTCGTCCAGTAGCAGGATATCGGGATCAGAGAAAAGCGCCTGGGCAAGCAATACCCGTAGTTTCCAGCCGGGTGCGACTTCGCTCATTAAACCGAAGTGGAAAGCTTGGTCGATCCCAGCACCCGTTAAGATCTCTTGTGCACGGCTTTCTGCGCTGTAGCCATCCATTTCTGCAAAGAGTACTTCTAACTCGGCGACTTTCATGCCGTCATCTTCTGTCATATCTGGTAACGAATAGATACGATCGCGCTCTTGCTTAATCTCCCAGAGCGCTTTGTGCCCCATAATTACCGTATCTACAACGGTATATTGCTCAAACGCAAACTGATCTTGATGCAGTTTACCCACACGCTCATTCGGCGAAATAGAAACATTGCCTGAAGTCGGTGTGAGGCTGCCATCAAGGATTTTCATAAAGGTGGATTTGCCACAACCGTTTGCGCCGATCAGACCATAGCGATTGCCGCCGCCAAATTTAACAGAGATATTTTCGAACAGCGGTTTAGTACCAAACTGCATGGTGACATTAGCGGTGGCGATCACGAAGGGATTCCTGTGTTATGGATATTTATATGCTAATAAGCGGAGGCGTACTATATAGATAAAGCGCTGATAAGTCTCGCAATGTAAAAAGTGTTACTATCGAAAGAGCAGTGGGTTGATTTTGATAAATGGGGTAAGTGGTGTCACTAAATAAATTTTCCCGCCTTATATCTCAGGGGCGTACCATATTTGATATTAATCGCTTAAGGGAACAGCTATGGCTAAGGCCCTTTGTAATATGCCTTTTATCTATCTTAGGCGTGTTAGCGGCTAAATTAGCAGATGGTTCTGGTGATAATTTTATTCGGTATATTCCAGAGATAGATGCCGGTGCACTCGAAACCCTATTATCAATCATGGCCTCTAGTATGATGGTCATCGCTACTTTTTCGGTTACCTCTATGGTATCTGCCTACGCTTCGGCTAGTAGTACTGCTACACCTCGCTCATTTAAAGTGATTATCGCAGATGATGCTTCTCAAAATGCTCTGTCGGCTTTTATTGGAGCATTTATTTTTAGTATCGTGGCCCTAACGGCGTTGAAGAATGATTTCTTTGCGACAATAGGCGTTTTTATTTTATTTAGTTTAACTATTTTTGTGTTCAGTATTGTAATTATCACGTTTGTGCGTTGGGTCGATGGTATTGCCCGGTTAGGGCGTATGGGGTCCACTATTGGAAAAGTAGAGTCTGCGACTGCTAAAGCTTTAACGAGTAGAGCAAATGCGCCTGCCTTACATGGTTTGTGTAAAAGCGTTGCATCACTTGAAGGCCGTCCAATTTATGCTAACGCAGTAGGCTATGTTCAGCACATTGATATGGCTGCGCTCCAAAAGCACGCCGAAAAAACTCATGCTCGCATCACAGTCGTTGCATTACCTGGAACATTAGTAGCCCCAAGTAGAGTGCTGGCGTATGTCCAGACAGAGGCACAAACAGAACTAGATGAAGTGGACTTTATTCAATCATTCCAGATAGGTGAGGAGCGTTTATTTGATAATGACCCTAGGTTTGGATTAATTGTTCTGTCAGAAATTGCAGGCCGTGCTTTATCTCCGGCGGTCAATGATCCCGGGACAGCCATTGTGATTCTAGGAACAGTACTGAGGCTTTTTACGGACTACTCCCATATGCGGAAACACTGTAATGAGGAACCTATTTACAATCGTATTACCGTTCCAGAGTTATCGGTCGATGATATGTTTGATGATATATTTACGGTGATTGCTCGTGATGGTGCTGGACTGGTTGAGGTTGCTACTCGATTACAAAAATCCCTAAGCATATTGGCATCTTCGGGCGATCAAGAAATGAGATCGGCAGCGATACGGCATGGAAAATTGGCCTTGATGAGAGCTAAGAGCAGTCTTGTTATGGAAGAAGACTATAAAACCGTAACGGAAGCCAGTGGGTTTCATGAGAAAAGTGTAAACCTCTCTTGATTTTCCTAACATTTGGCTTATTTTTTGGGGTAAGGGTGCCAGTGTTTTCCTGTTTTAATAAACTTACTTTCCTGACGAATCGTAAATTCTTGGTTTTCTTGTTCAAGTGATATAAGGGTTAACTTTTTTGAATCTCCCTTGATAATATTGTAGCTGTTTGGTTGCCCTTCTATTAGTCGATCAGACACCGTTGTTCCTGCATGAGAAATAATTACCCCTCTGAGTATTTTCATAAAAGGGATATGAATATGCCCCCCCAGTATGATGTCTACACCTGCTTGGCTAAGTGCTTCTATTGCTTTGTCTCGTCCACCAATTAACTGCCTTCGCAAGTAGACAGTCGGTAACCAGAAAGGGTGATGGGCAACTAAAATTCGCAGCTTTTTCTCGTTAGTTTGATTGAAGTTTTCAACTACGTGGCTAATTTGTTTGCTATTGATACGGCCTCGTGACCAGTCGAGATATAGTCCTAGGCGTCGAGCAGAGTTAACTCCTACCACCTTACACTGATCATTTTCAATGCAAGGCTCAAGTTGTGGAGAAATGTATTGTTTCCACTTTTTCCACGGAAAAAAGAAACGCTCGATCAATTTATGAGCCGATAGATCATGGTTACCGGGGATAATGAAGTAAGGGTAGGGTAAGTTATCCAAAAATATTTTTGCTTGTTGAAACTCGTAACTTCTCGCACGTTGAGTTAAGTCACCGCTGATAATGACTAAGTCAGGACGTTGTTCTTGTAAAGAGGCAAGCAAATTATGTATTACTTGCGTTTGTTCTCGCCCAAAATGTAAATCAGAAAGATGTGCGATAGTAATCATGGTGTTTCTTCTAGAGGCCTCAATATATGCAGTACAGAAGGCTTAGAGTGGTAATCTAAAGGAAGTGAGTGCTCATTGAGTTCGCCATCGGTCATGATTTTGACTTTACGTCGCGGCTTGGATAACTGAATGCGCACATGGTCGGCCTTGAACATCAATATATCTTTATCGCTTTGCCAGTCTTTCCTAAGCAAGCGAAAAATTAAACGCGGTAGAGACCAAATAGATGTGTGTTTAGCAACGTAAACCCCGAGACAGCCTTTATCTAGTTGTTTCCTTTGAGGAATCAGCGAGCTATTTGGTTCCAGTAAGTTATTACTTATTGATATAGAGCGGGTTTGTAGGGTGTGGACTTGGTTACCCAGTTTGATATGGACTGATTGAGTTGGATAGGCGAACATAAATCTGATCATATAACCAGCCATTAAAGGCCAGCGTATCCAGCCAGATGTATGTCTCAATCGTTCACGCTCTTCAGTTAGTCGGGTTGACATGCCTATATTGGATATACACAGAAATGGAGCGCCATTAAGTTCAGCCATATCTATTTTGCTAATTGAAGCATGGCATAACTGTTTAATTGCAACTTTAACATCTAGAGACATGCCAAGGTCCCTAGCCATTAAATTCATAGTCCCAAAGGGAATAATGCCAATGGGTATGCCCGTATTAACGGACGATTGAGCGACGCTAAGGACTGTTCCATCGCCACCAGCAACCCAAATTTCATCCGGTTGTAGCTCGTTTAATTGTTCGCTAAGGAGGCTAGAAGGATCTGATTCTAGTTTGAAAAAAGTTAATTGGCATGTTTGTCTGTGCTCAGACAACTGTTCACGAAAGAAAGCCTCAGGATTATCTTCTTGTTTTTCCAGAAAATATCCTGAGGCTGGGTTATATATTAAAAGAATTGATTTAGGCATGTGCAAATTAATATTGCAGACGTGCACTAAGCTCGTCGATAACTTCAGCCCAGTCAGCATCCGCTGCTAAACCTTCTTGTAAGAACTTCGATTGGGAAGATGTCCAGAAAGAAGCATCGTGCAATTGGACGCCTTCGGGCAATCTATGATTCTGTATAAAAGTTTCTATTTCAGCTTGCTCTGCCGGTAAACCTAGCTGCTCAAAAAGTGTTTCTATCGAGTGATTAGGTTCAATCATCTTTGCCTCCATTATTCGCCTGAATATTACTTAGACACAAATATCTCTCTTTGTTCTTGCGTCTTTGTTACATAGTCACAGGTCAAGTTGAATTCTTTTCCCGAGGGTGGTTAAACCTAAACGGCAGCTCGCCCTCTGGGACCCATGAAGAACCACAAAATCAACCCAATAACAGGTAATAAAAGAATCAATAGTACCCACAGGAGTTTCGTACCGGTTGATGTTGGGCTTTGCAATGTCTGAATTACTGCCCAAATATCAAAAATAAGGATAAGTAGTCCTAAAATGCCACTGATTTCGATGCCCATGTTTTTCTCCTTGTTACTTTTAAGTGAGTAAGTTTTCATTGTGGTGATAACTTACATGAGATTAAGCATAATGCGTGCCAGTTTTATTTTTACTTTAATATCAATTGTTTATGGTTTTTTTTGAATAGGCTAGGTACAAAGGGTATAAATTTCACATACTTACAGTGAAAAAAATACAAGCTCTAATCACTATATTGTTCTAATTTGTTGTACAGGGTCTTTAAACTAATACCTAGCTGGTCAGCGGCTTGGGTTTTGTTACCACTGCAGCTATCTAATGTCGCTAAAATGAGAATTCTCTCTGCTTCCTTTAAGGGGGTTCCTGGTCGGATATCTTCTATGTTGGCAGTATTCTCATTGTCTGGCTTTAATAAAGCTAGTTCATTTGGACCTATAGTGTCAGAAGCAAGAATATGGGCTTGTTCGATACAGTGTTTTAATTCGCGTACATTTCCAGGCCACGTGTACTCCATCAATACTTGCATAGCACTATCAGATAAGACCTTATGGGTTCCTGTAACGGAGTTTCTATAGGCTAGAAAATGTTGAGCTAGCTCAGTAATGTCTTTCCCACGTTTACGCAGCGGGGGGAGCTGAATTGGAAAGTGTGCGAGACGAAAATAAATGTCTTCCCGTAAGAATCCGTCCTCGATTGCAGAGATTGGTTGGCGGTTTGTCGCAGCGATGATTCTGACATTAGTAGTTTTTACTTGATTACTACCTACCCGTTTGAACTCCCCACTTTCCAGCACGCGTAATAGCTTACTTTGTAAATCAACAGGCATTTCTGTTATCTCATCCAGAAAGAGAGTGCCTTCATTACCTTGCTCAAAACAGCCCTCTCGGTCTGAGACCGCACCAGTGAAAGCGCCTTTTAGATGCCCAAAAAGCTCGCTTTCAACCAACTCGGGCGTGAGAGCAGCGCTGTTAATAGCGATAAAGGGATGCTCCGCTCTTAGGCTTTGTTCGTGAATAGTGCGCGCTGCCAGTTCTTTACCTGTGCCACTTTCACCAACCAGCATGATATTAGTGTCTGTTTTACTGGCGCGCCGAATGAGACGATAGAGCCTTCGCATCACAGGGGATGAGCCTAGCAATAAGCCAAATTGATCTAATGTGGATGTAACTGGAGCTAAAGATTTTTGCTCCTCTTCCTGCTGAAACTCTTTGTGAAATTCTTGCAAAACCTCATTTAAGTGGTCGATGTCCAGTGGGGTTCTGAAATGGTAGCTGGCTCCCATGGTCATGAGCTTATCTATATATGGATTAGGTTTCCCATCGGTAATGATTATCCATTCGGTTTCATCGAACATGTCATGTTTTTGGAGCACGTCCAGCTCAACTTCACTGAAATGCTCAGGTGCATAAATAACCAGGCTAGAATTGGCTATTAATTCTTCCAGCGTCTCAACGCATGAGAACTGAAAACCTGATGTTTTAAGGAGGGGCACCAGCGTCTCTAAAAGCAGAGCTTGCTGAGAGATTAGGGTTATATGTAGCAAAATCATCTCCGTTACTAATCTGCCAAGCGAGTAAAGGCAGCAAAATAATATAATTCATGCTTAAAAGCATGGATTAGATCCTTGGAAGCGCTAACCCTATTCTAGGATTTGTCTAAGGAGGTAATGCTCTCAGATTGATAGGGGAGTGTATACTAATAGATAATGAAATAGATGACAGAGTTTGGAAAAGGCTTTGGGGGGAACAAAGCCTTTTCTGGACTCTATAGAGCTGATCGTTTTTCAAGTTCGACTTTATAAGCTTTTAGCTTGTCTTGTAACAATTGTAATGTCGCGATATGAAGAGCCAGTTTTTCTGCTAGTAGGGCATTTTTGATATTTTGTACACCTGCTCTAAACGTATTGATAACGTGCTCTTCTGCTAATTCCAGCTGCTCAACAAAGTACAAGCTATGTATGTCCGCCGTAAGCCACTTGAGCTGCTTATAGGTCGTTTTGGTTGTATCTACCACCTCATCAAAGCTACTACTTGTGCTCACTAAGTGGGCCTTTAGCGTAGATAGGTCACTAACAATATAGGCTCTGCAAGAGGCTATTTCGCGGAACAAAGACGCTAACGCAAGGTTCTTTGTATTCTGAGACATCTCGTGATAAAAGAGGCTGCCTTCTTGGCATACCTCAATCAGTTTATCTAAGAGGTCATGGTCGTATGTTCCGGACATAGGTACCTCCAGAGGGTCAGTTGACCACTCTTAGGTTGTCTTTTACGGATGTGACATCGTCATAACCTTTTGCGATCTCTACTGCTAGGTCTTTCGCTGCTTGGCTTTTGACTTCTCCCGTCAATTCGACAGCACCATTCTTGGTATCAATATCTATGCGAGTTGCCTCCAGCTCACTGTGCGCCGCAAATTCTATATTCAAACCCGCGGTTACTGCCATGTCCCGCATCTTTCTGGCGAACGTGGAGCCTTCATTGGCCTCACCTTCATATCCTTCTTTCACAGTCAATTTATTGATAACGGAGCTGACTCCATCCACTTTGGCAGCGATACGTCCGGCAAGATCTTTCTTGGCTTCGCTTCCTACTTCACCAGTTAACATGACTATTCCGTTGTTGACCTCGGTGTCAATTTTGAAGTTATTCACTTCTGTATTAAACATTAAGGCTGTTTCAACACGACCGTCTATCCATGCATCCTTCGCACTACCTTTCCAGCTTTTCTCTTTTGGATCGGGAGCAACGGTTATCTGATTTCGTACTTCTTTGATCCCGTCGACGTTGGACGCTAGTTGTAAAGCGAGATCTCGCTTCGCTTTCGTATCGATCTCACCTGATAGAATAGCGACGCCATTGTTAACGTCGGTGTCAATACGGAAACTGTTGATTTGCGTGTTCATCATGAGTGCGGTTTCAACTTTACCGTCTAACCAAGCATCCTTAGCTTCGCCTTCCCAAGTGTTAGCCATTGCAGGTACTGATACGAGAGCAGAAATTGTCATTGTTGCTAATAGCTTTTTCTTAGTATTCATATCATTCTCCTTTTTGTTGACTTCACTGTAGACTTAACATATTTCATGCCATTTTGAATTTTTTTATTAAAATCAAATAATTATTTGTTTTTTATGGTTCTGCTATTCATGTGCGTATGTATTTTTTACATAACACTTTGAAGGCATTTCATTTTTTATGGATAGCACTGATTATGTCCTCCAACACCATGAGATCGTGAATATGAAACTCAGTAAACGCCTGCAAGCTATCGATAACATGATTACTCAGCACTACGATCATCTTTGGGATTGCTGTTGTGATCATGGGTATCTGGGGATGCAGCTATTATCCAGACGTGCGGCAGGTCAGGTGCATTTTGTGGATCAAGTGCCAGATCTGATGGTGGATTTGCAGAGTAAGCTGGAGCGCTTTTTTCCTAATGAGCAAGCGATGTGGTCAGTGGAGTGTGTCGATGTTGCCACGTTGGTATTGCCGGATGTTAAAGCGCGGCATTTGGTTATCATTGCTGGCGTGGGTGGGGATCTTGCGGTGGCTCTGGTGCGAGCGTTGCTACGGAATAACCCCGATACTCCTATGGAGTTTCTTATCTGCCCTGTTTATCACACCTATTTTGTTAGAAAGTCATTGGCAGATGAAGGTTTGGGGCTTATCAATGAGGTGTTAATTGAGGAGGGCGGTCGCTTTTATGAGTTGATGCACGTTAGTCAAGCTGCAACGCGCGTGCTAACGCCAGTGGGTTCGCTTTTGTGGCAATCGGTATCCAAGGCGCATAGGGACTATTACTACGCCCTGTTGTTACATTATCAACGTATTGCGCAAAAGGGAGGTCAGGAAGCGATGAATGTTGTCGAGGATTATCAAGCGTTGGCCCATCAGATCCCAGCGCTCAAAGAGGTTTGACTCCCTGCGGTGCAGAGAGCCAAAGGGGATTAGTTGCGATCTTTTGCTTTACGCTTATTGCGCTCAGCCTGTTGCTGTTGGAAGCTTTTTAATTCGCTCTCACCCCATGCTGTTGCTTCTTCTTCGCTGGCAAAACCTGCCTGGCGCTTGGAAACGACAGTTTTTCTGGAACTTGCGCGGCGCAGAATTGATACTGCCCACTCAGCGTCGTTTTTCTCGACGCTGAAACTATATTTTTTACCTGCCGTCATAGCCTGTATCCTCGGTGGAATCATCATTGTGCAAAACGCGCTAAGGCTACCACAAAGTATCTGTAAGCGCTCAGGAATCATCGGGTTTATAGCGTAATAATCGCAAGGCATTGAGTGTCACCAGCACGGTTGCGCCGGTATCTGCCAAAATGGCCAGCCACAGACCTGTTATCCCTAAAATACTGGTGACTAAAAACACCGCTTTAAGCCCTAAGGCGAGGCTGATATTTTGGCGTATATTGCGCATTGTCGCTTTAGATAAGCGGATCTGTTCTGGGATGTCGGTAACGCGGTTTTTGAGGAGCGCGGCATCTGCGGTCTCTAGGGCAACATCAGTTCCACTTCCCATAGCAACGCCTGTCTGTGCAGCGGCCAGCGCTGGCGCATCGTTGATACCGTCGCCAACCATCATTACGTTTTGGGTGCTGGATAGGTTTTTGACGATGCTGACTTTGTCCTCTGGGAGCAGTGAAGCCTGAAAATCCAAGCCCAGCTCGGATGCGATCGCCTTTGCGGTACGAGTATTGTCGCCAGTGAGCATGAGCGGCTGAATCCCTAAAGATTTTAGCTGCTTGATAGCAGAAGCTGCATCAGCGCGTGGCGAATCTTGTAAGCTGATTAACCCCAAAATCTCGATGTTGCTGAAGAGGATGATAACGGTTTTGCCTTGTGCCTCCCAGGTTTCAATCTGTGTCAGTAGATCCGCTGCTATTGTTACTTTTTCAGCCGCAAATTTTGGTGAACCCAGATAGAAAGTTTCACCCGATACATCTCCATTGATACCTAAACCAGGCACGACAGACACAGCGTTTACAGGCTGGGGTGTAATACTTTCTTGAGTAGCATAACGTTGTAACGCCATCGCTAAAGGATGGCTGCTGCCATATTCCAAACCTGTTGCGATGGCAATGAGCGAAGCCTTGCTGGTGTTGATCGCTAGACAGTCAATAACGTGAGGTTGCCCCTCGGTCAACGTGCCCGTTTTATCAAAAGCAACTAAGGTAGTATTTGCCATGTTTTCCAGAGTGGCACCGCCTTTGATCAATAACCCATGGCGTGCTCCCGCTGAGAGTGCCGAGGCGATAGAGGCGGGAACCGAGATCACTAAGGCGCAAGGGCAGCCGATCAGAAGTAGCGCTAAGGCGCGATAGATCCATAACGACCATTCCTGAGCAAAGAATAACGGCGGAATAATACCAACCAAGAGCGCGGTAAGTACAATTGCGGGCATGTACCAGCGGCTGAAACGCTGGATAAAGCGTTCGGTGGGTGCTTTAGCCGCTTGGGCCTCTTCTACTCGCTTAATGATACGCGCAATGGTGTTGTCTTCGGGTGCGCGGGTAACGGTAACTTTGATGGCACTATCTAACACGATGGTACCCGCAAATACCGCCTCTCCTGTGGATTTATAAACGGGCACTGATTCGCCGGTTATAGGGGATTCGTCGATGCTGGTTCCTCCCTCAGCGATGTTGCCATCGGCTGGGAGCCGGTCGCCGGGGCGCACCAAAATCAGGTCGCTAATGCATAGTTTATCTGCATTAATTGGTATAGGGGTGGCTTGGTCATTGAGCTTAAGCGCGGTTTTAGGCACCAAATTACTTAGCGCTTGGATACTGGCGCGGGCACGATTGGCGGCTATGCCTTCTAGCCACTCGCCTAGCGTAAATAAAAATACGACAAGGGCGGCTTCTTGCTCGGCTCCAATAAATAAAGCGCCTAAGGCAGCAATGGTCATTAACATCTCAATGGTGAAGGGCATACCAGCGCGGAGCAGGGAGAGTGCTTTTTTTCCAATTGGCGCAAGAGCCACTAAGCAGGCACTGATAAATCCCCATTGGGCGGTGCTTTCGCTAAGGATAAAGCTAGCTAACCACGCTAATAACAGCAGTGTTCCGGTTAGTAATACCTGCTTGGCTTTTGGGTGGGAAAGCCAAGAGCTCTGTATATTTTGCGGCATATCCTTCTGGCCTTGTTCATAAAGGGAAGCCTGAAACCCCAGTGAGGAGAGGGAGTCTTCAATATGTTGTGTGCTGCTGTAGGTTGCGTCTAACGTCAGCGATAGCTTTCCTGACATAACCGACACCTGAATATCGGATACCCCCTCTAGACGACCGAGTGCATGTTCAATCTTGCCTGCACAGCTGGCGCAATCCATCCCTTTGACATCCCATTGATATTGGCTGTGAGTGGTGCTTAATAACGGGCTTTTCATCATGTTGATTCCTTGACGATCAATCGATGCAAACAGTATAAAAGCTCTAGTAACTATAGCTTCAAGGACTTTCTGTGACGACCTATTCGATTGGAAAAGCGGCAAAAGCTTCTGGATGTAAGGTGCAGACGATTCGCTATTATGAGCAGATTGGTCTTGTGCCAGAGCCCTTTAGAACGGAGGGAAACCAACGTTATTATCGGCAAGAGGAGGTAGACCGGATCGGCTTTATTCGTCATGCCAGGGCGCTAGGCTTTTCGTTGGCGGCTATCAAAGAGATTCTCACTTTAGCAGATATGCCTGATCACTCCTGTAAAGAGGCAGATGCGATTGCTAAAGCCCAGATAACAACGATTGAGCAACGCATTGCTCAGTTAGAGGCGCTAAAGATGGAGTTAACACGTATGGTGGAACACTGCAGTGGAGGCAAGGTGGCAAACTGTCGCGTGATACAGGTGTTAGCTGATCATCGTCTGTGCGCTGGTCAGCATCATGATAGGGTGGACTAGGGGATAGGTTTTCCCGTTTCGGCACAACGGTTTTCTAAGGCTAGTTGCACGAAGTTACGAATACTAGGTAATCCGCTGCGGGCTTTTAGCCAGACAACGTGCTCGACGATCTCCTCTTGTGCTTCCTGAATTGGCACCATTAGATATCGAGAGTCGGGGCGGATATCATTTGCCAAAGAAAAGCCGATACCTAGCCCGTAGATGACCGCTTCGCACGTATCATATCGGGAATCCATATGGATATGAGGAAAAGGCGTGAGCCCTGCTTCTTTGAAAGCATGATCGACTACTTTTTGTGTATAAGCATCAGTTTTAGAGAAAATCAGGGGATAATCAATCAGCTGATGAACACTAAGTTGCTTCTGATTACCCAGAGGGTGGTCGAGCGGTAAAATCGCCATTAAATGGTGGCTGTGATAAGCAAGTTTAGAGATGCTGTTCTCCTCCAGAGGGCAAGGAAATAAACCAATATCGACTTCACGATCCAGCAACATCTTGCGACACTCTGTTGTAGTGCCTGACACAATATGTAACTGGGACTCAGGGAAACGCTGGTAGAAGTTTGCAAATAACGGCATAAAGATGAGCGGAGAAGCCGTGGCGACATGAATGGTTTGTTGGGTCTGTCGTTCAGGCTCTGCTAATGCTTGAATTGAGGCTTCAAGGTCGGGGTATTGTCTGGTAACGCGATGGAGTTCTTGCCCGAGATTGGTCAAGCGCACGCCGTTGTTGATACGTTCAAATAGAGCACCATTAAAGCGTGATTCTATTTTACGTATCTGCACAGTAATAGCAGGCTGGCTGACGCCTAAATCTGATGCTGCTTTTGTGTAGTTACCGTTTTTAACCGTGGCATTAAATGCCCGGATCTCTGATAGGGATATGTCCAATACAGCTCCAGAAAATGACGTTTAAAAGACTATTGGATAACAGTTTGGTTACCGTGAGATGACGAAGCCCGTTTTGGGCGAGCAAGTGCTTCTGCGTCACTGCAGATCTCAAATGCGGCGGCCTGTTTTACTTTATCCAGCAAGGGGATAGCGCTAATCAGCTCTTGTGTGTATTGCTTTTCTGGGTTGAGGAAAATTTTCCTTACGCTGCCTTGTTCAATTAACTCACCGTGGCGCATCACACACACATGGTCGCAAAGGTTCGCTATGACACTCAAGTCATGGGATATGAACAAAATGGTTAAGCCTAGCTCCTCTTTGAGCTCTTTTAGCAGGTCAAGAATTTCGGCTTGTATCGATACATCCAACGCCGCTACCGATTCATCAGCCACCAGAAATTGCGGGTTCGCTACTAGCGCGCGAGCAATGCTGATACGTTGACGTTGCCCACCTGAAAACGCATGAGGGAAGCGACGTAGGTGGTTGATATCCAGATGGCACCGCTTTGCCATTTCGATAACCCGCTGATCGGTTTCAGCTTTGGAGCTTGTGAGCTTCATGGCTTCTAAAGGCTCCGCGATAATATCCCTTACTGTCATGCGGGGATTGAGTGAGCCATAGGGATCCTGAAAGACCATTTGCGCAACGGCGGCTATTTGGCGTCGTTTCAGTGCTTTGCCGGCCTTCAGCGTAAACGGTTGCTCGGTACGATATTCCACTTGCCCGGATGTGACGGGGGCAGCTCCCAGTATGGCTTTACCTAAAGATGTTTTACCGGAACCGCTTTCACCGACTAAGCCGATGATTTGTCCCTTAGGTAGGTCGAGAGAAACATTTTTTACCGCGTTAAAGTGATCCCCTTTACGGCCCTGCCCGGACATGGGATAAGTGATGGATAGATCAGATATACGCAGAATAGGCTCGGGTTGGTGTTGTGGAGGTTCCGGTAACGCTTCTAAATGCGGTAATGCGTCTAGCAATTTAATCGTATAAGGGTGTTGTGGACTATAGAGCACGTCGTCAGCTGTTCCTGCTTCAACCACGTTGCCTTGGCGCATCACGGTGACATTATCTGCGATTTTGCTGATCACGCCCAAATCATGGGTGATGAATAGAATTGCCATACCCATCTGTTCTCGCAGTTCTAACATCAAATCAAGTACTTGTGCTTGAATAGTAACATCGAGTGCGGTGGTCGGTTCATCGGCTATGAGTAGCTTGGGATTGGTAGATAAAGCCATAGCGATCATTGCCCGTTGGCGCATACCGCCTGACAGCTCGAAAACATATTGATCAAAGCGCTTTTCCGGCATGGGGATGCCTACTCGCTCAAACAGTTCTATACCGATTTTTCGAGCCGTGTTCCTGTCATGTTTAAGGTGAATCTGTATCGTTTCGATGATCTGCTCACCCAGTGTGATCGCTGGGGCAAAGCTCGCCATTGGCTCCTGAAAAATCATTGATACTTGCCCACCACGAACCGTGCGCAGATTTTTACCGTTTAGCCCCAGTACGTCGATTCGTTGTTGGCCATCATAAAGCTGTATTTCGCTTGGTTTCTGTATCAGAGCATTACCCGGATGCAAGCGCATAATTGCTTTAGCGGTGGCTGATTTGCCTGATCCGCTTTCGCCCACCAGCCCCATGACTTCGCCGGCATGAATATCCAGAGAAACACCATCTAGTGCCCTAACCAGCCCTTCATCGGTACGAAAATCCAATGTTAAGTCACGAATACTGAGCAGGGTGTTTATGGGATTAAGTGCCATCATTTACTTATTCCTCTCTGAGTAAGGGTCGGCGGCATCGCGTAGGGCATCGCCCACGAAAACAAAGGCCATAATCAGGGTGACAAACACCGCAACAGGGAAAAATTGCCAGACCATATTCTGCTGGATATCGGGATCTTGAGCTTTTTGTAGAAGAACCCCCAAGCTATTTACAGGCTCGGTTAAGCCTAGCCCTAAGAAGCTCAAACTGGTTTCTGCCAAAATGACATAAGGGAAGTTGATCAAAGTATCCACAATGATGTAGCTACCAAAACTGGGAATCAAATGCCGCCAAATGACTCGTCCATGGCTGGAACCGGCCAATTGTGCTGCCAGCACATAGTCTTGGGTACGCTCCACCAATATGTGTGTACGTAGGCGGCGACCCAATGCAGCAAAGTCCAACGCGCCAATCACTACAGCGATAGCGAAATAACGCTGGGTCGGTGTCAGGTCGATCTGAGAGAGCGCGACGGCACAGGCCAGATAGATGGGAATCGGCGGAATCACACGCACCGCTTCTGTGATGCTCATCAAGACGGCATCTACTTTACCGCCAAAGTAACCGCTGACGCCGCCAACAAGAAGTGAGACGAACAGCTTTACGATTAAGGCAACAATAGCAATGCTGATGGTTACCCAGATCGCATGTAGCGTTCGGCTGAACACATCCTTGCCGTCCTCATCTGTTCCCATCAGGTGAATAGATCCTTGGTCCACGCCAAACAGATGGCGATCCCATTTGATATCGATTCCTAATAGATCGATTTTCAGCAGTGAGTATTCCCACCCTGTAACTAAGAACTGCAGATAACGGCGTTGGTTTTTATCTACAGTAAATAAATTTTGAGTGGAAGAGTTCAATGCACCGCTGGATGTAAGGGCATCTAACGCTGCCAGATTACCGCCTTTGGCGAGGGCGCTTAAGTTGATTTTAGGTTTATCTTTGCTGTAGGTGTAAGTAAAGGGGCGCCATGAAAAGCCGTTCTCATCCCAAAAGTAGACCACCTGTGGTGCGCCGCGACGATAATCTGGATTCGCTCCCTCAATGGTGGGATCTACCGGAGAGAAGAAAGGGGCGAACAAACCGAGCAATACCATAAACCCCAGTAGTGATCCGGCAATCAGGCCTACGGTTTTTTTCATAAAGCGGGCTTTGATTAGCGCAAACTGCCCTGCGGTATAATAGCTCTCATCGTAGGTATCAGTTTGAGGCTTATTTTTACGAAAAATGGCTGTTAACATCAGGCTGGGCCTCCTGTGCCTAATACACTCTTGCGCACGCGTGGGTCTACGGCTGCAAGCACAATATCGGTAATAAAGTTCATCGAAATCACCACCAAAGCCACTAAAAACAGAATACCGGCGGCGAGTTCTTGGTCATTAGTCATTGCTAGAGCTTCAATTAAGAGGGCTGATGCATCGGTCAGACCAATCACAATGGCCACAATAGGGAGGTCGTTAAAGATTCGTTGGTAATCAAAGCCAACGCTGTTAAATAGCGGGCTAATGGAATGACGGACGGGATATTTTGCCCACAAGTTGAATCCATGTACGCCACGGGCTTTGGCTGCATCCACGTAAAGCTTGTTGGATTCGTCTACTACTAAGGCGCGAACAGTTTGCAGTTGAAGCGCTGTTGCTGACCAGCCAATAACAAAGATCGGTAGCCAGATATGCCCTAAAAAGTCGTTGAGTTTGCCCCATTGGAAACCGCTTTCGGTAAACCAGCTTACCTGTTTCCACTCATCAGAAAATAGCCCTGTGGGTGCCGCTTCTCCGGCAAACACGTAAAGCAAAATAATCGTGAGTGCCAAAAGGAAGTTAGGTAAAGCTAGACCGAGATAGCTGATGATTCGCAGCATCACGTCTGTCATTTTGGCAAGCCCTAGGCCTGCTGTGTTAAGGAGTCGTTTGGCTTGGGTGTGTTGAGGGCTCCGGTCTTTCCAGGGTTTGTTGAGTACCCATGCTGATAAAATCCCAAAAGGAACCGCGATCAGGTAGGAAAACACTAACCCAGCAATACAGAACCAGAAGCTTAACCAGAAACGGTCACCTAATGCCAAATTCACCGATTGTCGTTTTGCACAGCTAAAGCCTAGATCACCTTTTAACGTGAGATCGGTTACCCAGTTGACCCAGCGCTCGGGTAGCGATTTATCCAGCCCCATGCGTGCGCGTTCGGCAGCGATATCGGCTTGGGTGATGCTTTCACCCTGGGTATTTTTGTAAGCGATCATCTTTTCTGCACAGTCCCCAGGCAGTACTTCCATCAACGAAAAGACAATGGCACTGACGGTGAGTAAGGTAACCAGTGCTAACAAGTAGCGGTTAAATACATAATGAAAGTATTGACTGTTCCGGGAGGCTCGAAACAGAAGCGCACCGGTGAACAGAATCAACCAAAGGAGCCAAGTTTCTGATAAAAAGTGAATGATCACGGTATCAATATCTACAGTTAGTCAGAGAAAAGAACCCCGCCTGAAGACGGGGTTCATGTTTATTTACTGTTTAGCGACGCCGCCTTCTGATAAGAACCACTGTGTTGCCATGTAAGGGTAAACACGGTAGTAGTCGTAAGAGGAGGTTTTAGGTACTTCGAAGTTGCCTAGTTTGCGGCTGTAGTAGATAGGCGCAACGGCTTTTACCGTACCTATAACAAAGAGGTCATCGACCATTTTTTGAGCGATGGCATGACCAACTTTTGCAGAGGCGTCGCTACCCATGGGTAACTGAACAAACTCATTCGCTAATTGTTCCATTTCATCGACTGTGGCTGGTGGTTTGACGCCTTCAGCACCTTTTGTATTACGGTACTGCTCCCATAACATACCTGTGCGCAGATCAAAGAAGCTGCCGTAAGGAGGGAGTAAGTCAGTGGTATTACTAGCCAGCGTTGCCAGTGGACGTCCCATGGTCCAGAAAGTAACACTCAGGTCATTTGCAGACTGGGAGTTACGATACTCATCGGATGTCACTTCTTTCTGAGTGGTTTTAACACCTACTGCATTCCAGTTTGCGGCAATGATTTCAACAAGCTCAGTGGCAACGCCCTGAGTGGAATACTGGATGTTAAGTTCTAACTTCTTACCGGACGGCAGATCCCGTAGACCATCACCATCTTTATCCACTACACCGGCTTTATCCAGCAATTTGGCGGCTTCTTTTGTGTTGTAGGTTATCCACGCTTGCTTCTGCTTATCGGTAACAAAGGAAGCGGTGTCCGCGTCAAAGGCGGTGTATTGCGTAGGGGTGCCTAATCCAAAATAGGCGATTTCGTTTATCTGATCTCGGTTGACAGCAAGGGACATCGCGCGGCGAAAATCTACGTTATTGAAGATGTCGCGTTTTTCTAAGTCTTTATCGGTCAGGTTAAAGGCAAAAGCTACTTCACCGATAGTTGGGCGCAGGGCAACTTCATACCCACCTTTATCTTTGTTCTCCAGCAGTACCGGTGCGGCAGGCAGGTTAACTGCTTGGGCTTTGTAATCAATCTCACCGGCAATCATTTTGGTGGTTTGGATATCTTCGTCACCAATGAAAATTTCATTGATTTCGTTGATGTAGGGGAGTTGGTTACCGGCGGTATCGGTCTGGAAGAAATAGGGGTTAGCCACCAAGCGACGACCTTCTAATGTCTCTTCAACAAGGATATGAGATTCCAGTGTTGGGGCAACCGCTGTAAAACCGGATTTTACCAAGCTTTCTGCAGCAGCTTTATCTTTTAGTAATGGCGAAGGGACATCTTTCCAGTCAGATTGGCCGTAATAGAAATTGATCACGGCGTACCCATCTTCAAAGCCAAGTTCTTTCGCTAGTTTATTGGCATCTTGATTAAAGTCTGGGTGGAATTTGCTAAGTAGATGTTTGGGTTGGAATGGTTGCGCATAGTCCTGTGCAAACATAGCGGTCAGGCCCGGTTTCGGAGCATTCAGAGTAAAGCGCACGGTTGTTTCGTTAAGCGCTTCAACTTTCATGGGTTTGCCATCTGATAGGAAACGATCTTTCGGTGATTTGATGATGTTGGTATCCATCAACATGTTGTTGTACCAAAAGGCGACATCTTCGGCGGTGAAAGGGGCACCGTCAGACCACTTGTGGCCTTTACGCAGTTCCATGGTCAATTCTGTAAAGTTATCATTCCACTTCCAGCGCTTAGCGACATTCGGTACGACGGTTTTCAGATCGTCGCTAAAGCGAGTCAGGTTCACGTGACGAACGGACAGCAGGTCAGAGGTGCCTGACTCTGTGGCTTTGGATATACCGTCAAGAACTCCACCGTATTGACCAACTTGAACATAGGGTGCAATCACTAAAGGCTCTGTAGGCAGTCGATCTGTAAGCGCAGGTAGTGCAGGGTTGCCTGCAATACGCTCATTGAGTGCTTTAGCAGATGGGTTGCCTGTAAAGGATAGTTGGCACTGATAAATTTTCTCAAATTCAGCCTTCTCAAAGATATAAGGGTATTCACCCTTTGCATCTTTAGCGGTAACCGTTGGACAAGCCGCCATGACATTTGAAGCCATTAAAACGGCAGCACTTGCGAGTAATAGTCTGGACATAGCACAGTTCCTGATTAGTTTTTGAGTGTTAGTAGAGTGAGTCGTCATCGGTCTTAGCACGTCCATGTCAGGGTTTGCCATGTCCGTTCTATGGCTGTTTGCTTGAGTAAATCATCCGGGTTGGTTGCAATGGGATGAGGTACAGCTTCAAGCAGGGGAAGATCATTAATAGAGTCGGAATAGAAAGCGGCGTTTTCTAGCGTCTCATTTTGCCTATTCAGCCAAGCTTTCAGGCGGGTGACTTTGCCTTCGCGGTAAGAGGGTATTCCTCTGATTTGGCCGGTATAGTAGCCTGCTTCGCTCTCTTCAAGCTCGATGGCGATAACATCGTCAATACCTAAGTGCTGGCAGGCTGCACGAACGATAAAGGCGGCCGTGGCAGAGATAACCAGAATACGATCGCCTTGAGCCCTTAATTGGGCGATAAGCTCCAGTGCTTCAGGGTAGAAACGAGGAGCAATATAGTTTGCAACGAATGTGGGTAAAAGTGCTTCGATATCTGCCACGCTGATACTGGCCAAGGGCGATAATTGAAACGCAATGTAATCATCCATCGAGAGCTGTTGTTGGCTATAAAGCGCCATTAACTGCTGTTCTTTTACAATAAACGGCTGATCGGCTAACCCTTGCTCTACAAGGAAATGGCAAAACAGTGAAGATGAATCACCTGCTAGTAGGGTTTCATCTAAATCGAAAATAACTAGCGCCATTAGCTACACTCCTTGAGTGAAGGATCTAACAGCAATAGATCTTTGCAGATTGGCTTGTTGTGCATCCTGATGCCGAGCAGTTCGCAAACCGTCCCGCACAAGTCAGTCTGTGACGGTTTACATGTAGGTTGGTGAGAAAACGCTGAACCGATCACAAACAGGGGAACTTGCTGCTCCTCGGGCAAGGTGCCGCCATGGCTGCGGTCATTGTTCATACCGTGATCAGCGGTGATCAGGATCTGATAACCTGCTTCTATCCACTGGGGAAGATAGTCAGACAAGATCATGTCTGTCTTGCGGGTGGTATTGCGGTAATGGCTACTATCTAAGCCCTCTCTATGTCCAGCGTTATCGATGTTCATGGGATGGACTAATAAGAAGTCCGGGTCATGCTGGCGTCTTAGCCATTCAGCATCAAGAAATAGGTGATCATCGGGATAGTGATCGGCATGATAAAAGCAGCCATGTTGGATCAGTAAGGACTCATCACAGGTGTGTCGGTCACGTATAGCATCGTAGGGTGAGTGGTTATAGAGCTCGCTGATCCAGTGATAGCTGGCTGCCGCTGTGCTTAGTCCTGCTTGGCGAGCCAGGCTGAAAATACTTTGTTGGTTGGAGTTACGGATAACATGGTTGTGGACAATGCCACTCACAATCGGGGTGACACCTGTCAGTATCGCCTCATACAAAGGACGTGACATGGAAGGGAGTTCGCATGAGATTTGGTATCGGGTAGCAATCCCCTGTGCCCTTAAGGCCTCCATAAATCCCATGCATTCACTGGCAACCTGAGCATTCAGGCCATCCAATATAACGAGTATTACTTTATCAGACATATCTTCCTGCAGCCAAAACAGGTACCCGTAACAGACAGGTACTCAACGAATGGCAACAGAATAGAAAGCCTCTGTGTTACTTCTGTGACACAATTAAGATGAATTAATGAATCTTGCTAATCTTTCCTTAGAGTTATAATTCCTAATTATGATTTGTCATAATTGAGCAGCGAAATTCCTTGGTCTAAGTAAGCTTGTTGTTCAATCTCAGGGACCATATTGCCACCGGTTGCCCAGACAATGTGGGTGATCTTGTCAGCTTCTATAGCGTGCTGTTTTAGGTAGTCTTGCTGCTGGTTGGCCCAGTGTATGCCCGGCATACCGGCCAGCGCGGAGGGCTCGAGCATAATATTTTCACTTTGTTTGAGCAGCGCTAGCAATTTATAGAGCTCGTTATCCGCAACGGTGAATATCCCAGATAGCAATGGCTCCATTACTTTGCCAACAAAACCGGAAGGCCGACCCACCGCTAAGCCATCGGCACAGGTGTGATTATCCAAACCGATATCCTGTACGCTGATACCTTCATGTAACTCGGAGTACATGCCGAGCAACATACAGGGAGAGTGCGTCGGCTCTGCAAAGAAACAATGGACGTTATCGCCCCATAGTTGTTTCAGGCCAAAGGCAACACCACCCGGACCACCACCGACACCGCAGGGTAGATAAACAAATAGGGGATGCGCCTGATCTACCACGATGTTTTGTTCTCCTAACTGTTTTTGTAAGCGAAGTGCTGCCACGCTATAACCAAGAAATAGATCCTGAGAATGTTCATCATCCACAAAGTGGCTATTAGGCGAGGCTGAGGCTTCGAGTCTGCCTTGTTCTACCGCTTTGCTATAGTCATCGGCATGCTCAACGACGTCTACCCCTTTGCTGCGTAGTAGCTCCTTTTTCCACTGCCTAGCATCGGCCGACATATGCACTGTCACCTTAAAGCCTAAGCGTGCACTCATAATGCCGATACTGAGCCCTAGGTTGCCGGTGGAGCCTACAATCACACGATGTTGGGCAAAATGTTGGCGTAAGGCTTCATCATTAAATGTTACGTAGTTATCGGACTCTGTAATGAGCCCAGCTTCCAACGCTAATGTTTCGGCATATTTCAGGACTTCGTAAATACCACCACGGGCTTTGATTGAGCCGGATATGGGCAGGTGGCTATCACATTTGAGTAGGAAACGACCGGGGA
This sequence comes from Neptunomonas concharum, assembly GCF_008630635.1. NCBI lineage: Bacteria > Pseudomonadati > Pseudomonadota > Gammaproteobacteria > Oceanospirillales > Oceanospirillaceae > Neptunomonas > Neptunomonas concharum. The sequence goes on along the minus strand of NZ_CP043869.1, from coordinate 2,674,414 downwards.
GGGGAGTTTTGTAGTAATCAGATAGCGCCGTCTGCATCTGAGGAATAGCTCGCAGGGGAGACTCAATTAACCCTTGGGCTGGCTTGGTTTCTGGGAAAACCTGACGAATGTAAGTACTGAAACGCTGCAACCGCGCAGCTGCATCTTGAGTATCTTTATCACTCAGCGGTAGTGTAGTTTTGGCCTGATGAAATGGGATCAACTTTGGGTTCAGCCAAAATAGCTCTTCGGTGGCGATTAGTTGGTTGATTAACGGTAGGCGCTGACACCATTGATCAAGGGGTAACGATGCAAAAGAGAGGGGCGGCATAGGGTATGACTCATACTTTCGTTTATCTAATAGCGAAAGAGTATACCGAGAGCTTTGCAGAGAACATACAGCCTATCTGCCAATAAAGATCAGGCAGCATTGTAGGACAGAGAATCGATCTTTGAATCGGCCAGATGATCTTTTATTAGCTCTCTGGCTGAACGCGTACATTTCCCGCAGCAGCTGCCGACAGATAATGACTTATTAAGATCAGCGACGCTGGTGGCGCCTTCATCAATGGCGTTTCGAATGTGTGAGTCAGTGACGGCATTGCAAATACAGATATACATAATCATAAAACCTATATGTTAGTGTGATTGATAATAATTCTCATATAGATTTATATCAAGTGTTTGTTACTTTTTAATTGGGTTTTTGTACTTCTGTCGTGGCTTGCCATAAACTCTGTCTATACATTTAGCCTTTAGTCATATTTTTGGAGAGTTATATGCAGGGTGATAAGCAAGTATTAAGCATGCTCAACAAGGTGCTGACTGCTGAGTTGACATCTATTAACCAGTTTTTTTTGCATGCGCGTATGTATAAAAATTGGGGTCTGGGTGAACTCAATGAGAAAGCATACAAAAAATCCATCAAGGATATGAAACAAGCCGACGACCTTATTGAGCGCATTTTGTTTCTTGAAGGGTTGCCCAACCTCCAGCATTTGGAGCGTTTACGAATTGGTGAACACACGGCCGAGATGTTGCAAGGTGACCTGGATTTTGAAATGAGCCAACTTACATTGTTACGCGAAGCGATCGCTTTATGCGAAACACAGTCCGATTTTGTCAGCCGTGAATTGTTGGAAAAAATTCTATCCGAGGAAGAAGAGCATTTAGATTGGATTGAAGCGCAGCAACACTTAATTGGGCAAGTAGGCATAGCAAACTACCTTCAAAGTAAAATGTAGGCGAGGAAAAAAGAATGAAAGGTAATCAACGGGTTATAGACGGATTGAACTCCCTACTGGCAATGGAACTGGCCGCCATGGATCAGTATTTTATCCATTCGCGTATGTATGATGATTGGGGGTTGAGTAAACTCTTTGAACGTATAGATCATGAAGTAGAAGATGAAAAAGGGCATGCTGCTTTACTCATCGAACGTATGCTGTTTCTTGAAGGGACACCCAATATGGTGGCGCGTGAAGGGCTACAGATTGGAACACATGTAGCAGAGATGCTGGAAAGTGATCTGCGTATCGAATATGAAGTGGGTAACCGACTAAAAGAGGTTATCAAGGTCTGCGAAGAGGAGCAGGATTACCAGTCACGGGAGATCTTACAAAAATTGCTGGAAGATACTGAAGTTGACCATGCCTACTGGTTAGAGCAACAGCTACGTTTAATTAAAATGCTGGGTATAGAAAATTACCTTCAATCACAGATGTGATCGAAGGCAATCCAGTGTGGTTAGGCTTTCGGCTTACGCATCATCAAGGTTAAGATCGGTGTAGCTTTACCCGTGTTAGCGTTATTAGCTTACGGCTTTTAACGCTTTCTGCCTCAGTGCTTTGGCCGCAGCTACCATGTTTTCAAGAGCGGGTATCACTTCCTTCCATTGGCGGGTTTTTAAGCCACAGTCGGGGTTGACCCAAAGCCGCTCGGCAGGAATTCTACAGGCTGCTTTTTCCATCAAGGCAACCATCTGCGCTTGTGATGGGATATTGGGGGTGTGAATATCATAGACCCCTGGCCCTATGTCGTTGGGGTAATTGAAGTGTTCAAATACATCCAATAGCTCCATATCAGACCGTGAGGTTTCAATAGTGATCACATCGGCGTCCATGTTGGCGATCGATTCGATAATATCGTTAAACTCCGAATAACACATATGGGTATGAATCTGCGTTTCATCGTTGACGCCATTAGCGCTGATACGGAAGCTTTCAACCGCCCAGTCGAGATAGCTTTGCCATTGGGATTTACGCAGAGGAAGTCCTTCGCGTAGGGCGGCTTCATCTATTTGAATGATGTTGACGCCTGCTTTTTCTAAATCTTGTACCTCTTCCCGAATCGCTAAAGCTAATTGGTAGCAAGTGCGTGATCGCGGCTGATCATCCCGAACAAAAGACCAGTTTAGGATAGTGACAGGCCCGGTCAGCATCCCTTTCATTGGTTTGTTTGTCAGGGATTGGGCGTACTGAGTCCAATGTACTGTCATCGCCTTAGGTCGACTGATATCACCAAAGAGAATAGGGGGTTTGACGCAACGAGAGCCATAAGATTGGACCCAACCATATTGGCTAAATGCATAGCCTTGCAGCTGCTCGCCAAAGTATTCCACCATGTCATTCCGTTCGGCTTCACCATGAACAAGTACGTCTAAGTCTAATGCTTCCTGCTCATCCACAGCGCGTTTGATCTCAGCTTGCATTTGTTGTGTGTATTCAGCTTCGTTTAATCCCCCTTTTTTGAATTGCTGACGGGTGGCACGAATCTCCGTCGTTTGTGGGAAGGAGCCTATCGTGGTGGTTGGATACAGTGGCAGATTGAACTTAGCTCTTTGTAGCGCGGCACGATGCTCAAAGTCGCTTTTACGTTGGCCTAAGTGCGGGTAAATCGAGGCGATAGCGTGTTGTACCTGAGGGTTGTGTACACGTGAAGATGTTTGGCGATTCACGATAGCCTGACGGTTGCTTTCTAACTCATCAGCTACTTTAGCTCGACCTAGGTTAAGTGCGCGTGCTAACAGATCCAGTTCATCCAATTTTTGATAAGCGAAGGCAAGCCAGCTTTTAATGTCGGGGTCGAGTTGTTGTTCTGCTTCCAGGTCAACCGGCACATGTAATAATGAACATGAAGGCGCTATCCAAAGACGTTCTGCTAACGTTGCAGCAATCGGCTCCAGCCAGTCGAGGGTGGTACTCAGATCGGTTTTCCAGATATTTCGCCCGTTGATAATGCCTAAAGAGACCACGCTGTGGTTAGGTAAGCTATCAATCAGTGGTTCGACTTCGTGTCGAGCGTTGATCGCATCCAGATGTACACCATCAACGGGCAGTTGGCTTACTAGGGATAAGTTCTCTTTAAGCTCGCCAAAGTAGGTCGCTAGGAGTAATTTGACCGGGCTTTCTTGTAAGAGATCGTAGCTTTTTCTCAGAGCGTTTTTCCAGTGTTTATCTAGTTCTGTTACTAAGATCGGCTCATCAATTTGTACCCACTCAACCCCTTGATCGGCAAATGTAGCAAGCAATGCTTGATAGGTGGTAAGTAGTTGGTCAAGCAGGTCTAGCTTATTGGAACCATCTTTCTCTTTACCTAACCACAGATACGTGACTGGCCCAATAATGACAGGTTTGATGTTTTTATGATGAGTTTTTGCTTCGGCAATCTGTGTTAGCACGTTTTCAGGTTTAAGGGTGAAAACCGTCTCGTGGGTGAACTCAGGTACGATGTAATGATAATTGGTATCAAACCATTTGGTCATCTCACCTGCATGGATGCCACTGCAAGCACTGTCGTGAGCAGAGCGTCCACGGGCTACTCTGAAGTAGGTGTCTAGCTCTGCTGCACTATCAGTGTGTAGGTTGGATGCACGCGATGGAATGTTTCCCAGCGTGAAACTCATATCTAAAACTTGGTCATAGAATGAGAAGTCGCCCACCGGCAAATAATCTAAGGTGGATTGCCGTTGCCAATTGAGTGAGCGTAGCTGATGTCCGGTCTTGAGTAGCTCTGCTTGGTCAATCTCCCCGCGCCAATACCGCTCTTGTGCGAATTTCAGTTCCCGTTGTGCACCAATACGGGGAAAGCCTAGATTATGTGTTGTTGCCATGAGAGCTTGCTCCTTTTATACCAATCAAATTAAGCGATGAGTCTCATAGTAGTGATCGTTACCAATAAAAAATAATGGTATTGTTTTATCTATCTATAAATTTTATTCATGATTTGTGTGGGTGATATTGGCCATGCTAGAGCGAAGCCATTTAGAAATTTTACGAGCCGTAAACCAATACGGTTCTCTTACCGCAGCGGCTGATAAGTTATGTCTGACCCAACCTGCGCTGAGCCATAGCATTAAAAAGCTGGAGCAGCGATTAGGGACGCTCTTATGGCAGAAAGAGGGCAGGCAACTGCGTCTTACTGCCGCTGGGACGTACCTCTTGCGGTTAGCCGAGCGGTTATTACCTCAATTAGAGTTAGCTGAAGAGGTAGTGAGTGAAATAGCAGCTGGGCGACGCGGTACATTACGTATCGGTATGGAGTGCCACCCTTGTTATCAATGGTTGTTAAAGGTGGTCAGCCCCTACCTCAGTGCTTGGCCTGAGGTGGATGTGGATGTTAAGCAACGCTTCCAGTTTGGAGGTATAGGGGCTCTATATGCACATGAGATTGATATCTTAGTCACTCCGGACCCGTTATTTCGTAGCGGTTTACATTATGAGCCAGTGTTTGATTATGAGCAGGTGCTAGTGGTCGCTGATAGCCACCCTTTAGCAAGGAACATTTCGGTGACACCTGAGCAATTAATCAACGAAACCTTGATTACTTATCCCGTAGAGCCTGAGCGATTAGATATTTTTAGCCAGTTTTTAACACCTGCTAATTGCCAGCCTAAAAAACATAAAACCATTGAAACAACCGACATCATGCTGCAGATGGTAGCCGCAAGGCGTGGTGTAGCAGCCTTGCCGGGATGGTTAGTATCCGAGTATCAACAGCGCATGGCTATACAGCCGCTGCGGTTGGGTGAAGGTATCTACAAGCAAATTTTTTTGGGGCAACGCTCAACCGATCTTAAAACCGACTACCTTACAGCGTTTATTGAACAGGCGAAGCAGGGTACTGCCTCACCGACTCAGTAGCACAGCAGCCTCAAGCTGCGACAGCTTTGGGCATTTTGACCGATGCCTGATTCATCCGAATATAGCGAATAGGCTGGCCTGTCTGCACGTTAAGTTGGGTTTGAACATCCGCTTCAATAAGCAGACTGCCATCGTCCTGTAGTAGCGCCGGTGCGAGTGCGACACGGTAATTATCAAGATCGCCATTGCTGATAAGATAGCGCTCGCAGGTTTCAGACAGTTTACTCACAATCTGGAACGATCCTGTCTGGCTAGATTTCACACTGTGGATCTGGCTGGTTTCAGATTGGACGGATGGGCCGCCGTCAAAGAGATCCACATAGCCGCTGAACTGAAAGCCTTCTTTTTTCAGCATATGCAAAGCCGGCGCTGAAGAGTCATGAGGTTTGCCGATTACAGCTTGAGCCTCATCGGGTAATAGGTCGATATAAATTGGATATTTAGGCATCAAGTCGGAGATAAATTGCGTACCTTTTAAGGCGGCGGTGTTCACAGCATCTTGAAACTCAATATCAAAGAATGGCTTACCTAAGTTCTCCCATAGCGGGGAGCGGCCATTTTCATCCTGCCAGCCACGTAACTCTGCGATGACTTGGTTACCAAATCGCTCAGGAAAATCAGCGAGTGTTAAAAAGCGAGCACGGGACAGAAACTGACCAACGCCTGGTTTGCGATATTCGGGTAATAGATAAAGAGAGCCGATCTCGGTTGCCCCAGTGTAATCATTCACCAAACTCAATACGCGGGTTTGGCGAATAAGCCCTAAATCAGAAGAGCTATTAACTAAGGTGGAGATTTTATAGGAGTAAAATGGGCGACTTAAGCCAACGCCTGTGTAGATAGCAGTTGTACCGGCAAGATGGCCGGTCTCTGTATCCTCTAGCACCATAAAATAGGTGCTGATCTCTTGGGGCGCTTTTTGGCTATCAAAGGCCTCTGCTGATGCGGTGATCTTGTCCATCCATGCTTGCTTGTCGGCGGGCATAGAGGTCATGCCTTTTCCGACAACATGGGATATATGGAGTAGGTCGTCCAGATCGGATTCTGTACACGGGCGGATAATCAGCATAGATGGCTCGCTTATTTCTCGTTGTTATAGGCTAATTTTAGTCGTCAATCCGCAAAATGAGCTGTTTAAATAACCGATCTATCATTAATAATCTTCTGAAAAAAAACATATTACCGAATTTTATTCGGCTTTATCCTGAGAAACTACTTTTTGGTGAATATCCTGTAAGTAGAGGCTATTATCGTTTTATGGTCCGTTATAAATAATAAAAAAAGGTTTTAAAATGACGCTTGATCGGATTAACCGAAAGATTCTTTCGGCTTTGCAGAAAGAAGCTCGAATGACGAATCAGGACCTGGCTGACAAAGTGGGCTTATCGCCTAGTTCTTGCTTGAGTCGTGTTAAAAAGTTGGAGGAAGCCGGTTATATCGGCCCTTACATGGCTGTTTTAAATCTGCCGAAGTTGTGTCGCAGTGTGACTGTGATTGCGACGGTAAGCCTTAAAGATCAAAGCACAGAAGCATTTCGTTTATTTCGCCAAGCGGCACAAGAGATTCCTGAGGTAGTGGAGTGTGATACGGTCAGTGGCGTGTTTGATTTCTTCCTGAAAATTGTAGCACCTGATATGCTGCGCTATAACGCGATCAATGATCGCTTACTAGACTTGATTCCTGGGCAGATCAACATCAGTAGTCATGTGGTGTTAGAAACGGGTAAACCTTTTCGGGGATACCCGCTGGATCAGCTATTAGATAGCTAAACAGGCTATGCTTTTACTGCAGCTACTACTGAAATTTCTACGAGTAGCTCAGGCGATGCCATTTTGGCCTCGACACACGCGCGAGCAGGCGCGTGGCCTGCTGGTACCCAGTTGTCCCATACCGCATTCATGTCGGCAAACAGGCTCATATCTTTCACATAGATGGTAGCTGATAAGATATGCTCGCGATCACTACCGACAGAGGCTAACAACGCATCCACTTTAGCCAGCATGGTCTGTGTTTGCTCGGTGATACCGGCGGTGCGGTCTTCAGCCACCTGTCCACACAGGTAAACCGTGTTGTTATGGACCACAGCGCGGCTCATACGTGCGCCTGTTTCGTAACGTTGGATAGACATAGATTCTCCTAGTGTTTGGGCCTATTCAGCTAAATCGGCTAGCTCACCGATGGTTAATGGTTTGATCGGTGTGCGAATTCGGTAGTAGCCTACCTCATTCACGGGTAGTTGGTGAACGTCCGCAATCAGATTAGCGACAGTGAGTCCACATAAACGCCCTTGGCAAGGCCCCATGCCTGAACGGCAAAAGGATTTTGTCTGGTTGGGGCCGGTACAACCCAGTTTAGCAATGTTGCGAATTTCTCCGGCGGTGACTTCTTCGCACCGACATACGATGGTTTCATCAGGCGGTAACAGAAAGGAGTTTGCCGGTTGGTATAAGTGATCCAAAAATGGGCGGACAGATAACTGCTGTTGCAGGCGTTTTTCTATACCCGACGCTTCTTTTTGCAAACTATCAGTTGATGATGCATTAAGTTGCGTTGCAATTTTAAGGGCGCTGAGCTGACCTTGATACTCAGCGGCTTTGGCTCCTGCAATACCGCCACCATCGCCGGCAATAAAGATACCTCGTTTAGATGTTTCGCCCCAACGATCTCGCTCGGGACGCCAGCATTGTTGGAGTTCATCCCACTGATGCTTGAGCTGTAAAGCGCGACTCAGCTGGGTGTTAGGCACCACGCCTTGGTGTACTAACAGGGTCGTGCAGGTAAGGCTTTCCTGCCCCTTAGCGCTCGAAAATAAAACCTGTTCTATATGGCCATTATTGCCTTCGATAGCGGTCAGGTCAGTCACGTGGTTAATATAACGAATGCCTGCTTTTTTCAGTGTCAGTAACAGTCCCACCCCTTTCAGGAGTAGTGGGGTGTTTTTTAACGCATTAGGGAGATAACGCAATGCACTGCGATAGCGGCCTTTTGGGGTGGTATCTAAAATGGCGCTAATGGGTACACCCGCTCGGTGCAGCTGTACGGCGATCAATAGCAATAAAGGCCCGCTTCCTGCCAGTACTAAAGGCAATGCAGGTGTTAGCCCACTGGTTTTTAGCAGGATTTGTGCGGACCCACAGGTCATAACCCCGGGGGTTGTCCAACCCACGAAGGGAACCGGTCGTTCCATTGCGCCCGTGGCTAGTAAGATACGTTTAGCTTGTAGTTTTTCACTGCAACCGTTGCGACTAAACGCGATGTTTAGATCATCATCAATCGACCAAACCATGGTGCCGGGTAGGTAAGTCACAGGCGCATTTTCTAACCCTTCTAAGAGATGACGGCCATAATAGTAATCAGGCCCAAGGATGTGCTCATCCGCTGGGGCAGGCTGTTTTATACTACGATAAATCTGCCCGCCGGGTGTCTGTTGCTCATCGAGTATGGCTACGCGCAGTTTTTTTTGTGCCGCTGTGGCAGCCGCCGCCATACCCGCTGGGCCTGCACCGATAATGATTAGGTCATAGATGTCACTTTTCATGATTTAACCTCTACTGATAAATCATCGACCAAATGGCGTGCTCGCTGTTGGCGGCGTATGTGCATCCCTTCCGAAACCTGGGTCATGCACCCTTGCACGTTCTCTTCTCCGTTTATTTCGAGCAGACATTCAAAACATACGCCCATCATGCAATAGGGCGCACGAGCGCTGCCGCTTACCGCGCTGGTGCGGCTGGCGTTCAATCCTGCGGCTAATACCGCAGCTGCGGCTGAGTCATGAGAGCGTACTTTGATCGCTTGCCCTTCAACCCACACGGTAACCCAATGACCGTCGTGAGTCGGGAGGCGATTAAAGCTCGAAGCGTTTGGCATGAAACACCTCCAGAGGTAGTTGGGTTTGGCCGCTCGATATCCAATCGGCTAAGGGGCCTTCGTGAAGTGCTCCCAATGTCACACCGCTATGACAGGTAACTAAGTAAGCGCCCGGATATTGGGTGGATTGTTCATAGATGGGGTAGCCATCGGGTGTCATTACCCTAAGTGCTCCCCAAGCTCTGACTAAACGAGCTTTATCTAAAATAGGGAACATTTTTCGGGCGCGGGCGGCAATCTTGGCCATAACATCAAGGGTGGTACCGCTGTCAAAGCCGACATCTTCTTTAGAGTCACCGATCTGTACAGTACCCTCTGCCGTTTGACGAACATGACCCGTAGGATAATGGATAAACGGGTCGAGTCGCTCGCTGATCAGTACTTGTCCGCGATTCGGAACAACGGGAGCAGACAGCCCCACCATCGGCGCTAGATCACGGTTACCTAAGCCTGCTGTTAAGACGACTTTGTCACAATGAACAGTGTGAGTTTCTGTCTCGACTTTAAAGCCAGTCGATTGAGGGATTATTTTGTCGACTCGGCTACCTGTGACCAGTATCCCACCTTGTTGGCTAAACGCTTCGGTCATAGCGCGCAGGTACAGCAGTGGATTGAGGTGGCCGTCTTCAGGGCACCAAGTTGCGCCTGCGACTTCAGGACCAATCTGTGGAAAAAATTCGCGAACTTCTGCCAGATCCAGTGTTTTAAATGGATAATCCCCGCCGGCAGCTTGTTGCATTGTCATGAGCATGGTTTGGCGCTTTTTAAGCTCATCTTCGTGTAGGCAAACGTATAAGCCTCCCCGTTGCTGAAGCTGTATATCAATTCCCGTAGATGCCTGTAAGCGCTCGGCTAAGGTGCCCCATAGTTTGGCGGATTGTCGGCTGATTGCTGCATATTCAGGTAAGGTATCTCCTTTTCCCTGAACCCAGACAAGACCAAAATTTCCGCGGGACGCGCGCAGTGCAATATCACCTTCATCTAAAAGAGTGACCTGATGACCATTACGAAGCAGACCCAGAGCGATGGCTAGACCGACGATGCCTCCTCCCAGCACACAGATATCTGTGCCGTGTTGGCTTTCAGTTAAACGCATAAGTCAGACAATGTCCTGTAAGATTAAAAAAGCCCGACGCCGTAGCGCCGGACAAATGAGACAAGGGTAGAAACGCTTATTGCAGGGCTTTATCCAATACGCCTTGAGCCCATTCTGCGCCAATATCGTTGATCACTTCCGGCCAGACTTTCTCGCGAACGATTTTAGCGGTAGCTTCAATTTGCTCATCAGAAACCGGAACGATGGTGGCACCGGCTTTGGCCAGAAGCTGCTCATTTTTTGATTGATCCGCACGTGCGGTTTCCCAGCGGCTGTTTTCGAACTTTTCGGCGGCTGCCATCAGTTTTTCTTGGTGTTTTCCATCAAGCTCAGAGAAGACTTCATCACTGATAATCAGGTACCACATTTCAAAGTGGGTGTTGATAGGCAGGTAGCTTTTCGTTACATCACGGAACGATGCGTAGTAGCCTTCTGCACCTGAGCCCATGACGCCATCAACAACACCGGTTTGAACCGCAGTGAAGGCTTCCGAGAACGGTAGAGGGGAGCCGATAAAGCCGATATTGTCTGCTGTCAGCTGGAATGTTTTGATCGGTGGAACACGCAGTTTTGCACCTTTCATTACCGTTGGATCAGCGGCATTGTCGATCTCTTTGTTTAGCGAGATACCCCCAAAATAAACTGGCCACGCGCCGAGTACCTTAATTCCCTGAGCACCATACAGGTCAGCAACGGTTTGTCGCATAGGTGAGCCTTTGGCAAACACCTTTTGAGCGTCGTCCCAGGTTTTTACCAGATAAGGCATATACACCACTTGGAAGCGCTTATCGGCGCTGGATGCGGGTGGTTGGACGGCCATATCAATTGCACCCAAGCCAACACGCTCTTGTACCACGGTGTAATCACCGAGTGAGCTGGCAGGATAAATTTTGATTTTTACTTTGCCTTCTGTCGCTTCAGCAACATCTGCTGCAAAGCGTTTAGCATCCACATCGATGGCCGTCTCTTGAGGGCGCACATGGGACAATTTAAGTGTCGCAGCTTGTGCAATAGCGCTCATAGAAGCGGAGATGGCGACAGCCAGCGCAAGTTTTTTTACCAGGTTTGTTTTCATTGTTTTCTCCCGAGTATTTAGGATGAGCAGGGTTTAATAGCCAAAGGCACGTGGAATATATTCCGAGAGATCAGGCCAGACAGAGACCAAAATCACGACAGGAATGTAACCAAAAATCAGCAAAATCATGGCGGGCTTAACGACTTCAGTGAATTTCACTTTACCGATACGCGCCCCTAGGTAGAGAATGCTGGCATAAGGTGGAGTAACGCCTCCCATCGCGGTGTTAACACCCATAATGGCAGCGAATTGAACAGGGCTAACGCCAAGCGCTGTCATCAAAGGAAGCAATAGGGGAGCTGTTAGAATGATAGCGGTGATGTCGTTCACGATCATACCGATCCCAAACAGGAACAGATTGATCATAATAAGTAACAGCACTTTGTTATCGGTGAACTCAAAGATTTTGTCCACCAGTGCCTGAGGAATATCCTCCATAACGTAGATTTGACTCAGCATTAGACTGAACAAAATCATGATGAGGATTGCACCGACAGCAGAAGCAGACTCTTTACCAGCATCCAGTAACGTGCGGAATGTCAGCCCCTTGTAAATCATAAAACCAACAGGCAATGCGTAGATCACAGAAACAGCGGCGGCCTCGGTGGGCGTCATAATGCCGCCGTAGATACCACCTAGAATAATCACCGGCATCAGTAACGCAGGGATCGCATTGATAGTACGCTTACTGGCATGTTTCATCAGTGCTGCGGTATCCATCGGCTCATCGAGCACTAACGGAAACTTACGTGCCATTATCATATTGACGATGGAAAAGTTCAGCATAATCAGCAGGCCAGGACCCAGAGTGGCGAGGAAGCTTGCCAGAATTGAGGTGTCGGTCACCCAGCCATAAACAATCATGGTTACGCTTGGGGGAATCAGCAGACCAAGGATTGAAGAGTTAGCGACCAGCGCCGTGGCATAGGCCCTTGGGTACCCTTTACTTTCCATTTCAGGAATCAGTAAAGGGCCAATCGCTGCTACACCGGTGAGTCCGCTCCCGGATATTGCGCCGATAATGGCGCAACTAACTGTTGCGACAACGCCTAATCCCCCGCGAACCCTGCCTACAAAGATGTTAACAAACTTGAGCAAACTGGCAGCAATGCCACTGACGCTCATGATGGTTCCGGCAAAGACAAACAAAGGAATAGCTAACAGTACGGGGTTGGTAAGCTGACTAAACCCCCACAGCATCATGCCGCGCATAGTGGCTTCGCCGACCAATGTCATGACCATTAACCCTGCGCCAAAGCAGTAAGGCAGCGGGACGCCTAGCGTTAACAAAACTACGAGTACAGCAAAAGCGAGAATAGCGATCTCTATCATGATGCTTGTCCTTTGTTACGATCAGCCAATAATTGCATTTCATCTAATTCCGGGGTTGATGCGATCTCTGGATCACCAAACAGATCTTCTGGAATTGCTTTGAAACCAAACAAGTACTGCAGATGGCGATAGAGGTGCCATAGGGTAAATAACGTCATGAGTAGTAGGCCGATAAACAGCGCTGATTCGTAGACAAAGGTGGGTATATAAAGGGTGGGAGACTCTTTCCAAACGCGTAAGGCGTAGCTGAAATATTTCCAGGCCCACCATGTCAGCCAGATCGATATCACGATGCTAATGGCTTCAGATAAGGTGTGTAGGATCAGTTTGGCTTTTGGGGTTTTCAGAAAGATTTCTAATACATTGGCGCGTATCTGTGTATCTTCTCGGGAAGCGTTAACACTACCTAAAATATAAAGCCAGATGGTCGGAATTAATGCAGCTTCTTCGAGCCCCATGATAGGCGTCTCGAACACATAGCGGGTAATCACCTGAATGAATTGGCAGGCGGCAACCGTACTGATCAGTGCTGTAAGTACATAACGAAACAGTTGTTCCATTGAGACCTCGCATTGTTATTGTGTAAATGAGGTGAATGTTTGATTAATAATGAAGAGTTGCATAAATAACATCAAATCGTTTATTAGTATCACTTGATAATATTTTGTTATTAAGTGGAGTAGAGGATGGCACGTTTAACCTACCGGCAAATTGAGGCATTTCGGGCGGTGATGATTAGCGGAACAACCAGCGGAGCCGCCGGTATTTTGTGTGTCTCCCAACCGGCGGTCAGTCGCCTATTAAGCGATTTTGAAGAAGAAGTGGGCGTGCAGATGTTCGAGCGCCACAAGAAGCGTCTGATTCCAACCCCCGAAGCACATGTATTTTATGCCGAGGTCGAACGCTCATTTGTCTCTATTGAAACATTGGCCCGTGCAGCCGATGATTTACGTGCCTGCCATATAGGTTCATTACGTGTAGCCTCAATGCCGGCGGTTTCCGTAGAGTTTATTCCAAAGGTGACACAACTATTTAGCCAAGCTCATCCTGAAGTCTCTTTTTCATTGCAAGTACGTAGTACTCAGCAAGTGGCGGACTTAGTGGCTAGTCAGCAATATGATCTAGGCGTTGTGTCCGCTATTCCCTTAGCGGATGCTTCGATAGAAATGGAGCCTCTGGCTGAGAGCCGCTTGGTGTGTATTTTGCCACCAGGTCATCGTTTGGCAGCCAAAAGTTATATTTCACCCGCCGATTTGGAAGGGGAAGCGTTTATCTCTTTAGGCACTGAGCAGAGTATTCGCCATAAGATTGACAGCGTTTTTGATTCGGCAGGGGTAAGTCGGCAGTTATTAGTGGACACGCAATTAGCCTACAGCGCGTGCGCATTGGTGTTAGCGGGTAGCGGGGTTTCTTTAGTTGAGCCTATCACAGCACTGCATTATCAAAAGCTAGGGGTTGTGGTTAAACGCTTTGAGCCCCGTATTGCTTACCGCTACAACTTGATTTTTCCTGCCCATAAAACTAAATCAGCCATGACGTTGTCCTTCGTAAAGCTGATGCGTAAAGAACTTAAGCAGTTGCAGATAAGTAGCCTTGGATTGTTTGAAAGCATGTTGGAGTGAAAAAAACCGGGCTTGCGCCCGGTGACAGAAGAACAACTCGAAACATAAGTAACTGGAGCTAAACGCGTTGGAATGGGTACACGGAACCCAAGTTGAGAATCTGGGTTAGCTCATCCAAGGCACTGCGCGACTCATTAAGCAGTAAGGGGTCAGCTAAGTCACTTTCTAGCAAACGGTCGCGGTAGTGATTTTCTACCCAAGTAGTTAGCTGGCTATATAAAGCTTCGCTCATCAAGGTGTGCGCGTTACAAGCTGCTTTTTCCTGCTCATTGAGTACTACCCGTAGGCGCAGGCAAGCCGGGCCGCCGCCGTTACTCATACTTTGCTTGAGGTCGAACACTTTGAGCTCATCAATAGGGGCAGTACCACTTTGCAGCTCGTTAAGGTAAGCCCAAACGTTGGGTATTTGCTGACACTCTTCAGGAATGACCAATACCGTTTTACCCTTAACGTTAAGTAACTGGCTGTTAAACAAATAGCTTTTTACGGCATCCTCAACAGAAACACGATGAGAAGGCACTTCGATTACATGAAATTGATCCTGCATTGCTCTACTGAGTTGATTTTTCACCTCTGCTTGATTGAGGAATGCTTCTTCATGGCAAAACAAAAGATCGCGGTTGCCTACAGCGATAACATCGTTGTGGAAGACCCCTTTGTCGATAACAACGGGGTTTTGTTGGGCATAAACGACACCTTCTTGGCGTAATCCATGTAACCGTGCGACTGCTTCGGAGGCTTCATAGGTGTGGCGTGCCGGATAGCGTTGCGGAGCTGGCTTACTACCATCAAATGCATAGCGGCCAAAGACGAAAAATTCAACGCCTGCTTTACCGTAGTCATGGCAGAAACGGGTATGGTTTGCGGCACCTTCATCACCAAAGTGCTCGACGCCGGGGAGGGCGCTGTGATGAGCAAAATGTTTTTCATCAGCAAAGGTGGCTTGCAGAATACGCCCTGTGACTTCGTGCTCAATAGAACGATGAAATTTGTTAGTTAAATTGGCTGGCGTAAAGTGGACTTTGCCATCGCGTGTATCGGCGCTCGGTGATACCGTGGCCGCGTTGGCCGTCCACATACTGGAGGCTGAACAACAGGCGGCCAGAAGGCGTGGTGCTTGTTTTGCAGCAGCAGCGAGCACATCTGCATCGCTACCGCTAAACCCCAGTCGCCGAAGCGTGTTCAGATCTGGACGCTCCTGAGGCGCCAATACCCCTTGGGTCATCCCCAGATCGTGTAGGGCTTTCATTTTAGCAAGACCTTGCAGCGCCGCGAGTTTAGGGTTTGACGCCTGAGCAATATTGTTCTCGGAGGCGACATTGCCGAATGACAGTCCTGCATAGTTGTGCGTTGGGCCTACGAGCCCGTCAAAATTTGCTTCTACGGCGTTCATAGTATCCCTCAGTTCAAGGTTAGGCCGGGAGATAAACTCTCAGGCAAGCTCAGTTTTTCAGCTTCGATACCGGCTACAGGGTAAGCGCAGTAATCCGCTGCATAGTAGGCGCTGGCACGGTGGTTGCCGCTGGCGCCGATACCCCCAAAAGGTGCTGCACTGCTAGCACCGGTTAACTGCTTGTTCCAGTTGACGATACCTGCACGGATGCGGCGGTAGAAGTAGTCGAAACGCTCAGCATTGTCACTGAAGAAGCCCGCCGATAAGCCATATTGCGTTGCATTGGCTTGGCGAATAGCATCATCTAAGTCGGTATAGCGAATCACTTGTAACAGCGGGCCGAAATACTCTTCATCAGGCAATACTTCAACCGCACTGACATCAATTAAGCCGGGTGTGATCAAGCCTGTGCCTGGTTTGATTTTCTCGATGGTTAACAGTGATTTTGCCCCAATATCTAACAGACGCTGTTGAGCTGCAATCATGCCGTCAGCTGCCGCTTCTGAAATCAGGCTTCCCATGAAAGGTGCGGGTTCATCAAATTGCCCACCGACTTTGATCAGTGCAACAGCCTCTTTGAGTTCATTTAGGAATTGATCGCCAGTGTCATTATTAGGGACGAACAGGCGACGTGCACAGGTGCAACGTTGTCCTGAAGTAATATAAGCAGATTGGATAGTCTCGTGAACCGCAGCTTTGATATCGCTGATTTGGTCGATAATTAATGGGTTGTTTCCACCCATTTCTAAAGCCAAAATCTTTCCTGGGTGACCGGCGAACTGTTCATGCAGCAAATGACCCGTACGGGAACTGCCGGTAAAGAATAATCCATCTAAGCCATCATGAGCAGCTAGCGCAATACCGGTTTCTTTTTCACCTTGTACAAGGTTGATTACACCGGTTGGAAGACCCGATTTTTCCCAGAGCTGTACCATCAGCTCAGCTACTTTTGGGGTCATTTCACTCGGTTTTAGAATGACGGTATTACCCGCAATTAATGCGGGTACGATATGGCCATTAGGTAGGTGCCCTGGGAAGTTGTAAGGGCCAAATACCGCCACAACACCGTGCGGTTTATGGCGTAGTACCGCTTTAGCGCCTGCCATATCGCTGCTGCGCTCTCCTGTCCGCTCTGCTGCAGCTTTAATCGAGATGTCAATTTTTCCGATCATCGCAGCGGCTTCTGTTTGTGTTTCCCAGAAAGGTTTGCCGGTTTCTTCAGCTATGGTGCGAGCGAGTTCTTCTTTATGAGTGGTCAGTTGTTCAGCGTAGCGACGAACCTGCTCGCAGCGTTGCTCAAAAGAGAGGTTAGACCAATGAGGTGCGGCTGTACGTGCAGCGGCGACGGCGGCATCTACTTGCTCTGCATCTGCTGATGCGCCAGACCATATAACCTCGCCTGTTGCAGGGTTGTGTGATTGGAACATATGTCCGCGGCCTTCTAACCATTGGCCATTAATAAAAAGTGATGCACTCATTTAAAATCTCCTTCCAGAAGACAGCGGTACAATACGGATCGTGCTGCCTTCATTGATATTTAGGGCACTTGCCACGTCTGGGCTGACGGTGACCAAGTTTTTGCTGACGCGTGTAATGGGTGACATGCAACAGCGGAAATTTGAAAATTCCGTCGTGCTGATCAGATAGAGTTCACCTTCGGATGGTAGATCGGCAATATGCGCTTTGACATATTGACTCTCTTGCACGGCTCGAATGTCGTGTATACGTGCTTCGAGTGTTGGGCCACCATCAAAGATATCGACGTAGCCGGTGTATCGCATCCCTTCATTTTCGAGTAAACGGCGGGCGGGAGTTGTGGCTTCGTGGGTTTTACCAATCGCTTCTTGGGCTTCTTTGGGGAGCAGATTGGTATAAATCGTATTTTTAGGCATAAGCTCGGCAATGAAAACTTTGTTCATGGATGAGTGCCGGTCTGCTTCTGTAAAATCGAGTGAGAAAAAGTGCCGTCCGAGCCCCTCCCAAAAGGGTGAAATGCCGTTTTCATCGGAGTAGCCTCGCATTTCAGCGATGAGATGTTCATTGAAGCGTTGCGGGAACTCTGCCAAAAACATAAAACGCGATTTCGACAGTAACGATCCATTTTTACTATGGCGTGCATCAGGACTTAAAAATAGGGTGCACAGCTCAGAATAGCCGGTATGGTCATTGGTTATTGTGAGCGTATTGATCTGGTTATAAACTTTTAGTTCGCGTGAGGCGTGTACTAACGTACCAACGCGATAGTTGTACCACGGTTCAGACAGGCCAACAGCCGACTCAATACCGCATATGCCAACGACTTCATTGGTCTCCGTTTCTTCCATGACAAACAGATATAAAGCCTCTGCCAGAGGGGGGGAGGCGGAAAATGCGGCTAAACCGGCTTCCAGCTTTGCAGCAACCTGAGTATCGTTATCCTGAAGCGAGGTAAAGCCTGGGCCTGTTTTGCGAGCCAGCTCTCTCAGTGCTGTGTAATCTTCTGCCTGTATTGGGCGGACTACCATCATTGTTTAAATCTCTCCTGTTCTCACGGTACTAATTGCCGACTAGCTTAATTCAGAGTGGGATAATGCGAGCCTGATCACCTTGGCGTAGGTTCAGTAAGTCAGCAACCTCCTGAGTCAGCGTGGGCTGAGTGATATTGATTGAAGCTGACACACAGCGAAATGCTTCTCGACTCAGATTACTGATTAATGCAGGCTGCAGGTCCCCATTTTCGACAGGTTCGCCAATCTGTATGGTCTTTAACTGGCTTTGCACGACAGAGCGAACATCCAGCGTGCGAGTTTCCAGTGTTGGTCCTGCATCAAAGATGTCGACGTAACCTTTAAAATTAAAGCCTTCGCAAAGGAGTAACGACTCTACTGTAGACATATCCGGTCTGGGTTTGCCCAACGCCGCTTGTGCTTCTGCCGACAGTAGTGGAACGTATACAGGGTAGTGGGGCATCAAATCTGCAATGAAGCCTCTGGAGTTTATCCCCGTAAGGTAATTGGCTTTTGTGAAGTCCATATTAAAAAAGTGCCGCCCTAAACACTCCCAGAAAGGGGAGCGGTTTTGATCATCAGCAACGCCTTGTAGTTCAGCTATAAGACGGCTTGAGAAGCGCTCAGGGTTCTGGGCGATAAAGAGCATACGGCTGCGGGATAGCAGATTAAGGTTAGCCTCATTACGATAGGCTTTGTCCAGAAACAGCGTACATAAGCGAGCGGCACCGGTATAGTCTTGGCAAAGGTGTAGCGCGGGTATGCGATTATGGATCTGTAGTTCGTTAGATGCATGAACCACCTCATCTATGCGGTAGCTATAGAAGGGCGTGTTTAATCCGACGCTGGCATCGATACCACAGACGCCTACGATCTCGCCTCGCTCAAGGTCTTCGAGGGCGAAGTGATAACTCTCATCACTGTAGCGGTCTATTGTTTTCTTGAGAGATCGCTGAGTTTTGCTAATCAGTTCGCTTAAGTGATCTCGGTTGGCTGGTAAGGTGGTCATTTTACCACCAGAGATGACAGCTAGCCTCTCTAAACCTTGAAGATCAGCAAAGGTAAGGGGGCGAATTAACAGCATTCGGGGTTCTCCTTGAGCCAGCCCAGGTCTTCTGTAGTAGCCAGTTTCATGAGTAATAAGGCACTGAGTTTGGCTCTTTCTACCAAGCTGCTGACGAGCATATACTCCTCTGATGAGTGTATTTTCCCGCCTTGGACACCTAATGTGTCTATGTTGGGGATACCTGCCGCTGCAAGATTATTCCCATCACAACAACCCCCCGTTGCTTGCCAGCGAATGGGCATACCCAGTTCACTGCCACAATCGCGTGCCAATTCAAAAAGCCTTTGGTTAGCGGGTGATAACACTTTGGGCTTGCGACCAAAACCTCCGTGCAGTTGTGCTTGTATGCCATCACGGCCATTCAGATTCTGAATTAACTGATTGATGTGATCTAAACACCACTGCTCATCTTCTGGTTGCTCTAGTCGGATATTGAAACGCGAGATGCACAGCTCAGGAACGATATTGACAGCGCCGCCCCCTTCAATAAAACCTGGGTTAATCGTCACGCCTTCTCGCTGCCCATTGAGGTCATCTAGGGCTGAAATAAAATCGCTCATTGCCCGAATTGCGTTACGGCCAAGATGGTGTTCTCTCCCTGCATGGGCAGCCTTACCCCGGACCACAACGCTGAAATTACCACTGCCTTTACGGGCTCCAGCCAACGTACCATCGGGCATACAAGGTTCGTAGATCATGCCTAAGTCAACGCGTGTAGCCGCATCGGCTATCAATGGAGCAGAACCTGGAGAACCTATCTCTTCATCGGGATTAAAGAGAATCTCCCAGCCGATTTTATCTGCCCATGGACTGCGCTCTAGGGCTTCAATAGCTTTTAGCATGACTAACAGCCCACCTTTAAGATCGGCGACACCTGGACCATTGAGTGTGTTGTCATCCAGCCATGTCACGTTTTGAAAAGGATGGTCAATAGGGAATACGGTATCCATATGGCCGCAGAAAAATATCTGTAAAGGAGCGTCAGGGCGTTTTTTAATACGTAGAGCATCACCTAGCGGGGTGGTTTCTACAACGCCATTGGTGGCGACATATTCATAATCAGGAACAGGTATGACTTCGATTGTACCGCCTAGCGATTCGCAATAATCGCTGAGGGTCTGGCGAACGTGATTGACGCCTTCGGCATTTAACGTGCCAGAATTGATGAGTGACAGCTCAAGAGTGCGCTGCAGCATCAAATCTTGTTGTGTATCTAACCAATCTAACCAAGGCGTGTAATCAAATGTCATGTTCATAATCCTTTTTCTGATCTTCTCATTATTAGCGACTATCAGAAAAGTTTCTGTCGTCTATGCGACCTGATTTTCAGTATTGCGCCCTGAGGAGCATGTTAAGCCAATGAAGATGACAGTGTTTACAAAGCAAATGAAGGAGTACACTTGCCTACTCAGTGGGTAGGTGAATGTTGTATGGTTGATGTGAGAAAAGATAAAAAGCAAGAGAGTCAGCGTGTAAAGAAAGGGTTACACCCTCGTAATAAGCATCGTTTTGGATATGATTTTGACGCTCTATGTCAGCTGTTACCCGATTTGAAAGCATGGCTTGTCATTGCGCCTTCCGGCAACCCTTCGGTTGATTTTAGCAATCCTGTGGCTGTTAAATTATTAAATCAAGCACTGCTAAAGCAGGCATATGCCATTAACTTTTGGGATTTACCTGAAGGTTATTTGTGCCCACCCATACCTGGGCGGTCTGATTATGTCCATCACCTGGCTGATCTACTGGCGGAATCGCATGGAGGCATAGTGCCAACGGGGCGGGGTGTTAGGGGGTTAGATATCGGGACGGGGGCTAACGGTATCTATCCTATCATTGGTTGTTCTGAATATGGTTGGTCATTTACCGGCACGGATATAGATAGTGTTGCTATCAAAGCAGCTACATTGATTGCCCAATCTAATCCTGCACTGAAGAAAAATCTGGCGTTTAAGCTGCAAGCTGAAGCCCGTCATATTTTTGATGGTGTCATCGGTGCTAAGGATTATTACCATTTCACACTATGCAACCCGCCATTTCACACATCGGCTAAAGAAGCTTCTAAGGGAACAAAGCGAAAGTTACGGAACCTAGGCCAATCCGCTAAGGATATAGCGGGGCAGATGCCTACTCTGAATTTTGGTGGGCAAAGTAACGAGTTATGGTGTGAAGGTGGAGAGAGGCTTTTTATTCAGCGAATGATCGAAGAAAGTCAGAACTACAGTCAACAGGTAGGCTGGTTTACAACACTGGTCTCAAAAAAAGAAAACCTTGCGCCGTTGCGTCAGCAGCTTAAACACATAAACGCCGTGCAAGTACGCACGGTAAATATGGCTCAAGGCCAAAAACAAAGCCGTTTTTTGGCCTGGCATTTTTAAGCGAGGGTTATTCACCCTGATAAGAGCACTGTGGTGCTATTTTCTCGATACCTTTAAAGCTAAAGCTGACACAGCGCCAAGTCAGATCCGTCATGGCGTCCGCTTGGTTGGGTATCAGTAAAATACTTCCCCCATCGATGCCTGATTTCTCGTTATATAAGAGTTTGATTGTCCCTTTACCCATGATTGTTGCACTTTTTAGCGCTTTGGTGGCGAATGATTCAGGGGGAGGTATATTGGCTTCTTCATGAGAGGAGGGTAGCTCACCTTGCATATAATAATGCTGTGCGACCATCACTTTAAGGCGAGTTGCACTGGCTAAGCCTTCCGCGACAAAGCTTGCGTTAATGTAGTGCGCGGTTCTTTTGAGTTGGAATAATTGAAGCCCGCCCAAAATAATGACGGCAACCATAGTCCAGCGGATGAGTAAGCTCATTCTGCAAGCATTCCTTGTATATGAGTGTTATTTGCCGAATGTTGATGGAGTAAAAGTGAAGTTATTTTTTCAGCACACGTTGGGCGATGATAAAAGAAACCTTGTGCAAGGTCACATCCTTGTTCCTTAAGATATAAGGATGTAGATAAGTTTTCAACGCCTTCTGCTACGACTTTGATACCTAGGTTTTTTCCTAAGGATATGATGGAGTTAGCAATGGCTGCATCTTGTGGATTATCCATTAAGTGCAAAACAAACGACTTATCAATTTTTAGTGTATCTATCGGGAGCTGTTGTAGATAGCGCAGAGAGGAGTAACCGGTTCCGAAATCATCAATAGCAATGCTGATGTTGAGTGCTCGGATACGTGATAGTACTTTCTTTACAAACTTTATATCTTCCAAAAACATAGTTTCGGTAATTTCTAGCTCGAAGTGCTCACCTGAAATTCCATACTCTTGGAGTATATGCTGGAGACGCTGTGGCAAATGGGTATCAAGCAGCTCCCTTGGCGATAAGTTAATAGAGATCGTAACAGGTGAAAGGCCTAGGCTTCGCCAGTATACAATTTGCTGGCAGCTTTGGTGGAATACCCAGTTACTAATTTCATTGATTAAACCTGCTTGTTCGGCAACAGGAATAAACGTCATCGGGGAAATGTATTTCCCGTTGTCATCTTTCCAACGAATAAGTGCTTCGACAGAACTAAATTCGAGGTTAGATAAATTGACTTGTGGCTGGAAGTGTATTTCTAAATGACTCTGCTCAAGCGCTTCCCTTAGTTTGTTTTCTATGGATAGGTATTGCAGCGCAAACTGCTCCAATGCGGGATCAAAGTGTTGGAAATTGGAGCGGCCTTGGGATTTTGCGTGGTACATCGCCATATCCGCTTTTTTGAGCAGTAGTTCAGAGGTTGTCCCATCCCGTGGTGATAAACTGATGCCAATACTACAGGAGATAAAATATTGCTCATTTTCTAATAAGAATGGTTCTTTTAGAGCCTGAATAATACGGTTGCTCACAATGGTAGCTAATGTATTATTTTGGATGTTTTCCAGCAGGATGATGAATTCATCCCCTCCGACTCGTGCTAGCGTATCTTGTTCTCTTAAGCAGTTTTGTGTGCGGCTTGCTACCTCAATGAGTAGTTGATCCCCAGCTTGGTGCCCAGAGGTGTCATTGACCTTCTTGAAGTTATCTAAGTCAATGTAAAGTATAGCCGTGCTTTTATTGGTGCCATCAGCCAGATTTAGTGCGTGTTTAAGCCTATCTTCGAGAAGCGTTCGATTGGGGAGGTTGGTTAACTGATCATGGTGAGCTTGGTGGATCAGTAGTGCTTCATTTTTTTTCACATCGGATATATTTCTAAAACACCATACGCGACCTAATAGGTTGTTTCCTTGTAGTTGCGGGGAGGAGTGATATTCATAAATTTGGTTGTTTTTGAGATGAAGTATTCCAAAGCAATGTTTTTTTGGGGTGCTTTTCAAATGTTGCAGGTCATGAATGATGGTGCTGGGGTTATCAACCAAACGGTAAATTTTTACTAGAAAGCTATGGAGAGTATCAGTACCTTCGCAAATAGGGATGGATAACAAAGATGAGGCCATGTCATTACATTTTATCAGTTTTCCATGGGCATCGAATGAGAGTATGGCCTCGCCTGTGGAGTCAAAAATAGCACTAAGGGTTGAGATGGACTGTTCAAGCTTAATATGCGTGTCTTCTAGCTCATTAATTTGAGCACGTAACAACGCATTGCGCTCATTCAGCTCAAGTGAAGTGAGCTCTAAGGATCTTTCAATGAGTGCGCGATCTTGATCCGACTGTTGATAAGCATCATCTACAGCATTTAGGAAGTCAGAGAGCGACTCGGCAGGAAGCGCGTCTTTTAGGTGGCGCCTCAATTGCCGTTGTAAAAGCTTATGCATGCTGGGACTCTGAGAAGGTTGTAATTGTCATGGTCTGATTGTGTAGCCCGCAGACAGTTGCTCCCTCTATGGGTGAAATTTCGCCATAAGAGTAAAAGCCCGTAATTTTGCAGCGCTCAGATAGGACATCTTTTGCACTTTCTAGCTCAGCTTCCGTATTTTGCTGGAGAACAAGGCGACGCCCGACACAGCTGATAAGAATTGCAAACTCTGCTTCTTGATTGGCGGATTGAAGCGCTTTTTGAGCAGCCCCTTGAGCACCATCGATAAGGCGGTCAAGATTAGCCATCATTAATCTAGCGTAAGCCCCCTGAGGAACATCTCCTGCAAAGGTCATGCTTTTATCTTCCTCATTGACGCTAAGAATGGTTCTTACAACGCTTTGATTATCCTCAATATTCCGAACCCGTAATGGGAAGCGCAAAGCTGATGCGGGTAATTTTGAGGCATGATCAGCTAAATATTTTTTATAGAGATCTAAGGCTGGTTGGTCATCCATTTCATATAAAACATTGCCTTTGGAGCGGGTAATGAGTCTGTCAGGGCCAAACGTATCCCACCCTCCTAAAGAGCCGTATCCAATATTTAAATGCTCTCCATAGAAGCCTATAAGAACAATTAGGCCTGATTCGACTTTCTTGTTATGCCATACCAAGGTCTCTTCAAAACGATCTGCATCTCCAGCCATTCCGCCGCTGAGCATAATGTGTGTATCTAGATCGCGAGTAATCCCATTGACTAGCTCGGTTCCATTCACAAGCTGGCCATCAGAGAGAACAAATAAATGCTTGAGGTTTTCTTTAGGTAATTGATCAGTAAGATGAACACCCGCCTCAAAGCTAGATGAAAAAGCGTTGATATTACAACTCACAGCTTGGATTGAACTGCTCTCAAATGAGATGGCGGTGAGGACTAAAGTGTTATCGTAAATCTCGATATCCGAGATCTCGCCACTGGTGGTACAGCCTACTGTTTGTGCAAAAGGGAAAGCAGAGGAGAGTTGTGCTTGTATGGTGCTTGATTGTATTAGCTCTCTGTCTCCGAAGATTAGTACCCACTGGGCATCGTTTTGGCAAGGGAGGACTTGGCTCCATTGCCCATTTATAAACTGGCTTTGGAAAATTCTCATAAGAGCCCTATCAATTCAGCTAATGTATAACTGTCAGTTTAGTGCAGGATATTAAAGAATTCAGGCCAACATAGGTATTAGAGCGGTGTTTATTTAGATTTAGGAGAAAAGAAAGGGGGAACCTGCCATACTATAACGAGTATGGCAGGGTGTGATTTAGCCTAGTTTGCTTGGCTATTGATCACTTTTTCTACCGCTTTATCCAGAAGTGCCATACCATCACGAATATCTTCATCTGGAATGATCAGTGAGGGTGCCATACGCAAAACGTTAGGCCCTGCGACTAGAATCATCAAGCCTTCTTCTCGAGCAGCGGCGAGGAATTTTGCACCTTGCCCATGCCATTGCTCTGTCAATTCAGCGCCAATGAGCAACCCATCGCCGCGCACTTCAGTGAAAATGCTATGCTTGGCGTTAATTTTGTCGAGCTCTTCAACAAATACAGCGCGTTTGCCAGCAACTTGTCCTAACACTTCGGGTGTATTAATCAGCTCTACGGCTTTTTCTGCCACCGCACAGGCAAGTGGGTTTCCGCCATAGGTACTGCCGTGGGTGCCGAATCCGAAGCTTGGTGCTACTCGGTCAGTTGTCAGCATAGCTCCTATTGGAAAGCCGCCCCCAAGCGCTTTAGCGGACGTTAAAATATCAGGTGTTACACCTAAGCCCATATAGGCATAGAGATGACCAGTACGGCCTACGCCGGTTTGTATCTCATCAAACACAAGCAGTGCGTTGTGCTGATCACATAATTCCCTAACGCCTTTGGCAAACTCAGGGTCAGCAGGAATAACGCCACCTTCACCTTGAATTGGCTCCATGACAACCGCACACGTTTTATCAGAAATGGCGGCTTTAAGTGCTTCCAAATCATTAAATGGAACATGCGTGATACCACCGGGTGCAGGCTCAAAGCCCTCACGGTATTTGGCTTGTCCACCGACGGAAACGGTGAACAAGGTACGGCCATGGAAACCTTGGTAGAAGGCTATGATTTCATGCTTTTCAGGGCCGAAGTTATCATACGCATATTTACGCGCGAGTTTGAATGCCGCTTCATTGGCTTCTGCACCTGAGTTGCAAAAGAATATTTTATCCGCAAATGTCGTTTCTTTTAGTAAATTTGCCAGTCTTAAAGCAGGCTCGTTTGTAAAGGTATTACTGAGATGCCAAAGTTTATCGGCTTGCTCCTTCAATGTAGCAACGAGTTCAGGGTGTACATGCCCTAGGGCGTTGACAGCGATACCGCCAGCGAAGTCGATATATTCGTTATCTTCCTGATCCCATACTCGTGAACCTCGACCGCGCACTGGTACCATCTGTTGAGGGTTGTAATTAGGAACCATTACGTCATCAAAAAGAGCGCGATTAACCGGTTGTTTAGACATGGGTGTACTTCCTCATTCTTGATACGGATCTTAATGGCGGGCGTCCGCACATGCCCGTGACAGACGCTTCGATTTACTTATAGAAAGCGCTGTCTGAATCTGTTTATTCAGTATCTTTAAAAAACGTTTTAGAAAACAGGTCTCTAATTTCTGTAGCGCGACACGAAGTTGCGCTAAGCTGACATTTAGAAGTGAGGCTAAGGAATTGGTTAAAAAAGATCAGTATTCTTTCGCTCGACCCGATATAAGAAGAATATTAAGAGGTTTGTCACTTGGCAATGGTTAAACAGACCATAGAAGAAAAAAAAACCGGACCCAAAAGATTCGGCTTTTTATTGCTACCTAACTTTTCGTTGATTGCGTTCTCATCCGCTATTGAGCCCTTAAGAATGGCTAATTGGGTAACGGGGGATGAGTGCTATGAAACCTTACTGATCAGTCATGATGGTGAAGCGGTGGCGAGTAGCTTTGGTGTGCAAACACTGGTTGATTGCAGTTTGAATGATATGCCGACTTTAGATGCGCTTTTTGTCTGTGGTGCAAGCCCTGTGGCACGTACGGGTAACGAGGCAGTCATTGGTTGGTTGAGAAAACAGCGCCACGCAAATATTGCACTGGGTGGCATAGGTACTGGGTCTTATCTACTTGCCTGTGCAGGTCTCTTGAATAATTATCGGGCCACTATTCACTGGTGGGATATAGCGAGTCTCAAAGAAGATTTCCCCAATACGCAAGTGACGAATAATTTATTTGAGATTGACGGTAATCGCTACACGTGCAGTGGTGGCACTGCGGCGATGGATATGATGTTATTTTTGATTGGCAAAGAGCATGGGATGGACTTGGCAGCCTCCATTTCAGAGCAGTTTGTCTATGAGCGGATGCGCACTTCAGAAGAGCAGCAGAGAATCCCTTTGAAAGCACGAATCGGAGCCAGCCAGCCTAAATTGATAGAGGCGGTTACCTTGATGGAGATGAACATAGAGGAGCCTTTGTCCACTGATGATTTAGCGCATCATGTAGGCGTATCCCGACGCCATTTAGAGCGGCTGTTTAAAAAGCACCTGCAAACCGTACCCTCTAAATATTATCTGGATTTACGGCTTGAGCAGGCACGGCAACTATTACGACAGAGTGATAAAACGATTCTGCAGGTAGGGCTGGCTTGTGGCTTTTCAAGTGCTTCCTATTTTAGCACTGCATACCGTAATCATTATGGAATTACCCCAAGGGAAGAGCGTAAGCGGGATGTAGAATCTAATCCTGACAGTGAGCCGGTTATGTTGGGGCGGTCGAGTTATGTAGCTTCGTGAGCACTTTATGCGCACCACGAATCACTTTTTGAGCCTTATTTATATCACTCTTGGGCGGTAGTAAGCTGATATAAAAACACTCTTGTGCTACTTGAAAGCAAATATAACGCTCGTTTCCTATCTGAAGGTGAGCTTCATCATATTTCGTATTAACACGATGGGCATGTTTGAAAATATGATGAAAAGCTTGGTAAGCCAGTTTTGCATAACGGCTTTTCTCCACCGGGAACGTAGAGAAAGCGGATTGTCCTTGCGAGTAAAGAACACTGCATTGTGTTCCTGCCAAGGATTCAAGCTTCGTTAGAATCTTTGACATTGTCGCTCCACTGTAGCAGGTCATCGGCCTGCTGGCGTATTTGTTGATGAGTCATTGTTTGCTTTGTGATTAGACCTAAAGACTGATCGTGCTCTCGAAAAACAGATATGGAGTCTTGGTAGGGGCCATATAAGGAGATACTCTTAATTAATTCAGTCTCTGGCAGTTTACCTTCGACAGTGTCTGCTATTTTAGAGAGTGAGCAGAAAAGATCATTATATTTTTTCTCGTTAACAGACGTTTCCGTCACCTCTTTCTGAGCATTAATATGTGTAGCGCCCAGTATCCCTCTTACTTGAGTTGCCGCTTCGATAATCGATATCTTGGGTACGTCCCGCGTTTTTCTCATCCACTCAAATTGGGGGGAGTTAGGGTCAGGATTGCGTTTGCTGATCTCTGTTTTTGCGACCCGGTGGGAAACCTCTGTCCAGTTGATATTATGCGTCTCTTGGCTTAACGCAGATGACACGAGGTCAAGGACTTGAATAGACTGCCGGGCATCAATAAAGATGATAGGGGCAATAATCCCTTTGTTCTTCAATTGCTGTTGGTAGTCTGCTTCAGTCGGTTCGTTTTGGAGATCAGAGCGGGTAACGGCAATCACAAAATGTCGTTTAACGATGTAATCCCAGAACTCGCTCAGGTAGTAATCAATATCTTTAAAGGGGTAGTTACGGGTGTTGTCGACCAGCAGGATAAGCGCTGAGGCATCATTCGCTAAGTCGCTTACCATCAGGTCCCACATGAACTTAAATCGTTCTTGGCCGGGGGTACCATATAAGTGCAAAACTGCGTCATCACTTAAAGTAAGTTTACCGTAATCCATACCCACCGTGGTGGTACGCTTTCTTTTAATAGTAGAGTCCGACACTTTAGTATCTGTGTCTACAACATCCACTTCACTGATAGCACGAATAGCGGTCGTTTTACCCGAACCGGGAGAGCCCACAAAGAGCACTTTGTAAGATTTCATGAACTTCCTTTTCTACAGTGTGGTATGAATTAGAGGCAGTTTTAGATTAACTCAGAAGTGTTTTATTATCACTTTATTTGGTGAATCACGGCTGAACTTTCAGTGATATTGGTATTTCGATAGGCCAAATCTACTTTAGGCTGTTGAGTGTTTTTAAAATGCTACAAAAAAGCCGACAGGTGCCGGCTTGGAGTAGGGGGGGGTAACTAAGCGCTTAACATAGCGAGTCTAGTTTTTTCTTCATTACGCCTTGAACTTGGCCAGGGTTGGCTTTGCCACCCGAGGCTTTCATTACTTGCCCCATGAAGAAACCGATCATTTTTCCGCGTTTATCAGGCTCTGCCGCGATATATTGTTCAACCTGCTTCTGATTAGCAGCGATGACTTCGTCGACGATCTTTTCGATAGCGCCGCTGTCGGTTACTTGCTTCAGTCCTTTGGCTTCGATGATTTCATCAGCGGTTCCGCCCTCTGACCACATCGTCTCAAAGACTTTCTTAGCAATATTGCCCGAAATAGTATTGTCTTTAATGCGAAGTAGCAGTCCACCCAGCTGATCTGCCGTGACAGGGCTTACGCTGATATCTGTATCATTCTGATTGAGATGCTTAGCTAATTCGCCCATGACCCAGTTAGCGGATAGCTTGGCATCTCCTGATACTTGTACAACCGTTTCGAAAAAGTCGGACATGGGTTTGTAAGCAGAAATAACGCCAGCATCGTATTCAGACAGGCTGTAGGCTTCGATAAAGCGTGCCTGGCGAGCATCCGGCAGTTCTGGGAGCGATTGGCGGATTGTATCGATATACTCATCATCGATCACAATGGGTAGAAGGTCGGGGCAAGGGAAGTAACGGTAGTCATTAGCTTCCTCTTTGCTACGCATGGAGCGCGTTTCATCTTTATCCGCATCGTACAGGCGAGTTTCTTGAGTGATGCTGCCGCCATCTTCAAGAATATCGATCTGGCGTTCAACTTCACCTTTAATCGCTTTTTCGATAAAGCGGAAAGAGTTGATGTTTTTGGTTTCTGTACGATTCCCGAATTTCTCCTCTCCTTTGTATCGAACTGAAACGTTACAGTCGCATCGGAAGGAGCCTTCTGCCATGTTGCCATCGCAAATACCTAAGTTGGTCACAAGCGAGTGTATCTTTTTAACGTATGCAACGGCTTCTTCGGCAGAGCGCATATCAGGTTCTGATACGATTTCTAATAGTGGTGTGCCTGCACGGTTAAGATCGATCCCTGTCATGTTGGCAAAGTCTTCGTGAAGAGATTTGCCGGCATCTTCTTCTAGGTGGGCGCGGGTTACACCAATGCGCTTTGTAGAGCCATCAGCAAGTTCAATATCTACATGCCCTTTGCCGACAATAGGGTAAAAAAGCTGGCTGGTTTGATAGCCTTTCGGTAGATCAGGGTAAAAGTAGTTTTTACGATCAAAAACAGATACTTTCCCAATTTCTGCGTCAATGGCGGTACCAAACATTACCGCCATGCGCAGCGCGCTTTCATTAAATACAGGGAGTGTACCCGGTAGTGCTAAATCGACTGCACATGCTTGAGTGTTGGGTTCTGCACCAAAAGCGGTACTGGCACCCGAGAAAATTTTAGTGTTTGTTGCGAGCTGAGCGTGAATTTCAAGCCCGATCACTGTTTCCCATTCCATCTATATGTCCTCTCAGATACCTTCGGGCTTGCGGGTATGCCAGTCAGTTGCCTGCTGGAATTTATGAGCTACATTCAGCAGCTTTTCTTCAGCAAAATAGTTGCCAATGATCTGCAAGCCTACAGGTAGGCCATTACTGAATCCGCAAGGAATCGACATGCCGGGTAAGCCCGCCAAGTTGAGTGATAGCGTGAAGATATCTTCCATATACATTTCGACTGGGTCGGAGGTTTTTTCGCCCAGCTTAAATGCGGTTGTGGGTGTCGTTGGCCCCATAATGACATCGACTTCAGAGAGTACGCGTACAAAATCCTGCTGGATGAGTCGGCGAATCTGCTGTGCTTTCTTATAGTAGGCGTCATAGAAGCCTTCTGAAAGAGCATAAGTGCCGACCATGATACGGCGCTTTACTTCTGTGCCGAAGCCTTCACCACGGGTACGCTTGTACATATCTTCTAGGTCTTTAGGCTCTTCACAGCGGTAGCCATAGCGAACACCATCAAAGCGTGACAGGTTGGAAGAGGCTTCTGAGGGGGCAATGATGTAGTAAGCTGGTACAGATAACGCTGTATTGGGTAAGCTGACCTCTTTTACGGTAGCACCTAAGGCTTCATATTCCTTAATAGCGGCCTGGACGGTGGCGGCGATTTCGGGATTAAGTTGCTCGGCAAAAAACTCTTTAGGCAAGCCGATCTTCAGGCCGCTAAGAGGTTGATCCAAAGAGGCTGTATAATCCGGTACCGCTTTATCTGTACTGGTGGAGTCCAGCGGGTCCAATCCCGCCATAACATTCATCATCATAGCGGCGTCTTCGGCGGTGAGTGCCATTGGGCCACCTTGGTCCAGCGAAGATGCATAAGCAATCATTCCGTAACGTGATACGCGACCGTAAGTCGGTTTGAGTCCGGTTAAGTTGCAAAAGGCTGCTGGTTGGCGGATAGAGCCGCCAGTATCGGTGCCCGTCGCGGCGGGTGTAAGGCCTGCGGCAATTGCGGCTGCTGACCCCCCTGATGACCCGCCAGGTACACGGTCTAGATCCCAAGGGTTTTTGCAGGCACCGTAGAAGCTGGATTCATTCGATGAGCCCATGGCGAACTCATCCATATTAGTTTTGCCTAAGCTGACCGTGCCTGCTGCATTGAATTTTCGAATGATCGTGGCATCGTAAGGCGATACAAAGTTATCCAGCATCTTGGAACCTGCGCTGGTACGGACGCCTTGGGTACAAAAAATATCTTTGTGGGCTAACGGTAATCCTGTCATTGCAGTGGCTTGGCCGGCAGCACGCATGGCATCAGCATCAGCCGCCTGACGAAGTGCGAGTTCATCAGTTACCGTGATAAAACTATTGTAACGGCTATCTTCTTTATTAATGCGATCAAGATAGGCTTGAGTGAGTTCAACGCTACTGAATTCACCTTGATCAAGACCTTTGGCCAGCTCGGCGAGTGTTTTATTTAACATGGTTTTTCCTGAATCGTCTGGCATCTGTATTATTCAATGACTTTAGGCACAAGGAACAGGCCGTTTTCTACAGCAGGTGATACAGCTTGCAGCTGCTCACGTTGGTTCTGTTCGCTGACCTGATCAGCTCTTAGACGCTGAACTGCATCAAGTGGGTGAGCAAGGGGAGTGACTCCATCTGTGTCGACAGATTGCATCTGATCTACTAAGTCCAAAATGTTGGACAAATTTCGGGCATATTCAGGCACATCATTATCATCGATCTGCAGACGAGCCAGATGGGCGATTTTTTCTACATCGGTTCTATCTAGAGCCATATTTATCTCACTGACGTCTCAGTTGTGGCGAAAAGGGGTAACTTAACATATTTGTTCCTTGCTCTAAATCCCCGCCATTGTTAGAGTTACGTGTTTTTACAATACTTCGGCTATACCCGTAACTTTTAAGGTTTGCATTACACATGTTCAAGAAAATCCGAGGTCTTTTTTCAAGTGACCTTTCCATCGATCTGGGTACCGCCAACACGCTAATTTATGTTCGTGATAAAGACATTGTACTGAATGAACCTTCAGTGGTGGCTATTCGTCAAACGGGTAACCAAAAGTCTGTCGCAGCGGTTGGGGCTGATGCTAAACGAATGCTAGGGCGCACGCCTGGCAATATTACAGCGATACGTCCGATGAAGGACGGCGTAATCGCGGATTTCCATGTAACTGAAAAGATGCTGCAGTACTTTATCAGTAAAGTGCATGACAATAGTTTTCTTTCGCCAAGCCCACGGGTTTTGGTGTGTGTTCCTTGCAAGTCGACGCAGGTTGAACGCAGAGCGATTAAAGAGTCTGCTTTAGGGGCTGGTGCCCGCGAAGTGTATTTGATTGAAGAACCGATGGCAGCGGCGATTGGTGCTGGACTACCAGTAGAAGAAGCCAGTGGCTCTATGGTTGTTGATATCGGTGGCGGTACGACAGAGATTGCTGTTATTTCCCTGAACGGCATCGTCTATGCTGAGTCAGTTCGTATCGGCGGTGATCGCTTTGACGAAGCAGTTGTCACCTACGTTAGGCGCAATTATGGCAGCTTGATTGGTGAAGCAACTGCTGAACGCATCAAGCAAGAGATTGGCACGGCTTATCCGAGTAATGAAGTGCTAGAGATTGATGTACGTGGTCGTAATCTTGCAGAAGGTATTCCTCGTAGCTTTACTTTAAACAGCAATGAGATTCTTGAAGCGCTTCAAGAGCCACTGTCCTCTATTGTGCAGGCAGTAAAGAGTGCACTTGAGCAGTGTCCTCCTGAGTTGGCTTCCGATATTGCTGAGCGTGGTATTGTGCTAACCGGTGGTGGATCGATGCTAAGAAACATTGATCGTTTGATCAGCGAAGAAACCGGTTTACCGGTTATTCTGGCTGAAGATCCACTAACCTGCGTTGCCCGTGGTGGCGGTCGTGCACTAGAGTTGTTGGATAAGCATGCGTTCGAGCTGCTGACATTTGAGTAACGGCGGTTGTCGTGGAATGTCTTAAATACACCCGCTTTCCTGCTAGGAGAGCGGTGCTATGAATCCTATATTTAGAGGCGGTATTCCCCGCCTTTTTTTCGTTATCCTCGTTATCTTGGCCATCGCGTTCATGATTAGTGATGTCAATCAGTCGCGCACAAAAGAAGCCCGTGGCGTTTTGTCGTTGGTTTTGACACCGATTCAGTGGTTGGTGGATCTTCCCTCGCGAGTCGCTGATGATTTATCAGGGGTGCTTGTTAGCCGCCGGGCATTGGTGAAAGAGAACAATCAATTACGCTCAGAAATGATTCTGTTAGAGCAGCAAGTTCAACAGATGGCTTCCTTGATTGCAGAAAATGTACGTCTAAGAGAGTTGCTAAATGGCCGTGAGCGTATCGAAAATGAGATTCAACTAGCTGAACTTATTGGTGTTAATCCAGACCCATTTCAACATCAAATTATTCTAGGAAAGGGTAGTGAAGATGGAGTTTTTATTGGTCAGCCTGTATTGGACTCACGCGGTGTATTAGGGCAAGTGGTTGATACATCCCACTATACATGTCGGGTTATGCTGATTACGGATGCCCGCCATGCTTTACCTGTCGAGATTAATCGTAACGGTCTACGCGCTATCGCTCTAGGTAAGGGGGTCTTAGATGAGATAGAGTTGGAACATGTTCCTGATACTGCAGATGTACGTGTGGGAGATCTTTTGGTCTCTTCCGGTTTGGGAGGACGCTTCCCTTATGGTTACCCAGTAGCAACTGTGACCAGTGTGGTCAGAGATCCGGGTCGTCCATTTTCTATCGTGAAAGCGCAGCCTGCCGCAAGACTCGATAAGAGCCGTCATCTATTGCTTGTAAACGATTTAGAAAAACCTATCCAAGACCCTGCTGAAAACACGGATCAACCTTCGACAGAGGAAGCGGTGTCCGATGGCTGATCAGCACCCTGGTGGCGTTCTGATTGTTGTAGGAACCTTAATAGTGGGGTTTGTGTTAAGTCAGATGCCTCTGCCTGATATGCTGGTTTGGTGGCGCCCTGAATGGGTTGCCATGATCGTCATTTATTGGGTAATGGCCTTGCCGCACCGTTTTGGTATAGGCTCAGCTTGGGTGTCAGGCTTAGCGTTGGATGTGATTAAAGGTAGTCTGTTAGGTATGAATGCCTTGTCATTGACGATTGTTGCGTTCATTACACTGGTGCTTCATAAGCGTTTGCGTATGTACCCGCTATGGCAGCAAGCAATGATGGTTTTTGTGCTGGTGGGTATCAATCAGTTGATCTTCCACTGGATCCAGTCTTTTGTCGGTACCACTGGTGACACCCTTGTATTTTTGCTGCCAGCTTTAGTCAGCGCGTTGTTGTGGCCATGGGTGTTTGTTTTACTTCGGGGTATCCGTCGCACGTTTCGTGTTAACTAATTTGATGTTAATTTTAAAGAGTTCTTCTGTGAATTTATGAAATCGTTGATACTCGCTTCTGCTTCTCCCCGCCGAAAAGAGCTTTTACAGCAAATAGGTGTTCGTTTTACGCAAGTGAGTGTCGATATCGACGAGAGCGTACTCCCCAATGAAACGCCTGAGACGTATGTGCTCCGTTTAGCTTGTGAAAAATCAAAGGTTGGTCATGAGCGTTTTGCTGATTCTCCGTCTGTGGGAGTGCTTGGCTCCGATACCAGTGTTGTTATTAATGGCGCGATTTTGGGAAAGCCCGAGAATGAAGAGGAAGCCGTATCGATGTTGATGCGGTTGTCGGGTAAAACACATGACGTTATAACTGGCGTTGCATTGACTATACTTGGAGAAACCAAAGGACTGGTTGTTTCAACAAAAGTGACGTTTAAAACCCTGAATGAGGCGCAGTGTCGTCGTTACTGGTTGACCGGTGAGCCTCAGGATAAAGCCGGAGGGTATGGTATCCAAGGATTGGGTGCTGTTTTTGTTGATAAGATAGAAGGGAGTTATTCATCGGTGGTGGGCTTACCCTTAGCCGAAACGGCTGAACTCCTAGAAGAAAATGGAATCCAATATTGGACATAACGACCTAAAAAACAGGAAGGTACCTGTGGCAACAAGCATCGGTGAAGAGATACTCATCAACTTCACACCCATGGAAACGCGGGTGGCTGTAATAGAGAATGGAATGCCTCAGGAAATTTATGTCGAGCGATCTGCACGGCGAGGTATTGTTGGGAATATCTACCAAGGGAAAGTGGTCAGGGTATTGCCAGGTATGCAAGCGGCTTTTGTTGAAATAGGCTTGGAGCGTGCAGCCTTTATCCATGTTGAGGATGTTTTGCCACAGCAGTCGAGTAGCGAAGAGAAAAATAGTACATCTATCTCTCAAGTACTCAGAGAAGGGCAATCTTTAGTTGTTCAAGTGACTAAAGACCCTATCGGCACCAAGGGTGCTAGATTAACCACACATATCTCCATCCCATCTCGTTACTTGGTTTATATGCCAGCCAATAGCCATATTGGTGTATCACAGCGTATAGAGGATGCTGAGGAGCGTGAACGCTTACGTAATGCCTTACAAAGCTGTGTAGAAGAAAAATCAGACGAAATTGACCAAGCGGGTTTTATTCTACGAACGGTTGCTGAAGGTGCCGCAGAGGCGGAGCTTCAGGCAGATGTGCAGTTCTTACAGCGCTTATGGAAGGCGATTGAGCGCAAGCTAACAACGGCGCCCGTGCCCAGTATTGTGTATGAAGATCTACCGTTAAATATGCGTGCACTACGGGATATGGCGCATAGCGGTATAGAACGTATTCGTATCGACTCCAGAGAAACCTTCCAAAAAGCTGAGGAGTTTGCACAAGCTCTAGTTCCTGAAATTCGTGATCGGTTGGAGTATTACCCCGGAGAGCGTCCAATCTTCGATATGTACAATGTAGAAGATGAGATGCAAAAGGCGCTCGGGCGCAAAGTAGACCTCAAATCAGGTGGTTATTTGATCTTTGATCAAACAGAAGCGATGACCACTGTGGATGTTAACACGGGGGCATTTGTTGGCCACCGAAATCTTGAAGAGACCATCTTTAAAACCAACTTGGAAGCTGCAACGGCGATAGGTAGACAGCTTAGATTAAGAAACTTAGGTGGTATTATTATCATCGACTTCATTGATATGGAGTTGCAGGAGCATCAGCGGCAGGTGTTGCGTACGCTGGAAAGAGTTTTAGAACGGGATCATGCTAAGTGCAAGGTTACGGGGGTTTCAGAGCTGGGTCTGGTTGAAATGACTCGAAAGCGCACACGTGAAAGCTTGGAGCACATACTGTGCGAACCTTGTAATCAGTGTCAGGGGCGAGGTTCGATTAAAACGCCAGAAACCGTCTGTTATGAGATTTTTAGAGAGATTCTTCGTCAGCACCGTGCTTATGACACGGAAACGTATTTAGTCTTAGCATCCTCTGCCGTTGTTGAGTATTTGACAGATGATGCGTCTGATCATGTGGCTGAACTAGAAGCCTTTATTAATAAAACGATTCGTTTCCAAGTGGAAGCGATGTACAGTCCTGAGCAGTATGATGTAGTACTGCGCTGATTGTGCAGATTGGAAAAAATCAATGCTAAGACGTATCGATAGCGGGTTAGGCTGGGTAGCACTATCGCTGATTTTACTATCAGCTATCGCTGTGGCGGCTTTGAAGTACGCGTTTCCTGCAATTGGCACGCAAAAAACAAAAATTGAATCTTACCTGTCGAGCCAAACAGGGACGCGCATTCAAATAGGCTCTATCAAAGCAAGCTGGGAGCAGCTGTATCCCACACTTATCATATCCGATCTGGAGAGCACCTCCGACTCTGAACAAGGGCCTGTCAGGCACCTCAAAATTCATAAACTCGAAGCTAAGTTTGATTTCTTTGCATCTGTATATGAGTGGGCGCCAATTTTTGCGAGCCTGAAAATAGCGCAAGCAGAAATAGCACTGTGGCAGCAAGAGGGCAGATGGGTAGCTGTTGACTCTGGTGAGACTAAAAATAGTTCTGAGCAGCTGGATTTCTCTAAACGTCTGATTCAAACCCTGATACGCCAACCCGAAGCCTCGTTTGAAAATATCAGTCTGTTATTGCACCCTGAAACTGGAGATGTCAGATATATCTCTCCAATGGTGTTTTCTTTAAATAATGCTAGAGATCAGCATCGCATATATGGTTCGGCAGTTATCCACCTGCCAACGGGAACATCGGACTTCGAGTTTGCTATTGAGGCTGGTCGTTTACCTGAAGAACAGCCATTAGAGGGCGCCATTAGTTTTTATGCGCGTGCTAAAAATCTAGGGCAGCATCTACTTGAGTTGAAGGCAATTGAATTACCCATCACTCCCACTCGGTTGGAGTTGGATACTGAAGTATGGGCAACCTTCGATAAAGGGCGCATTACTGCCTTACAAGGTGATGTGGAATTAAGCCAACTGGAGTTTCAAGAAGAAGGGCTGGATACGCTACAAGCAAGCCGACTGAACTTTTCCTTGCAGCCTACACAACATGAACAGTACCAACTAGTGATCTCGGATATGCTGCTGTCTACAGTCAATCAGCAGTTATTGTTGCCTAAGCAGTTTGTGAATTTTCGATGGAAATCAGGCACGCCTCAATTGCTAAGCGTGGGTGCTACGGAGCTTGATCTTTTGCAGTTGTCTGACTGGTTCAAAAACAAACCTTATGTTCATGAAGAGATTCAGGATGCATTGGTGACGCTTAAACCCACAGGTAAAGTGAAAAACTTACTGTTGTCTTGGGAGAGTCCAGAAGAGCTTAGCCAGTTTTCTGGTGCGGCTGACCTGGATCAGGTTACGGTTCAGGACTACTACGGGGCACCTCATCTCGGGAATGTTTCAGGGCGCTTAACTATTCGGCCCGATGGCGGTTCAATCGACTTACATACTACGGATTTTGTCATGGGATTTCCTGATCTGTTTGCTGAAAATTGGCATTATGATCAGGCGCAGGGGCGTGTAAGCTGGAACATTGAAGCCCGAGAGGGACATGAACGGCCTGTCGTAACGGTCAGTAGTAATTTGCTT
Organism: Neptunomonas concharum; assembly: GCF_008630635.1. Classification (NCBI taxonomy): domain Bacteria; kingdom Pseudomonadati; phylum Pseudomonadota; class Gammaproteobacteria; order Oceanospirillales; family Oceanospirillaceae; genus Neptunomonas; species Neptunomonas concharum. The sequence goes on along the minus strand of NZ_CP043869.1, from coordinate 2,635,833 downwards.
AATCTGAAAAACTCATCGCTGACCGCTGCGGGTCGTTTCAGTATGTTTTTACCAATCGATCGGCGCCATCAAACTGAGCTAGTGTTACTCATCGCTCTTAAGGATGCAGATGGTCTTCAGGCTGCTTCCTATATGCCGCCGCAAGAGGTGGGCGAAGGCTTATGGCAATGGGTAAAAGAGGGGATAAAAGGCGGGCGAGTGAATGACGGGATGCTGTTGCTAAGAACAGGCACACGGATTATGGAAGGAAGGGCGCCCCCTACCGTTCAATTATTTTTTGATGTTGAAGATGCTACCGTAAAATTCCAGCCGGATTGGCCTGAAGTTACTCAAGTAGACCTTCTTCTCAGCTTCGATCAAGGTGACTTGCAGATTGAAAGTAGGCAAGCGACGTTACTATCTAGCCAGGCTGAATATGTGTCAGTAAGTCTTCCATCAGACTCCGACCTTCTCACGGTTGAAACTCGCCTTTCTGGTAGTGCGAGTGATATCCAAACTTTACTAACCACGAGCTTAAAAGAGAGCGTGGGGGAGGGGTTCGAAGCGTGGGAACTTTCGGGGCGTCACCAAACAGAGGTGCGGGTTAATTTACCGCTTCAAGGTAAGCAAAACCCTGATATTAAGGTGCATGGTCAGCTGAATAATGTGCAGCTCACGGATAGTAAAAGCAATATTTCATTTACTCGTGTCTCGGGTGAGCTTGATTACACCTCAGCACGAGGGTTGGCTTCGAAAAAAATTACCGGGCAGTTCTTAGGGCGGCCGGTTAATGCTCGCATAGAAACGGTGCCAGCTACTAAAGAGTTGCCTCAGCTTTCGCGTATTTATCTTAGCAGTGTAGCTGATGCGTCAGCGATTATGAGCTGGCTATCTCTCCCTTTAGTGAACAGCGTGTCAGGAGATATACCGCTAAATGCACGGCTTGATCTTTGTTCAGGGTCTGCACTATGCAATAAGTTAGTGGTGGACTCTGATCTTCGCGGGACTGTCATAGAAGCACCTGCTCCTTTGGGGAAAGAGGCTGGTAATACGTCTTCGCTACAGGTGGTTGGACAGCTAGGTAATACGGCTTCTGTTTGGCGTTATAACTTGAGCGATAAGCTAAGAGGAGTGACCAAGGAGAATAACGAGGGAGTATCATGGACGCGGCTTCGGTTTGGGGGAGATCGCCCTAACGAGCCTACCGAGAGCGGGTTTACGATTGATGGGGCACTAGAGGCCGTGAATGCACAGGAGGTATATCACTTTCTACAAAGGAATGAGATATGGGACGCTTCTCAGGCAAAAAATCAAAAGACAGCTACAGAAGCACCTAAAGTACCCATGCAAATAGCAATGTCCATTGGGCAACTTAAAATGGGTGATGTGGCAATCAACGACCTAGATTTGAAATATCGAGAGTCCATCGAAGGTTTCTCTTTGGCTGTTGCCAGCCCGCAGGTGAATGGTGAACTGGTGCCTAACACTCGCGGCGTATACTCCCTGAAGCTTAAGCACCTTAAGGTTGAATCAGACTCAATGAGTTCATTGGAGCAGCTGACCACGCCCAAATCTGAAGTTTATGATTTATCAGGTTGGCCTAGTGTTGATCTGGCGATTGATCAGTTAGTGTGGAAAGGGACGCCGTTAGGTCAGTGGAGCGCTACGATAGAGACTTTAGACAAAGGAGCTATGTCGCTAAAGAATCTACAAGGTAGTTTATTGGATTTTCAGTTCAAAGGTAGCGCTGGTTGGGAAATACGCCAGCAACAGCCAGTTAGTTTCTTTGAGGGAACGTTGGAAGGCAAGGATTTTGGGCAATTACTGTCAACCTTTGGGTATAGCAATGTATTGGAGTCGCAACAGAGTTTCTTTGAGAGCAAGCTTTTTTGGACAGGCTATCCTTGGCATTTTCAAGCGTCGAGTTTAAATGGCCCTTTCACAATGTTATTAAAAAAAGGGCGTTTGGTTGAGACAGGGGAAACCAGTAATATTTTACGTATTTTTGGCATTCTCAATCTTAATACCCTAGCACGCCGCTTAAGCTTGAATTTTTCAGACTTGGTTGAAAAGGGTGTTGCTTTCGATCGATTAAGTGCGGACTACGTGCTTACCAATGGGGTTGCACAAAGTCAAAAGCCACTGGAGCTTTCAGGGCCATCTGCCAATGTTGAACTCTCAGGAAGTCTAGATATCGCAAATCAGACTTTGGATAGTCGAATGGAAGTGGTGCTTCCTGTCACAGGAAATCTACCCATTGCAGCTGTATTGTTGGGTGCACCACAGATAGCCGGTGCTGTTTTTCTCATAGATAAGCTCATGGGGGATAAGCTGGAGAAAGTATCTACCTTGAGTTATGAGCTTTCAGGTCCATGGGGAGAGCCCTCTATTAAATCGTTGGTAAATAAACCTGATGAACAGCAGAGTGATTTGCAGCCAGGGGGAGCACAATGAGTAAAGTAGCGGCGATCCAGATGGTTTCTGGAGCGACAGTCATCTCTAACTTAAAGCAGGCAGAGCGATTGCTCCGTGAAGCGGCAGCTCAGGGCGCAAACTTGTTGCTATTGCCTGAAAACTTTGCCTTATTTAATAGTCAAAATTTATACGAGCTTGCTAAGGATGAAGAAAAAACGGGTAGCGTTTTTCATTGGCTTAGCGAGTTAGCTCGAGAGCTAGCGGTTTGGATATTTGCAGGTTCCTTCCCGGTATTAACCTCGACACCGCAGTCGACGCGGGTACGTTCTTCACTCGTGGTGTTTTCGGATAAGGGTGAGCAAGTTGCTCGCTATGATAAACGCCACCTTTTCGATGTGGATGTATCCGATGGGCAGGGTAGCTATCGTGAGTCCCATTTTGTAGAGCCTGGTGATCACTTAGTAGTTGTGGATACGCCGCTGGGTGGCGTTGGTTTAAGCATCTGTTATGACTTGCGTTTCCCCCATCATTTCTGGGCGTTGAGAGAGCGAGGCGCGGATATCATTGTTGTCCCCTCTGCGTTTACGCGGGTTACCGGTGAGGCGCATTGGGAGGTGTTGCTACGAGCTCGGGCGATAGAAACGCAGTGCTATATTATAGGTGCTAATCAAGGTGGACGTCACGATGAAGCGAGAGAAACGTCCGGGCAGTCTATGATTGTCGATCCATGGGGGGGTGTTGCCAGCCGCTTGACGAGAGGGGAAGGGGTCGCTGTTGCCGAGATCGATCAGGAACTGTTAAGGTGTATCAGGCAGAAGATGCCTGTGCTTCAGCACAGGCGATCCGTCTAACGAGTCTCTTCAAGCTCCCGCAAATATTTAAATAATTTGCGGGTGGCTGCCGGTGGTTTATTTTGACTCTGCTCTTTCTGAGCGTTTCGTACTAACTGTCTTAGGTGTTGCATATCAGTCTGTGGGTATTCCGTTAAAATAACATCCAACATCCCTTTCTCATTATTAATGAGCCGGTCCCGCCACTTTTCCAACTTATGAAAAACCTGATTATGCGCCTGGGTTGTGACATCAAAGCGGTCAATGGCCGCTTGTATCTCTTCGCCATCTTCATTGCGCATGAGTTTACCGATATATTGCATATGTCGGCGGATAGCGCTGCGTGAAGTCAGACGCTTTGCCTCGATGACCGCATCACGAAGGGTATCGCTAATGTCTATTTTTTCAAGTTGATCGGGTTTTAGCTCGACCAGTCTTACGCCAATATCTTGCAATGCCTCGACGTCTCGTTTCTTCTGCGAGCGGCTGACCCAGTTTTCATCGTCATATTCAAGGTTGTCGAAATTATCTTCATTCATGCTGTTATCCGTAGAAGTAGGTTGCCAGACCCAGGAAGGCAAAAAAACCTACCACATCTGTAATCGTTGTTAGCAGGACGCTGCCAGCTAATGCGGGGTCTATACCCCAATTCTTTAAAATCAATGGTAGTAGTGTCCCGGACAGCGCACCGGCAATCAGGTTGATGATAATGGCTAAACCAATGACTAATCCGATGGTCGTGTCTTCGAACCAAAAAATGGACACACCTGCCACCACCAGTGCCCATAATAAGCCATTTAAGCCGCCTACCAACAACTCTCGATTCAGTAACCAGCCAGCATTGGAGCGCTCTACATGACCTAGTGCCTGGCCGCGAATGACCAATGTCAGAGTCTGGCTACCTGCGATCCCACCCATGGACGCGACAATGGGCATCAGTACCGCTAAAGCGACCACTTTATCTATGGTGTCTTGAAAAATACCAATCACAGCCGAGGCGGTCAGGGCTGTAATCAGATTGATACCCAACCAAACAGCACGACGGCGTGTGGTCTTCATTAAAGGGGCAAAAGTATCCTCATCTTCATCCAAGCCCGCCATGCTCATTAATGAGTGGTCAGCGTCTTCACGAATAACGTCAACCACGTCATCAATGGTGATACGGCCGAGAAGTCGCCCTTCAGTATTGACCACCGGTGCTGAAACTAAGTCATGCTTTTCAAACAGTTTAGCAACTTCGTCATCCGGCATGTCGGCAGGAATTGGGTCAATATCGGTATTCATTATCTCCCTAACCGTAATATTAGGGTCTGAAACCAATAGCTTTGTGAGTGGCAGGATGCCGATATAGGACTCTTTCTTTCGACTCACAACGAATAAGCTGTCAGTCATCTCAGGGATTTCATTATGCCTGCGTATATAACGTAATACGGTTTCTACGGTGATGTCTGGGCGGATCGTCACCGTATCGGTGTTCATCAAGCCACCAGCGGTATCTTCCGGATAGCCCAGAATCTCTTCTAAGCGTTCCCGGTTTTGCTGGTCCATGATTTGTAGCAGCTCTTTGGTTACCCGTTCTGGGAGCTGCTGTAATATGTCTGCGACATCATCTGTATCAAGGCTCTCAGTAACCGCTAAAACACGGTCTGTATCCATGGTGCTGAGAATGTCTGCCTGGATATCATCAGGCAAATACTGGAGTACTTTACCTTCATTCTCTTCTTTAATGAGATTCCAGAGAATTTGACGTTCTTTGGGTGGAGATTTCTCTAGCAGGTGTGCCACTTCCACCGGACGAAGCGAAGTGTTCAACGTGAAGCGTACCTGCTGAAGCGCGCCGCTTTCTAAAGCACGGTTAAGCTTGTCTAGTGCTGTGGTTTCTTCACGGGTTGTCATGATATCCCTTGCTGATGCCCAAAGAGGGGTCAATGTTGCTAAAAATTGCGGATTAGTATAGCGGAATGCGTTAATAGCTTCAGTGGTAGGGCGTTAAAAATTATTCGTCTTCGTCGAAGCGGTTATTAATGATCGTCTCTATGGCCTGCATCGCTTCTGTTTGGTCTTCACCATCAGTTTTGATGGTAAGTTCTGTCCCTTTGCTAGCGGCAAGCATCATAACTGACATAATACTCTTACCATCGACTTCGCGGCCATCTTTTTCGAGACGGATGTCAGCTGAAAAGCGGCTGGTTGTGCCAATTAACTTGGCTGCTGCTCTGGCATGCAACCCCAGTTTATTAATAATCGTTATCTTCTTTTCAAGCATTGCTATATCCGCTTCTTGGTCTTAGCTCAATGTAACTCTCTATGACGTACATTGACATTATCCATATGTTCTTTGAAATAACTAGCTAGTTGCTCTGAAACATAAACAGAGCGGTGATGACCACCTGTGCATCCTATACCGACCGTCATATAACTACGGTTATTCTTGATAAAGTGAGGTAACCACTTTTCAATGTAGTGTTGGATGTCATGGATCATCTCGGTGACTTCAGGTGCAGCACTGAGAAATGTTTGGACAGGTTGGTCTAGCCCTGTGTACTGTCTTAATTCAGTCACCCAGTAAGGGTTTGGCAGAACCCGCATATCAAATACAATGTCTGCATCCAATGGGACGCCATGTTTAAAACCAAACGACTCAAATTGCAGAGAGAGTGATTGCTCCGCACGGTCCGCAACGCGTAGCTTAATGGCGTCTCTCAGTTCATAGATAGATAAACGGGTAGTATCTATCCTGATATTAGCAAGGTCCGTAATAGGTTCTAGTAACTTCCTTTCATATTCTATCGCATCAGGAAGATTACTGACTCTTTCTGCCATGGGGTGTCTGCGCCGCGTGGAACTATAACGTTGCAGCAGTGTTTCGTATGAGGCGTCTAGGTAGACAAGCTCTACGGAAATTTCTGGATATTGGCGAAAATATGTCCACATCTGCGGCACCTTTTCCAGATTGCTGGACAGGTTGCGTGCATCAATGCAGACCGCAATTTTATTGAGCTGCGCATCATCATTTAGCATGTGAGTGACTAAATCGGGCATCAGCATGGCAGGTAAGTTGTCGATACAATAATATCCGACATCTTCCAGTGCCTGAAGGGCTGTACTTTTACCTGAACCTGAGCGGCCACTGATAATGATGAGTTTCATTGTTACTCTGCTGTTTAGTTAAAAACTTCTGAAGCCACTTGCAACAGATGAGTATTGGAGTCAGCTTTTCTTAGTTGTTCTCTAATCGCTTCTTGACTAAAGGACTCAGCGAGTTTCCCTAAAATATTTAGATGTTCTTCACAGGCTTCTTCAGGAACAAGCAAAAAGAAGAGTAGGTCTACGGGGCGATTGTCTATCGCATCAAAATCAATGGGTTCAGATAAATGGATCAGCGCACCGATCGCTTCGGTAATACCGGCAAGGCGGCAATGTGGGATCGCCACACCTTCGCCAATGCCGGTGCTGCCCAGCCTTTCTCTGCTTATCAATCCACTAAATAAATCTTCTGCGACAATACTGCCGTTTGATTCTGCAATGATGTTACTTACAAACTCCAGAATGCGCTTTTTACTGCCGCCTTCAATATGTTGAAGCGTTCGTTCGGGTGATAGCAAAGATATAATGGACATGTGTGCTATAAATCTAATGGTTATTTGTGACTTTTCAGTTTTTCTTTGTGCTTGATGATCTGGCGATCGAGTTTGTCAGTGAGACCGTCGATAGCAGCATACATATCTTCGTGTTCACTGGTGGCAAATACTTCCCCACCTGCAATATGCATATCGGCTTCAGCTTTTTGACGTAATTTATCTACACTTAGTGTCACTTGAACGTTTGTGATGTTATCAAAGTGGCGTTCCAGCTTTTCAAATTTAGTGTGTACGTATTCAGATAAAGCTTCTGTCAGTTCTACATGGTGGCCAGTGATATTGATTTGCATATTAAGTCTCCTTTTGACACGACAGGTATGTCGTAGTGTGTTCATTAAATCAGACGCTTTCTCTCATTTGAAGGCGCAATTCCCATTGCTTCCCGGTATTTGGCGATGGTTCGCCGTGCGACCTGTATACCTTCTTCATCTAATAGTTGGGCTATTTTATTATCACTTAAAGGTTTAGTTGGATTTTCAGCGGCTATCAGTTTTTTGATGACTGCGCGTATGGCTGTGGATGACGCAGCCCCTCCGTCACTTGTGCTAACGTGGCTGGAGAAGAAGTACTTAAGCTCAAAAATCCCTCTAGGTGTATGCATATATTTTTGAGTGGTTACACGAGATATCGTAGATTCATGCATCTCTACCGCCTCCGCGATGTCATGTAAAACCATGGGTTTCATCGCTTCTGGGCCGAAGTCTAGAAAGTCAGACTGTCTTTCAATGATTTGGCTTGAAACCTTCAACAAAGTTTCATTACGGCTTTGTAAACTTTTGATAAACCAGCGAGCTTCCTGCAGATGACTCTTGAGGTAGGTATTGTCTGCACTGTTGTCTGCTCGCCTGATGAGGTCTGCATAACGGGTGTTTATCTGTAAGTTAGGTGAGGCTTCCGAGTTAAGTCGTACAGTCCATACACCACGAATTTTCTCTACATATACATCTGGAATGACATACTCGGCTTTACTGTTCGATATAAAAGATCCTGGATGCGGATTTAACGATTGAATCAGCGTAATGATGGCTTGAAGTTGCGGCTCTTTTAGCCTCAGTTTACGCATCAACTGCTTATAGTCTCGGCTACCTAGCAGGTGTATATATTGGCGACAAAGCATCACTGATTGCTTCAAAAGGGGCGTGTCAGGAGGTAATTGCTGTAGCTGTATGCTCAGGCACTCACCTAAATCGCGTGCTGCAACACCTGGCGGATCAAATTGCTGAATGCGGTGCAGTACAGCCTCAAGCTCATCCAATTCAGCATCCTGAAAAAGTTCAGATTCTTCTTGGACGAAATGCTCAAGCAGCTCATCTAATGAAATACGTAGATAGCCTTCGGTATCGATACCGTCAATAATCGCCTCGGCGATCATCTGATCCGTAGGGCTCATTGGCGTAAGATTAAGCTGCCAGAGCAAGTGGTCCTGAAGGGTTTCTTCTGCACTATCATTGGACTCAAAGGGCAAGTCTTCATCCCTATGGGTTGTGCTGCCAGAATTGGTAGATGCTTGAAAGGTATCATCCCATGATGAGTCCGTAGCAAGCTCTTCTGGGATGCGATCATTCCACTGATCGTCAAAAGAGTCTTCTGTCTCTTGATACTCATCAAGTGAATCGTTTTGGCTGTTGCTAGGTTCCTCATAAGCGCTATCAGTATGCTCTTTCGAAGAGGTTGTTTCGGGCTCAGCTGATTGAGTGGCGTTATCCGCCTGTTCTGGCTGGCTTTGTTCATGAAGCTCATCCGCTTCTTCTGATGTCTCAAGCATAGGGTTGCTGTCGAGCGCTTCTTGGATCTCTTGCTGGAGATCAAGCGTCGATAATTGCAGTAAGCGAATAGCCTGCTGCAATTGAGGGGGCATTGTTAGGTGCTGACCCATTTTAAGTTGTAATGACTGCTTCATAAAATTACAACAATACTCCTAAGCGGTATCAATCTACTCAAAGTTTGAAGGTATCACCCAAATAGGCCGCTTTCACCTGATCGTTGGCGAGTATCTCTGCGGGAGTGCCTTGGGCTAAAATTACCCCTTCACTTACAATATAGGCTTTTTCACAAATATCGAGTGTTTCTCTAACATTATGGTCTGTGATTAATATGCCTATGCCTTTAGATTGTAGGTGCTTTATAGTCTGTTTGATATCATTTACTGAGATTGGATCTACGCCCGCAAAGGGTTCATCTAACAAAATGAAGGAGGGTTCAGAAGCTAGAGCTCGTGCGATTTCCACTCTTCGGCGCTCACCGCCGGATAAGCTCATACCTAGGCTTTCTCGCAAATGAGAGATATGGAATTCTTCAAGTAAGGTTTCGAGTTTCGTTTCCCTTTGGGAGGGCGTCAGCTCTTTTCGCATCTCTAGAATACCCATCAGGTTATCCTTGACGCTTAGCTTTCGAAAAATAGACGCTTCTTGTGGCAGGTAGCCAATCCCTTTCCTTGCACGAAGGTGCATAGGATCACGGGTTACGTCATCATCGCCAATGCGGATGGCTCCATCATTGGCTTGAATTAAGCCTACAATCATATAAAAACAGGTTGTTTTTCCAGCTCCATTTGGACCCAGCAACCCTACAATTTCCCCGCTATTTACTTCTAAGGAGACATCGCGAACAACCTGGCGTTTCTTATAGGCTTTGGCCAAGTGCAGAGCTTGAAGCAATTTACTCATAATTAGGGCTTAGCCTTAGGTTGAATAACCATCTGGACGCGCTGCCCGGTTTTACCTTCGCCGCTATAGGCATTTACGATGGCTTTGTCCATCTGATAAACAATTTTACTACCGGTAAACTGGTCGCTTTCTTGTTGGACTTTTGCATTGCCTGTGATCGTAATGGTCTGTTTGGCGATTAAATAATCAAGCTTTTCGCCAAAGGCATCCGTAATAGGCTTATCTTCAGCTGCTTGCTGTCGGAAATTAGCGGGGGAACCGTTTGCAATAATGCGGCTAACGCTGTCTTTTTCACGATAGAGATCAATACGGGCCGCTTTGATCTCCATTGAACCTTGTTTCATGAGTACATTGCCGGTGTAGGTTGTGGTGCCTGTTTTTTCATTGATCTGTGCTGCGTCAGCACTGATGTGAATCGGCTGATGCTTATCTGAAGGGAGTGCGTAAGCGAAGGAGGTTAATCCTAAGAAGTAAGCTCCTAGAATGCTCAGTAGAGTATGATATGAGCGTTTATTGGTCTGCATAAAAAGTACCTTTCACATCTGATAAAAGCTCAGATACACCTGTGTTGTAGTTGATAATCATACCCGTCGCTGTAGTAGTGTGTCCTTTTTGACGGATCTCGATAGGCGCATCTGTTTTTGCTATGCCTTCAAGGTGAAGCAGGGTTAATGATGACGTGGTTAGCTCAGTCGGCGCTTCATTGGTGGAATTATGCGTGACGACTACCGCTTCATCAAGCTGCAATGATTGAGTTGTGTCTGAACTAAAGCCTTTATTGCTTTGAAAGTTAATGCGGCTAGCACCTGGCCGATGTAACGCTATTTTGGGCGTAGTCAGAGCGGAGCCTTGCTTCTCAGGGAAGTGGTTTAATTCACTAGCGTTGAGCGTGCGTACTAGGTGTCCTGTGGCGCTAAACTCTCTAACGTTGACGTCCTTCATAAAATAGTCCACACCACTGGTTATTGGTGGCATGTCGGATGAGCCTTGGTCTGCGTCTGTTTGTAGAATCCAATACATGAACACAGGCACCAGTAACGCAATTGCGAGAAATAGCTGGGTTTGGTTACGGTTCAGAGGCAACATTATAAAAAGTCTTGGTAGGCTTTTTCGAGTAAGGCTTTCGCCTCAAGGATAGCTTCGCAGAATTCCCTTGCGGCGCCATATCCACCGGTTCTTTCCGTGCACCAATCAGCGTGTTCCCTTACAAAGGGGTGTGCATTTGGCACAGTGCACCCAAAAGCTACCGCTTTAATAGCAGAGAGGTCAGGTAAGTCGTCGCCAATATAAGCGGTGTCTTGCGCGCTGTGGCCGGTCATCGTCCATAGCTCCTCAAGTGCGGCTAACTTATCATCTCTCCCTTGACGTAAGTAGGAGATATTCAGCGCTTGTGCGCGAATTTCGACTTGTGGTGAGCGCCTGCCTGTAATGATAGCGGTTTCGATGCCGGCTTGGTGTAACATTTTCAGACCTAGGCCGTCTAACGTATTGAACATCTTGACTTCACGACCATCGGGTAAAAAGTGAAGGCTACCATCTGTCATAATGCCATCTACATCGAAGACTGCTAATTTAATCTTAGCGGCTTTCTCTTTAAGTGCTGGCGTCTCTATTCGTTTCATTAAATGACCCCTGCCTTCAGCATGTCGTGCATATTTAGTGCCCCAACAGGGCGGTTCTCTTGGTCGCAGACGATTAGCGCATTGATCTTTTTTGATTGCATTATTTGTAACGCTTCAGCCGCTAATAGTTCCCCTGAAACGGTCGTACAATGTTGAGTCATCACTTGATCAATACTTGTATTTTTTAGGTTGAGTTCTTGATCCAAGGTTCGACGAAGGTCACCGTCGGTAAATATACCAATGAGTTGCCCTTGTGTGTTCGTTACCGTGGTCATACCTAAGCGCTTGTCTGTTACTTCTAATAGACTTTCGTGGATAGGTGTGCCGGAAGATACACGAGGGACATCTTCGCCGCTGTGCATAATATCTTTGACTTTGAGAAGTAGCTTTCTCCCTAAGCTGCCACCTGGGTGTGAAAACGCGAAATCTTCTGCACTAAAGCCTCTGGCTTCTAAAAGTGCTATCGCTAACGCATCGCCAAGTACTAATTGGGTAGTTGTGCTGGATGTGGGGGCTAAGCCGAGAGGACAGGCTTCTTTTTCTACACCAATGTGCAAGTTGGCGTCGGCTTCTTGAGAGAGGGTGGAGTTAGGATTGGCGGTAATACTAATCAAAGGAATTGCCAGCCGTTTGATTAAGGGCAAAATAGTGACAATTTCTGCGGTTTCTCCAGAATTTGAAAGGGCTAGTACAACGTCATCAGCCGTAAACATACCCATATCCCCATGGCTGGCTTCAGCAGGGTGAACAAAGAATGAAGGTGTCCCGGTACTGGCCAGTGTAGCCGCTATTTTGTTGCCAATATGCCCTGATTTTCCCATGCCGGTAACAATAATACGACCCCGGCAATTTATCATTGCGTCACATGCAGCTTCAAAGTCGCCATCAAGGTGATTTAGTAGATCGCTAACCGCCTCTGCTTCAAGTTTAATAGTGCGGATAGCAGAGTCTAAAAAGGATTTGATTGTATCCATGATGCTCGCCTTTTTTATCAGATCGACATAGTGTACAGCACAAACATATAACCGGCATAAGCTGCAGCCAGTAGCCCGCCTTCTAAACGATTGATCCTTGCAGGCTTTTGAATCAGGCAAAAAATAACCAGGGTAATGGTGACAGCTAGCATGACAAGATAGTCTCGATTGAAAGCTACTGCATCCATAGTAATGGGGTTAACAAAACCGGGGATCGCCATGACGGCTGCTAAGTTGAAGATGTTAGAGCCTACAACGTTGCCTAATGCAATGTCGTGATGCTTTTTTAAAGCACTCGCGACCGAGGCGGCTAGCTCAGGCAAACTGGTACCAATCGCGACGATTGTTAATCCTATTACTAGCTCAGACACACCCATTTGAGTGGCAACTTCAACTGCGCCCCAAACGAGCATTCTAGAGCTTATGATAAGCAGGGTAAGGCCGAGAACGAGCCAAAAAATAGCTGTTTTTGTGGCCATCTCAGGGATCTCTTCGGCCTCATCATTTAAGTGATCGTCCGGGTCGCTGCTTTGCTGAAATTTGGCGAACAGTACGAGACAAAACAACAAAGCGGTAACGAGGATTATACCGTCCGTCAAAGATAGATGGAGATCGTATAACAGCGCACCAGCTAACAGGGTGACACCTACGAGCAAAGGGATCTCTTTCTTTAGTACAGCGGATTTGACAGGTAATGGAGCGATCATCGCAGTAATACCCAGAACAAGCGCTATGTTGGCGATATTAGAGCCTACTGCATTACCCACGGCGAGATTGCCTGACCCGCTTAGCGATGCCATCAGAGAGACTAATATTTCCGGAGCTGAGGTACCAAAAGACACAATGGTTAAGCCAATGAGTAGTGGCGACATGCCGGAGTTTTTGGCAGTAGCTGCGGCGCCGATAACAAAACGATCGGCGCTCCAGACTAAAACGACAAGCCCAGCAAGTATAGATAGGATCGGAAATAGCATGGCAGACAATAAACCTGTTAATAAGAAGGCGCCTATTAAAACAGAACCAAAAACAGGTGCAAGTTAAATACAGGATCTGTTCATGTTTTAAGCGCCTGATGGTATAGTTGGCGCCTTAATTTCAACCCTTGCACTAGCCGGTAAGTCTTACAGACTGGTGATGTTGTACTCAGAGTCAGGGAATGGGCCAGAAATCATGTCAACTCATGAACACGACACCCCTATCATTGATATACAAGGACTCAGTTTCAGCCGCAGTGGCCGAAAAATTTTCCGTGATATCAATATGCAAATTCCGCGTGGGCGGGTGACTGCCATCATGGGGCCGTCGGGCACAGGGAAAACGACATTATTGAAACTGATAGGTGGGCAACTGCGCCCAGATAGTGGAAACGTGCTTATTGATGGACAAAACGTACATCAAATTTCCCGCACAGCGCTATTTACCTTACGAGAAAAAATGGGAATGTTGTTTCAAAGCGGTGCTTTGTTCACGGACATGAGTGTATTTGAGAATGTGGCCTTTCCTATTCGCGTACATACCGACCTGCCCGATGATATGATTCGGGATGTGGTACTGCTCAAACTTCAGGCAGTTGGTCTGCGTGGAGCGAAAGATCTGATGCCGAGTGAGTTATCTGGTGGCATGGCACGTCGTGTCGCATTGGCAAGAGCTATAGCGCTTGATCCGGCTATTGTGATGTATGATGAGCCCTTTACCGGGCAAGACCCTATTGCGATGGGTGTGTTGGTCAATCTGATTAAACGTATGAACAAGGCTTTGGGCCATACCAGCATTATCGTATCCCACGATATACAAGAAACGATGGGGATCGCTGATCATATCTTTTTGCTGTCAGATGGTATGGTGATTGCCTCAGGTTCTCCCGATGAATTAAAAGCAAATCAAACAGAGCAAGTGAAACAATTTATGCATGGATTACCGGATGGACCGGTTCCTTTTCATTTTTCGGATGATGTGATGATGGATGAGCTGATCGGAGAGGCTCGAGTATGACTGACTTTCTGGCTCGATTGGGACGCACGCTGTTTGATCGTATTGCGGCAACAGGTCGGGCTGGAGCCCTGATATTCCAGTCGTTAGTTGCCAAGCCTACACCCATAGTGATGTTTCCTTTGTTAATGAAGCAGATCTATTTTGTTGGTGTGCTATCGCTGGTTATTATCGTGGTATCCGGGCTGTTTATCGGCATGGTGCTAGGGCTACAAGGTTATACCATTTTAGTGGACTACGGATCTGAGCAAGCTGTAGGTCAAATGGTTGCACTGAGCTTGGTAAGGGAGATGGCTCCCGTAGTGACTGCTTTGCTGTTTGCTGGGCGAGCTGGATCGGCACTGACCGCAGAGATCGGTTTGATGAAAGCTACCGAGCAACTTTCAAGTTTAGAGATGATTGGCGTAGACCCATTACGACGAATCATAGCGCCGCGGTTATGGGCAGGGTTTATTACCATGCCAATTTTGTCGATTATCTTTGCCATGGTCGGCATCTGGGGCGGTGCTTTGGTAAGTGTCGAATGGTTGGGCATCTTTGAAGGATCTTTTTGGGCCAATATGCAGAACTCGGTGGATTTTCAGGAAGATGTCGTCAATGGCATTATCAAATCCTTTGTGTTTGGCGTCGTTGTAACCTGGATTGCAGTATTTCAAGGGTATGATTGTTTGCCCACTTCAGAAGGGATTAGTCAAGCAACCACACGAACGGTTGTTTACTCCTCCTTAGCTGTATTGGGGTTGGATTTTGTGTTAACCGCATTGATGTTTGGAGATTTGTAAGGATGCGTATGCGCTGGGTAGAGATAATGGTGGGCTTTTTCATGGTGCTAGGACTACTGGCATTGATAGGCCTTGCATTGAACGTAAGTGGCCTCAAATTGTCAGATGCACAGGATGATTATTCCTTATTTGCGCGATTCGAGAACATTGGAGGGCTGACACCACGATCAAAGGTCTCCTTATCCGGTGTGCAGATTGGCGAAGTGAAGTCGATCAGTATTGATAAGCAAAGGTTGATGGCTGTGGTAGAGCTATCGATAAATGCTGATGTAGATTACCTATCAGCGGATACGTCTGCGCAAATATTGACTTCAGGGTTGCTTGGAGAGCAGTACATTGGTTTATCTGTCGGCTTCGAAGAGGACGTGCTCAAAGATGGCGACTACATCGCGGATACCCAGTCAGCTATGGTTTTGGAAGACCTGATTGGTAAATTCCTTTTTAATAAAGTGAGTGAGTAGGAGAGACTCGCACATGAAACAGTTGATGATACGTTTTTTGTTAGCTTTGGGACTGATGATGTCCCCATTAACGGTGTCGGCTAATTGGCAAGAGGCATCGCTACAAGTAGAACAAACAATCCAAGATATGATAGCGGTCATTGATCGACATAGCGGTAAAGAAACCGTCGATATTGATGAGGTATCTTCTGAAATAGAGATGATTGTCAATCGTGACGTCGACTTTCAGTACATCTCTAATTGGGTTATGGGGAAATACTACCGCCAGGCAACGGCTGCACAGAGAAGTCAATTTGCCCAAGTGTTTAAGCAAACGCTGATCCGTACTTATGCGAAGTCGCTGTTAGAGTTTGATATCGAAAAATATGACATTGCTGCCCCAGCAGCTGAAAGCCCTGAAGAGGACAAACAGATAGTCTCTGTGAACGTTACCTCTAAAACGGGTACCAGCTACACCATAGTGAACTATATGGTTAAGAAAAAGGACAAATGGAAGTTGGTGAATGTGATGATTAATGGCATAAATCTGAGAATCACCTTCAAGAATCAATTTGCGGATATGATGCAGCGCACGAAGTACGATGTAGGTGCAGTTATTGATAACTGGAAAGCTCAAATTGATGAAAAGCCTGTTCAGGAGTAGTGAATGCAGCTAGCTACTGATGGCGACCGCATCAAGCTGACAGGAGATATGCTGTTTCCTGATGCGGTTGATTTGCGAAGCCAACTGGAAGCGTCAATAAAACGTAGTTCAGGCTTGTGTATTATTGATTTTAAGGATGTTAAACGAGTCGATAGCTCTGCACTATCGGTATGTCTTTGCTGCATTCGTTTTGCGGCCGCGCAAAAGATAACCATTAACCTATCGGGTTTGCCTGAAGAGCTATTGGGTATCGCCCGTTTAGTTGGATTGGACCTAAGCCCATATAGCTAATTAAACTGCGGCCTTTTAATTTCGCCTTTTAATGGCTAATTCGGTATCATTCCGCCCCTATATTGTAAACATGACTCGTCCCGGAGCGCTTCATGCACGCTGAAGAAGTAAAAGAAATTATTGAATCTCAACTCGAAAACTCCCAAGTAATAACGGCTGGTGAAGGTTGTGATTTTCAAGTCACTGTTATTAGTGAGCAGTTTAACGGGCTGATGCCTGTGAAAAAGCAGCAGTTGGTCTACCAGTGCCTAAATGAGTACATAGCAAACGGTACAATCCATGCCGTGACAATCAAAACTTATACACCTGCGCAGTGGCAAGCATTGCAGGGTTAATCAACGGCTGGAAATTCCTTAATGGATAAATTAATGATAGAAGGTGGTGTCCGGCTGAACGGTGAAGTTCGCATTTCCGGCGCTAAAAACTCCGCCTTACCTATATTGGCGGCAACACTATTGGCTGATGAGCCGATTACGATCTGTAATTTGCCCCATTTGCATGATATCACCACCATGTTGGAATTGATTAGGCGCATGGGGGTCGAACTTACCATTGATGAAAAACTCAGTGTTGAAGTTGATACACGTACGATCAAAGAGTTTTTAGCACCCTATGAACTCGTAAAAACGATGCGTGCTTCTATATTGGTTTTAGGTCCTTTGCTTGCGCATTATGGCGAAGCTGAAGTTTCTCTACCTGGTGGGTGTGCCATTGGTAGCCGTCCTGTAGATCTCCATATTCGTGGCTTGGAAGCGATGGGTGCAGAGATTAAAGTGGAAGATGGCTATATTCGTGCTCGTAGCAATGGCCGCCTGAAAGGCGCTAAAATATTTTTTGATGTGGTGACAGTTACCGGAACAGAAAATATTTTAATGGCAGCAACACTTGCTGAAGGCCAGAGTGTTATAGAAAACGCGGCACGTGAACCCGAAGTTGTCGATTTGGCTAATTGCCTGATTGCAATGGGGGCTGATATCCAAGGTGCAGGTACAGATACGATCATAGTAAACGGCGTTGAGTCTCTGAAAGGGTGTCGTTATTCCGTGATGCCTGACCGCATCGAAACCGGTACATTTTTAGTAGCTGCTGCTGCCACACGTGGTTATGTGAAGACAAAGAACACGCGTGCGGACATTCTAGATGCTGTTTTGCTTAAATTGAAAGAAGCTGGCGCTAAGATTGAAACCGGTGAAGATTGGATCTCTCTAGATATGGAAGGGCGTCGCCCTAAAGCTGTTAATATAACAACGGCACCATACCCCGCTTTCCCGACCGATATGCAAGCACAGTTTGCGGCATTAAATGCGGTGGCTGAAGGGGTGGGTCATATCAAAGAAACCATCTTTGAAAATCGTTTCATGCATATGCAAGAGATGATTCGTCTAGGCGCGAATATTTTAATTGATGGCAACTCGGCAACGATTGAAGGTGTTGAGCTACTTAAGAGCGCGCCAGTGATGGCAACAGACTTACGTGCATCCGCGAGCTTGGTTATTGCAGCGTTAGTGGCTGATGGTGCGACAGTGATCGATCGTATTTACCACATTGACCGTGGTTATGAATGTATTGAAGAAAAGTTTCAGATGATGGGCGCTAAAGTTCGCCGAATTCCAGGCTAAGTGAAGGCATGATGAAAAAACAACAGCTTACGATTGCGCTCTCTAAAGGGCGAATTCTTGAAGAAACACTGCCTCTTTTAGAGGCTGCCAACATAGTACCGGCTGAGAATATTTTTAAGAGCCGTAAGCTGATTTTCGATACCAACCATGAAAATATCAAACTGGTTGTTATCCGTGCTACTGATGTTCCCACCTACGTTGAGTATGGCGGCGCTGATATGGGTATCGCTGGTAAAGACGTATTGATGGAACATGGCGGAGAAGGCTTGTATGAGCCGCTGGATTTGAATATCTCTCGCTGTAAGTTGATGGTGGCTGGTTTGAAGGATGCGCCAGCCGTCGAAGGTCGCATGAGAATCGCGACTAAATTTGTCAATGTGGCACGTCAGTACTTTGCTCAGCAAGGCAAGCAGGTCGATATTGTCAAACTCTATGGTGCAATGGAGTTAGCACCGATTATGGGGTTGGCGGATCGTATCGTTGATATTGTAGATACGGGCAACACATTACGGGCTAATGGGTTAGAGCCGATGGATTTTATTGCTGATATCAGCTCACGCTTGGTAGTAGGGCAGGCGGCAATGAAAATGAAGCATCGACAGATTCAACCAATCTTAGACATGATGTCCGCAGCAGTCGACAAACAACGAGAGGCATAAAGCGATGGATGATTTAACGATTGCCCGCTTAACAACACGTCAAGCAGATTTTAATGCGCGGCTTGATCAGCTACTGGCGTGGGAGAGTGTTTCTGATAAAAAGGTAAACCAGATTGTTGATGAAATTCTGGATGCGGTAAAGCAACAGGGCGATGCTGCTGTTGTTGAGTATACGAATCGCTTCGACCGCACAGTGGCCAGTACTATGTCACAATTGGAGCTTAGTTCGGATCGACTAAAGCAAGCACTTGATGGATTGCCGACAGAGCAAAGAGCTGCCTTAGAGCAGGCTGCAGTTCGTATTCGACAGTATCATGAGAAGCAGAAAAGTGATTCTTGGCAGTACACCGAAGCGGACGGCACTATGCTCGGTCAAAAAGTTACACCTATGGATCGTGTTGGTTTGTATGTTCCAGGTGGAAAAGCTGCTTACCCCTCATCTGTACTAATGAACGCGATACCTGCCCATGTTGCAGGCGTTCAAGAGATTATCATGGTGGTACCTACGCCGGGTGGCGAGCTCAATGAATTGGTACTTGCGGCGGCATCTTTAGCGGGCGTAGATCGTGTTTTCACGATTGGCGGTGCCCAAGCCGTTGCAGCATTAGCGTATGGCACGGAATCAGTACCGAAGGTTGATAAAATTGTAGGCCCCGGAAATATTTTTGTTGCGACGGCTAAGCGGGCTGTGTTTGGTGCGGTTGGCATTGACATGATTGCTGGCCCTTCCGAGATATTAGTGATTTGTGATGGTAAAACGGATCCTGACTGGGTCGCTATGGATCTGTTTTCTCAAGCTGAGCACGACGAAGATGCTCAGCCTATTCTGATCACACCCGATGCTGACTATATCGAGCAGGTAGAAGCGAGTATTCGAAAACTGCTGCCGACAATGGAGCGTCGAGAGATTATAGAGGTTTCATTGCGTAACCGTGCGGCACTCATCCATGTTAACGATATGGATGAGGCGATAGAGGTGAGCAACCGTATCGCGCCAGAACACTTGGAACTCTCGGTTGATAACCCTGAGGCGCTTCTTCCCTCGATACGTCATGCTGGCGCTATTTTTATGGGTCGCTACACAGCAGAAGCGTTAGGTGATTACTGTGCAGGGCCGAACCATGTTCTCCCTACGTCGGGTACGGCGCGTTTCTCCTCACCTCTAGGTGTTTATGACTTTCAGAAACGCTCTTCGCTCATCATGTTCTCGGCAGAAGGCGCATCAGAGACAGGTAAAATTGCTTCTGTGTTAGCTAGAGGGGAAAGCCTGACGGCTCACGCTCGCTCGGCTGAGTATCGTATTAAGTCTGATACATAAGAGCACCTAGTCTGCGTACATAAAAAAGGCTGATTTAATCAGCCTTTTTTATCGATTGTAATATTAGAGAGTTTTTTAGCGAGCTGGACGTGATTGAGGGCGTTCGCCGATAATAACGTCTGCTGTCAAGGCTTGGCCATTTCTGAGGAACTCAATTCGCAGCGTCTCACCAGGCTTAATATCGGCAATACTGATCATCGATTGCTTTCCATCCACAGCCTTACCATTAAGCGATAGCATGATATCCCCTGGCTGTAGACCCGCTTTATGGGCAGGCCCTTCACGGTATATACCCGCAATAATGAGTCCGTTCATATCGGTTAACCCGAAAGACTCAGCTAGGGTCGGTGTTAATTCTTGCACTTCGATGCCTAACCACCCTCGAATAACACGACCATGCTCAATAAGGTCAGCTAAGACTTTTTTTGCTAGGTTAGAAGGAATCGCAAATCCAATTCCCTGAGAACCGCCAGATTTCGAGAAGATCGCTGTATTAATGCCAATGAGATTACCAAGGGCATCTACCAAAGCTCCCCCCGAGTTTCCGGGGTTTATCGCTGCATCTGTTTGCAAAAAATCTTCATAGGTGTTTAATCCCAAACGGTTTCGTCCGGTAGCGCTGACAATCCCCATGGTAACAGTTTGCCCAACGCCGAAAGGGTTACCTATCGCCAAAACGACATCGCCAACACGTAATAGCTCAGAAGATGAGAGAGTAATGCTTGGTAAATTAGGCATCGAAATTTTCAGGATGGCCAAATCTGTTTCAGGGTCTGTACCTACCACTGTAGCCGGTGCTTCACGACCATCTCTGAGTGCGACAACAATACTATCGGCCGTTGCAATAACGTGGTTATTGGTAACAATGTAGCCTTGCTCGCTGATAATGACCCCAGACCCTAAGCTGGACTGAATACGCTCTCGTTGGGGCATATCCCCTAGATCAAAAAATCGCCGGAAAAGGGGATCATCAATTAGCGGATGGCGTTTCTCTTTAACCAAAGTGCGGGTATAAATGTTGACGACAGATGGAGCTGCGACGGCCACGGCATCGGCATAGGAAACAGGCCCATTCCCTAGTTGCTTGGGGGCCGATGTTTCTTTTATCTCAACGGTGGTTGCTGGAGGGGAGAGTAAGCTGGGGAAATACTGAAGCAAGATAACGGCCAGTAGCACTCCAGTAATAATGGGCCATACTAAAAAGCTGAGTTTTCGCATTAAGGCTCCAAAAATGTACCAAAAAATTAACGGATGCTCTAAGAGCGTTGGTGAATATTAATTAACACCGTAGAATTATACGGTTACTGTAAAGCGGTTGCTAATACAAGGGCTATTTTATGACAGTTTTGTCGTCAGATTTGGAAAAATATTGTGAAGATTTGTTAAGTGTGGGGTGGTTTAAAGATTACTGCCCTAACGGCTTGCAAGTAGAGGGTCGTAAAGAGGTTAAACGCATTGTCTCGGGTGTCACGGCATCACAGGCACTGTTAGATGAAGCGGTGAGCCTTGGTGCCGACTTAGTATTGGTTCATCATGGTTATTTTTGGAAAGGCGAAAACGCATGTGTCACCGGTATTAAAAAACGCCGACTGCAGACATTACTTACGAGTAATATGGGATTGCTGGCATATCATTTACCGTTAGATGCCCACCCCGAGTTAGGTAACAACGCCCAGCTTGCTAAAAAAATGGGATGGCAAATACAAGCCGGTTTAGAGGGCGAGCTAGGTCGCGCGATTGGTATGTTAGGACAATTGAATCAGGAGATGTCAGGGAATGAGCTAGGGAAACAAATATCTACGGTGTTGGGCCGCCCTGTGCAGTATATTCAGGGTGTGAATCGGCCAGTGAAAAAGATTGCCTGGTGTACGGGTGCTGCACAAAGCTATATAGAAAAAGCCCACGCGGCTGGAGCAGATCTGTTTATATCTGGTGAGATATCAGAGCCAACGGTGCATTTTGCCAGAGAGGCAGGGATAGATTACATCGCAGCAGGGCATCACGCGACAGAAAGGTATGGTGTGCAAGCGCTTGGAGAGCACCTGAAAAACCACTTTGGTGTAGAGCACCAATTTATCGATATCGATAACCCTGTATAGGGGCAGCCCCATCGTCAAGAGCGTGTTCGATCTGGTGCTATTTTCATCTCACCAGATCGACACGTTAAAAGTCAGACTAAGCTTTTTTCTCAGTGACTTCTTTTTCGGTTTCAGGGCTTACAGCGTCAGTATCGGCTTCTGCCTTATTTCTATCTTTTAGCCCATATTCTTCAGATAGGGCTCCCGCTTCATCTGCTTTCTTTGGAGCATAGTCACGAGGGGGCTCGATAGGTGCTTCAACTTCTGGCTCCTCAGTGGTTGTTTCATCGGCTACTGGAGCTTCTTCAACATCCTTTTGGACAGTGAGCTGAGGAGTCATGGTTGACTCAATGGAGCGAGCCGTTTCTGCATCACACAGTACTTGAGCACCTGTAGCGAGTTTTGCGTAAACTTCGCGATAGGATTCTGTCATTTTATTGACCAGCTCAGCGGTTTCTTCAAAGTGGCCGGCTACCTGCGCTTTGTAGGAGTCGAGCTCTTTCTGAACGTCTTCAAGTTTCTGCTGCTCTTCACTATTATCGGCTCCTGCACGACCTAACAGGTAGCCAATCAATGCACCTATAGCCAATGCAACGATCCCGATGATCCAGATATTACTTTCTTCCACAGTTACTCCTCACTGCCTGAATGTTTATTTTGTAGCCCATAGAATAAAGGAAAGCGTAATTAAAACCTATTAACCTTCATCAAGAAGGTTGTATTTATCATGAAATTTTTTTCAGGGTCTGCTATCAGCGACAGCTTGATAGAGATCGCTTAAATAGAGAATCTGTTCTTTCATGAAGTGTTCAGCTAACTCGGCATTTTTAGAGCTAATAGCCTCAAAGATTTGCTGATGTTGGCGGTAAATAATTTCTCTTTCACGAAAACGATGAGCCACCATATTGGCAACCGGCTGTAGTGCTTCAATGACGGCATACATGATAAAGCTTATCATCCGGTTGCCAGTGGCATCGGTGATGGCGCGATGGAACCTTACATCAGACGCACAGAGTTCTTCGGCGGTAAGGTCGGGGTTGGACTGGATAGTTAACTCTTTTTGCAGGTTATCTAAGTCGCTATCAGTACGGTGCTCGGCAGCAAGGCGACAGCATAGAGTTTCTAAGCTTAGTCTGGTTTGGGTGATTTCATCCAGCGAGAAACTTTCTAGGCCCACCAAAAGTGTTGTTGCCCCCGCAAGAGACTCACTTAACTCTCTGACACTGGGGCGATTGACAAAAGTCCCTCCGCTTGGGCCACGTTTAGAGCGCACGAGATTTTGTGCAGCTAGCCGCTTGAGTGCTTCACGTATGGTGGGGCGCGAAACATTGAAACGAACGGCTAGCTCCTCTTCGGTAGGTAGACGGTCGTCCGCCTCGAGAGACCCATCGACAATAGCCTGACGGATTTGATCAGCAATCTGCCTGGATAAGCTTTGTTGGTGAATCGGTTCAAATGCAATGGACTTCACAAATCACTCTCTTGAATAGCTGCTTTAGATCGCTTGTAAAAACGAACGCACCTTTGATTTTAGGGGAAAGCGTCAAATCTTAGACTAGAGGATTAGCTTAGCTTGACAGAGGAGAATTTAAAAGTAATTATGTATTTAAATATTTGTCATACAAATAGGTAAATAATCATGTTCAAGGCGCTCGTACTAGATCAAGTCGATGGGAAAACGGTCTCAGAGATTAAAACACTCAATGTGTCAGACTTACCGAATGAAGATGTGTTAATTGAAGTGGACTACTCTTCTATTAATTTCAAAGATGGGTTGGCTATTACCGGCAGCGGGAAAATTGTCCATAAGTTTCCTATGGTGCCTGGTATTGATTTGGTAGGTACGGTTTTAGCGTCTGAGTCATCACAGTTTTCCGTTGGTGAAAAAGTGATTATGACAGGCTGGAGTGTAGGTGAGCGCTTTTGGGGGGGATTATCTCAGCAAGCGCGTATGAAAGCAGAGTGGCTTGTGCCTTTGCCTGAAGGAATGGCGCCTAAAACTGCCATGGCAATTGGTACGGCAGGTTTAACGGCCATGTTATGCGTGATGGCGCTGGAAGAGGGTGGTGTTACACCGGATAAAGGAACCGTTGTGGTGTCAGGTGCCGCTGGTGGTGTGGGTTCAGTCGCGGTCGCTTTACTGGCTCGTTTAGGGTATGAGGTTGCAGCTATCACGGGTCGTGAGGAAACGGCTCCTTATCTGAAGGAATTAGGGGCTAAGCATATCTTGACACGCGAAGAGATGAGCGAGTCTCCCCGGCCACTGGAAAAGCAACGTTGGTCAGGTGCTATTGATACCGTTGGTGATGTTATTTTGTCACGGATACTCGCAGAAATGGATTACAGTGGTACGGTAGCCGCGTGCGGTTTGGCGGGTGGTTATAAGCTTCCTACCACGGTGATGCCTTTTATTTTGCGTAATGTTCGGCTTCAAGGGGTTGATTCGGTGATGTGCCCCTATGAGCGTCGTTCGCAAGCTTGGCAGCGCTTACAAAATGAGTTGCCGGAGCAGTTAATAGGTGAAATCGGCCAGGTAATCTCTTTGGAAGAAGTCCCTGAATATGCAGATAAGATCATTAAAGGGCAGGTGCAAGGCCGAACCATTGTTGATCTTAAAAAGTAACCCATTCGTTTGTTGATTTAAGCCACCTTCGGGTGGCTTTTTCGTTATGATTGATGGGAAGTTTTTCATAGAGGCAGCGTATGATTGTTTGCAGGGTTATTTTGTTGATTATGGTGTTCTCAAACATGGCATGGGCACTATCGGTAGAAGATGATAGTGGTCGCGTAGTTACGGTTGGCCAGCCTGCGATGCGAATTATAACACTGGCGCCTCATGCCACTGAGCACTTGTATGCATTGGGTGTAGGCGAGCGTATTGTGGCGACGGTGGAGCACAGTGATTATCCTAAAGCTGCTTTATCGATCCCTCGTTTAGGAGGGGCTGACGCTATCAGTGTAGAAAAGATCTACGCAATGAGCCCCGACTTGGTGATCGCTTGGCACGGGGGGAATCCCCCTGAGCTATTGGCGCAATTGGAAAGGTTAGGGCTTGTGGTGTATCGCTCTTCAGCAAAATCTCTCAAGGATATCGCCGATACTGTACAGCGTTTAGGGAAACTGACTGGTGCCGTAGAAAGGTCAGATGAGATTGTTCAAGATTACCGCCAAGCGCTATCTGAGCTGCAGATGCAATACCAATCAGCCCCTAGAGTTTCGGTATTCTATCAGCTTTGGAGCCAACCCCTCATGACGGCTAATCGATCCCTATTAGTGAGCCAGATGATAGAGCTGTGCGCAGGTGACAATGTGTTTGCAAATCGGCCTGAGGCTGTCCCAAAAACCAGTGTAGAGAGTGTCGTTCTACTGGGGCCTGATGTGATTTTAGCGCCAACGCAAGGCACGCCTGCGGACTGGAAGCAAACATGGCTAGCTTGGCCCGAGATTCCTGCGGTTAAGCACGAAACACTCTATACCCTAGATGCTGATTTGGTGAGTCGTCCAACGGTTCGTGTACTAGAGGGGGCTCGCCAGCTGTGTAAGCTGTTGGATAATGCGCGAACAAAACTTTCACGATAACTGTCAATTCTGCGTTCCATTGTCTACCTTTTAAGAGTGTAGTTACTAACGACAGGCGTATCGTGGTTAAGTATCAAGTCACTCTTTCTCAGATTAACACTCAGTTGCGTAAGACGGGCGATCTGCCTGTCTTTAGTGCGACCTTAAATCGTATCCGTGAGATTAGCAGCTCACCTGAAAGTGACGCGATGGCATTAGCTATGGCGATCATGAAGGATGTCAGCCTTTCAGCGAAGGTGCTGAAAATTTCTAATACACCGGAGTTTAATCGAGGGGTAGGGGAGATTCGGGTAATTTCAAGGGCGGTAGTGCTACTTGGCTTTGAACGCATTAAAAACCTCTCGATTACACTTAAACTCATCGAGAGTTTTACTGTTGCCTATCCAGAATCAGGTATTGAGAAACTCCTGCTAAGGGCTTTTCTTAATGCGTCAATGGCCCGAGAGTTAGCTGCGAAAGCGGGCCTTAGGGATATTGAAGAAACTTTCCTATGCGGATTGCTGTTTAGTTTGGGCGAGGTATGCGTGGCATGTTGTCTTCCCGAAACCTATGAGCAGATGCGGACAGCAAGGCAAAACGGAAAGAAAAGCTGGAACAACATACAGCTAGAAGCGCTGGGCGGGCAGTTCAGTGATATTGGACAGGATCTTGCGCAAAGCTGGGGCTTCCCAAGCTCAGTGGTACGGACAATGGATGAGATGACTGCTGATGAGTCACCCATACAGGTTCGCCATCAGCACCATATTGTGTCTGTTAGTCATCAATTGATAGAAACGATTTATGCTGAACAGCACCAGCATTGCTCTATAGAGCAACTAACCGAGGTGTTGCAAAAATCTTTACCTATTGCCAATGAGGCATTGGAGCAAAGTTTTGAAGTGGCCTGCAAACTGACAGCGGACATGACAGATGAATATGGCCTCAATATGTCAACGCTCGTCCCTAAATTACAGGAAACCGGTAACCTTTCCATTGATGATGCCATCCGAAGGGCCGCTTACTTCTTCCATTCCCGTAAAGAGCTATCACAAGATAAAACCAATGTGATTCAGCCTACTACGGTAGTATCTGACCCCACGAAGCAACTAAATTACTTGTCCCGTTTATCTGAACTAACAGCCCAAAAAGGCAGCCCGCATGATATTTTGGCACTGGTGGTTGAGGGGATTCAGGCCTGTACCGCGTTTGATCGTGTCGTGTTTTGTCTGTTTCGAACAGAACCCAGATCACTCGTGTTTAAAATAGGTGAGGGGAGTGATTTAACGGCTTTAGAGCGTTTCTTTACCCCAGCTACACATGAGGACTCATTACGTTTGTTCTATCAAATCTTACAAAAAGATATGACCCTTCTGGTTACGGATGTGCAAGAGCCGGGATGGTTAGAGCGTTTGCCCTCTTTGTTCATGGAACAAGTTAAGCCCTCAGGTATGGTCATGGCACCCATTCGGGTCAGGAAAAAGCCAATAGGCCTTTTGTATGCAGATTGCCATCATCGTGCCATCAAAGATGAGGACTTTGCTTGTTTCAATCAATTTGCTACGCAAGCGCGTATTGCGCTGGCTCACCCGGGGTAGAGCTATCTTTTGTGACGAGGTTGCCAATACACTTCGGCCTGCCCATCTTGGCGAGCCAGCGTTCTTGCGCAAACGAATAAAAGATCAGATAAACGATTAAGATAACTGATACTTAGCAAGTTCTGGGGTTGTTGTTCGTGAAGGCGAATCAGCTGTCGTTCTGCACGACGGCAGAGGGTTCTGGCCTGATGGCAATATGCAGCTGCTAAATTACCTCCGGGTAAAATGAATTCCGTCAGCGGAGGAAGGTTAGCGTTGAGTTTATCTAGCTCCGTTTCCAAGTGATCAATCATAGATTGGTCAATTGCTTGATATTCTTCTGAAGCCATTGCCAGCTCACCCCCTAAATCAAACAGATCATTTTGAATGAGAGATAGTAGGGTAATTAAAGCATCATCTTGTTTTATATGTTGTAGGAGAACACCTAAAACCGCATTCAGTTCATCAATGTCACCTAACGCTTCGATTCTGTCTGATGTTTTCGAGATACGGCTGCCATCGGCTAATCCTGTTGTGCCTTTATCGCCGCTGCGGGTGTAAATTCGTGTAAGGCGATTCGCCATAATAGATAGATCCCTATAACAGAGTGGAGGTTGGGCTATGGAAGGGAGTGTACTGTTGAGTGATATGAGTGGCAAATCAGAAACCGCCCACCGATGATGGTGGGCGGTAGAACGGCTTATGCGTCGTAATGCTCAGCGAAATTGCGGATTTCGTGAGATAGTTTTTCTACACGATCAGCAGCTTTTTCTAGTTCCTCTAGCACTGCTGTGCTCATTGCTGATTCAACCAATAGTTCCAGCATCGCAAAATTTTCATCACCCAGTTGGGAGACCAGTGCCGCAGGGAGTTTGTTTCTAAAGGTTGCGACGACTTGTTGAGAGTGTTGTGTTTGTTTTTGAGACATTTGTTTTCCCTCTATGCCTAATTACTGATTATCCGGCAGTAAAATATGTTCATCCTGCTCGTGAATATCCCGCGCATTACCCACAATTAACGGATCTGGCTCAAGGAGAATGTCCGTATTTTTATTAGGGTATGGAAGTGAATTCAAAATATGGCGCATGGCGTTGATACGAGCACGTTTTTTATCGTCTGACTTAATCACAGTCCAAGGTGCATCAGCGGTATCTGTGTAAAAGAACATCGCTTCTTTCGACTCGGTATACGAATCCCACTTATCTAATGAGGCTAAGTCAATTGGGGAAAGTTTCCATTGTTTGAGTGGATCAACTTTGCGTGCCTGAAAACGACGGAACTGCTCATCCCGGCTGACAGAGAACCATAGCTTAAAGAGTCGAATGCCACTACGAACCAACATACGTTCAAAGTCGGGTGTTTGACGCATGAATTCGAGATATTCCGCAGGTGTACAAAAATTCATAACTCGTTCGACACCGGCCCGGTTGTACCAAGAGCGGTCAAATAAAACGATCTCGCCTTTGGTGGGTAGGTGCTCAATATAGCGTTGGTAATACCACTGGCCTTTTTCTACTTCGGTAGGCTTTTCGAGCGCGATAACTTTTGCACCACGGGGGTTCATATGTTCCATAAATCGCTTGATGGTGCCGCCTTTACCCGCTGCGTCTCGTCCCTCAAACAGGATGACTACGCGCTCTCCGGTTTCTCGAACCCAGTTGTGCATTTTTAGCAGCTCAATCTGAAGCTCTTTTTTGCGCTTCTCGTACTCATCTCTAGAGATTTTGTCTTGGTAGGGGTAGTTGCTGTTGTTTTCATCGGAGGTCGGCAAATCAATCAGTGACGAAGCGGTCTGATTTGTTTCTGCTGCTTCTTGTAAAACGGCCTGATTTTCATGCTCCATACGCATCTCCTTTTAAGGGTTGTTGTGATTGATTATCCTCCTGTTAAACCTTGTTACCTTTGACTCAGGTCATGCTTTTTTGGGTCTGTTGTCATTAAATCTTCAAATAGGCGTTTTAAGCCATATTCCATTACTTCGAGCGCTCAGAGAGTGCTTGGATCTCATGACGTAACGCTTCATTGATAGGTGTGGCTATACCGTGTCGGGTTGCCTCATCGCAGATGAAACCTGTGATTTGTTCAATCTCTGTTGGCCGCTGGTGGAGTATATCTTGATGCATCGATGAGAAGTTGCCAGCCGTTTGCTTGGCAACGTGTGCGACAACGTCAAAAAGGGGTTGTTCAAAAAGCGGTTGATCACATGCGTTGGCAACGCGACTGATTTCATCGCAAAGGTCTGCCACGGTATTACGCCGTTCAACTGTATTGAGTAACTCGCCATTCTTACATTGATAAAGAGCGGTTAAAGGGTTAATGGCCGCATTAATAGCCACCTTACACCAAAGTTTGTGCAAAATATCGGGCGTCTGATTTATCTGAAGTTCTGGGAAAACTTGAGGAAAAAGAGTATCAGTAAACCCCGTTGCGCTTTGGTTGAGAGGCCCATAGAGGGTTTCTCCATAGCCCGCACGAATCACATGGAACGGCTTTTTAAGATAAGCGCCATCCGTCGTTGTCGCAGCCCAGATGGAGAGGTGGGGGTATTGTGCCGCTGCTTGCTGTTGTGGCCCCATGCCATTTTGTAGCATAACCACTTGGCTATGAGGTGTTAAGCGCTCTGCAACGCTGTTTAGGGCTTCAAGAGAGGCAAATGCCTTGGTCACGACCAATAGGTTTTCAATAGGCGAGTGGGCATCTATAAGTTCTGCATCGATATTAAGCTGATGTCTACCTAGTTTATCCGATTCGTAGACTAATCCCTGCTGTTGATAGGTTAGGAGTTTCTGTTTATTGCGTAATAACAGCGTCACTTGATAACCGGCTAAATGAAGCTGCGCCGCCCAAACGGAACCAATTGCGCCTACGCCAAGAATATGCCAATGCATTAAGATGTTCCTTGCTCACTAGGATTGTCAGTCTACGAGGGTGAAAAGCCTCGATAGCTTGGTTAAAATGGTACTAAATTTATGAGGACTTACGAATGCCATCATTTGATATTGTATCTGAACTGGATAAACATGAAGTAACCAATGCCGTTGATCAGGCAAATCGAGAGGTTCAGTCTCGTTATGATTTTAAAGGTGTCGCTGCCAAATTTGAGCTAAATGGCGATAGTGTTCAAATGGAAGCGGATGTGGATTTTCAGCTCAAGCAGATGATTGAGGTGCTTAGAGCTAAGCTGATATCACGGGGTATTGATATTAAATGCCTAGAAGAGAAGGACCCAGAACTATCCGGTGTTAAAGCCCGTCAGGAGCTAATGCTAAAACAAGGTCTGGATCAACCGACCTGTAAGAAAATCACTAAGCAGATTAAAGACGCGAAGCTTAAAGTACAGGCGCAGATACAAGGCGAGAAAGTGCGTGTAACGGGTAAAAAACGTGACGATCTGCAACAGGCTATTGCGCTACTAAAAGACGCAGAAATCGAAATGCCACTACAGTTTAATAATTTCCGCGATTAACTCGCGAAAAACACGGGGTGGCTGTAGAACCACCCCCTATCAAGCTTACTTCGCTTTTTTCAGCAGCTTTTTCAGTGCTTTCAGCTTGCCTTCGTGCTTAGCGATTTTTGCTTTGCGTGCTTTGATATCTTTTTTGATAGATTTTGCGTTTGACTTAGCCATTTCTAACTTCTCCTTGAGATTACTTGACCAACAGTGGTCACTTTAACGTGCTGTCTTTAGCACTGTCTGAAACACCGGTGTTTTCATCACCGTGCTCCAAAATAAAACTACGTATAAAACGACGTACTTCACGTGCCGCACTGGTATCTAATTCTTCACAAAGAGAGACAAATGCATCTCTCTCCTGATCATTAATACGGACGACCAGCTGACTGTTTTTTGCCTTCTTTTTGTTGCTCATACTTTCGGATCCTAAGAAAGATATGGTCAATAGATATCAAAAAACATATGAATTGGCTATCTAAGGTATATCGTTTGTATATACGTTTTACTTTACAGAGTGCATTCTCCTTAAGCAAGGCTTTAACAAAAAGTTCACATAACTGTGCTAGTGCTTTCTTCTAGGCATGAAAGTATGAAGAGTTCTTTAACTAACTCTTGGGTATTAATATTTGATGTTGAGAAATCAAAGGGGCAGAGGGCGCCTGAAGCGATCATTTCGTTAACTTGCTGACCTTTCCATTCCAGCACAGGAATCTTGCGCTCTTTGTGGATTACGCGAATATACGGATCAGAGCGTTCTAACCAAGCATCTATCATGTAAGTCATAGTCATTCTCCTTTTCAGTTAAATGAGAATAACTTTAACTCTATATAAAGTAAATGATAATTATTATCATTCGTGTTTGGTGTGATTTTTAGCTGCTAACCAAACAAGAAAGAGTACTGGCAACCCAATGAGTGCGACGCCGCAGAAGAAAACAACATAGCCGACATCATCAACAACGCCGCCAGAAAATCCTCCCAAAAATTTAGGGAATAGCAGCATTATGGAGCTGAATAAAGCATATTGAGTGGCCGAATATTGAATATTGGTCAGACTAGATAGGTAAGCCACAAAGGCTGCTGTTGCTATACCACCACTAAGATTGTCCAGTGAAATGACCAGAGTGAGCGCCAATACGTTATGTCCTAACGTCGCTAACCATGCAAACAGCAAATTAGTTAACGCGACCAGAAGGGCGCCAGCAAAGAGGATCTTCATAACGCCTAAGCGGTTGACTAAAATCCCGCCAATGCCGGCGCCTATGATCGTCATCACGACACCAAACACTTTGATGATCTGCGCGATCTCCTGCTTGGTGAATCCCATATCCACATAAAATACATTGGCGACAATGCCCAAAATGACATCGGATATTCGATACGTGCCAATCAGGGCTAGAATGATGATCGCTTGCAGGCCGTAGCGCCGAATAAAGTCAGCAAATGGGCTGATGATAGCTATATAAGCCCAAGCAATTAAGTGGGCTAAACTTTTGGGAAGATGCGCATAGTTTTCTGTAAATGCAAGGATACGCTCACGTTGCTGCGTTAGCTCGGCGTCCTGATCGGGTATCTGAGGTTCTGATATGAGCAATGTAGTAATTAGCCCTGTGCCCAGCAGTGCGGCCATGGATAGATACGCTACTTTCCACGAAGTTTGCGAATAGAGAGTGGCATCCGGGGCAACCCAAGCTGCAATAGCCAGGGCACCTGCGCCCGCAACTATCATGGCAAGCCGATACCCTGCCATATAAGTGGCAGCCATCGCCGCTTGTAAACGCTCACCGGCTGACTCGATTCGGTATGCATCTATCACGATATCCTGTGTCGCAGAGCTAAAGGCCACCGCTAATGCCAATATCGCCATTAACTCAATATCATTTAACGGATCAGAAAAGGCGAGTGCCGATAAGCTGGCAATTAGCATCGTTTGAGATAAGAACAGCCAGCTTCGTCTTCGGCCCAACCAGCGCCCTAAAAGCGGCAGCTGAATTCGATCCACTAATGGTGACCACAGCCACTTAAAGCCATATGCTAAACCGACCCATGAGAAGTAGGTAATTAAGCTTCGTTCGATGCCTGCCTCTCGTAACCAAAAAGAGAGGGTACCAAAGACCAAAAGCAGCGGCAGACCAGAGGAAAAGCCAAGAAACAGCAACGTAATGGCTCTGGGGTGTAAATAGATTTTGGCCGACTCAAGCCAAGTGCTTGAGTGTGAATCCGAAGGCGACATGCAGAGTCCTTTTAAAATCGACTCGCTATTGTGTCTGTCATTACAGAGGATGTAAAACAAACAAAAAAGCCGACACAAAGGCCGGCTTCTATGCAGAGCGCGATCTGGTTAGATACGCAGAGCGCCATCCACTTCGATACAACGACCATTAACGTAGTCGTTTTCGAGGATGAAGGTTACTGTGCGAGCGATCTCTTCAGGCTTACCAAGACGCTTAGCTGGGATACCTGCTGCGATTTTTTCCAGCGCTTCAGGCTTCATGCTCATAACCATTTCTGTACCGATGTAACCTGGAGCGATAGAAGCCGCACGAATACCGTAACGCGCCAGCTCTTTTGCCCATGTTACGGCCATCGCTTCTACACCTGCTTTGGTAGCTGTGTAGTTAGTCTGGCCCATATTACCAGAGCGAGAAACCGAAGAAATGTTGATGATACAACCTTCAGAACCTGTGTTGATCATCTGAGCGGCAGCTTCGCGAGCGCACAAGAACGTACCTGTCAGGTTAACGTCCATCACCAGATTCCACTGGTCCATAGACATCTTCTTAACGACTTTTCCGGTTTCGCGGTCAACTTTCAGGAACAAACCGTCACGGGTAATACCTGCGTTGTTAACCAAGCCATGAAGTGTTCCGAAGTCTGCTACGACGTCATTGAACAGTTTTTCAACGCTAGCTTCATCAGCAACGTTGGCAATGTATCCGCGTGCTTCAACGCCTTTTTCCATGCAAAGACCGACAGTGACATCCAAGTCTTCTGCATTCAGGTCAGCCAGAGCTAATTTAGCGCCACGGCCAGCCAGTTCCAAAGCCATTGAACGACCTAAACCACGGCCGCCACCGGTAATAACGATTACTTTATCTTTCAATTCCATCGTAGGGTACCTTGTTAATCTGTTATCTATGTTCTTATTGTGCACTGCAATATTTTGCAGTGCAACAATTTAGAGTGCCATTTCATGAATGTCTATTCATATTTTTGCTAAGTAGGTGAAAACCCTTATTTTTAGGCCGGCGCAGTTTAACAGGTTGCTTCTCGTAATCTACTGATTTTAAAGTTTAAATTTATCGAGGGTGAGGTTTGAGAAAGCTTACAAATCTTGTATTTAGACTATGGTCTAATGGTTGCGATTTTTCTCTGCATCTGGTCTGATGTTGGGAAAAATTTGGTTGATCACTCTATTTATGCCTTTTCTATTCTTACTCTTTATAATTATCCCTATTATCGAAATCACTGTGCTTATCAATGTAGGGCAGGCCATCGGTACATGGTATACCGTTGGATTAGTACTATTATCGGCGTTCATCGGCGTGAACATGCTGCGTTATCAAGGGATTTCTACTCTCTCTCGGGCGCAGCAGCGTATGAATGCGGGGGAAATGCCAGGCCAAGAGATGGTCGAAGGCCTAGTTTTGGCGGTAGGGGGAGCATTACTGATTACCCCAGGGTTTGTTACCGACGTTATAGGCTTCTGTTGTCTGATACCGTTTACCCGTCAGGCCTTTGCCAAAATGGTGATGTCTCGGTTTACGGTTGTTTCGATGGGTGGACAGCAAACCTTTAAAGATGAGCCTGACGTCTTTCATGACCCGCAACAAAAGCGCCAATCCCCTTTCAAGAAAGAAACGCCTCCGCCTAGACAAGGCGATGTCATCGATGGTGAGTATCGTCGCGAAGACGATGACTAATTTTCTAAAAAAAATCTTATTTAAGGGATTGAAATAGATCCCTTAGCCCCCATTTAGTATTTCAACCGGTAACCGGATGGTTACGGTCTTCGATTTATCAATTGCTAATTGGCTTTTTGATCAAACCATCAGGAGAAAGATCAGATGAAAATTCGTCCACTTCACGATCGTGTAGTAGTTCGCCGCAGTGAAGAAGAAAAAAAAACTGCCAGCGGTATCGTACTGCCAGGTTCCGCTGCTGAAAAGCCGAATCAGGGTGAAGTTGTTGCCGTTGGACAGGGTCGTGTACTTGAAAATGGTGAAGTACGTGCACTGTCTGTAAACGTTGGCGACAAAGTTCTATTTGGACAATACGCAGGCTCAAACGTTGTAAAAATCGACGGTGAAGAGCTGCTGATCATGAGCGAAAGCGAAATTTACGGTGTTCTGGAAGCATAATCCCAGCACTTTCACTGCTTTTGTCAAATTTACTCAGATTAACTAAGTACAGGATTAAGAAACAATGGCTGCAAAAGACGTACGTTTCGGAGATGATGCTCGCCAGCGCATGCTGGAAGGTGTAAACATTCTAGCTAACGCTGTTAAAACAACACTGGGCCCTAAAGGCCGTAACGTTGTATTGGATAAAGCATTTGGCGCGCCAACGGTCACTAAAGATGGTGTATCGGTTGCCAAAGAGATCGAACTGGAAGATAAGTTCGAGAACATGGGCGCACAGATGGTTAAAGAAGTAGCGTCTCAGGCTAACGATGTAGCGGGTGATGGTACAACAACGGCTACTGTTTTGGCTCAGGCGATTGTAAACGAAGGCCTGAAATCTGTAGCGGCAGGCATGAACCCAATGGACCTGAAGCGCGGTATCGACAAAGCAGCAGCAGCTGTAGTTGAACAGATCAAAGCGATGGCTGTACCTTGTGCCGATTCTAAAGCAATCGCTCAAGTAGGTACGATCTCTGCAAACTCTGACACTGTTGTTGGCGAACTGATCGCTGAAGCAATGGAAAAAGTAGGCAAAGAAGGTGTTATCACGGTTGAAGAAGGTTCAGGTCTGGAAAACGAACTGAACGTAGTAGAAGGTATGCAGTTTGACCGTGGCTACCTGTCTCCTTACTTTATCAACAACCAAGACAACATGTCTGTTGAACTAGAACAGCCATTCATCCTGTTGGTTGATAAAAAAATCTCCAGCATCCGTGACCTGCTGCCAACACTGGAGCAAGTAGCTAAATCTTCACGTCCTCTGCTGATTATCGCTGAAGATGTAGAAGGCGAAGCGCTAGCTACACTGGTTGTAAACAACATGCGCGGTATCGTTAAAGTAGCAGCGGTTAAGGCACCTGGCTTTGGCGATCGTCGTAAAGCGATGCTAGAAGATATCGCTATCCTGTCTGGCGGTACGGTAATCTCTGAAGAGGTTGGCCTGAGCTTGGAAACTGCAACACTTGAGCACCTTGGCCAAGCTAAGCGTGTATCAATCAACAAAGAAAACACAATCATTGTTGATGGTGTAGGCGCTGCTGACGCAATCCAAGCACGTGTAAACCAGATCCGTGCACAGATCGAAGAGACTTCATCTGACTACGACCGTGAAAAACTGCAGGAGCGTGTAGCTAAGCTGGCTGGCGGTGTTGCAGTCATCAAAGTAGGCGCAGCAACTGAAGTTGAAATGAAAGAGAAAAAAGCACGCGTTGAAGATGCACTACACGCAACGCGCGCTGCAGTTGAAGAAGGTGTTGTACCTGGCGGTGGTGTTGCACTGATCCGTGCACTACAGGCGATCGAAGGCTTGCAGGGTGACAACCACGACCAAACAATCGGTATCGAGCTGGCTTGCCGTGCGATGGAAGCGCCACTGCGCCAGATCGTAAACAACGCAGGTGGTGAAGGTTCGGTTGTTGTCTCTAAAGTACGCGAAGGCAAAGGCTCTTTCGGTTACAACGCTGGCAACGAAACATACGGCGACATGCTGGAAATGGGTATCCTAGATCCAGCTAAAGTAACACGCTCTGCGCTGCAAGCGGCGGCATCTGTTGCGGGTCTGATGATCACAACAGAAGCAATGGTTGCTGATAAGCCACAAGACGCTGGTGCTGGTATGCCTGATATGGGCGGCATGGG
The DNA here is from genome assembly GCF_008630635.1 of Neptunomonas concharum. NCBI lineage: Bacteria > Pseudomonadati > Pseudomonadota > Gammaproteobacteria > Oceanospirillales > Oceanospirillaceae > Neptunomonas > Neptunomonas concharum. The sequence goes on along the minus strand of NZ_CP043869.1, from coordinate 2,599,240 downwards.
CGGCATGGGTGGTATGGGCGGCATGATGTAAGCTACTCAAACATGCTAGCGCTTAACTAGCCAACAGCTAACTAAGCGCGGTTAAAAAGGGATACCCAGTTGGTAACAACGGTATCCCTTTTTTGTGCCTGATAGTTAACTTGGAGTACGTAGATGCGGTATTGCTGAAATTCGCTTCTAGAGTGAATGCATGGATTTTTGCTGACTTAGCTGTAGCGTTTAAGGATTTCCATATACTTACTAATTTCTGCTGAAGTGCGCTGTTCTGGACTGAGCTTATCGGCGATGGTGAATGCTGTTTTTAAATCGCCTAAGGATTGCTTTTCCTTCTCGGTAAGAACGCTTGCGTTATCGCTTTTTAGATAATGATCAAGCTCTGCAGCAGCGGTGGTCGGATCTATAGGAAACACCTTTGATTTAGAACCATCAAGGTTATCGAGTATCTGCTGAGACTTATCCAGAACCGATAGCAGGCCAGATACGCCATCTTCATTCTTGATGCGTTCAAAAATGATCTCCACGGCCGATTTTAGTGTCTCTACACTCTCGGTGGATTGCGTGCCGCTGCTAGTCAATGGTAGCCCTTTATTAAGCTCAGTTGCCTCATTTTCGCTGATGAACCCTATTTCGGATAACCGGTTAATAAACTGCTGCGAAATACGAAAGCCTGGGGTAGTAATATCGAACTCTTTATTTATCTGTGCCAGCTTTTCTGCACGAGAGCTAAAAACAGGTTGGGTATCTTGGTTTTCACTCGTAACCGAAGGTGTGGTGCGAGTTGGCTGCACTTCATTTGCTTGAGCTTGAGAGGTTTTAGTTGAACTGGATGCCAATGCATTGCTAGTGAGGGTAATCACGTCCTAGTCTCCAAAAATCCATTCTGTTCTTAAAGAGCTATCATAGATCTTTTTCTAGGATAACAGAATGCCGCTAGACACTTTGTGCCAGCGCACGAATAAAAAGGTTGGCAAAAGAACTTACTGGCCAGATTGCAGTAAATAGGAATACACAAAAAAGTTTTTCTTATTTCAGTTTCGTTTCAGTTTTGGGTTTTAAAGTACACCCATCAACACAACGAATTAAGGAATACAGATTATGAAAACTTTACTAAACGCTACTTTGATCACTACCGCTCTTTTCGCATCACAGGCCTTCGCTAACCCACTGAACGATGTAGGTGCACAAGCGACCGAATCCAACCTAGCGCAAGGTGCTACTCACTCACATAGCTACACACCTACCAGCAACCCATTAGCTAATTTAGGTCACTCGGTTGAAGCGCACCTGGCGGATGGCCAAACGATTATCGCAAGCAGTGAATCCAGCCCAACGGTCTTCGCACTAGAACCAACCAACTCAAAAGAAGCGTTACTGTAACGCTTCTTCCGCCCCAGCAGCCGGGAGGTGCCAGCCTCCCGTAAGGCTAAACTCCCCGCTTAAGTCTTCTTGTTTTCTGTTTTTATACCCAGTATTTTTCCGTGTATGTAGCATTATCCTGCACTTATTTGCAAACTAACCATATATTATGTCCACCTATTGGTGAAAAACGGTTTGCATAAAAATGAAAAGTGAGCTAAATCAGTAAGTTCATATTTAGGGATAGGTCTTTGATGTGCTAATAGGTGGCCCCAATAAATGGAATCCGTATACTAAACTGTTACGTTTCAATTGGCCAAAGTTTTGCCAAGGAGGTTTCAAATGCGTGAATGGATAGAAAATGAATTTGCTGATGAGCTACCAGAAATTGAAGTTGGAGATATCGTTCATTTTAAAGTGCATGATGGGTTTGATTATTTTGTTAAGGCTGAGTGTATTGCTCTAGGCGATCAAACATTGGATGCTGAGGTTGAAGCAGTCTTTGACGGAGAGGGTGGAGAGCCAGGCGGGCAAATTAATGTCAGTCAGCATCGTATTGAAGAACTTGCTGGTGAAACTCTGGTTATGGGATATGAATTTGTTCATGCCGTGTACGAGCCATAAAACCTAACAAGTAAAGGCAATTTGACGTGTGATGCGCGCAAGTGCATTAAGCGTTATGTTTATTTGCAGCATGGAAGCCATTTAAATGTCTCAATATAGTTCACTAAGAATTACTCTCTTCAAGCATAGTGAATGTTCCTTTTTAGAAATGCTGGACGCTGAAGGCATCGAACACAATGGACTTGGGCTATATACAAACAACCCGCAAGCTAGTGGTTTTGTGGAAACAATAACGGCCTTATCTGAAGCTATGTCTTGGAACGCCATTGCAAAGATTGTTGTTGCTTGGCTTGATGCACGTAAAAGTAGGGAAGTGATAATAACGATTGAAGGGAATACGGTGTTTCATACCAAAGGATATTCAATTGAAGAGGTGCAAAAGGTACTTCCTAAGGCCATTAATATGGCTGTAATAGACACTAAGCCCGAAAATGAAACGTAACAAGAAAAGCCATCCGACGCATACTGCGCGGCTGCTTTAGGCGTTATACGGTGGGCGAAGTATGTCTGTTTCGACTCAAAGTGAACACCGAGATAAGAGACCAACTAGTAGAAATAACATGATAAATGTATCAATAAATAAGGAACGGAAGTAAGAGGTTAATATGACAGGAAAACCTCATACGGAGAAAACATCTGCAGCAGGGACAATTGCTGGCTTTGATTACCAATACTACTATTTTTTATACAAATTATTAACCCTCAAGAAGGGTGAAACAATTGGATTTGAATTGCTGGATGATGTACACACTCAGCTTGATAATGACCACCTTGTTCTCATTCAAATAAAACACACAATCCAAAGAAAAGTGGATGGAACTACAGCTAACTTAACTGAGCTTGACCCCGATCTATGGAAAACATTGCATAATTGGAGTGCAGTTATCAAGGATAGAAATGACGGCAGGGAGCACCCAGCTGAACAAAAGGCTTTTGTAGAAAAGACCAGCTTTGTTTTAGCTACCAATAAGTCATTTTCATCGACCAACGATTTCCTGTCGAACCTTTCAAAGTTTCAAGATAAAACTTTGAAGTTTGAGAATATAAAAAAATACCTGATTGGACTTCGCGGGTCAGCTGAATCAGAAGAAACTCAAAAATATATTGATTCAGTGATTAATCTTGATGAGCCAGTCTTAAAAGAATTCTTGAATAGCATAAAATCTGATCTAAAAGTTGATCAAATAATTGAAAAATGTAAAACAGCGCTTGAGGAGAAAGATGTTAATCCAAAGTCAATAGACAGCCTCTTCAATCAGTTGGATTCCGTTGTTCGGCAAGATATATTTTTAAACTTCTCTAACAGTAAAAAGCTAATTTATACCTTTGAAGAAAGGGCTCTAAAATTTCGGAGATACTTTGCCATAGCAAACAATCCAGAATTAAAGATACAAAAGTTTGATGGCGGTCTGCCTAACAGTATTGAAGAACAAATATTTATTAAGCAGCTCTTAGATATAGAAGATATTGATCTCAGTGAGCAAGAAATCATTCAAAATTACACTCGCTACAGACTTATGCTGGAAAGTAACTTATCCAAATGGGTGGAAGAAGGTCAGTTAACCTCTGAAGAAATTAAGGTGTTTGAAGATGAAATATTTAGGCAATGGGAAACGGAATACCGATCTTCATATCGAAGAAAAGATAACCCTGACGAATATATTGATATAGCCCATAAGATTTTAAAGGCGATGAGAGATAAAGAACTATCAATATCAGGGCAAAAATTACTATCAGATATGAGTCATGGAGGCTTATATAGCCTTTCAAATAAACCCAAAATTGGCTGGCTTAAGAACTGGGAAGAGACGTATAAATGAGAACGGAAACACTAAACAATCTAGCCTTTTCTTCATTGGCAATATCCATAGTAGTAGAAAAGTCGCAAGAGCTTGAGCTAACGAAAGCTCTGCTGATAATGCCCTTCATCGCACATAAAGAACTCTTGTCCTACTTGGCCAATGGAAGAACTCAAATAATAAGTCTAGATAAGCTGATAATAGACAAGCTTCACTGCTTCTCAAACTTCAATAAACGCTATTATGACAATATGAGTACATCTCTAAATGCCATTCAATTTCTTTCTGAGATGGACATGATATCTATAGATAATTCTCGCATGATATCAATTAAAGAGGTCGAGCACTCTAACTCAGTCGGAGATCGACTAAAGAGAGTTTCTAAAGCCTCTAATAATATATCAAAAATATTAAGTGAAGACGCATCAAGCTTATATTTGAACTTAAGGATTGAGATATGAAGTATTCCATAGCAAAAATAATTCTTTGGATGAACGATGAGAATAGCTATAGGAGAGAGCTTAAGTTTGAAGAAGACAAGGTAAATATCATAACTGGTGAGTCAAATACTGGAAAAACAGCCATTCTTCATATAATTGATTACTGTCTATTCGCGTCTAGGCACAAAATTGCAGAGAGTAAAATTAACGAGAATGTCGCTTGGTATGGAATTAATTTCAAGATAAATAATAAAAATTATACTATTGCGAGAAAGTCACCCAATAAAACCAAGACCTCGAGCGACTACTTCTTTTCATCGACTGGTGAAGTACCCGGTCTCCCTCTTTCAAATATGACAGAAGGAAGTTTGAAGGAAATATTAGAAACTGAGTTTGACATTGATAAGGATGTAACAATTCCGTTCGGCGGAAGGGCATTAAAAGCCAATAGCAAGATATCACTACGATACTTTATGTTATTTTGTAGTATTTCGGGCGACATTATTCAGCATAGTGAGGTATTTTTTGATAAACAGAATGATAATAGATATAGAGAAGCTCTTCCTAGAATCTTTGATCTTGCGGTAGGTATTGAAACAATCGAAAACATTCTTCTGCGAGAGAAAAAGCAAAATTTACAAGCAAAACTAGCGAAAATAGAAAAAAAGAATACGAGAGTCTCGGAGAAAAAGTCTGAATTCTATGATGAGCTTAAAAGCATAACCTCTCAAGCTAGGGAGTTCGGAATAATTAATGAAGAGAGCGAAACATTAGCATCTGTTGAGTCACTTAAGTCATTCATCGATACCGGAATAAGTCAAGCCTATAGTGAAAAAGGTAGTAGACTTGATGAAATAATTTCAGAGACAAGCTTTCTGGAGCGGAAAATTAGAAACCTTACGAGGTTTCAGTCAGCATACAATGAGTACAAATCTAGCCTGAACGTCATCGAGGACAGTTTGAGGCCAGTAGAATATTGGAAAAGCAAAGACGATATAGTAAAAACATCTATATTTGATGATCTGATTAGTTCTTTAGAGGATGATTTACATCAGATTAAGCAAGCAAATAAGAAAAGAACACCTATTGACGGAAAAACCTCAGATGAGATCGCAGAATGTAAACGATTGATAAAAGAGCTTGAAGAAGAAGCAAAGGCTCTACCTAAAAAGGTAAAAAGCTTTAGCGATGATAGGGAAAAGTACATTTTTCTGGGTCAAACTAAGACCAAGCTCGATCTTTACACCTCCAATGATGACTGCGACGAAATTACATCGACAAAAGAGATTGAAGATCAGTTAAGTTCAATTAAGGTTATTGATACCACAGAGAACAGGGATTTATGTATTAAGGTTTTGGAAGAAATCATACAAGGGTATATGAAATTAGTTGAACCATCATTAGAAAACTACGGAAGTTACCAGCCAGTCTTTAATTATAAAGACAAAAAAATCGATTTTAGAAAGCCCAAATCAACGTATATTGAAGCAGCCGGAAGTAGTTCAAATGATATGTTTAAACACCTCTTTATGTTCTTAGGGCTTCATGAGCTAATGCTAACAAACAACAGCAAACATGTTCCTTCATTCTTGCTAATTGATCAGCCCAGTAGGCCGTATTATGGTGAAGAAGCAAATCTTTCAGAAAAAAGATTGCAGCACTCGGATAAAGCAAAAGTCATCGATGCGTTTAAATTATTAGACAATTTCATAGGAAATATTTTAAAGGACATGCAGAAATCCTTTCAGATGATTGTTTTCGAGCATGTACCAAAGGACTATTTTGATGACTTTGACAACATCCACGTGGTGGAAGAATTTCGTGATGGAAACGCTCTTGTTCCCCAAGAGTATTTCGACAGCCTACATCATAATTCCTGATGAGAAGAATGAGTTATTCATGTCCGATTTTAGCCGGATTATGACATCGCGAGTATTGTTCAGGTAACGTATCAAGCGCATGTTGTCGGACTGGCTTTACGCTGCGCTCCAAACCAGCCGCAAATACGGGCGTGACTGTCCCACAATCTGTAGACACTTTCTATAGCTATATGTAACTGAAAGTGGGGGTGCTGACATGGCACGCAAAAAGAACCAAGCCTATACAGAAGAGTTTCGACTAGAAACGATTTGCCGATCTCAGCAGGAAGGTAACACGGCCGCATCAGTTGCTAAGGAACTGGGTATCAGCCCTTAGCAAAATCAGTATATTAGCTGAATTGCGACGATCATTTGAATCTACAGCGCCGTATTTTGCGAGCCAGCAAGAGTAAAGTACGCGGTTATTCGGGAGTGTGTGGGGCATTATTCACTGACATTGGAGTGTCGGTTCTGAGGGGCATTAAAGTAGTCGACCCACGCAACAGGCATTGACCAATATCATTTGTCTCCTCGCATTTCGTCAAGGTCGCCTTCCCACTTTATCCGGCCTCGGAGCTTACGAATTTCCTGTTGCTGGCTGCGCCGCATCAGAAGCTTAAGGCCTTGTGCTTTTACATACAGTAAGGAGATCTAGCTTGGTATTTGAGTAAATAAAACGGATACCCCGAAAGAGATAAACAACAATCCAATAGCAATGTTTACTTTCTCTATATATTGCTTCAAGTTTGAGGATATTTTTTCGACAAAAGCCGCATAAGCGATATGAACCAATATTGTGCAGATAACCAGTATGCTTGTTAATACGATAATCTGGTCAACGTAATCATAGCTCTTATCTATAAAAGCAGGAAAAAAGGCTGTAAAGAAGATGAGTGTTTTGGGGCTCGTAGTTGAAATAGTAAGCCCGTCGAAATAGTTAAATTTTCTAGTTGTTTTGTTATTAAATACACTTGCTTTGTAATGATAAATTGATTTTAACCCAAGGTAGGTAATGTACATTGCGCTAAAATAAACGAGAAAAGCAAAGTAGGTCTCATCAGACAATAGGACAATACCAACCCCGGTATTGGCAATAATGGAAACAAGCGTTAGTCCCGTCGACATCCCAAGCATAAGAGGAACTGTTTTTATAGCCCCTATATTTAGGCTGCTGCTTATCACTGCCACCATCCCTGGGCCAGGTGACATGGCTGAAAACAGGCATGTGATAATGAATACAGGGATAACTTCAATATTAAGCAGCATAATTTCTTGATTAGCAGTAGTTATTTGGGCGTAGGTATGTGTTAGTTACGTACCTAGCTCATGCTTTTTTATAACTTAAAGTAGCCATTTTTATTTTGCTTGTACGATACTAACCTAGGAGGTTTAGTAACACATTTTGTGCCCATGCGGGGTTTGGATATCTCACGGAAACCTTCGTATTTATGGGTTCATAGTCCTTCTAAATAGGCCAGGACTGATACCGTAGGAGCGTAGAAAATGGCGATGGAGGTGGCTTTGGTCGAAAAACCCGCAAGCTATTGCAACTTCGCTGGTAAGATGCCCCCTTTTTAACAAACTTTTAGCTTTGTTAATTTTTAGCTGAAGTTGATAGCGGTGAGGCGGTAAGCCAAATTCCTGTGTAAATGCCCTGATCAGGTAGTTTTGACTAAGCCCTGCGATTTCAGCCAGCTCTTTCAACGATATATTCTGATCAAATGTAGCCCTTAAATACTCCTTGGCTTCATAAAGCTTATGTTTACTATAGCGTTGTTTCTGTTTCTCCGGCTTTTTGATTGATAGCCTGAGAACCAACTTCATTAGCAGGGCGTACAACAGTGTTTCGGCATGTAGCCTGGTGGCATTGAGTGAAATTTGATCAAATACAAGCCGTAAATCGCGGGCAATATCCGGCGCAGACACGACTGATTCCGGAAAATAAGGAGCAAGGTCATATCCTAGGCCCAAGTCGTTGTAGACTTCACTAAAGTGTTCAGAGGTCGGATACATCGCTCGGTATCTCCACCCGTTCGGCGATGCTGCCTCTCCGGTATGGACATCATCAGGGTTGACGATGATAAGCTGGTTTTGAGAGGCTACTTTTAGCGCTTTTTGGTGAAGAAACTTCTGGGCTCCGGTTTCGATAACCCCAATAATGTATTCTTCGTGAATGTGCTTCCCAAATACCGTACTTGTGTATTGTGCATCGACAAGATCGAGCCCTTCAAGTGCCATTGATCTATTGGGGATGACGATTTCACGGTACATTATGTCCTCCTGACTTGTACAAAAATATCCATTTTGGTGCTAAGAATCTTCTGACTCTTAGTGAGTTTACCCGTGAATTTTAGGGCATTGGGGCAGTAATTAACAATCTAGATCCAGATTGAACATACTAAAAAGGTCAGTGGTTAAAAGAGCCTTACCCCTTTTATATCATGACAAGGAAATACGATGAGTAAAGTTATTCTAAAAGGCTTCATTATGGTGCCTCAAGCTAAGTTGGCGGTGGTAACACCAACAGTTACTGTCGCAAGAGATTCATAGAACTTAAGTATTACTATGCCAGTTTGGCAGCCGAATTTAGAGCTAGGCTGTTTGATTATTTTGAATTTCTCAATACAAATAAATGATGGATTTTTTCATAACCTATTGAAAAATATAACCTAATTTGGTTATTTAAATCCTCTATAGGGTCACTCGTAATTTCGATTGGTAACTTTTTGGCTATCCGGTAGGCTGATATACGTTCAAACGTAAAAACCCTAACACAATAATCAAAAAGGGAAACCGTGATGAAAAAGACCGCTTCGCTATTTGCAGGTGCAGCCCTTGCAATGAGCATTTTGAGTGCACAGGCCGCCACTCTGAAAATGGCTTATGATGCTGACCCCGTGTCGCTTGACCCTTACGAGCAGCTTTCCGGAGGCACGCTTCAGCTGTCTCATATGACACATGACCCTTTGGTGCGCTGGGATCGTAACTTCGGCTTTGAAGCCCGTTTGGCTGAAAAGTGGGAGCGTATCGATGATAAGACCATGCGTTTTCATTTACGCAAAGGCGTGAAGTTCCATAGTGGTAACGATTTCACTGCAAAAGATGTTGCTTTTACCTTTAAGCGCTTACAGGAATCCCCAGACTTTAAAGGTGTGTTTGCACCCTTTAAAGAGCTAAAAGTCATTGATGATTACACCGTAGATATGGTGACGGCTGAGCCGTTCCCGCTGGTGCTTAACAATATGACGTACCTGTTCCCGATGGATAGTGCGTTTTTTACCGGTGAAGATGCTAACGGTAAGGCAAAAGATCTTTTGGTAAAACATGGTGACTCTTTTGCGTCCCGCAATATTTCAGGTACAGGCCCTTATACGGTCAGCTATCGTGAACAGGGCGTTAAAGTTGAGTTTGACCGCAATAGCACATACTGGGATACAAAGTCTCCGGGTAATGTTGATAAAATCATCTTAACGCCAATCAAAGAAGCGCCAACTCGTGTGGCAGCTTTGCTTTCTGGCGGTGTTGATTTTATTGCTCCGGTCCCACCTACCGATCACGACCGTATCAAAGCAAGCGATAAGGTTGATCTGGTTACTATGAGCGGTACTCGTATTATCACGTTCCAGATGAACCAAGACCGCGTTGAAGCCTTTAAAGATGTGCGCGTGCGCCAAGCGATCAACTATGCGATCAATCAGGAAGGTATCGTTAAAAAGATCATGAAGGGCTTTGCAACGCCCGGTGCTCAGTTCTCGCCAGAAGGCTATCTTGGTCATAACCCTGACCTGAAGCCTCGTTATGATCTGAAAAAAGCAAAAGCGTTGATGAAAGAAGCAGGTTATGAAAATGGCTTTAGCATCACGATGATGGCACCTAATAACCGCTATGTGAACGATGACAAAATCGCGCAAGCAGTGGCGTCTATGCTGTCTAAGATCAATATTAAGGTTGATCTGAAAACTATGCCAAAAGCACAGTATTGGCCAACGTTTGATGAGCGTGCGGCGGATATGATGATGATCGGCTGGCACTCAGATACAGAAGATACCAACAACTTCTTTGAGTTCCTATCAGCTTGCCCGAACAAAGAAACGGGTATGGGGCAATATAACAGCGGTAATTACTGCAACCCGAAAGTTGATGAGATGATGGTGAAAGCCAATACAATCACCGACACAGCAGAACGAGCTAAGTTGATGCAGGCGATGGAAAAAGCAGTCTACGATGACGCTGCTTTTGTTCCTTTGCACTGGCAGAACCTGAGCTGGGGTGCGCGTAAAGGTGTTGATATTGCACCTATCGTTAACGGGATGAACTTCCCTTACCTCGGTGATCTGGTGATCAAAGAGTAAGTTGCTGTAAATTCAGGTGGCCAACTGGCCGCCTGAATGTTTTATGTTTTTCTAGGTGTCACTACTTACAATAAGAATTATATGGGTAGTGAAAGGTTGATTCGATGTTGGCCTGCCAAAACCTGATGCTTTATATCCATTATCCCAATGCCTAAGGCTGATTATCATGATTGCTTTTTTTATCAAACGGTTTTTTCAGGCCGTTGTCGTGATGTTCGTCATCAGTCTTATCAGTTTCTCTATTCAGGATAACTTAGGTGATCCGTTACGAGAGTTGGTAGGACAAGCAGTATCCGAAGAGGAGCGACAGGCGCTTCGCGATGAGATGGGTTTAAATGACCCCTTCTTGGTTCAATATGCTCGTTTTGCGTCTAAGGCGATCCAAGGGGATTTAGGAAACTCCTATTTCTTTAAGGAGCCTGCGCTTGAAGTCATTTTAAAGAAATTCCCTGCAACGATGGAACTGGTAATTGGCGCAACGTTAATTATTGTGTGCTTTTCTGTTCCTGTGGGTGTTTATTCTGCGATCAAGCCTAACGGTCTGTTCTCTAAGGTGGTGATGGGATTAAGTATCGTCGGGATTTCGGTTCCGGTATTCCTGACGGCTATCGGCTTGATCTATTTATTTGCGATTGAGTTGGGATGGATGCCTTCCTATGGTCGAGGGGAGACCACAACGATTTTGGGTTTCTGGGAAAGTGGCTTTTTTACAGCCGATGGTTTGATGCACTTGGTGCTACCTAGTTTTACCTTGGCGTCTATTATGTTGCCGCTTTTCATCCGCTTGATTCGTGCCGAGATGATGGAGGTGTTGCAGTCTGAGTATGTGAAGTTTGCGTGGGCAAAGGGTATTTCGCCAAGACGAATCTATTTCCTACATGCGCTAAAAAATACCATGTTACCGGTTATTACGGTGGGTGGGGTACAGATTGGTACGATGGTGGCTTACACCATTTTAACCGAAACCGTTTTCCAATGGCCGGGTATGGGCTTCCTGTTTTTAGAAGCGGTAAACCGAGTTGATACGCCGTTGATTGTGGCTTATTTGATTGTGGTTGGTGCGATCTTTGTGGTGACGAATACGCTGGTGGACTTGATTTATGGTCTTGTGAATCCAACCGTTAAGCTGGCAGGTAAAAAATAATGACTGACTCAACAATGAAAATGGATGCACCTCCATCAACATGGCAGCGCTTTAAAGAGTCTCATTTCTGGCATAGCTTTCGGATTGATCGGGTAGCGCAAATCAGTTTTGCTATCTTTGTTCTCTATGTGGTGATGGCGTTAAGTGCCTCTTTTATTGCGCCGTTTGACCCTTATGATCCTTCTCAGATTGATATCCTGGATTCTGAAATCCCACCGAGTTGGGATGATGAAGGGGATGAACGATTTTTATTAGGCACCGACGCTCAAGGGCGTGACATGCTGTCGACCATTCTTTATGGCACGCGAGTGTCTATCACGATTGGTATCTGTGCGGTTTTATTGCAAGCGTTTTTGGGTATCGTGATCGGGCTAACGGCGGGTTATGTGGGTGGCCGGGTCGATAGTTTATTGATGCGTATTGCAGATATTCAGCTGTCTTTCTCGACGATGATGGTAGCGATCATTGTACTGGCGGTGTTCCAGGCAACCTTTGGAACAGAGCTGTACCAAGAGTTGGCGATGATCATGCTGATACTGGTGATTGGTATTGCGGAGTGGCCACAGTATGCCCGTACGATTCGTGCTTCGGTGTTGGCCGAGAAGAAGAAAGAGTATGTTGATGCAGCGCGCGTCATGGGCTTTGGGCGCTTGCGCATTATGTTTCGGCATATTTTGCCCAATACGCTATCGCCTATTTTGGTTATCTCTACGGTACAGATCGCTAACGCGATTATTTCAGAGGCCTCCTTGTCCTTTTTAGGCTTGGGTATGCCGGTTTCCCAACCATCGTTAGGGTCACTGATATCCAGTGGTTTTGAATATATTTTCTCTGGGGCTTGGTGGATTACCGTCATTCCTGGTTTGGTATTAATTGTGCTGGTTCTGGTCATGAATTTGCTCGGCGACTGGATGCGCGATGTGCTTAATCCGAAATTGTATAAGGGGTAATGACACATGCCGTTGTTAGAAGTTAACCATTTAGAAGTGTGCTTTGGTTTACGTAGTGGCAGCGTTAAAGCACTCCGTGATGTCAGTTTTACTCTGGAGCGCGGTGAACGTTTAGGCGTGGTGGGTGAGTCCGGAGCGGGTAAATCGGTGCTGGGGTTCTCTATTTTGAATCTTTTGTCGCGCCCGGGTTTTATCTCCTCTGGTCATGTGAACTTTGAGGGTAAAGATCTGGCGAGTTTATCGCCGAGTGAGCTGCGCTCTATTCGTGGTAACCGTATCTCTATGATCTTCCAAGATCCTATGATGACGCTGAATCCGGTATTGACCATCGGCGATCAGATGGTGGAGTGTTTGTTGGCGCATCGTAAGATCAGTATGGCGGATGCCAAACGTGTTGCCTTGCAAAAGCTTAAGCAAGTACAAATACCATCGCCTGAAAAACGCCTTGATCAATACCCTCATGAGCTATCAGGAGGGATGCGACAGCGTATCGTCATTGCTATAGGGTTGTTACTAGACCCAGATATCATTATCGCGGATGAGCCTACGACAGCATTGGATGTGACGATTCAGGCTGAAATTATGGACCTGATGTTAGACCTGTGTGAGAAAAATAACGTTGCACTGATTCTGATCACTCATGATTTGGGGGTGGTTTCGCAAGTCACTCAGAAAATGTTGGTGATGTATGCCGGGCGTATTATTGAACAAGGCCCAACCAAAGAGATTATTAATGATGCACAGCATCCTTACACTCAAGGCTTGATGAATGCTTTACCGCAGATGGCGTTGCCGGGGCAAAAGTTGAATCAGATACGAGGCTCTATGCCGCCGCTTCAGAATATCCCTAGAGGGTGTGCATTTAATCCACGCTGTGAGTACGCTTTTGAAACGTGTAAGCACAACTTACCGAGTTTTACGCAATCAGGTAATTGTTTGGTTGCTTGTCATATGGTTGCCGAAATGAAACAGGTAGCGGCACATAAGGAGGAGCTCTGATATGACTGAGCAAACCAACTCATTGGTGCAAATTCGTGATTTGTATAAACGTTTTTCTATTTCGGGTGATTTGTTAGACCAGCTACAGTTTAAAGGCGGCAAGATTGTTCGACATCAAGAATACGTACACGCTATTAACGGTGTGAGTCTGGATGTGATGCAAGGTGAAGCCTTGTGTGTTGTGGGGGAATCGGGCTGTGGGAAATCCACGGTTGCACGCACAGTGATGGGCTTGCTGAATCCGACATCTGGACAGATCGCTTACAAGGGTGAGCGGATTGATCATTTAAATGATCGGCAAATTCTGCCTTTCCGTAAAAAGATGCAGATGATTTTCCAGAATCCCTATGCGTCTTTAAATCCGCGTATGACGATCCAGCAAACGTTACAAGAACCGATACAGTTCCATAATCCGAATATGAGCGCCGCTGAAGTGCGGGATAAGATTCATGAGGTGATGTTTTCGGTAGGGGTTGATCCAACGTGGGGTGAGCGCTATTCCCATGAATTCTCTGGTGGTCAGCGCCAGCGTATCAGTATCGCCCGAGCATTGGCTGTAGATCCTGAGTTTATCGTGGCGGATGAGCCGATTTCGGCGCTGGATGTGTCGATTCAGGCTCAGGTGCTAAACCTTATGATGGATGCGCAAGAGCAGCGTAACCTGACCTACCTGTTTATTACCCATGACCTTTCGGTGGTAGAGCATTTTGGCACCCGTGTGGCTGTTATGTATTTGGGTACGGTGTGTGAATTAGCCCCGACTAAACAGCTGTTCTCACAGCCACGACATCCCTATACACAGGCGTTATTGTCGGCGATTCCACGGTTAGAGGATGATCGCCCCGATTATATTAAGCTCATCGGCGAAGTACCGACGCCGGTAAATCTACCATCCGGTTGTGTATTCCACGGGCGTTGTCCACATGCTAATGAGCGCTGTCGACAAGAGATCCCTGTTTTGAGAGTGCTTGATGATGGTACGCAAGTCGCTTGCCACGGTGTAGAAGAAAACCGTTTATAACATCAGTTTGATAGAGGAGTTGTTGTTTTCATGGTCAAGATCAGCAGTCAGTTTGATGCCGGTAATATTCAAGTCGTGTCGGCCGAGCAGCCGTCGGATATACAGTTGCTGATCAAGCATGATACGCAATCTGAGTTCTATCAATGGTTTTATTTTCGAGTACAGGGTGCGGCTGATGAAGCGTTGACCCTTCGTTTTCTAAACGCGCAAGGCGCGGCTTACCCCGATGGTTGGCCAGATTATCGAGCAGCTGCCTCTTATGATCGTCGCGAGTGGTTTCGTGTACCTACTCGTTATACAGAGGCAGGGGAGCTGGTGGTTGAGCATACGCCAGAGCAAGGCAGCATCTATTATGCTTATTTTGCACCGTATAGTTATGAACAACATTTGGATCTGGTGGCAGCCGCCCAGCAATCTGAGCGTTGTGAAGTACTGGACATAGGCACGACATTGGATGGACGCGATATTAACCTGCTCAAAATTGGTGATGACGGTGCCCATAAAAAGCATATCTGGGTGACGGCGCGCCAACACCCAGGAGAAACCATGGCTGAGTGGTTTGCGGAAGGGATGCTGGGTCGTTTGTTGGATGAAACAGACCCATTGTCAGCCAAACTGCTAGAACAGTGTATCTTTTGGGTAGTGCCCAATATGAACCCTGATGGTTCAGTAAGAGGGCACCTACGTACCAATGCGGCGGGGATTAACTTAAATCGCGAGTGGCAATCTCCCACCCTAAAGAACAGCCCAGAAGTTTACTATGTGCGGCAAAAGATGATGGATACTGGCGTAGATCTGTATCTGGATATTCATGGCGATGAAGCGCTGCCTTGTAACTTTATCGCTGGGCAAGCAGGTTCACCGAGTGTATCCGAGCAAGTGTTGGCTCAAGAAGAGCAATTTAAGCAGGATTTGCAGCGGGTGAACCCCGATTTCCAAACCGTGCGTGGCTATGAGCCGGGGAAATTCGGACCTGAGACGATGACTATTGCAGGGTTTTGGGTAGGGGACTATTTCAATTGCCCCGCTATGACCTTAGAGATGCCTTTTAAGGATTATGATGAGCGACCTGATCATCTTGCAGGTTGGTCTCCAGAGCGATCTATACAGCTAGGATCGTCTATACTCAATCCTATTGCTGATTGGTTGGTCACATTGTAAATGAAGTTCATACTGAAAACGTCAGGCTGTGCCCTGATAACGTGGCAAGGTTAGGCCGAGGTTTCTATGGAGATTCGTTGGCTGGATGATTTTATCGCTTTAGCGCGGACGCGCCACTTCTCTCGTGCGGCGGAGGAGCAAAACGTGACTCAACCGACCTTAAGCCGTCGCATCAAGTTGCTTGAAGATGAGATGGGCGTGACATTGATCGACAGAAACACGCTGCCGCTCAGTCTCACACCTGCTGGGGAGATCTTCTTGTCGGGCGCAGAACAGATGGTCAGAATTGCCCGCGACACCAAAGCCCAATGCCGTGAAATTCGTGAACAAGAGGAGAGCCGTTTGCGTTTTGCTACGACGCAAACACTATATCTTCTCTATTATCGTACTTGGCTGATGCCAGCGTCTGAGCGTTATGGTATCGATATTGATCTGAATCTGACCTCTACGTCATGGGCTGCAAGTGATTTTGTGTCGGCGTTAACCCAAGGGCAATGCGACTTGGTCTTGTGTTATTGGCATCCCTTAATCAATTATGTTGAGGAGTTTAATGACCCTCGTTTTGAGCATCTTGTCGTATGTGAAGAGGAGTTAGTGCCAGTAACTGCCTTGGATGCAGATCATCAGCCCCTGTTCATGTTACCGGGCACTAAAAAAGCCCCCCTGCCTTATATTAGTTATCACGCCAGTTCGTTTTTACGACCATTGATTGAACACTCACTACAGCAGGCGCTGGAAACACCGCATCTAGTCACGATCAATGAAAATATGCTATCGGTCAGTGTAAAAGCGATGATCAAAGAAGGGTTTGGTGTGGGTTGGCTGCCCAAACGTTTGGTAGAAGAGAGCCTAGCGTATAAGCGCCTTGCTTTAGCGGGTGATGAACGTTGGCATATCCCATTACAAATCCGGCTCTATCGACTGAAAAATAGCAGCAGAACGACAACGCTTGAGCTTTTTTGGCAGAAAATGCGTGAAGAGCTTGAATCTCACGGCTTAATAGAGACACCGAACTCATGATACAGACTATGTATACAGATCACGTTCAACAGCTTATGCAGCGCTGTGGTAGTTTATTAGAGCAAGAAGGGTTCGATGGTTTACTGATTCACTCAGGCCGTCCGTCCTATCATTTTTTAGATGATTACACACAGGCCTATAAGCCGAATCCTCACTTTGTGCATTGGGTGCCTTTTTTAGCAGATTATCCTGATGGATGGTTGTTTATCGTACCTGATAGAAAGCCTGTGCTCGCCATCTATTCACCGGATGATTTTTGGCATATTACCCCAGAGATGCCAAATGAGTTTTGGTGTGAACACTTTGATATCCGCTTATATTCGGATAGAGCAACGGTTCTTAAAGAGATCGTGACGGGTAAGCGTATCGCGCTGATTGCAGAGCAACTCTGTGAGGTGGTTGGTAGTGAGTTGACGCATAACCCAACAACTCTCATGCAGCATCTGCACTACTATCGAGCTTATAAGACCCCATGGGAGCAAGCGTGTATTCGCGAGGCCAACAGAACGGCAGTTAAGGGGCATCATTATCTGTCGCAAGCGTTTGAAGAACCACTGAGTGAGTATCAATTACACCAAGGTTACTTAACTGCGATTGGTCATCAGGAAGGGCAGCTCCCTTACAACAATATTATTGGCTTAAATGAACACGCAGCGGTACTGCACTATCAGCATAAATCCCACCAGCCGCCAGCTGTTCGCAGAACCTTACTGGCAGACGCTGGAGCGGTTTACCAAGGTTACGTTGCTGATATTACCCGCACCGTCAGTCAAGGGAGTCATCTATTTCATTATCTCATCGAACAAATGGATATTGCGCAACAGGTTATTGTCGCTGAGGTTAAGCCTGGTGTTTCCTTTGTTGCACTACATGAAGCGATGCACCGACGTTTGTTCACGATTCTCGTAGCCAGTGGCATTGTACGACAGCCTGAGCAGATATCTTCTGCTGATGCGCTCGCTATCACCCGAACCTTTTACCCCCATGGGTTAGGTCATCTTTTAGGTATTCAGGTACATGATATAGGTGGCTGGCAAACAGACTTGTCTGGCAGCCAAACTCCACCCCCTGAAAATCATCCCTATCTTCGTTTAACACGAAACTTGGAAGCCGATTTTGTCGTGACGATTGAGCCGGGGCTTTATTTTATTCCAAGCTTATTAGGTGAGTTAAAACGGCACTCCGTCAAAGGGCATATTGACTGGCACTTGGTGGAGCAATTGACACCATGGGGTGGCATTCGTATAGAGGATAATGTCTGCGTATTACCCGAAGGTGTTGAAAATTACACCCGTGATGCTTTTAACGCGTTGCAGTAAAAAGATAAGCACGGCAGGACTTTTGTTGCTTAGGTAAAGCTGGTAACTTGATGCCAGTAATTTCTAATGGGAACTAAGTACACATGAGTCGTGATGATAATGACCTTCAGGTACCCGATTTAGGGCCTGCTGATCCTTCGGTAGTTAAAGCGCCACAGGGTAAGCCGCTTGATAAGGTAGAACCGGTGAGCGAGGCCGGGCAAACGACTCAAAATACTCGGCCTGAGCAATCTACATCGGGCGTTAAATCGACACCCAATGAGTTAGTGATTCGACAAGAGAGTAGTGGCGATTGGTTTGTAACCCTGATTTTGGTGCTGCTAACGGCGGCGGTCAGTGGATTGGGCTATATGATGTTTGGTTTACAGCAAACCATTGAGCAGCAACGCACTGACTTACAGGCATCAGCCGAGCGGATACAAACACTTGAAAAATTACTCAATGTCACCGCTGGTGCACCTAATCCGCAAGCACCCACACTAGAAGAGCGTCTTTCTAAGTTAGATTCGACCATGCTAGAACGGCACAAACACTTTGATGCCGAAATAGCAGGCTTGTGGAAACTGACAGAATCCCAGCAAAAATCCCAGTTAGAATCGCTTTCTGGTTCTCTGAAAACATTGCAAGCTCAGGTCGAGGGTCTAATAAAGGATCAGAAAACCGGAGCAGGTCAGATCAACCAAGTAGAAGAGAAACTAGTCAGTCTTGATAAACGGCTGGCAAGCAATAATGTAGCATCCGAGGTTGAAGCCCTTAAAAAGCAGCAGGCGCAAGCAGATAAACGCTTAATCGACCTGCAATCTGCACAAAAAACCGCAGTAGCGAAGCAAGCCTCAACAGCAACTGAGCAGAACAAGCAACTCGACAGCTTACAGCAAAGCTTATCAACACTAAGAACCCAATTAGCCATTCTTGAAGAAAGCCTCGCTGAAGGGCAAGCTCAGCTACAATCAGGATTAGCCAAGCAATCATCCAGAATAGCCAGTTTGGAAAAAGCGAACCGAAGTGGTGGTGGAGCGTTGTCTTCGCGGGTGCAAACCAACGAGCAAGCTATTCGCGCTATTGATGGCACACGCCGCCAAATGGTGGGTGATATTCAGGCTTTAAAACAAAAGCTGAACGCCTTGCAACTCCAAGTTAATCGTTTGTGATGCTAATAATAGGAAAAAGCTATGATTAAAGTATACGGTAGTGTTCTCTCACGGGCGGCCATGGTGATGGTAACGCTTGAAACACTCGGTTTGGAGTATGAGTTGGTTGATATTGGTACTCGCAGCGAGGCTTCCCAGTCAGACGATTATCGTGCACTCAATCCAACCGGCAAAGTACCTACATTGGTTGATGGCGATTTTACGTTATTTGAAACCCAGGCGATTCTGTATTACCTCGTGCGTAAATATGGCGAGGGGCAGCTGTGGGCCAATACGCCAGAAGGGGAGGCCGATATCTTACGCTGGTCTTTGTATATTAGTAACCAGCTCGAAGCTCCTGCGCTGGATCTTTTACTGCAAGTAAAGTATTCCGCTGCTAATCCTGATCAGCAAGTGGTTAATAAAGCTAACGCCGAATTGCTGCGTTTCTTCCCTGTGCTAGAGCAACAGCTAACCGGCAAAGAGTACCTTTGTGGCGAAAAAAGCATCGCGGATATTCACGGTGCTATGGTGTTAAGCTGGGCAAAGCTGTCAGGTTTTGATTTTACTCCGTTTCCTGCAATTCATGATTGGATTAGACGTATTCTCTCTTCTGAAGAAAATAAACGCGTTGCAGCAAAAGTGAAGCGCTAACGGATCACTGTAAAAAATTTGCGCAAGTGTTCTTCGCAAGGCAAAATACGCGGTCTATGAACAAAAAGGTATTAACCCCGAACCCATGAGGATTCGAACATTTTTCGCTTTAAGGCTGGCAGACTCTGTTGTAAGACAGCTGGCAGACCAAGCCGATGGTTTATGCGCCTATGATCGTAAACTGGAAGTTAACTGGGTTGATTCTGATCACTACCACCTGACGCTCTGTTTTTTGGGAGATACCGGATTAGATCAAATTGATCGTCTTGAAGGCTTAGCTAAAAGACATCTGGAAGAAGAACAGTCGTTTCAGGTATGTTTGGAGCAGGTCGATTATTACGAAATCAACCCTAAGGTTTCCTTGATAGCGGCGCTGCCAGCAGAGAATGATAAGCTGATCTCTCTGCAAAAGCGGGTAGCGGATGTGGTTGAAGAAGCGGGTATTAAAAACGACCCTGCTGACTTTACGCCGCATATCACGCTGGGAAAATTACCTCGCAAGAATAAATTTAAACAGCCTGAGCAATGGCCCAATTTAGAGCTTTATAGTTTGGCTGACTCTGTTGTGTTGTTCCAAAGCAAACAGGGTGAGCATGGCTCTGTTTATACCCCATTATTTGAAGTCGAATTGCAAGATCTTGACTGAAGACTAACTAACGCCTGAGTAATAACCCTATCTATGCGTACTCCTGAATTATTGTCCCCGGCAGGGACGCTAAAAAATATGAAATATGCGTTCGCTTATGGCGCTGACGCTGTTTATGCGGGCCAGCCTCGCTATAGTCTCCGTGTGCGGAATAACGACTTTAATATGGATAACTTGGCGGAAGGGATTAGTATTGCGCATAAGTTAGGTAAAAAGTTCTTTCTTGCGAGTAATATCCTCCCCCATAACAGCAAGCTAACGACCTATCTTGATGATCTGCGTCCTGTCGTTGAGATGGGGCCTGATGCTTTGATTATGTCGGACCCAGGTTTGATCCACATTGTGAAAGAGCATTTCCCGCATGTGCCGATTCACCTGTCTGTACAGGCAAACACGATGAATTGGGCTGCCGTAAAATTCTGGCACCAAGCAGGTATTGAGCGGGTTATTCTTTCTCGTGAGTTATCCTTGGATGAAGTGGCTGAAATTCGCCAGCGTTGTCCCGAAATGGAGATTGAAGTCTTCGTTCATGGGGCACTTTGTATTGCTTACTCTGGCCGTTGCTTGCTATCAGGTTATATCAACAAGCGCGACCCTAACCAAGGCACTTGTACGAATACTTGCCGCTGGAAATATGATGCCCATGAGGCGAAACAGGATGA
This sequence comes from Neptunomonas concharum, assembly GCF_008630635.1. Classification (NCBI taxonomy): domain Bacteria; kingdom Pseudomonadati; phylum Pseudomonadota; class Gammaproteobacteria; order Oceanospirillales; family Oceanospirillaceae; genus Neptunomonas; species Neptunomonas concharum. The sequence goes on along the minus strand of NZ_CP043869.1, from coordinate 2,578,104 downwards.
GTCGGGCGATATTATCCCTGTTCAGAGTTTTGATCCTACCGCTGAGCCAGTACAACCGGATTTAGGTGAAGGTGCGCCAACCGATCGGATTTTCCTATTGCAGGAAGAAACCCGCCCTGGTGAATATATGCCTGCTTTTGAAGATGAGCATGGCACTTATATCATGAACTCTAAAGACCTGCGTGCAATTCAACATGTGCATAAGTTGGCAGAGATGGGCGTAGACTCCCTGAAGATCGAAGGGCGAACTAAATCCCACTACTATGTTGCGCGTACGGCGCAGGCGTACCGCAAAGCAATAGATGACGCTGTCGCTGGTAAACCATTTGATATGGGTCTGATGGATGAGCTTGAAAACCTCGCGAGTCGTGGTTATACCGAAGGCTTCTATCGTCGCCATGTGCATGATGAGTATCAGAACTACGAAAGTGGCCATTCAATCGGTGTTCATCAACAGTTTGTCGGAGAGGTTGCGAGTTATAACCAGCAAACAGGCATGATGGAAATTGAGGTTAAAAACCACTTTAAAGTAGGCGATACGCTAGAGTTGATGACCCCAGCGGGTAATCATAAATTCCGTTTGGATGAGATGCTCAATAAACATGGCGATAAGGTCGATGTAGCACCTGGTTCAGGGCATGTTATGCAGATTCCTATGGATGTCGATGCAGATATGACCTATGCCTTATTGATGCGTGATCTACCCAATGCGCCAAAGGTAGGATAAAGCGGTACAACACGTGCAGGAAAAGGTGCTTTGTTAAGCACCTTTTTTAACGGATTATTTAAATGACTCACTCTTCTGAATACAACTTCCTCAAGGCTTTACGTCCTTTCTCTTTCGCTGTTGCTTTGATCGCTTGTAGCTCGGGTATAACGGTTGCGTGGCTGGAAGGTGAGCAAGACTTACTGCGGATAGTACTCGTGCTGGTGGGTGGTGTGTTACTACAGGCGGGAGTTAATCTGATCAATGATTATGCAGATATATCCTTAAAATCGGAGCTTTCTTCCTCGCAGATAGCCTCTATTCTTAAAAACTATCGAATAGGCTTAATGTGCTTCCTGCTGGCTTCTTTTATAGGCTTTTGGTTTGTCTATCAAGTAGGTTTGTCCTTCTTGTTACTGTGTGCTGTTGGGCTTTTGGGAGCGCTGGGATACACCTTACAGCCGATTAATTACAAAGGCAGAGGGTTGGGCGTTATTCTTGTATTCTGGTTAATGGGGGTGCTAATGGTGGTAGGTAGCTACACTGCCGTTTCTGGCCGTTGGAGCCCAGATTTACTGCTGCTGAGTATTCCTATCAGCCTGCTGGTATCTCTCCTTTTGTTGAGTAACGAACTACGAGATTACGAGGCAGATAAGGCGCTCGGTATCGAAACGTTGGTGGTCAAACTAGGTTATCAGCGGGGTAGCCAGCTGTATCGCTTAGTGCTTTTGGTTACGGCATTGTTGGTTGTTGCGTTGTCAGCCTATCATCAAGCTCCGCTTATTCTTCTTGCATTGCTTTCTTTTGGGTTAGTGCCATCACTGCTTAAGTTACTGGGGCAGCCCCCGCAGGCACGCCAACGGTTAACACCCGGAAGTGGGCGCTTTCTTATGGTATTTGGGGTTTTGTATAACATCAGTCTCGTCTTTGGCCTAACGCTTTAGTTACTTGTAAAGGGTGTTTCATGATCTTACCGTGTAATAAAATTCATACACGCGTCATGAATGTATTACATAGGTATAATTCCTTGTTTTATAAGAAAAAAGTGCTTTCCTCCCGAAGCTAACTTGTCACTATATTAGTACCCTTGTTTTTCTTACGAGGGTCTGTCCATGTGTTAACCTTTTGATTATATTGTACTTTTAATATAAGGGTTTAAGTTTTGCTCTTCCTGTTTCTGGTTATTATTTAAGGAGTAGGGCTATGGAGCTAATTTATTGTTTGAATGACCTGCAAGTAGAGCGTTTACACCAGTTGTACCTATCTTCATGGTGGGCAAAAGATCGTTCTTTAGAAGAGACGAGGTGTTGTGTAGCAGGGTCGCAAATTTGTATTGGTTTAACGGACGCCACGGGATATCTGATAGGATTTGCTCGAGTTGTGACCGACTATACGTTTAAGGCTTTGATTTTTGATGTCATTGTCGATGAGTCATACCAAGGACAGGGTTACGGCCAACAAATAATGGAGGCGATTTGCAATCATTCAGATCTAGAGAGAGTAAAGCACTTTGAGCTTTATTGTCTTCCAGAAATGGCAAGCTTCTACGAACCATTTGGGTTTACTGATAAGGTTGGAAATATTTCGTTGATGAGGCGGGCTAAGTAGACGTACGAGAGATAAGTATCGGAACATAAGAAGATAATTATAAAAAGTGAGATTCCTATGGATAAAGTGTTTTTGAAGCGAATTCAAGTCTATCAGGCAACGGCTATTTTCAGTGTTATCTTTGCCTTAGTTGGTTTCTCATATAACGTCTGGCGGATGGAGATCTCTGAAGAGAATAATAATATTCGTACAGCTGCGTTTGAAATGTTGAAAGAGCTAGCTGATTTAGAGCAGCTGGTTTATGTCGCACACTACGACGGCGATGAAAAAGAGGGGAGTCCACGTAAAGGCTGGGTAAGTGTCGGCCTGATAAATGAACTGAGTATTCTCGCAGGTGATAACGTTCAAATGCGAGCGCAATCTCTCCATGAAATTTGGTCAAAACACTGGTCATCGATGCCGACGGAAATGGATTCCGTCAATGCAATTATTGAATCTATCGAGCAGGTTAGAATTGAAATAAGAGGCGTATTAATTTCATTAGAGTAAAGGTTAGATACGCTTTACAAGCAAGCTTACAGTTGTTTTTGCGATTGCTTCTAAGTCTTGTTTATTAACATAAATACCATCATTAAATAAACGGCATAGCCCGTGTAGCGAAGCCCATGTGGCCTGTGCGATGCGTAAAGCGGGCTCTTTATCGTCAAATAGGTTTTGCTGCTGTAGTCTTTCTATCCACTCTACCCATATACGAAAGCTGTTTTTTGAAACTTGCTTTAACGACTCTGTAGGTTTCCCTGCCTTCCAAATCTCCCTTCCGAACATCAGATCATAGGTTTCTGGGTGTTCATTAGCGAAACGAATGTAAGTTAATACGTAGTGCTCAAATAATGCATCAGGAGGTAGTGAAGGGAACTGCTCCGGTAAGCTCCTCACGGCTTTATCTTGTAGCAGGAAGCCCTGTTCAGCGATAGCGCACAGTAATTCGTTTTTATCTTTGAAGTGATGGTAGGGCGCCATGCGGGAAACACCCACATGGTCGGCTAGTTTGCGCATGGAAAGTGCTTCGAGGCCGTTGCCGCGAATAATGGAGGTTGCACTATCTAGCAATGACTGTCGCAAGTCACCATGGTGGTAAGTTTTTTTCTCTTTACTCATGGCGGCAATCTATCAAGCAATCTTGACAGTGTCAAAATAAGTCATTATCTTGACGGTGTCCAGATAAGAAAAAGGAGCACTGGCAATGTCTGCGTTACCGTTTGAGCTAACCGTCAATGAGTATGTCGCTCACCTACAATTGAATCGCCCTGAGGCTTACAACTCGATGAATCGAGCGTTCTGGCATTCCTTCCCAAAAGCGATTCGGGAGCTGGATGAGTCAGGGGAAGCCCGTGTGCTGGTGATCTCATCAACAGGCAAGCATTTCAGCGCGGGTATGGATTTAGAAATTTTTACTCAACCAGATCCTAAAATGTTTAACGGTGAAGCCGGAAGGCGTGCAGAGGCAATGCGCCGTCTTGTTCAGCAGCTGCAGGCCTGCTTTTCGGTACTGGAAGAGATACGTATGCCCGTACTGACGGCTATCCAAGGTGGTTGTATTGGTGGGGCATTAGATCTGGTCTGTGCAAGCGATATGCGCTATTGCACAGAGGATGCTTTTTTTACGGTAAAAGAAACCGAGCTTGGCATGACGGCCGATTTGGGCACTTTGCAACGTTTGCCAAAATTAATCTCAGAGGGTTTAGCCAGAGAGTTAGCGTTTACCGGGCGAAAGTTTTTTGCACAAGAGGCAAAACAGTCGGGACTTGTGAATAACGTCTATGCTGATCAGAGCGCTATGTTATCAGGTGTGATGGCACTAGCGGCTCAGATTGCACAACGCTCACCCTTAGCGGTAACAGGGTGTAAGCAGATGATCAATTATGCTCGTGATCACAGTATGGCCGATAGCCTGAATTATATGGCTACTTGGCAAGCTGGTATGTTTCAGCCCACGGATATGATGCAAACCTTTACGGCCAAAATGTCAGGAAAACCTCCTGTTTTTGAAAGTTTACGCCCTGTAAAAGAACCTTTTGCTAACGATTAATCGACGGCACAACAGAATAAAAAAGAGATCAACGATATGAACCAGACTGCTTATCCTCATCTACTACAGCCTTTAGATCTTGGCTTTACGACATTAAAAAACCGGGTGTTAATGGGTTCTATGCATTTAGGCCTTGAAGAGGCACCTCAAGGTTTTGAGCGCATGGCAGCTTTTTATGCTGAGCGGGCACGGGGGGGTGTTGCTCTCATCGTTACTGGGGGAATTGGCCCTAACAAAGAGGGCGCGGTACATGCCCATGCTGCACAAATGGCAACGGCTGAAGATGTGGAAAAGCACAAGATTGTAACGGAGGCGGTACATGCCGAGGGTGGCAAAATCTGCATGCAAATCCTGCATACTGGTCGATATGCCTACAACCCGCAACCGGTAGCTCCGTCGGCTATACAAGCACCCATCAATCCGTTTCCGCCAAAAGAACTATCTGAAGAAGAGATTGAGCAACAGATCGCGGACTTTGTACGTTGTGCGGCCTTGGCAAAAGAAGCAGGTTACGACGGCGTCGAAATTATGGGGTCAGAAGGCTACCTGTTAAACCAGTTTATTGCCGCACGTACTAATCACCGAGAAGATGAGTGGGGTGGGGCGTACGAGCAGCGTATACGTTTCCCGCTAGAGATTGTCCGTCGCGTGCGCGAAGCTGTAGGCGTCGACTTTATCATTATCTACCGCCTATCGATGCTGGATTTGGTTGAGGGCGGTAGCTCATATGAAGAAATTATTGCGTTAGGTAAGGCGATTGAGCAAGCGGGAGCGACGATAATCAATACCGGTATTGGTTGGCATGAGGCGCGAATCCCCACCATTGCCACCAAGGTGCCCCGCGCGGCGTTCACTTGGGTGACGGCAAAGGTTCGTGAGGCATTATCCGTACCGGTAATCACTTCCAATCGAATTAACATGCCTGATGTTGCTGAAGCGGTACTGGCACGGGGTGATGCGGATATGGTATCGATGGCACGCCCGTTCTTGGCTGACCCTGAGTTTGTGAATAAGGCTGAGCAGAATCGTGCAGATGAAATCAATACCTGTATAGGCTGTAATCAAGCCTGCTTAGATCATGTCTTTGCAGGCAAACTCACCAGTTGCCTCGTGAACCCTCGTGCCTGCCACGAAACTGAACTGTTGATAGTACCTACTGATACACCTAAAAAGTTAGCTGTTGTAGGTGCTGGCCCAGCAGGGTTAGCTTTTGCAACAACGGCCGCTAAACGGGGGCATCAGGTAACGCTGTTTGATGCAGCAGATCAGATAGGTGGCCAGTTTAACATCGCAAAACGCATACCGGGTAAAGAGGAGTTCTACGAAACACTACGCTACTTCGCAAAACAAGTGGAATTAACGGGTGTGACATTGCAACTAAATACCCGTGTGACGCCGGAGATGCTCGACCAAAGCGACTTTGATGAGGTCATAATGGCTACCGGAATTGCACCACGCAAACCCGGCATTGAAGGGATCGATCATCCCAAAGTGTTGAACTATCTTGATGTGATGAGTGGCGCGCCAGTAGGGAAAAAAGTCGCTGTTATTGGAGCGGGTGGTATTGGTTTTGATATTAGTGAAGTGTTGGTGCACCAAGGAGAATCAACCAGCCAGAATATCGAAGCATTTATGAAAGAGTGGGGTGTGGATATGTCGCTGCAGTCCCGTGGTGGTGTAGAGCAGATGCCACAAGAGTTTGAACCCGCCGCTCGCGAAGTCTTTTTGCTACAACGAAAAAAATCGAAAGTAGGTGCTAATCTGGGTAAAACCACCGGCTGGATTCATCGCACCGATTTAGTAAAAAAAGGCGTAAAAATGCTTAGCAGTTGTGAGTATCTGAAGATCGATGATCAAGGACTGCACCTGCTGGTAAAAGGGGAGCCACAATTACTGGATGTAGATAATGTCATTATCTGCGCAGGCCAAGAACCAGAAAGAACTGTGGCAGATCAGGTTCAAGCCAAACCTGTACATCTGATCGGTGGGGCAGATGTGGCGTCTGAGCTAGATGCTAAGCGAGCGATAGATCAAGGTACTCGACTGGCTGCTACCATCTAATTGTAGAAGTTAGCTAAAAAGTGCCTGTTTTCAATCTGTAATAAAAAATAGCCGATGTCCGCTTTTTGACAAAAGTGGACATCGGTGTCAGTACTTTTCACTGTGGCTCACAAACCGCTTTTTATAGCCTGCCTGCACTTATTTAATATGGGACAGCGGTAGTTCCGTTCGGTGCAATACGCGACGCATCACAAAGCTTGTGCGGATGCTGGAAACACCATCAATCTGATTCAATTCTTTAAGCAAAAATCGCTCGTAGTAGGACATGTCTGGCATGAGTACTTTGAGTAAGTAATCTGCATCTCCACCGGTGATGAGGGCGCATTCTTGAACTTCACTGTAAGTAGAAATCTTACTTTCAAAGTTCTCTAAAATTTTAGGTAGTTGTTTATCTAGGCTGACATGGATAAATACGGTAAGCGGTAACCCTAGAGCATCCTGATTTAACAGGGTGACTTGGCGGTCAATAATTCCTGCTTCCTCCAGTTGTCTTACCCTTCTTGAGCAGGGGGAGGGGGAAAGGCCGACGATATCCGCAAGTTCTAGGTTGCTGATATTGCCGTTGCGTTGAATTTCTTCGAGAATTCGGCGATCAATTCTGTCTAATTTTTTAATTGGCATAATTCACTAATTTTTTATTAAATTTTATTTTTATATGCCAAACATTCGTTTCTATCCATTGAATATGAACAGATTGGCTAACTAATGATGGCTATTCTAACCACTTAATTTTTTCTATTTCAACCAGTAAATTTAAGGGCGATAGTGCTGAGCTCGGTTTTGAACGAGAGTTTGATCGCTAAGTGGAGAATATGATGAACAATAATAAACCCCTCGCTTTCTCAACGCGTGCCATCCATTCTGGGTATGACGCCTATGATAATGAAGGTGCTTTAAACCCGCCTGTTTACATGACATCCACTTTCTGTTTTGAGAATGTCGAGCAAGGTGCTGCGCGATTTGCAGGAGAGGAGGCTGGGCATTTTTACAGCCGTATTTCTAACCCTACACAAGCCCTATTAGAGACGCGCTTAGCTGATCTTGAAGAAGGGGAGGCGTGTCTGGCAACCGCTTCCGGTATGGGAGCTATTACGGCGGCTATGTGGTCACTTCTGTCCCCTGGCGATAAAGTGGTGGCAGATATGACATTATACGGCTGCACTTACGCGTTTTTTCAGCATGGCTTAAAGAAGTTTGGTATTGAGGTAGAGTTTGTTGATTGCACGAATGCAGACGCTGTTGCCAATGCCCTCACACCAAATACCAAAGTGGTGTATTTCGAGAGCCCCGTAAATCCGAACATGCGCATTATGGATATTGCACATCTGAGCAAGCTAGCTCATGACTATAATCCTGACATAACGGTGGTGGTTGATAACACTTATTGTACGCCTGCGCTGCAGCGTCCATTAACGATGGGGGCAGATCTTGTTGTTCACTCAGCTACCAAATATTTAGGTGGGCATGGCGATCTTATTGCAGGTGCTGTTATTGGTAAACAGGATCTCATTACTCACATTCGTGTATTTGGTTTGAAGGATATGACAGGTGCCGTTATCGCACCGCTGACAGCCTTTCTGGTTTTACGGGGTATAAAAACACTAGAGCTTCGTATGGAGCGCCATTGCAGTAGTGCTCAGAAAATTGCTGAGCGCTTACAGCAGCATCCGGCACTTGAGTCTATCTATTATCCTGGTTTGAAAGATGATCCTTATCATGAGTTGTCTATGCGTCAGATGAAAGCCCCCGGCGGTATGATTGCAATGGAGCTGAAAGGTGGCTTCACTGCGGGGGTTGAGTTTATGAATAAACTACAGATGATCAAGCGTGCGGTCAGTTTGGGTGATGCTGAAACCTTGTGCCAGCACCCAGCGAGTATGACTCATGCGACTTACACGCAAGAAGAGCGGGCCTCTTATGGGATTAGCGAAGGTTTAGTTCGTCTTTCCATTGGTTTAGAAGCTGTCGATGATATCCTTGCTGATATCGAGCAGGCCCTTGCCGGTTAATCTTTTTCCTCCCCTGTTTATAGCGCGGTTTATCCGCGCTTTTTTATTTTGAAATGCCGTACTTTCTTAATTTTAGGGCAATGGTGTTATGAGAGACACCTAGTCGGTTTGCTAGCTTTCGGGATGAAGGGAAGTGTGGGAACAACGATGTTAGCAGTTGGGATTCAAATTCCGATATAGCATCCTCCCAGTTGCCTATTTTCAACGCTCCTTTGGGTTCAGTATGTTCTGAGCTTGAGTCGAAAGGAAGCTGCTTGGCGTCAATGTAAATATCATCTGACATGGCAACTGCCCGGAAAAGAATGTTTTGCAGCTCGCGTATATTGCCAGGCCATGAGTAGTTAAGGAGCATCTCCATGGCGGCTTCTGAGACTTCTGGGGTTGGACGGTTTGTTTGTTCAGCGGCGTGTTGAATGAAGTACCTTGTTAATTCTGGGATATCTTCGGTGCGTTCTCTTAGAGGAGGCACGCTCAAGTTCAGTACGTTTAAGCGGTAAAATAAGTCCTCTCTGAACTGGTGCTCCTCAGCCATGGCAAGTAAGTCTCTATGGGTGGCACTAATGATACGCACATTCACCGAGATCTCCTTCTCCCCACCAATACGCCTGAAAGAGTACTCCTGTAACACGCGAAGCAGCTTAGCTTGGAGGTAGGGGGACATTTCACCAATCTCATCAAGAAAAACAGACCCGCCATCCGCTAATTCAAATAAACCGGGTTTGCCGTTTTTGCTGGCGCCGGAGAAGGCGCCGGGTGCATAGCCAAATAACTCACTTTCTAGCAGGTTTTCTGGTAATGCAGCGCAATTGATCGCCATAAACGGCGCTTGTGAGCGAGCACCGTTTTCATGAAGCATATGTGCTAATAGCTCTTTACCCGTTCCAGTTTCCCCTTGAATAAGAACAGGCATATCTAGTTGGGAAAAGCGCTGTGTGTGGCTAATCAATTCTCGGGTGGATCGAGAAGTACCGATTAATGAGGTGGTGTTATCCCCAGGTGTGTGTGTTACCGCCGCAATTTGCTGGCCTATACGGCGAATGCTTTGCAAGAAAAGTACTGCACCGGAAACTTGTTTTATCCCTCGGTTATAGGAAAAAACAGGTGTGATGGCTGCAAGAAAAGACTGGCCCGCAAGGGTTATATCCAATGTGGTTGGTGATTTTTGTAGCAGCGACGACAAGGGGTAGTCAGTAAACTCAGTGATCTCCATACCTTGTAGTTGTTCTCTTGGTAACCCCAAAAGGGTGGCGGCGGCCGTGTTGCTTAATAGGATTTTTCCAAGATGATCTATGTCGAGAATCGGGTCTTGGAGTTTTGATAAAACAGCATCCAGATGTTGGCTGCGCCGCTCACCTGGTAGTAGGTCGACTTCAACCACCTCTGTTACGCCTTCCACCGAGAGTACGACGCTTTTTAAGTCTTCCAGCGTCGCCGTATCATCTAATTCTACGAAGGTGTGGTGCAAATGCATTTCCATCGTTACTAGATTCCAGTTCTGTCTAGAAAACACCTCAAGAATTTCTTGGGTAATGCCTAGGCGATCTTTAGAGCGGATATCAAATCTCATGGCGAAGCCTTGTAATGAGTATGTAATTTTATTATTACACTGTAATTATTACGTTACAAATTGATTTTATACTATGTTTTATAAGGAAATTAACTACTTTTTCGGAGTGTTAATTATATTTTTGTAATTTTATTATTACATATTTTTTAAAAATAGTTTTTATTTTTACTTAAGTATCTGTTTTTTAAAAAGTTTTTTTATTTGGCTTATGTTTTGCTCTAGTGAGTTTGAAGATTAATACTCACAGGGCAACATAATGATAAAAAAAGAAGGACACATTAAAGGGGATTCATTGGGCGTTAGTGCACTGTCTGAAGGCGTGCGCTGGAGTTCTGATCTCACTCGCTCTCGTAATCCCGGCCCCTCATTAACCCATAAAGATTGGTCAGATAAAGGCTTTTCAACGGCAGCTGTCCATGCCGGTACTATGGATGATGAAATATCGGGTGCTGTCGGTACGCCAATTTATCAAACATCAACTTTTTTGTTGGGTGATGAGCAATATCGCTCGGTAGAAGAGGGGTATGCGCGTGACCGCTTTATTTATACACGTTACGGAAACCCTAATCAGTGGGCCCTTCAAACAAAGCTTGCCGCTTTAGAAGGCGCCGAATCTGCTTTGGTGTTTAGTTCGGGTATGGCTGCCATTACAGCAACGGTTATGGCGATGTTGGATAAAGGCGCGCATATTGTTGCTTCCAACGAGTTGTATGGCGGGACTTATAACCTCTTCAATCAAGAGCTGCCAACGCTAAACATGAGCGTTAGTTATGTTGATCCACGCGATTACGAAGCCATAGAAGCAGCTATACGCCCTAATACGCAGATTCTCTACTTTGAGGCACTCACCAATCCTTTGCTGAAATTGGTTGATATTCGTCGTTTGGCTGAGATTGCTAAACGCAATGAAGTGCGTCTCATTATTGATGGTACTTTCCTGACACCCATTAGTTGTCGCATTGTTGAAATGGGTGCAGATTTGGTTATTCATTCAGCGTCTAAATACCTTAATGGGCATAGCGATCTGATTGCGGGTGCTGTGATGGGTAGCCGTAAGCTGGTGGATATGATCTGGCCTCGGTTGTTGGCATATGGTGGCAGTTTAGATCCACATGCGTGCTTCTTGTTTGAGCGCGGTTTGAAAACATTGGCGATTCGCATGGCCGCTCATGAGCGTTCTGCTCTGGCTCTTGCTCAGTATCTTGAGCAACACCCATCGGTTAATCGTGTTTTTTACCCACTCTTAGAGAGTCACCCAGATAACAAGCTAGCCCGCGCTGTCTTGAATAACGGCGGCGGCATGATTGCCTTTGAAGTTAAAGGTGGTGATGAGGCTGCGTTAACGCTTCTCAAACACCTAAAACTACCCAAACAAGCGACAAGCCTAGGGGGCGTGGAGTCCTTGGTTAGCCTGCCCTTTAACACTTCACATGCCGGTTATACCAGCAAGCAGCGTCAAGATATGGGAATTAATCCCGGTTGTATCCGTTTGTCTGTTGGTATTGAAGATGCCACTGATCTGATTGTCGATTTTGAACAAGCGCTTAAATCTATTTAACAGGAGCTTTTCCATGCGTAATGGTATTTCGGTCACAGGACTGAGTGAATTTGTAAACGAAATTAAAAGTAATCCAGAAGAGGGGATTGCTAAGTACGGTGTGCAGTTGGATTGGCAGTCAGGTACGCGCTCAAAAGTTACTACGTTACCAATGAGCATTGGCCCTCACACTATCAGCCGTGATTTCTCATGGGAGATTGATGAGCCTCGCCAGTTGTTGGGGTGCAACCATGCGCCTAACCCGCAGGAATATCTGCTTTCTGGTGTAGGTGCCTGTATTTTGGTGGGTTTTGCGGTTGGCGCATCAGTGATGGAAATTCAGCTGGAATCTTTAAAAGTCAGCTTAAAAGGCGAATTGAATCTTGCCGGTTTCTTGGATATTGACCCTAACGCTCCAATCCCATTTAAAGAGATTAATTACAGCATCGAAGTTTCTGGCGACGGTACGCCAGAGCAGTTTGAAATATTACGCCAAACGGCGCTTAGCCAGAGCCCTAATGCAATGACTATTATGAAAGGTGCTGATATTAAAGGCGAACTTATTATTCGTTAATAATCATTAAATATAAGGAGGTTTAAGAAAAATAACCTTTGTTTCTCGAAAAATAAATATAAAAAAAGGAAAACTTTGATGAAAAAAATAAATAAACTGTGTGCTGGCTTAGTTATGTTGGCCACAAGCTCTTTTGGTTTTGCTAACTCCTCTTCTTTATGGGAAGAGTCAACCCTGAATAAAGTGATAGGCGCTAATGAGCTGAGAGTTTGTTTTGAAGCGGGCTATATGCCGTTCGAAATGAAAGCAAAAAATGGCGACTATATGGGCTTTGATATAGATATTGCTAAGCTATTGGCAAAATCTATGGGAGTAAAACATACGCCGGTTAACACTGCATGGGATGGTATTATACCTGCCTTGTTAACGAATAAATGCGATATTCTGATTGGAGGTATGACGATTACTTCTCAGCGTAACCTTAAGGTTAACTTTGCTGATTCTTATATCGTTGTTGGCCAGTCTTTGCTAATTAAGCCTAGTCTGACAGGAACCATAAAAAGTTATAAAGACTTGAATGATCCTAAATACACCATCGCAGCTAAACTAGGTACAACCGGTGAAATCTCTGCGAAAAAGCTGATACCTAAAGCGACGATTCGTTTGTTTGAATCAGAAGCGGAAGGTGCTTTAGAAGTGGCTAACGGTAATGCCGATGCGCTGGTGTATGACTTCCCGTCAAATGCAATTTTCTCATCGCAAAACAAAGGTCGTGTTGTTCACTTAGATGAAGCCTTCACTTACGAGCCGCTAGGTTGGGCGATCCGTAAAGGTGATCCTGACTTCCTGAATTATCTGAATACATTCCTTCGCCAGATCAAAGGTGATGGTACGTATGAGCGTATCTACAACAAATGGTTTAAAGACGACGCCTGGTTGAAGAACGTTCAGTAAATAAAAAAGATAAAGCAGGGGTTGAGTGAAGATGGAAAACAGATCAAATACATTGCTCTGGTATGGCGTATTAATAGCTATTTTGCTAGGCGTTGTGTACTCGATTACTTTGGCAAGCCAGAGTATTCAATACACTTGGCGGTGGGAGCGTATAACGCCTTACTTGCTAAATACCGAGCCAAAATCCGTTCTGGCACCTTTTGATGGGGTTGCCAGAGTCAGTGCTGATGGTATGTCAGTTGTTGTCGAGTCAGAAAACGGGGAGCCGCCTTTAACGCTGAATAAGTTTGCAGAATTGTCGGTGATGGACGGTGATCTGGTATTTGAAGGTGATGAGGTTGTTACAACCGAAGATTGGCGCTTAGGGCCAATCATGCAAGGTTTGATAATGACACTCAAAATTTCCATCGTCTCACTCTTCTTTGCGATTATTATCGGCTTGTTTGTCGGGTTGGCGAGAATCTCTTCCAACCCGGCTCTAAAGCATCTTTCCTTGATTTACGTTGAGATCGTAAGGGGAACACCGTTACTGGTACAGATTTTTATTTTCTATTTCTTTATCGGTACCGTGCTTGGGCTTGATCGTTTTACGGCAGGTGCAGCAGCGCTCTCGGTATTTGCCGCAGCTTACGTAGCGGAAATAATACGCTCGGGTATTCAGTCTATCTCGCCAGGCCAAATGGAGGCGGCGCGTAGTTTGGGTATGAACTATGTGCAAGCGATGATTTATATCATTTTGCCGCAGGCATTCAAACGAACGCTTCCACCTATGGCAGGGCAGTTCATTAATCTCATTAAAGATTCTTCACTCGTGTCGGTTATTTCCATTACGGATTTGACGAAAGCGGGGCGTGAAGTGGTGAGCGGCACGTTCGCGCCTTTCGAAGTTTGGTTTACGGTTGCGCTCTTGTATTTGGTGCTCACAGGTTCTTTGTCCTGGATGGTGAAACGATTAGAGAAGAGGTTAGCAAGCAGTGACTAAAGATTACCAAGGCAATGACATGATCGTTGCGAATCAAATCGATAAGTTTTATCCCAATGGTTGCCATGCACTAAAAACGGTTTCTGCAACGATTCAACGTGGCGAGGTCGTCGTTGTCATCGGGCCATCTGGTTCAGGTAAATCAACTTTTTTAAGAACCTTGAACCAACTAGAGACGATTAGCAGTGGCTCCATTACTGTTGATGGTACGGATATGTATGCCAAGGGAACGGATATTAATAAGCTGCGTGAAGAAGTGGGTATGGTTTTCCAGAGCTTTAATCTTTTTCCGCATATGAGTGTGTTGGAAAATGTCATGCTGGCTCCACTTAAAGTCTCTAAACGCAACAAGCGTGAAGTTGAAGAGCATGCTAAAGCGTTGCTCTATAAAGTTGGGTTGGAGTCCCGTATGAACAACTATCCCTCTCAATTATCAGGTGGCCAGATGCAGCGCGTTGCTATCGCAAGAGCGTTGGCTATGAAGCCTAATATCATGTTATTCGATGAGCCAACGTCTGCGCTGGACCCGGAGATGGTCGGCGAAGTATTGGATGTCATGAAGAGTTTGGCAAAAGATGGAATGACCATGGTGGTCGTCACTCATGAAATGGGCTTTGCTAAAGAAGTGGCTGATAGAGTGCTCTTTATGGAAGATGGGGAGTTGCTGGTAGAAGATACGCCGGCGGACTTCTTTGAGAGGCCCTCACATCCTCGCTTATCAAAGTTTCTTTCACAAGTGCTTTGAGGCTTAAAACTACAGTTTCTGATAATGGTGAATGATAGTGCTATTTTTTTAATCAAACTTAGCACTATTAATTACAAAGAGGCGGTATTTTTAAAATATTTGCAATCTAATGCTAACAGCAGGGTGCTACATTAATCTCACAAACTGGCATTACAGACGATCCGTATCTCCTGGTTTGTATTCGATCCAAAAGATCGATAATCACTGTCCTTAAAAAGGGCTCTGTTTAGGGACTCTACTCGAGTCCCCTTAATTAACCTGTTGTTAAAGCCCTTTGGGAATAAATCTATGAATACAGTTAATCCTATAACTGAGTCAATTTATGATGAAGATTTGACTCAAGAAAATAAAGAGTGGATTGAAGCGCTTAACGATATATTGAGTGCCCAGGGAGAACACAGAGGAAAAGACATCCTACGCCTCTTACAAAACCACTTGTTAGGTAAAAATATTGAGTTAACAGAGGCTACTTTAAATACGCCTTATCGAAATAGTATCTCGATAAATAATCAGCCAGCATACCCAGGTAATCCAGAGATCGAAGCCAAGCTTGAGAATATTATTCGTTGGAATGCCGCAGCGATGGTTTTAAAAGCGAATGATAAGGGCACGGGTGTTGGTGGACATATTGCTACCTACCAATCAGCAGCCACAATGTTGGAAGTGGGTTTTAACCATTTTTTTAAAAACCGAACGGCTGAGTATGGTGGGGATCAATTATTGGTTCAGGCTCATGCTGCGCCGGGCCTTTATGCCCGTGCTTATGTTGAAGGACGCCTTACCGAGCAGCAGTTAAATAATTTCCGCCGAGAACTGCAAGAAGGTGGTGGGTTGAGCTCTTACCCTCATCCGCGTCGTATGCCTGATTTTTGGCAGGGTCCAACGGCTTCAATGGGATTGTCTACACCGTCGGCTATTTATCAGGCGCGGTTTATGAAGTACTTGGAAAACCGTGGCCTGAAAGATAAAGATGGTGGAAAAATCTGGTGCTTTATCGGTGATGGTGAATCTGATGAGCCGGAAGTGCTGGGCACCATCAATATGGCTACCCGCGACAACCTAGATAACATGGTTATGGTGATTAACTGTAACTTGCAGCGTTTGGATGGTCCTGTACGTGGCAACGGAAAAATTATCCAAGAGCTTGAGCGCAGTTACCGTGGTGCTGGTTGGAATGTAATTAAAGTGATTTGGGGTAGTGAATGGGATGAGCTTTTTGCCCGTGACCATGATGGTATTCTCCAGTCGCGTATGGATCGGGCAGTCGACGGCGATTATCAGTTCTACACTGTTTCTGATGGGCAGACGGTTCGTGACCATTGGATCGAGGGCGATCCACGACTTGAAGCCTTGATGAAAACATTAAGTGATGAACAAGTACGCTGTATCAAACGTGGTGGACAAGATCGCCGTAAAATTTTTGGCGCATTTGATCTGGCCTCCCGCAGTGAAGGAAAGCCAACAGTTATCTTGATGAAAACCGTTAAAGGTGATGGGATGGGGGCTTCTGCTGAAGGCCAAAATACCGCCCACCAGAAGAAACAGTTTACCGCGCAAGAACGCATCGAAATCGGACGCCGCTTTGGTATTCCGCTGACAGATGAACAGCTGGCAAATGGCGATCTATACCTGCCGGCTGATGATAGTGCGGAGATGAAGTACTTACATGAGCGCCGCCAAGCATTAGGTGGGTACTTGCCGTCAAGAGAAGTAAGCTATCCTGCGATAAAAGCACCGGATATGTCGCTTTTCCAAGATGCGGTTAAAGGTTCAGAGCGTGAGCAGTCTACGACTATGTCGTTTGTACGCATGCTGTCTAAGATGCTCAAAGATAAAGACTTTGGACGTTATATTGTACCTATCGTCCCTGACGAAGCGCGTACCTTTGGTATGGAATCACTGTTTAATCAGTTTGGTATCTACTCCTGTGAAGGGCAAAAGTATAAGCCGGTGGATTCAAGCAGTTTGCTGCCCTATAAAGAGAAGCAAGATGGCCAATTGTTACAGGAAGGTATCTGTGAAACAGGTGCAATGGCGTCCTTCTTAGCGGCAGGTACGTCTTACGCTAACTATGGTGTACCAACTATACCTTTCTACATCTTCTACTCTATCTTCGGATTCCAGCGTGTAGGAGATATGATTTGGGCATGTGCGGATAGTTTGGCGAAGGGCTTTTTACTCGGTGGAACCGCAGGTCGCACAACCCTAAATGGTGAGGGATTACAGCATCAGGATGGTCATTCTCATGCTATCGCTGCGACTGTCCCTAACATGTACAGCTATGACCCCGCTTTTGCTTACGAGTTAGCCGTGATTGTTCGTGATGGTATCTACCGTATGTATGAGCAAGATGAAAAGATCTTCTATTACATCACGGTTTACAACGAAAACTATTCCATGCCGGTCATGCCTGAAGGCGTAGAAGAGGGCATTCTTAAGGGAATGTACCGCTTCCGTAAAGATGAGTCTGCAGGGCATAAAGTTCACCTGCTAGGTAGTGGCAGCATTATGCAGGAAGTCTTGAAGGCCGCTGAACTGTTGGCCGGCTTCGGTTGCAGTGCAGATATTTGGAGCGTGACCAGCTATAACCAGCTGAATCGTGATGCGGTAGCAACAGAACGGCAGAATTTGTTGAACCCTGAAAATCCTCAGAAAAATTACCTGCAAACACTCTTGGCTGATGAGACGGGTGCTTTTGTTGCAGCCAGTGATTTCATGAAGTCGCTGCCGAACGGAATAGCGCGTTGGTTCCCAAGTGAGTTGGTTGCATTAGGAACGGATGGCTTTGGCCTTAGCGAAAGCCGCCCAACCCTGCGTGATCATTTTGAAGTGGATGCTCGTTATATCGCATGGGGCGCCCTAGTTAGCCTATTCCGCCAAGGAACGCTGTCGGCTTCTGAGTTGGATAAAGCACGTGAGACGCTTAATATTCCCAAGGAAAAAGCTGATCCAACCCTTTTCTGATGTGATCTATTAAGCACATATTTATTTCTATGAGTCATTCCGGCCTTTAGCTGGCCGGAATGCCCGTATTAATGGGAGCTATAAATGGCTACGCAAATAATAAAAATGCCGGATACCGATGGCAGTGGTGATGTAGTTGAATTCTGCATTCAGATTGGAGATGCAATCTCTGAAGGTGATTCGATTCTTGTTTTAGAGTCGGATAAAGCTTCAATGGAAGTACCCAGTGATATCAGTGGTTCTTTAGTTGAGTGGATGGTTTCAATGGGCGATACGGTCGAAACGGGCACCCCTTTGGCCGTGATCGAGGTGGCAGAGTCAGTATCTGCCGTAGCTGCAGAAGCACCCACAATATCTAGTGAGTCTGTATCTAAACCGCTTGCTGAGTCCGCCATAGCGGCACCTGAGAGTGTTGTGATAGCCGATGAATCTGTTGTTATCGAGATGCCAGATGCCGGTGGTAATGGCGATTTGATCGAATTTTATAAACAGGTTGGTGACAGCTTTAGCGAAGGCGAAGCCTTGCTTTTGGTCGAGTCGGACAAAGCGGCGATGGAAGTCCCTGCGCCTTTCGACGGTACGGTTGAGTCCTTGTTGGCAGCGATTGGTGATTCTGTTGGTGAAGGTACGCCTTTGATCCAAGCGCTCAGAACAGGTACGGTAGCCGTTGCTCAGGCAGCGCCTGCTTCTGTTACCGCTGCGCCCGAAAAAGCACCGGCTATGCCAGAAGCCACGAAACCGACATCTGCTGCACCATCCGTAGTTCGTGATACTTCATCTGTAGTCAACAATGGACCCGCGTATGCAGGGCCCGCAACACGAAAACTAGCGAGAGAACTAGGTGTTGATCTTTCGCAGGTGACGGGTACGGGTAAACGTTCACGTATTGTCAAAGATGATGTGAAGCAGTTTGTTAAGTCACGTATGACTAATCCAGTACAAACAATGGCTGTGGGGTCTGGTATACCTGCTATACCCGCTCAGGATTTCAGTCGGTTTGGTGAGATCGATACTGTGGATCTATCAGGTATTGCAAAAGCAACATCTGCGCATATGACACGCTGCTGGTTGAATATTCCTCATGTCACTTTATTCGACGAGGTCGATGTGACGGATTTGGAGGCGTTTCGTAAGTTGATTAATCCAGACCAACATGGGCTGGACAAGAAACCATCGATTCTGCCGTTTATCGTTATGTTTGCTGCAAGAGCTTTACGCAAGTATCCGCAATTTAATTCATCACTCCACCCGAATGGTGAGCAAATTATCTATAAGGATTACGTTAATATTGGTGTTGCAGTAGATACGCCTGCAGGTCTGGTTGTGCCAGTGATCAAAGATGCGGATAAGAAGTCGATTTCTGAGCTAACAAAAGATATCCAAATCTTAGCTACCAAAGCAAGAGACAGAAAGCTGAAGCCTGAAGATATGCAAGGTGGTTGCTTTACGGTTTCTAGCTTGGGTGCATCTGGTGGAACAGGGTTTACGCCAATTATTAACGGGCCAGAAGTGGCGATATTGGGTGTAGCTAAATCAGCCATTAAGCCTGTTTGGGATGGTGCTGCATTCCAACCTAGGCAGCAACTTCCCCTTTGTCTCTCATTTGATCACCGTGTGATCAATGGCGCTGATGCAGGTCGTTTTATGGCGATGTTGAATCAGTGTCTTTCCCACATGGGAAATGCACTCCTGTAAGCTGATCGTCCTTTGGGTGACCCACGGGTCACCTTTTTTAAAACGCAGCTTTTGGTACTTTTTGTCCTTATCCATGAGAGATTAGAGTATTTTCTGTACTTTTAAGCTCTATACTTCTATTTTTTACTCAGTAAGAAGTTATTAACCCTCTATTTTGTGTGGTTAGTAAGGAGTATGAAATTCTGAAGAACTTGCTGAGTTTTCTAACGATCCAGGGGCGCCCTGTCTTTGTCGAAGAAAAAGATTTTCGTCGTTATGTCATTGTCTCATTGCTATCCATTTTTGCGCTGATTGTTCATCTTTTCTTAATTTGTGTGTTTTGGCTTATTGGAGCAATAGAGCTAAGCGTTATTAATGTCGGTAGTGTTCTGATTTGGAGTGCTGGTCTTTACATAAATATCAAAGGGAAGCATGACCTTGCTATCCTACTTCTTTGCTTCGAAGTGATGATACATGCTGTGCTGGCGACATCATATCTAGGTTTAGGGGCGGGGTTTCAGCATTACCTTTGGGCTATTGCAGCGCTGGCTGTGCTCAATACGCGGCTCAACACCCTGTTTGCAGGGTTGTTTAGTTTTCTATTTATCATGATTTTTGCGTGCCTCTATTTAATTTTCTCAGAGGTGCAATACAGTTATCGTTTTGCGCAATGGCTCGAATGGGTGCACTTTGCCAATATTCTTGTGGCGGGTTTACCATTTATCATTGCGCTTGTAGCTATTCGATTTATCACCGTTGTTCAAGAAGCGCGCTTGTCTGAATTAGCTTCTGTGGATAGTCTAACAGGCCTTTATAATCGCAGATTCGCAACGGATGCGGCCAATAAGATTCTAAAACGAGCCGCTAGATTAAATGAACCAGTTAGTATAGTCATTGGCGATATCGATTTTTTTAAGGAAGTTAACGACCGTGCTGGTCACGAGGTAGGCGATGCTGTTCTGAAAAGAACGGGCTTGTTTCTTAGAGAACAGTTTAGAGAAGAGGATGTTGTTGCACGCTGGGGAGGAGAGGAGTTTCTTATTGTTCTTCCCGGCATGACAGGTGACACGGCTTTTAGAAAGATTGAATCGGTTAGAGAGCAGTTTGTTGACAAGTTTGAGGAGGATAATCCCCTCGATTTGATTACAATGAGTTTTGGCGTAACAGAGTGCCAACCGGGTAGCGTATTTAAGGACTCTTTACGTGTAGCGGATCATGCGATGTATGCCAGTAAAGAGAAAGGACGAAATTGCACGACATTATCCCCTCCTGCGAGAGTTTAGTATCTTGTATTGTGATCTCCGGTAACCTTATGGCACTTACGACTAATGCCGAACCCTGCTTTAGTTTGTGATTGGTGTATAATCCTGCCAACCTTCGCCCATTCGGGCTACATAATGACAAAGAACCAGAGGGAGAGCCTCGCATGAGCGTGATTCGCCAAGACGACTTCATCAGTAGCATCGCAGATGCATTGCAGTTTATCTCTTATTATCATCCGATTGATTTTGTTCAAGGCGTGCATGAAGCCTACCTGAAAGAGCAAAACCCGGCTGCTAAAGATGCCATGGCGCAAATTCTTATTAACTCGCGTATGTCTGCGGAAGGACATCGTCCGCTTTGCCAAGACACCGGTATCGTGACCGTGTTTTTGAAAGTAGGTATGGATGTTAAATGGGATGCGAAAATGGGTGTGACGGATATGGTGAACGAAGGCGTTCGTCGTGCGTACATGAACCCTGATAATGTATTACGTGCATCTATTTTGGCGGATCCTGCGGGTAAACGCCAAAACACAAAAGATAACACGCCAGCTGTGATCCATTATGAGATCGTTGAAGGTGCAGAGGTTGAAGTTCATATCGCTGCAAAAGGCGGTGGATCTGAAAACAAGTCTAAAATGGTGATGCTGAACCCATCTGACAGTATTGTCGATTGGGTAGTAAAAACTGTTCCTACGATGGGGGCGGGTTGGTGTCCTCCTGGCATGCTAGGTATTGGTATTGGCGGCACCGCAGAGAAAGCTGCTGTTTTAGCCAAAGAGTCTTTGATGGACCCTATTGATATCCATGAACTGCGTGAGCGTGGGCCGCAAAATCGTGTTGAAGAGCTACGTTTGGAAATCATGGAAGAGGTCAACAAACTCGGTATTGGAGCGCAAGGTTTAGGTGGTCTGACAACCGTTCTTGACGTGAAAATCAAAGATTACCCAACGCATGCCGCATCTTTGCCTGTTGCTATGATCCCTAACTGTGCGGCAACACGTCATACACACTTCACACTAAACGGTAATGGGCCTGCTATTCTTACGCCACCTAGTTTGGAAGATTGGCCTGAAGTTACTTTTGAAGTGGGTGCTAGCACTCGCCGAGTCAATTTGGATGAGATCACCCCTGAAGATGTTAAAGATTGGAAAGTGGGTGAGACAGTCTTATTGAACGGCAAGATGCTGACAGGGCGCGATGCAGCTCATAAGAAAATGGTTGAGATGCTAAATAACGGTGAAGAGCTGCCTGTAGATTTGAAAGGCCGCTTTATCTACTACGTAGGGCCTGTCGATCCAATTGGTGACGAAGTGGTGGGTCCTGCTGGTCCGACAACCTCTACGCGTATGGATAAGTTTACACGCCAGATTTTGGAAGCTACCGGCTTGTTGGGTATGATCGGTAAATCAGAGCGTGGCCCTGTTGCGATTGAAGCTATCAAAGATAATCAAGCTGTCTATCTCATGGCGGTTGGTGGTGCTGCGTATCTTGTTTCCAAAGCGATTGTTGGCTCTAAAGTGCTCGCATTCCCTGAGTTGGGAATGGAAGCGATCTATGAGTTTGAAGTGAAGGATATGCCTGTGACCGTCGCTGTTGATGTTAACGGCGAATCCGTTCACAACACGGGTCCTGCTAAGTGGAAAGATATTATCGCTTCTCAAGGCTAAGCTAAGCCTAAGCTAAAAAAGCAGCTCAAATGAGCTGCTTTTTTATATCTGAATTTTAGCGCTAGTCTGGGTACACACAGTTGCCGTTTTTCTGCTTGGCTTGTTTTAGGGCAACTAATGCTTCATCAATTAATTGATGAAAAGGCAAGTTGGCGCAGGCACTATCGTTGGAATCACAGCGGGTAGCAAAACCTACACTCGCTGTTATGACGTTAGAGCAACTGGAGCCTGAGTGCTCAATCTGCAACTCCTCTATATCTTTACGTACCTTCTCGGCAAGCGATTGGGCGATATTAAAAGGCGTCAGTGGGAGTAAAATAGCAAAGGTATCTTTATTAAACCGGGCGACTAGGTCTCGGTTTTTGCGTTTGTGTTGCTGTAAAAGCGGGCTGATTCTAGCAAGCACCCAATCTCCACGCTCCGGGCCGAAAGTATCTGTAAAACGATTAAAGGAGTCGACCTCTACCATCAGGATAGAGAGAGGTGTGTGCTTACGTTGGCTTTGCTCCCATTCAATACGAAGGGTTTCCAGTAGCATACGATGGTTAGCCAAGTCGGTAATGTTGTCGTTTCTTCTCTCGGCGTCGAAGCTGATCAAACGCGTCAGTGCGTATAAAAGCAAAACGCTAGCGATTCCTATTAAAGCTGGAGATAGAGGTAGCCAATAACCAAATCGTATCGCTAAGATTGGCAGCGCCAGAAGCCCAACAGCAGTGACTGCGACCAGCGTCCGGAGTATAGGTAAGCGCTCTAGAAAGAAGACCAAGCTATAGAGTAACGCTGTCAGTAAAATAGCATAAGATAGCCCCCAGATTGATAAGATGGGAGTCAGTAACGTGCTCTCTTTTAATCCGTAAAACAGGCTCGCCTGCAGCCAAGTACCTGATAACATCTCTCTGTGGTTAGCACCGGGTACTAAAAATTTAGGCTCGATCCCCGTGGCTTCAATGCCTACTAGAATCGTTCTGTCTTTTAGTAACTCAAGTGATACATTCCCTTCAAGGATGTCGATAAAGCTGTAATTGGGGAAGGGCGTTGCGGAAGCAGAGAAGGGGACCAGTACTTCTAAATCCCTTTGCCATTTATTATGCGTACCAACTCGCGATGAAGGGCTGCGGGTACCCGGTAAAAAGCCGGTGTGATTTTCTATACGCTGCAAGAGAGCCAGACCGAAGGCTGGCCAACGAGGTGTATCAATACCTGCTTTCAGGTAAAAACGGCGAACATAACCGTCTGGATCTACCTCAATATCAACATGCCCAAGACTACTACCATTAGTGGCCTGACCTTTCCTAAATGGGAGGAGTGTAACGCCTCTTTCTGCAAACACAGGGAAAACAAGATTCCCATGGTCGGCTACGTGCTGGCGTAGCAGATCATCAGATGAGTTTTCACTGTAGTCGGGCTCTATAAACGCAATATTATAGCCAATCGTTTTGGCATCTGCCTTTGTTAACAGATCAATCATTTCTGCGTGTAAGTAGCGGGGCCAAGGCCAGCGACCAAGTGCTTCTAAGCTCTTGGCATCAATACTGATAAGGCTGATACCTGAATCGCTTTTATAGACCGTTGTCCCAATCGTCAGGTCATAAATGTTATTGTCCAGCGAGCGGCTTAAAGGAAGCAATGCCAGTATCAGGACACAGGCTTGGCAAAAAATAAAGCCAATATCTTTCTGGCGAAGTAGATTCAACTACTAACTCCTATAAAGCTAAAGCAGGATCGCAATGGACAGAATCGTCCAAATAAATGCTGGCATATAGCTTTTGACTGGGACTTCAATTTTTTGCGGAGCTGTCCAGCCGCCAGCATAATTATCGGCATCGATACCTCTGACGCGCATGTAATAGTCACCAGAAACAGGCCTTGGGAATGACGCTTCGGAGATTTGGACTGTTTGCCCTGCTACAAGCTCTTTAAAATCAGAGTCCTTGGCTAGTTGGACTTCATAGGTCTGTGCAATCTCATCTTTTTGCCAAGCCAGCGTGAGCTCTGTGTCGCTGGTAGCGGGTGCCTTTAACTCGGGTGTTGGTGGCGTTGGTCTTACTTGAATCGTGTTAGTGTGACCCACTGGTCCTACTTTACCTGTATGGCTAACACTGGTTACTCGCCAGAAATACTGACCAGCTTCGATAATAGGTACAGTAAGGCTCTGTGCTTGGACAGTGGGATTGTCTATGAGGATTTCGGCGAATGTTTCATTTTTTGCTAACTGAAACTGAAAATTCTCTACGTTTTCCGGCTTAGCCCATGAGAATTCTACGTCACCGGTATATACCGGTGTTTTACTCAATGGCGCTTGGATCAACGGCGGGAAAGGGCGGGCATCGACGGTAAAGGACTGGATGGAGTCCAGACCTTGTAACCCTTTACTATCGACAGCTTTTACTTTCAGCCAATAGGTGCCATCCGCTAGAGTAGCGGGTAGGTTCATTTTAGTGGCTTCTCCTAGCTGGTCTAGCAAGAGTGCTTCAAACGTCTGAGATGGAGCGATCTGACTTCTATAATTCAAGGCTTGCGGGACTTTGTTCCAACTGAGCCGGGCGGGCAAATAACGGATAGTGCCCAGCTCTGGCAAATTAGGTGCTTTGAGTAGAGCTTGGGGCTTTTGAGGCGGTTTGTTTTTTGAAGCTAGCGTACCGAACGTTTGTTTGACTTGTGTGCTGCCCCGAGTGTTAGCAATCTGTATTTTGCCCTGTAAAACTTCAGCTGCTGTTGTGTCTTTTGTAGCCCTAACCCGATAAACGGTGCCGCGTGTAGTGGCGAAGGCTGATGGTGTTTCAATGATGAATCGGGACCCCGGGATTTTCTGAGGGTTAGCGCGAATTTCGGCTTCGCCGTCTTCCAGTAGTACATTGATGTCAATGACATTCTTTTTTGAGCCAATAACACTGGCTTTGTTAATTAGCAATTCACTTTCTTGGCTTAGTAAAACCTGCGTATCATCCTCAAAGCGAATCAGTGCACTGCCTTGGGAACCTGTCTTAATAAGATCTCCTGCGATTACCGATTGAGCCTCAGATAGGGGAACAGTCTCAGCGTTTTGGCGAATTAACGACACAGGCCCTGATACTTCAATAAGCTGTATGTCTGCATTGCGCTCCCGAATCATAGATGTTGGTATGCGAAGCACAGTACCTGCTGCCATTAGCTTGTCATTCTGCACGGAGTTAAAGCGGGCTACTTCTTGCCAACTACGCCAGTCAGTTAGTAGCTCATGGGCTATTTTCCAAATATGGTCACCCGGCTGCATCTCATAAGTCCATACCTCTTCTTCAGCATGTGTGTAGGGCACGAAAACCGGTGCGCTGATGAGCAGAACAAAAAATAGCGGTAGCGACTTTTGTATTTTTTTTATGGCAAACGAAAGCATTTTATAGACCACTTGTAAGAACATAGGTGAATTATAGCAGCCTTTGTTAATACCAGAGTATGGCTTTGTTGCCAATATTCATAACGAGTTCATTTTGGTTGTTGGGCAATAATAGTGGAGCATAAAGCGGCTTCAATGGTCTCCCAATCTAATTGCACCTCTGAAATTATCTCTATTCGGGAGTCTCGTCTCCATGCAATGGGTTGTACAGAGGTTTCATCTAACACGCGATTATAGAAGATTCTCTGGTTGCCTACGTTAAATACTCCTTTGAGTCGCCAGATAGAATCAAAGCTTTTAATAAGGCTCAGAAGTCGTTCGTGATCGAAAAGATCGTCCTGATGAAACACCCATCCACAGCTGTAAGCATCACTACTGCTACCTGTTTGCTTGATCGGTACGTTAGGCTTAGGGAAATATAGATTTGGCTTAGGGGCTTCTGTTGTATGGCTATGGTGGGCTTCAGGATAATCTGATTGGTGCTGGAAATTATGGCTCTGATTTAGCACTGAGAGTGATAGTTGCCCTTGGTGGGTACGAGTAACAAGCGATTTTGGCGGGAACATAGCTAAAGCACGTTGCTCGACCGCCGTGATCTGCTGCTCTGAAGCTAAGTCACATTTATTCAGGATTATGACATCTGCTAAATTGAGCTGATCGATAAAGGTACTGTGGCTTAGCACCTCCGGTTGGTCGATAACGCGAGGGTCAAGCAAACAAATAATAGAGCGCAGGTCTAATACTTCTTTAAATGATTCGCTTTGAATGATATCAATTAGCCCCTCTGGGTGGCCTAGGCCTGTAGGCTCAATGATCACACGGTCGGGGCGGGTCCGGCGAATCAGCATAGCTAAACTCATCGTTAAAGCAGGCCCTAGTGCGCAACACACGCATCCCCCTGCAATTTCTTTTATAGCTAAGCCGGTTTTGTCATCAATAGCGGTTTGGTCGATTCCGATTTTACCAAACTCATTGACGACAATAGCCCAAGTCTCATGGTCAGGTTTTTGTGAAATAAGGTAGTTGAGGGCTGTGGTTTTACCAACCCCAAGAAAACCAGTGATAATGTTGGTGGGTATATTTGATAGCATGAATAGAAGCGAAATTGTTATAAAGTAACAATAATGCAGGATTTGCGCTTTCTCTTCAATCTCCTTTGGGATTACTTTGTAGCCTTCGTTTTAAAGAGAGGCTTTTTCACTATAGTATGCACGTTACGAAACACGCTTAGAGTCTAGATAAAATGGTAAAAATCACCTTGTTAGTCGGTACAACTTACGGCTTTGCTCAAGAGTTAGCAGAACAAGCGGCTTGCCAGCTGCGTGACTTCGGATGTGAAGTCACGCTGTGCATGGCTGCTACCCTCGATGATATTGCTATAGGCGAGCCGGGTGTCATTATTGTATGTTGTGCGACGATTGGTCAGGGCGACATACCAAATAACTTGTTACCTTTATATGAAACGCTTCAAAAAGCAGCTCCAGCTATGCCATATAAGCGCTATGGTGTGATCGCATTGGGGGATAGTAGTTATGAATACTTTGCCGGAGGTGGAAAACAAATGGATGCTTTATTGGCTTCATTGCAACTCCAGCCTATCCAGCCGATGTTAATCATCGATGCATGCGAGTCTGATGATCCGGAAATTGAAGTTGCATCGTGGATTGAGCAGCTTTATCAGAAGATATGATCGCTTAGTAAAATTGCTTGTTGATCAAGCCAGTCTGAAAGTTGGTCAGCCGGTATCGGCCGATTAATTAAATAGCCTTGTAACTGGTCACAGTTTTCCCGCCTGAGAAACACTTTTTGCTCTTGTGTTTCAACACCTTCAGCACACACGGTTAAGTTTAAGCTGTGACTTAGAGCAATCACTGCACGAGCTATGGCTTCATCGTTGGGATCTGAAGGTATATCACGTACTAATGATTGATCAATTTTGACTTTCTGTACTGGCAGCATCTTTAGATAGCTTAGAGAAGAGTAGCCTGTACCAAAGTCGTCCAAGGCTAGCCTGACTCCGAGTTCTCTCAGTTGAGCGAGTACGGGCCTTGCGGCGTCAGCATGCTTCACGACAATATTTTCAACGATCTCTAACTCTAATAAGTCAGGCTTTAAGCCATGTCGTTTTAGCGTTGCCCCAACAAACTCGACAAAACCTTTGCTAAGAATTTGTTGACCATCAATATTCACCGCTATCCTAAATTCTGGATAACCCGCCGTTTGCCAGCGAATCGCTTGTTTACAAGCCTCTTCCAATACCCAGTTGCCTACTGGGGTCATTAGGCCTATCTCTTCCACAATGGGGAGAAATAGAGCAGGTGGCATCATGCCTTCGGTAGGGTGCTGCCAACGAATAAGGGCTTCGACGCCTGAAATTCGCCCGGTTGATGCATCGATTTGCGGCTGATAATAGACTTTGAATTGATTTAATTTGAGCGCTTTTCTGAGTTCAGGCTCAAGGCGTACCCATTGTTCAATGACCTCTGTTTGCTCTGGGCGATAGAAGGCGTAGTTGTTCCTGCCCCTGTCTTTTGCACGGTGTACAGCCGTATCGGCATTTTTGATTAGAGTTTCACTGTCAAATCCGTGCTGTGGGTATAGCGTGACGCCAATACTGGCAGTTGTGAAGAATCGATGGCCGTCTAAGTCAAACGGGTTTTCCAGTTGTTGAACAATTTGCAGCGCAGTGCGTTCGGCATCCCCTTGGTTTGCACAATGCTCAACCATGATCGCAAATTCGTCGCCACCTACACGTGCTAATAAACAGTTTTCGTCAATGGTGTCTCTGAGTCGTTCGGTAACCTGTAGTAGTAATTGGTCACCTATTTGGTGCCCCATGGTTTCATTTACATGTTTAAAACGATCTAAATCTACCATTAAAACAGCAACGTTTTCATCGGTTGCTATATGCTCTATGGTGTGATCAAGCAGCCTTTTGAAGAGTTGCCGGTTAGGTAAGTCGGTTAAGGCGTCATGCTGGCTCATGTGTCGTACTTTGGCTTCAGATTCTTTTATTTTACTGACATCTGCTGCCACGCTGACGTAATGGGTCAGATCTCCTTGATCATTATAAACGGCATTAACATTGAGCCATTGGGGGTAAGGCTCTCCATTCTTTCTTCGATTCCACACCTCACCTTGCCAGAGTCCATGTTCATGTATCGCTTTTTGTATCTCTTCAAAGGCGAATTGTTCATGAAAATTGGAATACAGTAGTGAGGGAAGTTTTCCAATTAACTCATCACGGGCATAGCCTGTCATTTCACAATAAGCCCGATTTACATCGATAATAATGTTACTAGGATCAGAGACCATGATGCCTTCATTGGTTGAAGCAAAGGCAATACCGGCTAGTTCAAGTTGGGCATAAGCCTCTTTCTCTCGGGTAATATCTAGAAGGATGCTGTTGAGCCTAATAAGCCGATTGTCTTTACTCCACTCTGGTGTTGAAGCGATATGAACCCACTTTATATTTCCTTGGCTATCGATAATACGGCACTCAATATTCCATAAAGCTCCGCTCTCTGGTGTGCGTAAACTGTATGCTTCGATATTGCTCTTGTCTTTGTGGTAAATACGTTTCCAAAACAGGTTGAAATCGGCAAGTACGTCGATCGCATTTAGGCCGCATAATGCTTTAATGCCTTCACTGACGAAGGTAAAGTAAGGAGAGGCATCAAGAGGGAATTCTGTTTGTAGTACAACACCAGGAATGGAGGAGGCTATGTGCTCAAAGCGTTGCTCTGAATCGCGTAAGCTGACACGGTGATGGTGATTAGATATAACGATACTGGCTAAATGAGCGGCGCTTTCTAACAAACGCGCATGAAAGGTCGAAGGTACTCTGGGAGTTGGGCTGAAAATAGAAATACTGCCAACAGTGATAGTGGCTGATTCATGCAATGGGTAAGACCAGCAAGAACCTATATTAAGTATTTCTGTAAGTGATTTGGAGTCAGCCCAGCGGGGGTCAGTGTGTGTATTAATAGTAAAAACCGGCTGGTTATCGAATACAGCAGCCCCGCATGACCTGGCAGTAGCAGAGGGCTGCAATTTACTTAAGAGCGGACGAAATTCCCGAGCTACTTTAGGTGCGCATAGCAAATTAAGAAATTCTTTCTGTTTGTCTAGAACGCTAACAGATACAAAACAGTTTCCAACTATCTCTTCAATCTCTGAACAAAGATCCCTGAGTACCTCTTTAAGTGGTCGATGCTGAGTAATCTTTTCCAGTTGATTACGCTGTAGCATCAGCAGGCGGTTAAGGTCCTGCACTGTGGGTTGGGAGTCGCTACTGCTTTTGGGTTGCTCCGGGGAAAATTTAATGTTCAGCTCTTTGTTAGGTTCCATTTTCACTCACTGATAAAAATTCCGCTCCCTATGCAGTATATATCAATATCTTAACATTGCATGAACAGTCCGAATTATTTTAGCAGATAGCCTTTTGATTGGAGAAAGCTCAGCATGTGCGGTCTGGCTTCTTTAACCAGCATGCCTGATATTTGCTCGCTCCAGCTCATCTCTTTGTTTCCGCCGGTTCGGTTGCGGTAATATTCCCGAATCTCGTTATCGTAATCGGCTAGTAGTGCGGTATCTTGAGCATCGGTGTAGGTATCTTGCTTTAAAACCATAGGGAGTGGTAATCGTGGTTTGACTTCTGGGTTTTGATCTGGATACCCAATGCATAAGCCAAATACAGGGTAAACTTTATCGGGTAGGCCGAGTAACTCGCTAACGTTAGCGATTTGATTGCGAAGGCCGCCTATATAAACAATGCCTAAACCCTCTGACTCCGCTGCGATCGCTACATTCTGAGCAAAAAGTGCGCAGTCGATTGTTGCAGTCATAAATTGCTCAGTAAAGCCGCTCTGCATATCAGCGTGATGAAGATCACAAGCTATTTTGTGACGGTGCATATCGGCACAAAAGACAAGGAAGACCGGTGCACTGACGACATAGGGTTGGTTGCCCGCATATTCTGCTAATGCAGCGCGCTTTTGCTGATTATTCACCTGAATGACCGTACAGGCCTGGATAAAGCTGGAGGTTGCTGCTGCCTGACCCGCTTTGATAAAGGTCTCTATTTTTGCTTGCTCAATAGGTTCTGGGGTAAAAGCGCGAATGGAGCGATGTGCCGTTAAAAGCTCAATAGTCGGGTTCATAGGGAAGTATCCTTTGGAATAATATATCGAAAAGTCAGGTTTATCCGCTCTTCGTGGATGCGTCGAGTTTCGGGTAGGGCATGTTGCCAATAGTGTTGAGTTTGCCCCGCCATAATCAGTAAGCTGCCGCAAGGAAGATCAAAGGTCAACTTAGGTTGGCTTTTGTCATAGCGATGTTTCAATACAAAGCGTCTGGTGGCACCCAATGTAATGGAGGCAATGACGGGATTTTTTCCAAGTTCTGGCTCATCATCACTATGCCAGCCCATTTTGTCACCTCCCGTACGGTATTGATTGAGCAGTACGCTATTAAAGGGGACATGGCAAAGAGGGACCAACTGGTCACGAAGGCTTTTTACATCCGGGTGCCACGGTTCTGCTGCCAGCTGTAAATTGGAGTATTGATAATGCAGTCCTGTTTCCCCTTGAAACGCCTGTCTTCTTGGGATGAGGTGGCTTTTCCCAAACAGAAAAATGCGATCCTGCCTCCAAGCAATTTCTCGGCGTAGTGTTTCTTGAAGTCGCTTTGCGTGCTCTGGGAAAATAAAGTCCGCATAAAAGCTCAAGTGTGCACCTGGAGGCGTGAAGACTTCAGGTGAGTTCATTTAATAGCTCATTAGCCGCATCTGCTATCGGTTGAGCAATTTCAATCCGATTGCTTGGATGGGGAATACATTCGGTTGTTACAATATCAGCAATTGCGGCTAATGCCTGATAAGCTTCCCCGGAAAAAATACCATGTACGCCGATACAGGTCGGTTTTTTCATACCTTGCTCTTGTAAACGTTTAACCGTTTCTATCATCGTCCTTCCACTGGAGATGATGTCATCGACTAATACCGGTGTTTTGTGCTGTAGATCACTATTTGAAGGTGTTGAAATTTCAACATCCTTATCGCCATGCCGAATTTTATTTAAGATTTCATAAGGCGCCTTAGCCAAGGTGGCGACTTGAGAAACCCACTGCTCACTCTCGATATCTGGGCCAATTAAAATGGGATTAGGAATATGCTGCTCGATCCAGTGAGCTATTAAAGGCGCTGCTGAAACGACTTTTGAATGGAGTGTATAAATATCATCCAAGGCGTGGTATCGGTGTAAATGAGGGTCCATTGTGATAAGACCATCAAGATAGGAGGATAAGAGTTTAGAGAAAGGTTTTGAACTAACGCATTCGCCTGAAAGAAACTGTTTATCCTGTCGCATATA
Source organism: Neptunomonas concharum (assembly GCF_008630635.1). Taxonomy (NCBI): domain Bacteria; kingdom Pseudomonadati; phylum Pseudomonadota; class Gammaproteobacteria; order Oceanospirillales; family Oceanospirillaceae; genus Neptunomonas; species Neptunomonas concharum. Next base: position 2,546,078 of record NZ_CP043869.1, on the reverse strand, counting down.
AGGGAGGTAGGGGGTGATAAGAACAAGCTTATTGGCTCCCATTGCTTTCAAGGTATCCGTTAAAAAGATAAGACGCAGAATTTTGTCATCAGGCCGAAATAAATTGCAGAAAATAAAGATATCTTTACCTTGGCAGTCACTATTTACTCTTAAGTAATTTTCATTATCGGGGAAGCGTCGTTGTTCGAGTTCACCCATTTTCGCGGGCAAGGCGCTCGCCAAACTACTAAACAGGGAGGGGTCTGAATCTAAATTGAAGATAATAGGTAACATCAGTCTTCTCCTTGGGCGATGGTGATGAGCGTATGGTGATCTTCTAAAAAGTCTACTGCATAATTTAGCTCGCCAGCATTGGCTGCATGAATCGTTAGTAGAATATCATTGGCCTCTACCCGTTGGCCGAGCTTAACAAATATTTCTAATCCCGCTTCGGGGTCCGCAGGTGCCCCTGCTAATTTTGCAACCTGAGAAAGCTGTCGATTATCTATATGCTGGACGATGCCAGGCGTATGACAGACCATGCTATAACGATAGGGCGCAACAGGTGGTTTAAATAATCCCCCTTGAGCTTGGCAGATAGCGGTAAATTTTTCCCATGCTAAGCCGCTCTCCAGTACTTCTTTAGCTTTGAGGTGCCCCTTTCCGGCAGGGCATTGGTTAATCATCTCCAGCATGGCACCAGCAACTAAGCACGCCCTGTCTTTTAGGTCAGCAGGGGCTGTTTCCTGATTTTTTAGTACTGCCAGAATGTCTCTGGCTTCCAAAGCCGGCCCGATACCTCGGCCTACAGGTTGAGAGCCGTCGGTTAATAAGATATCTATGGCTAACCCCAGTTTCTTAGCAACGCTTCTAAAGCTATTGGCGAGTAGTTCTGCAGCTTCTGCTGTGCGCACTTTCGCAGTGGGGCCAACAGGTATATCTATCAGAACATGGGTCGCCCCTGCTGCCAGCTTTTTGGAAAGGACTGAGGCTATTAATTGTCCTTCGCTATCAATATCTAGTGCTCGCTCAACCTGGATTAGAAGATCATCAGCAGGGCTGAGTCGCATAGCCCCTCCCCATGCTAGGCATGCGCCTTCTTGCTTTACTACGTGACGCATTTCATCCAAGGATAAACTGACGTTCGTCAGTGTTTCCATGGTATCGGCAGTTCCTGCAGGGGAGGTAATCGCGCGTGAGGAGGTTTTTGGCATGATCAAACCACAGGAGGCAAGAATAGAGACGACGATAGGCGTTGTTCTGTTGCCCGGTAACCCACCTACACAGTGTTTATCGATCACCATGGGTGTTTTCCAATTAATAACGCTGCCGGCTTTGATCATGGCGTGAGTCAGTGCTGTGATCTCGTCATCGTTTAGGTGGTTGTCACCGCAGGCCGTTACAAAAGCCGCGACATGAACATCAGCATAGCGGCCATCGACAATATCGTTGATGATGCTTTGAAAAGCCATTTCATCTAGTTGGTGCCCATACACCTTAGCGCGAACGTGAGAGAGTGATTGAACAGGCTTAGGATGAGATAGCCACACTGAATCGCCAATGCTGAGATGCAGGCGTTGCCAGGCGGATTCCGAAAAACCAATTTGTCCGGTTTGTAGCAGTTCTCCCGTGACAATATTGAGTGTGGCAATTGCGTGCTGCTGATCGGTAGACACCAAAACCCGAGACATCGCAGAAAATCCTTCTGATCTGCACACGGGGCTGTCGGCTCTCAGATAGATAACCGGTTCCTGGCGAGTATCAATGCCTAACCGTATCGCCGTTAAAGGAGGCATTCGTTCGGGGGTAAAATGCATAGCGGCATAGTTCCTCAAATACGTTGTTATCCATAATAGCGGTAAAATTACATTTTCTTAACGATACATATCAGTTTTACATGGGATATTGATGCTTAGCTAGGTGGGAAGCTGGTATGATATTCGGCCCGTTTAAGCTGACTGGAATAATAAGCAATGGAACGTCGATATCGACTGGTACTGGCCTGCCCCGATAGAGTAGGCATTGTTGCCATGGTAAGTAACTTTATCTCAAGTCATGGTGGTTCGATTAGTGATGCTAACCAGCACTCTGATCCGACAACTGGTTGGTTCTTTATGCGTGTAGAGATCAGTGCGCAGAGCCTGCCTTTTAGTTTGGAGGCGTTACAAGAAGCGTTCAGCCCTATTGCCCAATCTTTTAATATGGAATGGCACATAACCGATTCGAGCAAGCCTAAACGCGTTATATTGATGGCAAGCCGGGAGTCTCATTGCTTAGCAGACCTCTTGTATCGCTACCATGCTAATGAGCTCTTCTGTGAAATACCTTGCGTCATTTCAAATCATGATGACTTGCGAAAAATGGTGGAGTGGCACGATATCCCTTATCACCACATGCCTGTGGACAAAGAGGATAAACAGCCACACTTTGACGCGGTGCGTTCGTTGATAGAAGAATACCAAGCGGATACGATTGTCCTTGCTCGTTATATGCAGATCCTGCCGCCGGAATTATGTGATCTTTACCCACACCGAATTATTAACATTCATCATAGCTTCTTGCCTTCCTTCGCGGGTGCTAAGCCTTACCATCAAGCTCATGAGCGTGGTGTAAAGCTGATAGGGGCTACCTGTCATTATGTGACTCAGGATTTAGACGCAGGCCCAATTATTGATCAGGATGTTATCCGGATTAGCCACCGTGACCTGCCAGAAGATATGGTGAGGTTAGGGCGTGACGTTGAGAAAAATGTGCTGGCTCGAGGCTTACGTTGGCACTTAGAAGATAAAATTTTAGTGCATGGTAATAAGACTGTGGTGTTTAACTAGACCAATAGCGGTTGCAGATTTCTGGACTAAAATGTAAAAGGGGGTATATAGGGTTGCATGGAGCCCCCTTCTTCGGGGCAGGAGGATAAGCATGTTAAAATCGGTGAAAGTTCAAGATTACATGAGCTCACGTTTGGTAACGTTTCGACCAGAGACGGATCTGTTTGAAGCCATCAATACCTTTTTGAAATTTAAAATCTCCGGTGCACCGGTGGTGAATGATCGAGGAGAATTGGTAGGCTTGCTCTCTGAAGTTGATTGCTTGAAAGCCATACTGACACTGACTTACCATGAGGAAGAAGTGGGAGGTCGGGTAGGTGACTGTATGACACAGGACGTTGAAACGATCAGCTACGATGCGAATATCGTAGAAGTTGCCAAAATCTTTATCGACAAAGGACGCCGTCGACTGCCAGTGACGCGAGATGGGAAGCTAGTAGGGCAGATCAGTCGTAGTGATATTCTTCGCGCAGTCGAAGAGTTTGCTCAACATATATAGTTTTGTAGATGCGTCTCCTCGAGGGTCGTTGTTCTGCACGGCCCTTTTTGGTATTTAATATCTGTGATGATTCCTGAAAAACCTATTTTACTTTACCCCTCTTTAGCGCGACGACTTGGTGTCAACGCGGCTTTGCTGCTGTATCTGTGTAGTGAGCAGTTAGCACATCAGGGATTGCAGGATCAAACGGGTGCCCGATCCGCTGTTTTATCACCAACACAATGGAAGAGCCTGACCGAACTATGGTCTGAGGCAGAGTTAACCGAGATGATCGCCGTGCTCTCGCAGCAGCAGTGTCTGCAAATACTTCGTCAAGCTGCCGGTACGGTTCACATCACGGAACTGATGGCATCGACTGGTTCACATCCAGAATCTACGGCGGCAAATTTGCCAACGGTTGAAAATATTTCAGCTCCGGATGAGCGCCCTATGACGACGAGACTACCGGTCGTAGATGCACCTCCTGCTTACCCGAGGCGCCCCTTGCCGTCGCGCAACCCTATTCGGGATAGAGGTCCGGCACCGGCATTTGGAGGGAGTACGGGCTGGAATAATCGACAGAAAGATGAACTTCAGCAGATTTTTGATCGCCATGAAGAACGGAATCAGCAATTACATGTTATGCATATGGGGTGGGTACCCTCGGAGCTTTTCTATTCTATGTTGCCCAGACATCAGATCCCCAGAGAATTTGTTGATACTTGCTTAGATGAGTTTATCCTTTACTACATAGATAAAGAGCGAAAAGAGAGTAATTGGGATCAAAAGTTTCTTGCGTGGGTTAAACGTGAGTGGGTGCAAAAGCAGACCCGTGATGCCAAAGCGCAGCGCCATGAACAGCAACGACACACCTCAGGTATAAATGATGAAAACACCCGCAGAGATACTCGGGAAAACCGCAAACGGGTTACCGCAGCCATCATGGACATCAAAGACACCGACTGGTAATGATGCACCAAGGCAAACCGCTTCGGCTGATCCTATTAGTCTAGAGACTAAAGCCCTAGTAAACATGATCTTTGCGCGCTTTATGGCAATCTACGGGCATAAGTTTAAAAGCTGCTTTGAAACGCAAGCTGAAATCAATATAGCAAAGCGTGAGTGGGCTTTGAGTCTCGCATATTATTCAGAAGGGCAATTGGTAGCCGCGGTTGATCGGTGTAAAGAAACCTTAGCGTGGATGCCAACCATATCTGAGTTTCTTAAAGTACTAGAAACCCTCGGTGCGGGTGACGGTATACCCGGGGTTAGAGATGCCTATCAGGAAGCATGTCGGTTTGCTGATCATCCAACAAAGCACTCATGGAGCCATATGGTTATTTATCATGCTGGGCGAGAAACTGGGTGGTTTCGGTTAAGATCAGAGGAAGAGAAGCTTGTCTATCCTGTGTTTGCTTACCACTACGAAATGGTCGTGAGGCGTTGTCGTCAAGGCGAGTCGATGGATATACCTTCGCCGCCAGCACTTGAAGACAAGCGGGAGACGGACCTCTATCTGTTTATTAAGCAATGGAGCCAAGCCCAGTCCCTTTCTGAGGAACAGGCAAGCTCACTGCTGTATTACCTCACCAAGCCTGAAGGCTCACGTGCCCGTGAGCGCTACCGCATTAAATCTGTGGAAAAGCTAAAAAGTATGGCATTGGATATTCCGCTACCTGATCGCCCAGACTTTTCCTTACTATCAGACTGAACCCGCGAACTGTTTTCCAAACATGTTACCCACGGCCGTGGTTAAAGCGTCTGAACGTTGTGGGTTACGGAATGCTTGCAGAATCAAAATACGCATGACGGGTATAAACATCAGATCGGCTAATATACGTGAAAATCCTGCTTGGCCCGCTTCAGAAACTGCCAGTTTTTCTAAGTATAAACTGAGCAGATCCGGATGTTGCAAGCTGGTATGGCAGCGCGTCGCTATGGCAGTCAGAATTTCGGCATTACCCGCATGCGTTGAGGTTAATACCGTCTCTATAGCCTCTTTCACCATTACATCATTATGGATATTTGATAAACCGCGCAAGAGGGCAGCAATTAAACTGGAGGCGTGTGCGTCGCTAATGGCAGATTCGAGCCTTCGTTGCAGTGCAGTTGCAATACGATGATTGGGCGAAGCATGTTCTAAACACGTACACAGAGCGACTAAAGGTTCAGTGGGAAGATGAGGTATGGCGTTTATTAAATAGGCGCTGTTATTGTCTTCATCAAGTCGAGTAACCAAGTCTGCAACCCCTTGATAGCCAACGCCCGACCAGTTTTTCCATCCCATCTCTCCCCCAAGATAAGCTTTAGCACCTGAGTAAAAGTGGCTAGCGCCTGCGTTTGTTAACTTGTTGGCCATACTATGAAACATAGCCATCTTTTCTTGATCCGGAGTGAAGGAAAAAGGGTTGTCCTTGAGCGCATCATTGCTGTCATCGAGTGAAGTTTGGTTCAGCATTTGTGAGATGTTTTGTAATAAACGATTAAGAAAATCGTCCCTCACCGCTTGCACTAAAAAACCTTGTTCATCTAAAGGGAATTTAAGAAACCAAACTACATTTTGATCTGTTTGCTTTGGATTCCACAACATCAGCGCGAGCCAGGCGTGGTGCAAGTAAGGAGATGGGTAGGGGATAAGCCCTTGCTCTAATTTTTCGAACTGGTCACTCGTGAGCTTTGAGATACGACGGCCCATATCAAAAATTCGATAGCTGGCTCCACTTTGATTTAAAAGTGCACTGATGGACGAAAAATCTGACATGAATACCTCAGTAACCGAGTGATGAAAAGAGGGCATTTTAGCAGTTTGCGCTGAAGTGGTCAGCCGACGAATCTATAGCGTTGATAAATAGAAAACCGGGAGACTGTCCGGTTTTTTGATGTGGGTCGATGCACGGTTTCTCAAAACCTGTAAACTGGGCCGGTAAGTGGCTTGTATGCTCTGCCGCTAGGAAGATTACAGATTATAAGAGAGATGGAATGTTAGCGCTTTTTCGGTCAATGTTGGGCAGCTTAAGGGATTTAGCCCCTATTATTTTAGTGATCGCCTTTTTTCAGATGGTTGTATTACAGCAGCCAGTTCCGGATCTTTTTGGGCTACTACTCGGTTTAGTCTGTGTAATGCTTGGCCTGACCTTTTTTATCTATGGATTAGAAATGGGCCTTTTTCCCATTGGTGAAACAATGGCGCATGCTTTCGCCCGAAAAGGGAGCCTCTTTTGGCTGTTGGCATTTGCATTTTCTCTGGGTTTTGGTACGACGATCGCGGAACCGGCCTTAATTGCGGTCGCTGCAGAAGCTTCGATCGTGGCGGCTGAAGGGGGCATGATCGATTCAGATGAGGCGTCAAAAGCAAGTTATGCCTCAGGCTTACGGTTGACGGTCGCTTTCTCCGTTGGGTTAGCTATTGTTTTAGGCGTCCTGCGAATTCTCAGGGGCTGGTCTATTCAGTATATGATCATTGCTGGATATATGCTGGTGGTGATCATGACCATCTTTGCACCCAAAGAGATTATCGGCATTGCATATGATTCTGGAGGGGTGACCACTTCGACGATCACCGTTCCTTTAGTCACCGCATTAGGCGTTGGGTTGGCTTCTTCTATTGAAGGGCGCAACCCGATGGTGGATGGTTTTGGGTTGATTGCCTTTGCTTCGCTCACGCCAATGATCTTTGTAATGGGCTATGGAATGGTGATTTGATGCTGGTTTTTCTGACCGAATTCTTTGAAGTGCTGGTGGCTACGGTGAAGGATGTTTTACCGATAGCGGCTATTCTATTTGGCTTTCAGTTATTTGTTATTCGCAAGCGTATACCTCATTTAAGTAGAGTCATTGTGGGGTTTATTTATGTGTTGATTGGTTTGGCGCTGTTTCTGTTAGGCCTTGAAAAAGCGCTCTTTCCTATAGGCAAGTTGATGGCCGAACAACTGACCAGCCCAGACTTTATACGTGAGTGGAGCCAGACCGCCTCTGATACGTTGCATTGGAGTGATTACTATTGGGTTTATCTGTTCGCGTTTGCCATAGGTGCCAGTACTACTATTGCCGAACCTTCGTTGATAGCGGTGGCTATTAAAGCTAATGAAGTATCAGGTGGTGCTATTGGTGTATGGGGCTTGCGATTAGCAGTGGCGCTGGGTGTGGCAGTGGGGATCTCTTTGGGAACCTGGCGAATTGTCACAGGTTATCCCATACATTGGTTTATTATTTCTGGCTATATCGTTGTTGTAATTCAAACCCTATTTGCACCAAAGCTTATCGTCCCATTAGCCTACGACTCAGGCGGTGTAACAACATCAACCGTTACCGTGCCTTTGGTTGCTGCTCTAGGATTAGGGTTAGCGGAAACCGTACCGGGTCGCAGCGCCTTGATTGATGGGTTTGGGTTGATCGCGTTTGCGAGCCTTTTTCCTATGATTACAGTGATGGGGTATGCACAGATGACAGAATGGTTGGCTCGTCGAGCAGTTCGCAACGCTTCGTCTAGCCCTCTCTCTCAGTAAGGAGATTACGAGAATGCACTTTAAATTATTGCTGGTGTTTGTCGAAGACAGTAAGACCGACGTCGTTATGAAAGCCGCAAGAGAAGCCGGTGCTACTGGTGCGACAATTATCAATAATGCGCGTGGGGAGGGCGTTACTAAAACAAAGACTTTTTTTGGTCTGTCTTTGGAAACACAACGTGATGTTTTGCTCTTTATTGTTGAAGAACACTTGAGCCGTAAAATTTTGGAGACCATCTCTTCTGTCGGCGGATTTGATGAAGCGCCGGGTCGGGGAATTGCGATTCAGGTTGATGTCGAGGATGCTGTGGGGGTCGCACACCAGATTGAGACGCTGACGAATGTGGTGGAGGGGGAGTTATGAGTGATCGACAGGTAGTACGTGTTAGGGATGTAATGACACAAGACTACGGCATGGTGGATGGGTTAACGACGATTCGAGATGCTTTAGATCAGTTCAAAGCCCGTGAAGCGTCTGTGTTAATCATCAATAAGCGTCATGAGGATGATGAGTTTGGCATTCTGTTGATATCGGATATCGCCAAAAAGGTTGTTGCCAAAGATAGAGCGCCTGAACGTGTTAATGTTTATGAAGTGATGGCTAAGCCAGTGATCTCTGTAGATCCGCAAATGGATGTGCGCTATTGCGCTCGTTTGTTTGAAAATTTCGGGCTATCGATGGCGCCAGTTATTAAGGGTGGTGAAATCTTGGGTGTGGTAAGTTATAACGAAATCGTACTGCAAGGGCTGGTTTAGACTGCTAATCCGAAAAGAGTGCTGAGTGGCCTTAAGCAACTCGGCACGGTTTCTTAATGCACAGTGTTTCGTAAGCAATTATCCAGTTCCAGAAACAGAGCTTCCAACTGTTGTGTATCTTGCGAGACCAATTTTAAAGCCTCTTCTGCCATTGAGAAGATGTCACTTTGATTGGGTAGTGGGTGGCCTTGATGAACCATCACCCCAAATCGAGGAATCATTATCCACTGAGCCCACTCTGCAAAAGTGAGTGTATCTACACAGAAAGGTTGCGTACTGGCTAATGCTTCTGGAGATGGAGGGGAGTCCTGCCAGAGGGCCTTACGCTTCAGCTCTTGAGTGATCTGATCAAGTATTACTAACAACTTTTGATGCTGATCGGTCATGATACGCTAGCCCTAGCGGCTTTCATCGTATCGGCGATCAAAAATGCAAGTTCTAGGGCTTGTTCGCCGTTTAGACGAGGGTCGCAGAACGTATCATATTGATCGGCAAGGCCTTCCTCTGTGATGCAGAATGCGCCGCCAATACACTCGGTTACATTGTGACCTGTCATCTCAAGATGGACGCCACCGGCATGGCTTCCTTCTGCGCGATGAACATCAAAGAAGCCTTTAATCTCGGCCAGAATCGCATCGACACTGCGGGTTTTGTAACCATTAGAGGCCGTGATAGTGTTACCGTGCATAGGGTCAGAACTCCAAACCACTTGCCGGCCCTCTTGCTGGACCAAGCGTACCAGAGGTGCGAGTTTTTCTGTGATTTGTTGAGCCCCCATGCGCGCAATCAGTGTAATTCGACCGGGCAGGTTTTCAGGGTTTAGTGTATCCAGCAGGCGAATTAAATCATCTTCCTGGGTTGTAGGCCCTATTTTAATGCCCAATGGATTTTTAATACCCCGTAAAAATTCCACATGCGCATGATCGGGTTGGCGCGTGCGGTCACCGATCCATAACATGTGAGCAGAGCAGTCATACCAGTCTTGTGTAATGCTGTCCTGACGAGTTAAGGCTTGCTCATAGCCCAACAACAATGCTTCATGGGACGTGTATACGGAGGTTTCTTTGATCTGTGGTGTATTATTAGCGGATATTCCACAGGCCTCCATAAAGGCCAGCGTCTGATCAATTTGATCCGCAAGGTGTTGATACTTTTCACCTAAGGGGCTTTTCTCAACGAAGCCTAAATTCCAGCGGTGGACTTGATGAAGATCGGCAAATCCGCCCTGTGCAAAAGCGCGCATTAAATTCAGCGTTGCAGCAGATTGATGATAAGCCTTTAGTAAACGCTCTGGGTCAGGTTGGCGGGCCGCTTCTGTGAATGCGATATCATTGACAATATCTCCACGATAACTAGGCAGTGATAGTCCATCTTTTGTCTCTACATCGGATGAACGGGGCTTTGCAAACTGTCCTGCCATACGGCCAACTTTAACAACAGGAAAACTACCTGCAAAGGTCATGACAATAGCCATCTGTAACAGTACTTTAAAGGTGTCACGGATTTTGTTTGCATTAAACTCAGCAAAGGTTTCGGCACAATCGCCGCCTTGTAGCAAAAACGCTTTCCCTTGTGCAACATCGCCAAGTTTCTGATGCAGTGCGCGAATCTCTCCGGCAAATACCAGTGGCGGTAGTTGGGTCAGTTGTTGCTCGACCTGCTGAACCTGCTGAGGATTTGTATAGGCAGGCTGTTGTACAATGGGATGGTTTCTCCAGCTACTCGGTGTCCAGATAGTCATGGTGGTCCGTCTTTAATTGGTGTTCGATAAATGAGCATGACAGTGTAAGGAATCACGATGAAGAAACAAGCGTTGTTTAATGAAAAAACTTATGGGTTGCCATAAATCACGCTACAGTCATTGTATTTTTATAAAAAGAGGTATGAGTTGATGTCAAAGCAGGACTACGAAAATGGGTTAAAGGTTCGTACAGAAGTAATGGGAGAAGCGTTTGTTCAGCGTGCTATGGATAATACGACGGAGTTTACGCAGCCGATGCAAGATTGGATTAATGAGAACGCATGGGGGTCGACGTGGCAGCGTGAAGGGCTTCCTAGAAGTACTCGCAGTTTAATTACCATTGCCATGTTAGCTGCGCTTAAAGCACCTACCGAGTTGAAAGGGCATGTGAGAGGGGCGCTAAGAAATGGTTGTACACCTGAAGAGATTCAGGAGGTGCTACTTCATTCTGTTGTATACTGTGGAGCCCCTGCCGCTCAAGAGGCATTTAGAGCTGCGAAAGAAGTATTAGACGAGTGGCAAGAGTAAGAAGCTGTTTTGCTAATGGTAGGCCTGGTAATTTATCAGGCCGATTTGATACCCGTAAGCGTGCTGAAGGATATTTCCTTGGCAGTATTAAGGAAGTCCATCATAAACTCCGCCTCTTTTTGATCTTCACGAATCGCTGCATATAACGTACACCAAACCCCTTTTTCACCCAAAGGGCGTGCAGCTACATAATCTCTTTGGAGGTATTCGTGAAGGGCCCAATTTGGTAAAGCAGCTACACCACGCCCACTAGCAACCAGCTGTAAAATCATTAAAGTGAGTTCAGCTGTGCGAATGGCATAGGGCTCGACATCTGCTGGTATTAAGAACTTTGTAAAAAGATCGAGCCTTTCCTGCTCAACAGGGTAGGTGATGACTGTTTCTTGAGCGAGATCTTCGGCATGAATAAATTTCTTAGCAATAAGGCGATGTCGCTTTCCAATAGCCAGCACGGACTCATAACTGAACAGAGGTATGTAAAAGATACCGTTTCTCTCTTCAGGATCCGATGTGATAACCAGATCAAGATCGCCCCGTGAAAGGGCGGGGAGAGGCTGAAACGTAAAACCGCTGGCCAGATCCATTTCCACTTCGGGCCAATGTTGTCTGAAGTGATCGATGGTAGGCATCAGCCAATCGAAGCAACTATGGCAATCTATGCTAATGTTAAGCCTACCGGCTTCTCCGCCTGCTAATCGCGCAATGTCTCTTTCGGTATTGCGAATCATGGGAAGCACTTCGTCTGCCAAGGTTAATAGCCGTTGGCCTGCAGAGGTAAAACAAATCGGTTTGGTTTTGCGAATAAACAGGGAGCAGTTGAGCCTGTCTTCAAGGTCTTTGATTTGATGGGATAGCGCTGATTGAGTCAAGTGTACCCGCTCGGCTGCTTCTACTAAGCTACCTGCGTCTCTTAATGCTGCTAGGGTTTTCAGATGCCTCAATTCAACCATGCTTGTATCCTGCGTCGGCCGACTAAAAAAGATCTATAAGACAGTGTAGCCGGAAAATGGTGTTTTCGGCTAATGCTTATCAAGCATTAGCCGAAGATCAGCTACTTTACGAGCAGAAACTCTAAGAGTGCTTTTTGTGCATGTAGGCGATTTTCTGCTTCATCAAACACCACAGAGCGTGGATCATCTAGCATATCGTCACTAACTTCCTCACCCCGGTGAGCAGGTAAGCAATGCATAAAGATAGCATCCGGTTCTGCTAAGTCCATCAATGCTGGGCTCACCTGAAAACCTGCAAAAAGCTTAAGGCGTTTTTCCTGTTCATCTTCTTGTCCCATGGATGCCCATACGTCGGTAACAACCAAGTTGGAACCTTTAACGGCTTCCTCAGGGGTGCGATAAACTGAAATACGCTCTTTGTTTTCATCGACCAGAGTCTGGTTAGGCTCAAAGCCCTCTGGGCAGGCGATGTTCAGGTGAAAATCCAGCAATGTAGCCGCATTAATGTAAGATTGGCACATGTTGTTCCCATCGCCAATCCACGTGACAGTTTTGCCTTTAATATCCCCACGATGCTCAAAAAAGCATTGCATATCAGCCAGTAACTGACAGGGATGATAGTCATCAGTCAGTGCGTTAATTACGGGGACTTTTGAATGAGCGGCAAAGGTTTCTACGGTTTGATGTTCGTATGTTCGAATCATAACCACATCTACCATGCTGGAAATAACTTTTGCTGCATCTTCTATTGGCTCACCGCGGCCTAATTGCGTATCACGGGAAGATAAAAACATCGCATGGCCACCAAGCTGAGCCATACCCGCTTCAAAGGATACGCGTGTTCGTGTGGAGGCTTTCTCAAAGATCATCGCCATAACCTTGTTGGTTAGTGGCTCGTAAACCTCACCCGCATTGCGTATTGCTTTTAGCTCAGATGCACGTTTAATTATTTGCTTAAACTCATCAGGCGTTACATCCTGAAGTGTTAAAAAATGTCTTGTAGTCATATACATCATGCCAGATAAAACTGGCTTTCCTTTATCATGCTGAAGCCATTAGCTTCTTGGCTTTGACCGCTCATCAGCGGCATAAATCTTAATGAGTTTGGACAGGGTGTTAACTAACAAATCAGCTTCTGTCTCTGTCATAATCAAAGGCGGAAGCAGTCTCACTACTTTTCCTCCCCCCGTTATGTTGAGTAGAATACCTTTTACTTTCGAAAGAACCGCTAACTCCGTGCCAGCTTCGGTTAGCTCGATCGCAATCATGAGCCCTTTGCCACGAATCTCTTTTACGTATTCCATTCCACCTAGTTGTGCTTCGAAGCCATCCAGCAGGCGTCTACCGATCATTTCTGCGTGGCCGCATAAATCGTTCTGCATGATGGTTTCAGTCACCGCCAGGCCAACAGCACATGCGAGAGGGGTTCCGCCAAAGGTTGAACCGTGATTTCCTTGTCCTAGTGTTGTAGCGGCACGCCCTTTTGCAAGGCAAGCTCCAATGGGGAAGCCGTTACCTAAGCCTTTGGCTGTAGTCACAACATCAGGTACGATGCAGGTGTGTTGGTAAGCGAAGTACCGTCCTGTTCTGCCATTGCCGGTTTGTACCTCATCTAACATGAGTAACCAATCGTTCTCATCACAGACTTGGCGCAGCTCGCTGAGGTATTCATCACTAGGTATCTGGATGCCGCTCTCGCCTTGGATGGGTTCGACAAGTATAGCAACCACTTCCTTGTTGTTTGCCGCAATGGACCGAATAGCGTCGGCGTCATTATAAGGTGCCCGAACAAAGCCACCGACCAAAGGCTCAAACCCTGCTTGGGCTGCACGGTTGCCGGTCGCGCTTAATGTTGCCATGGTGCGCCCATGAAAAGCACCTTCCATCACTACGATAGAGGGTTTTTCGATCCCTTTACTGTGGCCAAACTTGCGAGCAATTTTGATGGCTGCTTCATTAGCTTCTGCACCCGAGTTGCAGAAGAAAACACTATCCATACCTGAAATGCTGACTAACGTTTCCCCAAGTTGTTCCTGAAGGGGAATGGTGTATAAATTCGAGGTGTGGATTAATTTATTTGCTTGCTCAGTAATTGCACGAGTCACAGCAGGGTGAGAGTGGCCTAAACCGCATACCGCAATCCCAGAAAGCGCGTCCAAATACTTGTTACCATCGGTGTCATACAGCCAGACGCCCTCTCCTCGCTCAAAACTGACAGAGAGGCGATTATAGGTGTTCATTAAGGGCTGTGGTGCCATTTTATTTCTCCCTACAACGCAAAAAGGCAGCCTTGGCTGCCGTTTAAAGATCGACATTCTATTGATACTAGCCTTTTTTGGCAACTTTGCATGATGATTACCTTGAAACTGATGAAGGTAAACACCATAAATAGTCTCAGATGAAGAAAATGCTCCTAGTCATTAGCAATATTTTTGTCATTATGTCCGAGTATTTTAGTTGGGTATGTGGTAGCATTTTCTGAAAGTTTATCTTGTGAGTTGCATGACGTTAAAAGGGTCAGAAGATGAGTGTAGTAGATACAATTAAAGAACAGATCGAAAATAACTCTATCCTGCTGTATATGAAAGGCACACCACGTTTTCCACAGTGTGGCTTTTCAGCGCGTACGGTAGAAGCGCTAATGGCATGTGGCGAGCGGTTTGCTTTCGTAAATATTCTGGAAAATCAGGATATTCGTGCGGAGTTACCTAAATATGCTAATTGGCCGACGTTCCCTCAGTTATGGGTTAATGGCGAGTTAGTGGGCGGTTGCGATATCGTATGCGAAATGTCGGCCAGTGGTGAGCTAAAGCCGCTGATAAAAGCAGCGGCTGCGGCAGATGGTAATACAGATAGCGAATAATGAACTTTAGCTGGGGTAGTTTTCACCACAGTTATTTTAATGTGATAACCGGAAGATATCGGAGATAACAATGGGTGTATTAGTAGGTAAACAGGCTCCTGATTTTACAGCAGCGGCAGTACTGGGTAACGGTGAGATTGTTGATGCATTTAATCTGAGTGAAGCGATCAAAGGAAAGTATGGTCTGGTATTCTTCTATCCGCTGGACTTTACCTTTGTTTGCCCATCTGAGTTGATTGCATTGGATCACCGTATGGACGCTTTCACTGAGCGTGGTGTTGAGGTGATCGGTGTGTCTATCGACTCTCAATTTACACACAATGCTTGGCGTAACACACCCGTAAACGCCGGTGGTATCGGTCCTGTGAAATATACGCTGGTTGCTGATGTGAAGCACGAAATTTGCCAGGCGTATGATGTTGAGCATGATGCGGGTGTTGCTTTCCGTGGTGCGTTCCTTATTGATAAAGAAGGTAATGTACGTTCTCAAATCGTTAACGACCTGCCACTGGGTCGTAACATGGATGAGCTGATTCGTCTTTTTGACGCTCTGCAGTTCCACGAAGAGCACGGTGAAGTATGCCCAGCTGGCTGGAATAAAGGTGACAAAGGCATGAACGCAACAGCAGAAGGTGTTGCTAAGTACCTGTCAGAAGAGTCTGACAAGCTGTAAACCTTTATCGCTACTTAGAAAAACCGCATCTTGGATGCGGTTTTTTTTTGTTCAGCGTTGCTATTGTATTGTAGAGTAACTGTTGATAATAAATTAGCGATGTTTCGTTAAGCGCTTTTCGATGCGAACAGCTATAAACTATTTTTGGAGATCTGGGTAAATGAAACGTTTGGGGTTGGTTGGATGTTCAGTGGCTGCATTGGTGCTTTCCGGGTGTGCTCAGAAGCCGAGTCTGGAATGGCAGAATAGCCAGTATTCTGTATCCTCTGAAGGAGTCATTACTCCGTTTGAGAGTGTTTGTGATGCTGATGATGATCAAGATGGTGTTATGAATACTGCGGATATGTGTCCGTCAACACCCATAGGGGCGGTGGTTGATGGTGAAGGGTGTCCCGTGGTCGAGTCAATTTCATTAAACGGCGTGAATTTCGTCTACAAGTCAAGCGAGTTGACGGCAGAGGCTAAGTCTGTGCTTGATGAAGCGATTAAAGTATTGAAGACAGTCGATGATGCATTTGTTATTGAAGGGCATACTGATTCTATCGCATCTGACTCTTATAACCGTAAGCTATCGCAACAGAGAGCCGATTCGGTAAGGGCGTACTTGATGATGGGTGGTGTTGATTCCTCTCGCATGCAGTCCGTTGGTATGGGCGAGTCACAGCCTATTGCTAGCAATGAGACCGAGGAAGGGCGTCAAATGAATCGCCGAGTGGTTTTTAAGCTTAGCAAGTAGTGCTAGGGATAGCGTAAAGTGGGTGCAAACCCACTTCGCTTGTAGGATTAGTCGTGATCTTGCAGGGATAGAACCATTTCCCATCCGCCTAGATCTTTCCAGCGGTTAACAATACTGCAGAAGAGGTCTGCTGTTTTCTCGGTATCATATAGAGCTGAATGGGCTTTTTTTCCATCGAAGGGAATGCCTGCCACATCGCATGCTTTTGCTAACACTGTTTGTCCATAAGCAAGTCCGGCTAGTGTTGCTGTATCGAAGGAGGAGAAGGGGTGGAAAGGGTTTCTTTTGATATCGACACGGTTGGCTGCTGCGTTAACGAAACCATGATCAAAAGATGCATTGTGACCCACTAAGATTGCGCGTTTACATCCATGTGCTTTCACTGCTTTGCGTATAGGCTTGAAAATTTTTTCGAGGGCTTCACTTTCGGGAATCGACTCTCGGTTGGGGTCAAAAGGATCAATGCCGGTAAATTCAAGTGCAGAACGCTCTAAATTAGCGCCTTCAAAGGGCTCCACTTCGGCCATAACGCTCTGGTCTGGGATGAGATAACCTTGCTCATCCATTGTTAAAGTAACAGCAGCTATCTCGAGTAGCGCATCCGTACGAGCATTAAACCCAGCGGTTTCAACATCGATAACAACAGGCAGATAACCTCGAAAACGTTCGGCCATAAGTTGGGCAATGGTGTTATTACTCAAAAGGTATCCTTAATCTTTGTCCACTTGTATAGTTAATCTATATAACGCTGAAGTGGGTTTTTATTCTAGCGCTGCAGTTTTTGCGCTGGTGTTTGGCTGCATTCTAACAGCCTGTAGCTAGATAGACCAAGCAGAACGCTTTTGGTTAAAATTTTTATTCATGAGCCGATAATTGAATGCGTATCTTTTTATTGTGGGAATGCTAGGTTTGATTATTTTTAAACGCAGTCTTTGTGTCCTCTTGCTTTCTCTACTGGCGCAAGGTGTTGGTGCTGTTACCTTTGTAGCGGACATCGATCAGTCAAAATGGGCGGTAGAAGCCTCCCGTTTTAGTTGTCGGTTGCAGCAGGAGATTCCATCCTTTGGTGTGGCGAGTTTCTTTCATGAAGCTGGAGAACGAGCGGTTTTCCACCTAAAACCGACCCAGAGTAATGGTTTGTCGGGTAACGTCAGGCTGGTTGCGGAGGCTTCACCATGGCAGCCAGGTACAGCACCCAAGGTAATAGGCAATATAGCGCTAAAACCCAATGATAAACAGATCGCTGTTGCTGCTGATGAAACTGGTGAAATGCTCGTCTCTCTATATCGCGGGATGTCGCCCACTTTTACGATTACCCAGTGGTTAGGTTCTGCAGAAACAGTACGAGTCGCATTATCAGCTGCAAACTTTCAGCGCTCGTATGATGAGTTTATGGCCTGCGTAGAGGAGTTGTTGCCGGTCAACTATCGACAGGTCGCGAGAACGGCGGTTCTATTTCCACCTGCCCAGTGGCGGCTATCGGACTCCACAAAAGAGCGGCTTGAGCTTATCGCGCTCTACATGAAAACTGATCCTCAGGTGAAGTCTGTTTATGTCGATGGTCATTCTGATAATGCGGGACGACGTTTGTTAAATCGTGATCTCTCCAAGCAGCGTGCTGAAGAGGTGACCCGTTTTCTGATAGCCCAAGGAATTGATGAAAAAGCCATAACCACTCGCTATCATGGAGAACGCTATCCTGTGGTTGCAAATAACAGCGCTGCTAATCGTGCTAGAAACAGACGTGTTACGATTCGATTGAGTCGCGACTGATGGCGGTATTTCTTAGCCGGATTAACTGATATAATTCGCGCTCTCAAAAACGTATTCTGTGTGGCTGTACTTTAATTCATGTGCCAGCCGCGCTTTCTGTGGAGCTGACAGATGTCCGAAATTAAAAAGGTAGTACTGGCTTATTCTGGTGGACTGGATACATCAGTTATTGTCCGCTGGCTTCAGGAAACCTATAACTGTGAAGTCGTAACATTTACCGCTGATTTAGGTCAGGGTGAAGAAGTGGAGCCTGCTCGTGCTAAGGCGCAGGCATTAGGTGTCAAAGAGATTTACATCGAAGATTTGCGCGAAGAGTTCGTGCGTGACTTTGTTTTCCCAATGTTCCGCGCCAATACGATTTATGAAGGTGAGTACCTGCTGGGTACCTCCATTGCGCGCCCTCTAATCGCCAAGCGCTTGATCGAAATCGCGAATGAAACCGGTGCTGATGCAATTTCCCATGGTGCTACAGGTAAAGGTAACGACCAAGTACGCTTCGAGTTGGGTGCATATGCACTGAAGCCAGGTGTTCATGTGATTGCTCCATGGCGTGAGTGGAATTTGACTTCACGTGAAACCCTCATGAAGTATTGTGAAGAGCACAATATTCCTGTGGACTTCTCCAATGCTAAAAAGAAATCACCTTACTCAATGGATGCTAATTTACTGCATATCTCCTATGAGGGTGACATCCTAGAAGATCCGTGGGCCGAAGCGGAAGCGGATATGTGGCGTTGGTCTGTATCGCCTGAAGAGGCGCCTGATGAAGCGACTTACATTGAGCTGACCTATGAAAAGGGTGACATTGTTGCGATCAATGGCCAAGCGATGTCTCCTGCTACCGTGCTGGAGTACCTAAACAAGGTCGGTGGTGAAAATGGCATTGGCCGTTTAGATATTGTGGAAAACCGCTTTGTTGGTATGAAGTCTCGTGGTTGTTATGAAACACCAGGCGGAACCATCATGCTGCGTGCACACCGTGCTATTGAATCAATTACGCTTGATCGTGAAGCAGCTCATTTGAAAGATGAATTAATGCCACGTTACGCGAAAGTTATCTATAACGGCTTCTGGTGGTCTGAAGAGCGTAAGATGCTACAAAAAATGATTGATGAATCCCAGCGCTATGTTAACGGTGATGTTCGCTTGAAATTGTATAAAGGTAATGTGATTGTTGTTGGGCGTCGCTCAAAAGACACCTTATTTGATGAAAATATTGCGACCTTTGAAGATGATGCAGGTTCATACGATCAAAAAGACGCCGCAGGTTTTATCAAACTGAATGCACTGCGTATGCGTATTGCCGCAGGAAAAGGGCGTGACCTGTCTTAATCGTCGTACTTCGCTGTAAGAAAAACCCGCTTCTTAGCGGGTTTTTTTGTATTTAAGATGTTTTTCTAATAGTCTGATTTATATTGGATTCTGATGGGTAAGATGCGAGAGCATGACGACTAGCCGTTTTGGACAATCTGTTCTGATCGTAGA
Source organism: Neptunomonas concharum (assembly GCF_008630635.1). Classification (NCBI taxonomy): domain Bacteria; kingdom Pseudomonadati; phylum Pseudomonadota; class Gammaproteobacteria; order Oceanospirillales; family Oceanospirillaceae; genus Neptunomonas; species Neptunomonas concharum. The sequence goes on along the minus strand of NZ_CP043869.1, from coordinate 2,526,783 downwards.
CTGTAAGCTGGATGAGATGTCACGGCTCAGGGATATCGTTACGGGTCTGGCTTTTACAAATATTGATGTTGCGTCTTCAGCGAATATGGGGGTGAGTTATCTTCGCGAACAACAATATGACCTCGTGCTTATCGCTTATGATTTAGGTAAGAACGAAAAAAATGGCCTTCAGGTTATTCAAGAAGCTTTTGCGGAAAAGCTGCATCTTTTTCAGACTCTGTTTCTCTTAATCATTGATCCTGATGCTTCTACACTCTTGGTTGGATCACTTGAAAGTGCGCCTGATGCCTATATAGTGCGCCCCTATGATCGGGCAAAGATACAGTCACAACTCGAGAAATTGATACGCGTGAAAAAAGCGGTCGCTTGTGTTGAGGATTGTATGGATAAGGGGGATTGGCAGCGTGGTTTACTTTACTGTGAAAAATTGATCAGTGTTTATCCTGGTTTGAAGGTTTATCTAGAACGATTACAAGGTATTTGCTTATTAGAATCGAAAGAGTATGAGAAGGCTGAAGCTCTTTTTTCTCGATTATCAGAAACCAAAAAGCAAACGTGGTCTCTGGTAGGAAAGGGTATGTCCTGCTATTACCTCGGGCGTTATTCTGCATCTATTGAGGTCCTGCAAAAAGTGGTCGATCAACAGCACATATCTGTTGAAGCTTTTTCTTGGCTGGCTAGAAGTATGTATGTCATCGGAGAGTTGCAGCAAGCGGTTCTTCTGATGAGAAAGGCTGTGATGCTGCAGCCCACCGTCCCTCAATTACAATCTGAACTCGGAAACTTAGCTGCTTTTTCTGGAGAATGGACGCTTGCTGTGGATGCGTTTCGTGCAGCGGTTCGATATTCTCGATACTCCGTTTTTCAAGAGCCTGATCATTACTTTGCTCTGGTGCGAAGTATGATTGCATTACATGCGATTAAACCTATGAATGTTGCCGAGCTGGAGATGGAGTGCGTCAGGCTGATGGAGGATGTGAGTCGAGATACTATGGATGATCACTCGGTCAGGTGTCGTTCTCATATCATCTTGGCTGAATTGCGTGATGCGCTGGGTAATAGCATGATGGCTGAAGGTGAGCTGGATCTTGCGCTAACCCAGTTTAGGGAGCTGTCGGTTGATCAGCAGTGGCGCTGGATTGATTGGATGCAGGACGCTTCAGAGGGCAAACGGCAGGCAGAAGAAGTTAGGAAAATAAAGAATGCGTTAATTCAGTCCACCGATGCCAGTGAGTGGGTTGCGCTCATGATACAAGGACTGCAGTTATATAGAAAAAAGATGTTATCAAAATCATTCTCACTCTTTAGGCGTGCAATTGAGTCGGGGGCGGCTTGTCCTTCATTGGTACTAAATACCGCTCAAGTCGCAGTTGAGATGAAGGCGACAAAGGATAGTGGGCTGAGTGAAGCACAGTGGCATCTCTGCTTAAGAGACTTAAACGGTTTAAACTTCGGGGGTCTGGCAGTTAAGCAACAGACCCGTTATCAAAAGATCATGAAGCGGTTTATCGAACTACAGGTTTGAATAAGGCTTAAATTAATGTGCTGTCGTCCGCTAAGAAAGAGCTGTCTGATAGCGATGGTTCTGTATCATCTTCCTCTTCGCCAGCAATCAGTTTTCGTGCAAGTTTCCGAGTAAGAAGTTTACGTTGGGCGACATCAGGTAGGTCGGTAAAAATAATCAGATTTCTTGAGACCAAGAGTTCAATCAAGTCTTCGACAATCCTTGCGATGGCAATGTCGGATTGATCTAGGTAAGTATCCGGTGAAAAACTATCATCTTTGAAAGAGAGGAACGAGCGAACATCCGGGTGTGATAAGTCTACCGCTTCGGCGCCCTCTTGAAAGGTTTCCGATAAGCTGGTGATTTTTCCTTGTTCATTTCGAATGGCATATAACATAAAGCACTCGTCTTATAGTTAATTTATTTTATGCTAGTATGGAGTCCCTTTTAGAGGCTGGTCAAGAAAATGGAAGAAATTCAAGATCCTTTACTCAGTTGCTTAGTTTATTTGACCCAACAGAACCATCATCCTATGTCAGCCGAAGTACTGCGGGATGGTTTACCATTGGTCGATCATAAATTAACGCCTGCGCTGTTTATTCGCGCAGCTAAACGGGCGGGCTTTTCGGCGAAGCTGATGGAGCGAAAGCTGGAAACTATATCCCCATTGACCTTGCCTGCTGTGTTGCTTTTGGAAAATGACCAAGCTTGCATTTTGCAAGAGATTGATATGGAGAGCAGGGAGGCAGTGATTTTACAGCCGGAAAGTGGTGGAGCTCACCGTTTGCCGTTGGATCAGCTTGCAGATAGTTATTCTGGTTATGCTTTATTTGTGCGTTTGGAATATCGGTTTACTGAACGCGTGTCGAGAATATTGGACCAACAGGAAGGGCATTGGTTTTGGGGAACCGTTTGGCGATCAGCTAAAATCTATCGTGATGTATTAGTGGCCTCTTTTCTGATAAACCTCTTTGTGTTGGCAAACCCTTTGTTTGTCATGAATGTCTATGATCGGGTAGTACCGAACAGTGCTATTGAAACGCTCTGGGTGCTAGCGATTGGTGTGTTTGTCGTCTATCTGTTTGACTTTGGGTTAAAGATGCTCAGGGCCTATTTCATTGAAATAGCAGGTAAGAAAACAGACATTATCTTGTCTTCCATGCTGTTTGAAAAGGTGATGGCGCTCCAGTACGGTGCTATGCCTAAGTCGGTTGGTGTATTTGCAAACAATCTTAGAGAGTTTGAAAGTATTCGCTCCTTTTTAAGCTCGACAACCAATACAGTATTGATTGATATCCCTTTTGCGATCATCTTTTTATTAGTGATAGGGATGATCGGCGGGCCTTTAGTACTTGTGCCGCTGGCAGGTATACCGCTTATTCTTATCTATTCCTTGATTGTAACCCGTAAGCTTAAGGCTGCTGTTGAAAAAACCTTTGCTTCGTCTGCGCAAAAAAATGCGACGTTGATTGAGTCCCTGACGGCGATGGAAACAGTGAAGACGCAGCGGGCGGCTTCCTCTTTGCAGCTTCGTTGGGAACAAGCAGTAGGGTATATAGCTAAATGGGGCCTGCATGCAAAGATGCTATCCTCTTCTGTTGTGAATTTTGCAGGCTTTGTTACGCAGATGGCTTCTGTCTGTTTAATTATCGCCGGTGTTTACCTTATTTCTGAGCGCGAGCTATCTATGGGGGCCTTAATTGCCTGCGTTATGTTGTCTGGGCGCGTTCTGCAACCAATGGCGCAAGTGGCATCTTTGGTTACCAGTTATCATCAGTCACGCACCGCGTTAGAGACACTCAATCAAATCATGGCACTGCCGGATGAGCGGGATGCAGGAAGACAATTTGTGCATCGTCCGGAGTTAAAGGGGCAGGTGGAGTTTAAAGATGTCCATTTTAAATACCCAGGCACTGAGCAAGTTTCATTAGAGAAAATTTCTTTCAAGTTGAAGGCGGGTGATCGAGTGGCGCTGATTGGGCGAATTGGATCAGGTAAGTCAACAATTGAGAAGCTATTGATGGGACTTTACAAACCGGATCAGGGTACGATTCGGCTGGATGGTATAGATCTTAATCAAATAGACCCTGTCGATTTGAGGCGAAACATCGGATATGTGCCTCAAGATATTCTTCTGTTTGATGGCAGTGTGCGGGATAACATTGTGATGGGATCTCCTGAGGTGAATGATGCTACCTTGCTGGAAGCTGCGACATTGGCCGGGGTAGATCAGTTTGTCAACCGCCATGCAATGGGGTTCGATCTTGAGGTAGGTGAGCGTGGATCAGCCTTGTCTGGTGGTCAGCGTCAAGCTGTGGCTATTGCCAGAGCTTTGATTCATAAACCCAATATATTGATTCTCGATGAGCCAACAAATTCTATGGATAACACATCCGAAGACTTTATACGCCAGCGGTTACAGGAGTATTCGCATGACAAGACGCTGGTGTTGGTGACTCACAAAATGTCTCTCCTATCAATGGTTGATAGAATTATCGTGGTTGATAATGGTTTGATTGTTGCTGATGGGCCTAAAGCTGTCGTTCTGGATGCACTTAAACAAGGTCGACTCCACATTCAGCGTTAAGGGAAGCAAATGAATAAGAAAACATCTAAAGATGATTTAGTCTTTATGTCGAGTGTGAGCGAAGCTGTCTTAGAGCAAACGCCTAAGGGAGCGCAGCTTCTGTTATGGTGTGTGGCACTGTTTTTTACGATCGCTCTTGTTTGGGCAAATTGGGCAACCCTGGATGAAATTAGCCGCGGTGAAGGGGAAATTATTCCCTCTAAGCAGTTGCAGGTTGTTCAAAACTTAGAGGGTGGCATCATTTCGGAGATATTGGTTTCAGAGGGTGAGCTTGTCGAGAAAGGGCAGGTGCTCATGCGTATTGATGACACTCGGTTTGCAAGCTCCTTTAAAGAAAATAAAGTTCGCGAGATGGAGTTGCTAGCAAAAGCAGCGCGTCTTAAGGCAGAAGCAAGTGGGGAACCTTTTAAGGCACCTGAGAATTTCCCTGAAACCTTCCTTAATCTGATCGAGCAAGAGCAAACGCTTTATCAAGCCCGTAAGAACGAGCTAACTGCAAATCTGGCCGTGCTGGGACAGCAAGTTGAGCAAAAACGCCAGGAGCTTTTACAAGCTGAGTCTAAAAAAACACAGACTTCAAGAAGCTACAGCTTGCTGCGTCAGGAGATGAGGATAACTGAACCTTTGGTAGCGGAGGGGGTAATATCAGAGGTAGAGTTCCTCCGTCTTAAACGACAAGTAAATGACTTAGCGGGCGAGTTGGATGGTATTCGTTTAAGTATTCCCCGCATACAGTCGTCACTCAATGAGACACAGAAAAAACTTGATGAAGCTGAATTACAGTTTATCAGTATGGCGCGGGCTGAGTTAAATGAAACCTTATCTGAGGCGGCGCGTTTGAAAGAAGCTTTAGGTGGAATGCAAGACCGTATAACACGAACAGAAGTTCGAGCTCCGGTTAAAGGAACTATTAAGCAAATTCTTATTAATACCGTTGAAGGTGTTATTCAGCCTGGCGATACACTTCTAAATATTATTCCATGGGAGGATACTTTATTAGTTGAAGCTAAAATAAGGCCTTCTGATATTGCCCAAGTTAATAAAGGGCAAAAAGCTATAATAAAAGTTTCAGCTTATGATTTTAGTATTTACGGTGGAGTTGGTGCTGAAGTCTTTTTTATATCTCCTAGTACCGTCTTGAACGAAGAGGGCGACCCCTTTTATATTGTGCGCCTCAAAACCGATAAGCCCTATGTTGGGCAGGAAAATGAGAAACTACCTTTAATTACGGGTATGACCGTATCGGTGGATATATTAACAGGCGAGAAAACAGTCATGGACTACATATTAAAGCCAATTCTTAAAGCAAAAAGTAGGGCATTAACTGAACGTTAATGCCTCTTTAGTAGAATCGTAGAAAAGATCCTTCAATAATCTGAGCAGTGACTCATTTATGAACTATGCTTTTTAGATGGTTTAATGAATATTAATGGAATGTTAAGATGAAGTTGTATATTGTCGCTGCTAACGATGAAGTGATCCAGCGTTGGGCTAAGTTTGCAGGTATAAAACCATCTGTCATTGTAAATAGTAGAGAAAAGGTTGTTGTTAATAAAAGTGAGCAGAATATAGGCTTACTTCATTTGGGATCTACTCCTCCAGAGTATGTCAGTGACGTCTGTGAACAGTACCCAAATATTCTATGGATTGCTTTCTCTGATATGCCTAAGGATCAAGAAGGTCTTAGGCTGTTAGAGCGTGGATTTAGAGGCTATATCAATACTTATGTAACCTCTTCTTTATTTGATCAGTTGATCAATGTGGTTGCCAAGAATGATATATGGGCAGGACCTACGATTGTTCAAACATTGTTGAAACGACATATCGGCTCTGCTCAAACTTTAGGTGGAGTAGCTGATTTTAGTAAAAAAGTCGAGTATGATCTAACCGACCGTGAACAACAGGTGTTGGATAGGCTGGTTGGCGGGGCGTCTAACAAAGAGATTGCAAAGATATTGAGTATTACCGAGCGAACAGTCAAAGCGCACGTTACTTCAATACTACGAAAAACGAAAACGACGGATCGAGTTTCGTTAATTATAAAACTGACGAATCAGGTTGCGTAAGTAATCAACTATTGTCGAGGGCTAACATAGTGAAACTAAAGCAGGCGTTGTTGTCACTGGCGATTGCATTGGGCTCAGGGAACGCAGTACATGCAGCAGAACTGGAATCAGTTGTCGCTGATGCCGTTATGAAAAACCCTGAAGTGAAATCCGTAGTGAATGCTAGGAATGCGGTGTTTGAGGAGGTTCGTCAGGCACGAGGCGGTTTTTATCCAAAGATTGATGTGGCTGCTGGCTTGGGCTATGAGTGGACAAAAAACCAGTCAACTAAGAACACTGGCGACGGTGATGAAGATCTACAACGACGAGAAGCAAGCCTGAGTATTCGACAGATGTTGTTTGATGGTTTTCTGACTTCAAGCGAAGTAGATCGACATGCTGCGCGTTTGGAAGCACGCAACCATCGTGTTAGAGAAGTGGCTGAAGAGAAAGCGCTTGAGGCAACACGTGCTTATCTGGAAGTTATTAAACGTCAGGAGCTACTGAACCAAGCGAATGAAACACTTTACAACCATGTTCGTGTTTATGATCAGATTCGTAAGCGATCTAATTCGGGCTTAGGAACAAGGGCTTCTATTCAGCAGGCACAAGGTCGTTTATCGCTGGCTGAAGTTAATGTGTTGTCGGCTGAAAATAACCTTCTGGATGCAAAGACGAACTACCAGCGAGTTACGGGTGTGTGCTGTCCTGGGGCGTTAACGCCGCCTGTGTTTGATCAAACTGTGCTTCCTTCTAGCTCATCTGAAGCGGTTGATCGTGCATTAAAAAATCATCCGACTCTAAAGTTAGCTTTGGCTGATGTGGTTGCTGCTAATGAGCAATACAACTCGGCTAAGAGCCTGATGTATCCGAAACTCAACTTTGAAGTTGATCGTACATGGAACGACAACATTGATGGTGTTGAAGGAAGTAACGAAGACCTGACGGCGATGTTGCGTTTGCGTTATAACCTATATAACGGCGGTAGTGATAAAGCACGTATTCGTCAGACACATCATCAAATCAATGAAGCGAAAGAGATTCATGCTAATGCTTACCGTCAAACGCTAGAAAGTATTGAGCTTTCATGGAATGCCTATGAGATTCTTGGCCGCCAGATGAAGTTTTTGGAGCAGCATGTTGAATCCAGTATCTCCACACGTGACTCATACTTAAAGCAATTTGATATCGGGCAGCGCTCTTTGCTGGACTTATTGGATACTGAGAACGAGGTATTCTCTTCCAAGAATGCTTTGATTGCTGCGAAGTATGATTACATGGCTGCCCAGTACCGTTTGGTGCAGGGTATGGGTGAAATACTTGATTTAATGAAAGTAGATATGGCACCACTTGCATCAACTGATTTGCAAGAGCTTGTTGATACTGAGTCTTAACCAAACAGGTATGTTTGCATTACACGGGTATGGCCGATAAAATCCGCCTGCCTGAAGTCTTGAAAAGGGTTGCTGGCAAGCAGCCCTTTTTCGTTTATATAGGTTGTTATGAAGTCACATAAAATATTACAAGCACCGATACCGATGCGTTGGGTGGGTCCGCTCAAAATTAGCGGGCATCTATTAAATGAAAAAGTGTCGGTGCCTCTAGCGACCTATGAAACTCCGCTTTGGCACTCGGTGGGTCGTGGAGCTCGGGTGTCTGTGCTTACTGATGGTATCAAGACTACGGTAGTGGACGAGCGTATGACTCGCTCCATTTTGTTAGAAGCAGATGATGCTTATGAAGCACATAAAGCACTGACTAGCATCCTTTCTCGACAGGATGAGTTAAATGAGGTCGTGGCAAGCTCTAGCCGATTTGCAAAACTAATTGATATGCATAGCCAAATTGTGGGTAATTTACTTTACCTGAGGCTTGAATTTCATACCGGTGATGCATCCGGCCACAATATGGTGACCAATGCGGCAGATCGAATAATTCCTTGGATTTTACGTGAGTATCCTGCTCTGCGTTACTCATCTATTTCTGGCAATTATTGCTCAGATAAAAAAGCTACGGCAGTGAATGGTATCTTAGGTCGTGGTAAATATGTGGTTAGTGAGATTACTATCCCCCGTGATCTGTGTGAAAGACGCTTATTGACTACGCCTGAGAAAATTGTTGACCTCAATATCAAAAAAAATCTCATAGGAACAATGATCGCGGGTGGCTTGCGCAGTGCGAATGCGCACTATGCAAATATGTTATTGGGCTTCTACCTGGCGACAGGGCAAGATGCTGCTAATATCATCGAAGGCTCTCAAGGTGTTGTTCATGCAGAGGTCAGAAATGGCGACCTTTATTTCTCCTGCACCCTTCCAAACCTAATTGTTGGTAGTGTCGGTAATGGCAAAGGTTTGGGCTTTGTAGAAGAGAACTTACGGCTTTTAGGTTGTAAAGAGGAGCGGAAGCCAGGTGAAAATGCTCGCCGTTTAGCTGCTATATGCGCGGCGACGGTTTTATGTGGTGAACTTTCGCTTTTGGCTGCCCAAACTAATCCTGGTGAGTTAATGGAAGCGCATCTGAAACTGGAGCGTTAATGTCTGACCAAACGAATGAACGTAAAATAGAGCATATTAGAGCGTTTGATATTGATCCTGATATAGAAAGGGATCGGCGTTATTTTGATCGACTGCACTTGATTCATCGTGCACTGCCTGAAATTAATCTGACTGACATTGATACGTCGGTGAATTTTCTGGGTAAGACACTGAGTTTCCCGCTGTTGATTTCTTCTATGACCGGTGGGAATCATGAATTGGTGCGTAAGATTAATAAAAATCTTGCGTTGGCTGCCGAGCACTGTCAGGTAGCCATGTCGGTAGGGTCGCAGCGGGTAATGTTTGTTGATAAGGCTGCTCGATCCAGTTTTGAATTACGTCAATATGCGCCAACGGCCGTATTGATAGGAAATGTTGGGGCGGTGCAGCTGAATTATGGTTTTTCCGCTCAAGAATGCCAACAAGCTGCAGATGTTTTAGGTGCAGATGCGCTTTATCTGCACTTGAATCCTTTGCAAGAAGCCGTTCAGCCTGAGGGTGATACTAATTTCAAAGGACTGGCAGAAAAACTAGAGGTGTTGGTTAGCGAGCTTCGCGTACCTGTTTTATTAAAAGAAGTTGGTTCGGGTTTGTCGCCTGCGGATGTTGAGTTAGGGCTAGGTGCCGGAATTACACACTTTGATATGGCAGGAACCGGTGGAACCTCTTGGAGTCGTATCGAGCATCATCGGCGCTTGGACCCCACCGAAAATCTAGGCTTAGTCTTCCAAGATTGGGGGATTCCGACACCTGTTGCCTTAAGATTATCAGCGCCTTATCGCACTCAAGGATGTTTTGTAGCCAGTGGCGGTGTAAGAGATGGGATTGATATGGTCAAATCTGTTATACTCGGCGCCTCTGTTTGTGGAGTGGCGGCTCCCTTTTTACAACCCGCCATGGAGTCGGCTGAAGCTGTTATTGAAGCGATTGAGCGATTGCGCAAAGAGTTTACAACAGCGATGTTTTTATTAGGCATGCCGGATGTAGCGTCGTTATTTGGGAATGAGAGTCTCATTCTTGAGGAGCGTTGAGGAACGTACTCACATATGTCATCAGTTGGTATTGATCAAATTAGTTTCTACACCTCAAACTATTTCTTGGATTTGAGGACGCTTGCCCAAGTTCAGGAGACAGACCCTGATAAGTACTATCAGGGAATTGGGCAAGAAAAAATGGGTATGGCTGCACACGATGAAGATATCGTTACCATGGCTGCCAACGCTGCTTATCCACTTGTTCAAGAAGGGGCAGGGGAACAGGTTTCCAGTCTGCTCTTTGCCACGGAAACTGGTATTGACCAGTCAAAAGCCGCAGGTGTTTATGTTCATCGCTTATTGGGCTTAAACGAGAACTGCCGTATCGTCGAGTTGAAACAGGCGTGTTACAGTGCGACTGCCGCTATTCAGATGGCGTGTGCATTGGTTGCGCGCCAGCCAGAGAAAAAAGTATTGGTGATAGCGTCTGATATTGCCCGATATGATTTGAATACCCCAGGAGAAGCAACTCAAGGTTGTGGTGCCGTTGCGATCATGATCACTGCTAACCCTCGCGTGCTATCCATTGACCCAGAAGTGGGTAATTACGCAGAAGATGTTATGGATTTTTGGCGGCCGAACTATCGAAAGACCGCACTGGTAGATGGCAAGTACTCAACGAAAATCTATCTGAGAGCGCTTAAAAAAGCGTGGGAGCATTTCCGAGAGGCTAGCACTTATTCCTTTGCTGATTTTAGTCATTTCTGTTACCACTTGCCTTTTAGCCGAATGGCGCAAAAAGCCCATCAGCACTTGGCCAAGGTTAATAAAAGCGAGCTCTCGGTAGAGGCTTTAGAGCAACAAATCCAAGATACGCTTTCGTACAACCGAATCATCGGCAATAGTTATACCGCATCAATGTATATTGGTTTAGCTTCCTTGTTGGAGAATCATCAGAGGGATTTGTCTGGTAAGCGCATAGGCTTTTTCAGTTATGGTTCCGGTTGCGTGGCTGAGTTTTTTTCAGGTCGTGTTGTCCAGGGTTACCAGAACTGCTTATTTACGTCTGAGCACCAGATGATGTTAGAGCAGCGTAAAGAGGTAAGTTACGAGGAGTATCTCCATCTTTATAAAGCACCCGATCCGCAAGATGGTGATGTGCATGAGATTGCAGCAAGCGGATCTCAAGGGCGCTTTCGCCTATCTGCTATAGCGCATCATAAACGCGAATACGTCGCTATCTGATGCGAGCCTGTGCCCCAGGTAAAATAATCCTGAGTGGTGAACACTCAGTCGTATATGGTGCGCAGGCGGTTGCCGTTGCGGTTCGCAAACATACGGTAGTCAGTTTTAGACCCTTGAGCGAAAGTAAAACCATTAATACCCTCTTTTCTGGTATCTCGTCAGGTGTTCATTATCCCCTCAATGCATTGGGCTCTCTTAAAAAGAAACTTGATTCCCGCTTTGATGATTTTCTTCAGGGGCAATTACCGATCCAACAGATTCTTAATAAGCCCGATGATCTGCTGATCTATACCTTGTCATCGCTAATTCATCATTTACCTGTGCCGGGGCGCGCATCTAGTCAGAGTTATCTTCCTATGCCGGGTAGACTTTCCAGTCATTCTGATTTACCTCTAGGTGCTGGAATGGGTTCTTCTGCTTCTGCTATCGCTGCAACATTGGTGCTTTACGAACATCTGCTGGAAAAACCGCTCAGTATTGATCAGCGCTTCGAAATGGTCCGTTTTTGTGAGCGTTTACAGCATGGCCGAGGGAGCGCAATTGATGCGGCGGCTGTTACCTATGGTGGTATGAATCATATTCAGAACCAGCAGGTTAGGAAGCTGGATATTTCTCTTGGGCCAGGTTGGTATTGGGTGTTTACTGGAAAACCCATGGTATCTACGGGTGAGTGTGTACAATTTGTGCGCCAAACTCATGAAGCGGATACGATTTTGTGGGATGAGTTCTCCGGTATTACAGAACAGTTAATACATGAGATGGCGGCACATCATGCCGTCATAGAGCTTATTCGTGAGAATCACCAGCTTTTAAAACGTATTGGTGTGGTTCCTTGTTCAGCGTCACGCTTTATTGAACGCATTGAACGGGCGGGTGGCGCCGCTAAAATAAGCGGTGCTGGGGCTCATAAAGGTGATACAGCTGGCTTGGTACTTGCCTATTGGCCGGATGGTGATTTTAGCGAGATAATGACTGAGTATCCGGGGTATCGCTGGGGAAGCGTAGAAGAGGATTTGCAAGGTGCACGTTATATCGGAGATTAAAGTTTCAGCGCCGGGCAGTTTAATGCTGATGGGTGAACATGCCGTGCTTTTTGGCCACCGTGCCCTTGCTTGTGCGGTCGATAAACGCATACACGTAACTTTGAATCCAAGACCTGATCGCAACATTGTTATTCGGTCAGCCCTGGCTCAGTATCAAGGTTCTTTAGATGAACTACCTGATGATTCGCGATTAAGCTTTGTGCTCTTTGCTATTAATCAATGCAAAACACAGCTTTCATCTGGCTTTGAACTGCATATTGAGTCAGAGCTCTCCCATACGGTTGGATTAGGGTCCTCAGCGGCAGTGACGGTGGCGACAGTAAACGCGTTGCTGGCTTTTCGAGGTGACCAGGTTGGGCCGGAAGAGCTATTTGAGCATGCTTTATCTGTTGTCCACGGTGTTCAAGGAAGAGGTTCGGGCACAGACCTAGCAGCCAGTGTGTATGGTGGCCTAATTGCCTATACGGTATCGCCCCGACAAATCTCACCTTTGCCAGGATTACCAGCTATATCGCTTTACTATGCAGGCTACAAAACTAAGACCCCGGACGTGCTGGCGCGTGTTGCTGAGTCGACTCAAGCTTTCCCAGAACTATACCGGTCGCTTTATCAACTTATGAATGAAACCACACTAACGGCAGAGTCAGCGGTTGCAAGTCAAGACTGGCAACAGCTTGGGCAGTTAATGAATCTCTATCAGGGATTGATGGATGCCTTAGGTGTGAATGATGCAGTGCTCTCGGATATTATCTATCGGTTAAGAGAGTCGTCAGCCATACGGGGTGTTAAGATTTCTGGCTCGGGTTTAGGCGATTGTGTAATCGCCTTAGGGGAGGATACATCTTTATCTGTACCGTACGAGCGCATTGATGTGGCGGTGAGTAATACAGGGGTATTATGCGATGTTAACTAAAGCGGATATTGTTGGCCGGTATTTACCGAATCATTTAGTGTTTGGGGAGCAGGCAGAGGCGTTTGCACCCAGTAACATCGCTTTATGTAAATATTGGGGGAAAAGGGATAAGGTGCTTAACTTGCCCGTTAACTCCAGTTTATCCGTTTCGTTAGCGCACTTGGGTAGCCATACGCAAATACGGCCATCATCATCAGGTAAGGATGAAGTCTTTCTCAATGGGAAATCGTTACCATTAGAGCAAGCGTTCGCAAAAAAAGTCGTTTCCTTTGTCGACCTCTTTCGTCGTGATCAAGTACTCCCCTTAGTGGTTGATACTCGCAATAATATCCCTACAGCCGCAGGGTTGGCCTCGTCAGCATCAGGTTTTGCAGCACTTACGTTGGCGCTGAATCGGTTCTTCTCGTTGGATCTTGAGGATACCGTACTCTCTGTGTTTGCTCGAATGGGCAGTGGCAGTGCGTCGCGTTCTATTTATTCGGGTTTTGTTGAATGGCAAATGGGCCAACAAGCTGATGGTATGGACAGTCATGGGATTCCTATTCCTGTTTTCTGGCCAGATTTATGTATTGGTTTGGTGAAAGTTAGTACCGGTCAAAAAGCGGTAGACTCTCGCAGTGGTATGCAGAGAACCATCGACACCGCGCATCTTTATGGAAGTTGGCCAGCGCAAGCAGCAGGGGACCTAGAAAAGCTACATGCTGCTTTGCAGTCTCAGGATTTTGAAGCACTCGGAGCAACGGCTGAACATAACGCGATGTCTATGCACGCTACCATGATCGCCTCTTGGCCGCCGTTGGTGTATTGGAAGCCCGAGTCCCTTATGGCAATGCAAAAAGTCTGGCAGCTTCGAGAAGCGGGTATTCCTGTCTATTTCACCATGGATGCTGGTCCTAACTTAAAACTGCTTTTCCAGCAAAAACATCAAGCTTTGCTGGAAGCAGAGTTTAGTGGCTTGGAAGTGGTTACGCCGTTCGCAGTAGACTGATCGATGTCGCTGTCGCGAGGCTTTGTGTTGTCGCGCCATCAGCAAGATCAGTCTGACGGCATACAGTTGCGCTATTGGTTACGGCACACAACCGGAGCTGAGCTGTTCACTATTCAAGGCCAAGAGAGCGTTTTTTTTTTCTTAGCTGCAGATAGTGAGCGAATATCAGGCTTACTTTCTCATCTGGCTGGATGGCGTATCACCTCTCTTAATCTCGTAGATCTTAATCAACGGCCAGTTGCGGGGATCTATTGTCAATTTCTTAGTCTGCAACGGCAAATCTGCGAAATACTGACATCGCACCAGGTAGTGATGATAGAGGAGGATATCCGCCCGGTAGATCGTTATTTGATGGAGCGCTTTATCTTTGGTGGAGCTGAAGTCAATCCGGTCTCTAGTGGAGTGCGTTTGCAGCCAGTTGAGTTTCGCCCCACTTTAAAAGTACTGTCTATTGATTTAGAAACCTCCATGAAAGCCGATCGAATACACTCGATAGGATTATATGGGGCAGATATTTCCGTGGTGCTCATGCGTGGTGAAATAGAGTCATCTGAGCACCCCGATAATGTGGTTTGTTACCCTGATGAAGCGTCGCTGATTCGGGGCTTTATTCACCAAGTAGAAAAATATAATCCGGATCTGTTCATTGGTTGGAACGTTGTTGGTTTTGACTTCAGAGTACTAGCAGAGCGCGCTGAAGCGTTAAAAATACCACTACGTTTAGGGCGGGACCATCAGCCACTCAAAGTGGTCCGTTCTGAAGCCGGTAAATGGTACGTTCGGCTTGAAGGACGTTTAGTTATCGATGGTATCGATGCGCTTAAAGGCGCAACCTATCACTTTGAAAGCTATGCGTTGGAGTACGTTTCCCAGCAGCTTTTTCAGCGCGGAAAACTGATCCATCAGCCTAATGACAGAGGCGCAGAGATTCAGCGGTTATATCGTGAAGATAAGGCAGCACTGGCTCGTTATAACTTGGAAGATTGCAAACTGGTTTGGGATATATTCGAAGAAACACAGTTAATCGAATATTTGTTGGAGCGAACTCGACTGACAGGCTTGTCTCTAGATAAGGTAGGCGGTTCGGCGGCGGCTTTTGATTTTCAGTATCTCCCCCGATTGCATAGAGCCGGTTATGTAGCGCCTGAATATGCTTCGGGCGTCAGAGGTATGGATGCACCGGGTGGGTTTGTGATGGAGTCACAGCCTGGACTCTACCAGCAAGTCCTAGTGCTGGACTTTAAAAGCCTATATCCCAGTATTATCAGAACGTTTCGCATTGACCCCGCTGGATTGGCTGAAGGTCTTAAAGAAGGGGCTGATGAAGATGATCTTGTCCCTGGGTTTAACGGTGCAATTTTTAGCAAATCCAAAGCGATTTTACCCACGATTATTGAGGAGTTGTGGTGTGCGCGGGATTTGGCCAAGCAGAATAAAAACGCTGTGTTTTCTCAAGCGATTAAAATTATCATGAACTCTTTTTATGGGGTGTTGGGTTCTGATGTATGTCGCTTCTTCGATCAACGCTTGTCAGGTTCTATTACACTAAGAGGTCATCAGATTCTCCAACAAACGCGAGATGAGATTGAACGTTTTTTTGGTCACCAAGTGATCTATGGGGATACTGACTCGGTGTTTGTGCTTTTGGGAGAGGCATTCAATGAGCAGGCTGCCGAACAGCGTGGAAGAGAACTCGCCACCTATTTGAACGACTGGTGGAAAGCGCAGGTTGAAAAACAGTTCAACACGCCATGCTTTTTAGAATTGGAGTATGAAACTCTCTTTACGCGTTTCTTGATGCCGCGTATGCGCCATTCTGAAAAGGGCAGCAAAAAGCGCTATGCAGGTTTACAGCGTCAAGCGGATGGGAAGAGTAAACTGGTATTCAAAGGGTTGGAAAATGTCCGTTCCGACTGGACACCGTTAGCCCGAGAGGTGCAAAAAAATCTCTATGAAGCTGTTTTTACTGAGCAACCGTATCGACCGTACTTAAAAACGTTGGTAAATGACTTACGAGCAGGTCGTCTCAACGATCAGTTGGTTTATCGTCGGCGCTTACGCCAGCCACTGGATGCCTATCTGCGAATGAAGCCGCCCCATGTTCAGGCGGCGCTGAAAGCGCAGGTTTATTGGCAGCAGCAAGGAAGAGCAGACCCCTATCAGCCGGGTGATCATGTCAGCTATGTGATGACCGTAAGTGGGCCTGAACCTATCGAGCAGCTCAGATCCCCCATTGATTATGAACATTACATTGAAAAGCAATTGATGCCAGTGGTCGATGCTATCTTATGCTTTAAAGAAGAAAGCTTCGCTGAGTTGATCGCCACTCAGCGAGACTTGTTTCAATAGTTCAGCTTACGCTTAACCAATCCCAGAGTTGGTTTGCGTAACCTTTCCTGACCAAAAGCTCGAATGCATCGTTGGACTCTATGGACTCAATACGAATCGCTTGGGTGCCCGTAGTGGTTATCTGGGCTTCAGGCTGCTTACGAAAGGTTCGTGTGTTTGCCGAGCTTAGCAGGTAATTGATAGCTGCAGGGTTTAGGTGTGCCAAAAGCGTGGCGCCAGTTTGATTGCAGTCAAGGTGTAAATCATCACCAAAAGTACGTTGCAACAGCGTTGTCAGAGAGCCCTGTTCACCAGGTAAACGCAGGACCAACCAGTGCTGATCGCTTAACCATACAATCGCTAATGACCCCAAACAGGTGAGGCGGCAAGCGCTCAGCGGCTGCTTTACTCCTAGCATCTCGCCAACAGCAATTAGAAAGGCAGGATTATCTGGATCAGCATCGAGTTGTAAATCACCGATAAAAGGGCGTTCGTGAACACGAATACCCTGCACGCGATTATCCTGATCAATATGTGTACCGATAGCGATATGAACCAGAGCATCTGTGTTTGATTGAGCCTGCTGCATAGCTTGCCTCCACTTCTTTATTGATTAACCACGATAGTAGCGCTGTTCGATAAATGGCATTCGAGCTACGGTCATAGGTAATTTTTTACCACGGACTTCAGCAAATACTTGGGTGTCTAATGTGCTAAATGCCGTATCAACGTATCCCATGGCAACAGGTGCCTCAATCGTCGGGCCATAGGTGCCGCTGGTGACTATGCCAATACAGTTATTATCAGCATCAAAAAGCTCTGTACCTTCACGAACAGGTGCTCGACCTTCACCTAATAAACCAACGCGCTTGCGTGACCAGTTTTTCTTTTCTATCTGTTCTAGAATAATATCAGCACCTGGGAAGCCGCCTGCGCGCTCACCCTCGGCACGACGACATTTGGATATCGCCCAGATCAAACTGCCTTCAAGGGGCGTTGTAGTGTTATCCAGATCATGACCGTACAAGCACAGACCTGATTCCAAGCGTAACGAATCTCGTGCACCTAAACCAATTGCTTCGATCTCAGGTTGCTCAAGAAAGAGGCGAGTCAGACGCTCGGCATCAGCAGCAGGAATGGAAATTTCGAAACCATCTTCACCCGTGTACCCAGAGCGAGAGATGAAGCACTCAACGCCATCAATCATCATGATGCGAGAGTCCATGAACACCATCTCAGCAGCGGCTGGCTGAATACGAGCAACTGCAGCGGCTGCGGTTGGGCCTTGAATGGCGATGAGTGCGCGATCATCCAGTACTTCAAGTTCTACGTCTGTGCCTAGATTTGCCCTCATATGAGCAATATCTTGCTCTTTACATGCGGCATTCACCACGACATAGATCCAGTCGCCATAATTGGTGACCATCAAGTCATCCATGATGCCGCCCTGCTCGTTGGTGAATAGGGCATAGCGCTGTTTACCTTCGGGTAGATCAATAATATCCACCGGTACAAGCTTCTCTAAAGCTGCTGCCGCTTGGGGGCCTGTTAAGCGGACTTGGCCCATGTGTGATACATCAAATAAGCCAGCCTGGTTACGAGTTTGCAAATGTTCCTTCTTCACGCCCAGCGGGTACTGCACTGGCATTGAGAATCCTGCGAACGGTACCATTTTAGCGCCGAGCTCATGATGTAATGCAAAGAGCGGGGTTTTATTGAGTTCAGCTGTTTGTGAATCAGTCATCTTTTGTCTCCACATGTCAAAGTAGGCTGAGGGAGGCGTTTGATAGCCTCCCGCTTATGATTAGTTAGGGTGGTTATTTCGATTAAAATACTCGCGAGTCAAGGAGAACACCACAGGGCTCAAGAGTGCTAGCGCGATCAAGTTAGGGATAGCCATCATGGCATTCAAGGTATCGGCTAAAAGCCAGATAAAATCTAAACTGACACCCGCACCAATCGGCACAGCAATAATCCACAGGATTCGGTAAGGAGTGATCGCTTTTACACCAAAAAGAAATTCGACACAGCGCTCTCCGTAGAATGACCAGCCAATAATGGTGGTAAATGCAAAAATAGCTAACGCGATGGCTACAATATAATTGCCGAGCCCAGGTAGCGCATGGGAAAAAGCAGCCGAGGTGAGTGCCGCTCCCGAGACGCCCGAAGTCCACTCGCCTGAGGTGATAATAACCAATCCCGTAATGGAGCAGATTATGATCGTATCAATAAAGGTGCCTAGCATAGCAACCAAGCCCTGGCGAACAGGATCTTTTGTCTGAGCCGCAGCGTGGGCAATAGGTGCAGAACCTAGCCCGGCTTCGTTAGAAAAGATGCCTCGCGCCACACCAAAACGGATAGCCATCCAGACGGCAGCACCAGCAAAGCCCCCCTCGGCAGCTGACGGTGTGAAGGCATGGGTAAATACGAGATCCAGTGCATGAGGAATCGCATCAGCATTAATGGCGAGTACTACAAGTCCTGCACCCAGATAAGCTATTGCCATTAAGGGGACCAGTGCGCCAGCAACATGGCCGATGCGCTTAATACCACCGATTAATACGGCTCCCACTAATGCCATTAAGATAGCACCTGTTACCCAAGTATTTAGCCCGAAATTAGAATGTAGTACGTCTGCAACAGAGTTCGATTGCACGGTATTGCCAATGCCAAAAGCGGCTACGGCACCGAAAATGGCGAACGCAGTACCTAACCAAGCCCATTTAGCACCTAAACCATTTTTAATGTAATACATAGGGCCACCTACGTGGCGGCCTTCTTCGTCGACTTCACGGTACTTTACTGCTAGTACCGCTTCTGAGTATTTGGTTGCCATACCGACAAGGGCGGTACACCACATCCAAAAGAGTGCACCTGGACCACCCAAAAAAACAGCGGTGGCGACACCTGCGATATTGCCTGTTCCGACAGTTGCTGACAGTGCTGTCATTAGTGCTTGAAAGGGTGATATTTCCCCTTCATTCTCTTCGCCTTTTTTTGCGTTTCGCCCCTCAAAAAGCAATTTAAATCCAGTGCCTAACTTTAGGATAGGCATTAAACGTAAGCCGAGCATAAGAAAGAGACCGACGCCGAGAATTAAAACCAGCATGAGTGGTCCCCAAACGATGCCGTTGATTTCACCGATCAGGGTAGAAAGAGTATCCATAGATAGCTCACCTCAAAATTTATTTTTATTGTTGATGGAGAGTGTTTTTATTGGTTACTTTTAATGTACAAAGTTTCCAATAGGAAACAAGTTATCTTATCATGGCTTTATGTGCAAGCTGGAATAACTCTGATCGTGGGTAAACACGGGCTTTGGTATGTCGGCGTTGGACTGCTAAATATAGGTAATAGCTTTAAAGCAGCAATCTAGTCATACCTTGTACAAATGAAAGTTTCCTATAGGAAATTTATTTTGATTTCGGGAAACAATATTGCTAGGCTAAGATGCTTCTAGGGTGGCAGATATTGCACTATTGTCTTTATATAACGATAAAAATAATGTGGAGACGGCGCCATGGCGTTGAGTATTTTTGATCTGTTCAAAATAGGTATTGGTCCCTCTTCTTCTCATACCGTAGGCCCAATGGTGGCTGCGAATCGGTTTTTGGAGGAGTTAGAGGCACGTCAGCAATTTGATCAAGTGGCCAGTGTGCAAGTGGGACTATTTGGCTCATTGGCTATGACAGGTAAAGGCCACTCTACAGATGTTGCTGTAATATTGGGGCTGTTAGGGGAGAAGCCAGACCTTATCGACCCAGATAAAGTTAGTAGCTATATCCAAGAGGTAGAAAATACTGGGCAGTTGTTGCTAGGCGCAAAGCATTCTATCCCTTTTAAATATGAGTCCCATGTGCGCTTTAACTTTGGCGAATCCTTGCCTAAGCATCCGAATGGAATGCGTTTTCGGGCCTCAGATTCTGCCGGTATCGTGTTGCATGAAGCTGTTTTTTACTCTGTCGGAGGTGGCTTTGTTTTAAGTGATGCCGAGACAAATGATCAAGGCCAGAGTCATGTCGTGTCTACCATTGAGCTGCGCTATCCTTTTGAAAATGGCAAACAACTTTTAGCAGTTGCAAACGACAATGGCTTATCTATAGCGGATGTTGTTATAAGAAATGAGGCGGCGTGGCGATCAGAATCAGAGGTTGATGCGGGCTTGATGCATCTATGGCAGGTGATGAGTGACTGTATTGATCGCGGTTGTCGTGAGACAGGTATATTACCCGGCGGTCTGAATATTAAGCGTCGCGCTCATGCTTTGCGCAAGGAGCTAACAGATAAGCCTGAAGCGGGATTAAAAGACCAGCTGACAGTGATGGACTGGATCAACCTCTATGCGATGGCTGTGAATGAAGAGAATGCAGCAGGAGGTCGGGTCGTTACTGCACCTACCAATGGTGCTGCTGGAGTTATTCCTGCTGTTTTGGCCTATTACGTTCGATTTGTACCGACAAGTAATGATGCTGGTATCAAGCAGTTTTTAGCAACCGCTGCTGCCATTGGCATGTTGTACAAAAAGAACGCATCTATCTCCGCCGCAGAAGTGGGATGCCAAGGTGAGATTGGCGTGGCGTGCTCGATGGCTGCAGGCGCTCTGTGCGCTGTGATGGGCGGAAGTAATAGACAAGTTGAGAATGCAGCCGAGATTGGCATGGAACACAATTTAGGACTGACGTGTGATCCGATTGGTGGCTTAGTGCAAGTACCCTGTATCGAGCGCAACACCATGGGCGCCGTCAAAGCGATTAACGCGGCAAGACTGGCCTTGAGAGGCAGTGGTGAGCACCATGTTTCACTGGATAGTGTTATTGAAACGATGCGCCAAACTGGTGTTGATATGCAGGCAAAATACAAAGAAACCTCAACAGGTGGCCTTGCGGTAAACGTAGTGGCTTGTTGATCGTATTAACTTTCAGTCAAAGAGAAAAATAAAATGACGCAACAGCATAATACAGCAGCGCTGTCTGATTTCTTTTCACGGGGCTTATCCGAAAGTGATGAAGCCGTTGAACAGGCAGCACAGGAAGAGTTTCATCGCCAGAATACACAGATTGAATTGATCGCATCAGAAAATATTGTTTCCAAAGCGGTCATGCAAGCGCAGGGTACGGTGTTAACTAATAAGTATGCTGAAGGTTACCCTGGGCGACGTTATTATGGTGGTTGTGAGTTTGTCGATAAGGCAGAAGCGCTGGCAATTGAGCGTGCCAAGCAACTGTTTGGCTGTGAATATGTGAACGTTCAGCCTCACTCGGGGGCGCAAGCCAATGGCGCGGTTTTTATGGCTTTGTTGCAGCCGGGCGATACGATTTTAGGTATGTCACTAGATGCGGGTGGTCACCTGACTCACGGAGCGCGGCCTGCACAATCGGGTAAGTGGTTCAATGCTGTGCAATACGGCGTTTCCCAAGAGACCCAGCGTATCGATTACGATGCGGTTGAGGCATTGGCAGTAGAAGTGCAACCGAAATTGATTATTGCTGGTGGCTCTGCGATCCCTCGTGAAATTGATTTTGCCCGTTTTCGTCAAATTGCCGATAAGGTTGGCGCGTATTTGATGGTTGATATGGCACACATCGCAGGCTTAGTCGCCACGGGCGCACACCCAAGTCCAATGTCTCACGCCCATGTTGTGACAACGACTACACACAAAACATTGCGTGGCCCACGTGGTGGCATGATTCTTTCCAATGATTTGGAGTTGGGTAAAAAGTTTAACTCAGCAGTGTTTCCGGGGTTACAGGGTGGGCCGTTGATGCACGTGATCGCTGCCAAGGCGGTTGCTTTTGGTGAAGCACTTCAACCTGAGTTTAAAACCTATATTCAACAAGTCGTTGATAACGCAAGGGCATTGGCTAGCGTTATGGTTGAACGAGGCTGCGATATCGTCACAGGTGGTACTGATACGCATCTAATGTTGGTAGACTTACGCCCCAAAGGATTGAAGGGTAATCAGGTAGAAGAGGCATTAGAGCGTGCCGGGATTACTTGTAATAAAAATGGTATCCCTTTTGACCCAGAGAAACCCATGGTGACATCGGGTATTCGTTTAGGAACACCAGCCGGCACAACGCGTGGCTTTGGTGAAGAGGAGTTCCGTTTAATTGGACACCTTATTAGTGATGTTCTGGATGGTTTAGTCGCTAACCCAGAGGGAGATGCCACCGTAGAAGCCAACGTTAAGGCGCAGGTTGAAGCATTATGTCTGCGTTTCCCGCTGTATAATTGATCAACATTGAATCGAATTTTAATGCAGGTGCCGCTACGTGAAGCGAGCCTGAATGAACCAAGATAGGAAAAAATCATGAGTGTACCCGCTAATCTGAAATATACCGCTTCCCATGAATGGGTTCTTGATAATGGTGATGGCACTGTAACAGTTGGTATAACTGACCATGCCCAAGAGCTGCTCGGTGATGTGGTATTTGTGGAAGTGCCGGAAGTTGGCCGTAATGTAGATAAGGGCGAAGAGTTCTCACTGGTTGAGTCTGTAAAAGCCGCTTCTGATATCTATTCCCCGGTTACAGGAGAAGTGGTTGCCGTTAACGATGCGCTCGAAGATGCGCCAGAAACGATTAACGAGTCAGCATTTGAAGATGGCTGGATTGCAAAAATCAAACTTGCCGATGCTGAAGAGCTAAACGATCTACTGAGCGCAGATGCCTATGAGGCAAACGTCGCTGAAGAGGGGTAATCCAAAAGTGGAAAAACGTACTCTGAGTGAACTTGAACAAAAGCATGATTTTACCCGTCGTCATATCGGCTTATCACCGGATGATCAGCAGGCGATGCTGGAGGTTGTAGGTGCTTCCTCTTTAGATGACCTGATCCAGCAAACGCTACCGGGCTCCATTCGTTTGGATGATGCTTTGTCTATGGATGACTCACAGACAGAAGTAGAAGCATTAAGCTACCTGAAGTCTTTAGCATCAAAAAACAAAGTACATAAGTCGTATATTGGCATGGGGTATCACAATACCTTAGTGCCCAACGTTATTTTACGCAATGTTTTGGAAAATCCGGGTTGGTATACGGCTTATACGCCTTACCAGCCAGAGATCGCTCAGGGGCGTTTAGAGTCCCTGCTGAACTTCCAGCAGATGGTGATGGATCTTACTGGTATGGATCTGGCCAATGCCTCCTTGCTGGATGAGGCTACAGCTGCTGCTGAAGCGATGACGCTCTGCAAGCGCTCGAACCGCAAGAAAAGCAATACCTTCTTTATAGCGGACGATGTACATCCGCAAACGATAGAAGTCATTAAAACCCGTGCTGAATATTTTGGCTTTGAGATTGTAGTCGCTAACCCAAGTGAGTTAGCTAACCATGATGTCTTTGGCGTACAACTGCAATACCCGAGCACTTATGGCGATATTACCGATATTAAATCCATTATTGATGCGGCGAAGTCGCAGAATGCTATGGTGTCGGTTGCTGCGGATCCTATGGCGCTGGTGCTGCTAAAATCCCCAGGCGAACTGGGTGCGGATGTTGTTTTGGGTTCAGCCCAGCGTTTAGGTGTGCCGATGGGCTTTGGTGGCCCTCATGCAGCTTTCTTTGCTTCCAGCGATAAGCTTAAGCGTTCTGTTCCTGGTCGTATTATTGGTGTCTCTGTTGATGCACGTGGTAATCAAGCCTTACGTATGGCTATGCAAACTCGAGAACAGCACATTCGCCGTGATAAAGCGACTTCAAATATCTGTACCGCGCAGGCATTGCTCGCCAATATGGCGGCTATGTATGCCGTTTACCACGGTCCTGAAGGCTTGAAGGCGATTGCTGAGCGCATTCACCGATTAGCAGCAATTTTGGCAACAGGTCTGGCGGAGAAGGGGATGTCTGGTAACAGCACCTACTTTGACACGGTTACCTTTAATGTCGGTCAACAACAGGCTGCTATTTATCAGCGCGCTTTAGATCACGGGTGCAACCTACGAAAAGTGGGTGAGAATCAGCTAGGTGTCAGCTTGGATGAGTCAACCACGGCAGCCGATGTTGCGCAACTGTTTGATATTTTTCTCGGCTCGGATCATGGTTTGGATGTATCGGCTATTGATGCGCGTATTGTGGCATCGGGTGATACCGGTATTCGTGGTGAAATGCGCCGTCAGGATGCGATACTCAGCCATCCAGTCTTTAACCGCTACCATTCAGAAACGGACATGTTACGTTACCTGAAAAAGCTGGAAAATAAAGATTACTCACTGACTCATGGCATGATCCCTCTCGGGTCTTGTACCATGAAGCTAAATGCAACAGCGCAGATGATCCCTGTAACTTGGCCTGAGTTTGCCAATATCCACCCGTTTGCTCCTAAGGATCAAACGACAGGGTATCTGGAAATGTTCACAGAGCTACAAACAATGTTAGAAGAGATTACCGGTTATGATGCGGTATCTCTTCAGCCTAACTCGGGTGCATCGGGTGAATATGCGGGACTGCTTGCGATTCGTAAGTATCAGGAATCCATCGGTCAGGGGCATCGCAACATCTGCTTGATCCCTTCTTCTGCTCACGGAACTAACCCCGCTTCTGCTGCAATGATGAATATGAAAATTGTCATTGTGGAGTGTGATGAGAAGGGGAACGTGGATGTGGAAGATCTGCGTGCTAAGGCGCAAGAGCATAGTGCTGATCTATCAACATTGATGATTACCTATCCATCGACTCACGGTGTTTATGAAGAAGAGATCGTTGAGATCTGCGACATTATTCATCAGCATGGTGGTCAGGTGTATATGGATGGTGCAAACATGAATGCTCAGGTTGGTCTTGCTAAGCCAGGACTGATGGGCTCTGATGTTTCTCACCTTAATCTGCATAAAACCTTCGCTATCCCGCATGGCGGTGGTGGACCTGGTATGGGGCCAATCGGTGTTAAAAGTCATCTAGCGCCGTTTTTACCAAACCATGGCGTGACACCCGTAAATGGTCTGGAATCAGATGTAGGTGCTGTATCGGCATCGCCTTATGGCTCAGGCGCTATCTTGCCAATCAGCTATATGTACATTCGTCTTCTGGGTAAGTCAGGTCTGAAAGCGTCGACGCAAAATGCGATTCTGGGCGCAAACTATCTGACAGAAAAATTAGCCGAGCATTATCCAATTCTTTACCGCGGACGTAATAACAAGGTTGCCCATGAGTGCATCGTTGATATTCGACCAATCAAAGAAGCATCTGGTGTAACAGAAGAAGATATTGCTAAGCGTTTAATGGATTATGGTTTCCACGCGCCGACGATGTCTTTCCCTGTTGCGGGAACGTTGATGATCGAGCCAACAGAGTCAGAATCTAAGGTAGAGCTGGATCGCTTTATCGAAGCGATGGTGATGGTTCGTCAGGAGATCGCGAAAGTGCAAAGTGGTGAATGGCCAGCAGAAGATAACCCTCTGCATCATGCGCCGCATACCATGGTAGACATTACAGCAGAGTGGAATCGAGCTTATAGCCGCGATGAAGCAGTGTTTCCTACCGCGTCAACTCGCGATAGTAAGTTCTGGCCAGCCGTTAATCGCGTCGATAATGTTTATGGGGATAGGAACTTTATCTGTTCTTGCCCTGGTGTTGAGGCTTATCGCGATTAAACGTAGTTCTCCTTGTTACTTCCAAGGTAACCGTCGGGAGCGACGTTAATCACTTAAATAGCAAAAGGCCTTTAGCGGCTATCACATCAGTGGTAGCCGTTTTTTTTATCCCGTAGAAAGCTACGTGTATGTTAGTCTTGAGTGACTTCACTGAATTATTCCAACCTGTTATTGTCTACGGGTGAACTGATAATTTCTGTTATTGATTTAGGACTATGAATGAAAAAGTTATCAATTACTTTATTGGCGTTGGTTTTGGGCTTTGCTGTTTCAGGATGTAGTACTGTTGAAGGGATTGGCAAAGATCTGAAGAAAGGCGGTGCAGCTATCGAGAAAGCCGCGACTAAATAAAGTATTCTCGAAATACAAAGGGGCGTGTTTACGCCCTTTGTATGCTACGCAAGGTTATATCATCGATTGATTAATAGAATAATCAGGTCTTTGGGGCCGTGGGCACCCATTTGCAGCTTTTGCTCTATATCGGCACTGCGAGATGGGCCCGTGATCATATTGACGGTTCTAGGCATCTCTCCATTTGTTGACTCTCGCAGCTTCTGCCAAGCATCTTCATAGGGGCCTACGATGTCTGATCGATTCAGTACGACAAAATGGGTATCCGGCAGAAAATTTAGCGTAGTTGGGCTTTCCCCTCGTGAGTGGAGCATTAAGGTCCCAGTTTCAGCGATACCCGCAAAGCTAAGCGTTAAACTGGCTTGATCTCCCACTTGAGCGACTCGTTGCTCGGTTGCGATGTTTTCTGCTTTAGACCAATCAAGCGATAGCAGCTCGCTGTCACTGCCAGTCACTATGTGCGTCAGCCCATGAGAGGTGAGCCACTGGTTGCAAATCGCAGGCACATCATCAATGCTCTCAAGTTCAAATACCTCGGCAGCTGCTTCTTTGGCCATCTCAATAAAGAGTTTAATCTGCTCTTCATGGGGTAATTGGGCTCTTTGTGGAACTAGATTACGGGTATGTCGTGATAACCGTTGTGCTACCGATGCTTTCTGTTCTGTTGAGGCTTCGCCTCGTTTTAGGCCGCGGCGGATATTGCCTAAAATCTCTGATTTACTCATCTTAGGTATCCTCTAATTAATCTTTCTTGCCAGACTTGTACTGTTGCATAAAGGTTTTGCCACTGGGTGCTGGCATATCGCGCCAATTAGTCCAACCACTGGCCAGAGGAAGCTTTTTGATTCGCCCTTTCTTACCTGCAGCCAACCGTAAAAACAGATTCGAGCTACTGGAGAGAATCCGATACAGCGCTGGACGTTTAGCAAAGAATGCCCAGCCGCCTAAACCCCAGCGAACCGCTTTGGGGCTGAGATGGCGGCTGAATTCATCTTCGCGCCAGTGGCGCATCAGTTTTGGAAGAGGGATGCGTACAGGGCAGACTGATTCGCATTTTCCGCAGAAGGTAGATGCATTGGGTAGTAAACCAGCGTTCTCTATACCTATCATTTTAGGTGTAAGTACGGAGCCCATAGGTCCTGGATACACCCAACCATAAGAGTGGCCGCCCACCGCGCCATAAACCGGGCAGTGGTTCATGCAGGCGGAGCAACGAATACAACGCAACATTTCTTGAAACTCGCTGCCCACCATTTCACTTCGGCCATTATCGACTAGCACAACGTGAAAGTTTTCTGGTCCATCCTGATCTCCTGCTCTTCGTGGGCCAGTCGACAATGTATTGTATACCGTAAATTCCTGACCTGTAGCTGAGCGTGCCAGCAGACGTAGGAACAAGGTCATATCTTCTAATGTAGGCACTACCTTCTCGATAGAGGTTACAACGATATGCGTTTTGGGTAAGGTTTGGGTGAGGTCGCCGTTGCCTTCATTCGTCACAATAATGGTAGAGCCGGTTTCCGCCACAAAAAAATTAGCACCGGTGATGCCGACGTCAGCAGAGGCAAACTTCTGGCGGAGCATTTCACGAGCTTCTTGCATGAGTACAGCAGGATCACTGGATTTGGGGCGGTGGTGCTTTTCGTGAAAGATATCAGACACATCTTCCAGATTAAGATGTATGGCTGGTGCGATAATATGACTTGGGTGATCACCACGCAGCTGTAGAATATATTCTCCTAAGTCGGTTTCTATAGGTTCAACACCATTTTTTTCAAGGTAATCATTCAGATTGATCTCCTCTGAAACCATCGACTTACCTTTGGTAACCGTTTTGGCATCCACCTCTTTACAGATGTCGAGTATGGTTTTGCAGGCGTCTTTCGAAGTACGGCACCAATGAACATGGCCGCCGTTTTTAACAACATTCTCCTCGAATTGCTCAAGGTAGATGTCTAAGTTTTCGAGAATATGGTTTTTGAGCGCAGTGCCTTCATCACGAAGTTGTTCAAATTCAGGCATACGAGCGACAGCGGCGGCGCGTTTCGTTGGAAAGCCGGCCTTCAAATTACCCAAAGCCTTTTGTAAATTCACATCATGCAAGGCGATGCGGGCGTTTTCTTTAAATGCGGGACTGTTGATCTGCATAATTCAGGCTCCTACAGTGGCTTGCCGAGTGAATAGGCCGCTTCGCCTATAGCGGGTTCATCCGTCATACCGGCGAGGACTTCAACGATATGACGGGCTTCTATGTTATGGCCTTCGCGCTTCAGCTTACCTGCCATATTAAGTAAACAACCTAAATCACCACCGAGTAGCGTAGTTGCCCCGGAGTCCTGAATATAAGTGGATTTATTCTCGACCATGCGATTAGAGATATCAGCGTACTTGACGCAAAAAGTACCTCCAAAGCCGCAGCATGTTTCAGCTTCTTCCATTTCGCTTAGCTCCAGACCAGCGACTTTTGCTAAGAGCTTTCGGGGTTGCTGCTTGATACCCAATTGTCGTAAGCCAGAGCAGGAATCATGATAAGTTGCATGGCCTTCATAGCTGGCCAGTACCTGATCAAAGTTCAGCACATCGGTTAAAAAAGAAGTGATTTCAAAAGCGCGGCTTTTTAAGCTCTCAGCGCGGGCCTTCCATGGATCATCCTCATCAAATAGATCTACATAGTAGTGCAGCATACCAATGCAAGAGCCAGAGGGGCCAACAACATACTGGTACCCATCAAAGGCCTGAATGGTTTGGCGGGCTATCTCCTGAGTGGTTTTTTTATCCCCTGAGTTAAAAGCGGGTTGTCCACAGCAGGTTTGTGCCTCGGGTACTTCGACCTGGCAGCCTGCGCTCTCTAATAGCTTAATGGTTGCGAATCCGATACTGGGTCGGAACATATCTACAAGGCAGGTAACAAATAAACCAACCTGTATAGGCTTCTGGGATGATTGCATGGCAAATACCTGAGGTTCTTGAACTATTTTTGTTATATGAGCAATGTGCTTGCTTAGTTATAACAAAGATAGGCAAGCGGGCTGATTTAATAAACGTTAAGCGCTAAACTGGTCTGACCAAGAAATGAGAGGCGCATCATGAGTTCTCAGAAGCAGCAATTGTATGCTGATCTGACCGGTAAGATCTTGAAAGGAGATCTGGTACCTGGTCAAGCATTGCCTTCCCAGCGCCAGCTGGCGGATCAATACCAGATATCTCGAGCCACTGTCCGAGAAGTCGTCCAGCAAATGGAATTGGCACAGCTTATTACGACCCAGCATGGAGGGCGTAGTGTATGTGAAAATCTGATCGCACAACGCGCTGATATGCCGCAAGAAGTGGGAGGCGACCACTTAGAACTACAGCTTCGAGTGCTGGATGCACGTGCGTTTCTTGAAGGAGAAGCGGCCTATTTTGCGGCGTTAAGAGCGACCGATGAGCAATTACAGGATATCAGTGATGAATTTCAGCGTATGCAGCAACGCAGCTTAGGTGAAACGACTTTAGCCAAAGCTAAAGCGGACCTGCGTTTTCATATGATGATTGCAGAATCCAGCCATCACATGCTGATTGTGGCGTTTAGCCAGTTATTTTATAACCGATATTTCAATGCGATCTATGGGGTGCTTAATCGTACGCTTATCCGCTTTGGGCGATATCCTGACGGTATTCGTATGCAGCATGAACAGATCTATGATGCCCTAATGAAACGCGATCCTGAAAGAGCCAAAAAAGTAGCCGTTGAACATATTCTCTACACACGAAGGCAGCTGGAAGAAGCAGAATAAGATATCCCCGTCGACTAAGGTGGGATTGTGTTGTGCTTTGCGGTAGAATCGCCGCCGTTGGTGATTAGCACTTGGTTTGTGTGACACCTTTTTTATACGGCACAGTGGCCCTTCGTATCGGCCACCATAGAACTTTAAGGAAATAACATGCCTGTCATTACCCTCCCTGATGGAAGTAAACGCGAGTTTGCTAACCCGGTTACTGTATTTGATGTTGCTGCTGATATTGGCGCAGGTTTAGCGAAAGCGGCCTTAGCTGGTAAAGTGAATGGCACTTTGGTAGATACTACATATACCATTGCTGAAGACAGCAATCTCTCTTTAATTACGCCACGAGATGAAGAGGGGCTGGAAGTGATTCGCCACTCATGTGCTCACTTGATGGCGATGGCTGTGCAGGAACTATTCCCGGGTGCACAGGTGACGATAGGCCCTGTTATAGAAGACGGTTTTTACTACGACTTCGCCTATGAAAGAGCTTTCACACCAGAAGATTTAGAAAAGATCGAGAAAAAAATGGCAGAGCTGGCAAAGCAGAATTTGCCGGTTAGCCGCTCGATTATGAGTCGTGATGAAGCGACTAAAATGTTTGATGAGATGGGCGAGAAGTACAAGGTTGAACTGCTTCAGGCCGTACCCGAAGGGCAGGATTTATCATTCTACTCTCAAGGTGACTTTATCGACCTTTGCCGTGGTCCGCACGTGCCTTCTACGGGTCATATCAAAGCCTTTAAGCTCATGAAAGTAGCTGGTGCATACTGGCGCGGCGACTCTAACAACGAGATGTTGCAGCGCATATACGGTACTGCATGGGGCGATAAGAAAGAGTTGAAAGCGTACTTGCATCGTCTTGAAGAAGCCGAAAAACGTGATCACCGTAAACTCGGCAAGCAACTGAACCTCTTTCATTTACAGGAAGAAGCGCCAGGCATGGTCTTTTGGCACCCAAATGGATGGACGCTATACCAGAATATTGAAAGCTACATGCGCGAAAAACTTCGTCGTCATGGCTATCAAGAGATAAGAACGCCACAAGTAGTTGAGCGTACACTTTGGGAAAAGTCAGGCCATTGGGACAAGTTCTCAGAGGAGATGTTCACTACTCATTCTGAAAGCCGTGACTTCGCTATCAAGCCTATGAACTGCCCAGGTCATGTTCAGGTGTTTAACCAAGGGTTGCGTTCTTACCGTGATCTGCCACTACGTCTGGCAGAGTTTGGCTGTTGTCACCGTAACGAACCGTCTGGCGCGCTGCATGGTATCATGCGTGTACGTGGCTTTGTTCAGGATGATGCGCATATCTTCTGTGCAGAAAATGATATCCAAAAAGAGGTTGCCAGCTTTATCGACTTCCTGCATGAAGTCTATGCTGACTTTGGCTTCAATGAAGTAATTTATAAACTATCCACTCGCCCTGAACAGCGTGTCGGATCGGATGAAATCTGGGATAAAGCGGAAAAAGCCTTGGCTGATGCACTGGATAATGCCAACCTCGATTGGGATAAGCTTCCAGGTGAAGGTGCTTTCTACGGCCCTAAAGTTGAATTCTCTTTGAAGGATTGTCTCGGACGTGTCTGGCAATGTGGTACAATACAGGTAGATTTCTCAATGCCAGGGCGCTTAGGCGCACAATTTGTCAACGAGAGCGGCGAACGTGAGACTCCGGTCATGCTGCATCGAGCAATTCTGGGTTCGTTTGAGCGTTTTATCGGTATTTTGATTGAAAACTACGCCGGAGCATTGCCTACTTGGTTGTCACCTGTTCAAGCTGTTGTTATGAACATTACCGACAAACAAGCAGAATATTCCGAAAAAGTGGTAAAAATATTGGATAATTCTGGCTTTAGGGCGATATCGGACTTGAGAAACGAGAAGATCGGCTTTAAAATCCGCGAGCGTACTCTTCAGAAGGTTCCTTTCCTTTTGGTAGTTGGTGATAAAGAAGTCGAAAACGGCTGTGTCGCTGTGCGTACCCGTACCGGCGAAGATCTTGGCACTATGACTATTGAGGCATTCACAGATTTCCTCAGAAAAGATGTGGAACAGAAGAGCCGTACAGAATAATTATTAGGAGATATAGCAATTAAGCGCGATAACAGAAGAGGCGCCCGTGATAATCGCGCGCCTATTAATGAGAATATCAGAGCATCCGAGTTACGTTTGATTGGCTCTGATGGTGAACAGGTAGGTATCGTATCGCTTAATCAGGCTCTTGAGATGGCTCAAGAGGCTGAACTTGACTTGGTACAAATTTCTGACTCAGATCCCATCGTATGTAAATTGATGGACTTTGGTAAGTTCCAATACGAGCAGAAGAAAAAGATGGCTGAGGCTAAAAAGCAGCAGCATCAGACCCAGGTTAAGGAAATAAAATTCCGTCCTGCGACGGAAGATGGGGATTATCAGGTAAAACTACGCAACCTGATACGTTTCCTAGAAGCAGGGGATAAGGCTAAGGTTACATTACGTTTCCGCGGCCGTGAGATGGCTCATCAGGAACTGGGCATGCAGCTACTACTTCGGATCGAAAAAGATCTAGAAGAGCTGGCAGTCGTTGAACAGCGTCCAAAGATGGAAGGTCGTCAAATGATCATGGTGATCGCCCCGAAGAAGAAAAAGTAATTCCTAACGCCGCATAACCCGCGTCTATGTTTCGATATAGCTGCGGGTTTTTGCTGTTTCTATGGGTTACATATAACTAACGAATGCGTGGAGATTCCAAATGCCAAAGATTAAATCTTGCCGTGGTGCGGCAAAACGCTTCAAGAAAACTGCGAATGGCTTCAAGCACAAGCAGGCCTTCAAAAGTCACATTCTGACCAAGAAAAGCACTAAGCGTAAGCGTCAGCTTCGTCCGATGCTTCAGGTACACGCTGCAGATCAGGCTCTGATCCGTCGCATGTTGCCTTACATCTAAGTCGTTTTTTCACTAACAGAATTGAATATAGGAAGGTAAAGAATGGCTCGTGTAAAACGTGGTGTTCAGGCTCGTCGCCGTCATAAGAAAATCCTGAAGCAGGCTAAAGGCTACTACGGTGCTCGTAGCCGTGTATTCCGTGTAGCTAAACAGGCAGTTATCAAAGCTGGTCAGTATGCATACCGTGACCGTCGTCAGCGTAAGCGTCAATTCCGCGCTCTGTGGATTGCTCGTATCAATGCTGCTGCACGTTTGAATGGTTTGTCTTACAGCCGTTTCATCGCTGGTATGAAAAAAGCTAGCATCGAAATCGACCGTAAAGTACTGGCTGACTTGGCTGTTCACGAACAGGCAGCCTTTAGTGCTGTTGTCGAGAAAGCGAAAGCTGCTCTGGCGTAATGCACCCGCCTCTTATTGAGGTTGTTGAGTATTAAAATAGGGGAAGGGTGCAAACTCTTCCCCTATTTTTTCGGTTATTGCGCTGAATTTCTTTCAATTGAGCAGAATGACTGAATTAGATTATCAGATCTCATCTTCCCCCCAATCGGTTGGAGCTGGAAATGGAAAATATGACAAGCCTTTTGGAGCAGGCTGCGCAGGCGGTTGCCGCTGCGAGTAATCTTCAAGAGCTGGATCAGGTACGTGTTGAGTACCTCGGTAAAAAAAGCCCACTTACTGCTTTGCGTAAAGGTTTAGGTAAGTTATCCGCAGAGGAACGCCCCGCAGCGGGTGCTAAAATTAATGAAGCCATCCAGCAGGTTTCTGAGCAGATCAATGCTCGAAAGGCCTTGCTCGAAGGGGCGGCATTAGAAGAAAAACTGGCATCAGAGCGGGTCGATGTTACGTTACCTGGCCGTGGCCAGCACCTTGGTGGCTTACACCCTGTGACCAAAACCCTTGAGCGTATCGAAGCTTTCTTTGCTGGTATTGGCTACAGTGTTGCAGAGGGACCTGAGGTCGAAGATGATTATCACAACTTCGAAGCGCTGAATATCCCATCCCATCACCCTGCGCGTGCTATGCATGATACCTTCTATTTCAATGCTAATACGTTGCTGCGTACACACACATCGGGTGTGCAGGTACGTACGATGGAAACTCAACAGCCGCCTATTCGCATTATTTGTCCTGGGCGAGTATACCGTTGCGATTATGATCAAACCCATTCGCCGATGTTCCATCAGGTTGAAGGTTTATTAATTGACAAGAATATTAGCTTTGCTGACCTAAAGGGTACGTTGGAGCAGTTTCTACGTGAGTTCTTTGAAGAAGATGTCAAAGTGCGCTTTCGTCCCTCTTACTTCCCATTTACTGAGCCTTCGATTGAAGTAGATATAGATCGCGGTGATGGAAAATGGCTAGAAGTACTAGGCTGTGGCATGGTGCATCCGAAAGTATTTGAGATGTCAGGCATCGATCCTGAAGTCTATACAGGTTTTGCTTTTGGTATGGGTGTTGAGCGATTAGCAATGCTGCGTTACGGCGTAAATGATTTGCGCTTGTTCTTTGAAAACGACCTACGTTTTCTAGACCAGTTCAACTGAGTTTATATCTACTCGGTCGACATTAGCAGCAATATAAAGATTTTCAGGAAAGCAGCATGAAATTCAGTGAAAAGTGGTTACGAGAGCTGGTCAATCCCTCCATTACAACGCAAGCGTTGGTCGACCAGATCACGATGGCGGGTTTAGAGGTCGATGATGTAGAAGCGGTCGCAGGTGATTTTTCTAATGTTGTCGTAGGTGAAATCCTAACGGCAGAGCAGCACCCTAATGCCGATAAGCTACAGGTCTGCACAGTAACAGATGGAACAGAAACCTATCAGGTGGTTTGTGGTGCCCCTAATGCTAGAGCCGGTCTGAAAACGGCTTATGCAAAGGTGGGTGCGGTGTTACCAACACCTGAAGGCGGCGAGTTTAAAATCAAGAAAGCCAAACTGCGTCAGGTTGAATCCTTTGGCATGTTATGTGCCGATGATGAACTTGGTATCTCTGATGATCACGCAGGCATTATGGAGCTGGCTCAGGATGCTCCGGTAGGCACCTGCTTGCGTGAATATCTGGGCTTGGATGATAAAATTATCGATGTAGACCTCACACCTAACCGCGGTGACTGTTTGAGCATTAAAGGATTGGCTCGTGAAGTTGGTGTATTGAATAAAGCGCCTGTCAGCTTTGTTGAGATCAAGCCGGTTCCTGCAACAATCGATGATACTTTTCCAATTGTTTTGGATGCACCGCAGGCTTGCCCTCGTTATTTAGGTCGTGTAATTCGTAATGTGGATTTATCCGCTGAAACACCTCTATGGATGGTGGAGAAGTTGCGTCGATCAGGCATTCGTTCTATTGATCCTGTCGTAGATGTAACCAACTACGTGTTGCTAGAGCTGGGGCAGCCTCTTCATGCGTTCGATTTGAATAAGCTCAGTGGCAGTATTGTCGTTCGTATGCCAAAAGCCGATGAAAAGCTCACGCTGTTAGATGGCAATGAAGTGACCCTGAACGCCGATACTCTGGTGATTGCAGATCAAAGCGGTCCGGTTGCCATGGCCGGTATTTTCGGAGGTGAAGCCACCGGAGTTACTGCCGAATCTAAAGATATATTCCTCGAATGTGCTTTCTTTGATCAGATCGCGGTTGCTGGTAAAGCGCGTGCATATGGACTCCATACAGATGCATCACACCGCTACGAGCGCGGCGTTGATTGGCAATTGCAACATGACGCGATTGAGCGAGCAACAGCTTTGCTCTTGGATATCGTAGGTGGTCAGGCCGGTCCGGTTTCTGAGGCGGTTAGCGAAGCGCATTTACCCAAGGCTCGTTCGGTGACACTACGCCATGAAAAAGTGAATGCAATGTTGGCATTTGATATGCCCGCGAGCGAAATCGAAGAGATCCTAACTCGCCTAGGGATGCAGATCGAAGCGACGGGCCAAGGTGAGTGGGTGGTGGCTATTCCATCCTATCGTTTTGACATCAGCATTGAAGTGGATCTGATTGAAGAGTTAGCGCGTGTTTATGGTTACAACAACCTGCCGGTAAAAGTGCCTACAGCGACGTTACCCTTTACACCTATCGATGAATCTAAAGTCACTATTCAAACTCTGCGCCGCACACTCACGACGTTAGGCTATCAGGAAGCGATTACCTATAGCTTTATTGAAGCGGGTTTGCAAAAACAGTTTGATGATCAGTATGAAGCGCTAGCGCTGGCCAACCCTATCTCCGCTGAAATGGCAGTGATGCGTACCAGTATTTGGCCAGGCTTGGTCAAAGCTTTGCAATACAACCAAAATCGCCAGCAATCTCGTGTTCGACTATTTGAAACAGGGCAGCGTTTTTTACCAAAAGGTGAAGGGCTGGTTCAGGAAAATGTGTTAGCGGGTTTACTGTGTGGTAATCGTGATCCTGAAAACTGGACAGGTAAATCCTCTTCGGTTGATTTCTTTGATATCAAGGGTGATGTGGAAGCCGTCCTTAATCTGGGCAGCTCAGGTAATGAGTATCGTTTTGTGGCTGATCAGCACGTTGCGTTACACCCAGGCCAAAGCGCACGTATTGAGCGTGGCGGTGAGACGGTTGGTTTTATCGGGGCACTGCATCCTGCATTAGTGAAAAAGCTCGATCTTAACGGGCCGGTTTATCTGTTTGAACTTAGCTTAGACACCCTGCTTGAAGGGCATTTGGCAAAATTTTCGGAGTTATCCAAGTTCCCAGAGTCGCGCCGTGATTTAGCGCTACTGGTTGATGAAGCCGTTGCCTATGACACATTGCGCAGTGCTGTGCAGGAAAATGCTGGTGAATTCCTCAAACAGACGATCCTTTTTGATGTTTATCAAGGCCAAGGTATTGAAGCAGGACGAAAAAGTGTTGCCCTGGGCTTGACCTGGCAGCATCCATCGCGCACTCTTAATGAAGATGAGATTAATGCAGCGGTGCAAGATGTCGTTAAGGCGCTTGGTGCTGTAGGGGCAACCTTAAGAGACTAATAGGCAAGGTGGTGTTCATGAGTTCTTTAACAAAGGCAGACATGGCAGAACGTTTGTACGAAGAGTTGGGTCTGAACAAGCGTGAAGCTAAAGATATGGTTGAATCCTTTTTTGATGAAATTCGTGAAAGCCTTGCTGCCAATGAGCAGGTCAAGCTTTCCGGTTTTGGAAACTTTGACCTGCGGGATAAGCGACAGCGCCCTGGTCGAAACCCAAAAACCGGTGAAGAAGTGCCCATTTCAGCACGCCGCGTTGTGACTTTTCGACCAGGCCAAAAACTAAAGGACCGTGTAGACGCCTATGCAGACAGCAGGTCCGAGCCAGCCTGATCTTCCTGCCATACCCAGTAAACGCTATTTTACCATCGGTGAGGTAGCGACTTTATGCGACGTGAAAGCGCACGTACTAAGGTATTGGGAACAGGAATTCGATCAAATAAAACCCGTTAAGCGTAATAATCGTCGCTATTACCAGCAGCAGGATGTACTCATCATCCGCCAGATTAAAAGCTTATTGCACGATCAAGGCTACACCATCAGTGGTGCCAAGCAGTGGTTGGTAGGGGATCAAAGTGTTGATGAGAGCGCTCGTTACAAACAGTTATTAAAACAAACCATTAGCGAACTCGAAGAAATCCTCAAAACCCTCAAATCTGGCCGTTAACCCCTTTTCACAAGCGTTTTGCTAGGGTAATATACGCGCCTCTTCGGAGCTTAACAGCTCCCGCCTTCGTCGGGGCGTAGCGCAGTTTGGTAGCGCACTTGCATGGGGTGCAAGGGGTCGCAGGTTCAAATCCTGCCGTCCCGACCAATTCAACTTCCTAATACTACCTATATATTTCTTTAAGCCTTGTAACGACGGGGCTTGCGGCTTAATATCGTTCCTATGTGTTCCTACTATTTCTTGCTCAATCTTGAACAAAGTGGGGGTATTGTTGGGGGTATCGGGTCTTTTTCGTTGTGGTGATACCCCCAGACAACCCTCAAAGCTAGAAATCATTGAGGGTTTATAAAAAGATGCCGCTATCACCACGCGAGGTACAAACAGCCAAGCCTAGAGAAAAAGATTACAAGCTTTCTGATGAGAGAGGCATGTATCTTTTAGTGAAAAAGAACGGGGCTAAGCTATGGCGGCTTAAATACCGTATTCATGGCAAAGAGAAAACCCTCTCTATCGGTCAGTATCCTGACATCACGCTAAAGAGAGCGAGAGAAATTAGGGATGAAGCTAGAAGCCAGTTAACCGAAGGGATCGACCCATCAGCCCATAAGCAAGCCACCCGAGAGGAAAGACGGCTAAGCGCTGTAAATAGCTTTGAGGCGATAGCCAGAGAGTGGTATTCGATCCACATGGCTAATAAGTCCGAAAGCCACCAGCAAAGAACAATGCGCTGTATGGAAATGTATCTTTTCCCCTTTATCGGCCATATGCCTATTACCGCTATAACGCCCCCTATGCTGCTTAACACCCTTCGAAAGACTGAGAGCACAGGCAAAATAGAAACGGCTCAGAGAGCGAAACAAGCAGCGGGGCAAGTATTCAGGTTTGCCGTCGCCACCGGCAGGGCTGACCGGGATCCTACCCCAGACCTGAAAGGGGCGCTTAAGTCTCCAGTGAAAACGCATTATGCCTCAATTATCGAGCCTAGAGAGGTAGGTAGGTTGCTGGTGGATATTGACCATTTTACGGGCACCCACGTTGTTCGATGTGCGCTTAAGTTATCAGCGCTATTTTTCTGTAGACCTGGGGAGCTTCGCCACCTGAAATGGTCGAATATCAACTATGAAGAAAGGCGTATTGAAATTATTGCTGAAAAAACCAAGCAAGAGCACATCATCCCCTTAGCTAATCAAGCTATCACTATCCTAGAGGAGTTACAGCGCATTACTGGCGATGGGGAATACCTGTTTCCGTCTGCTAGGGGTAGAAGTCGCCCTATGTCTGATAACGGGGTGAGAACAGCCTTGCGGGATATGGGGTACAGCAATGACAAAATGACTCCCCACGGATTTAGGGCAATGGCGCGCACACTGCTAGATGAGGTTTTAAATTACCGTATTGAGTGGATAGAGCAACAGCTTGCCCATGCGGTTAAGGATCCAAACGGCAGAGCTTATAACCGT
Organism: Neptunomonas concharum; assembly: GCF_008630635.1. Taxonomy (NCBI): domain Bacteria; kingdom Pseudomonadati; phylum Pseudomonadota; class Gammaproteobacteria; order Oceanospirillales; family Oceanospirillaceae; genus Neptunomonas; species Neptunomonas concharum. The sequence continues at coordinate 2,487,874 of NZ_CP043869.1, read as the reverse complement.
ACTAAGCACCTCCAGCAAAGAACAGAAATGATGCAACGCTGGGCTGATTATCTGGATCAACTCAAAGCGCAGGCTTTAGCGGGTAATGTAGTAACAATTAAATTCAGAAGTTTATAAGACTTTATGAGAGGAGAATTACATGTCAGTTTCGTTGCCTTACCCGAATGACAGTGTTTACTCAATAAGTGATATCTTAGATAGATGGAGTTCAAATCAGATAGGTGAGCCCGAGACCATATGCCTTATTGGCGAGGCGATCAATTCTCGCCAGCTAAAAGCTTGGATTAACCTACCTTTGAATCAAGCCATCAAAGACCAACTGGGTATATCAGATAGCAATAAAAGTAATAGAAAGCTTGTGCTTATAACGTCTTGTTCTTTCGCATATGAACCAGATGAATCTGACCCTCTGGGTGGAACAATTTGGATTAATGCAGAACAGTGCATGAATCCTCAAACAAAAAAAGTAGCTGATATTGAACTTAGCGAAAGCTCTTCAGATTTTTCCATGATGTTTGTGTATCAAGCTGATTTATTGGATGCTGAAGAAATAATCTTTCCAGCCGAACATAAAAAAAACACCGATAAAGAATCGACAATAAACTTTGAGAATGAGTCAAACAATACTGTAAGAGATTCATCAACAGGGGGTCATATAGACCATTACTACATCCACCCTAATACATCCCCTCAATTACGACACCTACTAGAAGCAAATAACCGTTTTTGGAAGAACTACGATCCTTCAGATAAAGAAACAGCACCTACAAAAAACCAAGTCGTTGAATGGCTAAAAGATAAAGGTTATTCGGGCTCTGGTGCTAAGTCGATGGATACTATTTTACGTGCGGGTAGGTGGCGAGTAGGTGGACGACCAGCAATTTCATAACCCCTTTTACCCCTTTTATTAAAGGGGTTTCATCTATTTAGCCGTAAAAAACCTATTCATGCTTTGCCTGTATTCCACTCACTACACAGGAAAGCAGAGCATGACTATTCGATTACTAAGACGTCCCGAAGTTGAGCAATTAGTTGGGCTATCACGCAGTACTATCTACAACCGACTTGAAAAAGGCACCTTTCCAAAACCAGTCCCTTTAGGCGGCAGATTGGTAGCATGGGTAGAAAGCGACATTCAAGCATGGATTCAAGAACGGATTGAAGCAGCAGGGAGGGCATAAGCATGAAAACGCCAGCAGCCCCCACCACAGAAGCCACCAGCACTACCGATGATACCAGACCGCCAACAAAGCTCGAAAGGGTTCTAACTTGGCTGGTGGAGCATGGATCTATCAATCGACTTGAAGCAGAAAAAGCCCCTATATTCGATCATGCTTTGCCAAGTACTATGAGCAATGAAATCAAAAAAAGGTTAGGGCTTGAGTTCACAAGCGTACTTGAAAAGAGCACAGGCTTTAACGGAATGGGCGCATATTACAAACGCTATAAGTTCACATTCACAAGCTCGCAAGCTGCTAAGAAGATAATCAACAATCTTAGAAAGAAGCGAGGAGCACCTCCTATACAGTGGGTTAGTGAGTGTGATTAATGGCAAGCCGAGACAGGAAAAAGAAAGAACGGTTTGCTGGTATCCCATTCCATGTATTGAAATCTCAGCAAGGGGCTAATTTAAAAGCCCCTGAGATCAAACTATTGATGGATTTGTTGCTTCAGTACAATGGGAATAATAATGGCTCACTATCCCCTTGCTATACGCTAATGAAAAAGCGTGGTTGGGCAACCAGTTCATTGTATCGAGCATTTAGAAACCTAGAAGATAAAGGCTTTCTAATTGTAACAAGGCAAGGCTGGAAGGTGAGAGGGCGACCTACGCTAGTGGCTATTACATGGGATGGCATTGATGAACCTAAAGGCTTTGCATACGACCAAGGCATACAGCCCAGTCCAATACCATTGGCTTATTGGTGCAAGGACAAATCAGCATGGGAGCACCAACCGAAAGAGAAACATTAGCAGATTTTTCCCCTCCTATATGGAGTGGGAAGTGGCGATTAGCTCTCCTATTTGGAGTGGCTGGTATTCTGGCTACCACCAACCTATGCCATATAGGAGAACTATAAGGAGTTTTTAGGGGGTTCTCTTTTCCCATATTGGAGAGTCTTATATATAACCATACCCTGTTGACTAACAAAGCTGACATATCATTATCAAAGGCAAGGTATTGGCAAGGCTACCAAGAGCAGTTTTAAACCTTGAATTGCCGATAACGAATAAGCAGGTCACAGACTTCAGGTTAACAACAAGCAACCTAATAAAACCTGATATCGAGAATGCTCACAGGCTACCGGTTTTACTCTGCAATAATGGTAATTTGAATACGCTAGAATCAGACAAATTCCGCTAACACTCCACTCAACACCATCCAGGAGAAAGCGCATTCGACAATAGATCAAATTCAGTGAAACGTGACGTGTCACCTGATGGGCGTTTAGCTCAGTCATTGCAATGTGGGGGTATTTTTGGGGGTATCTTGATAACCATGAAAATTAAAGTTATTTTTAATCAAGTGTTTATTGGCGGTATTCAAATGATGCCGTCCCATTTATTTCCTCCCTACTCTTCATATTATTTATAACACCTGTATCTTCCTATACTAAGCATCTATCGTAGAGGGCATTGAAATGCTCCAAAGAGCTTCAGAGATTGGTCTTACCTTAACGATATAGCAGAAATATCAGAAGCTGCCCTTATGAGTTGAAAAGCTGACAATGGCACCAGTTAACATTGGTAACTTAAGGCTCTTTGTTTTTGACATAACATGGATTGTGGAGATAGCGATGAAGAATATAGCTAGGCATACTTTGTTTTACGGGCTAGTAATAAGTTATTCAGCTTATTCTGAGGTAGGCCTTAAAGTTGAGCCATCTTTCGTAACAACTGCCAGCGAGGTAATCATTGAGGTAGAGGACATTTGTGATGCACCCAACACTGGTGTGATATATGGCGATAGAAGGGTTATCAGCGTGGACCAAGGCAATCAGCGTATAGAGGTGTCTTTTATTGAACCTAGTTTTCTTTGGGGGACGCCACTCCCTTGTTCTTCTTCTTTGTCTGTTCCTATAGGATCTTTACCTTATCCCAGCACTTGGAGTGTAAGTATCTATGCAGGAAATTCGCTTATAGATCCATTTAACCCCTCTCAGAAAGTGCTGACAACAGAGATCATGGTGCACAATAAAACCCTGGAAAGGCATCACGAAGCACCTAGCCAGAACTCTGTTCAAAGCGGTGTGGGATTAATTCGGGGTTGGGCCTGCGATGCCAATAAGGTAGAAATATCTATTGACGGCGGCGATCGGATTCCTGTCGCTTACGGTACTACACGTGGTGATACTGAATCCATTTGTAATGATACTAATAATGGCTATGGCATGGTGATGGCATGGGGGCTGCTTAGTGAAGGCACTCATCGTATGCAGACTTTCGTGGATGGAGCCCAGATTTCTGACGTGCAGTTTGAGGTTGCGGGGATTGGTAAAGAGTTTGCCAAAGGTTTGAGTGGGATCTATGAGCTGCAGGATTTTCCTACTCTAGGCGAGTCTGTCACTGTGGAGTGGAGTGAGGCTGCACAGAATTTCATAATCGTTGATCATAGCGCGCCCTGAGTTAAAATTACGGGAGGTTTACACAAAAAACTAGCCTGATGGTCTTATAGGCTATTCGTTGCAGATTGGGGATGTCGGTGTGCATGCTGGCTTAAATTTCCAGTCCGTCTCGGGCAACATATATCCCCTCTGGTAAGTCATTATCTAGCAACCATTCATCCATTTTGTGATTTAAGTGGGTTAGCCACAGCGCTTTAGGTTGGAGTGTTTGGTGTATGTGCAATACGCTGTTTAGATCGTTGTGGTTGCGTGGTGGGTTAGGTTGAGGAGGTTCACTACAGTCGATGATAATTTCCAGTTCAGTGTGTCTTTGTAAAAAGGTGGTGGTTGCTTCTGGAAGGCCTACGGTGTCCGTGAGGTAGGCCAGTTGTCGTTGTTCGCTTTCAAAGAGGTAGCCCAGTGTGGGTTTTGAGTGGATGAGTGGCACTGGTGTGATTTTCAGTTCCCCCAGATAGAAGGGTTTGAAGGGCTTAAGTGGCGCTTGAAAATCGAGTATGCCAGGATGTTTGGTCAGGTCGGCACAGCCTTGAGTATCTTCAGGCCCGTAAACGGGTATTTTCTCACCGATTCCCCAGCGTAGATGGAACAGCCCTTGTACATGATCAACATGGTAGTGGGTTAGCAATATTGCGCTCAGCTCCCCCGGTTGAAAACGCTCTGCTAAATCGATGATTCCACCATCAAGGAGTAGCTTACCGTAAGGCGTTGTTAACAAAGCGCTACAAGGGCGGCGGCGTAGTGCTGGGTTTTGGCGGGCGGTGTTGCAGGCTCTGCAATTACACCCAAAAACAGGTACTTGTCGTACGTCGCCAGTGCCTAAAAATGTGAGTTTCATGGTAGCCCGTTTCAATAAGGTATGGGGGAGCGATGTATTAAACGGTATTGCTAAGTTGCCATCAAGAGGGTAGTTAACGTGCTGTTTGGAATCGCATAGAATAGAGTTCTCTTTTTTTGGATGCTTTATCGATGTCCCGCCGCCAACGTAATAGCTTTTTTCAGTGTCAGCAATTTCGTATTGAGCAGGGGGACTGTGCTATGAAGGTGACGACGGATGCGTCGCTGCTGGGTGCTTATGCTAAGGTAACTGATGCCAAGCGTATTTTGGATATTGGTGCAGGTACTGGATTGTTAAGTTTGTTTGCAGCACAGCGCTCCACAGCTGCTATTGATGCGGTTGAGCTTGATGCAGGAGCAGCAAGGCAGGCGAGGCTAAACTTTGAGCACAGCCCTTGGTCTGACCGGCTCCGCTTGATTGAGATGGATATTCGGGTTTACGCAAAGCAGCCCGCTACTCAGTATGATGTAATACTCTGTAATCCGCCTTTTTTTACAGACTCAACAAAAAACTCTTGCGAGCGGGCAGCCCTAGCAAGGCACAATACCTATTTGCCGCTATCTGACTTAATCCAGTCTATTGATGCTTTGTTAAGCTCTGAGGGAGTTACGTGGTTGTTGCTGCCCTTACCTGAAACAGAAACGGTGATTCAGTTGGCTGAGGGTTTCGGTTTGTATCCACAAGAACGTATGCAAGTACGTAATAGTGCAGAGCACCTGCCACATCGTGAGATTATTGCGTTAAGTCGTGGCCCGAAGGTGTGTGCCCACACAGATTTCACCTTGTATAAACAACATCCCTACCATACGCGGGCAGCCGCTGAGTTGTTCGGGCCTTATTATACGCATATGAAGGTTGCGGATGAGTAGAGCGCATAAAAAACGCCGGCATAAGCCAGCGTTGATTACACACGTCATGCCGGGTGTTAGCCTTTTTTCATATCCGGCATATTTCGGCCATAGAATATCTCGTTCATCTCTTTGAATAGACGTTCGGAGATCTCTTCGACTTCGTTACCGGTTAAGTCTTTGCGCGTTGCGCCAAACAGATACTGATCTAAGTCGTAATCGTTGAGCATCATTTTGGTGTGGAAGATGTTCTCTTGGTAAACGTTTACATCAACCATTTGGTATTGCTCACGAATATCGTCACTCATAAAGTTCTGAATCGAGTTGATGTCATGATCAATGTAGTGTTTGACACCCTGTACGTCTCGGGTAAAGCCACGCACTCGGTAGTCGATGGTAACAATATCTGACTCCAGTTTATGGATCAGGTAGTTCAGCGCTTTCAATGGTGAAATAACGCCGCAGGTTGATACTTCGATATCTGCCCGGAAGGTACAGATGCCATCATCCGGGTGGCTCTCTGGGTAGGTATGAACACAAATATGGCTCTTATCCAGATGAGCAACCACGGCATCAGGTAGTGGCCCCGGTTTTTCGGTCTTATCTACGCGGTCTGAGTCTTTGATGGGCTCTTCCGAAACCAGAATCGTTACACTGGCCCCTTGCGGCTCATAGTCTTGGCGAGCAACATTAAGGATGTTCGCACCGATAATGTCGCAAACTTCGGATAGAATTTCCGTTAGGCGGTCTGCGTTATACTGCTCATCGATATATTCGATGTACTCGGCTTTCTGCTCTGGTGTTTTTGCATAACAAACATCATAGATACAGAAGCTTAGACTTTTGGTAAGGTTGTTAAACCCTTGCAGTTTAATTTTGCCGTTAGATGCCAACGTCGTAACTCTCCAATCGTTGTAGGTGGCGCTTTTTACGCCCGATAGTTGATTCCACCCATATGGATAGAGTTAAGCGCGCATTTTATGCTAGCTGGGCGCTAAGACAAAGCATAATTTCGGCTGTTGTTTGATCTTAAGGAATTTTTTTGTGTTGGACTATTTTACAGATTTGGCTGATTGGTTGGCATTCACGCTTTTGGGGCTGGATGCGAATTCAAAACTGGGGGATGCGGTACACTTTTTTATCGAAGACACGGCAAAAATATTTGTACTCTTAGTGGTCATGATTTATCTCATTGCACTTGTGCGTGCTTCTTTAAGGGTAGAGGTTGTCAGGGCTTGGTTGGTGGGTAAAAACCGCTTGGTTGGTTATATGATGGGGTCGGCTTTTGGTGCGGTTACTCCGTTTTGCTCCTGCTCAAGCATTCCTTTGTTCTTAGGCTTTACCTCGGCGGGGATTCCGGTAGGTATTACCATGTCATTTTTACTGACGTCCCCTTTAATCAATGAAGTAGCCATTGTTTTATTAGGGAGCTTGTTAGGCTGGCAATTTACTATTGTTTATGTGCTGGTTGGGCTAGCGGTAGGTATGCTGGGCGGTTTGTTTCTCGATACCATTAAGGCTGAACGATTATTGCAACCTTTTGCGGCGAAAGCCTATGCCGATGCAGCCCAGGCCAATGTTCAAGCTGAAGTTAGGAAAATGAGCCTTATGGATAGGCATCAATTTGCTAAAGATGAACTCAAGGATATTTTTGGTCGTGTTTGGAAGTGGGTCATCATTGGTGTTGGGCTGGGAGCGGCATTGCACGGTTTTGTCCCAGAAGGGTGGTTTGAGCAGCATCTAGGGCAGGGGCAGTGGTGGTCTGTCCCCGCGGCTGTAGGGCTAGGTATCCCTCTGTACTCTAATGCTACCGGTGTGATCCCTGTCATGGAAAGTCTGATATCCAAGGGGCTGCCCATTGGTACAACATTGGCGTTTTGTATGAGTACTGTCGCTGCCAGTTTCCCAGAGTTTATTCTTCTTAAACAAGTCATGCAGTGGCGTTTGCTGGTGATATTATTTGTCTTACTATTATGTGCGTTCACGTTGGTGGGCTGGGTCTTTAATGCTTTGGGTCACTGGTTTGTTCTTCTATAGAAAAGGGTACAAAGATGAAATCCATCAAAGTTCTGGGTTCTGGGTGTGCTAAGTGTACTAAAACAGCGGAAGCTATCGAGGCGATTGCCAAAGAGAAAGCGGTAGCGGTTGATGTCATCAAAGTGACAGATCCCATGGCTATCATGGGGTATGGCGTGATGAGTACACCCGCCGTTGTTGTCGATGAAGTGGTGGTTCACAGTGGTTCTATACCTCATCGCGCAGATATTGAGTCATGGATTGTATAAGGTAGTTTTTCAATGACAATTAAAGTAGGCATTAATGGTTTTGGTCGCATAGGGCGTTTGATGATGCGAGCTGCATGGTCGTGGCCAGAGATTGAATTTGTACATATCAATGACCCTGGTGGCGATGCTGCAACGTTGGCTCATCTACTGAATTTCGATTCTGTGCATGGGCGCTGGGCTTATGAAGCTAACGCTGAGGGTTATAGAATTTTCGTAGGCGAGCAAGGTTTCACGGTAAGCCATAACCGCAGTATCGAAGACACCGATTGGTCAGGTTGTGACATCGTAGTTGAAGCGTCCGGTAAAATGAAAACCAAATCGGTTTTACAGGCCTATTTAGAGCAAGGGGTTAAGCGGGTTGTTGTCAGCGCGCCAGTTAAAGAAGAGGGTGTGCTGAATGTGGTGATGGGTGTCAATGATGATCTATATGATCCTGATCTGTATCCGATTGTAACGGCTGCCTCATGTACGACGAATTGTCTTGCTCCGATTGTTAAGGTGCTTCATGAGTCATTGGGTATTCGACACGGTTCTATGACAACGATTCATGATGTTACCAATACGCAAACTATTTTGGATGCGCCCCATAAGGATCTACGCCGTGCTCGTGCTTGCGGGATGAGTTTGATACCTACAACCACTGGCTCTGCGACGGCGATTACTCATATCTTTCCTGAGCTTAAAGGAAAGCTGAATGGTCATGCTGTGCGGGTTCCGTTAGCCAATGCCTCGTTAACCGATTGTGTCTTTGAGGTCGAGAAACCGACGACGGCACAAGCCGTTAATCAGCTCTTCAAGACCGCATCCGAGGGAAGTCTGCAGGGTATTTTGGGGTATGAGGAGCGACCGTTGGTGTCTATCGACTATAAGACAGATCCACGCTCCAGCATTGTGGATGCGCTTTCGACCATGGTGATCAATAACACTCAGGTTAAAATATATACCTGGTATGACAATGAGTGGGGTTATGCAAACCGTACGGCTGAGTTAGTCAAAAAAGTAGGTTTGTTGGATAAAAAGTAATCGTGCTTGCCTCATTATCTTCAGATATTCGTCAGTACTTACTGATCACGGGTAATTATTGGACGTTTACCTTAACGGATGGTGCCTTACGTATGTTAGTGGTTCTGCACTTTCATACGTTAGGGTATTCGCCTTTGGAAATTGCTTTTCTTTTTATCTTTTATGAGTTCTTTGGTGTTGTCACAAACTTGATAGGTGGTTGGTTAGGAGCTCGCATTGGCCTTAACCGCACTATGAATATCGGCTTGGCTATGCAAGTGGTGGCGTTAGGTATGTTAGCTGTGCCCTCCTCGTGGTTGAGTATTCCTTGGGTGATGATGGCGCAGGCAATATCCGGTGTTGCCAAAGACTTAAATAAAATGAGTGCTAAAAGTGCCATTAAGCTCTTGGTGCCGCCTGATGCTCAGGGGCGTCTCTATCATTGGGTGGCAGTGCTGACAGGCTCAAAAAATGCACTGAAAGGCGTGGGCTTTTTCTTAGGAGGTGTGCTGCTGACACTGTTTGGCTTTCGCGCCTCTGTTGTCTTGATGGCGGCTCTGTTATGCAGCGTGCTAATTATCTCTTTAGTGAAGTTAAAAGGATCATTAGGGCGGAGCCAGTTTAAACCCAAATTTACCGATGTTTTCTCAAAAAGCGTAGCGATTAATGTGCTCTCTGGCGCACGACTGTTCCTGTTTGGTGCTAGGGATGTGTGGTTTGTGATTGCGGTCCCCGTCTTCTTTGGTGAAGTGCTGTTGTGGGATCATTGGTCTGTTGGCAGTTTTATGGCGATGTGGGTTATCGGATATGGCGTGATTCAGTCATTCGCGCCGCGCATTACCGGTAAGCACAAAGGAAGCGTTCCAAGTGGTAAGGCAGCATTATGGTGGTGCCTGCCTTTAATGGTGATTCCTGCAATCATGGCGTACTTTTTGGGTGTGACGTCTAACCCTGAGCTGTTAATGGTTGCTGGCTTGCTGATTTTTGGGGCGTTTTTTGCGATTAATTCATCTTTACATAGTTATTTGATTGTCAGCTATGCAAGAGATGAAGGAGCATCGATGGATGTCGGATTCTATTATATGGCTAATGCGATGGGACGTTTATTAGGAACGGTTTTGTCGGGTTGGGTTTATCAGGATTTTGGTATAGCTGCTTGCCTGTATGTCTCCTCACTCTTTCTTGGGATAACTTTACTTTTGTCGATTTTCCTTCCGCAGCGAGAATTCGCTAAGTCGAACATCTAAGCTAAGATGTATTGTTGAAAAATAAAAACTATTGATTTGTAAGGTTTACAGATCTGCGACGACTAATACATAAACAGCAAAAGCAAAAGGACACATCATGCACGAAATGCTGCCACACCTTATCCAGACTGATTTTCCAAGAATTCGTCGTACAGCATTAACGACGCTTCAAGCCAATATTGGTTATCGTTGCAATCAGTCATGTGTGCATTGTCATGTTGCTGCAAGCCCTCAGCGTACCGAAGAGATGTCATGGGAAACCATGGAGTTATTACTACAGTTTATGCAGCAAAGTGGTGCTAAGACACTGGATTTAACAGGTGGTGCGCCGGAGATGAACCCCCACTTTAAGCGGTTAGTCTCGGCAGCGACTTCCCAGGGAATTCATGTAATGGATCGCTGCAACCTGACTATTCTTACAGAGCCTGGTTATGAAGATATGGCGACTTTTCTGGCGGATCATAAAGTCGAGATTGTCGCTTCATTGCCCTGTTACCTAGAAGATAACGTCAATGCACAGCGTGGCAAAGGGGTTTTTAACGCAAGCCTAGAGGGTTTGCAGCAGTTGAATGAGCTGGGTTATGGCATGGCCGGTTCGGATCTAGTGATTAATCTGGTGTATAACCCACAGGGGCCTGTGTTGCCGCCGCCGCAAGCGTCTTTGGAAATCGCCTATAAACAAGAACTTGAGTCCCGTTATGGTATTCAATTTAATCAGCTCTTTACGTTAGCGAATATGCCAATTCAGCGTTTCGGTAGCATGCTGCTGTCTAAAGGACTCTTTAAACCCTACATGGAGTTATTACGAAGTTCATTTAATGCGAGTACCTTAGATGGCTTAATGTGCCGTTCGTTGATTTCGGTCGATTGGCAGGGCTATGTATATGATTGTGACTTTAACCAGCAATTAAATATGCCCTTAGGAGATCAATCCGACGCTATTCATTTGTCTCAGCTGTTTGATCAGATGATGCAAGATCAACCTATAAAAATAGGTGATCATTGTTATGGTTGTACTGCGGGTCAGGGTTCTAGCTGTGGTGGTGCTTTAAGTTAAAGCGCGCTACATGATTGAGATGTTTTTATCTCATAGGAGTTGCCAATGAAACGCCTTGTTATTATCGGTTTGTTAGTCCTTGTTGGTGTGATTTGGCTTCAAGGGGGCTTTTCATTACTTACGCTTGAAAACTTAAAGGCGCAGCAGCTGGCGCTGCAAAGTTGGACAGATCAAAACTTCTTGGTCAGTAGTGCAATTTTCTTCCTTGTTTATGTGGCAGTTACGGCCCTGTCTATTCCTGGGGCTGTGGTGATGACTCTGGCGGGTGGGGCTCTGTTCGGGCTGCTGTGGGGAACGGTGCTGATCTCCTTTGCATCTACGGCAGGGGCTTCGTTAGCCATGTTGGCGTCCCGTTATCTAGTAGGTGATTGGGTGCGCAAGCGCTTCTCCTCACACATCAATACTATTGATGAAGGCGTTAAAAAGGATGGCCCTTTTTATCTCTTTACCTTGCGACTTATACCGATCTTTCCCTTTTTCCTTATCAATTTATTGATGGGATTAACTCAAATGTCTGTTAGAACATTTTGGTGGGTCAGTCAGCTGGGTATGCTTGCGGGGACGCTGGTTTATGTTAACGCCGGTACCCAGTTGGGTAAGCTTGAATCGCTATCGGGGATCTTATCTTTCCAACTGCTCGGTGCGTTTGCCTTGCTTGGGCTGTTCCCGTTTATTGCGAGAGGTATTGTCGATTGGGTCAAGAGCAAGCAGGTGTACGATGGCTGGGAAAAACCCCGCAGTTTTGATCGTAATTTGTTGGTTATAGGTGCCGGTAGTGGAGGGCTTGTTAGTGCTTATATCGCTGCCGCGGTCAAAGCTAAAGTCACCTTGGTAGAAAAGCATAAAATGGGGGGGGATTGCTTAAATACGGGTTGTGTACCCTCCAAAGCACTCATTCGTGCAGCTCACCAAGCTTATGAGATACGCCAAGCGCATAAGTTTGGTATTCAGGTGGCAGAACCGGAGATCGACTTTAAGCGCGTTATGGCTCGTGTGCATGAAGTCATTGATGCTATCGAACCTCATGATTCGGTCGAGCGCTATACCGGCTTGGGTGTTGAAGTTATCGAGGGTGAGGCCAGTATAGTTTCACCTTGGGAGGTTCGCGTGACGCGAGCGGATGGCAGTTCTGAGACGATTAGCGCCCAATCTATCGTTGTCGCTACAGGGGCAAAGCCGCGTATACCTAATTTGCCAGGGCTAGAACAGTCTCACTTTGTTACGTCCGATACTCTTTGGCAGCTGACTGATTTACCCAAACGGCTTCTGGTGCTGGGTGGTGGCCCTATCGGCTGCGAACTCGCTCAGGCTTTTCAGCGCTTGGGTAGCCAAGTATCACTGGTACAACGGCAAAATACTTTGATGCCTCGTGAAGATGCTGAGGCTCAACAATTGATCGAACGTCGTTTTGTTGATGAAGGTATCACGCTGTACTTAGGTAAAGAAGCAAAAGCGGTTGTTGTGCGTGAGGGCGTTTCGTACCTGCAAGTGTCAGGCAGTGGCGAAGAAGAAATCCCCTTTGATTGTTTACTGTTAGCACTTGGGCGTGAGGCTAATACAACGGGTTTTGGTTTAGAGAGCCTTAATATTGATATTCGTGAAAACGGTACGGTATCGGCGAATGCTTTTTTACAGACACGTTTCCCGAATATCTATGTATGTGGCGATGTAACAGGCCCTTACCAATTTACGCATGTAGCAGCACATCAAGCGTGGTACGCTGCTGTTAATGCACTCTTTGGAAGCTTTAAACGTTTTAAGGTGGACTATCGCGTGATTCCATGGGCGACTTTTACCGATCCCGATATCGCCCGAGTTGGGCTGAGTGAACGTGAGGCGAAGGAGCGACACATCCCTTATGAGGTTACCCGCTATGGCATCGATGATTTAGATCGGGCGATTGCTGACGGTGATAATCATGGTTTTGTTAAGGTACTGACAGTACCGGGTAAAGACAAAATTTTAGGGGTTACTATTGTCAGCCGGCATGGCGCGGAACTTATCGCTGAGTTTGTGCTGGCTATGAAGCAGGGCATTGGTATGAATAAATTGCTTGGGACAATACATATCTATCCAACCTTTGCCGAAGCCAATAAATATGCTGCGGGTGAGTGGAAGCGCGCTCATGTTTCCCCAAAAATACTACATGGATTACAACGTTATCATCAGTGGAGAAGAGGTCGTTAATGGATGAGTCCTTATTTCGCTTGGCGATTTTTGGCGGTGTTTTTCTACTGTGTATGGTAGCAGAATTCGCACGACCTAAGCGCCCTTGGCGGGAGTCAAGGTTGCGCCGTTGGCTGATTAACTTGGGGCTGATCCTCCTGAACACCGTGTGTGTGCGATTAACATTAGGTGCGTTGGCGGTTACCGCTGCGGTTTGGGCGGAGCAGGAGAATGTGGGTTTGTTTCGCTGGTTTGCACTGGAAGGTCCTATGGCCCATATATTGGGCTTTATTATTCTTGATGCTGCTATCTGGTTCCAACACTGGTTAAGCCACCAATGGTCTTGGTTATGGCGGTTGCATCGTGTGCATCATATGGATTTGGATTTGGATGTCACAACGGCGCTTCGTTTCCACCCCATTGAAATTATTCTGTCATTGCTTTACAAAGCAGCACTCGTTATTTTGCTCGGTGTTGATCCGCTAACTGTTTTGGTATTCGAAGCAGTGCTTAATGCGGCGGCTATTTTTACGCATGCAAACATCCGCCTTCCAAGCGGAGTCGATCGTGTACTTCGTTGGCTGGTGTGTACGCCAGATATGCATCGTATCCATCATTCAATCTATCCAAATGAGACCAACAGTAATTACGGATTCTTCTTATCGGTATGGGATCGGATCTTTAAAGTCTATAGTGTGGAGCCGAAAGACTCACCCGAAACCATGGTGCTGGGTTTAGAAGATTATCAGCACCAACAAGAGCTGGGTCTCAAAGCACTGTTGGTATCCCCATTCAACTTTGAGCTGAAAAAGACCTTACGTCGTGAGTGACCCCCAGCTTTCTATCATTATTCCTGTATTGAATGAATCAGCGATCATTGAGGAAAAGCTTGTTTCTCTTCAGGTATTACGCCCTTGGGCTGAAATCATTGTCGTGGATGGTGGGAGTCACGATAGCACACCTGAACTTGCTAAGCCTTGGGTTGATCACCTTGTTATCAGCTCACCGGGGCGTGCGCGGCAAATGAACAATGGGGCAGCCTTGGCAGCGTCTCCTTATCTGCTATTTCTACATATCGATACCCGCTTACCGTGCGATTTGAAAAACTTAGAGCGTGCCATGCAAGAGCAAGTGGTTTGGGGGCGCTTTGATGTGGTAATCCTCGGAAAACATCCTATGCTGAAGGTAATAGCTAAAATGATGAACGTCCGATCTCGGGTAACAGGGATCGCGACGGGTGATCAGGCGATCTTTGTAAAGCGCACGGCCTTTGCGATGGCACAAGGATTCCCTGATCAGCCTTTGATGGAAGATATTGAGTTTTCAAAGCGATTAAAAGCGTTGCAAAATCCACGATGTATTCGTGAACCGGTCGAAACATCTGGGCGGCGCTGGGAACAGAAGGGTGTATTAAAAACAATTTTTTTGATGTGGTTTTTAAGATTGGCTTATTGGATTGGGTGTTCTCCCAAAACATTAGCCATGCTTTATGGATACCGGGTAGATGAAGAAGGAGATTCTGAATGTCGACGCCTTTAATCATCTTTGCTAAGGCACCCGAGCCTGGTCATGTGAAGACCCGCTTGATACCTGCAATTGGGAAAGAGAATGCAGCTCGGCTGTATTGCGAACTCTTAGACTACACTCTGTCTGAAGCGATGAGCTCGGATTGTTTTCCGGTTTATCTATATACGGCGGGAGAGCATAACCATCCTTTTTTAGATGAGATGATGCAAAAGTATTCCCTCATTCACCGTGAGCAGCAAGGTACTGGATTAGGCGAGCGTATGTACAACGCACTGGCTGAGGTGGGCGGGGGTGTTTTAATAGGCTCTGATTGCCCCGATATTACCGCTGACCTGCTGACACAGTGCGCTAATGTGCTCACGTGTAAAGATGGCGTGTTCTTGCCAACTGAAGATGGTGGTTATGCCTTGGTCGGTGTTAAAAAACCACATAAGGCTCTCTTTGAGGGTGTTCACTGGAGCACTGATAGAGTAATGATGCAAACCAGAGAACGACTCCGCCTCCTTAACTATACTTGGAAGGAACCTAAGGTACTTTGGGATTTGGATTGTCCTGAAGATCTGGAACGCTACATTAAGTCCCGCCAGTCATTCACAATGTCTTAGTCGATTTTTGCGTTAAAAAGTGAAGATGTAATCTGTTTATTCTTGCTCTGTGGACTAGACTAGTTAAGAGAAAACAAGAGAAGTGGGATCATATATGGATATTCGTTCGAGACTCTCATATGTATTATGGTTGAACATTATTATCGGTTTTTCCATGATCGCTTTCTCTGCGACTGCCTCAGAGAAAAAGATTTCAGATTTACAGTTTCGTCAGTTAGTGTCCAGCTTAGATCGAGCTGCCACTGAGCCTTTAGGTGAGCCCGTTCGTATAGCGATTATTTATCCGGGTTTACAAGAGTCGGACTATTGGCAGCGTAGTATTAAGGCACTACGAGGGCGATTAGATGATCTAGATATTCCGTATTCATTGGATATTCGTTTCTCCAAACCCTACGTGGAGTCGGATCTTCAGGAAACACAAATTTTAGAAATACTTGAGAAAGACCCTGACTATCTTATCTATACCATCAACAGTCACCGCCAACAGCGTATTGTTGAGTCTCTATTAACGCGCGCGCGCCCCAAGCTCATTATTCAGAACCTAACACAGCCTATCGCAACATGGTTTGATATTCAGCCACTTATGTACGTGGGTTTTGATCATGCGCAAGGTGCTCGTTATCTTGCAGAACACTTTAAAGCTACATTCCCCCAGAACACGCCTTATGGAATTTTGTTTTGGGGAGAAGGCGTGCTCAGTGAGCAAAGAGGCGGAGTATTTGAAAACAATATCGGCGATTACCACGATTTAAAAGTTAGTTATTTTACGGATGCCAGTCGGGAAAAAGCGAAACATGCGACGCTAAATATGCTGGCCGACTACCCCAGTATTCGGTACATCTACGCCTGCTCAACAGATGTCGCTTTGGGGGCACTGGATGCTTTGCAAGCAATTGGGCGTGATGACGTATTCGTTAATGGTTGGGGTGGAGGAGAGGCTGAACTGAAAGTGCTCAAGCAGGGAAAGCTAGATATCGTTTTGATGCGCATGAATGACCAAAGCGGTATTGCAATAGCGGAAGCGATACGACTTGATATGCATAATGTTCAAATCCCTCAAGTCTTTGCGGGGGACTTTCATATTATAACGACAGATATGCCGACTAAGACTATTGATCAGCTAATAGAGCAAGCTTTTATCTATTCAGGGAAACCGGAGCTTTGATGATTCGATTCAGAACGCTGATCTTTCTGGTCTTTTTGGCAGCCATTATGGGATTTCTCTCCATTTTTGCTTTTAATGCCTATATGTCTAGCAAAGAGATTCTGAAAGATGAATCCCAACTGTTTCTGTCTCGAAGCGCACACGCTATCGTTAATGAACTGGATGCCCACTTACGCCTCATGGGTCAAGAACTGCTTACGTTGAGTACAAAGGACAATGTGCTCCGTGCTCTAGAAAAGCAGTCGGAAACTGAGCTGAGAGAGTGGGTAATGAATAGCACTGAAGCTGCTTCGCAGAGCCGCTATCAATTTGCGTTGTTTATCACGCTTGATCGCCAACATTGCTATTTAATCAGAAGTCGATTGGTTGATATTGGCCCTCAGCTCTGTCGCCAACTTTATGAAAATTATCAATTAGCCGCTTCGGGTAACTGGCGATTATTCAGAAATGGTGGGCAGGTATTAATGGCAAAGGATTATCTGCTCAGCGATGATAATCACGAAGTGATAGGTCGTTTAGTTGGTGGAATCAAATTATCGAATAACACGCTTCTACTCAATCAGCTTGTGAACCGCTCAACTCAAGCCATTTCAAAAACGACGCTGATCTATGAAGGCATACCTATCACAGAATATCATCCCAAGCAGACTAGTGAGGGAGATGAATACCAGTCCTTACCTGTATCGATAGACAAGTATGGAAAAGGGTTAATACTGCAGGTTGAATCTGAAGGCGATAGCCTTCGCTCATTAGCTCAGCAATTATGGCAGTTGTTAATGGTCGGTGTGCTAACGGGTTTGCTTGTCAGTGGCTTAGCTGCTGCCTACTTATCGTCTGTTTTAGACAAGCATCTACAGCGCTTCATTAATGGAGTGCAAAACTTTTCGTCTAAGGGGCATGCAACCCAGTGGCAACCAAGCCGGATTAAAGAGGTAAATTACCTTAGAAAAGAGATTGATATCATCGTGGATGAGTTGCTCAAGCGGCGATCTGACCTGAAAGATGCTAATCAGCGGTTAAGCAAAGCACTTGATGAAAAGCGTCTTATTTTACATCAGTTGATTAAAAGCCAAGAGCAGGAGAGAAGCCATCTTGCTCAAGAGCTCCATGATGAACTTGGCCAATTGCTGACTGCTGTCAGGGTTGAGGCGTTTTTATTAGAACAGGAGTCCCCCGAAGGTAGCCCTTCTATAGCCCATAGCGCGAAAATTAAAGCGCTGGTGGCTGATATGTATGAAACGGTGTATGACCGAATAATGGCATTGCGCCCAGTAGAGTTGGATACGCTGGGTTTATCGCAGTCTATCCAACAAATACCGACATTAAATAGTTTACGTCAAAGCGGTGTTGATGTTTGTTTGGATATAGAGGAGGTGAATATGCCTATAGGGACTGATATTCATCTCTACCGTATTGTTCAAGAAGCATTAACGAATGCCTTAAAACATGCTATGGCTAAGCGTGTCTCAGTGAGTTTGAAGAAGCATAAAGAGGCTATTGATCTGGTTATTTCAGATGACGGCCAAGGGTTTCCTTTAGATCAACTAACCAATGAGGCTCATATTGGTTTTGGGTTGCTAGGCATCAAAGAGCGATGTGAATATATGGGTGCACAACTAAAAATCACCTCAGAGCAGGGTGTGACTATTCACTTACGGATAACGTTAAAAGGCTGAGATTGTCTATTTTTTGATCTAAAACAAGTCGCATTTTTAACTATTAAGGTAGGATTCCTCAATCAAAGAGAGGCCTCATGACTAAAGAGGTCTTTTTTATATCTAAAAATTTATATAATTTTAAGATATAAGTTAATTCCTAAAAGCTTAGAGGTGCCCTTTGGACTTTGAATTTCTCCTATCGCGTTTTGGTGAGGCTGGCACAACGGCATTGGGTGGTTTGGTATTAGGCGCTTTATTTGGTGTATTTGCCCAACGTAGCCGATTTTGTTTAAGAGCGGCTGTTGCCGAGTTTGCTCGGGGAAAAATTGGTGAAAAGGTTGCGATCTGGTTGCTGACTTTTTCAGCAGCCGTTGCGGGCACCCAAGCACTGATTACGTTAGGGGAGTTAGACATATCGGATTCAAGGATGTTAGCCAGTTATGGCAGTTTATCCGGTGCGGTTCTTGGCGGGTTAATGTTCGGTGCTGGTATGGTGCTGGCACGCGGTTGTGGTGCTCGGTTGCTAGTGCTAGCGGCAACGGGTAATTTGCGAGCGCTCTTTTCTGGTCTTTTATTTGCGGCAGTAGCCCAAGCTTCTTTGCGTGGGGTGTTAGCACCTGTCAGAGATAATTTAGCGGGAGCATGGTTACTGCATAATGATGGAGGTTTAGAGCTTATCTCTTTTTTAGGGTGGGGAACTTATACCGGTATCTATGTCGGCTTGGCATGCATGCTCGTCGCTGTTTTTTATGGTATTCGAAATCGTTTGCGCCTATGGGCCTGGGTTGGCTCTTTAGGGGTCGGTACGATGGTGGTGGCTGGCTGGTGGTTTACTTATCACCTTTCTTATCAGACATTTAATCCCACCCAAGTTGAAAGTATGACTTTTACAGGCCCATCAGCAGATACGTTGATGTATCTTTTAACGCCCGGCGGAGCTGACCTCGACTTTGATGTTGGCTTAGTACCGGGCGTGTTCCTTGGCTCTTTCTTAGCAGCACTGTTTTCTAAAGAACTGAAACTGCAAGGTTTTCAGGATGGGAAGAGTATGGTTAGGTACATTGTAGGTGCAGTTTTTATGGGTATGGGAGGTATGTTGGCAGGAGGTTGCGCAGTAGGGGCAGGATTAACAGGAGGTTCTGCATTTTCTATTACAGCATGGATTGCCTTGGCGGCTATGTGGGCAGGGGCTGCATTAACCGATGCTATTGTGGATCGTGAATTACTTCGTAAGAAAAATAGACAGGCTGAGGATAGCCACAGTAGCCAATCAGTCGGCTCGATTGCTACACACTCAGTAACTTCTTGAAGGCAGCCAATTGACATTTTTGTTTGAGCCTTTAAGCTAACCATCAACATCACGGATGATGGAGAAAAAAATGTTCAGGATGATGGTTTCCCTACTTGTCTTATGTTGGTCTGTTCAGGCCTTTGCGCTTCGTTTATCAAATGGTCAGTTGCTCTCTTCTGGTGATGAGGTCTCAAAAGTTTATGAGCATCTTGGTAAACCGATTACAAAATATAAAACGAAGGCTCGTTGCGGATCAGGCAGAACGTGTTCTGTGACCCGCTTAGTCTATCGATTCGATGGCCGAAAGTGGTTTATAGATACCAAAAACGGAACGGTAGTGAATATCAAGTGGACCTACCGTTAATGTCCTAGTAGCTTTTTGAGTGCTGCCTGTTCACTTTCGATCATTTGCTGCACGTAGGTACGGCCGCAAAACGTAGCTAGAAATTGCGAAAGCTTAGGCCAGCGAGCGCCGTCTAGTTGCTCCCCAGAATGCTTAAATGAAATTAGCTGGCTAGCAATGGCTATATCCGCGAGGGATAAGCTGTTACCAACAAAGTGGTTGCCAGATAGCTCCTCTTCTAAATAGTCGAATAAGGGAGGAAGCTTTAAATCGACCGCTTTGCGAATGCGTGTTTCATCAGGCTCACCGCCAGAAAGTCGCGTCAGTACGCGCTCCTTGAAAGCTGTAAACGTGGTTAAGGGAGCTAGCTCATAGTCAGCATATTTCTCGAACCACGCGCAACGGGCTCTTAAGTAGGCATCTTTGGGTATCAACGTTGTTTCAGGGAATTTATCCTCAAGAAAGTGGCAGATAACCGCAGAATCAGCGAGTGTTTGCCCATCAAACTCAAGAGCGGGAACACGCCTCAGTGGGTTAAGTGCGCTGTAATCATCAGGTGTTGCGTAGGGAACGATCATTTTACTATCGTACTCTACTCCTTTTGTCTCCAAAAAAAGGCGGACTTTACGAACGTAAGGAGAGAGTGGAGCACCATAAATTTTAGGCTTCATAAAAGATCCAAATGTTTATTATTTTTTCTATGGTAGGTGTTTTCCTTTATCCTGACTAGATGCCTCAGGAAGATTATCGGGATCATTGAGTTCGGTATTAGCCTGCTCGGGATCGGCAGAATCTGGTTGCTCAGAAGGTTCAGCGATATTGTCCATATGTGTGCGCAGCTCGTAGAGTTGCCGGTCAAGCTGCTGTCGATAGTCCAGTTGTTCCAACGCATTTAAGCAGTTCTGGTATTGATATAAAGCGACGCTTGCACCGCGAGTTTGCTCACACTCTATTGCATCAAATAACATGCCTTCGATTTTGAGCTTTTCATAACAAATTTTTGCATATTTGAGTTGCTCATGTATGACTTTTTTGTTGGTTTGGGCAGACTGTTTTAATAACCCATTTAACCACTTAGCGAGTAGTTTGATGGCTGAAGTCGCTTTTAGCGCGGCCGCCCTATCTGAACAGAGTGTCAGAGATCCAGCTGGATAGTTATAGTTTGCAGGTGGAGAGGACATCGCTTGCTGACAGGCTTGTAAACTGGTTTGGGTATGGGAGGAGTGATCTAGCTCCAGAAGTCGTTTCCATTGCAGCAACATATACTGATGAAGAAAGCGATAGAGTGACTCAGTCATGAAAGGCCCTGTTAACCCCTCAACTAGCTCCTGAACTGTTCTGATTTCTGATCGGATGGCTTGAGTTATGGCTTTCTTTTGCTGGCGTTGGTTTTCTAATCCTTGAATGACGAATGCAGTACCTGCAAGGGCTCCGATTACTGCAACGATAAGCATGCCGGTTTCAGCTGAGGTCATATTCAGTACACTTAACTCATAAAAATAAAGTAATTGATTTTATAGGAAAAAGGTTTGAAAAAAACGCTTGACGATCTTTTTAATCGAGCATATTATACGCCCCGCATTTGAGGCAATGCCTCTTTGTGATTACGTCCCATTCGTCTAGTGGTCTAGGACACCGCCCTTTCACGGCGGTAACAGGGGTTCGAACCCCCTATGGGACGCCACTTTCTTAAAGAAAGTATTGCGGGAATAGCTCAGTGGTAGAGCACAACCTTGCCAAGGTTGGGGTCGCGAGTTCGAACCTCGTTTCCCGCTCCAATTCTTATACGTCCCATTCGTCTAGTGGTCTAGGACACCGCCCTTTCACGGCGGTAACAGGGGTTCGAACCCCCTATGGGACGCCATTCTTTAGCAATAGTTACATATTCGCGGGAATAGCTCAGTGGTAGAGCACAACCTTGCCAAGGTTGGGGTCGCGAGTTCGAACCTCGTTTCCCGCTCCATACTTGGGTTGATACAACTGTCATTTCGCACATCTGCCTGATTTTTATCTATACTAATCCAACGAGTTCAGAGTGTTTGCTATGGAGTAATGGTGAGATTAGTTCAGTTTTGTTTATATTGGGTTTTATTTTGCATTGTCTCGCAGGCCCATGCTGAAAATATTTGCTCAACTTCAGGAAGCTCTGCTAACACTGGATATTTATACGACTCCGGCGGAACTACTGCAAATTATAACAATAATGAAAGCTGTGGCTTTCTGATACAGCCAGGGGGGGCTGGCACGGTTACATTAACTATTTCTGCGGCCTCAATAGAAACTGGATATGACTACCTTTATCTATATGACGGCACGAGTGCCGCTGCACCACTAATCGCTCAGATCACAGGTACAACGACAGGTACATACTCTGCTTCTTCCGGAGCTATGTATATCCGTTTTGTTAGTGACTACATCATTACTGCACCGGGATTTAGGTCTAGCTGGGCATTTACGCCTTCTGGCCCAGTTGTCATACCCGCCCCTAGAGCTGATTGGCACCTAGATGAGCTATCTTGGACCGGCACACCCGATGAAATTAAAGATTATAGCGGTAACTCCTTTCACGGTCAGGCAGGAACGACCCTAAATACTGATGCTGCAGGCGTTGTGTGTCGAGCAATAGATTTCACTCCGGACACATTAACTGATTTTATCTCTTTAGATTCTGCTGCTTTTCATGGTCAAGATGAGATGTCATTCTCTGTTTGGGGTAAGACATCTGAACGTAATACACAAGCATTGCTCTCAGCTTTTGGGCCGGATCATGGTAATGAGTTGCTGCTATGGTTTGATAGGAGTAACTATTTCCAACCGTTGGTGAAAAACGACTCTTTTAGCATAGGCGCTAACGGTTTTGCAGTCACAGACTTTGCTGATAACCAATGGCACCATTTTGTCTATACCAGACGAGCGGATAAAAACTGCCTCTATATTGATGGTGCACTTCAAGGTTGTAGATATGGCGTTGCTCAAGGTCCATTAAATCTGTCCCCTGGCAGCGTTGTGATGGGTCAAGAACAAGATGCATTGGGTGGTGGTTTTGATCTAAGTCAGGACTGGGATGGTTGGATTGACGAGCCCATGCTGTTCTCAAGTGAACTTAACACGCAACAGATTGCCGAGATTTACAATAATCAGCGAGCGGGGAATAACTATGATGGAACCCCGAGACATTGCATTCTTCCGGCCCCTGTTGTCAATTACCACATGGATGATTGCAACTGGTCCGATAATCAGGATGTTGTAGATAGTGGGCCTAATAGTTTGGATGCATACTCTGTCAATGGTGTGATATCTACAGTGGGAGGTCAAGTATGCGGTCTGGCTCAGTTTGATGGTGTGGATGACTTTATTCGTTTACCGGATAACGGGCTGCTTGATTTATCAACGAGTCTCACTGTGACAGCGTGGGTCAAGTTAGATGCAATCCCGACGGAGCTAAAAAGCTTCATATCTAAAGATACAAACTATGAAATTCATATCAATCAAAATCGCCAAATATATTGGTGGTGGAATGATAGTAATGGTGTGACACGAAACTTAACGTCTAGCGCTCAAGTGAGTGTTGGCCAATGGCATCATGTGGTAGTGACCTATCAACCAGATCAGCAAATCATCTATTTAGATGGGGTTGAAGTGGCTCGTCAATCATATCCCGATGGTTTGGTCATAAATAATCGGGAGTTGCAGATTGGCCAAGATCAAGGTGTTGCTGCGCGCTTTTTCAATGGTGATATTGATGAGGTTAAAGTTTTTGATGTGGCGCTAACTCCCTTTGAGGTCGAAGATATTTTTGCTAATGAGCAAGCAGGAAGAAATTACGATGGCAGTGTCAGGCCCTGTAATTGCACACCGCCACCATCAGTTGATCATTACTCCGTGTCTCATAGTGGTTCTTTAGTGAGTTGTTTAACTGAGCATGTGACCTTTACCGCTCATGATAGTGGAGACTTAGCCGTTGATGCAGAAGATGCGTTACTGCAAATTTC
This sequence comes from Neptunomonas concharum, assembly GCF_008630635.1. NCBI lineage: Bacteria > Pseudomonadati > Pseudomonadota > Gammaproteobacteria > Oceanospirillales > Oceanospirillaceae > Neptunomonas > Neptunomonas concharum. Next base: position 2,464,227 of record NZ_CP043869.1, on the reverse strand, counting down.
GACGAGTACAAGTAAAGGGCGATGGTTGTCCGTTATAGCGGGTAGTGGAGTATTAACGGACTTAGGTAATGGGCAAGCGACCTATCAATTCCCGGATAATGGCGAGACAAGCGTTACTTTGGCGTTCTCTTACCCTTCTCTGGCTACTGATCCAGAGTTGGTTAATTTTGATGTAAGCGATGGCACAGCAACCGATAAGCGCGATAGTAATCATGCTGAAGATTTGAATTTAAGTGTTTCCGATTCAGGCTTAGTGTTCGATGTGCCGGATACGGAATCTTGTCAATCATCTGTGACGGTTAATGTGAGTGCGGTCAGAACTCAGCCGGAGACATTGAGTTGCGGCAGTGCCGTTGCAGGAAGTCGAACAGTTAACTTTTATAGTCAATATCTGCAGCCTAGCTCGGGTACTGAGCCGGTGCAAATAACAAGCAGTGGTAATAGTTACATCGTAGCAGGTACTGCTCCTGGTACGCCAGTTACGATGAACTTCAATGCACAAGGTGTTGCATCTATGACGGTGCGTTATGCAGATGCAGGCCGTATGGGGCTTTATGCATCGCTAACCGCAGGGCAAAAAATCCTGACAGGGTCGGATGATTTTGTAGTCTATCCAGCACAATTGACGGCGCAAGCGACAACGCCAAGTGGTGCGCTTTTGCATAATGGAAGTAGTGTCGGAGGGATCACTTGGGCTGCGGCAAATCCTTTTAACTTAAAAGTATCCGCGCAGTGTGCGGATGGGCGGCTGACGTCTAATTATCAGCCCTCCCAGGCAGAAATAGGTGCCCAGTTGCTTTTACCTACCCTAGCTGTTGGTGGGAGTTCTGGTAGTCTGAATCTGGCGGCTTCAAGCTTAACTGTGGCCGATAGTGCTTCTTGGCTCAATGTCTCTACCGACTTTAGTGGAGGGGAGTTACTCGATACTGCGGTGACGTACTCAGAAGTAGGGAGTCTGCAATTATTCACACGAGATACCAACTATTTTGGGCATTTGATTGCAGTGATGTCGACCCCTTTGGGGCGATTCATACCTTCGCATTTTGGGCTGGCAGCAAATTCACCGCAATGGCAATCTCATTGTGGTATGAATCAATTTAATTATCTGGACAAGCGTATTGCCTATCAAGACGATCCTGAATTGACGGTGACGGCTTTTAACGCATCAGGTGTACGCGTTAACAACTACGGGGCGGCTTTATGGAAGTTGTCACCTCAATGGTCAAGTAGAGCTTACATTGATAGGAGTACTGCAGCAGCAACCTTTAGTGATGTTATTAATGCGACAGGGGGAAGCTGGGGTAGTTCTGATCAGAATTATGATGGCATTGGTCTGAATCGCTTATCGGGTGATGAGATTATTTATCAACGCGTGGCGCTAGAGGCTCCTTTCAGTGGTATAACGGATTTATTGGTTCCTTCTCCTGACTTAACAGACAGCGATGGTGCTTGTTACCGAGTAGATTCAGATGGTGATGGTGATTGGCTAGAAGAGAGTTGCAGTGATTACACGGTCAGCAGTATACCGGTGTGGGAGCTGCGATTTGGGCGACTTCATCTATCCGATGCCTATGGTCCAGAAACCCAGATTCTGCCAGTGCCTTGGTCAGTGGAATACTATGATGGTAATGACTTTGTAACGAATACTCTTGATAGCTGCACTTCGTGGCTAAATAGTGAAGTCAGTTTTATTGATCAAATGGGGTCGTTGATGGCTGATGGAAGCACGTCACCATCCTTTGCCTATCCAGCAAGCGACTTTAGGGTCGATGTTGGGGATGCTGGTTTACAGATGAGTGCGCCAGGGGAGGGTAAAAATGGGACTATTGGGCTTGGAGTAGATCTATCCCGCTTACCTTATTTGCGCTATGACTGGAATGGTCTTGGTGGGTTTGATGATGATCCATCTGCAGATATTTACTTTGGGAAATACCGTAGCCACGATAAGGTGATTTTCCAGCGACATCAGTAACTTTTTTCTTGACAGCTGAAGGTCGAATCAATAATATTTGCGCCTCCTCAATGAGGTACAGCGTCCCATTCGTCTAGTGGTCTAGGACACCGCCCTTTCACGGCGGTAACAGGGGTTCGAACCCCCTATGGGACGCCACTTTCTTAAAGAAAGTATTGCGGGAATAGCTCAGTGGTAGAGCACAACCTTGCCAAGGTTGGGGTCGCGAGTTCGAACCTCGTTTCCCGCTCCAATTCTTATACGTCCCATTCGTCTAGTGGTCTAGGACACCGCCCTTTCACGGCGGTAACAGGGGTTCGAACCCCCTATGGGACGCCACTTTCTAAATTTTCCAAAACACTAGCCCATATTTAGATCTTTCCTATACAATAGTACGCTAATATACTGACACAATTATGCAACATCACGAGGGAGTGTAGTGGCGCATAAACTTTTCATTTTTTTATCACTCGTTTCTTTCACGTTGGCTTCCGGCATTCGAGCAGATGTAATCATCGCTAATAAGGATGTGGTATCTGGACATTTGTCACGTGAGTTTCTTCGTTCAGTATTTACGCTGCGCTCGACTCATTGGGATGACTCAAGTGCTATCCAAGTGTTTGTTATGCCGGATAATCACCCGTTGCACCGCTCATTTGTAAAAAAACATTTATGTATGCTTCCGTACCAATTAAGAATGATTTGGGAGCGTTCTACATATAGTGGCTTGGGTCGTGCACCTGCGCTCGTTGAGTCAAGGGAGGAGATGTTATTAATGATTCGGACAACTCGAGGAGCTATTGGTTATATAGACTCCATCGGTATGCCGCTACCTGAAGGGATAAAGGTTATTGAGGTTGATTAGGTTACGTTTTTTTGTAGGTATATTTAAATGTGCGCTAAGCTTCGTTCTCAGAATGAAATGACCTAAACTAACCGCCATACGATGCTTTTCTGAACGGGTCATTTGTAAATTTGGTGTGACGTGTCAATAGAGCTATAACGTCTGTATATTTAAAGCGCTTTTGCTCTAACGGGAATTTAGGAGGGTTGATGAAAAGAGCTTACTTTGTCAGCCTACGGCACAAAATCTTTTGGCCTCTGATTAGCATCATCTTTATTTCACATATGTTTATTTACACCGCTTTGTCGAGTCAAATCGATCAACATTTTGCTAATACACAATTAGAGTTACACAAGCGCAATCTCAAAGCACTTAACGGTGCAATGACGACTTCGTACCACAAATTATTGGAAGTAGCTCAGACGATCTCCCTCTTGACTCAGGCGGTTGGGAAGGACCAGTTCCCCCGTCATATTGAAAAAGTTCTGGAAAGTAATTTCTCACTATTTCAGGCTCAGGGCATGCTTGATAGCGCAGCCTTATACGGGGCTGATGGGCAACTTATTTATGCCTGGGGGGATACGAGCGAACGGGAAACCTCTGCCATTCGTGCAGTGCTGGAAAATGAGTTTCCTGTCAGGGGTATGGGGTGTCAAAGCCACTGCTTCCGGTTTCTTGCTATTCCTCAACTGACAGATGGTAAAGTGAATACGGTAATGGTCCTTGGGCGGCGTATGCATGATATGTTGCTGGATTTTAAGCAACTGACCGGGGTTGATATTGGAATTGCAAAAGCTAGTCAGGGGTCTTGGTCTGATGTTTCAGGATGGCAACTGAATTTTGGGCAGATGACACAACGAAACAGAAATCTTCAAATTCTCAATATCCTGAGTAAAGATGTTGTGGGCTTTGAGATGGATAGTTTATATAGCGTAGAAGCATTTGGTAAAACTTACGATCTGTTTTTTACGGTGCCAGAGAGTGTACAAAGTAATGAGTCGATATGGGTACTGATATCAGAGCAAATCTCGAAGCCGAGCTTTTTCTACTCTCCTTACGGCCGATTGCTGTTTGTGTTACTGCTAAGTGCTTTTATATTGGGTTTATCTGCTTATTTTTTGTCATGTTATTTGGTGCGGCGTATTAATAGAGTCCAACAGCTGGCTCTAACTCATAACGTATCTGAACTATCTCTCAATAAATATCTTGATGAAACGGATGAACTTTTAGATAACTTAGCGTCGATTTTTGCTCAAACAGAGGTGTTACATCAGAGAGTATCTTCAGCTGAAAGCCGATTTGAAGACACGTGTAGCGCCCTGAATAAAGAACAGGAACTGCTCACCAATTTAATGGACAATACTCAAAGTATTGTTCTGACTCAAAATGCTTCTGGACATATCGTATCTTGTAATGAGTTTGGTGTAAGGGAATATGGTTGCCAAGGTGAGATAGTGGGTAGCTCCTTTAGTGAGCTATTTCTTGCTGGTGAATATAACAGCGTAACGAAAACACTATTAGAACAATTCTACCTTGGCCATGACACACTCATACGACAAGAAAGCCGAAGTTTGTGTCGTGAAGGCGAGTATCATTATCTCTCGTGGATTCACTCTTTCGTACATTCTGATGATGGCAATAGACAGCCTTTAATTTTATCGATTGGAATTGATGTTACTGAGAAGCGAAAAGCCGAAGAGCGCTTAGCTTGGCTGGCTTTTCATGATCCGGTTACCGCCATTGCAAACAAGCGGCTTTTTTTGGAGCAATTGCCTGAAATGTTGCTGACCAATGGTGAAAGTGGCCGGTCTCTTGCGGTGCTTTGTTGTGACTTTGAGGGTTTAAGGGACTTTTCAATGCCGCTTAGTGCTTCCGACGGTGACCATCTAATGAATAGTGTTACGAAGCGTTTAGCGGGTTGTCTTCGCGATAGGGACCTTTTGTCGCGTTTTGCAGATGATCTGTTCATGATTGTATTGCAAGAGATGAAATGTGTTGAGAATGCTTCACTCGTCGCTCAAAAAATACTATCGGCCTTTAATGAGCCTTTCGTCATATCGGATAAACGGATAGCTTTCGATGTTTGTATTGGGGTGAGTTTGTTTCCTGAGCATGGCAAAACGGTGGCTGAACTTGTGAATAGCTCAGAGGTAGCTATGTATCACGCCAGACAGGGTGGTAAGCGTGGATATCATATATTCACCTCCGATGCTGAAAGCTCCGAAAGTGATCAAAGCTCTTTTATTATGGACTTTTCGAATGCTTTAGAGGCTGAACAGTTACAAATAACCTACCAGCCAGTAGTGGATATGCAATCAGAAAAAGTTGTTGCGGCTGAGGCAAGGGTCTATTGGCAGCACCCTGCAAGCGGCACGCTCGATTGCAACGAGTTTATAGATCACGTATTTGATGCCAGCATGGGGTCTCAGCTGAATGAAAGCATGCTTTTTGAGATCTTTAAACAAAGAAGCCTTTGGCAGTTTGGTCGAAATAAGTCACTTAGAATGGTGATACGGCTGAGTCGTCGACAGTTACAAGATCCAGCCTTGGTTACTACGTTCAGGCGAGGGTTGGCTCTTTATCAGTTGCCAACTGAATCGATTGAAATACGATTGGATGGTGAAGATGTACTAAGCCAGCGGATGCTTTTTCAAGATCTAATTCGCCAAATAGCAGCATTAGGACTTTCGATATCTATTGATAGCAGTAGTCATGAGATTTTGGGCTCTTTTATTGACTCAGGATGCCATAACAAAAGAGTAAGGGTGTCGGTTGATACGCTATTAAACGGTGATAAAAAACAACAAGACTTTGTCAGAAAACTCGTCCTTCTAGGGCGAGAGATGGACATGGTTTTTGTAGCTTCAGGCGTAGTTTCGTCAGAGCAGGTTGCTGAGCTCCTGAGCATAGGATGCACAGAGGGCGTTGGAAGCTATTACTCAACAGCCAGAACGCCAGCGCAATTTTCCGCTTATGTTGAGAGCTTAGACATGTTAGTAACCCCAGAGGCTTAATGGAGTAAGCCTAAGATCAAAGCCCGCTCCCGTGAGTATTCAAACGTTTTTCCACAGCTCTCTGCCTCATATCGCTTCTCGTCGAGTCGCTGAAATTGCTCGATTTCTTCATCGGGCATGTAATGTAAACAGTCCCCTCCAAAAAACCAAAGCAGATCCCTTGGCATTAGTGGTACTAATTCTGGGTAATTTCTAATCCACCGATTAAGCAGTGATTGCCCTGCATCGATATAATTATTCGAGGAGTCACTCATAGATGCAATAAGCGTTCGAAATTGGGTGAGAAACTCATCATCTTCAAAGGCCAAGTCTTCTTTTGTGAAAGGCGAAAACGCTATCAACTGATTATAGGTTTGTTGTAAAAGTTCGAGATGGAACTGGAGGTAATTGTTAGTCATACCGAATAACTCTGTTGTGCTACTTAAACCGCCTAGTTTAACTGATACAATAGCGTCGCAGTGAAAATTTTCTGTGTACAGATTCATCCGGTCAGGTAGGGAGCAGTATGTCGCCACAAGCGCTTTCGGTCACAGGGTTACGCAAAGTTTATGGAAATGGTTTTGAAGCTTTAAAAGGTATTTCGTTTGAAGTGCATCAAGGAGACTTTTTTGCACTTTTAGGCCCTAATGGGGCTGGCAAATCTACGACACTGGGTATTGTGTCATCGTTGGTCAACAAAACCAGCGGTGAGGTGAAAATCTTTGGTTTTGATTTGGACAAGGAGCAAGCGGTAGCCAAGCGTAGTTTAGGTGTTGTGCCTCAAGAATTTAATTTCAATATGTTTGAGAAAGTCGGCGATATTGTTCGTACGCAGGCTGGTTACTATGGTATCGAACCAAAGGTTGCGAAAGAACGCGCTGAATATTACCTACGAAAGTTAGGGCTGTGGGATAAGCGGGATGAGCGGGCAAGGATGTTATCTGGAGGGATGAAACGACGTTTAATGATTGCACGAGCGTTAGTGCACGAGCCAAAGCTGCTTATTTTGGATGAACCAACAGCTGGCGTTGATATTGAACTACGTCGCTCGATGTGGTCCTTTTTGCAAGAGATCAACGCAGCAGGCACAACCATTATTCTGACAACCCATTACTTAGAAGAAGCCGAAAGTTTGTGTCGTAACATAGCGATTATTGATCATGGGCAGATTGTTCAAAATACGTCTATCAAAGCGCTACTACAGCAGCTTAATACGGAATCATTTATCTTGGATATAAAACCGTTGCAGCAGTCAGCTCCGAGCGTTGAAGGATATAACGTTATCCTACAGGATGATCATACCTTAGTGGTGGAGGTTGAAAAGGACAAAGGCTTGAACAGCTTATTTAGCCAGCTGGCAGAGCAGGGTATTGATGTGACCAGTATGCGCAATAAATCTAATCGCTTAGAAGAGTTATTTGTGTCCATGGTTGAGAAAAATCTGCAAGTGGAGAAAGTATGAGCTATCGTGAACTTTGGATCGCATTCACGACTATTGTGATTAAAGAGATACGTCGTTTTACACGTATTTGGGGGCAAACACTGTTGCCGCCTGCGATTACCATGACGCTTTACTTCATCATTTTTGGCAACTTGATAGGCAGCCGAATTGGTGAAATGGGAGGCTTCAATTATATGGAGTTTATCGTTCCTGGTCTGATCATGATGTCAGTGATTACGAACTCTTATGGAAATGTTGTCTCCTCTTTTTTTAGCACAAAGTTTCAGCGCAATATAGAAGAACTATTGGTTTCGCCTATCCCTAATTGGGTCATCTTGTCTGGGTATGTAGTTGGTGGCGTCTCACGTGGGCTAGCCGTTGGGTTGATTGTGACTTTGCTATCATTGTTTTTTACGCAACTGCAGATTCATAACTTATGGGTGACGGTTGCGACGGTTGCTTTGACGTCGGTTCTGTTTTCATTAGGTGGTTTTATTAATGCGATCTTTGCCAACTCGTTCGATGATGTATCGATTATCCCAACCTTTATTTTAACGCCACTTACCTATTTAGGCGGTGTATTTTATTCAATTCAACTATTGCCTGAATTTTGGCAGATGGTATCTCAACTGAACCCAATTCTTTATATGGTGAATACGTTTCGCTATGGAATACTGGGGGTCAGTGATATCAACGTGGCGTTTGCCTTTACGATGATCTTAATATTCACCGCTTTGCTATTTTTTGTTGCGCTAAAACTGCTTAATTCTGGCAGAGGAATCAGACAGTAATGAATGAAGAACAAGCTTTACATGCCTCGCCGTTAGGCAGTGATACCAGTTACGTAAACGAGTATGACCCTAGCCAGCTGTTCCCAATTGAGCGTTCTTTGAATTGGAAAAAGCGGGGAATTGAGCGCAGCTCATTACCGTTTTATGGTGTGGATATCTGGAACGGTTACGAGGTCTCATGGCTGAATTCCAAAGGGAAGCCCTTGGTGAGAATTGCAGCATTCATCATACCGGCAAGCTCTCACAGCATTATCGAATCGAAATCATTTAAGTTGTATTTAAACTCCTTCAACTTGAGTCGTTTTGAGTCAGAAGCGCACGTGATTGCCTTAATGGAAAAGGACTTGTCGCAGGCCGCAGGAGGTACTGTGAAAGTAGAATTTTTTGATCCTGACTCACTGAGTGAGTTCTCTCGCTTTGAAGGAACGTGTTTGGATGATCTGGATATATCGATTGATCAATACGAGCCTGATACGGCACTACTCAAAACAGGCGCGGCCGAGAAAAAAGATGAATCGCTATATAGCCATCTACTTAAATCCAACTGTCCTGTAACGGGGCAACCTGATTGGGCGAGCATTCATATAGGCTATTCGGGAAAAGAGATTGATCAGGAAGGCTTGTTGAAGTACCTGATCTCTTACCGAGAGCATGGTGATTTTCATGAGCAGTGTGTCGAAAATATTTTTATGGATATTTGGAACCACTGTCACCCTAAAAAACTGACAGTCTATGCTCGTTATGTGCGACGGGGTGGTTTGGATATCAACCCCTACCGTAGCAGTGATCAAAACGAACCGACAAACTTACGTTTAAGTCGCCAATAATAAGGAAGCCCTATGACAGCCTTAGAGCTTTTACAAAATCGAGTTTCTTGCCCAGCTTTATGTGGGCCTGGCCCCACGAGTGAGCAGCTGCATGAAATGTATAAGGCTGCGATGAGAGCCCCTGACCATGCTTCGCTTAGGCCATGGCGATTTTTAGAAATAAAAGGAGCTGCACTAGAGCGTTTAGGAGAGCTGTTCGTTAAGGCGGCTAAACATCAGGATGCGGATCTACCTGAAGAGCAGGAGGCGAGGCTTCGTAAAATGCCTGTTCGAGCACCGATGATTTTGGTTGCTGTCGCCAGTATACAAGAGCACCCTAAGGTGCCTGAGTTTGAACAACTGATTACCGCAGGTTGTGCAGCCCATGGCGTTATTCAAGCTGCCTACGCTCAAGGCTTGGGCGCTATGTGGCGTACGGGCGATATGGCTTATGATCCAGTTGTTAAAGCGGGATTAGGGTTGAAAGCCCATGAGCAAGTTATTGGTTTTATCTATTTAGGCAGTGCTTTGCGGTTTCGTGAAGCTAAACCACTTACTGAAAAGGATTTTGTGTCTGAATGGAGATAGTGATATGGCTATAGAGCAGGATCCAAAGGTATTTTTGGAATGGCTAAAAGCAGAGATCCCTTTGTTAAATCATATGGGCATTGAAAAACTGAATTTTAATGGCGAATCGTTAACGATGGCTGCTGCTTTGTCTCCGAATGTTAATGATAAGGGTACCGGCTTTGGTGGATCTTTAGCCACATTAGCAACGATATCAGGTTGGTCGTTGACGACGTTATTGTTAAGAGAGAGAGGCCTTAATTGTGATGTGATGATTCGCGACTGTCAGTTAAATTTTCAGGCACCTGTCACAGATGATTTTATCGCGAAAGTGAGTTTACCCTCGGAATTAGAAGTGGAAGGGTTTCTAGCCAGATTAGCTGAAAAAGGCAAAGCCCGCTTGGGTCTTAACATCGCTATTTTACAGTCAGAGCAGAGCAAATTACTGATGGCAGCCAACTATGTAGCGGTTACACGCACATAGGCACCTAGCTTATCAAGCATAGGTGCCTATCTTATGTCTCTACTTATAGACGCGATGCTTTAGTAATCAGAATGGGTTCGGCAGGCACGTCACGGTGGCGATTTTTAGACGTAGTTTTAACTGTGGCAATGCTATCAACTACATCAAGCCCTTCAATGACTTGACCAAAGACCGCATAGCCTGGATTTCCGCCAGTGTAATTAAGGTTTAGGTTATCAACAAGATTGATAAAGAATTGACTGGTTGCACTATCGGGCACGCGTGTACGAGCCATAGCGATAGTACCTCGTTTGTTACTGATGAGATTAGATGCCTCATTCACAATGGGAGCGCGCCCACTTTTTTGTTGCATATCAGCAGTAAACCCACCTCCCTGAACCATGAAGCCTGGGATAACTCGGTGGAATTGAGTTCCTTCATAGAAGCCCTCGTCTACGTAGGCTAAAAAGTTCTCTACGGTGACAGGAGCCTTCTCAGCAAACAGCTCGATTGTAATATTACCTTGAGATGTTTCAAGGATAACCCGAGGATTATCGGCAAGTGCTATATGGCTAAATATAAACAGTACAGCAGCCATAAATGCAGATCGTAACTTAAAAACCATCGTTCTCTCCTATGAAGTGGTGTTATTTAAAGGCCGAGTTTAAAAGAAAAGTTACGTTTTCGATATAACTAACCGATTTACATCAAATGTAAGTACGCTGTGCGGTATTTTTTCAGATCTCAACTATAGTTAATAGGAGAAGGGAATACAGTCAAGGGCGTTTTTAACGTTGAATGGCAAAGAAAGACTTCGCTTCTAATGTCATGCACCGGTAGGTTGCGACATCAGGTAGTGGTGTCTCGAGTCAAGGTCGATCAAACATAATAACTTAATCTGAGGCCTTCTAGATGAGTAAACTCAAACTCAAACACAAGATGCTTTTGTTGACTATTTTACCCCTTGTCATATCAACAGTTGTTGTCATGTTGGTGGTCAGGCAGCAGCTAGTGGACTTGGGTAATACCGAAATTTCTCATACGCGCTCGGCTATGATGCTATCTAAGCAAGAAACCCTGAAAAACTATATGGATATGGCCTACTCCGCGGTTATGCCGCTTGTTTCAGCTGCATCAGATCCGCAGTCCGAGGAAGTTAAAAAGCAAGCAGCTAACATACTGCGTGAACTCAGCTATGGTGAGAAAAAAGATGGATATATCTTTGCCTATGATTTTGATGGCGTTGGCTTTGCCAACCGACCCAAGCCTGCGTTGGAAGGTAAAAATCTGATCGGGCTTAAAGATACAAATGGCGTTCTTATTATCAAGGACCTCATTGATGCAGCAAAGCAAGGTGGGGGATTTGTAACCTACGTTTGGAATAAACCCTCAAAAAATGCAGATGTTGAGAAACTGAGCTATGCGTTAGCCGTTCCAGGTTTAAACTGGATGATCGGGACGGGGTTTTATATTGATGATATTGACGATGCGGTTGCTGCGGCTCAAAAACGTATCGATGATGAGGTATCCTCTACCATGGTGGTCATTGCTCTGATTGGTTTGGGGATATTGATCTTTTTCGTTTTAGCTTCTCTCTATATTGCGTCTAAAGTGACAAACCCGCTTCGTGAAACGGCAGATGCTCTGATCGATATTAGCCAAGGTGAGGGCGACCTGACCCGACGTTTGGTCGTTAGCACTTCGGACGAGGTTGGAATGGTGGCTCAGGGGTTTAATGATTTTGTTATTAAAATTCAGAATCTCGTTACGGAACTAAAAAGCGGTGTTGAAGATTTATCTCGCTCTACTGGGAAAATGAGTGGGGTGGTTGATAAAACCCACTCAGATGTACAAAGCCAGCGACATGAAACGGCTCAAGCGGCAGCAGCAGTGCACCAAATGGCCGCCGCCGCGCAGGAAGTTGCGGGCAACGCGGTGGGTGCGGCATCAGCAGCCCAAGAGGCTGACGATGAAACCAACAGCGGCCAAAAAGTCGTCGAAGAAACCATTGATGCAATTCAGAAACTCTCTAATGATTTGAACCGGGCCTCAGATGTTATCGGGCAATTGGGTTTGGACGCCGATAAGATTGGTACTGTGGTGAATGTTATTAAAGAGATTGCCGATCAAACAAACCTGCTTGCGTTAAATGCAGCAATAGAAGCTGCACGTGCTGGGGAATATGGGCGTGGTTTCTCCGTAGTGGCTGATGAAGTACGCACGTTAGCTAATCGAACACAGCAAAGTACCCAAGAGATTCAAAATATGATTGAACGGCTTCAGGCGGGTGCTAAAGAAGCGGTAGGGGTGATGGAAACCAGTCGCAAACAGGGTGAATCAACGGTGGAAAGGGCTGCGAAGGCGAGCGATTCACTTAATGTGATTACAGGATCAGTGAGCACAATCACACAGATGAACACTCAAATTGCCAGTGCTGCAGAAGAACAAACGGCCGTGGCAGATGAAATCAGCCAAAGCGTTCAACAGATCGCAGATATAGCCGAGCATGCCGCTGCAAATGCTGATGATTTGTCTCAAACAACTAACGAAATGTCTATGTTGGAAGGACGGCTCAAGCAGATTGTGAGCCAGTTTAAAGTCTAATAGCGACCCCATCAAAAAGGCCAATTGAGTATTTGCTTCAATTGGCCTTTGTGTGTCAGGCTTTAGCAAATAGTCGCGTTAGAAGGAAGCTAAACAATGATGCAGTGGGATAAACTGCTAACTATCAAGCGCCATGGTCATGAGTTAGTAGGACTGCCCGAAGTGGGGCGCAGTCATTTTCATAAGGATCATGATCGGATTGTGTTTTCCAGTGCATTTCGTCGTTTAGGGCGAAAAACGCAAGTTCACCCACTCGCTTTGAATGATCACATTCACACACGTCTGACCCACTCTATCGAGGTAGGTAGTGTCGGTCGGAGTTTAGGTATTCGGGTGGGCGAGTTGTTAGCTGAACGATTGCCGCCTTGGGCGAACTCACATGATATGGGGATGATTGTTCAGTCAGCCTGTCTTGCTCACGATATTGGTAATCCTCCTTTCGGACATGCAGGTGAGTATGCGATTCGAGATTGGTTTAAGCAGCCTCAACATACACGTTTTTTGGAGCCTCTTTCTCCTTTAGAGCGCTTAGATCTTGAAACCTTTGAGGGTAATGCACAGGGTTTTCGGGTTGTAACTTGCATTGAAAACCACCTATATGACGGTGGGCTTCGTCTTACGTATCCAACGCTGGGTACGTTGCTTAAATACCCTTGGACGGCTACGCATGCTACGGGAAAAGGTAAATTCAGCAGTTACCTTACAGAAGTAGAGACCTTAGATAAACTAGGTCGCGAGCTAGGTTTGGTGTCTTTAGGCCAGCACCATTGGTGCCGTCACCCCTTGGCCTACTTGATGGAGGCTGCGGATGATATTTGCTATACCATTCTTGACCTTGAAGATGCGATAGAACTGAACATTCTTACGTTTGACTCGATTAAGCCTATTTTGCTGCAGCTATGCGGGGATGAAGAGTTTGAGGATGCTATCTTCCACTCTCAAGCATCGGCCCGTCGAAAGATCTCGGCGCTTCGGGGTAAGGCTATTGAGAATATGGTTAACTCGGCAGTGAGTGCATTTATTGGCAACTATGATGCGATTATGTCCGGTGACTATCAAGGTGAGCTGTTAAGTGATGGTGATAAGGGTGTGAAAGAAGGGGTCGGGGCGGCTAAAACATTAGCGAAAATGAAGGTTTTCCCCGATACGCGAAAAACTGAATTGGAAGTTGGTGCTTACAGTTGTCTAGGGACTTTATTAGAGGCATTCTGCCACGCCGTTTATGAGCAGCATCAAAAGGGTGGCAGCGAAGATTTGAGCTATCGTAGTGAAAAAATTATCAGCTTAATGAGTATTCATGCCCCAGATCCGAGTTGGTCGTTGTATCATGCTTATATGCGCGCGTTGGATTTTATCAGCGGTATGACAGATAACTATGCTGCCTACTTAGCGAGGCAAATTGGCGGCTTATCACGGTAGAGAAAGGAACAATGGCATCATTACAGGATCAACTTAGTCGATTGGTTTACTCCACAGAGAATGGCGATACGTGCCCAGACTGTCGCCAGGCCAAAGATCGCTGTTGTTGTAGCGAAAATGCTGATGAGGCGCGTCTTGCTTCATTAGATGGTATTGTCCGGATTCGTAGAGAAACATCAGGCCGCAAGGGTAAAGGCGTGACGACGGTGTCCGGTGTGCCATTAGACTCGAATAAGTTGAAACAACTTGCAAAGCAACTCAAGCAACATTGTGGTACGGGTGGGTCTTTGAAAGAAGCTGTTATTGAGATTCAGGGAGATCATCGAGATACACTTAAGGCGTTTCTTGAGAAGAAAGGATATAAGGTTAAGCTGGCGGGAGGCTAGTAAATGCAAAAGAAAAAATGCAAACGTTGTCAGCAAATCAGGGTAGTCGCTATCCTGTTTTGCATGATAGCAGTGTTATTGCTACTCATGATGGGTAAGGCTCAGGCGGAGATTTACCATTACACGGATAGTAAAGGTAAGAAGATTTATGTAGGTAGCTTAAGTAAAGTACCGAGGGAGTATTTGGATCAAATTAAGTTACAGAACCCGTCGGCACAGGTCAGCAATACCAGCCAATTTTCTGAATCTAACAAGAAAGCCTCCTCCTCACTAAAAGGACGGTCTGATCTGCGCCGTTTACAGCGCATGTTAAATATGATGGAAACACCGGTGGTTATTAAGAACAATCAGGTTTTGGTGCCTGTTTCAGTAACCTACCAAGGAAAAAGTACAGATGTGACGCTATTAATGGATACCGGAGCCAGTGGCACGGTGTTTCATCGAGACGCTTTAGAGCGTTTAAATGCGGACAGCGAGTTTTCGGGGTACGCGAGAGTAGCTGGTGGAGGCGTGATTAAGGTCAGTAGTCTTGAACTGGATCGTATCAAAGTAGGGCCTTTTCAGGCGAAAAACATCCGCTCATCGGTGATCGATAATAAAGCACCTGGCGGCGCCTTTGATGGTCTGCTGGGAATGGATTTTTTGATGAATGTTGAATATGAGCTAGATAAGCAGCGGCAGGTGATCATCTGGACACCCAAGCGATACCAAGAGGTATCCGATGCGCTGCAGAAGCTCAGCAGCGCTCAGGAATAGTTACATTAATAGATTTAGAGGGTTTGCTCAGCTAACTTGAGGTCCAGTGTTGCCTTCAGGAGTTTAAATAAACGAATGGAGGCATCGATCTCATCTTTACGATTAGTCAAACTCTCTATATTCAGACCCAATGGAATACCTAGAGGTAAGCAAGCTTCAAGGATTTGCTCCAGATTGCTTCGGCAAACCCGAATAGACTCAGCAAGAGGGTTATGCGCATCCAGAACCCGATAGCGTGTCGCTTCTGGGACAGAGATCCCCAGCCACTCCATAAATTCCAAGGTTTTCGCACTTCCGCAAGGAGTAAAGGTGAGAATCACACGGCGCGGTTCAACCTCTCTTTCTTTGCACTCGCGAGCGTACCGGCTCAGCATATCAATCGTGGCTTGCGCATTGTAAACGGCTTGGGAAACAAAAAAAGTACAGCCTTGATCCCCTTTTTGCATTAAACGTAGATGCTCATCCCCTTTTTTTGCATGGCGTTCTGCAATGGTGACACCACCAAGATTGTAATCGGCACGATGTTCTGCCAACGCTTTATAGGCCTCATTGAGTGATAAACGCACCTCTCCGTCAGATGATGGGCTACCGACCATGACAATATCTCGAATACCATAATGTTCCCATGCCTCTTCTAGCCAGTTATCGAAATCAGCTCGATCTCTTTGTGAGACGCTTTTGTAAGTGATCACTGGATGTTGGGATTTCTCACGAATGATGCGCGAGTATTCACGGGGATCATAGGTTTTCATGAATGGGAAGGGGCGAGGCTTATCCGTGCGGCTGCTCTCATCCTGAATATCGTAGACAATCATACCGTCATAGTCGATGGCTGATAGACGCCCTAACAGTTTATCGGCAATATCACTGACATTCTCCTGCGATGTATTGTCTTTAGGAGGCGTTGTACCCACGAAGTAGACGCCGCGGGATGGGTCAGAAAAACGAGATTTAAGCGTAGGGTTCATAACGAGAAGGCCGATGTCTGAAATTAGATTAAGGTTATTCTAACAGTGAATACTATTCATGTGTTTGTTGATGGAGGTGAAATTTTTTTGATTTAAGTTGAGCTTTTTTAATGAAGATAAGATGATGTTCACAAAGAAAAGAGGAGTGCCCCTAATGAAGCTGGATAAACCGACATTTGATTTTACTCAAGTGAGCCGACAGATAGATGAGGCTTCAGGTAAAGGTCATCCCCCCTTAGATAAATGGAACCCTGAATTTTGTGGCGATATTAATCTTCGCATCAAACGAGACGGAACATGGTTATATGAAGGTACACCGATTGGTAGAGCCTCGATGGTTAAACTGTTTTCGACGGTTTTGTGGAAAGAGGGTGACGCGTATTTTTTAAAAACTCCTGTAGAAAAGGTAGGTATACAGGTTGATGATGTGCCTTTTCACTTCATACATATGGAAGTGTGCGGCTCAGGTGATGATCAGGTACTGTTATTTACCAGCCAAACAGGAGATCGTATTGAGGCGAGCAAGCAGTTTCCTCTACGAGTCGAGACGAGCACTGAGAGTGGCGAGCCCTCCCCCTATTTGGCTGTACGTTATGGTATGGAAGGGCTGATTAACCGTACCGTTTTTTATGAGTTGGTGAGTTTAGCTCAAGAGGAAGAGGTAAACGGGATCTCCTGCTTAGTTGTTCACAGCCATGGGGAGCGCTTTATCTTAGGGCAGAATGAATAAATAGCTCCGTTACCGGGCCAGTTTGGCTAACAAACGATCAAGCTGGTTCGCAAATTCACGCCTATCTTGTTCGCTAAAGCTTTTAGGTCCACCGGTATCCACACCGCTGCTTCTTAGCGTATCTAAAAAGTCGCGCATAGACAGCCGTTGTCGAATGTTTTCTTTTGTATAAAGCTCCCCTCTGGGATTGAGAGCAACGGCTTTTTTGTCGACAACTTCGGAGGCCAATGGTATGTCAGCGGTAATGACCAAATCCCCAGGTTGGGCTTTCTGTACTATATAGTTATCAGCCACATCAAAGCCTGCTGCTACTTGTACTGAGGTGATAATTGGGCAAGGTGGTGTTGATAGAAACTGATTGGCGACCAATGTCATGGGGGTTTGGGTACGCTCCGCGGCCCGAAATAAAATATCTTTAATGACCCGTGGACAGGCATCGGCATCAACCCAGATATGCATAATTACTCCTGAGATCTATTGGTATCTTATGGCAGTGTGATCGAGGTGACCTATTCCGATTGGGAGAAGTGTTGGTACACGTTCAATAACTCATCCTCGGTAAAGGTCACAATAATGAGTTGTTGACCAGGAGAGATCAGGTTCGGGTTCTGCCCGAGTAAACCCTGTCGGTAGTTGTAGATGTAAGTGGTTTCTACTTTATCATGTAGGAGTTTACCCAGATATGAACTTTTTCGGTTAGCTAAGACTTCATCCGCTTCTATCGGTATGTTTGCGGTTACCACTTTCTCATTTTGGGGAAGTTTAATACCCCTAGCAAACGTTTCGGTAAGGCCGCTCTGTAGGATACCCCAGATACCCTGCTCGTCGTTTGGCTTCACAGCATGTATGTAGAAAATTCGCTTGCCATCACCATCCGGTTGGTCCAATAGTTCCTGTAACCTAACCAGAGAGCCCGATGTGGCTTCTCCTGACTGAATGGAGGCCCTAATATCGGCTACCTTGTTAACTTTTGTCGACTTGTCTTGTGAGTAGAGGTTATTGAGAGACACTGCAAATGTCTTAGCGCTACCCGGTTGTTCACTGCTGTCAGAGTTGACGATTTCAGTCGAGGTTGCTTCGTTGCTTAGGGCAGGGAGTTTGAGCAGTTGGTCTTTTGTCACAAAGTGGCTGGCGGTCGTTGCATCAAGGGTTGAATCAGGGTTGGACGTGATCTCACTGATATGTGCTTTAGCATTTGCCAGTTCATGCTCAGTCAAGGGTTTAGATTCTACAAGTGAATGCTCTGGCTTTATTGGCTGTTGCTGGTCGGATATGTTCATAGAGGTGGGCGATAAGTAGAAGTAGCCCACAGCCATGAGTATTAGAATAAGAATCACTAAAATCGCCCGAACCATAACCTTCGCCTCAATAATTTCCCTCTATCATACGACTCTAATGCAGATTTGATGTTGAATAAAGGGTGAAAATCATGAATAGTCATTTTCAAGAGACCTTCAAAACTTTTGCTTGGAATTTTCATTATGATCACTCAAGAAAGTAGCTTTTTGGATGAGATGAAGCAGGAAGGTGTGAAACCTATTAAACACAGTAGCCATCGAGCCCGGCTAGCGAGGGGTGAGATCGATAGTGAAACTTTTATTGAACGTCGAAGGGCGGCTACGGACGGAGATGATAGTGGCTTGTCTCTTGCTCCTATACCTATGCTTAACCCTCTTGACCCGGTTGGGTGGCGGCATGATGGTGTTCAGGAGGGTGTATACCGGAATCTACGCTTAGCCCGTTATGCGATTGATGCGCGACTGGATCTACTGGGGAAAACTCCGATGCAGGCGAGGGATGAATTGACCAACTTCATCGATGAATGCTTGCGTTTGAACATCCGTTGCTTCGTGATCAATATAGGGCGCGGGCGATCACCTACCTCTTCAGGTAATCAGCTAAAAACTTATTTAAACGCATGGCTACCCCAATTGCCGTCAGTCATGGCTTTTCACTCAGCCCAATCACAACATGGCGGAACAGGGGCTTTGTACATAATGTTAAGAAAAAGCGAACAAGCGCGTTTAGATAATCTAGAAAAACACCAAAAACGACGGTAATCAGAAACGGTATCCCTGAGGGGGAGAGATGAGAGCTGAAATAGACGAAATACTCTTTTATTGGTTTGGTGAGTTAGAAGAGGGCTTTCCGGCCACTCCCAAGGAGGGTTTGTGGTGGCAGGGGAGTGAAGCACAAGACAGAGACATTGAACGATTGTTTGGTGCACAAGTTCGCTCAGCCTTGCGGGGTGAGCTGATGGATTGGAAAGAGACGCCAAGGGGTCGTTTAGCCTTAGTGTTGTTGTTGGATCAATTTACACGGAACATCTATCGCGGAACCGCTGAGGCGTTTAGTGGTGATGGTTTAGCACTTAAGCTGGTGAAAGAGAGTTTGCCGCTGCAGCATGATTGTGCGTTAGAGGCGAGTGAGCGCTGCTTTTTCTACATGCCCCTTGAACACTCAGAGTCGCTAGTGGATCAAAATACCTGTATTTCGTGCTTAGAAGGGCTATTAGCTGAAGTGCCAAAGGAGCACCGTCATCGTATCGATAATGCATTAGATTTTGCAGTACAGCATCGTGACATCATCCAAGCTTTTGGTCGTTTCCCTCATCGCAATGATGTGTTGGGGCGCGAGTCAACAGAAGAGGAATTAGCTTATTTGAATCAGTCTCACGCTCGTTGGGGACAATAATCTACGTTATACTTTGATTGAAACAACCGGTTGATTGAGGAAAGAGTATTGGCTACGAAGCAAAATACATCGCTGACACACATCTTATGGTTGGCTATAGGTCTGTGTGGGTTGCTTTTTGTGTCGCTGGTTCTGCCTTATGTAGTCTATCTACCCAGCAACATAGGGTTAGTCATCAAGGTTCTGGCTTTTTTAGGCGCTGCTACATTGGTTGTTTGGCTTACCCAATTTACATATCAACAAAGCACTAAAGTCCCAGTTGATAAAGGGACGGATATGGCTACAGGTTTACCCGACAATAGCAAGCTTCTCTCGAAGTTGGAGTTAGAGTGTCGTCGCTGTGTGAGAGAGTTTGTACCTCTGACCGTTATGCTGGTAGGCACCCCTAACCCATTAGCCCAAAATGATCTTTCAGCACTGGCCCAACACTTAAAACAAAGTGTGTGTCGTCCGGGAGATGTCGTGGCTCGCTTGAGTGATACAACCTTCGCCCTCTTACTTCCCTCCACGAATGAACTGGTTCAGCAGTTGGCAGATCGTTGCCTGAGCACGATCAACGAGCTGAATCTTGGTGAGCCTGTGAGTATTGGCGTTTGTACTTTGCAGCCGACAGCCGAGCTGACGGTATCATTCGCAATAGAAAAAGCACAATCCCAACTGAATAAAGCGCTGCTTGAAGGCGGTGTTGTCTGCTTTGAGGCTCAGGAACATACCGACCCTTCTGTGACTTACTCCTACTGATTTGGGGTAGAGATTGAGCATCGTTAGCCATTTAATCGATCAGTACAGACAAGATCTGCAGTTGCCTTATGTTCGAGGTTTGGCCTGGATAACAGGAACCGCAGATTGGTGTTACGAAAGTGTTTTGGCGTACTTAACGCAGCATCCATCGGCTAAGAGCATGGTTGTTTCAGAGCGCGATTGGGATAGCTTGTCCGTATGCTCTATTCGAGGGGCGAAAGGCCTGTTAGGCCAAGAGTTTGATATTCTTGTGTACGACGGCTTTAGTGGTATTAACCCTGATGCCCTTGGACAAGTATCCGGTCTGATTAAAGGTGGTGGTGTTTGCATATTTATCTCCTCACCAGCGGATGCTGATACGTTTTTTGATGACCCCCAAAAAGAGCACCTTAAAGTACTGCCTTTTGCCTTGTCAGCGGTGGGTAACTACTTTTTAGAACACCTAAAGCGATGCCTATTGGCATCGTCGCATATCTTGTGGATTGACCAGAATAAAGGTTGTTTATCTCTGCCCAAGCCTAGTCACGCTCGACCATCTTTACAAAGTGCATTGTTAGCTCAGCAAACAGTGGTAGATCAGATTTCGGCCAGTTGTCTATCTCAAGTATATTCAGCAGCGGTGTTACTCGCCCCCAGAGGGCGGGGAAAGTCGACAGCATTAGGCAAAGTAGCAGCCAAATTAAATGAAGCGGGGTTGAGCGTTCAAGTAACAGCACCCACCAAATTGGCTGTTCATCCGCTCTTTGAGCAGGCTGGTGATACGCCGCACTTTGCGTTACCTGCTGATGTTCCCTTGCATAAGGACTGCGCTGATGTACTTATTATTGATGAAGCGGCGGGTATATCTGTCAACTTGCTAGAAGCGTTTGCGCTGCATTACCGCCATGTTGTCTATGCGACAACGACAGAGGGTTATGAGGGAACAGGGCGAGGGTTTGGCTTGCGTTTTATGGCTCGTCTAGTTGATTTACGCCCAGAGCTGGATCGCTATGACCTAGAGAAGCCGATTCGTTGGTCGGATGGTGATCCTCTAGAGGCGCTGCTTAATCAAATATTGCTACTGAAACATACCCCGACACAGTACGCTTTTATGGGTAATACCCATTATCGTGAGATAAGCCCGCAAGAGCTGATTGATCATCCTGAGAAATTATCGGCACTGTTTGGGTTGCTTGTAGATGCGCATTATCGAACAACGCCAGGTGACCTTCGTATTTTATTAGATAGTCCCAACACCACTATTTGGTTGGCGGAAAATAATCAACAGATTGTAGGAGCGCTACTTATTGCCATTGAAGGGGAGTTAGACGAGGCGCTAACAGAACAGATATGGCAAGGCCGTCGTCGGCCCCGAGGGCACTTGATTCCACAATTGCTGGTTGCTCAAGAAGGACACCGTAGTGCGGGTGCTTTAAGGTGTTTAAGGGTGGTGAGAATTGCTGTGGTTGATGAGTACCGACGGCAGGGTGTGGCGATGGCACTTATAGACCATGCAGAAACGTGGGCAAGGGAGAAAGGTGTAGAACTCATGGGCGCGGCTTTTGCGGCAGCGCCCCCTCTACTGTCCTTTTGGCAAGCCAATGGATATCAGGTTGTGCGTATAGGTACGCAGCTGGATCCTGTTAGTGGATCATATGCGTTATTGGTGCTTAAAGGTATTTCACGCGTAGGACAAGAAGGTGTGGAAGAATGGCGGCAGAAATTTTTTCACGATTATCCTTATATTCGAAAGGGTTGGTTGCACAAAATATCGTCATCAGTCGAAACGTTGCTTTTCAACCAAGCACCTACGACAGTGCCGGATCACTTGTCTGAAGATAGATTATGGCAAAACCTTTATGGCTTCGCTTTTCATCATAGGCCTTACGAAAGTACAGCGCCCACTTTTGCAAGGCTGGTTGAAGTATACCCCGAGTTGTATGAAAAGATTTCTAGTCATTTATCGCGTTCGTTAATTGAAACACGTGTGATACAGCAGCAGCCTGAAGAGGCCGTTATGGTTAACCATGGCCTTGCCAACCAGAAAGTGTTAATAGCTGAGCTACGAAAAGCGACTCAGCAATTTTGTCTAATTAAAGATAGCCTGCTAATCGATAAAAAATAGTGTGAGGGGGGGCGTCACACTATATCTTCCGATCATCAACTGAGCTACGCTCGCAGCCGTAACTGTCAGTTTTGTTTCTTCTTCATTCGAGAGGAGCTTTTAAATGGATAGGGTTACAGCTATCTGTCTTTGTAAAGAGTTTGAGTTTCGAAAACTTTCTGAATTTTTCATTCGTGAACACGAAGGTTTCGTCTATAGAGGGGCTTTAACGGGGCGGTATGATGGTCATTTAGTCGTTGTTTTTGATTTTGGATGCCTTGTCACTTGGGGACATACTCCTCAACAGCTTGAAGCGATAAAGCAGCTGGTTTTTCCTTATATGAACACACCGTTATCCCAAATTGTTGTCGATGAATTCTCTTCTGAGACAACAGACTTGGCGATGATAAAGAATGATCATATTCGCTTAGCCGGTGGAGATGATCTTGAAAAGCTAGCGTTTTCATTTGGATTAGCGCAATCGGTCAAATTGGATGAGTTTGAGCAGCGGGCTGAGCAAACGATCTCTGATACTTACCATATTCCAAAGCGTATCGCTGATCATGGTGTCAGTGGCTTGAGTCGAAGGGAAATTGCTCAGTTAAGAGGCCGTTTATTCGTAGCGCAATCGGATATTAATTTAAAGTTCGATTTGCTGGATACACCCGAGTTTTTTTGGGAGTTTCCTGAGCTAGAAGATCGCTACACCATGAGTTCAAACTATCTGGATGTAAAGCGACGAATCGATGTGTTGAATAAGCGCTTAGAAGTTATTCATGGCATTTTAGAGATGCTGGCGGAAGAGCATAATCATAGTCACTCGGCGACGCTAGAATGGATTATTATCTGGCTAATCGCTTTTGAAGTTGTTGTATTTTTTGCCCATGATATTTTCAAATGGTTTTAAAAATATAGATTTCGCCGTGAACAGGTTGATCATGCTCGCTTCTAATAACACAGGGCTCGTGATGCAATAGTTGAAAATGATGCGCTTTTGCCAGTGTGAGCACATGTGACAGGCTATGCTGGAAACGACCGCTGGGTGTTAGTTGCCAGTCGTTGTCGCAGGCTTCGGTGCTAAAAGCGAATATACCCTGTTGGGTTAGGCAGTGGCTGACCTGTTTAAAGAGGGGAGAAAGCGCTCCGATGTAGATCAATACATCTGTGGCTAAGATGAGATCAACTTTTGGACGAGTGTGTAAATAGTCGAATATATCCTCTTGAACCAAGTGGGAATAAACCCCAGTCAGTTCAGCTTGCTTGAGCATTTGTTCAGAAAGATCGACACCTATCAGGCTTTTTAGTTGAGCATGGATACCCAATTCTTGCCCAGCAAGGCCTGTTCCGCAGCCTAAGTCGAG
Source organism: Neptunomonas concharum (assembly GCF_008630635.1). NCBI lineage: Bacteria > Pseudomonadati > Pseudomonadota > Gammaproteobacteria > Oceanospirillales > Oceanospirillaceae > Neptunomonas > Neptunomonas concharum. The sequence goes on along the minus strand of NZ_CP043869.1, from coordinate 2,440,629 downwards.
TACATGAATAGGGGAGGAGGGTAAGAAACTCGCCAAACGGGTGGCTAAGCGTTCAGGTACACGATACCCCAGAGTATCTAATAATCGCTGATTAAACTGTTCGGCGTGTTGGTTATAGAGTGAAGTAACATACTCCCTAGGTGCACGATCTGAAGGTATGCCAGCCAACGAATGGTAAGGGTGCAGTAGGCGTTGGTTATCAGGCCAACGTTTTAGTAGCGCTTCATAAAGTTGGCAGGCAATGCCAAGATCGCCTTGCTCTGCTGCATAGTCGGCGATGCCAATGAGTAACTCTTGTTTGGTTGAGGGTTGTTGTGATATCCAGTCTAGTGCTCTTTGGGCGTTACCGGTAAGACAGCAAAGTAGCACCCACTCATTGTGCCAGTCAGGCTCATGCAACGGGTGAGCATCAAGTAGATTGAGGGCTTCGTTGAGTCGCTTTTGTTTTCTTAGGCACACAGACAAGCTAATGATGGCTTCTTCAATCTCTGCATCTATGGAAAGTGCTTGCTGTAAATCTTCTTGCATTGCGTGCCAGTTTTGTAATTTCTCGTGTAGGTTGGCTCGGTTGCAATAAAAAATGGCTTGAGTTGGTTTTATAGCAATAGCTTCATTGATTGCTTGTAGCGCATCATCAAGGCGATTCGTACTACTTAGGGGTAACGACAGATTATTAAGGGCTTGCACCTTTTCAGTAGCTGTCCTAGCTGTCTGCACGGCAACTTGAAGGAGAGGAATAGCTTGTTCATTATCACCTAGTTTTAGGTAAATGACTCCCAGAAGCAGGTTAGCTTGGTAATGCTTGGGAGACTCTTTTAAAATCTTAGTGGCGATCGCTTTTGCCTGTCCAAGCTTACCTTGTGCTAGCAAAGCCATTGCTTTACTGATCCACTTTTCGGAGTGTTTCATCATCTTTGTTATCATTCAAAATAGCAGCGGTATTTTATCCATTTGCAAAGGGAAAACAACGATAAATTCATGAATGAATTACAACCTCAGCAGCTAAAAAAAATCGCAACGATGAAGATGCCGTTTGGCAAATATGCCGGCCGTATATTGGTGGACCTTCCCGAACCTTACATCTGTTGGTTTGAGAAGAAAGGGTATCCAAATGGTGAGTTGGGAGCATTGCTGAAAACGCTCTATGAAATTAAATTAAACGGCTTAGAAAGCTTGTTAACACCTTTACGAGAATCTAATAGAGGCGATTAAATATCATGACACCCGCAGTACAAGCCGCCAAAAAAGCAGGGATTGCCTATAAGCTGCATGAATATGAACACCATGCAGAGAGTACCTCTTATGGTGAAGAAGCCGCTAGGTTGTTAAATCAAGATCCTGGGCGCGTATTTAAAACACTAATGGTTGCCTTAGAGGGAGACCAAAAACGGCTGGCAGTTGGTGTGGTACCCGTGTCGGGGCAGCTTAACTTAAAAGCGATAGCTGCTGCGTTAAAAGTTAAAAAGGTGTTGATGGCAGATCCAGCAGCGGCAGAGCGAAGCAGTGGCTATATTGTCGGTGGAATTAGTCCTTTAGGACAGAAAAGGCGCTTGCCGACAGTGGTTGATGAGACCGCTTTAGCTTATCCGACTCTCTATATGAGCGCGGGTAGAAGAGGGTTGGAGATAGAGATGTCAGCGGCTGATCTGCAGCAACTGACATCTGCGATTTTTGCACCTATTGGGCGATAAATCTTGGCACTATGCGCGTAGTTTGAGCTCTGTAGGGGGCGCTTCTTTTACTTTTGTTTTGGGTTTATATTCTGCTGCTTCAATATTATGGCGATTGAGTAGTTTATAGAAATCAGTGCGATTTCTCTGAGCGATGCGTGCAGCATGAGTTACGTTCCCCTCTGTGACTTGCATCAGCTTTATCAGGTAGCGTTTTTCAAAGTCGGCGCGTGCTTCGCTGAAAGATGGGATGACCAATTCCTGATTTGATAGGGCATTGGAGATCAAGCCTTCAGAGATGACAGGGCTGGTGCTAAGTGCGACAACTTTCTCTATCACATTTTGTAACTGACGGACATTGCCCGGCCATGCAGCCTGCGCCAACAAGTGTAATGCACCAGGAGAAATATTACGTACTTTGCGATTATGTTGTTCAGCTGCTTTTGCTAAGAAGTGTCTAGCCAAAACAGGAATATCTTCAGGTCTTTCACGCAGAGCGGGCAAGTCGATATTGACAACATTTAAGCGATAATAAAGGTCTTCACGGAAGTCTTCGCTGAGCATCGCCTGTTCAAGGTTACGGTGAGTCGCGGAAATAATACGCACATCAATAGGCTGGCTTTCAACAGAACCAACCGGGCGAACAAGGCGTTCTTGGATGACCCGTAACAGCTTAACCTGTAACGCCATTGGCATATCGCCAATCTCATCTAAAAATAAGGTTCCACCTTGTGCTGACAGGAATAAACCTTGGTGATTTGCAATTGCACCAGTAAATGCCCCTTTTGTATGGCCAAAAAGTTCTGATTCGAGCAGTTGCTCGGGTAGTGCGCCACAATTAATTGCCACGAACTTACCTTTTGAACGGGAGCTTGCCTGATGGATCGCTTTAGCCATCAGTTCTTTACCACTACCACTTGGCCCGGTAATAAGGACGCTGACATCCGACTCAGCGACTCGATGGGCTTGATCCAGAACGTGCAGCATTGCAGGGCTTTTCGTAATGATATTGTCGCGCCATTGGGTATCGCGACGCTTTTCGGCAGAGACAAGTGCGGCTTTTACTGTATCCAGCAATTGCACTTTGTCGATAGGTTTGGTTAAGAAACCGAAAATGCCTTGCTGAGTTGCCGTGACAGCTTCGGAGATAGAGCCGTGGGCAGTAATGATAATCACTGGGAGCGCTGGCCAGTTTTGCTGAATATGCTTAAAAAGAACCAAGCCACTCATTTCGTCCATGCAGAGATCACTAATGACCAAATCGACGGGTTCTGTTGGGAGAATCCTTAAAGCTTCAGGGCCGCTTGTAGCCGTCAGTACTTGGTAGCCAGAGGCTTCCAAGCGCATCGATAGTAAAGACAGGACGCCATCATCATCATCGACCAGAAGAATTCGGGATTGTTGTGTCATTACTCAGTGTTCCTCACGTTGACGGGTAATTGCCTGCTCAAGCTGAGTAAGTGCGTCAATCTGTTGTTGCTGCTCACTGATGGTTGTGTTTGCAGCATTTAACTGTCGGTTGAGCGCAGCTAATTCGTCGAGCATCTGTAAGTTTGCCTGAGCTTGCCTGAACCTTAGATAAAGATAGCGATCGCTACTACAACTTTGGTTGGGTAATAGAGGCAACTGTGCATATATACTTAACGCTTGCTCTTTAGCGCTACGATCTGTGGTAATTGAACTTAGCAGGTTAACCAGCCGCGCTGGCTTATCTTTAACATCTTGCAACATCTGCTTTCTTAAAGTGTTGTCTGATGTCAAAAAACGTTGCTCTTCTTCAACCAGATCTTTTAGCAGGGAGGCTGGAAGAAGGCAGTTAGGTTGTTGATGGCTGTCGAGCGCTGTTAGCGATTCCAATGTTTGGCATCCACTACTGATGAGCAGTGTGCATACGAGTAAGCTAGTAGGTATTAGACGAGTCATTTGAGTTCCAATGGAAGTGTCAGGCGAAATACGATATGCCCTTCCTTATTAGTTAACAACGTCAGTTTACCATGCATTGCTTTGGTTGCTTCATGAGCAATGCTCAAGCCAATGCCTGTTCCTTTTAGCGGCCCTTGTCGTTTTTTACCACCTTGATAGAAGGGTTCAAAAATACGTTCTGCATCTTCTGCTGAGATAGGGGTGCCGCTATTTTCTACATCCACGATTAAGCTCCTTCCTTGGGACTGGGTTGCAACGGTAATAAATCCAGATTTATCCGTGTAATAAATCGCATTTGAGATAAGATTGTTGATGACTCGTTTTAACATATCAATATCCTGTTCTATCACAGGGTATTTATCAGGCAATTTAAGATTGATCTCTTTTTCAGAGATCACAAGTTGTAGTGGGCCAATGGCTTCGCTAATGAGCTTTTTCAAGTCCACGCGCTGAGGTTTTAAGACGTTGGGTTGTTGTAACCGGTTGTAATCTAATAGTTGCTCTATTAGCTTTTGCAAATTAATACTACTGCTTTGTAGCAGCCCAACAACATGATGCTGGCGATCGTTCAAAGGACCAGGAACCTCTTCTGCCAGTAGGTCTGCTCCTTCTCTTAAGGTGGTCAAGGGAGTTTTTAATTCATGAGAAATATGTTGAATAAAGAGCCCTTTGTGCTGCTCAAGTTCAGATAGATGGTTATCAAGCCACAGCAATTGCTTATCCAGCTCAACTATTTCACCTGGGCCTCGCAGTGTTTGATAGGTTAGCTGTTCTCTGCGGCCAATTGATTTAATACGTCGAATTAGTTCAGCGATAGGGCGGGTGATGACCGATGAGAAAAACAGCATTAGCCCTAATGTTGTCATGACAAGAAGTGCTGTTTGCAGCCACAGTGCTTGTCGGGTTTCCCCTGCTTGTTTCTGCAGACTTTGCAGTTCGCCAATCATCTTTTGATGGCTGGTTTCAGCAAGTTCCCGGGTCAACATGGGGAGGGTATTGATCTCTTCACTCAACGGTGTTTCTCGTAACTGACTAATAATGGATATCAACTTAGCCTTTTGAGTATTTTGCTCACTGATAAACATCTGTACCGCAAGTTGGTTTTGGTAAGCTTCAACCTGCTCAAGCAATCGGGTTGCGATCGCTTCCTGTTTTACAATGCGGTATTGGCTGGCAGATCTGACAATGTCCTCCGCTAGTCTCTCGAGAGTATTGTTTTGCTGGTTTAGCTCCAAAGCTGTTTGGGTTTGGTTGTAGCTCTGCTGTAATTGCTGCTCAAGTACGATACTGGTTTTATACAGCATGAAGCCAATGGGTGTGATAATCAGTGTAAAGGCGATAAAAACTAAGTGCCTCAGTGAGTTAGGTCGCCACGACTTTGGGGCTGGCATCATGCGCAGGATACTCTGTTAAGTGAGCGGGCAGTGTTATGTACTTTAGTTTAAGCGAGCCGGGTCTGGCTCGCTAGGGAAATGGTTTAAATAGATCTTATCAGATGTGTTGTAGTGATGAGAGTGTCAGCATGACTTTTAGCCGATTAGTACTCATCTGTTTAGTAATAGTTAACTCCTCTTTACTTAAAAAACCATCACGGTTTGTGTCACGCTCGATAAATTTATCAGCAATCTCTACCTCAATCATGGCTTCCATATAGCCTAAGCGGCCATCCCTGTTTTTATCTAACCGACGAAGTATCTCATCAGCTTCAGTCGCTTCAATAGCGCCTTGATAAGGGGGTTGGATAGGCTCTGCGTTAGCCGTTGCCGTGAATAGTACTATTAGAAAGGCTGATAGGTAGGGCAGTACTCGCATAAATGCTCTCCACTTCTGGTACACAGATAGTAGACATCAAGTTTTATGCCATGATAATTTTCATCTTATAAATCAATGAAGTAGATTTTTTCTTTAATAAAGTTTGCTGTTTTAAGACAGTTTTAAGTATGTTTTGTCTTTTTTTGGCGACAGTCTGCCTTGGCTTAGTAATAAGTTCTTATAAAACAAAGCGCTGGAGTGTCTCTTTTTTGCGACTCGTGATTAGTGTATTGCAGGAATGGCTGACAGGAGGTGGCTGACAACCCCTGGGTAGACACTCGGATCAGGGCGGGTTGTACTGAGCACACGTAAGCCCCAAATGCCTGTCATAAGCATTTTAGCAAGGCTTTCAGTGTCAGTATCCGGTTGTAATTCGCCGTTAAGTCGGCCTTTTTCTAGAGTCAGATAAAGGTGGTGCTCAATTTGGTTCAGGTACTGAGTAACTCTCTCGCGAACCTCATCATCCTCAGTGGCAAGCTCCAGTAAGGTATTGATCATTAAACATCCCTTACCGATGGTGTCGCAGGATATTTCTTCTGTCATTCGAGAGAAGAAAAGATGGATCGATTCAATAGCGGAGTCACGTTGCTCCATACAGTGTTGGATCCGTGTTAAGCTATTGTTCGCATAAGCATCGATAACTTCTAGAAATAAGCCGCGCTTACTATTGAAAGCACCATAGATGGAACCTGGTTTTAAGTCGGTTGCGTTGACCAAGTCGGTTACAGATGTAGCAGTGTAGCCCGTTCGCCAGAACACCTTCATGGCTTTATCAAGGACTTCTTTCCTGTCAAACTCTGCAGGCCTGGCCATTGTTGCTGCTCCGTTAGTACGTATACGCCTTGGTGCGCATTTTTATTTTCAAAGTTTAGTTATGATACATATAAAGGATTTAGTCAACTATGCTTCCCCATAATGCATTGTCTTTGTTCATATTTTTTTCTACTTTTTTGTTTTTGACTGGATGCCTAGGCGTTAAAGATACAGCGGATTCCTCCCGGCAACTGATACGTGGTGCTGTGAACTATTCTCAGGGTGAATTCACGATTACGCCTTGCTATAGCCAAGAGCGCCGCAAGCTGCAAGATAAGCGTGGGTTGGTAAAAAAGCGTTATCGCGAGCAAACCCCTGAGGGGAGCTTGCCAGTTTATATGGAACTACGTGCTTCACCGCTTACCGATTTAAGCTGGGACGTTAGCGATGTTCAAGTTGCTGGTGGCGGCAGCAATGCTTGTGAATTTGATCTTATCGGTATTCAGTATAGAGCTGCAGGAAGTGACCCCTTGTGGATTGCCGATGTGTTGACTGATAGTGTTCGGGTGCAGTCATATGACAACTTACGTACCCTGACATTTCCATTAAGTCTCTCTTCGGGGAGTGGTGGTATTTGGGAAGGGGCACTTAAAAGTGTCAAGAACCGTACCCACCGGTTTCGTTTGGAAATTCTAGATCAGTCTTGTCGTGATAAGCATAATGCGTGGTATCGTTGGACAGCATCGCTCGACTTAGATGGTGATCTTTTCTATGGCTGTGCACGGGAGGGGGATTTAACCTCTCGCTCTGTGAAGGGGCGCTACAGCAATGACCTAACTCAAGAAAATGTGTTTGTTGTATTAGATCTATTAGATGATCAAAAGGCTAGCATGCTGCTGGACTACCGCAATGGACAACCGCTGATCGTTATGAACGGTGTTTGGAAATGGAAAAGCAGTGATACGCTTTTGCTGGAATTTAGTGAGCAGGATGGGCGCAGACAGCAATCCTTCCTGCTGTTACGCAGAACCGTTAACGGGTTTGTTCAGCAAGGTTTCTCATCGGAGTTTGGACGGGCAGGGCTGTCTTTAAGTCGGTCTGAGTAGTTACCGTTTTAGTAAACAAGCTCTAGCTTCGTTCAATTGAGCGGCTAGATAGCTGTTACCACCGTGATCGGGATGAAACTTCTGCATCAGTTTGCGATGAGCGAGAATGATTTCCTCATCCGAACAACCCTCTTCAAGCCCAAGAACTTTGAGCGCTTCAGTACGTTGCATGTGTTGATTGTTAGGCGACGGGGGTTGTTTTGCTTTAGCGTGAGATTTGAATAGTTTTCCTAAAAAGGGTATGGCTTTTAACAAAAAACCGTATTTTTTATAGAGTAAAAAAACACCGGCAAAGAGTGCGCCAATCCAATGTATACGGCCAGTGACGGTTAAAATAACTAAGGCAGCAATCAGGGAGAGGATTACTAGCTTAATAACGGCAGGGCCTCGTCGATGAGGCGGTAAAGCTTTTAACCAAAGCATACCTGCCATGAGCAATGCACCTAGTACAATGATTACGAAAGGGCTCATTTCATACTCTTTTTAAAGTGTTCAGGAAAGAGTAGCTGTACCCGAGGCGGATGTGAAGTGCCTATTTCGTATTGACGTGCTTCCCAACATAGCGATGATATTTCTTCTCTTTAACAAACTGCATATCTACCATCACGAGCCCGTCTACACAGAAATTAAAGTCCGCATCCACACCAAAATCGAGAAAGCGTACACCACCCTCTTCACAGAGTTCGCTGTATTGTTTATAAAGCGTAGGGACAGAAACACCAAGGTATTCCAGTTGTTCTTTGAGCACCCTAAAATCTTGGCGATAATCTTCGCCGCAAAAGAGGGCCTCTAATCCTGACTGCTCTTCATGGGTCAATTTGTAAGGTACGTTGGCTTTGGCGAGCTGATCTACATCCTTGAAATAATGTCTGTAAAACCAGACAAGCATGTTCTTAGCGGGTTTGGGGTAGCTGTTGCTCAAACTAACCGGTCCAAACATATAGCGGACATGAGGATGCTGTCTTAAATAAGCACCAATTCCATACCAAAGATAATCTAAACTCCGTTTGCCCCAATATTTCGGTTGAACAAAGCTTCGGCCTAGTTCGATACCTTGCTCAAAAAAAGGCTGCATCTGTGGGCTAAATTGAAAAAGTGTCTGGCTATACAAGGGGCTGCTTTCATCATGAACGAGGTTGAAAGACTCAGCCAACCGATAAGCGCCGGCAATTTCAAGATCCTCTTCATCCCATAAAATTAGATGGCGATAATAGCGATCGTACTTATCTAGATCTTTTTTCTGTCCAGTACCTTCACCTACACAGCGAAATGAAACTTCCCGTAAGCGACCGACTTCTTGCATAACAATTGAATCAGGGCGGTAGTCAAACAGGTAGATTTTCTTACCATCTGACGTTTCTCCCAAGAGCTGCGAATCTTTAAGCTCAAGCTTGATGCTCTGCCGGTCTTGGGGGTGGCTAATTGTTTTCTCTGTTACGAATAACGGACTTTTGCGCTTAGCGATGCGATACAAATGCTTACGCAGTAGTTTGGTTTTTTCATTCAGTGTTAGTGGAACAGCATCAATATGGCTGAAAGGGATCGGCTCGCCGATACGGACAGGGATCGTAACCGAGCGCTTATTAAACATCTCTTGGACTAACAGCAGGCCAGACATCGATTTGTTCAGATAGGACATGCCGTAAAACAGCGATGAATTTTTACCGCCGAGGTAAACAGGAAGTATGGGGGCATTCGCTTTCTTAGCAAAACGTAGAAAACCGCTGTTCCACTTGCCATCTTTGATACCTGTCATACCTGCTCGGGAAACCTCGCCGGCAGGAAATACAATGACCGCTTCTTCGTTGTGTAACGACTCCACAATGCGACCAATATCGCGTTTGCGGGTGCTACGCCCCAAATTATCCACGGGAAGAAACAGTGAGCTCAGCTGATCCACATGATTGAGTACATCATTCGCTACGATACGAACATCCCTGCGTACCTCACCAACCAGCTTGAGTAACGCCAGCCCATCCAATGCGCCTAGAGGATGGTTGGCTACGATAACCACACGACCTGATGCAGGAATATTCATACGATCAGTGTGGCTCAGGCTGTAACTGAAGTTAAAGTAATCCAAAACACGATCAATAAACTCAAAACCCTTAACTTCCTTATTTTCTGCAAGGAAATGATTGATCTCATCTTCATGCACCAGACGTCTCAAACAAAAAATAGCTGAGCGACGAAGAGGGGCGGGCTTAGAGGAAAAAGACGGGAATTTGTTCGTCAAAACTTGTTCAACATTGATCACGCGGGCTACCTGTATCTGTAGATATTATCTAACAGAATATGGCAACTACATGACACTTATTTGAAAGACGGGTGACAGATAGATGACAAGTTTGTCATTGGTAAGGCGCGTGCTATGTGCCGCCATAATGCTAGTCATGATTTGATAAGTTAATCTTCCATTCAGGGAGTGACTAAGAATCACCTTTATGGGATACTTCGGGCGCTTTGGCTTCTTATATTGTTAGTTTGCTTGAGCACTAAGGATTCAATTAGATCATTGTTATCTGATTGATGTATATATTCGTTTGCTTTCTGTAGATTGGATTGCATGTGAGTTTTAACAGGGAAGTGCGACGCTTTTGCTCAATATTGAGTGAATCAATTACTAGCTTCCCCCCTTGTTAACAAGTAATGGATGTTAGTACCTCATGGTTAAGTTTTTCCGTAATGCTGCATTGCTCCTTTCCCTTCTAGTTACCTGCCAGGTTTCTGCTCAAACTGATAGCCAGCCGTCTGTTGCCATTAAAGAGCCGACCGTTGGAGAGGGGGTATCCTCACGAGCCGGTAAGGATCTGAATTTAGGGATTCTTTGGGATGAGATGGAGGCCTCTTTTAGAGCAACCCGCAAATTTCGTGTTTTAAGCCGTAATAAAGCCGATTTAGCTGCTGTTTTAGAAGAGCAGGATTTTGCAAAGTCAGATCTGGCTAAAGGCGATGCAGCAGCATCAGGCCAATTAGATAATGCTAATTATCTAATCCTTCCTACAGTACAGGATTTTAAGTTCTATAGTGCCTACAGCAAACTGCCTAACTTTGATGACAAGTACAAACGTTCAGATGTTGGCTTGTTACAAGTTAGTGCAAAAATGATTGATACCTCCTCAGGTCAGATTGTTACCACGTTTAGCTTATCGAGCAAATTTCATCTCAATCAAGGTGTTGTGAACGGACGCGGTGGCAAGCCTAGTAGTAAACGCTTTACGCAGCTCTCTAATGAAGTTTCAGCGCAATTAGCAGATCAGTTTGTCAATGCTGTTTACCCTATGAAAGTGGTTAAGCGAGATCGACGCGGTGATGTCGTCATCAATCGGGGTAAAGATGGTGGTTTAAAGGTTGGCCAAGTATATGAAGTTTTCTATGCCGGTGAAGAGATGATAGACCCGGATACAGGTAACTCACTCGGTTCTTCAGAAGAGTATGTGGGTAAAGTAAAAATCAGCCGAATCAATCCCAAGTTTACGATTGCTAAAGTCATAGAAGAAGTGGATGCCACCAATGCGCCGATTAACACGGGCGATATTCTAAGAGCGCCACAAAAATAATCGCGGTTACAGGAAGTTAGCTGATATGTATAACCTATCAAAACGAGCAGGATCTCAGGTTCTGCTAAGTCTATTTTTATTACTTTCATGGGCTTCTAATAGTGCGGCCGCTCCTGCTGCACTATCTGAAAAGACTAATGCTGTTTCTATTGCGGTTATGGGAGAAAACGACTTTGTACCGGATGCCGTTACCAATGCCGCCCAAGGTGGTGTCCCTGAGGCATTGGCAAGCCGTTTGATACAACAACTTGATCGTAGTAAGCGTTTTAATGTCTTGGATAGGACCGTATTAAGGCGATCTATTTTGGAGCAACGCTTCGGGCAAGAGCAGAAAGCGTCTGACCTTGATCGAGTACTGGATAAAGCGGTCGATGAGATGCCAAATGTCAGCGGCATCACTGTTGCCGCATCCGGTTTGTTGGGAGCAGCTAACGACTCCCTCAAAGACTTTAAAGACTTAGGTACGGCCACAGGGGCCGATTATATAGTGTATATGAAGGTTGAACGTTTGGAGTCTAGTAGCCAGACTACAAAGCGCCCTTACAGTGACACCGGCGAAACGATCAGGAAACAAGAAACTAACGCCGTTTTATCCATCCGTATTATCGAAGTCGCAAACAGTCGCGTGGCTGGCGCCACAAACGTTAGTACACGTTTAGTTGAGCGCAATGCTCGAACCCCAACGGCCACAGTACTTGCTGCTTATGACAGTGCTGCGGCGGAAGCTTCTGATAAAATTATTGATATCATTTTTCCTGCCAAAGTCGTTGGGAATGACCCATGGGTTATTAACCGAGGCGCTAATGATCGAGTCAAAGCTGGGGATCAATTTGAGTTAGTGCGTAATGGCAAAGAGATTAAAGATGAGTCTGGTATTGTTATTGGACGTATTCAGATACCGGCGGGAAAAATTAAGCTAACGAACGTTCAAGATAATTTGAGTTTGTTTGAAGTGATCTCAGGAGAGCCTCAAAAAGAGGATCTTCTTGTCAAAAAGGGTACAACTACCACTGCAACAAATAAAGTAGGTGCGACGGCGACTTTAGCTTCACCGAATAGCGTTCCCCAGAGCCGTCCTAAAGTCGCCATTGGATTAGTTAAAGCACGATCGACTGCAACGACTGGATTAGATGCGTCTGCACACATTCCAGCATTTACAGACTCCCTCATGACACGCTTGGTGCAAACGAAGCGCTTTACACTGATTGATCGCCAAGAGGTTGACCAGTTGCTCAATGAGCAGCTAGCGCAAGCCCTGACTGACAACCAAGAGCTGCCATCGGATATGGGGCAACTGCAGGGTGCTGATTATTTGGTATATGGCAGTGTTTCCAGCTTTATGTTCAAAGAAGAGCGCCTGCGTCTACCTGGCTCCAGCCAAACACTGCTCAAAAAAGTGGGTATGGTTGAAGGCAACATGCGCATCGTAAATGCGCTCAGTGGTGAGGTGATGGCCTCTCGTAAAGTGAGTGTCAAACAAACCGTAGAAAATGATATCTCAGAGGCGCGTCTTATTACTCTATTAGCCGATGCCTATGCAGAGCAGGTGACCATGGAGCTGATGCATGCCGTTTACCCTATCAAAATAGCGGCACTAACCGCAGACGGCACGATTTATCTTAATCGAGGCACTGATGGTGGCTTATCTGAGCAAGAGACTTTACTCGTTTACCAGCAAGGTGAAGCCGTCGTAGACCCAGATACAGGGATTTCATTAGGTAAAACAGAGCTAAAAATTGGTGAAGTGACGCTTACCGAAGTGGAAGAGTCTCGCAGTAAAGCGCGTTCTGAGCAGCTTGCTAGCCTGCAAGTTGGGATGTTACTAAAACGACTACCTGAAAACACCCAGAAAAGAGGGGCCGCAAACGCTCAGCAGGCAACGGCTCGCTCGGGTGCAGAGATGCAGAAACAAAAGGGTAAAGCGACATTGGCAATTGGGCAAATCAAAGTGAACCCTGCCGGAAAAACGCAAAACTTATCGCCGGCGAATGTGGAGCGAGTCGTCAACGATCTCTACGTGAAGCTGACTCAATCCAACCGCTTTGATGTGTTAGAACGCAGCCAAATTGATCAAGTACTGGACCAAAAAGCGTTTACAGCAATCGCACAAGGTCAAGATATTGATCCGGCCCTAGGCGAGTTGTTAGGTGCTGATTATCTTATTCATGCCACTATTGATGATTTTTATATCGAAACTGAAAGAAAGCAGATAAGTGCTGTAAACCGGACCCAAGTTAAGCAGACCGGGAAATCCAATGCCACCGTTAGAATCATTGATGTGCATACGGGTAAAACGGTATCGGCGGATAAGATTGTTATGCAGAATCTTTTAAACGATACCGCAGATCAACAGCAGGTTTTTAATGAATTAATAGAGAAGCTTAGCACGAAAATGGTGGCTGGGGTCATCAATCACATCTACCCCATCAAAGTGTTAGGAGCGACGCCTGACGGTAAAATCTATATCAATAGAGGCAGTGATACAGGGATAAAAGTTGGAGGGCGTTTTAATGTCACCCGTCCTGGGGCTGATTTGGTTGATCCGGATACGGGTATTAGTTTTGGAAAAACAGAAACCGAAGTAGGTGTGGTCGAGATTCAATCGGTAGAAGTTGCTCGCTCAATTGCCAATGCCGTATCGGGTACAGGATTCGCCGCCGGTGATATTTTGCGTCCAGTGCCGAAAAAAGTGACCACTCAAAAACAGGTCAAAAAAGTGAATAAACCGACGTTTTAATTGAATATTTAACACAGCTCCATGGTTCATATTTATTAGCCATGGAGCACTCGAAGGAGCGAATTTGATGTCACTTTTAAAGAGCAAAGTAACACCACTTTGTTTAAGTACCGCCTTAATTGCTATCTCCTCCACCGCATTGGCTAACCCGCTATCGGGTTTAATTAACAACCTCAATCAACTTCAGTCACAACCTGCCCAAAAAGAGGAAGTAAAACCTGAAGCACAGCAAGCGCAGGTTACAGCGGAAGGCGGTGAAAAATACGCTGCGGGTTACAGCCAAGCGTTTTATCCTGTCAAAGAGCAATTAAAGTCAGGGGCTTCAGAGCAGGCGCTTAAAACCCATAAAGAAGCTTTTCTGGATAAAGACGCTAGCTTCTTATCTCAGGTAGAGCATGGGGTTGTAGCACTGGATACTAAAAACCCTGAAGTGGCTATCGAGGCGTTTGCCAAAGCTGAGCGCATTTTAGGGGAAGAGTACGCAGGGTCTAAAATTGGCAGTATGCTGGCAGGCTCTTCCAAAAATATACTATCGATGATTACCGGTGCAGGAGAGTTGACTGATTATCCGGGCGAATCATTCGAGCGCATTTTAATGCTTAACTACAAGTCGATAGCCTACATGTTACAAGGTGAGCGAAAGGCATACAACGTCGCACGTCGTTCTATCGATTGGCAAAACATAGAACGAGACCGATTCAGAGCCGAAGTTCAAGCAGCGAAAGAAGAACTTGAAAAGCAAGTTGCCGAGCAGGAAGAGAAGGGAAACGATCTTACGGGATTTGGTTTCACTGACACCATGAATAAATACTATGGAGAGACTAAGAAACAGGCCACACAACTGCCTAGTGCTTATGTTAATCCATTTGGTTTTTACATGACTGGCATGGTACAGGAGTTTGATAGTTATGATGATCGCTCCCTGCGTGATAATGCTCGCATCTCCTATAAAAAAGCGTTGGAGTTAAACCCAAAAAGTAAAGTGATTCAGGCGGCTGCTGCCGCGATGAAAAAGGCCCCCCGTAAAGGTCGGCGACTTGTTCATGTTGTTGTAGCCGATGGGTTTGCGCCTGAGAAACGCACGGTAAGGTTTGACTATAACGTGGGTGGAGTCATGTTACCGGTGAAGATTCCGGTTTATGAGGCGGAAACATCACCAATCTACCGATTTGAGATCCAAACCGTGTCGGGTAAACGTCTATCTCGTGTTTATCCAGTTGCTGATATAAACAGCATCGCGCTAAGACATCAATACGATAGTCTACCTTTTCAACAGCTGAATATGACGGTATCGGTTATCCGTAGCTATTTTGAAAACCGAGCGCTCAACAAGCTTGGCTTTATCGGAAAGATGGTCAGTGATAAACGCCAAGAAGTTGCTAATCCGGATATGCGCTCATGGATATCCCTACCCGAAAAGTTTTTGGCGGCGCGTTTAGAGGTTCCGAAAAATTTAGATCGCATTCGTATTAAAGGGTATGACAAGCGGGGCCGTACATTGGTGAATGAAGTGGTGAAACTAAACAAGCAAAGCCATAACTTTGTTTATGCCCGCAACATTGGCAAAACAATGAAAGTTTCTTCCAATACCAACAAACTATGGGCGCCTGTGCGCTAAGGAAAGCATATGATTCGTAAAGCTAAGCTACTCATTTTCAGTATTCTCTCTGTTGTGGTGCTCACTGGCTGTAATAGCGTAAGAACCCCAGATGAAACCCAAAGAGCTTTGGTTAACTCAGATCATCCTCGTGCCCAGTTAGTGTTAGGTAATAAAGATCTGCTGGATAATGTCATTTTTCGTGATGTGATTTTTGGACAAGTGGGTAACTTCACCCGTGCTCAATTTCAGCTAGAGAACCTCAGTGATCAGCGTATGAGTCTTGAATATCAGATCAACTGGTTAGATAACCAAGGGTTCACGGTACTCAGTAACAATGCTTGGCACCGTTTTACTCTTGGGCCACGCCAAGTGAAGACGCTGCAGAGTGTAGGTAAATCAGAAAATGCATACAAAATCCAAGTCACGGTTAGATACCCAGATGACTTGTTCATAGAGTCACATAAACTTGAAAAAGCTAAAAAGTAATCTTGAAACGAAGGGACATACCTAATGAATATCAAACAACTTTTTTCCGTTAGTCTGATGGCTGTAGTATTAGCAGGGTGTAATACCATGCCGGGTAAAGGTGGGCAGGCTGGTGTCTCTGTGATGGACCCAAATAGTCGTGCTCATTTAGATACTGAACTCACCATGGCTGACTACACAGCGTTTGCAGAAAACGTGACTAATAAAATGCTGAGCTCTCAGCTGGTACAAAAATGGGGTTCTAAAAAGCCACGTCTTATCGTTTCTCGACTGCAAAATAATACAGATAACGAAAACATCCGTATGCAGGATATTCATGACCGTATTACAGAGACTATCCTGAACTCAGGCGTTGCTCGTTTGGTTGATACCTCCGCTACGCGTTTTGACTATGTCGTGCGTACCGAACTCTCATCTACACGCCAATATGGAGCGGACGGTGCAGAGCTGGCTTTCTTTAAACTAGAATTTAAAATGTTCAAAATAGATGGCGAAATGGTAGGCCAATGGTCTGATGTTCTGCCACTAGGCCGCGCACAGCAGAAGTTCCTGTAACAAGTTAAAAGCCCGGCTAAGCTTTTGTTAGGCTGGGCTATTCAACTCTATTTGACCAACCATCGTGTAATTAATCAGTGTCTCACCTCTTAATGTAACCTTGTTTACCTGAGTTAAAAGAAAACCTTCTGACTCAAAAAAGTGTTTGGCTGGCTTGCTGGCCTCCACATACAATGAACCAATGTTTCGCTCTTTTGCCATTCGGCGCGCATATGTTAAAAGCGCACTCGCTATACCTTGGCCTTGAAATAAAGGGGCAACATATAGGCAATCAATATGGCCGTCCTCTTCCAGCTCAATAAAACCGACTAGCTTACCTTTGTTCTCTGCAACAAAGGGGCGTTTTGTGTTACAGCGGAGCTGCCAGAAATCATAATCAGGCGGGGTAGGTGCCCAAGCTTCTCGTTCAGCGTCTGTGTAATCATCGGAGGAGATGGCATGAACAGCGTCATGAAAGAGAGTGGCTAGTTTGGCTGCATCGTCGGGATGATAATTACGAATGAGAATGGCTAGTTCCCTCCCTCTCTACACTTTTTCTTGGATGGCGGTAGATATGCCACTGTGCACCCCGAAAGGGGACTTCCTCTTCAAAGCATGCGCCAATAGCCTTTGCTAATTGTATGGATGCATGGTTATCTGCATTAATAAAACTGATCAGAGAGATGTGGGGTAAAAAATCCTGTCCTGTTTTCTGAACCGCTCTGGCGGCCTCACTCGCAAACCCTTTACCCCAATAATCAGGCGCCAATGCCCACTTTATTTCAGGGCTTGGCCAATCGTTAGGAAACCAAAAACCGGCGGTTCCTAGCACTCGCCCACTCTGTTTTTCCTCTATAGCATAGGGGCCATAACCGCGAATTTGCCAATGGCCAATCATGCTACACATTGTTCTCCAGGTTTCACCCTCAGTAAAGGGCCTACCTACCGTAAACTTAGTAGCTGCGTCTGAAGAATAATAGTGATGCAGGTCTTCCCAGTCCGATTCTGTAAACTGTCTAAGAATTAGGCGCTTGGTCTCAACTTTATTTGGCACGAGAAAAGTCATAGTGTTCAGCTCTTGGATTAATCAGAGTAGGTTATGAAACCTTAACATAGCGACATTAGAAATTTAGTTACTGCACTGAGTACGCATAGAGAATTAGTTATTGCTTAATAGTACTTCAAGCCAGTTTAGAAATGTAACGATATGTCTGTGGTCGTAATGTTCTTTATCTGGCACGTAGTAACACAGCTCAGATTGGACCGACTGGGTTCCAAATTGTTGCAATAAATTAGCTTTTACGAGTCTTTGTGTAAGCGTAGTGGAGCAGAAGACCAGCCCGTTTTCTGTCATGGCCTGCTGAATGCCAAAAAGCTCCTGATCAAACTTCTTAATAATAAAGTTTTCCTCGCTGAGTTTATTGGCCTGTAGCCAAGCAGCCAGTGGTGGTTCTGGTAGTTCCTCGTTTTTCCATTCGGTAGTAAAAAGGGAAATAGGGGTGGTTGACCAAGACCCTGGATTCACTTCACGGGCCCCAAATATATCAAAGGATTCGTGCTTGAGTATGCTAGAGGGTTCGACTGTTGTTGAGTTACCAAAACGTACAGGTAGAGTATATGCATGATTGTCGACCGCTTCTCCCGTTGATATTTCCACGGAGATATTGGGGTTAGACTGCGAAAACTCTTGCATAGAGGGGATCAGAATCATGGCAGCTAAAGATGATGTGGTCGTCACCCTGATCAAAGAGTCGGCGGTTCTTAACTCCGCCAAGGCGCTTTCTATTCTCCGAAAGCCATCAGAGGTTCCTCTGGCCAGTTGTTTTCCTGCTCGGGTAAGCACAATTTTCCTTGTCTCCCGATGAAATAAATTAACATTCAGCCTGCTTTCGAGATTGCCTATATGGTGTGAAATAGCTGTTGGTGTTAGCGAAAGCTCTTCAGCAGCCAGTTTAAAACTACCAAGACGAGCAGCAGCCTCGAACGCTTTTAATGCTTGCAGAGATACTTGCACAGTAAATTCCTTTTTTTAGAAAGGTTATCTATAGATAAGTATAGCTCATCTATAGATGTGCTTTTATCGTTTGTTCTACTCTGCATAAAATACGCAAAATATACCGAGTATTTAACCAAATCAGGTATTGGCAAATGAGTAAATTATTACATATAGATTCAAGCGTAAGGGCTATTAATAACCTAAACCCAGAGCATAATTCGCTTTCAAAGAGCATAGCACTACGCTTTGTAGATGTGTGGAACGATAAACGGCCTAAAGATGAGTATATCTATCGTGATGTGGGAGTTAATCCGCCAGAGTTTATCACCCAAGATTGGATTGGCGCGGTGTTTACGCCTGACGAAAAGAGAAGCGAAGATCAAAAAAGCATACTAGCATTGTCGGATGAAATGATAGACGAAGTGTCGTCTTCAGACATTATTGTAATATCTTCTCCCATGTATAACTACGGCATGCCGGCTCAGTTAAAGGCATGGTTTGATCAAATCGTGCGTATAAATAAAACCTTTAGCTTTGATCTATCCAGAGGGGACTTTCCATTGCAACCGATACTATCGGGGAAAACGCTAGTGACGATCACATCGAGTGGGGAGTTTGGTTTTGAAAAAGGTGGAGTTAGAGAAGGCTCTGGTCATTTGGCACCTCATCTGCGAACCCTTAGTAAATATTTAGGGGTAGAGACAACGTATGAAATTGCATGTGAATACCAAGAGTTTGGTGATAGCCGGCATCAAGCATCTGTTGCTAATGCGCTTAATCAGGCCGAGGTACTTGCATCCGAATTATCAACCAGCATTTCCACGCTTTAAAATAAAGCGCTCTTATTGCTAAAAGCGTGTGTAGGGCTTAGCAAATACTTGATAATCATCAAAATAGACAATTTTTCCAGGGTTAGTCGTTGTAATCTGATCTACAACGACACCCCGGTTCTCGAGCAGAGAGGATAGCTCTCTGGCTTTTGCAATATGGTTTGAAGCAGAGGCTTTAAACCAACTAATAAATACATCAGATTTCCTTGCTTTCTGTTTATTCAGGTAATCCAAAGGGGATGCTAAGTTATCATCAAACCAATGCATTACATCATCCACATGACTAAGCTCGTAGTCATAGAGATGGCCTTCGTTTTTCAGGCAATATACTGCCTGAAAAATCCCTCTTCGTTGGTTAGAGTCCTCATCTAGCTCATCAATAACAAATCGGATGTACATCTATTTAAGCCCACTTACAGACCATAATAGTTTTTGATACCTGACAAAATACTGGTGATCGCAACGGCTGATAAAATGATCCCCATAATACGACTGATCACGCTGGCGCCGCTTTTACCAATCAACTTATCGATCCAGCTAGCACACAGAAGAAGAATCAATACGACAACAAGCACCAGCAGCATGATAAACGCGGTTTGTAGTTGCTCAGTAACATGAAAGCGGTCTTTCTCGGTTAGCATGATGGCGGCAAGAATTGCCCCGGGGCTGGCAATTGAGGGGATAGCTAAAGGGAAAATTGCTTTTTCAGTACTGCTGTGGGTAAGTTTAAGCTCCTCCTCTGGCTTACCGTCCCCAAAGATCATCGTTAAGGAAAACAAAAACAATATTACTCCGCCTGCAACTTCAAAGGCTGAAAGTGGTATGCCTAACGCGGTTAGAATGAGTTCGCCAACGACAATAAAGAAGAGCAAAATAACGGCTGAGATCGCAGTTGCCTGCAATGCAATTTTACGTTTCAGCTGCCTGTCATAGTGGGCTGTAACCGCTAAAAACACAGGTACCGTGCCGATAGGGTCAATTACGGCAAAAAAGAAAATAAAGGTCGAAGCAAATTCATCCATCAATCAAAGCCTCGTACAATGAGTACAGCAGAGTCAGGCCTTACGAGGCCTATAACTGAGTTTGATCAGGAAATAACAACCACCAAGGGCAATGATAATGATCCCTAAACCGATGATTGCCAAAGGGTCATACTTTTCTAAATCTAGCAGAATTACCTTACGTGAAACCGCTATCACGGCAACGAGTAGCACGACCTCTGCATGGATAACATTCTCTTTGAAATACATCTCCACGGTTTCTATCAGCTCAAAACCAATCAAAATGATAAAAAAGAAACCAAAGATTCTAAAAAGCTCATCAATCTCAAGAAACAAGACATCATCGGTCGGATCAAATAGATCTGTGTAGAGCAGAATGCCTAATTCAACAATTGAGATGGCAACAATGATGGTCATTAGAATCAGAACAATAAACGACATCAACCGTTTTACCGAATGCACTAATGACACGGCTTTATTGATTTCTTCACCCATAATGTGACGCTCCCCATCTGCCGTAAGATCCCTAAACACGAGCCACCCATGGTAAGGGATCTTAACAGCCAGCTTCAGACAACGGAAGCGGTTGTTTCTATAGCGCCGCAGAGTTCTTCCAGCGATACTCCATCTGGGTTGCTGTCTTTTCAGCCAGTTCGCGAGAGGCGAGTTTGCTCACCAAAAACAGACTCATATCGATACCCGAAGAGATGCCGCCTGAAGTGACAATGGCGCCATCCTCAACCCAGCGTTGCTTTTCCAGTACATTCAATGCAGGGTAGGTACTCTTTAGATCAGGTATATCTTCCCAGTGTGTAGTTACCTGTTGATGAGTGACTACACCCGCTTCTGCTAGTAAAAAGACACCGGTACAAACGGATGCTGTCAGTTGAGTCTTGGATGATGTACGTGCTATCCAATCCAGTACAGGCGGTTTTTTGAGTTCTTCTGTATGCACGCCCCCGACGACGACTAGCACATCAAGCGCGGGTGCATTCGCTAAGGTGAAATCAGCCTGCACAGTAAAACCTCCACGGGCGATAACGGTTGATTCCTGAGCGATCAGGCTCACGTTCCAGTGATCAGCTCCCAGCCTTTTGGCGGTACTAAACACCTCAAAAGGGCCAGCAAAGTCGAGCACTTCTGCGTTGTCGTAAAAATAGATGCCAATATTCATCATGAACTCCCATCGTTATAAGATCTAAATCAGGCAAAGAGCAGTCTAGGTTGTGCGTCAGCGAAGTGTGACCTCAGGAATCGGGTGTGCCTGACACTAAAACGAAGCCCTCGTCTATCCAGCCGGTGACACCACCGATCATCTTCTTTACGGGACGGCCCAGCTTGGCTAAGCGAATAGCGGCTTTCTCTGTGCCATTACAGTGGGGGCCTGCACAGTACACCACAAACAATGTATCGGCAGGGTAGCGTGATAAAGCGGCTTCGTTGATACGCGGATGAGGCAAGCTTTCGGCGCCTTCTACATGGCCCTTGGTAAAACACTCAATACTACGTACATCGAGCAATACAAAGTCTTGGCGACCGTTACTGATCGCGTGGTGTACATCCCAGCAATCGGCCTCAAAACGTAATAAGCCTTCAAAATGGCGTAATGCTTCTTCACTGCTGGCGGCAGCTACGCGAGATACGGCAGATGACATAACAATGACTCCTTTTCGATATGTATGTCATGCCAGTATCGAGCAAATAGGCTGTTCATACTGCTGGCTTAAAAGACATATATCGTTAACTTTAAGCCAAAGTGTCAATTACTCAGATTCTCTCTTACGATTTAATAGCACAGGCCCTGAGCCTTCAGCTGCCAATTTATCGTCTTCGTTATATAAGGGGCAGTTTTTCATCGATAAACAGCCGCAGCCGATGCACCCCGTTAATGAATCACGTAACCTCTCTAAATAGTGAATACGCTGCTGCAACTGATGATTCCATTGTTTAGACAGCTGCTCCCAGTCGTGTTGGGTGGGGGTGCGATTATCTGGCAAACTGGAAAAAGCCTCACGGATTTCCTCTAACGTCACCCCCAGCTTTTGCGCTGCTTTAATCACCGAAATACGCCTAAGTACCTCTGGAGAATAACGCCTTTGGTTGCCCGCATTGCGATAGCTAAATATCAGACCTTTGCTTTCATAAAAGTGCAGGGTGCTTACCTTTACACCTGCACGTTTTGCTACTCGGCCTACGGCCCATTCACCCATTGTCATACTCTCTATAAAAAAGTTAAAAAAATGCTTTACCTCAACTTAACTTGAGGTTTTAACATGCCCTGCATCTTGAATCAAACACTGTTAAGGAAACACGATTATGATGCAGCTAGAACATATAAACCTTGTGATAAAAGACCTAAGCGCGTCGTTAGCGTTTTACCAAGCAGCCTTTCCCCATTGGGTGATCCGCGACAAAGGCCATGGTGAATGGTACGGCAAACCAAGAACCTAGTTACACTTTGGTGATGACTTCCAGTACTTGGCGCTGAATGAATATGGTGAAGGGGAGAATAGAGACCACACAGGCCACCAAGTCGGGTTGGCACACTTTGCATTTATCACCAATAATATTGATGCCATGATCGCCCGACTAGAAAAAGCTGGTTTTAGCATCAGTAACCCAGGGGCAAAAAACACCCACCGGCGCAATGTTTACTTTACCGACCCCGATGGGTTTGAAGTGGAGTTTGTACAGTATCTCAGTGATGCACCAAGTGAAAGGAATCTAACAGAGGGGTAAATCATTCTGTAGCTTAGTGACGCCTTGTGATACTGCTTAGTTGAGACTATAATGACCGATATAAAGACCACTTAAGAGACCTATTGTATGACCACTAGGATTTTGGCCGATGTTGCAGCCAGTATTACAGAGCTAAAAGCTAACCCTATGAAAGTTGCAACTAGCGCTTATGGTGAACCTGTAGCTGTATTAAACCGAAATGAACCAGCGTTTTATTGCGTGCCTGCTGAAGCGTATGAATTGATGCTCGACAGACTCGAAGATCTTGAGCTGCTTGCTATTGCTAACGAGCGTGAATCTGAAGAGAGCATATCGGTAAATATTGATGACCTGTGAAACGCCCTGTGCGAACCTGCATGTAGGGAGTTGTGGGGGCTGAGGGTTATTAGATCCGATTATAAGCCGCTTACAGGCCACCACGTTATTGCAACGATAATAGAGGGTATTAAACAAGCAATGAGCCGATGCCAGATTGTTCCAGACAAAAACAGCAATGATTTATATCGATTACGGCCAATGAAATTGTAGATGTGCTCTGCTTGGAACATGACAAAAAATACTGATACTAACCAAAATATTGTAGGCACCTGCTCGTAAAATTCGTATGAAAACCAAATATAGAGAAACATCGAAGCAACTACCATCAAACCGCTGCTCATATATCTATCAATTAACGAGTTACTTGTCATTGCATATTCTCATTCGATTCATTAACTCTATCTATTTTACCAGTAGGCTTAAAAAAAGCAGGAGTATCTGTGCTTAAGCTTGACAGTGGGAGTCATACCAACGCTTTGTTAGGTGTGTTTTTTTTCTGATATCCAAAATTTGTGTTTGCTATCTAGAAACACTATATAGAACGTACTCTCCGAGATGAAACCTGCGACCCTCGGTTTCCCTCCTATGCCTTCTATAACAGCCCACTCGACATTTTCCTCAACGTGTTGTGGATGAAAAAAATCAGTCTTATTTTTGGGTGGAAAGTCACCATAAGGCTTTATTTGGTGCTGATTAACCGCCTCATCTCTGGATAGTTGCGAAATCGCTGAAAGTCTATTTATAAGAGGGTTGAGCAATTCTAGCTCTTCCCATAGTGCAATAGTTTCAGGTTGTTTAGAAGGTTGTGTTTGATCCAAATACTTGAAACTAAAAGTCATGAGTTCTCTATTTTGGATAACTTTTCTTTCGTTTCTTGTATTTTCTTTACGTGACCTATCTTTTCTTCCGCTTCTATCACGCTTAGCCATTCAGGATTTCACCTAAATCATCTATGGAACCGAAAAGAGGGATGGCGCCATACTTTCCTGAAAGGTAATCTTTACTGTAACTGCCTTCTTTCCTTGTGTAGTGTTCTTTGTATTCAACAAGCGAATATATTTCACTTTCATTAAGGGGGGTTTTTTCAACAAACCAAATTTGATCTCTTCTAAATAACTCTTTAGTTAACAGGTTTGTATCATGACAGGTTACAATTAGCTGGCTAGCTCCTTGATTACTTTTATGATAAAGATCAATAATAAATTTACATAAAAGGGTATGGAACTTATTGTCAAACTCATCGACAATCAAAATCTCTTCATTTTTAATCACATCATACAACGGACCTAGAAGATAGATTAATTTCTTTGTACCTTCGGATTCTAACGAGAGTGGAAAAGAATAAAACTTTCCAGTTTCAGGGTTTACCTTAACAATTTTAATCAGTTTCTTTTTTATCTTATTTTTTTCTATGAAGCTATGAAGCTTGCTTAATGCATCATCAAGATCGGAGTCATCTAAAGAACCTTTCTTAAGTAAAGGAAGGTTTTCTTCGGTCTCATCGACAATAATATCTTCGATTTGAAGAGATTTTAGGATTTCAAGAGACCATTCTTTGAATTCACTATTTTCTTCGAATAAGTCAATGGTGAACTCTTTAAATCCATAGTCATCTAGTCCAGAAATAACGTTTAGTTTTTGAAACCAGTCCGTCACGACAACTGATTTTTTGCCATTGAACTGGGATAATACAGAAACAAATGGAACAAACGGTTTTGTTTTTTCAATATTCCAAGAGTCACCTTCCTTATGAACAAAGGATTTTGCTTCACTGAATGAGCGTTGGTTGAAAACTACCTTTTGCCCTTCTCTATGAAATAATTGAGTCTCTCTTGATGTTTTAGTCCAGTAGAGCCACTCTTCAGAAATTACCCCTTGCTCGATAGATATACCATACCGATACATGTTATCCATTGCTAAGAATGTAATCTCAAACTCCGTCGGTTTGTCAAAGAGATTTTCTTTTAGTAGAAATGGAACGACTTTCTTTACTGTCTTATCATTAATCGAATCTAGAGATTCAAGAACAAGGCTTTTTAATGTGTTAAGCGCAGCTGCGAAATTAGATTTTCCAGAAGCATTTGCGCCGAAAATAGATGCACTTTTTAAAAGGCTATTAATACCATAAGCATTAATTTGTTTGGTGTTATTTAGATTGTAATTCTCTTTGGTTGAGGTAGACGCGAGCATACTCAACTCTTGTTTCGAGTTGAAGGAAGAGTAGTTTTGCAAGGAAAAATCTATAAGCATTGTTTATGCCATATATTGAAAATTATATAAGCTTAACTATATCACTTAACCATGATCTTTGCAAAAATAGCACGATAACGAAGCTTAAGTGCATGATTTTTGCGGGCAGATGGGGAGCACCTAACGCTTCAAACAGGGGCGTGCATTAGCGCGTCCCGGCCCGAAGGGCCCTTGCTGCTTTGGTTTGTTAAGTGTTTACCCCAGCCCAGACCTACTACATACGATGAAAGCAACGAAAAACCTATGCTAAAAAAAGCTAGTGATTCAACGTAGTCTTGGTTCGCGTGAGCGAGGACGAGCGACAAAACCACCAGCGGCAGACTTAGGAAAACTGCACATACCAATACGGCATAAATTGGTTTTACTCCATTTACTTTTCCGTACCACAAGCCAACAAAACA
This sequence comes from Neptunomonas concharum, assembly GCF_008630635.1. NCBI lineage: Bacteria > Pseudomonadati > Pseudomonadota > Gammaproteobacteria > Oceanospirillales > Oceanospirillaceae > Neptunomonas > Neptunomonas concharum. The sequence continues at coordinate 2,414,913 of NZ_CP043869.1, read as the reverse complement.
ACCTGCAATTAGTCCAGACAAACAAATAGCATCTTGACCGGAGTATGTTCCTGCCAATTTATAGAGGCCTATAGTTCCCAAGCCTACGAGGAGAAACATCAATACTAAAATAGTTAGGATGTGCTTGATCATATTTTTACACTTAATATTTTATTCACCTGCGTGAGTGATATCATTCCTTACTTAAAGGTCAGAAACCGCTCTAACACATTATTTTTTAATAAGCTTTTTGGAAGGAGTTATCAGGTGGCTTCCCTGTAAATGCGCATGCGCAATATCATTCTGGCGTGTGCGCGTTATCTTCCTTGAGCTTGTTTCTATTTACTTGATTGTAGTGGAGTTGTAGGGGTTGTCCAGCAGAATAGTGTGCACTGGGGTTAGACAAAGTGCGCATCTTTTTTGACTTTTGCTAAATATGCTGTATAAAAAAACAGTATTAATCTTGTGTGGTGGGAATGCAGCGGTGAAGTGGTGCGATGCGTAAGATCATCCATTGTGATTGTGACTGTTTTTATGCGGCGGTCGAGATGCGCGATTTTCCTGAATATCGGGATATTCCGTTAGCGATTGGTGGCAGTACCGATCGGCGGGGTGTGATTGCAACTTGCAATTATGCGGCGCGTGCGTTTGGGGTGCGTTCGGCGATGGCGACGGCTCATGCGCTTAAGTTGTGCCCGCAACTTAAGGTGATTCCGGGGCGTATGGGGGTGTATAAGGCGGTATCGGTACAGATTATGGCGATCTATCAGGAGGTCACAGCGCTGATCGAGCCATTGTCACTGGATGAGGCGTATTTGGATGTGTCGGATACGGAGTTGTTTCAGGGCAGTGCGACCCGTATTGCGCAGATGCTCAAGGCGAGGGTACAGGCCGAGACCGGTATTACGATTTCGGCGGGTGTTGCGCCGAATAAGTTTTTGGCAAAGATTGCCAGTGATTGGCAAAAACCGGATGGACTGTTTGTGATTACACCGGATCAGGTTGATGCGTTTGTGTTGTCGCTTCCGGTGGATAAGCTGCACGGGGTAGGGGCAAAAACGGCTGAGCGATTGCATGCCATGGGCGTGATGGTGTGTGCTGATTTGCGCCGCCAGCCGCTGAGTTTACTGATCGAGCAGTTTGGCCGTTTTGGTAAGCGTTTGCATGAGCTAAGTTTGGGGATTGATAACCGTGAGGTGTCGAATCACCGTATTCGTAAGTCGGTCAGTGTTGAGCATACCTTCCCTAAGGATTTAGCAACATTGGCGGCGTGTTTAGCGCAGATTGCCCCTTTGTATGCGGAGCTACAGGCGCGTTATAGTAAGCATAAAGCGTCGTTGGGTATCCAAGGGGTGTTTGTAAAGTTGAAGTTTAATGATTTTACGCAAACCACGGTGGAGCAGCATGTGCAGGGGGATCAACCGGGGTTGTTTCCGATTTTGATGGAGCAGGGTTTTTTGCGCGCAAATAAGCCAGTGAGGTTGTTAGGCTTGGGTTATCGTTTACAGCCTGGGGGTGTAGAGGTGGCCGAGCAACTGCCGTTATGGCCAGCTAACCAAGGAGTCAATCCGCATGACATTGACTGATTTAGCCGCCCGTGTCGCGGGGTATGTGATCCATCCGGATTTTAGGGATGAGGCGTGTGGTTTACGTTGTTGTGAGTTGGCGCTTGCAGCTTTGCGAACGGGGGATTATGGCGTCGGTGCGGTGTTGCTGGATGCTGCGGGAAATACTTTGATCGAGGCGCAGAATCAGGTGTTCTCAGGGGGTTATTGTTCGTCGGGCCATGCAGAGATGCGATTGATAGATCGTTTTGAGTCTGAACTGGCCGGCCAGTTGAACCCCGATGATCTGAAGCTGGTGGTCTCTTTGGAGCCTTGCCCCATGTGTTTGAGCCGGATTCTGTTAGCTGGTTTTGGGGTCGTTAAATATATGGCGGAAGACCCAGCGGGAGGGATGGTATCTCGGTTGGATGATATGCCGCCTGCGTGGCAAAACTTAGCGAGTTTACAATCGTTTTATCATGCGCATATCAGTGATGCACTTCGCCAATTGGCACAAGACCTTGCACAATATGGGGTCGCCGAGTTACGCAAAAATTTGCTGGCGCAACGCCAGATCTCTTCTTCATAAGGGTTGATGGGTTTTATTGAATTGTCACGCTGGTGTGTCAGCATGGGGTGATTTCTGTTAAAATCCGGCACTTTTTTAACCCCGTTCAAACTGTTTAACACACATCCCATTTCGGAGTGATGAATGTTTCAACTGCTCGTTTCTAAAACTCAAAGTATGAAAAATGACCTGCTGTCGGGTTTGACAGTGGCGCTGGCCCTCGTGCCGGAGGCGGTCGCCTTTGCTTTTGTCGCTGGTGTAGAGCCGCTGGTTGGCTTGTATGCGGCCTTTATGGTGGGCTTAATTACGGCGGCGATTGGTGGTCGTCCGGGTATGATCTCGGGTGCTACGGGTGCGCTGGCGGTGGTGATGGTCAGTTTAGTGGCGCAGCATGGTGTGCAGTATCTGTTTGCTACGGTGGTGCTGATGGGTATTTTGCAGATCCTTGCGGGGGTGTTTCGTTTAGGTAAGTTTATTCGCTTGGTACCCCATCCTGTGATGTTGGGATTTGTGAATGGTTTGGCTATCGTTATCTTTTTGGCGCAGTTAAAGCAGTTTAAATTCACGGATGATAGCGGCCAATTACAGTGGCTGCAGGGTAGTGATATGGGCATGATGCTCGCTTTGGTGGCATTAACGATGGCGATTATTCACTTTTTGCCTAAGTTTACCCGTGTGATTCCCTCATCATTGGCGGCGATTCTGACCGTGACTTTATTGGTGATCGGCTTAGATCTGGATACCCGTACGGTGCAGGATGTGTTGGCGAATATGACCGGTAACCCTGCTGCGACAATTGCGGGTGGTTTGCCTGATTTTGCGATTCCGATGGTGCCGTTTACCTTAGAGACGCTTTATATCATCTTTCCGTATGCGGTGATTTTAGCGGCAATTGGTTTGATTGAGTCGTTGCTGACGTTGACCTTGATTGATGAGGTTACAGAAACCCGCGGGCGCGGTAATAAAGAGTGTGTAGGGCAGGGTGTTGCCAATGTCGTGACAGGTTTCTTTGGAGGTATGGGCGGTTGTGCCATGATCGGCCAGAGCATGATTAATATTAACTCGGGTGGCCGTGGTCGTGCATCGGGTATCTCTGCGGCGCTATTTTTGTTGGCGTTTATTTTGATTGGCGCCAGCTTGATCGAAATTATTCCGGTTGCTGCGCTGGTGGGCGTGATGTTTATTGTGGTGATTGCGACCTTTGAGTGGGCGAGCCTGCGTTTGTGGGGCAAGGTGCCAAAAGCAGATCTGTTGGTTGTACTGACGGTGACGGTGGTCACGGTAATGACCGACTTGGCGATTGCGGTGGTCGTGGGTGTGATTATGTCGGCGCTGATGTTTGCATGGAAACATGCTAAGCATGTGGAGTTTGAAACCTGGACCGAGAATGAAGGCAACACCAAGGTTTACTTATCCCATGGGCCGCTGTTTTTTGCGTCTGCGCAGAGCTTCCGTGATAACTTTCAACCTAAGAGTGATCCGGATGATGTGATCATCGATTTTAAAGATTCTCGTGTGATGGATCATTCGGGTATTGAGGCGATAGATGCGGTGGCTGAGCGCTATCTAGCAGCAGGTAAGACGTTGCATCTGCGCCACCTTAGCCCTGAGTGTGTGTCTTTACTTCAAAAAGCGGGTAGTTTGGTTGAGGTCAATCTGATCGAAGATCCAAAATACAAAGTAGCAGACGACCAGCTGGCGTAAGCCGCCGGTCGTTGGTTTAAAGGGCGCTTACTTGCGGGTAAGTGCCTGACCTTCAAAAGTAATACCTGTCCAGCCATCTTGCATAAAGTTGCGAATATTGGCGTGGTCATTTCCCTCTGGCGTATTGAGTACGTCTTGATAAAAGCGCCCGAAGCAATGCAGGGTTTGTTGCTCGTTCAGTTCCATGAGTTTGGCAAACGCAAAGATCTTGCATGATCCTTCATTTTGTCCTGCCCCATTGATCGCTTTGCTATCGCTTAGTCCATTGGTGAAGGCGGTTGGGGTGTAGTCGAAATGCTCGCTAATAACGGCGATGCTGTCTTCAAAGTCGACTTGAGCGGGGGTGTTGAGCTGTTCGCAAAAAGCTTCGGGTGTCATAGCTGTCCTTTTTTCTTGGTTACGTTTAGGGAAAGCTTTTTAACATGAATGATTGAATAGTTCACGGCTGGTATAAAAAAAGCGGCCAAAAGGCCGCTTAAGCTTGCACTTCCCGATCAATGCTGAAGAATTTGGCTCAGGAATAGTTGGGTACGTTCGTGCTGCGGATTGTTGAAGAACTCGTGAGGCTCGTTCTCTTCAATAATTTGGCCGGCATCCATAAAGATAACGCGGTCAGCAACGGTTTTAGCAAAGCCCATCTCGTGCGTTACACACAACATGGTCATGCCGCCTTCATCGGCTAGCTCGATCATAACGTCCAGTACCTCTTTGATCATCTCGGGGTCGAGTGCAGAGGTCGGTTCGTCAAACAGCATCACATCGGGGTTCATACACAGGGAGCGGGCAATAGCCACACGCTGTTGCTGTCCACCCGATAGCTGGCCTGGGTATTTCAGGGCTTGATCCGGAATTTTAACGCGCTCAAGGTATTTCATGGCGGTTGCTTCGGCTTCAGCTCTAGGGACTTTTTTCACCCAGATAGGTGCTAAGCAGCAGTTTTCCAACACGGTCAGGTGAGGGAAAAGGTTAAAGTGCTGGAACACCATACCGACATCTTTACGGATCGTTTCGATGTTTTTAAGGTCGTTGGTTAGCTCGACACCATTAACGATAATGTCACCTTTTTGGTGCTCTTCTAATCGGTTAATGCAACGAATCATTGTCGATTTGCCAGAGCCTGAAGGCCCGCAAATAACGATACGCTCACCCCGTTGCACCTCAAGGTTAATGTTTTTTAGTACGTGGAATTCGCCATACCACTTGTTGACATCTTTTAACTCGATCATCAACTTTTCAGAGTTTTTCTGTGCTTCTTGTGTGCTCATAATAATAGGTTCTCCACGTCGTCTTAGCGCGTGTTATGGCCAGTCTGTAAACGTCTTTCCAGTCCCATGCTGTAGCGGGACATGCCAAAACAGAAGATCCAGAATACAAAGCCAACGAAAATATAGCCTTCGGTCGCAAAGCCAAGCCATTCAGGGTCGCTGTTAGCGGATTGAACAATAGCCAGTAGATCAAACAGGCCGATGATCAATACCAGACTGGTATCTTTGAACAGGGCGATAAAGGTATTAACGATACCGGGAATCATCAGTTTTAAGGCTTGGGGAAGGATAATAAATATCATCGATTTCCAGTAGCCCAACCCCAGTGCGTCTGCTGCTTCATATTGGCCTTTAGGGATGGCTTGCAAGCCCCCGCGGACAACCTCGGCAATATAGGCGGACTGGAAGAGTGTGATACCGATAAGGGCACGAACCAGTTTATCTAATGTGATCTCTTCGGTTACGAACAGTGGCAGCATTACCGATGCCATAAAGAGTACGGTAATCAGCGGTACGCCTCGCCAAAACTCGATATAGATGACCGAGAACGAACGAATAATCGGCATGTTAGAGCGTCGTCCCAGTGCGAGCACGATACCCAGAGGCATGGCCGCTACGATACCGATAACGGCTAGCACCAGCGTCAGGCTTAAGCCGCCCCATTTATGGGTTTCGATAACCTCTAATCCAAAGCTACCACCATAAATCAGGAAGAAAGCAATGAATGGGTAGATCAACAGCGTAAATGCGGCGACGTAGCCTTTATAAGGTGTCTTTTCAATAACCAGCCAAGCGATACAGGCCGCAAAGATGATAAAAGCCGCATTAATACGCCAGTAGCCCTCTTCTGGGTAGAAGCCATACATAAACTGATCAAAGCGATGGGTTATAAATACCCAGCAAGCACCACCCGATGTGCAGGCTGCTTTGGAGTCTCCGAACCAGTCAGCGTCTATAAACATCCACTTTAGGGCAGGCCCTAAGGTCATGAGCAAAAAGTAACCCAATACAATCGTAGCGGCTGAGTTGATCGGCCCATTAAACAGGTTGCGCTTCATCCAGCCCAGCACACCGGTTGTGTTCGCTGGTGGTGGAAGAGTAGGTTGTAATTCGTATTTCATATCTACTCCCTATCTCTCAATCATCGCGCTGCGCTTGTTATACCAGTTCATGAACATCGAAGTGAGTATGCTCAAGGTGAGGTAAACAGCCATCGTCATAAAGATAATCTCAATCGCCTGGCCTGTTTGGTTCAGGGTTGTGCCCATGAATACAGATACCAGATCTGGGTAACCAATGGCGGTTGCGAGTGAGGAGTTTTTTGTTAGGTTGAGGTATTGGCTTGTCAGTGGTGGAATAATGACACGCATCGCCTGAGGAATAATGATAAACCGGAGGGTGCGCCCCCGTGGTAAGCCTAGTGCGCTAGAGGCTTCTAATTGCCCATGGGGAACGGCAAGTATGCCACCACGAACTATCTCGGCAATAAACGCCGCTGTGTAGATCGTGAGTGCCAGCCATAGGGCGATTAACTCAGGAATAATAGTAATTCCGCCCCGGAAGTTGAACCCTTTAAGCTCAGGGTACTCAACGGTCATAGGAGCACCTGCCAGTAAAAAGACAACCAGCGGTAAGCCTACGATTAAGCCTAGGGCTGCCCAGATTACTGGAAAATCCTGGCCCGTTTCATCTTTGCGTTTTGCAGCCCAGCGGCCCATGAGCCAAGCGCCTACAAAACCGATTATGATCGCGAAAATAACCAAGCCAAAGCCGCTTTGAGCAACAGGTTCGGGTAGATATAAGCCGCGGTTGTTTAAAAATGTCCCCATAAACTCGAAACTTTGTTTCGGTGAGGGTAGGGGTCTAAGTACTGCGACATACCAGAAGAAAATCTGTAGTAACAAAGGTATGTTACGGAATATTTCGACATAAATGGTACAGATTCGAGAGATTAACCAGTTCTGTGATAAACGGCCAACGCCTAATAAGAAGCCTAAAAAGGTGGCTGCAATAATACCTAAAATCGAAACTATTAATGTGTTCAGTAAGCCGACGAAAAAAGTGCGTCCATAGCTATCAGCTTCTGTGTAAGGAATAAGAGACTGAAGAATCCCAAAGCCAGCCTCAACGCTCAGGAAATCAAACCCTGTCGTTATACCGCGTTGCTCTAGGTTGCTCAGCGTGTTGTTAATAATGATGAGGAGAAAGGCTGCAAGACCCAGTACCAGTAAAACCTGGAACAGCAAAGCGCGCTTATCTGGATCATTCCAGAAACTGGTGCTTTTTTTTGCGGCCTTCTCCGGGGTTGATCGATTTGATGACGACATCGAACTCTCCACGGGCACAAAACAGAGGAGCCTAAGGAACAGGCTCCCACAATCACTTTAAATGTGGGAGAAGCATGCTTCTCCCACTATTTATGATTAGCGCATTGGTGGTGCGTATTGAAGACCACCGTTGCTCCATAGAGCATTGATACCACGGGATACTTTCAATGGTGAGCCTTCACCCACGTTACGATCGAAAGATTCGCCATAGTTACCAACCTGTTTGACCACTTGGTAAGCCCAATCGTCATTTAGACCTAGACCGTTACCTTTTGGACCTTCTAGGCCGATTAAGCGACGAACGTTAGGATCACGAGATTTTTTCATCTCTTCAGCGTTTGCTGATGTTACGCCTAGCTCTTCGGCATTCAGCATTGCATTGTGAGTCCACTTAACGATGTTAAACCATTGGTCATCACCTTGGCGAACCACAGGGCCTAGCGGCTCTTTGGAGATCACTTCAGGTAGTACCATCGCTGCATCTGGTTTCTCTAGTTTGATGCGTAGTGCATAAAGCTGAGATTGGTCAGAGGTCAGTACGTCACAACGACCTGATTCAAACCCTTTAACTGTCTGGTCTGAAGTGTCAAATACCACAGGTGAGTAGCTCATACCGTTGAGACGGAAGTAATCCGCTAGGTTCAACTCCGTTGTTGTACCTGCCTGGATACAAACCGCAGCGCCATCCAGTTCTTTGGCGCTTTTAACGCCTAGGTTTTTAGAAACCATGAAGCCCTGGCCGTCGTAGTAGTTCACGCCAGCAAAGTTAAGACCCAGCTGAGTATCGCGTGTCTGAGTCCAAGTGGTGTTACGTGGCAGAATATCAATTTCGCCAGACTGCAACGCCGTAAAACGCTCTTTAGCCGTTAGCGGGATATACTTAACTTTAGTGGCATCGCCAAGTGTTGCAGCAGCAACCGCACGGCACATATCAACATCTAAGCCTTTCCAGTTGCCTTTGTCATCTGGGTTCGAAAAACCAGGCAGGCCTGTACTCACGCCGCACTGAATAACACCACGGGCTTTAACCGCATCAAGTGTTCCTTCAGCCATTGCGTGGCCAGCGAATCCTACAGACAGAATGGCAGCAGTTATTAAGCTTTTCTTCATCATTAGGGTAATCCTCCTGGGATCAGGGAAGTTGTTGTTATTGTGGTCTGTAATATGTTGCGTTTGAGGAGCAACATCCGGTGGAGAACTATGCAAAGGGTATACCTACTTTTAGTTTTTTATTATTTTCGGCTTTTTCTTCACTGCTGACGATCAAATCAGCATGTATAAGATACTAAACAAGGTTTCCAAAAATGCACGTTAATTTCAATGTTGAAACTACGTAGGGGAAATTGCCTATTAAGTATCTCGTTGATATACAAGAAGAGTAGTAAAAGTTGACTTCAAGTACAAGTTTGGTGCGTCACCGCCCGACACTGGTGCAGTTAAAACGAAAAAAGGCCCACTAGGGGCCTCTTATTTTTGCAAACGTCGCGGTTATTTAATCCGCATTCCGGGCTGGGCACCTTCATGTGGTTCCAGAATCCAGATATCTTCACCACCCGGGCCGGCTGCTAGTACCATACCTTCGGAAACACCAAATTTCATTTTGCGTGGTGCGAGGTTGGCGACCATCACTGTATGCTTACCGACAAGCTCTTCTGGCGCGTAAGCTGACTTGATGCCTGCAAAGACATTGCGGGTCTCGCCTCCTAGATCCAGTGTTAACTGAAGTAGCTTGTCGGCACCTTTAACATGCTCTGCTGCGGCAATTTTGACAACACGTAGATCCACTTTCGCAAATTCATCAAAGTTGATGGTGTCTGCGATTGGTTCCTCTGTAAGCGGTGTCGAGATAACGGGCGCTGTCGAAGCCATTGTTGCTTTGCTGTCTTCGATCATGGCGTTGACTTTATCCTCTTCGACACGTTGCATCAGGGGCTTAAATTTATTGATGCGGTGGTCAAGCAGAGGAGACTTAATGTCGTCCCAATTCAATGTCTCTAAGTTGAGGAAGGCTTTCACATCTTCAGCAACTTGTGGGAGTACCGGGGCCAAATAGGTACAGATCACGCGGAACAGGTTGATACCGATAGAGCAGCAATCCTGAACTTCTTGCTCTTTACCTTCTTGCTTTGCCAGTACCCAAGGTTCAGCGGTGTCGATGAATTGGTTGGCTTTATCGGCGATCGCCATAATTTCGCGCATCGCTTTGCTGTATTCACGGCTTTCATAGGCTGCGGCGATGGCGTCGCCCGCTTCGACAGCTTCTTGGTAAAGCTCAGCATTAACTAAAGTGTCTGATAACTGACCATCAGATAACTTTTTGATGAAGCCTGCGCAACGTGAAGCGATATTGACCACTTTGTTAACGAGATCGGCGTTCACGCGTAAGCGGAAGTCTTCTAAGTTGAGGTCGATATCGTCGATACCTGAGCCAAGCTTCGCCGCAAAATAATAGCGTAAATATTCGGGGCGAAGGTGGTTAAGGTAGGTTTCGGCCATAATAAAGGTGCCGCGGGACTTGGACATTTTTTGTCCATCAACCGTTAGGAAGCCGTGACAGAATACCCCATTGGGTTTGCGGAATCCTGCGCCTTCGAGCATGGCTGGCCAGAAGAGGGTATGGAAGTACGCAATATCTTTGCCAATGAAGTGGTACAGCTCGGTATCTGAGGACTCATTCCAATACTCATCGAAATCGACACCGTTTTTTTCACACCAGTTTTTAAAGCTGGCCATGTAGCCGATAGGTGCGTCCAGCCATACGTAGAAGAATTTGCCCGGTGCATCTGGGATTTCAAATCCCCAGTAGGGTGCATCGCGGGAAATGTCCCAGTTTTGTAGGCCGGATTCAAACCACTCATTGAGTTTATGAATCATTTGCGCTTGCACATGGTTATCGACCCAATTGCGCAAGAAGTCCTCAAAGTCACCCAATTTAAAGAAGTAGTGCTCCGACTCCTTCTCAATGGGTTTTGCGCCAGAAACTGCTGAGTAAGCATTTTTTAGCTCTACAGGGCTATAGGTTGCGCCACATTTTTCACAAGAGTCGCCATATTGATCCTGAGCACCACATTTAGGGCAGTCACCTTTGACGAAACGATCCGGTAAGAACATCTCTTTCTCTGGGTCGTATGCCTGTGTGATCGTTTTGCGGGCAATATGGCCCTTATCGCGCAAGCGTGTGTAGATCAACGATGCAAAGTGCTTGTTTTCTTCGGAATGGGTAGAGTAGTAGTTATCAAAACCCACCATGAAGCCAGAAAAATCCCGCTGGTGCTCTTGGCTGACTTGGTCAATCAGAACTTGAGGCGAGATGCCCATCTGATCTGCTTTTAGCATGATAGGCGTACCGTGGGCATCATCTGCGCAAACATAGGTGCATTGATGACCGCGTTGTTTCTGAAACCTGACCCAGATATCTGTTTGGATATATTCGACTAAATGGCCGAGGTGAATCGGGCCATTGGCATAGGGTAGGGCGCTCGTAACTAGAATTTTTCGCTGATTTTCTGACATGATTACAAATAACGGCATTAGTGAGTAAGAATGAGTCTAGTTTACGGTGTTAAGCAAGGTTAATGAACATAATTCACATAAAATTAGTGGACAGTTCCCATTGGATTGACTAAAAGTTGTACTATAGTGAAGTTTATATTCTGTTAAGGGGGCTCAGTCATGGATGCCAAAGCGAAGCTCGCACTACATGAAAAAAGCATACTGGTTTGCCGCTCGGCTTCCATCAGGGACGAGGTTATCAATACCGTTGCCGATCTTAATCACTGGTTTGTGGAGCGAATAGACGACGAAACAGCGCTGGTGGAGCGAGTACAGTCCTATCGCTATGATGTTTTGATCGTCGGTATTTCTGATAACCCGGACCGTACGTTGTCTGTCCTTTCTAAAATGGTTGAGCTGAGCCCGGATACTATTCGGATTGTGGTTGCGGGAGGTTTATCTCCCTCTCATGCGGCACGTGTTTCTGAGCTGTCACACTCCTCATTACCTGAAGAGTGTTCAGACATTCAAATCTCTATCGCTGTAGAGCAGGCTTTAAAGGTTGGCGGGCTGATTAAAAAGCCCGAGATAAAAGCATTTATTGGTAGCGTAGAGCGGCTACCTTCGTTGCCTGATATTTATGAAGAACTCAATCTTGCATTGGTTTCTGGTAAGGCGAGTGCTCGGGATATTGCAAAAATTGTTGAGCGCGACCCTGTGATGTCAGCAAAGGTGCTGCAGTTAGTTAACTCCGCTTTTTTTGGCCTTGAGCGTCATATCTATCGTTTGAACGAAGCCGTAACTATTTTAGGGGTGAGGTTAATTCGAGATTTGACCTTATCCTCTCACCTGTTTGAGGCGTTTCCGCAAAGCGCTGAGTGGACAAGTTTCTCTTTTGCTCAGATTCATAATCGTTCCATGTTAGTCGCTCGTTTTGCTCAGGATATCTGTCGTAGTGTAAAAGCAGACCGACATATTCAAGGACAGGCATTCTTAGCAGGCCTTCTTCACGACTTCGGTATGATCGTCTTAGCGGCCAACGACCCGGGTGAATACCGAGAGGTGTTGAATAAAGCCGCTGAACTGAATCAGCCGCTTTATGTGGTGGAGAAAATGACCTTGGGTGTTTCCCACGCCGAGGCCGGTGCTTATCTGCTGGGGTTATGGAATCTCCCACCAAAAGTCATTGAAGCCGTGTTATTCCATCATTTCCCAAGTAGTTGTCCGGCGGATGACTTCCAACCACTCACTGCTGTGCATGTGGCCGATGCTTTGCTGCCTTCGGTTGATAACGTGATGGGTTGCTCAATCTCCAGTGCACTGTCGTTAAAGTACATTGAGCGTGCAGGTTTTAAAGAACATCTTAAACAGTGGGAGATGATGGCAAGTGAGTACAGTCAGCGGATAGCTTCTCATTAGTCATTTGTTCATTTTATTCACCCATTTTTAAAAGAGGCGTTAGCCTCTTTTTTGTTTACATTGACCTGATGGGTTGGGCTGATAAAATGCGCCGCTCAGTATTTATCCAGCGTTAGTGAACGATCATAAGACTTCGAGGTTTTCAATGGCACTACCCAATATCCAGCCAGAACGTTATGAACAGCTTTTGGCTGATAAAGTCGCCGGAGTAAAAGCGCAATTTGTTGACTTTACTCTGCCGGATATTGAGGTATTTGATTCTCCTAAAACTCATTATCGTTTAAGAGCTGAGTTTAGGGTCTGGCACGATGGCGATGATCTTTACTATGTCATGTTCGAGCCGGGTGATAATCGTAACCCGGTCAGACTAGACGAATGTGAAATGGTCTCTCCTCGGATTCGTGAAGTGATGTTCGAGCTACTTGACCTTATTCGAGAGAATCCAGCCCTGCGTTTTAAATTATTCCAGGTCGATTTTTTGAGCACGTTATCCGGTGAACTGCTTGTCAGCATGCTATATCACCGCCCTATTGATGAGACATGGGCAGAAGAGGTTCAGGTGCTGCGGCGTCAATTTAATATTGATATCGTGGGGCGCTCGCGAGGCAAGAAATTGATCGTTGAGCGGGATTTTGTGATAGAGAAGCTAACGATTAATGACCGAGTGTTTGAGTATAAGCAGGTTGAAAATAGCTTTACGCAACCGAATGGGGAAGTTTGTAAAAAGATGATTGGGTGGGCGTTGGATGTCACTCAAAACTCGGAAGGTGACTTGGTGGAGTTCTATTGCGGTAATGGTAATTTCACCCTTCCGTTGGCACAGAACTTTCGACGTGTGGTTGCCACCGAAATATCAAAAACCTCGGTGCGTGCGGCAGAATATAATATTGAGGTGAATGGTATTCAGAACCTAGATGTTTTGAGGATGCCTTCAGAAGATCTGACGCTGGTTCTGCAGGGCAAGAAAGAAACACGCAAAGTGGCGGGCTTAGCATTGGAAACGTGCCAGTTCTCTACTGTACTGGTTGACCCGCCGCGCTCTGGTTTGGATGATGAGACAGTGCAGCAGGTCTGCGCCTATGATCATATCGTCTATATCAGTTGTAACCCCGACACCCTATTGGAAAACCTTCATACTATTACAAAAACACACAAAATTGAGCGTTTTGCAGTGTTTGATCAGTTCCCTTATACCCACCATCTTGAGTGCGGTGTCTATCTAACGAAGTACTAGTTTCTTCATGTAAAGCCTAATAGTGGGTTTTATTAGTTGATAATTGAACGGTGTTTAATTATATTGTTTTAAACGATGTTTAATTGCATGGAAGTTTTATTATGGCTAGACGAAATGATCATACCCGAGAAGAGTTGCGGGCGTTGGCATTAGCTGCAGCAGAAGACATTATTTCAACGCAAGGTCTATCTGGGCTATCTGCCAGAAAGGTCGCTGCAAATATAGGTTATTCGGCTGGCTCCTTGTATCAGGTTTTTAGAAATATTGACGATCTTTGCTGGCAGATCAATGAAAGAACGTTGGCGCAGCTATTATTAGTTTTGCAAGAGAGAGCCCCTCTTGCCGCACGGTTTCGTCTTGCTGCTTATGCATCGGATTATTTGGCTTTTGCTCGACAATATCCGCAAAAGTGGGCTTTGCTTTTTGAGCATCGAAGTTCTGGAGATCAACAGGTTCCCGAACACTTGCAGAATCAAATAACTAGGCTTTTCCAATATGTTGAAAAATCATTACACGAATTGAACCCACGCTATAAAGCCGAAGAGGTTGAGATTGCGGCAAGAGCGCTTTGGAGCGGTGTTCAAGGTGTTACCGTCTTGATGATGAATGATAAGCTGTTTGTAAAACAATCTGCGGGCGAGGAGTTAATGTTGAGTTGTTTAATTGATAATTTCTTGTGCGGTTGGTGTGGTGAGTCCAAGGAGCAGGCAGCATGTTAAGTTTATTGAAAATACGTGGATTCTTGGCGTTTGTTGCGGTGGCTTTCATCAATGCCTTTGTCGATCTTGGTCATAAAATTATTGTCCAAAATACGCTATTTAAATCGTACGATGGACCCGAGCAGGTTATCTTAACGGCTATTGTTAATGGCTTGATTTTACTGCCCTTTATTCTACTTTTATCCCCAGCGGGTTTTATCTCCGACCGCTTTGCTAAACCCGCAGTTATGCGCTGGTCTGCCCGTTTGGCTGTGCTAATAACCTTGATGATTACGTTGAGTTATTACCAAGGTTGGTTTGAAGTAGCGTTTGCGATGACCTTTGTGTTGGCGGTACAGAGTGCGATCTATTCTCCGGCCAAATATGGTTATATTCGGGATCTGGTAGGCACTGATAACTTAAGCGAAGGGAATGGCTGGGTACAGTCAGCAACGATGGTCGCTATTTTATCGGGTATTGTTGCTTTCTCGTTAATGTTCGAGTCAATGCTAAGCGCTACGGACGTATCAGCCATGGCCCCCTCGCTGATTTTACAGCAAATAGCGCCACTAGGTTGGTTGTTAGTCATAGGCGCTGTTGTAGAAGCAATTTTTGCGCAGCGCTTGCCAGAGTTAGCCCCTGCCCATCAGGAAAAAGTATCTTTTGATTGGCAGGCGTATCGAAAGGCAGGGCTACTACGTGGCAACCTACGGGTTATCTGGAAGCGTCGCCCGATACGCCAATCGATCTTTGGTTTGGCAGTCTTCTGGACGATTAGTCAGGTGATGTTGGCGGTTTTCCCTTCCTTTGCCGAAAGCACGCTTGGGGAAAGTAATACTTTTGTTATCCAAGGTGCGATGGCTCTGGCAGGGGTGGGGATTATGGTCGGTTCTATGTTGGCTGGCCGTTTATCCCGCCACCATATCAATACAGGGCTGATACCGTTAGGCGCCATTGGTGTAGCGCTTGGTTTATTTTGGCTGCCTCAGATCCCTTCGTTGTTTTGGTCTGCGGCTGATTTCTTTCTGATTGGCCTAAGTGGTGCGCTCATGACCATCCCACTTAATGCGCTGATTCAGTTTCATGCACCAGACGATAAGTTAGGTAAAGTGCTGGCCGGGAATAACTTTATCCAAAATATCGCCATGATCACGGGGCTGTTGCTCACCGTTGTGTTTTCGATGTTATCTCTGAATGAAACCTGGTTGCTTTATGGCTTAGTGGGCATTGCGGTGATAGGGGCCGTACAGGCGATACGAACGCTTCCTGAAGCGATGATTAGAGTCATTGTCGCTTGGGTTATGAAGCGCAAATATAACCTACAAGTATTGGGCTTTGAGCATATCCCACCAGAAGGTAAAGGAGCTCTACTCCTTGGCAACCATATCAGTTGGCTGGATTGGGCGATGATTCAGATGGCGTGCCCTCGGCATATCCATTTTGTGATGGAACGCTCCATCTATGAGCGTTGGTATTTAAAGTGGTTTCTTGATCTATTTGGCGTGATTCCGATTGCAGGTGGCAAAAGCCGTCAAGCACTTGAGCGGGTTAATGAATTACTAAGGGGAGGAGCGGTGGTTTGTCTTTTTCCTGAAGGTGCGATTAGCCAAACAGGTCAACTAGGTGAGTTTAAACGAGGTTTTGAGCGTGCCGCAGCAGATAGTGGTGCAGAGATTATTCCTTTCTACCTTCGCGGCCTATGGGGGAGTCGCTTCTCTCGGTCAGGTACTCGATTACAAGCGAATACTGCCACGGGTATCAAGCGAGATGTGATCGTTGCCTTTGGGGAGCCGCTAGGCTGCTCTGCTGACGCCGCAACGGTGAAGCAGCATGTGTTTGAACTATCCATTACGGCTTGGGAACGCTACACCGATTCGTTACCGTGCTTAGATGCAGCGTTTATCAGAGCGATGAAGTCTGCATCAGGTGATTGGGCGATAGCGGATGTTGAGGGTGATCCTGTGGGGCATCACCGTTTATTGACGGCTGTATTACTTTTTAGAAAACGGATGCGGCGTTTATCTGGACAGAATATCGGTTTATTACTGCCGACATCTTCGGGTGGGGCGATCGCTAACCTGGCGGTACTGATGGCAGGGAAAACGGTCGTCAATCTTAACTATACAGCATCTCCTGAGGCACTGACTTCTGCGGCTAAGCAAGCACAGATAGCGTCTATTGTGACATCTAGGCTGTTTATTACCCGCTTAAAAGCGCGGGGAATTGACCTTAGTGGCCTGTTGGAAGGAGTCGACATCCTTTATTTGGAAGATGTTCGGGATGCAATCGGCCAATTTGAGCGCCTATCAACGTTACTGGTGGTCAAGGCTTTACCGAGTATCGTGCTACAAGCTTTGTATTGTCGATCTGCTCATTTAGATGATACGGCGGCGATCCTGTTCTCATCTGGCAGTGAGGGTGCGCCCAAAGGTGTTATGTTGAGCCATCGCAATATGATGGCTAATCTCAAGCAGATTTCAGATGTGCTCAACATGCAGGAAGATGACACGATTATGGCGAGCCTTCCTTTATTTCATGCCTTTGGTTTGACGGTGACATGCTATCTGCCTCTAATTGAAGGGGTGCCTGTTGTTTGTCATCCCGATCCTACCGATGCGCTTGCCATTGGTAAGGGCGTGGCTAGATACCGGGCTACGGTTTTGTGTGCTACGGCTACTTTTCTGAGGCTCTATACCAAAAATCGTAAGTTAGTCCCTATGATGTTTAGTAGCTTACGTATTGTGGTAGCGGGTGCAGAAAAGTTGCAGGCCGATATTCGGGAACAGTTTGAGCAACGTTTCCGCTTGCCTGTGCTTGAAGGCTATGGCTGTACCGAAACCACCCCTGTTGCCAGTGTGAACATCCCGGACTTTCTGAATACTCAATGGTGGACGGTCCAGACGGGTAATAAACCCGGAACGGTCGGCATGGCCTTACCTGGGACTATGTTCAGGATAGTGGACCCTACAACGTTGGAACGTCTGCCCACAGGTGAAGCTGGTTTAGTCTTAATAGGCGGTACCCAGATTATGAAAGGCTATCTGGATAACCCTAAAAAAACCGCCGAAGTAATCACAGAGATAGACGGTGTGCGTTGGTATAAAAGTGGTGATAAGGGTTGGTTAGACGAAGATGGGTTTTTAACCATTGTTGATCGATATAGCCGCTTTGCCAAGCTGGGTGGGGAGATGGTGAGTTTATCGGAAGTTGAGTCTTGCGCTCGCTCGGTCTTGTCGCTAGATGATCGGCCTCTGGTGGCTGTGAATCTGCCAGATAGTAAGAAAGGGGAGAAAATTATCCTACTCATTGAAGGAGAAGAGCCTGAAGAGCTTCAAGATCCGCGTCGGATGCTGCTTGATAAAGGTATCCCGCCTTTAATTATACCGGCGAACGTGTGTTGGGTTGAGCAAATCCCCGTGTTGGGAAGCGGTAAAACAGATTTTGGTGCATCCAAACAGTTAGCATCTAGCTTACTAGACGTGCAGGTTTAATTGGCACAAGGGCAGAACGATGACATAATAGCTGACAAGTTTACTTGGTTATTGCGCTATCTGTTTATTAGCGAATGCCCACACAACCAACCACTGATTGGAGAAAACTATGCAGTCACCGGCTCAAACATCGAGTCTTGCAGGGGTGAAACATGTCATCGCTGTTGCCTCAGGTAAAGGGGGAGTGGGGAAATCTACGACAACTGTGAATTTGGCTTTAGCTCTGGCCGCAGAGGGTGCGCGGGTCGGTGTACTCGATGCTGATATTTATGGCCCAAGTCAGGGCATGATGCTAGGGATTAAATCGGGCACCCGTCCTGAGCCTGTGGGCGAGAACGGGATGCGACCGATTGACGTATTAGGCTTACAGGCTATGTCTATCAGTCTGCTGATTGATGATACGACACCTATGGTATGGCGTGGTCCCATGGCGAGTGGTGCACTACAGCAGCTCATTACTCAAACGCAATGGGACAATCTTGACTATTTGATGATCGATATGCCGCCTGGCACAGGAGATATTCAGCTGACGCTATCACAAAAAGTAGCGGTGGATGGGGCTGTTATCGTGACAACGCCTCAGGATATTGCTCTGTTAGATGCTAAGCGTGGAATTGAGATGTTCCGTAAAGTCGGCATTCCGGTTTTAGGCGTAGTGGAAAATATGAGTACGCATATCTGTAGCCAGTGTGGTCATGAAGAGCACATCTTTGGTGAAGGTGGCGGTGAGCGTATTTCCCGTGACTACGAGACGCAACTATTGGGCGCTTTGCCCCTGTCCTTAAGAATTCGGGAAGAAGCTGATTCTGGTTTGCCAACGGTTGCCGCCGATCCACAAGGTGAGATCAGCTCCATTTATCGGGGTATAGCGCAACAATTGATGGACAAGCTAGCTGCTGCGGATGACAGCGCTAGAAAAGGGCCACTGATCAGTATTGTAGAAGACTAATCTTGTCACCAAACACCGCATTTAATCCTTAGATAAATGCGGTTTTTTTCTTTAGAAAACGCTATAATGCTGCCCTTTGAAATTTATATCTGCGGAAGGTGTGATGGGCATTAAATCAGATCGCTGGATTCGTCGTATGGCGCAAGAACATGACATGATCTCGCCGTTTGAAGCGAATCAGGTACGTAACACGGACAGAGGCGCCATCGTCTCTTATGGTACCTCAAGCTATGGTTATGATGTCCGCTGTGCTGATGAGTTTAAGATATTTACGAATATCAACTCTTCGATTGTCGATCCTAAGGACTTCGATGACGGAAGCTTCGTGGATGTGAAGTCGGATGTTTGTATTATTCCGCCGAACTCATTTGCTCTAGCACGTACTGTTGAATACTTCAAAATTCCCCGTGATGTTTTGACTATCTGTTTGGGCAAAAGCACCTATGCTCGTTGCGGTATTATTGTGAATGTCACACCGTTAGAACCCGAGTGGGAAGGGCATGTTACCTTAGAGTTCTCTAATACGACGCCGTTGCCTGCTAAAATCTATGCCAATGAAGGTGTCGCTCAGATGCTGTTTTTAGGCGCAGATGAAGTGTGTGAAACATCATATAAAGACCGTAATGGCAAATACCAAGGCCAGACTGGCGTTGTTGTTCCGCGTACATAATGATGCATCAAGAGAGAATACAGGCTTTTTGGCAGCGTGTAGAGCTGACGATTGATCAGTTGCTTCACAGCCGACAGGATAATCAGTTCGATGCTGATGCGCTGCTATCCGAGTATCGGGAAACCTTGCAGAGCATTGATGAGAACCTGACATTTCATTTTGAAAAAGATGAAGATGAAGGGCCGATTGAAATGATTTTCGGTTGCGATGGCTATCCTGAGTCTATTCACTCTGTTTTAACACTTGTCGGTGCAGCGCCTGACCTTAGCGGCATTCGTTTTAAAGCGTTTAATCATCGTTACGATCCTATTCCACATTTTATTAATGTGGCTGACGAAGTGTGTGAAATCGCTGATTTCTGGTATTCATTACGTTCTGTAGAAAACAAACTGCATTTGGCCATTTATATGGAAGATGCGCCGTCCTTGTTGGATATCGACCCACGTGTAGAGGCGGTGATGATCTTTCTGGATGCGCTGATTGGCGAGTATGAGTTAATGACCCGCGTCTGGTCATTAGATTGGTTTGAAATGCCTGCTGACCCTGTAGATTTTGGTTTAAAACCGTTGGTTGAACTACGGGAAGGGTTTGATCTTCTTAAACATGCTGTTTCACCTATTGGTATCACGGTCCATTAGTACAAACATGTACGAGTGGAACTGACTGTAATCTTCTTAACATCCTACCGCTTGCATGCTTCAATATTGCCGTAGGCATAATCTTTTTGGGTAACTGTGAATGAGTCCGACGCTATCAGACATTCTTGTGTCATTGAAGAGCGAATATCAGCAACGCATGGAGGCGAACCACTATCAGCTTCCTTTTCTGACGGCAGAAACGCTTTGTCATGAAAAGCTGTACCTAGAAACCGACCTGTTATCTCGAATTATCGACGAAGATCCAACCCTTTTGGCGGCTCGTGCCAGCGATTTAATCGCAGATACCAACGAGCAGCAAAACCCATCAGTTGGTGCGATTATATCAAGTAATATTGTGATGGCGGCGCTTGAAAACTTACTGGCAATTGCGGTTGAAAGTGGTTGGTTAGATGTTGATGATGAGGGTCATATCCTAGTGGATGAGAAAGAGCTTGATCCCCAGCGCGAATATCCTGTGACAGCAAACTATAGCCAATCAGAGCTGGCGCAAGCCAATTTATCAAAAAGAACTACCAGTCTGTTAACAAAAATTTTTCAAGCAGCAGAGCAAGAATATCTGGATCAACTGGATAGTGAGGCCCACGATGCTTATCAGTTAGCGTTGCAGGTTTCAGGGAACCACGCCATCTTTGCACCAGAAGATATTGCGCCGCTGGTCGCGGAGAATCCGCTTTTGTTAGGGTTACGCTCTGATGATGTATTAGATGAGGAGATGTTCTCTGGAGATCCTCCTGCTGGCATTATTATTAGTGGTCATCTAACGCATATTCTACTGGATCAGTTACTGGAGATTGCCGAGAGCAAGGGCGCTTTAGCGCATGATGGAGAAGGGCATTTGATTCTCCCTGAAGGGGATGATGATAACCCTGTTATTCATTAATATAGAGGGCTCTTAGCCCAGCAAACGCTCATAAAAAAGCCCGGTACACACCGGGCTTTTTTAGACCTAAGGCTTTCTTTATTAAGGTTTAATGAGCCACTCATCCAGCCCGTATAAGTCATCTGGATTAAGCGTGCCTAACTGTTGTTTAAAGGTAAACAGGTTTAATACGTAATCTAGGCGGGCGTTAGCGTAGTCACGTTGTGCAGCGTACAGTGCCTGCTCAGCGGTAAGCACATCCACCACGTTACGAGTGCCAACATTAAAGCCTTCGCTGGTGGCTTCTAATGCGGCTTTGCTTGATACGATGCTTTGCTGGCGTGCTGCAACACTTTGCACATTTGTTTTGATATTGCGCAGCAAGCTACGTGTAGCTTGAGTGACGCCGCGGCGCGCATCATCATAAGTTTGAGTTGAGGCATCCATCTGAGCGTACGCCTGACGGGCTTTGGAGCTGGTAGCTCCTCCCGAAAACAGTGGTACACTCAATGTTAGCCCGACAACTTTTGATGTATTCCAGTCATTGGAACTGGGGGTGCCTTTGTCTCTATCGTAAGTGGCGCTCAGGTCAACGGTTGGGTAATGACCCGATTTGGCGATTTGGGCACTACGGCGAGCCACTTCAATACTCGATTGCGCGAGTTTAAGGCCTAGGTTATCTGTCAGCGCTTTTTCCAGCCACGCATCTGGAGTTGCGGGTTCCACGCCTTCGATGGGATAGTCTTCACTCAGCGAGTCGATCTCTTGAGTAGATAGGCCGGTGAGCCTTTCCAGCGCCTCATAGCTGTTATCTAGTGCACCCTCGGCTTCGATTAAGGCAACACGGGCATTGTCGTAAGAAGCTTGAGCTTCGTGCACATCCGTAATGGCAATCAGGCCGACCTCAAACTGTGCATTAACCTGATCAAGGCGGCGGCGAATCGCTCTTTCCTGTGCTTCAGCAGTTTCGAGGTTGCTTTTGGCGCGCAGAACATTCAGATAAGTCTCAACCGATCTGAGAATGAGGCTCTGCTGTGCCTGATCAAATTGAAGTTGTGCTTGCTCATCCAGTGTTTTGCCCTGTTGATAAGCAAACCATCGTGATGCTGAAAAAACGGGCTGTACCAGACTGACAGAGTAGCCGTGGTTATTAAAGTCCACTTGGTCTGAATCGGTGTAGGTTGTGCCTGCTTGTGCATTAACGCTCGGTAGTAAACCCGCGCGCGCTTGAGGTAGGGCTTCTTTATTTGCACGGAACGTCGCCTCAGCAATTTTTAGCTGCGGATCATTTTGCAGTGCCTGATGGTAAATCTCTTTTAAAGAACCCGCACTTGCCTGAAACGTTACAGCGCAGAGGCTGGTCAGGACGATAGAACGGATAGCATACGGTAGTGGTTTCATTGACTATTCCTTACTGGCTGTAGCGATTCAGCATATTCCTGCTCGACTGTGTTTTCACTGCGTTTCCCTAAGAAACTATAAACTGTGGGTATGACAAACAGCGTCATCAAGGTGCCAAATAGCATCCCCCCAACAATAACCCAACCAATTTGCTCTCGAGACTCCGCTCCGGCACCTGTCGCCCAAGCCAGAGGAAGGGCCCCGAGTACGGTGGCGCCTGTTGTCATCAATATGGGTCGCAAACGCAATGTGGCAGCTTCCATGATAGCATCTTTTACGTTGCTACCTTGCTCTTGCAATTGGTTAGCAAATTCGACAATCAGAATACCATGTTTAGCAATCAGGCCGATGAGTGTAATCAAGCCGATTTGACTGTAGATGTTAAACGAGCCTCCCGTAATAGACAGAGCAAAAAGCGCGCCGAAAATTGCAGGTGGTACTGAAAGCAAAATAATAAACGGATTACGAAAGCTCTCAAACTGCGCGGCCAGTACTAAGAAAATAAAGATCAGCGCCAGTGCAAATGTCATCTGTAGACTGTCGCTGGATTCTTTAAACTCTCGGGATTGTCCGCCGTAGTCGTAGCTTGCTTCTGGCGCTACCTCTTGCAAAGTGGTTTCAAGGAAGCTTAGCGCTTCTCCAATGCTGTAGCCGGGCGCTAGCATCGCTTGTAACTTAACCGCTTTCACTTTATCGAAGTGGTTAAGCTCACGAGGTGCGACTGTCTCCCTGACCGTTGCGACATTTGACAACTGAACCATGTCACCGCTGTCACTTCTGACATACAGGTCAGATAGGTTAGAAGGTGAGCTGCGCTCCTGCTTATCTACCTGCACAATCACATCATACTGATCGCCCTCTTTTTTGAAGCGAGTTACTTCACGGCCCGCAATGTAGCTTTCTAGCGTTCGGCCGATCCGTTCCACTGGGACACCAATATCGGAGGCTTTACTACGATCTATATCAATTTGAAGCTCAGGCTTATTCAGTTTGAGATCTGTATCCGGCTGAACAAACATTGGGTTTTGATAAACCTGCGCCATGACTTTATCGGTAATGACTTTTAGGTCGTCATAGGTGCCATTCGACTTGATAATAAACTCCACAGGGCGCGAGATGATACTCTGGCCTAGTGAAGGTAGATTCATGGCAAAGGTCATATTTCCGGTAACGCCACCAAATAGCTGTGGCGTTAACTCCGCCGCAATTTGCTGTTGCTTGCGTTCACGTTCATCCCAGGGTTTGAGACCGAGGAAGGCGAGAGAGTTGGTTTCAGAAGGGAAACCCACCACAGTAAAGTAACGGTTATGCTCTGGTACATTGGCGATAATACGCTCAACTCCTTTGGAGTAGCGATTGACGTAATCTACCGAAGAGCCATCGGGGTTAATCGAGAAGCTCATAATGGTGCCTCGGTCCTCAACGGGAGCCAGCTCTTTGGGTAGTTTGTCGTAGAAGTACCAAGAGCCTGCCGCACTGCCTACCATGATAATCAGAGCCAATAGGCCGTTACGTAGCAGTTTGTTTAGCAGGAATTGATAGGCTGATGTGATGCTATTGAGCATGTTCTCGATGAGATTAAAGAGCCATGAGTGCTTTTTCTCATGGCGTAACATTTTAGAACTCATCATGGGGGATAGCGTCAGCGCAATAAAACCTGAAATCAATACGGCACCCGCCAGTGTTAAAGCAAACTCGGTAAACAGTTTACCTGTTCTGCCAGGGGTTAAGGCCACAGGTACATAAACCGCAACCAGTGTTAAAGTGGTCGCTACAATGGCAAAGCCTACTTCTCGGCTACCGACAAAGGCCGCTTTTACCGGGGAAAGCCCATCCTCCACGTGGCGATAGATGTTCTCCAGCATAACGATCGCATCATCAACAACCAAACCAATCGCTAATACCATAGCCAGTAGGGTTAGGGTGTTTACTGAGTAATCGAGCAGATACATAATCGCAAAACCGCCGATCAGCGATAATGGAATCGTAACGACAGGGATCAATGTGGCCCGAAGGTTTCTTAAAAAGAAAAAGATAACCAAAACAACCAGAATACCGGCTTCTGCCAAGGTTTTGAAAACAGAGTCGATAGAGGCTTGAATAAAGATAGAAGAGTCATATGCCACGTTGACCTGCATCCCTTCGGGCAGGATTGTTTTGATACGCTCTATCTCCGCTTTGATCCCGTTGGATACATCCAGCGGGTTTGCCGTGGATTGTTTAACAACCCCCATCGCGACGGCATTTTTACCGTTATAGCGACCAATGATTCGTTCGGATTCGGGTGCGATTTCAATACGCGCAACATCACGAATGCGAATAGGGTAACTATCGTCATTACGTACGATAACGCTACCAAATTCATCCGTTGTATTCAGATCAGTATTTGTCAGCACGCTGAACTCGCGCTGGCCGCTTTCGATTCGACCTGCGGGTACCTCAATGTTTTGGGCGCGTAGGGCGCTTTCGACATCGTTCGGTGTTAATCCATAAGAAGTTAAACGGTCGGCATCAAGCCAGATTCTCATCGCATAACGGCGTTCACCCGCAATCATAATGCTGGCAACCCCTGAAACCGTTTGTAGAGGGTCTTTTACGCGTTTATCTGCAAAAGCGGAGACTTCTAATGGCGAATGTCGATCAGAAGAGAATGCCAGCCAGATAATTGGCTGGGCATCGGCCTCGGATTTAGCGACGATAGGCTCGTTGATATCATCGGGTAATGCACCACGAACACGGCCTACGCGATCACGTACATCACTGGCAGCTGCATCAGGATCGCGATCCAGTTTAAAATTGATCGTTATCTGGCTTTTTTCAGAGCGGCTGATAGACGACATGAAGTCGACCCCTTCAATCCCTGATAGCGAGTCTTCGATGATCTGGGTGACTTGGGTTTCGATAATAGACGCACTTGCACCTGGATAGCCTGTCTCAACAGTGATGACAGGTACATCTATTTTTGGGTATTCACGCACGGTCAGGCGGTCATAAGCGATGATGCCGATTAATAGCAGCATCAGGCTCATCACGGTGGCCAATACGGGGCGGCGAATACTGAGATCAGAAAGTACCATACTTTAATTAACCTTCCTGTTTTGCGTCAGCCGTTTGAGGCTGAGGGAAAATGGGGGTGATGGGCATACCGGGGCGTAGCTTTATATGGCCCGCTGTGACGATAACATCATCTGCATTAAGGCCGCTGAGTATCTGGACTTGATTATTTTTTCGATCCCCTAACGTAACCGGAACCATACCAACGGTATTTTTCTCATCCACTTTCATGACAAGAAAGGTGTTGTTGTTAGGGATGATGGCTTCTTCGGGAATCAGTAAAGCCTGATCATTTTTGCCAATCTGCACGCGGATGTTGGCAAATAGGCCCGGGCGCAGTAATCCATCAGGATTCTGCACACGGGCTTTAACCCGAACACTATGGCTGCGGGGGTCTACCAAGGGAGAGATGGCAAAAACTTCACCTGTAAAGTTTGTATCAGGATAGGCGGCGACAGAGAGCTGAACCTGCTGCCCATTACTGATTTGACTCAGAAACGTTTCTGGGAGGTTAAACTCTACCTTCATTTCGTCAATATCGGCCAGAGAAACCAACGCCTCACCCGACGTGACATAGTCACCAGCGCTCACATTACGCAGACCCAACACCCCACGAAAGGGTGCCTTGATTGTCATTTTGTTAAGCAGAACTTTGGCAACTTCCAGCTGTGCTTCATCCACACGCAGTTGGGCGAGGGCGTTATCACGATCATTGGCTGAACCAACCCGTTTCTTTAACAACTGATCGGCGCGTTGATACTCATTCTGACTGAGGCGAACACGGGCCTGCGCTTGAGCGACTTCCGCCTTATAAGAGTCAGCGTTTAATTCAAATAATGTCGCGCCTTTTTCTACCTTCTGCCCCTCAGTAAACAGAATCTGTGTAACCAGACCGCTTTGCTCTGGCCGTATAACGACCTGCTCGGATGCCTCCAACGTGCCCACGGCATTCAGCTCATTAACGAGTATGCTGGTTTGTACTTTTACCACCTCAGCGGGTAGACCTTGGGGCTTTTTATCCTCAGCTGCCTGCGAGGTTAAACTGGTTGAGAGTAATATTAGGCCAAGGCTTAATGTTCTCATATTAGGTTGCATCCGCAGTCTCCTTGTATTGAGGCGGTAAAATCGTATTCCAATAAAGTTCGATAATATCTGTGAGAGGCTGGGTAGAGCGCTCTACCTTCATACGAAGCAAAGCACCTTGCCAACCATCCCAAAAGAGTTTTGCCAGCGTTAGCGCATCAAGGTCGGTACGCACATCGCCCTCTTGCTGGCACACAATGAGATCATCTTCTATTGACTTGATCACCTCTTGAGTTGCGTTATAGATTGCCAAGCGAAAGGGCTCTGATGCGTTGCCCACTTCTCCTGCAAAGTTGGCAAGCAAGCAACCTACGTGATCTCTATCCTCTTTAAAGCAGAGAACTTCACGTTCCAACAGTAAGCGGATACGTTCAAAAAGGGAGCCTTCGAGCTTATCGAACTCAGTTTGCCAACGATCAAACTCCAACGCGTGATAATGCTCGATAATCTCAACAGCAAATTGCTCTTTACTGCCAAAAAAATTGTAAAAAGAACCCTTAGGGACTTGGCACACCTTAAGGATCTGCGTCAATCCTGTGGCGTGATAACCCTGTTCAATAAAAAGCTCTAAGCCCTTTTCGAGAATCTTTTCCCGGCTGTGCTCGGGATGTCTACCTTGTACCATTATTAACTAGACCGGTCGTTCTAAAATTATTGCCTATTCTATGGATAGCATAAAGAACTGCAAGTAAAGAAGTGTTAAGGATTGTTCTATTTAAGAAACAAACTGTTTCGAGAGGGGATAACAATACCAACTTCTAAACACAAAAAACCGGGCATTGCCCGGTTTTAGATAGAAGGTGTTTCCAGAAAAGACTACTTAGCTTTGTAGTGCTTTTTTGATGCGGCTTAGGGCGTCTTCTAATACGGATAACCCAGTAGCGAAGGATAGGCGCATGTTGCCTGGTGCGCCAAACGCAGAACCAGGAACAAGAGCAACGCCAGCTTCATTCAGTAAGAATTCTGCAAGGGCGATGTCATCTTCAAAGCGTGGGTCATTATCAATAAGCTGTTGGAAGCTTGGGAACGCATAGAAGGTACCATCAGCAGGGATGCAGTCTACGCCATCAATCTCATTAAGGGCGGCGACAACAAATTCGTGGCGTTCCTTAAAGGCGACGACCATTTTCTCCACACACTCATTGCCACCTTCCAGTGCTGCCTGAGCGGCTACTTGGGAGATAGATGTAGGGTTGGAGGTACTTTGCGACTGTACTTTTTTCATCGCGCCAATCAGTTTGGCAGGGCCTGCGGCATAGCCTATACGCCAGCCTGTCATGGAGTAGGCTTTGGAAACACCGTTGAGTACGATCGTGCGATCGTATAGTTCTGGGCAAGCATTCAAAATGTTGCAAAACGGCAGATCGTTAAAGCGGATATGTTCATACATATCGTCTGTTGCGATCAGAATGTTGGGGAATTTTTTCAGTACTTCGCCCAGTGCGGCTAGCTCTTCTAGCGAGTAAGCAACGCCGGTTGGGTTGGATGGGCTGTTAAGTACCACAAGGCGTGTTTTGTGAGTGATCGCTTCTTCCAGCTGAGCTGGTGTCATTTTAAAGCGCTGTGCTTGTGTTGTCGTAACGATAACAGGCTTGCCGTCGGCAACCAGTACCATATCCGGGTAAGAAACCCAGTAAGGAGCAGGGATGATCACTTCATCGCCAGGGTTTAGCAATGCTAGCGACAGGTTAAAGAAGCTCTGTTTACCACCACATGAGACAAGAATTTGGTTGGCTTCATAATCTAGGCCGTTTTCTGTCTTGAATTTGTTAATAATCGCTTTTTTCAAACCGGGGGTGCCATCAACAGCGGTGTATTTGGTGAAACCGTTGTCTAAAGCATGAATAGCGGCATCTTTAATATGCTCAGGGGTGTCGAAGTCAGGTTCACCTGCACCCAAGCCAATAATATCTTTACCCGCTGCGCGAAGTTCTGCTGCACGATTGGTGACAGCTAAAGTAGGCGAGGGTTTGATGCTGTTTACGCGGTCTGAAAGTTGAACGTCCAATTCATAGTCCTCTATGAAGAAAAATTAAGTAAAGACGCTAGATTTAAGCGGGGAAATTATAACGGAATCATTTTCGTTGAGACATCATTAAATAGGTGAAATCCGGCCCTGCATCAAAAAAAACGGTTGCAAAAATTGAGATCAGTTTGGGCAAGGGGCAAGACGTGCTTCAGAAGACGTCGTATACTCATCCGCTTGCTTTAATTTTTAGACCAGGTGTTAGTTTGACAATGAAACAGCGTTTTCGTGTGCATTCCCATTTCAAACCGGCAGGTGATCAGCCGAGCGCCATCAAGGGGTTGGTTGAAGGGATTAATGCCGGATTGGCCGCGCAAACCTTACTTGGAGTAACAGGCTCGGGTAAAACCTTTACGATTGCCAATGTGATTGCAGAGGTACAGCGCCCGACCATCATTTTGGCGCATAACAAAACGTTGGCTGCCCAGTTATACGGTGAGTTCAAGGAGTTCTTTCCGGATAATGCGGTAGAGTATTTCGTATCCTACTATGACTATTATCAGCCGGAGGCGTATGTGCCTTCCTCTGATACCTTCATCGAGAAAGATGCCTCCATCAATGAGCATATTGAGCAGATGCGCTTGTCAGCCACTAAAGCGCTGTTGGAGCGAGAAGACGCTATCATCGTTGCTACGGTATCCTCTATTTATGGCTTAGGGGACCCTCAATCTTACTTGTCGATGATGCTGCACTTGGACCGAGGTGAGCAGGCCGATCAGCGACAAATTCTACGTCGTTTGGCGGAGTTGCAATACACCCGTAATGATGTCGAACTGCACCGAGGTACGTACCGTGTCCGAGGAGATGTGATTGACGTCTTTCCGGCTGAGTCGGAGCGCGAAGCGGTCAGAATCGAGCTGTTTGATGACGAAGTCGAAAGTTTAAGTTACTTCGATCCGCTAACCGGTGAAGTGCTACGTAAAGTCCCGCGTACGACGATCTATCCTAAAACTCACTATGTCACACCCAAAGATATTTTGATGAATGCGGTTACGCAGATCAAAGAGGAGCTGCACGAGCGCTTGGCTCAACTAAAAGAAGCCAACAAACTGGTTGAATTACAGCGCTTAGAGCAGCGTACTTTGTACGATATGGAGATGATTACGGAACTGGGTTATTGCTCGGGGATTGAAAACTACTCCCGTTACCTGTCAGGTCGTGAGCCTGGTGGTGCCCCCCCCACACTGTTTGATTATCTCCCTGATGATGCCTTGGTGGTGATTGATGAGTCTCATGTAACGATTCCTCAGTTGGGAGCCATGTATAAAGGGGACCGTTCTCGAAAAGAGACGCTAGTGGAGTATGGCTTTCGTTTACCTTCTGCCTTAGATAACCGACCCCTTAAGTTTGAAGAGTGGGAGAAACTCGCCCCTCAAATGATCTTCGTATCAGCAACCCCTAGCAAGTATGAAGCGGCTAATGCGGGGCAGATAGTTGAGCAGGTGGTACGCCCAACGGGGTTAATCGATCCTATAGTGGAGGTGCGCCCTGCCACTACACAGGTAGATGACCTATTAGGTGAAATCAACAAAGTCGTGGCTGATAAATGCCGGGTTGTGGTTACAGTGCTTACCAAGCGGATGGCAGAAGATTTAACGGAGTATTTAGCAGAACATAATGTACGGGTGCGCTACCTGCATTCGGATATTGACACCGTAGAGCGTGTAGAAATTATCCGCGATTTAAGAATCGGTGAGTTTGATGTGTTGGTGGGTATCAACTTGCTTCGAGAAGGGATCGATATGCCAGAAGTCGGGCTGGTCACCATTCTGGATGCAGATAAAGAGGGTTTCTTACGTTCAGATACTGCTTTGATTCAGACGATTGGTCGAGCGGCGCGTAATATTAATGGTCGGGCAATTCTCTATGCTGATCGCATCACAGGCTCTATGGAGAGAGCGATGGCCGAAACGGAGCGTCGACGCGAGAAGCAGGTAGCTCATAATGAGGCTCATGGAATTACGCCTAAGGGTATTACCAAGTCGGTTGCCGATATTATGGAAGGGGCATCGACGATTCCTGGCCGAAAAGCGGCAAGAACTGCTAAAAAAGTGGCTGAGCAAACAGGTGACTTGCATATCGACCCAAGTACGCTGTCGTCTAAGCAACTGGTCAAAGCGATGGGACAATTGGAAGATAAAATGTATGAAGCGGCTAAAAATCTGGAGTTTGAATTAGCAGCACGCTATCGCGATGAACTTGAGAAACTAAAACACGCGGCAATATAGCTAGGGGTGAGTGTGGCTATCTAATGTGGGGAAGTCTTTTGCATAGCGCAGAATCCACTCACTGGCGGCATCTTCTTGGCTAAGGTGTCGTCCTTCTCGTTGTTCTACCTCTTTACGGTATTGCTCTATGTGGCAGACTTGCTCAATCATTCTGACGGCATAGGCGGTATCAGGATCATCAAAAACCAGACCTGTTCGAAAGCGGCCATCGCGTTCAGGAATACACCACGCAACATGACCTGAAGCAATAAAATCAGTCTCGGTTAAGCGAATGCGAATCTCAAGCGCAGTACCAATCGCATAAAAGTGATCAGTATAAAGGCTTACGCCAATATTGCCGGATGAACTCTCGGTATTATGGGAAAAAGCAGACCTAGAACAGAGTGAAATCTGAGTAGGAATCTCACTGGGGTGACGAATATAACCTTGCGTTAAATCAGAAGCCATTTGCGTTACCTGTACGCTGACTATATGAAAAGTATAGCCAATCAATTGCGCCTGTACTAAATACTCTCGGCCATTGTCTTTGTAACTTAAGTGTATTCATATACTACCTAAGCTTAACGGGTGATGAGTATGGAAGGATAGGCTAAAATGCTGTGGGAACTACGTAGCTCCCATCCCGATTACTACGCATAAGGCATCGTTAAAGTGGAAGTTGACCAAAAGCTACGGCACGATGTGCTGAAATCCAAGCAATCAGTCTACATGATGCCGCTCAAACTCAAAATACTCACACTAGCACTTTTACCGTTATTACTCGTAACAGGCATTATTACGTTGGTGAGTATTAAGCAGGCACAATCGCTTTCTGAATTAGAGATCGCTACGTTTGAGCAAAACTTGCTGGCATCTAAAAAAGCCGAACTGGAACACTATGTGAGTCTGGCACTTACCTCAATTGAGCCGGTTATGAATACCCCTTGGCTTAAAGATTTTGAAGCGCAAGAAAAAATAAAGCGGATTCTTACCGGGTTAACCTATGGTGAGGATGGCTACTTTTTTGTTTACGACGCGGATGGCATTAATTTGGTGCATCCCGCCCAGCCTGAACTGGTAGGGCAAAACTTGATCAGCCTGACAGATGACAAAGGCGATGCGGTTATCAAAAACTTATTGTTATTGGCTGAGCAAGGAGGCGGTTTCCACCGTTACGTGTGGAGGAAACCTTCCAAAGGAGGCAACGAAGACAAGCTTAGTTATGTGATCCAGCTACCCAAGTGGGGCTGGATGATGGGAACAGGCCTCTATGTCGATGACATTGCGAAAGAGGTGGCCAAAACACGGCAGCAAGTCACCCACAATATACGCAATACCTTTTTTACTGTTTTGGTGATCACCTCTGCAACGGCCATCATTATTGTCATGATTGGGATTGCGATTAATGTCCATGAAAGTCGTTTGGCCGATGCTCGCTTAAGAGAGCTGGCTCACAAATCGGTACAGTTTCAAGTAGGACAAAGGCGTCGCTTTGCCAGAGAGCTGCATGATGGCATCAATCAATTAATGGTATCCGTGAAGTTTCGGGTAGAACTGGGCCTGAATAAGATTCGTAAAGGGGATAAAACCGCTGAAGAGGATCTGTCTAAAGGCGTGGATGTTCTGAATCAGGCGATCCAAGAGGTGCGGCGTATATCCCACGATCTACGGCCAAGCCTGCTGGATGATCTGGGGCTCACCTCAGCCCTGAAAAGCTTACTCGATGAATATGAAGCCCGAACGGGCATTATCGTAGAAACGCAACTGGATTTTCCTGCACAGCGTCTGCCCGAAGATATAGAGATCACGCTGTACCGAGTCGTCCAAGAGGCACTTTGTAATGTCGATAAGCATTCGGGAGCGGATGAAGTACGTCTTAAAACCTGGGTACAAGGCGGCTATATCTGGACCACACTCAAAGATAATGGCTGTGGCTTCAAAGCTAACCAAACTTTGGGGGAGGGTATTGGTTTACGTAACATGCATGATCGCATTGAGTTGCTCAGTGGCGAGTTTTTACTCACTTCCGAACCGGGTAGTGGCACTCAGCTAACGGTTAAACTACCCTTAGCCTAGATGCGTACAGAGGAAGCAAAATGATACGAGTGTTATTAGTGGATGATCACCCATTGGTATTGGACGGCATTAATGCTTGTTTATCCAGTGAACCTGGGATTGAGGTCGTAGGGCAAGCGAGTAATGGGCTAGAAGCGCTTGAACTGGCTGAAAGTTTATCCCCCGCTGTTGTACTGATGGATGTATCCATGCCGGTGATGAACGGCCTTGAAGCAACAAAAGAGATGCAGTTACGCTTTCCTGCTTGTCGTGTACTGATTTTATCCATGCATGAAAACCGTGAATATATCCTGCAACTGATGCAGTCTGGCGCAGCGGGCTATGTCCTCAAGGACGTCGCATCAGAAGAATTGGTAAGAGCGATTGAAGTGGTCAACCAAGGAGGAACCTATTTCAGCTCACGGGCATCCGAGGCGCTTGTAAAGCAGTTTGCTCCGGATAATAAACATTCATACAATGAAGATCGTCCCTGCCTGACTAAGCGAGAAGAGAGCGTGCTGAAGCTCTTAGCAGAAGGCGGCAGTAACAAAGATATCGCGCGCAAGCTGGATATCTCCGTTAGAACAGTCGAAACCCACCGTCAAAACATCAAACAAAAGCTCAATATCCAAACGGCTGCTGGCCTTGCGAAATACGCAATCGAAAACAATATCGTTTGAAAAATACAAAGAAAAAATGACGAGAGGGCTTGCGCAAACCTTCACTACGATATTATTCACCCCTTTACAGTTTTTTTTAGACTAATATTGCGAGCGAGTTACTTGGCCTATGTTTGAATATAGGCCTGAGTATCTAGATGTATTAATACGCCTAATATCAGAATTAGACTTCAGATTTTCCTATCGTTTTTAAACACTACCAATTTGGCGTTAGATGTTAGATCAAGTGGCACTGTATGTCGGGTTGCTTTGGATGGCGAATGGTAGCTTATATGTAACTTTTGGTGTGCTGATTTACCTATCTAGGGTCAAGTCCAATAAAAACCGATACTTTGAATAAAGCTCTGGTTTTTGAAAACTGAGATTCTCTTTGCAATGCATAGTGCCCTACTTTGCAGGGTTGGTGGTTCCGATAAGGTGATCTTGCTCATCAAAAGCGATTGAACTCAAATAAATATAATAATGAGGTCGCAACATGCGAGATATTGCCATTGAGCAACGAAGAGCTGTATTGCTCTCTGTTGTTAGTTTGGGTGCATTACTCTTTTCAAACGTATCCCACGCAGTCCAGCTCCCTTTTAGCAGTGATAGTGAGCTAACTGGGAATTTGGATGTTACGTTGGGTTATGCAACATCGATCCGTGCTGAAAATAAACAAGCTGATCCTAATGCGCTAGGTTTGAACGAACTTACTGAGCTTCGGGTGCCAAATGCTGGGGATCAATTCAGTAATATATACAGCGCTGGATTGGATCTCGATATGGGTTGGCGTAACTACGGTTTAATTATGTCAGCTGCCTATCAATATGATTCTAAGATTATGGACTCGGGGGCTATAGATCCATTGTCTACGGTGTTGCTCGGCGGCAATGGATTAGGATCGGCTGGGCGTTGGTCTAATGCGGCAAAGGATTACGCTGGAAACACGTTCAATCTATTGGATGTATATGTATACGGTGAGTTTAATATAGGAGAGAAACCTCTTGAAATTAGACTAGGGAAGCAGGTTATAAATTGGGGCGAGGGACTTTTCTTTCTTGATGGTGTTTCAACTCAAACTCCTCTCAATATTAGCAAGTTAACTACACCTGGGACTGAATTTAAGCAAGCATTTGTAGGGACTAACACGCTTTATGGGCAGCTAGGTATAGGTGATACCGGAGCACTGTCCGCTTATTATCAAGCAGAATGGCTCCGTTCAGAAATGCCAATTGCTGGTACTCAATATGGTGCTGATCCACTATATCGTGGTAATTCTGAGACTATAGTGAGGTCGGGGGCATTTCTGGGATTACCCAATGATATTAGTTATGTTGATAGTGAACGTACTCCTGACGATACGGGCCAATGGGGTATTTCATATCGCGGATTGATAGGGGATGACTATGAGTTTGGGGTTTATTATAGCCGTTATCATGAAAAACTAGCTTTCTTTGAGTCTACAGTAGATCTTTCCGCGCTAAATGCTACTAATGGTGGCGCTTGTTCATTTACTTCTTTGCTTTGTGCGCGCCAGTTCTGGCCTGAAAACATTGATATGTTTGGCGCTAGTTTAGCCACCACCATAGGCGGTATAGCGATTGCAGGAGAAATTGCGTATAGGCCTGACCGTCCTTTGATGAATTTGAATAGCGGCATTGGTGCTTTTGGTGCTGCTCCTGGGTCTTTGGGGGTAAGCAAACACGATACGCTTAATCTAACGGTAAATACTCTCTGGGTTGGAGGGAAAGGCTTTTTAGGTATTGATTCCCAACAGGTGCTTACTCAATTTGGTATCGACTATCTCAGTGGAAATGCGCGTAATGTAACAGTCCACCAATCGGTTACGCGAGACGGGTCTAATAACCTTATTGGTTCGACTCAATCGGCAGATAATATTTCCTATGGCGTTGCCGGCCAATGGACCGGCACATGGTTTTCTGTCCTTCCAGCCGTAGACCTATCACTAACGGTGTTTTTGCAACACGACATTGAAGGCTACTCTCACTTCTATGGCAACTTTGCTGAAGGCCGAACGCAGTTGTCCACAACATTGAAAGCTAATTTCAGTAATGAATGGGAAGCATCACTGGGTTACAACCGCTTTGATCAAGAAGAGTCTGATTATGAAGATTTGGATAGCTACCAGTTTTCTATCAATTACAAGTTTTAATACGAGTGTTCCGAGAGGTTAGTATTATGTGTAAGCAAAAAGTTTTAGGCATTTTGGTAGCTCCTTTTCTTCTAGGATGTTCAGTTGTATTTGCAGCGGTAAGCCCTGAAGAATCAGAGAGGTTGGTTACTGATTTAACTCCAGTAGGGGCAGAGAGAAAGGGAAACGCTGATGGCTCCATCCCAGCATGGACAGGTGGTTTAACAAGCCCTCTTCCAGGATGGCCTAATGAAGAGTTTGATCGTCCTAACCCATACAGCCAAGACAAGGTCGTGTTCACGATTACATCTGCTAATTACAAAAATTACGCAGATCAGTTAACTCCGGGAACAAGAGCCTTATTTGAAATTTATCCTGATGATTTTCGAATGGATATTTATCCCACACGTCGTACGGCAGCTTTTCCAGATGCCTTTTATAGTGCAACTAAAAACAATGCTACGTCAGCTAAGTTAGTGGATGAGGGCAAAGGTGTTGAAGGCGCCGCAGGTGGTATACCGTTTCCAATTCCCAAGTCTGGAAGTGAAGCAATATGGAATTACTTGTTAAGTAATCCAAACTCTGCAGTCCGAAGTGTAACCGCTCAGGAAGCGATTATCTTTAACAATGGTCAGCGTCAGGACTGGACATACGAAATGATGATGTACAGTCCCTTCCAAGATTTGGCTACAACATCTAAGAACGAAGATGTTCTGTTCAAAACATCGGTTCAGTATACACAACCAGCGCGTGATGCGGGAGAGGGGGTTGTTGTTATCGATAGTGTCAATGCATCAAAAGCACCGCGTCAAGCATGGAGCTATGATCCAGGCGAAAGACGTGTAAGAAGGGCACCTAGTTTGAAATTTGATACGCCAGATAGAGCTTTAAATGTTATTGATGATGTTGACGTCTACAGTGGCTCTCCCGAGCGTTATGACTGGACATTAATTGGCAAGAAAGAGATGTATGTGCCGTATAACAATAACCGGCTTAACTCACCTAAAAATAAAATAGCGGATATTACAACAACTCCATATATCAACCCTGACTTAATACGCTATGAATTACACCGGGTTTGGGTTGTTGAAGGCACTGTTAAGGAAGGTCAGAGGCATTTATATCAGAAGCGAATAAAATATCTTGATGAAGATAGTTGGAGAATTCTAGCCTCTGAACGCTATGATGGCAGCGGTGAACTCTGGCGTATTGGGTACTCTTATCCTGTTGTAGCTCCGGAAATTCCACTTGTTTCTGCAGGTGCATATACCAATATTGACCTGAAGGAGGGGGGGTATCATGTAATTGGCCTTCCCGCTGAAGGAATAGGATATAACTTTGCGGCCACTCCACCTAATGCGTCCTACTTTACTGCGGCTGCGCTTCGTCGTAGAGGGCGCTAAACCGCTCTATAGGGGGCACTCTTTGTCCCCCATTTTATTCGCTCAAGAAGAATATTAAATGTACTATTCAACTTTCAAACACAGTATAAATCAATTAGCCCTGAAGATATTTATTTGCTCACTGCTGAGCTGTTCAGCGT
Source organism: Neptunomonas concharum (assembly GCF_008630635.1). Classification (NCBI taxonomy): domain Bacteria; kingdom Pseudomonadati; phylum Pseudomonadota; class Gammaproteobacteria; order Oceanospirillales; family Oceanospirillaceae; genus Neptunomonas; species Neptunomonas concharum. The sequence goes on along the minus strand of NZ_CP043869.1, from coordinate 2,377,875 downwards.
ATGCTGAGTATCAAGACCCGCTAGATATCGCGCCCATCCCGTCCTCTATCGCTAAATATGCCTTACTTTTGGATATCGTTACTATTCCTACACGAACAGTATGTGTTGGTGAAAGAGGTATCATCATTTATTCAGATAACCGGGGGCTATCATGGCTTCAAGCGGATGTGCCCTCTAGCACACACTTAAATGCGGTGTTCTTTCCGGATGGTAAAACAGGTTGGGCTGTTGGTGAAGATCAAGTCATTTTAAAAACCAATAATGGTGGTCAGAAGTGGATACATCAATACGATGCTAGGGCAGGTGAATCAAAGGGGTCACTGTTGGACGTTTGGTTTCAGGATATTCAGCAAGGCTATGCGGTAGGTGCCTTCAATACATTACTTCGTACTTCCGATGGCGGGCATACATGGGAAAATTGGCAAACACATATAGATAATGATGACGAATGGCATCTTTTTTCTATAGGAGCCGGCTCGAAAGGCAATATTTACATCGCATCTGAGTCCGGTTTGATTTTCAGGTCAACTGATCATGGCGAAAACTTTCAAGCACTTAGGACTTCTCATAAAGGCTCATTTCATGGACTGATTGTGCAGGGGAATGAAGCCGGTTCAGACAGCATATTAGCATTTGGTGTCGGTGGTGTGCTGATGTTGTCTGAGGATAACGGTGAAAATTGGACACAAATAGAGACAGGAACGCAGGCGGGCCTGAGTAGTGGAGTTTGGTTAAATGAAAGAAGGGCACTACTTTCTGCAGCGGATGGGGCTGTAGTAGTCGTTGATTTAGATACAAAACTGTCCAAATTGTCCTCTTCTGAAACAGGGCTTCCATTGAGTGGTATAGAGCTACTAGATAAAGAATTAATTGGGATTGTAGGCTTAGGAGGGATTCAGATTATATCGGTAAGCTCATTAGGTACGCAGAGGAAATAGTATGAATAATCTATATATTTATAAGTTTTCTGTACTCACAGAGCAGCTTTTTAAACACCGATTTTTGTTTCTGATCGCAACTACTATTTTAACAATATTTTTGGGGTATAGAGCGTCTTTTATTAATGCTGATACGCGGTTAGAAAGACTCCTGCCAGCAAGCCATGAGTTTATAGAAAATTCTAAAAAATTTAGAGATGATAAAGTTGGAGGTAGTTTTATTAGGATAGCGGTGGCAAATCAGGGTAGAAATATTCTTGAGTATGATTATCTACTTAAACTCCAAAAGTTGAATGATGAAGTTTCTTTGCTAAAGGGGGTTGATACTGCGGGTTTAAAGTCACTTTGGGCTCCTAATATGCTTTGGTTTGGTATTACTCCAGAAGGGTTTGATAGCGGTCCTGTTCTTGATAATAATATTTTAGTTGATAGCCCCGAGTCTATGGTTAAAATCAGAAACAATATCCTCAATGCGGGGATTGTTGGTAGCTACGTTGCAAACGATTTTAAATCCTCTATGATTAGTTTTGAGGTGCTTACGTACAGCCCAACCACAGGCGAACGACTAGATACACATGAATTTACTGATCATTTAGACCATATTCGAGAAAAATACCAAGCCCTAGGTTTGGATATTTATGTTATTGGAGAGCTACAAAAAATATCTGATCTTGTTGATGGATTTGAACAAGTCGCTATTTATTTCTTTATAGCAGCATTTATAACCATGGTGTTGCTGTATCAATACTCTCGTTGTCTAAAAGCAACATTGGTCCCTATTATGTGCTCTATCATTGCGGTCATCTGCCAGCTTGGAGTACTTAATCTGCTTGGGTTTGATCTTGGGGTTTACTCAATCCTTGTTCCTTTTCTTATTTTTGCAATAGCCGTAAGTCATGGTGTACAAGTTATTAATGCATTTTCTCATGAAGTTGCCAAAGGACGCTCGAATATAGATTCTGCGAAAGTATCATTTCACTTATTGCATAAGGCTGGATTGGTTGCGTTAGTGAGTGATGGTATTGGCTTTGCAATGCTATTTATAATTGATATAGGTGCAATTAAAGATCTTGCTATTGTTGCATGTATGGGAGTGGTAGTTGTTATTTTTGCAAACCTTGTATTGCTGCCTATTATTATGTCTTATGTTGGAGTAACTCAGCAGTGTGTAGAGCATGCTCAATACAAACTCGAGCAGAAAAACACGTTTCTGGCATGGTTAGGGCGCTTTGCAGAACCCAAAAGGGCACAAGTTGTACTCTTGATTACGTTAGCCGCGTCTCTAATTGGGTTTGAATATAGTTTACAAATTAAGATAGGAGATTTACAACAGGGCGCCCCAGAATTACGAAGTGATTCGCGCTACAACCAAGATAATCTTTATATAACCTCTAATTTTTCCACCAGCACAGACATTCTAAATGTATTTGTTGAAACACCAATTGGACAGTGTGAGACATTTAAGGTGATTGAGTTGATAGATCGGCTCGGTTGGGAGTTGCAAAATGTTGAGGGTGTCCAAAAAGTTTCTTCACCAGCAACTCGTGCCAAAATAAGCCGGTATTTGGGCAACGAGGGTAACCTTAAAATGATGGCATTACCTCGTGATGAACGTGTGCTTAGTCGTGCTGTGTCGAATATCGGATTAGCTGTAGTTTCGGATAGAGGTAATTGCTCAAAGCATATAATCACAGTTGAATTAAGTGATCACAAACAAACTACACTATCGGCAGTAGTCGGTGTGGTTAGGCGTTTTGCAAACACTCATAATGATAATGATATTTGGATTCGTCTAGGAGACGGTAGCGCGGCGTACGAGGCAGCGACAAACGAAGTTATCGATCATGCGCAATATGAGATGCTTATTTATGTATATATTGCTGTGGCTGCAATGTGCTTACTAATGTTCGGTTCATGGCGTGCAACAATGTGTATTGTCTTGCCCCTTGTTTTAACTTCTATTCTCTGCCAAGCATTGATGGTCGCGATGGGAATTGGGGTTAAAGTAGCGACGCTGCCAGTTATTGCATTGGGAGTAGGTATAGGCGTAGATTACGGAATATATATATTCAGTCGGCTACAATCCTATCTCAAGTTAGGGCACTCAATGAAAATGTCGTATTTAGAGACACTAAAAACAACAGGAAAAGCTGTTTCTTTTACAGGTATCACTCTTGCTATTGGTGTGGCCACTTGGATTTTCTCTCCCATCAAATTTCAAGCTGATATGGGTGTGTTGCTAACTTTTATGTTTATTTGGAATATGATAGGAGCATTAACAATTCTACCTGCACTTGCGGTTATTCTATACGGTCCACAAGAAAAAACTAATAAGTAAAATCTCTAAGGTGAGGGTTTCTATTGAAACACTCACCATTTTTATTACAGAGTAATGAAGTTTTTTACATCTAATTAGTATTATATTTTTAGTTTTAACATTGCTTTTAGTATAAAATCAAATCGCTTTCCGTAAGGGGGGTAGAGTAATTCAATGCTGGAAAACTTTGCTTGTTTAAAAATAGGTTTTAGCTTGGAAAATTCTTTAAAGCCTTCATGCGCATGATAGTGTCCCATTCCACTTTCGCCTATTCCACCAAAAGGCATATCATGCTGTGCAACTTGTAGTGCACAGTCATTAATGGCGATTGCGCCAGATAGTGTATTGTTTAAGAAATAATTTTGAAATGACTTTCTATGGCTAAAGACGTACAACCCTAAAGGGTTTGCGTGTGAATTAATATACTTGGATACAGTGGACATATCTTTATATGTTTTTATAGGCAGTAATGGACCAAATATTTCTTCTTGCATTATTGAAGAGTCATCACTCATACCTATGACAATATGAGGAGCTAATTTTTTTTTACCTACTATACATTCTGTTTTACTATCTCTCATGAGATTATATACTTTTGCTCCTTTATTTTTTGCATCATCTATATGGTTTTGAAGACGGTTTAATGCCTCTTCAGAAATGATACTTGTATAGTCTAACCCTTCAATTGAGCTGTAGCGATCTTGAGTGGCTTTCTTACACTGATGGATAAATTCATTCAATTTATCTTCATGAACAAAAACGTAATCAGGTGCAACACAGGTTTGCCCTGCATTCAGTGTTTTAAAGTACATGATGCGCTTAGCGGCAATAGAATGATCATAAGAGGAATCGACAATGCAGGGTGATTTTCCACCTAGTTCTAGTGTTATCGGTGTTAGATTTTTTGAGGCTGCTGCCATGACGTAACGTGCTGTACTAGCCGATCCGGTAAATACTAAGTGGTCAAATGGTATTTTAGTAAAATCACTGCCTGAAATATCAGGTATGATAGCAAGTGTTGCTGTATCAAAGTAATGATCAACTAAGTTTTTTAAAAGTTTTGAAAGATTAGATGATTCTTTTGCCATTTTAACCATACATCGATTTCCAGCTGCAAAAGCTGATGTAACAGGGCTAACAAAAAGAAACAGAGGGTAATTCCATGGGCTAATAACCCCAACAACTCCTTTGGGTTGAGCAATAAGTGTATTCTTTACTCCCAAAAACCAAATGGAGTGACTTCTTTTTTGTGGCTTAGTCCATTTTCGGAGATTTTTTTTTGCATAACGTATTCCGTCGACAGCAGTGAAAACTTCCGCAAGCAATGTTTCGTGAATAGATCGATTTCCGTAGTCCTTATTTAAAGCTATAGCAATCTCTTGTTTATTTTCGAGGAGTAAATTCTCAAGCGTGTTAAGGTTACTTAACCTCTCCTCTAATGGTGGATTCAAAGACAATAAATGTGATGCTTTTTGTAGCTTATGTATTTCTAAGGCTGCTTCTAAATCAAAATTTCTATGATTTGAAGATATATTGTTATTCATTATTTACCCTTTTTATTATAAATTTTTTGAGTACTAACTCATGCATGTTTATAATCTAGGGTCGTCTATAATTTCTCGCGTCATATGGAGTCATATTTCTGGTCAATTGATGCCAGAAGAGAAAACTAAAGAATAAAATTGATACACTATAAGTGAGGTAAGAATTGCATTAGTAGTGAAGTTTCTTACGATACTGCCCTGGTGTTGAGCCTGTCCAGCGCTTAAATGCACGGCTAAAGGAGCTTGCTTCTGAGTATCCTAAAAGTAAAGCAATGTCAGTTAGGCAACACTGTTTCTTTGTAATATAATGAAGCGCCATGGATTTCCTAAGCTCTTCAATATGCTCTCCAAATTGAATATCTAAAAGAGCCAGGCGTCTTTGTAATGTTCTAGTACTCATTGCCATTTCTTCTGCGACTCTAGGGAGGTTTGTTCCCCCATTGCCTAGCTGTCTTGATATAACAATATTTAATTGGGTTATAAAGTCTGAGGTTGTGCTCCGTTGCTTATGCAGCTCTTCTATATAAGATTTAAGTGCATCTAAAATGACGTAATTACTAGTCTTTAATTGGAAATCTAGCACATTATTTTTATAAATAAGGCAGTTCTTGGGTTGCTTAAAATAAACAGGTCGTTCAAAAAAATCTTGATGTTCTATGATGCTTTCAGGGCGGTCGTGAGTGAAATCTACACGGATAAGCTGCGGCTTTTCTTGAGCTAGCTCTAATATTAAAGCATGGATTGCAGCGATAGAAAATTCTGTATCTTGCCTCTTTTCTATGATCGAAGGATCATCTATTTGGTAGCTAATGCTGCATCTTTCATTAGATATGTTAAAGGAAATACTCGAGGATTGTTGATGGATGACAAAATATTTATCAAGCCATATAAATATATCGCGAACGGTCTTATGACTACGGATAACTTGCCCTAAAACACCGAAGTCAGTTGATAAAACCTGCCTTCCAAACTGGAGACCCAGATTATTTCTTTTTAGTTTCTTAGCAGCAACTTCCAAGAGAGCAACGTGCTTAGGTAAGGAGCACTCATAATTTGGATCTTGAAAAATATCAGGGCTAATCCCAACCTCATCTAAAAACGGGAGCAGGCACTCTCTATATTTTTTATCGAGTAGTTCGAGTCTAACCGTACTTAACTCAGAGCTAGTGTTTATCATTGTTCTCTAATTTATTATTTGAATAGTCGGAACGTATAGAAGCATAGTAGCTAATGTGGAGGGGTTAGGGAATAGCGATTCTCGTCAGAAGAGATGAAGAAAAATGTCATAATGAGGGGGTAATCCTCCCATTTTTAACTGCCGTTAAAAGTAGAAGTTAAGCCGCTTTCATCGGCGGCCTGCCGCCATTGGCTTTGTGTGGCCGTTCATGATTGTAAAACCATAGCCACTGCGTTGCATAATCCTGAACCTCTTCCAAGGTTTCGAACAGATGCTTACTTACCCAGCTATATCTCGCTGTGCGGTTAAAACGTTCGATATAAGCGTTCTGTTGCGGCTTCCCTGGTTGAATATACTCAATCCGGATTGAGTGCTTACGAGCCCACTCCGTAAATTCATGACTGATGAACTCAGGGCCGTTATCGCAGCGGATAACACTCGGTTTTCCTCGCCACTCTATCAGCTGGCTCAGAGTCCTGATAACTCTTATCGCAGGCAATGAAAAGCCTGCTTCAATCGCTAAACCCTCACGTCGGAAGTCATCCAGTACGTTGAAGAGACGGTATGTACGCCCATCCGAGAGCTGATCATGCATAAAGTCCATCGACCACACCTGATTCTGACGCAGAGGCTGCTTTAGGGGTTCAGGCTTATGCCGATTTAACCGCCTACGAGGCCTCACTCTGAGATTTAACGCCAGTTCACAGTAAATGCGGTAAACCCGCTTATGATTCCAGACAAATCCCTTCTCGTTGCGAAGATAGTCAAAGCACAGACCAAATCCCCAGTCGGACTCCTGTTCTATCAGCTTGATCAACCAGTCTGCGATCTCCGCATTTTCAGAGTCGAGCCTCGGGTGGTAACGATAACAGTTTTCACTGATACCAAAGGCATCGCATGCCAACCGGATGCTGATACCTCGCGTTACTACTGCCTGTTGCGCCATCTCCTTACGGCGAGACGGCTTTACCACTTTTTTTGCAAAGCCTCTTGGACAATCTCTGCCTTAAGGCGCTCCTCCGCATACATCTTCTTCAAACGGCGGTTTTCTTCCTCAAGCTCCTTCATGCGAGCCATCAAGGAAGCATCCATGCCTCCATACTTGGCGCGCCACTTATAGAATGTAGCTGAGCTCATACCGTGTTCACGGCACAGCTCAGGCACTGGTGTGCCTGCTTCGGCTTGCTTCAAAATCGCCATGATCTGGCTGTCGGTATAACGTGACTTTTTCATGCAGAATCTCCTGCGCTTAGGTTACGAGAATATTCTACTTTTGAGGACCGTTAGTTTTCGGGGGGATTACCAGGGCCCCTGCTTTCAGGGGGCTCTCAGTTCTTGCGAGTAACTATAGACAGGAGGCAGAAGTACAGCCTTACTTCTACCCTCAAAAGTTGAATAATGCTTTATTCTAATTCATTCAGAATATAATTTGAGATCGCTTTTATCGTTTCTTCCCCTAGGTACGCTTGCGGGGGCATCTCAGGAAAACCATCTCGTTTACGTATTGGTGATATAATGTACTTAGAAAGCTCAGAAGGTTTCTCTTTGTATAAGGCTTGGATTGAGCGTATAGATGGGCCGTGTAAGACTCCCTCATATGCATGGCATCCTGTGCAAACTGCTAGGTACGTAAGGCGCCCCTTTTGCTCAAGAGTGTATTCCGGGGCAGGTGCAGGTTTTGGCAGCATGGCTGTTGAAATATCTGCTTTACTCATGCTTTCATGGCATTTATCCCAACGGCGGGTGCCTATGCTATCAAGGTTTTCTTGTGGGAGGATGCAGCTCTTCTTTTCTTTTCCTGTCGCTATGACTTCATATCCTTTGTTACCAGTAGACTCAATCAGGTCCTTCATAACACCTTGAGGGTCTTCGCCGTTATTAGTCCATGAGTTTTTCATTACCTTAATTTCGTCGGGATAAGGTTCTGTTTGAGGGTCCGTTGCAAGGCCAAACGTCAGCATATCAGCAATAAATGCGCCTGCTCCTGCGTTATCTTTGATTATGTTATTTTCAATAGTTACATCATCTACGCCTACTACAAGTAGCCCCAAGCCTGAGGGAACATTTGCTGCAATTGAACTGGGTGGCGCAAAGTTTGGCAGGTTATTGTTGGTTATTTCATTGTCTTTTACTATCAGGCCTCGTGCAGTTTTAACCGGTAGTCCTGGAACTAGAGTGAGTGCAATGCCTGCTGAATTATTAAAAACCCTGTTATTACGCATGAGTGCGTTACGGGTATTCTCGAACTCTAGTCCCATTACATTCTCAAAGGCAGTATTGCCTATTACATCAATATTGTCGCTCATCCCAACATAAATTCCTGCATCTTCAGCTCCGCTTACTGTATTACCGGCGACTAATCCATTTTTTCCAAATTGAGGGAAGATCCCATAAAAAGCACCTTCCACGACGTTATTCAGAATTTTGAAATTATTAGCGCCTTGAGTCATTATCGCATTGCCTTTATATCTTCTGACCTTAAACCCATCGATGATACTGTAGTGACCAGAGGATATGATGCCGTCATTTAGAATACCTTTACCGTCGAGTGTGGCGTACTGGTTATCTATAATTTCACCTTTCAGGGTGATGTTAGGCTTATCGATATATACTGTTTCATGGTATAAGCCTGGTTCAACAAGTATGGTATCCCCTGGTTGGGCTTGTTTAACGGCATCTTGGATTCGTTGATCTGCATAAACTCTTAATTCGGCAGAGTGTGTAGTAGATGCCACCATGGCTACTATTGCTGTTACTAAATATGTTATTTTTTTCATTATGCTAAATGCTCCGTTTATTACTTATAGCTCGTCAGAATGCTTACCGGTAATTGGGTTCTCTCCGCCATGGCCCAGAGAGGCGGCTTCTTGGCGCTGTTGAAGAGCGGGGTTTTGCTCTAAAATTAGTTTTCGTTGGTACTTTAAGTAACCGGCTAGCTCTTTCTGCTCTAGACTAAGTGCAAAACCGACCAGTTCTTTGAGTGTGTCACTGTGATCCTGAGGGTGTTGATGAGACGCTGAAACAAGAGCTGCTTTTTTTAGTGCATCTATGGCAAGCTCCGGCTCTCTTTCAGCTACGTATGCTTCTATAAGCCAGCGGTGTAAATTGAGATTTTGAGGCGATAACTCAATTCCCTGCTTTAGTACTTCAATCGCACGGATTGGATCACCGCCTGTAAACTCTGGTAATGCCAAAAGAGTTTGTCCAACGATAAGAGGTGCAAGGGCATCAAGGGCTTCTGGTTTTTTTTCCAGTATTTCATTGAGCTCAGATAGAGAGCTTTGGCTTTGTCTAATAAAGTCCTTATGCTCCGTCAAATGTTGTGTTGCTGAAAGTATGAAGGCGTGGCTTAGTAGCTTAAATTCTGTCAGCCACCACCAATAGGGTTCTAATCTTGAAATGATTGCCATACCGGCTGCGCGGTTTTTGTCCCAGCGCATGTCCAGTTCTGCTTTAATTTCAGGCGGTACGTATAGCGTTGGATAACTTTTGTGAATGACGGAAAAGTATTCGGTGAGATCTCCGAGAATTGTTAACTGTTGCTCTATCTCTAAAAAGTTAAAAAAGCCCGACTCCGCCAGCTCAGCGCCATACTGGACACCACATCCCATGCTGGATAAATCCCATTTTGCATTGCGCAATTGCTGATATTTATCTTCTAAATCATTTTCGTTATTTATTGGTAGGCACTTTATCTTTTTATTAACCTCTTGATTTATTTTTTCTAATTGCTCAGGCGTTATCTGTTGTGCTTGTACTGAAATAGATTTTTTAGGGGGGGAATCTGATAACTCTAAAGCAGATGATTGCCCAGATAATAGCGTCATACTAACAATAGTAAAAATTGGTAAGAGGTTTTTATTGAAAATCATTTATTGTTGTCCTTTTTATGGTCCTGATAAATAGGAGAAGAAAGAGAAGGAATCAGTGGTAAGCCTGAGGGTAGTTTTTGCGGTATAATCGGCGTGTTTTTTTCATCCTCCAGTGAGTGTAGAAAAGCTACAATGTCATCAATATTTTGCTTACTAAGCTTTGGTCCATCAGTCATATGAATATGCCAATGTAGCTTCAGTTCTTGCCCCTTGGGGGCTTTGTGACCGCGTGTGTTATTATAAAAACTTACAACATCTAGTAAGTTGTTAAATTGTCCACTATGAAAATAAGGTGCTGTCTTTGATATATTTCGTAATGTAGGAACTTTGAAAGCCCCCTTCAAAAAAACATCATCAGATAAAGCACCAGCGCCATCATCTACATATTCTTTATCATTGGCTGGAGCACCAATAACTGCCAGTTCACTGTCGGTAAAGAGTGGTGGGACGTGACACTGAGAGCACCGAGCAACAAATCCCCTGAAAGCGTTATAACCTCTAATTTCTTGCTTATTTAGTGCATCTTCACCACCATGAGCATATCTGTCATAGCGGCTATTAAAGCTAATCAAAGAACTTTGAAAGGCGACCAATGCTGAGGTAATGTTTTCGAAGTTAGGCTGTTCCCGGTAGGCTAAAGAAAATAACCGACTATACTCTGTTGAGGATTGTACTGAGTTGATAATACCGTCACGGTTATTTCCCATTTCAAGAGGTGACAGTAAGGGGATGGCTGCTTGAGAGAGAAGAGTATCTGCCCGTCCATCCCACATAAAACGCTTTAGAAAAGCTACATTCCATAGTGTGGGCGTGGAGCGTGTCAATTCTTCTCTTTTTACACCTAAAACTGTGCCTAGCGAGCGCTTTCTACCGTCACTTAAGCCTTTGTCCGGTTGATGACAGCTTGCGCAAGACATATCTTTGTTAATAGATAATATAGGGTCAAAGAAAAGGTATCGGCCTAAGTCGATTTGTTCAGGTGTGTATCGATCATGTAAGAGGGGTAATTTTACCTTTACACCCCCATGTTGGGGAGGGGAGTCATAAAAGTCATATAAGGTTCTGAGTTTGCATGTTCCGTCCGTCAGCTTTTCAAATGTCGGAGGGCATTGATCATTCAGAATGAAATCTGAAGCTTTAGATTCAATAGAAATGATAATGATGGCTATGATAATTAATTTCATATACATACTTACTTACCTAAGGAAGATATATAGTTGACGAGCGTTTCTATGTCGTCTTGTCCTTTTATATCTTTTGCCATTGAATTCATTTGAATGCCAAAATAATCTTTATTATCTGTGCCTCTTAAATCCGATCTAAATTTCTCCAATTGTTTCTTTAGGTACCATATATGCTGATTAGAAATCCTGGGTGTATCTAAATTTTTATTACCCTCCCCATTAGGCCCGTGACAGCTTGAGCATCCTGAATATAAGCCGCGACCTCTAAGACTAATTGGTCTATTTTCTTGGATAAGATTATTTATAGGTATTGACTGAATATACTGAGCCAGTGATCTAATCTCACTTTCAGAAATAGTTTGTGCAATGCTACTCATTGCTTGAGCATAACTGTCATCATTTTTATGCCCTCTAATGCCATGCTTGAAGTTATTTAGTTGCCTGACAATATAAGACTTATCTAGCCCGGCTATAGCAGGCGCCTGGCTGGCCTCACTACCTTCGGCTTTGGCTGAGTGACAGGAAGTGCACCTTTGTTCATAAAGAGGTTGAGATGAAATTGCATAATGAGGTAAAAATATAAAAAAAAGACTCGATAGCCTTATTGATAAGCTTACTTTTTTTACGTAGACCATTTTAGGTTCAGCCTTATGGTTTTATTTATTATCTCCTTAATCTAATGCATGGTTTGTTCTATGAATTGTCATTTTATGACAAAAAAAATGACCTTAAGATAGGGCTCTTATTTTTAGCAGCTCCTGCTTTTTCTTTTTTGAGGACAGATGTACACCTTCGTAAAGCAAAGATCTTCATACGCTATAGACCCATCAGACTGCTCTAATGCACGATGTTGTGTTGAGCAAGTAATCAGTGCAGCTAATGGGGTGGTATCCACATAGGGTATTTCCAGACTGAGCGTAATGGATTCTGACTAATCTGATTGATTAACAAGGGAGGCATGAAGCCTTTTGAGAATATCTATCAATCAAACAAAATTCTATGGGTTTGGGTATTGAACAGATTGATGAAGGCTGTATAATGCGTCGCACTTTAGGACTATAGCTCAGTTGGTTAGAGCGCTACCTTGACATGGTAGAGGTCACCAGTTCGAATCTGGTTAGTCCTACCAATTCCATGACCGTCCGGTCGCCGTACAAACTAACCCTTTTTAATAAACTTTAACGATATCGAGTTAACACAGTGACGTGTGTTTTTGGGCGTTATTTCCTCACCTTCAAAAACATGACCTAAGTGTCCGCCGCATTGGGTACAGACGATTTCTGTTCGGCGGCCATCGGCATCAGGGACGCGAGTGACAGCTCCTTCGATCTCATCATCAAAGCTGGGCCAGCCACATCCTGCCGAAAACTTATCGGTAGAGCGATATAAAGGGGCGTCACACTGCTTGCAGATAAAGGTGCCGTTCTCATTAAAGTCATTGAACTCGCCAGTGAAGGGGTATTCCGTCCCTTTGTGTAAAATGACGCGTTGCTCATCTGGGGTTAGTGAGTTGAGGGTCGGTTTCTGCTTATCGCTCATTGTGTAATGCCCATAGAAAGAGGTATGGGTGTTTGATCATAATTCGTGATCAAACACTAACTGTTCAATAATATGCTTCATTACATCATAGGATAGCGGTTTTGCACACAAGGCAGACACGCCTGCACTTTGGATAGCGGCTAGCTGGTTTTGGTTTTGTTCTGATGTAACCATCATGACAGGGATGGTGGGTTGTTCACTATGGGTGCGAATGTGTTCAACCATTTCCCGGCCATCAATGTTCGGCATGTTGTAGTCAGAGATGATGAGGTCAAAAGCATTATCTTTAAGAGTCTCAAGGGCTTGTGCACCATCTTCAGCTTCGGTGATGACTTGAATACCGATATTTTCGAGCACTTGGTGAAGGTATTTTCGAGATAGTTTGCTGTCATCAACAAGGAGTACACGTAGGTTTTCGAACTCTTCAGTGGTATGTTCTTCGACTGCATCTGATATGTAGTGCAACGTGCTCTGTAGTGCTCGACTGAGATCTTGCACGCTAAAAGGCTTGGGCAGAATAGCGATAGCACCGGCTTGTCGAATCGGCTCTAAATAGCGATAGTGCGTTTCTGATGAAACCAGCAAAAAAGTGATGTTCTCAAGCTCAGGGTCTTGGCGCATCGTTTCTACAACTTCTGTCCCCGTCATATCGGGCAGATGCATGGAGGATAGAACAATATCAGGGATTTGCAGGTGCATCGCCTCTAACGCAGCTTTCCCGGTGTCATATTCATCTATTGTTCCAATCCCGAGATCACGAAGATGGTTCGTGATAATGGTTCTTTGTACTTTAGATGGCTCGATGACTATGACAAATAGTTCTTCTAAATTCATAAATACTTCTCTTTTCACCCAACTTAGTGACGCTGAATAGATTCAGTGTAACACCCGTTTTTAAAATCTGCGTATGAAGAGGGCGTTAAAAAGGTAAAAAAATATTGCAGCGTGCTATCTAGACGTTGACTTAAATCAACGGAAGGAGGAACTGGGCTAGGGTAAATTAGCGCAGCAATTTAATCTAGCTAGCTTTATAGGGTTATTTCGGATTTCGTATGAGTTCAAGAGAAGATGCCGGAAAAACAAAGCAATTGATTGTGCGCACGGCTCTCCTGCTGGTGTCTGAGCAGGGCATGTCTGGCCTGACGGCGGCTAACCTAATCAAACGAGCTGGAATATCTAAAGGTGGTTTATATCATCACTTTAAGCAGATGGATGAGGTGGCAAAAGCTGCCTTACATCTACTGATTGATGAGATGCTGGAGCAGATGACGCTAGAGCCTGCTATCAGCGTTGAACACCTGCTGGAACATTTAGAGCGCAATGTTTTCCGTGCCTTTACGGGTAACCCTTCTCAAGTAAAAGCGTTATACAGTTTTTTGGCGATTGCGATGTTTGAGCAGATTTATCGCCAAGAGATGAAGCGTTTTTTTGAGCAGTTACGGATCTATCTTCGAGAAAACCTCCATGCTTTTCTGGGACGCAAGCTATCTCAGGATAAGTTAGATGCCGTTGTGCAGGTTCTCTGCACACAGGTTTATGGCTTAGCTATCCATCAGTATATACACGATGAACAGGAGAGCCGGAACTCTTGGCGTGCTTTTCGAGACTCTATTCATATCTTATTAGCTAATCCTCAAGTGAGCTTATCGCGATGAGGTAGTCGCGGTTATAGCTTTATAACGTTTAGATTGTGTAGCGCTGTTTTGATGTTCATACTGTGATCTTTTTTGGTTGCAGGGATTTGTTATGAACCGCAGTGTGATTCTTCTCTCACTTTGTCAGGCCTTACTCGGAACGGGCAATGTCTTGTTGATAGCTGTTAATGGCTTAATTGGGAAGTCTCTTTCACCGACACCTGCGCTGATTACATTGCCGATTGCCATGCAATTTGTAGGTTTAATGTTGGCGACCATTCCCGCATCGCTCATTATGCAGCGGATAGGCCGACGCAATGGTTTTTATCTTGGTAACTCCGTCGGAATTATTGGAGCGCTTATCTCTGCGCTGGCATTGGTCTATCAGATGTTTCCACTGTTTTGTTTTGGCACCTTGTTGCTCGGTGTGGGGATTGGGTTCGGTACGCTTTATCGGTTTGCTGCGGTAGAGGCTTGTCCACCAGAAGAAAAGAACCGGGCGATCTCATTAGTGATGTTAGGTGGGGTGTTAGCGGCTGTGGTTGGCCCTGCCTTGGCGGTTGAGAGCCGCTACTGGGTCAGTGATCAGATGTTTGTGGGGTCATTCCTTGGGCTGGTGGGGCTCTATGTGTTGGCGTTGTTGCTACTGACGGGTGTAAAGATCCCTAAACCACAGGTGTTAACGGAGGCTGAGGGTATTCAGCGTAGCCTTTTAGAGATCGTTTCGCAGCCCATCTTTATTGTGGCGGTTGTGGTTGGGATGGTGAGTTATGCGGTCATGAACCTGCTGATGACAGCAACCCCGCTCGCAATGGCTCGATGTGGTTTCTCTTTTCCGCAAACGGCTTGGGTAATTGAGTGGCATGTATTAGGAATGTTTTTGCCATCATTCTTTACTGGCCGGTTAATTCAGCGTTTTGGAACGACCTTTATGATGCAGCTGGGTGGTGCGTTGATGTTGTTATGCATCGCTGTGAATTTAAATGGTCAGAGCGAATGGCATTTTTGGAGTGCTTTGTTCCTTCTGGGCTTAGGTTGGAATTTTATGTTTATCAGCGCTACCAGCTTGGTCACAGGAGCCTATACCGAATCGGAGCGAGCAAAAACTCAAGCAACCAATGAGTTTTTAGTGTTTGGAATGGTGACTCTATCGGCCTTAAGCTCGGGGTGGCTTGAGGTGAGTTTTGGTTGGGAAACCATGAATTGGCTCATGGTTCCCGTGGTGTTGTGGGCAATGCTGACCGTGTTGGTCTTTTCGGCGAAACTACAGGCTGTAAAGCGAGCATAATCGTTGACTTATAAACCCAAGGCTTTGAGCTTACGGTTCAGCATTTTTCTAATCTCTGCTTCGTCCTCTGCTTCGTTCGCTTTTTGCAGTAGACGGAGCATATCTTCTCGTTTGGTTTGACGGATAAGCCATTTGATTTTCGGAATACGATGGGCGCTCAAACTTAACCTGTCATACCCCATGGCAATCAGTAACAGAACTGAGGCAGGGTCAGATGCCATTTCGCCACATAGTGAGACTGGCAGATTAAACTGTGAGCACTTTTCTCTGATGATTTGTAATGCACTTAGAACCGCAGGGTGCAGGTTATCAAACAACCGGGAAACTTTGGGATTGTTTCGATCTACGGCGAGCAGATACTGAGTCAGGTCATTTGAGCCGATTGATACGAAGTCAATGTAAGGTGCCATTTTATCGAGTAACAGCATGGCCGATGGCACCTCGATCATAATGCCCAGTTTAGGAATACTGGTCTGCTTGCCCTCTTTTTGTAGTTCGGCAATGGATTGTTCAATCACCTCTTTGATCGATTTGATTTCATCAATGCGGCTAACCATGGGTATCAGAATTTGTAAGTTTTCCCGACCATGGCCTGCGCGAATCATTGCACGGATCTGTGTCACTAGTAGGGCGGTATTATCCAGCGTGAAACGCACACCCCGCCAACCTAAGTAAGGGTTCTCTTCTTTAAATTCAAAGTAGGGGAGCTGCTTATCGCCGCCGATATCCAGCGTTCGCATCGCTACGGGGCGTGGACTGTAGGCGTCAATAACCTCTTTATAGACTTGATACTGCTCCTCTTCTGTTGGGAAGTTATCATGGATAAGAAAAGGGATTTCAGAACGGTATAACCCAATACCTTCTGCACCATTTAATAAGCCCGGCGATACATCCGCCAGCAAGCCTGTATTTGTTAGCAGCGTTACATGGAAGCCATCTTGCGTGACAGCGGGTTGGTCTTTCAGGTCGGCAAGTGATTTCGTGAACTTCTGCTCATTTCGTTGCAGCTGGCGATACTCTTTTAGCATGGCGGCCGGCGGGGAGATGATCACTTCGCCACGATTACCATCCAACACCACAGGTAGTTGTAGGTACCGGTCAATATCAAGATCCGACACCCCCATTACCGCCGGAATACCTAGCGCGTTGGCTACAATGGATGTGTGTGATAATGCCGATCCTGAGGTACAAATAATCCCCTGGATCTGAGAGGTGCTGTACTCAGATAGGTCGGCGATACTGATAAGGTGGCCTGCTAGGATAATAGGGGTCTTTTTATCCGGCAAAGTACTTTTGACCCGCTTGGCCATTTGCGTCAGCAGTTTAATGGCGATATTGCGCACATCTTCGCCGCGGGCTTTCATGTAGGGGTCGTCTGCTTGTTCAAAGACAGCGGCAAGGTCTAACGCGGTTTGGCGTACCGACCAGTGAGCACTGCGGCCTTGCTGAATCCAATCGAGCACCCCCTCTTTAAGCTCAGGGCTGTCGAGCATCATACGGTAGACGGAAAACAACGAAACGATATCCTCTGGGAGGTCTTTCTCGATTCGGCTGGCACCTCGGTCTAGATCGTCACCTACTTTCTCTAAAGCAGACATAAAGCGCAGGGTTTCTTCGTTTATGCCTTCCCCTTTTTTTACAGGCTCTTTGTCGAGATTAACCTGCGTTTGTATGGAAGTGAGTGTACCTATTCCAACGCCAGAGGAGCTGATAACACCATTAAAACGCTTATAAGGGTTGCGGGGCTTTCGGCTAGGTATCCATTCCCCTGACTTTTGAATATTGGAGAGCGTTGCCGCAAGCTGTGACGCAATAGTGACAAGAAAAGCTTCGGCTTCTTGAGAAAACGGCTTTTTCGCTTTTCCTTGTACAACCAATACACCTGTCAGTTGGCGAAGGTGAATTAACGGGACGCCAAGAAATTGGTGGTACGGTTCCTCATGGGCTTGCGGGAAAAAGGCAAATTTGTCATGGGTTGGCGCATCAGCCAAATTTAAAGGGTGTTTAGTGGCTGCAATAGTACCCACCAAGCCTTCATCAAGTGCCAAGCGGATTTTACCTACCGATGACTCTGCTAACCCCTGGGTCGCTGCAAGTATTAATTTCGATCGGGAAGGGGATTTGAGATAAAGGCTGCAAACAGGCACCTCCATCAGCAAGCTTAACCTCGCCACGATGGCCTTCATCGCTTGCATGGCGTTTTCAGCGCCAGAAATTTCCTGAACCAGAGTGGTTAACGTCGCGAGAGAGTGCTGCATATCTACATCCTGTATCCCAGTAAACAGGTGGAATTACAGCCATATTCGCACATAAAACAATTATTTATCAATGGCTGGAAACCCTGACTTCCAGTAATATGTTGGCGAGTAAAGAAATGCCTAATCGGGAGTAGCACGTGAAAAGTTTTCTGTTTTCAACTGACAATGAACGAGGCGGTGTCATGCTGTGCGATATCGACACACTTGAAGATGCGGTTGAGTACCTGAAAGAGCGTTTTGCCGGTGTTGTTCGGGTTGAGCAGGGAAAAGATTACTGGGATGAGGCCGAAGGTTTTTGCTTTCAAACGGGAGAGGTTGATGCCCAACACCAAGGTGAAGACTCCTCAACATAACATACCCCAATGCGGACACAGGCATGCTGAAGGTATATCACGCTAACCAACTCGATACTCTAAGGGACGTGCTGGTGGAGATGATCCATCGAGACCCGTTAGAGGACCCATTTACCCAAGAACAGATTCTCGTGCAAAGCCCAGGTATGGCGCAATGGCTCAAATTAGAGCTGGCGGCGCGTTCGGGTATTGCGGCTAATATCGAGTTTCCGCTACCTGCAAGTTTCCTATGGCGGGCCTTTGTGGCGGCCTTAGAGGATGTGCCAGAACGCTCTGCGTATCAAAAATCCTCCATGACATGGGTGCTGATGGGGCTGTTACCTCGGCATTTGACCGACCCTCGCTTCAAAGTACTGCTCAATTATCTAGATTTACAAACCGATGCGCTCAGCTTATACCTCTTGTGTGGTCGCATTGCAGATCTGTTCGATCAGTATTTGGTGTACCGTCCCGACTGGATTGCGGCGTGGGAGCGGGGTGAAGATACCCCCGTGACGGATGATGAGCATCTTTGGCAGCCAACCTTATGGCGCGCTATTGTCGCAGATACACAGGCGCGGGGCTTACCCCATTGGCACCGCGCCAATATGTATGAAACCTTTATCACTGCATTGCGCAAACAATCGGGTGAGTTAACAGGTATCCCGAGGCGGCTGTTCGTCTTTGGCATATCTGCATTGCCCGAAAACTACCTGCAAGCCCTAGTTGCTCTTGGGGAGAAAACCGAGGTGCATCTGATGGTGGCGAATCCATGTCGCCACTATTGGGGTGATATTGTTGATCCCGCTTATATCGCACGCCTGAACCGCATGTGGTTATCAAAAGGCGAAGCGCCAGAGGATTACCTGCACGATAGTGGTCATCCTTTATTGGCCTCTATGGGGAAGCTCGGCCGTGATTATCTGCACCTCATTCAGGAGATGTCGCTACCTGAAGTGGGGGTATTCTCGGATGCCAATTACGAATCGCTGCTAGCGGCTTTCCAATCGGATATTTTGGAGCTTGAAACGCGCGGGGGGCGTGATCAAGCATCGCCTTTAATGATTCAGGAGCCTGAGCAAAGTATCGCGGTCCATAGCGCATATAGCCCGCTTCGGGAAGTGGAAATTCTCCATGATCAGTTACTCGCCTATTTTGAGCGTGACCCCGCCCTAAAACCCCGTGACATCATTGTAATGATGCCAGATGTTGCAGGGTATGCGCCTTATATCGATGCGGTATTTGGTAATGCTCAGGCAGAAAGATACCTGCCTTACGCGATTTCGGACAGGAGTGCCGACCAAGAGATTCCACTTCTTAAGAGCTTTTTACAGTTAATGACGCTGGATAAAAGCCGCTTTACCGTGTCGCAGTGTTTAAGCTTGTTGGAGCTACCTGCTACCTTACGGCGGTTTGGTCTAGCACAGGAGGATCTGGATAATATCCGTCGCTGGGTCAAAGATAGCGGGATTCATTGGGGATTGAACCGCCAGCATCGAGCAGAGGCTGGCAGTGTACCTTTTGAGGAAAATAGTTGGCAGTCAGGGTTGGATCGACTCTTTAGTGGCTATGCGATGGGAGCTGTCGAAGATACCTGGCATCAGGTAGCGCCTTATCCGGGGCTTACGGGGCTATCTTCAGCAGCACTCGGTGAACTCACCGCGTTTGTGCGAACGGCAGAAAGCTTAAGCGCCGCCCTAAAAGGTGAAAAAACGCTTACCGCTTGGCTAGTGTTGATACAGCAAGTTATCCATGACTTTTACGAGCCAGATGAACAAGACCATGAAGCGATAGAGCTGATTTACCAAACACTAGAAACGGTTAAAACAACCCACCAGGAAGTTGGCTTCGAACAGCCCTTTGATGTGGCTATTTTGCAAGATTTTCTGAAAGAGTCGCTCACCACGCAGCGCTCATCTCAGCGCTTTCTGTCTGGACAGATAAACTTTTGTACCCTTATGCCTATGCGTTCGATACCCTTTAAAGTGGTATGTTTGCTGGGCATGAATGATGGCGCTTATCCACGTTCGTTACCGCCTGTGGGCTTTGATTTAATGGCTAAGTTCCCAAGTAAGGGAGATCGCTCCCGTCGCGATGATGACCGCTATCTCTTTTTGGAAGCGCTGTTATCGGCAAGGCAAACGCTTTATATCAGCTATGTAGGGCGCTCGATAGCGGATAACAGCCCACGTATACCATCCGTGCTGGTCAGTGAAGTGCTAGAGTATATCGACCAAGCTTATCGCTTGGCGGGTGTTGAGCAACCACTCTCAGACTATTTGACGACGGAGCACCCTTTAACGCCTTACAGTACGCGCTATTTTAGTGAGGTGGATGATCCACTCTTCAGTTATAACCCGCTGTGGGATTTCTCTGATACTTACAGTGGGCAAGAGCTAACCGCGACGTTTATAACCGGTGCTTTACCTGATCAATCTTCAGATGTGAAGACGTTGGAACTGGCTTCCTTGATGTCGTTTTACCGCCACCCTATTCAGTACTTTTTCCAGAAGCGGATGCAGGTATGGTTTCGTGACGAAGAGTCTCCCTTAGAGGATGAAGAGCCCTTCGCTATCGACCCTCTAGACGATTATGCACTGCGTAAAGGGCTGCTCTCCACCGTTGTTCAGGGCCGCTCGCTTAAGGCATACAGTGATTTCCTAAGAGCCTCGGGAAATCTGCCGGTGGGTAAAGCGGGGGATCTTATCTTAAAGCGGCGTATCCACGATATTGAAACGCTCTATGAAAAACTCCAGCCTCTAATGGAAGGTGAGGCGCAGCGTGAAGAGATTCGAGTTCAGCTCGGTGAGCATCTATTAGAAGGGTGGGTAGGGCAACGTTATGCAGGTGGCTTCTTGCGTTATGACGTTGCTAAAGTATCGGGGCGGCATCGTTTTACAACGTGGGTACAGCACTTGGCCTGCTGTGCTGCAGGTTATCAAGAAAGAACACTCTATCGAGGCTTAAGTGAGGCGTTTGCCTTTCGGGCGATACCGGCGACTGAAGCGCGACAGCAACTCTTGGCGTTGGTTGATACTTATTGGCGTGGTATGAGCTACCCTCTGAACTGGTTGGCCGACCCTGCTTGGCTCTGGTTAGATAAAAGCGCCAGCGACCCTGAAAAAGCCCTTGTGAATGCACAAAAGCGTTTTGAGGATGAACGCGGTGGCGATCAGCACAATCTGTATGTCGCTAGGGTCTACCCAGAATGGCACCTGATTGAGCCGGGCTTGCTTGATTTAACCCAGCGGCTGTTTATGCCAATGCTGGATTATCTGGAAGAGATCCATGACAGTAAATCTGCTTGACCCCGTCACGCTCCCTATACGTGGCCAATGTCTGATTGAAGCAAGCGCTGGCACCGGTAAAACCTTTACGCTAGCAGCTTTATATTTACGTCTGTTGTTGGGCTTGGGTAAGGGTGAGTTGAATCGTCCCTTAGGTGTTGATGAGATTCTGGTGGTTACCTTTACGGAGGCGGCGACACAGGAGCTACGAGATCGTATTCGTTCCAGAATCAGAGAGGCAAGGCAGGCGTACCTTGAAGGGGAAAGTAGCGACCCTATACTGTCGCAATTACTGGCTGAATCCACCGATTTTGCAGCACAGGCTCGATTGTTAGAACTAGCCGCTTCTGAGATGGATCAGGCTGCTATTTTTACCATCCATGGTTTTTGTCAGCGCATGTTACGCCAACATGCCTTTGAAAGCGGCGCATCTTTTACGCAAACCCTAACCACAGACGACTTGCCGCTGGTACGCCAAGCGTTGCTGGATTATTGGCGCGAGACCTTCTATCTGGCAAGCGATGATCTGGCGATGGAGATGTTAGGGCACTTTGGTACACCCGAAAAGTTACTGGCTGAGTTGCGTAGCTTTTTAGGGATGGAGTCCCTGGTTCAGCAACCTGACTTAAGCGCTGTTGACTTACCAACAGAGTGGCAAAAATTTAAGCAGGCTGTTGCTGCATTTAAAGCACAATGGCTCGAATCGGTAAGCGATCTTAGCCGCATTATCGAGCAATCTGGAGTTAATAAGCGCAGTTACAGCACGCGCAACCTGCCTAACTGGTTAACGATTGTCACAGGCTTTTGTGAGAGCACAGACAGCAGCGTGCCTTGGGATAAGCTGGCACACTTTCGTGCGAGTGTTTTGGCCGAAAAAACACCCAAAGACTCACCGCCTGAACATCCGGTATTTACGGCCGCCGATGCGTTGTTTGATTTAGCTGTGCCGGTCAAAGAGGTTTTGTTATCTCGCGGATTAACCGAAATAAGGCAGCGCCTGCTAGCTGAAAAACAGCGCCAGCAGCTAATGACCTTTGATGATCTGCTCTCTCGCTTAGCAGTGGCGTTGCGTGGTACCGGAGGTGAAACACTGGCGACGGTGATTCGCCAGCAATATCCAGTTGCCATGATCGATGAGTTTCAGGATACAGACCCATTACAGTACGACATCTTTAGCCGTATCTACCCCGATGAGTCCACCGCTCTGTTGATGATCGGTGACCCTAAACAGTCGATTTATGCGTTTCGGGGTGCGGATATTTTTACCTACATGCGTGCGCGTCAGCAGGTGAGTGCGCATTATACGCTCGAGACTAACTGGCGCTCCTCATCCGCGATGGTCAATGCGGTTAACCACCTGTTTAGTTATGCCGATAGCCCCTTTCTGTACGATCAGGATATTCCGTTCCAGCCGGTATCTGCCTCGCCAAAAGCGGATAGCACTCCCTTTACGTTACACGGCCAGCCCCAAGCGCCTTTAACCTGTTGGCTAGAGCCAGAGCTTATCTCCTCCGGTGATTACTTAAAACGTTTTGCCAGCCGTTGCGCCTTACATATTGCGCAGGTGCTCAAGGATACCGTATGGCAGATCGGTGATCGCTCCGTAGAGCCCTCAGATATTGCTGTGCTGGTAAGGGATAGAAAAGAAGCGCGTGAAGTACAGCAGGCGCTGCAAGGGTGCGGCGTGGCGTCGGTGTTTTTATCAAACCGAGATAGTGTGTTCACCACACGAGAAGCTAAAGAACTACTCTACCTGTTAACCGCTATTGCAGAGCCAACCGATGAGCGATCCATGCGAACGGCTATCGCTACTCAGATTTTCCAATTGGATCTGCAAGCGCTGGATCAACTTTGCCAAAACGAACTCAAGTGGGAAATGCTGGTGGAGGAGTTTCAGCACTACCGCGACCTTTGGCTACGCTTAGGTGTGTTACCGATGCTGCATAACTTAATTGCACATCGAGGCTTAGCAAAAGGTTTAGTAGCGCTTCAAGGTGGAGAACGATCACTGACAGACCTGCTGCATTTGGGGGAGCTCTTACAGCAAGCCAGCCAAGAAACCGAAGGTCTCTCTGGAATTATTCGATGGTTGGCAGAACATATCGCCAACCCAAATCAAAACGCTGATGAGCAACAGATGAGGCTAGAGAGTGACCGCTCCCGTGTCACGGTAATCACGATCCATAAATCTAAAGGCTTAGAGTATGGCTTGGTTTATCTGCCCTTTATCTGTCGATATCGCGAGACAACCTCATCCCTATACCATGATGAGCAAGGCCAGGTGATTCTTAATCATCAACCGGACGATAATGTTAAAGCACAGGCGAAGAAAGAGCGCTTAGCCGAAGATCTACGCCTGCTCTACGTGGCGGTAACTCGAGCTGTACACGCCTGTTTTATGGGGATGGCGGATATTCGCTATCGTGGCAAACAGGGGATGACCCATGAGAGTGCGATAGGCTATCTCTTACAACAGGATAAAGAGATGCCATTTCCTGAGGTGGTGGAGCACTTTGCTCAATCTTGCCCTGAAGCTGTCGTGTTGCCGCTGCCAGAACCGGAAACCACTAACGATACACTGGGGTTGTTTGACCAGATAGATGAATCCCAGCCTTTATCCGAGTCAGGTCAACAAGGTGCCAGAGCCTTTACTGGCCAGATAGAGCGGGACTGGCGAGTGACCAGTTACTCTTCACTCAGCCGCTTTCATTCGGTAGAGCCGATTACCGCTATGAATCTGGATTTAGAAGTAATGGATGAACCTCAACAGGAAGCGCCGCCACTAGAAGAACCATCTCCGAGTATTTTTACCTTCCCCAAAGGTGCGGTTGCGGGGACATTTTTGCATACCATTCTGGAAAATATCGATTTTAGCCAGCTTGAGCCTGAAGCCTTAAGGGCAGTCTTAGAGCACCACCTTCAACTGAGTGGTTTTGATGAGTCATGGGCCGATGTGTTGCAAGCTTATTTCACTCAGATGCTGACGATTCCGCTCACGCCAGCAGGTTGTCGATTAATGGATATCGACTTACAGGCGCGTTTGGTCGAAATGGAGTTTATCCTACCGTTTAAACACTTGGCAGCTGAACCGTTGAACCAACTGATTCGAGCGTCTGACCCACTATCTTCCCGCGCTGGTGAGCTGATATTTGATCAGGTGCAAGGGATGCTCAAAGGCTATATCGATCTGATTATTCGATACCAGGGGCGCTACTATGTTATTGATTATAAATCTAACTATTTAGGAAGCAGCCCAGCTGACTATCACCAGTCTGCGATGGAAGAGGCGATGATCGATCATCGTTACGACCTGCAATACCAACTATACACATTAGCGCTGCATCGTTTCCTGAGAAACCGCTTGCCAGACTACGACTACGAAGAGCACGTTGGCGGCGTGTTTTACCTCTTTCTTCGGGGAATGCAAACAGAGGAGCCTGAGCACGGAGTCTTTTATACACGCCCAGATTTGCATTTTATCGAGCAGCTAGATCACTTGTTTTTTGAGGGCTCGCTATGACTAGGGTAGAGCAGCTTTATGAGCAAGGGCTGATTCGACGGGTCGATTACTATTTTGCCGTTTGGCTGAGAGAACAAGGTTGCACCAGCGAAACGCTTGAAGTGCTGGCTGCATTGGTTAGCCAGCAATCCGGTGAGGGGCATATCTGTATCCACTTGGCACATCTTGATGAGCTATTTTCTGAATGGCCCATATCGCTCAAGGTGCAGATGGAATCGGCGAGCCAACCCGAAATGATCGCAGCGTTAGTTGATCAGTCACTGCTGGGGGATGGGTCAAAACTCACTCCTTTAGTACTTGATAAAGGTCGTTTATACCTTTATCGCTATTGGCTACATGAGTGCCAAGTTGCCCAAACATTACTGGCGCGTAGCTTACCGGTTGCGACTGATCACGCGTTTTTAGATGACGCTTTAAATGACCTGTTTGGTGTCAATCAGCACGAAACCGATTGGCAGCGTGTGGCCGCGGCAACAGCGGTACAGCGTAAAGTTGCCATCATTAGCGGTGGGCCGGGCACCGGAAAAACCACAACCGTAACCAAAATGCTGGCGATCTATCTATTGTTACAACAGCGCTTGTCGCCGCATAACCAACCGGTGATTCGTTTAGCGGCCCCTACAGGCAAAGCGGCTGCCAGACTTTCTGAATCAATCGCCACAGCTAAACATGGGCTGAATCTGAGTGATGATATTCTCGCCGGGCTACCTGAACAGGGGACAACCCTGCATCGTTTGCTTGGAGCAAGACCGGCTGAACATGGCTATCGTTACAGTGCAGAGAACCCTCTACACGTTGATCTGCTAGTGGTTGATGAAGCCTCCATGGTGGACCTGCCTTTAATGGCTGCACTCCTGTCGGCATTGCCACAAAGCGCTCGGCTGGTGTTAATTGGTGATCGCCAACAACTAGCCTCTGTTGAAGCGGGCAGTGTATTGGGGGATTTATGTGCCATCCCTGATGATCCCGCAGAGCGCACGTTTGCACCTTCGGTAGCGTTTCTCAAAAAAAGCTATCGCTTCTGCGAAGATAGCGGTATCGGCGCTTTGGCAAAAGGGGTCAACTCAGGAGAGATCAAAGCCGTAAGAGAGGTGCTCAACCATGGTTATCAAGATTTGGAGATTATCCCCGCGCCAACATCGGATAATGAGCGCCTTATAGCAGAAATGCTTAAGCGTTATGCTCCCTACGTGCAGGCTGTTGAACAACATCAGGAACCTGCCGAGCTGCTAAAGCTATTTGGTACGTTTCAGGTGCTATGCGGCCAGAGAAGGGGAGTCTTGGGCGTCGAAACGCTTAATCCTTTATTTGAAAAAGCCTTAGTGACGAAACACAACGTGAGCATGAATGGCCGTTGGTATGCAGGCAGGCCGGTTATGATTACCCGTAATGATGCCAGTTTAGGGCTGTATAACGGCGATATTGGGATTACGCTACTGGATAAAATCACGGGACGCTTTAAAGTTTGGTTCGATTTAGGGGGCAAGCTTGCTAGTTTCTCAACCAGTCGTTTGCCCAGTCATGAAACGGTTTTTGCTATGACGGTTCACAAAAGCCAAGGCTCTGAATTTGATCAAGTCTTGTTAGTTTTAGGGGAAGACAACCGCGTGAACAGCCGCGAACTGGTCTACACGGGTATTACGCGAGCCAAGAAAAAATGCATTCTCTATGGTGCGATAAAAACACTGGAATCTGCTACCCAAAAACCAACACTAAGAATGAGCGGTTTAGCAGAAAGGATATGGGGTGCATCTTAAAGTAAAGAGCACCCGCAAGCGTTAAAGCGGATGGCCTAGCGGCCGCGTCTGCGTTGAGGCTTATCTTGAGTGCGAATGCGCAACGGCTGCATCTTTTCCTGATGATGCTGGTTAATCAGCGTCCTGCCAAAAAAGGCTATTGCGGCGACTAATATCAATGTAAACAGTATCATCATCTTTCATTCCTCATGCGTTTTTGGCATCTACCTTTACTTTAGACGTAGCTAGCTCATTTCTGCAACTTTTTGTGCAAATTCGGTGTACCCCCCAATGTGGGTTTGGCCGATAAAAATCTGGGGTACCGTCTCAACAGGTTTACCCACTGTTTTTTCGAGATCAGCTTTACTGATTCCCTCTTCATGAATATCAATATAGCGAAAATTAAACCCTTTGATCTCACACAGCTCTTTTGCGCGTGTGCAAAAACCGCAACCTTGTCTACCGAAAATAGTGACACGTTCCATAGTAATCTCCTCTGTAATACAACTATAAAACCGCATTATTGACGGTAATTCCAATGGGATTAATTTATAAGACAGATAGCCCAAACCTATGGGCCATATCATCCACAATGACTGTGGATAAAGCTGTAGACATCCTATGCGGAAACAAGTTCAAAGCCGAAATAGCAGGCGTGTAACATATTGATGAAAAACTAAGCGATTTTAAACAGTTAGCTTTAGCGATAGATAAATGCCCACAGTTTAAGTTGGGTTATCCTATACTACGAATTGCTCAGTACTTAAGACGGAAATCTTCAAGACATTTCCGGCAAAATCCGTATAATTCTGTGCCAATTGCCCCATATGAGCGACAAATTGTCACATTCATATGCTTACGAGTCAGTACGAAAATGCTGGGGCAGGCACTCGGTTTGCACCACAACCAAAAGTTGCGTTGCAGTGCGATATTGATGGGAAATACCTAATCTATATCAGGGCTAGCGAGTGTGATTTTCGGATCCCATATTTACATAAGAGATGGTGAAGATCAGATGACGGCGAAATCGGCAGATGTATTGTTAGTTGGGGCGGGAGCCATGAGCACGACTTTAGGCATGCTCCTAAAGCAGCTCGATCCATCCATTAATATCGTAATGGTTGAGCGACTTGATCAGGTTGCACACGAAAGTACAGATGGATGGAATAATGCAGGCACAGGACACGCCGCATATTGCGAATTGAACTACACACCCGTAAAACCGGATGGTTCAATTGACACGACCAAAGCGTTTGCGATCAATGCTGCATTTGAAGTGAGCTTGCAATTCTGGTCTTACCTTGTTGCCGAGGGGGCATTGCCTTCTCCTAAAAACTTCATTAACCCCACGCCACACCAAAGCTTTGTATGGGGTGAAGAGAACGTAACTTTCTTACGCAAGCGCTACGAAGCACTCAGCCAATCTGCACAGTTTGCAGATATGGAATACAGCGAAGACCCAGACGTACTGCGCGAATGGATGCCGTTGGTATTAGCCAACCGTGATCCTATGCAAAAAATTGCAGGTACGCGTGTTCGTTATGGCTCTGATGTTGATTTCGGCTCCCTAGCCCGCAATATGGCGAACTACCTAGACAAGCAGGATAACTTTGAACTACTGCTTAGCTCCACCGTGCGTGACCTGACAAAACAGGACGACGGCCAATGGCGCGTAGAGCTGAAAAACGAGAAAACAGGCAAAACACAAACTATCATCTCCCGCTTTGTCTTTTTGGGAGCAGGTGGTGGGGCGCTTCCGCTATTGCAGTTATCTGATATTCCTGAAGGGGATGGTTACGGCGGGTTCCCAGTGAGCGGCCAGTGGCTTGTCTGTAAAAAGCCCGAAATCGTTAATCAGCACTTAGCGAAAGTTTACGGCCAAGCGCCGATTGGTGCGCCACCGATGTCGGTTCCTCACTTGGATACCCGCATCATCAATGGTGAAAAAGCGCTACTGTTTGGGCCGTTTGCAGGATTTACCACAAAATTCCTAAAACAAGGCTCTATCCTAGACTTGCCAATGAGTGTACGCGCTAACAACATCAAATCGATGTTGTCTGTGGGTAAAAACAACATGGACCTGACCCGCTACCTGATCAGCGAAGTGATGCAGTCCCATGAAGCCCGTGTAGACTCCCTACGCAACTTCTTCCCAGACGCTAAGAATGAAGACTGGGAACTCGCTTATGCCGGGCAACGCGTACAAATTATCAAAAAAGACCCAGTAAAAGGCGGCAAGCTGGAGTTTGGTACAGAAGTGATTGCCTCAGCCGATGGAACATTAGCAGCCCTGTTAGGTGCATCACCGGGTGCATCAACCGCAGTTAATACCATGATCAACATCGTAGAGCGTTGCTTTGCCGATAGACTGGCGACCCCAGAATGGCAACAGAAAATCAAAGCGATGGTGCCATCATACGGCGAATCGTTAACCGATGATGACGCACTGCTTAAGCGCGTGAGGGAATACACGCTATCTACATTAGAACTGGATGCTTAATAAGCAAACCTGATAGAAAAACCGGCACATAGATGCCGGTTTTTTTGCACTGATATATACATTAGCCATATATTGTATGGCAGCTATCAGTAAAAACTGGTTTGGGGAAAGGTTGAAAGATAGTTAGATTGGTAAGTCAGTTACGGGCAGAGTTCCTGTGGCGCCAATAGGTGAAGTCCGTATACTAAGTTGTTAAGCAGCTAATGAATAAATGGAGTTAATACTTGGCTAAACAACCTTTATCGCACTACTCTCCGAAATTTGCAAATAAGGCGTGGGCTGATAGTGGGGGCTACACTTCGTATTTTCATTGCTCGTATAGCGGAGAGATTAAGAAATCTCACAAGGGTTGGAAGCAATGGGGTAGAAAGCGTGGCCTGTACTCTTGGGCTGTAGAAAAATCATTGGATCGAGAGCTAGAAACTTTAGCTAGCCCGATATACGAAAAAATTGTCAGCTGCGATGAACTATCTGGTAACGAGCGTATTATATGGTCACAATTTATATTGTCTCAGTTGGTTCGTACGCCAACCTATGTGAGGTATGAGAATAAAGCGAGGGATATTTTTGGCATTACGGAAGAGCCAAAGCATTGTCGCATTGGCTGCAAGGATTGTTTAGATCTTAACTTCGTAGCTAATAGAGATTGGTGTTTGCTTTTGGCGCATGAAGACGATTTTTTTGTAAGAAGTGATAACCCGGTGCTGCAAACTGGGTTTATTGAGCTACCAGATACATGCTTATTTTACCCTCTAACTCCTAAGATGTGTTTTGTTGCGTGCTCTATGCCAGAAAACTGGAACGCTTTCATTAACAAGCCTAATGAAACATGTGGGTACCGGTTAGCGAAAGGAGGAGCACACATGTTTAACTTTCATCTAGCAAAATCGGCAGGGGAATCCTTAATAATTTCTCCTAAAGACGATGGTGTTATTGCGGAAGGAATGTATGGAGACGTATTGGGTATTTATCCCCAGCCTCCATTTTCTTTACACGTGCTAGACGTCAACAACTCTGAAAGTGCTTTTGAAAGCATTCGTAAAATTATGAGCTGTACCGATGAAATAGATTATCCTAATTGGCAGCCGAATGAGCTGGAACCGTTTTATCAAAAGAATCAATTTGCTGGAACTACTTAACAATTTTGAAGCATTGCATACGGGTCAAGAACTTCGAGAATACAGTAATGAAGCTATATCACCAAAGATCAATGCTGCTTCTGTGGAGAAACAAGACAAGATAAAACTCCTTGTTTCTCTGCATCCAAATAATAGCTAATGAAAAGATTCCTACTCGCAACCCTGCTTTTCTTACGGGGTGTTACAGCTTTTAGCTCAAGAGTGCGTCGTGTTGTTACACGGTATGGCACGTACAGAGCGTTCTATGGGTAAATTAGGCGCTGAACTTACCAAGGAAGGGTACTTCGTAGTTAATTATGGCTATCCTTCGACTAGCTTAGATATAGAAGAGATCGCTACGAGTCATATTCCTAAAGCCGTTTTCGGTGATGTAGTTAATGATTCCGGTACGGCTATAATCACTCGCTTCTACCAACCTTGATATTCATCGTGATTAAATATTCCCAATATAGAAAAGTTTGCCTCGGTCGAGATTACTTGACCAAACACTATGCTGGTCATTTCGACTTAGACGAAGTGGCAAATTACGCATGCATGTCAAAATATCACTTTTGCCGGGTTTTTTCTGAGGTGTATGGTGAATCACCCTACCATTACATTTCAAAAATGAGGATTGAGCAGGCAAAGAGGCTATTAGTAACTAGCAAGCTGAGTATTAACGACATTTGTGAAGCGGTTGGGTACACGAGTGTCGGTAGTTTTTCTTTCTTGTTTCGCAAGAAAACGGGTATGTCTCCTACACAATACCGCTCCAAATTATGGGCGTTGGTTAAGGATCCCCTTACTTATCCAGTTCAATCAGTTCCTTTGTGCTATGCACATCATCTTTTCGGGGAGAAAATTGACAAGAGCAATATTGAATAAGGTGTAGTGGCTCACTTTGGATAAAATGCGATAACACTCTCATAACAGGATATTCAAATGATACAGTCAATAGCTCATGTTACGGTTTATGTTCTGAACCAAGATGAAGCTCTCGAGTTCTACAGGGATAAGTTAGGCTTCGAAGTAGGATCAGATTTTACGGTAGATGGAGGCTTTCGATGGCTAACGGTATTCGCAAAAGCCCAGCCTGACCTTGAACTAGTCTTGGCTGAACCAAAAGAGGGGCCAATGTTTACCAAAGATGCTGCTGAAAAGATACGCGCTTTAGTTGCGGATGGCGCTTTTGGAGCCGGCGTTTTTGAAACAGACAATTGCCAAAAAACCTACGAGGAACTTGTCGCAAAAGGAGTTGAGTTTACACACCCTCCCACTGAACAATTTTACGGTATTGAAGCGTTAGGGGTAGATAACTCCGGTAATTGGTTCAGCCTTACTGAGCGAGCAAAGTGATTAGCTAGCGCATGTTGTTTAACGAGCCGTTGAGGCTGTTGGATTAGCTCCACAGCCTTTGGTCTTAACGTGTTTGGATCCCGCTATCGGTGTTCAACAAGGTTGCATTTGCTATACTCTCGCAATTTTGCTTAAAGATCGTATTATTTTCCTACTTATGTGAATTGAATTGTGAATTATCTTCAGCCATAAAATCGGTTTACAAGGTTAGTAGCTAGTTGCTACTGTCCTCTTTGTCACATGCATAAATTAATATTTCATATGTAACACAAGGAGTGTAGAAATGATTGGGAAAATTGTTCTAGGGGCTGTATTGCCTTTATCGCTTACCTCATTTTTAGCCAGTGCTTCCACACCTTTAGGGTTTGCGCCTTGGATTAGTAGTAATTGTTACTCTGAATCTTGGGAGGGCGAAGTTAGGCATGGTCAGTGCCAAATAAACTATAACACGGGTGGTTATCCGCGTTGGTCTATTGGCGGTACGCATGAATATGCTGATTTTAGCGGGGGAACAAACACCGATATCAGGTTACTGGACCCAGTTATGGATGTTAGTTTCATACCCAGAACCGACTTTAGTGGTGTGTACGAGGCTAGGCTTGTGTTGGATAAGATAAGCTACCCTCACTATCGAGACAATCAAGGGCGGGATATTCGTACTGGTTACTCTGGTATCTTTTTAGGTGAAACAGCTTATGCAAGAAATTTGGCTCAGAAACCCGTTTTTACACTGGCTGAAGATGTAAATGTCTATTTGGAGGTTGACTTAGAGTCGGTTCAACGGACCGTATTACCTAGTCCAGCGTGGGTAGGAAATGCAGAAGTGCGAGTTATTCTTGGGGCAGTAGCGCAATGGGGGGGGAAGTCTCATTTTGTTGAATTTAATTTAATGCGTACCCCTGGTTTTGATCGATGCCACAACGTAAATATTAATAATAACCCGTCGCACCCGTACGCTTGGAGGCCTTTACTG
This sequence comes from Neptunomonas concharum, assembly GCF_008630635.1. NCBI lineage: Bacteria > Pseudomonadati > Pseudomonadota > Gammaproteobacteria > Oceanospirillales > Oceanospirillaceae > Neptunomonas > Neptunomonas concharum. Next base: position 2,345,302 of record NZ_CP043869.1, on the reverse strand, counting down.
AATACGATCCCTGCGTATGGTATCAGTTCTGCATATCCTGCAGGATTGGGTTTGGGAAGTGTTTGTGACACCCAGAATAGATATGACCATCGTTTCGTTGGACTTGATGGAACGGGACATTTCAACAAAGATCATGCTACCTCTGAGTTAGTGTACTACAATGTCGCTAACCTTCCTATTTACCCACAGCCATCTCTTGTGGCTGGTGCAGGCTATCAATCTTTTAATATTCCGGTTAGTCGAATTTTTAGGGACTATAATTGGGCACATAAACCGATAAATCAATATGGTAACGTTGATTGGTCTAGTGTTAAGTCTTTTGACTCTAATGACTTAGCTAATGGAGAAGTTAGTTTCTATTTTGGAATAGAGATTTATGGCGCTGGGAAGTCGACGGTAAAAATGAAAACTTTTAACATATATAAAAATTAAGATATAATATAGGGTGGATTTTCCACCCTTTTAGATGTTGTTAGGTATAGTATGGGATTGATTAGATTGATATTGGCTATTTCTGTGTTATTAAGCCATATGCCCGATTTAGGTGTTGAAACTATTATTAATAGAGATAACTTTCCAGTAAAAGTTTGGTCAGGTCATGCTGTATTTGCTTTTTTTATTATTTCTGGTTTTTATGTTTCTTTGATTATTAATGAAAAATACAATCTGTTAGACAAAGGAGTTAAACGATTTTACTATAATCGTGCTTTGAGGCTTTATCCTGCGCACTGGTTTGTGTTGGTTTGCTATATCTTTCTATTTCTATTTACTGGGGTGCAGTCTTTCATTATAGGGGATTTTCAGGAGAAATATTGGTTAGGTGTGTTTTCTATATTTTCTAATTTTCTATTTTTTGGGTCTGAACTTATAGGGTTCAATGATACATCTAATTGGTATTATGTGATTGGACCTATATGGTCCCTAAGTATCGAAGCATATTTCTATATTTTGGCTCCATTTTTGGTTATAAGGCCTCTAAAAGAAATTTTAATTGTTTTAGGTCTTTTTTTGTTGCTACGTTTCTCAATATATTGGTCAGGAAGTGAGCTAGTACCTTGGAGGTATTTTTATTTTCCTTCAGTTTTTGTTTTTTTTATAATGGGTGCTGTTTCTTATAATATTTACGGATATGTTAAAAGATGGCAGTTCTCGGATAAAGTGGGTTTGTTTCTTTTGGTATTCTTAATCTATTTTATGGCAGATGCTCGATATTGGGTTTATCCTGATTTAGATCAAATGGGGTCTTGGTTTTTCTTTATTTTAGTTTTTTTGGCTACCCCTTTTATTTTTATATTCTCTAAGAATATTAAGATAGATAACTTGATCGGGCAGATTGCTTATCCCATTTATATAAGTCACATGTTAGTGATAGCGGTATCTGCAAAAATTAATGTTTTCGATCTTGATAAAGGAGTTGTAGCTTTTTTACTAACCATTGTTGTTTCTTTTATGATTTATTTTTTCATAGATAGACCAATCGATAAGAAATATAGAAATAAAATCTCTAAAGTCTAAGGGTGGGGTATAAGGTTGAGTATCGTATTTGAGTTTTTAGGCTGGTTTTCTGGGGCTTTGTTGTTGCCTAGGAAGCTTATTTCTTATTAACTAACACGCTAAATTATCGACTGGAAGAAATTAAATAGGAGACTTCAGGTGGTGTTGTTCTGTCCGATCCAGCAAGAGCTGGATTGTATAAATGGTAGTGGTCACATTCTCGGGAAGATAAAGTTTGATGGCTATAACGATGAGCACATATTTTGCCCTGACAACGACTCGATCGTCTTAACGAGTGTAGAAAAATCTTATATCTCTGAGAGGCTAGCAGGTCTCGACTCTGGCAAGTACTCAATCCCCATGCAAGACGATGATTAATGCCGCATCCATAAGGCCTTTTGCCGCCTTCCTGCTAGAATAAAACAGTTAGTTTTTGTATCCAAATGGGAGCAGTATGAGCCAGCATCAACTGGAAGTTTTGATCCGTTCGCGTATACCACTGATTGTTATTGAGACTCACGAGGAGAATCAGGCCGTCGCTATGGTTACGGGTATGCGGCAGGTGTTGCAGCGTCCGATATTCAAGTGGAGTCTGACCGAGGGGTTCGAGCGGGTTGACCAGCAAATGGCGCCTCAAAAATTATTTGCTAAGCCTGCGGATGCACTGGCGCATATCAAATCGGTTCGTGTGCCGGGTGTGTATATTCTTGCGGATTTTCACCCCTTTATGGATGATCCAATGCATGTGCGTTTGCTTAAGGATATCGCGTTAAGTGCGGACCAGTTAGGCCATACGGTGATTATGATCAGTCATGAGTTAGCTATTCCGGTGGAGATTCGAAAGCTAACAGCGAAGCTGGATCTCTCTTTGCCAGATCGGGTGGAACTGGAGCAGATTGTTCGTGAAGAGGCGCGGCAATGGGCGCGGGAGTCAGGTAAAAAAGTACAAACTGATCCCGAAACCTTAGGTATGTTGGTTAATCATTTGGTAGGGGTTAGCCGCACCGATGCCCAGCGTTTAGCGCGTAATGCGATCTATGATGATGGGGCGATAACCCAAAGTGATATACCGGCAGTGACTCAGGCTAAGTACCAACTGCTAAGTGACGATGGCAATCTGCATTTTGAGTACGATACGGCTAAATTTTCGGATATTGCAGGTTTTACGCGCCTTAAGCAGTGGCTAAACGAGCGTCAACCTTTTTTTACCGAAAGTGGCTACCATTCCCATTTACCTACACCTAAAGGGGTACTGTTGTTAGGTGTGCAAGGCTGCGGAAAGAGCCTAGCGGCAAAAGCCGTGGCCGGTGCTTGGCAAGTGCCTTTATTGCGTATGGATTTTGGTAGCTTGTACGATAAGTACTACGGTGAAACCGAAAAAAACCTGCGAGATGCCCTAAAAACTGCTGAGGTGATGTCGCCCTGTGTTCTGTGGTTGGATGAGATTGAAAAGGGTATTGTCAGTGGCAGTGATGATAGCGGCCCCGCTAAGCGTGTACTGGGTACATTACTTACATGGATGGCAGAAAAGAAAGCCGCCGTGTTTTTGGTTGCAACAGCCAATGATATTAAAGCGCTCCCTCCTGAGCTGGTACGTAAAGGCCGCTTTGATGAAATCTTTTTTGTCGATCTACCTAACGAGCAGGTGCGCTTTTCTATCTTTGATATTCACCTTAAACGCTTGAAGCTAGATCCTACCCAGTTTGATTTTTCTCGTCTTGTGGCGTGTAGCGAAGGTTTCTCCGGTGCTGAAATTGAGCAAGCGGTGGTGTCTGCCTATTACTCCGCTCATGCCCAATATTCACCCTTAAACCAAGCGTTGTTGATCGATGCCTTGCGTAAAACGCAGCCGCTGTCGGTTGTTATGGATCACCAAATTGACCAACTGCGCCATTGGGCGGCAGATAGAACCGTGCCGTGTGATTAAGGTTCTCGAACATAGCTAAGCGTGTGATTGATGGTGCCCGTGGGGTACTGTCATTTCACTGTCATATTTCTCCTGCAGTATTCCCCTCCACAATGTGTTTTTAACGTTTACAACGTCAGCTTACCGGTGTTTGTAAACGGTATCTGGAAATATCTCTCTTGTGGTTTAAAGATCGACGCATCAAAACATCCCTCCTGGCGATAGGTAGCGATTGTTTACTACTACTGATTAAACTGGTGGTTGCTCTCATTACAGGGAGTGCCGCTTTGTACGCGGATGCGCTGCATTCTGGCACCGATATGTTGGTGTCGATCGTGTTGTTGATCGGGTTAGTCGTACGTTTTCGTAAAGAGCGCCTAGGTGATGCCAACGGTATTTTGTTGGCGTACCGCCTTGAGTCTGTTCTAGCCATTCTCGTGTCGATACTGATCCTGTGGGTTCCTTTTGAAATTATCCGTGGTCTAAAGGCTGAGGATAAGCCACCCGTCGACTATATCTGGTTGGGTATTTTAGGGGTGATGGTTGCTATCTTTTTGGCTTATACAATGGCGCGCCTTAAAAGCAAGGTGGGGGAGGAGACAAACTCTCCAGCTTTAGAGGCCGATGGCTACCATAGCTATATGGATATGTTTACCTCGTTGGCGGTTTTAGGTTCCTTTGTGGGGCTGTTGATTGGGGTGGATGTCGATGCCCCTGTTGCGATATTAATTGCCGTGATGGTGAGTTTGGCGGGTATAGAGCTTTTCATCAGTGGGGTGCGCAGCCTTCTAAAGGGAGGAGAGCTGGAGCAGAGCTCGTTTTTTGAGGCGGTAATGCATAGCCCTGGGTTTCGTGGTATTGGCTGGAAGATGGTTCGTTATCGTACACATCTTCTGGTTTTAGTTGCGTCTTTGGCAGTGTTAGGTTTTTTAGGCAGTGGTTTTCATGTTGTCCCCAGCGGTAGTCAAGGGATTGTGAGCTATTTAGGGAAGCGCCAAGGTGAAGTGTTAACAGAGGGGCTCCATTATGTGGCGCCGTACCCGATGGCGACGCTAAAGACGGTGCCGACGGATTATGTGTATCGCCTTCAGGTGGGGATGGATGAAACGCTATGGGAGCACTCGGATCTCCTCAGTCGCTACCATTGGCAGACGTTGGGCAATGTTAATCGAGATAAGCCACAGCATTTTTTGACTGGCGATGAGAAGCTGCTCAATGTCAGTATGAATTTACACTATCGCTTACCCAATATAGCGGTTGAGACCTACCTCTATGAGAATCTTCACGCCACGATCGAGGCGGTATCGGCTTCCGTTTTGAGCGCTTATCTTGCTTCACGCCCTTTTGCGTTGGATTTTGATACAAACCTCTTGGCGCAGCGGTTGACCGAGCGACTTAAAAGCGCCGGGATCACTATTGAAGTGTTAGCTTTTATACCTGATAAGGTGCAGCCTCCCAGTGCGGTTGTCCGTGATTATCATGATGCGTTGGCCGCCAGAGAGCAGCAATTGCAGCTGCTACAGGGTGTTGAGGGTGAGCGTATTAAGCAGATGCTTCAGAGCAATAACCATGTGTTACAGGTCCTTTCAGAATCCACCATTTCCGGTATTGAAAAGCGCTTAACGGCAGAAGGTGAGGCCGCTTATTTTGAGCAGGTCGCAAAAAGTTATCTACAACAGCCTTTGATGGTTGAGTTGAATCGACGTTTAGAGGTTATGGAAAAGGTATTGCCAGCAATGGATAAAGTATTGGTAAGTCCTGATATTGCCACTGATGATCGGCGCGTATGGAGTGAGGCAGAGTGAAGCTTAAGTGGATAATGAGTTTATCGGGGTTTGCGTTGGCGGTGTTTGCATTGTCAACGATGCTGATTCCGGTATCGGAGTCGCATATTGCGGTGGTCAGCCAGTTTGGCAAAATCGTCGAAGTTCGTAAGGAGTCTGGTTTATTGGTTAAGTTGCCAGAACCTCTTCAGGTGGTAACGTTACTGGATAAACGCCAGCAACTACTGCCCTTAGATAGCATGGAGTTTATTACGCGGGATGGTCGCAATGTGGTGGCTGATAGCTTCATATTGTGGAGAATCAGTGATGCGCAGAAGTTTCTCAGGAGTGTGCGCAATGTTGATGTCGCTAATGTGCGTTTGCGCGATCTCGCCTTATCTGAAATCGGTAGCGCTTTAGGCAGCTCTCCTCTTTCTGCACTTATCAATACACAAGCATCTGATGCCGCCTTAACGGCTTTGTTTACGCAGATCAAAGATAGCAGCAGCCAAAAAGCTATGGAGGCCTTTGGTATTACCATCTCGGCTATTTATCCTTCACGCTTAAGTTTACCGCAACCACTGATCGCGGATGTGTATAAGCGTATGTCTGCAGAGCGGAGCCGAATAGCACAACAGCTACGTGCTGAAGGCCAAGAGGAGGCGGCAAAAATAAAAGCAGACACGGAATATGAGGTGCGTCGTAAGCAAGCTGAAGCGTATCGGGATAGCCAAATTTTGCAGGGAGAAGCTGAGGCCGAAGCTTCTCGTATTTATGCCAGTGTATATGAGTCCCATCCTGAATTTTATCAATATCTGCGCTCGTTACAGTCCTATGAAAAGATACTCAATGAAAAAACACGCTTGGTGATTTCAACAGAAACGCCCGTGTTTAAATATCTGTGGTCAGCGCCGGAGAACCGCGATGCTCAAGCGCAGTGATCTGGGTAATGCTTTGCTGGACTCCCGCAATTTATTGATTGGTTTGTTGTTATCGATCCCTTTCTTGTATTTATTAAGTGGTCTTTATAGCGTTGGTGGTGAGCAACGGGGAATCCACTACCGCTTTGGTAAGCTGATCAATGATAATGTGCCTCCGGGGATGCATTACCACCTACCATACCCTATTGAAAGTGTTGTCTTGTTGCCGGCTTCACGTATCCGCTCTATGGAGGTGGATTACAGCCAGCTGGGTACTCAAATGCAAGCGAAAGAGCTACTCACTGGGGATGAAAATCTCGTGTCGATGAAGCTTTTAGTCGAGTACAGCGTGGCTGAATCTGGTGCTTTTATACACAATAGCCAAGATGCTGAAGCGGTATTGCTGCAATTGGCTTATGCCCAAGGCGCGTTGGCGGTGGCTCGTTGGGATATTGATGCACTCCTGACGTCGGGACGGCATCGTTTACAGCAGGAGTTAAAGCTTAATTTGCAGAAGTTGTTACACACCTTGCAGTTGGGTATTCGAATATCATCGGTGCAAATTCGCCAGCTTGAGCCACCTGCTACAGTCAAACGTGCTTTTGAGCAAGCTAACACCGCTAAAGCGGAGCAACTTAAATGGGTACAGGATGCCAAAGCACAGCGTAGCTCAAGGCTGGCAGAATCACGAGCAAACATCCGCCAGTATCGTTTACAGGCGGATGCCACAGCGAATGAGTTGCTAAAACGCTCAGAGGGCGACAGCCAGCGTTTACAATTACAAATCAATGAGTATAGTAAAGCGCCATCAACGATGGGGCCGCGAATCTATTCTGAGATGTTAGAGCGTGTGCTGGATAAGGCGCAGCTGCAAATCTTCAGCCCATCACAAGACCACCAGTAATTAATCAGTTCGCTGAATCAGTGGCGGATGGTTCAGGAGTGAGGCATCAATAATGAGAAAATTGATCGCAGGTATTGTGTTTTTCATGAGTATAGCGGGTATCTCTCAGGCTGAGGTAGCCACTGATGATTATGTAACTTATCGGCAAAGTGTCTTTAATCTGATGGGGTGGCACTTCAAACAGATGGGGGCGATGATTCAGGGGCGCACCGATTATGATGCCACTGAATTTAAGCAACGTGCTGAGGCCGTCGCAGCGCTGGCTCAAATGCCTGCCGAAGGCTTCATACCAGAAACCCGTGATACACAACTACCCCATCATGTTAAGCCAGAGGTCTGGTATCAAACAGAGCGTTTTGATGAGTTGATGCAAGGGCTAGTGGTCTCGACAACAGAGCTGGCCAAACAAGCAGGCGCTGAGGATAAAGATGATCTGCGCGCCGCTTTTGGTAAGGTGGCCCGCCAATGTAAGAGTTGCCACGACCGTTATCGTGAACGCATGTAGTAAATTAGGGTTGCTTGTTAAATAACCCCGCCGCCAAGTTGCATGGCAGCGGGATTAATCGCTTTAGCCTTTTAATACAGCACTCAGTGACTGGGCGACATACTGTATGTTGCTTGAGGATAAGCCTGCAATACTGATACGGCTCGAATCCACCATGTAGATGGAGTATTCATCTTTTAATTGCGCAACTTGTGCTTTATCAATCCCTAAGAAAGAGAACATACCTTTCTGTTCCGGAATAAATGCAAAGCTTTGCTCAGTACCGCAGGCTGCAATCTCTTTGGCTAACTGATGGCGTAACTGCAAAATACGTTCGCGCATCATAGTTAGTTCATCATCCCACTGCTTGGTTAGTGCTTCGTTACCTAAAATGGTCTCGACAATTGCCGCACCATGAGCCGGTGGCATAGAGTAAATACCACGAATGATACTAAACAGGTTGCTGGCCGAAACAGAGGCTTGTGTTTGGTTAGCAGAGATCACCATGACTGCGCCCGTACGATCTCGGTAAAGACCAAAATTCTTCGAACAGGAGCTCGCAATAAGCATTTCAGGAGCTTTGTCTGCTAACAGGCGTGCGCCATAGGTGTCTTCGACCAGCCCATCGCCTAATCCTTGATAAGCAATATCAACAAAAGGAATTAAGCCTTTACGTACTACAAGCTCTGCGATGCTGTTCCATTGCTCATGGTTGAGGTCAGCACCACTTGGGTTGTGGCAGCACCCGTGTAAAAGCACCACATCGCCGCTTTTAGCGGTTTCTAGGGCACTCATCATGGCATCAAAGCGGATCGCTTTGTTCTCGCCATCGTAGTAGGGGTACTCAGTGATAGTCAGGTTTGCACCTTTGAGCAAAGGAATATGGTTTGCCCATGTAGGGTCACTCACCCAAACGGTGGTGTCTGGGTCGCATTTTGCCAAAAACTCGGCTGCAACTCGAAGCGCTCCACAGCCCCCAGGGGTTTGTGCAACGGTGATGCGCTGATCCTTAATCACCGCATGATCATTCCCTAGTAGCAGGCGGCTGATTTGAAAGCAAAAGCCTTCAGAACCTGCTGGGCCGATATAGGTTTTTGTTGTCTCTGAGGCGAGCAAGTGGGTTTCAGCGGCGTGTACCGCTTGCATAATAGGAGTCTGCCCCTGTTCATCCTTATATACGCCCACACCTAAGTCGACTTTCAGTGGGTTGTTATCCTGACGGTATTGAACCATCAGGTTGAGGATAGGATCTGCGGGTAATCCATGCAGATGTTCAAACATAATATTCTCCTGCGCCTTATTTTAGCTGTGCGAGTAAAGCATCACGCTGTTTAGCTGCTTTTTCTGCGGCAGCCTCCCTGACAGGGCCAAAGCCTCGTATCTCTTTTGGAAGGTTGGCAATCTGCAGTGCCAGTTCGTAATTCTGCTGAGTGGTATCCTTTAGCAGGCGCGTAATGTCCTGTTGATAGTTAGCCAGTAGTGCTTTGTCTAGCTTGCGGTCAGCGGTAAAACGGAACGGATCTAACATTGTGTGACGTATGCCTCGCATTTTGGCGAGCATTCGTAGGGATTTCAACATCCAAGGGCCGAAAGTTCGTTTCACCGGGCGTCCATTGATTACTTTTTTGCTAAGTAGTGGTGGAGCGAAGTTGAAATGGATTTTATAGTCCCCTTCAAAGGTGCGGTGGACTTCATCAATGAAGTCCGTTTCAGTAAACAAGCGTGCAACTTCATATTCATCTTTAACCGCCATCAGGCGGTGCAGTTGGGTTGCAACCGTTGCTGTGAGCGCTTCGTTTTGATTGCCTAGTTTTTTATCCAGCGCACGAATAGCATCGATTTGTTGCAGGTACGTGTCTGCGAATGATTGGCTTTGGTAAGTTACCAGTGCTTGGCTTAGGCGCTGGATTTTCTCATCTAAGGTTTCCGGCGCAAGTACTGCAGCAGGTGAGATGGATTTTTCAACAAAGTCCGGCTGAGCCGCAGCAAGCCGTCCCCAGTTGAAGGCGGTTTTGTTTTTCTCTACGGCAACACCATTGAGTTCGATAGCACGCATTAGAGCGGTTTTTGAAACCGGAATAAGCCCTTGTTGCCATGCGTAACCTAGCATCATGACATTGGAGAAAACGGTATCGCCCAGCAGTTTTAGCGCATAGTCATTGGCATTTAGTGTATTAAACTGGCTATCACCTACGGCATCTGACAGCAAACGAACGCGTTTTTGGCTTTCCATATCCGCATCGCGATACAGTACATGATCGGCGGTAGCCATCTCAGCTAAATTGATCACCGCTTTGGTGTGGTTGTGGCGCAATACATCGAGGGCTTTTGCTGAGCTGGCAACAACCATATCGCAAGCAATCAATGCATCGGCACGGCCATGGTCGATACGTACCTGATGTATGTGATCGGGCGTATTCGCCAGGCGTACATAACTGAGTACGGCCCCACCTTTTTGAGCAAAGCCCATAAAATCCAGTACGCTGGAGCCTTTGCCTTCTAGGTGAGCTGCCATGGTGATTAGTGCACCTACGGTAACAACACCTGTACCACCAACACCACTGACTAACAGATCATAAGTGCCGTTAATGGGCGTGATTAGAGGGGAGGAGATAGTTTCTAGCTGTTGCAACATTGCATCGGCGCTTTGTGCTTTAGGTTTGCGCAGTTGGCCGCCTTCAACCGTGATAAAGCTTGGGCAAAAACCTTTGACGCAACTAAAATCTTTGTTACAAGATGATTGGTCAATCTGACGCTTGGTACCCATCTCTGTGTCTCTTGGCACAATAGAAAGGCAGTTAGATTGTACCGAGCAATCGCCACATCCTTCGCAGACATGATGATTGATCATGACGCGCTTGGCAGGATCTGGGAATTGGCCACGCTTACGACGACGGCGTTTTTCAGCAGCACAGGTTTGGTCGTAGATCAGAACCGTGGTACCTGGAATTTCGCGAAGCTCTCTTTGAACCGCATCGAGTTCATCGCGGTGATGGAAGGTGACACCTTTAGGGAATTGCCCTTCATGACCTTTGTATTTTTCGGGTTCATCACTGAGCACCACAACACGGCGAGCACCTTCTGAACTAACTTGCTGTGCAATGGCGGGAACGGTGATCTGCCCATCAACAGGTTGGCCGCCGGTCATGGCGACAGCATCGTTGAAGAGGATTTTGTAGGTGATGTTGGCACCAGCAGCGATCGACTGGCGAATAGCCATCGAACCTGAGTGGAAATAAGTACCTTCGCCCAAATTTTGGAAGATATGGCCTTTGCCAGTAAAGCGAGATTTACTAGCCCAGTTCACCCCTTCGCCGCCCATTTGAATGAGGGATTCGGTGTTGCGGCCCATCCATGAGGCCATAAAGTGACAGCCGATACCGGCCAGTGCTTTACTGCCTTCGGGGACTTTGGTTGAACTGTTATGCGGACAACCAGAACAGAAATAAGGAATCCGGCGTACACCGCCAGGGTCGGAAACCGTTACACCGGAATCCTTAATCTGCGCCAGCTCGGCATCAAAGTTAAGATCAAATAGACGTGACAAGCGTGCTGCCAGGTAGGGTGCCAGCAGGGACGGGCTTAACTCACCCACATAAGGAATAAGCGGTTGCCCGTTTTCATCCTGCTTACCTGTAATCAACACTTCACCGGGGCGATCCGGTTCCGACATCGCTTCTTTGATCTGACTTTCAATGATGCCTCGCTTCTCTTCAATGACAAGGATCTCCTGCTTGCCATGGATAAAATCGAGTATGCCTTTGCGCTCCAGCGGCCAGACCATACCGATTTTGAAGATCTCGATCCCTAATGATTGCAGACGCATCTCTGTTAACCCGAGAAGGTCGAGCGCTTCCATTAAGTCTTGGTGAGCTTTACCTGTTGAAACAATACCAAACACGGGGTTAGCGGCACTGAGTATTTTTTTATCGATAGGGTTAGCGCGAGCAAAGGCTTGGACCGCTGCTAATTTATGCTCAATACGGGTTTCCAGCTGGGGCCCTGGAAGGTCTGGCCAGCGGTAATGAAGCCCTTCTGGGGGTGGTGTGAAATCATCTGGTGTTTTAAATTCCGGCAGTGGTTTTAGTTCGACACTGGAGGCACTTTCTACTGTTTCAGAAATTGCTTTAAAGCCAACCCACATGCCTGAATAGCGGGAAAGGGCATAACCCCAAAGGCCAAACTCTTCGTACTCATCAAGGCTGGTGGGGTTGATAGTCGGCATGAACCACGCCATAAAAGCGACATCAGATTGATGAGGCATTGATGATGATACACACCCGTGATCATCACCAGCGACTACCAGTACACCGCCGTGAGGAGAGCTGCCGTAGGTATTGCCATGTTTTAAAGCATCACCGGCACGATCCACACCTGGGCCCTTGCCATACCAAATAGAGAAAACGCCATCGACTGTTTTGTCTGGATCGGTTTCAACTTGTTGTGTGCCCAGCACCAATGTTGCGGCTAAGTCTTCGTTGATCGCCGGGATAAATTCAACATTGTTCTGATCGAGTAGCTTTTTAGCTCCCCAGAGTGCCTGATCATATCCACCTAAGGGAGAGCCGCGATAACCGCTAATAAAGCCGCCGGTATTGAGTCCGTTCTTTTTGTCCAGTTGTGCCTGAACCAGCGGAATACGTACGAGTGCTTGGGTGCCAGTTAGAAAGACACGACCTTCAGTTCGGGTATAGCGGTCGCTAAGTTGGTAATCATCCAGCTGGACAGCGTCATCCGCCGTTGGTACGGATGTATCAGTCTTTACGTCAGAACTTGTCATAGTGAGGGCTACTTTATTATGGATTGTTTTAAACCAGTGTAGATTTTTTTGGGAGAAAGGTGCTTGCTATTTGAGGTGTAAAAAATATCTCTTTTGAAATAATCTTTCATATATTTGCGTATATAATAAAAATTAATTCAATAAATATAACGATTGGTGAATCATGGATGCTTTTGATCGTAAGATACTAAATTGTTTACAGGCTGATGGTCGAATAAGTAATCAACAGTTGGCGGATGATGTGGGGTTGTCTACAGCGGCTTGTTGGCGTCGGGTTAAGGCTTTAGAAGATCAGGGGATCATACGTAAATATACAGCGTTAATAGATCCTGATGCCGTACAGCAGGGGCTTTGTGTATTGGTCATGGTGTCGTTGTTGCGACATTCGACAGAGCATACGCTTGCTTTTGAGTCGGCTATGAAGGATTGCTCTGAAGTGTTGCAGTGCTACGCCGTAACGGGTAATGCAGACTTTGTGCTACGTGTGATGGTGTCGGATATTAAAGCCTATGATCGCTTCCTTAATGAAAAGGTGTTTCCACTTGAAGGGATTTCCCAAGTACATTCTAATTTTGCATTGCGTGAAATTAAGAGTGAAACCGCTTTGAAGGTGTAAAGTTTATTTTCATTATTTTTTAAAAGTGATTAGTTGGTTTTATTTTGGGGCGCTGTAGAAACAGTAAACAATACTGTAGCGCCTGTGATTACAGCAGTCTGCGTGAAAACGTCTAACTTGGCACAACTCTTGTACCTATCCTGCTAAACAATAATAACGCTTGGTAAGGTATGTCTGATCTGAAAGTACTGATCCTTGGGATCGGTAATATCCTATGGGCCGATGAAGGCTTCGGTGTACGGTGTGTTGAGGCATTAAATCAACGTTACCATTTCCCCCCCAATGTTCGTCTGATGGATGGCGGCACTCAAGGTATTTATCTTGTTCAGCATGTCCAGTGGGCCGATATGCTTATTGTCTTCGATGCTGTGGATTATGGTCTTGAGCCTGGCACATTGAAGATTGTCCGTGATGATGAGGTGCCTAAATTCATGGGTGCTAAACAGATGAGCCTTCATCAAACCGGCTTTCAAGAAGTGCTTGCCATGGCGGAATTTACTGGCAGTTATCCGCAAACGTTACTGCTAATTGGCTGCCAGCCTGTGGAGTTGGAGGACTTTGGGGGAAGCTTAAGGGATGTTGTTCGACAGCAGATTGATCCTGCGCTCTCAATTGCTCTGGATTTTCTGTCCGACAAGGGCGTTAAGCCACTGAGCGATGTGCAAGCAGGTCTTCACACAGCTGAAGCCTTAGCGCCTTTAGAGTTGACACTTGCTGAGTATGAGCAGGGGAGACCTTCTGAGGTTGAGGCTTGTCGTGTAGGTGACCCTAGAGTGCTTGCACATACAGAGCAGGATAACTGATATGTGTCTTGGTATACCGATGCAGGTTGTTAGTTGTCAGGGTAGTACTGCGTTGTGTGAAATCCAGGGTGTTCAGCATCAGATAGATCTTTCCCTTGTAGGTGGTCAGCCAGTAGGACAGTGGGTTTTGGTTTTTTTAGGTGCTGCCCGAGAGGTGATCTCATCAGAACGAGCTAAGCAGGTTCAGCAGGCGCTATTAGCCGTAGAATCGGTTATGCGAGGAGAGGCTACGGATCTGGATCTGCTATTTGCTGATTTGGTGAATAGAGAACCTAAATTACCTGACCACCTAAAGGCATCACTCGAATCAAGCGTTGATTAAATTAATTACAACAAGAGCATCGCTATGAAACATGCACCCTTAATCAGCCGATTAATTGATGAGTTGGCCTACCCGCTTTTGGATACGGCAAGCTTTGAACCCTTTATCAAGAAGCACCCTTATAGCATTTTATTTTTTACTGAGGATGCGACCCGCTTTCCTGAATCTTTGGATGTGGCGGTTATCTTGCCCGAAATCGTTAAGCAGTTTCCGCAACTAACGCCCGCTGTGATTGATCGTGGTAGCGAAAAAGAGCTTCAGGGACGATATAACTTTTCAGTGTGGCCCGCTTTGGTGTTTTTAAAAGAGGGGCGCTATCTGAGTACTCTCACAAAAATCCAAAACTGGGACGACTATTGCACGGATATTCCTCGAATTTTGTCGTTGGAAGCGCGTCGTGATCCAGGCATCGGTATACCTGTGGTGGCTTCATCCTCATCCGCTGTTTGCGGCCATTAAATCTGATTGTAGGAGTGCAGGTAATGAATCGGGAAATTCCGCTTTTTAATATGCCGATCGGCCCCGGCAGCCAGCAAGATAAAGATGATCTAGTGTTGGATTACATGCCGATGCCAAACGATATGGCTAGCTACCATATGCCTATTTTGCCAGAGCCAGAAGAACTTGAAACATGCCCGCATACGATTGCGCTGCTGGAGTTGCTTCAAGATGACTTAAACCACTATCAGGTGGGCCAGCCAAGTATTGAGCACAGCTTAGAGGCAATTCCCCCAGTAGATTTAATCACCCTCAATCAAATATTGGGAGAGGGGGAGGTTTCTGCTGTGATTCTAGGTTCAAGTGGCGAAAAAACTCAGATTCAAGAGACCGTTTTAGCGGGTGTGTGGCGCTTACGACAATTTGATTCAGCAGGGGAACTGATAAAGGATACCCTTGAAGTTGCTGATATTCCTCAGTGTGTACATCAAACAGCGTTCGAAACAGCGGCACCGTTGGTCGTTGGGGCGGTAGAAATAGGGGCTGATCTGCTGAATGCACCTTCTGTATTGGTTGAACTAAGCGATGTTTCTGCTCGCATGCAAGAGAGCCAAGATCAAGTACCGCCCCATGTCATTAACCTATCATTGCTGCCGTTTTCACCCAATGATCAAGGCTTTTTGGCCGAACAGTTAGGGGTAGGCCCTGTGACTATACTGTCCCGTGGATATGGCAACTGCCGTATAACCAGCACTGCCAGTTGTCTGATCTGGCGGGTGCAGTATTTTAATAGTACGGACCAGTTGATATTGGATACGATAGAAGTCTCTGCTATGCCGCAGGTTGCTTGTGCAGCCCAAGAGGATATTGATGATTCAGCAGTCCGGCTGAGCGAGATACGTGAGGTGCTGGTATGAGCGCAAGCTTTGAAGGCAGTTACCTTGGCGACGCTAACCGAATTGCCGATGATGTTTGCTTAGAGTGCAAGATCTGCTGGTATGTATATGACCCAGCTAAGGGTGATGAGGTTTGGCAGGTGGCTGCCGGAACGCCTTTTAGCCAATTGCCGGATTACTGGCGTTGTCCTGAGTGTGATGGAGAACGAGATCAGTTCATGGTGGTTGATTGTTGATGAATAGAGGGGAGCAGATAGCTGCTTTTTATCAAAAGGTAGAACAGCGTATGGCTAACATACCAGAGCTGCTCAACCCCAGCTTACATGTAGACGTTATGGAAGGCCCCTGTTTTACCGACGACGTGCACGGACCTTTGCAGCTCTATCTGGTGATTACCCCGTGGTTTATGAATCTGATGCTCCTAGCCGATGATACCGTTGAACAAGGCGCTAAAACAGAGCAAACATGGCAGGCTCTGATGAGTGAAAAAGTAACTATCGACCTGCCCTCAGGAACCTATGAATGGGTTATTGGTGGAGGAGAAGGGCTTAGTGCATTTGTCAGCTGCTCGTTATTCTCTCCGATGAATGCCTTTGAGTCCCAACAAGCGGCAGTGGCGATAGGGGAATCGATTATTGAGCAAATATTCGAGTCTCCGAAGGCGCAGCCCAATGCCCCTACATCAACTTCTGAGGTGAACTCGCCGAGCGGTTTGACCCGTCGTGGTTTTCTGAGAAAGGCGTTGCTGGCTGAGAACTTGACGAGGGCTAGCTCATGACGATAGCCACGTTGGCTGGGCAGTTACTGATTCGAGTTCAAGTCCTTAACGGACATATTCATACGGCTAGCCTTCAATCTTCTCGCCCGGTGATGTTGCCGCGGATATTGAAGCAACTCATGCCAGAAGTAGCCGTCGATAGAATTCGCCTGCTTTATAGCTTATGTGCCAATGCACAGCAGGTTGCAGCCTTGTGTGCGTGTGAGTCGGCGCTTGGTTTATCTATTCCTCCAGAGGTTATGGCGGCTCGAAGTAAGTTGGTACAGGCTGAAACCCAAAAAGAGCAAGCTTGGTCACTTCTGCATCACTGGTTAGCAGTACCGCATGGGGTGAAGCAACAAGCAAGCCAGAAGCTAACTCATGCTTTTCTTCGGTTGCAGCAAGCGTCTCACCCTTCTTTAAGCTTTGGGAAAGATGCGGAGGGTGTGAGTGATGCCCCTTTTAATCAGTGGCAATATGAATTTCAGAAGATCATGCAAGTGGCGTTATCTGAACCCCTTGAATCGTTTGTTGCGTCGGCATTGGATCAGAAAAATACGCCAGTGGGGGGCTTGATCAAACAGCTTAATATGCATCCCTCTTTAGTTCGCCATTATGTGTCGGGTTTGCCTACCCCATTATCGCCGCATATTCCAACTCCCGGTAGCGATGATCTTTTAGCTTTTACTCAGCATCCCACTTTTAATGGGCAGTGTTGCGAATCAACCCCTTTAGCGCGTCTGTATCAGAATGAGTCGGGACAAGCGCTTTGTAAAGAAGCTCGCTTTCGACAGTGTCACCCTATCGCGCAGAGAGTGATTGCTTTGCTAGCCGAGTTATCTACGCCTGTCAGTGAGAGCAACTGTGTGGTGATCGCTAACTCCGGAAGCTGTGAATTGGAGGCCGCCCGAGGTCGGTTATTCCACCAGGTAATCTTGGATCGGGCGGGTTTAGTGCAGTCGTACAGTATTCTGGCTCCTACTGAGTGGAATTTTCATCCAGAAGGTATTCTCACGACAGCCTTGCAGGGAGTCGCTGTGCAGAGTAAAACTGAAACTGAAGCGTTGCTTCATGATTGGATACGAGCGCTAGATCCGTGTGTTGATTATGTACTGACCATTGAGGAAGAGGCTGCCTGATGCATGAGATGTCGATTGCCGAAGGTTTGATGCAAATACTAGAGGATCAAGCAAAAACGCAATGTTATTCGCAAGTCAAAACGATTTGGCTTGAAGTTGGACCGTTGTCTGCGGTAGAGCCTGAAGCCTTACTCTTCTGCTTTGATGCAGTTGCTCGTGGCACCTTGGCGGAGAATGCGCAGTTGAAAATCATCGAATTACCGGGAATGGCGTGGTGCATGCAATGTAATCAAAGTGTAGCCATCACACAACGTTACGATGCGTGCCACCAGTGTGGTAGCTATCAGTTGACGGTAACTCAGGGCGATGAACTAAGAATAAAAGAACTAGAGGTAGAGTGATTATGTGTACGGTTTGTGGGTGTAGTGAAGGCAATGTAAAGATCGAAGGGCATGATCATACCCATGACGATCATCATGCACATACGCATCATCATGATACGCAAGCAGGTGATCTACATTTTGGTCATGGCCCTGCAGGGGCTCACGCGCCGGGTTTAAGCCAAAGCCGCATGGTGCAAATCGAGCAGGATATTCTTGGTAAAAATGACCAGTATGCTGCTCAAAACAGAGCATTATTCTCCGCAATGAACTTATTCGTACTCAACTTGGTTTCCAGCCCTGGGTCGGGGAAAACAACCTTGTTGACCGAAACGCTAAAACTCCTCAAAGATAAGATGCCATTGGGGGTGATTGAGGGGGATCAGCAAACAGCAAATGATGCTGACCGCATCAGGGAAACCGGCGTACAGGCGGTGCAGGTTAATACTGGGAAAGGGTGTCATCTGGATGCACATATGGTGGGGCATGCGGTTGAGAACTTTTCTGATCTAAAAAGCGGCATCTTATTTATAGAAAATGTAGGTAACTTAGTGTGCCCAGCGGCATTTGACCTTGGTGAAGCGCATAAAGTGGCGATTCTTTCTGTCACAGAAGGTGAAGATAAACCGATTAAGTATCCGGATATGTTCCATGCAGCCGACGTCATGCTGCTGAATAAAACAGACTTATTACCCTATCTGGATTTTGATGTAGATAAGTGCATTGAATATGCCCGCCGGGTTAATCCTGATATTCAGGTCATTCAGTTATCTGCCCGAAGTGGTGAGGGCATGAGCCAGTGGTTGGATTGGTTGTCCCAAGGAAGACAGGCGGGTATTCAGAAACAGATTGATGTAATGCAGCAAAAAATTGCTGACTTGGAAGCGAGTTTAACCCAATGCTGACGCGCACTCGGCCCACCGTACTTTGCATCGATGATGAGGTACGCTCTTTGGAGACACTAGAGCGAACGCTCGATGATGAATTCGAAGTGATGATTGCATCCAGCGCCGAGCAAGCCATAAAGTTGTTGAAACAACACAGTGTTCATGCAGTGTTATGTGACCAGCGGATGCCCGGTAAAACAGGTGTTGAGCTACTTTCTGAAATACGCCATCAATGGCCGAATACCGTACGTTTAATCCTATCGGGATATACCGACTCGGAAGATATTATTCGTGGCTTAAATGAAGCGGGAATCTATCAATACATCACTAAACCTTGGCATCCAGAAAATCTGCTGCAGATTTTAAGAAACGCTTGCCAGCTCAATGCCTTACAGGAAGAAAGTGAGCTGCTAGCTATGGAGATGCGCCTCACGAGGGAACAGGCTGAACAAAATATTGCTGCTAAAAAAGCTCGCCTCCAGCAAAACTTTGCATTAGATGAGATAAAAAGGGGAGCGAGTAGCCCTTTGAACGAGGCATGTGAAGCCGTTCAAAAAATTGCCCCTTATGATGTGTCGGTTTTAGTGACAGGGCCTTCCGGTGCAGGTAAAGAGCTGTTTGCCCGTGCTTTGCATTACAACAGCCTGCGCGCGGAGCGCCCATTTATCGTTGAGAACTGCGGTGCTATGCCAGATGAATTACTGGCTTCAGAGCTGTTTGGACATAAGAAAGGGTCTTTCACTGGCGCTATTAATGACCATATCGGGTTATTTGAACAGGCGGATGGTGGGACTATTTTCTTGGATGAAATCGGTGAAATTACTCCTGCTTTCCAAATCAAGTTACTGCGAGTCTTGCAAGAGCGCGAGATTCGTCGCTTAGGAGAAGAGCAGCGTCGTAAGATCGATGTTCGAATTGTTGCCTCTACCAATCGGGATTTGGAAGAGGAAGTCAGGGCAGGGCGCTTTAGACAAGATCTGTATTACCGATTGGCTGAGATGACGTTGGAGTTGCCTGCATTGGCAAAACGTCCTGAGGATATCCCGGTATTAGCGAATAGCTTTTTACAGCGTGCAATGAAAGAGTTTGACAAACCTGTTGATGGATTCACGCAAGAAGCGCTGGCTTGTATGCAAGCGTACGCTTGGCCGGGTAATGTGCGTGAATTGCAGAATGAAGTGCGTCGTATGTTGGTTTTAGCTCAAGATATATATTTAGGGGCTGATCTTTTAAGTCCTCGGGTATTACGCGCAGTACCTGAGGATGAAGCCCAAGAAACTGAGTTATGGGTAGGGCTTGAGGGCTCCTTGAAAGACCGTGTCGAAACACTGGAAAAGCGTATCCTCAAAGAGACTATGATTCGCCACCGTTGGAATAAAAGTCGAGCAGCAAAAGAATTAGGCCTCTCCCGTGTAGGTCTTAGATCAAAACTAGAGCGCTATGGTTTTGAAAGCCGTACGGGTGAGGTTAATAGTGAGGAGAACACTTCATGTGTTTAGGTATCCCCGGGCGGATCATTGAGATTACGGATGCGGATAATGCGTTGGGTTTAGTCGATGTATCCGGTGTTAAACGAGAAGTGAACCTTGGTTGCGTATTACCTGAAGGTGATCTCACAGCCTTAATTGGGCGCTGGGCACTCGTCCATGTAGGGTTTGCTATGAGCCTTATTGATGAGGAGGAGGCGCACAAAACTTTGGACTTATTAAGAGAGCTAGGTGAGTTTGCCGAAGAGCTTGATGCACTCCAACTTAATGATGGACTACAACGCTGAGGTGGTCTATGACTGACGATATTCTTGGAGGTCTATATCCCTTTATGGATAGCGATGAGCTCCGCCATAAAAGAGATAAGTCTGAAGCGCTACGAAACTCCGTTATTCAAAAGGCCGCTGAAAGTGTTTCGGTAAAACAACAATTCTTTGCAGCCAACAGTGATCTATTAATAGAGATCGCTACGGCATTAGCCGATACATATACATTAGGTGGGCGCCTGCTTTGTGCCGGAAATGGTGGCTCTTCCTGCGATGCCGCGCATCTGTCTCTAGAATTTATGCACCCTGTAACAGCGGGGAGACCGGCGCTTCCTGCGATTAACCTCAGTTCAGACAATGCCATGATTACAGCCATCGCTAACGATGTCGGCTTTGATCATGTTTTGCCAAGGCAGTTAGGTGCGATTGGACAACCAAATGATCTGTTAGTGGTTTTTTCGACCAGCGGTTGCTCATCAAACATTTCATCAGCGTGCGAGAAAGCTCACCGTATGGGTATGAAGGTGGTGGCGTTCACGGGCAATCAGGGTGGGGATCTCGCTAAAACCCCTTATGTTGATTACTGCTTGATCGTGGAATCTAACAGTGTTCATCGTATACAAGAGTGCCACTTGGCTTGCTATCACATCCTCTGGGACTTGGTGCATACCCTGTTGGCTGATCAACGTATGCGTTTGCCCGGTAGTTATTAATTACTCAATCTTTACCGGTGAAGATCACAAGAATAAAAACAGGAAGAAGTCATGAAGTTTGTTGATGAGTTCCGTGATCCCGACATGGCAAAAAGCCTTCTGGATAAAATCAACCAAATAGTCAAAGAGATACCTCGTTGCCAGCAACGGCCGCTACAAATAATGGAAGTGTGCGGGGGGCATACTCATTCGATATTCCGCTATGGATTAGAGCAACTGCTCCCAAAAGAGATTGAGTTGGTGCATGGCCCAGGTTGTCCTGTATGCGTGTTGCCAATGGGGCGTGTAGATGATTGCATTGCTATTGCTGAGCAGCCGAATGTGATCTTCACAACTTTCGGCGATGCAATGCGAGTCCCAGGCTCCAAGAAAAGTTTATTACAGGCGAAAGCTGGTGGTGCTGATATTCGTATGGTTTATTCTCCTATGGACGCGCTGCAATTGGCAAAAAAGAACCCGGATAAACAGGTCGTTTTCTTTGGCTTAGGCTTTGAAACGACGATGCCAAGTACCGCGCTCACGCTTTTACAGGCAAAAAAAGAGGGGGTTAGTAATTTCTATCTATTCTGTAATCATATTACGATCATTCCAACCATTAAGGCGATTCTTGACTCCCCAGATATGACGATTGATGGCTTTCTAGGTCCAGGGCATGTCAGCATGATCATTGGGCAGAAGCCTTATGAGTTTATCTCTCGCCATTATCAACGCCCTTTAGTGATAGCGGGTTTTGAGCCTTTGGATATACTTCAGTCGCTTTATATGTTGTTGATCCAGATACGTGATGAACGTGCTGAAATAGAGAACCAGTATACAAGGTTGGTTCCTGAGTCAGGCAATAGACAGGCATTACAAGCCGTTTCTGAGGTGTTCGAATTACGTGAGTTTTTTGAATGGCGCGGCCTTGGCTCCATTGATCATTCGGGCGTGCAGATTCGCCAGAGCTTTGCGCAATATGATGCAGAGCGACATTTTATTGTCCCTAATCTCACTATTGCTGATCCGAAAGCTTGCCAGTGTGGTGAAGTGTTAAAGGGCGCGATCAAGCCTTGGCAGTGTAAGGTTTTTGGTAAAGAGTGTACGCCTGAAACTCCGTTGGGTGCTTTGATGGTATCCACTGAAGGTTCCTGCAGTGCCTATTACGCGTACGGAAAAATTGACGTAGATAATCTCTAATCTGATCGTGTAGTTATGAAGGTAAACCATCCATGAAAAAAACGCGCAAGCTTCATGCTTCCCATATCAACATGTCTCATGGTTCCGGTGGGAAAGCGATGCGAGATCTGATTGAGGACCTATTTGTCAGCTGTTTTGATAATCCTCAGCTGAATGCGTTGGAGGATCAGGCACGATTTGATCTCCAGTCACTGCAGCAATACGGGGAGCGCTTAGCCTTCACAACAGACTCTTATGTGGTCGACCCTCTGTTTTTCCCAGGTGGAAATATAGGAACGTTAGCGGTAAATGGCACCATTAATGATTTGGCGGTGTCGGGAGCAAAGCCGTTATATCTTTCTTGTGGGATGATTATTGAAGAGGGTATGCCTGTCTCTGAACTGAGAGAGATAGTACAAAGCATGAAAGCCGCTGCTGACTTGGCAGGCGTTCAGATTGTCACAGGCGATACTAAGGTGGTTCCACATGGTAAAGGTGATAAGTTGTTCATTAATACCACTGGAATTGGTGTGATACCGCAGGGAATTGAAATATCGGCCTCACGCTCGAAAGTGGGCGATAAAGTCATTGTAAATGGCTATATCGGTGATCATGGTGCAGCCATACTGAATGCTAGAGGGGATTTAGCGCTTGATGTTTCTTTAGAAACGGATTGTCAGCCTTTACATGAATTGATGTCTGTGATGCTGGCTGCCTGTCCTGATCTTCATGCGGTCAGAGATGCGTCCAGAGGCGGAGTGGCAACGGTATTAAATGAATTCGCTGAAAGCGCGAATGTTTCGATCCGCCTTGATGAGAGTTGTATCCCCGTGAGAAATACCGTTCGCGGTGTTTGCGAAATATTAGGCTTGGACGCGCTTCATTTTGCTAATGAGGGAAAGCTAGTAGCGACAGTGCCCGCCGATAGTGCCGAAGCGCTGCTACATGCCATGCAATCCCACCCTGCTGGAAGGGAGGCTGCGATTATTGGTGAAGTGGTTGAAGGTCCTGCTGGTCGAGTGGTAATAAAAACAGGTTTTGGTGGTGAGAGGATTTTAGACATGCTGGTGGGAGAGCAGCTCCCCAGAATATGTTAAATCAACGCTACACGCGTAAGGGGCAAGTAGTAAAGATCAATCTAACTTAACTCTTGCCCGTTAATTTGATGCAGTAAGTCGATAAAATCCTCTGTTAATAAAGGCTTTGAGTATAGGTAGCCCTGTGCCTCATGGCAGCCTAATCGGATGAGCTCTTGCTGCTGCTCCGGTGATTCGACACCTTCCGCAATAACCTTCATATTAAGTAGCTCACCCATTCTTACCATCAGTGCGGTAATCGCTCTGTCCTCTTTATTTCCTGTGATCTTGTTAATGAAGGAGCGATCTATCTTGAGGTGGCTAATAGGCAGCTTTTGGAGGTAGCTAAGTGAGGAATACCCTGTGCCAAAATCATCCAACGCGACATGAACACCCCGTTGACGAATCTGATGAAGGATTGCAGTCAGCCCATCACTGTCCTCCATCATCATTGATTCCGTTATTTCGACTTCCAATGACGATGTGTTAATGCCTGTCGTAAGCAGTATCTCATCCATTCTTTGGATAAAGTGGGGGTCTTTAAGCTGTCTTACAGAGACATTAACGGCGACGACGATCTCCTCACCTGTCTGCGCTAGCCAATTAACTTGCTGCTTACACGCTTCTTCCAGTATCCAGTAACCCATTGGAACAATATATCCCGAAGACTCGGCTGTAGAGATAAAGTCATTGGGAGGTACTGTGCGCCCTTGATGATGCCAGCGTACCAGCGCTTCAGCGCCAATGATGTTCATTGTTGAAAGACAGATTTGTGCCTGAAACATCAACTTAAGTTCATTACGCTCAACGCAGTGGCGTAATTCAGCTGCCATATGTAAGCGATGTTGTAGTTGTTGTTCATATTCATGGCCGAATTCAGAAAAGCCTGCTCTGTTGGTTTTTTTCGCATGTTTTAATGCAATGCTGGCATTTTGTAAAAGCGTTTCTGCCTCGCTACCATGTTCGGGAAAATGTACCAGTCCCATTGTTAAACTAAGGGGAATCTCATAGCCATCAATGTTAAAGCTTTCGGATAGTGAAAGTTCGAGCTTCATAAGCTTGTCATGAACATAGTCTCTATTGGAATCAGGGATCATGACGCAAAAAGTATCCGCAGAAATTCTTCCGGTTAGGGTGTCATCACCTAATAGGGAGGGTAGGTGTTTAGCGATAGCAATTAAAGTGTTGTTGCCTACCTGATAGCCCAATCCGTCATTAATTGCTTGGAAATTATCAATGTCGGCAAGTACCAGATAAAAGGGTGTTTGCTGGTTGATATGTTGAGTGAGCTCGTAAAGATACCCTGTTCTATTAGGTAGTCTGGTGAGAGGATCTATGTAGGCAAGGTTCTCCATGCGCTCGAATAAACGGGCATTATCAAATCCAACCGAAATACTGACTGAAAACAGTGATAGAAGGTGTAAGTCAGTTTCGCTTAAGTTTTTGTGGGTATCCACCTTAACAATGAGGTTGTCTGAGTGAGGTGAGCGCATATGCAAAATGACATAGTTTTCACCAATAAAGCGTTGTTGGCTTTGAATGACCTGTTTTATTTCATGGACGATATCCGGGTGCTCTGAGCTATTTAATATGGAGCCGGACATTGACTTGTATTGGCCGTAGGCTGCGAGTACTTTGATCTCATGGTGAATATCTTCGCAGCAACACAAAAAACCGTTCTTCTCAATTTGAAGCAGGCTGCAAAGCTGAAGGAGTACGCCTTTTGCGAAGGTGCCAATTGCGCGCTCGCGAAACAGGGTTGGAGCACCATTGATAATCATCGCTAACCCTTCCTTGTTAGCTTTGATAGTTTTAATTTGTTGGTAAGAACGTATCGATGACGTTAGCGTTGTAATGAGGCGACTACGTGTTAACTCATCTTTAGATTTGTAATCGTTGATATCATATTTTTCGATAACTTCGCTTTCGGGAGCGTATCCCGGTTGGCCTGTACGTAGAATAATGCGTGTCGTATCTTCTCTTAGTTCTTCGCGGATATGGCTAACAAGTTTTAGCCCTGCGTCCGGCGTTTCCATAACCACATCCAGCAATATGCAGGCGAATTGCTCAGATTGTTGCAGCATGGTTTGGGCATCATGGCCGGTATAAGCGCTGTAGATGTCTAAATTTTTACCTAAAATTCTCTGATTTTTTAGCGCGAAACGCGTGGCCTCATGCACATCTTGGTCATCATCAACTACCAAAATTCTCCACGCTTCTCGGTCAGCATCCTGTAACGCCGTTTGATCGTCTTCAGCGAAATCAAATAAGTCGTCTTCGTGATGAGGTGGCTTCATGCTTATAACCTTACTAATGAGAGCTGGGCGCGTTGAGTGGGATTTTGAAGGTCAGTTTCAATCCCTGACCAACGACGCTCGATATACTTACACTCCCTCCGAGTAGGGATGTTGTTAGATTATAGACTAAATTTAGCCCAAGCCCTGATCCACCTTGCCCTAATTTGGTAGTGTAGAAAGGGTCAAATGCTTTTTTTAGTTCTTCTGGAGGCATACCGCAGCCATTATCCTCTATGATTAAAGAGGCCCACTCGTCATCGAGTTGGTTAACGCTAAAGGTAAGCTCTCCACTCTCTTTTCCTTCAAATCCGTGGAGTATCGTGTTATTGAAACAATTGGTAATAATTTGCCCTAGCTGTCCTGGGTAGCTATTCATCAGGATGCCTTCAGGTCCTATGGCTTTAATATCATAGGGCGAATGTTTTACTTGAGGATAAAGGGTGTACAGGACTTCGTCTAAAAGTAACCGCAGGTCGAATTTTCGGCGCTTTTCGCTGGTTTGATCGACAGCAACTTGTTTGAATTTACGGATTTGATCTGCTGCGTTATGAAGGTTACGTTCAAGAATCGTAGACGCTTCATTCATGGAGTGAATATAGTTTTCTAGCACGCTTTTACGTAAGGCTCCTGCTTCTATATCTTTAGATATGTCTTTGGTGGCTTCTGTGATCGTTGTTGCAATCGTAAGGCTATTGCCAAGGGGAGTGTTGACCTCATGAGCGATGCCGGCGACTAAACTACCCAAGGAAGCCATTTTTTCCGCCTGTACTAAACTCTTTTGGGCTTGTTTCAGATTATTTAGAGCCATCTCAGCGTCATGCCGAGCTTTTTCCGCGTCGTGTTTTGCTGTTTCCAGTTGGTTTTCTGTTTGCTGTTGGTGCTGTAAGCTGTTGTTGTATTCTTGAATGAGTAGACCTAATTCATCATTAGTCTTCCAATCGACAGGGTTACGCGTTCCTGTTTTTTGGTAGTGCCGAAGGGAGTAGGATACATGAGCAAGTGGGGCAAGAATCGTACTACGAAAGGCGAGTAATGAGATAACGACGGTCAGCACGAATAAGATGACAGACAGGATAATCAACGGCAGTATTTTCCGGGAAATTGCTTTCCAGTCATTTGTGATGCTCATCTGAATAGAGACCTTACCCAACTGCCTAGCCCTTCCTTGGTTGGTGTATATGATAGGGCTACTGAAGGTTTCTACACCATCCGCTTCTTTACACACCCCTTTTCTGATAATAGGGGTGATCTCCGAGTCTTGCTCTAAAACAACGCATGTGACTTCATGGGCTTCGATGGTTGCACTCATGATATTGCTAGATAAGGTGTTGGAAAGTTGCCAAACGGGTTCCGTAAGTAGTAGCGCTAAGTTCTCTACTTTTTGTTTAGCAAGCTCACGCTTTGCCTCTTTGGCTGTATTGAGCTCAAATGATGTGAGTATCAGCAAAAATATAACAGATGTGAAAAAAAAGGCAGGCAAAATCCGCAGTAGAAATTGATACCGGATGGAGTCAGTCATTTTTTTTTCCATCTAATGTTCAGCCTTATGCATCAAATTTGGCCCACATCCCTAAGGCTGATCTCAAATAGTTTTCCATTCTATTTTGGCCCTGATAAGTTTTGAGTAAATCTGAAATCTTCTCTTTAAGCTCGGGTGTATTACATTTAGATTTCTTTGAAAGCGTTAGATATAGATTTTCCTCTGTCACCGATACGGGGTGTGTGGTGAGATTCTGTAAGCCTGAACGATTGGCATAGGCTTGTCCTGGGTTCTCTTCATAAATGAGATAGTCTACCCGTTGCGCACTTAACATCTGAAGTGCCTGTTGTAAACTGGCGACTTTACTGATAGCTAAATTTGATTTGGCGAACTCATCAAAGGCTTCACCAAAGCTATTGTTTATGACAGTGACACCTTGGTAGGGCTTTAGGTCATGCCATACCGAGAACACGAACGGCTTTTGCTTGTTGTACCAAACCGCTGTTTTAGTGGCCTGGAATTCAGGATATAGGTAATCCATGTAGTTGGTTCTGGGGATGGTAAAGAAAGCACCGGCGATCATATCAACTCGACCAGCTGCGACCTCCTCTTGAACTCTACCCCACGGGCCGCTGTAAATTAACTCAATCTCTATACCTAGGTCCTGAGATAAGTCATTGATCAGCAATGAGATCGCACCGCTAAGGTTCGTATTATTCTCTGCTTTCCACAGATAGGGTGGGTATTCAGAATTACCGCTTGCCGTAATTTTTTTGCATTGGTGCTCATCCGCTAACACAACAGACTTGGCTCCAAGTACCAATACCAACATGAGCAAAAACGACTTAACTATGCACTTCATTAGTCTGCCCCTATAAATATGCGACTCTCAGTCAGTGTAGACGATATCTTGTATGTCACAAGTCGGAAACGGTATATGTTTGATTTTTATATCAATAATCGATCGTGCCATCTATTTGTTTTGCTGCTATTCTTAAACAACCTCTTTACGTTCTTTTGATACCTATGTACTTAATTGTAGCTACAGTATTACTTTGTTTGGTGTTTCAAAACTCAGGAGCAGACACCATCCGTAAAGTCATCCGTGCTGATGGCAGTGTGGAATATACCAATGTTAAAAGTGATAAGAAACCGCTTGCGGGTGGCTCATCAAAGAAACCTTATGAGGCTATTTATAAGTTTCGTGGAGCGAATGGTGTACTAACCTTTTCTGATCAGAAGCCGACGAAAGGTATTGAGTTTGAAACGCTAAAGTTTGCTTGTTATGCCTGTAATCCCGTTTCGACGGTTAATTGGCACTCCACTGCGCTTAATCTTTCAGCGTTTAAGCAGGAAGTTGACCGTTATTCCGAAGAGTTTTCTGTTGACTCTGCGCTAGTTCGCGCGGTGATTCATGCGGAATCTGCTTTTAAAGTAGGTGCGATTTCGAGTCAGGGTGCTCAAGGTTTAATGCAGCTCATGCCCGCGACCGCCAAGGAGTTGGGGGTAGTGAATGCATTGGAGCCGTCTGAAAACATCTATGGAGGTACCAAGTATCTAGCTGAATTGCTGAGGCTTTATCAAGGTGATATCACCAAAGCCACAGCGGCCTATAACGCAGGCCCTGGGGCTGTAAAAAAATATGAAGGCGTGCCGCCTTATGCGGAAACGAAAGCTTATGTAAAAAGGGTAGCCATCCTACATAAGCGTTACCAGCAGGCGGAGCCTTAAATAAATGCAATTGCGGTTCATTCCCTGTTAATAAAAGTATATTCTTGAAGAGCGAACTAACAAGGAGGACTTATAATGAATCGCATCCTAAAATCTAAATTTGGCACGGTTTCGGCTGGCGCCGTACTCTCTCTGGCAGCTATTTTGCCTAATCCGGCATCCGCTGCGAGTGACCCTCTTTTGGGTGAAGTTATGCTGGTTGGATTTAATTTTTGCCCAAGAGGGTGGATGGAAGCAGCGGGGCAGTTACTGCCTATCTCACAGAACACTGCTTTATTTTCACTTTACGGAACCATCTATGGCGGTGATGGTAGAACAACCTTCGCATTGCCTGATTTGCGAGGTCGTGCCCCAATAGGTGCTGGTTCAGGACCTGGGTTGTCTACTTATAATCAAGGCATTCGTGGCGGGACGGAAGAGTTTACTTTACTGGTTCAGAATATGCCTGAGCATAACCATTCTATTATGGCGACCAGTGCTCAAGTCACGAAAGGTGGCCCCGCTGGCAAGCTACTAGCCGCTGATAACCATACTAACAAGTATACTATCTATAATGGAGGTTCAACGCCGCTAAGTGCTATGGATTCAAGAATGGTAACAAATACGGGTGGAAGCCAGGCAGTTTCAAAACGTAGCCCATATCTAGCCATGAAATGGTGTGTGGCAACGCAGGGCGTCTATCCATCAAGAAGTTAATTTTCTAATATCAAAGCGGGCTACTTAGTGCCGTTGGTTTAGCTTGTTTAGCGCGGCTAAGCATAAATGTAGATAGTTCCGTTAATCAGTTAGGAACTATCTACATGGTACATCACATTTACAATCCTAGTTTATTTGCCACGTAGTCGGCGTCTTTGTCACCACGGCCTGACAGGTTAACCAGAATGGTGTGCTCGGGCGTTAGGGTTTGCGCTTTACGCATGGCCCAAGCAACGGCGTGTGAGCTTTCCAGCGCTGGGATAATCCCTTCGACCTGTGACAGTGTCATAAAAGCATTTAAGCACTCTTCATCGCTGGCGGTGTCATACTGTACACGACCTAACTCTTTTAAGTAGCAGTGCTGTGGGCCAACGCCTGGGTAATCAAGGCCAGAGGCGATCGAGTGAACAGGCATCGGCTCGCCATTATCAGTTTCAAGAACATAACACTTCATCCCGTGTATTTCGCTGGGTTTACCCAGTGTTAATGTGGCTGAGTGATCGGGTGTATCCAAGCCTTTACCTGCGGGTTCTACACCAACAATGGTTACATCGTCGTCATTCAAGAATTCAGTGAACAGCCCCATAGCGTTGGAGCCGCCCCCGACACAGGCAGTGATGAAGTCGGGTAATTTACCCTCTTTATCCATAAATTGCTGACGAGCTTCTTTGCCGATGACGCTCTGGAAGTCACGTACCATTTTTGGGAAAGGATGTGGACCAACAACGGAGCCGATGGCGTAGATATAGTTGACTGGGTCTTTTAAATACTCCACAAATGCACTATCGACGGCATCTTTCAGTGTGGCAGTACCTTGGGTTACAGGTACGAGTTTGCACCCTAAGATCTTCATCTTGGTGACATTCGGGTGCTCTTTTTCAATATCCACTTGCCCCATATGAATTTCACAGGGGATACCAACCAAAGCACATGCGGTTGCTAATGCGACACCGTGTTGGCCTGCGCCGGTTTCAGCGATCACTTTGGTTTTACCCATATATTTAGCGAGCAACGCTTCACCTAGGCAGTGGTTAATTTTGTGAGCACCGGTATGGTTGAGGTCTTCCCGCTTCAGGAAAATCTTAGCGCCGCCCAGTTTGTCTGATAGGCGTCGAGCATAGTAGATTGGGCTGGGGCGGCCGACATAGTCAGTTAATAGCATTTGCAGCTCATTCTGAAACTCTGGCATTTTACGAATCTCTTCGTAGGCCTGATCTATTTCGTCCATGATCGCTTTCAGTTCGGGAGGAATGATCTGCCCACCAAACTGTCCAAAAAATCCTGCGGTATCAGGCATTGGGCCGAAGTCGAAACTGCTCATATTACATCTCTCTTATAAAAAACGGTTTTTCTGTATCGTATGCAGAGACTATAAAAGAGAGTGGAGTGGGAATCTACGGTCTGTTTTAACAAATGAGACAAAAGTAAGAAGGTAGCCGAGTTAATCGAACTGAAAACCTAGTTGTTCTTCAGCGGTTGCTGTTTTTTTATACCCCAATTGCCGGTTTTGTTTGTTGAGGCTGAGCACAAGCCGCCTTGCCTCAAGGTAAGAGGTTAAGATAGTGCGTGTGCATTCGTGGCCCGAGTGGGCTTGAAGGTGTCCCCGACTCTCAGAAACAACCCAGTCGCCGACCAGATCCTGGTATAGGCGAATGATGAGATATTCCTGATTTTTGCGCCAATGTACAATCAAGCGGGGTTTACCATTCAATCAATAGCTGTGGGGATTTATAATGGCGCGAATTGAGCCTTAATCCTCTGCATTTGTAAAGCCTAGGAGCCACCTTGGGAACGAATAAATTGAAAATTATTGCTGATGAGAATATTCCGGGATTAGAGCCTATGTTTGGCGCTGATGTAGACCTTGTAAAGGTTGCTGGAAGAACGCTCTCAGCGGAGTATTTAAAGGGAGCGGATGTGCTCCTTGTACGATCAGTGACTCAGGTGAATGATGCGCTATTGGCACAGGCTAACCAACTTAAAATGGTAGGGACAGCAACTATTGGAACGGATCATATTGATCAAGCCAGTTTAGATAAAAGGGGCATACCTTTTTTCAGTGCGCCAGGATGTAATGCGAATGCTGTGGCAGAGTATGTGCTGTCTGTTGTGTTCAGCCTTCGTGAAGAGGAAGCTTTATATAACCATTTGACCGTTGGCATTGTCGGTGTTGGCAATGTAGGTGGCCGCTTACAGCAGCGCCTAACGGCACTAGGAATCAAGGTTCTATTAAATGATCCACCTCGGCAAGCCAAAGGGGAGCAAGGTTTTGTTAGTCTGCAAGAGCTACTGTCGCGTGCCGATATTATCTGCTGCCATACACCTTTAATAACGGATGGTGATTTTCCGACGTATCATTTGATTGCGCAGGAGCAGTTAGCGGCTTGCAAGGCGGGCGCTTTGATTATCAATGCTGGACGAGGTTCTGTTATTGATAATCAGGCTTTGTTGATTGCACTTGATGAAAGGCCCGATCTGCAAGTTGTGTTGGATGTTTGGGAGCATGAACCACGGTTGGATGAAAGCTTAGTTAATCGAGTTTCTATTGCCACACCACACATAGCCGGCTATAGCTTGGAGGGGAAACTGAGAGGGACGCATATGCTGCGATCTCGCTTCGCTGATATTTTTGGAGAAGCACCTCCTGCAGCTTTTCCAAGCTATCTTCCTAAGGCTGCGATCCATCACGTTCATGTTAGCGATGAGGTTACGGCTAAAGCACTGATTCGGCTCGTATATGACCCTTATTGTGATGATCGTGCGCTGAGGGCGAGTATTGGTTATCAAGATCAGGCAACTCGCTTTGATAGACTGCGTAAGCACTATCCTGTTCGCCGAGAGTTTGAGTCATTGGTGATCAAAGGCCTTGCAGAAAGCCAATTATCTAATACCTTGAAAAACCTCGGATTTACGCTTGAGTTAGCGTAAGCTTGAGGGCGCTTAGATGAGGTATTAATGGTAAAACGTATCACTCACTCGACACCGATGAGCATATCGAGAGCCTTAAGGCTCTGTATAGGAGAGCAGGTTGCACTGGAGCTTCAGGCTTCCAGACGCAGGCTTATTTTAACAATGTTAGGCTTTAAAGAGGGTGCAGGCGTCATCGTGACTGCACCTAAAAGTCTTATGAAAGGGCAAAATACTGAAGGTAGTGTTGCAACGCTCAGAATGGTGTCCGGGAACTACTTATGTGCGTTTAAGACTCGTGTAGACAAGGTCTTGACGTATCCATATCCGCACTTTCATCTGAGTTATCCTGACAGTGCTGAGTTTCAAACTTTAAGGCATCACGAGCGTATACCGGTTAATTTAACTGTATCGGTTGATCATCAGCGTGAGGAGTACGCTGCTCGCTATAGCTTGCCTAAATTGCTCTACTGTAGGGATTTGGGGATGAAAGGAGCCTCTATAGAGGCTTCTGATAGAATTGCTCCGATCGGTGAGTCGCTCTTTTTAACGTTTCGCTTTCGCGTCCAATCTATGGATCAGATAGTGCTTCTTCCAGCTACCCTAAAAAATATCGAAGAATTAGAACCCGGTGTTGTATTACATGGCGTGGAGTTTGATGCGCTAGAAGAAGATACAGAGCTACTATTAGCGGCATTTTACTATCAGCAATATTTAATAGAATTAGGTTATTTAGGTCATGACTGAGCAGCAGAAAACCTTTCGATTAGGTTTATTAATCAATCCCGTAGCGGGGTTGGGAGGAAGTGTGGCCTTAAAGGGGAGTGATGGACAGGCGACCACACAACGAGCTCTTGAACTCGGTGCTGAGCCCAAAGCACAACAGCGCACAGGTATCGCTTTGGAAGTGCTTAAAGGGCTACCCGTTGAGATTTTAACTTACCCAGCTGAGATGGGTGAGGAGGCTGCGCTTGCATCGGGTTTTATCCCGACAGTGATTGGACAGATTGAGTCAGGCAATACCACCCCTGAAGATACTGAACGGGCAGCACGTGAGTTATGTGCTAAAGGGATAGACTTATTGCTGTTTGCAGGTGGAGATGGAACAGCGAGAAACATCTGTAAGGCGTTACCCGATCAATTTCCGGTGCTTGGAATCCCTGCTGGAGTCAAAATACATTCGGGTGTTTATGCTGTGACGCCAAAAGCAGCGGGTGAAATCGTCGCCATGTTAGTGCGCGGTGAATTAGTCACTCTAGGCGATCAGGAAGTTCGTGATATTGATGAGGAAGCTTTTCGTGCAGGAACGGTTAGGGCGAAATATTACGGTGAGTTAAAGGTTCCTCAAGAGCATCGTTATCTCCAGCAAGTTAAAAACGGCGGAAAAGAGTCTGAGGAGCTGGTTTTAGCCGATATAGCGGCGGAAATTATTGAACAGATGGAGTCTGATCAACTTTATATTATGGGCTCTGGCTCAACGGTGCAGGCTGTTATGGATGAGTTAGGGCTGAAAAGTACACTGTTAGGTGTGGATCTTGTTGAGAATCATCAAATAGTCGCGTCAGATTGCACAGCGCAAACATTACTGTCTCTAACCGAGGGGCGTCAGGCAACGATCATTATTACAATCATCGGTGGTCAAGGGCATATTTTAGGGCGGGGAAATCAGCAACTTTCACCTGAGCTGATTCGCCGGGTAGGAAAGGAAAATATCAAGGTTATTGCGACTAAAACGAAGCTGACGCAGTTGTCTGGACGACCTTTAATTGTTGATACTGGCGATGAGCTGTTGGATCGTGAGCTTTCGGGCGTCATCCCTGTAATCACGGGATATAAAGATGCCGTATTATATCGGATAGCAGAAATTTAAAGCCGCAGGAAATGCGTTGCAGGCTAGCCCTGCAACGTATGTGAATTGATGAACTTATCTTTGAATAACCCTGTTTCTTCCCTCTGATTTCGCGGCATACAGGGCTTTGTCGGCTCTTTCAATAAACTGCTCTGCACTTTCATTCGACGTTAACTGAGCCACACCAAAAGATGCGGTAATTGAGCTAATCACTTGCCCTGTTTTTTTCTGTTTGATACGTATAGCCTGAATTTTGTGGCGCATGGTTTCAGCAAGTTCTGCGGCCAAAGACAGTGGTTGTCCTATCAGCAAGATGGCGAACTCTTCGCCGCCAAAACGCACTGCAAGCGTAGGTTCTTTGCACTCATCTTTGAGGAGTTTACCAAAGTATTGCAAGACTTTATCACCCATGAGGTGACCATACTCATCATTGAATTTCTTGAAAAAATCTATATCAATCATGATCAGACTGGTTATGGGTGGTGAGCTAGCGCCGATGATTTGCTCTAGCTCAGTATCAAAAACTCTTCGGTTAAATAAACCTGTTAATGGATCAATGCGAGCATCTTGACGAGTCTTTTGTAACTCTTCTTTAAGGGCCGAAATCTCTTCTTGCGCGGCCGCTATTTGTTGTTGAAATTGACTGGTGGCTTCTGTGATAGATGCGGTATTTCTCGCCAATTTATTGATGATCTCCTCAATGGGTGGGCTCTTATGAGGGTCATTAAGCGCATCCAGGCTATCTTCTAATAGTAAACTGTAGTTAGAGGTGTGCTCTGCGGCATCATTCACATGCTCACTTAAACTGCTTGTTAGTGCAATGAGTTGAGCTTGAGCAGCATCATTGTCGCTAAGCTCGTCACTGATGACGTGCTCTCTGAAAAGTTGCTCACTCAATATCGTTGGACAAGTGCCATATGTTTCTAAGGTTTGATCCATTTGATAGTTAAGGTTAGGCACTTTATTTGAGACATAAGTATACCAAAGTGCATAATTTAACGGATTTGGCGGAATATTATATTTGACCATTAATGGAATGGCTTGACGTAAATATTCAGCGGATTGTGTTGAATTTTCAGCGAACTTCATACATCCCCTTCGCTTTCCTATGAGGATTTAGTCATAGGAATCAAACATGATAATTGTACAGCTAACTCAAGAATCGCTAATAATATAGCGGCCTTCATGACAAAATAAAACGGTTGTTTAAAAATATTTAGAATTCCGAAAATGTTGAATTAGGTGTATCGGCAAATATTCGGAACTCTTAACCTTTGAGTTGAGTATAGCCGAAAAAAAATAAATCAAACCGCTGATGAAAAAATGGTTTTCACCTTTTTCCTAAAAGCGAATTGACGGTTTAGTCTATTAAGGCGTAACTTCATGCTTCCAATGACGGGGGCTTTCATGCAGTTAACTTACGGTTTACATGCTCGCAACTTAAAAGGTGACTTTTTCGGGGGGGTAACTGCCGCCATAGTTGCTCTGCCTTTGGCGTTAGCCTTTGGTGTATCTTCTGGTGCAGGAGCGATAGCAGGAATATACGGCGCGGTCTTTGTGGGATTATTTTCTGCGTTATTTGGTGGTACGCCATCACAAGTTTCGGGGCCGACTGGACCGATGACGGTTGTGATGGCGGGTGTTTTTACCCATTATGCTGCTTTAGACCCTGATACCGGACCCGCTATGGCTTTTACGGTTGTCATGTTGGGTGGTTTTTTTCAGGTTTTATTTGGCGTTTTCCGTCTTGGACAGTTTATTACTTTGATGCCATTCCCTGTAATTTCTGGGTTTATGACAGGCATTGGAACCATCATTATCTTACTGCAGTTACCTCCTTTCTTGGGGGCTGAGGCGATTGTTGGTGTTGTAGATGTTGTTACTTCTGTGCCTGATATGATCTTAAACGCCAGTATCCCCGCCCTTGTTCTGGGAGGGACTACACTGCTTATTGTATATGCTACGCCACGTTCGATAGAGAAGTGGCTTCCTGCCCCTTTAATTGCTTTATTTGTTGGCACACTGCTGTCGTTATATTTTTTCCAGAGTGTTGATGTGATTGGCGTAATACCGACAGGGTTACCTTCACTACATTGGCCTGTGGTCAATCTTGATTTAGCCCAAGATATGCTGATTTCGGCTTTGATGTTAGCGACGTTAGGCTCCATTGATTCACTGTTAACATCGCTTGTAGCTGACAATCTAACAAGGACGCAACACCGTTCAGAGAGAGAGTTAGTAGGCCAAGGGATAGGTAATATGGTAGCCGGCCTCTTCGGTGGTTTACCGGGTGCTGGAGCTACGATGAGAACGGTAGTCAACATCAGAGCTGGAGGTAAAACTCCATTGTCGGGTATGACTCATGCGCTCATACTCTTTATTATCGTATTAGGTGCGGGTGACTTTGCCTCACATATTCCTTTGGCTGTGTTGGCTGGCATTCTGATTAAAGTGGGTATTGATATTATTGATTGGCGCTTTCTGCGCAGGGTTCATAAAGCACCTATTTTTGTGATGGCTTTAATGACGTCTGTGTGGGGGCTAACAGTTTTTGTCGACTTGATAACCGCCGTGGCTGTGGGGGTGTTCATAGCGAATATCTATACGGTTAAGCGTCTAAGTGACACCCAAGTGGAGTCGTTGCGTATTATCCAAGACAACCCTGATGATCATCAGTTCCTGGATGCGGTTGAAAGCCAATATCTCCAAGACGCTCAGGGTAGAGTACTACTTTATCAATTAAATGGACCGGTGAGCTACGCTTCGGCTAAGGGGATTTCAAATAAGTTAGTGGGGTGTAAGTCCCATGAAGTGCTGGTTTTAGATTTCAGTAATGTACCGCATATCGATGTTTCAACCGCTTTAGCGCTGGAGGAGGTCATTATGGACGCTAGTCTAGCGAGCCAGGAAGTCATGATGTCTGGTGCTAACACTATGGTGAGCCACATACTAGACAGGATGAGTGTTGCAGCGTTGGTAGAGGAAAAAAACCGCTTTAATTCCCGCGAAGCGGCTTTGAGGGCCGCTCGCGATCAGATTTTAGAGGCTGAATCTTTTCCTCTATCAGCGTTGCCAGATTGATAAACGAGAAAACCAAGGGTAGTCCGTTAAGGACTCATTGAGCCTGCTATTTAAATCGGCGAGTGACAGGGAGCTATCATTGAGTTGCTCGCTGGCCCGCTTACCCAGTTTTAACTCAATCTCTATTAAGTCATGGAGATAGTGAAGCGTTAGGTAGTAGTCTGTGCATTGGGGCAATAGGGGAGATATGGCATCGGCAAGTACCTGCTCAATCTCCTTGCGCAGTGGAAGAATTCGGCAAAAGTTCTCCTCTTCGTCATCGTAAGTATCAATATGAAAAATGACATGACCTATGTCGTCGAACCTCTGTAGTAAGCGCATTACAGCGGTGTCTCCGATCCAATGACCTTCTGAGGCGCTGCAGTAGGGGGGAACCTGAATGTGCATCTCTAACAGGCTTTTGCTTCCCATACTACGACTTTTAAAGTTATGTACGCTGATAATGCCATCGACTTCAGCTACAGTTTCACGTAGCTCGTTGACCCGCTCTTCCGGAAGCGCAGTATCAACTAATTCTTTAATGCTGGTCCAGGTTAGGTCCCAACCTATCTTTCCTACAAAGGCGGCTACGGCAATTGCTGCTACTTTATCGAACCAAGGAAACCCAGCCATAGCCCCTGCTATACCTATCAAAACGACAATAGATGAAAGGGAGTCTGTTCGGCTATGCCAAGCATTTGCGATAAGTAGATCTGATTGTATGCGCTTTCCAACAGCGAGTGTATAACGGAAGATCCACTCTTTACTGACTATAGATAAAAATGCAACTAATAAGGCTCCCCAGCCTGGTGTGGGAAGGTTTGAATTGTTTTCCCAAAGTGACATGCTACTTTCAAACGCCATGGCGCCAGCTACAGCAATTAGTACGCACCCCAACAAAACCGTTCCGACTGTTTCGAAGCGGCCATGTCCCCATGGATGGTCCTCGTCGGGTTTTTCATGGGAGAAATGAAAAACAATGACGACCATAAAGTCGGTTAATAAATCAGAAAAGGAGTGAATACCGTCGGCAATTAGTGCACTTGAATTGGCGGCAACACCAATGATGATTTTGGCGAATCCTAATAGGGTATCCAAAATGGCACCGATGATGGTGACTTTTTGTGCTTCCTTATTTCTGTTTGCTGGAGGCGACATTCTTTTAACCTATCTTTTTAGAGTGCGTCGGATGTTACCTCTCCAAGGAACTTGGGGCCATATTTTCGGAGTAAAAAATTAATATTTTTGTTTTTTTATGTATTGACATCAGAAAAAACGTTTTAAGTCTTTGATTTAGTATTTGGAGTGGAAAAAGCGGGATTTTTATTGCTTGACTGATATTAACTTGTTGAATTTAAAGAATAAAAACAATTGGTTAAAAAGCAATCAATTTGTCTTGAGCGCTGCTCTCGTAGGGCCTGTAAGACGTTTTTCTTACAGTGTTAACAGAGTTATCCACAGGATGTGTGGGCACCTCGCGCAAGCCTAGAGATAGTGCTGGATTGAGCCGAATAGTCACACCTTGTGTTGCGTTGCACAAGGTTTTAGTATGGTTTTTTTCTTTGCCTGCGAATGGGTTTCACTGTGGAAAATACCAGCCTGACTCAAGTCGTTTTACCACTTGCACTTTTCTTAATTATGCTAGGTATTGGGTTGTCTTTGCGTCTGGATGACTTCATTCGACTGAGAAAGCAGCCCGGCGTTGTTTTACTAGGCAGCGGGCTGCAACTTATTGGGTTGCCTCTATTGGGCTGTCTGTTAGTGACGCTCTTTCAAGTGTCAGGGGCTTATGCGGCTGCGATCATGATTTTGACGTTAGCCCCAGGAGGGGCTACGTCTAATATGGTCAGTTACTTGTGTCGGGCTGATATTGCTTTGTCTGTTTGTTTAACGGCCATTGCCAGTATAGTCACGCCCTTTACACTTCCTATTCTTTCATTCTATGTACTACAGCATTGGATGAGTATTGAGACCGCCGTGAGCTTTCCTATTACGCAAACACTCATAAAGCTCCTTTTTATCGCATTACTCCCGATTTTTTTGGGTATGGTAATTTTTTATCATTTACCGAGGTGGGCAACGAGGCTACAGCCGGTCGTAAAATGGAGCTCTTTAGGTTTTATGATATTAGTTGTGATAGGCATCGTTAAGAGTAATCAAACTCATCTCATCGTGCTTCTTGAGGAGCTAGGCGTAGTGATGATTGTGATGGCGGCATTAGCCGTTATTATCTCTTGGCTTATTGCAGCTAGCTTTGGCTTTGCTATTGAGCAACGACTGACACTAGGAATTGAAACCGGTATTCAAAATGCTGGCCTGGCACTTATTATCACCGGCACCGTGCTAAATGATGCGCAGATGTCAGGTGTCGTGCTTTTATATGGCGTGTTGATGCAAATACCCGCCGTGTTTCTGATTATTATCAGAAACCTCCCACAAAGAAAGAGTCCTAGCATTCAGAACTAGTCAATACCTACAATTTTGTGGGTCTGTAAGCTCATTTTCCAGCGGGGGTGGCGTAAGCAGTAATCGATTACCTGCTGAGTTGCATTCGGGCACCTAGGATCATCTATAGGTTGTAAATAAAAGTGAGAAAAGCTGAGGTGTTTAAAACGTTCTGGTAACGCTTTATCTTGGGGGTAGACCAGCTTTAACTCATCCCCTGCTTCGATGATAACCTCCGAGCTACCTTTAGGACTGACGCAAATCCAGTCAATCCCCTCTGGAAGGGGGCGAGTGCCATTAGTTTCGATCGCGATTTCAAAACCTAATAAATGCATGGCTTCGATAAGGGGGGTATCCACTTGTAATGCAGGCTCGCCGCCGGTAAACACAACAAAGGGTTTGCCTTCAGGTGTCGGCCAAAAGCGTTGTATCGTGCTTGCCAGCGATTCCGCTGTAGGAAACTTCCCCCCATTTTGACCATCAGTACTGATAAAGTCGGTGTCGCAAAAGTCACAAATCGCCTGTGCTCGATCTTGTTCTCGACCTGACCACAGGTTGCAGCCTGTGAAACGGCAGAAGACAGCGGGTCGGCCAGCATGGGCACCCTCTCCTTGTAGGGTGTAGAACATCTCTTTTACGCTGTACATAGTCGACTCTGAATGGTGAAGGAGGGTAAGTCTACCTTGCTATCAGGATGAATCAAGAAATTCGTTTAAGTTTTATTCACCTTAAGTCGTAGTGAAGTCGATGGAAGAAATAGGTGTAGTGGTGTATAACCATACTTATATCGTATGAAAATATCCTTATAACAATAAGCAGAGTATTTCGTTATGTTTCTTAAGTCTCTTACTTCCATTGCGTTAGCTGGTCTACTCGTTTCTTCTCCCTGTGTTATGGCGGAGGGAGGAGGAAAAGCCATGATCGCCCCCGGGCTCTACTCTTTTGAGGTGATGCATGATGGCAAGAAGATGGAGATTAAGCGTAATCAGAATCCGGACAATCGTATAAGTGAGTTATATGCCACGACGTTTCGGGGTATGCCTCAGGCTATGCACCCGTTTGAGCCTTATGATGTTGAGACGTTAGGTGAGCGTGAATTTGTCAAATACATGATGGACGCACAAACAGACAAAACCATTATGATTGTGGATACCCGAACGGTGGGTTGGCATCAACGTTTGACGATTCCCGGTGCAGTGAGCTATCCGTATACGATGATGGATGATCCAGAGGACCGCGATTGGGCACTGGATGACTTCGGGGCGAAAAAGCAAGAGGATGGCAGCTATGATTTTAGTGTTGCTAAAACGCTCGCCATGTTTTGCAACGGTTATTGGTGTGGGCAAACCCCCGCTATGGTAAGAGCTATGCTTGAACTGGGTTATCCGGCTGAAAAAATTAAATATTATCGTGGCGGTATGCAGGCTTGGACAAGCTTAGGTTTCACTGTCGTTGGTGAAGCTGCAGAGGCTGAGTAATAATCTCACCAATACGAAAGGGGCTTTTTAGGCCCCTTCTTGTTAAATTTTTATGAGCGTTGAATCTCTCCGCCAAAAGCATCAAGAAGCTGAGGTAGTAAGCGCTGATACTCCATCGCTAATCGGGCAATATCGCTGTCGAGTCTGACTAAGGGGTCTTCTGAGGCTTCCTCATTGAGAGTTTGTGTAAGCTCTTCGCTCGGTTTGACTCGTTTGAGGCTTAGGTCATCCTGTAGTACAAATGAAAGTGTGCTATCCCACTCTAAAGCCAGTTTTGAAACCTGCTTACCAGCCTCCAAGTGAGCAATAATCTCGTTGGAGTGTAGATCTTCCCCTTTGATCCGAATAATACCACCTTCTTCTTGGCTATCTTTTAGCTCGCACTCTTCTAAGCAGGAAAAACCGGGAGTTGAGGCAGTCTGTTGTAGCCACTGTGACATGATTACACCCGGTGAGTGGTGCACATCAGGCAGGATAACCGGTAGTGTTGATAAACTATTACGTAGTAAATTGAGAAGTTCTTCTGCTCGCTTATGACTTGAGCTATCAACAGCAATGAACCCTGCTCTTGGCATAATTAACGCGAAGGTTTGCTGATATCGGCTGAATGCTCGCGGTAGTAAGTCGAGAATTATTTCATCTTTCAGCTGTAGTTGTTCTTTACGATAAACTTTCCGAGCTTGTTCCTGCTCAATTTGGGCAACACGATCATTCAGTTTTCTTTTGATCACGGTAGCCGGCAGTATTTTTTCCTCTTTTTGAGCGGCAATTAAGAAAGCTCCCTGACTACTGAAAACAGATTGCTGATCGAGTGCTGAGTGAGGGGCAACCCAGCCGTAACGACTCAGTTCCTGGCTGCGACAGGGTTGAAAGAGGTGCTCAGCGAAAGCGCTCTCAAGTTGTGACTGTGTGTAATCTTGTGATTCTG
This sequence comes from Neptunomonas concharum, assembly GCF_008630635.1. NCBI lineage: Bacteria > Pseudomonadati > Pseudomonadota > Gammaproteobacteria > Oceanospirillales > Oceanospirillaceae > Neptunomonas > Neptunomonas concharum. Next base: position 2,303,305 of record NZ_CP043869.1, on the reverse strand, counting down.
TAAAACGATAAAAGATAAGATTCTTAAACCACATAGGGATCCCGAAAACTGGCAAAAAATAGGTCGTCCATAGCTTAGAGGGTATTTGCAGTGATATACAGAAAAAACACGGTTTTATGATGCTAGGTGTCGTTTGGTTTTTCCGGTAGCAATGGCATCTAGGGGGTTATCAGGCCAAGGGTGTTTGGGGTAGCGACCTTTCATCTCCTTTTTTACCTGCGGATAAACATTTTGCCAAAAATGTTCAAGGTCTTGTGTTACTTGAAGAGGACGACCGGCAGGTGATAAGAGATGAACTTGCAATGTTACTTTAGAGGCAATTGTGGGTGTTTCATTTAAGCCGAACATCTCTTGAAGCTTCACGGCTAAAACGGGAGGTGAGGTGGAGTAATCAATTGGTATGAGAGAGCCTGATGGCACTTTGATCTTTTCAGGTATAAGTGTGTTTAACTGTTGTGTCAGTTCCCACGGTAATAAGTTGATAAGAATCGATCGCAAGTCGAGCTTTGCTAACTGCTCAAGCGACTTACAGCCTGCTAAGTAAGGCTGTAGCCAAGTCTCCATTGTGTTCAGTAAAGCCGAGTCTGAGAGATCAGGCCATGGATAATTGTCTGGCAACAGCGTGCTTGCTAGCGTTACTCGTTGACGCCATTTAAGCGTAGCAGCATCCCATGGGAGTACGTTTAATCCTCGTTGGCGTATGTAATTAAGTAAGGCTTTTTCGTGAGCGCACTCAGGAAGTGACAGCAGAGGTTGCTTGGATAGAATGATCTTTCCTAAGTATTGACGTTGTTCTGCAATAATTTTTCCCGCTGTCTCATCCCACTCAATGAGCTCTTGATCGAATATAAGGTGGGATAATTCTTGCTGTAATAAAGCGGAGTCAAAAGCTACTGCTTGCCAGATTTTATCTTGTGTTTGGCTCTCTTTCCCACCTAGTTGCGCTACGGCTAGCCAGCCCTGTTGAGAAAGGTAATCTTGCTGATTAAGGTGCGCTGCACGGCCATTTGCCAGCTGGTAGACACCCGGTGCTTTTTTCTTAGCAAGGCGATCCGGCCAGGCGCTGGCAATTAATAAACCTAGTTGCTGGTTAGTGGGCAGGCTTTTTGATAGGTTCGCTTTTGGTAGCGTCCTGCATAGTGTTAAAAGGCGCTGGCTTTGTTGCTTGATTCGATAGGCTTGACCAGAGGTTCTCGGTGGTTCCAGTAACCAATCCAAGCGCAGCTGAATGTCTGCTTGATGGCTACGAATAGGATCCCGCTCAGTAAAAATTGCCGCCAAGTCACAAGCTAAATTTTCTAATTGGTAGTGACGGGCGACTAACAGCATTTTAGCCAGCCTTGGATGTAACGGTAACGCAGCCATCAATTGGCCTTCAGGGGTAAGCTGAAAGCCGCTTTCTACACGGTGTAATGCGCCTAGTGCGTGTAAGAGAGACTGCGCTTGTTGATAGCTTGATGGAGAGGGTGGGTCTATCCATGATAACTCATTGGGTGTTTTGCAGCCCCATTGGTGGAGTTGCAGTACAAGAGGCGTGAGGTCCGCTTGAGATATTTCTGGTGGTGTAAAGGGAGCTAACTGTTCTTGTTGAGCCTTTGACCATAATCGGTAGCACATGCCTGCTTCGAGGCGTCCTGCACGACCAGCACGTTGTTCACTGGTAGAGCGAGACACACGCCGGGTATGTAAGCGTGTCATGCCGGTGTTTGTATCATAGATGGCTTGACGGCTCAGGCCGCTATCGATAACGATGTTGATGCCTTCAATGGTTAGGCTGGTTTCTGCTATGGATGTGGTCAGAACAACTTTTCGATGGCCTTGATTAGGGGGAGATATCGCCTTTTTTTGCTGTTGTAAGCTAAGATCGCCATAGAGTGGTGTGATTTCAATGGTTTGGTGCTCGTAGCGAGTTGTTAAATGTGCTTGGAGCTGTTCCTCTACCCGCTGAATCTCAGCGAGGCCCGGTAAAAAAACCAGTAAGCTTCCCTGTTGCTCATCAAGTGCCTGTAGAATGGTTTTAACTACGCGAGGCTCAATGGGCTGGCTAGCTTGCCAAGGGGCGGTGTAAAAAATGTCGACGGGATAAGTGCGGCCTTCACTGTGGATAATCGGAGCATGATTGAGCAGTGTTGAGATTGCTGGTGTGTCTAATGTGGCTGACATCACCAAGAGCTTTAGGGCAATATCATCTCTAAATAATGTCCGGCTTTGCAAGCATAACGCCAAGCCTAAATCGGCATCAAGGCTGCGTTCATGAAACTCATCAAATATCACCAAGCCGACACCTTCAAGGCTAGGGTCTTCTTGGAGCATACGGGTTAGTATGCCTTCTGTAATGACTTCGATGCGGGTGTATTGACTTACACAGGTATCCATCCTGATACGGTAGCCAACGGTTTCTCCGACACTTTCTCCTAAGGACGTTGCCATACGTTCAGCCGCCGCTTTCGCGGCTATGCGCCGCGGCTCTAAAATAATGATCTTTTGCTTTTGAAGCCACGACTGCTCTAGTAGAGCTAGTGGGACAACGGTGGTTTTACCTGCGCCTGGTGGGGCTTGTAGTACCGCTTCATCTCGATAGTTTAATGCTTCAAAAAGCTGAGAAAGGCATTGATGTATGGGTAATGTGGGCATAGCCGTTAAAGCGTGTCACTGTATAGCAAGGTGCTCAAGAGCTGCCTCTATTGACTGGTCTAAATAAAAACCAAAGAACTCAGGCGTTGTGATTCCAACATGGTTCTTGGTGAGCTGCTTCCCAGTTTTATCGAGAAACATGAGTGTTGGCGTTAAGCTGGCATTGTAGCGTCGCGCAAGTTCTTTTACTGCAATAGGCCTTCCATCAAAATCAATGATCTTTTTATTCTCGTCTATCTTCAATTCCCTAATGATCAGCTTTTTTTGATACCCTGGATTCTGAGACATAGGGTACAAAAAATCATTCCTGATTAAAGAACAATAGCTACAATCATGTCGGCTAGCTAGCACCAGTAAAAGCTGCTGAGGTTGCAGTTGTTTTGCATCCAGCTGGAAGTTTTGTGCTTTGGGAAGTTCACCTGCTTGCGCTATCAGCCAAGGTAAAAAGAGCAATAAGGCGAGTAATCGGGCCATTAGTTAGATTCCAAAAATTCAACGATCAATTCGACAACTTCGTCAGTATAAAGGTCCATAAAGAAATGGTCTGCCCCTTCAATGTCGAAATAGCGTATATGCGGATTATCGATTCTTTTCATTTGCACAGGCAGATCTTTGACGGTTGTATCTTCAGACCCACTAAAAACCAATGTAGGCGTAGTGGTGTTCTTAATAATATCAGGCGTGTTGAAACGGGTGTCCGGCTTGTAATAGTTAAGGAAAGAGCCTGCTGTGACTTCACTATTAGCGCAATAGATGAAATCGGTATTTTTTAGCCACGCATTTTCTGGTGTTTGCTCGGCCTCCTTTATCACCTGCTCAAGGTTTTTCTTGTATCGAGTTTGGTAATCGACACGCTCCTGTTCTGCGCTCCATGTAGCAGGGGCTATCAGAACCTGTCGCTGTACCTGCTCTGGATGTTCTGAAGTATACCACGCAACTTGATTACCACCGCGTGAATGGCCGAGTAATGTGATCTTGTCAGCCCCTTGGTTTTTGAGCCACTGAATCCACTGATCAACTTCTGTGAGTGCGTCGGTATGTTTATGTTGATGGGGTGTGTTGCAGTCGTACATGCCGTGACGGTTATCAACGCCCAAGCTAAGGTTAATGGCGAGGGTATGATAGCCGTTTTCTGTGAGCTGCTCTTGGAAAGCTCTAATGATTTCCATGTGGTTATGGGCGAGGGTGCCATGTACCAGCACAATCACTCCATCACTCAATGGCTGTGCATCACTCGTTTGAAAGTCCGCATTGAGCGTGATGCCCTTGAAGGGAAGAGTGACTTCCTCTGCATACGCTAAAAAGCTAAAGGTCAGCAGAAACAATGATACGAGCTGTTGCAATCGAGACATGGAAAACCTCTGTTATTGTTATAAGCTTATTCTAATACACTCACAATAGCAGAGGCTATCTGGTTTGGCTACAGGCCTTCGTAAGCAAGTAAGGTATACACGGGTATGCCAGTATCCTGTATACGTGTTGACCCTTGAAGATCAGGAAGGTCGATAAGCGCGGCACACTCGATGACGTTAGCGCCCAAGGTTTTGATGAGTGTGCAAGCAGCTAGAATGGTGCCGCCGGTAGCAATCAAGTCATCAAATACTAGGACTTTGTCGCCAGCAGAGACGGAGTCCACTTGCATTTCCACAGCAGATGTTCCGTATTCTAATTGATATTCTTGGTGCACAGTTTTTCCTGGCAGCTTGCCTTTTTTACGAACAAGCACGAGTGGCTTTTGTAGTTGATAGGCCATGATGGATGCAATTAAGAATCCACGCGCGTCAATACAAGCAATATGAGTCATTTCAGAATCCATATAGCGTTGAATGAAGGCATCTGAAATCATCCGCAATGCTTTGGGATCTTTAAATAGAGGTGTGATATCACGAAACATAACACCAGGTTCAGGCCAGTCAGGTAGGGTACGGATGACAGATTTGACGTAGTATTCGTCGTAAGACATGTGCTCAATAGCTCCTCAATCAGGCCGGAACGTAAACGTTTGATATGGCTCAATGTTATCTAAGGCGTTTTGCCTTCTAATGACTTCGTTGGGTTACACATAGAGATGGCTACTTCTTTGTGCAACTATTTGTGACGCCGTTCAATCTTGAACGGCGTTTTTTTATTATAGCGTTAACTGTTGGACATCATCTTCGGTATCTTCTTTACCCATGCATTCACCCGCTAGGGTGTATAGATGCTCCAGATTAATTAGATCTACCTCTTTTCCATCTACTTGAATCAGCTCATTCTTCTGGAATCGAGTGAAAATACGGCTAACGGTTTCAACCGCTAATCCCAAATAGTTACCTATTTCATTGCGTGACATGGATAAGCGAAACTTATGGGCAGAATAGCCACGAGCCTGAAAACGTTGGGATAACTTGACCAAAAAGGTCGCAACGCGCTCTTCGGCATTTTTCTTTGATAGCAACATCATCATTTGCTGATCGTCACGAATCTCTTTACTCATCGTGCGCATCACTTGTCTGCGTAGCTCTGGTAACTGTCCACACAAACTGTCGAGGTGCTCAAATGGAATTTCACATACAGTTGTCGTTTCTAAAATTTTGGTTGAGACGGGGTAGTTGTTGCTATCAAAACCGCTCAAACCTACTAATTCCCCCGGGAAATAGAACCCCGTGATCTGCTCTTCACCTTCATTAGTTATGGTGTAGCTTTTAACACTGCCCGCGCGAATCGCGTATACAGACTCAAATTCATCCCCTTGATGGAAAAGGTGTTCGCCTTTTTTTAAAGGACGACTTTTGTCAATGATATCGTCCAGCCTTTCCATCTCGGTTAGATTTAGCGATACGGGCAGACAGAGTGAACTTAAACTGCACGTGTTACAGTGGGCTTGTTGAAGGCTATGTAGTTTCCCTTCCTTCTTTACATCACTCATGGCCGTTTCCTGTGGTTGTTTTACATAACGAGCGGCTACTCAGCCCCAAATTATGTAACATTTCACGGGAACCGTGAAGCACCGATTAGATGATACGTGAAAAAGCCTGTGTTTCTTGCTGTTTAGGTATGTATTTATCGAAGGTCATACAGATGCGACGAATCAAAAGTCGACCAGCTGGGGTCACAAAAATTTTACCTTGCTCCAGAGTAATCAAACCATCTGTAGAAAAGTTGTTTAATTCGGTTAATTCTTCAGCAAAATAGTCATTGAAATTGATATTGAATTGTTGGCTGATGGTTTGAGGGTCAAGTTCAAAATGGCAAATGAGTTGTGTGATAACTGCACGGCGGATGCGATCATCTAGATTGAGTTTGACGCCTCGACGAATAGCACTGGAGCGAGATTCAACGGACTCCGTATAAGCACTAATGTCGTGCTCGTTTTGATAATAGACATCGCCGATTTGACTGATTGCAGAGACACCCATAGCAACCAGATCGCAATCAGAGTGGGTTGTATATCCCTGAAAGTTACGATGCAGTTGGCCGTTTTGTTGCGCCAAGGCGAGTTCATCATCGGGCTTTGCAAAGTGATCCATGCCTATGTAGACGTAGCCTGCGGATAGCAATGTATTAATCGTGGATTCTAATATCGCTAACTTGGTTTCTGGGCTAGGTAGATCGTCTGCATTAATGTGTTTTTGTGAGCGGAAGCGATCCGGCATATGCGCATAATTAAAGACTGAAAGCCGGTCTGGGCTGAGTTCAATGACGGTATTCAACGTCTCATTAAAGCTTTCTAAGGTTTGGTGGGGTAGGCCATAGATCAAATCCATATTGATCGATTTAAAGCCTAATTGCCGGGCTGTGCTTAGAATCTCAGCGGTTTGCTCCGTTGACTGGACTCGGTTAACGGCTTCTTGAACAACGGGGTTCACATCTTGTACGCCTAAGCTGATCCGGTTGAAGCCGATGCTGCGCAACGTTTCTAAGGTTTTAATAGAGGCTTCGCGTGGGTCAATCTCAATAGAGTAATCGCCGCTATCATCATTTAGTAAGTTAAATGACGCTTTTAGTTTATCCATTAACTCGACCATCTGCTCATCGCTGATGAAGGTCGGGGTGCCGCCGCCCCAATGAAGTTGATTGACAACTCTGTCATCACTGTACCAGCGAGCTACTTCTTCAATCTCTTTATACAGTGTATCTAAATACGGTTGTGCCTTTTTACGATTGCGTGTGATGACCTTATTGCAGGCACAGTAGTAACAAACGTGGGCACAGAAAGGGATATGCACATACAAAGAGAGGGGGGCGGTTTTATCTGAGGTTAATTGCCCCGTCTGAACAAGGTCTTGCTCCGATAGCGATGTATCAAATTGAATGGCTGTCGGATAGGAGGTATATCGTGGGCCGGACAGGTCATAGCGATTAATTAGATCTAGATCCCAAGAAATACTGGTGTCTAAGCTCACGATAATTTCCTCACAATTTTAAAGCGGAGCAGTATAACACTCAGCATATTAATTGGTTTGATGCGGGTCAAAACTTAACAAGCGCTGTTAACGGTAGCGTATATAAACCAAACAGAATGATAAGTAACCCAGAGATGTGCTGAACATTACGATTACTCAGAAGGCTTTGTACCTGACGGGCAAGTAGGCCGGTCGTGAGCATCGCGGGTAGGGTGCCCACACCAAAGGCCAGCATCAGAAGGCCACTTTGTATAGGGTCTTGGCTGGTGGCTGACCAAATGAGTGTGCTATATACGAGGCCACAGGGCAGCCAGCCCCAGAAAAAGCCTAATAGCAGGGCTTGTCCATTATGCCTTACCGGTAGTAACCGGCTGGCTGCTGGACGTATCAACGCCCAGATACGACTACCCGCGCGCTCGATATAGGTTAAGCCTTTCCACCACTGAGCTACATAAAGCCCCATTGAGATAAGCAAAAGCCCTGCGATGGAACGTAAGATAAGTGCAAAAGTTCCATCTTTAATTAACACACCAGCACTGCCGAGTAATGTACCTGCGATAGCATAACTGATCAGGCGACCGCTGTTATAACTGAGAAGATGTAACCAGCGGTTAGGGTGATCACTCATCGCCATGGTAGCAGCAATGCCACCACACATACCGATACAATGGGCACTGCCTAGAAGCCCTAAAAAGAGCGCTGTGGTGAGGGAGACAGAATCAGTCACGTGTTGGTTGTTTCTGCTTCGCGTCGTCAGGAATTAACTCATCATCATCGTCATATAAAATGCTATGAGCAGGCGATTCTAAGTCATCGTATTGGCCGTTATTGACGTTCCAGAAAAAAGCCCAAGCAGCAAAGGCTGTTAATATGATCGCGATGGGTATTAATAGGAATATGATTTCCATTAGCGTTCTGTCCAAAGATATTGGGGTTATTTTACGCGATTTCGTCGCACAAGTTTAGTCAGACGTAATGCATTACCGACAACCACAAGTGAGCTGGCAGACATTCCAATCGCTGCCATGTAGGGTGCAATAAAGCCTGCTGATGCCAGTGGTAATGCCAGCAGGTTGTACATAATTGACCAGCCAAGATTTTGGCGAATGATATATTGGGTTTTTTTCGAGAGTAAGATAGCGTCCGTTAGGCGGCTTAACTCGCTTCCAATTAAGACCGCATCCGCATTCGTTTTTGCAAGATCGGTTGCACCGCCCATAGCAATGGAGGTTTGTGCGCCCGCCAATACAGGAATATCGTTAATGCCATCCCCTACCATGATTACACGAGCCCCTTCCTTTTGCAGTGCTTGTACGTGGGCAAGTTTCTCTTTAGGCGATACATTGGCAATAACAGTGTCAATACTCAATTGCTCGGCGATCTCATGGACGGCTGCAGAGCTGTCACCGGTTAGCATTTGAATCTTTAGGCCGAGTTTTTTAAGTTCTTGTAGTGTTCTTTCGGTATCTTTACGCAGCTGGTCGTTAAGGCAAAACCAAGCAATAGGTTCATGTTGATCGCAAAGAAGAAGCCATTGCCCATGTTGATCGGGTGCATCGGAAATAGTCATTTGGCGGTGACATAGTGCCGCTGCATATTCGGGTTTGCCTATGCGGTAGCGCTTTCCTTCCACTTCACCTTCTAATCCTTGCCCTAGTTCGGCTTGGAGCGAATCTGCGGCCTTTATGCCGTAGCGATGAAAGGCTTTGGCAATAGGGTGCTCTGAATGGCTCTCTAAGGCCGCCGCTGTTTCTAAAGCAAATTGTGTATCTATGTTACCTAGTGTTACGGTGCTTTTTAGCGATAGGTTACCCTCGGTGAGAGTGCCGGTTTTATCAAATACAACATGCGTTGCTGTAGCTAAACTGTCCAGTACATGTCCACGGGTTATTAGCAAGCCATTTTGGCGCAAAGTCCCGGTCGCTGCCGTCAGAGCGGTGGGGGTTGCTAAGGATAAAGCGCAAGGGCAGGTTACAACGAGCACAGAAAGTGTTACCCAAAATGCGTGTGATGGTTCGATTTGCCACCAAACCAGACTGACGATTGTTGCCGTAACAAGGACGGCAGCAACAAAGTAGCTTGCGACTTTATCGGCTACTTTAGCGACTTGAGGTTTTTCCTCGTGTGCGCGATCGAGCAGCCTTACGATTGCTGATAAACGGGTTTGCGCGCCGACTTCCGTGACTTCGAGTTGGATTGGGTTTTCAGCATTAATAGTGCCGCCAACGACTTGGTCGCCTATTGTTCGGCTGACAGGTAAGTATTCACCGGTCAGCGCAGACTCATCGATGGAAGATGCTCCTGTCTTAATAACACCATCAGCAGGAATGGTATGCCCCGGTTTTACTAAAACGATATCGCCGGGTTTTAACTCAGTAGCTGGCACCAGCGCTTCATGACCTTCTACGATTTTTATCGCACTGGCAGGTAGTAAATTGAGAAGTGAGTTACCGGCGCGCCCTGTGCGGTGCCGGGCTTGCATTTCTAGATAACGCCCGATCAACAAGAAGAAGGTGAACATAGTGACCGAGTCAAAATACACTTCGCCACTTTGCGTAATGGTTGCCCATACACTTGCTAGGTAGGCTAAACCTATTGCGATCGATACGGGAACGTCCATACTCAAATGGCGGGTGCGAATGTCTCTAAGGGCCGCCACGAAGAAGGGTTTAGCGGAGTAGAGCACCACTGGAGTAGCAATAATTAAGCTGGTCCAGCGAATAAAAGTTTCAAACTTGTCTTCAATCCCTTGTAATGTTCCTGCATAGAGCGCTACCGCCATCATCATGACTTGCATCATGCCGACTCCGGCAATCCCTAGACGTCTGACGGCTTGTTTTCGCTCCTGCTCGAAGAGCTGCTCCTCTTTATCTGGGTTGTACGGGTGACCTTGATAGCCGATTTTATAGATAGCACTCATGATATCGCTCAAAGCGATTTCATTAGCTCGCCAGCGAATTCTAGCTCGGTGATTTGTCAAATTGACACTAGCTTGAGTAACCCCAGGTTGTTTTACGAGGTGATGCTCAAGCAGCCAGACACAGGCTGCACACGTGATACCTTCAATGACCAGAGAGGCTTCTTTGACATCTTCTTCCAGTGAGATGACAAACTCTTTTTGAATGTTGGGATTATTATAGAGCTGTAGTTCATCTTTAACAGCTGAAGGCAGTTCAGCTCCTGTCATTTCAGGGATTAGGCCTGCCTCTCCCTGGCGATGCTTATAGTAATGCTCTAGGCCGCTTTGAATAATAGTCTCTGTTACTGCCTGACAACCCGGGCAGCACATAGGTTGGTTTTGTCCTTTGACCACCACAGAAAAGTGCGTACCTTCTGGTACGTCCTGTCCACAGTGAAAACAGGACACATGATCCTGTGGATGATCCAACCTACTATTCATGGAAGTAACCTTATTTAGATGGTGTCAGTTCAATAAGTCTTTGTTCATAGGGCGGATGAACTTCGATTCTTAGACTCCATGTTTCTGTAGGCGGCGTAAGGTATAAATATCGCTTACCTGAAATCGGGCTAGATAGAGATCCAGAGAAAAGGCCTTGGGAGCCAACAGATTTTAATGTGATACTTTGGTCGTATTTCTGGTGCGTTGGGTGCACAATACCTAAGGTTAGGTATGGCGGTAGTTCAGTTAGGTTTCCAGAGAGCTTGAGCATTAAATCGCCAGTCACATCATCCAGATTGAGTGTCGCTGAAATGTTCTTTTCGATAGCGGCCAGATTTTTTTCAGAATTAACTTCGTAGCTTCTGACATTGCGGTAGTAGTCATCCTTCACTACGCCATCCATTGTGACAATGGATAGGTAAAGGAACGTAAAGCCATAAATAAATACGGCAATTAAAGGGGTAAGAATAAACCACAACCATGGCTGTTTGTACCAAGGTTTTGCTGCTTGTATATCGTCAGTCATGTCGTTCGCTGTCATAAAAAATAGCCGCCATCTTTACAGAGAGCAGCTATTCTACCTTAATTACTGCGCGGGTCACTATCGACGTGGCGCAGGACCAATAAAGCGGTTTGCTTCGGTAATAGAAATACTACTGTTATCCAGCGCTTCAACGGTTAACTGGATATCATAATTGGGTCGCTCTAAGCGATCCCGAGACAGTTGTAATCTAATTGGATAATCCAGTAGCTCACCTGCCTTGACTGTGACAACAGGATCGTCAATCAGTTTCAAACCGTCTAGCCCGCTGATACTGATACGATATTGGTGATCTTGTTGCTCTTTATTAGCGATCTTCAGTTTGTAAACGTTTTCTATCATACCGTTAGACGCTTCGTTATAGAGTTGACCACGGTCACGAAGAATGTCGACTTCAAGAGGGACACGATTGTATAAAGTATAACTAAAGGCAACAAACATCGCCGTTAACACGATGAAATAACCAATTAAGCGAGGGCGTAGCAGCTTGGTTGTATGCCCTTCTAATTGATGTTCGGTTGTGTAGCGCACAAGGCCTTTTTCATAACCCATACGCTCCATTATGTCATCGCACGCATCAACACACGCGCCACATGCGACGCATTCATACTGAAGGCCATCTCTAATATCAATGCCTACAGGGCAGACATGTACGCAGTTGTCGCAGTCGATACAGTCGCCTAGCCCTTCAGCTTTGTAATCGGCGCCTTTTTTACGTTTGCCGCGATTTTCACCACGGGCTTCATCATAGGAGATGATAAGCGTATCTTGGTCGAACATTACGCTTTGGAAGCGCGCATATGGGCACATGTAAATACATACCTGCTCGCGCAGCCAGCCTGCGTTAGCATAGGTCGCTACCGCGATGAAACCGATCCACCACATCTCCCAGGGGCCTAGGGAGAAGGCTGCAACGTCTGCAACGAGTTCTCTGATCGGCGAAAAGTAGCCTACAAAAGCAATAGCTGATGTGATTGCAATGAATAACCACAGAGCATGCTTAACTGCCTTTTTGCGGAGTTTCGTCATACTCCATGCTGATTTGTCCAGTCGCATGCGCTGGTTGCGATCGCCTTCTGCAAAGCGTTCTGCCCAAATGAACAACCAGGTCCACACGAACTGAGGGCAGGCGTAACCGCACCATAGTCGTCCCGCAAACACCGTAACAAAGAAGAGGGTAAAAGCGAGAATAATTAATAGCCACGAGAGTAGCATGAAATCTTGAGGCCAAAATGTCATGCCAAAAACATGGAATTGGCGATTAGGCAGGTCAAATAAGACAGCTTGTCTGCCATCCCATTGAAGCCATGAAAAGGTGTAGAACATGATTAACATGATCGCACCGGAGATAATACGGAAGTTTTTAAAGAAGCCCTTATAAAACTTTACGTAGATGTGTTCACGCTCAGCATAAAGGTTAACAGCTTCGCCTTTTCCTTTTGGGGTAACGTCTTTTACGGGTATCTGGTTCATGCCTGTGCTCGCAAGCTGAATGGTTTTTGATTAATCGTTAAGACTAAACATCTATTAGATAAGCTTAATATTATAAGGGAATTCCCAAAAAAAAGGCGATATGAAAATCTCATATCGCCTTTTATATTGATAGCTGTCAATTACTTGTTAGACAAGCTGTACACGTAAGCTGTGATTAACTGGATCTTGTCATCACTTAGCAAGTCTTTGTGAGCCGGCATGACGCCATTACGGCCAGCACGGATAGTATGGGCTACTTTCTCAAAAGAGTTGCCGTATAACCACACGTCGTCAGTCAGGTTAGGAGCACCGAGTGCTTGCATACCTTTACCGTCAACACCGTGGCACGCTGTGCACAGTGCCTGGAACTGAGTCTTGCCTCGTGCAGCCGCTTCAGCGTCTGATTCAAGGCCGCTGAGTGTCAGTACATAACTAGTGACGTCACGAACACCTTCTTCGCCCAGTACTGCGCCCCAAGCAGGCATTGCGCCTTGACGACCATTGACAATAGTTTGCTTGATGGTCTCTGGAGCTCCGCCATATAGCCAATCACTGTCAGCCAGATTTGGGAAACCAAATGCGCCAGTACCTGCTGTGCCGTGACACAGTGAGCAGTTGTTGGCGAACATGCGTTGGCCCATTTTCAAGCCAGCAGCATTTTCTGGTTTTTGAAGCTCTTCAACGGATAGTGCTGCATACTTACCAAATACTGGCTTGTATACCTCTTCCGCGTGGGCCATCTCTTCTTCCCATTGACCTGTAGAAGTCCAGCCCAATAGACCTTTAAAGTTACCCAGACCCGGGTAAAGAACCAGATAAATCAGACCAAAGATAACGGTTGCCATAAACATCTGGAACCACCATTTTGGCAGAGGGTTATCATATTCTGCAATACCGTCAAACTCATGCCCAAGCGTCTGATCGGTTTCTTCTTTGAAGTTTTCGCTCTTACGCGTCTGTAAGAGTAACCATGTGCAGCCTAAGATGACTGCTAGGGTAATAACTGTTACCCATGCGCTCCAAAAAGCACTCATTATTCCACTCTCCTGTTCTGAGCCGCACCATTCTGTTTTTCGCCTTCTTCTTCGTCAGCGAAAGGAAGTTGGGATGCTTCATCAAATCGTTTTTTGTTCCCTGGGAGTAATACCCAGATAAACAGACCGATAAACGTGATGAGCATAACTACCGGAATGTATGGACCGTAAACATCGTAACTCACTGTTATTACCGCTTGTTATTGTAAACAGAATGGGTTTTACCCAGCGCTTGCAAGTAGGTTACCAAAGCATCAATTTCATACTTTCCAGCAACCTGTTCCTGTGCACTGGCGATCTGCTCGTCAGTATATGGAACACCAAGTTTGCGCATCGTTTCCATTTTCGCGGCTGTGTCTTTACCAGTCAGTTTATTCTCGAACAGCCAAGGATAAGCTGGCATTTTAGACTCAGGTACAACATCACGTGGGTTGTACAAGTGAGCGCGCTGCCAATCGTCAGAGTAACGTCCACCTACACGAGCAAGGTCTGGACCTGTACGCTTAGATCCCCATAAGAAAGGGTGCTCCCAAACGTGCTCGTTAGCTGTAGAGAAGTGACCATAACGTTCAGTTTCTGCACGGAATGGGCGAATCATCTGGGTGTGACACACATGGCAGCCTTCACGGATGTAGATGTCACGGCCTTCCAACTCAACCGCATTGTAAGTACGCAAGCCTTCAATAGGCTTAGTTGTTTGTGCCTGGAAGAAAAGAGGCACAATCTCAGCCAAACCACCGCCACTGATAACGACGATGATTAGCAAGATCATTAAGCCTATGTTCTTTTCAATCGTTTCATGCTTGATCATTATTTTGCTCCTCGCCTTATGCAACCTGCGCAGTAGCGTCAGCTACTGGGGCTTTGCTGTCCTTGCGAACAGTCTGCCAAGTGTTGTAAGCCATCAGAAGCATACCAGCTACCCAGAACATGCCGCCCAACCAACGAACGAAGTAGCCTGGATGCGATGCTTCCAGAGCTTCTACGAAGCTGTAAGTCAAAGTACCGTCTTCGTTAACTGCACGCCACATCAGACCCTGAAGGATACCGTTAACCCACATCGCGCAGATGTAAAGTACTGTACCAACAGTTGCCAGCCAGAAGTGAGTGTTGATCAGGCCAACGCTCCACATTTGAGCTTTACCAAACAGTTTCGGTAGCATGTGGTAAGTCGCACCAACAGAAATCATAGCAACCCAGCCCAAAGCGCCAGCATGTACGTGGCCAACAGTCCAGTCAGTGTTATGAGACAGTGCGTTTACTGTTTTAATAGACATCATAGGGCCTTCGAACGTAGACATACCGTAGAAGGACAGAGAAACAACCAAGAAGCGAAGAACTGGATCTGTGCGCAGTTTGTGCCATGCGCCAGACAGCGTCATCATACCGTTGATCATACCACCCCAAGAAGGCGCTAGAAGGATCAAAGACATAACCATTGCTACAGACTGAGTCCAGTCAGGCAGTGCGGAGTAGTGAAGGTGGTGTCCACCCGCCCACATATAAGTCGCAATCAAAGCCCAGAAGTGGACGATTGAAAGGCGGTAAGAGTAGATTGGGCGTTCAGCTTGCTTAGGAACAAAGTAGTACATCATACCCAAGAAGCCAGCAGTCAAGAAGAAGCCTACCGCGTTGTGTCCATACCACCACTGAACCATGGCATCAATGGCGCCAGGGTATACAGAGTAGGACTTGAATAGACCTACAGGCATAGCCATGCTGTTTACGATATGTAAAACCGCTACGGTAATGATGAAAGCCATGTAGAACCAGTTACCCACATAAATGTGAGATGTTTTACGGTTCTTCACTGTACCCAAGAATACAATTGCGTAAGCTACCCACACAACGGTAATCAGGATGTCAATTGGCCATTCCAGCTCTGCATACTCTTTTGCAGAAGTCATTCCCAGCGGTAGCGTAATGGCTGCAGCTAGGATAACCACTTGCCATCCCCAGAAGGTGAAAGCGGCTAGTGCATCAGAGAAAAGACGCGTTTGACAGGTACGTTGAACTACATAATAAGATGTAGCAAACAGGGCAGAACCACCGAATGCGAAAATGACCGCATTGGTGTGTAACGGACGAATACGACCGTAAGTTAACCATGGAGTATCAAAGTTTAGTGCAGGCCAAACCAACTGGGCGGCGATTAAAACGCCCACGGTCATGCCAACAATACCCCAGATCACCGTCATAATGGCGAACTGGCGTACAACTCTGTAGTTATAAGTTGGATGTTCAGTTGCAGTGCTCATGTCAGGCTCTCATCAAAAAGCTTGTTTTAAAGTAGAGTTCCACCGGAGATTATCTTGGAATATCCCAGTGTTTTCAACGAGGTTAAAGCGTTGACTGTGGCGTATTGTCGCACATGCAGCATCATAAATATATTCTATATAAGTACTAACTAATTCGGCCTATGTTTCATAACTATTTGATATAGTTGTATTTATTTTTATTTGAAAAAAGTGGTGCAAACTTTTTGGTCTGTTTTTATGTGCGACAGCGCTTTATTGACTACGACTTTAGGTGTGTAATTCTGGCGGAAAAACTCTCATTTGCTTGATCTACATCAAGCGCATTTTCATGCACTGCTTAACATAACTTAACAGAGAGGTTTTATGAAATTAACGAATGGTGAAAGAAGCATTGCCAGCATAGTACTAGCTCATGGGGCTGGAGCCCCTATGGATAGTGAGTTTATGCAAGAAGTGGCTATCAATTTGAGTCAGGGTGGTGTTGAAGTCACCCGTTTTGAGTTTCCATACATGCAAGCGCGTAGAGACACAGGGAAGAGGCGACCTCCCGATCCGATGGAGAAGTTGCTAGCGTCTTACAAAGAGATTGTAGCCGATATACCTAAGGATAAGCCTATTTACCTTGCGGGAAAGTCGATGGGGGGGAGAGTCGCGTCAATGTTGCTGAACGAACTGGACGTTGTTGCGGGTTTCGCTTTTGGATATCCCTTCCATCCAATAGGAAAGCCTACATCGCTGAGAGTGAGCCATTTGATGGAGCTGACAAAGCCGCTTTATATATATCAGGGCACGCGGGACAAGCTCGGGTCCCAGCCGGAGGTGAGGAGCTACCTGCTTCCTGAGAACGTGCAAGTAGCCTGGTTTGAGTCAGCAGATCACGATTTAAAGCCGCTAAAGCGATCTGGCTTTACACAGCGTGAGTATATCCATCTAGCAGTAGCTGATATGCTGGATAAAATTGTGAATTAGTTGTTCTTTTATGACTAATGCTCTAACACTGTGAACTTTTCATCTCTATCGAGCATGGGGATGATCTGCTCCATAACTTCTTTCCTTTCTTCAGAGGAAAGCCAGCGGTGCCAGTCTTGCACAGTTCTATAAGTAGCGATCACGATGCGGTGGTTCGGGTCATAAGCATTTTTCAACGCCTCCCCTGATATAAAGCCATGCGCTTGCATTGCTTTTTGAAGAGTCACCCTCGCTGCTTTTTCATAAAGTTCGGTCAAGTCTTCGGCTATGTGTCGTTCGATGATTACTTTGATCATGCTTTTCTCCTGTTTTTTTGTTTTATTAAAGAATAAACCGTGATGGAAAAATCACAAACTCAGACTTTAGACGGTGTGGCTTTCGCTGTTGTGTATTATTTGAGACAATAGGCTCGTTTTAATTCAGAGATAAGAGATGACGGCTATTAAAGAAGATCATCTTTTGGACGCTACAGGTTTGTATTGCCCAGAACCCGTGATGATGCTGCACAATAAAGTGAGAGAGATTGCAACCGGTGAATTATTACTCGTGTTAGCAACCGATCCGTCGACTCAGCGAGATATTCCTAAGTTTTGTGCATTCTTAGGCCATGATCTGGTTGAGCAAATCAATGAAAACGAAATATTTAGCTACTATATTCGCAAAGGTAGTTAGATGAAGAGTGTTGAAACCGCAGTGGAACTGACACTGCAAACGCTTGATGAGTGCGAACGAATACTGACTTCTCTTGAAAACAAGAAGCAGGCGCGTTCGAATACCAAAGTTATTGAGAGTGATGTTGTGAACGACGTAGTTACACCGAATAGTAAAAGCAAGGCAAAAAACCGCGCAGCTAACCAAGCTGCACTTCAGCTTTTAATGGATACTTATCCTCAGGTTTTTAGCCGGGAAAATGTCAGGCCTCTCAAAATCGGTATTCAGGACGACCTGATTGCAGATGATAAAGTTGCTAAAAATAAAATTAAAAGAGCGTTGGCTTCATACGTTAGAGCACCGCAATATTTTCGTTCTCTGCAAGAAGGTGCTGACCGTATCGACTTGGCTGGCGAGGCATCGGGTCAGGTAACGGCAGAAGAAGCGGAGCACGCCAAAGGGAAACTCAAAGAGTTTCATCAGCGTCGCCGAGATCTGCAACGTGAAGCAGAAAAGCAAAAAAGGGAACAAGAAAAGTCCGAGCGCTTGAGTAATAAACTGGAACAGTTAGTTTCACTAAATCGCCGTTAAGCTTTTATTCCCTTGAAATTTTGATAAAACACCCTATAAATCAGTAATCTTTAATATAGGGTGTTTTTATGTCACATTCTTCATTGATTGCTTGTCCCGCTTGCCAAACGCCTAACCGTGTGCCGGATACGCGTCTGTCTGACGATCCCGTGTGTGGTCGATGCCGCGAACGACTTTTTCAAGGTCGTGCATTGGATCTCAATACGTCTGCTTTTCAGAAACTAGTTCGCAATACCGATATACCTATTGTGGTCGATTTTTGGGCATCTTGGTGTGGGCCTTGTAAAATGATGTCTCCCATTTTTGAGCAGGTGGCACATACAATGGAGCCAGAGATGCGTTTTGTGAAAATTAACACTGAAACCGAACAAGCTTTGGCTGGTCAGTATGGTATTCGAAGCATTCCGACATTACTGGTTTTAGATAATGGAAGAGAGGTCGCCCGCCAGTCTGGCGCAATGGACGCAGCCAGCTTGAAGCGCTGGCTGGAGTCGGTTATATAAGTCAGCTATTTCAGCGCTTCTGGGATGCCATGTAGGAAGCCCTGTGTGCCATCAATGTTCATATAGGCTAGGCTTGCGACCTGAGTGTCCCGCTCGACGCGCTCAGCGTAGGCCTTAATGCCCAAACTGTGTGCTGCTGTAATCAGGCTGCTGACAAAAAAGCGGTCCTCAGGGTTATCTTCTACATGTTTACAGAGAGAGCCGTCGATTTTTATATAATCGGGTTGGATCGCATAGAGGTAACTAAAGCCGCTAGGGTGTATGCCAAAGTTGTCCACACCGAACCCGATACCTGCTTGTTTGAGGGTGCTCCTAAACTGTGCCACTAAATCGACATCCGTTAGTACGGCTGTTTCGTTGATCTCTATATTGAGCCGCCCTCTTAAAGCATTTTGTTTGACAGCTTTTTTGATCCACTTAGTAAAATTATCCGAGTGGATTGCTTGTTGGCTCAAGTTGATTGTGAGTGCCGCCCCTTCATTTGTGGAGGCAAGGTAGGCCATTGCTTGTTCGAGAACGGCTTTGTCCAGTGCTTCAATTAAGCCCAGCTCTTTAACAACGGGTATAAATTCAAGTGCAGAGCAGGGGGCGTTATCTTGATTGAGAATTCGGGCGAGCAGCTCTCTTTGGATAATCGTGCTGTCTTGAGCGCTGATAACCGGTTGGTATTGCAAAAATACTTGTTGATTGTTAATCGCGCTGGCAACATGCTCCTGCCAAGTACTGGAAGTTAAGCGTGAGCCGCTAAAAGCTTGTGGGTAGTAGATATCGCAGTTTTGTTGGATAGCGTTGCGAATGGCAACTTTTGCTTCCGATAGTAATTGCGATGCACTCATATCCTCGTGGCTCTGGGTAACGGCGATATTGACGACGGGGCCTTCTTTGCTCAGCTCCGCATAAAAATCTGATTGGGTCTTAATGGCATCATAAAGTGTGGAGATTTGCCGTTTAGTGTCTTCTTCGTTACCTGAAGGGATCAGTGCCATGAAATCTGCACCTGATAATCGCCCTACAATATTGGGTTGATATTGCATAGATAGCTCTGCCATTATGCGCCCTACTTGTTTTAAGAAGTTATTTGCCCTGTCTTCACCGAGTTGCTCATTGATGTGTTGCAGGTTTGGGATGTGGAGATAGATGCAGGTTCCAGAGCCAAATTCTTTTCTATAATCAAGCCAATCACTTAACTGAGCTTCTGTTGCTTTAGAGTTTGCTAAGCCCGTCAGGTTGTCTTGATAGGCGGTTCGGCGCAGTTCTTCAATATGTCGAGTTTGTTCTTCAAACATACGCTGCACACGCTTTACCATACGGTTCATCGCATCAACTACACTACGCAGTTCTTGTGTTTTTGGCAGCTCTGTTTGTTCGATGTATTGGCGTTCGGACAGGGCGCTCGCTTGCTTTTCTACACCTTTTAGCGGCCGAAGAATCAATCTGATCAGATAACTTAATGAAAAAACAGCAACTAACGAGAGAGAGACAAACCATAGCAAGGTTTGTTCTGCGCCTTTCCAAAGCTGTTCGTAGGCATAACCGGCTCTACTTTGTACCTCTACTTTCCCTACTTTACGCCATTGATGACTGACTTCTCGCTCCATGACGGGGGGATCAATACTCATCATCGATACAAACCAATCAGGTACGTTGTCCGAAATTCTTGGTGATGTCGTCGTTACAAAAAGTGATTGACCGTCGGCATCTGTAATATCAATTTTTTGGTAAAAGCCGTTATCAAAAATGGCATTAACTGTCGTCTCGATAGTGGCGGTATCAGAATCGGCAATATAAGGTGCAAGGTAAAGCCCTAAATGGGTCGCGGTGTCCTGACCGTGGGACTCGAGTTGGTTCAGCAACATATCCTTGGCGTTATCCGACATGATGTATAGGGTGCCGGAAACCAATCCAATCAGCACAGCAAACACGGCGGCGATCAGTTGATTAAGTAAAGACATAGCAGCTCCTTAGCCCCATTATTAGTTAACATTAACATGCTTATTTTCTAGTCGTGACTTTAATTGAACCCATGGCCCAAGGCGGTCAGATGTCCCGACAAGTGTTGAACGCCGCCCTTTTTTTGATAACCATAGATTATCACCATTGAAACTATATACGTGAAGCAAATCTGTTCGTTGGTTTGCGGGTTTAATTTCAGGAATTAGATTGTCTAATACGACAGGAATCGCATTGGGTGACTCGTAATAAGTGAGTACCATGTGAGCTTGATTGAGCTTTAGTGCTTTAACATAAGCTATACTGAGTTTGCTCATATCAACTCCTGTTTCCTTGAGGGTGTAATATTTCGCAATTGAAAAGTCTTCACAGTCCCCCCCGTTACTGATTAAGAATTCCACGGGGGTTGCCCAATAATCTTTTTGCTTCCAGTGAACAATATCATCCAGAAAGCGCACTTGATTAAAGAAGTCATTTACCTCTTTAAGCTTTTGCTGCTCACTCTTTCCTTGTAGATCGTTTATCAAATTCTGCCAAGCACGTAATCTCAAGCCTGCTTGTTTGCCATACTTAGTTTCTAACTGTTGTATGTAAGCCTGGCTCAAGCGAATACCAATCTCGCTTAAGCCGGTAGCTGCCATCAGCAAGGCGGCTACCAGCAGACATATCTGCAGTAACAACTGATAACGCGGTGCTAAGGTCGCAGATATTTTAATGGGAGAGTTGTAGTTTTTTTGCACAAATATCCTGTTATGCATCTGGCTTGTCTACAAGCATGGTAGATAAACGGCGATTCTACAAGTGGCAGGATTAGTCGTGGTTCCCGGGCATTAAATTGCACTGATTAAGAATGCGTTGCCATGCTTTGGTATGCCGATCTCGTGCCCTGATGTATCTATTCCAAAGACTTATCTCGGCGTTGCGTTGAAAAACTTGAGCGACGTAATCAGAAATTTCAGAAGGAACGGGCAGATGGCTTGTTGTTGATTGATGAAGCCGATACCAGCGTGAAGCGAGGCGGTCAACCTTAGAAAGGTAGGGCTGGACTTTTAACGCATATTGCTGGGTGAAAATACTTTTCAGGATGTCGGCTTTAGGGTTTCGCATGTCTTTAAAACAAAGAGGTCGACGCTCAAGCCTGCTTTCAATGGTGTGGGCTACATTGTTTAAGCTAGCTTCTAATAGAAGTAAAGACTTGAGTAACGGTACGCCTAGTGGAGCTGTATAGAGCGACTCGTAACTCTTTTCTAGGGTTTGCGTGTCGATTGGCTTCAGTGTTTCGGGATTAAGAGTGGCGATGTTGGTTAGGTTATTGAACAGCTCAAGGGCAGATAACGCGGGGTGGTAACTCTGTTCAGGCTGATCTAAGGGGATAGGGGGCTGATTTAATGCCAGACTTTGTTCAATTTCCTCACCGGTGTAAAACGCGTTCCAAAGAACGGCTGGCAGGTTATCGGTTTTAGTCCGATGAATCGCCTGGATTTTCTCCTTAATAGCTAAGTCGATATTTTTATCATTTAGAACAAGAGGAAGACAATCGGTAATCGTGCGATAAAAACGTAGTTCATAAGAAAGTACTTGGGAGGGAGGAGCCACTTTCCCTAGGGAGCTGTTTTTCTGTGCAATCAGGGGTAATAGGTTGCATACGCTAAGGTCGAGTACTTCAATCAGCCCTTCACGTATCTCAGTGGTTACTAATGTGCGTAAACGTTGGGGCGGCAATGGTGGGGGAGAGTCCGGTATAGCGCTTTTCCACTCTTCGTCCAAAATGTTGGCAACTCCCTGCGTGTAATCATTGAACAGTCGGTCAAGATCGGACTGAGTATTGCAGCCACTAAGAATGAGTGTAATGAGTAGTATCGGAATGAATTGCACGATGAGCCACCCGTTTTAACCTAATGATTAGTAGAAGTGCAGCGACAGACAGCCCTATAACTAGGCCATACCAAAAGCCTGCTGCACCGATTGCGGGGATGAGTAGATCTGTTAGTCCAAGTATATATCCCAGGGGTAGTCCAATCACCCAATAGGCGATAAATACGATGAGCAACGGGTAGGATGTATCTTTATAACCTCTGAGAGCCCCTGCCGCTGTGACCTGCAGTGCATCTGATATCTCAAATAAAGCGGCGATTAACAATAGACTGGACGCCATCGAAATCACCGCAGCTTCGGATGTAAATAACTCTGCAATGGGTCGTGCAAGTAGCCAAATACTTATACTGGTGATAAGCGCAATACAGGAGGTTAATACCATGGCTGCCTTTGCTGTGAACCAAGCGGCTGATGGATTGCCAGCCCCATTCATTTGTCCCACTCTAATGGTACAGGCAATGGCCAAACTGAGCGGGATCATAAAGATCAGGCCCGTAAATGTCATTGTGATTTGGTGGCTGGCGACAATGAGCACACCGGATGGTGCTAATAAGAGCGCAATGACAGAGAACATGCTGCTTTCAATGAGAATAGAAATACCCATCGGTATACCCAGCCGTAAAAACTGTCCAAAGGCTCTAAGGTCTATCCAAGGGAGTGTAAAACGTGGCAAATGAAGCTGAGTTTTGTAGTGCATAACCGCCCAACCTAGCGCAAGCATCATCCACATGACTGCCGCGCTGGCCCAACCGCATCCGGCTGCTCCCATCTCGGGAAAGCCTAGTTTTCCGAATACAAAGATATAGTTCAAAGGGATATTGGCTAGGAGAGCAAAAAGCGCAATATGCATGGCAGGGCGTGTTTTACCGAGACCTTCGAAATAGCTTCTTAGCAATTGATACAACAGCAAAGCCGGAAACCCCCAAGCTATTGCTTTTAGGTATTCCATTGTTTTAGCTGCTAAGTCCTGTTCGACACTCATAACATTGAGTATCCAGTCTGCCGAAAATAGAAAAGCAACGCAGCCTATCCCACAAAGTAGGGATATCCACAAACCTTGTCTAAAAAAAGTAACGATACTTTGTAACTGACCTGCGCCTGTTGCGTGCGCAACTAAAGGTGTAGTCGCCATCAGCAGTCCTGTACAGGTTAAGAACAGGGGTAGCCAGATGCTTGAGCCTAATGCCACTGCTGCCAAATCTAATGTGCTGTATTGACCGGCAACCAGTGTATCAACGAAACCCATAGCTGCTTGTGCAAGTTGAGTCACAATGATGGGGGAGCCTAATGTCAATAGCTGCTTAATTTCATGACGAAATGAGTGGCGCTGCACAGTGGGAATCTCAGGTAAAGGTAGATGGACAGTGGTGCCAAAAGTTGGCTTGATGGTAGAGTGCCATAGGTTGGATTGCAACCTGCAAAACAAAAAAGCCTCGCGGGTGCGAGGCTTTGTTTAAGCGCGACTGATCTAAGCGATACGTACTGCCACGTAGCTACCAGGAGCTGCTTCGATAACGGAGTGCTCCTCGTTACCATAAGCGGTTGGAGCCGGTACTTTCTTACCGCCGCGACGCTTATGCCAATCAGCCCAGTTCGGCCACCAGGAGCCTTCGACACGCTCGGCAGTTTCCAGCCAGTGGTCAGGCCCTTTGCCTTGCTCGCCTTTAACCCAGTAGTTTCTTCTGTTTTTCGAGGCTGGGTTGATAACCCCTGCTACGTGACCACTGGCTCCGAGTACAAACTCAATATTGCTTCCGAATGTTTCGGTAGCCTTGAATGTGCCTTTCCAAGGTGCAATGTGATCTTCAATTGTAGATAAGAAATAGCATGGCGTTTTGATGCGGCCTAAGTCCACCGGTGATCCACAGATTGTCAGCCCATCTTTTTCTGAAAGTTTATTTTCCAAGTACATCTTATTAATGTAATAGGTATACATTTCAGCAGGTAGGTTGGTTGAGTCTCCATTCCAATAAAGGATGTCAAATGGAGGTGGTGTCTGGCCCTTTAAGTAGTTGTTAACGACATAAGACCAAATCAAGTCATTCGAACGTAGCATATTGAACGAAGTAGCCAGTTCTTTTCCGGATAGATAGCCTTGGTTGTTAACTTTATCTTCTAAGCGCTTAACCTGCTGCTCATCGATAAAGACACACAAATCACCTGGGTCTTGGAAGTCTGTCAAGGTTGTCAGGAAGGTTGCTGATGATACGCTGGTATCTTTACGATGGGCCATGACCGCCAGTGCGGAAGCCATCAGGGTTCCACCGATGCACCAAGCAACTGTATTCACCTTCGCCGATCCTGAAATCTCTTTCACAACGTCAATCGCTTTGAGAACACCTTCACCTACATAATCGTCCCAGCTGATATCGCTCTGATCAGTTGTTGGGTTAATCCAAGAGACTAGGAATACAGTTTGGCCCTGATCAACGCAGTACTTAACATAGGAGTTATGTTCTTGGAGGTCCAAGATATAAAATTTGTTGATACATGGCGGTACGATCAGTGTTGGTTTTTCAAATACTTCTTCGGTTGTCGGCTTGTACTGAATCAACTGGAACATACGGTTTTGGAAGACAACAGCGCCTTCCGTTGTCGCTATATTCTCACCAAGAACGAAAGCGCTTTCATCCGTCATGGTAATGCGACCTTTTTCTAGGTCTCCGAGTAGGTTTTTGAGGCCATCGACCAAGCTCTGCCCTTTACTCTCTAATGCTTGCTGTAGTACTTCCGGATTTGTAATAGCAAAATTGGTAGGGGACATTGCATCAATATATTGTTGCGTATAAAACTCCAGCTTTTTCTGTTCCGTTTCAGAAAGCTTAGCGTTCGCTGCCATGTTTTGTAGTAGGTTTGACCCCAAGAGGTAAGACTGTTTGATATAGCTAAAAACAGGGTTTGTTGACCACTCTTCGGCGCTAAAACGACGATCGCCAGGAGCAGGGTTTGCTACAGGCGCGGCTTCAGACTGTCCCGTCAGTAGACTTTTCCAGAGATTCATTTGCGCCATTTGGTAATCAGAAATCGCTTTGATCCAAACCGTTGGGTCTTCCATCGAACGCGTTGCCAAATCGGTCCATGATTGAGTGAATTGGCTGAAGATGTCATCACCACCCGCAGAGGAAAAATTTTCAAGAAGCTTTTGCGTTTCTTGGTTTACGTAGTTAATAAACTCTTGCGGGTTAGTCAAGTTGTTGCTGTTGTTTTCCATGAAACTGCCTTTTTCGTAAAGTCTGCCTTCGCCCGACATGATCATCATTTCTTAGCGGCGTGTTTGCAGAGCTATTGATAACAGGTTTTCAGTAACCAGTTGTGAAACTGTCGTTTGAGCATATCCTTGCCACTACGGCGCTTGCAAGTACTGAGAAACCGTAATTTCTTAAACTTTAGGCGCGAGTGTTAGTGTGTTGCTCATCAATCATAGCATCGATATATTTCAAAATTTTGTAACTTTCCTCTTCTGCTAACGACATCGCCTGAACAATTTCTTGTTTAATAGACTTATCACCAACCCAATCTGCATCTCTTAACGAAATGGCTTTTTGCACGGCAGCATGAACATTGGCGTGTGGCATTTCTAGGCGTTGATACGCTTGAGTACTTGAGAACGTTTCAAAACCTACACCTTCATAGTACCAGCGGCCTAAGCGGCATTGGTGATGAGTCACTGAGGTGGCCTCAATCTCTTTATCACGGTTGGTTGAATGATCTAGAGCTAAGTAACCATTTTGTTTGAAAATAATATGATCTGCTTTAGCTAAACAGCCAAAAGCACGGTCTTTCGCACAGGCTACCGCTATCATAGTATCTTTTGATCCGTTTGAGAAAGTGTCGAATTGGTCCTTAAACCCATTCACCATCTCATTTACCTCGGACGCAATGGCATTAGACTCAGAGGCCTGAGAAACCATCTCTTCTACACGATCGCTAAAAGTATTAATGGTTGCAGAGACATCAACTGCCGCTTCTTTGGTACGTCTGGACAGTGCTTTGACTTCGTCTGCTACTACGGCAAAGCCACGGCCTTGTTCACCGGCCCTAGCGGCCTCGATGGCGGCATTTAAAGCTAACAGGTTGGTTTGGTCAGCAATGTCAGTAATGATGGAAAGTGACTCTTTCACCCGGTCGCTGTCTTTTCCTAATTGATTGACGACGGTAGCGACTGAGTTAATGGTCGTAGAAATATTGTCGAGTGCTTTAACCATTTCCCTGACAGAGGATTGACTGCTGTGAGCTGCATTACCGTTATCGTTGGCAATGGTTTCGACCCGAGCCATTTCTTCTCCGATACGTATCAAGTCATCTTGGGTTTGTCGTAAGTTATTAATTAGATGGCTTGTATTCAGTGAGTGCAGTTCGGAGTGGAGCTCGTTTGCCACAAGTAGCTGTGAGCCTTTTTGCATCTCTGTCAGTGCTAAGTTGATATTTTCAAGAGACTGTTTGAGTAAGCCAGGCAATCCGCGGTGAAGCGCGGGGCGATCATAATTGCCTTTGGCTACATGTTTGAAACAGGAGTCAACCTCTTTGAAGTAAGACTCGACCTTATCTAGAAAATCGTTTACTTCCCAAGCAACTTTGCCTACTTCGCCAAGTCTGGCTGTTTTGGTAATTCGCACATGAAAGCGCCCTTGATTGGCATTGTGCAGTGTTTCATAGATGGTCTTCAGAGCGTCAATCGCATTATCAGTTCTTTGTAACAGGCGAAATGCTATGTAGGTGCTGAGAATAGGCTGGAGCAACCACAGAAAGTTCATATCGTAGAGGAACATCACCAACAATGAACTGACCATAGAAATGGCGACAAAGATAAAGCAATATAAGCGGATACGTTGATCTAAAAAGAGAGCGCCAGCGCTAATCCCGGATCTTTGGGGTTGCTTAATATTCATGTGTTTTCCTCTTTATCTAAGCTGAGGACGAGAGAGGAGTAATCGATTTTCATCGCCTTGAGTGTGTCATTTAGGTAAGCAAGGGAGTGGGTCATTGCGTCTTTTGTGCCGCTTTTCTTCTCTATTTCTAACATTGCTTGGTAAATGGGTGTGATGGTATCAATGGCTAGCCGGGATGGTTTTCGACGTACTGAATAGTAGCCGCGAAGCTGTCCTTGGGTGTCATAATCGGGTGTGACATTGGCGAAGACCCAATAGTAGCTGCCGTCTTTGCATAAGTTCTTAACGTAGACAAAAAACTCTTCCCCCGTTTTTAGGGTATCCCACATCATTTTAAACCCACCCCGTGGCATATCGGGGTGACGAATAATATTGTGCTGGATACCCAAAAGCTCGGGTTCAGAATAGCCAGAAATGGACATAAAGGTACGATTTACGTAGGTAATGAGTCCTTTAGTATCAGTTTTACTAACGATAAATTCGTCATCGGTAAGAGAGACTTCATGATCAATGGGGGTGATTTTAGGTTTCATTGTTCACTCGCTTAGCGTGGTATCTCGATGGTTTGAGCGCAAATTACTTGCCTGTCATTCTAGCAGAGAAGTAAGATTCTGCATGGTGATCAATAGTCAAAATCCCTTAATTTTAGGAAGGATATATTTTTTGCGTAGTTTTTTGATGTACAGCACGGATGGTTGTCATTTATGTGATGTGGCAGAGCAGCTCTTAATAGGGTGTTTGGATAGCGAAAAGCATCAGGTTGATGTGATTGATATCGCATATGATGATCACTTGCTTGAGAAATACGGAGAAACTATTCCAGTACTTTTGGATGAAATATCTCAAGAAGCACTGTATTGGCCCTTTGATCAGGAACAGTTAGTGCGGTTTGTGAATAAAGCGCTATAGGCTAAAGAGTAACCGCGTATTCTGAGTGGCTTTATCTATTAACGATTGGGTGGAGATGCCTTTAACGTTTGCAATCGTTGCGGCTACATGTGGCAGAAAGCTAGGCTCGTTCCTCCCTTTTTTGGGTTTAGGGGAAAGGTTTCTTGGTAACAAGTAAGGGGCATCTGTCTCTAATAAGATGCGGTCATCGGGTATTTGTGCGACAAGCTCCAGTAGTGGAAGCCCGCGCCTCTCATCACACACCCATCCTGTAATACCAATATATAGTCCCATATCTAAGTAACGGTACAGTGTCGTTTTGTCACCGGTAAAACAGTGCACAACCGCGCCCTTTAGTTGGGATAGGTAAGGATTGATAGTTTCTATCAGATCTTTTTCTGCTTCCCGCTCATGGAGAAATAGAGGGAGCTGAGTCTCAACAGCAAGTTGAATCTGCTGCTCAAATGCAAAGTGTTGTGCCTTAGCAGGTGAGAAGTTGCGGTTATAATCGAGCCCCGTTTCACCAATGGCTACGACGGCAGAGTGTTGAGCGAGTTCCTTAAGCACCGAATAGTCCCTTTCCTCAAAGTGACTCGCATCATGAGGATGTACGCCGACGGTACAGCTCAAGTATTCAGGATACTTATCGCAAAGCAACTGTGCAGATCTGGCACTATTTATAGATGTCCCCGTTACAATTATATGCCCCAAGCCAGCGGCTTTGGCACGATCTATCACCTCGGGCAAGTCCGCATGAAAACGTTTGTCAGTTAAGTTAGCGCCGATATCAATCATGCTGGTTAATTGTAAGCCGGTGTTTTTTTGGCTGGTTTGTCTGTCATCGCCAACGCCGCAAGCTCCGTTTTATTAAATAAACTAGCGGGTTTCTTATCCAGAACATCATAAATAACGCTAAAGGCTAAAACGTTCTGTACATAATTACGTGTTTCATCAAAAGGAATTGTCTCTATCCAAGCATCCAGAGGAAGGTCTCCGCGCGATTTTAACCACTGTTTAACTCGGCCAGGGCCTGCATTATAAGCCGCTGTCGCGTAAACACGGTTACCTTCAAAGGTATTTAGCATATCGGCAAGATAAGCGGTTCCTAACGATATATTAGTCTTCGGTGTATAGAGCTGATCAGGGTGGGAGTAACTGACCTCGAACTTCTTAGCTGTTTGTTTTGCGGTGGCAGGCATCAACTGCATTAACCCTCTGGCTCCGACTCTTGAGCGTGCTGTTTCTCGGAATGCGCTTTCTTGGCGGGCTATAGCCACAGCCCATGTGCGGTAAATACCGCGCTCTTTAGTCATCTCAGTGAAGAGTGATTGATGAGGCTTGGGGAAGCGTATATCGAGATCATTCCATGCTTTTATGCGGGATGCTCCCCAAATGGCTTGGTCGTACCAGTGCCAGTCTTTAGCGATATGGGCAACGACGTGCTGATCTTCTTTGCTAAGTTGCTTTGTTAAAAATCGCCACTCTACACGGGCGGCATACTCTAAATCTAACGCTAAAAGTTCTCGTATTCGCTGTAATGCAGGCAGTGTTTTGAGTGTGTTTTTACGCTCATCAGAAAAGCCAGCAGGTTGATGATTTAAAAAGAAAGGTACTGACGATTGCTCGGATGCTAAAAATCCATAGAAGCTTCGCTCTTTAACGACCTGACTATAGTCGGGTGTGTAAGCGCCTGGCGATTGGCGGTTTTTTGCTGTTTCACGCCAATAGAGCCAACGGCCCTCTTGTTGGAGTGTTACGGGGAGTTTAGTAATCAGCTGTGATGTTGCTTTCCAATCTTGCTGGGAGAGGGCTAAACGAATACGCCATTCAGTGAGCTTAGGGTAACCGAAATCAGGGTCTAGCTTAGCCAGCATCTCTTGTGCGTTACTTCTATAGCCTTTAGCGTAGCGCATACCAAAATAGTGATCCATCTGGTCTTTTTGATCAGTCGAGAAAGCGAGCTTATCGCGAAGTGTCAGCCACAACTCAACAGCTTGATTAATATCTTTTCGAGCGATATTTCTGATGGCCATGTAGGCCAGTGATGCGTGCTTGGGGTGAGTTTTAGAAAGTCGTTTATCACTCTTAATAATGGTTGGATCTTGAATAACCGCGTTCACAAAGGAAGCTTGCTTCTTGCCTTCTGGGCCGAGGAATCGCTCTATATATCTACTTAGCGAGAAGTTTTTCTGCTCTACGGCATTCCAGTAACGGGTTAACGCGAACGAAGGTGATGGGTTACCAGCGCGCATCCAAGTTTCAAACAGAGAGTCGCAGGCCTTATCAACTGAGTTTCCGGATTGCCATAATTGTGTGGCTCGTTCAAATGCTTGTTTTTTTCTCCCTAGGCTCAGTTCAGCATTGGCTAGCTGACACTGATGATACTCCCCCGGTAGCGGGAGTCTCTGATAAGCATCTAAGTAGGCTTGTGATTGTGAAGATTTAAGCAGGAAGTCGAGATGGGCTGTTTGCACATCATCGGCAAAAGGTGTGTCACGGTGTTGTTTGATAAACGCCGAGATTGTCGCAGTGCTTAGGGTCTCGATGTCTCGCTTGATTTGCCGAACTTGTAAATAAGGCACAAGAGGGTAGGCAGCTAATTGTGTTGTCAACCGATCAGCTAATGCATCTTGTTTTTGCTCAAATGCTGTTCTGGCCTTGATGTAGAGCTCACGCTCAGCCTTGGAGGCAAGCACAGAGGTAGAAGGAATTAATAAGGATAGGCCGATAAGGATCGTTAGGGAAAAGCGCTTTTTCTTAAATAGCATGGTTCCGTCTGCCTTCTTAATCACTCAAGTTATGCTTAAGTGTAATGCAGCATGAGTAAAAAGGTAAACTACAGGAGTTATTTACTATCGCCTTGGTGTATCCACGTTTTAATCATCATATTGGAAGCTCGGTCGTATATTTATTACGCTTCATTGAAATCAGCGTTCGAAACTTACGAACGTTTTGGTCAGCGTATAAGACTTTCTCTGCAAAGTGTTGGAAGGCTTCCATATCAGGGACTGAAACAATCAGCACAAAATCGACTTCTCCGGTGACTTGGTATGACTGCGTGACTTCTTGTGCGACATTGACGCGCTTTATAAAAGCTTGGTTTAGATCAGCACGGTCTCGTTCCATTTCGACCTCCACAATCATGGTAATGCCGTTGCCTGTAAGTAAAGGGTTAAGAATAGCGACCTCTTTGAGAATGACATGATTCTGGCGCAGCGAGCGAACGCGCTTCAGACAAGCTGGCGGCGAAATCCCGACGTGCTCTGCTAAGCTTGCGTTCGTAAGATGGCTGTTGGACTGAAGGGTTCTTAGAATTCGGCGGTCAATCTCATCAAGTTCCATGGTATTCCCTTGAAGGTTTATAAAATTCTTATTTGTAATGAATTAAGAAATTATATTTCAAAATATATAGATTTTAGAAATTATAAAAACAGTTAGCCTATTACTATATTCCAGTTCTGTCGCATACCACATCATACAACCGAGCAGGAGTTCATATTTATGTATACGTCTTTGCGGCGTTTTGGAAGTGAGTTGGGAAATGATATCTGGCAGGTATCGACAACGCTTTTCAAACTTATGGTACCTACTATTATTGTCGTTAAAATTTTAGAAGAGCTGGGCGCTGTCGACTATTTGGCCACTTTTCTGGGGCCTATTATGGCTTGGGTTGGGCTTCCTGAATCGATGGGGTTGGTGTGGGCGACCACTATTTTGACGAATATTTATGCAGGTATGCTGGTCTTTTTTTACGTTCAGCAGACAGAGGTGCTGAGCGTCGCACAAGTGACCGTACTATCAGTGCTATTGCTACTTGCCCATGGTCTACCGGTGGAAGCGCGCATTGCTCAGCAGGCGGGGGTCAGGCTCCGTGTCACTTTGTTGCTTCGCTTGGGAGGCGGCTTATTATTAGGCTGGATTTTGCATCAGTTATATACCCAGATGAACTGGCTTCAAGAAACCAACCAATTGGTTTGGCAGCCACAGATACCAGAGGCAGGCTTATGGGCTTGGGTTGTCAATCAAGCTAAAAGCTTGTTAATGATTCAGGTGATCATTATTGTGCTACTAACGTGTTTGAAAATACTCAAACTCCTAGGTATCGAGCGCTTAATCGGCTTTTTACTAAGGCCCATCCTGCGTTTTCTGGGTATTGGAAAAGAAGCAACGACGATTACCATTGTGGGCGTCACGTTGGGTTTATCTTTTGGTGGCGGGCTCTTGATTAAAGAAGCGAGGGCAGGGCATGTGCCTCAGCAGGATATCTTTGCCTCAATGTGCCTGCTAGCACTGTCCCACAGTATGATCGAGGATACCCTCTTAGTTATGGTACTTGGTGCGGACCTTTCGGGTGTCTTGTGGGCCAGATTAATATTCACGGTTGTTTTGATCGGCACCTTCACACGTATCACCGTACGTTGTTCTGAGACGTTCTGGAAACGGCATCTGGTCAATCGAAACATTGAGCCATTGCTGCCAAACGAGCCTTCAAAAGCTGGGTCATGCTGATTTAGCTATATTGCTTACGATGATTTGGTTAAAATGCGCGCTTGTTTTTCTATCTAAAAGAGCGTGCCATGCCCCTGATCCGTTTAGACAAGGCCTCTGTTGCCTTTGGTTCCCGCCCCTTACTAACTGATGCCGACCTGATTATTGAGCCGGGTGAGCGCATCGGTCTGGTGGGTTTAAACGGCGCAGGAAAGTCGACCTTGATGAAGGTGATCAATGGTCAGGTGCATCTGGATGGCGGCGAGTTGTGGATCGACCCCGCGTGCCGTATTGCTGAGTTACCCCAGGCGTTGCCGGCGGCGGATGAACGCAAAGTATGGGATGTTGTGGCATCAGGCTTACAAGATGTTGTTCAGATGCGTGCAGCTTACGATGAACTTGCCACACGAACAGATGCAAAAGCGATGGCGGAGATGGAGCGCTTACAGCACCGTCTAGAAGCAGTCGACGGTTGGCATTTGGAGCAAAAGGTAGAGCGTGTTTTAACCAAATTAAACTTGAACGGTGATGTAAGTATGGCATCACTGTCAGGTGGGTGGCGACGTCGGGCTGCTTTGGGTGCAGCCTTAGTTCAAAACCCTGATCTTTTGCTCCTTGACGAGCCGACTAACCATTTGGATATCGAAACCATCGAATGGTTAGAGCAGCAGCTTATGGAGTTTCGAGGCGGTTTACTATTTGTTTCTCATGATAGGGCGTTGGTTGACCATTTATCGACGCGCATTATTGAGCTGGATCGTGGCCGTTTAACCTCATTTACCGGCAACTACACCAGTTATACTGAGCAGAAACAGATTCTTCTGGAGCAGGAAGAGAAGCACAATGCGCTATTTGATAAACGTTTAGCGCAAGAAGAAGTATGGATTCGTCAGGGTATTAAAGCACGCCGAACCCGTAACGAAGGGCGTGTCCGTGCGCTAAAAGCGATGCGTAATGAGCGCTCTGAGCGTTTAAATCGACAGGGCAAGGCAAGCTTTAATCTTGAAGAGGCGCAAAAATCCGGCAAGCTGGTGGCTGAACTAGAAAATGTCTCGGTGAGCTTTGGGGAGCACCAAGTGATCCGTAGCCTGACCGGTGCTATTCAACGTGGCGACCGTATTGGTTTGATCGGGCCCAACGGGGCAGGCAAAAGCACATTGTTAAAGCTGATTTTGGGCGAGTTAGAGCCAACCAGCGGTAAGATTAATCGCGGAACTAAACTAGAGGTCGCTTACTTTGACCAGTTGAGGGGGCAGCTCGATCCTGAGAAAACGGTGATCGACAACATTTCTGAAGGACGAGAGTCGATCGAGATCAACGGTAATCGTCGTCACATTATTGGCTACTTACAAGACTTTTTGTTTTCTCCAGATCGAGCGCGTACGCCGGTCAAAGCACTGTCTGGCGGAGAGTGTAATCGTGTGTTACTCGCGCGTCTTTTTAGCCAACCGGCTAACTTACTGGTACTCGATGAGCCAACCAATGACCTGGATGTCGAAACACTGGAGTTACTGGAAGAGATTCTTTTGGACTACAAAGGCACGGTCCTACTTGTTAGCCATGATAGGGCATTCTTAGATAATGTAGTTACAAGTACGTTTGCATTTGAAGGGGATGGCGTTGTCGCCTCTTACGTGGGTGGCTATCAAGATTGGTTGAGGCAGCGCCCCGAACCTCAAAAAGCCAAAGCTGTGGGTAAAGGTGAAGCACCCAAAGCCGAAGTTAAAGCGCAAACGAAACCAGAAGCTGTAGCAACAGAGCAGAAAAAAGCCAAACTCAGCTATAAGCTGCAAAGAGAGCTGGAACAACTCCCCGCTTTGCTGGAAGCGGCAGAAGCTGAGTTAGCAGCGCTTCAGGAAGAGACGGCTAATCCAGACTTTTACAGCAAAGAACATAGCTATGTAACGGAACGTCTGGCCGCGATGGCGGCACAAGAAAAGGCAGTTGAAGATTTGATGGAACGCTGGGTTGAGTTGGAGGCCATGTAGCCCACAGGCTACATGGCAGACAGAGACTCAATACGATCAATCTTTAGGTTCGTAGATACGAATAGCTAACACATCACAGGGCGCACCATGAAGAACGCTGTTAGCGGTTGACCCCAATAGCAGCGCCAAACCATGTCGTCCATGGCTGCCGACCACGATCAAGTCGCAGCCATTTTCTTCAGCGACACGATGGATTTCGGATTCGGTATGACCGGTTAATACCTGCTGGGATTCAACAGGGTAACCGAGCTTTTCACAAAACAGCGCTAGCTTGCTGCGAGCATGCTCATCTAACTGGTTTTGTACGGTAGTCAGATCCATCGGAACATCACCGCCATATGCAAAACTCAAAGGCTCTATTACATGAATGACGGTTAATTGCGCCTGATTATTCGTCGCTATTGTGCGAGTCTTCTCGATGAGTTGATCAGATTCCTCAGACAGATCCACTGCGAGTAAAATTTTTGAATAAACAGCCATGAGAATCATCCTTATTTGTGGGTTATTTTCAGCTTAGCATAGCGTACTCTGTTAAACTCTCCCTATACAAAAAATAGGTGACGCATATCAAAAGGAAAGCGCCCCATGAAAGTGTTAATCATTGTTTTTGTCGTCCTTTCTTTGCTGGGGTCCGCGATGTGGATGATGCCGACGCAAAGAGAGCGGTTTCAGGCGAAGCTTCGCCTAAAGGCTAGAGGGGAAGGGTTTCAAATCCAGCTAGTGCGCCTGACTGCCCCCAGAGGCAAAGGTGAAATGGAAGGCGATAACCACAATGTACCCGCTTACCGTATCACCCGCAGCAATGTTGATAAGAAAAAAGCCGAGCTACTCAAACCGTGGCAAATTTTTAAAGTTGATGCGATGGCTAACGAAGGTTTACCAGAAAAGTGGAGCTGGAAAATGGGCGAGCGAACTTTAAACAGCGACCAATTAGTCGCCTTAAACCAAATTATCGACATATTGCCAGCTGATGTCATTGCGTTGGAGTCGACACCTATACAGGTGACGGCATACTGGAAAGAGGGAGACGAGTCCGACTTATTAATCATTAAGCAAGCGCTAAACCAGCTGATCGAAGGAAAACTATGAACAAATCTTTACCGACTAAACCCTCCTTAGAAACAGGTAAATACCAGCATTACAAGGGCAATGAATATGAAGTAATTGATCTGGCCCTGCACTCAGAGACCGAGGAGTGGATGGTGGTGTATCGCCCCCTTTATGGTGAAGGATATTTGTGGGTTCGCCCTTACGAAATGTTCACTGAAAAAGTGACCTTGGCTGACGGCGGTCAGGTTGGGCGATTTGTAAAAGTCTAAAAAGATATAAAGATTGCCGACTTCCTCTCACACAAATTGTGTCCCAAAAAGGAAGCCGGCAGTGCAGAGATCAGGAGGCTATGGCATTAAATAACGCCACGACGCTCTTGGTCACGTTCAATAGATTCAAATAAGGCTTGGAAGTTCCCTTCGCCGAAACCTAAGTTTTCTTTACGTTGGATTAGCTCGATAAAAATAGGGCCAAACAGATTTTTTGTGAAAATTTGTAGTAAGTAACCCTTATCATCGCCATCCACTAAAACTTGATGAGCTTTAATTTTGGCGCGATCTTCCGTGACATTAGGTACACGATTGAACACTTCTTCATAGTAGTTATCATGGATATCTAATGTATCAATAACGCTGCGATCCAGTTTGTCCAGAGAGGTGAGTAAGTCGTCTGAACGGAAGGCAATGTGCTGAACCCCAGGGCCATTATATTGATCCAAGTATTCATCTATTTGGTTGTTGTTATCATCTTTGCCCTCATTGATAGGGATGCAGAAACTTCCATCTGGCGAGCGAAGTGCATAAGAGAGTAAAGCGGTTTTTTGTCCTTTAATGTCGAAGTATCTAACCTCTTCAAAGCCAAATACGTCTTTATAGAAGTTGGCCCATGTGTTCATCGTACCTTTATAGACATTATTGGTCAGGTGGTCGATTTCAATAAAGCCCAGATTTTCGGTTATAACCGGATTTTCTAGGGGGGCAAAATCATCATGATAGATAGAGCCTTTAGCGCCAAATTTGTCGATGAAGTAGATCAGACTGTCACCAATACCATAGATAGCAGGGTATGGGAGATCGGTTTTTGCTGGATCTGCGGCTTTAGCGCCACGTTTAACCGCTTCTGCTAATGCCTCAGTGGCATTATCGACACGCCACCCCATTGAGCAGATTGCTGGCCCATGACGGCGAGTAAACTCAGCAGAAAACCCATCCTTTTCATTGTTTAATAAGAAATGGATATCGTTCTGATTAAAATAGTAGATCTCTTTATCCTGATGGCGTTTTAGTTTTGAAAAGCCAAATGCAAAAAATACTTGCTCCATAAAGGCTAAGTCATGGCTCGCAAATTCGGTAAATTCAATACCTTGTAAACCGATAGGATTCTTCTCAGAACGCATGATATTTTCCTCTGTGCATTAGCCCGGCTAGGTTGGGTTGGGCGATTTTTATAATGTGGCAGATACTTCAGCCAATAGTGTGTTCAAAGTATTCGGTTTGCTTGTTCAGAAAAAGCGGAATATTCTGTTAAGGATGATCAAATAAATCGATGGTGTTGTATGGCAGTTAGTTTAGAATCGCTAAAAGTACTGAATGCAGTGGTCGAGACAGGGAGTTTTGCAAAAGCAGCTGAAGTTTTACATAAAACTCAGTCGTCTATTAGTTACCAGATCAGTAAGCTCGAGGAGCAATTAGGTACACAGGTATTTGATCGCAGCACTTATCGTGCTGAGCTAACCCCAGTGGGGCTGCGTATACTGGAAGAGGGTAAACGTTTACTACAACAAGCAGAGTATGTATCCCGTTTAGTGAGTCAGTTTTCGGATGGTTGGGAGCCTAAATTAGAACTGGTAGTGGATGGTATGCTACCGGTAGAGCCAGTATTACAGGCTTTAAAAGAGATGTCAGAGTTAGAAATACCAACACGTATTCAGTTTCGAATTGAGTTTCTGGGGGGGGTGCAGCAGCGATTTGAACAACAGCAGGCGGATTTGATGTTGGTATTAGATTATAAAGCAGATCCTGGCTTGTCTGCGGTGTCCTTAGATAGCTTGGAGGCGGTGCTGGTGGTAAGTCGTGATCACCCGCTTGCCGATGTAGAGGGGCTAGATACCAGCGAGTTACTCCATCATGTGGAGTTGACTGTCCATGATTCCAGCTACAGTAGTGCCTATGGAGGACCGCAAACATTTGGAGGCGAGCGAGTCTTTTATCTAAGCGATTTCAAAACTAAAAAAGCGGCGCTACTGCAAGGTTTAGGTTTTGGGTGGATGCCATTAGCACAGGTGCAAGAGGAGTTAAGTTCCGGGCGCTTGCGTGAGGTTAACTATCAAGGTGGGTCTCGTTATATCTATTCACCCTTGTTAGTCTGTCGAAAGCATGAAACGTTAGGGCGAGCGGCTACGCTTCTGCATCAGAAGTTACATAAAGCCTTTAGTTAAAGGGTTATCGCTTAGAAATTTCTCGCATCAGAGAACTTATGTCTAGCCCCATCTCTTCCGCCATTTTGGAGATGTCGTTGCTGGTGCGAGGTGGAACTTTTACGGCGGACTTTTGGCGCGCACGTTCCCACTTAATCTCTTCTATTTTTTTTCCCAGCTGCGTCTGGAATTGATCTAACTGCTCAATACTATATGACTGTAGTATTGATAGAAATTCTTCTTCGGTCATCTGTATATAAAACGCCTTTGTTAGAGTAACAAATGCTAAATAAAAGGTTGGTCGTCAGTATATGGTCAGCTACCAGAACAAGTAGCCTTTGAGTATTCTAGCACAGGATTTGAATTTTACTTAATCACGGGTATGTTGAGCCCGCAACCTTTTAAAACCAACCGAGTGATCAGTGCGGATGCGGTGTCATAGTCTTTGTCATCCAGCTGTTGCTTGCCGGTTACCATACCTATTTGCCAATCAAAATCGGCATAAGTTTGGGTAGAAGCCCATATGGTGAATAAAAGATGGTGTGGGTCGATTGCGTCCATTTTCTCTTCAGCGATCCATTGATTGAGCCGAGCTGTACACTTTTCTGTTTGGCGCATGAGTTTTTTACGAATATCTTCGGGTAGGTGGGGCGCGCCATGCATAATTTCACTGGCAAATACTTTAGAAGCGTGAGGGTGCTCTTTAGAGATATCGATTTTGGTTTTGATATAGTGTTGCAGAGCCATAGCAGGGTCATCGTACAAGTCAAAGGGCTCGGACGCTTTTAGCAAAGGTTCAATGATAGATTCCAATACACAGCGGTAGAGGTTCTCTTTGCTCTGAAAGTAGTAGTAAATATTGGGTTTAGGCAGGTTTACTTTTCTGGCTATGTCCATGATTTTTGTGGCGGCATAACCTTTATCCGCGAATTCTACCGCCGACGCTTTTAAAATAACTTCGCTGTTTTTCTCACGAATTCTGCTCATAATCTTTAATATCTACTACGGTGTTTTAAAGAGCGGACATCCTATCTTTCTATGGGGACAGGCTCAAGGCGACAATAGGATAGTTGGCCCCTCTTCTGGGAAAAAGTGCTCATCACAGTTGTTGCCGATACCCGCACGATCAATGACTAAAAATTCGTCTCCATCATGCAGCGCTAAGATAGGGTGGTGCCAAGTATCTCTGTGATAATTTACACCTTGTTGCCCATTGGTTATAAAAGCTTTAACAGTTTTAGGGTGAGGGGAGTTTTCTTTTCCTTTCGGCGCGACGACGACTAAGAAGGAGACGCCCCTTAACGGCATAAATGCTTGGCTCCCTAAAG
Source organism: Neptunomonas concharum (assembly GCF_008630635.1). Lineage (NCBI taxonomy): Bacteria > Pseudomonadati > Pseudomonadota > Gammaproteobacteria > Oceanospirillales > Oceanospirillaceae > Neptunomonas > Neptunomonas concharum. The sequence continues at coordinate 2,263,994 of NZ_CP043869.1, read as the reverse complement.
GGTGCTTTTCTAACATCTTAATAGTGTAGGGCATTGTGAGCTTTTGGGCTCTGAATATGCTGATAATACCGTCTCCTTGCTCATCCAACTGGATATTAGCAAGCTGATGAAAGCGTTGAGTCGATCCATTATTGATCGGGAAGCTATCACGGTTTTCCGTTTCAATAACATCACCGAAAGCCGCGAAGGCTTCTTGCGTGAGTGGCATGGGCTTCAGCTCAATCATGTTACCTCACCTTATGTCTTATTTAGTTTGCCAAATACCCGCAAGCGGCTGATTCCACCATCAGGGTAGATATTCAGTTTGATATGGCTGACTTTGCCGAGCGGTTGAATTTCTGATTTGAAATGATGTTCTGCATCCATCTCTAGTTTTTGAGAAGGCAGTAACTCTTTCCAATATAAACTGCGGGTCGCGATTTGATCATCTGTACCGCCTTCTACCAGTGCAGCTTGTACCGAACAGCGATCAGGGTAGTTGCCTTTGAAGTGATGCGTATCGACCAAGATATGTGTGACATCACAGGGATGTGCGAGGGCAACGATAACCCAATCATTACCTGGGGTTCTGCGCCGTGCTGTTTCCCAGCCATCACCCATGTTTACCCCTCTGCCAGGGTTGAGGATATTGCCCATTTTCCCGTAATGCTCATCGCTACAAGCCAGTGCCCGTGCTCCATTGAGTACAGAAGCGAAGTCTAGCTCTAACCCTTCTTGGCTAGCACTCCAGTTGCGATAGGGTTTGCCGTATAAGCGTAAGCGTGCAACACCTCCGTCAGGAAAAATATTCAGGCGTATGTGAGTCCAAGGGCGAGAATCGTCTACCGGAAACAAATTATGGCTGTCGCCGTTGAGGCTAACGGCACCCAGTAATGTTTCCCACTGGGTAGACTCGTCTGGTGCTTTATCCGGGGAGAAACAAGCATCAATAGAGGCAGATGGAGGGTAGTTTCCTGTGAAGTAGGCGGTATCGATATCCACGCCTTTTATAACACCTGCAACACCGAGTTTAACGATGGCATAATCATAGCCTTCGAAGCGTTTTCTTCGTGATTCCCAGCCGTCCATCCATTTGCCGTTATCATCATATACGCCGTCTTTCCAAACGGGAGCTTCTGGCTGGAGCATGCGGTTAACATCGGCAAACCAGTCATCTGTCACAAATGTTGCCACACTCCCTAAACGTGCATCCGCAAGGTTGGTAAAGCGGGTGAAATCAGTGTTCTTTTGCATATCTATTCTCACCAATCAAAGCATTTCTAAGCGAAACAGAGCGATTTTGTTAATTTCGTCTAGGGCTTGTTTAAATTCAGTGGGTTTATCGTTTTTTAGTCTCGATGCAAAGGCCTCTAGAATCTGAAAGCGGTTACTACCTTTGACTGCCTTTATAAATGGGAAGGCAAACTTTGCTTTATAGGCAGCGTTGAGCTGTGAAAAGCGCTTAAATTCTTCGGCACTGCATTTGTGAATACCCGCGCCCGCTTGCTCTTGGGTAGAGGAGGCCGTTAGCGTACCTTGAATCGCAGCTTTGCCGGCTAAATCCGGATGGGCATTGATTAAGGCCAGTTGTTGCTCATAAGAGGCGTTTAACAGAACTTCGCTCATTGTTCTGTGAACGATATGCAGATCATCAAACTGATCTACAGGGCCTTTATCATAGGTTGCGTCGGCTATCCAAGGGGAGTGTTCATAGATATCCGAGAAGCATTGCACAAAAGTCGCTTTATTCATTTGGCAGGGTTTGATTGTGCGAAATTTCATGACTGGAGGGCCTGTGGTGTGTAGGGGTGCTTATCGTACCAATGGCGCGCAATATCTATCCGCCGGGCGTACCATACTTTGTCAAATTGTTGGGTGTACTCGATAAAACGTTTTAGGGCAGCTATGCGTCCAGGCCGGCCAATTAAACGACAATGTAGGCCAATAGAGAGCATTTTAGGTGCGGTTTCACCTTCTTCATAAAGCGTATCGAAGCTATCTTTTAAATATTGGTAAAACTGCTCACCGCTGTTAAATCCTTGGGTTGTAGAGAAACGCATGTCGTTGGTGTCGAGTGTATAAGGAATAACTAAGTGGCCTTCCCCTTGGTTATCTAACCAATAGGGTAGATCATCGTCATAGGCGTCTGAGTCATATAAAAAACCACCTTCCTCCATGACCAATTGTCGGGTGTTTGGGCTGTTTCGGCCGGTATACCAACCCAGAGGTCTTTTTCCTGTGATGGATTCAAGAATTTGAATAGCCGTGTGAAGGTGTTCCCGTTCCTCCTTTATGGAGATTGGGTGGTAATCAATCCAGCGATAACCGTGGCTACAGATCTCATGTCCTGCGGCGGCCATTGCTTTAATGACCTCGGGGTGGCGTTGAGCAGCCATGGCCACTGCGAAAATAGTTAATGGGATTTGGTACTTTTTGAATAATGAGAGTACGCGCCATACGCCAGCACGGCTGCCATATTCATAGATCGACTCCATACTCATATGTCGAGCATGGGGGAAGGGGAGCGCACCAGGAATTTCAGATAAGAACGCTTCCGACTCTTGATCGCCATGCAAAATACAACGCTCACCGCCTTCCTCGTAATTTAGGACGAATGAAAGTGCAATTTTGGCTTCATTGGGCCATTCAGGATGGGGAGGCTGGCCTCCATAACCAATAAGGTTGCGTTGATAGCTCATAATAACTTAACTCTAGAGTCAGGTTATTGTTGTATACAACCTTTTAGGGCAAAATTGAAGTCTAATCTACATCAATAGCACGTGCTTGTGGCAGCAAAAGAGGTGGTATCTATGGGCTACTTAACGACACATGTACTGGATACAGCCCATGGGTTACCGGGTAAAGGTATTTCAGTTGACCTTTATCGCATCGAAGGCACAAACAAAACCTTGCTTCATTGTTGTATTACTAATGATGATGGGCGAACTGATACACCTATTTTAGCCGAAGCGGAATTTGCTGTAGGTGAGTACGAATTGGTATTTTCGGTGGCGAGTTATTTTCGAAAGATAGGCGTGGTGTTACCCGATCCTGCCTTTATTGATGAGGTGGTAATTCGGTTTGGTATTGCGGATATAGAGACGCATTATCATGTTCCGTTATTGGTTTCCCCCTACGGTTATTCAACATACCGGGGGAGTTAATTAAAAGGTGACTAGCGCTGATAAAGCGTGTGTGTAAAAAATAGTCAACGGTCTGTTTTTGGTGTGTAAATGCGTTTTTTTGCCCGGTTTTGCTGCTTAAATCGCTATTTTTTCTATTTTAGTCACCACCACAGCCACCGCTGCAACCGGATGAATCTCCACTGCAGCTGGAGCCACCACACCCCGATCCGCATCCAATATGGCCTGCACAATAAGTGTCATTTTTACCGGGTTCTTGAGATTGGCAATTGAGTGCGTAATTGAACCCGTCAGGAATCATGAGCTGTGAATCCATAGCAAAAAGCAACGGTAATTGTGTCGGTGATTTAGGCTGAATGTTCTCTCGTGAGCAGGAAATATTCCATGCAGCTTTAATCCCTTTTTGAGCGAGAGTCGGGGATTTCATGGCTTCAGCAGGAGTGTGATGTAAAAACCTTCCCAGCGCTTTCTTACAGAAGTACTCGTATTTGCGTGTAAAAAGAATAAACTCGTGCCAAGCGACATCGACTACCTGTGAAGGCATCGAGACCATTCTATTTCCGGCGATATTACACAAGTGAAAGTATTCCCTGAGTCCCGCTATCACATAGTCCGCGTCTTGATCGGTTAGGTGGGGATACTTTTCGATTAACTTGCGAGCAATCGCTGGTGGAAATTGGTAGGTGTCTATTAACTGCTCCCGCCGTGACACAAGCCATTTTCGATAAGCTTTGTAAACCAGATAACTAATGACAGCGGCTAATGCTACAGATATAAAACCACCCATAAATTTCTCAAAATCCTTCTATTAAGTAAGAGCAAACGCCACCGCTGCTTTGGCGTGGATCGCTGTGGTGTCGTACAAAGGTAGGCAGCTATCCGCATTCTGAATCAGCAAGCCAATTTCAGTACAACCAAGGATAACGGCTTCGGCACCCTGTTCCTTGAGATTTTTTATGGCGTTCTGATAGAGCGTCCGTGATGCCAGCGTTACTGTTCCACAACAAAGCTCATCGTAGATAATACGGTTTATTTCGACTTGTTCAACGAGACTGGGTGTGATGACCTCGTTAACCCCTAAGTTAATCAGCCGTGATGAATAGAAACTTTCCTGCATCGTAAAACGTGTACCTAAGAGCCCAACACGCTCTACACCATCACCTAAAAGTGCTTTCGCTGTTGCATCGGCAATGTGAAGTAGAGGAATGTCGATTGCGCTAGTAATTTCATCAGCGACTTTATGCATGGTATTTGTTGCTATAAGTAAGCAGTCTGCGCCCGCTGCTTCGACTTGCTTAGCGGCTTGCGCTAGTAAAATGGCCGCTTCTCCCCATTTGCCTTCGGCTTGTAGCACTTCTATTTCGGCAAAATCCACGCTAACCAGTACAATCTTGGCAGAGTGTAAACCGCCTAATTCGGCCTTTATTCCTTGGTTGATTGTCGCGTAGTAACTTTGCGTTGACTCCCAACTCATACCACCGAGTATTCCAATTGTTTTCATGGTATCTCCTCTCAACATCGTTAAACGTCCGTGTTATCAAAGACTAAATGAATACGTCGATTGCGCTTGCCTTTATTCTCTATTTTACTGATGCGCACGGGGCCAATTTCACGTGTGTTCTTTACATGGGTGCCGCCGCAGGGCTGTAAATCGATTCCTTCTACTTTGATGAGCCTAACGGTACCGCTACCCCTAGGCGGCTGGACTGAGAGCGTTCTGACCAAGTCTGGTTGCTGGTCTAGCTCGGCTTCTGAAATGTTTAATGACATGACTTCAGAACCTGTGCAGATGAGCTGATTGATCTGCTGGGTTAATACTTCTTTATCGAGTTTGCTATCGCCTAGGTCGAAATCGAGTCGGCTTTTCTCTACGCCAACAGAACCACCGGTAACTCCTTTAGGAACAAGAGAGCAAAGTAGATGCAGGCAGGTGTGCATCCGCATGAGCGAGTAGCGACGTTCCCAATCGAGCTTTTGGTGAATAGCATCGCCTACATTAGGTAATGGGTGGTTTGCTTCAAGAAAGAGTAAAATCTGGTTGGCTTCACTTTTTTGTGTGTCAATGACTCGAAACTCGCCTACGGGTGATTCGATCCAGCCTGTGTCTCCTGGTTGACCTCCACCTTGAGGATAGAAAAGAGTCTGGTTCAATTTTATGTAAGGTCGTCCTTCGAACTCACCTACAGAGGTTATGATCCCGTCCGCTTCGGCTAGGTAGCTTTCTTCAAGAAAAAGTCGCTTTGTCATAAGGGTTCCTTAATTGTATGGATTCAATTTATTGTTTTGACTAAATTAAGCGAGCAATTCATCATATTAACTCTATTTTTTAGGTCAATATTTTTATTGTTATGGTGACAATTTGGACCCCCGATCTTAGTCGCTACCAAGGGGCGCGATACAAAGCGTTAGCTGAAGCTATTTCCAACGATATTTTGAGTGGTGTTTTATCACCTGATGAAAAACTGCCCCCGCAACGCCGATTGGCTGATGCTCTTGGCGTTACGGTGGGAACAGTCACCCGTGGGTACGCTGAAGCGGAGCGGCGTGGTTTAGTGAATGCCAAGGTTGGTAGCGGGACTTACATACGCAGCAGTGGTGCTCAATCTATGGGTGATTACCTTATTACGGATAAACCCTGTGGATTTACTGATCTTACGGTGAGTTTGCCTGTTGATGTTGGCCAGCACTCTCTGCTTGCAAATACACTGCAGGAGCTACATCAACAACCTGAACTGCTATCTCGGTTACTGGGGTACCATCCTGAAGGAGGGTTTTCCCATCATAGGGAAATAGCGGCGCAGTGGCTAAGTTATGATGATTTTACGCCGAGTGCTGATTGTCTGACGCTCTGTAATGGCGGTCAGCAGGCGATTCAATTAGCGCTAATGTCTGTTTGCCAGCCGGGAGATACGTTACTTGCAGAAGGCGTTGCGTATCCGGGGTTGAAGGTGTTAGCACGACAGCTGAAATTGAAAATTATACCGTTATCTTTTGATAGTGAGGGTATGTTGACTGAGTCGATTGATGGGTTGTGTCGGCAGTATAGTCCGAGGTTGATCTATTGCACTCCGACTCAGCATAATCCAACCAATACAAGACTATCGAAGGCCCGACGCGAATCCTTAGTTCAAGCAGCACAACGTAATCAATTACTAATAATTGAAGACGAGGTCTCTGCTGTTCTGGCGCAGCAGAGGGACTTACCCTTAGCGGCGATGCTTCCTGATCAGGTTTTTTATATCAGTAGTTGTTCAAAAAGCATGGCTGGTGGACTTAGAGTGGGCTTTTTGGTTTCACCGCCAGCTTATCACTGTAAGGTATCGGCCGCATTGCGTGCGAGTTGTTGGATGGCTGCCCCGTTGATGGTTGAAATCGCCTGCCGTTGGATTAAGCAAGGACATGCTGACAAATTATTAAATCAGCAAAAGAAAAAGTTGAGGGAGCGATTTCTTATCGCAAAAACGTTATTGGCGGGATTGGAGTTTCATGCCAGAGCGGATAGTTTTTTTGTCTGGTTATCCTTGCCGGATCATTGGCGCGCACTGGATTTTGTCCGAGCAGTTGAAACGCAAAAGATTATGATTACCGCTGCAGAGAGTTTTGCGGTTGCTAATTATGCCGCTCCGCAGGCGGTTCGCATCTGTATCAGCGCTGCAGAAAATAACGAGGTGTTAAGCAAGGCTTTGTTGGCTATCAAAACATTGGCGCTCTCTACGCCTGACACTGAGCTTTCTCTATTTTAAACGAAGGATGTGTTATGACATATCAACTTACCGTTGTGGATCAGTCCCCAGTACAGTTGGGAACAGCTGGAGCGGACCAAGCCCCAACATTATCTGCACAATTAGCGAAAGCCTGTGATCAGTGGGGCTATCAGCGTTACTGGTTGGCAGAGCACCATAATAGCAATAGTTTTGCTGGCCCGTGCCCGGAAGTATTGATTAGTCACATAGCGTCCATAACCAAGGAGATTCGTGTGGGGAGCGGTGGTGTGATGCTGGCTAACCACAACCCTTACAAAGTAGCCGAGCAATTTCGCATGCTCGAAACCTTATTTCCTGGGCGCATTGATTTAGGCATTGGTCGGGCACCCGGAGGCGATGGCGTAGCAAGTCAGGCACTTGCGTACCCTTACCGGCCAGATAATGGGCAGCGTTATGCAGAGCAAACCCAGCTACTTTGTGGTTTCTTAAGAGACGGTTTTGCTGATAGTCACGCTTTTAGCGATTTAAAAGTGATGCCGGATGATCAACCATGTCCTGAATTATGGATGTTAGGTACCAGTGGTGGCAGTGCCGCCTTTGCAGGTCAGATGGGAATGAAAATGTCATTAGGGCTTTTTATCAGCCCGGGCGATCAAACCGTTGCCATTATGCGTGAGTATCAGCGAGCCTTTCGCGAGTCTGGGCATGCTGGCGAGCCCCAAACCATGATTACTGTCTCCGCTCTGTGTGCGCCAACCCGAGAAGAAGCGCTCTACTTAGCGGCTCCGCAGGCGCTTTGGAAAGTGATGGCGTTTCGCCACGGTGTCAGGAATCCTTGGCTGAGTCCGGAGGAGGCGCTCAATCAACTAAAGACCTTGCCACTGTCCGATCAGCGCTATTTTGACGAACTCATTAATTCGGTATTACTGGGCTCGCCTGATGAGTGTGCTGAGCAATTAGCAGCCCTAACTCAATACTGGGGTACTAACGAGATCGGGTTGGTCACCGTTACCCATGATTATGAATCACGTAAACGTAGTTATGAGTTAATGGCCCAAGCTGCCGGTATCATCGACGTTTAACGTTAGAGCAGCCCCGCAGGGCTGCTTTTTAACATCAACGGTTTCGGGTAATAAAGCGGGTTTCTTTTGTTGCGGTTAAGCCCGCACCAGAAAAAGTAAACTTAATCGGTGTTCCTGAGGCAACTTTATGCTCAGTACATACTTGATAAGGAATCCAATACCCATAATGCTCTTTAGAAAGTACAGATAACCCCTCTAAACGAATATTAGAAATACCTGCCGCAGTAACTGTAAGACGCTGAATTGATGAATGAAACGGCTCAGCTTTAATGAGGTAACGATTACAAACTGTATCATCATCCGGCTGATGGAATAGCGCACCGCGATCTCGGCGTATTTCTATTAGGATATCGGTTTTTTGCGTTAGTCCAAATACAGTGGCACCTGTTGCTATGATCAATATTAATAAATACCCAAGCAGGCGGGGCCGCCAAATAGGGCTGTTTTGTTTATTGAGTAGCGCATCAGAGGTAAAGCGAATCAATCCGCGAGGCCGCTTTAATTTATCCATCACTTGGTCGCAGGCATCAATACACGCCCCACAGTCAATACAGGCAGCTTGCAGACCGTGTCGGATATCAATGCCTGTTGGGCATACTTGAACGCAGAGGTTACAGTCCACGCAGTCCCCCGTTGTACCATCGCTACAGCGTAGGTGGCCGCGGGGTTCACCGCGTTGACGGTCATAACTAACGGTGCGGGTATGATCGTCAAACATTACGCCTTGAAATCGAGAATAGGGGCATGCATGTAAGCAAATTTTCTCCCTGACTAAGCCAGCATTGGCATAGGTCAGGGCTGCCATGATCGTGATCCAGCCTACAACAGATTGGCTTGCACTCAAATTTAACAGGGCTTCGAAAAGCTCACGAATTGGGATGAAATAGCCAGTAAAAGTGATGGCGGTTAACAGAGATACGCTAATCCATAGACTATGTTTTGCGATACGCCGTACCAGCTTGCCACCTGTCATCGGTTGGCTGTCTTGCTTTGCTCTGAGGCTGGCACGTCCTTCTGTCCAGTTTTCTATGCGGATGAACACCCATGTCCAGATACTTTGTGGGCACGCAAACCCACACCAAACTCGCCCCCAAGCAACTGCCATAAAGAACAGCAAGCTCGCACCCGCGATCATGACACCCGCTAAGAGCGGAAGATCATGCCAAGAGAGTGAGTTACCAAAAAGATGAATACTGCGCTGGCTAAAGTCGAAAAGTAGCCAGGGCTTATCGCCGACTTGTATCCACACTAGGGCAAAATAGGCAAAAAGTAGTGGCCAACTGATAAGCCTTCGGAGTTGTTGAAAGCGCCCTTCCGTTAAACGGACATGTATTTTTTCGTCCTTTGAAAATGGCATAACCTCAATCTGTTCTACAGGAATCTGTTGCATTAGGCACCACGTTGACACGTTACGTTTTATTGAGGGTGAAGCCTAAATAAGAACAATGAATAGGAACAGGTATAAAAAAATATTATAAAATAGGTACAGATTGTTTTTTGGGCCAACGGGTATCCATACCTACAGGAAAAGACTATGGGAAGTGAATATCGATACCGACAATTAGAAGCGTGGCTGATTGAAGGGATCCAAAAAAAGCGCTGGGGTAAAGGTGACCGACTACCTTCCATTCGCTCACTTTGTGAAACCAAAGCCTTATCAAAAGCTACGGTGCTTCATGCTTACCAACGATTGGAAGCAAGTGGTTTAATCGAAGCGCGTCCAAAATCAGGCTACTTTGTGTGTGGTAGCCGTATCGAAAGGCCGTTACCTGAAAGCCGGCCGCCTATATCAGCGCCTTTACCCGTATCGGTGAGTGATGTCGTCATGGACGTTATGGCGCGAGGTGCTGCTTTTGACCTGCTTCCAGAACGCCATCAGCGTGAAGAGAATAGCCATGCCGTTCAGTTACTCAACCGGCATATCGGGAGAGCCCTTCGCTCACAAAGAGGGGCCGCTCACCAATACTATGATGGACCTGCTGGACATATCGAGCTACGGGCATTGATTGCTCAGCGTTATAGACGCTTGAGCTGTGAGCTAACTACTGAAGACCTGTGTATTACGGCAGGGTGCCAACAAGCCTTATTTCTTGCGCTGATGGCAACGTGTCAAATCGGAGATACCGTTGCAGTCGAATCCCCAGGTTTTTATGGCGTGTTTCAATTGCTGGAACAGCTAGGTTTGAAAGCGTTAGAAATACCAAGTTCTGCGGTAGATGGCTTGCAAACCCAGGTGTTAGCTGAGGCGTTAACGCGCTGGAAAATTAAAGCATGCGTAGTGACGCCAGCGTTCGCTACGCCTTGTGGTGCAACGTTAACGCACTCCGCGAGAGAAGAACTGATCCATCTGGCGAATACGTATGACTTTGCAGTGATCGAAGATGATATTTATGGTGATCTGGGATTCTTTGTTCGTCCTGAGCCCTTAAAAGCATTGGATACAGAAGATCGGGTCATTTTATGCAGCTCTTTATCAAAAAATCTGTCTAGGGATATTCGCATAGGCTGGATAGCTGCAGCCCGCTGGCATGATAAAGTGAAGCATCTCAAACTGGTTACGATGCTAGCCAGTAGTCGGTTTGTCCAGCAGGGTGTGGTCAGTTTTTTTAAAGATGGTGCATATGATGCACATCTGCGAAAACAGCGGGAAGTGCTGCGCTATAACTGTGATCAATTAGTTAACTATCTCAATGAGCAGTGGCCGTCGGATATAAAGCTATCGGTTCCTGAAGGTGGTCTAGCACTATGGCTACAATTGCCTGATCACCTGAATACGCTGGCTCACTATAATGAGGCACTCAGAGAAGGCATGGTCATTACACCAGGGGCGTTATTTTCGGCAGCCGATAATTACCATCATTGTATCCGTTTAAGTTTTGCTCACCCGATAACCCAAGCTAGAGAAGCTGCTTTATTCCGCTTAGGTGAAATATTTTTTATGAAATAACCTATGTCGATTTTTTGGTCTAAACTTGAGTTGTATAGTCAACTAAACATCCTATGCGTGCTGTTAGGATCCGGGCTTGGTAGGTGCACCATGAATCTTAAAAATTACTTGAACTTTTTCGTAAAGCGCTTGATACCGCTGCTGTTTTTTAGCTCAGCCGTTATCGGAGCAGAGTCTATAACTTTATATACCTATCACAAAACGCCCCCGTTTATTACAGGCGCAAACAACGGTTTAACCTATGATCTGGCAAAATACCTGACTGAAAAAAGTGGTGGGGCTTATCAGTTTGATGTTGAGGTCATGCCCAGAAAGCGACTGGATCAATTAATGGTTGATACTGATATGGTTATCCCTTGGGTAACACCGGCGTGGTTTGGTCCAGGGGCTGCAGAAAAATATCAGTGGACAAAGCCGATACTTGAAGACGGCAGCATCTACGTTTGGAGACCAGAAGCTAACAGAACGTTTTCTACGCCAGATGAGCTTAAAGGTGCGCGTTTAGGCGGGATTTTGGGGTATCGATATATCAATATTGACCCAATGGTGGCGTCGGGTGAGATATCGCGGGTTGATACCCAAGACGAATCGCAACTGTTAGAGATGTTACTTTTGGATAGGTTTGATGTCGGTATAGCGCCGCTTTCGGCAAGTCGTTATCTAATGAAGTCAAACCAGTGGACAGAGAAACTGTCTTTCTCTTTGCATCACGGGTTTCTACGCAGTTTTTTATTAAAAACAGATGATCAACAGCTAAATGATTTCATACAAATACATGCCAAAGAGATGGGTAGTGACTCGCAATGGGCAGAGATTCTAGGCAATTACGGGTTATCTCCAAAACACCCGATGTCGAGTGTGTCTGACGCGAACTAATGATCAATCGTTTTATTCATGGAAAACGGTATGGGGTTATTTATGTGGATGTGTGTATCGGAAATATCTGCACCATAGGCCAGTACTTCAACCCCGTGGTTAATCGCTTCCTCTAGTGTGTCTGTATAGATCGGGTCAATGCACCGATTGGGTGTAACCGCCGATATGCCTGTATGGGCTACATTAAAAAAGAGTACGGCACGCGCGCCCTGTGATTTCATCTCCATGAGTTCGCGAAGGTGTTTGGTGCCACGGGTAGTTACTGCATCTGGGAAGCTGCCTAGATTATTCTCCTCAAGCAGAGTGACATTTTTGACTTCTACATAGCAGTCGGGTTTGCCATCGGCCGATAGCAGAATATCAATCCGACTGTTCTCTTGGCCATACTTACATTCTGTTTTTAGGGTTTCATAATGCGCTAGTTCAGGAATATCTCCCGCGAGAATCGCTTCTTTGACAAGATGATTGGCGCGTCCTGTATTGATACAAGCCAAGTAGCGGGACTCGACCTCGACTAATTCCCATGTGTAGCGCAGTTTTCGCTTGGGATTATTTGCATCATAAACCCAAACCCGACTACCCGGATCGCAGCAGTTCTTCATTGATCCTGTGTTAGGACAATGTGCGGTAATCACTTCGCCACTGGCTAGTTCGATATCGGCCAAAAATCGCTTATAGCGTTTGATCAACGTGCCTTGAATAAGCGATGGAGTATAGCGCATCAGTGGTGTCTCGGTTGGGTATAGATGTAGGGCAGCCTGCCATATATCCATTCAAAACACAGCCCGAAATAAAAGTGATTACAGCATCGGCGGTTTTTCTGGCAAACTTGGGCCATTGTATGCAGTTTAATGGTAGGAATAAAAGCGTTATGACAACAGCAAAGTTTGCCAATGATGCCGAAGTAATCGAATTTGCCCGTACGAATACTCCCTATTTTACGTCAGGTGAGGCGCCCAGTGTTGAAGAGATCGGTGATGGGAATATCAACTTTGTTTATCGAGTCAAGGATAGTAAAGACAGCGTTATTGTAAAACAGGCACTACCTTATGTGCGTATTATTGGTGAAGGTTGGCCGCTTTCTCTGGATCGCATACGCATAGAAGCATCAACACTTAAAACAGAGGGTCAGTGGGCAGAGGCCTACGTCCCTAAAGTGTATTGCTTTGATGAGCAACAATCTGCCGTCATTATGGAAGATATTGGTGATCATGATAACTTGCGTCATGCATTGATCGCGAGAAAACCGCTGCCGGCGTTAGGACGACATCTGGGAGAGTTTTTGGCAGAAACCTTATTCCACACGTCTGATTTTTATTTGGATACTTATCAGAAGAAAGCAGCTGTTAGCAGCAACATCAATCCTGATCTTTGCAAAATTACCGAAGAGCTCTTCTTTTGGGACCCTTTCTGCGATCACGAGCGTAACGCGATCAATCCGGCAGTGCGCCCTGTCGCCGAAGCGATTTGGCAAGATGAGGTACTCAAGATCGAAGCGGCTAAGCTCAAATATCATTTTATGACCGATGCTCAGGCGCTCTTACATGGAGATCTTCATTCAGGTTCTGTCTTTGTTACCGAAACGAGTACCAAAGTAATCGATCCTGAGTTCGCATTTTATGGGCCGATGAGTTTTGATATTGGATCTGTGATTGGCAATCTGTTACTGAACTTTGCAGGCCAGATTGGTTTAGAAGGTGATACCGAAGAGAAGCGCGCATATCAAATGTATCTGCTGGATACGATTGAGGCACTGTGGCACACCTTTGAAGCGAATTTCCTCGAAAATGTAAAATCCAAGTGTCAGGACCCTGTATTCAACGCGCCAGGCTTTGCACAGGCATTTATTGGTCATGTTTGGCATGAAAGTTTGGGTTATGCAGGTACGGAGATTATCCGAAGAACCATAGGTCTTGCGCACGTTGCTGATCTGGACTCCATCGAAGATGAGCAAATCAGATCGGTATCAGAAGGACTAGCATTAAGCGTTGGCGTTACCTTAATTAAACAGCGCCACGAAATACGCTCACCGCAGGTTTTACGGGCTGTTATACAAGCAGCCGAATAACCTACAAACAGATCAGGGAGAAGGATATTGGAATCGCGCAGGCAGGTCCTGAACTGGCACCAACAAGGAAAGCTAAAAGGAGAGTTAGACTCCTCACTCCATACCATTAGGCATAGTGGTGAAGTTTGGTATCGCTTTATTAGCCAGTTTCTCCTTTTTACTGGAGCCTTAGGGGCGGCTGCAGGTGTGATTTTTTTCTTTGCGTTTAATTGGGAAGCGATGGGGCGTTTGCTCAAGTTCGCACTCTTAGAAAGCGCTATGGTATTGGCTGTGTTGTTATATAGCCGCCTTAATAGCCGTAGACGCTCTTCATCCGTTACAGTGTTGGGCATGGCGTTGTTGACCGGCGCTTTGCTGGCATTAACCGGACAAACCTATCAAACCGGAGCCGACCCTTGGGAGCTCTTTGCAGTCTGGGCTGCGATGATAACCCCATGGGTGATAATGGCGCAAAGCTCCTCTTTATGGCTACTTTGGGTCAGCTTAGTGAATTTATCATTGCTACTTTATCTAAGTACTTTTAGAGGTTTGTTGGGGTTTTTGTTTCGAGAAGAAGAGTGGCTGTGGCTGTTTAGCAGCTTGAATACTTTGATTATGTTGGGGTTAGAGTGGATATCTAGGCCGACCATCGCAGATAAGGGAGTACCTTATCTTGCAAACAGAATCGCAGCGCAATTGGCGACTCTATTAGCGGGTTGCTCCGTTACTTGGCTGGCAATTTGGTCAATATTAGATGATGTAGGCAGTCTAGGGCTGTTTGTTTGGATTGTTTGGATGGCTGGGTGCTTTTACCTTTACCGCTATTTGATGAAAGACCTTGTCATTCTGTCAGGTTGGGTACTGAGTGGCATTATTATCGCCAGTTGTTTGCTGGGAAAACTCTTTGAAGGTGCCTTGGATGAAGGCATCTTTCTTCTGATTAGTTTTGTCATTATCGGTTTATCGACAGCCGGTGGACTTTGGCTAAAGCGTTTGGCGACAGAGTCGGAAGCAGGGGGAGAAGCTGCTCAGGAGACTTCATCATGAATGAAGCGAGAAAGCAGTTATGGGCAGAGCTATCACAACAGCAATTGACGCATGGTGATATACCAGCTTTAGAAACCGAATATGTGCCTTGGTATATTGCGCTCATGCAAGGGTTTGCTGGCTGGATTGCTGCACTGTTTATGCTTGGTTTTATAGGCTCGATCTTTGGCTGGCTGTTTCGGTTTGATAATGAAGTATCACTCATCTCGGTTGGCTTGATCTGCTGCACGGGAGCTTACTTACTCTTTCGAACGCGCACCGGCAGCGTATTTTTTGGTCAAGTAGGGTTAGCCGTCAGCCTATGTGGGCAGATGATGGTGGCTTGGGGGTTATTTGACTGGCTACCGATAAGAGATGCTTTGCCGTTCTTTCTGCTAGCTGTTTTTCAGATTTTACTAACCCTTGTGATGCCAAACTTTATACACCGATTGCTTACGGGCTGGTTTGCACTCATTGCATTCTTTTGGGGGCTGGATCTGCTTGGGCTCTTTGGGTTAGGGGCTGCCATATGTAGCGTATTGTTTGTGTTGGTTTGGATAAATGATAGGTCATGGAAAGGGTTTCAACCCGTTTGGGAGCCGGTTGGTTATAGCTTGGCGTTGGCTTTGGTGCAGTTTAATGGGCATTTGATTCTTGGAAACCCGTTGCTTGATGGGTTTCATGAACAATCAGATTCTATATGGTGGCACTTATCTCCGTGGTCGGCTATGGCCATGGTAGGTTTATCAACGATCTTGTTATTACAGGACATTATTAAGCAATATGGCGTGCCTTTATCGAGCCTTATCGGACGCTTGATACTGATCGGCGGTGTTTTGATCTTTATCTCTGGGCAGATATCGACGGGTGTCAGCAGTGCGTTATTAATCTTGTTGGTGGGGTTTGCTTACCAGCGGCAAGTCTTGACGGCGCTTGGTTTGGTTGCACTACTCTCCTTTGTTTCTTGGTACTACTACAACTTGGCGACAACGCTCTTGATAAAGTCGTTTATCCTTATGGGGACGGGTGTTGCTTTATTGCTAATACGTTTAGGCGTTCGTTATGTTTTGAACAAAAAACACGTTGCTAATGCTGCTACACCCCATGACGGCTTAGGTGAAACGCTGTTTAATTTCGCACCCATGAACCGACTCAAATGGGCGGTTGTTGCAATGATGCTGCTGATCCTAGCCGCTGTGAATATCACGATCTTTAAGAAAGAAAATCTTCTGGCAACGGGTGAAACGGTATTACTTGAGTTGGCTCCGGTTGATCCGCGTTCTTTGATGCAGGGCGACTATATGCGCTTACGTTTTGCTATCGAACGGGAGTTCCAGCAGGAAGTCCCTAAAGAGAATCATGATGGCCATGTGTTAGTCGATCTGGACAAAAACAGGGTGGGCCGGTTTGCTGGTATCTATCGTGGTGAGCCGTTAGCCACTCAGCAAGCCAAGCTTGAGTATCGAATGAGAGAAGGCGATATTAAATTTGCGACCAATGCTTTCTTCTTTCAAGAGGGGAAAGCGTCCGTTTATGAAGAGGCTAAATACGGTGAATTTGCAGTGTCAGACAATGGCGAACTTTTATTACACCGCTTAAGAGATGATGCATATCAGGTATTGGGTGAAAATCAGCCGTGACCCAGAATTATGTCAATCTAATGAAGAGTTTTAACATGACTGGTAACCCTGTCGGGAAGTCGCTAGAGTACTCAGCTGATTTTTAAGGAGAACATCAGTAGATCATGAGTAAAGTAACCGGCCCAGCACGCTTTTATTATGCGACGCTCTATTCCATCAAAGGCGTAAAAGCGGCTTTTCGGCATGAACCCGCTTTCCAATACGAAGTTTACGGATTTGCGATGTTGTTTCCGCTTTCCTTTTGGGTTGCGCAAACGGCGACTCAATGGGCTCTGCTCGTCGGTTGTTGCTTACTGGTGTTGACTCTAGAACTGCTGAACTCGGCTATTGAAGCGGTAGTCGATAGAGCCGGGACTGAGTTTAATGAGCTGGCAGGGCGGGCAAAAGACTTAGGTTCAGCCGCTGTTTTTTTTGGATTGATTATCACCGCGATGGTGTGGGGTGGCATTATCATCGATAATGGCGGATTGTAGCTGGGCACTACCAGTCATCGCCCAGCCCAAAATGCTATGACAAAAGACAGTATAGAGTTCCTACGACTTTACCGCAGAAAACAGGTAAAATGCGCGCCTTTACTATAACTAAGTAACTTTGCCCTGCGGAACTTCAGAATATGATACGTCTCTCAAACATCAAATTACCTTTAGATCATAGCGAAGATGACTTAAAACAAGCTGTCTTAGCGATGTTATCTATAAAGCCCGAGCAGCTGGTGGATATTCATGTACACCGCCGAGGGTATGATGCACGGAAAAAGACAAACATCTTTTTGATCTATACCCTAGATGTTGAGACCACAAATAATGAGGCGTTGCTCGACCAGTTTGCTGATAGCCAGCTGATTAAAGCCACGCCCGATATGGCCTATAAGTTTGTAGCGCAAGCGCCAGAAGGCCTGACGGAACGGCCTATTGTTATAGGGTTCGGGCCCTGTGGGTTGTTAATGGGGCTCGTACTGGCACAAATGGGTTATAAGCCTATTATTCTGGAGCGTGGTAAAGAGGTACGCCAGCGTACTAAAGACACGTTTGGCTTCTGGCGCCAGAAAGTATTGAACACCGAATCCAACGTGCAGTTTGGTGAGGGTGGGGCCGGTACGTTCTCGGATGGCAAACTTTACACCCAAGTCAAAGATCCAAACCACTACAGTCGTAAGGTATTAGAAGAGTTTGTCGCGGCGGGTGCGCCAGAAGAGATTATGTTTGTCAGTAAGCCTCACATTGGTACTTTCCGCTTGGTCTCCATGGTTGAGAAGATGCGCGCGAAAATTATCGAGATGGGTGGTGAAATTCGCTTTGAGTCGCGAGTCGATGATCTGCATATCGAGGATGGTCAGATCACTGGCCTCACGCTATCCAATGGTGAGCAGCTACACTCCCGGCATATTGCGCTAGCGGTAGGGCATAGTGCAAGGGATACCTTCCAGATGCTTTTTGAAAAACAGGTGTATATGGAAGCGAAGCCTTTCTCGATAGGTTTCCGTATTGAGCACCAACAATCCGCCATTGATGAAGCACGTTTTGGCCCTAATGCTGGCCATCCTATTTTGGGTGCGGCGGATTATAAGCTGGTTCATCATTGTAAAAATGGTCGCTCTGTATACAGTTTCTGTATGTGCCCAGGTGGTACGGTTGTGGCTGCAACCTCAGAGGAGAAACGTGTTGTCACCAATGGCATGAGCCAATACTCCCGAAGCGAGCGAAATGCTAATAGTGCGATCGTCGTGGGTATCGACCCTAACGATTATCCGGGTGGCCCACTGGCCGGTATCGATTTTCAACGAGAGTTGGAAAGTAATGCCTACCTATTAGGTGGCGAGAATTATGACGCCCCTGCCCAACGTGTGGGTGACTTCTTAAAAGGGCAACCTTCTGATGCACTGGGTGTCGTCGAACCCTCATTTAAGCCGGGTATTAAATTAACAGACTTATCGAAGGCTTTACCTGACTTCTGTATCGAAGCGATTCGTGAGGCAATACCGGCATTTAACCGAAAAATCAAAGGGTTTGCTTTAGAAGATGCTTTACTGACCGGCGTGGAAACCCGCACTTCGTCCCCTCTGAATATCAAACGTGGCGATGACTATCAGAGCATAAACGTACGTGGTTTATACCCTGCCGGTGAAGGTGCAGGCTATGCCGGTGGCATTATGTCAGCTGCGATTGATGGCATTCGTGTTGCCGAAGCCATCGCCTTGGATATGAAGCCCTAAATATCTGATTAGATTAAGATTCTTGCATCTATGCCTGATGAAGATTAATCAGTGATTTCAATTCTGGGACGCAGGAGCCACACTGCGTTCCGCATTTTAATAGTTCTCCTAGTGTATCAATGTCGCAGGCATTGCCATTTGCTAGTGTGTTGATGATTGTGTTTTCGCCTACTTGGTGACAGGAGCAAACAATCTTACCACATGCTTGAGTGCTATCTTGTGGGACCCCTGTAAGTAGCAGATGGCGAGATAACAGAGGTATTGTTTTCCCCATTTGAGACAACAACCATGGTTGGTCTATGGATGGCATATTGATAGCGGAAAAAAGCAGAACAGTGAGTTGCTTATCAATAAAGCCGGCAGCGTGTAGGAAATTTTCGTTAGAGTCCGTGATAGATACCCAGTCTTTAATACGCGGGTAGTATGCTTTTAATCCACTGAGTGTAAAGGTTTTCCCCTCACTCATTAACTCCCAAAGTGTACAGTGTTCGTATGGAATTCGATGCCATTCGACATAGCTAGGAGGTGAAAATGGCAGACTGCTTATCAATACCCCTTGTGAACGTGGGTTCAGAGATTTTGCTTCTACAGGACTATGCTTAAATTCGGGTTGCCCTGATAGAGCATCCCTAATGGGGCGAACCAAGCTATTTGCCTTACCATGGCTGGAAAAAAAGTCGCTCCAATGCATAGGTATAAATACAGAATCTTGGCGCACACTCCGAGTGATCGTTGCTTTAGCAATATATTTTGAAACCGGAGTTTGAAGAGACACCCAACTGTTCTCTTGAATGTTAAAAGCATTGGCTGTAGCGGGGTGTATTTCAACGAAAGGAACAGAAGTATGAGCCAGCAAACGAGAGGTCTTACCCGTTCGAGTCATGGTGTGCCACTGATCACGAATCCTGCCGGTATTGAGAATCAGCTCATTGTGTGTAGCAGGGTATGCGGGAAGTTTAGGTTGAATAGGAATAAGGTTAGCTTTTCTATCTGCTGTAAAAAACACCCCATCTTCGAAGAAACGGGCTCTACCCTTTGGATAAGCTGAGTTAATCGGCCATTGAATAGGAGGCATATTGTCATAGGCTTGGTCGCTCATTAGCGATAATTCTGAAATATCAAAGTCTCGGTTGCCTGAGTTTCTCAAAGCGGACAACTGTGCATGTTCGCGAAAAATATCTGCGCTGGTTTTATAGCTAAAAGCCTCGTTAAATCCCATTTCTTTAGCGATATCACAAATGATCTGCCAGTCGTGGCGAGCTTCCCCTGGAGGCGTAAGAAAGCTTCGTTGGCGCGAAATGGTGCGCTCGGAGTTAGTAACGGTGCCACTTTTCTCCCCCCATGTTGTTGCGGGTAGACAGACATCCGCGTATTTAAGAGTATCGCTAGACAGTGACACATCCTGAACGATAACCAGATCGCACTGGGTTAATGCTTCACGAATACTCTCTGAATCCGGCATGGATACCAGTGGGTTGGTCGCAATAATCCAGATAGCCTTGATCTTGCCTTGAGCTACTGCTTCAAACATATCCACTGCTTTTAGCCCTTCCTGTTGGGCCATGGATGTCGCATGCCAAAACTGCCCAACTTGATCAATATCTTGCGGATTGCTAAATGTCATATGGGCTGCTAGTTGATTAGCAAGTCCGCCGACTTCTCGTCCTCCCATGGCATTGGGTTGGCCCGTGATAGAAAAGGGTGCTGCGCCCACTTTACCGATTTTGCCTGTTATAAGATGGCAGTTGATGATGGCGTTACCTTTATCGACGCCACTAGATGACTGATTAATACCTTGTGAAAAAAGAGTGACTGTGCGCTCTGTTTCAGCAAACCATTGGTAAAACATAGACACGAGATCGTCTTCAAGATCACATATATGGGAGGTATCAGATAAAGTCTGGTGAGATACTTGCTTCAATAGATCCTCATAGCCATTGCAGTGTGAATTGATATAGTTATGATCGATATAGCCGTGCTCAATAAGGTATTGTGCCAAGCCATTATAAAGATAAGCATCAGTACCCGGACGCAAAGCTAAATGCAAATCTGCGATATCACAGCTGGCTGTCTGACGAGGGTCTATCACAACGATTTTCATATGAGGTCGAGCTTGTTTGGCCGCGCTTAAACGCTGATATAAAATAGGGTGTGCCCAAGCAAGATTGGAACCGGTAAGGACTACTAAATCTGCATGTTCAATATCCTCATAACAGGCTGGTACGGTATCACTACCAAAAGCGCGTTTATGGGCAACAACCGCTGATGCCATACAAAGCCTGGAATTTGTGTCGATATTAGCTGTGCCGATAAAGCCTTTCATGAGCTTGTTAGCGACGTAATAATCTTCTGTTAAAATTTGACCAGAGACGTACATAGCGATGGCTTCTGGACCATGTTGCTCAATGACCTGACTTAATTGCTCGGCTATATAGTGTGTTGCACGATCCCAGCTTACTCTTTCGTTTTTAATCGTAGGGTGGAGTATTCGGTCTTGATAGCCGACCGTTTCATGTAAGGAAGCCCCTTTGACGCACAGACTACCTTTGTTCGCAGGATGATCTTTTGAGCCGCTGACGGCAATTAATTGGTTGTTTTCAACCTTAGCATCGACGCCGCAACCCACTCCGCAATATGGGCAAGTTGTTTTAATTATCTGTGTTGTCATGGACTTTTCCCCAAAAAAAAAAGCGCCACCTGAAATCAAGATTCCAAAGTGGCGCCATTGCCATTGCTCCTCAAAGCAGAGACCACAATCTCAGCTCATAATATCTAATGCATGAGGTGTGCCACTTTACTATAAGGGTCTTTTAGCTTCTCACAGTAGTGAAATAGGGCTTAAGCAAGAAATAATTAAATAAAGAGCCAAAGAACAGTGTTTGATTGTGGTGCACAATTGATTGATGTGCACTATTTCGGGAGCGGTAAAAACCTGCAGCCGCTTGCTATTTGGATGCAGGTTGTTTTTATCAGAGAGCCTGAATCATGACTCTATTGTCTACTAATTGAGCTTTCCATGTAGGCAGGCTCACTTTCTCATCCTCTAAACACTCTCCTGTTTCCAGATAGAAGCGCTGCTTGTAGAGCGGAGAAGCCACATAAAGACGACCTTCTTTTGAACCAATGAGGCCTCTTGATAGGATGTTGGCTTGTCCAAAAGGATCGTACTGACTTAGGGCGTAAACTTTTGTTTCGGCAGGGATGTAGAAAAGGGCCACTTGCTTTTCATCAATTAAAGCACAGACGCCGCTATCTTCTACTAAGTCAGATACATCACAAATGTCTAACCAATTAATATCATTCGTCATACTATTCACCAAATTAACCGACTAGTTTAATGAGATCTGATGCTTCAGAAGGTTTCTCTTCTGTGCGAGCAGGCCGGATTTGTCCGCGCTCTTCTACGAATACAATATTGTCATCTGCAGCGTCGCTGTTAACGAAGGTGCGAAAGCGCTTTAATGCGTGCTCATCTTCTATTGTGCGTTTCCACTCACATTCGTAACGATCGACAATCATCGCCATCTGATTTTCAAGGGTTTCTGCAAGCCCTAGTTGATCGTCTATCACTACTTTTCTTAGATAGTCGAGCCCGCCTTCGAGATTTTCCATCCAAACGGAGGTTCGCTGTAAGCGCTTTCCTGTTTTTATATAAAACATGAGAAATCGATCGATGTAGCGAATTAAGGTTTCTTTGTCTAAATCAGTTGCGAATAGATCACCGTGGCGTGGTTTCATACCGCCGTTACCACAGAGGTAGAGATTCCAACCGTTTTCCGTTGCAATAATACCAACATCTTTGCTTTGGGCTTCTGCGCACTCACGTGTACAGCCCGATACAGCAAATTTTATTTTGTGAGGAGCACGTAAACCTTTATAGCGGTTTTCCAGCGCTATCGCTAAACCTGTACTGTCATCGACACCATAGCGGCACCAAGTTCTACCAACACAGGATTTCACTGTTCTCAAAGATTTTCCATAAGCGTGTCCCGTTTCCATACCTGCATCGATTAAAACTTTCCAAATCTTAGGCAGCTCATCCAGTGTTGCCCCAAATAGATCAACCCTCTGCCCGCCGGTGATTTTGGTATATAAATTGTAATCTTTGGCCACTTGACCAATGGCGATGAGCTGATCTGGTGTGATCTCACCGCCTGGGACTCTAGGTACTATGGAGTATGTGCCATCTTTTTGCATATTAGCGAGGAACGTATCGTTAGTGTCCTGCAAACCTACATGGGGCTTATCCAGAACATATTCGTTCCAGCAGGATGCTAGCAATGAGCCGACAAGTGGCTTACATATTTCGCAGCCATGTCCACCATTGCCATGCGTACGCATTAAATCATTAAAGGTCTTGATCTCTTCTACTCGGATGATGTTGTAAAGATCCTCACGAGTATACGAGAAGTGTTCGCAAATATCGGTACTGACTTCTATACCACGGGCTGACAGTTCATGATTGACTAGATCGGTCAATAATTGCACACAGCCGCCGCACCCTGTGGCGGCTTTAGTATCCGCTTTAACGTCTCCGACAGTCTGTGAGCCTTGTGTAATGGAACCGCATACAGCGCCTTTTGTGACGTCGTGACATGAACAAATTTGTGCTGTATCGGGTAAAGCGCTAACTCCCAAGCCTGTTTGGGCATCATCACCGCCAAAGTTAGGAACGATTAATACTTCAGGGTTGGCAGGCAGATCAATTCCGTTAAGCGCATATTGAAGCAAGGTGCCGTAGTCATTGGCTTCACCGACAAGAATCGCGCCGAGAAGCTTGCTCCCAGACTCAGAAACGACAAGTTTCTTATAGACTTCATTGACTTCATCATTATAAATGTAGCATTTCGAGTGTTTTGTGTGAGCATGCGCATCGCCGATGCTAGCGACATCTACACCCATTAATTTGAGCTTAGTGCTCATATCCGCACCGAGGAACTGACTATCTTCACCAATGAGTTGGGATACAACCACTTTAGCCATCGCATAACCTGGGGCAACCAGTCCGTAAATACGTCCGTTCCAAAGGGCGCACTCGCCAATAGCATAGATGTTTTCATCTGATGTTTGGCAGTTGTTATCTATAACAATCCCGCCGCGTTCACCGACTTCAATATCACATTGACGCGCTAAATTATCCCGAGGCCGAATGCCCGCAGAGAAAAGAATAACATCGGTTTCTAAGACTTCGCCGTCGGCAAATTCCATACGATGAAGTGCACCTTCGCCATCAATTATCTGTAGCGTGTTTTTGCCCGTATGTACTTTAACGCCGAGCTTTTCTATCTTGTGTCGTAGTAGCTGTCCACCCCCTTCATCGAGTTGAACTGCCATTAGGCGAGGTGCAAACTCGACAACATGGGTTTCTAACCCTAGGTCTTTGAGTGCTTTTGCCGCTTCAAGCCCTAATAAGCCCCCTCCAACGACAACACCAATCTTTCCTTTTTCAGCTGCAGCCTTTATTGCTTCTAAGTCTTCAATCGTGCGATAAACCAAACAGTTTTCCCGTTCATGTCCCGGAACCGGAGGAACGAAAGGATAAGAACCAGTGGCTAGAACTAACTTGTCAAAATATAAGATAGTGCCTTTATTGGTGTAGACACGTTGATCGTCACGATCAATGCTTGTCACTGTTTCACCAACTAATACATTTAGCCCCCAGCTCTGGTAGGTTTCAATATCGCCCATCGCAAGATCTTCTGCGGTTGCTCCCGTGAAATAACTACTTAGATAGACTCTGTCGTAAGCTAAGCGCGGTTCTTCGCAAAACACGGTAACATTGAACTGATCAATTTGACCTGAATCGGCAAGGCTTTGTAAAAACTGATGGCCGACCATGCCGTTACCAATCACAATGAGATTTTTCTTCTTCATAAAGTCGCTCCTGTCAGATCATTTTCTGACCCAAGGTGTGCAGATTCGGCAATTGCAGAATGGGTTGTAAGATCCCCAAGTAGCAGGGGAGGCAACAAGTGGGGTATTGGCTGTTGGCTGTCTAGAAGTTCAAAGTAGGTATTACCTCCCTGAACATCACCAAACAGCACGATGCCGACCAAGCGTTGGTTGCGTAGAATGAACTTTCGATAGATATGGCTGGCGGTATCTTGGATTAGAATGACTTGATCATCGGTTTTTTCTGAAATGTCGCCAGCCGAAAACAGATCAATTCCTGATACTTTTAACTTAGTTGGAGAAGGTCGTTGCACATAAGGTGATTGACGCGAGTAGATTAATCTATCTGCAAGGATTTCGACTTGATCCCATATCGGAGCAACTAAGCCGAACGTTGTATTTTTATGTTCGATGCATTCCCCCAGTGCACTGATATTGGCGTCACTGGTTAAGAGGTTATCATCGACTTTAATGCCGCGATTGCAGGCTAAAGATACCTGACGAGCCAAGGTGATTTCTGGCGTTATACCCGTTGCGATGATCACCAGATCGACTGAGAGCGTAAGACCGCTCTTTAGTGTAGCGGTTTTAACCGCTTCACTCCCTTCAAAAGAGGCTACCTCGTCATTGAGTATTGAGTTAACACCGAGCGCCTCCATCGATGTTTGTAACAATGCACCCGCAGCGGAGTCTAGCTGGCGATTAAGCAAATGAGACGAGCGGTGTATGACCGTTGTGTGGACGCCCTGTAGTGCAAGCCCATAAGCGGCTTCAAGCCCCAAAAGTCCGCCTCCAATAACGAGCGCCTTTTTCGCTTTATGGACTACTTGGAGAATACCCTCTACGTCTTTAAGAGTACGAAAAGCAAAAATGTTTTTCAGGTGTTGGCCTGATGCTGGAATCTTAGCGGGGCGAGAACCTGTGGCAAAAACCAGATGGTCGTAACAGAGCTCAGTCCCGACATCAGTTGTCAGAGATTTTCGATCAGTATTGACATGGATGACTTTCTCGCCAGAGTAGAGCGTGATCCTATTGGCCTCATACCAAGCGAGTGAATTTAAAATGAGTGCTTCTTGAGTAATCTCACCCGCCAGTAATGGAGACAGCATAATACGGTTGTAGTTGGGTGTGTTTTCTTCTCCTATAACGGAAATGTGATAGTGCTCTGCATCACGTTTAATTAATGCTTCAAGGAGCTTCCCGCACGCCATCCCGCAGCCAATGATGACTAAATGCGGTTTCTTTAGGTTTGTATGGATAGGGCTATTCATAGGATTATGCTGCTTTACAATGTTTCTCATAGAGGAAACTCAACACTTCGTGGCGGTAATGGTTGTACTCAGGATCATCAGCGAGCTGTATCCGATTCCTTGGGCGTTCTAACCCAATATCCAAAATTTCACCGACGGTAGCAGCGGGGCCATTGGTCATCATGACAATACGGTCAGAGAGTAGAACTGCCTCATCCACATCATGAGTGATCATAATGACGGTGTTATTCAGGTCGTTTTGTATGTCCATCAGAGAGTCTTGAAGGTGAGCACGAGTCAGAGCATCCAAAGCACCAAAGGGTTCATCCATCAGCAACACCGTTGGTTCCATTGATAAGGCTCGCGCGATGCCTACACGTTGTTTCATGCCGCCAGATATTTCATCAGGGCGCTTGTCCAAAGCATGGCTCATATGGACAAGTTCAAGGTTATGGAGAATCCATTCGCGCATCTCCGCTTTAGATTTTTTCCCTTTAAAAACTTGTTTAACTGCAAGCTCTACGTTTTGATAAACGGTTAGCCAGGGTAATAATGAATGGTTCTGAAATACCACGGCTCTTTCTGGGCCGGGCTCAAATACTTCTTTCCCATCAAGAACAACACCACCGCGAGTTGCCTGGTAAAGACCAGCAACGATATTCAGAACGGTTGATTTACCGCAACCCGAGTGTCCGATTAAAGAAATGAACTCACCTTCTTTAATCTTCAAATTAACGCTATCCAAAGCCTTGAATGGTCCATTTGGCGTTGGGAACTCGATAGATACATCGGAAATGTCTAAATGAATCATGATGTTTCTCCAGTAAATTTTTACGATGTTTCTTAACGTAATGCTGATGATTTATCCCAGGAAACCTTGCGCTGAATAACCAGCATCAGACGATCCAATAGGAAGCCGATAAAACCGATAGCAAGTACCGCTACCATGATGCGACCCAACGAATCAGAGCTTCCGTTCTGAAACTCATCCCAAACGAATTTTCCCAAGCCAGGGTTTTGCGCAAGCATTTCTGCCGCAATCAATACCATCCATGCGATGCCCAGCGATAAGCGAAGGCCTGTAAATACGGCAGGTATAGACGCGGGAATCACAATCTTAATAACGTGTGTTAGCCACCCAAGGCGCAACACCTGACTGACGTTCTGTAAATCCTTGCTGATACCTGATACACCAACGGCAGTGTTAATTAAGGTTGGCCACAAAGAGCAGAGGGACACTGTGAGTAGAGAGGTAATGAATGACTTGGCAAACATCGGGTCATCGGAGGTATAAACGGCACTGACGACCATGGTTACCAGTGGTAGCCAAGCTAAAGGAGATACGGGTTTGAATAGTTGGATCAATGGATTAATAGCTGAATATAATGTGCTGTTAAGACCAATCATGATCCCTAATGGAATGGCAATGACGGAGGCCAAAATAAAGCCTGCCATGACTGTAATTAGACTGGTTAATATCTGATCAAAAAAAGTGGGAGAGCCGGTATAAGGGCGAATTTTTATGGTAGCGTCTGGATTTTTTTCGAGTTTCTTAGCATTTCGTGCTTCCTGGCGCTGATAAAAAGCCTCCTCTTTTTGGCGTTCGGCTGTATGCTCTTCAATCAGTGTTAATGATTGCTGATACACCTGCGCGGGGCCAGGGAAGGTGCCCAATGAGGTATTGATATTTTGCGCACCAATATGCCACACAAAAAGGAACGCCAATAACCCGATCAGCGGAACCCCCGTGTGCTTTAGAATCAGCATGAGCTGATCTCCAGGGCGATCACCTTTAATTATCTGTATAAAGGGGGTAAGCCAGTTCATTTTAAGTAAGAGGGTGCTCATTGCTTGGCTCCTTATATGGCCCTCGTTTGAGAGGGCCAGGTACTGATATCACAGTGTTTCGTCGTTTTTTAGGCCGATTTTGAATTGCTTTAGATAGTCATTTGGTTGACGGCCGTCGTAGGTAATGCCGTCAATGAAATGCGTTTGTGGTTCTCGGAAACCTTCCTCAGTTGCAAAGTCAGGGAAGTCACTTGCGTCCATGACGCCATCGTCAATAAGGGATTGAGCTGCTTCTGCGTAGATATCTGGGCGATAGACTTTTTTCGCAATATCCATATACCAGCTGTCTGGCTTTTGATCAGGAATTTGTCCCCAGCGACGCATCTGAGTGAGATACCAAATAGCGTCTGAGTAGTAGGGGTAAGTGGCGTTGTAACGGAAGAACACGTTGAAGTCAGGGACATCTCGTTTGTCACCTTTCTCGTATTCAAAAGAACCGGTCATAGAATTGGCGATCACTTCATAATCTGCCCCCACATAATTAGGCTGAGATAAAATCTTTACAGCTTCTGGGCGGTTGGCGTTGTTGTTTTCGTCTAACCATTTGGCTGCACGAATCATCGCTTTTACAACGCGTTTGTGAGTGTTGGGATAATTTTCTGCCCATTTACTGGACACCCCAAATACTTTTTCAGGGTTGTTTTTCCAGATTTCATAGTCTGTCACGACAGGCACACCGATGCCTTTGAACACGGCTTGCTGGTTCCAAGGCTCACCCACGCAGTAACCATAGATAGTGCCGGCTTCTAGTGTGGCGGGCATTTGAGGGGGAGGTGTTACCGATAGCAGAGCATCGGCATCCAGTTTTCCTGACGTATCACCTTTATGAGGTGCATAATAGCCGGGCTTAATACCACCTGCCGCCAGCCAGTAACGAAGTTCATAGTTATGAGTAGATACCGGGAAGACCATCCCCATATTGAAGGGCTTACCTTCAGCTTTGTATTTTTCGACAACAGGTTTTAGGTAGTCTGCTTTGATTGGGTGGACCGGTTTACCATCGGCATCTTTTGGAATGTGAGGCTTCATCTGTTCCCATATTTCATTAGATACGGTGATTGCGTTACCGTTAAGGTCCATGCTGAACGCTGTAATGATGTGGGCCTGTGTTCCAAAGCCAATAGTTGCGCCCAGTGGTTGCCCTGCGAGCATATGGGCACCGTCAAGTTGCCCATCGATTACTCGGTCTAACAAAACTTTCCAATTGGCTTGGGCTTCTAATGTCACATACAGGCCTTCATCCTCGAAAAAACCTTTCTCGTAAGCGATAGCCAAGGGAGCCATATCGGTGAGTTTTATAAACCCGAATTTTAAATCTTCTTTTTCGGGCTCGCCGATACTTGCCTGTGCTACCGACAAGTTCAGCAATCCTGCCGCTGCCGCCGTACCAAAAGTCATTAATGTTTTACGTATTAAGCTACGGCGGCCAATCAGTGTATTTAATGTATTTTTGGACATAGGAAGTCCTCCCAGATATAAAAAAAGAAAGGCGCCCAGCTCGAGAGGGTGAGATCTCGACTGATGGCGCCTTTGCCTGAAAAACAATTTGTAGTGATAGTTTGGATAAGCAGGTAGTGTGCCAACCCGGTAAAGACTGGATTTTAAAAGGGCTTAGCGCGTTTGTAGTGAATATTAAGGATAAAAAAAGACGCTTGAATGCGCCTTTTTTGGTGCGTTGCACAAAAATAGTGCTAGCGAAAGCGCATATCAGGCGGCATTTCGATAGGTTCCTGAGTGCCGTTTATTACCCATGATTCCGAATGGATGCCTTCTGCTTTAGCATCTGCTGACGGAGTATTCAGTTTCATTAGCTCTGCTACCTTACGATAGACGCCTGTTAGATAGGTGTTTCCCGCTGAGGTCTCAGTATCGGGTAGCTGGTGTAAGTTACGAATATGTCGCGTGAACCAACTGGCTTGAGACAGCCACGGGAATGTTGCAGATGGAGGGCTGAAGCGGTGCTTTCCAAGCATCAGGTTTATATTCCCTAAATCAATATCCATATAATGGCTGTCATGGAGTAGCTGAAAACCTAAGCGTTTGTTTTTCTCATCATCCAACCATAAACACGCTTTAAGAATGGCTGAAATAAGCCGCTGATGTGTGTATGGATGATGGTTATGCCATTCTTTGGTAACACCGAGAACCTTATCGGGTGCATTCTCCCAAATTTGGTGGCCGCTCAATAGTTTATGCCCGACTTGGTGAATTTGAGCTATGCTGTTCCAAGGCTCCCCGGCACAGAAGAGATCAATCATCCCCCGTTCCATTGCATCAACCATTTGCGGTGGCGGAACGACGATCTGCCGGATCTTGTTCTCTGGATCAATATTGTAGTGGTTTAACCAATCTCTCAGTAAAAAGTGATGAGTTGAGTAGGTATGAACGGATGCTATGGTCAGTTCTGAGTCGGATGTTTTTAAGTATGACTTCAGAGCCGTAGCGGCCGATTCACTATTCATCGATAGATTTTGGGGGTTAAGCGCATCATAGAGTGGGTTAGATGCGGTAATGGCATTGCCGTTTTGCCCTAAACCTATAGCGGTTACCATAGGCTGTGATGCGCCTAGACCCATACCACTGGCAAGCACGATACCTGCGGGCATTTGAGCGGCATCTAATAGGCCGAACTTTACTTTATCTCTTATGCTTGCCCAAGAAGCCTCTCTAGAAAGGCTGACATCCAAACCTGCTTCAGCAAAGAAAGCGAGCTCTTTGGCAATAACCAAAGGGATGCAGTCCAGCAAAGGGATGAAACCGATTTTGAGCATAGGCTTTTCTGCCATGGGAAATGTCAGTGGAAGATGAACGCTTGAAAATGGGGTCGTCATGACATTAACTCCAACACAGAAATAATATTGCGGGCGATTTCGTACATCGGCTTTTGTTGATCCATTGCCATTTTGCGCATCGCTTTGAAGGCGTGATCTTCAGAACAGTTATTGTGTTTCATGATCAACCCTTTGGCTTTCTCAACGACTTTTCGATCTTCCAGTTCAGAGCGGGCATCGCTAAGCTCTTGTTTCAACGTCTGAAACTCTCTGAATCTAGCCGTGGCAACATCTAATATCGCGCGAATTCGATGGGCTTCGAGGCCATCAACGACATAAGCACTAACCCCCGACCGGATCGCTTTTTCTATAGTGGTTTGGTCACCTTTTTCAGCAAACATAACCACCGGACGAGGCGAGTGTTGATTTAACAATGCCATATTTTCTAGAACATCTCTGTCAGGCGATTCGAGGTCTATGATGATCATATCTGGCTTTAGTTGCTCAACATGTTCGGCAAGTTGGTCAGTTGAGTCGATACGAGCAAGCACCTGATATCCTTGGTCTATCAGCGCTTGTTCAAGCAAAGTTGCTCTGGATGCGTCTTCATCAATAACGAGAACGGAGACATGTATTTTCAATTGAGCTTCTCGTGCATAAGTAAAATCTTAGTTATGCAAAGCTTGAGCCAATTTATTGGTGAGCTAAACTTCCATGTTCAATAGCGGTGCTATACCTCTAAAGGTATAATGGCTGTTTAATTTCGTTCATACGTAAGCTTTGGCAGGAACATAATGACAGTACGTACTCGCGTTGCGCCTTCACCAACCGGCGATCCGCATGTAGGCACCGCCTATATTGCACTTTTCAATCTGGCCTTTGCGCGCCAACATGGCGGGCAGTTTATCTTGCGTATCGAGGATACCGACCAGACGCGTAGTACGTCAGAATCTGAACAAAAGATCCTCGACTCACTCCGTTGGTTAGGCCTTGAGTGGGATGAAGGCCCCGATGTCGGTGGCCCTCATGGCCCTTATCGCCAAAGTGAGCGCAAAGATATGTATGCCCAGTACGCTCATGAACTGGTCGAGAAAGGCTTCGCATTTCATTGTTATCGCACCTCTGAAGAGTTAGATGAGCTACGTGAAGCTCGTCGTGCAGCGGGCGGCCATACAGCACTAAAACAGAGTGATTTGGCGCTGCCCCCAGAAGAGGTAGAAAAGCGAAAAGCTGCCGGTGCGCCTTATGTTATTCGTATGGTTGTCCCAGAAGGTGAAGGTGTATGCGTGGTGGATGATTTACTACGTGGGCCTATCGAGCTGGAGTGGGGTATGGTCGATGCGCAGATCCTGCTGAAATCCGACGGTATGCCAACTTACCACTTAGCCAACGTCGTGGATGATCACCTCATGGAGATCACACATGTTATTCGTGGTGAAGAGTGGATCAACTCCGCACCCAAGCACAAACTACTGTATCAATACTTCGGCTGGGATATGCCAACGCTGTGCCATATGCCGCTATTGCGTAACCCCGATAAATCTAAACTATCCAAACGTAAGAACCCAACCAGCATTCTTTACTACCAGCGTATGGGTTACATGGCAGAAGCGCTGCTTAACTATTTGGGTCGCATGGGTTGGTCGATGCCTGATGAAAGCGAAAAATTCAGCCGTGACGAGATGTTCGCCAACTTTGATATACAGCGTGTATCACTGGGTGGGCCTGTGTTTGATCAGGAAAAACTGAGCTGGCTCAATGGCTTGTGGCTGCGTGAAAACTTAACCCATGAGCAGTTTGCGGCCAAATTCCAAGAGTGGGCGCTTAACCCCGAATACCTGATGCAGATCGTGCCGCTCATTCAACAGCGTGTTGAGAAATTCTCCGATGTTGCGCCTTTGGCGGGATTCTTTTTATCAGGGATGTTGCCGATTAAAGAATCAGACTTTGAGCACAAAAGTGTCACCCTAGAAGATGCCAAGCGTATCTTGCAGTTCAGTGTCTGGTTTTTGGACACCGAAAATAACTGGGATAAAGACCACTTATTTGCACAACTAAAGCAACTGTCAGAACAGATGGGCTACAAGCTACGTGACTTTTTGTTCCCGCTGTTTATCGCTATTGCAGGCACCAATCAGACCGTATCGGTGATGGACTCAATGTCGATATTAGGGCCAGATATGAGCCGTGCCAGATTGCGCCATGCGGTTAATCTGCTGGGTGGCCCATCCAAGAAAGAAGCTAAACGTTGGGAAAAAGAGTTTAAAGAGCTGACGCTTTAGCCCAATCGTACGACGCTTGAATACAAAACCTGTGCAAGCGCAGGTTTTGTTGTTTAATTGATACATAAATTCTGCCGTGTTCTCGTTTGTGAACTAGAATCAAACAAAACTGAACTCTTTATTACGTGGTATATGCATGTTTCTTAGTGGTACACATTCTGAGCTGGCAAGCCAAATAGAAGCGATAGGCACACCGGTGTCTATTTGGGAGAGAGCGAAAAACGGCAAATTCAACTTTGTCAGCGGCAATACACTCTTTCAGCAAATTGTTGATAGCGAGGTCTCCTCTCTTATTGGGCATGACGTTAATGCAGTCATACCACGGTATATCGTTAAAGATGTGAAAGAAGCACTGATTACCTGTGTAAAAGACCAGAAATCTATCGAAAATGAAATCGTCATAGAGCGGCATGGCCGACCTCGTTGGTGGCGCTTTAACTACTCACCTCTGGTTAGCCGAAATGGGGAGGTGGTGCGCGTCCTGAGTACCAGCATTGAAATCACCGAGAAAAAAGAGCTGGAAAAAAGCCTTGAAACCAGCATGAAACGCTTTGAAGCGGTGATTAACTCCGCTTACGACGGCATCATCACCATTGATAATGACCAAAATATCAAAATGTTTAATCAGGCCGCAGGCGAAATGTTTGATATAGCGCATCAGGATGCCGTTGGCATGCCTTTGGTCAACTTATTACCGGGGCGTTTTAGGCATAAGCATAACGACTATGTTGCAGGCTTTAATGAATCACCTGTCATGTCACGCCCCATGCATACCCGAGCATCCGTAATGGGGCTGCGCCAAGATGGGACAGAATTTCCATTAGAAGTCACCATCTCAAAAATCAGAGTAGGGCAAACCACCGAAATGACGGCGGTACTACGGGATATTTCTGAGCGCGCACGCCTAATTGAAGAGCTTCGTGCAGCCGCCGCCACAGACCCGCTAACAGGTATCAACAATCGTAGAAGCTTTGAAAAGCAACTCGAAGCAGAAAGCGCCCGTTGCATACGTTTTGATCACACAATGGCCATTGTGATGTTTGACCTAGATAAATTCAAAAGAGTAAATGACCAGTTTGGGCATACCTACGGTGATACCGTATTACTCTCCGTGGTTAAGCAAGTACAGTCACAAATCAGAGACGTTGACGTGTTTGCACGCTGGGGTGGAGATGAGTTTGTTGTACTGCTACCAGAAACCGGCTTAGATGGCGCACTTAAATGGGCAGAAAAAACACGAAGCTTGGTAGAGCAACAGCAAAAAAACGAAAACCATGCAGGGCTAACCCTGAGTATGGGCGTTACCATCTCCAGTGGAGAGAAAGACTACGCCCAACTACTGGCAACGGTTGATCAACTGTTGTTCTCGGCAAAAGCTGAAGGGCGCAACCGCATCAAACACGAATAACAACACCTTGAAAACTATACCAAAAATAGAAAATCTATTGACACAACCGCTAAAAATGTAGATGATTAGCGCCGATTACAAGATACACCGCTCGTGTGTATCTTTCTATATGGGGCCTTAGCTCAGCTGGGAGAGCGGTTCGCTGGCAGCGAACAGGTCAGCGGTTCGATCCCGCTAGGCTCCACCATATGTTTCCACATCCTACGATTTTTCTATGCGATTTATTTTTCACAGTAGTTGTGTTAAAGCCTAAAGTTTAAGGAAAAACCATTTAGGGCATTTGCGAAAGATTTTTTGTTAACTCAGAAGATAAGGCCCTCTTAGCTGGTGAGATTTTTTACAGGGAAGTATCAGTGATATGATGTCGCCCAATAAGTGTTTATGCCTTTGGCGGAAAATATTGAATCATGAGTCTTGCTGGTATCCGATCAAATAGAGGAGATGCATATCAACGGTCTGTAGCTGTTTACTGGATCGTTAAGATGCTGACGAAGGATGAAATAATTTCAGTTCAGGTTGATTCAGTAGGCTTGCCAGAAGAGACAGAGCTTGTTTATGGCGATGATATTGTTCTTATCAGTAAAGATAGGAATAGAACTTATATTCAGGCCAAAGTGAATCAGGCAGATCATCACTTTTGGAGACTATCGGACAGTGTCTTAAAAGAAGAACTATTATCAGCCAAGAAACAGTTAACAGTGGACCCTAACTGCCTCTTTTATTTCTATTCCCGTACACCTTTTGGTGTTTTTCAACGATTTATTGAAGAAGCTTGTCTTTATTCGGGGGTTGCTGAGTTTAAGAGAGTTGCCGCTAAAAATGTTAAAACCGTATTAGCTAAATTGTCAGATTTTTGGTCTGTTGATGAAAATGAAGCTTTTCTCTTGTGTAGGCGAATAAAGATTGGCGAACACAATGCAGTGAATAGCTGGGGGGAAATATGTATACAGTTGTTAGAGCCTATCTGTTCCAATCCTACGCTTACATATGAGTTGCTTTGGAGTTATATAGACCACCAACACAGCAAACTAGGTGAACCACAATACCTAATTGATAGGGAAAGTGTTTTAAAAAGTCTGGAATCTAAGGGGGTTTATTTATCCTGTGACTTTAATGAGGAAAGCTTTTTAAACGGTGTTCATTCGTTTTCATCTATTGGACGGCAATGGTCTAGGAGTATTGGGGGAGAGAAAATAGCGCGCCAAGAATGTGCTGATTTAATTCAAGCCATAGAGGATGGGGTATCTTCCGTCCTCCTTGAAGATGTCGCTGGTGGTGGTAAAACTTGCGTGCTGTTAGATGTTGTTGATCATTTAGAGTCTTCAACGAATAAGGATTTTTTGTTTATTCGGGGGGATTTATTCGCCTCTATAACTAGTCTAGAACAACTGAGTGAACATGGACTGCCCACAGATTTGGTAGCGCAGGTTTCTAGGTACTCTTCACGTCATAAGTTCACGGTTATTGTTGATTCCTTGGATGTCTTAGCTTTAGGCAGAAGTCATCATTCTTTGGCGATATTTCTAGGGTTAATAGCCGAATTAGAAAATCTTCCGAATGTAACAGTGATTGCTTCATGCAGAAGCTTTGATGCGAAATATGATCCTTTGCTGCGTGAGAAACAGTGGGCTAGCAAGGTCCGGCTGACATCACTTGATTACAATGCCGATGTGGCACCTTTCTTGATCAAACTTGGGGTAGACCCAGATGGTCTGAGTAAGGAGCTTCAGACTCTATTGATTATCCCGCAGAATTTGAAACTGTTTTATACCTTAATTGAACGTGGGCAGTCCCCTGGAGTAATCCAGGCTGATGAATTGCACGATAATTATATCCAGACGATTGTCGCTGAAGACCCGCTATTAGGTAATGATGTAGTTTCTGCGTTAGAGGTTTTGGCTCAGAGGCTACTCGATGATCGAAGTTATCAATTTTCTGATTCTATTTTATCGCTTTCAAATACAGTGATTCAGCGGTTGTTGAGTTCTGATGTCCTTACTCGTGTAACCTCAAACCAGTTGATGTTTAGTCACCAAACCTTAGCTGATGCTATGCGCGTTAGACTGGTTATTAAGTCTGGTAATGACCTCACAGATTTTGTTCTTTCCCAAGCCCAACTTCCTTTTGTTAGACCGTCTGTTCGCACATATGCTCAGCAGCTTAGGAGTGATGAGAGGCAATATATCAAGCAACTTTTACGTTTTATCAATTCTGATGAAGTTGCAGCCCATCTCAAGCGTTTAGTAATAGAGACTCTTGCTGAAAGTACACCTAGAGAGTCTGATGCCATGGTCTTGATGAAGATATCACGCAGTCAGCCTTTAATGTTCAATCGGTTTCTGGATACCGCGAAGGGAAATGAGTGGTTTGAACTTCTTGAAAGCTTATGGTTACCAAGGATGAATGTTGATGCAGATGGGGGGTTGTTAACGAAGTTCTTTTTTTATGCATCCAAGTTTATGAAATCTTATCCGATGGAACTGTTAACAATTTGGCATCAAGCTATTGATGATGAGTGGATGCATAATCGTCAACTGCTATGGTCTGTGGGGCATGGCATTGAGGACTTTGGGCATTGGAACGAACCTGAGTTTTATCGCCTTCTTAAGCGCCTCTTAGATATGGCTGGTGATGAAAGAGGTAGTCTGGGAAAGGTAATTAGCCAGTATGTCGAAAGTACTAATAGTGGGGATCTATTACTGTGGGAATACATCACTAAAGGGTGCAAATCGCCTGAAGAAGTACTGCGTGGGCGAGAAATACAACTCAATTGTGATCGCCATACGTTTATAGACGAAGAGTTTCTCACTAGAAGACTTCAGAACTCCGATGAGTTGCTTCAATTAGCGTTATCGTACCTGGAGCGGTTTGGTAAGGAGGGGCTATATAAGTATGGTGTGGATCTCTTATATGACACTTCTTGGGCTCGGAGGCATTGTGGCCCTGGAATGCACAGTCATGACTCGTTCTGTGAGCTTATGACCTCTGTTGAGAAGGCTTTGAGAGTGAGGGTAGAGGCTGGTGGTGATGCGTTGTGGCATGATTTCCAGCAGAGGATTCGTTCTAGTCCTGAGTTTGGTCTTCGCTATCTTCTTCTAGAACTATATAAGCTTAATGTACTTGATAACCTCGATGGCATTTCTAGACAACTGACAGATCCCGACTTGCTAAAGTTTGGTTCGTTTGGGTACGAGATTTCAGAATTAGTAAGCTGTTCTTTTCCTTACTTAACCGATGAAATACAAGATCAATACCAAAGAATCGTGCTTGAAATGCACTCCGATGATGGTGAAGAGAATTGGATTGATGAAAAAAAATATGAGCTATTGGTCTGTATCCCTTCTATTTTCCGAAATACAAAGGCTGTTCAGATCATAGATAAACACTCTCCATGGTTTGGTGTTTTAAGAGCGGAGCCAGATAAAAGTTCGATAGGGGGAGTTGTCTCTCCACCTGTATCTTCTGACACGTTGAGAGAGTTTAGTAGTGAGTGGATGATTAAGGTCCTTCGGCATTATGATGGTTATTATTCTTTTGCTGATCGGGTGGGTGCACGTCTCCTCGGAGATATGGAGAGTATCACTCAATCGTTAAAGACTGCAGCAACTCTGGAGCCTATACGGTTTCTACCGCTGATCGAACGTATCGTTCAGGAAGGTCTTTCCAGAAAATACATTGTATCGATACTGGAAGGTATATCAGATCATTTAAACTCCCGCTTTGGTAATTCTTCACATCAAGATTGGCGAAAAATAGATCCTCTCCCTGACGGATATGCGTTAGCACTTAATCTTCTTGGGTTGATTGAAAAGTATGGTGGATTAGATAAAAGAGGATATTGTCTAACCCATGCTGTTCAAGCCTGTAGCTTTATTCTTGAGACTGACAACGAAATTGATAGACTGTGCTTCCAGCTTTGGGTTTTATCGACGTCAAGTAGTCTTGAGGTAGATAAAGACGTATCTAGTATGGGACTGATGGGAGCAGCGATTAACTCCGTTAGGGGTATAGCTGCTGAATCAGTGTTGGTTATAAGTAACCGACTTATAGATCAAGAAAAGAACCTGCCACAAGAGCTGATAGATTTATTGGCTCGCTACTCAAAAGATGCAGCTATGCCTGTTAGGGCTGGTTTCGCGCGCAGGTTTCCTTACTTTCATTCACGGGTTCCTGGTTTGGGTTGGGAGCTGTTAGACAATTTGTTTAGCGGTAGTGATTCGTTACTGTGGAAAGAACTTGAGCAGAGTCTGTATTACCAATACTCGCAAAGCTTTGAGAAAGTTGATCCTTACCTTAATCAATACCTTACTTCTAATAGTGAAGATTGCCATGAAGCTTGGGGTAGATTAGCTGCTCTAAGTTATTTTGCCGGACATTTAACAGAAGATGAGCTGTTTGAAAAAGCTGCTTCTGCTTCTACAAACGGTTGTTGGGTAGGTATTGGGCAGGTTTTCTCACACAACCTTATTTCTACCAAGCAAAAAGGTAAGTGTATTAAAGGTCTTTTACGGTTATTTGATAACAGTGATGTAGCTGAGATTTATACTAATCTTGATTTAGAAATGTCCAAGAGAGATATATCAAAAGTGGTGCCAATTTCTCTGGCAACCAAGTTTGTCAGACACTGTCCGGTGAATAATTATAGAGACTTTGATGGTTTACTGGTCTGGGCAAGTATCTATGTTATGTATGACTTTTTAGGTGTTCTTGAGATATTTGAAGTTTTATTAGATAGGCTCTCTCAAGCAGATGAGCCTGTTCATTTCTATCGCTCAGATGACCTTGTTGTTGCTTTAAAGGTTATGTTGCAAGAAGCTGATATGAGTGACGATATTGAGTTGATTGATCGTATTTTATCGTTGCAGGATAAGTTCATAGGCTTGGGAGTGGGTGATATTCAGGAAATTCAAGAAGGTTATTAAGGAAAAAGAGAATAAAGAGTTTTAGTTGACTCATTATGACAGAGAGGTCACTGCGATAACTACTTCCCGACCATCTAAACGAAAAAACCCTGCCAAAGCAGGGTTTTTTAACTTTTAACATTAGCGAATTACTTCGCTATGTTGGTCGATCTTATGATGGGTTAACGGCAGCTAAGGCAGCGTTTAGCGTTGCGCTTGGGCGCATGACGCGTTTTACTGTTTCACGCTTAGCGTGGTAGTAACCATCTAGGTCTGCAGGTTTGCCTTGGCAGGCAGCCAACTCGCCAATGATCTTTTCTTCGTTCTCGGTCAGTGTTTTTGCAAGGCCTGCGAAATGTGCGGCCAGTTCTGGATCTTCGGTCTGTGCTGCGGTTTCTTGCGCCCAGTACATACCTAGGTAGAAGTGGCTTCCGCGGTTGTCCAGCTCACCTGTTTTACGTGAAGGTGACTTGTTGTTTTCCAACAGTTTGCCGGTTGCTGCATCTAGCGTTTTAGCCAAAATTGCAGCGCGCTTGTTGCCTTGCTTGATACCCATATCTTCTAAAGATACGGCCAATGCAAGGAATTCGCCCAGTGAGTCCCAACGTAGATGGTTTTCTTCTTCTACCTGTTGTACGTGTTTCGGTGCAGATCCGCCTGCGCCTGTTTCGTACATTCCACCGCCTTTCAGCATGGGGACGATCGACAGCATTTTCGCTGAAGTACCTAGTTCCATGATTGGGAACAGGTCAGTCAGATAGTCACGTAGTACGTTACCGGTAACAGAGATAGTGTCTTTGCCACGAATCATGCGATCCATCGAGAAACGGATAGCTTGGCTGTACGACTTAATAGTGATGTCTAGGCCTTCGGTGTCGTGTTCTTTCAGGTACTCTTTAACTTTCTTAGTCAGTTCCAGATCGTGAGCACGTTCTTGGTCTAACCAGAAAACAGCAGGAGTGTTTGATTGGCGAGCGCGGTTTACAGCCAGTTTAACCCAGTCGCGTACAGGCTCATCTTTCGTTTGGCAAGCACGCCAGATGTCGCCAGCTTCTACTTCATGCTGCATCAGTACTGTACCGTCGGCAGCTACCACGCGCATTGTGCCTTCTTCTGTTTCGAAGGTTTTATCATGCGAGCCGTATTCTTCTGCTTTTTTAGCCATCAGGCCTACGTTAGGAACAGAGCCCATGGTTGTAGGGTCGAATGCGCCGTTTGTTTTACAGAAGTTGATCATGTCTTGGTAGATACGCGCGTAAGTGCTCTCTGGCATAACGGCTTTAGTATCTTTTGGACGTCCATCAGGGCCCCACATTTTACCAGAGTTACGAATCATCGCTGGCATAGATGCATCGACGATAACGTCTGAAGGTACGTGCAGGTTCGTGATACCTTTAACCGAGTCAACCATCGCTAGTTCTGGACGGTGCTCATGGCATGCGTGAATCGCTTCTTCGATCTCTTCGCGCTTAGAGCGAGGCAGATCTGCAATTTTGTCATATACGCTACCGATACCATTGTTCGGGTTAACGCCTAACTCTTTGAACAGGTCGCCGTACTTATCGAACAGCTCTTTGTAGAATACGGTTACCGCGTGACCAAATACGATAGGGTGAGACACCTTCATCATGGTTGCTTTAACGTGAAGCGACCACATAACGCCTGTTTCTTTAGCGTCTTGTAAAGACTCTTCGAAGAAGTCGCGCAACGCTTTGCAGCTCATGCGCATGCTGTCCAGAATTTCACCTTTTTCCAGTGAAAGTTCTTTTTTAACTTCTACTTGACCATCTTTAGAGACGAATTCGATACGCACGTCGCCAGCTTCAGGCATGGTAATAGACTGTTCACTGGAGAAGAAATCACCGTTACGCATATAGTCTGCGTGAGTACGAGATGCCTTGCTCCATGCGCCCATAGAGTGAGGGAACTTACGAGCGAAGGCTTTTACTGCAGCCGGCGCACGACGGTCTGAGTTACCTTCACGCAGAACAGGGTTTACGGCACTGCCAAGGATTTTAGAGTAGCGCGCACGGATCTCTTTATCTTCGTCCGTTGATGGCGCTTCTGGGAAGTTCGGGATGTTATAGCCCTGAGATTGCAGCTCAGAGATACAGCCTTTCAGCTGTGGAATAGATGCACTGATGTTAGGTAGTTTAACGATGTTTGCATCAGGATCTTGCGTGAGGTCACCCAAGAAAGCCAAGCCGTCTTCAACCTTCTGCTCGTCTGTCAGGTTCTCGGGGAAAGCGGCTAATACGCGCCCGGCCAATGAGATATCAGTGATTTTAACGTCAATACCTGCTGCCGATGTAAAAGCACGGACAATAGGTAACAGCGAGCAGGTCGCCAGAGACGGTGCTTCATCTGTTAGGGTGTAATAAATTGTATGTTTATTTGTAGTCATTTTTCATCCCCGAATATTCTTAGCTTAGTCGCCAAAGGCTTGATTTTCAGTAACTTGTGGCCACTGATCTCCACGATATCAAGCCATTTCAGTATGTTTTGCGGTCAAGATTATACCGGAAGAGTAAGCTTGGTTATACGTCTGGCCTATGCACTTAAGGATAATACGACCCTATTTTTGTAAAAAATCTACAGGTTTTTTTGCATCCTGACTGACTTGATGCCAGTCGAAGTTTTTCGTGAGCAGCATGACGCCAGCTAGGGCAAGGAATACCAGTATCGACCCAAGCAAGAGTGCGTGATCTTCTGAACTGATGATGATGTAGAGCATACCGTACAACAGCGTAATCATTGCGCCAAAGCCAATCCCCCATACACGGTTTCTTATCATGGCACTGATATAGACGGAGAGTAATAAGCAGCACGCGCTCGTAGCAGATAGGTAAGCGTAGACAAAACCGATATGTTCAGAGAGTGCTATCAATAGTAGATAAAAAAGGCTGATGGATAATCCGACAAGGGTGTATTGCACCGGATGAATTTGTAGCCGTTTGAGGGTTTCAAAAATAAAAACACTCATAAAAGTGAGCCCTACAAAAAGTAGGCCGTATTTAGCTGCCCGGATAGATTGGCGGTAAATATTAACAGGTTCATTAAGTGCGAAACCAAAACGGTTGTTGATTAGCGGGTTACAATCCCCTTGTTGGCAGCTGTTCACGTCTTGCAGTAGGTTGCTGCTGAATTCAGAAACATGCCAGATTGCGGAAAACCCACTCTGCTCTATATGTCGTTCATCCGGTAGAAACTTTCCGATAAAGTTAGGGTGAGGCCAGTTCGCTGCAATGGCGATTTGGGTGTTCTTTCCTGTTGGTGAGAACCAGAGATTATCCATGCCCCGCAAGCCGATCTTAACTGTAAAGTGTGCGGATGAGCCGCTATTTTCTTTTATCAGTGCGTGAACGCCTTGGTTGTTAAAGCTTAAACGGCTACCAGACAAGAAGCTCAGTGGCTCGTTATTCCATTGTATTTCAGGTTGGCTGATGATGCCTCTCATGTCGCTAACAGACACGGCAAGATAGGGCGAGCCTGTCCAGATGACATCGCTACGCTGGCGAAGCTGCTTGATCGGTGTAGTGTTAAAGGAGCCATCAATGTCGAATTGGGTTGAATAGACCGGAAAGGAAAAAATACCGCGGTAGCGGGATTGGGTTGTTAGCTCACTTTGAACGTTTAACTGTTCTGGTACGAGATAAAGTTTGCTGGATCGGGTGACCAACTCTTCAAGTACATTACCCGACTTTTCATCCGTTCTTTTTTTGGTTTCTGTATATTTATAGGGGATCACTAACAGGGGGCCAAGCAGTTGTTGTTCGCCACTCCAGCTGTTGGCTACGCTTTTCCGAGCTTCATCCTGATAGCTCATGCGGTCATAAATGAGGTTCTCAATCAATGTCAGCGCAATAATAGCGACGACACAGCTGAGTATAAGAAAGAGAATTTTTTTACTCAAAAGAGAAAACATGCTTCACGCTCCCGATTTAAAAGGTATGGCGCAATCATAGAAATCGGGTGTGTGACAAGTATGTGGTTTTTGTGTGATTTATCTATGCAATGTTATTTTTTGGCGGGAAAGTGGATGATTGCTTCGGTGCCTTGTGGCAAAGGGTTTAACACGCAAGAGGCTTGGTGTAGATGGCAAATTTGCTGTACAAAGCTGAGGCCTAGTCCTGAGCTTTTTTTACCCGTGTCTAAGCGAGGCAGAGAGTAAAACCGATCAAATACTTTGTTTATTGCATACTCGGGAATGCCTGATCCTTGGTCGGTTACGCTGATGGATACGCCCGCCGTGCTTGTGCGCATAGCGACGCTGATTTCTGCATGTGCGGGGCTAAAGTCGATTGCGTTTTGGATAAGGTTTTCTATCGCTTGCTTTAATAAAAAATGATCACCATTGATGCTGACCTCACCCTGGATTGTGAGTGCCAGTGACTTATCGTCTAAGCGCATCTGAAGCGCATTCTTGAGCGACTCTACTATCGTTTTCAGGTTGACCTTCTCGATGTTATTGAGGGATTGCTGGTTTTCCAATGCGGCTAAACTTAAGAGTTCAGAGATGAGGCGCTCCATCCGCAGGCTTTCTTGATGTACCAGCTTGATAAAATGTTGCTGATCGGTGGCGGGTAGCCCGGTTTCGAGTAGTTCAGCTGCGCTTTTAATGGCGGCAACCGGGCTTTTCATTTCGTGAGTGAGGCTATGGATATAGTTTTCGACGTAGTCTTTACCTTCTAGCTGGGATTTCATCTTCGCCATCGCTTGGGCCAGTTGGTGTAGTTCTAGATCATTGAGTTCAGGCAGTTTAGCGTTACTGCTGCCTTGGCTAACCTCTTGGGCATAGCGGCTGAGTTTGCGAATTGAGCGGCTTAGCCAATAGCTGAGGGTCAGGCCTAATGCGAGCGTGATCAAAATAAGCCAGATACCAAACTGCTTCATGCGGTTTTGTGAACTATCCAGAAAAGGCTGGAGTGATAAATTGGGTTTAATGAGTGTTAAAGCACCAATGATGTCACCTTCCGATAGGATAGGGGCTGCAACGTACATTTCAGTTGAAGTGAGGTCTTTGGGATTGAGGATGGTGCTGCGAGCGCCATATTCTCCTCGAAGGGTTTTGTAGACATCGTTCCAGGTTGAGTAATCTTCACCGATTTGAGAAGGGTCGGTATGAAATTTCACGATGCCCTGTGCGTCGGTTATATAGAGCCGCAATTGTGTCGTTGTTTTTGTGATCGACCAAATAGTGGCATTGAGTTCTCGCTCTTGATAGCGATTTAGTGCCTGTTTGAACAG
This sequence comes from Neptunomonas concharum, assembly GCF_008630635.1. Taxonomy (NCBI): domain Bacteria; kingdom Pseudomonadati; phylum Pseudomonadota; class Gammaproteobacteria; order Oceanospirillales; family Oceanospirillaceae; genus Neptunomonas; species Neptunomonas concharum. The sequence continues at coordinate 2,219,739 of NZ_CP043869.1, read as the reverse complement.
GCCGTTAGCGAGCCTGTTGTCTAGCAGCTCTGGGGCTGCAAGTTCGGCGAGCAGGTTTGCGCTATCTACTAAGGTGTCTTCAGTCGCTTGGCGAAATCCAGGTTTTAATTCGCCCAGTAGCGCATTCATCAGCAGGTATAAACCTGCCCCAATCAGAAGAAAGAAAAAGAAAAATAGCCTAAGGCTGAATCGTGTTTTAGGGAGGCGAAAAGCCTTAGTTTGCATCTGTGTTACCTAAGCTGATGCTATAGCCTAGCCCGCGATGTGTCTGTATAGGGTCGCGTTCGGGGGTTATCTTGCGAAGTTTGGCCCTTAGCCCTTTTATGTGAGTATCAATCACACGATCAAAACTACCGCTGTTGTCAGGCCAGACGTGTTGCATTAACTGATCTCTTGAGAAAACTTGTTCGGGGCGGGTCAGAAGTGTTGCTAACAAACCATACTCATATCGGGTCAACTCCAGTCTGTGGCCGCTATAACGAATTAGGTGCTGCGATGGCAGGTGCTCGAATAGCTCAGAGGTGGCAGTTAAGGGTTTGATTCGTCGCAGAATGACTTTTACGCGGGCGACCAGCTCTCTGGGGCTAAAGGGCTTCGTTACATAGTCATCCGCGCCAATTTCTAGCCCAACCACGCGATCAATCTCTTGATCCCGTGCCGTTAAAAAGATGATGGGGGCATCGCTAAAGGTACGTATTTTTTTACACAGCTCAAATCCGCTTAAATCAGGAAGACCGACATCTAAAATTAGTAGGTCGTAGGGGTTCTGTTTATGGGCTTCAGCCCCTAACAGCCCTAATAGTTGATGATCAACGCTAAAACCCTCTTGTTTGAGGGCGTATACAAGTGTGTCTGCAATACTTTGTTCGTCTTCTATGATGAGTATTCTCATCGGTCTCCTCCTGCTTGGGAGATCAATATATACAATTAGCTCTGTGAACAAAACATTCGCCAGAATCAATTTGTTTTATGGCATAATGGGCGGCTTTATTGTTGGCATCCAAGCCGCTGAGTTGGTTTGGATAATCATAGAAAAACTGGGATAGAACATTGCTTACAACCGCGAATATCACCATGCAGTTCGGCGCTAAGCCGCTCTTTGAAAATGTATCCGTTAAATTTGGTGACGGGAACCGCTACGGCCTAATTGGCGCTAATGGATGTGGTAAATCCACCTTTATGAAGATTCTAGGTGGCGACCTAGAGCCAAGCAGTGGCAATGTCTCAAAAGATCCGAACGAGCGCATCGGTAAACTAAAGCAGGATCAATTCGCTTATGAAGAGTATCGCGTGATTGATACGGTTATCATGGGCTATGAAGAGCTGTGGAAAGTTAAAGAGGAACGCGATGCCATCTATGCAAACCCGGATATGAGTGAAGAGGATGGTATTCGCGCCGGTGAGCTTGAAGGTGAGTTTGCCGAGATGGATGGCTATACCGCCGAATCCCGCGCAGGTGAATTGTTGCTAGGGGTTGGTATTCCACTAGAGCAGCATTATGGCCCAATGAGTGAAATCGCACCGGGCTGGAAGCTTCGTGTCCTGTTGGCGCAGGTTCTGTTTGCTGATCCAGATATCATGCTATTGGATGAGCCTACCAACAACTTGGATATCAATACGATTCGTTGGCTGGAAGGTGTTTTAAACGAGCGTAACTGCACCATGATCATTATTTCCCATGATCGCCACTTTCTAAATAGTGTGTGCACCCACATGGCCGATCTGGATTATGGTGAGCTTAGGGTTTATCCCGGTTCTTATGATGAGTATATGACCGCATCGACTCAGGCTCGTGAGCGTCTGCTTTCTGAAAACGCTAAAAAGAAAGCCCAGATTTCAGATCTAAAAGCATTTGTTAGCCGCTTCTCGGCTAATGCTTCAAAATCCAGACAAGCCACCTCCCGTGCAAAACAGATTGATAAAATTCAGCTGGAAGAGGTTAAGCCTTCCAGCCGTCAGAACCCTTTTATTCGCTTTGAGCAAGACAAAAAGCTACATCGTTTGGCCCTTGAAGTGGAAGGCTTGAGCAAATCCTTTGATGAGCCGCTTTTCTCTGGCTTCAATTTGATGGTTGAGGTCGGAGAGCGTATCGCGGTCATCGGCCCTAACGGTATTGGTAAAAGTACCTTGCTAAAATGTCTAGTTGGTGATTTGGAGCCCACCTCGGGTGAGGTTAAGTGGTCTGAAAATGCAGAGCTTGGCTACTATGCTCAGGATCATGCGAAAGACTTTGAGACAGATAAAACCCTCTTGGCATGGATGGGGGACTGGGGCAAAGAAGGGGATGATGAACAGGTTATTCGCGGCACATTAGGCCGTTTGTTGTTCTCGCAAAAAGAGATCGATAAGTCGGTTAAGGTGATATCAGGTGGTGAGCAAGGACGTATGTTGTTTGGTAAACTGATTCTTCAAAAGCCAAACGTTATGTTACTGGATGAGCCAACCAACCATTTGGATATGGAGTCTATTGAGTCCTTAAATCTGGCGTTAGAAAACTATCCAGGTACGTTGATTTTTGTCAGTCATGACCGGGAGTTCGTGTCTTCATTGGCAACGCGCATCATCGAGTTAACGCCAACAGGTATCGTAGATTTCCGTGGTACCTATGAAGATTATTTAAGAAGCCAAGGTGTTGCAGGCTAATGCATTGGTAGGTGGGAAAAGCCGTTCGTTTGAGCGGTTTTTCTCGCTAAGTAACTATTTATAGATCAAGTCATCCAAGCCATGTAAGGTGAGGTCTGACTGAGAAGGAAAGTAGTCTTCCAGAATATAGGAGATCTTATCAAAGGTCTCTTGTAAGTCCTCAAACGCATCTACCACAGCTGGATCAAACAGGGTGCCTCTGCCTTGCAGTATAATGTCGCAGGCGCTTGTGTGCTCAATTGCGTCTTTATATGGTCGACGAGAGATAACCGCATCATATACATCTGCCACCGACATTAAGCGTGCAACGACAGGAATTTCATCTCCTTTGAGACCTTGCGGATAACCCTGGCCATCCCAACGCTCATGGTGACTCAAGGTAACTTCTTGAGCAATCTTCAAAAATTTGGAGGCTTTCCCTTTCGTTTCTCTCTCCAAAAGTAACTCTGCAGAGTGAATCGCTTGATACCCATAAATGGTATGCTTTTTCATCTCTTCATACTCTTGTGCATCAAGCTTTCCAGGCTTTTGTAAAATAGCATCTGGGATACCTACTTTGCCGATATCATGTAAGGATGCGGTCTTATAGAAAAGCTCAATAGTTTCATCATCATCCAGTTCCGTTCGGTAATCAGGATGAAAGCGAAGGTGTTCAGCCAGCGCCTTGACGTAGTGCTGGGTTCTTAAAATATGGTTTCCGGTTGAATGATCACGGACTCTGGCAACCGCTGCTAAGCAAAGAATAGCTGCATCTTGCACGGCTAATAACTCATGGTCTAATGAGTCATTACAGTGGTTGGGAGCTGCTACTTTACTGGTGTAGGAGCGTACCATCTCAGCAATATTAATATGTGTTTTTACTTTAGATGCCACAACAGAAGGAAAGAATGGCGGCATTAAAAAGTCTGAAAAGCCAGATTCAAACGCCTGATTACGTAAATCTTGTGATTCATTAGACCAAAATAAAAAACAGGGGACTTGCCTGTGTCTGCATTCTAAAACCACATTGTGGGTATGTTTTAGGTCTTGTGCATCAATCAGTACTAAGGAGGACTCTGGCAGCAGGCGTTGTAGTGGGTGCATGCTGTCTGAAGCAATACGGTAGCTGGCCAGTATTTCTTGCAGAGCGTTGGTTAAAACCTCATTCTGGCTAAATATCTGTATGGTTTTCATTTAAGAGTCCCTTCTGTGATGCTCGAACAGCGTACCATTCGAGGCAGCAGTAATGATGCTTAATAGTACATGAATTTTCTTTTTTTTTCATTTATTTGTCTCTATTTGGGTACTATCGTGTGGAGGGAAATAGCACAGGCATCGTGTATAATTCCATCCTAAATGAGATTGATAAGGATAGGTTATGACAACGCTAACGATTCAGACGCCAGATGATTGGCACTTACATTTTCGAGATGGCGATATGCTCACAGAGACCGTCGCCGCGACCGCTCGATGTTTTCAGCGCGGAATCGTTATGCCTAATTTGGTACCGCCGGTAACCGATGCGACGATGGTGCTGGCTTACAAAGCGCGTATTCTTGCAGCAAGACCGGAGGATTCAACGTTTGAGCCGCTAATGACATTGTTTTTAACCAACCAAACGACCCGCGAACAGATTATTGAAGCCAAATCGGCTGGGATTGTTGCTGCTAAAATGTACCCAGCAGGAGCGACGACTAACTCTGCTGCAGCGGTCAGTCAGTTAGAAGCGCTTTATCCTGTTTTTGAAACCATGCAAGAGCAAGGTATGCTTTTACTGGTTCATGGCGAGGTCACCGATAGCCATATTGATATTTTTGATCGTGAAAAAGTATTTATCGATCAAAAATTAGCCCACATTGTTAAGCAGTTTCCTGGTTTAAAAGTGGTGTTTGAGCACATTACAACGGCGGATGCTGCGCAGTTTGTATCGGAGGCATCAACGAATGTGGCTGCAACTATTACACCTCAGCATCTGTTACTAAACCGTAATGATTTATTAGTAGGGGGCGTACGCCCACATAACTTCTGCTTGCCTGTTTTGAAGCGTAGTACTCATCAGGAAGCGCTCCGTAAAGTGGTGCAAACTGGGTCGGCCAAGTTTTTCTTAGGTACCGATTCAGCGCCTCATGCAAAGGAAGCAAAGGAAAATGCATGTGGCTGTGCAGGGTGTTACAGTGCTTGGAGCGCTATCGAGCTTTATACCCATGTCTTTGAAGAGTTAGATGCGCTGGATAAGCTAGAAGGTTTTGCTAGTCATCACGGTGCAGATTTTTATGGTTTACCTCGTAACGAGGGGACCATTACATTGGTGAGAGAAGACTGGGTTATTCCTGAAGAGATTATCCTACCTAACGGTAAACCTATTGTGCCTTTCTTTGCTGGCCAAACGGTTCACTGGAAAGTTAAGACAGCTTAAGGTTGGTGCGACACCATGCCTAAATGTGCTGACTAGAGTCGAATGGCTCGGTCAGCAACAAGGCTGACATCCTCATCCTGATGAGTGACTAATAGCAATGTTTTACCTGCTCTTTTAGCTTCCTCCCTTGTCCAAAGCGCAGCGGCTCGGCGGCTTTCAGGATCCAATTCTGCAAACGGTTCATCCAATAAAACAATGGGTTCTGGGCGTAAAAGCGTTCTGATCAGCGCGACGCGCTGGCGTTGCCCACCTGAAAGTTGTGGCGGCATTTTTTCCAGCTGGTCGGTAATCCCGAGCGCTTGGCACGCTTGCAGAATCTGTTGCTGGGGGGGCGCTTTTTCAAAACCTAGCTGCAAATTGTTAATAACGGATAGGTGCTCAAAGAGATTATGGTCTTGAAAGAGCATGCTCACTGGTCGTTGCTCAGTCGTTAGCTGGCAGATGTCCATACCATCCCAGAAAATCGCTCCGGATTCGGGTTTGAGAAAACCCGCTATCATATTCAGTAAGGTTGTTTTGCCCACTCCGCTTGCGCCTTGAATGGCAACGCACTCTCCTTTAATTACGTTTAAATCGTAATGTAGCGTATAACCATCCAATACAACGCTAAGGTCAAGAATGTTCAACACGGACGGTATTCCTCGTTTGTGTGCGTTCTAGTAGGAAAAGGATCAACGCACAGATAAATAACAGCAAAAAAGAAGCGGCACTGGCTTCCGCCAACTGATAGCTACCGGCAAACCCATAAATTAGCCAAGGTAACGTGGTCCATTCGGCATTGCCAAAAATGGAGAATATCGCCACATCACCCAAGCCCAGTACAAAAACAAGCCCGAATGTAGAAAGCCATACCGGTTTAATAAATGGCCAAAGTAGTCGCCAGCGATGTCGGTTATTGAGTTTTAATGACCGGACTAAACGATCATATTGTTGATCAAATTGGAGTACTCGTGGCTTTAGCTTTTGTATGGCAAAGGGTACCAGCAACAGTGTGTTAAGTATGACTACGGCAATGATGCCATAGCGATCCAGATCAACCTTAGGTAGCAGAAAGACAAACAAGCCTACCGATAACACCATAGCCGGTGTGATCAGCGTGTGTGTAGCGACAGTCTCAAGCCAGAACTGTTGTTGCTCTTTTTGTTGCAGCGCTGCAGTGCGAATCGGCTGCAGCAGAAGGTAGGCGATACCCATGGCCATCATCGCTGCTACAAAAGCCAAGCCTAGACTGATGGCAGCGGGGCGGGTAATCATACTCAGGTCCTGCCATCGGGGTGTGTAATCTAGTAATCCCGGTAGCAACGCAATATAAGGGAGCAACAACAGTATCCAGCTCAGTAGATAGATCAGCTTAAAAATATTGGCTTTTTGTCGGGAGGGTTGGGGTGGGGAGTGCGGGCTTCCATTATCCACTGACTGCCATGAGAGCGTGCCGAAACGTGTCATGACGGCGTATAGAGTGCCTGCAATCAGCAGTTGTGACCATGCCAGAGTGAGTGCTTCGGCTATATTAAAGTCATATTTGAGCGCTTGATAAATAGCTACTTCTAATGTGGTTGAACTCGGGCCGCCCCCAAGTGCTAGAACCACTGCAAAGCTATTGAAGCATAATACAAAAATAAAGCCGCTGATCACAGCGGATGATTGCCTCAGTACAGGCCATTCCACCGTTTTAAAGCGTTGCCAAGGGGAGAGTTTAAGCTGTGCAGCCAAGCGCCAACTGGTTTCAGGGATAGCGCTCAGTTGTAACCAGATCGACCGAATCGCTAATGGTGTATTCAAAAAAATATGGGCCAGTAAGATGCCTGACAACCCATAGAGGTTCCAGCCGTTCTCTGTCAGTTGGTTGAGTAATGGTGTTAAAAGCCCTGAACGCCCCAGCAGCGCAACCATGCCAGTAATGACGATCAGCGTTGGTGTTACAAAACAGAGTAAACAGAAAGCGAGAAACCAGCGCTTTGCGGGAAGTGTCGGGCAGTAAAATAGCGCTCTGGCAACCGGAATAGCGAGCGCAACAGAGAGTAATGCACTAAGCAATGACTGTTTTAGGGTAAAGCCTAACAGTTCATAGAAGTAGCTATCGCTTAGTAGGTTAATGTCAGGTGAGGCGCTCCCAAAACTAATCAGTCCATAAAAGGAAAGACAGGTAAAAGACAGCACCAGACCATAACTAAGCCAATGACTCATGGCTAATTGGCAGAAGCGCGCCACTCTCTAATCCATTGTTGACGCTGCTTGGCAATCTGCTCAGCTGTAAAGCCGATGGTTTTAGGCTTGATCAGACTATCAAATGCTTCGGGCAGTGTAACATCGTCGATGACCGGTAACATCCAGTTCGTGACAGGGATAATGGACTGCGCTTTTGGGGAGATAAGAAACGTCAGGAACTGCTGAGCCAGAGCTGGGTTTTGCGCATAAGCTGAAATGGCAGCAACCTCTGTTTGTACAATGTGTCCTTCGGAAAAACGCGCTGCTTTATATTGATTCTTTTGTTCAGCAACCTGATGGTAGGCAGGGGATGTGTTGTAGCTGAGAACATAATCGGCGTCACCCTTTAGGAACATGCTATACGCTTCCCACCAGCCTTTAGTGACGGTGACAGTGTGGCTTGCAAGTTGTTTCCAGGCAGAGGGTGCTTCATCACCATAAACGGCCTTAACCCATAGCATCAATCCTTGTCCTGGTGTACTGGTGCGCGGGTCCTGATAGATAACGGAGGCTTCTGACTCAATCAGGGCTTTTAGTGAGGTAGCAGGTTGTTGAATTTTCTCACTGTCATAAATGAACGAGAAATACCCATAGTCAAAAGGTACGAAGGTATCGTCCTGCCCATTAAGATGTGCACTAATTGGATCGAGTGAAATATTATGAGGTTGTGTCAGTTTCGCTTCACGGGTAATCTCGGTAAGGGAGTTATCCAGCCCAAGCAGAACGTCAGCCTTCGTGCGTGCTTGTTCAATGCGAGCACGGTTTAAAATGCTGACGCCATCTTCTACCGCGATAAATTCAATATCACATTGGCATTCTTGTTCGAAGGCAGTTTCCAGCTTAGGTCCGGGGCCCCATTCTGATACAAATGAATCATAGGTATAGATGGTCAGATCTGCCGCGTGTAGAGTTGTTGCGCTAGAGAGTAATAAGCCTGTAAAAAGTTTTTTCATCATGTCCTTTATTCCCTACGCCGGTATAACCCGGATCAGGTTCGACGGGTAAAATCTCAGTCTGCACCGATACAGACACCCCGATAAGAGGGCGCTATAGTACCATAAGTGTGATCAACAGTGAGTAGTGGTGAAGGATGATAATCAATGCTTAAGGGCATACTAAAATGGCGTTGACCTTAGCGGGGTGGCGGCCTCTTGAAGGCCATTCAGGTACGACGAATACACTATTTGTTGGTACTTATAAAAATCAGCCTGCCGTCCTTAGGATAAATTGTCGCAGTGATATTCCGGGTATTAATCGGCAAAGAGAGCAGCAAGTATTGGCGCGTATAGCAGGGTTTAGTTGGGCTCCTGATGTTTTAGAGTCTTCGGTAGATCAGTTGATCCTGTGCGAGTATCAGGAACTTAGCAATATGCCAGCGCAAGCTGATCTGTTGGCTATTGTGGCGCAGTGGCAATCAATATCTGATGTGCCTGAACAGAAGTACGATTTAATCTGGAAAGGTTACCAAGAAAAGATAGATGCCATATCAGCATCCGAACAACGGGCTTCCCTTCAAGAAAATCTGGATCGGACAAGGCGGTTATTTGGTGCATTGCCTAAGATTCCATATTGCCTAGCGCACCACGATTTACACATAGGGAATCTTTTGCAGAACAAGCAGCAGCTTGTTGTACTCGACTGGGAGTATGCAGGCTTAGGCTCTCCTTGGCTTGATGTCGCGGCATTGAGTGAAGAGTTTGGCTGCGAGGAGGCGGCACTGGCGAAGTTGCCGCTATTTGAACACCTTAATACAGCAGACTTTCAAAGCGCTTTGAAAACCGCAATCGCGCTACGGTCCGAGCTGAACCAGCTTTGGTATGCGCTGGTTCAGCCTGAATCGGCGGATGTTAAAGGGTAACCGTGATGTTAGAGGAAGCTTTACTGGCTTTAGAGATTGCTGATTCCACCGTATTATCGCGGGCAAGTACAACACCCATGCGCCGTTGTCCGGCCACTTCGGGCTTACCGAATAGGCGTAGCTGAGTATCTGGCATCGCCAGTACAGCGTCTAAACCAGCAAACTGTGCCTTATTAGAGTTGCCCTCAACTAAAATAACACTGGAGGCACTAGGGCCATGAAAATGAATGTTTGGAATAGGCAACCCTAATATAGCGCGGGCGTGCAGTGCAAATTCCGATAAATCTTGAGATATCATGGTAACCATACCGGTATCATGGGGTCTTGGTGACACTTCACTAAAGAGTACTTCATCGCCTTTGATAAAAAGTTCAACACCAAATAACCCTCGGCCGCCTAAAGCTTCGGTAACCTTCAATGCTGCATCTTTGGCTGCGCTTAGTGCTGCTGAGGACATCGCTTGTGGCTGCCAGGATTGGCGATAGTCCCCATCCACTTGAACGTGGCCGATGGGCTCACAAAAAGCGGTGCCATTGGTATGTCGAACAGTGAGCAAAGTTATCTCGTAGTCGAAATCGACGAAGCCTTCTATAATCACCTTACCTTGACCTGCTCGGCCTCCCTCTTGGGCGTATTGCCAAGCGCTCTCTATCTGATCTTCAGTTTTCACCGTACTTTGGCCTTTGCCTGAAGAACTCATGATCGGTTTTACAACACAGGGGAGCCCAATGTCCTGAATGGCCGCGAGATACTCTTCACGGGTTTCAGCAAACTTGAAGGGAGATGTCTTTAAACCAAGAGTTTCGCTGGCTAAACGACGAATTCCTTCACGGTTCATGGTTAAACGAGTTGCATTGGCGGTTGGAATGACAGTAAACCCTTCAGCTTCAAGCTCGATCAATGTGTCCGTGGCAATGGCTTCTATCTCTGGGACGATTAAGTCTGGTTTCTCGGCTTGAATGACTTCTCGCAATGCTTCGCCATCCAGCATCGAGATAACATGGCTTCTGTGGGCAACTTGCATGGCCGGCGCGTTCGCGTAGCGGTCAACCACAATCACCTCTACCCCTAATCTTTGTAGTTCGATGACGACTTCTTTGCCTAGTTCTCCACCACCACACATCAACACACGGGTTGCGTTTGCAGCAAGAGGGGTGCCAATTGTTGCCATGAGTTTTTATCCTTCAATGAAAATAATTCAGTCATTATACGTGATCAGAAGAAAAATCAGACATTGGACTTTGTTACTTATTAGCTATACTGAATCATGTGAATTTAGGTAGTACGCATTGCGAAAGCGTTGGTTAGTTTTTTCATATGTCTCCTTTGCCTTCGGGCACTTCAACCGAAATCATTTCGGTTAATGATGGGGCGGTCGAAATGGCCGCCCCTGTCTTTAAAATAATTCTGCTTTCCCTTCGTCTGATTGAAAACTTCTCGTAAACTATCAATTTTGTTACTTCGTGAATGTTCAAATGCCAGATACTCTTAAACAATCCGTTATTGATGCGGGGAAGTGGATTGATCAGCAAGGTTGGTGCCCAGCAACCGGTGGAAACTTCTCTGTTCGTATAGATGCAAAGCACGCTTGGGTTACGGCGTCAGGTAAGCATAAAGGTGCTTTGACGCCAGAGGATCTACTACAGGTAGATCTCAAGGGTGTGGTGATTGGCTCAGAGAAGCGGCCATCTGCAGAAACTTTATTACATATGGCTCTTTATGGACTAGATGCTGATATTGGCGCTGTACTGCATACTCACTCCGTTTCATCGACAGTATTGTCGCGTCTTGTGGACGGGGATGTACTCACATTGCGTGGCTATGAAATGCAGAAATCCCTGTCGGGAAACACCACTCACGATGCTGAAGCCGCTATTCATGTTTTTGACAACACGCAAGATATGCCTGAATTGGCCGCGCAGCTACACCAACGTTGGCTGCAACGCCCTTTACAGTGGGGGTTTTTAGTAAGGGGGCATGGTTTATACGCTTGGGGACGTGATATGGCAGAGGCGCGTCGCCACCTAGAGGGGTTGGAGTTTCTGTTTGCCTGTGAGTTAGAGATGATCAAGTTGGGACAACGATAATGACGATAAAAGCTATTCTTACTGATATTGAAGGAACGACAACGGATATTCGTTTTGTCCACGATGTATTGTTTCCTTATGCCCGCCAAGCGTTACCTGAGTACGTGAGTGATCATTGGGATGACGCTATGGTACAAGAAATTATGAGTCAGGCTCGTGCTGAAATCTCACAACCTGATGCAGATAAAGATACGCTGGTGCAGGCATTTTTAGGCTGGATTGATGAAGATAAAAAAGTGACAGCGCTAAAAAGTTTGCAGGGGCTTATCTGGGTAGAAGGTTACGAAAAGGGTGATTTTACCGGGCATCTTTACCCCGATGCGTATCAACATTTGATGCTGTGGGATCAACAGAAGGTTGCGTTATATATCTTCTCATCCGGTTCTGTTAAAGCGCAAAAACTGTTGTTTGGCTACAGCGACTACGGTGATTTGACCCCTGTGTTTTCAGGTTACTTTGATACAACTACCGGCCATAAGCGAGAAGGTGTGTCGTATCAAAAAATTGCGTCGGCGATGCAGTATCCCCCTGAAAATATTCTCTTTTTGTCGGATATTATCGAAGAGTTGGATGCGGCAAAATCTGCGGGTATGCAAACGTGTCTATTAGCTAGGGATCAGTTGCTTGATCCAAAAGAACACCCTATGGCCCGCTCTTTTGATGAGGTAGCCATTTTATACCCGACTACGGGGGAGAAGTGATGAGCGCAATTACGGTTTTTCAAGAAAATGACCCTTCTGCTGTTTTATTCCATAGTATGGACGGCGATGAAATCAGCAGGGTTCTAGGTGAGGTAGGTATACGTTTTGAGCGCTGGATGATTGACTGCCCGATTACACTAGAGATGACCCACGAAGAGGTCCTCCAAGCGTACGATCAGGAGATTAACAAGCTGATATCAGAAGAGGGGTATCAAACCGTTGATATCGCAGCGATCACACCAGATAACCCGCAAAAGGATGAGTTTCGACAAAAATTCCTTCAGGAGCATACGCACTCTGAAGATGAGGTTCGCTTCTTTGTGGCCGGCGAAGGGATGTTCTATCTTCACATAGAAGATAAAGTTTATATGATCCATTGCTGCAAAGATGATCTTCTCTCGGTACCAGATCAAACAAAACATTGGTTTGATATGGGGCCTGAGCCGCATTTTACGGCGATCCGTTTTTTCAACAATCCGCAAGGCTGGGTTGCTGATTTCACTGGTGATGATATCGCTAAGCGTTTTCCTTTATTCGATGAATAGGCTGGAGCAATATGTCAAAAGGGCGTGATAAGCATCAAGAGCGGCATCATGGGTTGTCGCTCTATGGGAAGGACTTGGTCAGGCGCTGTGGCGCGCACTGCGAGCTTTGTAACAGCAGTGGTGTGCCTCTGAACATTTTTGAAGTGCCGCCTGTGGCTGCCGATCCCATTTTTGAACACTGTTTAATGATCTGTGAAACATGCCAGACACAAATTGAACGTCCAAAGCGCATCGATCCTAACCATTGGCGATGTCTTGGCACCACGATGTGGAGCGAGGTAACGGCAGCGAAAGTGACTGCGATAGTGCTCTTGAACTGGTTATCGAAAACGGAACCATGGGCTCAAGAGTTACTGGAACAGGCTTATCTGGATGATGACGAAACAGCTTGGATTTCCCAATGGGCGCTAGACTGATCGAATAGAGCGATCTTTAATCTATTTGTCATAACAGAAACTTAGACTCCTGCCTGAAATCAAATCTACAGGTAGCGAGTCATCAGAATGCAAGTAGACGATGTTGTTCAGCAATTAAAAACGATTTATCAGCGCCGTGGTGTTGAACATTATGGAGAACAGGTTACTCAACTCTCCCATGCGGTCAGTTGTGCCAAACTAGCACATCATGATGGCCAGTCAGATAGTTTGGTTATTGCTGCGTTTTTACATGATGTAGGCCATTTAGTCGACGATCTAGATGGTTTTCAAAGCCGCATACATGATCGAGTCGGTGCAGACTATCTTCAGCAGTTAGGTTTTGATGAAGCGGTGGTTGAACCTATTCGCCAGCATGCGGAAGCCAAACGGTACCTCTGTCATCGTGAGCAGGGGTATTTGGATACACTCTCCGAAGCAAGCCTCATATCTTTAGTCTTTCAAGGCGGTATTATGACAGACGCAGAGGCTGATCGTTTTGAAAACCTTGAACGCTTTAACGAGTGTGTAACATTACGCCGTTACGACGACTTAGGTAAGGCTGAAAATTATATTTTTTCAGAGGCTGAATGGGTCTTTGAAAAGATAGAACTATATTTGAATCAATAAAATAGTTGAAAAGTTAGTTGACTGGCAGGTTGAAGCGCTATACTCTGGACACAGCTTGAAGGCACGTCTTGTATTTATGCACACCATTGCGAAGTTCCTTAGTAGTACCTCGTCCTGTTTTTCATAAGTAAATAGCACCACACTTCCAGCCAGACCGCTCGAATTTTCGGGCACAAAATTACTCTTGAATAAGATAGGATATTATTATGTCTACTACTACTGGTACAGTAAAATGGTTCAACGACGAGAAAGGTTTCGGTTTCATCGAGCGTGAAAACGGCCCTGACGTATTCGCACACCACAGTGCAATCACTGGTACAGGCTTCAAATCCCTGAAAGAAGGCCAGAAGGTTGAGTTCACAGTTACTCAGGGTCAGAAAGGTCCTCAGGCTGAGAACATCGTTGCTCTGTAATACAGAAGCAATAAGCCTGATCTAATCAGGTGGAATAAAAAAAGGTGAGATGAGAATCTCGCCTTTTTTTGTGCCCGTGATTTGGAGCAGATGTTTTACTGTTGTTGAATAGCAAGGTTGTCAGCGAAATAGTGCATTCAAGAAACGTTGGCCAAATACATTAATCATCAGACCAAGCATAATCAGTACAATGCCGATGAGCTGAAGCATATTAAGTGTTTCATCCAATATTAGCCATGCAGTCAGCAAGCCAATAACAGGAACAAGTAAGGTCAAAGGTGCCACTTGTGACGCAGGATAATGGCGCATCAGATATGCCCAAGAACCATACCCAAAGATGGTAGCGATAGCCGCTAAGTAGAAGACAGCTGCTACCGATTTCAGACTGATATTTTGTAAACTGCTGATGATTAAATCAGACCCTTCAAAGTAAAGTGACAAACCTAAAAAAGGCAGAGGTGGTATGAGTGCCGCCCAAATCACGAGGCTCATCAGGTTGACATGCCCTAGCTGGCCAATCTTGCGGTTAATAATGTTACCCAAGCCCCAGCTTGCGGCTGCAGCGATCGTTAAGGCAAACCCGATAAATGTCATCTGCGAAGAGGATGTTTGAGTTGCTAAGAGGGTTAGCCCGCCTCCTGCAATGCCTAAGGATAAGATTTGTGGAAGCTTCCAACGCTCTCCTAAAAAGACTAATGCAAATAATAGGGTGAAAAGCATTTGTGCTTGTAGCACTAACGATGCAAGACCTGCCGGCATACCTAAATACATTGCGCTAAATAGCAGCGCAAATTGCCCGAAGCTAATGGTTAAGCCATAAGCGAATAGCCATTTGAGCGGAAGTTTAGGCGGTTTAATAAAAAGGAGTGCTGGAAAGGCAACGAGTAAGAAGCGTAATGCCCCTAATAAAAAAGGGGGGAGTTCGTCCAGCCCCCAACGAATCACAACAAAGTTAACCCCCCAGGCGAGTACGACGAGTAGGGCCAAGCCCCAATCCTTTAAGCGCATCGCACCCTCCTGTAGGTTTTAATTAAGCAGGGCTAATTACTCACCACTGCGATACGTACGGCATCCATTTTTAATTTAGATGTGCGTAAGTGATTTAAGATACTCTCACGATTAGCCAGTAACTGCGATAGTTCATCTTCACGAATTGAAGGATTGACTTTAATCAGTGCTTGAAGACGTTCTACCTCTTCATCAAGCTGATGTGTTGCTTTGTCCAACGCAGCGGCTATGAGGGTATCCTGCTGCTGCTCGGCGGCTGTCTCGGCTTTTTCCAAAACACTGGAGATCTGTTCGCGGCCATGACGTATCAAATTTTGGGACGCATGACGTTTGACGCGCTCGCCAAGTTTGTTCAGGTGCTCTGAGGTAATAATCTGAGTCAGATTATTACCGTTGCTATCAAACAGTACGCGAACCGTCGCTTGAGGTTGATAACGCTGCAGGTTAAGCGCACGGGGAGCTGCACAATAGAGGACGAAAATAGTCTCAACCAATAAAGTGCCTGGCTGTAGTGGCGGGAGTTTAACGGTGCAGACAGCCGTGTTACCAAACTCACTGCCTGTAATCATCTCCATTGCCCCAGAAACCATTGGGTGTTCCCAGTTTAAGAATTGCATGTCCTCGCGGCCAAGCGCCTCCTCTCTGGAATAGGTCGCCGTGCAGCCATCATCCGAGAGCCCCGGGAAGCGGTGATAAATCATCTGATCGGTTGGCTGTAGAATAACCGAGTGTAGACCATGAGTTTGTTGATCTACGCCGAATTGGTCGAATACCCGTTCCATGTAATCAACCAGCTGGCTACGTTGCTCATACTCGGTAACAGCTTCCAACAGTGCCTCTGCCTGAGCTGGGCGACAAGAGCTCATCTCAAGCAGGCGATCTCGTCCCTTTTTGAGTTCGTCGAGAATCTCTTTAGAGGCAGCTTGGGATGTTGTGATCAATTCCTGAAATACAGCCTCATCCGCGCCATCGAGCAGCAGGGAAGTCAGCGTGTCTTCAAATTGATTTAGGAGCAATTGGCCAGCAGGGCAGGTATGACGAAAAGCGTTGATGCCTTCATCCAGCCAGCGTAGCAGAATCGCTTGGGCACTGTTTTCGTAGTAGGGGACATGAATCTGCACATCATGTTTTTGGCCGATACGGTCTAAACGGCCGATACGCTGCTCTAACAGGTCGGGGTTTAGAGGTAGGTCGAACATAATGAGGTGTTGTGCAAACTGGAAGTTACGCCCTTCGCTACCAATTTCAGAGCACACCAGCACCTGTGCGTATTCCTCTTCGTCGGCAAAATAAGCCGCAGCTCGGTCACGATTGATGAGTGTCATCTTCTCATGGAAAACGGCAGAGCGAACGCCTTTACGTAGCCGGATATACTCCTCCAACGCTTGTGCGCTATCTGCGCTGGCACAGATCAGTAAGGTTTTCTCTAAACGATGATCTTTGAGCCAATTGTCCAGCCAAGCGACTCTTGGGTCCTGTTCTAGCCAATCTTCCCCAATCAAGTACTCTGGTTGGAGTACCTGTTGCAGGGTCGCTTCGGCAGTATCTGTCATTAACTGCAGGGGGGCTTCGAGAGGGTAGGTATGAAGTACGCGTTTTGGGAAGCCTTCTACTGCATCTCTGGTATTTCTGAAGAGTACGCGTCCTGTTCCGTGCCGATCTAAGAGGTGGTTAATGCATTCTTCAAGGGCGATATCTCCTTCACCAGATTGAGCTGACTCAATCAAGGCTGCTGAGGTTTCTTCACCCAAGTAACCATTCAGCTCAGCTTGAAGTGCCGCGTCATTAGCGAGCAGGGATACGCCATTCTCAGCGATGAGCTTTTGAACCAGTGTGTTGACTTCAGCGTAGTGAGTCTGTTCTTCACGGAATTGGTCTAAATCTGAATAACGATCAGGATCGAGCAAGCGTAAGCGGGCAAAATGACTTTCAATGCCTAGCTGCTCAGGGGTGGCTGTCAGAAGCAACAAACTGGGGATGTTGCTTGCCAGTGTCTCAATTGTTCTATAAAGCGGGCTGGTTTCGGTTTCGCTCCACACAAGGTGGTGAGCTTCGTCGACAATCAGCATATCCCACTGGCAGGCTAAAATCTGTTCTATCCGTTCGGCGTTATCGTTGATGAACGACTGGGTGCAGAGGATCAGTTGCGCTGATTCGAACGGATTGTCTGTTCCTGACATCTCCATAGCGGTGCAGCGAAGCTCATCCATAATGCTAAAGCGCAGATTAAACCGGCGAAGCATCTCAATTAACCACTGATAAACCAAGCTATCAGGTACGGTAATTAACACGCGTTGTGCGCGGCCGCTGATGAGTTGCTGGTGGAGTATGAGACCGGCTTCTATGGTTTTACCCAAGCCTACTTCGTCAGCAAGTAATACCCTTGGCGCAAAACGATTTGCGACTTCATGAGCGATGTAAAACTGATGAGGTAACAATTGCACACGACCACCTGATAGACCGTAGGCCGGTGATTTCTGCAGGCGATGATGGTGCTCAAGGGTATCCAAACGCAAGCGGTAACGGCTTAGTTTGTCTATTTGTCCTGCAAATAGGCGATCTTGCGGGCGGTTAAATTGGACAGTGCTGTCTAATTCTAACTCAGGAACAATGAGCTCGTTGCCCTCTTTATCCTTACCGAAATAGATAATACATCCATTTTTTTCGAGACGTTCTGTGATCTCGAACTCAACACCTTCAGCTGTTTGGACGGATTCGCCAACGGGGTACTCCACTCGGCTCACTGGAGCGTTGTCGGTGGCGTAAGTACGCTCCTCTTCTGCGGCGGGAAATAGGATGGTAACGCGTCGGTCTAGGTTGGATGTAATGATACCTAGGCCTAACTCGGCTTCGGTATTGCTGATCCAGCGTTGACCTGGAATAAACTCTGTAACTGCCAAACTGATTACTCTCGTTTTGCTCGTTAGGAAAGGCCGTGCATGATAGGAGCTTAGCCAATATCTTTAAAGGCGTAGAGGCATTTTTTATCCTCTTTTTAATACGCCTTTGTGTATTTCGTCTTGTGAGTAGACGGCGTTATCTAAAATCCAGCCAGTGACCAAAAATGCGGGTGTAACATCAAAAGCGGGATTAAACACGGGTGTATCTTCTGGACTCCAACGCACAGCGCCAAAACTGCCGCTGACACCTCGAACTTCTGCTGCATCGCGTTCTTCGATGGGTATCATACTCCCTTCGGGGCATTCAGGATCAACGGTGGTGTAAGGGGCGACCACATAGAAAGGAATCTTGTGATAATGGGCAATGACGGCTAAGGCGTAGGTGCCCACTTTATTGGCAAAGTCACCGTTAGCAGCAATTCTATCAGCGCCGACCAATACATAATCTACTTTGCCATCGCGCATCAACAAAGCGGCCATGTTGTCGCAGATCAGGGTGTGGGGAATATTAAATTTACCCATCTCCCAGGTTGTTAATCGCCCTCCTTGCAGGAGAGGGCGGGTCTCATCCACGTAAACATGAATATTTTTACCTTGATCATGGGCGGCTCTAATAACACCTATGGCTGTGCCAACACCTGCGGTGGCTAAACTGCCGGTATTGCAGTGGGTGAGAATATGGCTATTCGGCTTGATCAATTGAGCGCCGCGGCTCGCCATCGCGTCACATAGAGCGATATCTTCGTGGAACAGCCGTTCAGCTTCTTTGGGGAGCGCGCCAACACCTTGAGTGTTGAGGACGGACAACATGCTGTCCATGTTATTCATGAGGTTAACAGCAGTAGGACGGGCCGCACGCAAGGTGGCGGCTGCTTCCCTTAACCCATTTTCATCAACACCTTGTTCGGCTAAGTACCCGAGCAGCAAGCTTGCCCCAATGCCAATAAGAGGAGCACCACGAATCTGTAGTTTCTTGATCATATCCACCATAGATTTAACGCTATGGCAGGCAAGCCAAACCTCTTTGTCGGGCAGCTGGTGTTGATCTAACACACTCAGGGTGCCTTGTTGATATTTAAGGCTGGTTGCGATCAAGTCTTGCATAAAAATCCTCGGTTGGAGAAAAAACTGACGTCGATGAGTGTCACTGGAGATTATAGCTTGTATGGAAGAAGGGAGCAGCAGGCTTGTTCTTCGATTTCACAGAAAAGCTAACGTTGATGAGAGACTTCTCCCAGTATATAAGTGGCTTTAACTGCTCGGTCATCTCCTAAGGTCATCAATACGAATAAGCGCTCCTCAAGCGTGGTGGCTTGTGCCATGCGGTATTGCATTAAAGGCGTTGCATGATAATCAAGTACCACAAAATCTGCTTCTGTGCCGGGATGTAGTGTGCCGATATAGGCATCAAGATTTAAGGCTTTAGCGCCCCCCAGCGTGGCCAGATATAAAGATTTGAAAGGGCTAAGTTTTTTCTGTTGTAGCTGCATCACTTTGTAAGCTTCGTTTAATGTTTGCAACATAGAAAAACTAGTACCAGCGCCCACATCCGTCCCTAATCCAACGTTAACCTTGTATTGTTCCATTTTACTAAGATCAAAAAGGCCACTGCCTAAAAACAAATTTGAGGTAGGACAGAACGCAAGTGAGGATTGGGTATCAGCGAGTCGCTGACATTCTGATTCGCACAAATGTACGCCGTGGGCAAACACGGATCGCTTACCGAGCAGACCATAGTGGTCATAGACATCCAGATAGCCTTCTCGCTCCGGAAACAGGGCCTTGACCCACTCAATTTCCTGCTTGTTCTCGCTTAAATGGGTATGCAGATAAAGGTCAGGAAACTCATGCAACAATTGGCCAGCCAGTGTGAGTTGCTCTTCACTGCTGGTGGGAGCAAAGCGTGGTGTCACTGCATAATGTAAGCGATTCTTTCCATGCCAGCGCTGGATAAGGGCTTTACTGTCTTGATAACTACTTTGAGGCGTATCGAGGAGGGCATCTGGTGCGTTGCGGTCCATCATGACTTTTCCTGCGATCATTCGCAGGTGCTTGTCGTTTGCGACTTCAAAAAAAGCATCTATGGATTCTGGGTGCACCGTGCCAAATACTAAAGCGGTGGTTGTGCCATTTCTCAGTAGTTCGGTTAGAAAGAGCTTGGCGACTGTATCAGCATGGTTTTTATCGGAGAATTTTTGTTCCTCCACAAATGTATAGTTGTTTAGCCAATCCAATAATTGCTCCCCGTAAGAGGCAATCATGCCGGTTTGTGGGTAGTGTATATGGGTATCCACAAAACCTGGTGTGATCAGTGCATCTGGGTAGGTTGTTATCGGTGTGTTATCCGCTAGCGAAGGGAGGAGGTCCGCCGCATGGCCTATGGCTTTAATCAGCCCATTTTCGATAACCAGCAATCCATCTTCGAAGTATTCATAACTTGCTGTTGGTCCGACTTCGGCGGGGTCAGCAATCGAGTGGAGTAAAGCAGCGCGAAAAGCTTGGATTGTGTGTGTCATGTGAAGATTGTCCGGTTGTGGGTATAGCTGGGTGCTTTAATGGTTTATTTTACTTGGCTGAGGAGCTGTACGTCAGCGTTAATTGAGTTGGGCAGCGTGGCTGGCTCTTTGCTGATAATGCTGAATGATTTCCGCGGCGATTGAAACAGCTACCTCACCAGGAAGTTTGCCGGGTATCTTTACCTCCCCGATGGGGCAGGTGAACTGTGCTATGGCTTCTTCACTAAACCCTTTATGTTTCAGTCTATGCTCAAATTTACGTCGTTTTGTTATTGAGCCAATCATGCCGACGTAGCGGGCATCACCCCGTTTGAGAATAGCCTCGATAAGTGATTGATCTAAGTGGTGATTATGGGTCATGACTAAATAGAAGCTGTTTTGAGGTTGGTTGGCTATTTCGCTGACAGAGTCATCACTAATGCAGGCGGTTGTATTTTCCGGAATGCTTGCCGGAAAAAGCGAAGCGCGTTCATCAATCCATGTAACCTGAACGGGCAGATTAGCTAAGATTGGGACCAGTGCATTTGCAACATGCCCCGCACCACATAGGCAAATATGTAAGCTGCGGGGAATAATCGGCTCAAAAAGCAATGTAACAGCACCACCACAGCACTGACCTAGGCTGGCACCCAAGGAAAAATGCACCTGTGATGGAGTATGAACATTGTCTTTGAGTAGTCGTTGGGCAAGCTTTATCGCCTTGTGTTCTAGGTGACCTCCACCGATCGTATCGAAGCTGCTCTGTGCAGTGACTACCATTTTTGAACCGCTGTTTCTGGGCGTTGATCCCCGGTTTTCAATAATGGTCACAAGGATCGCTGCTTCCCCAAGAGCCTGTAGTTGGTTGAGGGAGGTTAACCACTTCACGACAAAGGTTCTCTATTTGCCAGTTGGTGTTTTAGCTTTTCAATACCCAACAATACTTTTTCGGGAGTGGCGGGGGCATCTATATCGGGGTGGTATCGATAGTCTGACAAGCTAGAGACAGCATCCTTGATCGCGCACCAGACTGAAATGCTCAGCATAAAGGGAGGCTCTCCTACCGCTTTGGAATGGTAGACCGTATCTTCTGGGTTTTTACGGTTCTCGACCAAATCGACATTAAAGATGAGCGGTGTATCAGAGATCGCTGGAATTTTATAGCTCGCAGGACTGTTCGTCATTAAGCGACCGTGTTCATTCCAGCATAATTCCTCGGTGGTTAACCAACCCATTCCTTGTATAAAGCCTCCTTCGATCTGCCCAATATCGATAGCTGGATTTAATGAAGCGCCGACATCGTGCAGAATATCGGTACGAAGGACTTTATATTCTCCTGTTAATGTATCAACGATGACCTCAGAGCAAGCTGCACCCCAAGCAAAATAGTAGAAAGGATGGCCGCTGGCGCTATCTCTATCGTAGTGAATTTTCGGGGTTTTATAAAAGCCCGTGCTGGATAGCGAAACCTGAGAAAAGTAAGCGTCTTGTACCAATGCGTCGAAGCTCACCAGCGTCTCACCGACTTGAACACAGTTGTTTTTGAATATAATGGCTGAGGTATCCACGTTATACCGTTCAGCCGCAAAGTTTGTTAAGCGCTGTTTTAATGTACGTGCTGCCGCTTGCGCCGCTTTGCCATTGAGGTCCGCGCCTGATGAGGCGGCAGTCGGTGAGGTATTGGGTACTTTGCTGGTATCTGTAGCGGTTATCTGTATGCGCTCGATACTGACTTGTAACTCTTCAGCGACAATTTGAGCGACTTTGGTGTTCAAACCTTGCCCCATCTCTGTACCACCATGGTTCAGTTGAATACTACCGTCGGTATAAATATGGATTAAGGCGCCCGCCTGATTAAGAAAGCCCGCCGTAAACGATATGCCAAATTTGACCGGTGTTAAGGCGATACCTTTACGCAGGAAAGGGTGTTTGTTATTGAATTCGCTAATCTGCTGACGGCGCTGGCGGTAGTCTGCGCTTTGTTTCACCTGTTCGAGAATATCCTTGATGGGATTGTCCTCAATCGTCTGGTAATAATGAGTGATGTTTCTGTCGTGCTGGCCATAGAGGTTACGTTCTCGCACGGTGAGAGGGTCTTCACCTAGAAAGCGTGCTATTTCATCCATAATGTTTTCAATAGCAAGCATCCCTTGTGGCCCGCCAAACCCGCGATAAGCTGTATTGGAGGCGATATGTGTTTTACAACGGTGCCCGGTAATGAGAGCGTCACCTAAGTAATAGGCATTATCCGCGTGGAACATGGCGCGATCCACTATGGAGCCTGATAAGTCCGGTGAAAATCCACAGTTGCCCGACAACTCTATATTGACACCTTGTAGCACGCCTTTTTGGTCAAACCCAACATCGTACTCGACAAAAAAAGGGTGGCGCTTACCGGTCATCATCATGTCATCAGAACGAGCCAAACGCATTTTTGCAGGCATCCCTGTTTTTTGCGCTACAACCGCTGCAAGGCAAGCAGGGCCCGCTGCTTGAGTTTCTTTACCGCCAAATCCTCCACCCATTCGGCGCATATCGATGGTGATTTTGTGCATAGACAGGCCCAAGACGCTAGCCACCAGTTTTTGGACTTCAGTGGGGTTCTGGGTGGAGCAATAAACCAGCATTCCGCCATCTTCAGTGGGTATAACGCTGGATACCTGTGTCTCTAGGTAGAAGTGCTCTTGGCCGCCTATATTGAGTTGCCCTTTAATGCAATGTGGCGCGCTGGCTATTGCTTTGTTAGCGTCACCACGTTTGTGCTGGTGGCTCTGCATGACAAAATGCTTTTTGTGTAGTGCTTCTTTTACATCAAGTAGCGCTTCTAGTGGTGCATATTCAATGGTGGCTAACTGTGCTGCTTCTCTGGCTATGTCATAGGAGGTTGCTGCAACAACAAACAGTGGTTGTCCCCAGTATTCCACTTTGCTATGTGCCAGTAGTGGGTCGCCAGGGAGTACCGCGCCAATATCTAATTGGCCTGGAATATCATCGGCGGTAATCACACAAGCAACCCCAGGGTACTGACGGCAGGCGTTCACATCTAATTTTGTGATGGTGGCATGGGCTTGCTCACTCAGTCGCGCATAAAGGTGCAGATGGTTGGGATACTCCAGTTGATCATCAATATAGCGAGCTTCACCGCTAACATGTCGCTCGGCGCTCTCATGGGGGAGTTTTTTGCCGACACCTGACGTAAGCGTCTGTTTGAAAGCAAGTTCCAGCACTTCAGGGGGCGGGGTAGGAGGGTTAGATTTCGACATGGTCACTCACTCGTGTTATCAAGTTACTATCGTGCTGTGACTCCCACCAAAGCTTCATTAATAGATTTCGGGTGGTTAGGGTGCGGTAGTGTGCACTGGCTCTAAAATCAGACAGGGCGCTGAAGTCGTCATTTAAAGCAGGGATAGCCTTTTCTAATACTGAGAATTGCCATGGCTGGCCTGCGAGTGCTTTTTCACACTTAATGGCTCGTTTAGGGATGGCAGCCATACCACCAAAAGCAATACGCACATTAGTAATCAAACCGTTATGCATCTGTAAGTGAAAAGCACCGCATACTGCTGAGATATCATCATCGAGACGTTTAGATATTTTGTAGATCCGATAGAGGCTTTGCGGGTGTTTTCTTGGGATGCAAATCTTCTCTATATACTCGCCGGGTAATAGGTGCGTTTTGCGGTAGTCGATAAAAAATTCATCTAAAGGCATGCAACGTATATGGCCATTGCGCCTCAGTTGTACGCTTGCACCTGCCGCAATTAAGGCTGGGGGGGAGTCACCAATGGGTGATGCGTTGGCAATGTTGCCCCCGAGAGTGCCTTGGTTGCGAATTTGTAAGGATGCGAATCGATCAAGTAATTTACCCAAATCTGGATATTCCTGACTGAGTATAGAGTGGCAGTGGCTTAATGTGCAGGCTGCGCCTATCTCAATATGGCTATCACTGAGATTGATGCGCTTTAGTGCTTCAATGCGACCAAGATAAACGATGGGGCTTAGGCGGTGATGCATCTGTGTAATTTCTAAGGCTAAGTCGGTCCCCCCTGCCAGAATACGAGCGTTAGGGTTTTGGAGGAGTAGCTTGTCCAGCTCATCAAGCGTTCTTGGAGAGAAGCATTCGCTCCCTTGTGCCTGTATACCGCTTAAATGATCATTTTGTAGCGCCTTGAGTTGGGTAATGGTGTTGCCCGTTTGCTGATCGAATACGTCATTGCTGTGTGTGTCGCAAATCTGTTTTGCGGCATTGATGATCGGTTGGTAGCCCGTACAGCGGCAAAGGTTGCCCGATAGGGCTTCGAGCGTAGCCTCTCTTTGGTATGTCGTTACATTTTTCTGTAAAGCAAAGAGAGACATAACAATGCCTGGCGTACAAAACCCACACTGAGATCCATGATGCTCCACCATTGCTTTTTGCACCGGGTGTAGCTGCGCTTGTTTGAGTGCTTCAATGGTAATTAACTGCTTACCCTCTAAAGCGGGTAACAAGGTTAGGCATGTATTGATCGTCTCATAGGAAAGCGTTTCATCCTGCAACGAAACGAGTACAGCGGTGCAAGCGCCACAATCGCCAGAGGCGCACCCCTCTTTTGTACCAGTCAGGTGTTTGTGTTGGCGTAAATAGTTTAGCACCGTCGTATTGGGGTCGATGGCCTCAATGATTTCTGGTGTTTGGTTTAGGAGAAAACGTATCACCTTGTAGAGCTCCAATACTGTTTACTTGACGGAAATACTGAGTTTAAGAATAGGTCTTTTCTGACTTTTAGGTCAAGTAATAGGCATGCCAAAGCGATCTTCTGTGCTGCAGAGAGTAAGCAATTGCTATACCCGTTAGCTTTTCCTTATAGTGCTAGAGTATATGTGTTGTCATGCCAGCACTGGGCAAGGCTGGGAAGCAGTGGTTTGTTGTTTTAGGTAATAAGATGCGTCAAGTGATAAGAAAAGGCTACCGATTAACCGTCACAGGATTGGTGCAAGGCGTAGGCTTTCGCCCCTTTGTGTGGCACCTTGCCCGTCAGCTGAAGTTAATGGGGCAGGTATGGAATGATGCTGCAGGGGTGACGGTAGAATTGGTTGCATCTTCGCAACAGCGGGATCAATTCATTAAAGCATTGACGACAGCGCTTCCTCCTCTTGCTCGAATCGAACATCTTTCCTGCATGGATGCAGAGTTAGTGATTAATTCTCCGGATTTTCAGATTATCAAGAGCCGCAACGGCGATCCACTAACTGGGTGTGTGCCGGACGCAGCAACATGCCCTGCGTGTATTTCGGAGCTAAAAGATCCCTCTAATCGCCGTTATCGCTACCCTTTTATTAATTGCACCCATTGTGGGCCGCGTTTAAGTATTCTTCGTGGGATCCCTTATGATCGTTACCAAACGAGTATGGCTGAGTTCCGATTATGCGAAGACTGCCAAGAAGAGTACGATAATCCAGCTGATCGTCGCTTTCATGCTCAACCCAATGCCTGTGCTGCGTGTGGGCCCAGATTATGGGTATGTGATGGAGAGAGTAGAGAAATAAACCCTGTCTCAGACCCGTTTCAGCTGATAACTGAACAGATTCGGCAGGGCAATATTATCGCAATAAAGGGAATCGGCGGTTTTCATCTCGTCTGTGATGCGACCTCTAAAGAGGCGCTTCAACGCTTAAGAGAGCGAAAGCAACGCCCAGATAAGCCCTTTGCACTTATGTTTCGTGATTGTGAGAGTGTCCAGCGATATGCGTGTCTTGATTCAGACGTTCGTCAGCTCCTGCAATCGGCCAGCGCGCCGATTGTGCTGTTGGCATCTAAGTATCAGTTACCAACAGAGGTAGCACCCGGCCAGTCACGTTTAGGGTGTATGTTACCTCACTCACCTGTGCATCATTTGTTACTGGAATCTTTTGAGTCCCCCCTTGTAATGACGAGTGCGAACCGCTCTGGCTCGCCGCAGGTGATTGATAACGATGAGGTGGTATCTCAGCTGCAGGGGATCGCTGACTATTATGTTTTGCATGATAGGGAGATTGTTAATCGTGTTGATGACTCTGTTGTGGCAATAAACTCCCACTCTGAAGGGAGTAACAATTATCCTAAAATGCAGGTGATCAGAAGAGCACGAGGCTATGCGCCCGCTCCGATAAAGCTGCCTCCCGGTTTTGAGCGCGCACCGGATTTATTAGCATTAGGTGGCGAGCTTAAGAACACTATTTGTCTGATTAAAGGGGGACAGGCGATAGTGAGTCAGCACCTAGGTGATCTCGAAGATGTGCGCACCTATGATGAATACCTCAATACTATCGAGAGGTATCAATGTTTATATGCACTGAAACCATTTTGCTTAGTGGCAGACAATCACCCAGAGTATCTATCCAGCAAATATGCGAAAGCCAGTGGTAAAAGGGTTGAATGGGTCCAGCATCACCATGCCCATTTGTCCAGTTGTCTGGCGGAACATCAGTGGCCGTTAGAAGGTGAAGATCTGCTTGGTCTCGCGCTGGATGGTCTAGGTCTAGGGGATGATGGCACGCTCTGGGGAGGGGAAATTTTTCAGTTTAACTACCGTCAGTACACTCGCGTAGCGTATTTTGACCCGGTACCTTTGGTGGGAGGTGTTCAGGCGATATTGGAGCCATGGCGCTGTCTAGTAGCGCAACTGCATCATTATGGTTTGCTGGATGAAGCATTACCACAACTCCCTTGGCTGGATGACAAACCTATCCCTGTTATTCGATCAATGCTTAAAAAACAACTGAACTCCCCCATGAGCAGTTCGGCAGGGCGGCTATTTGATGCTGTCGCTGCTTTATTAGACTTATCTCGCGACCGGATAACGTATGAAGGGCAGGCCGCTATAGAACTAGAGTCCTTGGCTGAAAAAGTACTATCTGTGGATCGTACCTACCCGATGGATTGGAGATATGACGGTGAGATGCGGATTCTATGTTGGGATCGCTTATGGTCGGCGATGCTGGATGACCTATCCCGTGATACAGATCCCGCATTGATTGCGTGTGCATTCCACCACTCTTTGGCACATGTTTTGGCAAATTTATTGAATGATTTATCTCAAGCAACCTCTATCACAACGGTGGTGCTAAGCGGGGGCGTTGCACAAAACCGGCTATTGTGTCGACTACTTGCAGAAAAATTAGCTAGCTTTGGCCTGGCGCTACTAACCCATAAGCAGCTACCTGCTAATGATGGCGGGCTGAGTTATGGGCAAGCTGTTGTTGCGGCTGCTCGCCAGTTATAGTTATACCGTTACCTTTGTAAGCTCTTGTGTCATTTTTCTAATCTCTTCACCGACGATCTGAACTGCTCGTTCGTTGCGCTCCGATGGGCGGTCAGTGAAATTCAGGCGCATGCAGTGGCGGTATTTACCGCTGGCTGAAAAGAGCACGCCTGGCGCGATACAGACTCCTAGCGCCATGGTGCGCTCATTTAGCATTACGGTATCAATCTCAACGGGTAACTCGACCCACAGTAAAAATCCCCCTTGTGGGTAGCTAATTCGAGTACCTTGCGGGAAATACTTCTCGATCCAGCCGATCATGGCATCACGGCTTTGTTGGTATTGCGTACGCATTTTTCGAATATGACGTTCATATCCACCTTGGGCAATAAACTCCGCTATCGCAACTTGTGGCAGGGTAGCGGTGCTGGCGGTAACGACATATTTCATATGTATGACTTGGTTGACATAACGGCCCGGAGCAACCCAACCTACACGAAG
This sequence comes from Neptunomonas concharum, assembly GCF_008630635.1. Taxonomy (NCBI): domain Bacteria; kingdom Pseudomonadati; phylum Pseudomonadota; class Gammaproteobacteria; order Oceanospirillales; family Oceanospirillaceae; genus Neptunomonas; species Neptunomonas concharum. The sequence goes on along the minus strand of NZ_CP043869.1, from coordinate 2,191,722 downwards.
CCCAGGTGCCAGCGTTTTTGAAAAAGAGGAGCATAAAAGTACGCGACCTTCATTATCGAATGACTTAATCGAAGGAGGGCGGGGTGCGTGGTAGGCAAGATCACCATAGATGTCATCTTCGATGATGGGTAGATCATAGGGTGCAGTGATCTCCAGCAAGCGCTGCTTGTGCTCGACTGGCATGGTGTAGCCTAAGGGGTTATTGCAAGTTGGCGTGATTTGGATGGCTTTAATCGGCCACTGCTCCAGCGCAAGTTGGAGTGCCTCTAAACTGATTCCTGTCTCTGGATGGGTTGGTATTTCCAGCGCTTTGAGGCCATGGGCCTTGATCGCTTGCATCGAACCATAGAAACTGGGTGAATCCACGGCAATAATGTCTCCCGGTTGGCTAATAGCCCGTAAGCTGACGGAAAGTGCTTCCTGACATCCCGTCGTGGTAATGATGTCATCTGGATGCAATCGGCATCCAGAGTCCACCATTAGCCTTGCTATCTGTAATCGTAGTTTATCTGACCCTCTTAGGTGCTCATAAGAGAGGATACTCGACTGCGCATAGCGATTAAGGTCCGACATAATCCGACTGAGAGGTTTTAATGTAGGTGCTTCTAAATCAGGAATTGCCCGGCCAAGTTGGACAATATCTTGACTGGTATTTGCGCATAAAAGATTTAACACCTCCTCCCATTGAGAAACCTCTAAAGGTCGCTGCACCGGTCTACTGACATCGGGCAACTGTTGGGGAGCTTTTTGTCGATTGAGTACATAGTACCCCGATTTAGGGCGAGGCTCGGCAAGCCCCTGATCCTCTAATAAACGGTAGGCTTCTTGTGCGGTTGAGATACTGACTTCAAAGGTTTTACTGACGTCGCGAATAGAAGGAAGCCGCTCACCCGCTTGGTAATAGGATTGTTCTATACGTTCAGAAATAGCTTGGGCAACCTGCTCATAACGTTTCATTACAGTTTTCCTGTACAGTTATTTTTTCGGGTACAGATTGTGGTTTCTATAACGATACAGATAAGTGTTTTTGTTATCTGTGCTGGTTTTAATAATATTTGTCTGAATCTGTATCGGTTTCAGTTTAAGGCATAAGCTATCTTCCATCAATGATATGGAGGGCAGAACGATGATTATTATTGAAGTCATCCGGCGAATATTGGAGCGTTTGAAGTTTTTGCGTCAGCGCCAACAAACACGTAAGCAACTAATGATGTTGAGTGCCTACGCTTTGAAAGACATAGGCATTACACGATCAGATGCTCTGAAAGAAGGGTCAAAGCCTTTCTGGAGGGATTAGTTATGTCACTAGTCACTCGATTAGAACAAGGTTCGCTGTCACAACCAACGTGGTCCGCGCCCCAAAAGGGATTGTTATTAGGATTACTTGCAACGGTACTCTTCTCAATGACATTGCCAGCAACGCGCTGGAGTGTGCAGTTTTTTGACCCGATTGCTATTGGCTTTGGCCGCTCGGCAATTGCATCCATAGTCGCAGCGATTTTACTTAGAGCCTTCAATGTACCTTGGCCGAGTGCGCGTCAGATACGATTACTCTTGCTAACGGCTTGTGGTGTTGTGTTGGGCTTTCCTGTTTTGTCAGCGCTTGCTATGAAAGAGATGGGGGCTGCACAAGGTGGTGTATTGATGGGTATTTTGCCTTTGTTAACCGCGGTATTTGGTAGTCTCCTCAATCATGAAAGAAACCCTCTGGGATTCTGGCTATGCAGTTTGGCTGGTGCGCTGGTTGTCATTGCTTTTTCATGCAGAGGAGGTGCGACATCGGTCTCATTTGGCGACTTTGTGTTAATGCTGGGTATCCTGCTATCGGCGATAGGCTACGCGCTGGGGGGCAAATTATCAGCAGAGATGCCTGGGTGGCAGGTGATCTGTTGGGCTCTGGTTTTTACGGCTCCTATTACTTGGAGTGGCTATCTGTGGTTTGGTGTAGCGCCTTTGCAACACAGTTTCTCCGGCTGGTTAGCGTTTATTTATCTGGCGTTAGTCAGTCAACTGTTTGGCTTTTTTCTTTGGAATAAAGGCTTGGCATTAGGCGGTATTTCACGGGTAAGCCAAATACAATTATTGCAGCCATTTTTCACACTGCTGTTAGCAGGTGTTTTTTTGGGAGAGGTCATCGATCTGTGGACACTCATGTGTGCCGCCTTGGTGGTTGCGCTTGTCTACTCAGGCCGACGTTTTAAGTTAAATCAGGAAGTTAAGTCATGAATAAGCTAGATTTCTATACGCTGGATGTTTTTACTAATACCCCTTTTGCTGGAAATCCGTTAGCTGTTTTTGTTGATGCAGGGCATTTGTCTGATCAGCAAATGCAAAGCATCGCCCGGGAAATGAATCTATCGGAAACTGTCTTCATTCGGGAAAAAACAGCAAAAAATCGTTGGTCCATACGAATTTTTATGCCTAACGGTGAAATTCCTTTTGCAGGGCACCCTACGGTAGGTACTGCTCTATTGTTGCGCTCTCTGGGTTGGCTGGAGACATGGGATAAAGAAGAAGATCTGATCCTTGATGAGGTTGCAGGTGCGGTCCCAGTAGTATTTAAAGGGCAAGAGCCAGAGGTGACGGCGATATTTCAAACGCCGCAACTCCCTGTCATTGATGTTGAGAAGAGCACGTTAACCCAAGCGGACATGGCCGCCATGCTGGGTTTAGCGTCGGCTGATATTGCGGAACAGCCCTTTGTTGCTAGTTGCGGTGTGCCCTATCAGATCATACAACTGACTTCAGTAAAGGCACTCTCCTTAGCTAGATTGAACCTTAGCTATTGGCGAGAAAAGCTAGAAGATCATATAGCTCCAGATCTATGTTTGTTTGCGTATAGTGATTCAGATGTAGATATTCAAATGCGAATGTTTGCTCCTGCCGCCGGTATTGCAGAAGACCCCGCAACGGGTAGTGCCGCTGCTGCCTTAGTGGGAGGGTTGGCATTAAAGCACAATTTGAAAAAAGACACCGGTTGGATGATCTCTCAAGGTACAGAGATGGGGCGCCCTAGCCGCATAGGCACGCATGTACGCATCAACGAATCGGGAATTATTGCTGTTGAAGTATTTGGTGGGGCCGTTGTCATCTCACAGGGCACTCTATTGCGCCAGCCATTGTGAGCAGATTTAACGTTTCGTTGAAAAATATCTGATATAGGTGAACTTTCTGCAAAAGCTGTCTATGCTGATTAAAAGTGACTTCAAATTATAAAAACAAAATAAAGGAGGTCGGCGATGTTTCAAGAATTTCGCCATATACGGTTGCAAGAGATAGCAGATGTTAATTACCTGCTCACGCCTGAACAGTCTACTACACCGATTGGCTTACATAGCCCGGCGGCAGCTGTAATGACTGATTTTGAAACGGTGACTCCTGTCACTGTTTCTCAAGATCAGCAAGTGGATGAAGCACTAGAATGGATGAAGAGCCAACATGTGCGCTTTCTTTTTGCCGTAAATGATAATAACCAACTCACGGGTGTGGTGACGGCCAGAGACATTATGGGGCGTCGAGTGATGTCCCATATGCAAACCAGTGGCGCGGCGCGGGAGGATGTACTGGTTAAACATATTATGGTTGGCAAATCTCAGTTACAAGCACTTACATTTGAGCAGTTACAACATGCAAAAATTGGCGATGTGATGCTGACCTTAAAAGGCTCTGGGGAGCAACATGTCTTGATCATTGATGAAAGCTTAGCCAGTGTGAAGCGGGTGAGGGGCATTATTTCAGCCAGCGATATATCTCGAAAACTCAAAGTGGGTTTTGAAGTAATGTACGAAGCAAAATCATTTGCGGAAATAGAACGAATTATTACGCATGGTGGAGGAATTTAACTGAATCTATTGATCTGTGCATAAATTTATTTATACTCGCGAAAAATCAAATAGCCCGTACTGGAAAGACCATTACGGGCTATTTAGTTTATAACCTATGAGAAATAAACGAGGTGACCCCCGTAGTGAAACACCCTGATCTGATTCAACCGTCAACTTGGACAAAAATTAAAAATCTGGCGGATGCTAAAGAAACGCCTTTTATCGTGATTGACCTAGATACGATCAAGCAGAAATATTTAGAGTTGGCGGCTGGTTTTGAGTATGCCCATATCTATTATGCCGTTAAGGCTAACCCGGCGGATGAAGTGATATCGCTATTGGCGGAGTTGGGATCCAAGTTTGATATAGCGTCTACTTATGAATTAGACAAGGTGTTACGTCACAACGTTGCGGCGGATCGCTGTAGCTACGGTAACACCATTAAAAAGCGTAATGACATTCGCTATTTCTATGAGAAAGGCGTTCGGCTGTTTGCTACGGACTCAGAAGCAGATCTTCGAAACATTGCGGAAAATGCGCCAGGATCTCGCGTGTATATTCGAATTCTAACTGAGGGTGCAGAAGGTGCAGATTGGCCGCTGTCCCGAAAGTTTGGGTGTAGCCCTGAAATGGCCGTAGAGCTTGCAGTCCTCGCCAACGACCTTGGATTAGAGCCTTATGGCATCTCTTTTCATGTAGGATCCCAGCAGCGCGAGATAGATGTGTGGGATGGTGCCATTGCTAAAGTGAAAACGGTTTATGACCGACTCTATAATGATCATGGTATTGCACTAAAGATGATTAATTTAGGCGGTGGTTTCCCGGCCCAATATAATCAGAAGACCAATGACTTCCAGACCTATGTTGAAGAGATAACCCGTTACTTAACAGAAGATTTTCCGGATGATATTCCTGAAATTATTATGGAGCCGGGGCGTTCTTTAGTGGGCGATTCGGGTGTCATGGTATCTGAGGTGGTTTTGATTTCCAGAAAATCCTCCTCTTCTCTAGAGCGCTGGATCTACACGGATGTTGGTAAATTTAATGGCCTAATTGAAACGCTGGATGAATCAATTAAGTACCGTATATACACAGAACGTGATGGGGAAGAAGAAGATGTAATTTTGGCGGGGCCTACCTGCGATAGTATGGATATCATGTATGAAAACCACAAATACCAGATGCCATTATCACTAGATATTGGGGATCGGCTTTATTGGTTATCAACAGGAGCCTACACCAGTAGTTATTGCTCCGTGGAGTTTAACGGTTTTCCGCCACTAAAGAGCTATTTTGTATAATTTCACCTTGCTAGAGGGGCGATGGTATATACCATTTCCCTCTATATATGTTTAAAAAGTTTAGATAAATCAACTGATAAAGTGTTTCTTAAATGCTATATTAGAACATGTTGCAATAGGATTTATAGAGCTTTTTGCTTGTAGGTCTTATACAGATATTCGATCTTATAATCATAATAAAAGAGCTGTCGATGAGAAGTGATACGTCTGGGGATTGGCTGGGTAAAGCGGATCAAACCAGCGTTTGTAATGGGTATTATGACCCGAAGAGGGATGAATTAAGGGTCTATAAACACGAGCCTGAAAAATTTTTAGGTTATGACGATAGTGATTGTCTGCGGGAAGGGTTCTTATCCTCGATTGTACACGCAGATGATTTGCCTTTGTTCAGTGCTGTTTGGCAGCGCTGGCTTGATGCAGATGTTTTTCAGGAGATGAACCTGAGACTGAGGAATGGCAGCGGTGATTATACTGCTGTGAGCTTTCGAATAGCGGGCGACTTGCCTGCAAAGGGAGCGCTATTTCCTCTTCGTTTAATTGCTTATCCTAAGTCTCATAATGGCGCAACCTGCTTACAAAAAAATGCGTTGCTCGCTATGCAGCAAGCTGGCTTTCAAGTTTTATGCCTAAGTGCTAACGGAGATATCCTAGAAGCAAACCAAGCTGCATCCGATTTTTTGGGGTACAGCGTAGAAGAACTGCTACAGCTTAAGATTTTTGATATTGATGCAAAGTGCTCGAAAGAGCGATTTGCCAATATTTTGAGTGAGCTCCGAAGTAATAAAGGCCAAATTCGGTTTGAAACCCGCTATGTCTGTAATGGTGGCGCTTCTCATCCTGTTGAAGTTTTTCAATTATCACTGGCTCAGCCGGAAGGTGATGATCTCTTTATTGCGATCGTACAAGACATATCCCGCCGCTATGAAGACCAGCAAGCGATCGCTTTAGAGCACCAACGCGCGAACTATTACCTCGATATTGCCGGTGTCATTATGGTGACATTGGATTTAGAGGGGAGGGTGACTTTACTCAATCGTTTTGCTTGTCAGCTGCTGGGTGTCGATCAATCAGAAGCGATTGGTTTAGACTGGTTTGATAATTTTCTGCCTGAAGTAGGTAGAGTTCCTGCTCGGCGAGCTTATAACCGTTTAATGAGTTTAGGGACAACACCCAATCAAGAGGTTGAAAAACACGTATTGACCCGCTCTGGGGAAGAGCGCTTGATTTTGTGGTACAACCGCGTGTTGGAAGATGAGCATGGCAATCGTGTTGGCATTCTTTCTTCGGGTACGGACATAACTGATAAGACAGAAATGAGTGGTCAACTTTCGTTGGTTAATGCAATGGTTGACCATAGTTTTGACCCGCTTATTTGCTGCTCCCCTGATGAACAGTTCAGGATTGTTTATGCTAACGATGCAGCTATCCAGCACTTTGGTGTTAGTCCTGAACTGCTTTATAAGACCCATATTTTTGACTGGGATCCTGATCATTCCTTGTCGATCCTTAAAAATAACTGGAGATCGATACAAACCCAGCCTCGTAAAATAGAAACACGCCATCGGCTAGCGACAGGGGAAGAGATCCCTATTGAGGCATCCTCTCGGGCATTTGTTTATCATAATACCGACTACATGATCACGGTTTTCAAGGATTTGCGGGACCGTATCAGCTTTCAAACTGCCGTAAAGACAGCGCAGGAGCGCTCTAAGTTATTACTTGAACACAGTAATGAGGGCATATTTGGTTTAGATTGTGATGGGGTAACAACTTTTATTAACCCTGCTGCGGCCATGATGCTAGGTTATGATCCTGACGAGTTAATCGGCAAAAAAAATCATGATTTGATCCACCACTCTAACGCTGATGGTGTCTATATACCGGAGTCAGAGTGTCGTATGATTTTGGCGATTCATAACGAAAAAAGTTATCGAGTTGAAACCGATGTCCTATGGCGCAAAGATGGTACCTGCTTTCCTGTGGAATATTGGAGTTCTCCGATTCTGGATAATGACCATGTAGTTGGCGCAGTGGTGACGTTCCACGATATTACTCACCGAAAACAAGCAGAGGAGCAAATTCGTTATCTCGCTTTTCACGATTCCCTCACAGGCTTACCTAATCGACGCTTATTTATGGATCGTTTTGAGCACGAGTTATCTCAGGAAAAACGCTCTGGCCTGAAATCGGCACTACACATGTTGGATTTGGATCATTTTAAAGAGATAAACGATACCCTTGGACACCCTGCCGGTGACCAGCTACTGATCGCTACGGCTCAGCGTATTGAAGGGTTACTAAGGGAAGGTGATACCTTTGCACGATTGGGTGGTGATGAATTCGCTATTTTGCAGAGTAATATAAAAGATTTATCGGATGTCGCCAGCTTAGCTTCTAAAGTGATTCAAAGTTTTGATAGTTCATTTCTTGTCTCAGGAAGTCGTCTTCGGACCAATACCAGTATTGGTATTGTAATCTGTGATCTTGAAACCTCCGTTAATGAGCTGATCTCTAGAGCGGATGTGGCGCTATATCGAGCAAAAGAACAAGGTCGTGGTTGCTTCGTTTTTTATCAAGAGGAGATGACTGAGAGGGTGCAGCGAGATGCAGAGCTGGCTCATATGCTCAGCAGTGCGCGCTTCTTACAGCAGTTGTATTTGGTTTATCAACCGCAATTTGATTGTGTATCGGGACAGCTAGTCGGCATGGAGGCACTACTGCGCTGGAATCACCCTCAACGAGGCCTGATTCCGCCGCTTACATTTATTCCCATTGCTGAAAAGCGTGGCATGATTGATGACATTGGTTTGTGGGTTGCTCAACATGTTTGCATGGATGCTGTGAAGTGGTTATCGGAAGATCTACGCTTCGGAACCGTGTCATTTAATCTATCCCCTGTTCAACTACGCAGTGAACAAGGTATCAAACAGTTATTATCTGTACTAAATGAATCGGGCATTCCCTTGGAGACTTTTGAAGTTGAAGTGACGGAATCAGCCTGTATGGATGCATCAGATGAAACCCTAGGGATTCTTGAACAGTATGTTGCTCAAGGTCTGAGAATCGCTATTGATGATTTTGGTACGGGCTACTCTTCAATGGTTGCGTTGAAAAAACTTAGCGCATGTCGTTTGAAGATTGATAAGAGCTTCGTCAGGGATATGCTCCATGATGAAAATGATGGCATGATCGTGAATGCTACTATTGCGTTGGCTCACTCCTTGGGTTTATCTGTTGTGGCGGAAGGTGTCGAATCCAAAGAGCAGCTATCGATGCTCAAAACACAAGGCTGTGATGCTGTGCAAGGGTATTTTTTGGGTTATCCCATGAGTAAAGAGGATACTGAGAAGTTCTTGAGGATTCTTGAAGAACGAACCGGATAGTGGTGATCTATCCGGTTAAATTACATTTTAGGGACGGTTAGACTTAACCCACCTGATCAAGTGTACGGGCGCGAAACTGCGCCCCGCGTTCTTTTGCTAATATCTGGCAGGCTGAAATATCTACACCTTCCAATCCATCGATGGCAGTCGCGGTTACCTCTGGTATCCAATGCGATGCCCTTTCTATAAAAGAAAGCACTGCAGAATAACTGTGAGGTAAGCTCGGTGAGCAATGTTTCTCGTACAGGTGTTCATTTTGGGCGTTAAGGGAAACTGATACCGCATCGATACATGTGGCTAAGAGTGGCACGATATCTTCTTTGTGAAAGAGACTACCAAGGCCATCCGTATTTAAGCGGGTTTTACCACCACTGGCTTTAACCGCATTCGCGATCCTGATTAAGGCTTTTAGTCTTAATGTAGGTTCCCCAAAGCCACAAAAAACTACCTCGTCATACTGTTGCGGATCTCCGATTAACTGGATGATTTTTTCAGGGTCAGGGCGGTTCGAAAGCGTTAAGTTGTAGTCACGAACCTCTTTTGAGTTGTTGTGCTTTGGGCAAAAACTACAGGCAAGCGTGCACCGATCAGTTAGATTCACATACAAATTGTGGCCAATAACATAAATGAGCGTATCAGGCTCCGCGTGGCAGACTCTTTTTGCAGGGTTTGGGCGAGGTTTCACAATTGGCGCTCCATCTCTTTATCTGCCGACACTCTAATCCTGAATCCGCTGTGATGTATTGACAGGTATCAAAGAGAGTTTATCTACCTTTTAAATTTCATAACACAGAGAATAATCGCGCGTACTGTGTTGCCCAAGCCATGCTATAAATTGCTTAACAGGCAAGGGTTTACAGATTGAAAATCCCTGTGCTTGGTTACAGTTGTTTAAGGAGAGTTGGTAGAGTGTTGCTTGGTCTTCTACTCCCTCTGCAACGACGTTTAAACCGAAACTATGAGCAAGACCAATAGTAGATCGAACAATTGCTGCATCTTGCTCATTTGACAGCATATCTGCGACAAAACTACGATCAACTTTTAAGGTATGGATCGGCAGCCGCTTGAGATAACTCAGAGAGGAGTAGCCGGTGCCAAAGTCATCGATGGCTAGGCGAATACCTAATTGGCTAATATCCCCCACAACAGTCTCGGCGCGCTCGGGATCGCTGATAAAAGCGCTTTCCGTGATCTCGATCTCTAAAAGTTCAGCGGTAATATTATGATCAATTAGCAATTTCTGAATAATGCTGGGAAGTGATACATCAATCAGATTTCTGGCCGAAAGGTTCACTGCAATCGGAAGGTTTATTCCTAACGCGGCGAAGCCTTTAATTTGCTGGATGGCTGTCTCAATTACCCAAAGGCTAAGGGAGTGGATAATATCGCTCATTTCGGCAAGTGGGATAAACTCCGCAGGAGGAATATTTCCGAGAGTGGGGTGATTCCATCGAAGTAAGGCTTCACAGCCAACACATGCTTGCGTTTGAATATCTATACGAGGTTGATAGTACAAAGAAAGCTGGTTATCTCTGATGGCTTTGCTTAGATCTGCCATTAGTTTGAGACGCCTTGGACTATGAGCGTCTAAGTAGGTTTGATAAACAACGACACCAGAAGATTGTGATTTAGCACTGTACATGGCGACATCGGCACAGCGCAGAAGTTCGTGGCTGTCATCACCATCTGCAGGAAACAGTGCAATCCCAATACTGCCTCCTAACTCAAGAGTAATTCCTTCAATAATGAAAGGTTGGCGAACGCATTGAGTTGCCATTTTGGCGACAGTACATGCTTGATCTTTATGAGAAATAGAGGGCATCAATATGGCGAATTCATCTCCACCCAGGCGATACAGTATTGCCTGCTGGCTGTTGAGAACACTGCTGAGTTTTTCTCCTAACGCTTTTAAAAGTAAGTCGCCGGTATGGTGCCCAAGAGTATCATTAACCTCTTTGAATCTATCTAAATCCAATAGCATTAAAGCGGCGAGATGTTTGTTATTTCGAGCTTCTTGCAGTGCTAGGAAAGCATCAGTGTGAAGTTGCGTACGGTTTGCCAAGCCGGTGAGTGAATCATGACTAGCACGATACTCCAACTCTTTCTGTGAAGCTAATAAGGCTGACTCAGCATTCTTACGTTCAGTAATATCGTAAGCTATTCCTAAATAACCTGTAATGTGTTGATCAACATCTCTTAATGCTGTGACGGATAGAAGAACGGGGATTTCATGACCATCTTTGTGAATATAGGTCCACTCTCTATCCTCTGATTGTAGCTCTTTACACCGAGTAACAAACACCTCAAAACCTGGTTGTATCTCACGTTCTAGCATGGTCGATAGTTCTTTGGCTCTTTCTACCACCTCACTTGCTTTGTGAATGATCTGTGGTGTCTTACGTTGAATCATCTCATTTGCCGTATACCCTAGTAGGTTTTCAGCTGCTTTATTAAAGGTGAGAATAATGCCATTAGGATCGGTAGAAATAATGCTATAACGGGCACTGTCAAAAATAGCTTGTCTCAGAGAATTAAGCTCAAGTACTTTTTCTTGAGCGATTTTAAGGCTATCAATATTATGCAAGGTGGCGATTAAATGGATTTCTTCATTAAGCTCTAGGCGGTTGAGTTTAAGTGAGACATAGAAAAGGGAGCCATCCTCGCGTTTATGTAGCCACTCTGTACTTTGCTCGTGTCCGTGTAGGGCCTGTTCTCCTAATTCATACGCCTTGCCTTTGGATAATTGCCCGTCGGGTTGGTAAGCTGGGGAGAGAGAGTCTAGACTGCTTCCTAATAGTCTATCTTTGCAGTAGCCAAATAGTGTCAGTGCAGTTTGGTTACAATCAATAACCTGATGATTTTTAATAATAAAAACTCCATCCCCGCACTGCTCGTACAGTAGACGATATCGTGTTTCACTATCTTTTAATGCATAGAAAATACGCAGTTGGGCAATCAAGTCAGAGATAGAGATAGCATAATTACATTCATGTTGACTCCACAGTCTTGGTTGCCCCACTTGTTCAAAACAGATTACCCCTTCTGTTTTACCTTCATACCTAAAGGAAGCGTCCAGCATGGCATGTATGTTGAGGGGTTTTAGGTAGGGTTCAGTAAATTCAAGGGTGCGAGAATCGGTTAATGCGTTGTTGGCATCTAATATTCGATGGTGTTCAATAGCATCAAAGTAGGAAGGGAAATCAGTAGCACGTAGGCGCATACCTCGGGATATTTTACTTTCGTCAGCATCGAACAGTACTTGGCATTCGAGTTCATGCTTATCGGTTAAAAACCAAATACTTGCTCTGGATACGTTCAATGCTTGTGTACAATTTAGTGCAATAACTTGGAAAGCCGAGTTTAGGCTTGTGTTCCACAGTTGTGCGTTCTTCATCAGTGCAACATAGGATGACTGCAGCCTTTGCATACGCGGGGCATGAGATGTTTGGGAGAATGAATCGCGCATGTCTCTTTCCATGTATTCTGATTACCATCTATCAGTCCAATCCATGGAAGAAATATCTGTTCTTACTTGATGCTCCTCATAAGTCTAGGCAACAAACAGAGTAACTAGCAACTTTTTAGCCTGTGACGATAGTTGAATAGAAAAGAAGCTAGTGCAGAAATAACACTCGCTTCTTTTGCCGATGTTCAAACAAAATCTAAACGTGCTGAAACGTATTACTCTCAGACGTGACGTGAGTGATGAGCTTAATTAATTGGCTGACCGCTTCATCAATTGAGCCATTATTATGGATGATTAGGCACTCTTTTGAGAGCGCTCGCGCATAATGTTTTGATCGCATAATTCGTGCTTCGATTGCTTCACTGCTCTCTCTCCCGCGGTTAACTAAGCGCTCCCTAAGAGAGTTCTCTTCTACCTCTATCAATACAGGAATGAGGCACTCTCCATAGTGCTCTATCGCTTCGGGCAGGTGCTCGCGAGAGCCGTTCACAATCACGGAATGGTTTGCATTTAGCCAAGTATCAACTTCACAGCCAATGCCGTAGTAGTGGCCATTTGCTTCCCAGCTCATAGCAAATAAGCCGAGTTTTTGCCTTAGGCGGAACTCGTCGACGCTCAGCTCAATATGGTTTTCGCCACCAGATTGCCAGTGGCGAGTGATATAGCGATGCGCGACCATAAAGCCGCTTTCAGGATGCAGTTGCTCTTTCAAACCGGTTAATAGTGAGTCTTTGCCGCTGCCTGATGGGCCCATTAAGTAGATAATTTTAGCCATGATGATCTCGTCTGTTGGTCCTAAAAAACCCGGTTGCCATCTTTCCATACATGCTCAATGTGCACATGATCATTAGTGAGGCTGCTCCACACCAGATCGGCTTTACATCCTGCTTGAATACGTCCGCGATCCATCAGGCCCACTGCATCGGCAGGCTTTTGGCTAACCATTGAGATCGCTTCAGGTATATCATAAGTGTTGTCATTACGCAGCGCTACGTGGAAAGCCGCATCCAAAAGGCTAGCTGGGTAATAATCACTCGACAATATGTCTAATACGCCATCTGATGCAAGCTGGTGGGCTGCAATATTGCCTGAGTGCGAACCGCCACGTACCACATTGGGGGCTCCCATCATGACCTTCATCCCTTTATGGTGAGCTGCCTTAGCCGCTTCCTGCGTCGTTGGGAACTCGGCAATTACCATATTGTACTGGTGGGATTCGTCTACATGGGCTTGTGTGGCATCATCATGGCTGGCCAGTGGGATACTTTGCTCATTACAAGTACGGCAGATCTCTTTTCGAAAGAGGTGACTGAAGCGTTGGCTTGATGCCGTTTGGCGCTGAATAAAATCATCCATCTCGGTGTCAGATAATTTATATTTACCCTGATAGTATTCGCGGTATTTCTCTATTTTTGCAAACTGGCGCTGACCGGGGGAGTGATCCATAACCGATACAAGTTGTACCGGTGTTCGCTCCAGTAGCGCGTTGAACATATCTAATGTATCGGCATGGCTAACCTCACAGCGAAGGTGTAGCAAGTGATCTGCGCGGGTTAGTTTGCGTGCCCGGGTTTCACTTAACGCATCTACCATACGTGTCAGATTTTTCAGGCGTTCACTGCCTTGAACCACATCCCCGATAGAAATGGCATCAAATACAGTAGTAATTCCAGCGGTAACCATTTGAGCATCATGCACTTTAAATGCTGAAATGCCTGGCCAAGCAACGCCGGGGCGAGGGGTAAAGTGCTTTTCCATGTTGTCAGTATGCAGTTCGATCATCCCGGGAGTCAGGTATCCTCCTTGGCAATCGATAGCAGAGGGGAGTGTGACATGACCGTGATCGATGCTTTCTATGAGGCCTTTTTGTACTGTCAGGGTACCTTTAATGACTTCGTTGGAGAGAACAATATTGGCGTTGGTTAAGATCATGGGAGTATGGCTCCACGTTCGTTATCAATAGGTAGGTCAGGCACGGGTTTGACATCAAAATAGTGATCGGCGACCGCTTCTCTGACTGACTCATCATGAAAAATGCCAACGATTGCAGTGTTACGAGCAAGCGCTTCGTGAATCAGCTCAATGACGACTTCGCTGTTGCGTTTATCTAGCGATGCTGTGGGCTCATCTAAGAGTAAAATGGGGTAGTTGTGAATAAACCCTCGGGCGATATTCACCCTTTGTTGTTCACCGCCAGAGAAAGTCCCAGGAGGAAGCGACCAAAGCCGCTGAGGGATATTGAGGCGTGCGAGTAATTCACATGCTCGAGCCTCTGCTTCAGCGTCCTCGATACCGCGTTCCTTAAGGGGCTGCTTGACCACTTCAAGGGTAGTGACTCTGGGTATAACGCGAAGAAATTGGCTAACATAACCTAACGTATCTCGTCGGATGGCGAGTAATGTCTGGCTGTTTGCGCTAACCAGATTCACCATCTCATCATGATGGCGGATCTCTATATCCCCGCCACCGGCTAGGTAGTTGGCGTAAAGGGTGCGTAACAGTGTGCTTTTTCCTGCGCCGCTTTCTCCATGAAGTACCGTGCATTCCCCTGCATTGATTTGCAGGTTAACTCTGTTTAACACCGGCAATTGAATGCCCCCTTGATTGTGCAGTGTGAAACTTTTGCTCAATTCCCGCACATGGATCATGACTGTCATTGTTGATTCCTTTTTGTTGTACGGTTAAGGGGTAAGCACAGACGAAACGAGTAGTTGCGTATAGGGATGCTGAGGATCGTCCAGAACTTGATCCGTCAGGCCCGTTTCGACGATGTGACCATGGCGCATCACGACCAAGCGTTGTGCTAATAACCGAGCAACGGCTAGATCATGGGTAACGATGATGACGGCGAGATTCAGCTCTGTTACTAAGGTTCTTAGCAAGTCGAGTAAACGTGCTTGTACCGAAACATCTAAACCACCGGTTGGCTCATCCATAAAGATTAAGCGAGGGTGAGTCACCAGATTTCGGGCGATCTGCAAGCGCTGCTGCATCCCGCCGGAGTAGGTTGATGGTTTGTCGTCTACGCGGCTCACGTCAAGCTCAACATCTTTCATCCAGCGCAGACCTTTATCGCGTATCTTGCTATAGTTTCGTTCCCCAACTGCCATGAGGCGTTCACCAATATTAGCGCCTGCTGAAACATTCATGCGTAGTCCATCGCGGGCATGTTGATGCACAACTCCCCATTCGGTACGAAGGAGCCTGCGCCTTTCCGACTCTGGCAGCTTATAAAGATCTAGCCACTCGCCATTGCTACGTTTGTAAAGCACACTGCCTGTATCAGGCTCCAAACGAGCTGAGAGGCTATTTAGCAGGGTGGATTTTCCAGAGCCGGACTCGCCGACAATGCCTAATACTTCACCAGGGTAGAGATCAAAACTGATGGACTCACAGCCTTTACCCGGTGCATAAAGTTTGCTGAGGTTATCGACACGCATTAATGGTTCGCTATTCATTTTTTATGCTCCTGAGGCATGTTTGCGGCGACATTTTCTCGGCAATAATCTGTATCTGAGCAGATGTAGCTACGGGTGCCTTGGTCATCCATAACAACTTCATCGAGAAAGCTCTCGCTTGATCCACAGATAGCGCAACTTTCTTCCCAGCGTTGTATTTCAAAGGGGTGATCCTCAAAATCCAGACTTTCTACTTTTGTGTAGGGAGGAATTGCGTAAATACGCTTCTCTCTGCCTGCACCAAAGAGTTGTAATGCGGGCATCCTATCCATTTTTGGATTATCAAATTTTGGGATAGGTGAGGGGTCCATAATGTAGCGATCATTAACGCGAACCGGATAAGCGTATGTGGTAGCGATATGTCCAAAGTGGGCGATATCTTCATAAAGCTTTACATGCATCACGCCATACTCTTCCAGAGCATGCATTTTGCGTGTTTCTATTTCACTGGGCTCAATAAAGCGTAGAGGCTC
The DNA here is from genome assembly GCF_008630635.1 of Neptunomonas concharum. Lineage (NCBI taxonomy): Bacteria > Pseudomonadati > Pseudomonadota > Gammaproteobacteria > Oceanospirillales > Oceanospirillaceae > Neptunomonas > Neptunomonas concharum. Next base: position 2,175,817 of record NZ_CP043869.1, on the reverse strand, counting down.
AGGAATCGGTACTTGATAGATTAAAATCTGATCATTGGTTAGTGGTGCCTCCGGAATGCGGTGGCGGGTCTGAATCAGTGTGGCTTGGGTTGTTCGTTCAGTGGTTTCAACGCCTGTCAGGTTTTTAAAAAAAGCACGGATGCTGACAGCATTGGTGGTGTCGTCAGCGCCTTGGTCAATGACTTTGAGGACATCCGTTTGGCCGATAACAGCGGCTGTGACCTGTATGCCCCCGGTTCCCCACCCGTAGGGCATAGGCATCTCCCGACCCCCAAAGGGAACCTGATACCCTGGAATAGCGACTGCCTTAAGCAGTGCTCGGCGAATCATGCGCTTTGTCTGCTCATCCAGATAGGCAAAGTTGTAGCCCTGTAGAGTGTCTGTTTGTGTTACTGGGTTCATGAGGTAGGCTCCTCAATATCGGATGCTTTGGCTTTTCTTAGGCGTCTGAGCAATTCTAACTCTGCCTGGAAATCAACGTAGTGGGGAAGTTTAAGGTGAGAGACAAAGCCTGAGGCTTCAACATTGTCACAGTGGGAGAGTACAAACTCCTCCTGCTGAGCGGGTGAGAGCCGCTCTTCATCATAGTCATCCGCTTGCAGAGCTCGGTCTACAAGCGCCATCGCCATGGTTTTGCGTTCGCTTTGGCCAAAGGCAAGACCGTACCCACGTGTAAACTGAATATCTCCGTTGTCCAGCTCGGTAAATCCGTTAATCATTTCGCACTCGCTGACTTGCAGTGAGCCAATGTCGATGTTGAATCCTAGCTCGTCTGGTGTGATAGATAGGTCGACTTCTCCAATGCGTATCTCCCCGGCAAAGGGATGATTTCTGCCGTAACCTCGCTGTGTGGAGTAGCCTAATGCCAAGAGAAAACCCTCATCTCCACGAACCAATGATTGTAAGCGTGCGCTGCGATCACAGGGGTAAGTGGGAGGATCTTGAGTAATGTCGGCAGGTTTGTCACCTGTATCCGTTTCTTTAACGATCAGTGATTCCCGCTCTAGCATTTCCAGTACGCGGGTCATGGTTTCGTGATTGGCTGTAGGGGGTTCTGGCGGTGCCTGATGGTCCGCCTGTGGCTGTTCGCCTTCGGCCAGTAAGCTGAAATCCAGCAAACGGTGGGTGTAATCGAAAGTAGAGCCTAATACTTGTCCACCGGGTAAATCTTTAAATGTGGCAGAGATACGTCGTTCAACGAGCATCTTAGTCGTGTCAATAGGGTTACTGGTGTAAAAGCGGCTGAGTGTGGTTCTATAGGCACGGAGTAAGAAGATCGCTTCTACCAGATCGCCCGCCGATTGCTTGATGGCTAATGCGGCAAGTTCTCGGTCATAAACGGAACCCTCTGTCATGACCCGGCCAACCGCCAGAGGAAGCTGTTCGCTAATCTGTTCGACGCTCAGCTCTTTTAAGTCTAAGTTTCCACGACGCTGTTTTGCTAATAATTCATGGGCGGCAGAGATCGCTTTCTCTCCCCCTTTTACGGCGACATACATATCAGCAAACCTCCACATGGGTGCTGCGAGGAATGCAAAGCAAAGCGTCTTCAGCAGCAAGAATGAGATCCAAACCTAGCGGAAAGCGGTCGGGTCGTGTGGTCAGGTACGTTAGTATGGCGGGGGTAAGGTCAGAAATCCGTATATACACGTCGGTTTCGATACCGGGCCCAGACAGTTTGAGTGTATCTCCATCATCGCCATTTAATGCGTTGACCTGCAAAAGTAGAGTGCATGCGGTTTCAGGGTATTCTACATCGCCCTTATGGAAGCTTTCGGTACTTTGAATTTCCCCGGCAAAGGCGATAGCAAACTGTGCTTTTGCAGCGTCGTCTAGTATGGGGGCTCCTGTGTGGAAGCTTAGGTTATGGCGAATATCTGGTGTATCGAACTCCTTCGACAGCCAAATGGAGGTTTGTTGATCCAGTAACGTTTGGCAGGTGGCAAATAGCGCTTCACTCATGGGGTCTAAAGACTCGGGTGTGGTCAGTTTGCACAGTAAGCCAGGTTCGCTCATCGCTTTAAGTAGTTGGCGAAACGCAAATTGGCTGTCGCTGACTGGATCGGCAAAACCTTTTATCAAGTCGATCCTGCTCATTAGTCTTCTCCTCGCACTAAGGTAAAAAAGTCCACTCGAGTTTTGCTGGTTTGCGTGATTTTCTGTTGGCGGTGAGCATCCTGTTCGGCTTTCAGCGGGATAAGGACAGCCTCAGTAATCTGTGCGTGGTAGGCTTCTAACTGCAAAAGCGCATCGAGTTCGGCTGCGCGTAGTGCATGGGCCTTATTACGTCCGGCTATGTAGCTGTATCCATAGATGCCATCGGGTGTACGAACCACGCAGCGGGTAAGCGGCGTATCGCCTAAATTGAAGGGTTTACCTGTCCCCCCCATGCGTGCTTGTACCTGTGTTAGGCCAATTTCAGGGGCACGAATAGTTTCAAACGGGTGTGTTTTTACCAGAGAATCAGAAAGAGCAATCAACGTCTTAGCAGGGGCCTTCGCCATCACTGATATCCATTGTTGCCTATCATATTGAGAAGTGTTCACTTCAAGGCTCCAAACTGTATTCGAAAATATCGCTGCGGCTGATACTGATGGAGTACTCCATTAAGTCGCCACTAGCGTTAAGGTAATAAAGAGAGTGGATTTCCATCACTGGAATACCACGACCAATGCCGAGCTTTTGGCACTCTTCAAAGGTGGGCATACGTGCTCGAAGGCGCGTTGTTCCTCGTGAGGCATCAAATTGGTAATGCTCTTTTAGATATTGATGCAAGGATCCGGTGTGGTAGGCCTGCATGGTTTCAATATCCACACCAAAAAGGTGGTGCCGAATGAGTGTTGTTGGCTGTTCATCAATGTAACGACAAGTGGATATGACAACGGCATGAGTTCCTGCTGGTTGCTTTATGCGCTTCAGTAGTTCTTGAGGTAGTTCCTGCTCAACGCATTGGGTAACTTCAGTATTGGTTGTCAGTCCTTGTTTGGATAAGTTAAAGGTAAAGCAGGACTGGTGGTGCAAGGCATAATCGATAGGGGATTGGATAACTTGGTTGCCGAGTCCCTGAAAACGTTTCACTAATCCATCTTGCACGAGTTCATCAACTGCGCGTCGTAGGGTATGTCGATTGACGCTGAATCGCTCGGCTAACTGCTTTTCAGGAGGGAGTAAATCTCCTGGGGTATAGTGATCCCTAATTTCATCCCTGAGCTTTGTCGCAATCTCTAAATAAACGGCCATGGTGACTTATCTATACAAGTTAAATGAGCAAAAAAATTAGATAAAGGCTTTACGCAACCGCTGAGAAAGCAAGTCGATCAGGGTGACGCATATAATGATGACGATCATGACCGCAGCGGTTTGTTGAAACTGAAAGCCACGAATACTTTCCCATAGGATGACGCCAATACCGCCAGCGCCCACCATGCCGACAACTGATGCAGAACGAACATTAGATTCAAAGCGGTATAACGAATAGGAGATCCACAAAGGGAGTACCTGAGGGATAACACCATATAAAATCTCTTCTAGCTTATTGGCACCGGTTGCACGTACCCCTTCGACAGGGCGAGGGTCAATCGCTTCTACAGCTTCAGAAAAGAGTTTGGCGAGCACGCCTGTGGTGTGGATAAATAGGGCGAGTACACCGGCAAAGGGGCCAAGACCTACGGCGACAACAAACAGCATAGCAAACACCATCTCGTTAATGGCACGAGTGGCATCCATTAATCGTCTTGTCGGTTGATAGATCCAAACAGGCGCTAGATTTTCTGAGCACATCAAACCTAAAGGAATTGAGCAGACAATCGATAGTACAGTACCCCAAAGTGCGATATGAACGGTGATCGCCATCTCTTCTAGATAGTAATTTATGTCATTAAAGTCTGGAGGGAAAAAGTCTGAGGCAAACTCCAGCATGTTGTCACTGTCTCGGATCAACACCCAAGGGTTCATCTCTGCGGCATCCCAACCCCAGGCAAGCATGATCATGAGTAACCCCCAGCTGAGGGCAGACATCCAGTTAAAAGGTTGGCGAGGTATCGTAGGAGTTAACGTAGTCATAAAAACTTCCGAGGGTAAAACAGGGCAGAGTTCGTCTGCCCTGTGGGGTCTTATTCGATTATTGAGCAGCGGCAGCCAATGCATCCATACGGCGATTTAACTCAGCTAACTGGTTATCGATCTCTTTAATTTTGGCGGCTTTGTCAGCAGCGCTCATATTTGAGTCGTTAACCAATTTGATGCGGTTTTTGAAAAGCACCAACTGGCGAATCGGTAGTAATTGATCATCGCTAGATGCTTTGAAAGGTGCCCACTGGAGTGATTTAAGAATATCCAGCTCTTTGGCGTCATTGGTTTTTCCATAGCTCATCATAAAGTCATAAACTTTGCCTTTTACTTCTTCCGGCAAATTCTTACGCCATACAATAGGGTCTGAAGGGATAAGCGGTGATTTCCAGATGATCTTTACCTCATCCAGCTTTTCCGGATTAGTACGTTCGATTCGACCTAAGCTTTCAGTGTTGTTAGTTGCAACATCAACCTGACCATTAGCCACTGCGAGGAAGTTCGATTCATGGCTAGCATTGGTCATGCGCTTAAACGCTTTTTTCGGGTCAACACTGTTCTTGGCAAACACATAGTAGCTAGGTACGAGGAAGCCAGAAGTTGAGTTAGGGTCGCCATTGCCAAAGCTAAGTTCGGCACTATGCTTTAGCATGTCTTCGACATTGTTGATCTTATGGTTGTCCTTGTGTGCAATTAGCAAGCTCCAGTATCCTGGGTTACCTGTCACATCAACGGTTTGAGCGAAAATTTCACCGCCGGCGCGATCCACGGCTTCCATTGCTGACTTGTTGCCATACCATGCAACATCGACCTTATCAAAACGCATACCTTGGATGATGCCCGCATAGTCAGATGCAAAAAAGGGTTTAACTTCCATGCCTAGTTTTTTAGACATATCTTCCAGGAAAGGGACCCAAATAGTTTTTAGGTTCTGTGAAGATTCTGTAGAGATGATGCCGAAGTTCAGGGTTTTCATCTCTTCAGCCTGAGTAAGGGCAGCGCCTGCAATGGCTGTAGTCAATGTCAGGCCAGTAGCCAGTTTAGACAGCAGTGATTTTAATTTCATGGATCGAGCTCCAGAGTGGGTTAGTTTTTAAACAGGGTTGAGTTGGTAGTTATCAGAAGTCTTTGGTAAAGATGCGGCATCCTGCTGCTGTGTAGCCTGTGGGGTTCCATAAATGTGTGTTAGCTTTTCCGCGCTTAATACGTTCATATCGCCAATGAAGAAAATCTCTCCCTCTTTAAGTGCAACGGCTGTACGGCAATATTTTTGGGCGTAATCAACTTGGTGTAAGGTCACAACGACCGTGATATCGTCGTCTTGATTAATGCGCTGCAGGGTTTCCATGACTAGACGGGATGATTCAGGGTCCAAAGAGGCAATAGGTTCATCGGCGAGAATAATATCGGCCTTTTGCATCAATGCTCGGGCAATGGCTACCCGTTGTTGTTGTCCGCCGGAAAGTTCTGATGCTTTATGCAGGGCAAAGTCCTTTAGGCCGACTCGATCCAGTGCCTCTAGCGCAGCGCGTTTTTCCTCTTCCGTAAACCAGCCTAGTAGGCTGCGATAGCTTGGGATTCGGCTGAGCCCACCGATGAGTACATTGGTCATAACAGATAAGCGATTGACAAGATTAAACTGCTGGAAGACATGACCTATGCGGGCGCGGTTAGCGCGAATGTTTTTGTTAAGACGACCATTACGTTGGATATCATGGTCGAATACACGGTACAAACCCATCCGTGTCTTTGTTGGCGAGTGTCAGCCCTGAAATATGTCTCATCAGTGTTGACTTACCTGAGCCCGAAGGGCCTATAAGGGCAACCATATCGCCGGATGCAACCGTTAGATTGATCCCTTTAAGTGCGATGCTGCTTTTTGAAAATGTTTTTTTCAGGTTATGTATTTCGATGACTGACATTCAGGATTCCTCATGGCTTTATGAGTATCCTATGGGCGAGATGTGACAGATCAGTTATCTAGACATGTCGGTTTTATGAAGCGTTTGTGACAGGAATATGTATTGGAAAAAAAGAACCCAGCAAAAGCCGGGTTCTGATGAGGGGGTAAACTCTGTTACTGAACCGTTATAGTTCTTACCGTGGTTACTTTTCCAGCATAAGCAGTGCCAGGGTATGAGGTTGTTTGACCATTGATAGTGACATTAACGGTAAACGGTATTGAACTAGGGCCGCCGGTATTACAGGCCTCGTAGAAATCGACCTCTATTACATAGTTCCCTTTTGGCGCTGTCGTCCAAGATATGTTCTCTGTTTTACCATTGGCGTAGTTATAACATTGGTTATCCCAATCCAAAGAACCTCCCGTTGACGAACTCGTATTATCCCAGTCGATCAACTCACCATTAGGATCAGTAACGCGAATGTCCAAGTCAACAGGGGAAGCGCTACTGTTCCATGTTAAGCTGACATTGAGCGCTCCCGCCTTGCTGCCCGGTGTCGCTTCGGAGTTACATGCGCAACGTTCTGAAGATAAGCCATGATAGCTACCTACTTGCTCTAGATTAGAGACATAGATCGTGGGTGAACAAAACAGGCCATTCTCATCATAGGGTACAAAAACATCCTTGATTATCTTACTGCCGATGAATTTAGGGGTGGCTATCTGGTTAGTACGGGAAACCTCCTCAATGCACACATCATAGTTACCAGGAGGAATATGCCATTTAGCCGTTGGCCCAAGGTCCTGATTAGTATAAGCGGTGACTAGGCCCTGAAACTGGCTTTGATAGGGGAACGCATCAGGGAATGTAAGATAGTTCACTTTATCAACACAGAATAACTTGTTCTCATAAGCTGAAGCCCCTGTGTTATCCACCAAAATACATTGGTTAGAAAACAGACCGCGTGGAGCTGATACTAAGAACGGTGATGAAAAATGTGTCGTATAGGCTTTTACCGTGTTAGTGCCTGCATCATACTCGCCACCCAGATTTTGAAGAGTGCCATCCTCATTTTGGATATACATAGCCAATTGATTGCCCGGTATATTGCTGGTAACAGGTAATGTCACTGCCACTGGCGTCTGAAAAACATGGCCGGAGGGTGATAGCTTGTACACTTTAGAGGCTAACGCGGTGCCTACTGGTATTGTTACCTTCGCAGTGGTGTCCACCCCCATAGTGATAGAGAGTACACCAGACTCCCCAGAGGGGGTATTAGCGACGGCTCCGACGGGTACTTCTAATTTCGCGCCGCCAGAGGTGGCAATGCTTCCCGCTGTATTTGTAGCAACTGTGACAGACTTTTGCTCTGGCAGTTGACCATTGTTTGTTGATGCTTCGGTAGAACACATGGCGACACCTTCTGCGGCCCAACCAAGCGCTGTCATATCGCTTTGGATATTGCTCAACGTCATATAACGATGATTTGAATCGTTATTAGCAAAACCGTTGTTATAGGATCTCAACACTGGCACACCCGAAGCGCAGACACCATTAACCGGTGTTTCTATATAAAAAGCGATGCCCTCGTACTCCCAGCCGGGATCGTTTGCTTTGACATATTCACACTCCTCCGGGCTAGCAGTATAAAAGTGAGAGTTCGGCCCTCTGCCGTAGAAACGACAAACCGCTTTAGCTGAACTTGGAGCTTCGCCAGCTGTTGGCCATGCTTTAAAAGACTGGCCGGTACGAATCCAGTTACCGCCAGCCCCACCGTTATCTAATATTTGCGTTTCCCCAGATGTAATAAAGTAATGACCAAGAATAGGGTGGTAATACTCTACAACATCAACGCTTCCTGCTTGGGTTGCTGAAGAGAAAGTGCACAAACTCCAGCAGCTTATAAGTGCTAGTGCTTTCTTTGTAGTTATCATTTTAATCAGCCTCCACTGTTCATATCTTGCCTATAAGTAAAATATGACTTTTGCTTATTCTTAGCACTCGTTATCAAAGCGAAGGATGATGAAGATCAATATTAGTATCTAGTTATTTAGTTGTATCTGATGTTATTTGTGAAGAAATAAAAAAGCCGCTGAAATTCAGCGGCTTTGATGGAAGAGAGTCAAGTGTTAGACAGCTTCTTTCTCTTGCTCTTTTTTACCTTCTTTTTTCATCTTATTTACCCAGAAGTCAGCGTCTTCGATGCCTAATTTTTCAGGATCGAAAGTGTACTTCGTTACACCGGCTTTGCGCTGCGCTTCATAGTCTTTAAGCGCTTTAATAGCAGGTTTAGAGATAAAGAAGATGATTAAGATACCAACGATATTCAGCCAAGCCATTAAGCCTACGCCTACGTCACCTAAGCCCCAAGCTAAGTTTGCTGTTTTAACTGTACCGTAGAAAGTAGCAGCTAAAAGCACAAGTTTTAGCAGGAAGTCAAAGCCAGGCAGCTTCAGTGAGCGCTTAAGGTAAGCGAGGTTAGTTTCTGCAATGTAGTAGTAAGCTAAGATAGTTGTGAAAGAGAAGAAGAATAACGCCAACACAATGAAAGGCTTACCTACACCAGGTAGTACCTGTTCTACTGCCGTTTGAGTGTAAGCAGGGCTGTTTGCTGCGATATCAGCGGCGATGTTTTGTACAAGGAATACGCCTTCTGCAGCACCGTGTACGTTGTATGCACCAGTAATAAGGATCATAAACGCAGTTGCAGAGCAAACGAACAAGGTATCAATATAAACCGAGAAGGCTTGAACCAGACCTTGCTGAGCAGGGTGGTCAACTTCTGCCGCAGCTGCAGCGTGAGGGCCAGTACCTTGACCGGCTTCGTTGGAATATACGCCACGCTTTACACCCCAGCCAATCGCAGCACCAAATCCAGCCATAGGCGTAAACGCATCAGAAATGATCATGCCAATGATGCCGGGTAATTGCTCAAGATTGAGTGCTACAACAGAGCAAGCGATAACAATATAAGCAAGTGCCATAAAAGGAACGACAACCTGCGTAAAGCTCGCGATACGCTTTACACCACCGAAGATAATGAAGCTTAAAATCAGCACGATGCTAATAGCAGCAATGATTTTAGTGAAACTGAGATCGCCCATAGAGGTGCTGATCATAGCGCCTGAGCCAAAAGCAAGCTCAGCTGCGTTACCAATACCATTAGACTGAACACCAGGTAGCATAACGCCACAAGCCATAATAGTTGCAATTGCAAAAATCCAGGCAAACCACTTTTGTCCCATCGCTTTTTCAAAGTAAAAAGCAGGGCCGCCACGGTATTGGCCTTCATGTTCTTCTTTATAGATCTGACCTAGAGCTGATTCAGTATAAGCAGTTGCCGCTCCTAAAAAGGCAACGACCCACATCCAAAAAACTGCACCTGGGCCGCCAAAGCCGATCGCGGCTGCGACACCAGCGATGTTACCTGTACCAACACGTCCTGACAGAGAAACCGCCAGTGCCTGGAAAGATGAGATACCTTTGTCAGAACTGTTGCCAGAAAACAGCAAGCGCCACATTTCGCCGAACATACGAACCTGAACGAAACGGGTGAGAATTGAGTAAAATAAGCCTGCGCCGAGGCACAAGTAGATGAGTGCAGGACTCCAGATGATTCCGTTTAGAGAATCGACAATTGATTGCATATGACCATGTCTCCGAAGGGGTGATGCGCGCAAGGCGCTAGTTAGAATTATTGTCCCGAGATTCTATAGATAAATACGCAGAGGATTTTTGGGTTTTTAAGAGGTTTTTTGGGGGATGTTTTCTGTAAAAGAGGAAAATGAGAATATTTTACTAAAGTAGGGGCTAAGGGTTAGCCCCTGATAATTATGCTAGCGGATGTATTGCTGGCTGATATGTCTAAATTCGGGAGTGCCTGCTTTTTGCAGCCATTCAAATGCAACCATCTCACGAGTGACTATGTGGATACCACAGGCTCTCATTCTTTGAAGCGCGCAAGCTTTATCCGTGGGGTTTCTTGAAGATATACAATCTTCTACAACAAAGACTTCTCTGGCTTGTTGCCTTAATTGAATAGCCGTTTGCAGTACACAAACATGTGCTTCCATGCCTATGACGACAACTTGGTCAGGTCGTTTGTTATTGATGGCTTGGTTGCAAGCAGGTTCTGACATACATGAGAAAAACGTTTTCTCCATGTAGGTGCTATCAGTTAATACCTCTTTAAGTGCTTCAATTGTATGGCCTAACCCTTTTGGGTACTGCTCGGATGTGAACACGGGTACTTTCAAAAAGTTAGCAATTTCAATTAACCACTTACTGTTTTCTACCAATGTTTCTCGTTGGTGAATGGCAGGGACTAGCTTGTCCTGTATATCAACAACCAGCAGACATGATTTATCGGGGTGAATGAGCATCCTGTTCTCCTTTTGTCTTCAGACAAGCGCTAAGAAAGAGCCCTTATTAGCTTCAGTTTGGTTGATTGGCTGAAATAGGCTTAATAATAATTAGGTAGCTGAGTAACGCTAAAGTTCCCATAGCGGCAATGCTGGCTGCCATAACCGTTGGCGTCCCTGTATGGCTATGGCCAACTATCAAGCCCACGACGGCAGCTATGGCTGACTGGGTAAAACCTAGCAGTGCTGAGGCTGTACCTGCCATTTTTGGGAAGGGGCCCATAGCACCGGCCATTGCTTGGGGCATCACCATACCTACAGCTATCATAAAAACGACCTGGCAGCTGATTAGCCAATACAAGTTGTGTATTGAAAGTAACGATGCGCTAAGCATTGCACCCCCTGCGATTGTGGCGATGGATGTGCCTAACACTAGCATTTTATTAATACCCAATTTGGGGCCTAACCTTTGGGCAAGCTGTGTGCCTGTCATGTAGCCTAAAACAACGGCGGTGAAGTAGAAGCCGTAGTTCTTCTCGGGTACACCGAAGAAGTCGATCAAAACAAAAGAGGAGCCAGATAGAAAAGAAAACAGTCCTGAGAATGTAAAACTGCAACACAAGGTATAACCTAAAAACACTCGGCTGCTGATTAATTCGCCGTAATTTCTCAGGATAGCGCTGGGCCTTAGGCTATTAACATTTTCAGGTTGCAGAGATTCTCTGATTTTAAAGAAAATCATGAGCGTGACTATAGCTCCGTAGACACCTAGAAAAATAAAAATGGCACTCCAGTTAAATACCAGCAGCATATAACCACCAATAATGGGAGCAACCGCAGGGGCTAAGGCCATGATGGTGCCCATCATAGATAGTACGCGTGCCGATTGGGTAGGGCCATAGATATCCCGAATCATGGTGCGGCCTAATACTGGCCCGCCACAAGCTCCCAGTGCCTGTAAAAAACGATACAGAATCAGCTCTTCAATGCTGGTCGCTGTCGCACAGCCGAAAGAGGCTGCTGTAAACAACACTAAACCACCCAGCAGGATAGATTTTCTTCCAAACCGGTCAGCGAGTGGGCCATACAGAAGCTGGGCAAAGGCAAAGCCTGCAAAAAAGATGGATAAAGTGATTTGAACTTGATCAACAGAGGCATTCAGTTCATCGGTAAGCCGGGGAAGTGAAGGTAAGTACATATCGGTGGAAAGAGGGCCAAGTGCGACGACCGATGCGAGAAGTAAAATAGTAGCTAAAGATGTAGGTACGAACATGGTTGATCCTTTATATCTATAGCGGGTTACTCTAGCGAAATATAATGATCTGTAACAACATCGATTACGGCAACAGATTATTGCGTGAAAAGAAAAAAGGCGGAATCCTCCGCCTGAAGGGCATCGTGCAAAAGTACCAAACAACCTATAAGCAAACCAATGATGGAGAGCAAGGTCGACGAGTGGGTGAATTTTATACATAAGCATAAAGGGATACAATATTTAAACCTGTTTAATGTGTTTATGTATCAAAATAATTGTTGTATTGTTCTCTCATATAGCATGCCACTCCTACAGATTAACGACAGAGAATCATCATGAGCGAAGCATTGAATACCCTGTTTGCCAAACATCAGGACACCCTGAACGCCGCTACCCATGCCATCAAAACCCGTGACTACTGGAGCCCTTACCCAGAAAACCCCAGCCCACGGGCCTATGGTGAAACCGCCAATGCCGATGGCGAAGCCGCGTTTAAAAGCTACCTGAACCAATCCTTCGCACTGGCGATGCCCGGAATCACCGGCGAAGCGGGCAGTGAAGTCTCTCCTTACGGTATTGACCTGAATATCAAATACCCGCTGGTAGACTTGGATGTACTATTACCGGCCATGAACGATGCTCGCAAAGCTTGGCGTGGCGTGGGCCCGCAAGGACGTGCCGCGATCTGCTTAGAGATACTAGAACGCATCAACCAACGTAGCTTTGAAATTGGCTATGCGGTGATGCACACCTCCGGCCAAGGCTTCATGATGGCTTTCCAAGCGGGTGGCCCCCATGCACAAGACCGTGGCCTAGAAGCCGTTGCCTACGGCTACGAAGCGATGATGCATACCCCCGCGAATACCGTCTGGACCAAGCCTCAGGGTAAACATGACCCACTGGTACTCAACAAAACCTACACCGCTGTCGGCCGCGGTATCGGCTTAGTGATTGGTTGTTCCACCTTCCCAACATGGAACACCTACCCAGGCCTGTTCGCTGACTTAATTACGGGCAACCCGGTGATTGTCAAACCCCATCCAGCCGCCATACTTCCTGCCGCGATCAGCGTCAAAATCGCACAGGACGTACTCACCGAAAACGGCCTACCGGCGCACATCGTCTCTATGGTGATTGATGCAGACCCCGCTAAGCCTTGCACCGCCGACCTTGCAAAACGTGACGAGATCAAACTGATCGACTTCACCGGCAACACACCGTTTGGTAACTGGCTAGAAGCGAACTGCACCCAAGCGCAGGTCTACACCGAGAAAGCCGGCGTGAACACCATCATCATCGACTCCAGTGATGACTACAAAGGGATGCTCCGCAACCTATCGTTCACCCTCAGCCTCTACTCTGGGCAGATGTGTACCACCCCTCAGGATATCTTCGTACCTAAAGGCGGTATCGATACAGACCAAGGCCACAAAACCTTTGATGACGTTGCCAACGACATCGCCAGCGCCGTCAGCAAATTCTTATCCGATCCTGAACGTGCTGCTATGGTACTGGGTGCTATCCAAGCCCCGGTCACCGCTGAGCGTATCGAAAACAGCAAAACACTGGGTAACGTTCTGCGGGAATCCGAAGCACTCACGCACCCGCACTTCCCGAACGCACGCGTACGTTCACCGCTGTTGATGAGCATCGATGCTGACCAAGCAGACACCTACATGCAAGAACTGTTTGGCCCCATCAGTTTTGTGGTAAAAACCGACAGCACCGCACACTCCATCCAATTGGCCAGTGAAGCGATTAAAACCCACGGCGCCATCACCCTAGGATGCTACAGCAACAACGACAGCGTACTGGACAGCATTGAAGAAACCGCCTTGGATGCCGGCGTTGCCCTAAGCTGCAACCTGACCGGTGGCGTGTTCGTCAACCAAAGCGCGGCTTACAGTGACTTCCATGCCACGGGCAGCAACCCAGCGGCGAATGCGTGTTTATCCGACTTGGCGTATGTAGCGAACCGCTTCCGAGTGGTACAGAGCCGTCGTCATCCAAAGTGAGCTTGAGTGCTGAGGAATAAAACAATGAGTTACGAAACAATATTAGTAGAAGTTAAGCAAGGCGTAGGCATCATTACGCTGAATCGCCCTAAAGTAATGAACGCATTGAATAAAACGTTGACCTTTGAAGTGGGTCAAGCCGTTGATGCACTTGAGAAGGATGAAGAAGTCGGCTGTATCATTATTACCGGTGGTGATCAGGTATTTGCAGCAGGTGCTGATATTAAAGAGATGAAGGACTTATCTTTTCATGAGCTGCATATGGCTAACTTTCCTTACATTCAGCGGGATTGCTGGCGTGCTATAGATGACGCGCGTAAGCCTGTTATTGCAGCCGTTGCCGGGTTTGCATTGGGTGGTGGTTGTGAAATGACCATGGCTTGCGACTTTATCATCGCTGCGGATACGGCGAAATTTGGACAGCCAGAAATCAGTATCGGAACGATACCTGGTGCAGGTGGTACGCAGCGCCTAACTAAAGCTGTTGGCAAAGCAAAAGCTATGGAGATGTGCCTAACAGGTCGCATGATGGATGCTCAGGAAGCTGAGCATTGCGGCTTGGTTTCTCGTATTGTACCAGCGCAAGAGCTATTAGAAACAGCGTTTAAAACAGCTCGCAAAATAGCCTCTAACTCCCGCCCTGCGGTTATGATGATCAAAGAGTGCGTGAATATGGCGGTTGATGCAGACCTAGGTGATGGTATTGCGTTTGAACGACGTAACTTTGCAGCTTCGTTTGCGTTTGAGGATTGCAAAGAGGGTATGAACGCGTTCGCTGAAAAGCGAAAGCCTGAGTTTAAACATCGTTGATCTGAAATAGAGGACTCACATGCTTGAAGGTAAAAAAGTCTGGATTACAGGGGCTAGCTCTGGCATAGGGGAGGCCACGGCGAGGTGCTTGGCAAAAGCGGGGGCTGAGTTAGTACTCAGTGCTCGCAGGGCTGAGCGCTTGGCGGTTCTAGCTGCTGAATTATCAGCAACGGGTGCGAAGGTACGCGTTGAGCCGGTAGATGTCTCAAGTCGTGCTGCAATGCAAGCCTTGGGTGAAAAGCTTGAAGAGGCTGGCGGCATTGATATTTTGATCAACAACGCAGGTACTATGCCCATAAGCCCTATTCTGGCTGGTCGAGTGGATGAATGGGAGCAGATGATTGATGTAAATATTAAAGGCGTCCTCTATGCAATACATGCGGTGTATCCGGGCATGGCAAAGCGAAAAGATGGACATATTGTTAACATAAGTTCTATCGCTGCTCGACAGACTTACCAAAGCGCAGGTGTTTATGCAGGTACTAAACATGCAGTCAGGGCGATATCCGACACACTAAGAAAAGAAGCAATTCGTTATGGTGTGCGAGTGACTGATATTCAACCTGGTGCGGTTGATACTGAACTGCCAGATAGTATTAATCACGATAAAATTCGCGAAGCTGTTAAGGCTAACATGTATGCAGAGGGTTCGGAGATCCTTAAGCCTTCTGACATTGCTAACGCTATCTTTTATGCGATCACTCAACCCGCCTATATTGATGTGAGCGAGCTTCACATACGCCCCGTAATCCAAGAAAATTGACCCTATAGTGACATAACAAAGCTGAGTGTGTGCTTTGTTATGTCTATAAACTTTTATCTGAGCGGGGCTGTGTGATAAGGTCGCGACCATTCTTTTGATCATGAGCGCTATCGTACTCAAGGAGTTTGAGGGTGTATTCACTGTTGATATTTGATTGGGATGGTACGGTAATGGACTCCACTGACCGAATCGTTTCCAGTATCCAATCCGCCGCGCAGGATTTGGATTTGCTTGCGCTGCAAGATCACGAAGCAAGGGAGATCATAGGGCTTGGATTGAGGGCAGCGATACAGCAACTCTACCCCGGTATTAATGACGCCTTGATCGAGCCTTTAAAAGAGCGCTATTCATACTATTATTTAGAGGCGGATCGAACGCCTACCAGTCTATTTCCTGGGGCTAAAAAGACACTGGAAAGCCTGCATGAAAAGGGCTTTAGGCTTGCTGTGGCAACCGGAAAAAGCCGTCGAGGCTTAGATAGGGTCTTAGCCGAAACCGGTCTAGGTTGGCTATTTGAAGTGACAGCTTGTGCTGATGAGACGGCTTCCAAGCCTAAGCCTGACATGCTAATGGATATATTTCAGCGAACTGGGGTCGAACCTGAGCAGGCTGTTATGATCGGAGATACGGAATTTGATCTTGAAATGGCGGTACGTGCAGGTGTGGATAGAATGGCGGTTAGTTATGGAGCGCATCATATAGAGCGTTTGCGTAAGTATCAGCCGATATTGGAGATTCACAATTTTCATGAGTTAGAAGCGTGGCTAGATGACAACGCAGGAGAGAATAAGTGACGGATAATCACTGGGGCGAACAACAGGATAGTGGTTTAGAAAAGGAGCTTAGCCGTGCCCGAGAAAAAGGCTCAGGCAAAGAATGGAAGCTGATAGAAAAGATGCTCAATGGGCTATTTGTTGAGCAGAGGCGAGCACGTAGGTGGGGTATCTTTTTCAAAGTACTAACGTTTGCGTACTTGTTTGCGTTATTAGCAGTGTTTTTCATGGGTAGAAACATTACAGATGATATTACCGGCGAAAATGTTGAGCATACCGCTGTTATTGAAGTGATGGGCCCTATTTCGGCAGAAGAAGAGGCTAATGCCGATAGCTTGGTTTGGTCACTACGAGAGGCCTTTGAAGCTGATAACTCAAAAGCTGTTATCTTGCGTATTAATAGCCCAGGTGGTAGCCCTGTACAGGCCGGTTATGTATACGATGAGGTTAAACGTCTGCGCGCGCTTTACCCTGAAAAGCCTTTATATGCTGTCATTATGGACATAGGTGCATCAGGCGCTTATTACATCGCTGCGGCAGCCGATGAAATCTATGCGGATAAAGCTAGCTTGGTCGGTTCTATCGGAGTGATTTCGGGCGGATTTGGGTTTGTTGATCTGATGGATAAAGTTGGTGTTGAACGTCGAGCAATGACGGCGGGTGACAATAAAGGCTTCCTTGATCCGTTTAGTCCAATGAAGGAGAGCGATAAAGTGTTCTGGCAGTCGGTTTTGGATACAACGCACCAGCAGTTTATTGATCAGGTTAAAAAGGGACGTGGAGACAAGCTAAAAGAGGATCCTAAGTTGTTCTCGGGTCTAGTTTGGACGGGGGAACAGGCATTGGAGAAGGGCTTGGTCGATGGATTGGGGAGTACTAGTTATGTCGCACGTGAAGTTGTTGGTGTCGAAAAAATAGTAAACTACTCCCCGAAAGTCTCCCGACTCGAGGAGATGATTGATCGATTAGGTGTATCTTTCGGTAAAACCGTAGCTACCAGCTTGGGTTTGAGCAACGGTTTATCCATACGCTAAAGGCAAATGGGCTTGTTAGTTTACAAAACTGACAAGCCCGCTTTTTCCAGCATGGTTGTTAATTTAATTAAAGGAAGCCCTATCAGCGCGTTAGGGTCTTCACCTTCTAACTTTTCAAAAAGAGCAATGCCTAACCCCTCGGATTTGAAACTTCCTGCACAGTTTAGGGGTGACTCTCTATCAATATAGCTCTGGATTTGAGAGTCGCTTAGTGTTCTGAAATACACATGGAAGGGTACGATATCGACTTGAGTGCTGCCTGACTGGTTATCATGGAGGGCAAGGCCCGTTAGAAAAGTAACCTTTTTTCCTGAACAGGCTGTCAATTGCTGGATAGCATTTTCCCGAGTACCCGGCTTGCCTAATATGTGTTGGCCAAGCACAGCGACTTGATCTGAACCGATTATCAGAGCACCGGGAAATTGGTGCTTAAGTGCTTCAGCTTTTGATTGGGCAAGTCGAAGCACCAGTTGTTGCGCGGTTTCTCCGGGTTGCTGAGATTCATCAATATCTGGACTGGCGCATAAAAAGGGCAAACAAAGCTTTTCCAACAAGGCATGTCGATAAGTAGAGCTTGAGGCCAGAACCAGAGGCTGCATGTTTCTTTTTCCTAAAGGGTTATCTATTTATGAATGAAGGCGTAAAATAGTAACGCTTTTTTTTAATAATGGAACCCGTTTTCCTTTGACAGGAGGGCCTTAGAGCCCTAGAATTGCGCGCTTATGTCGTACGGTAACTTACCGAGAATAATTGACCCGCGAAAGCTTGCTGAGCGGGAGATACGGTTGACAGGTACAGCCAGTGTAGAAAAGATGCCGCGTCTGGCGTCCTATCTTTGTGGAGATAGCGATGTTGTGGATGTCGATTTGCTTTTTTCTCTGGATGAATTAAGGATCCGTATTATTACAGGCAATGCCAAAGGTCGTGTACACATGACTTGCCAGCGTTGTCTAGAACCGGTCGAAGTCGATGTCCAGGCAGAGTTCAATCTGGCTATCGCGTTCAACGAAGATAAGGCAAAACAACTGCCTAGATACTATGACCCGTTGATCGTTGAGGACGAAGAGATCGAATTGTTGGACATTGTTGAAGAGGAATTGATCCTCAGTCTGCCTTTAGTTCCATACCATGCAGACTGCAGTATTCAGACCCAATTCGGCGATGAGGATATGGCTAAAGAAGCCGAAATAGAGAAACCGAACCCGTTCAGCGTATTGGCCCAGCTGAAGGCCGATAAGAAATGATTTAGGAGTTAGCTAACCATGGCAGTACAGAAAAACAAAAAGTCTCGTTCACGTCGTGACATGCGTCGTTCGCACGATGCACTTTCTGGTCCGACTTTGTCTGTAGACGCAACAACTGGTGAAACGCATCGTCGTCACCAAGTGACAGCTGACGGTTTCTACCGTGGCCGTCAGGTTGTAAACAACGATAGCGAATAATTTCGTTGTCAAATCGCGTCATTCTATCGGTTGATGCGATGGGCGGGGACTTCGGTCCCCGTGTTACCCTTCCTGCTTGCACTTCTGTTTTAAAAAAACATCCTGCGCTTGAAATTCTCCTTGTCGGCGAAGCTGATTTGCTGAATAAGCAATTAGGGCGTATGCGTTTGTCTGATGATATCAAAGCTCGCTTAACAATTGTCGCTTCAGGTGATTCGGTGCAGATGGATGACAAGCCTTCGGCTGCTATTCGCCATCGTCAGGATTCATCGATGGCTGTGGCTGTGAAAATGGTTGCAGAGGGCAGCGCCGCAGCTTGCGTAAGTGCGGGAAATACGGGGGCTTTGATGGCGTTTGGTCGTCAGCATTTAAAAATGCAGCCCGGTATTGATCGACCTGCGATTATTGCATCTGTGCCAACGATGCAAGGGCATTGTTACATGCTCGATTTGGGGGCTAATGTGGATTGCAGCGAGGAGCATTTACTGCAGTTTGCGATTATGGGAAGTGTTATGTTTGAGGCTCTTGAGGGTGTCCCTGCACGTATTGGTCTTTTGAACATTGGTGAAGAAGCTATTAAGGGAAATGAACAAGTACGCCTAGCCCATGAACTAATACGTCAGCAGAAAGGGTTAAATTATATCGGTTTTATAGAAGGTAATGATGTCTTTGCGGGAAAGGCGGATGTTATTGTTTGTGATGGCTTTGTTGGTAATATCGCACTAAAAAGTAGTGAAGGGTTGGCTAAATTGATCTCTCGTAAAGTACGTCGAAGCTTTACGCGAAACTTATATAGGCGCTTGCTCGCTTTTTTGGCTTACCCTGTATTGCGTGAGTTACAAGAGCAAATGGACCCTTCTCGGCGAAATGGGGCTACTTTGTTAGGGTTGCAGGGTATTGTGATGAAGAGCCATGGTGGCGCTAACAAAAACTGCTTTGCTTATGCGCTTGAGCAAGCCATTATCGAGGTAGAGCAAAACGTACCCAGTAAGATCAGTGAGCGGTTGGCTTCATATCTCACGTCCAAAGATCAATAGGGCGTTCTAATTCCTGCTTAATATTGTAAACTACAACCTTTTTGTAGCATAACATTCATTATGTTCGTGTATAGAGTTCAATGAGTAGAGGGCATCTAATGTCGCAGTCTGTTGCATTTGTTTTTCCGGGCCAAGGCTCCCAACATTTGGGGATGTTGGCTGATTTGGCGTCTGAAAACCCAATTATTCAAGCGACTTTCTCGGAAGCTTCCGGCGTTTTGGGATATGACTTGTGGAACCTAGTTCAACAAGGGCCTGAAGCTGAATTAAACCAGACAGATAAAACCCAACCTGCTCTTTTGACCGCAGGCGTAGCATTATGGCGGCTTTGGCAGGAAAAGGGTGGAAAACAACCGGTAATGATGGCCGGACATAGCTTAGGTGAGTACACTGCGTTGGTGTGTGCAGGTGCTATTTCATTGGTAGATGGTGTTAACTTAGTACGGCTGCGTGGTGAGTTTATGCAACAGGCTGTTGCAGAAGGCAGTGGTGCAATGGCGGCCATTCTTGGGTTAGCAGATGATGCGATTGTGGCAGCTTGTGAGTCTGCTCAAGAAGGACAGATAGTATCCCCTGTAAACTACAACTGCCCAGGGCAGGTGGTTATCGCAGGTGAAAAAGATGCGGTTGATCGTGCCATTGTCGCCTGTAAAGCGGCGGGTGCTAAACGTGCAATCCCTTTGGCGGTGAGCGTTCCATCACATTGTGCCTTAATGAAGCCTGCTGCCGAGCAGTTGGCTGACGCATTGGCTGCTATTGAGGTAACAATGCCCAGTATTCCTGTGATTCAAAATGTGTCTGCATCCGTACCAAGCAGCATTGAGGTGCTTAAGGCTAACCTTTTGACGCAGCTTTATAGTCCTGTATTGTGGACGAACAGTGTACAGTCCATGGTAGATCAGGGTGTTGATATCACTCTGGAGTGCGGTCCGGGTAAAGTGCTATCTGGCTTAAATAAGAAAATTCATAAAGCATTAGTGGTGCAGGCTATTAATGAACCAGCGGGTCTCGACGCTGCTTTGACACTTTGAGAAGGAATACACGATGAGTATTGAGGGTAAAGTTGCGCTGGTAACAGGTGCGACACGTGGTATTGGTAAGGCGATTGCGCTTGAGTTGGGTCGTCAAGGTGCAGTCGTGGTAGGCACGGCAACCAGTGATACAGGGGCACAGTCTATTAGTGACTACCTTGCTGAAGCAGGCATTCAAGGGCGTGGACTGACGTTAGATGTTTCTTGCGCAGAGTCGGTGGAATCTGTCGTTAAATCCATACAGGAAACGTTTGGACCTGTTGCGATTCTCGTCAATAATGCAGGCATCACGCGTGATAACATCATGATGCGCATGAAAGATGATGAATGGGATTCTGTTCTTAACACTAATTTGACTTCTGTCTATAGGGTCGTAAAAGCTTGCTTGCGTGGTATGACAAAAGCGCGCTGGGGGCGTATCATCAGTGTCAGCTCTGTCGTGGCTTCTATGGGTAATGCCGGTCAAGCTAACTATGCTGCTGCAAAATCAGGAATGGAAGGTTTCACTCGCGCTTTAGCAAGGGAAATCGGTTCGCGTAATATTACAGTGAATTGTGTGGCACCTGGATTTATTGATACAGATATGACCAGTGGCCTTCCAGAGGAGCACAAAGCGGCTCTGCAATCACAGATTCCTATGAATCGTCTGGGACGTCCAGAAGAGGTTGCATCGGTCATCGGATTTCTTGCCAGCGAAGGTGGGGCGTATGTTACCGGTGAGTCTATTCAGGTGAATGGCGGCATGTACATGAGTTAAATCAGAGTATTTGACTGAAAGAATTGTTTTTTTCGGCGATTTGTTGATAATTGGCCGTCAGCTGATATGAATTTAAACACACCTCCTTGCTAAGGCAGGGTTGGTTCTAATAAAATCACGATTTCGTACCTTCGGTGTGAAGGGTTGATAAAAAGATAGGAAGAGTTATGAGCAATATTGAAGAGCGCGTTAAGAAGATCATCGCGGAACAGCTGGGTGTTAAAGAAGAAGAAGTAACTAACGAAGCTTCTTTTGTTGAAGACTTAGGTGCTGATTCTCTGGATACCGTTGAGTTGGTTATGGCTCTGGAAGAAGAGTTCGAAACTGAGATTCCTGATGAAGAAGCTGAAAAGATCACAACTGTTCAGCTAGCAATCGATTACGTAAACGCTCATCAGTAATCGACTCGTCATTGAGATCAAGGTTTGACCGAAAAGCCGCATCTATTCCGTAGAGTGCGGCTTTTCTATTTCTATAGATTTTAGACTGGAGTGACGTTATGTCTCGAAGAAGGGTGGTAGTTACCGGATTAGGTATGTTGACACCGGTAGGTAACACTGTTACGGGTACTTGGGAGAGTATTCTCGCTGGAAAAAGTGGCGCTGCAGCGATCGAGCATTTTGATGCTTCCCAGTTTTCTACACGTTTCTCTGCTTCGGTTAAAAACTTCGATGTCTCGGAATATATGAGCCCGAAGGATGCCCGAAAAATGGATCTCTTTATCCAGTATGGTATGGCGGCTGCATCTCAAGCGATCAAGGATTCAGGTATCGAGGTGACTGATGCAAACGCAAGCCGTATCGGTTGTGCTATTGGCTCTGGCATTGGCGGCTTAAGCCTAATCGAAAGCACTTACAATACCCTGAAAACCAGCAGCCCACGACGTATATCCCCCTTCTTTGTACCTGGTAGTATCATCAATATGATATCGGGCAACTTGGCAATTCAATATGGATTCAAAGGGCCAAATATCGCTATCACTACCGCTTGTACAACGGGTACGCACAATATTGGTTCGGCAATGCGTATGATTCAGTATGGTGATGCAGATGTTATGTTGGCCGGTGGTGCGGAGATGGCGACGACAGAGCTGGGTGTTGGGGGCTTTGGTGCTGCGAGGGCGCTTTCGACTCGTAACGATGAGCCACAACGTGCCAGCCGTCCTTGGGATAGAGATCGTGATGGATTTGTACTAGGTGATGGTGCCGGTGTTGTTGTTATTGAAGAGTATGAACATGCCAAAGCACGAGGCGCTCAGATTTACTGTGAATTGGTAGGTTTTGGTATGAGCGATGATGCGCATCATATGACAGCACCTCCCGAAACGGGCGAAGGTGCAGCAAGCTCGATGGCGAATGCTATTCGTGATGCGGGCCTGAATCCTGATCAGGTGCAGTATATCAATGCGCACGGCACCTCGACTCCGGCTGGAGACCTAGCTGAAACGAATGCAGCGAAGTTGGTTTTTGGATCATCCGTTGCGAATGTTCGAATGAGCTCTACCAAATCGATGATTGGACACCTATTAGGCGCTGCTGGGGCGGTTGAAGCGATCTTCTCGATTCTAGCTATTCGAGACCAGGTAGCTCCTCCAACGATTAATTTGGACAACCCATCTGACGGGTGTGACCTGAATTACGTCCCCCATCAAGCGCAAACGTGTGAGATTGAGGCTACCGCTTCTAACTCTTTTGGGTTTGGTGGTACGAATGGCACACTGGTTTTCCGTAAAATCTGATGATAAGGGCCGTAAGGCCCTTATCGCTATTTCATAGGATGGGCGCTATTCGTTCTGCTGCAATATTAGTCAATGGACAATTTTCCTCCTCGGTATCTGCCGCTGACCGTGGTCTTAGTTACGGAGATGGTTTGTTTGAGACTATTCAGATTCGAAAGGGTAGAGCACTGTTATGGGATGATCATATACAACGGCTCCATCATGGGTGTATCCGCCTTGGAATCTCTACTGAAGGTTTGCGCCAACGAATTGAAGCGGATTTTCAGGTATTACTGACGACTGTCGATAACGCTAAGTATGCTCATGGGGTGTTTAAGGTCATAGTTACGCGCGGAGAAGGTCTTCGGGGTTACTTTCCTACACCTGATAATCCTACTACCACTGTTAGCCAAATAAGCAGTGCACCGGATTGGTCTCAGCAATCACGGCATGGAATTTCAGTACGTACATGTAAGACCCCTCTATCCATTAACCCCTTACTTGCTGGAATTAAGCACCTTAATCGACTGGAACAGGTTATAGCCCGAGGGGAGTGGGATGATCCATTTATTGCTGAAGGGCTGATGATGGACACTGAGGGCTTTCTGGTAGAAGGTACGATGAGCAATCTGTTCTTTATTCGTGATAGTGTTTTGCACACACCGCTATTAGACCGGTGCGGCATAGTCGGTGTTGTAAGGCAGGCTGTATTGAAAATCGCGCAGAAAGAGGGTATTCAGACCCGTGAAGAGCGTTATCGTTTAGATGATCTACTTCAGTCTACCGAAGTTTTCCTATGTAACTCGGTGATAAACATCTGCCCTATCGTTCGCTTGGGAAACACAACATGGCCGGTAGGAAGGCTCACTCAAACATTACAGTCGTTGCTTGAAAAGGAATATTGCGTTTGAAAGCTTTGTTGAAATTATCTGTTGTTCTGTTACTGGTGGCTATGACCGTTGCGTATTGGCTGTGGCAGGATATGAATCGTTATATTAAATCCCCTCTAGTACTTTCAGAGCCTGTTTCCTCATTTATCGTGCCTAAAGGAAGTTCTTTTAATCAACTGCTAATGAAGTTGGAAGGTGAAGGTATTATCACTAAGCCGCTTTATTTTAAAATTTTTGCGACCTTAGAGAAACTTAGCCATCAAGTGAAAGCAGGTGAGTACCGTATTGATGAGAATATGACGCCTAAGTCGCTTTTAATGTTATTCGTGTCGGGCAAAAGTGTTCAGCATTATTTTACAATTATCGAAGGCAGTACCTTTGCTCAGGTCAGGCAAGCGCTTGAGAAACACTCTGATATCCTAGCGATCGAACTGAGTGATAAAAGTGATAGGGAGATACTGGAGGCGATTGGTGCTAAAGAGCTTCACCCTGAAGGTCTGTTTTTGGCAGAAACCTATGGTGCTGAAAGAGGTACAAGCGATCTAGATATTCTTAAGCGTAGCTATCGTGCTCAGCAGGACTTGTTGCGTTCTTTATGGGAAAAGCGAAATAAAGACCTACCTTACGCAACTCCTTATGACGCTTTGGTTATGGCATCAATAGTAGAGAAAGAGACTGCCGTACCTGAAGAGAGACCTGTTATTGCTGGTGTGTTTGTAAAGCGTTTAAATATCGGTATGAAGTTGCAAACCGATCCTACCGTGATTTATGGTATGGGGGATAAATATCAGGGTAATATTACACGCAAGGATTTACGAACACCGACCCCTTACAATACCTATACAATAGAGGGGCTACCGCCTACGCCGATTGCAATGGTGGGACCAGAAGCGATTCAGGCTGCATTAAATCCAGAGGTGGGTAAATGGCTCTATTTTGTAGCGAAAGGTGATGGCACTCATCAGTTTTCCGCATCACTTAAAGACCATAATAGAGCCGTCAGGGCTTATCAATTAAAACGCAAGCAAAGTTACCGATCTACGCCGGAGTCATGATGAGCAGTCAAACAACAGGTCGCTTTATCACCATTGAGGGCACAGAAGGTGTGGGCAAGAGCACCAATATTGAGTTTATTGAAGCCTTCCTTAAAGAGCGAGGCATTAATCTGTGCCTAACAAGGGAACCCGGTGGTACCCCCTTGGCTGAAGAGATTCGTGAATTGTTACTTGCTCCTCGCGAAGAGACTATGTGTGATGATGCTGAGATCTTGCTCGTCTTCGCTGCGCGTGCCCAACATATAAACCAAGTGATTAGACCTAAGCTAGAAAAGGGCCATTGGGTCTTAAGCGATCGCTTTACCGATGCAACCTTTGCTTATCAAGGAGCAGGACGGGGCATCTGTTGGGATCGTATACAGCAACTTGAAGCCTATGTTCAAGGAGAGTTAAGGCCGAACTTGACGCTGCTATTAGATATGCCTGTTGAGTTAGGTATGGAGCGAGCGAAATTGCGCAGCGCCCCCGATCGTTTTGAACAAGAAAAACAGGCGTTTTTTGAAAAGGTCCGCCAAGGCTACCATCATCGCATGCGAGCGGAACCTGATCGTTTTGCATTGATTGATGCCTCTCAATCATTATCGAATGTACAGGAACAAATTGCAGCGGCTTTAGAAAAGCATCTGGGGCTTGTTTAATGGAAATAAGTGATCGTTATCACTCATTAAATGCGGTTGTTTATCCTTGGTTTGACGGCCAGTGGCAGCGGGTATTAAAGCTGTTTAATGACCAGCGTCTTCCTCATGCGTTGCTATTAAATGGTATGCCGGGTATCGGGAAGGTGCGTTTGGCGGAAGCGATCGCAGGTTATGTGATGTGCCATCAACCCCTGAATGATAAAGCATGTGGGGAGTGTCGTAGTTGTCAACTACTCAATAGCAGTGGCCACCCTGATCTTTATTTCCTACAGCCTGAAGCGCCGGGTAAGGCGATTAAGGTGGATCAGGTGCGCCAATTAACCGAATTTATGCATAATACTTCTCAGCAAGGTGGGTATAGGGTTGTATTGTTAGAGCCTGCTGAAGCGATGAATACCTCCGCAGCAAACGCATTGCTCAAGACTTTGGAAGAGCCAGGTAGAGACACGCTCCTCATTTTGATTACCCATCAGCTTGGTCAGGTTATGCCGACTATTAAAAGCCGTTGCCAGCGTTTGGATTGTCATCTTCCAAATTCTGAGGTGGCCGCTAATTGGCTATCTGCTGAGTTAGAAATCGATACGGATGCCGCCCGTAAATTGCTGAATATTGTGCATGGTGCACCTATTGCCGGGCTGACCTTTAAGAAGGAAGGGCTGCAAGCCTTGAGAGCTGATTTCTTAACCGCATTACGTGATTTGCTCAGACAGAAAGTGACGCCACTTGAGGTCGCTAGCCAATTTAGTAAAGAGGATATAGAGCAGCTTTTAGGCTGGCTTCATGGTCTATTAGCTGACATTACCCGTATTCTGATGACACAAAATAATGATATGATACGCAACGTTGATATGCTTAAAATGCTGTCAGGTGTTGCCAAGCATACAACGCCAGAGAAAGTTTTCACTTTGTCTGATTTCGTTCAGAGCGAATGTTTGGGGTTGCAACGAAGACAAAACCCAAATAAACAGTTATTGTTAGAACGTACACTAATCGACTGGACAGCACTAGTACGGTCGTAAGAGGGAGTTTCAAGGAGCCGATGTCAGTAGTTCCTCGTATAAGTCACGGCATTCTGTCGCTCAATATAGAGACTAAGGAAGATCTCTACAGAGCTTATATGCCCTTCGTTACTAATGGAGGCATATTTATACCCACGCCCCGCGCTTATCAATTAGGCGAGGAGGTATTCATGCTGCTCACATTAATGGATGAGCCCGATAAAGTCCCAGTTACGGGAAAGGTGATCTGGGTGACCCCTAAAGCGGCACAAGGTGGTAAGCATCCAGGTATCGGTATCCAGTTCTCAGCAGAAGATACCGCTTTAGTACAAAAAATTGAGACTTACCTTGCGGGTGCTTTAAATTCTGGCCGCCGTACCAACACACTTTAATACAGATTTTCTTCCTATGTTTATCGATTCACATTGTCATCTCGACAAGATTGATCTATCTCTCTACAACAATAACTTCTCAGCCATGCTGGACGCAGCACATGAGCGAAATGTTTCCCGTTTGCTATGCGTCTCAATAGATTTAGAACAGTTTCAAGGCATGTATGAGATGATTGCAGAGAACGAAAACGTTTTTGCCTCTGTTGGTGTACACCCGCTACATGTCGAAAATGAGAATGGGATCGTATCTGAATCGCACCTGCAAGCATTGCTTGCAGATCATCATCGTGTGGTAGCACTGGGCGAGAGTGGTTTAGATTACTATTATCAAACCGAAACAAAAGCTTATCAGCAACAAAGCTTTATCAATCACCTAAGGGTGGCTGATCAATCAGACCTGCCGGTGATTGTGCATACCCGGGATGCCCGTGAAGATACCTTGCGTTTAATAAAGGAACACGGTGGCGATGCTGGTGGAGTGCTGCACTGCTTTACCGAATCAGTAGAGATGGCAAAAGCCGCATTAGATTTAAACTATTACATCTCGTTTTCAGGAATTATCACGTTTAAAAATGCTCAAGAGTTACGTGATGTCGTTAAAACGATACCGTTGGAGCGTATTTTAATCGAAACTGATGCCCCTTATTTAGCTCCGGTACCACATCGCGGCAAGAAAAATGAGCCAAAGTATGTAGTTGAAGTGGCACAGTGTATTGCCGATCTAAAGGGTGTGTCTATAGAGCGGGTTGCTGAGACGACATCAGCAAATTTCTACCAGTTGTTCAAGCGTGCAAAACAACTGGAAGCCAATTAAGCGTTAGGAGGCTCAGAATGTGGACGATGCCACCTGTTAGCTACATAGAACCTCTTTTTCGGCCACCGAGTGAGGCGCGTTCCTTGATTCTGCAAGTGACTAACGGTTGCAGTTGGAACCATTGTGCTTTTTGCGAAATGTACACGGCTGAGCAAAAAAAGTTTCGGCCAAAGCCTGAGTCTGAGTTGATCGAAGAGATAAAAAGATGCGGTGAACAACTATCGGGTATTCGTCGTGTGTTTCTCGCTGATGGTGATGCAATGGTACTGTCCTACCGTCGCTTGAAAACGATATTGGAAGCGATTCGGCAGTACTTGCCATCGGTCTCTCGTGTAACAGCTTATTGTTTGCCGCGAAACCTGAATAATAAAACCGTAGCGCAGTTGGCTGAACTGCAGGCCTTGGGGTTGTCTATGGTGTATGTGGGCGTCGAAAGTGGCGATGATGAAGTACTCTCGATCATCAATAAAGGCGAAACCTGGCAAACCACCCATGATGGGCTTCATAAACTGCAGCTTGCGGGTATTAAGCGATCAGTGATGGTCATTAATGGACTTGGTGGCTCGCTTTATAGTGATCAGCATGTTCGAGAAACAGCACGCTTAATGAACGCAACACAACCTGAATACCTAGCGAGTCTGGTGCTGTTTTTCTCACAGGGAGATCAGCGCTATAAAGCTTCTTTTACTGGGAAGTTTCATGCAATGGATTCAGTTGAGTTATTTAAAGAGATGAAGCACTTTATCTCGCTGTTGGAGATGAAGAAAACGATTTTTCGTAGTGATCATGCATCGAATCTCTTGGCGCTCAAAGGGGTGCTCGGTGCCGATAAGTCAAAATTTTTAATGCAGCTGGATCAGGTGATTGATAACCAGCACAGTGTATTTTTACGGGACCCTTCCTACCGAAGTCTTTAATCCTTCCTTCTTTGGTGCTTTTCTAACCCGATTTCATTTTTAATTCCTAGTGGCTGTGGTATATGTACTTTAGTCGTAATCATGATTGACGTTATTAAAATCATAGCTAACAGGAATAAAAAGATGAGACGTCCCGTAAGAATTGCTGTGACCGGTGCTGCAGGTGCTATCAGCTATAGTTTGTTATTTAAGATAGCTGCAGGGGAGATGATGGGGAAAGACCAGCCTGTTATTTTGCAGTTAATTGAGCTTCCTCATGCAATGGACTCGCTACGAGGGGTTGCTATGGAATTGATGGATTGTGCTTATCCACTTCTGCACACCATCACACTCCATGACAATGTAGAAGATGGTTTTAATAACGCACATTATGCATTGTTGGTGGGTGCTAAGCCCCGTGGCCCTGGTATGGAGCGTAGTGACTTGCTCGAAGAAAATGCCGCCATTTTTGCTCGCCAAGGTAAAGCCCTGAATGATTATGCAAACCGTGATGTTAAGGTATTAATTACCGGGAATCCTGCGAATACTAATGCGCTGATTGCAAGCCGTAATGCGCCGGATCTCAGCCCTTCTCAGTTTACCTGTTTGACCCGGTTAGACCATAACCGTGCTAAGGGAATCTTGGCGAATCACTCAGGGGCAACCACCCGCGATATTGGTGGTATTATGATTTGGGGAAATCATTCAGCCACTCAATATCCCGACCTGCATCAAGCAACGATCCTAGGAAAACCTGCGTTGTCTCAGATAGATACGGCGTGGTATCGAGATGAGTTTATTCCCAAAGTCCAAAAGCGTGGTGCAGAAATCATAGAAGCGCGTGGATTGTCTAGTGCTGCCTCTGCCGCTCAAGCTATTGTTGATCAGATGCGCGACTGGGTGTTAGGTACCGAACCTGGTGAGATCACCAGTATGGGTATTCTCAGTGATGGTAGTTACGGCATTACCAAAGGGATCTTCTTCTCATTCCCTGTGCGTTGTAATTATGGGCGCTACCAAATCGTTCAAGATATCAGTGTGAATGAGTTTGGCCGCAAGCGTTTGACGGAAACTGAAGAGGAGTTATTGGAGGAGAAGGCGGTTGTTGAGCATTTACTGCCCAAAGAAACGGAAGCTTCTCATCAAAGCCTATCGATCTGTTTGCGTTCAGGCGTCACTTTGTATGCTGACAATACCGGTCCGGACTCAGAGAGCAAATTCATGACGACAAATCGCGTGATGTAAGCCAACAGGTATTTAGTGCACATTGAAGAAAAACCGCTACTTCGCTGAAAAGGGAGTAGCGGTTAGATGGTTTAGTGAAAATCTTCTTCTGTCACGGGTGTAATGCTGCTAAGCATTTTTCCAATATCAAGGAGGATGGTGAGGATGTTGTTGTGGTAGCAGACACCTTGTACAAAACGGCGGCTGGTTTCATCACTGGTAACGCTTGGTGCGCGCTCTGTTTCATTTTGCGGGATGTTGATGACTTCATCCACGCTGTCTACCACTAAACCGATCACTTCCTGTTCGTTATACTCGACCATTATGATGCGGGTATCGTCATCAATATCCACATTTGGCATATTGAACAAGCGCCGTGTATCAATAACCGTTGCTACGTTGCCGCGTAAGTTGATAATACCTAAGATGTAATAGTCCGCACCAGGAACTGGGGTGATGTCGGAGTAGCGCAGGACTTCCTTCACCTGCATTACATCAATACCGTACAGTTCATTGTTAACTTTGAAGGTCGCCCATTGGTGATAGATCACCTCTTCTTGATTGGCGCGCTTAGCACGCTCCATCTTGTCTTGCTTGGACTGCTGCATCCCTTCAATCATTTTCAGTTGGTCTGATTCAGCTCGTAAACTCATCTTGGTTATCTCTTTATTCTACATATGATCCAGCATAGACCAGATTTTCAATAAATGTATTTTCGGCTGATTTTTCTTCAGCATAAGCGATAAAAAATAAAAAAAATTACAGACAGTTAGTGGGTTTAGGTAAGCCTGCAAGCTTAGCAGCTTGTTTCGCTGGGCCTTTTGGGAAGAGTTTCATGAGGTAGATGCTCTTGCCCTTGTTGGCGCCTAGAGCTATGCCAACGGCCTTCACTAAGGGGCGCATAGCTGGTGACAGCTGGTATTGATGGTAAAAATCACGGATGACCTGAATGACTTCCCAGTGTGACTCGGTGAGCGTGAGGTTTTCTTCATCCGCTAGGTAGTTGGCAACCTCGGGTGACCAGTCATCAAGATTTAGCAGATAGCCTTCATCATCCAGTGTAATTTGGCGATTGTTTAGCGAAATCTCACGCATCAGAACCAACTCACAACTTTTTGGTGCTCACATGCTAGCTGTACAAAGGTTTCATCTGAAACAGCAATAACGTTTGGGGCGAGTTGCCCTGCTATTCCTCGTGTTTGTAGATCAGGTGTCAGAGCGTATATGAGAACGGAGTTTGGCACCGCGGCAAAGCGATGAGCTTGTGTTCCACCCAATACGCCGTTTTCTATCAATAACAGTGTGTCTTCGGGTAACAGTGCTGCTAAGCAAGACGACCAAAGCTGACTGTTAGACGGTGCTTGGTTGATAGTGTGTAGTGTGCGCATCGTTTAGAACCTCAAGACAATATCACTTTCACGAATCAAGGAGGCAATTGCTGCTTGATCGACTTCGTGAGCAGGTAAAATTAGATCAGAGGCGTTTATCCCATTTTCTTTCAGAGCTCTCTGTTCGACATATAGCGTCTCGATATCATACATCGGCAAGGCAGAGCAGATGCTCGCTAAGTTTTTTTGACCTGTTTTCTCTGGTTGTTGTGAGTTCAGTAGTATCGAACAGGCATCCTCACAAAACAGTAACGCAACCTCTTGTTCAAAAGCTGCAGCAGTTAAAGCAATATCGAGTGCATCTTTACTGTGAGCGTTACCATAAGGAGCGCGTGACAGAATAATAAGGAGTTTTTTCTGCTGCATATTAAGCACTCCCAAAGGTGATGAGTCGGTCTGAGGTTAGTGCTGCATCGGTCAGTTGCCCTAGTCCAGATAGACTAAAAGGAGGGGCTAAGTTATAGGCTAATTTCTCGTGGCGTTTTGCCTCTGGTGGGTCTAGCACGCCACGCTTAAGCGCTGCAGCAATACATACAACTACATCCAGATCGTGTGTGTCTGCTAGCTCTTTCCAGGCTTGGAAGCAATCGACTTCATCCCGAGGTGTGACGGACAAACTGGAAGCAGCATAGACGCTCTCACCATAGAAGAATACCCGATGGATCGTGTGGCCGGCGGCCAGTGCCGTTTTAGTAAATCGGTAAGCACTCTCTACCGATAGGCTATTGGTGGGAGAGCCGTAAATAAGAATGGAGAAAATCATCAATAATCCATACAAAGAAAAACGCCCTGTAATCTTATCAAAGAATACAGGGCGCGTGAGCGTCTTGGGATAGATTAATCGTCGCTAAATGCGCCAACTAGGCTCAGTAGGTGGACGAGTAAGTTGTAGATGTTCAGGTACAGGCTGACGGTTGCCATAATATAGTTAGTGTAAGTGCCATTTACGATGTTGCTGGTGTCATACAGGATAAAGCCAGACATCAGCAAAACAACTAAAGCAGAAAACGCTAAGCCGAAGCCACCGACGTTAACCCCAAACATGGGTAACACGAACAGAGCGATCATGGCAATAATCAAAATCATGGAGCCTGCTGCTAAAAAACCACCCATAAAACTAAAATCTTTACGGCTAGTTAGTACATAAGCAGATAGGCCGACGAAGGTCAGTGCTGTCATACCCATGGCGGTCATAACGATTTCACCACCGTTGGGCAGCCCAAGATAATGATTGAGGATAGGGCCAAGTCCAAAGCCCATCAAACCGGTGAATAAAAAGGTGAGTGGCAGTGCGGCTGCGCTGTTTTGCATTTTATTTAAAATGAAAATCATGACGAAACTTACCAACACGCTACCTATGTAAACTATCATAGGTGGGTTGATTGCCATGGAAATACCGGCGGTGATCGCACTGAAAACCAATGTCATAGCAAGCAACAGATAAGTGTTGCGGATCACTTTGTTCGTCTGCAGTACCGACTGTTCGGAACGGGCATCGATTGTACGTACGTTACTCATATCATCCTCGTAAGAGTTTGTAGTGGTTGATCAATCTCTATAATGGCGATTTCTCTGTTCATTTCAACACTTATGACTCTATTACCTTAAAAAGATTCCAAGTAAACTACTCGGATATTCCTTTTCCTTTGTTATTAGTTAATTACCTTATGCCTTATCTGGATATCCTCTATCAGGATGACGATCTTATAGCAGTTCATAAGCCTGCTGGGTTGTTGGTTCATCCTAGCTGGATTACACCCCGTAAAACGCCCAATCTTGTATACTCGCTTAAGTGCTATTTCCGAGGAAAACCTGTCTATACTGTACATCGACTAGATAGGGCAACATCGGGTGTTATTGTATTTGCCAAGAACAAAGAGACCGCGCAGCGGATGAATCATCTGTTTGCGGATCATCAGGTGCAGAAAACCTATTTGTGTGTCACGAGAGGGTTTACACCAGAAGAAGGTGTCATTGACTACCCACTTAAACCTATTTTTGATAAGAAAGTGGATCATCCGCTATCCGATAGGGATAAGCCTGCAAAGGATGCGATCTCTGATTATCGGCGCTTGGGTACTGTCGAGTTGCCTATTCCTATCGGAAAATATCCATGCGCTAGGTACTCTTTGGTGGAAGTGAAGCCTAAGACCGGAAGAAAACATCAGATTCGCCGGCATATGAAGCATATCTTCCACCCTTTAGTGGGAGATACAAAATATGGCGAGGGGCGCCACAATCGCCTTTTTCGGGAAAATTTTCATATCCATCGTATGTTTTTGATGGCAACAGAGCTAGCGTTTCCTCATCCTGCAACCGGTGAACCTATGTTGATACAAGCATCTGTAACAGGAGAGGTTGCCTGCCTATTTGATCAGTTCGGTTGGCAAGGTCTATACCCTGCATCTGAGTCGCTGGAGAAAGAAACGATGGAAGCGTTAGCCGGTGAGGTGGAAGACGATATGCTGAGTCAGGACGATGAACCAGAAGAAGGTTAGTAGCTTACTAACTGTTAGCCACTAAAAAAGGCCGGGATTATCCGGCCTTTATGGGAATTGCGTTATTTAAACTAAGACAACCAGTTATCTGGGTCGTTTTCATCAACGAAAACGGTTGGCCACTCATCTCGGCGAGATAGCATCGTGCGCGCAACATCTTTGGCGCCTTCCAAGTCGTGGCTAGCTGCCCAGCCGCACTGTAACTCGTTACATGCGGGTACTTCGGTTGCAACCAGTACGTCGTTCAGTGCTTTCTCAAGCACTTCGAGCACCTCCGCGTAGTTATCATGATTTAGCAAAGATAGGTAAAAACCTGTTTGGCATCCCATCGGACTGAAGTCCAAAACTGCGTTGGTATGATTGCGAACAAACTCTGCGATCATATGCTCCAATGAATGCAACGATGGCATTGGCATATGTTCTTTATTGGGTTGGCAAAAGCGCACATCGTATTTGTGCACGGTATCTTTTTCGCCTTGAGTGACACCAACAAGACGTACATAAGGTGCGATAACCTTAGTATGATTGAAATTGAAGCTTTCGACGTTCATATTCAGTTTGTTCCAGTGGTTAAATTGCGTATCCTGTATGGCGATGCATCATAGCACGAGATCAACCTATCTACGAAAGGGCAGTTCGGTTACATGACTACACAGCGGTCGCTTAAAGACATTATTCAAAAACAAAAAACGATAAAAGTAGGGATTATTGGTGCCATGGATCAGGAGGTGGAGATTCTTCGTGAAAGCCTCTCAGATCGACAGGACCATGTGATCGCTGGATATGAATTTTATACAGGTACCATGAGAGGGGTAGAGGTTGTGCTCCTGAAATCGGGTATTGGTAAAGTTAACGCCGCCGTTAGTACCACATTGTTGCTGCATGCCTTTGCACCGGACTGTATTTTAAATACGGGTTCAGCTGGCGGTTTCGACCCTGTACTCAATGTGGGCGATATCGTTATCTCCTCAGAAGTGAGACATCATGATGTGGATGTGACGGTGTTTGGCTACGAGCCCGGGCAAGTACCAGGTTTACCCGCAGCGTTTGAACCTGACACAACACTAGCGCAGATTGCTGAGCGTTGTATCGAACGCCTAGAAGGGATGAAGACCGTACACGGGCTCATAGCGACGGGTGATAGCTTTATGAATGATCCAGTGCGAGTTGCTCGAACGCGTGAGCTCTTCCCCTCAATGAAGGCGGTCGAGATGGAGGCAGCGGCAATAGCCCAGACTTGCCACCAATTTGGGACCCCTTTTATTGTCATTCGCGCTTTATCTGACATTGCAGGTAAAGAGTCGGATCAGTCATTCGAGCAGTTCTTAGAGACAGCTGCTCGCCATTCGGCAGAGATGGTCACAGAAATCACTGCTTCAATAGGCGAGCTAGGCTGAACCAAAAAATAACCTTTTGCTAAATTAAGATCTATAAAGAGATATTTCATGATTAAATCATTTCAACCGCCACAACGGGTTCTAATGGGCCCAGGCCCTTCTGATGTAAGCCCGCGTGTTCTGGAAGCGATGTCACGCCCGACTATAGGGCACTTGGATCCTGAATTCATCCGCATGATGGATGAGTTAAAAGCGCTGCTAAAACAAACATTTTTGACCGAGAATGAACTGACCATGCCGGTGTCTGCGCCCGGTTCTGCCGGAATGGAAGCCTGCTTCGTTAACTTGGTTGAGCCAGGTGACAAAGTGATTGTCTGCCAGAACGGTGTGTTTGGTGGACGCATGAAAGAAAACGTTGAGCGTTTTGGCGGCGAAGTGGTGTTAGTCTCTGATGAGTGGGGCACGCCAGTCAGTGTTGATAAAGTAAAAGCTGCGTTTGAAACTCACCCTGACACAAAAATTTTGGCGTTTGTTCATGCAGAGACATCAACGGGCGTACGTTCTGATGCTAAAAGTCTGTGTGCGATTGCTAAAGAGTACGATGCGCTAACCATCGTTGATGCGGTTACTTCACTGGGTGGTTCTGAGTTGCGGATGGATGAGTGGGGGATTGATGCTATCTACTCCGGCTCTCAAAAGTGTCTGTCATGTCCTCCGGGTATTTCGCCTGTTAGTTTTAGTGAGAAAGCGGTAGAAAAAGTACAAAGCCGTGAAAGCCGTACACCAAGCTGGTTCCTAGATAAAAAACTGGTCATGGGTTATTGGGGTGGCGATGGCAAGCGTGCTTACCATCACACGGCTCCTGTGAACTCACTCTATGCCTTGCATGAGTCGCTTGTTATTTTACAGGAAGAGGGGCTAGAGAACTCTTGGGCTCGTCATGCCAAACATCATGAAGCGTTGAAAGCTGGTTTGGAAGCAATGGGTATATCCTTCCTTGTTGAAGAAGCATACCGCCTGCCGCAATTAAACTCTGTTATGATTCCGGAAGGTGTTGATGATGCCGCTGTTCGATCAGCGCTATTGAGCAACTTTGGTTTGGAGATCGGCGCAGGTTTGGGTGCTTTAGCGGGTAAAGTATGGCGTATCGGCTTGATGGGTGCCGCTTGTAATCGTCGTAATGTGACGCTGTGTTTATCCGCTCTTGAAAGCACTTTGGCTGAAATGGGTGCGCCCATTAAGACAGGCCAAGCGTTAGTGGCAGCAGCAGCGGTTTATCAGGGCTAATTATTTGCCGCGTAGCTCAGATATAGCTATTTCAAAAGCCGGATTAAATTCCGGCTTTTTGCTTTTTAGTATGTTTACTTAGCTAGCTCGGCTTCGATCAAATCGGTCTGTGCTTTTTCATCCCACTCTCTGCCACCCATAAACGTCATTACACTGCGCCCCTCTTTGTTAAGTAGGAAGCTCATGGGAAGTCCTTTAATACCCAATGCGATAAACGATACTCCCTTTTGGTCCAATAAAATGGGGAAAGTGAGTTCGGTATCAAGTTGCAGTAGAAAAGCATCGACGACATCGGGCTCCTCTCCGGCATTAATGGCGACAATCTCAAAACCGTCATCGGCATAGCGTTCTTTAAGACGTTGCATAGAGGGCATCTCTTTCACGCAGGGTGGGCACCACGTTGCCCAGAAGTTTAGAAGTACCACTTTGCCTTTGTAGTCGGTCATATTGACGGTATCCCCTTCCGTATTAGGGAATTCCAGCTCACTAAACATCATGCTGTCATCGGCATAGCTGAATGTTGCGAATATGATTAATAGGCTGGCAAATATATGGCGAAAAAACATCTACAAAGCTCCAAGGGTTGATGTGGACAGCTTATTTTTGAACAACAATAAGCCGTAAAGTTCTTTATGTTCTATCTTAGGATTATCTGATCGATTGGTATATGTTACCGGAGTGTGGCATAAATAATCTTAACTAATCGTTAGTGACCATAACTCAAAAATAGGAATTCGTGATGAAAGTAGCCTTTATCGGATTGGGTACTATGGGCTTTCCCATGGCGGGACATTTGCAAAAAGCCGGACATGAAGTAACGGTATTCAACCGTACACAAGCTAAGGCTCAACAATGGGTTGAGGTGTATGGTGGTAGTTGGGCTGAAACACCCGCTGAAGCAGCTAAAGGAGCCGAAATTGTATTTACCTGTGTGGGTAATGATGATGATTTGAGAGAGGTTACGACGGGAGCACAAGGAATTCTCAAAACAATGTCCGCAGGCTCGATTCTTGTGGACCATACAACCGCTTCGGCTGAAGTAGCACGAGAGCTTTTCGATGTGACAAAAACTCAAACCGTGGGCTTTTTGGATGCACCCGTGTCGGGTGGGCAGGCCGGTGCTGAGAATGGTCTGCTGAGTGTCATGGTAGGTGGTGAACAAGCCGCTTATGATAAAGCGGAACCGGTGATGCAGGCCTATGGCAAGTCCATTCGTTTATTGGGCCAAGCGGGTAGTGGGCAGCTTGCAAAAATGGTGAATCAGATCTGTATCGCTGGGCTTGTACAGGGGTTATCTGAGGCGGTGCATTTTGCTAAGCAAGCTAATCTGGATGCAGCTCAGGTCTTTGATGTTATTCAGCATGGAGCTGCTGGCTCTTGGCAGATGGTTAACCGTCATCAAACGATGATTGATGGTAAATTTGATTATGGATTTGCTGTTGATTGGATGCGGAAAGATTTAGGCATCACCTTGGATGAAGCGCGTCGTAACGGTGCTCAGCTGCCAGTAACCGCTCTGGTCGATCAGTTCTATGCGGAAGTGCAACGCATGGGGGGAGGGCGTTGGGATACCTCAAGCCTTGTAAAACGTTTTGATCCAGATCAATAGATTGTTATAATTACACCATTACGTTTATAACTTATTAGACTAAAGGTGTGGTTCTATGTTTGGTATTGATAAATACAGTTTGATCTCTTTTGCGCCTAGCATCGCGGTTGTTGTTGGCTGTGTTGCTTTGGTGGTTATCGGTGTGCCCATGCTGAAAAAAGCCATGGCTGCTGATGAAGCGCGTGCTAACCGCGACGCAAAATAAGCATGATAAGACTGACGCTAGGGTGAGCGTCAGTCTCTCTATCTATCGTCTTTAGTCTGGCCAGCTGTCCTTTACAATTATCCCACGGCTGATCGTTTGCCATCTTCCCTTGTCTTCTTTAGCTTCAACAATCATGTTGGGTGAGTATGTTCCTGTCACTTGGTTCTTTAACTCAGTTGCCGTTAACGGTGTTGGGTTTTTCTGATGTTCCAGTCCAGCGATCCAATGATGGCGAGGCAGAATAACAAAATACGTGTCAGAGTTTGGCCGAGTACCCAGTTGTTCAATTTCTGAATGCCTCAGCCACCATCCTTTATAGTGATCAGAATGTAGCTCTGTGATCTTCGGCCAGTAGGCAGTGTGATAGGTGCGATAAGGGTAGAATAGGTAGCCGGTCAGTAATGCCGCTCGATGGGTTGGAAAGGGGAGGTCAAGATCTAATAAGGCTTGGTGTACTTCAGCTTTTTTTGTGAGTGGAAGCTGGTGGGTTTGTAAACGGTGCTGCTTAATATCAAGTCGGTCTCTCCCGCCGGGACCAATAAAGCTGCTTAGCCCAT
The DNA here is from genome assembly GCF_008630635.1 of Neptunomonas concharum. Lineage (NCBI taxonomy): Bacteria > Pseudomonadati > Pseudomonadota > Gammaproteobacteria > Oceanospirillales > Oceanospirillaceae > Neptunomonas > Neptunomonas concharum. The sequence continues at coordinate 2,137,062 of NZ_CP043869.1, read as the reverse complement.
GAATCTGTGGGTGGTGCAGATAAAACTTAATCGCTACCTCTAAATGAAGGATTTGCCCCCCTGCCTGCTGCATCAGGTAGTCAAGTTCTCCTAAGGTACGTTTTTTGTCCAGAATGGTTAGGTTTCTAGCTAATAGTTTAGTGCTAGGGCTGTTACGTATCAGTGCTGCTACCACATCTTCAAACTGTTTACCTAAGCGATATGCCGGAGCGCAGGGGTAGGTACGCCATTCTTGGGAGAGTACGTTATGTGATCGATGGTCTGCCGGATTAAAATTGGCCATCATAGTGGTATCAGCCAGTAGCGGTGGAGCATCATAAAGCCATGTTAGATCTTTATGTATATCAACAAGTAACCCATCGCTCATCTTATAAATATCCGCGATTAATAGTTCACATCCGAGTATAACTCACCTACAGTATCCCACTCAGGTGTCGGTGGCGAGCTGTTAAGGCTGCTGCAAAGCATAGGTGCATTTATGAATACAAATCCATTACCCAAACGCAATGATAATGATCGTTTTCCTCTGCTTTCGGATACAAACATCAATACGATATTAATGAATGGCGCTAAAATCGCGCTGAGTAAGCTGCGCCGTGCTAGTAGTTTTGATGCAAGGCTGTATTACTATGCCGAAATTGGTGTGTTTCTTGAGGTATCTCTTTCTCGGGGGGCAGGCATTACTGATGAGACCCGGCGGCGTTTGGAAGCGCTTCATCGAGAAGCGACCTATCTCCATATGCAAGCAAATAAAGAAGATAATGCTGTAGCTGATGTTTGATAGTAAAGCCTTTTTATCTCGCCTTACCCAGCGCCCCGGTGTTTATCAGATGCGGGATAACACTGGAAAACTCCTCTATATCGGGAAAGCTAAAAATCTAAAAAAGCGAGTCAGCAGCTATTTCCGGGCAACAGGGCTGACGGTCAAAACGCAAGCCTTGGTGTCCCATATAGCGGATATTGATATCACGGTGACCAACAGCGAGACAGAAGCGCTGTTGCTAGAACAGAACCTGATTAAGAAAAATCGCCCCCCCTACAATATTTTGCTACGGGATGACAAAAGTTATCCCTATATCTTTGTTTCATCGGGTGAAAACTACCCGGTACTGACTTTTCATCGCGGAGCCAAGCGAAAGAAGGGGCAATATTTTGGTCCCTACCCTGGAAGGGCAGCTGTCAATGATAGTTTAAGTATTCTGCAAAAAGTTTTCCGTATCAGGCAATGCGATGATGCCTTCTTTCGAAATCGTTCGCGGCCTTGCTTACAATACCAAATAAAACGTTGCAGTGCGCCTTGCGTCGAAGCGATATCGACAGAGGATTATGCCGAAGATGTTCGCCATGCCACGATGTTTCTGGAAGGTAAAAGCCACACCATCATGAAAGAGTTAGCGGCGCAGATGGAAGAGGCCTCCAAACGTTTGGACTTTGAGCGAGCAGCCGAGTATCGAGACCAAATTAGTAGCTTGCAGCTAGTCCAAGAGCAGCAATACGTTTCAGGAAGTGCAGGCGATGCAGATGTTATAGCTTGTTCCATTCAGCCTGGCGGTGTTTGTGTGCACGTGCTCTTTGTCAGGGGAGGACGTGTACTGGGTAGTAAAGCTTTCCATCCGAAAGTATCGGTTGAAGATAGTCCCTCCAGTGTGCTTTCAGCCTTTATTGCCCAGTGGTATATCGGCTCCCCTCGTGAAATTCCCAATCATGTGATTATTAGCGATGAGCTGGAAGATCAGGACTGTCTAGAAGAGGCGCTACGTGAGCAGCGCGGTAAAAAAGTTCAAATTAGCCATCGAGTAAAGGGGGAGCGTCAAGGGTGGTTGAAGCTGGCTGTGACCAATGCGGAGCAGAATCTAACGAGCCATCTGGCGAGTAAACAGAATATCTATCAACGCTATTTAGCCCTGCAAGATGTCTGCGGTTTGGATGAAACGCCTTCACGGTTGGAGTGTTTTGATATCTCCCACAGTAGTGGTGAGGCAACGGTCGCTTCCTGTGTGGTATTTGACCGTAACGGCCCGCTAAAAAAAGACTATCGGCACTTCAATATTGAGGGCATAACTGGCGGAGATGACTACGCTGCTATGCATCAAGCGCTGACGCGCAGATATACCCGCATTAAAAAAGGTGAGGGGGTGCTACCTGATATCCTTTTAATAGATGGGGGAAAAGGGCAGGTTACCCAAGCAATAGCTGTGTTAAATGAGCTGCAAATAGGTGATGTTCAGATTATCGGGGTAGCGAAAGGCACAACGCGCAAAGCGGGTTTTGAAACACTGATCATGGCAGACAGTGGAACGGAGGTGACATTAGCCTCGGATTCAGCAGCGCTTCATTTGATACAGCATATACGTGATGAAGCTCACCGCTTTGCGATTACTGGCCATCGGGCAAGGCGAGGGAAGGCGCGGCAAACCTCACAGCTAGAAGGCATTCCCGGTGTTGGGCCCAAGCGCAGACGTGAATTACTCAAGCATTTTGGCGGAATTACCATGATTGAGCGTGCGAGTATTGAAGAAATCACAAAAGTCTCTACCATAAGCCGGGCGTTGGCAGAGGAGATCTATGCCGCGTTACACCCAGAGGCCTGATTGCGGAGTTTTCGGCACTGATGTTGTTATCTATGAACATACCTAACTTGCTTACACTCCTTAGGATCTTTCTAATTCCGGTGTTTGTGTTGTTTTACTACTTGCCCTACAGCTGGGCTCCTTTAGCCACGGGCGCTATTTTTGCCGTCGCGGCTGCAACCGATTGGTTGGATGGTTATCTTGCACGTCGATGGAATCAAACATCGGCGTTAGGTGCTTTTCTTGATCCTGTTGCTGACAAGTTGATGGTTGCTGTTGCCTTAGTGATGCTAACGGAAACCTTTGCGCAAGTGTGGATGACGATTCCTGCCATGATTATCATTGGTCGAGAGATTATTATCTCCGCGTTGCGAGAGTGGATGGCGGAGTTAGGCAAGCGCGCCAGTGTAGCCGTATCCTACATCGGCAAAATAAAAACAGCTTTACAGATGCTGGCAATTTTTTTGTTAGTCTCTGTAGAACCTGCTTCAACAATCTCTTGGGTTGGTGTGGGGGCGCTCTATATTGCTGCTTTGTTGACCTTATGGTCGATGTTTGTTTATCTAAAAGCGGCTTGGCCTGAACTAACTTCCGAAGATTAAAGCGATAGTGCGCTAAGTGGTTAATCTTTAAGCAAAAATAAATGCTAAACATGGTTGACACGGGCTCAGATCTCTCTATAATACGCCCCACTGTTTGCACAGGGCGGGAATAGCTCAGTGGTAGAGCACAACCTTGCCAAGGTTGGGGTCGCGAGTTCGAACCTCGTTTCCCGCTCCAAATAATTGTGCAAAGCATAGGCGCGGTGGCAGAGTGGTCATGCAGCGGACTGCAACTCCGTGTACGCCGGTTCGATTCCGACCCGCGCCTCCATTGATCCTATAGCATAAGCTATTGGACCATCCGCCCGGATGGTGAAATTGGTAGACACACAAGACTTAAAATCTTGCGCTCTAACGAGCGTGCCGGTTCAAGTCCGGCTCCGGGCACCACTTAACAATGACAGGTTAAGTGGTATCATTTCTTAAAGTTTCTTCTTTTGGGGTCTCTCTGTACCAATTAATGATTGAGTGTTCGGTGTGACTTAGCCTCAAGTCTCGTAGTGCATTAGTAAGAATTGATCTACAATTTTCCCTATGAATACACAAGTTTCTCATATTGTTTTGGCCGATAAAGAGCAGGTTACCGCAAGGTTAACTGCTGCTGGTGTTTATCCGACATCGCAGCGTGTTGCAATCGCGCAAGTGCTGCTTGCAGAGCATCAGCATGTCACTGCGGATAAACTGCAGGAGATGTTATATCTCAGTGGTAGTAAAATATCTAAGGCAACGGTCTATAACAGTCTAAAGCGCTTTGTTGAGAAAGGTCTTGTCAGTGAGCTTGTGATTGATAACCAAAGGGCGTTTTACGACACTAACACCTCCCATCATCACCACGTCTATAACCTTGATACCGGAGAGTTGTCAGATATCGACAGCTTCAATTTATCCCTGCTGCAGAGTGTGGAACTGCCTCAAGGAACTGAGATCGATTCGGTAGATTTGGTACTCCGCGTACGTAATACCTAAAATAAATTGCGCTTACACCTCCTTATGGTTACGGCTGATTCAAATCAATGTTTCATATTTAGAATAAGTCTAAGTTTAGTTTGCCGCGAAGATGAGCATTGCCAACTAACTCAGATTGACCTGTGATCTCTGCGGCTAAGCTTTAGCCCTACTTACTTAAAGGGCTATGTTTTGGACGATAGAGAGGACTCCAAAGTGAAACTGAAAAAACACGTTACTAGTAGTGTGGCGCTTGGGTTAGTGGTAACTTCATTTATGGTTAGTGCTAATGAGCCTATTGAAACGATCAAGCCTGTCAAAGAGATCAACTTGGCTCAGGTGGAGTTGGGGAAAAAATTGTACTTTGATCCCCGCTTATCCAAGTCGGGTTTTATATCTTGTAACTCCTGTCATAACCTAAGCATGGGAGGAACTGATAACCTTAAAACCTCTATTGGGCATAATTGGCAGCAGGGGCCTATTAATGCGCCCACCGTTCTTAACTCCAGTTTGAATTTGGCTCAGTTCTGGGATGGTCGAGCGGCAGATCTTAAAGCTCAGGCTGGTGGCCCTATTGCGAACCCAGGGGAGATGGCTTCCTCTCATACGTTAGCCATTGATGTGATTCAGTCCATACCGCAGTATGTGAGAGAATTTAAGCAGGTATTTGGGCATGACAAAGTGAGTATTGATGAAGTCACCCAAGCCATTGCTGAATTTGAAAAAACACTAGTGACGCCGAACTCTCCTTTCGATCAGTGGTTGATGGGTGATAAGGATGCGATCACAGAGTATGAGTTGTCTGGATATGCACTCTTCAAAAACTCTGGATGTGTTGCATGCCATAACGGAGAAGCGGTGGGTGGTAACTCTTTCCAAAAAATGGGTGTGGTTGAGGCTTATCAGGCAAAAGGCAACGCTGAAGGTTTGAGTGCGGTAACGGGTAAAGATGCAGACCGGTTTAAGTTTAAAGTACCAACTCTGCGTAACGTTGAACTTACCTATCCCTATTTCCATGATGGAGAAGCGGAGTCTCTAACTGAAGCGGTAGATTTAATGGGGCGTTTACAGTTAGGTAGGAAATTTAGTGAAGATGAAACGGCGAGAATCGTCGCATTCCTAAAAACACTAACAGGGGATCAACCTAACTTCCAGCTTCCTCAGCTTCCTCCTTCGACAGATGCGACGCCAAAACCGCAACCATTTGATTCGTGAGATCTTTCACTTCCCTAGTTTGAGGAGCATTAAGGCCTTAGGGTAGGGGAGTGCTGATTGACAACTGTCTTAAGAAGTCCTTAGTGATGCATTTGCTGATATATCTGAAAGGCTTCAATATCTGAGCCTGCATGATAGAATGGCTCTCCTGTATTGGTTAATGGATAAGGACTTCCTCCTTCATGTCTTCTTCTGTCTCGTATCGCCCCGAAATTGATGGCTTAAGGGCGGTTGCCGTATTGTCTGTCGTGATATTTCATGCGGGTTTTGATGTATTAGGTGGAGGGTATCTTGGCGTTGATGTATTTTTTGTCATTAGCGGTTATTTGATTACCAAGCTGATACGTTATGAGTATGTTAATAATGGATCATTCTCGTATTTAAATTTTTACCGCCGACGTGCCAAGCGCTTAATGCCAGCACTATTTTTTACTCTGATAGCGACATTTGTCGCTTGTTTCTATATTTTAGCACCCCGAGAATTTCAGAAGTTTAGCCAGTCTTTAATTTATTCAGTATTTTCCTTATCTAATATATTTTTCTGGGGAGAGTCTGGCTACTTCGATACAGATTCACAGTTTAAGCCGCTGCTGCATACTTGGTCATTAAGCGTAGAGGAGCAGTTCTATATTTTTTGGCCTTTTCTCTTAGTGTTTCTATTTAAGTATGCCAAAGATCGTCATGTTTTATATTATATAATAATGCTTACGGTGTTGTCGGCTGTTTCTTCTATCGCTATGCTGAAGATTGACAAAAGTGCGGCTTATTACTTAATGCCCTTTCGCGTTTTTGAGTTGATGATAGGGGGTGTTCTGGTTTGGTTGGAAAAGACTAATTATAGAAATGATAAGCTAAAGTCCATATGCTTTAGTCTCTCTATGATTGCTTTGCTGTCTTTATTTTTTATCTATGATAAAAATACTTCATTTCCGGGTATTAATGCATTTTTTGTGACAGTGTTAGTTGCCTTTATTGTTTTTAATAGTAATTCTCCCGCGGGACGGTTTGTTCTAACTTCCAAACTTATGGTTTATATTGGGCTCATATCGTATTCATTATATTTGGCCCATTGGCCGATTATGGCCTTATATAAATACTACGTAATGGAATCACTATCTGTATATGAAAGTGTTTTTCTGATCGCTTTATCAATAGCGATTGCAGTCTTTATGTATCATTTTATTGAGCGACCATTTAGATTTTCATACGGGCTCCCTTCGTTATTTAGTTGGAAAGGAGGTATTGTCTATGGCTTTTCTACTTGCTTATTGATACTTCCTGCTTTGCATGCAACAAAAAATGAAGGCTGGCTATGGCGTTTACCAAAAGAGTTAAGAAAAGCTGTTGCTGATGTTGAAAAAGATCGAAGTGAGTATTGGGACTTAATATCCGGAGAGGTTGGGATTTTTTCTCAGGGCAGCAATAAAATGTTTGTCGTCGGGAATAGTTTTGCTATCGATATTTTCTTTGCATTTAAAGGCATGGATAGTATTGACGTGAGATACAGCGGAACGACTTCGTCTGAATGCTATGCATTCCATTTGAAAATTTCACCGGATTCTAAAACCGATTGCGGTGAGAATTTTAATAAAATTCTATCGTTAACGAATGCTCAAGTAGCGGATTACATCGTCTTAAATGAAAGGTGGGTAATTAATATACCCCCAGCAGACTATATTACAGGGCTGGAGCGAGCTATCCAGCAGATTAGGGCGGTTAATAGCAACGCTAAGTTGATCATCGTAGGTCCAAGACAAACGTTTGACCAAAAATCTGCGTATCAGCTGGTGATTGAACATGGTCGCTTGGCTGGGGCTGCCGAGTATGCATCCAAGTATTACTACAAGCGCCAGGAGATGCTTCTGCTTAATCGGCAATTAAGAACCTATGCGGCAAGCATTGGCGCTACTTTTGTTGATCTTGATGAGATATTTTGTAAGCAGGATATCTGTGAAATCTTGACCCCAGAAGGGGAGATGATCTATTGGGACTTCGGGCACTGGACGATGGCAGGTGCTAAGAACCTTCAACGGGAAATAATTAAGAGATTTCATCAAAAATGGTAATTTCTTCTTTTATTGTCCTAAATTTAGGATAAAGTTAACAGTGAAGGTGAAACTATTAGATAATTCTTGGGGGTTGGTACTATGTCTTCTTCACTTATAAGAAAGGGCTTAGCTCTTTCAGCAGCATCAATATTCGCTGTATCACTTAGCTCGTCGGTGCTCGCCAAAACGCCTGATGCATCCACACCTTCTCAAGAAACAGTGTGTGATGTGCTGGATGGTAAGGCTTGGGGCTTATGTAACGCCTATTGCGAGGCTATCGATTGTGATGATCCCAACGTTCATGCTTCAAATCGAGCATGCGAGAGAATAGCTACAAACTTTGAACGTTTAACGGGCGGTGTATTCCAGCTACCAAATCCATTTGATCTGGAATCATGTAGCGTCTTGGTTCCACAGTAGAAACGAGTTTTAAGATTCACTGGCTAAGAAAATAACCCTAGATATCTCAGCAAGGCGCAGAGAGATATCTAGGGGCTAATGTGTAATCCTATCGACGGTTTTGCAATGCTGCAATTCGATCGTCTAGTGGTGGGTGGCTAGAGAACAGCTCCATCAAGCCTTGTTTCATATGACTGCTAATACCGAAGGCTGTCATTTGGCTAGGTAGTTGGTCTGGTATACCTGATTCCGCTTTCAGGCGCTGTAGTGCACCGATCATTCCCGCATTGCTCGCAAAGTCAGCGCCGGCTTCGTCAGCACGGTATTCACGACGACGGGAGAACCACGCAACAATCATGGAAGCAAAAATACCAAATACAATCTCCGCGACGAATGTAGCGATATAGAAACCGATACCAACACCGCCCTCGTTATCTTTGCGTAACAGCGAGTCTACAAAGTAGCCAACGATGCGTGCAAAGAACATAACGAAAGTATTGACGACCCCCTGAATAAGAGTCAGTGTCACCATATCGCCGTTGGCTACATGACCGATTTCGTGGGCCATCACTGCTCTAGCTTCTTCTGGGCGAAAACGTTGCAGAAGGCCTGTGCTGACCGCTACCAGCGCGTTATTTTTGTTCCAACCTGTCGCAAAGGCATTAGATTGCTGAGCATCAAAAATACCTACTTCAGGCATACCAATACCTGCTTTTTCAGCTAATTCTGCCACGGTATCCATCAACCACTTTTCTTCGGGAGTACTCGGTTGCATGATAATACGTGTACCGGTTGAGCGTTTAGCCATAAATTTGGACATAAATAGGGAAATAAATGAGCCTACAAAGCCAAATACAGCGCAGAAAATGAGTAAAGATGTCAGATTTAGCCCAGTGCCTGTGAGGTAATGCTCAACCCCTAATAAGCTCAAGGTGATACTGGCCACCGCTATAACGGCGATATTGGTCAGAAGAAAGAGAATAATTCGCATGGTTTAAACATTCCCAAAAATTAAGTTCTAGGTTAGATGAGGGCGCTACTGAAAAGTTTCAAGCAATAGCAGGATATTTTCTGGTTGATAGCAGCTTGTGTCACTATACTAATCATACGACATATCGGAGGCTAAGTGACTGAAATATATCGTTGGATAGAACAACAATTAGAGCTTGCATCAAATGAATGCCGCCGCCTTTTTCATGGGCGTGGCGGTTATTTCCCCGGATACGAATCTTTAGTGATTGACTGGTTTGCTCCAGTCGTTGTAATTCGCCTGTATGATGATGTTCCCCCTGAATTGATAGATTCCCTCGCTAGCTTTTTTCGAGCGCGCTCTGGTGTACAGGGTGTGGTGCTTCAGCAACGTGGCCGAGGGCGAGTTACCTCCCACGAGACGCTATTTGGTGAAATGCCGGAGCGCTTGGTTTGTAGCGAACTTGGCTTGCACTATGCCATTACGCCCGCTCAATTTAGAAATACTGGGTTGTTTTTGGATATGCGACATGGTCGCGAATGGGTCAAACAACAAGCCGCTGGTAGTAAAGTGCTCAATTTGTTTGCCTATACCTGCGGCTTTTCAGTGGCTGCCATGGCTGGTGGCGCTAGCTCGGTAGTCAATGTTGATATGAGTAAAAGAGCGCTGAGTATTGGCAGAGAGAACCACAAATTAAATGGTCATGATTTGTCCAAGGTGAGTTTTGTCGGCCATGATATGTTTAAATCCTGGGGGCGCATTCGTCGTTCTGGGCCGTTTGATTTAGTTGTTATTGATCCTCCAAGTTTCCAGCCTGGGAGTTTTGTTGCAGACAATGACTATCTAAAGGTATTGCGTCGATTACCTGAGCTAACATCTCCCGGAGCACGTGTGCTTGCCTGCCATAATGACCCAGCCCATGATGTTTCTTTTATTAGGAACTTGGTGGAAGAAGTTTGTTCAGAGTTTAAATGGAAAGCGTTACTCAACCCCCAATCAGATTTTCCTGATAGGCAGCCGGAAAGAGGCGTAAAAGCAATGGTGTTTGCGCGTAGTGACTAAGATAGATGCAATTTGTATTGATATTGAAGCCAGTGGTTTAGGCTCCCGTTCCTATCCTATTGAGATTGCATGGAAGTGCAGCGGTACCGGTAGGTCGGATGAATTCTTTATAAATCCAGACTCAGGGTATGAGTGGAACGACTGGGATGAGCAAGCCGCACAGATTCATAATATCTCCCCACAGTTGTTGAGAGAGCAGGGAATTTCTGTGCAGGAAGCCTGCGTTAGATTAAATACCGCGCTAGATGGCAGTACAGTGGTAAGTGATGCTTTGGAATTTGATTTTTTCTGGATGCAACGCTTGTTTGATGCGGCGATGTTGAAGCCTACTTTCTCAATGGCAGGTATCGATATGATATTGGAAGGCGAACAGATGATCATGTACCGTCTTGTGGCTAAGGCTCAGGTGAGAAGGCACAGGGCGATGTCGGATGTAGAGGACTTGCTTACTTGTTTGGCAGCCTGTGAGATAGATACAGACTCTTAAGGCGTGACTGTTGGCCATACAGATTCACGGCATGGCCAACAATGTTGAGAGCATTATTCAGCTAGACTCTCAAGTCCTGATTCAAGTGTTAGCGCTACTCCTAGCTCATTAATAACGTCAGGGGCAACGCCAGCTAAGAGGGCAACATCAACGGGGAAACTCTCCTTCACGCTTTCTTCGTCTCGTTTTTCCCTGACGGATGCGTTAACAAAGCAAGCCAAGTTTAATATGGCGCTAAGTGGCTGGGCATCCGTATGAGCCAAAGGCTTTTTATGTTGTTTGATCGACTCGCCAAGTTCGCTAGGAAAGTTCCACATATCTAGCAATGCTTTACCCGCATCTTGTGAGGTAAAGCCAAGTCGCTCCATTTCTGCTTCAGTGCGGCCGACGTTAGACTCTTCGATCAGTGTTTGGATGGCTTTTGCGCGATTGGGTTGGGCAAGGTGAAGCAGCAATCTCCCAATGTTATGTATTATTCCCGCAGTAAAGGCAATATCTGGGTCTACTTTATCGGTTTTCTCGGCAAACCAGCGGGCAAGCGTTGCAACTCTGAACGATTCCGACCAAAACTGTTTAATATCTAAGCCTTCCACCTCTTTAACAGAGCCTGCAAAACCTGAGGCGATAACCAGAGTTTTTAGGCGCTGCATCCCTAACATCACCGTTGCTTCATCAATAGATGAAACCTTTCGACTGAGGCCAAAATGGGCTGAATTGACCAAGCGTAATATCTTTAGGGATAGTGTTTGATCTTGGGAAACTTTTTTGGAAATATCGGAATAGTTTGCATTGGGGTTGTTTAGTGCGACAACCAGCTCTCTGACAACATCAGGAACGTTAGGTAGCTTGCTGGTTTGGCTAAGTAGATCTTGTATTTCCATATTTCACCTGCAATGGCAATAATTAACGTGTTTCTTAATTTAGCGTAGAGCAGGTTTTTAAATTAGCAATAAAAAAGGCCATAAAATGGCCTCTTTCACCGCGGGGAAGTTGTAAGGTTTACAGGTTGAGGACGTGCTCCTCGATTCTACCGCGTAACTCTTCGTATTGGCCTGCTTCTTCTGGAGTGAAGTACAGCTTGTAATAACTGCGCTCAACTAATCGACCTTTATTGCCTTTGATGTTCTCTTTAAGCATGGCATAGGCGTAAGCCATCTGTAAGTGAATCACGCGGGTGTGAGGCTGAATATCAAACTCATGTCCTTCAAGATCATAGCGAACCTTCTTCTCTTTAATCGTATAAAAAGAAACTTCAGCCACCTGCTCCAGATTAATCAGAAAGTTAGATGTAACCGGCACAAGGTGCTGCTTCTCCAGACCGTTGTGCTCCATATAGATACCGCAGTTTTTCTTAATCTTTATAAACATTGTTTTGTCCGATGAAGTTGGATTGCTAGAAAAAGAGTTTATGTCATTTAAAAGACATATTTATTACAAACAGTAGCGCTAACTTTGCTTATTTACAACGTTGGTATAACGGAATTGGGAAAAGATAGATAAGGCGGCAGGGAGCCGCCTTATAGTAGTTACTGCTGATAAGTGCGCAAGAACGTGGCAATACGTGAAATCGCATCTTCCAGCTCATCAATTCGAGGCAAGAACACAATTCTAAAATGTTGTGTATCGGGCATGTTGAAGCCACTACCTTGAACAATCAGCACTTTTTGTTGTTGTAGTAGATCCAGCGCCATTTTCTCATCGTTTTTGATGGGGTAGACAGTTGGATCTAACTTTGGAAATAGATACAAAGCACCTTTGGGCTTGACGCACGAAACGCCGGGTATCTCATTGAGCATCTTCCAAGCAAGGTTGCGCTGCTCATAAAGGCGTCCCTCAGGAATGATTAACTCATTGATGCTTTGGTAACCGCCCAAGGCTGTTTGAATAGCGTGCTGAGAGGGTACATTCGCACACAAGCGCATATTGCTGAGCATATCAAGGCCATCGATATAATCACGAGCGCGATGTTTTGGACCACTCACGACAACCCAGCCGGAGCGAAAGCCTGCTGCACGATAGGTTTTGGATAGGCCGTTAAATGTCAAGCAAAGGACATCATCCGCTAGAGAAGCCATCGAGGTATGTTCGGCTTCATCGTAGATGATTTTATCGTAGATCTCATCAGCAAACACAATAAGATTGTGCTCGCGTGCCAGATCCATAATCTGCTCCAGAACAGCTTTTGGATAGACAGCCCCTGTTGGGTTGTTAGGGTTAATTACCACAATACCGCGGGTGTGCTCCGTGATTTTGCTGCGCATATCCTCAATATCAGGCGCCCAGCCGGACGCTTCGTCACAGACATAATGAACCGGATTACCACCTGCCAAGCTGACTGCAGCCGTCCACAGAGGGTAATCCGGTGCAGGAATGAGCATCTCATCGGTGTCATTCAATAGACCCTGCATTGCCATTACGATAAGTTCAGATACACCATTACCAATATAAATATCTTCTACGGTAACGTTTGGGATATTCTTTTTTTGGCACTCCTGCATAATGGCTTTACAGGCGGCGAACAAGCCTTTGGAGTCGCAATAGCCCTGTGAGGCAGGCAGATTGCGAATCACGTCTTGAACGATCTCTTCTGGCGCCTCAAACCCCCAAGGGGCTGGGTTGCCGATATTGAGTTTGAGGATTCGGTTGCCTTCCTCCTCAAGACGCTTTGCTTCCTGGAGCACTGGCCCCCGGATGTCATAGCAGACGTTGATCAGCTTGTTCGATTTTCTGATAACTGGCATGTTAACAATCCCGTTGCCCGCAAGTATTCTTTGTCTTGTACTGGCGTGCGGTTTTAAATTAAAAAAGGCCGTTAATCATACGCCCTTTTTTTGTTGAAAAGAACTACCAATGCCGCGTAAAACGGGGTTTTGGGCGTGATTTTTAATCAAGTAAACGTACAGTCATTTCTTAGAAAGGAGCAGATATGAAAGATTTTGACTGGTTGTACAATCATGCCTTGGAGCACAAAGGTGAGACGCTGGAAAGTCTTTTGCCTGTTCCTTTGTCGAATGAGCTGTTAGCAAAGCGGCCTGATAGTGAAGCGCTATCCTTAATGAGTTTGCGGATCTTTAGGGCGGGGTTAAAGCATTCACTTGTGGATGCAAAGTGGCCAGCCTTCGAAAAGACTTTTTTCGGTTTCGCTCCTGAAAAGGTCGCTATGATGAGCGACGAGCAGTTAGAAAACTTGATGCAAAATGATCAAATTATCCGCCATTGGGGAAAAATCAAAGCTACAAGGCAGAATGCTTACATGGTGACAGAAATTGCTCAGCAGCATGGTGGGTTTACTCAGTGGATCGCACAGTGGCCAGAGGAGGAGATTACCAGCCTATGGACCCAGCTAAAAAAACAGGGAAGTCAACTAGGTGGAAATTCTGCCCCCTACTTTCTGAGAATGCTAGGGAAAGATACCTTTGTTTTAACCGATGATGTGGTAGCCGCCTTGAAAGCTCAAGGAGTCGTTGATAAAAAACCAACCAGCCAACGAGATTTAGCCGCAGTGCAAACTGCCTTTAACCAATGGCGCAGCGAATCAGGCCGGCCTATGTGCCAGATCAGTCGCTTGTTGGCGTATACCGTGGGTTGGTAGGTATTACTGGGGTGTGAGTCTAGCAAGGAAGCTACCTAAGCTACCGTCAACTTGTCGGACGGGTTTCTTTCCTGGGTACTCCAACCAAACTGTACCGTCGTCATTATTGATACTGAGAATACCATCGTCAGGCTCGGTACATGCGAAAAAGAAGGTGAGAGGGTGTTTCTGTTTATGCTTGGCTAATGCGTGACCGATCAAATTGGCACGCAGACGTTCCATATCTTCTTCGTTCCAAGCTTGGAGTAGAACCAGATCGCCTTCGTTAGAGCTAGCGCTTAGGGGGGCTGACCAGAAGCTGGTGTAATAACTAACAATATCCGGGTGGATGTCCGTTTCCAGTGCTTGTGACAACCGAGTGAACATGTCGGAAGAGGGTGTTTGCTCAACAGGTCGCCATGGGCAAAAATGGCCATCATCGGCGTCTTCTGCATAACATAGGGAAGGCCACTTTAGGTCGAAAGCAATGGTTGGTAGGTTCTGCTGGTACTTTTCAAACCAGCGCTCAATAAAAGCGGCGAGTGCGTCTTGGGTGTTCATGGGGTGCCTTGGATCTTTGCAAAAATAAATATGGGCTTTTTACTCTAGAGATTTTTTCGACCAGCGTATATGTGCAAACATGTACAAATTTTCACCAAAACGAAAAAAATAAAAAAAAACGCCGCAAACGTTTGACAACACAGGGAAACTCATTAAAATGCGCACCTCGTTCAGGGATGACTTCTAAGAAGCAAACCTAACGGTACGGAGTGGTAGTTCAGTTGGTTAGAATACCTGCCTGTCACGCAGGGGGTCGCGGGTTCGAGTCCCGTCCATTCCGCCACTAACATCTTGTAATGAAGCTGTATTCAGGATTCACAACACGAAGTTAGTAAGAGTAATCCTAAAAGATTACAACTGTAAGCTTGAAGTGCTAAGCGTTTTCAGTCAAAAATATAGCCACCGTACTATGGGCGTGTAGCTCAGTTGGGAGAGCGTCGCCCTTACAAGGCGAATGTCGGGAGTTCGAACCTCTCCACGCCCACCATATGCGGAGTGGTAGTTCAGTTGGTTAGAATACCTGCCTGTCACGCAGGGGGTCGCGGGTTCGAGTCCCGTCCATTCCGCCACTAACTTTCGGGTTAGTCACGGTTAACTTAAAGTGCTGAGTTGAACGTGTAAAAACATCAGCCAACGCATATGGGCGTGTAGCTCAGTTGGGAGAGCGTCGCCCTTACAAGGCGAATGTCGGGAGTTCGAACCTCTCCACGCCCACCATATGCGGAGTGGTAGTTCAGTTGGTTAGAATACCTGCCTGTCACGCAGGGGGTCGCGGGTTCGAGTCCCGTCCATTCCGCCACTAACTTTCGGGTTAGTCACGGTTAGCTTGAAGTGCTAAGTTAAACGTGTAAAAACATAAGCCAACGCATATGGGCGTGTAGCTCAGTTGGGAGAGCGTCGCCCTTACAAGGCGAATGTCGGGAGTTCGAACCTCTCCACGCCCACCATATGCGGAGTGGTAGTTCAGTTGGTTAGAATACCTGCCTGTCACGCAGGGGGTCGCGGGTTCGAGTCCCGTCCATTCCGCCACTAACTTTCGGGTTAGTCATGATTAGCTTAAAGTGCTAAGTTAAACGTGCAAAAACATCAGCCAATCCATTATGGGCGTGTAGCTCAGTTGGGAGAGCGTCGCCCTTACAAGGCGAATGTCGGGAGTTCGAACCTCTCCACGCCCACCATCCATTATCCTTGCTCGATTCTATCTGATTTTTTACCTCTATTGGCTTTCTATATCGTGGCTGCTTAAAAAGGCCCTACCTCAATAACCTTGTTTAACCAAGCTGTTTTTTCGGCTTCGCTCAGTGTCGCGTCTCTCCAGATTACCATGACATAGGGATCGGTAGTGCGCAGAAATCCCGCCCGTTTACACACCACTTCCGACTGAGGGTTTCCGACATGGCCCCAGATGGCGGTAAGCTCGTTGGGTAGTTTTTTGAAAGACGCTTGCAGGAGCAACTCAGCAATACCTCCTTGTTCTCTAATTGCTGAGCGAATGGGCTTGGTGAGGCGTCTGTATTGTCTATCATCTATAACCAGTCCTCCGCATAGTGCGCAGTTTTCCCACATCGTGTAGTGGACATAGCCAAGGGGAATCATTTGGCCATTGTCTGAGCGGGCAAAAGCTACAAAGTGTCGAGGGGTGGCGGGGAATGAGTCAGTAAAGAAGCGACGGCGAAACAGGTCTCCTACAAAAAACTCGGCATCATCGACTTCGGCTACGCTAAAACCCTGATGTATTACATGCTCTGCTTTATCGGCATAAGTGCTTTCTACTGGATATGTGTCCACAACAGGTTCCTCATTATGTTTATGGTTTGATGTGGGTGGTGTTTTGTCGATATGGTCGAGAAGCCTTTCCAGCTCATCTACACTTTTCCAGTGAAAACCGCATACATAGCGGGGAATATCCCAGATACAGGTGTTAAGGGTGACAGGTTCGCCTGCGGTACTAAAGGCTGCTTTAATACCTAGTCTTTTTCCATTCTTTGGGAAGTACTCATCACGTAGATAAGAGGGGGCATGTCCATAGGGGTATCCAAACAAAGGAAGACATTGGTTACGGGTGATATGGTTAATATACTCCTGAGCTGCTAGGATTTGTTCCTCTGCATCTTTATAGTTGTCAATATCGAAGAAAGATCCTTTTTTATTTTCTCTCTGTCTGACTTGGTCTACGCTTTCATGAAGATGGTCCCAGCTGTGATTAGCGATACCAATGATGCCCTCGTTTGCGCAAGTTAGCCACCAGTCATCCTGCCACTGTTCTGGATGGTCTTTAAGAGATCTTTGTAATTCGGCTCTGGCGCTAGGGGAGGCGATCACAAATGAAACGGCTCGCTCACCCTCCATTGCTAAGGGTAGCGATGTTTGGCTTTGTTTTAATAAGGTGTGGAAACTGGTAATGCTGCCTATGCCGTCAACATGATCATCGTTAAAATCGAAGCTTTTGCCGTCATCAAAGGTAATGCATACGACTTTTTTTCCTGATATTGCCGATGCTGGGGTTTCTCCTGACAATATCGAAACCAGTTGGCTAACGGGTAAAAGGCTGTAGCCTTTGCGACTCAATAGTTTTAAGTCGGCTTCAAGGGCTTTATGGTTGTCGGATAGATAGTCTTGCCCGATCGTCCAGCTGTGATAGCAAAGAATGGGTACTTGGAGGTGTTTCTTTGAAGTACCTAATAGGGCTTTTATTTTATTTATGAAATGCTTCATGCTTGGTCGTCCTTGTACGTAAACGGTTCTTGAGTATACGAAGCCGTTCATCCTTGGAAGTCTTGCGTTAAAGCATAACAGTTTTTAGATGATTTTTAGAGATGTGGCCTTGTTAAGGCTACATCTCCCAAGCATCGTCGTAGAGATCCGCATCTTCATCTGTTTCATCGACTTCTAATAAGAGTTCTTCAATATATTCTTCCATGTTCTATGCCTGTTAGCTGCTATAATTTGGCGCAAGACTCTACGCGATGAATATGTCAGTCATATGACGGAGCTTTGTTTGCAACCTTCCGATCTCTTTTCATATCAGCCCGAATTAATCATTCAGGCGCTGGCTCACCCTCTGTTTGATCAAAAAGGGTTATCAGTGACGGTGGTACGTACGGATTTGATCCATTCTGAAGTCAGCGGTAATAAATGGTATAAGCTGAAATATAACTTGTTGCAGGCAAAAACGAATAACCAGACTCGTCTTTTAAGTTTTGGTGGTGCTTACTCAAACCACATTCATGCGCTGGCGTGGGCGGCAGGGCAGTTGGGGTTGGTGTCGGTGGGTATTATTCGTGGCGAGCCGGTATCAAATCCTATGTTGGATGATGCCCAGCGTTGGGGGATGCAGCTGCATTTTGTTGATCGTGTGCAGTATCGGCAACGCTCTGATGCCGCTTGGCTGCAAAAGCTGATGGCTGAGCATGAGGTGGATGTCGTTATACCGGAAGGTGGTTCTAACTCGCTGGCGTTAAAAGGGGTGGGTGAGCTGATGAGGGGGATTTCGCAGCAGTTGCCGGGTTTGGATTATCTTCTGTGTGCGTGTGGCACGGGCGGTACATTAGCAGGTTTATTATCGAAGGCACCTAAGCGCGTCCAGTTAGAAGGGTATCCCGTATTAAAAGGGGGAGATTTTCTTTATCAGGAGATTGAGTCTTTATTAGCGGGTGCGAATAGATCGGTCGAGTGTCATTGGTCGCTGGATCTTGAGTCCCACTACGGTGGTTATGGCAAGGTAAAAGCAGACCATAAAATGATATGGCATCAATTAGAGGCTGATTTCGGGGTGCCACTTGATCCCATATATACCGCGAAGCTTTTTAGGCGCTTTATGGAGAAAGTGGCGCAGGGTGATTATCCCGAAGGCGCTAAGATTGTTTTACTGCATAGCGGAGGGCTGCAAGGTCGCCGTTCCATGTGCTAAGTGCTTGAAAAGTTTTTGCAATGCAGTAATTATGCAGGTTAAATCCTGACACTTTTTATAATCTAAGGGTAATTTCATGGATCATTTTCGCAATGTTGGGCTGATTGGTCGTTTAGGTAGTAAGTTGGTCATTGATACCCTCAAACACCTTATCCGTTTTTTGAACGAACGCGGGTTGAATACGATATTGGATGAGCGTGTTGCAGAGCTTATGCCGGGCCATGGCCAGCAGGTATGCAAACAGAAAATGATGGGTGAGATTTGTGATTTGGTGATAGTGGTCGGTGGTGATGGTAGTTTGCTGGGGGCTGCTCGCTCGCTGGCTCAGTGTCATGTCCCCGTGCTGGGTATTAACCGAGGAAACTTAGGCTTTCTGACGGATATTTCACCAAATGAAGTTGAGGAAAAAGTTACTGAGGTATTAGAGGGTAAATACACCGTCGAAAGCCGCTTTCTTCTGGATATGATGGTTAAACGTGCCGGTGAGCCTATTGGCGAAGGTGCTGCTTTAAATGATTGTGTGCTTCATCCAGGTAAAGCCACACGGATGATTCAGTTTGAGTTGTATATTGAAGGCCAGTTTGTCTATACCCAAAAATCGGATGGCCTGATTGTTTCGACACCGACCGGTTCTACCGCTTATGCTTTGTCCGGTGGCGGCCCTATTATGCACCCTAAGTTGGACGCATTGGTCTTGGTGCCTATGTTCCCCCATACGCTTTCGAGCCGTCCTATCGTGGTTGATGGTAATAGTGAGCTTAAGTTGGTCATTAGCGAAGAAAATGAAACCTACCCTACGGTCTCTTGTGATGGACAGATCAATATTAGTTTAGCGCCAGGGGATGTGATCACGATCCATAAAAAGCCCCACAAACTGAAATTGCTACACCCACTGGATTATGATTTCTATCGTACATGCCGTGAAAAGTTAGGCTGGGGTACAAAGCTTGGGAACTAGCACGATTGAGCAGCGCTATGAAGGCTACGACCTCATTGGGGATATTCATGGCTGTGGTTTGAGCCTGCGGATGTTACTTGTCCGTTTAGGCTACAGTAAGCGTAATGGTGTTTATTATCACCCACGCCGTCAGGCTATTTTTTTGGGTGACATTGTTGATCGCGGACCACATATTCGTGAGGCATTACACTTGGTGCGTGACATGGTAGAAGCCGGCCATGCCCAAATTGTGATGGGTAATCATGAGTATAATTTACTTTGCTACTGCACGCCGAACCGCAATCCAGATTTGCCTCATCCATTCTTGCGTGAACATACTCAGCGTCATCGGCGAATTCTGCAAGAGACTTTACAACAGCTGGACCCTTATCCTCAGGATAAGCAAGAGTTTCTTAGCTGGATTAAGGAGATGCCGCTATTCCTCGAAATGGATACCTTCCGGGTTGTTCATGCCTGTTGGCACGAAGCGCTGATAACAGAGTTTAAACAGCGGGAAGGTGGCAACCAAATTACGGATGACTTTTTGCATCGCTCAGCGGTCCCAGATACCTTCGAATGGGTGTTGATGGATAGATTGTTGCGCGGCACCCACTTGCGCTTGCCCAATAATGAAGTCATGGTCAGCCGAGATGGTTTTAAGCGGCGTTTTTTTCGAACAAAATTTTGGTCAGTGGATCCTAAGTACTATATCGATGTGGTTTTTCAACCCGACCCGCTCCCAGAGCATATAGCTAGGCTCCCGTTGACACCTCAGAACTACCAAGATTTGATTCATTATGATGAGCAGGAAAAGCCTCTTTTTATCGGTCACTATTGGTGTGAAGGGCAACCCGTACCGGTCGCTTCCAATGTCGCATGTCTGGATTACAGCGCCGTTAAATACGGGAAGTTAGTTGCTTATCGATATGACTTTGAAAAGCGCCTTCAGGCGAATAAGTTTGTATGGGTGGATGTAAAAGCGGAAGTGGTAAGTCCCAGATAATGAAAGGGTATCGCGACCTATGATAAAAGTGTTTGATGTGCCTTTGAGTATCGACTTAGGCGAGTTTGCTGAGTTTCTTTGGCGAAATGAAATTCCACATCGTATTGTTGAAGATGAGGAAAGGCAAACGCTGTGGGTGCCTCAGCATGTCAATGCAGATCGGGTGCGCTTCATTTTTGAACAATGGAAAAGCGGTGCCGACCTTCAACAGATCAGTGTTCGAAGACCGTTAAGACAGCGGATCAACCCGCTAAAGTTCCCGATGACCACAGGTATTTTGCTTGTTAGTATCGTTATCTCTGTAGCCATAGGTTTTGGCAGTCGTTATGAGTTAATGCACTGGCTAACCATTACAGACTTTCACTTTATTAATCAGCAATTGATCTATTCGCACCTGCTGGAGTCATTGCACTCTTTTGAAGTCTGGCGATTTATTTCACCGGTTTTTATGCACTTTAACCTTCCTCATATTTTGTTTAACGGATTATGGATCTGGGTTATTGGTCGTCGAATAGAGCAGTTGCAGGGAATAGGTATTTATCTACTCTTGTTTGCTTGGGCCGCAGTGTTGTCTAATGTGGCCCAGTTCTGGGTGTCAGGCCCCATGTTTGGAGGGTTATCCGGCGTTGTGTTTGCGATTCTTGCGTATACTTGGCTATGGGATAAGCAGGCACGCATCGCTTTTTTTGGGTTTCCCTCAGCCTTATTTGTCTTCATGGTGTTTTGGTTAGTGCTGGGATATACCGGGCTTTTAGAAGCGATAGGCTTTGGTGCCATTGCCAATACGGCGCACCTGGCAGGGCTGGTCGCGGGGCTATTGGCCGTCCCTTTGGTTAAAGTGATCTTTAGACGCCATATTTAGCATCTGTAATTATCTATTTTGAGGAAGAGAGCCAATGACGTATGACGAGCTGATCAACGCGATGACGCCTGAGATGCATACATCGCTAAAACGTGCGATAGAGTTAGGTAAGTGGCCCACCGGTCAGAAGCTGACAGATGAGCAGCGAGAGACCTGCATGCGTGCGGTCATTGCTTATGATGAGAAATACCTACCCGAAGAGCAACGTGTAGGATTTATAGATCGAACGAAAAAAGATGGAACGCAACATGGTTCAGATCCATTGCAACCAGATGTTCTTAAAATAATTAACCACTAAAATACGACGGTAGCATGCAAATATTAGGTGAGGGTGCGCTGAGTAAGATGCGTGCAGAGTTGGGTGAGGTTGTGCGTTATCAGTTATCCCTAGGGGATCAGCTGATCGAAATGAATGAGCTATTGGGTAAGCGTATTTCGCTCTCATACGCTGGAGCCATCAACTGTTTACATTGTGGTAGAAAAACGAAAAAGAGCTTTAGCCAAGGCTTTTGCTATCCCTGCTTTACGAAGTTGCCTCAATGCGATAGCTGTATTATGAGCCCGGAAAAGTGCCATTTTCATCAGGGCAGTTGTCGAGATTCAGCGTGGGGAGAACAGCATTGCTTTGTGCCGCATATTGTATATCTGTCCAATGCCTCAGGCCTTAAGGTTGGTATTACTCGAGGAACGCAAGTTCCGACTCGCTGGATTGATCAAGGCGCGATACAAGCGATCCCCGCCTTTCGCGTGAGTGCTCGCATTTTGTCGGGTTTGGTAGAACGAATCTATGGTGAGTACATCTCTGACCGGACTAACTGGCGAGCTATGTTGAAAGGCGCTGTTGAGCCGTTAGAGATGATCAAATTACGTGAAGAGATGTATCTGCGCTGCCAAGAAGAGATAACCCAATTACAAAATAGCCATGGATTACAGTCGATTCAGCCAATTTTAGAAGGAGAAGTGGTTGAAATTGCTTACCCTGTGTTGCAGTATCCTACTAAAGTTGTAACTCATAATCTGGATAAAAAACCAGACGTTGATGGCGTTTTATTGGGTATCAAAGGACAGTATCTTATGCTGGATACTGGGGTGATTAACCTAAGAAAATACACGTCTTATAAGATTACATTGAGTTCGGAATAGAGGTTAGACCCTACATGCCACAGCAGCCGCAAGTGATTTACCTTAAAGACTATCAGGTTCCTGAGTTTTTAATCGAAAAAACCGATTTACGTTTTGAACTGCAAGCCGACGCGACACTCGTTAAAGCGCGTTTACAGATTAGACGCAACCCCCAAAGCCTCTCTAAGAATAGCGCGCTGGTGCTGCAAGGGGATAAGGATCTGGTTCTGTGTCGAGTAGCGGTTAATGATCAGGTACTTGCTGAACAAGACTATCGTCGTTCCGAAGAAAGCTTATCAATTAACGATGTGCCTGATGTTTTTGTATTAGAAACGGTCACAGAAATTTATCCGGACCAGAATACAGCACTTGAGGGGTTATATCGCTCTGATGGTATGTACTGTACTCAGTGCGAGGCTGAAGGATTTCGACGTATCACCTTTTATTTGGATCGCCCCGATGTGATGTCGGTATTTACCACGACAATAGAAGCCGATAAAGCCGCGTATCCTGTTTTGCTCTCCAACGGTAATCCGGTAGCGAGTGGCGATGCTGATGGTGATCGGCACTGGGTAACTTGGGAAGACCCTTTCCCCAAGCCTGCTTATCTATTTGCTTTGGTGGCAGGGGATCTGGCATTTATCGAAGACCGTTATGTTACGGGTAGTGGTCGTGAAGTCACCTTGCAAATCTTTGCTGCAGAAAAAGACTTAGACAAGCTTGATTATGCGATGATTTCCCTGAAAAAGTCGATGCGTTGGGATGAAGAGGTTTATGGGCGGGAATACGATCTCGATATCTATATGATTGTCGCTGTAGACTTTTTTAACATGGGGGCCATGGAGAATAAGGGCTTAAATATTTTTAACACCTCCTGTGTTTTAGCACACCCTGAAACGACGACTGATGCTGGTTTCCAGCGAGTAGAAGGCGTCGTTGCCCATGAGTATTTTCATAACTGGTCGGGCAATCGCGTGACCTGTCGGGATTGGTTTCAGTTAAGCCTTAAAGAGGGCTTTACGGTGTTTCGTGACGCTGAGTTTTCAGCGGATATGAACTCTCGAACTGTCAAGCGCGTTGAAGATGTATCACTCCTGCGTACTGCGCAGTTTGCAGAAGATGCCGGCCCAATGGCTCACCCGATTCGGCCTGCGTCTTTTATCGAAATTTCCAACTTTTACACAATGACCATCTATGAGAAGGGCGCTGAGGTGGTTCGTATGATCCATACGCTGTTGGGCGCTGAAAACTTCCGTAAAGGTAGTGATCTCTATTTTGAGCGTCATGACGGCCAAGCGGTAACCACTGATGACTTTGTGCAGGCGATGGAAGATGCGTCTGGGATTGATCTTAGCCAGTTTCGCCTTTGGTACTCCCAAGCGGGCACACCGGTGATCGACGTATCGGATGAGTATGACGCGTCTCAGCAAATCTATACCTTGATCCTCAAGCAACGTTGTCCAGCGACTCCTGGGCAGAGTGAAAAAGCACCGTTCCATATCCCCGTGAGTGTAGGCTTACTGGGAAAAAGTGGGCAGGATATGATGCTGTCTAATGGCGAAACTACCCAAGTGCTTGAGCTAAAAGAGGCTGAGCAACGTTTCTCCTTTACAGAGATCGAAGAAAAGCCCATTCCTTCATTACTGAGAAGCTTCTCAGCACCCGTAAAACTCCATTACGGCTATCAGCGAGATGATCTGGTTTTCTTGATGAGCCATGATTCAGATGGCTTTAATCGTTGGGAGGCGGCACAAAAGCTGGGTGTTGATATCCTTCAAGAATTAATTGGCGAGTATCAGGCCGGTAATGAACTGGTGTTAGATAATCGACTGACGGCAGCTTATCGCGCGGTACTCACTGATCTATCTTTAGATCAGGCAATGGTTTCCAAAGTGCTCACATTACCGACAGAAGCCTATTTGAGTGAGCTATCGGATATTATAGATGTCGATGCTATTCATGCTGTACGTGAATTCGTGATTAAAACATTAGCAGAAGCGTTGTCGTCTGAGTTAATTGCTGTTTATGACCGCTGTAATGTATCTGAAAAGTATGCTCCGGATGCTACAAGCATTGCTCGGCGAGCATTAAAGAATCTCGCTCTCAGCTACCTGATGAAAACCGGTAAACCAGAGCAGTTGGAGCGTGCACTGACGCAGTTTCAGGACGCTGATAACATGACAGATAGCATGGCAGCGTTGGCATTAGTTGTGCACTCGCCCTACGCAAAAGCAGCCGAAGTAATCTTAGAGCAGTTCTATCTTCGCTGGAAAAATGAGCCTCTGGTTGTGAACCAATGGTTATCGGTGCAAGCGTCTAACCCGAGTAAAGGGGCACTAAATACCGTAAAACAGCTGATGCAGCACGAGTCATTTAATATGCGTAACCCAAATAAGGTGCGTAGCTTGATTTCTGGATTTAGCAGTTTAAATCCCGTTAACTTCCATGCAATGGATGGCAGCGGGTATCGTTTCCTGGCTGATCAGATTATTGAGCTCAATAATCTCAACCCTCAAATAGCCTCCCGCTTAGTTACGCCATTGACTCGATGGAAACGCTACCCTGCTGATCGCCAGGGGATGATGAGGGAAGAGCTGCAGCGGATTATGGATTCTGGCGAGTTGTCGCGTGATGTTTTTGAAGTTGTTAGCAAAAGTTTGGCGTGATAGAACTAATAGCTAATCTACGGTTCTGATAGAACTGGGTTTAATGTATTTTTATATTGTTGATAAAGGTGTACTGATGGATCGCAAGTTACTTTCTGAAGATAAATTTAACTTACAGCAGAATTTTCGTCGTTATTTAAAGTATCAGGATCAGTATGATCTTGCGAATGAGGTTGCTAAGTCTGCTCGTGCTAGCCGTGTGTGGATTGTAGCGGTCATCGCACTGTTATTTGCTCTGGCTTCTGACTTTTTTCTAGGCGCGGCTGCTGCATTATTCGGACTCTATTTCTACCGTATCATGATGGCTTCAATGCAGGTCGGCAATGCAGAAGAGGGGCGCGAAGATACCGAGCGTTGGTTTGCAAGCAAAGGGTTGAAGTTTGAAGGGCGCGTTTTGTATTTCAGTGACGACCAAATGCTGCAAGACCCAGTTGATCCTTTCAATGATGATCTTTATAAATAACTGATTGGATGCCTATTAAGCGAGAGTATCAGCGTCTGACACAACGGACCCGTCAGATGCTGTCTGCTGCCGAAACGGCTAATGTGGATTTCAAGCGTGAGGCCAGTGGCGTCAAAAGCAGTGATCTAGTGGCACTTGCCAATGCGCCTTTTGGAGGCACGCTGCTTATTGGTGTTGATGAGTTCACTACCGAAGACGGCGTGCAAAGAGGTAAAATCGTTGGCTGTGAAGTTGATGATAATGCACGCCTAATGATTATAAATAAGGCAACTGACTGCTATCCCAATGTGGAGATTCAGATCTACATTGAAAACTTACGCCTTAAGCCGGTGATGAGAATCGAGGTTCCTAGTGGCAATCTAAAGCCTTATTGCTCTCCTCGTGGTGAGTACTCCATTAGAACAGAAGGGCGGAATAGGGCGCTCTACCCTGAGGAGTTACTTTTGGTGTTTATGGATCGGGAGGGGGAGAAGTTTCTTTCGCGGTTTCGAACGGCTGTTTCTCAACTAGAAAGCCAAGTTGGTGGTATCAACTTATCGTTAAGCCGTGATATGAGCGCGGTTGCTGAGCATATTCATGATCTGGATGATCAGCTTCAAAGAACGCTGGGGCGATTAGGTAGCCTAACCGATAGTACCAAAAAGCGTTCTCGTAACTTGTTGCAAACTCTAAAAGATAGCCAAGAGAGTTTAGAAAAACTTGAACGGCATCTGCTTGAAACCTCCTATATTGAAACTCAGCAACGAGCGCTGCAGCGCCTTGAAGAAAAAATGGATCGTTTAAGTGAGTCTTTAACTCAAGATAAAAAGAGCCATATAGATGGCTAAGGCCCTCAACGAGTTCCGCCACTGGGTGTTTGATCTAGATGGTACGTTAACTCAGCCGGTACATGATTTTGAGCATATTCGGAATGAGTTAGGGATCCCGCAAAGTGAGGATATTCTAGCCCACCTGAATGCTTTACCGGAGGCGCTTCGTCTAGAAAAATCTGAACGCTTAGACCAGCTAGAGCACTTTTATGCTTTACAGGCTAAACCTGCCGACGGGATATACGGGTTACTCGATTATCTGGCATCCCAGGCGTGCACTTTGGGTATTCTAACGCGTAATACTCGTGAATTTGCATTGCTTTCTTTAGATGCGCTTGGCGTCTCCCAGTACTTCTGCGAAGCTGAGGTCATTGGCCGTGACGAGGCCACTCCTAAGCCAGACCCTCAGGGCATCCAGCATTTGGCTAAAAAATGGAAAGTACCGCCTGCATCGTTATTGATGATCGGAGATTATCGGTATGATTTATTGGCAGGACGTGCCGCTCATTGTACAACTGTTCATGTTTATCAATCAGATGAGCACCATTGGCCGGAGCTGACCGATCATCGCTTCTCTTCATTGAAACACCTGCACAATACACTTTTGGAAACTGTTATATAAGTTTTTTGTCAAACAGATGTAGATACCGAAAATGTTAACTTTCATTGGTTGTTCTTGAGCACAGTTTGGAAAACTAGACTTAAGGTGTAGTTGTCAGCTTGCGCTTTCTTGATCCTCATCAAGACCTATAACGGACCTTCGTTATAGGGTAAAGAACCAGTAAACGGGAGGAGTCAATATGACAGTGGTATCCGAGTTGCATCAAGATCATGTGAACCTCAGTAAGCTATTAGAAATCCTTGAGAAGAAAGTTGAAAAGCTAAAGCATGATGGAGAGCCCAATTTTAGTTTGATGGCTGATGTTATTGGTTACATTGCCAATTATGCAGAGCATCACCACCACCCTAGAGAAGATAAGATGTATGCTTTTTTCAAAGGGAGGGATGCGGAGCTGGATAAAGTAATGGCTGACTGTGAAGTTGCCCATCAAGAGCTTAAAGGGATCGGTGGTGATTTATTAGAGGTTATTGACGGGATTCTCCATGACGCTGTGCTTCCGATGGATGAGTTTATTGCTCGTTTAGAGAGCTTCGTGTTTAATGAAAAAGCGCATTTAGACTTTGAAGAGGGGCATATTTTCCCTAAGCTGATTGCAGTCGCTAGCGATAAGGATTGGGCAGAGCTTGCTATCTCTCTCCCTGCTGAGGCCGATCCTTTATTCGGTGAGAAGCAGGCTGAGGAGTACAAAGAGTTATATAAAGCGCTTATGCAAGATATGAACGCATAACGTTATGCACTATGCAAAGGGGAGTTGTCTGCAGCCTGTTTGGGAAAGGGCTTGAATCTGATGCAGTTTCTCCCCTCATGCTTAGCTTGATATAAGGCCTCATCAGATATTCTAACAAGGTGCTCGGACGCTTCTTTTAGATCGGGCGGGTTTGGGTGTTGTTCTGGGTAAAAAGTCGAAAAGCCTATAGAAGTAGAGATCCTGAAGGGGACCCCCTCTAAGCTTCGAAATATTTCCGATGCAACCTGTTTACGTAAGTTTTCGGCGACCTGCTGTGCCTGAGTTTCTGCACATCCCGGCAGTAAAATAGCAAATTCCTCGCCGCCGTATCTAGCAATCAAGTCGGTTTTTCTAAGTATCCTTTTCAGCAGTAGGCCGATAGTTTTTAAGACCCGGTCACCAGTTTGGTGTCCATGGGTATCGTTAATGGCTTTAAAGTAATCTAAATCAATAAACAAACAGCTGAGGGGAGCATTGTTGCGGTTTGCTCTGTTCACCTCTTTAAGAATATCTTGATCAAAAGCCCTTCGGTTGTGAACATTGGTCAGCATATCAAAGGTGCTTAGGCGCTGTAGGTTCTCTTGGTTGATACAGTTCTCGATACACACTGCTATAACCGAGGCAAGATGCTCTAAATAATCATATTGATAGTCTACTGTGTAGCGATGGATATCCTGAGCACCTAGATGCAAGCTGCCAATAAGACACTCCTGCCGAACTAAGGGTAAAAGCGCTGCACTTAAAATGTAAGGGTTGTTTGGGAAGAGCTCTTTTCTATCATCTGAGCTTATTTCACCAGCTAATAGTTTTTTGGCAGGGTAGAGCTGTTTCAGGAAACGCTGGTTAGGCTCTAGCTGAATTTGGCTGCTATGGTGCGGAAGAAAGTTTTCTAAGAGCTCACGGGTGATGTGTTCAGGGTCAAAGAGTACAAGGCGAACATCAGACAGTTTAAATGTTGTCTTGAAATCGTTTAATAATAGATCCAAGAGCTCAGCAAGACGATTACACGCCAGAAGACGTAGCTCTACATCAAAAAAGCGTTTCAGCGTTGCCTCATTATGCTCAATTTTTTTCGCAGTTAGCCTGAGGGTACGCTTTAGCTCTGTATTTTCGGTTTCTAGCGTGCGCCGTCTATCCATACTGCTCATATCGAGAGGCTATCGATTTGTGTTTACCAAAAACTAACAATAGAACTAAAGAGGCCTTTGTGCAAAGCCTCATTAAAGCTCCCAACCAAATAATGTTAATGAAATTTTACCCTGCTTAATCAAGATCCCCTCTGATGTTAGCCTGAGGGCCTGCTCTTTAAACTTTTCACTTGCTATGGGGAAAGATATTTGCCCTTTTGCGTTGATAACTCGATGCCAAGGGATGCGAGTATCACTAGGGAGGATAGCCAATGCTCGGCCCACGGCTCTGGCACTATTAGGGAAGCCAGCCAATCTTGCGATTTGCCCATAGGTTGCGACTTTGCCAACAGGGATATGGCCTACGGCAGTCCAGATAGCGATGTTATAATCTGGTTGCATTGCTTGGATCCAAAAAGCTGGAGTTGAGCTAATGGGATAGCATCATAGCAGAAAGTATCCCATAAAAATAAACCCAGCATGGCTGGGTTTATATAAAGGATGTGTGTTACATATTCGGGTAGTTAGGCCCGCCGCCGCCTTCTGGAGTAATCCAGATGATATTCTGAGACGGATCTTTAATATCACAGGTTTTACAATGGACGCAGTTCTGCGAGTTGATCTGGAACTTCGCCTCTCCCGCTTCAGTTTCCACAATCTCATAAACGCCTGCAGGGCAGTAGCGTTGCGCCGGTTCTGCGTACAGTGGCAGGTTTTTACCCAACGGAATACTGCTGTCTTTTAGCGTTAAGTGGCACGGTTGGTCTTCTTCATGGTTGGTGTTGGAGAGGAACACCGAGCTGAGCTTATCAAAACTTAAGACACCGTCCGGTTTCGGGTAGGTGATCTCGCTGAACTCGCTAGCGGGGCGCATCTGTGCATAATCTTCATGATTATCACGTAGCGTGATTGGCAGCTTGCCACCAAAGAGGTTCTGATCGATAAAGTTGAACGCGCCACCTAAATACGGGCCAAACTTGTGCATCGCCGGGCCAAAGTTACGGGAGCGATACAACTCTTCATATAACCAAGAGTCTTTAAACGCGCTATCAAAGCTATCAAGTTTTTTACCGCCGGTGCAGCCGCCTTTGATCGCTTCAAACACCGATTCAGCCGCAATCATGCCGGACTTCATCGCGGTATGGGTGCCTTTGATTTTAGCGAAGTTCAACGTGCCCGCATTACAACCGATCAAAAGACCGCCCGGGAAGGTCATTTCAGGCAGTGCATTAAAGCCACCTTTAGCGATAGCACGCGCACCATAAGAGACACGCTTACCGCCTGCTAAGTATTGTTTGAGCACCGGGTGATGCTTCATCCGCTGGAATTCATCAAACGGACTGACGTAAGGGTTGGCGTAGTTCAGATCGACAATCAGACCCACCACCACTTGATTGTTCTCTGCATGGTAAAGGAAGAAGCCACCGCTGGTGCCACCTTCCAGTGGCCAACCCGACCCATGTACCACTAAGCCCTCTTCGTGTTTCGCTGGATCGATATCCCACAGCTCTTTAATACCGATACCGTAGTGCTGAGCATCGGCGTTTTTATCCAGCTGGAACGTCTGATACAGCTGTTTGCCCAAATGGCCGCGGCAACCTTCCGCAAACAAGGTGTATTTGGCATGCAGCTCCATACCCGGCATATAGCTGTCTTTCTCGGAGCCATCTTCAGCGACACCCATATCACCGGTAGCGATACCTTTGACGCTGCCATCCTCATTGAGAAGAATTTCCGCAGCGGTAAAGCCTGGAAAGATCTCGACACCGAGCTGCTCCGCCTGCTCTCCTAGCCAACGGGTTAAGTTACCGAGGCTGACAATATAGTTACCATGGTTGTGCATGGTTTTTGGGATCAGCGCGCTCGGTAGTTTGGTGGCTTTTTCATTATCTTTGAGCAGATACAGCTCATCACGAGTGACGGGCGTGTTGAGAGGGGCGCCAAGCTCTTTCCAGTTGGGGAAGAGTTCATCCAATGCACGGGATTCAACCACCGCACCCGAAAGGATATGGGCACCTACTTCAGAACCCTTTTCAACCACACATACGGTCAGTTCTTGTTCTTGCTCGTTTGCCATCTGCATCAAGCGACAGGCAGCGGATAATCCGGCTGGGCCTGCGCCTACGACGACAACATCAAATTCCATCGATTCGCGTTCCAAGGTTAATCTCCCCTAGGTTCTGTGTATCCGGCTTGATGTAGTTGGCCGGTATTGTTATAGATAAGCTTATTATAAGTAAAAACCCGTATCTACTTAAACAGGTTTTTAGTAAATTTATACTTTTGGTTGAGTAGAAAATCTTGATTAATGAACGCGGATCAGTAATATTAGGGTAATTACTTATTTCTTGGCGAATTGATGCCAGAGATTGTCTCAAGTCGAATAAAAAAAGGTAGACGCAATGAAAGTTCTAGTAACTGTCAAACGCGTAATCGACTACAACGTAAAAGTACGTGTGAAGTCCGATAACAGCGATGTTGATCTGAATAACGTTAAGATGGCGATGAACCCTTTCTGTGAAATCGCAGTTGAAGAAGCGGTGCGCCTTAAGGAAGCAGGCGTTGCAACGGAAGTTGTCGCTGTATCTCTAGGTTCTAAAGCGTGTCAGGAACAGCTAAGAACGGCTTTAGCACTCGGTGCTGATCGAGCAATTCATGTTGAGTCTGATGAGGTGCTTGAATCACTGACAGTTGCTAAGTTGCTCAAGAAAGTTATCGATGACGAACAGCCAAGTCTAGTTATCATGGGTAAACAGTCTATTGATACTGATAACAATCAAACTGGACAGATGCTGGCTGCACTGACAGGGTTCGGGCAAGGCACGTTCGCTTCGGAAGTGAAAGTAGAAGGCGAGTCAGCTCAAGTTACCCGTGAAGTTGACGGTGGCTTGCAGACAGTTGCTTTGAAATTACCTGCGATCGTAACAACAGATTTACGTTTGAATGAGCCTCGTTACGCTTCATTGCCTAATATCATGAAAGCTAAGAAAAAGCCTTTAGATGTTAAAACACCTGCGGATTTAGGTGTTGAAATTAAAGCGCATACGCAACTGGTTAAAGTTGCTCCGCCTGCTGAGCGTCAAGCGGGTATTAAAGTGGCTTCTGTTGAAGAGCTGGTCGAAAAACTGAAAAACGAAGCGAAGGTGATCTAATGGCTATTCTCGTTATTGCAGAACATGACAACAGCACATTGAAAAGCGCCACACTAAATACCGTGGCTGCAGCTTCGCAGATGGGCGGTGATGTTCATATTTTGGTTGCCGGTGCTGGTTGTCAGTCCGTTGCTGATGAGGCGGCAAAAGTATCGGGTGTTGCTCAAGTCTTACTAGCAGATAATGCAGCTTATGAGCACCAATTAGCAGAAAATATCTCTTTGCTTGTATCTGAAATGGGTAAAGATTATAGCCATATTGTGGCACCAGCGACGACGTCTGGTAAAAACTTTATGCCACGTGTTGCTGCTTTATTGGATGTTGGGCAAATTTCTGAAATTGTTCGCGTAGAAAATGCAGATACATTTGACCGTCCAATCTATGCAGGTAATGCGATTGCTACAGTTAAGTCATTAGACGCTATTAAGGTGATCACTGTTCGTACTACAGGTTTTGACGCGGTTGCTTCTGAAGGTGGCGCGGCTGCTATTCAGACAGTAGGTACGGCTCATGATGCGGGTACTTCTCAGTTCGTTAAAGAAGAGATGGCGGTTTCTGATCGCCCTGAGTTGACTTCTGCACGTGTCGTTATCTCTGGTGGCCGTGGTATGGGTAACGGTGAAAACTTTGCACTAATAGAGAAGGTCGCCGATAAATTAGGTGCTGCTGTAGGTGCTTCTCGTGCCGCTGTTGATGCAGGCTTTGTACCTAACGATATGCAGGTTGGACAAACGGGTAAAATCGTCGCGCCAGACTTGTACATTGCAGTCGGTATCTCTGGAGCTATCCAGCACTTAGCGGGTATGAAAGATTCAAAAGTTATCGTTGCTATTAACAAGGACGAAGAAGCTCCCATTTTCCAAGTAGCAGATTACGGTCTTGTTGCTGATTTATTTGAAGCTGTACCTCAGTTAGAGCAGGCGCTCTAACATCCCCTAGTTGATGCATGGCATTGCCTTTGGCGAGCGGTTTGCTTGCCGCTTTCTTGCTTGTGGCCCGGTTTTCCGGGCTTTTTTTATTGCCCTGAGTGGCCTCATATTCAGAAGCCACTCAAGTGCTAAAAATACTACACTAACGAAAATCAGGCAGCGCTTACCGTTGTATTCTCTGGGTGTGTGGCGATAAAGTGTTCTAGCACTTTCTGTAAAACCTTAGCGTGCTCGGTGTTTCCGCTTCGTTTAGCATGTGCAATATCGTCAAGTATTATTTTCTTAATACGCTGCTCTCCATTATGGCAGCACAAGTACTGACCCACTGCCAGAGCAATCATCGGATCCACATGCTCATGCTCAGCGATAGCAGAAACTTCGTCTTGAGTTAAATCGCACATTGCTAAGCACTCTTCGTAGGTTAACATGATTCAATTCTCCATTATTGAAAAGTTGTTGGAGGCCTCGTATGTTCAGTATAGGGCAGTAAAACGATGAGTTTCTACGGTGTTAAATGGAGCATTTCTCATCATGAATAGGAAGCTTATGCTTCCCAATTCATGATGCATGTGCATAAATATCGATCATCTTTTTTGGTAACTCTTTGTTAATTATTTGTTAAATTCGTTGTTGCAGGAGCTAACTTTGATCATTAATTTGTCTGCTTTAAGTAAAGATTCGGTTTACCATACTTTGACTCAGGTCATTGTTCCTCGACCCGTTGCTTGGGTCTTATCTGAGCACGCCAATGGTAAGTTTAACTTGGCGCCTTTTTCCTATTTCTCAGCTGTTTGTAGTGATCCGCCTATCGTTATGATTTCAGTCGGTAAAAAACCGGATGGTAGCGAAAAAGATACGTATAAAAATATCGTAGAAAGAGAGCATTTTGTGATTCATATCGCTGGGGCGGATATGGCGAGTGCTGTGACCCAAAGTTCAATGGTGTTACCAGAGGGTGAGTCGGAGCTTGAGGCCTGTCATTTAACCACTGAAAACGTTGAAGGTTTTAATTTACCGCGTGTTGTTGGTGCTCCTATTGCGATGTCATGCCGCTTATATCAGCATTCAGAAATTGGTAACAGTGGCCAGAAAATGGTGCTGGGTGAAATTGAGAAAATTTGGATCGATGAGGATGTCCTATCCTATGATGAGAAAGGGCGTATGAAGGTGTTACCTGCTCGCCTTAACCCTTTAGGGAGGTTAGGGGGAATTGAGTATGGTGTTTTAGGTGATATTCTGCGTATTCCTCGGCCAAGTTAATTGGTTTCCCGCATAAGTGACCTATACTTACTTAATAGCGTATTTATATTCGGTTAAGTATTTGTTCGGCTTATGATATTTATTATGGGCCTAGGGATGATCATTCAGGATGAAGTCGTTTGATTAAGGTAAGTGTACATAATGCCAACTGCGGAAATTGAGTCTATCGAATCGGAAGAGCGGCGTATCGAAGAGTCGATGCTTGAAGAGGGGTTGTTGAATGCCAATATCCTTATGGTTGACGATGATCCCGTTTTAGTAAAAATTATTGGTGCACAGTTAAGAGCAATAGGTCACCGAAACTTTAATAGTGTCAGTGACCCTTATGTCGCTTACGAGTACATTGTGCGTAATCCGCCAGATCTGATTTTGCTAGATTTGGTTATGCCAGGCCTGAATGGGTTTGATATTTTAAAGCTGATTAGAGAAAACAGCGCGATTCAACATCTTCCAGTCGTGATGTTGACATCCTCTACTGACGCTGAAACCAAGCTGGAAGCTTTGGGCAAAGGCGTTACCGATTTCTTACCTAAACCAATTGATAGCAGCGAACTGATCTTGCGTATTCGTAATCTGCTAACGGTAAAAGCTTATCAAGATCGCTTGGCGTATTATGACCCGTTGACAGGATTACCTAACCGGTTGCTCTATATGGACCGCTTAGACTGGGCAATGAAAAATGCTAAACGTAACCGAACCCAGATTGCCGTGTTAGATATTGGGGTCGATCACTTTCGCAAGATTAATGAGTCTTTAGGGCCAGGTGCCGGTGATAAGCTGTTGAAGGCTTTGGCGCAGCGTTTGCTCGACTGTGTGCGTCAAACCGATGTTGTCTCCCATGTGGGAGGAGAGGAGTTGTGGCGAAGTATCTCTCGCTTAGGGGGGGATGAGTTCTCGATTCTGCTGACCTCTTTGGCAACGGCGGATAACGCGGGTTATGTGGCCTTACGTATATTGCAAGCGATGGAACAACCGTTTTGGGTTAATGATCAGGAATTATTTATTTCGGTCAGCATTGGCATTGCGATTTACCCTGTTGATGGAGAAAGCCCGGATGTGATTTTGCAGCATGCCTCCTCAGCGACGGATCAAGTTAAGAAGTTAGGGCGGGCAAATTATCAGTTTTTCTCCGAGTCGTTGCATAAAGACTCTCGTCGACAACTGAGTTTGGAGATGGATCTGCATAAGGCATTGGAGCGAAATGAACTGGTGCTGCACTTTCAGCCGCAAATAGATCAAACAAGAAATCGTGTAGTAGGAGCTGAGGCATTAATCAGGTGGCAGCATCCTGTGCTTGGCACACTCGCTCCTGATAAATTTATCCCCTTAGCTGAAAAAATGGGGCTAATTCTCCCTATTGGTGATTGGGTTTTAAAAGAGGTATGTCGAGTAGCCGCTTTGTGCCAATCGCTTGCTCTGACGGAAATAGAGTTTTCTATCAACATATCGGCTCACCAGTTTTTACTGGACTCGTTGGCTGAGAATATCCATCAGTATTTGGAGGAACATGCTCTACCATCTGCTCTGCTTACTGTAGAGCTAACTGAAAGTGTACTGGTTAAAGATGTTGAGACGACAGCTGCAATCCTTACTCAGCTTAGGGATGTGGGAGTTAAAGTGTCGATCGATGACTTTGGTACAGGCTACTCCTCGTTGAGTTACTTACAGCAATTCCCTGTGGATGAGTTGAAAGTTGATCGCTCTTTTCTAACAGGGCTATCTCAATATAAGAATGCTGAGGCGATTGTTTCGTCGATTATTCGCCTTGCAAAAGATTTAGGTCTGAAAATTGTGGCTGAGGGGGTAGAAACGGAGCAGCAGTTATCGTTTCTTCGAGCGAAAGAGTGTTCTATTATCCAAGGCTATTATTATGCTAAGCCTCTTGAGGCAGAGGCATTAATTGCATTTATCAAAACGTTTAACCGAGTGCTTTAATTTTTAAAGGGAAGCCATTCGGTTAACGAGTCGATTTGAGAGGCTATAGCATCGCGCTCTTCTGTTGCAAACTGTTGTATAGCCTTTTCAAACCCTTCATGCTGGATAAAATGAGAAGAGAACGTTCTGATAGGCTCAAAGCCTCGTTGGATCTTATGCTCTCCTTGTGCTCCTGGATCAAAATGGCTGAGACCATGCTTTATGCAATACTCAATGCCAGTGTAGTAGCACGTTTCAAAATGTAGGCAGTCATAGGCGCCTAGTGCTCCCCAATACCTGCCGTACAAGGATGTATGATCTTTAAAGCACAGAGCCGCAGCAACGGCTCGGTCTGCTTGATAAGCGGTAAATAGTACGATTTTCTCCGGCATAGTCTTAAAAATACGTTGAAAAAAGTCGATATTTAAATAGCCTTGGCGGCCACGCTGTAGGTGCGTTGTCTGATAGCATTGATAGAAATGCTCTATGAGCGTTTGATCTACTTCTGCACCCTCATGTACTTGTATCCTAATGTCTTGCTCTGCTACTTTTTTACGCTCTTTTCGAATTGCCTTACGCTTGCGAGATGTAAACTTATCAAGGAAGGTTTCGAAACCATCGTAACCTTGGTTAAACCAATGATATTGGCACCCATGCCGGGTGATCATACCTTGAGTTTCTAATTGGTTGGCAGAAGCTTCTGGAATGAACAGCCCGTGCCAAGATGACCATTCATATGTATGACATAGTTCTTTGATCGCCTGAGACAACAGAGGTAGAAATGTAGCATCTGGAAGCTGAGTTCCATATTTAGGCCCACTAACTGGAGAGAAGGGCGAGGCCGTTAAAAGCTTCGGGTAGTATTGTACCCCGTGGCGATGATATGCATCCGCCCAAGCCCAATCGAAGACATACTCGCCGTAGGAGTGATGTTTAATATAGAGAGGTACTAGCGCAATACACTCTTCCTCTTTGAGCATCGTTAGATGCAGTGGTTGCCAGCCGCTGTTAGAGGAGG
Source organism: Neptunomonas concharum (assembly GCF_008630635.1). Classification (NCBI taxonomy): domain Bacteria; kingdom Pseudomonadati; phylum Pseudomonadota; class Gammaproteobacteria; order Oceanospirillales; family Oceanospirillaceae; genus Neptunomonas; species Neptunomonas concharum. Next base: position 2,100,111 of record NZ_CP043869.1, on the reverse strand, counting down.
TGGCCCCGCTTTTTTCAAGTGCATCAAAAAACTCGTAGGAGGTAAACGGGAAATCCGAATTGAAGAGTGCATCCCAGCGCTCTTTTCCAATCTGCTCAACAGAATCACATAGGTCAAATTGGTAAGTCATGTCTTATACTGTACTCAGGATCTGGGTTACCACCCTTGAGCCCACTGATAATGAGGAGATCAAAAATGGACGAATTAGAGTTGGAGTTTGAGCTAGATGCCCGTTTAGCCAATGACTGCATTGTACTGGGTGACTTTCCTTTGAGTCGACTATTGCTGATGAATGATTCGCAATACCCTTGGTTCATTTTAGTACCCCGTCGCGCAGGATCTACAGAAATTTACCATCTATCTGAAGCTGATCGAACGCAATTGATGGCAGAGTCTGCAGACCTTGCAGAAACCATTGCAGATAGCTTTCGTGCCAAAAAAATGAATATCGCTAATCTGGGTAATATCGTTCCTCAATTGCATATTCATCATATAGCTCGTACAGAAAATGATCCGGCTTGGCCAGGCCCTGTATGGGACAAATTGCCCGCTGTTCCCTATACGCCTGAGCGCATCGAAGAGATCAGGCTAAAAATCAATAGCATGTTGAACGGCGAGTTAAAATTGCTCAGTAGGTAAAAATGGCGAAGTTAGCCGCTGTATCGGATGACGAAATCGGGTATAATCCGCCGCTTTATTCAGCCTGATTTTTGGGGCGGCTCTCTAGTTGGTGTCGTGCCCGGTAACAGATAGGAACAAAGAACTATGCGCAGCCATTATTGCGGCGATCTGAGAAAAGAGCATATCGGTGAAGAAATTACGTTGACGGGGTGGGTGCATCGCCGTCGTGACCATGGTGGCGTGATCTTTTTGGATGTCCGCGACCGTCAGGGCATTGCTCAGGTCGTCTTTGATCCAGATCGTGAAGAAAGCTTTAAATTGGCTGATAGTGTTCGTAATGAATATGTTATTGAGCTGAAAGGTTTGGTGCGTGATCGTCCTGAGGGCACGACTAATACAGAGATGCCTACAGGTGAAATTGAAGTTTTGGGTAAAGAACTCATTATCCTGAACAAAGCAGAAACGCCGCCGTTCCAGCTGGACGATCATCAGCAGGTAGGTGAAGACGTTCGCCTTCGCAGTCGCTTTATCGATTTGCGTCGACCAGAAATGCAGCAGAAACTTCGCTTTCGCTCTAAAGTAACCTCTGAAATCCGTCGCTTCTTGGATGATAACGGTTTCTTAGATATCGAAACCCCGATCTTGACCCGTGCAACGCCAGAAGGTGCGCGTGACTACCTTGTGCCTAGCCGTGTGCATGAAGGCCATTTTTATGCCTTGCCACAATCTCCGCAGTTGTTTAAACAACTCTTGATGGTGTCTGGGTTCGATCGTTATTATCAGGTAGCTAAGTGCTTCCGTGATGAAGATTTGCGTGCAGATCGTCAGCCAGAATTCACCCAGATAGATATTGAAACATCTTTCATGAACGAAGATGAAATCATGGGTATGGCGGAAGAGATGATCCGTAAGTTGTTCTTGGAGTTGAAAGGTGTCGATCTGGGTGACTTCCCACGTATGCCATACTCTGAAGCAATGCAGCGTTATGGTTCTGATAAGCCTGACCTGCGTATCCCGCTTGAATTGGTCGATGTAGCTGACTTGCTGGCGAATATTGAATTCAAGGTGTTTGCTGGCCCAGCGAAAGACCCTAAAGGTCGTGTTGCGGCATTGAAAGTACCAGGCGGTGCTGCGCTTACGCGTAAACAGATCGATGACTACACCAAATATGTTGGAATCTACGGCGCGAAAGGCTTGGCATACATCAAAGTCAATGAAGTTGCCAAAGGCGTTGAAGGTTTACAGTCGCCAATCGTTAAGTTCTTGGGCGATGAAGTGGCTATGCAAATCGTTGATCGCTTGGATGCAAAAGATGGCGATTTGATTTTCTTTGGGGCTGACTCCTATAAAATCGTGACTGAAGCTTTGGGCGCTTTGCGTATCAAAGTCGGTATCGATATGGATATGCTTGAGCGCGAGTGGGCTCCGCTTTGGGTCGTTGACTTCCCGATGTTTGAAGAGACTGACAACGGTGGTTTGACGGCGCTTCATCACCCATTTACAGCACCTAGTTGCTCACCGCAAGAGCTGAAGTCTAACCCACTTGAAGCGTTATCTCGGGCGTATGATATGGTGTTGAATGGTTGCGAGCTTGGTGGCGGTTCGGTGCGTATTCATGACCAGCAGATGCAATCTACTGTGCTGGAAATTCTAGGCATTACAGATGAAGAAGCGGATGACAAATTCGGCTTCCTATTGAACGCGCTTAAGTATGGTGCACCTCCACACGGCGGTTTAGCATTTGGTTTGGATCGTCTGATCATGCTGATGACGGGCACGGACTCCATTCGTGAAGTTATTGCCTTCCCGAAAACCCAGAGTGCATCATGTCCGTTGACTGACGCTCCTGGCGAAGTGAGTGCGGCTCAGCTGCGCGAACTCAATATCAAACTACGCAAAACCCCTTAAAGGGTGATAGCCAGCCTGAGTTAAATCAGGTTGGCTATGCTTCTCGAAATATTCTGTTAGCCAGACTTTAATTGAGGTTTCCCTATGGCAGGTCATTCCAAATGGGCCAATATTAAACACCGCAAAGCAGCGCAGGATGCGAAACGCGGCAAAATCTTTACTAAACTGATACGCGAGCTGGTTGTTGCCGCTAAAGAGGGCGGGCCTTCGCCAGAAGATAATCCTCGCTTACGTGCAGCAGTAGATAAAGCTCTTGGCGCAAACATGAAGAAGGATACCGTCGAGAAAGCGATCCAGAGAGGTGCTGGTGGCGGTGAAGGCGATAACTATGATGAGCTGACCTATGAAGGTTACGGCGCGGGTGGTATCGCTATCCTTGTTGAGACGATGACAGATAATGTGAATCGTACGGTGGCGCAAGTTCGGGCGGCTTTTACCAAGCATGGCGGTAATTTAGGTACCAGTGGTTCTGTTGCTTATCTATTTGAAAAGAAAGGCCAAATCACCTTTGATGAAAGTGTGGATGAAGACACCATTATGGAAGCGGCACTTGAAGCCGGTGCAGATGATGTTGTGACTAATGATGATGGCTCCATTGATGTTTACACTATCGCTACTGACTTTATGGATGTGAAAGATGGTTTAGTCAGTGCAGGGTTTGAGCCTGTCCATGCCGAGGTGACTATGATCCCTTCTACTTCTGTTGATCTGGATGAAGAAGGTGGTCGTAAATTCCTTAAATTGTTAGATGTGTTAGAAGACCTTGATGATGTGCAAAATGTTTACCACAATGCCATTATCCCTGAAGAGTCGATGCAAGATTAAAACACCTCTTGTAGCGGTCGGTAAGCCGGGGTCTTAAAAGTCTCCGGCTTTTTTATTGAATCTACTATTGGGCAGACTAATGCTGATATTGGGCATAGATCCGGGCTCTCGGGTAACCGGTTATGGTGTTATCAACGCTGTAGGCTCCCGAAATGAGTATGTTGCCAGCGGGTGTATTCGAATCAAAGGTGATGAGCTGCCTGATCGTCTCAATCAAGTCTTTGATGGGGTAACTGAAGTGATCCGCCAATTTTCCCCCCAAGAGATGGCTATTGAGCAGGTTTTTATGGCGCGTAATGCCGATTCGGCATTAAAGCTTGGGCAGGCGAGGGGAGTCGCTATTGTTGCGAGTACTCAGCAATCGCTGCCTGTGTTTGAGTATGCGGCAAGGGCTGTTAAGCAAGCGGTCGTTGGAAAAGGTTCTGCTGATAAAGCGCAAGTCCAGCATATGGTTGCACAGATTTTAAAGCTACCCGGCTTACCTCAGGCTGATGCGGCAGATGCCTTGGCAATTGCACTGTGTCATGCCCACACTCGAATCGGTATGGTCAAGATGGCTGGAGCTACGGGGCGTCGACAAGGGCGCTGGCGTTAATTCCCTTACGGAGTTTCTATGGATTATTCAACATTGATCTACTGGGCTGAGCTGGTTGGTGTCGCGGTTTTTGCGATCACTGGTGCGTTAGCGGCTCAAGGTAAACGGATGGATATCTTAGGGGTGGTAGTATTGGCTATTGTGACCGCCTTAGGTGGGGGGACGATTCGTGATATCACCTTAAACGCACATCCTGTTGGCTGGGTGGTTAATAATACTTATCTTTGGACCGCTATTATCTCAGCGGTTGTGGCATTTCTAACCTGTCGCTATTTTCTCTACCCTCGCCGGACAATGTTAGTACTTGATGCTGCAGGCTTAGCCTTGTTTGCCATCTTAGGCGCTGAAAAGGCGATGGGGTTAGGCGTTGCACCCGTTATTATTGTGATGATGGCCTGTATTACGGGCTGTGCTGGAGGCATGATTCGTGACATTTTAACGCGAGAAATTCCACTGATCTTGCACAGAGATGGCGAGTTGTATGCAACATGCGCGATTTTAGGCGCAATTTTTTATGTTGTGTTTCATGGTGTTATTGATGAACGCTTGCTTGCTATCAGTGCAATGCTGATCATCTTCTTTTCTCGTTTAGCGGCAGTGTTTGGAAACCTTTGCCTTCCCGAGTTTATTGTTACAGGGCATAAACTCGAATCCCCTGAAGAGGCCAGAGATCGTTAGATCTTTGGCTTTCTGATGCGCTTACTCTGTTATTAGTTAGGTTATCAAGATGGTATCTGAGTAATTAGCAGAGTATAAAGTTATTGAAATTACAAATGATAATGATTAGCATTAACTATCTGAAGCTAAAAGCTTCTCTCGCTAATTAATATGATTTGGAGTGAATAATGTCGTCTTCCCGATGTGCTGTAGGGGCAACTTTTCCTAGCTCGTATACATTGCTTGCGGCTGTAATAAAGCATGGTGCTGTAATACTTTCGTGTCTTGCGTTGTCACAAAATACCTTAGCGCAGGATGTGCAACAGACCAGCTTGAAAGGATCAGTAGAGGCATTAGCATTACCTAGCTTGGAAGTGACTGGTAGATCGATTCCAGGTCAGATAAGTTCGCCTTCAGAGAACTCTGGAAGTTACAAAATTAAACGCTCTTCCACAGCAACAGGTTTATCTATCGATGTGAAAGATACTCCCCAAGTTGTTTCAACCGTTACGCATGAAGTTCTGCAAGATTTCACAGCAACATCTATCAATGATGCCCTGCAATTAGCCCCCGGTGTTAATGTTGAAAAGCTAGAAACCGATCGCACCGCATATACTGCTCGTGGCTTTGATATTATCAATGTTCAGGTGGATGGCGTGGGTGTTCCTGATGCCTACAGCTTGATCACCGGGGATGTAGATACAGCGATCTATGATCGTATTGAAATACTTAAAGGTGCCAATGGGTTAACTTCAGGTACTGGTAATCCATCAGCGACTATCAATCTGGTTCGAAAACGACCTACCTATGACACACAAACAGCTTTTGGAGTAACAGCTGGATCTTGGGGCAAAGGGCGGCTAGATCTGGATGTTTCCGGCTCATTAAATGAGGAGCAGACTATCCGAGGGCGTTTCGTTGCAGCTAAAGAGCGTGCCGAATCCTACTTAGATCGCTACGCAAAAGATCGCTTGGTTGGTTATGGCGTACTGGAAGCTGATGTGACGGAGCAAGATACAGTGACGCTGGGATTCAGTCAGGAACGAAGTAATGCCGATAGCCCTATGTGGGGAGCGTTACCGCTATCTTTTACCGATGGTTCAAGTACGCACTATGATGTATCTACCTCAACGGCATCGGACTGGTCCTATTGGAATACGCGAAAAAATACGGCATTTGTGGAGTGGCAGCACAATTTTGAAAACGACTGGCGTTTGCTAGCGACGGCAGAGCATACGAAAACCGTTGAAAGCTCAAATCTATTCTATGTTTATGGAACACCAGATAAAGCAACGGGAGAAGGACTTTTTGCCTATCCCTCTGCTTATGGTAGTGAGAACAAAAAATCTCAGTTTGCACTGCGTTTAAGCGGTCCGTATTCGATGGCGGGAAGAGAGCATGAGCTGATTATTGGCGCTGGCTATACGTCAGGGAAGCTCGATGAGTTTTCAGGTTATGCCGCAGAGCTAGGGATGGCGGTACCTGATCTATCTATCTGGGATGGACGATTCGATGTTCAGGACTTCTATTCAAGTACCGATGGTGGCGCCGTTAAAGAGAATCAAACCAGTGTGTACGGCGCTACAAGGATCAATTTATCTGATGACCTCAATATCATCGCAGGCGTTAATCATACAGCAGTTCGCACGAACGGTATGAGCTACGGCGCATCAAAAGAACGTGATGACTCTGACCTAAGTCCCTATCTAGGTGCCATTTATTCACTCAATGATGAGTGGAATACTTACGCAAGCTATACCGCTATTTTTAATCCTCAAAATAGATTAGATGAGAACAAGAAGCGTCTAGATCCGATTGCAGGTAAAGCCTATGAAGTCGGCGTTAAAGGAAGTTTGTTTGATGATCAACTTTTAGCGACGGCAGCTGTTTTTTATGCTGAGCAAGCGAACGTTGCCGAAAGGGCAGGCACTATTGATGGCCAGGCGGTTTATGCAGGTGTTGATACTATCTCAAAAGGCGTTGAGTTTGAGTTATCAGGTAAGCCTACCCAGCGTATTAACTTGTCGGCAGGGCTTACACTCCTAGAGATTGAAGATGAAGCAGGAAAGGCAGCCAGAACCTTTGTGCCAAAGAGAACCCTACGTCTTTCTGGTGTATATCAAATCCCTGGAATGGAAAGCTTAAAAGTTGGAGGTAGCGTGCGTTGGCAAAGTGACACTGAAAACGCTCGCGGCACATACAAACAGGATGCGTATACGCTGTTAGATCTGATGGCGAGCTATGAATTTAATGAAGAAATACGCTTAATCGCTAAAGTTAATAATATCACCAATCAGCGCTATGTTAGCTCACTTCACTCCAGCCAAGGTTTCTATGGTGCGCCTCGTAACGGGACACTGACATTGAGTTGGAACTTCTGATGAGAAAGGTTGGCGTTTATCTACACCGTTGGTTTGGCCTTTTTACGGCGGTATTTCTGTTTATATCAGGATTAACCGGAGCGATTATTTCTTGGGATCATGAGCTGGATGAATGGCTAAATCCTCAGATGTATATACTCCAAGAGGGCGGGGACAAGCGCCAGTCTTACCCCTCTCTTGAGCTAGCAAATCGCTATGAGGCGAGTAATCCGTACCTTCAGATTAGCTATATGATGCTAAACCAAGAGGATGGACATACTTTTAATGCTTTTGTGGTGCCACGACCTGATCCTGTCTCAGGAAAAGCCAATGAAATAGCCTTCAATCAAGTGGCGCTTAACCCTTACACTGCTGAGCCTCAGGCTCAGCGAATGTGGGGGGAGATCTCTCTAAGCAAAGAAAACCTGTTGCCGTTTTTATATAAATTGCACTACAGCATGCATATCCCTGATGGGTTCGGAATTCGATTAGGTTATTTGATAATGGGGATAGTGGCGATTGTGTGGACGCTTGATTGCCTTATTTCGCTTTGGATTAGCTTTCCACGTTTATCATCATGGCGTAAGTCATTCCGCTTTCGTCTTCATGAAGGTCGCTATAAATTGAACTTTGATTTACATCGCTCTGGCGCTGTGTGGGTATGGGGGTTGCTGTTGATTTTAGCGGTCACCTCAATCTCCATGAATCTTGAAACTCAAGTGATGCGACCTCTTGTAGCCAAGTTTTCTGAATTAAGCCCCAACGAGTTTGATAATCGAGACCCTCGGCCATTGGATGAACCCGCTGAACCTGTGTTCTCTCGAGAAATGATTGTAGAAAAAGCGATAGCCGATGCGAATGCGCGAGGCTGGGAGGTTCCCGCAGGCGGTATTTTCTACTCGAGTAGTTATGATCTTTACGGTGTCGGATTTTTTGAGGGAACTAATGACCATGGTGATGGCGGGTTGGGTAATCCTTGGCTGTATTACGATGCGAAAACAGGATTGCCGGCAGGGGGCGTGATACCCGGAGAGGGGAGTTGGGGTGATATTTTCCTGCAAGCTCAATTCCCACTGCATTCAGGACGAATACTGGGGTTGGGTGGGCGCATCTTAATCTCTTTTATGGGGTTAGTCGTCGCTATGCTGAGCGTCACCGGTCTTATTATATGGGCGCGTAAGCGAAAAGCTCGTATCAATAAGCAGGCGCGAAGCGCTTCTTATAATTAACACGCTATCCCTTTTCTTGGCGTTATTTATGGAGAGGGCTTGCTAGTCTAGAGTACTAAAACAGTTGCAGGTAAGTATAAAGTAGCGAATAAGTATCTCAGATAGGTGTATGATTTTCTGGCAATAGGCTAACCTTATGAAAGTAATCACTGTTTTGTAAAAAAGAGATACAACATGGATATGGATCTGAGCGCTTTGCAAACGCGGGTAATTGGTTGTCTGATCGAAAAAGAAGTCACGACCCCGGACCAATACCCGCTCACCTTGAATTCATTGACGACAGCCTGTAATCAGAAAAGTAATCGTGATCCTGTTTTGGCGTTATCGGATACGCAGGTTCACGACGTGTTAGATGAGCTAAAAAAGAAACACCTGATTCGTGAAGAAGAAGGCTTTGGCAGTCGAGTGCCTAAATATAAACATCGATTTTGTAACACGGAGTTTTCCGAATTACAGCTGAGTGAGCAAGAGCTAGGGATTCTGTGCACGCTGTTTTTGCGTGGTCCTCAAACGCCTGGAGAGTTACGTAGCCGTACAAACCGCTTGTGTCACTTTACGGATGTGCACGAAACAGAAACTGTTCTACAGCGCTTAAGTGAGCGTAGTACGCCGCTTGTGATGCGTTTGCCTCGGGAACCGGGAAAACGTGAGAGCCGCTATGCTCACCTGTTCAGTGGTGAAGTGGATGTTTCCCTTGATGTGACATCCCTCGAAGCGGGGGAACACAATCCTGTTAAAAGTGATTATGTCGATGCGCTAGAGCAACGTGTTTCTGAGTTAGAGCGTATAGTCAGTGATTTACAGGCCCGCTTGACCTCGCTGGAATAAGACGGGTACTTTCAAAACCACTGATTAATGTGCCAGTGCGGCATCGAGCAGAGCCTGGGTGTAGGAATGTTTGGGGGCATTGAAGAGTTCCGTTGCGGCGCCTTGCTCAACGACATCACCCTGTTTCATCACTAAAACATGATGGCTGAGAGCCTTAACGACCGCTAGATCGTGGCTAATAAAAATGTAGCTGAGCTTGTGTTTGTCCTGCAATTGTTTAAGTAGCTCTACAATTTGTACTTGTACGGTTCGATCAAGTGCGGAAGTGGGTTCATCCAGAATGATGATTTCAGGTTTGAGGATGAGCGCCCTAGCAATAGCGATGCGCTGCCGTTGTCCTCCGGAAAATTCATGGGGGTAGCGGTGGCGTACGTCTGGATCAAGTCCGACCTCGGTTAATGAATCAATAATCCGCTCTTCCTGATCTGCTTTATTACCAATACCATGTACGTTTAGGCCTTCGGCAATACATTCTCCCACGGTCATTCGAGGGCTGAGACTGCCGTAGGGGTCTTGGAAAACTACTTGGAGCTGGCGACGAAGAGGTTTGATCGACTTTTGGTTTAAATCATCAATTCGCTGTTGCTTAAACGTGATAGCCCCTTCGCTTTTTATTAGTCGAAGTATAGCCAAACCCAGTGTAGTTTTACCTGAACCGGATTCGCCAACAATGCCGATGGTCTCGCCCTGTTTTAGGGTGAGATCAATATTGTTAACCGCTTTGACATAATCAACGGTTCTGCCGAATAAGCCACGCTTTATGGGGAACCAGACTTTTAGACTATGGGTTGTCAGCAAAGTTTGGGCATCTGTTTCAATAGGAGCTGGCTGTCCTGTGGGTTCAGCACTGAGCAAAGATCGCGTGTACTCTTGTTGAGGGTTGCCGAATAACGCATTCGTTGTTGCCGACTCAACAACTTTACCCTGATACATGACACAGACGCGGTGTGCATAATGTCTCACGATATTTAGATCATGAGTGATCAATAGTATTGCCATACCCAACTGTTGTTGGATCGACTGTAGTAGTTCTAAAATTTGCTTTTGAATTGTAACGTCGAGTGCGGTTGTAGGCTCATCGGCGATCAATAATTTAGGTTCATTAGCTAAGGCCATTGCGATCATAACTCGCTGCCTCTGCCCACCAGAAAGCTGGTGAGGATAGCTATCGAGTCGACTTTCGGCGTCACGAATTCCAACGAGGTTTAAGAGTTCGATAATACGCGTTTTTGCGGCATCGCCTTTCAGTTGTTTATGCAACCACAGGCTTTCGCCGATCTGCTTCTCAATGGTATGTAATGGATTAAGCGAGGTCATCGGTTCTTGGAAGATCATGCTAATCTGATCACCCCTGAGGTTCTGTAATTGCAACTCATCCATACTTAAAATATTGGCGCCCTTATAAAAGATTTCCCCAGTTGGGTGGGAAGCCTTTGGGTAGGGCAATAGTTTCATTAACGAGAGTGCTGTGACGGATTTACCAGAGCCTGATTCACCTACCAATGCTAATGTCTCGCCCTGTTTTATCGTAAAGCTGACATTTTTGACGGCATCGACCGCTTTACTTTTTTCGCCAAATCGAACGCTTAAATTATCAACTTGGATGAGTATGTCGTTCATAATTGCGTCTTCCTAGGGTCAAAGGCATCGCGTACCGCCTCCCCGATAAAAATCAGCAGAGTCAGCATGATAGAGAGTGCAAAAAAGGCAGTCATACCTAACCAAGGGGCGTGAAGGTTGTCTTTGCCTTGGGCAATCAGTTCGCCTAATGAAGCAGATCCTGGTGGTAAGCCAAAGCCAAGGAAATCTAGTGCTGTTAGCGTAACGATACCGCTATTAAAAATAAACGGCATGAACGTCAGTGTAGCGACCATCGCATTGGGCAAAATATGGCGAAACATGATTTGCCAGTTTGGCACCCCTAAAGCGCGAGCGGCTCGTACGTACTCCAGATTACGACCGCGCAAAAACTCGGCTCGAACTACATCAACTAAATTCATCCAGGAAAAGAGCAGCATGATGCCCAGTAGCCACCAAAAGTTAGGTTCGACCAGACTTGCCAGGATGATGAGTAGGAAAAGTACCGGTAAACCAGACCAGATCTCTATAAAGCGCTGGAACAGTAAGTCGACATAGCCTCCGTAGTAGCCTTGGATAGCGCCTGCGATAACGCCAATAATTGAGCTAAACAGTGTTAGTACGAGTGCAAAGAGAATGGATATACGAAAGCCATAAATCACCCGAGCAAGTACATCTCTTCCTTGGTCATCTGTGCCGAGAAGGTTATCGGCCGATGGAGGCGAGGGGGCAGGAACGGGCAAATCGTAATTGATCGTTTGGTGGTCATAGCGAATGAGGGGCCAGAGTATCCAACCTTGTCCATCCTCCTCTATTAACTCCTGTAGGTAAGGGTCTTTAAAGTCGGCAGGTGATTCAAACTCCCCACCAAAGTCTGTTTCCAGATAGGTCTTCAGTGCAGGGGAGTAGAGCTCGTCTTTGTATTCGATCAAGAGAGGTTGATCATTGGCGATCAATTCCGCACCTAGGCTTACAATAAATAGAGCAAGAAATATCCAAAGTGACCAAAAGCCGCGCTTGTTCGCTTTGAAGTTAGCTAATCGACGCTGGTTAACCGGTGACATCTTCATTAATGCTCCCGGCTTTCGAAGTCGATACGTGGGTCGACTAAAACATAGGTGATATCGCTAACCAGCTTCATCAGTAAGCCGATCAGTGTAAAGATATACAGCGTACCAAAGATTACAGGGTAGTCGCGATTGATAACGGATTCATAACCGAGCAATCCCAGCCCATCAAGGGAGAAGATCACTTCAATTAACATAGAGCCGGTAAAAAAGATGCCAATCAGTGCAGCAGGCATTCCCGCAATGATGATTAACATGGCATTACGGAATATATGACCGTGGAGTACACCGGATTCGGATAACCCTTTAGCGCGGGCTGTTAAAACGTATTGTTTGTTAATCTCGTCTAAAAATGAGTTTTTAGTGAGCATCGTTAAGGTGGCAAAACTGCTAATGACTGAGGCGACTACGGGCAAGGTAATATGCCAGAAGTAGTCTATGATTTTTCCATACCAACTCAGCTGATCAAAGTCTGAAGAAGTGAGCCCACGAAGAGGAAACCAATCAAAATAGCTACCACCAGCAAATAAAACGATGAGCATGATGGCAAAGAGAAAGTTGGGTATTGCGTAGCCAATAATGATGGCAGTGCTGCTCCATACATCAAAAGGCGTGCCGTCTCTTACGGCTTTTCTGATGCCTAATGGAATAGAGATGAGATAAGTTAATAGTGTTGTCCATAAACCCAACGAGATAGAGACGGGGAGTTTTTCCACGATCAATTCGATTACCGTCTTATCGCTGTAAAAGCTTTTACCGAAATCAAAGGTCAGGTAGTTACCCAGCATTTGTAAATAACGCTCCCACGCAGGCTTATCAAAGCCGTAGAGGGCTTCAATTTCGGCAATAAGCTTGGGATCTAAACCACGTCCACCGCGATAACCTGACTCACCATTGCTGGTTATCTCTCCACCTGAACCACTAGGAATAGCGCTGTTGCTCATGCCTTCAAGGTGCGCCAGTGTCTGCTCAACTGGTCCTCCTGGAGCGGCTTGGATAATCAGAAAGTTAATAGTCAAGATACCAATCAGTGTAGGAATGATCAGTAAAAGTCTACGAAAAATGTAGGCTGCCATCAGTGAGCAGACTCCTTCACCCACCAGGTATCAAAACCAAGATCGTAGTCGGGTCTGATTTTAGGAAAATCAAACTTATTTTTATAAGCGATCCGGTCACTACGGCTGTGGAAATGGGGGATAACATAGTGATTCCACTGGAGTACACGATCTAAGGCGCGGGTTCTTAGCACCAGTTGCTCACGGTTTGGTGCTTTGATTATTAGTTCAATCAAGGTGTCAATGGCGGGGCTTTGAATGCCAATAATGTTCCTGCTACCAGGTTTGTCCGCATTGTATGATCCCCAAAACTCTCGCTGCTCATTACCTGGTGAGGAGGATTGTCCAAAGGAGCCGACTACCATATCAAAATCAAACGCCCGTAACCGGTTAATATATTGTGAAACATCGACGACACGAATACTGACTTCTACCCCTAGGCGACTGAGGTTTTTGCTCATGGGGGCGATGATGCGCTCCATCTCTTTTTGAGCAATCAATATTTCAAATGTTAAAGGTTGCCCACTTGATTTCTGTATTAGTTTGCCATTTTTGAGTTCCCATCCGGCGGATTTCAGTAGGCGCAGCGCATCACGCAGTTCTCTACGAATATTTCCAGAGCCATCATAGGTGGGTGCTCGATAGACAGTTGTAAATACTTCGGAGGGGATTTGGTCTTTTAACGGGGTGAGTATTTCCAGCTCCTCTGCCGTCGGCAATTCTGTTGCGGCCATCTCTGAGTTTGAAAAGAAGCTGTGGGTTCGAGCATAGGCATTATAGAAAAGATTCTTGTTGGTCCACTCAAAATCAAAAGCATAACCGAGCGCTTGGCGAACTTTTGGGTCATTAAAAATGTCTCGTCGGGTATTAAAAATAAAAGCCTGCATCCCAGTCGGTCGATGATGGGGGATTTCTGTTTTAACTAATTCGCCTGAATCAAATTGAGGGCCGGTATAGCTGGTTGCCCACTGCTTAGAGGACGTTTCTTGACGAAAATCGTACTCGCCTGCTTTGAAGGCCTCTAAAGACACGGTGGTGTCGCGGTAATAGTCGTAACGCAATGTGTCAAAGTTGAAGCGGCCTTTATTAACAGGGAGGTCTCGTCCCCAATAGTCTGGGTTTCTTTTATAAGTGACTGACCGTCCCGACTCAAAACTATCGAGCGTATAGGGCCCGGACCCTATAGGTGGTGTTTGTAAAGTTGCACTAAAGTCGCGCTCTTTCCAAAAATGTTCAGGGAGAATGGGTATCTCTCCAATAATCAGTGGTAATTCACGGTTTTCGCCAGTCTTGAATTTAAATTTAACCGTCAGTTCGTCCAAGGCCTCAATGCTCTCAATATCACCTAAATAGGCTTTATAAAACGGGCTGCCTTTCTCGATCAGTGTATTGTAGGTGAAGAGGATATCGTTCGCTCTCACGGGAGTGTTATCAGAGAACTTGGCTTCAGGACGAAGGTAGTAGGTAATGCTCTCCCTTGATTCAGGCATATCGACGTTAGCTGCTAAAAGGCCATACTGTGAAAAGGGCTCATCTAGTGCTTTTTCCATTAAACTGTCGTAAATCAAGCCGAGTCCATCAGCGGGGGTGCCTTTAATAATAAAGCTATTAAAGCTATCAAACGTTCCCATGGACCAGCGTTTTACATCCCCGCCTTTGGGGGCGTCTGGATTGGTATAGTCAAAGTGGGTAAAGTTGGTTGGGTACTTTAAGTCTCCATGCATTGCTAAACCGTGTTGGGGTTCTGCAAAGGCAAGATGACTTAGGCTAAATGCAAGTAAAAGGGGTAATGTTTTTTTTAGTGAAAACAATGGCATATATGGCAATCCCGAACTCTTAACAGCGTCATTATTCTTTTTATAACAGTGACATCTTGTGAATACCACTGTTTCGGTTGGATTATTGTTCTGCTGAATAGTTCTGAGCGGCTAGGGTCAGCCTGTCGTGTAACTCTTTTCGAGGTGTTTTGTTGTCGAGCAAGCGTTGGTGCTCTTTTAATAGAAACTGGTGCTTTGTCGAATCATTGTTTGCTAAACCTTTGATTAAGTCCTGATCCATCCAGTGTCTTATGCGTTTGAACAGAATCACTTTAAACAGTACGGCTGCCGCCGTTGCGATAATAATGATGCCAATATCTAAAGCGTCCATAGATTTTGCCTCTGGAAGGCTTAGCCTTCGTCGATAAAGAGTGTCAGTTGTTGTCCCGCTTTAATCATGTTGTTACCCGAAAGATTATTCCACTCGCGAATATCTGCAACCCGAATGTTGTAGCGATCTGCAATAACCGACAAAGAGTCACCACTTTGTACGCGATAGCCAATTCGGCGCAGTGCATCAGCTTCGTCACGGGCTAAGCTGGGCAGTTCACCTATTCTTAACTGTTCTCCTATTTTAATAGGGTCTGCTGGTTGCATATTATTCCATCTGGCCAGTGTTGCTACAGCAATGCCATACTGGTTGGCGATCCGCCATAAGGTATCACCTTGTTTAACGCGGTATTGAGAGATCTCTGTTGTGGAGGCTGCTAGATTGGATGGAGCGGCTAAGTCTGTTTTGGCAAGGGAAGTTGTTTCTGGTATGAGCAACGACTTACCAACACGTAAATGGCTGGATGTCATTTCGTTGGCTTCTTGAATATCCTTTACCTTGGTTCCAAAGCGTGCCGCTAATGCGCTTAATGAGTCCCCAGTCCGCACTTTATAACGTACCCACTGAGTTGGGGAGTGAACGGGCTTTTCTAGTAAAGCCAGTTTAAAGGTTTCGGATTTTTTGGCAGGAATCAGTAAACGATGGGGCCCTGTTGGGTCAGTCATCAGCTCTAATAAGCCGGGATTAAGCAGTTCAAGTTCCGCTCTTCGCGTTTTCGCAAGTTTGGCTGCTTCAGGAATGCTGAGCTGCTGGCTGGTGGTGACTACTTTAAAATATGGCTCATTAGGAATGGCTGGCAGGTGCATGTCAAAGGCTTCGGGCGTGCGTACAAAGGAGGCCAGCGCTAATATACGAGGGACATAGAGTCGTGTTTCTTTAGGTAGTGATAAAGACCAGTAATCCGTTGGTAAGCCTGCCTCACGATTTTTCCGCATCGCTTTTGAAATCGTCCCGCCCCCAGCATTATAGGCCGCAAATGTTAGCAGCCAGTCACCGTCAAATCGTTGATTTAACTTCTCTAGGTAGTCGAGTGCGGTTTTTGTTGAGTCAATGATGTCTTTTCGACCGTCATACCATTGGCTGCGTTTGATACCTAAATATTTTGCGGTACTGGGAATAAATTGCCATATACCAACGGCATGTCCTGATGAGTAGGCATCGGGATCATACATGCTCTCCACTGCAGGCAATAGGGCAATTTCAGCAGGTAAGTCCCTTTTGAGTACTTCATTTAATACATAGTGATAATATCGGCTCGCATTTTCGGTAACTCGACGCATATGCCGCGGGTATTTTTTATACCAGTTGATCTGAATAGTGACCGCATCGTGCTGCGCTTCGTCATTCAGTGTGAAATGATCTCTCGTAATATCCCAAAGATTATTGCTGGCGGGCTGTTTAACTTTGCTAGAGGAATTTGGTGCTTGCTTGGATTCAGCTGTGGTGGCCTGAGTTTTAGGCTTTGGGACAGGGTGCGTAGTGTCAATAGTGGCAGTGTTTTCCTTTGTAGTTACTGTCTGACAGCCGGTTAATAAGGCCGAGACGAGCAAAGGTGTGAGGAGTAAACGACTGCGCATACTGTAAAGTCCTGCATCTTAAAAAGCAGGGATTTTACCAGCCCTGCTCTCCCGGTCAAATATTAGCGTTAATCAGAACTGATTCTTCCATTCTCGAATGATCGTAAAAGTATCGATTTCGTTCTCAATAGAGCGTTTTGCATGCTGTTCTGCAGCCGAAATTACATCGCTGAATTCGGTCCTCATAAAGGGATTGATGGTGCACTCTTGTCCTATAGAGGTAGGGAGGGTTGGCTGATTGTTGTCTCGCAGTTGTTGGCAGTTTAGCGTTACTTTTTGTATTTCAGTGTTATGTGGCTCTACTGCTAGTGCAAAGGCTAAATTCGCCATTGAGTACTCGTGGGTGCAATAGACCTCTGTCGATGCAGGCAGTGTTTTAAACAGCTGCATCGCGGCTAACATCTGTTTGGGTGATCCTTCAAACAGCCTGCCACAGCCTGCTAGAAAGAGCGTGTCACCACAAAAAAGCTGGTGGGTCTGAAGTTGAGATAAATAGCAGATATGGTCTAGCGTGTGTCCTGGAATCTCACGAACCAACAGATTATGCCCTAGTACCGAAATGTTATCTCCGTCGCTCAAAGGGTGAGTAATTCCATTGAAGGGGGAGTTTTTTGGTCCATATACAGGGATGTTGAAGTGCGATAACAGCTCGGCAACGCCGCCGGTGTGATCGTTATGATGATGTGTAATCAGGATCGCTTGCAGTCTACGCTTATCTCTTTCTAATACTTCAAGAACTTTTGATGCGTCGCCAGGGTCGACAACAACAACTTGCTCTTGATCTGGCGTACTGAGCATCCAGATGTAATTGTCATTGAATGCAGGTATCGGGGTGACAGTAAACATAGCAAGGCCTCATCTTTTTTGTTCAGGGGAGATTACCCTAAAGGCCTGTGACTGTTAACATGTGCCTTTGTTATTGTGTGTCTTGAAACAGGTTTTGCATGGATTTTCGTAATCAGCAATCGATCGAGTCTCTTTCGGATGAGCTACGTGCTTGGTTTTCTGAAGGTTTAGGCAGTGAGCTGCTAGAGGCTGAGCAACGCATGATTGATCGATTGCTGCCAGGTCTATATGGCTGTCATTTACTTCAGGTGGGTATTGATCCATTGCTGGATCTCACCTCGCAGAGTGATGTACCGCATAAAGTCATTCTATATCATTCGTTAATGCTGGGTATGCCTCAAAGCAGCATCGTGGCACTTAGCTCTGAGCTACCTGTAGAAACCAATAGTGTTGATGTCGTACTGCTGCACCATGCGCTAGACTACACGTCGAGCCCCCATCAAGTTTTGAGGGAGGCAGCACGGGTTTTACGCCCTGGTGGCCATCTCCTGATTATCAATTTTAATCCAGCATCACTATGGGGCGTATCCCGATTAATGACGCGTGAGCGCTTTCGGTCCATCTGGCAAAAGGCACACTTTATTAGTCATCATCGCCTGCAAGATTGGATTCATCTGTTGGAGCTGACTGAATTAAGATCAATGAGTGATTATTTTCTTCCCCCGTATGAGTCAACCAGCTGGAGAAAGCGCTTCTCTATCTTGCAGCCTTTTGGTCGAAAGTCTCTTCCGGGAGCAGGTGCCTTTAATGCGATCTTAGTGCGTAAAGAGGTGGGCGGCATGACCCGTATTCAAGAGAAGCGAAGGTCAAGACAGTTTATTCGTTTACCGGTAGCAGAACCGGCTGCCCGAGGACATGCCCGTGAAACCCGTTGAAATCTTTACAGATGGTGCCTGCAAAGGTAACCCAGGCCCAGGTGGGTGGGGAGCATTGATGCGCTATGGTGATACACAAAAGGAATTATGGGGTGGTGAGGCGGAAACAACGAATAATCGTATGGAGCTGATGGCAGCGATCAAAGGGTTGGAAGCGCTCAAACGCTCCTGTGATGTTGTGTTAACGACCGATTCCCAATATGTAAGAAAAGGTATTACCGAGTGGATTCATGGGTGGCGTAAAAACGGCTGGAAAACGGCTGCTAAACAGCCAGTGAAGAATGCAGATTTGTGGCAGCAGCTCGACCATTTAACGGCCCAGCATAATGTTGAGTGGCGTTGGGTAAAAGGTCATAGTGGACATGCGGAAAACGAGCTGGCCGATGCGCTCGCAAACCGTGGTGTTGAAGACGTATTGAAGTAAAACTGAGAAAAGCAATGAGACAGATAATCCTAGATACTGAAACCACAGGTCTGGAATGGAAAGATGGTCATAACATTATTGAGATTGGTTGTGTGGAGATGGAGCGTCGTCGGCTCACCGGACAAACCTATCATCAATATATAAAGCCCGATCGTTTGATTGATGAAGAGGCGATCTCTGTCCATGGGATTACCAATGAAGCACTGGAGAATGAGCCGAAATTTAAAGAGGTGGCGGACGCGTTTCTTGATTTTGTCCGCGGCGCCGAGCTGATTATTCATAATGCCGCGTTTGATATAGGGTTCTTGGATGCGGAATTGAGTCGCAATGGCTATGACGTGCGCATGCGTGACATATGCACAGTGACCGACTCGCTGTTGTTAGCTCGAAGAAAACACCCAGGCCAAAAAAACAATCTAGATGCGCTCTGTAAGCGCTATGGCATCGATAACTCCCACCGAGAACTACACGGCGCTTTGCTTGACTCCGAGATTCTGGCGGATGTTTATCTGGCTTTAACGGGTGGTCAAACCACTTTGATGCTGGGTGAGCATGATGAGGCAGAACAAAATGGAGAGGCAACCTTTAAGCGTGTTGGGGAAGAGGCGCTCGCTTTGAAAGTGCTAAGCGCAACACCAGAAGAAATATCTAGCCATGAGCAATTTCTGGACCTCTTGGATAAGAAATCTGGCGGCAGTTGCTTATGGAGATCGCAAGAGATGAGTGAAGCAGACTAGCGCTGTATTGATCAGGTTACAGAGCAGCCGATGTTCACTGGAAAGCCGTTTTTTAGTTTTAGGATAGTAATGTGACTAAGTTTCGACCTTGTATAGATTTGCACCAAGGGCAGGTAAAACAAATTGTGGGCGGTAGCCTGAATGAACAAGGTGCAACGACTAACTTCGTTAGTGCCCATGACGCGGCTTATTACGCAAATATTTATCGAGAACAGGGGTTAACAGGAGGGCACGTAATAGCGCTTGGCCCTGGGAATCAAGAACAAGCACTTTTGGCGCTAAAAACGTGGCCGGGTGGTTTGCAGTTTGGTGGTGGCGTCAACCATGAAAATGCATCGGCCTTTTTGGAGGCGGGTGCTTCTCATGTCATTGTTACGTCTTATTTGTTTGATGGTGGGCGCTTTTCCTTTGAAAAATTAGAGTCGATTAAAAAGGAAACGAGTGCTGAACGATTAGTACTGGATTTGAGCTGTCGCCGAACAGATAAAGGCTGGCAAATAGCCACGGATCGCTGGCAAACGATTACTGATACGGTGATTAACCAAGCGACGTTAAATGAGTTGGAACATCACTGTGCGGAGTTTTTAATTCATGCAGCCGATGTTGAAGGGCTGCAGGCAGGGATCGATCAAGAGCTGGTGGCGTTGCTGGGTGAGATCTGTACGATACCTGTCACGTATGCGGGCGGTGCTCGATGTCTTGATGATTTGAAGCTGGTTAATCAGTTATCTGCGGGCAAAGTCGATTTAACTATCGGTAGTGCACTGGATATTTTTGGTGGCGAGGGGGTGACCCTCAAAGAGTGCATCCACTGGAATCAGCGTTAAGTAGCCTATTCAGGTATCAATTGATTCTTCTGTAATACTCGATAGATTTTCCAGCTGGTTTTTGCCAGCCGGTTAATATCGCCCAGTTTAGGGAGCTCGCCTGCGTCAAGGCGTTGCTCCCAGTCCACAAGTTCCATATCAAGGTAGTCTATCAGCTTTTTTGAGCAGCCATTGCAGATTCCAGAGCAGAGATCGCTAACGGGCATACTAAAAGGAATGCTGTCTCTAACTTGCTCAATCAACTGATGCATAGCGGTGGAAGTATCTGGCTTCATAAGCGATTTGTATCCCGAACAATCAGTGCTTGCCGACATTTTAGTGGTTGGTTCTGTAATCTCCTTGATATAAAGCAGTTTTTCTATCTATTCCTTATGGGAATTAAAACTATAAAAATTATGAATTTGTATAATTTAATTTGGCTTATTACTATAGCGCTATAACAAAGTGACGTAGTTAGCGTCATGTCGATAGATAAGACAGGAGCAGGCACGATGGCTGGTAAAACTTTATACGACAAATTGTGGGATCAGCACTTGGTTCGCCAGAATGAAGATGGTAGTGCATTAATTTATATCGACCGTCAGATTCTTCACGAAGTAACTTCACCGCAGGCTTTTGAAGGGCTCCGTTTGACCGGCCGTAAGCCGTGGCGTATCGATGCGAATCTGGCGACGCCAGATCATAACGTACCGACGACAGAGCGTTCTGGTGGTGTTGATCAGATTGTTGATCCGGTTTCGCGTATTCAGGTTAAAACCCTTGACGAAAACTGTGATGATTTTGGCATCGTTGAATTTAAAATGAATGATACTCGTCAAGGTATCGTTCATGTGGTTGGCCCAGAACAAGGTATGACCCTACCTGGTTCTACGGTGGTTTGTGGGGATTCCCATACCTCTACGCACGGTGCTTTTGGTGCATTAGCTCATGGTATCGGCACGTCAGAAGTTGAGCATGTTTTAGCTACGCAGTGTTTGATCGCTAAAAAAATGAAAAACATGTTGGTCCGGGTTGATGGTGAGCTGGGCGAGGGTGTCACCGCTAAAGATGTGGTGCTGCATATAATCGGCGTAATTGGTACAGCGGGTGGCACAGGCTATGCCATTGAGTTTGGCGGTACGGCAATGTCGAGTATCTCCATGGAAGGCCGTATGACCATCTGTAACATGGCGATTGAAGCAGGTGCGCGTGTGGGTTTAGTAGCGGTTGATCAGGCAACCATTGACTACTTTAAAGGACGTCCTTTCTCGCCAACAGATGATCAATGGGAAGCGGCTGTTGCTAATTGGAAAACGCTGGTTTCTGATGCGGATGCGCAGTTCGATAAAGTAGTTGAAATAAAAGCGGAAGATATTATTCCGCAGGTTACTTGGGGAACCTCGCCAGAGATGGTTGTCGATGTCTTGGCGACTGTACCTAACCCAGAGAAAGAGTCGGACCCTGTTAAAGCAGACGGTATTCGTCGTGCCTTGCAATATATGGGGTTGAAGGCTGATCAAAAAATCACAGATATCCAGTTAGATCGTGTATTTATTGGGTCTTGCACCAACTCTCGAATAGAAGATATGCGAGCTGCCGCGGCGGTTGTTAAGGGGCGTAAAGTAGCGTCGACTATAAAACAGGCGTTGGTTGTTCCAGGTTCTGGTTTGGTAAAAGCTCAGGCCGAAGCTGAAGGATTGGACAAAATCTTTATCGAAGCGGGCCTTGAGTGGCGAGAGCCAGGTTGCTCGATGTGCTTGGCGATGAATCCAGATAAATTGGGGAATGGCGAACATTGCGCATCGACCAGTAATCGCAACTTTGAAGGCCGTCAGGGGTTCGGAGGGCGTACACATTTAGTGAGCCCTGCTATGGCCGCAGCTGCTGCGGTGACAGGCCACTTCGTTGATGTACGTGAATTAATGGCTAACTAAAGGGTGTAGCAAAGATGAAAAAGTTTACACAGTTAACCGGTATCGCTGCGCCGTTAGATCGTGCCAATGTTGATACGGATATGATTATTCCTAAACAGTTTTTGAAGTCTATCAAACGTTCGGGATTTGGTCCTAACTTGTTTGATGAGCTGCGGTATTTAGATGAAGGGCAGCCGGATCAGGATTGTACGGGTCGTCCTTTAAATGAGTCCTTCGTGCTTAATCAGTCTCGCTATAAAGGCACAAAAATTTTGCTTGCCCGTGAGAATTTTGGCTGTGGCTCCAGTCGTGAACATGCACCATGGGCGTTGGATGATTTTGGTATTCGTTGTGTTATAGCGCCGAGCTTTGCAGATATCTTCTACAATAACTGCTTTAAAAATGGTTTGCTTCCGATTGTGTTGACGGAGCCCCAAGTGGATCAGTTGTTTAACGAAGTAGAGTCTGAGGAAGGCTACCTGCTGACCGTTGACCTAGAGCGCCAAGTGGTCATCACTCCAAAAGGTAATGAGATGACTTTTGAAGTGGATAATTTTCGCAGGCATTGCTTGCTAAATGGTTTGGATGATATTGGATTAACGCTGCAGCAGGCTGATGAGATTAAGGCTTACGAGGCACGCCGTCGCCAGGAAACTCCATGGTTGTTCGACGCTATTAAATAACGGCAGTTTTGAATTAAGGTGATAGAAAATGAGTAAAAATGTTCTGATTCTGCCGGGTGACGGCATCGGTCCTGAAATCGTAACCCAAGCACGTCGCGTGCTGGAGTTGGTGAATGAGCAGGATAGTTTAGGTCTTGAGTTCTCTGAGGCTCTGGTGGGTGGTGCAGCGATAGACGCTGAGGGCGTCCCTTTGCCAGAAACAACACTTGAAGCGGCAAAAGCGGCGGATGCTATTCTGCTTGGCGCGGTAGGCGGTCCTAAATGGGATACAAATCCTGATTTTCAGATCCGTCCTGAGAAAGGTTTATTGGGTATTCGCTCTAATCTTGGGTTGTTTGGTAACTTACGCCCTGCCATTTTGTACCCGCAGCTGGCACATGCATCAACGCTAAAACCTGAGGTTGTTTCGGGGTTGGATATCCTTATCGTGCGTGAATTGACGGGTGGTATCTACTTCGGCCAGCCTCGTGGAGTACGTGTAAAAGAGGGTGGTATTCGTGAAGGTTATAACACCTATGTTTACGATGAAAACGAGATTCGCCGTATTGGCCGTGTCGCTTTTGAAGCTGCTAGAGCACGTAATAAAAAGTTGTGCTCTGTCGATAAGGCCAATGTGCTAGAAGTAACCGTGTTGTGGCGGGAGGTCATGGAGGAGGTTGCTAAAGATTACCCTGATGTTGAGCTGAGCCATATGTATGTAGATAACGCAGCGATGCAGTTAGTGCGTGCACCTAAGCAGTTTGACGTTATGGTAACAGGTAACATGTTTGGTGATATCTTATCTGATGCGGCGGCTATGCTGACAGGTTCTATCGGTATGCTGCCTTCGGCATCGCTGGACGTTAACGGTAAAGGCATGTATGAGCCTTGCCATGGCTCAGCACCGGATATTGCTGGTCAGGGTAAGGCGAATCCACTGGCGACAATTCTCTCGGCAGCGATGATGCTACGTTATTCGCTCGATTCTGGTGCCACGGCAGATCGTATCGAGGCGGCGGTAAGTCAGGTCTTGGATCAGAACTTGCGTACCGCTGATATTATGTCCGAAGGGATGGCGCAGGTTAGTACATCAGAGATGGGCGATGCCGTTGTGGCTGCGCTGAAAGGCTGATTTAAGTCTGTTTAAAAAGCGTGCATAATGGTAACTGGGTCGGCCTTTATTAAGGTCGGCTTTTCTGTATATGACACACTAAGTTATTTTTTATATTGGGGATACCAATGAAACGTGTAGGTTTTGTCGGTTGGCGCGGAATGGTTGGTTCTGTGCTGATGCAACGCATGATGGAAGAGCGGGATTTTGATCACATCGAAGAGCCTGTCTTCTTTACCACTTCTCAGGTTGGCGAAGCGGGTCCAAATATTGGTAAGGACATTCCTCCATTGAAAGATGCTCTGAATATTGATGAGCTGAAGACGATGGACGCTATTATTTCCTGTCAAGGTGGTGACTACACGAAAGAGGTATTCTCGAAGCTCCGCGAATCCGGCTGGAACGGTTATTGGATTGATGCAGCCTCTTCTTTGCGAATGGCTGACGATAGCATCATTATTCTTGATCCTGTTAACCGCCATGTTATCGATAAAGGATTGGCATCCGGTGTTAAAAACTTTATCGGTGGCAACTGCACAGTATCGTTAATGTTGATGGGACTAGGGGGGCTGTTTAAGGCGGGCCATATCGAATGGTTGACCTCTATGACTTATCAGGCGGCTTCTGGTGGCGGTGCTCGCCATATGCGTGAATTGATCAGCCAAATGGGCATCATTCATAATTCGGTGTCTGATCAACTAGATGTCAATGGTGCTATCTTAGATATCGACAAGCAGGTCGCTGCTACGATTCGCAGTAGCGATATGCCAGTGGATAACTTTGGTGTGCCTTTGGCGGGTAGTTTGATTCCTTGGATCGATGTTGCGCTGGATAACGGCCAAAGTAAAGAAGAGTGGAAGGGTTTTGTTGAAACCAACAAAATACTAGGACGCTCAGATAGCCCTGTACCTATCGATGGTACCTGTGTGCGTATTGGTGCGATGCGCTGCCATAGTCAGGCATTCACTATCAAGCTGAAGCAGAATATTCCAATGGATGAAATTGAATCCATGATCGCAGAAGCGAATGATTGGGTTAAGGTCATTCCAAATCAGCGTGACATAACCGCCGCTGAATTAACGCCTGCGAAAGTGACAGGCACGTTGAGTGTACCTGTTGGGCGTCTACGTAAAATGAATCTGGGCAGCCAGTATCTGAATGCGTTCAGTGTGGGCGATCAGTTGTTGTGGGGCGCTGCTGAGCCGCTACGACGCATGCTTCGGATTCTTATTGAAGAAGCTTAATTCGCTTTTTTAATTGTCTTTTTATAGCCCGACATTGCTCGGGCTGTTTTGTTTTGGGATGGTAATGGACAGAGTAGTTAATGTAGCGATTGTTGGGGCTACCGGTTTGGTTGGTGAAGCGATACTCAACTTCATCGCGAGTCGAGCATTTCCCGTGGGTGAATTGCATCTGCTTGCCAGCGAGCGTAGTGCTGGTAATTCGATGGAGTTTTCTGATCGACACCTTAAAGTGCGCGTTTTAAGAGATTTTGACTTCAGTGCAGTAGATGTTGCCTTCTTTGCGGTGGATGCGGACGTATCGCTTGAATTCGCACCCATAGCGGCGGACGCAGGGTGCTTGGTGATAGACTGCTCTTCTGCATTTCGTTTAGAGCCGGATGTGCCGCTTGTGGTTCCAGAGGTAAACCCTGAGTCAATCGCCGACTATGGTATGCGCAATATGATTAGCTGCCCGGGTAGCCAAGTGATACAGGTGTTAACGGCGCTGGCTCCGATTCATAATGAAGTAGGTCTTGATCGGGTAAGCTTATCTACCTATCAGCCTGTATCGGGCGTAGGAAAGCAGGGTGTTGAGGCGTTGGCTAAGCAAACGGCGAACTTACTCAATGCGCGAGAAATTGATCCACAATGTTTTACTAAACAAATAGCTTTCAATGTAATTCCTAAAATGGGAGATGTACTGGAAAATGGTTACACTCTGGAGGAGATGAGAATTCAGTGGGAAATTCAAAAGGTTTTACAGGACGATGCCGTTTCGGTTGATGCTACTTGTGTTACCGTACCTGTGTTTTTTGGGACGAGTGTGTCACTTTGTGCTGAAACGAAAGCGTATATCAGCGCTGACGAAACCAAAAGCTTATTAGCACAAGCCGAAGGTATTGATCTGCTAAATGATTCGGGTGAATCAGATTTTGCTACGCCGGTTACTGAAGCTGCGGGTCAGGATGCTGTTTTTGTGAGTCGTATTCGAGAAGATTTAGGTGAGCGGCAGGCGATATCTTTGTGGTTATCTACTGATAATATCCGCAAAGGGGCAGCTTTAAATGCTGTTCAGGTGGCAGAGATCGCTCTGAAAAACTATATTTAAACGCAAAAATTAATAAAATTATGACTTAATATGCTATCTGTTGGTTCAGTTTCTTGACCCGCTGGTACTTTATACATAATACTTTGAGCATAATTCAGACCGGCAACTTGCTGATTATGCAAGAAATAATCAGCAAGTAACTTAAGGAAAATAAAATGCTGCGCAAACTTGCTTTAAGTCTGGCTGTTGCAGGTGCACTTGTATCTACTCAGGCTAACGCGTTGGGGCTTGGTGATATTCGTATTAAATCGGCTTTAAATGAACCGTTGAATGCAGAGATTCAGCTGCTTCAGGTTCGTGATTTAAACCCGTTGCAGATAAAACCAAGGATGGCCGACCAAGATGAATTCGCACTGGCTGGCGTTAGTCAGCAGCGAGCCTTGTCCGATGTTCGTTTTCAGGTCAAGGTAAATCCAAACGGTACGGGCGTTATTATGTTAACGTCAAGAAGGCCCATCAAAGAGCCTTTCATGAACTTTTTGGTTGAGGTTAATTGGCCTAGCGGTCGATTGGTAAGAGAGTACACTGTACTGCTTGATCCTCCCGTTTTTGATCCAACACCCACCCAGAGGGTTGTGCAGCCTGCTCAAACGAGATCGGCAGAAGTGACGCCGAGCGTTAAGGCAGCCCCTGCATCTGTCGAGCCCGCTACATCCAATGTTCGTAGCCGCACCGATAAAAAAACGCAAACCTATGTTGATGTGAAGGATACGCTATGGGAAATTGCCATACGCTATCGGGCTGCACCGGATATCTCTTCCTATCAGATGATGGTTGCGTTACAGAAGAAAAACCCCCACGCATTTCCCGATGGTAATATTAATAACCTAAAAGCGGGTGTGACCATTGATCTTCCTACTGAAGCTGAAGCGCGAGCCGTGACATCTGAGCAAGCGGCTGCTGAAGTTAGACGGCAAACCGGTTTATGGAAACAAAAAGGTAAGGTTGCTACATCTAAAGCCCCTGTTGATGGAAGTAAAAAAAGTTTAAAGAGTGAAGCCGCAGATTCTAATGTAGCCGAAGAAGCTGACAATGGGCAATTGAAGGTTGTCACGCCGCCTGAAGCAGCACCAGCGGATGATGCGGCACTCAATGACCAAACAAAACAAACAGACTCTGAATTAGATGAAAAACAAGCACTCATTAATAAAAATGAAGAGCTTGAAAACAAACTTGCGGTCTCTATGGAGTCTATTGACCGGCTTGAGAGAGATAATAATGATCTTTCTGAAAAAATGGATGCAATTCAGCAGCAGCTGGACTCGCTCCAACGGTTAATCGAGCTGAAAGATCAGCAAATGGCCGCGTTACAAACGGAGCTCACTAAAAAGGCCGAGATGGCTTCTACTCCACCCGCAGCGCCAGAAAAAAGCTTGATAGATAAAATCATGCAAACGCCAGAATATTTGGCGGGCCTTGGCGCTGGTTTGATCGCTGTTTTGGCTGGTATTTGGTTAATTATTCGCCGTAAAAAGCAGCAGGAGGAAGCGGCTGAAGAAGCGGAGTTTATGGCTTCTGCAATTGCTGATCCAGACATAGAAGATATGGCGGACCAGATATCACTTGATGACTCTCCTTTGGATGAGTTGGACTCTATGTCTGATGAACTCGCTATTGCTGCTGCAGAAGAAGCTGCTAGCGATGTGGCTGACGAGCTTCAGATGAGCGAGTTGGACGATTTGGATGACTTAAATCTCGATATGGATCTGGATCTAGATGAGTCGTTTGAAGATGAGCTGGATGCATTGGCAGTCGACGATATGGCTCAGGATGCTCCAGAAGAAAACAATGCCCTAGATATAGATGATGAAGACCTGCTGGGAAGTATTCTAGAGGAGCAGGACGAGGTTGTTGCGGATGAAGAATTCGACCTAGGCGTCGATGATATAGAGGACGAGCTGGCTGCTTTGGATCAGGATGATAACCTGATGGCGGATTTGGATGAAGAGTTGGCCATGCAGGATGAACCAGCTGATTTGGATATTGACAGCTCTCTTGATGATTTACTCACTGCGGACTCTGCAGAGGAAGAGTTTATCGAGCAGTCTCGTCAGCGTAATGAACGTTCCGGCATGGGGTCGGTTGAGCCACTAACTGAAATTGACGAAACGGAAGATACGTTAGAGTCGTTAGGTTTAGATAGCTTGATGGCAGAGAGTTCAGAAACGCCTGAAAATGAAGAAGAGCTGGAGTTTGAGCTTTCAGATACAGAGCCTGCAGATGTTGAAGCGCAATTAGCAGAGATTGATGCAGAACTCGAAAGCTTAGAGTTTGATTCAGCAGATTTAACCAATGCCGAAGAGTCTGATGATTTTGAAATGGATCTGATGGCTGATCTTGACTCCATTCTGGATGACACTGAAGAGGCTCAAGAGCAGGAGCCTGAAGTAGACTTAGGTGCTGATCTGGACTTTGAATTGACTGATGAGGCTGACCTATCCAGCGAGTTGGATGCGCCTGAGCTTTCAGAGGTAGATTCTTTGGATGCTGAGGTTGCCCCTGTTGAGTCTGCTAATGATTTAGACTTGGCAGGAATTGAGCTGGATGATACCGAAGACTCGTTACCTAAAACGCCTAGTGACGCTGAAGTGACAGAGGAGTTAACCTCCAATATAGAGCATGATCTGGATGCAGAGTTAGACGGGGAGCTGGAAGCGTTGCTTAACAGTACTGATAACGATATTGCTTTGGAAGAAACGGTGTTGGAAGATGAACCAGTGCTAGATTCTTTGGGGCTTTTAGATGGTGCTGATGAAGTTGAAACTAAGTTGGATTTAGCTCGTGCATACATCGATATGGATGATGCCGAAGGCGCTAAAGATATCCTGCAAGAGATTCTTCAGGAAGGTAACGAAGCCCAGAAAGCAGAAGCTACGGGTCTAATGGAGGGATTGGCTTGACGGAAGTACCAGTCAAACCAAGTGATACACAAGGGGCGATTTTTATCGCCCCTTATCGTTATGCACTGTGTATAGAGTATGCCGGGAGTAGCTACAAAGGCTGGCAAAAACAAAAAGCAGACGAAGTGCCGACTATTCAGGGATATGTAGAGAAGGCTTTGTCGATTGTAGCAAATGAAACGGTTTCGGTTGTGTGTGCTGGTCGAACGGATGCCGGCGTAAATGGCACTTACCAAGTTATTCACTTTGACACCTATGCTAAACGGGAACCCCGTGCATGGGTTATGGGTACTAATACCCACTTGCCATCCGATATAGCAGTGCGATGGGCGAAACCCGTTGACGATTCGTTTCATGCGCGATTTAGTGCGCTTGAGCGTCGATATCGGTATTTAATTTATAGTCAGGAAGTTATGCCGGCTCTTTTGTCTAAGGGAGTTACATGGACGTATAAAACGTTAGATGTTGAACGAATGCGTTCCGCAGGTGCTTACTTGGTGGGAGAGCATGATTTCACTTCCTACCGTGCTGTAGGCTGCCAGGCAAAAAGTCCGGTGAGAACTATCCGGTCTTTAGAGGTTTATACTTCTGGCGATCTTATAGTCATCGATGTGACGGCAAATGCCTTTTTGCATCACATGGTCAGAAATATAGCGGGTGTTTTAATGACGGTTGGGGCGGGTGAGGCAGAACCTGAGTGGGCAAAAGCTGTGCTAGATGCAAAAGATCGAGCAAAAGGAGGGGTGACGGCGCCACCGTTTGGACTGTATTTCGTTGATGTAAAATATCCTGAAAAGTTTGAATTGCCTAAATCGACGTTGGGGCCCTATTTCTTAAATATATCCAACTAACGTTGTGGCATGAGTTCTGTTAGAATCCTGCCTTTAGTTAATTCTGAATTGATCTTACATCATGGCAGTACGTGTAAAAATATGTGGTATTACCCGTCTTGAAGACGCTAAGTTGGCCGTTTGCGCTGGGGCTGATGCGTTGGGTTTTGTATTTTATGGGCCTAGCCCACGTAACGTGTCTGCCAGTGTGGCTGCTGAGATCATTGCATCCCTCCCTCCTTTTGTAACAACCACCGCCTTGTTTGTTAATGCATGTGCTGACTTTGTATTGGATACGATTGGGCAAACACAGATTGACCTTCTCCAATTTCATGGTGATGAGTCACCTGAGTATTGTGAGCAATTTGCCAGACCTTATATCAAAGCGCTTCGGGTTAAACCTGGGTTGAATTTAGAGGTTGAGAAGCAACGTTTCGCTTCTTGTCGTGCTTTGCTTCTGGATGCCTATAAACCAGGAGTTCCCGGTGGTACTGGAGAGTCATTTGATTGGGAGCTCATTCCAAGAGAGATGCGATCTGAAATTATTTTAGCGGGTGGATTAACGCCTGAAAATGTAGCGGCAGCTATACAACAGGTTTCGCCTTTCGCCGTAGATATTAGTGGTGGAGTCGAGCGGGCTAAAGGCGTGAAAGACGCAGATAAAATTCAACGTTTTTTTGAAGAGGTGGCACGTGCCAACAAAAACTGATCTCGCTGCTTTAATGCAGTTGCCTGACGAGCGTGGACACTTTGGTCCTTATGGCGGTCGCTTTGTTTCTGAAACCCTGATGGGTGCACTTCAAGAACTTGAGCGCGTTTATGAAAAGCTTTCTAAAGAGCCAGCTTTTCAGGAAGAGTTCGATCGAGATCTGGCTCATTACGTAGGTCGCCCCTCGCCATTGTACTTTGCTGAACGTCTGACTGAGCAGGTAGGCGGTGCAAAAATATATTTAAAGCGTGAAGATCTCAACCATACGGGTGCGCATAAAGTTAATAACACTATAGGACAAGCGTTGTTAGCTAAGTTTATGGGTAAGCCTCGCATTATTGCTGAAACGGGTGCAGGGCAACACGGTGTGGCCTCTGCAACGGTAGCTGCACGTTTAGGTCTAGAGTGTAAGGTCTATATGGGTATTGATGATGTACGTCGTCAGTCTCTGAACGTTTACCGAATGAAGCTTTTAGGCGCTGAAGTGGTGGCTGTTGAGTCGGGTACTCGCACCTTAAAAGATGCCATGAATGAAGCGATGCGAGATTGGGTGACCAATGTGGATAATACCTTCTACATTATTGGCACAGCAGCAGGCCCCCATCCTTATCCTAAACTGGTGCGAGATTTCCAATGTGTGATTGGTCGCGAAGCGCGTCAGCAGTGTTTGGCACAAGAGGGGCGTTTGCCCGATGTACTTATCGCTTGTGTGGGCGGAGGTTCAAATGCAATTGGTTTGTTCCATCCGTTCATTGAGGATGAAGCGGTTCGTATGATTGGTGTTGAGGCTGGAGGTTATGGTGTTGAAACTGGCCAACATGCAGCCCCACTTTGCGCGGGTCGTCCGGGAGTCTTGCATGGAAACAGAACGTATTTGATGGAAGATGATGCAGGACAAATTTTAGGCACGCACTCAGTTTCTGCAGGCTTAGATTATCCAGGTGTTGGTCCTGAACATGCGTGGCTAAAGGATTCAGGCCGTGCGGAGTATGCAGCGATTACAGATGATGAAGCTTTAGATGCTTTTCGTATGCTGACCCGGGTTGAAGGTATTATGCCTGCACTGGAGTCTAGCCACGCCGTCGCGCATGCGATCAAAGTCGCTAAGACAATGGATAAAGATCAAATTGTATTGGTGAACCTATCGGGCCGTGGTGATAAAGACATCCATACAGTTGCCGGTATTGACGGAATCGAGCTGTAATTGCTGAGGAGATTGAGAAGATGAGTCGTATTAATCAATGCTTTGCAGCACTGAAAGCTAAAGATAAAAAAGCCCTGATCCCCTACGTGACTGCAGGAGATCCACAACCAGCGGTTACGGTTCCTTTGATGCACGCTATGGTAGAGGCGGGTGCGGATATTATTGAGTTAGGTGTACCTTTCTCGGATCCAATGGCGGATGGTCCTGTGATTCAGTTGGCCTGTGAACGTGCATTAAGCCATGGCACTCGCTTGCTGGATGTGCTGTCGATGGTGAAAACCTTCCGCGAAAAGGATGATATAACTCCTGTTGTATTGATGGGGTATTTGAACCCTATAGAGGTGTTAGGGTACGAGTCTTTTGCTGCACAGGCCAAAGCCGCAGGTGTGGATGGTGTTTTAACTGTAGATCTGCCGCCAGAAGAGTCTGCTGAATTTGTTGAAGCGATGAAGCAAAACGCGTTGGATGTTATCTATTTGTTGGCACCGACTACACAAGAGAGTCGTATCGAACAGGTTTGTGAATACGGTTCAGGCTATGTTTACTATGTATCTGTTAAAGGTGTAACAGGCTCCGCTGCGTTAGATGTATCAGAAGTGGCAAGCAAACTTGAAGTAGTGCGTCGCCACACAGATATGCCTGTTGGTGTGGGCTTTGGTATACGTGATGGCGCATCCGCAGCGGCTGTCGCTAATGTTGCTGATGGTGTGATTGTTGGCAGTGTTTTGGTTAACGCGATTGCAGAAAAAGTTAACCAGCCAGAACAGATTTCTAAGGATGTCGCTGGTATCATAGCGCAAATGCGTGGTGCGATGGACGCCTGAGGCGAACACAACTTTATTGACACTGGATTGAAAAAGAATGAGTAATTGGTTAGACAAAATTGTCCCATCACTTGTTCGCTCAGAGAACAAACGAGCGAGCGTTCCTGAAGGCCTTTGGAAAAAATGCCCAAAGTGCGAAGCTGTATTGTACCGCCCGGAACTAGAGAAAAACCTCAACGTATGTACCAAGTGCGATCACCATATGCGCCTGACGGCACGCCAGCGCCTTGAAAGTTTCCTTGATAAGGGGTCTTTTACTGAGATAGCCGCAGAAGTTGAACCAGTGGATCGCTTGAAATTTCGTGATTCAAAAAAATATAAAGATCGTCTTTCGGCTGCTCAAAAAGCGACAGGGGAGAAAGATGCTCTGATTGCTATGCGAGGCACGCTTAACGGTATGCCTGTGGCGGCTGTCGCTTTTGATTTCCAGTTTATGGGCGGGTCAATGGGTGCGGTTGTTGGTGAGCGATTTGTGCGCGCGGTTAACGAAGCGCTAAAAGATAATATGCCTCTAATCTGTTTTTCCGCATCGGGTGGTGCTCGAATGCAAGAGGCTTTGATTTCGCTGATGCAGATGGCTAAAACCAGTGCGGCATTAGAAAAAATGCGCCAAGCGGGCCTGCCTTATATTTCGGTGTTAACTGACCCTGTTTATGGTGGTGTGTCGGCAAGTTTAGCGATGTTAGGCGATTTGAATGTTGCAGAGCCTAAGGCGCTGGTTGGCTTTGCTGGCCCTCGTGTCATTGAGCAAACCGTTCGTGAGAAATTACCAGAAGGCTTTCAGCGGGCAGAGTTTCTGTTGGAGCATGGGCAGGTCGATATGATTATCTCTCGTTTGGAACTGAGAGATCGTCTGAGTTCAGTGCTCTCCATGTTTATGCATCGTCTTACAACTCAGGAGTCCCTAGCTGAGGTGACAATGGATGAAGTTGCAGACGATGAGTTAGATGTGGCGGCTGAGCCTGTTCAAGGAGGAGATGAGCAGCCGGGTGTTGAGCCAGAAAGCACGCCTAAACATTAAGTTATACTGAGCAAAGGCCGGTAGTTACCGGCTTTTCTTATTCTTAAAGAGTGCCCATGAACAGAGCGGAATTTTCTCTCGACCAATGGTTAAGTTGGATGGAGCAAAACCATCCCGTTTTAATAGACCTTGGGTTGGATCGCGTTCGAAAAGTGTTTGAATCCCTTTCACTGGACTTTACTGGTATTCAATTGATTACCGTGGCAGGCACAAACGGAAAAGGTACGACGTTGGCGTACCTGGATAGCATTTTTCAAGAAGCGGGATATACCACACTGTGTTACACCTCACCTCACCTTGAGCTTTATAATGAGCGTGTCAGGCTTTGTGGAACGATGGTTGAAGATGGGGTGCTGGTTGATGCATTTCAGGCGATTGATCGGGCTAGGGGTGAGATATCCCTTACCTATTTTGAGATGGGAACCTTAGCGGCGCTTTGGATCCTTGATCAGTACCGACCTGATGTTGCCTTGTTAGAGGTGGGATTAGGCGGTCGTTTGGATGCGATCAATGTGGCAGATGCGGACATTGCGGTCGTAACCACTATAGATATCGATCATATTGAATGGTTAGGAGATGATCGTGAGCAAATAGGGCGAGAGAAAGCTGGTATTTTCCGTGCGAATGCGCCTGCCGTTTGTGGGGAACTACTACCCCCAGCATCGATTCAAGCCTATGCCGATGAACTAGGTACGCCTTTGTATCAGCTGAATCAGGCTTTTTCCTACCATAAATCCGATGAAAGTTGGTGTTGGCAAGGGCAAACATTAGCCGGAAATACACGTATCATCGAGGATTTGCCTTTACCAAGATTGCCTTTGCAAAATGCAGCAACGGCCTTACAGGTTGTACAATTATCAGGGTTGTCTTGTGATGCTGATGCGATAAAACGTGGTGTGGCGAACGCAAGCGTTGCTGGCCGTATGGATACGTTTACCCATAAGGATCGCCGTTTTATTCTTGATGTTGCTCATAATCCTCAATCGGCCCAGTATCTGGCTGCACACCTCTCTCAAGAGCAGGGGCCTGTTCAGTTGATTCTCGGCATGTTGGCTGATAAAGACTGTCAGCAAGTTATGGTGTCGCTAAGTTCGGTGGTTGATCAATGGCACTTGGTTACTTTAGATGTGCCAAGAGGGCAAGCAGCCGAGGCGTTAAAGGGGCGGTTGCCTCAAGAGATCCAGAGCCATCAGGTTTGTTGTTATCGCTCAGTAGAAGAGGCGATTAGGTGTTTGCTTGATGACACCCCTCAGGGTGAAAACTCAGGAGTTATTGTTGTGGCAGGCTCCTTTTTTACCGTTGGTGCTGCTTATCGTGCACTAAATAGAGAGATAAAGTAATGCATTCTCAGTTGAAAAGACGCTTAATTGGCTCTGCTGTGTTGCTGCTAGCAGCTATAGTTTTTTTACCGTTTTTTCTAACAGGCGAAGGCTATCGCGAGAGACAATTGGAGAGCCGTATTCCTGCACCTCCACCGCTGTCTGCGCCTATAGAGATAAAGCAAGAGACATCCGTACTGCCTGATACTTCCGAGTACCCACCTGTTCAGGTTGAGCCTAAATCTGAACCTGAAGCCGTTGTCGTTAAAGTGGAAGTTGAATCAACTGAGGAAGTACAAGAGGCCTTGGAAGAAAAACGTCCGGTGATTGGCGTAGAGAATAAGCGGCCAGAGCTTGATGAGCAGAATGTGCCCGTTGCTTGGACATTGCAGTTGGCTAGTTTTAAAGATGAGGCAAATGCGCGTGCTTTACGTAAGCAGTTAATGGATTCAGGGCATAAGGTATATACCCGAAAAACGGCTGATTTGTTCAAAGTATATGTCGGCCCAGACCTACAAAAAGCGCGTTTAGAGAGCCTCAAAGAGGGGCTGAAAAACGACTTTGGGTTGGATGGAATAATTGTCCGATTTACTACGCAATGATTGGGTTCCATTTAACCCTCTGTTAGAATGCGCGCAAATTTTATGGATGGTATATCAATGATGAATTGGGCTGATTGGACGATATTGGCCATCGTGGCTATATCGGGCCTTTTCAGTATTCGCAGAGGCTTTGTGAAAGAGGCGTTATCCCTTGTTACTTGGGTAGCTGCCTTTATTATTGCTCGCCTTTTTACACCAGCGTTGACTGTTGTATTGGCTGACTATATCCAGACTCCGTCGTTTCGTATTGGCGCAGCTTTTATTAGCCTATTTGTTATTACGCTAATAGTAGGTGCTTTGTTAAGTAACTTAGTGGGTATGTTGGTAGAAGCGACAGGACTCAGTGGTACAGACCGCATGTTGGGTATGGGGTTTGGTATCGCCAGAGGTGCTATTATTGTTGTAGTTTTAATTGCGCTGCTGGGACAAACGCCTGCAGTGCAAGATGCTTGGTGGCAGGAGTCTCAATTGATTCCTCACTTTGTGTTGATGGAAGCTTGGACCAAAGATGTTGCCACCGAAGTGGGGCAGATGATTTGGAACGCAGGACGTTAAGATAAGTGGCCTGTTTGCAGGTCGATAGCTTTTAAGATTCCTCTTGAGGTAGTTCAAATGTGCGGTATTGTCGGCCTTGTAGCCAAATCACTTGTTAACCAGACGATCTTTGACGCTTTAACGGTATTACAACATCGTGGTCAGGATGCTGCAGGTATGGTTACCTGTGAAGGTAATCGTTTCTTCCTACGCAAAGATAACGGTTTAGTTAATGAGGTTTTCAGGACGCGGCATATGAAGCGTTTGGTGGGCCATGTTGGTATCGGCCATGTCCGCTACCCTACTGCCGGTAGTTCCAGCGCCGCAGAAGCGCAACCGTTCTATGTCAACTCGCCCTATGGGATTGCACTAGCACACAACGGTAACCTGACCAATGCCGATGAGCTAGGTGAAGAGATGTTCCGAGCAGATCTTCGTCATATCAATACAACCTCCGACTCTGAAGTGCTACTGAATGTTTTTGCTCATGAGCTCCAGCGCCAAGGCAAATTAACGCCTGATGCGGATGATATTTTTGAAGCAGTGTCTAAAGTTCATAAAAGGGTTAAAGGTGGATATGCCGTTGTAGCCGTGA
Organism: Neptunomonas concharum; assembly: GCF_008630635.1. NCBI lineage: Bacteria > Pseudomonadati > Pseudomonadota > Gammaproteobacteria > Oceanospirillales > Oceanospirillaceae > Neptunomonas > Neptunomonas concharum. The sequence continues at coordinate 2,063,420 of NZ_CP043869.1, read as the reverse complement.
TTACCGGTTATGGCGTCTTGGCATTTCGTGATCCAAATGGTATCCGACCACTGGTTTATGGTACGCGCTCAACACCTGAAGGCGAAGAGTGTATGGTTGCTTCTGAAAGCGTAGCATTGGATATCTCAGGTTTTACCCGTGTGAGAGATATTGAACCTGGTGAAGCAATTTTCATCGACATGGATGGAAATGTTTTTACGCGTCAATGTGCTGAAAAAACGAATTTAGCACCCTGTTTGTTTGAGTTTGTTTATCTGGCACGGCCTGATTCGATCATCGATAATGTTAACGTTCACCAAGCGCGTATGCGTATGGGGGTTAAACTGGCTGAGAAAGTGCTTAAAGAGCGGCCAGATCATGATATTGATGTGATCATCCCGATCCCGGACACCAGCCGTACTTCAGCCTTAGAGATGGCTAAGCATCTTAATGTGACGTTCCGTGAAGGTTTTATTAAAAATCGCTATATTGGTCGTACCTTTATTATGCCGGGTCAAACTCAGCGTAAAAAATCAGTACGACGTAAACTGAACCCGATTGAGATGGAATTCAAAGGTAAAGTCGTCATGCTGGTAGATGACTCAATCGTTAGGGGAACAACTTCTAAGCAAATCGTGCAAATGGCACGGGATATGGGTGCACGCAAAGTCTATTTTGCTTCGGCGGCACCGCCAGTACGCTTCCCGAATGTCTATGGTATTGATATGCCATCGCCAACAGAGTTTATAGCGCATAATCGTACCGAGTCTGAAATTGGTGAAGCGATCGGTGCTGACTGGATGCTATACCAAGACCTGAACGATCTGAAAGAAACGGTCGCTGAAGGATTGGATATCGCGTTAACAGATTTCGATTCGTCGGTGTTTGATGGTTATTACGTGACAGGCGATATTGATGATGCCTATTTAGAGCGGATTGATCAGAAGCGAAATGATGCGGCGAAAGTGAAGCCTGAAAGTGTTGATCATGAAGATGAAGCCCCTGCGGATCTTCATACAAAAATACAGTAAGAGAGAAAGATAATGGCAGTTAATGGGTTTGAACGGGAAGATCGTATACAGTTTGATCTGACAGAAGCAGAACTGGCAACTATGGCGGTTCGTGCCGGGCAAACCCGAACAATGGAAGGGGAGCATAGCGATGCGATTTTTCCTTCTTCCAGCTTTGTTTACTCGACTGCCAGAGAAGCGGCTGCTCGTTTTAGCGGTGATGAAGAGGGAAATATTTACTCTCGTTTTACCAATCCGACGGTAAATGCCTTTGAAAAGCGTATTGCCGCTCTGGAAGGTGCAGAGCGAGCAGTAGCGACCGCTTCAGGTATGGCCGCTATTCTGAGTATTGGCTTATCCTTGCTGCAAAATGGTGATCACGTGGTCTGCTCTCGTAGCGTGTTTGGTTCTACGGTATCGCTGTTTGAGAAATACTTAATCCGTGCGGGTATAACAACCAGCTTTGTTGATCCCACCTCGTTGAACGCATGGGAAGCTGCAATACAGCCAAACACTAAGCTGTTATTTCTTGAGACGCCCTCAAACCCATTAGGTGAGCTGACGGACATTCAGGCAGTGGCTGAAATTGCTCATCGTCATAATGCCTTATTAGCGGTCGATAATTGTTTCCTGACGCCTATCTTTCAGCGACCAATTTTGTTGGGTGCAGATATAGTGATTCATTCTGCAACCAAATATTTAGATGGCCAAGGCCGTTGTGTTGGTGGTGTGGTTTTAGGAAGCCATCAGTTGATGGAAGAGATCTTTGGTTTTATTCGGACAGGTGGAGCCTGTATGAGTCCGTTTAATGCTTGGGTTTTCCAGAAAGGCCTAGAGACTCTGAAAGTTAGAATGGAAGCACATGCGCGAAATGCGCAAGAGTTGGCTACATGGCTACAAGCGCAACCGGCTATCGAACGTGTGTTTTATACCGGTCTTACAAGTCATGCCCAGTATGAGTTGGCGAAAAAGCAACAAACAGGCTCTGGAGGCGTTTTGGCTTTTGAGGTCAAGGGTGACAAAGAGGCCGCTTGGCGATTCATTGATGCTACCCGAATGGTGTCTATTACGGGTAACTTAGGGGATGTGAAAACAACGATCACTCACCCTGCAACAACAACTCATGGTCGAATGAGTCCTGAAGCCCGTGCGCAAGCGGGTATAAAAGATAATCTGATACGTTTATCTGTTGGTATAGAAGACATTGATGATATTCGAGCCGATATGCAGTTAGGTCTGGATGCGGTTTAGCCATTAGGTATGCGCCGGATAGATCTGCTCTATTCGGTGCAATGCTGCTGAGGAACGAGTCCAGCTGCTCTTTAAATTAAAGTATCGACCTCAAAGTTAAGGTTGTCGAAGTGACGACGGCTTTCTAGTAAGCGAAGCACTAAGGATTCTTCATTTTTAGCCGTGTAGGCCAGAGTGATATGCGGCTTAAAGGGTCTGCCTTCATAGCCTAGCCCGAGTTTATCCAGCTGTTTTCTTAATTGTTGATGCAGTGCTACCAGTTGCTCTTCTGGCGTGACACCTAACCAGATATCCCCGCTGTTAAAGCTACCAAAGTGGTCACAGGACAGTTGAAACGGTTGGAACGTGATAGACCGTAATAGGTTATCTACGGCCGATAGTTGTGACGTTTTGACTTCGCCCAGAAAGGCGAGGGTAATGTGTAGTCGTTCAGGTGGAGACCAAGTGACGCCATGAAATTTGCAATAAAGCCGGCTGATCTCCTGCTGTATATTGTCAGGGATATCGATCGCAACGAACAAACGCATAAGTACTCCGTACGATAGAGGTAGGCATTAAGCATAGCTATGAACACCGATGAAGTGAACGCTAATCATGGGAAAATCGTTCTTGCACCCATGGAGGGTGTGGTGGATTCGACCATGCGGCATGTCATTACGCAGCTGGGTGGTGTGGACCTATGCGTGACGGAATTTATACGTGTCACCGACCGAGTGCTGTCCCCGCGGGAAATTCTGAAACATGCCACCGAACTTAGCGGAAGTGGACTAACGCCTTCCGGTGTCCCTGTTGCAGTACAGCTTCTAGGGAGTGTTCCTGAAGTATTAGCGCAAAGTGCTATTGAAGCGGTGAAAATGGGGGCACCTTCCATAGATCTGAATTTTGGCTGCCCATCCAAAACCGTTAATAAACACCGCGGAGGTGCAGTGCTTCTGGATGAGCCTGACCTGATACACGCTATTGTAAAGACTGTCCGACAGTCTGTGCCGCAAAATATAGCGGTGACGGCAAAAATGCGCCTAGGTAACCTGGATAAATCTCTTGCTTTGGATAATGCCAAAGCGATTACTGATGCGGGAGCAGATGGTTTAGCGATTCATGCTCGCACGAAAGTAGAAGGCTATAAACCGCCGGCACATTGGGAATGGATAGGTCGCATCAAAGAGGAGGTTGATATTCCTATTGTGGCGAATGGCGAAGTATGGAACTGTGAAGACTACCAACGATGCCGAGCGCTGAGTGGCTGTGAAGATGTCATGATTGGTCGTGGTTTAATCGCAAGGCCAGAGCTTGGATTGATGATTAAAAGTTACCAGCTCGGGACAAGCCATAGTGGTGCAGCTTGGCGCGACATAATCAGCATTTTACTTCACTACTTTGCGATTGTAGAAAGCCAATTGCCTCCTAAATATGTGCATGGGCGTATTAAGCAATGGTTACATATGATGCGGCCTCAGAGAGAAGAGGCAGAAGGTGTTTTTCGTGAAGTTAAAATATTATCTGATCTTAATCAGCTGCGTGCGCGTTTAGAGGCTGAATTATAACGGTTACAAAGATAGGCCTTCCAATAGGTTGTTAACTTTATCGTACGTCTCTTGGTATTCCATCTGGCTGATAGAGTCCGCTACAATGCCACCACCCGCCCAGCAATGCACTTGATTCTCTTCTATTAAAAGCGTGCGAATGGTGATGCTGGTATCCATGCTCCCGGATAAACTGATATAACCGATACTACCGCAATAGATGCTTCTACGATGTGTCTCTAGCTCATCAATAATTTCCATTGATCTTATCTTGGGGGCTCCTGTGATAGAGCCGCCGGGAAAGCAGTTTCTTAGCAAGTCGATGGGTGATTGGTTCTTAGATAGTGTCCCTACCACAGTGCTAACCAGATGGTGAACGTTCTTATAGTGCTCGATATCGAAAAGTGAGGGTACTTTTACACTGTGCGGCTCACAGACTTTGCTGAGGTCATTTCGAAGCAAATCAACAATCATCACATTTTCAGCTCGGTCTTTTTCTGATGAACGAAGTGCTTCAGCTAACGCCTGATCTTCTTCTGGGGTCTGACCTCTAGGACGTGTTCCTTTGATCGGTTGGGTAATCACATGCCCCGAATTGTCGACAGCTAAAAAGCGCTCAGGTGAGTAGGATAAGACGGCCCCTTGGGGGGTATCGTAATAGGCGGCATAGTGCGTTGGTGCCGCTTCTCTCAGTTGCTTATAAGCTTGCCATGGGTCGCCTTCACAGGTTGCAGAAAAACGTTGTGCAAAGTTAACCTGGTAACAATCCCCTGCGTGGATATAGTCATCAATTCTCTTGAGTGCTTTATGGTAGTCCTCTTCAGAGGTATTGCTTTTAAACGCGGAGGTCATTTTAAAAGGGGAGTCTTGTCTAGAGGAGACCTCTGTCAATATCGTCTGGAGCAGGCTTTCTTGTTTGTGAGAATCAAACAACGGACTGGGAACCCATGTGGCTCGCTCTTCAAGATGATCAATAATAATTGCCCAATGATAAAGACCTACATGCATCTCTGGTAGTTGGGTGTCATCTTCTGCGGATGTTGGAAGTTGTTCGATAACTCGCCCTAGATCATAGCCAAAATGACCTACCAGTCCACCACAGAAGGGAAACAGATGATCAATGTTTGAGGTCTGTGCCTTGGCATATTGATAAAGGCTTTCTAGCGCATCGAAGGGATTCTGATACAGCTCAATAGCTATCGGCAGATTAGTCCCTAATAGCTCGCCGCGATGATAGGATAATTGACACTGAGGTTCCGCCACTAAAATATCATACCGGCCTCGCGCACATGCTGGCTTTCCACTATCGAGTAGAATCGCACCGCCTAGCGGTCGGATACGCTCAAAATATTCTGTAGCTGATACACCGAAAGAGAGTGAAACCGGTTGCAACACGCCATTAACCTTACAGCAAATAAAAGGCGCATTTTACGCATCCTCTTTAAGGATAGCGAGTGGTAGGTGGATATCGCCTTTGCCTTAGCATAATCGCGTATAATACAAATTGTCGACAATTGCGCATGGGAGTTAAGCGTGCATGAGAAGTAAGCTCAATATCCGCAAGGATACATTTTTATTGTCGGACCAGATCATCACTTATCGAGTCCTGAAACATCCTGACATACATAACGGCAAGCGTTTAGTGTTACTGCATGGCGCTGGTGTTGCCGGAGAAGATACGTGGCTGGCTATCGCGTCAATGTTGACGCAATGGCAGGAGATTCTTATTCCCGACCAGAGGGGCATGGGGGAAACCCATTATCCTGATCACAAAGAATATCCCTTTACGGCACACAGGTTAGTGGCGGATATCAATGCACTGGTTGACCATTTAGGTTGGTGGTCGTTTGATATGGGAGGTTACTCATTGGGAGGAATGGTTTCCTTACTATACAAACAACAGCACCCAGACCGCGTAGAGAAGCAATTTTTACTTGAGTCAGCTCTACTGGACAGGCCGTGTTGGGACACAACAAAGGTGTTGCGACAGAAATACAGTGAGGCTGCTCACTTTTTAAGAAGTGATAATAAGGAGCAAGGAATTCGTAACTTTCTCGACACCATCTCTCCTAATCGCCGCACAACCAGCCAAGTGGATGACTTATCGATTATGCGCCTAGGGGCTCGCCCTTTGGGTTTCGCGCATGCATTAGATTGTGTGACCGAAGCGATAAATTCAATCGATAGGGAGTTGTTGGTGGCTGCACAGGGTGATGTATCTAGCTTTATTGGGGGGTTGAGTGTTGATCTGATGCATCAATACCACAGAGATATGGCGGAAGGGATGCCTAATTGGCATTACTTCATGGTGCCGGGAACTGACCACTCTTTGCCTTTTCAAAAGCCGCGGCAGATTGCCAAAATCATGAACGCCGAAGCGCAAAGATACCGAATCAGTCGAAATATATAGATTGGGGCAAACCCTTAAACTTTTGTATTGTGTAGACAACTTTATACTTTTGTTCGGTTGACGAGCGTAAAATAGCGTTGTATCGTTGTTTTAAATAAAGATTGTCGACAATCTTGGAGAGGTAGGTTGTTATGACAGAGATGGCAAACGATATTCCCATAGAGAGCCGCACATTAGCGGATAAAGTCTGCGAACAGATCGTAACTGCGATCATCGTCGGCGATATACCTCCGGGCCAAAAAATCAGTGAGCCAGAATTGGCACGTACCTATGGCATTAGCCGAGGTCCTCTCCGAGAAGCGATACGTCGCTTAGAAGGCTTACGTTTGATTGAACGCAAACCTCATGTGGGTGCGCGGGTTGTTAAACTCAGCCTCAAAGAGCTGGTTGAAATCTATCGTGTTCGTGAGGCACTTGAAGGCATGGCATGCCGAATGGCTGCTGAATTTATGCCTGCGAATGAGATTGCAAGCCTGCGCGCGCTGCTTGAAGAGCACGAGCGGGATGTCGAACAATTAGAAGGTCGATCTTATTTCCAAAAAGAAGGTGATCTCGACTTTCATTATCGAATCGTGCAGGGCAGTAAAAACGAGAAATTGTTAGAACTGCTCGGCAGTGACCTGTACCACTTGGTACGCATGTACCGCTATCAATTCAGTGTATCTAGCTCTCGTCCAAAGCGAGCGCTTAAAGAGCACCACCAGATTGTGGATGCGATTGAAGCGCGAGACCCAGAACTGGCAGAGCTCTTGATGCGTCGGCATATCAGTGCTGCCCGTAAAAACATTGAAGCGAAGCTGAATATGGCAACTGACCTTAAAGGGGAGAATCATGGCTAAACTGACTGCAGGCGGTCGATTCCGCAAAGCGCTGGACGAAACTAAACCACTACAGATCGTAGGTACAACAAACGCATATCACGCAATGATGGCGGAACGCGTCGGCCATAAGGCAATTTACCTGTCTGGTGGTGGTGTAGCTAACCACTCCTATGGTCTTCCGGATCTAGGTATGACATCTATGAACGATGTTGTGGAAGATGTACGTCGTATTACGAGCGCTGTAGAAACGCCTTTATTGGTAGACATCGACACGGGTTGGGGTGGTGCATTCAATATTGCTCGCGCTATTAAAGAGATGACAAAAGCAGGCGCTGCCGCTGTGCATTTAGAAGACCAAGTTGCACAGAAACGTTGCGGCCACCGTCCAAATAAAGAGATCGTATCGTTAGAAGAGATGGTAGATCGTGTTAAAGCGGCGGTTGATGCAAAGACTGACGACGATTTCTTCATCATTGCACGTACGGATGCTTTCCAGATGGAAGGTCTGAATGCAGCTGTTGAACGTGCTCAAGCGTGTCTTGAGGCTGGTGCAGACGGTATTTTCGCAGAAGCTGTTCATACGCTAGAAGACTATAAAGCCTTTGCTAATGGCATCAATGGTGCCCATTTGTTAGCGAACATCACTGAATTTGGAGCTACGCCACTGTTCAATACAGAAGAGCTGGCTGCCAACGGTGCAAGTATGGTGCTTTACCCGCTATCAGCATTCCGTGCTGCGAATAAAGCTGCTCTCAATGTTTACGAAGCGCTGTTGCGTGACGGAGATCAGAAAGCGGTTGTCGACACAATGCAAACACGAATGGAACTGTATGATTTCTTAAATTACCACGATTTTGAGCAGAAGCTTGATGCTTTGTTTGCTCAGGGTAAAAACAAGTAATTCCCTACTAAGGTATTCCAATAACTAGAACAAAAGGGCGAGGCGTGCCCCGCCCCAATAGAAGGAGAGACAGGATGGCAGAAGCAAAACAACTGGGTGGCGCAGGTTTACGTGGCCAATCAGCGGGTGAAACTGCACTCTGTACTGTGGGTAAAACCGGTGCAGGCCTGACCTACCGTGGTTATGACATTAAAGAACTGGCTGACAAAGCACAATTTGAAGAAGTAGCTTACCTTTTATTATATGGAAAGCTGCCAAACCAAGCTGAGTTGGATGCTTATAAAGCACGCCTGAAGGGTATGCGAGCACTTCCAGATGCACTGAAAACTGTTTTAGAACAGATCCCTGCTGATGCGCATCCTATGGACGTTATGCGTACGGGTTGTTCTATGCTGGGTAACCTGGAAACTGAGCAAGACTTCTCTGAACAACTGGATCACATCGATCGTATGCTGGCGGCTTTTCCTGGCATCATCAACTACTGGTACAACTTCAGCCACAACGGCAAGCGTATCAATGTAGAAACGGATGCTGACTCAATCGGCGAGCAGTTCTTGTGGACGTTACACGATAAAAAACCTGAGCCTTTACATGTTGATGTTATGCATGCCTCTTTGATTCTTTATGCAGAGCATGAATTTAACGCTTCTACTTTTACTGCTCGTGTATGTGCATCCACGTTGTCTGATATTCATAGCTGCGTAACCGCTGCTATTGGCTCTTTACGTGGTCCATTGCATGGCGGCGCGAATGAAGCTGCAATGGCAATGATTGAAAACTGGCGTTCAGCTGATGAAGCTGAAGCTGAAATCATGGCGATGCTGGCGCGTAAAGACAAAATTATGGGCTTCGGACATGCAATCTATCGCGATTCTGATCCTCGTAATGCGATCATCAAAGAGTGGTCTAAGAAGTTGTCCGATCAGGTGGGTGATGAGTACCTTTATGCAGTATCTGAGCGTGTTGAAGCGGTCATGTGGCGTGAGAAGAAGCTTTTCTGTAATGCCGATTTCTTCCACGCATCTGCATACCACTTCATGGGTATTCCAACAGAACTATTCACACCGATCTTTGTATGCTCTCGCGTCGCTGGGTGGGCAGCACATGTGATGGAGCAACGCGCTAACAACCGTATCATACGTCCAAGTGCCGATTACTCCGGCCCTGAGTCGGCTGAGTGGATTGATATCGCTGACCGCCCTTAATTGAGTGCTATCAGGGAGGGCTTTCTACGCCTCCCTTACATGAACTGAATGAATAGCAGGTGTTATATGAACACTGAATACCGTAAAGCTTTACCTGGCGCTGGTGTTGACTACTTTGATACCCGCGCAGCTGTCGAGGCTATCCAGCCAGGCGCTTACGCTAAGCTGCCATACACCTCCCGTGTTTTGGCAGAGCAACTGGTTCGTCGTTGCGAGCCGGAAACGCTGACGGACTGCCTGAAGCAGCTTATCGAAAACAAACGTACCTTGGACTTTCCATGGTATCCAGCGCGTGTTGTCTGTCATGACATTCTGGGTCAGACTGCATTGGTTGACTTGGCAGGTCTGCGTGACGCTATCGCTGACCAGGGTGGCGACCCATCCAAAGTTAACCCGGTTGTACCAACTCAGCTGATCGTTGACCACTCTCTGGCTGTAGAAGCGCCAGGTTTTGATCCCGATGCGTTTGAGAAAAACCGCGCAATTGAAGATCGTCGTAACGATGACCGTTTCCACTTTATCGACTGGTGTAAAACAGCGTTTGATAACGTAGACGTGATCCCAGCCGGTAACGGTATCATGCACCAGATCAACCTGGAGAAGATGTCTCCGGTGATCCAGAATCGCGATGGTGTTGCTTACCCGGATACTTGTGTCGGAACTGACTCTCACACCCCCCATGTTGATGCGCTGGGCGTAATCGCCATTGGTGTTGGTGGTCTGGAAGCTGAAACCGTCATGCTGGGTCTGCCATCAATGATGCGCCTCCCAGACATCATCGGTGTGAAAATTATTGGTGAGCGTCAGCCTGGCATCACGGCTACGGATATCGCCTTGGCAATGACTGAGTTCCTGCGTAACGAGAAAGTTGTTTCTGCATACTTGGAATTCTTTGGCCCAGGTGCAGCTACGTTGTCTATCGGTGACCGTGCTACTTTGTCTAACATGACACCTGAGTACGGTGCATCTGCTGGTATGTTCTATATCGATGAACAGACCATCGACTATCTGAAGCTAACTGGTCGTGAACCAGAACAGGTTGCACTGGTTGAGCAGTATGCGAAAGAAACAGGCCTGTGGGCGACTGATCTTGAAGCGGTAGAGTATGAGCGCGTTCTGGAATTCGATCTGTCGACTGTTGTACGTAACATGGCAGGTCCATCTAACCCACATCGTCGCCTGCCTACATCTGCGTTGAACGAGCGTGGTATTGCCAGCGATGAGATGCTGGCTGCGGCTAAAGTTCAGGAATCTGAAGGTTTGATGCCGGATGGCGCAGTTATTATTGCTGCGATCACCTCTTGTACGAATACGTCTAACCCACGCAACGTTGTTGCTGCCGGCCTGCTGGCTAAGAAAGCGAATGAGTTGGGTCTGGTACGTAAGCCTTGGGTTAAGACCTCTTTTGCTCCAGGTTCTAAAGTTGCAAAACTGTATCTAGAAGAAGCAGGGCTACTATCTGAGCTGGAAAAACTGGGCTTCGGTATCGTTGCTTACGCATGTACTACCTGTAACGGTATGTCCGGTGCGCTGGATCCAGTGATCGAAAAAGAAGTGGTTGAACGCGACCTGTACGCGACAGCTGTACTGTCTGGTAACCGTAACTTCGATGGTCGTATCCACCCGCACGCTAAGCAGGCATTCTTGGCGTCTCCGCCACTGGTTGTTGCTTATGCAATCGCAGGTACCGTGCGTTTTGACATCGAAAAAGATGTACTGGCAGTTGTTGATGGCAAAGAGATTACGCTGAAAGATCTGTGGCCATCCGATGAAGAGATCGATGAAATTGTCGCTAAGGCGGTTAAGCCTGAACAGTTCAAGCAGATCTACATTCCAATGTTTAATCTGGGTGATATTGAGCGCGCGGAAAGCCCGCTGTATGACTGGCGTCCAATGTCTACCTACATTCGCCGCCCGCCATACTGGGAAGGTGCACTGGCAGGTGAGCGTACTATGAAAGGTATGCGTCCTCTGGCAGTACTGGGCGACAACATCACAACAGACCATCTGTCACCATCCAACGCTATTCAGGCGTCCAGTGCGGCGGGTGAATACTGCGCGAAAATGGGTCTGCCGGAAGAGGATTTCAACTCTTACGCAACTCACCGTGGTGACCACCTGACAGCACAGCGTGCAACATTCGCTAACCCGAAACTGTTGAACGAAATGGTTCGCAATGAAAATGGCGAAATCAAGCAGGGCTCTCTGGCACGTATCGAACCAGAAGGTACTGAAAGCCGTATGTGGGAAGCAATTGAAACCTACATGGAACGTAAGCAGAACCTGATCATTGTTGCAGGTGCTGACTACGGCCAGGGTTCTTCCCGTGACTGGGCTGCTAAAGGTGTACGTCTGGCGGGCGTTGAAACCATCGTTGCTGAAGGTTTTGAGCGTATCCACCGTACTAACTTAGTAGGCATGGGTGTGCTGCCGGTTGAATTTAAAGCCGGTGATACTCGTCACACTTATGGTATCGATGGTACAGAGACATTCGACATTGAGGGTGAAATCTCTCCACGTTGTGACCTGACTCTGATCATCAATCGTAAAAACGGTGAGCGGGTAGAAGTACCTGTAACCTGCCGTCTGGATACCGCTGCTGAAGTAAATGTTTACCATGCCGGTGGTGTTCTGCAGCGCTTTGCTAAAGACTTCTTGGAAGGAAGTGCTTAAGCCTTAGTGCACTGATAGGCGTTGCTTGCTTTTTAGCATAAACAATCAAGTAAGCAGCGCCCATCCTAATTAGTGAGGCTTTTTACTAATAACTACTGCTGGAATAAAGAGCAGATAGCCGCAGTAGTTGTTACTAAGAATTTTCTGAATCGCGGCATATAACCGATACAGCTGCAACCAAAACAGGATAATGTTCTTATGGCACACGTACCACAGATTAAAATCCCTGCGACCTATATTCGCGGCGGAACCAGTAAAGGTGTTTTCTTTAGACGTCAGGACCTGCCAGAAGTGGCACAGGAGCCGGGCGAAGCGCGCGATAAGATTTTGATGCGTGTGATCGGCAGTCCTGATCCATACGGTCAGCAGATTGATGGCATGGGTGGTGCAACCTCTAGTACTTCCAAGACGGTTATTCTGGATAAAAGCGCTGAGCCCGATCACGATGTGGATTACCTTTTTGGTCAGGTAGCGATCAACAAAGCTTTTGTTGACTGGTCCGGCAATTGCGGCAACTTGACAGCAGCGGTAGGTGCGTTCGCTATCTCTGGCGGTCTGGTTGATCCAGCACGTATCCCGCAAAATGGTATCTGTACAGTGCGTATCTGGCAGAAAAACATTAAGAAAACCATCATTGCGCATGTGCCGATCACTAACGGGCAGGTTCAGGAAACCGGCGACTTTGAGCTAGACGGTGTCACCTTCCCAGCTGCAGAAGTCGTGATTGAGTTTATGGACCCAGCTGATGGCGAAGGTTCCATGTTCCCAACGGGTAATTTGGTGGATGATCTTGAAGTGCCGGGTATTGGTACATTCAAGGCGACTATGATCAATGCGGGTATCCCGACTATCTTTGTTAACGCTGAAGATATTGGCTACAAAGGGACCGAGTTGCAAAAAGATATCAATTCTGATGCTGCAGCATTAGAACGTTTTGAAATCATGCGCGCCTATGGCGCAGTTAAAATGGGCCTGATCAGCGATATTTCTGAAGCTGTTGCTCGTCAGCATACGCCTAAGATCGCGTTTGTAGCACCAGCAACCGATTATGAAGCTTCTAGTGGTAAGCAGATCTCTGCTTCTGATATCGATGTATGTGTCCGTGCATTGTCTATGGGCAAATTGCACCATGCCATGATGGGTACCGCTTCAGTTGCGATTGCTACGGCAGCGGCAGTGCCAGGCACCTTGGTGAACTTGGCAGCAGGTGGAGGCGAGCGTGACGCGGTTACCTTTGGCCATCCATCCGGCACCCTACGTGTAGGTGCGGCTGCATCTGAACAGGAAAATGGTGATTGGACTGCAACCAAAGCGGTTATGAGTCGTAGTGCGCGTGTTTTAATGGAAGGTTGGGTGCGTATACCTGGTGATTGCTTCTAAGCAACGCCTGGCTTTCTCAAGTTCTGAAGTGGGGATGTGGTAGATCTGACTGCCTATCAGGAACGATCTACTTCTACTTCTTTTATACCCCGCATGTTCGCATGCGGGTTTTTTTTGCCTTTAATACTGAAGTGCTTCTTTTGCAATGTTTCTGACTTCTGCACTTATATCTTTTGCCGCCTGATTGAGAAATGCCCGAGACGCTTCAGTGTCAGGATAGGACGAGATAAGTTTTACGGCTGCAATGCGTACTCTAGGTTCGGGATCTGAGAAAAGGATTTGTCCTAATAAAGGTTGGGCTACTTCGGGCGTAATATGCATAAGGGACTCGATAACAATAAGCCTTACGTTTGGGTCAGGATCCCCCAAAGCATCGGCTATTAAGTTAACATTGCCTGTTGATGCTAGGTGTCGAATTGCATACTGGCGAGTAGTCGGATGTTCATCAAAAATAAGATGGCTTTTCTGCTCTTTTACAAACGGTTTTGTTGGAGAGTGGTTTTCTTTATATTCTTCTGTGGGGGTAGATAAGTATTCAGAAGAGGTCGCGATAGTTTCGGCATCTTCTGCTTCTATTGCAGTGCTATTTCCTTTGCCGACAATCAGTGCTTTATCGATGGTTTCTTGCTTGGTGCTCATGACCAGTGCTAGGCCATTAGGGAAAGCGAGAGATGTAATAACTTGGCGAAGTGGCGTTTGAATAAAGAACCAGTCTTGAATAATTTCAGTCGGTTGACCAATTAAAATGACTTCCATATCTGCTTCATCAGATAGCCTTCTCAATAACTTAATATTCGAGGTGGCAGGAGCTGATAAACTTACTTTTCCCGCCTGGTACGTGATATCCGGTAGGCTCTCAGCGTTAGTTCGAGTGACGTAGATTGCACCAGATACAATAAGCCCAGTTACTAAAAAAATTATGCGGTGATAGGACTGCTTGAAAGCCATACTTACCATTACTAATTACAGCTGCTTTCGCCGATTAACATTAAGCTTTCCTCAGCAAAACCTGTTCCGGCTTCTGTGTAGAAGTTAAAGACATTGTTTATGCCGCTTGCCAAAAGTTGTTCCCTCTCATCTTCATAGCGGGCAATGGCGGCAACTTGGCCTTCATAACCTGCTTCTCTGAGTTGAATGGTAATATTAATATCATCTTGGATAGAGGGAAGTGCCAATAACACCAGCCTTATTGGGCTTGTATCAAAGCTCTCCCAAAGATCAGCATCTTCACCGTCTCCAAAAAATACGTTCATACCTTTTTGCTGGTAGAGTTTAACGCGTGTTCGATCAGCATCCATTCCAGCGACGCGTTGATCCAGCATATTTTGCAATGCTTTAAATGCACCTTTCCCGACTCGACCTAAGCCGATGACGAGTATTTCTACATGTGGAGGTTGTATAAAGCGATCTTCAGGTAAGCGTGTAGGGCTTTCATGGCGCTTAATGACCTCTTTATGTTGGCGGTAGAAAGAGTGAGCATGGCGGTAGAACAAGCTGGTTAGTATGAAAGATAAAGATACGGCTAAGGCAAGAATGACTAACCACTCTTTGCTTAGCCAACCTGAATCTACGCTTAATGCAGCAACGATTAACCCAAACTCACTGAAATTACTTAAAGCCAGAGAGGCTAAAAAAGCCGTTCGGCCACGAAGCTGCAGACGAGTAAATATATGGAAGAACATAGCAAATTTGATTAATAGCAGTAACGACAGTAGAAAAGCCATGCCAAGCATCGACCAAGTAGGCAATGCGGTGAAACCGATAGAAAGGAAGAAACCGATCAAAAAGATATCTTTGAAACTTAACAGCGATTTCGTTAGCTCGCTCGCTTTTGTATGATGACTGAGCAGCATGCCAAAAATGAGTGCTCCAAGATCGCCTTTAACGCCCACCAGAGAGAATAACTCGTAGCCGCCAAGAGCTAAGAAAAAGCCCGTCAGCGGCAGCATTTCACCGTGGCCTGCTCGATTGAGAAGCGCATCTAAAAGTGGCCGTACAAAGACTAAGCCCAGTAAGCCTATTGCCCAAATAGTAGGAAGCTTGCCGGTCGCTATCACCAAGAATATAACGGCAGCGATATCCTGCATAACCAGCACACCAATGGCTATTTGGCCGTGGCGTGTTTTCATCTCGCCACTTTCTTCAAGTAATTTTACGATGCAAACGGTACTGCTAAAGCTTAACGCAAAACCTAATAAAGCCGCTGTTTTGAGATCGAAATCGGTAAAGTAGGGAAGGCTAATGAGCGACAACAGCAGTGCCAGCGCAGCGATAAGGATAACCCATACACCCATATGGGAGAGAGTGCTCGCCCAAATCTCTTTTTTTAGTAAATCTTTAACGTGTAGTTTTAAGCCGATAGTAAACAGCATGAGCGTAATGCCAAGGTCGGCCAGCGTATTAAGAGAATCTGTTGGCTCAATACCAATGGCGTGAAGAATAAAACCTGCACATAAAAAGCCAATAAGGGGGGGGAGGCCTGCCAGCTTGACTAGCAAACCGCAAACAAAAGCAAACAAAATCCAAATAAAATCCATACGCGCTTAACTATTTCACATTAGATGTAAGAGGGTTGTAACTGGCAATTATATACGTAAATTCTGATTCTTATTGTAGTTTCCTAAGCATCGACCAAGATAATTATGTTATTCCTCAAATGGTATACTTAAGCAGGGCAAATCTATTTAGTGGCAACGGGTTTGTACAGCCTAGCTCTATGTTAAGATAGTGCTCCTGAAAAGCATCTCCACGCGGTTGTTTTTTGCTCTGTTATCAATTTGTGCATTGGGAATATGAATGTTTAAGAAGCTGAAATCTATTTTCTCCTCGGGTAATGAACAGACTAAGGAGAATCAGTCTATTAATGAGGCTGCTCAGCCTGTAGAGCAATCAGAGAGCAGAGACGTAGTATCCGTTGAAACTGATGTGGCTACAAAAGCAGAAGAGAGCACCACGAAAGTGGATGTTGTTTCCGTTGAAAGCACTACCATTCAGCCAGAGCCAGAGCCAGAGCCAGAGCCAGAGCCAGAGCCAGAGCCAGAGCCAGAGCCAGAGCCAGAGCCAGAGCCAGAGCCAGAGCCAGAGCCAGAGCCAGAGCCAGAGCCAGAGCCAGAGCCAGAGCCAGAGCCAGAGCCAGAAAAGAAAGGTATGTTTGCGCGTATTAAGGCGGGACTAAGCCGAACAAAAGCGAACTTATCAGAGCAGCTAGGTAACCTCTTTTTAGGGAAAAAAGAGATTGATGATGAACTGCTGGAAGATATTGAAACGTTGCTGTTGACCGCAGACGTTGGCGTAGAGGCGACTACAGATATTATCGATCGCCTAACGGATCGGGTTGCCCGTAAGCAGCTTGCCGATGCCGAAGCACTTCATCAGGCCCTCAAACGAGAGCTAGCGGCTTTGCTTGATCAAGTTGAGCAACCCCTTGTGATCTCTGGGCATAAACCTTATGTAATTTTAATGGTTGGTGTTAACGGTGTTGGTAAAACCACCACCATTGGCAAGCTGACGAAGCGATTCCAGAGTGAAGGTAAATCAGTCATGCTTGCTGCAGGGGATACATTCCGTGCAGCAGCGGTTGAGCAGCTACAAGTCTGGGGTGAAAGAAATAATGTGCCAGTCGTTGCTCAGCATACAGGGGCTGACTCAGCATCGGTGTTATACGATGCGCTGCAATCTGCTCAATCCAAAAATATAGATGTACTGATAGCAGATACAGCGGGGCGTTTGCAAAACAAAGATCACTTGATGCAAGAGTTGGAAAAAGTGGTGCGTGTCATGAAAAAAATTGATGAATCTGCGCCCCATGAGGTGATGCTTATTTTGGATGCGGGTACAGGCCAAAATGCCATGAGCCAAGCCAAAATATTCAAAGACGCTGTGGGTGTTACCAGCATCACGCTTACAAAGTTGGACGGCACCGCAAAAGGTGGAATTATTTTTGCCATTGCTAAACAGTTGGGATTACCGATTCGCTTTATCGGTGTGGGAGAACAGGTTGATGACTTAAGGCCATTTGTGGCTGAAGAGTTCGTTAATGCGCTGTTTGATTAGACGCGCTAAGGATTGGTAATCTGAGTAAAGTACTGTATATTTAACCATATTTAAATCCTTGTAGGGCAAAAGCTTTGATCGGACGTTTAAAAGGTGAGTTAGTAGAAAAGCAACCACCGCACCTTATGGTAGATGTACAGGGCGTAGGTTATGAAGTAGAAGCTTCTATGAATACCTTCTTTCGGTTACCTGAGATTGGTCAGGGAGTTCTGATCCATACGCATTTTGTTGTTCGAGAAGATGCACAGTTGCTTTATGGCTTTATCGATAAGCAGGAACGCAGTCTTTTTCGAGCACTGATCAAAGCCAATGGTGTTGGTCCTAAGCTTGCCTTGTCTATCTTATCAGGCATGACTACGGAAGATTTTATCGGATGTGTGCAGCGTGATGATGCTACTGCTCTAACTCGTATTCCTGGCGTTGGGAAAAAAACGGCTGAACGACTGATTGTTGAACTACGGGACAAGTTAAAGCAGTTTCACCAAGAAGCGCCTGCCGATTTCTCTTTAAGTGGCGGTGACTTTGTCGAACAACCATCGGTAAATCACTATAGAGATGAGGCTGAAAGTGCGCTGTTGACGCTGGGGTACAAGCCTGCACAGGCAACCAAAGCGGTTGCTCAAGCAGAGAAAGAGCTAGGAACGAATGTTAGTTCTGAGTCTCTAATTCGTTTGGCGCTACGCTCTATGGTTTCAGGGCAATAACCGATGATAGAAGCGGATCGTTTTATTGCGCCTAAAAGCTCCCCCGTCGAAGAACAACACGATCGGGCTATACGCCCCAAACAGCTCGCTGATTATCGAGGTCAGCCAGTCGTTAAAGAGCAGATGGAGATATTCATCCATGCAGCGAGAAATCGTGGAGAGGCTTTAGATCATACATTAATTTTCGGGCCACCAGGCTTAGGTAAAACCACGTTAGCCAATATTATTGCTAATGAAATGGGCGGAGATATCAAAACAACCTCAGGCCCTATTCTTGAAAAGGCGGGTGATCTTGCGGCGTTACTCACTAATCTCGAACCCGGCGATATTCTTTTTATTGACGAAATTCACCGGCTTAGCCCTAATGTTGAAGAGGTTCTCTACCCCGCTATGGAGGATTATCAACTCGACATCATGATTGGTGAAGGTCCCGCTGCCCGTTCAATTAAGTTGGACCTACCTCCTTTTACTTTGGTGGGAGCGACGACCCGAGCCGGTTCGCTTACATCGCCACTACGTGACCGCTTTGGTATTGTCCAGCGCTTAGAGTTCTACAATATTGAAGACCTGACCCACATTGTTATGCGCTCGGCAGAACTGTCTGGTACCCATATTGACGAAGAGGGGGCAAAAGAGGTTGCTAAGCGAAGCCGAGGCACGCCGCGTATAGCTAATCGTCTTCTTCGCCGTGCGAGAGACTATGCCGAAGTTAAAGGGCAGGGAAGGATTACACGGGATATTGCAGATCTTGCACTGAATATGCTTAGTGTTGATGAGCAAGGCTTCGATCATATGGACCGACGTCTTTTGTTGGTTATGATTGAGAAATTTTCAGGTGGGCCGGTTGGTATCGACAGCCTTGCAGCGGCAATCAGCGAAGAGCGAGATACCATAGAGGATGTGCTGGAACCTTATCTGATTCAACAAGGTTATATGATGCGCACACCGCGTGGGCGAGTCGTAACAGATCATGCCTACCTCCACTTCGGTATTCAGAAGCCTGACTCGGATCAATAAACCTCTAATAAGGCGTATGTTTTTTTTTAATCGTGATGTTGGTCATAGTTTGAGCGCAGTAAGCTCAGTAGCATGAAATGAAACCAACCATCGAGAGAAAAAATATGTCACCCAATCTGACTCTGACTCAAATAAAAACGATAAAGGCAGAGCTTCTGGATCTTCTTGAACATCTTCGCGAGGAGGTGAAGGGGGAACTGGCTGATCAGCATGGCGAACGAGGTTTAATCTCATCAGCGGGTACTCATGATCTTGGAGACGAAGCTTTAGCGGATCTGGATGCTTCTATTAATATAGCCAATATCTCTCGTCATCTTCAGGAGATAAGAGAGTGCCAAGCAGCTCTTCACCGTCTCGAAACGGGTGATTACGGCTTTTGCAGTGATTGTGGCGAGCAAATTGAGCTAAATCGTTTAAAGGCAAACCCTATATCGACGCGGTGTTTAGCGTGTCAATCTCATGAAGAACACCAGCATCCTGAAGTTCGTTACGCCTCCCTTTAAATAAGAAGCCGCTCTGGGTAGGCTCAGAGCGGAAATATTCTTCTATACGGGTGCCTCTCACCTTGTATAAATTTTCCTGCCTGCTATTGTTTGCTCTGCTGATTTTTAGGGGCGTTCCTGCCTGTAGTTAAGGGGCTGTGCTAGGTATTCAGGAACTTTCTTGATTAAAAATCATCTGAAATGTCTCAGTCACCTCAGATCGACTGGATGAAATACACAATTCAAATAGTTTGCCGAGCGCTATAAAACGTTCGCGAAGGTAATGGAGAGTATATAGTGGTCGAACAGTTGTCGATCTGGAGCTTGGTGGTTCATGCCAGCTTAGTTGTTCAAGCCGTTATGGCGATTTTGGTACTGGCTTCTTTCATCTCGTGGGTCATGATTTTCCAGCGGTTTAGTGTTATTCGAAGTGCCAGAAATGCGCTACGCCAGTTTGAAGATAGATTTTGGTCTGGTGTTGATCTTGGACAGCTTTACCGAGAGATCACTGAGTCGTCTTCAAATACGACAGGCGCAGAGAATATTTTTTGTGCGGGAATAAAAGAGTATACCCGCATGACGCAGCAGAAAAACTATGACCCCGATGCGGTCATGGAAGCGGTCCAGCGTAGCATGCGTATAGCTTTGGCCCGTGAAGAAGAAAAGCTAGAGCAGCACCTGCCATTTTTAGCTACGGTGGGCTCAACAAGCCCGTATATCGGCTTATTTGGTACAGTTTGGGGAATCATGAACTCTTTCCGAGGTTTGGCAAACGTTCATCAGGCTACGTTGGCTTCGGTGGCCCCAGGTATCTCTGAAGCGTTGGTGGCCACAGCGATAGGTTTGTTTGCCGCGATCCCTGCCGTTATTGCTTATAACCGCTTTTCAGCTAAAACCGAATGGCTAATGAACAATTACGAAAACTTTGCCGATGAGTTCTCAAGTATTTTGCATCGTCGTATCCACAACTCTATTTAGTAGTGATGTAAATAATGATTAGACGGCAAAAAAATAGGCGTAAATTAAATTCAGATATCAATGTGGTGCCATACATTGATGTGATGATGGTACTACTGGTCATCTTTATGATTACGGCGCCTATGTTGACTCAAGGTGTGAACGTTGATTTACCGCAAGCGACTGCAGACCCAGTGGATGCGCAAGATCAGGAGCCTGTGATAGTCACGGTGGATAAAAACGGTGCTTACTACATCAATATCGGCGGTGACGAGCAGGAAGCGATTGATCGGGAGGTTGTGTTTGAGCGCGTTGATAAATTGCTCAATGCAAACCCGAAACAGTTGTTGTTAGTCAGAGGCGATAAAGATGTTAATTATGACAAGGTGGTTAAGTTGATGTCGTTACTGCAGCAAGCGGGTGCTACCCGTGTTGGGTTGGTAACGGAATAGGTCTGCGTGGGTATTGTGAGTTATATCATCCCTATTATACTTGCGCTGATCTTACACGGTGGGTTGTTGCTATTGTTGATCCCTCACTGGTTCCAGCAAGATGACCCTTATAAAAAGCGTCAGCCACGGCATATCCAAGCGGAAATGATCGATCTGAAGGCGCTAATGAACCAAGAGTCCCTTCAGAAGGAGTTTGCTGCAGAGCAAGCCAAAAAAGAAGCCGCTGAGAAAAAGCGCATACAAGAAGAAAAGCAGCGTCAGGCGCAGAAACAGAAGGAAGCGGAGAAAGCCCGTATAGCGGAAGCTGAAAAGAAAGCACAGCAAGAAAAAGTCCGCCAAGAAGCGCAGAAGCAAAAAGCCATCGAAGCTCGTAAAGAAGAGGCCGAGAAGAAAAAGCTGGCCGAACAGAAAATTCTCGAAGAAGCTAGATTAAAAGTTGCAGCAGAAAAGGCGCTTGCAGAGAAACAGAAAATTGAAGAGAACAAGAAAAAAGAGCTAGCTAAGAAACAGGCAGAAGAAAAGAAACGGGCACAAGAGAAGAAAATTGAAGCAGAGAAAAAACGTATAGCAGAAGCGAAACGTTTGGAGGCGGAAAAAGCAAAGCAAGCCCAAGCGAAGCGGGAGGCTGCAGAGAAGGCAGCTGCTGAAAAGTTAGCAAAAGAACAGGCCTCCGAGCAACGACGCTTAGCAGCCGCGGAGCGGTCTGAAAAGATAAGAGGCGACATAACCGCTTATATCCAAGGAGTTATGAAGAAAAATTGGAGAAGACCTTCTATCGCACGAAATGGGATGACTACAAAAATTGAGGTCAGATTATTCCCTTCAGGAGAAGTTGATAGTGTGCGGATAATAGAAAGTAGTGGGGATGCTGCGTTTGATAAAGCAGCAGAGAGAGCGATTTATCGAGCTGAAAAATTCCCACGTGTCGCAGAGATAGATCCAATCTTCTTCGAGCGAGAACTGCGTCCGGGTATCATTATTGTGTTTCGTCCAGATGACTTAAGGTGGTAAGGCATGTTTAGAGTATTTTTAGCAGGGGTTACATTGTTACTGATGACAACAACCCTCAGAGCGGAACTGGTCGTTGAGGTGACACAGGGTGTTGACGCACCAACGCCGGTTGCAGTTGTTCCGTTCGATTGGACAGGTGATGCCTTGCAGGAAGATGTCGCTAAAATCGTCTCTGATGATCTAGGGCGCAGTGGCTTTTTTAAAATGATGAAGCGTGAAAATATGCTTGGTACACCACACGCTAAAGATCAGATATTTTTCCGCGACTGGCGTATTTCAGGCAATGACTACATCGTTATTGGTCGTATGGTTCCCAGTGGTGATGGACAGATTAGTGCCACGGTAGAACTCTATGATGTGTTAAAAGAACAACGTGTGTGGGGGGAAACCGTTCAAGGTCGTCAGGATGGATTGCGTGATGTTGCCCACTATATAGCGGATCGCATTTTCGAAGAATTAACCGGTTTACGAGGTGCGTTTTCGACACGCATTGTGTATGTCACGGCAGAGATGTTAGGTACTAATAACTACCGTTATCGCTTACAGTTAGCGGACTCTGATGGCGCACGACCCCGTACAATTCTGGAGTCTAAAGAACCCATTTTATCGCCTACATGGTCTCGTGATGGCACGAAGTTAGCCTATGTCTCTTTTGAGAGCACACGCCCTTCTATCTATATTCAACATTTGGCAACAGGGCAGAGGCAGCGTATACAATCTTTTAAAGGCTTGAATGGCGCGCCTGCGTGGTCTCCAAACGGGGATAAGCTGGCTTTGGTTTTATCAAAGGATGGTAATCCTGAAATTTATATTTTGACGCTGGCAACTGGGCAATTAGAGCGAATTACACGTCATTATGGTATTGATACAGAGCCAACGTGGTCACCCGATGGACAATCTATTTTATTTACCTCCGACCGTGGTGGGATGCCGCAGATCTATTCACTGCACCTACCGAGTCGTGAGCTGAAGCGCTTAACTTTTGAAGGGAAATACAATAGCCGTGGTCGCCTAACCCAAGATGGACGTTTTTTGACTATGGTTCACCAAGATAGCAGTGGCTTTCATATAGCCGTTCAAGACCTGAAAAAAGGTCGCTTAGATGTTTTGACCAACTCCAGTTTAGATGAGTCTCCAACGATCGCACCGAATGGAAGCATCATTTTGTATGCAACCAAAAAAGGCGGTAGAGGAGTTCTAGCTGGAGTATCGCTGGATGGGCGCGTACGTTTTACGATGCCAAATACGCAAGGGGATGTTAGGGAGCCAGCTTGGTCTCCTTACTTGCAATAATTAGAATCTACCATTAAGTTAATTGAATTTTCCGGCACAGTCCGATAGTAATCAGGAGTCATAATGCGTGTATCCAATACGGTTAAAGCAGCTTCTTTAGCAATTACATTTGCTTGGTTAGCAGGGTGTAGTTCTCCTTCAACCATGACCGAAGGCGGTGAAGGTACAGGAACAGGTACGGCAGGCGGTGCAAACACTTTCGGTGCAGGTAACGGTTCTGGTGTATCTGGAACGGGAGTAGGCGGCTCAGTTGATGTCGCAAACTTGAGAACGGTTTTCTACTTTGATTTTGATGAGTCAACGGTGCGCAGTGACAGCATTGCTGATTTAGAAGCTCACGCCCAGTATCTGGCAACACATCCTAATGCGTCTGTTCGTCTCGAAGGCCATGCGGATGAGCGTGGTACTCGTGAATACAACATGGCTCTGGGTGAACGCCGTGCTAAGGCGATTGAACGCTTCCTAGCGGTTAATGGCGTTGGACAATCTCAAGCCGAGACGATCAGTTATGGCGAAGAAAAGCCTGCTGTTATGGGCTCTGGAGATGGTTCTTGGTCGCAGAACCGTCGTGTTGAATTGAAATACGTATCTCGCTAACAATGAAAAGACAGCTAATTACCTCTATTACTGTCTCCTTGCTGGTTGCCGCATCTGCGGCAACCGTGCAAGCTGCGCAGGTGGTTCCTGTTATTGAAGTTAACGCGGCTAATGGTCAGCGGGTCTCGCATGCCCCTTCACAAAACAGTGAACTGATCTTAATCATTCAGCAGTTACAGGATGAAATGAGGCAACTGAGAGGCCAGGTTGAGTCTCAGCAGCATCAGTTGCGTAAAATGGAATCTGACCAGAAAGAGCGTTATCGAGATCTTGATCGACGCTTGAGTGTGTTAATGCAGAACGGTATGGGGAGTGCTGAAACTGACCCTACAACAACGCTGCCAGATACAGATACCAGCGTTGTGAGTGACGATCAGCGTGTGGAAACAACACAACCGAGTCTTTCGCAATCGACTGATGAAGCCGCACCTGTAGCGCCTTCTGAGCCTGCAAGTGTTAATGATCAACAAGATTATCAAAGTGCATTCGCGCTGGTGCGACAGAGAGACTTTAATGGTGCATCAGAGAGCTTTAAGCGCTTTTTGGTCGATTATCCAGATAGTCCACGTGTGCCCAATGCTCACTACTGGCTGGGTGAAATTTATTTAGCCCAAGGACTTCACCGCCCATCGGAGCAGGCATTCGTTAAAGTCATTACTGACTATCCTTCTAGCCGAAAAGCATCCGATGCGATGTACAAGTTAGGTATTTTGTATAAGCAGCAGGGTAATATGGAAAAATCCCTCAGTTTTATGCGTCGCGTAGTAAAAGAGTATCCTGACTCTTCTGCAGCTCGTCTGGCAGAGAGTGCATTAAATTAATTGTGTTTTGGAATAGTTGTTTATGAATAAGCCTTCTAAAAAGGCTGTAGTTCTTTTGTCTGGTGGTCTTGATTCGGCTACGGCATTAGCGATGGCAAAGGATCAAGGGTTTCAGTGTTATGTTTTAAGCTTCGATTATGGTCAGCGCTCGATTACCGAGTTAAATGCGGCCAAAGCAGTCGTCAAACAAGTTGGTGTGACAGAGCACCGCGTTATTCGTCTTCACCTTGAAGACTTTGGCGGGTCGGCACTAACTGATCACTCGATTGATGTGCCTGATCACGAAACCGGTGGTATACCGGTTACTTACGTTCCTGCCCGCAATACGGTGTTTCTTTCTTTAGCGCTTGGGTGGGCTGAAGTGTTGGAGGCAGAGGCTATTTTTATCGGTGTCAATGCAGTGGATTATTCGGGTTATCCGGATTGTCGGCCTGAGTTTATCGAGGCGTTCGAGAAAATGGCTAATCTGGCAACGAAAACCGGCGTATCAGGACAAGGCATCACTATTCATACACCACTGATGAAAATGACGAAAGCGGAGATTATCCGTGAAGGTGTCCGTTTAGGTGTTAACTACGGCGATACTATCTCATGTTACCAAACAGATGATGATGGAAGAGCTTGCGGTGTCTGTGACAGTTGTCGATTGCGTGAAAAAGGGTTTGAGGATGCCGGTGTGGCAGACCCAACGCGGTACTTCAACCGCTAATAGCCTCCATCACTCTACTGACGTGTACCATGGCAGAGAAATTTCCTGTCGTGGTACAATCCCCCCCTACATCTAATTAGCCATGGCGATAGCTGACTATGTTAAATAAACAGGATATCTCTGATCGTATTCTGGTGCAGGAGCATTTCGCGCAAGAACATCTACCCAGTGAAATGGATCAAGCAGAAATTGACCGTTATAAGGCACGTATTAAAGCGCTTTTAAAAGAGAAAGATGCGTGCTTGGTTGCCCATTATTATACCGATGCGATCGTACAGGAAATCGCAGAAGAAACCGGCGGTTGTATCTCTGACTCTCTAGAGATGGCACGTTTTGGCACGATCAGACCCGAACAGACGCTGGTTGTGGCGGGTGTGAAGTTTATGGGAGAGACAGCAAAGATCTTAAATCCTGAAAAACGGATTTTGATGCCGACACTTGAGGCAACCTGTTCGCTGGATATTGGTTGTCCAATTGAAGAGTTTTCTGCGTTCTGTGATCAGCATCCTGATCATGAGGTTGTGGTTTATGCGAATACTTCCGCTGCCGTAAAAGCTAGAGCCGACTGGGTTGTGACTTCGAGTATTGCGCTTAAAGTGGCAGAGCATTTAGAAGAGCAGGGTAAAAAAATTATTTGGGCACCAGACAAACATCTTGGAGAATATGTTCAGAAGCAGACAGGGATTGAAATGCTGATGTGGGATGGTTCCTGCATCGTGCATGAAGAGTTTAAAGCCAAGGGCATTCTTGAACTGAAAAGTGTTTATCCTGATGCTGCCGTACTTGTGCACCCGGAATCGCCTGATGCGGTTGTGCAGATAGCAGATGCCGTGGGTTCAACAACGCAGTTAATCAAAGCGGCGGCAGAGCTTCCTAACGAGACGTTCATTGTTGCTACTGACCGTGGTATTTTCTATAAGATGCAGCAAGCTGCACCAGGGAAAACGTTTATCGAGGCCCCTACCGGCGGCAGTGGAGCAACATGTCGTAGCTGTGCACATTGTCCGTGGATGGCGATGAACGGTTTACAGAACATTGTGTCGGCCTTGGAAACGGGCGAGGGAGAGGTGCTGGTAGACGAAGCACTGATCACTGATGCACGTCGTCCTTTGCAGCGTATGTTGGATTTCTCTGCAAGTTTAAACAAGTAATTCTCGCGGGGTGAACTCATTTCACCCCGCACTCTTCTGAACATTCATTATACTTATGTCTTGAATTTCTTGCTTCAAATCAGTGCATTTTTACAGATATAGGTGCATGATCTCACTTTGCTTAATCTCTCTGAGATGCCTCTTTTTAGGCCAAAAGCCTTAATTTAAACAACGCTTTATCCAAGTGTTCAATTATTTTGGAGCAGTGACTATGACGCTCATAAAGAACCCCTTGTGTGGTTTGGTACTTAGCTTAACGATGGCGGCCTCCGCCATAGCCTCTGATACGATTAAAATTGGTATTGCTGGCCCCTTCAGCGGTCCTGTCTCTCAGTATGGGGAGATGCAACAGCAGGGTGTACGCGCTGCAATCACGATGATTAATCGTGCAGGAGGGGTGGATGGTAAGATGCTTGAAGCGATCCCGTATGATGATGGTTGTGAGCCTAAACAAGCAGTCACGGTAGCGAACAGCATTGTTCGTGATGGAGTTAACTATGTCGTGGGGCATCTGTGTTCAAATTCTACACAACCGGCAACTGATATCTATAAAGAAGAGAACATTCTAGTAATCACGGGTTCAACTAATCCCGGAATAACCAGTCGAGGTTATGACAATATTTTTCGGACAATCGGCATCGACTCAGAACAGGGAGCGGTTGCTGCCCAGTTTATAGCAGAGCGCCTTAAACCGAACCGTGTTGCCGTGATCCATGATAAGCAACAATACGGTAAAGGTGTTGCTATGGTTGTAAAGCAACAATTAGAAGGCCGTGGTATTAACATCGTTTCTACGGATGGTATTAACAGCGGAGAAAAAGACTTTTCTGCCCTGGTATCAAAACTGAAGCGTGAAAATGCCGATGTTGTCTATTATGGCGGTTACCACCCTGAGCTGGCATTGATCATGCGACAAGCCAAAGCTTCGGGGTTTAGCCCGCGTTTTATGGGGCCTGAAGGTTTAGGCAATAAAGATATTGCGTATCTGTCTGGCGATGCCGTTGAAGGCTTGCTGGTAACATTGCCTAAGCGTTATGACTTAGAATCCGCTAATGCTGAGGTTGTCTCTTATCTGAAAGAGAGTGGTGTAGACCCGGTTGGCCCCTTTATCTGGACAAGCTATGCGGCCGTTCAAGCGCTAGCTGAGGCAATGCGTCATGCCGATGAAAGTAATCCAAAAGCGGTTGCGAAGCAGTTACACCAGATGACCATTGACTCGGTTATTGGCCCTATCCGCTGGGATGAAAAAGGGGATTTGCAGGGCTTTCAATTCAATATTTACGAATGGCATGCTGATGGATCAGGTACCCCTGTTCATTAAGAAAAAACGCCTTTACCTGTCTATAGCTTGATAGTTTAAAGTGCCCTCAGTAAATCTTATTGAGGGCACAGTAATGAATGACCTAACATTTATAAATGCAATACGAAACAA
This sequence comes from Neptunomonas concharum, assembly GCF_008630635.1. Classification (NCBI taxonomy): domain Bacteria; kingdom Pseudomonadati; phylum Pseudomonadota; class Gammaproteobacteria; order Oceanospirillales; family Oceanospirillaceae; genus Neptunomonas; species Neptunomonas concharum. The sequence goes on along the minus strand of NZ_CP043869.1, from coordinate 2,035,588 downwards.
AACACTCCCACCTGAAGAGTTTGGGCATAAAGGCCACTTGCGTTTAGCATGGCTGTACCTTGAAAAATACCCCCTTTATAGCGCCATTGATAGCATCTGTGATCATATACAAGCTTATGCTACTGCTTTAGGTGCGCATGATAAGTTCCATAGAACGCTGACCGTCGCGATTATGAATATTATGGCTCATCGTAAACCACGCTCTGAATACGCTAGTTTTGATGAATTTTTACAAAGTAATTCAGATCTGATTGATGATATGGAAGCTTTGGTCGCTAAACATTACAGTGCTGAAAGGCTAAGCGATCCTGAAGCGAGGCATATTTTTCTCGCCCCTGATCGTGATGACTTTTACTAAATAACGATTGAGAAAAGAGTATGTTTTCGATTGGCCAGCTTGCTAAAGCGTTTCTGCTCTCCCGCAGTACGTTGCTGTATTACGATGAGATAGGGCTGCTTTCGCCAACCCGACGAACGGCGGCAAATTACCGCGTCTATAGTGCGGATGATGTTTCCCGCTTACAGAAAATTGTCGAGCTACGTGGAACCGGTATTTCTCTTGAGCAGATTAAAATGCTGCTGGATGAATCAAGTAAAAGCAAAACAAACCAACTTTTTGAGCGTCGACTATCTGAATTAAATCAAGAAATTTCGACGCTTAAACAGCAGCAACGCTTACTTTTAGGGATGCTTGGCAGAAAAGTACTCGATGAAACCACGGGCGTGATGAATAAAGCTCAGTGGGTACAGCTACTTATTGCAACAGGCCTATCGGAGAAAGATATGGAGCGCTGGCATGTAGAGTTTGAAGCACAAATGCCAGACGCCCATCAGCAATTCTTACAGTCTCTTGGTATCTCGGACGCTGAGATTACGCAAATACGTGCTTGGTCAAGAGCGTGTACAGAAACTAAATAGAGCACCCAGAAGCATCGCATGCAGCGCCACTATTAAGAGGAGGTTGCCCTGACTCGCCCCGAGCCCAATTGTACGCGTTTTCAAGGTCGGATAGTGAAGCGTAGCCTGAAGCTATTTTATAACCCTTCTGATCATGAGCATATAAAAGGGCAGGGAATCCCTGAATACCCAACTGTCTCGCCATTGCATATTCATCACGGGTTGTTTCTAAAGTACTATCAGAATGGTACTCGTTTAGGAATATATCCTGTGGGATGCCACACGCCTCGGCAATTGAGGCCAAAACAATAGGATCGTTTGGATTTAGACCCTCGACAAAAACAGCTTGCTGAAGTTCGTGGATGTAGTGTTGCATAGTAGCATCGTCTTTTAGCAGCTTGACTGTAACCGACGCACGAGCGGCAGGCTCCGTGTCATAAAGATAGTTTTCTGTCTCCAGCAAGGCCCAAAACTTTTCACTAAAGATTTGGCCAGTTCTCTCGGTAACATGCTTAGATGCATTTTTTAGGTAGTCTCGAAACGCTTTATCTGTTCGTTTTGCTTGGGTGTTTGGAAAAAGCCCACCATTGATAGTGATGCGTTCTATATCCGAAGGTAGGTTTTGATAAAACTTTTCTAAATCAGGAGCTATCCCATAGCACCATAAACAGAGAGGGTCGGTAACATAAATAATCTGGCTGGGGTTCATAACAATCCTACAATCTAAAAAAAGCAGCCCCTCGAAAGGAGCTGAAAAGGTGACGGTGTACTAAGAACAATCAGAACTCGTGTTAATCTTCGGTAAGTGGAATACTGTTTTGTTGCCCTATACCTTTGGCAAGAAACAACAGGAAAGTAAGACCTCTGCGAACCTCTGGGTCTTTCGTCATTTTTATCAATCCCCACACTGTCGGCGGCTCTTCTAACAGGCTAACTTCGTTACTTGCCATACGTGCAAGATTGCCGGCATTCCACAGGCCACCGATGGCTTCTTCATAACCTTTACAGAGTTTTTCGACCATATAGTCATCGGTCATATCCACAACATCAGCAACCACAGACATCAAGTCTACGATACGATTAAGACGTCCTCCGGCCAGAAGGGGATCTATTTTTGCGATCAGTTCTTCCAGACCTTGTTGTCCAGCAGGGCTAAGGGCAGAGGGGATATCAGTTTCTTCGATAGTTGTACTTGTAGTATTCATGTTTGATCTCCTTTGCTTAGACTAGTCCGCGGGCAACTGACCAATAAACGCCGCGATTAAAACCTTTGCGCATTAAGCCGCCCAATTTATTAGGCGGTGTAGGTTGCACTTCTGACTCATAGTCATACCAGAGTGGCATGCCATCTTCTAAGCCCATTTGCGCAATAGCAACAACGCGTCCGTCGTACTGATCAAATAGGTGACCAAGTCGGATTAAAGAAGCAATATTGTTGACGATGACAGGAGATTGGCTGTGGCAAGAGCCGCCAGCTTTACTGATAGGTAAGTCGACAGTGTCGCCCATAACAAAGACGTTTTCCAGACCATAGACTTCCATAGTTTCATGGTTTGTCGGGAGCCAGCCTTCATCGTTTTCAGCTTGTGAGATACCTGAATTTAAAACCGCATCGACTGCCCGGATTGGAGGCGTTGCCATTAAAATATCGAAGTCTGCTTCTTTTCCTTCTTCCGACGTCGCAATTTTTTTGCCTGGGTCGACGCTTGCTAACGAGAAGCCACGCTCATACTTAATATTACGCTGCTCAAAAATAGTCGGAAGGACTTCGCACGTATCTTTCTGCATAAATAAGCAGTTACGTAATAGCTGAGACACCGTCGGGTACGTGTAGACAATTTCTACATTGTCCCTAACGCCTCGCTTGCGGAGTAAGTCATCCAACATAAGGGTTGTTTCTATTGGAGCGATACCACATTGGTGAGGAACATTCGGCGTTTTAGGGAAGTTGACCGTAACAAATATACGGCCTTTCTCGATAGTCATCAGCTTCTTAGCCAAATTCCTGGCTGGCTGATATTGATAGAAGTGATCACCGGCTTCTTTTAAGCCTTCTATTCTTTCAGGGGAAGGGATACAACCTGTAGAGATAACTAGATAGTCGTATGCTACTTGTTTCCCGCTGGCACATCTTACTTTGCCAGCCTTAAAATCAAACTCCTCAACCTCATCAACAATAAACTTGATTTCAGGTCTTAACAGGCTTTGTTGTGGCCTTCTTAGCTCATCCTTAAAAAACTTATTAAAGGCAACATACATAAACGCGGGTTTGTAATAGTGCCAAGGAGAGTTGGACAGCATTACAATCTCAACATTTTTGCTACTGACTTCGGGGTATAGCTTAGTTACTAAATGGTTGGCAGTCATCGTACCGCCAATACCGCCTCCAATGATCAGGATGCGTTTAGCCATATTGAGTACTCCTCACGTTTTATAGTTATTCTGTATTCGTGCTTTGTTTTATAAAAACGAACGTTCGTTCTGTTTTGGTTTCAATAAAAAGCACAACAGGTGTTGTGCGTTTCAGAATAGAACGAATATTCGTTCTAGATCATAAGAAAGAAAATATCACGGGTCAAGCCCGCGCCAAGTATTCTCCCAAAGACTTTCCAAAAGCGTTGGAAGGGGGGCTTCAACAACATCATCTAACCTCAAACAGATCATTCGTATCGCACCGCCGTATACAATCATCGCAGCTACAAGCGGGTCCATTTCGCGAATTTCTCCATTATCCATCCCCGTAAATACAAAGGCTCTCATACGCACAAATGCCGTTGTGGAACAAATGGACTTTTCTTCTGGCAAAAACTCTTTATGGCGTGCATGAATAATAAATTGCATCACCTCAGGTTCGCTTTCGGTCAGTTCAAATAGCGTTCGAATAACGGCAAAGCAACGGCTCTTAGTATCTGTATAGGCTACCTCAATTTGATCGATAAGCTCGTTCATTCGCTGAAGTAATAAGTTATACAAAGAGCGGGCGATTCCTTCCTTATCCTTAAAGTGATGGTAGATAAAACCGATGGAGACTTGTGCTTTTTCAGCAATATCATGCACCGACGTTTTGAAGAACCCCTTATTGGTAAACAGCTCAAGAGAAGCTTCCAGTGTTTGGGCATTTCTAACAGGTATGTTTTGGAAAAAAAAGGATGGAGTTGCCGAGCTAGTCATATGTGTGTGATCCAACAGCATAGGTACGTAATCGCCGTGAATTATAACATGATGCAGGTGGTATTCACGCCCACTGTACCTATTAGATAAAAACTCGCTAAATAGTATGAATCGCTGTAAAGTGGCTTTCCCCTTACGTGGTGATCATGTGTTATCGCTTGCTGCGTCCGCTTTTAATGCAGGAGCTGTTTGTGATGAGTGAGCTACGCCTACGTTTTCAGACCTTAGAGGTCGGTGATCTGGATATACATCTTCGTACGTTACGTGATAATCAGCAGTTTCAGGACGATGATGGGGTTGCGCAAGCGCTGGGTATTTCATCTGCATCATGGTCTTTATTTGGGATCGTATGGCCTTCAGGCAAGGTATTAGCTCATCAGGTTTTAGACAAAGATATCAAGGGTAAGCGTATCTTAGAGGTTGGCTGTGGAATCGGTTTATCCAGTTTGCTGCTTAACTTACGCGATGCAGATATTACGGCAACAGACTACCATCCAGAAGCCGGTGCTTTTCTGCAAGAAAATGCTCGAATCAACGAAGCCAAAGAGATCCCCTTTGTTCGAACAGGTTGGGAAGATATAGATAGCGGTATCGGCAAGTTTGACCTCATTATAGGCAGTGATATTTTATACGAAAGCGAGCATGTCGAGCTGCTCGCCAAATTTATTGAACAACATGCAAACCCCCAGTGTGAAGTGATGATCGTTGATCCCGGCCGGGGCAACCATGCACGTTTTAGTAAGCAAATGGTATTGCGAGGGTTTACGCATACCCAAGCCCCTCCTGAAGCAAGCAGTGACTATTTGGATAAGCCTTTTAAAGGGCAGGTGCTTAGTTATATTCGTACGTAACGATTAGGTCATTACGCGAGACACGATCAGCGATAATATCCCACGCTTCTGATACTATAGTCTGCATATCGCTCTTCATCATTGAGCTATAAGACAGGATATAGATTTTGAACAACACTGATTTCGCTTCGCTACAGCTCCAAAAGCCGCTACTGGATAACCTCATTACCTTGGGGTATGCATCCATGACGCCTATTCAATCACAAAGTCTCCCGGCTATTTTGGATGGTAAAGATGTCATCGCGCAAGCGAAAACAGGGTCGGGGAAAACAGCAGCCTTCTCATTGGGCATTCTTGAAAAGCTCAACGTTCGACATTTTGCGGTTCAGTCATTGATTCTTTGCCCAACACGAGAGTTGGCAGATCAAGTTGCAAAAGAGATACGTAAACTTGCCCGTGCAATCCACAATATCAAAGTACTGACCTTATGTGGTGGCATGCCGTTTGGCCCGCAAGTAGGCTCTTTAGAGCATGGTGCACATATTATTGTCGGCACACCAGGGCGAATAGAAGAGCATCTTCGTAAGGGCTCGTTAGTACTGGACAATGTTTCTACCTTGGTTCTAGACGAAGCGGATCGCATGTTGGATATGGGGTTTCAGGAAGTACTCGATTTAATTATCAGCTTTACCCCTGACCAGCGCCAAACTTTGTTATTCAGCGCTACATATCCTGAAGAGATTCACCACATAGCTGAACGGGTTATGCAATCACCGGTTATGGTGAAAGCCGAATCAGTCCACGACGCAGCCAGTATCCAGCAGCACTTTTATGAAGTAGGAAGTGATGATGAGCGTGCTGGTGCGGTAATGGCACTACTGCTTGAGTATCGGCCATCAACCGCGGTAATCTTTTGTAACACAAAACGCGAAACACAATCGCTAGCGGATTACCTAAAAAACCAAGGTTTTGATGCGTTGGCTTTACATGGTGATCTTGAGCAAAGAGATAGAGATCAAACGCTAGTGCGTTTCTCAAATCACAGTATTTCGGTACTTGTGGCAACCGATGTGGCAGCTCGTGGTTTAGACATAGCTGCATTGGATGCCGTTATCAATTATCAAATTGCCCGTGAAACAGAAGTACATGTGCACCGTGTTGGGCGAACAGGCCGAGCAGGCAGCCATGGTATGGCGTTCACGCTGTACACACCCTCAGAGGATTACAAACTTGAACGTTTGGCCGCCTATCTTGAGGAGCCAGCACGCCCAGAATCGTTACCTCATCTGTCTGGAGAAAAGCCCTATCGCGCGCCAATGGTCACGCTACAAATTGGTGGCGGGAAAAAGCAAAAGATCCGCCCAGGGGATATTGTAGGGGCCCTGACCGGAGCTGGGGGCGTAAGTGGTGATGATATCGGTAAAATTGCCATATTTGATAACACCGCTTTTGTTGCTGTTAAACGTAAAGTCTCTTCTCATGCCATAGAAAAGTTAGGAACCGGACGCCTAAAAGGAAAGCAATATCGAGTGCGATATATCTAATTTTCAAAGTATCTAGCACGTTGGGTTATTGAACGAATGCTCACTTTTGTCATCAAAAGTGAGTATGGCGGTAGCTATTTTCAAACGCTGTGCTACTTTTTAAATGGGTGTATGGGCATTGAAGCAAGTACAAAAATAGGTTCAATAAGGAGATATTGCCGGAAAATGCCTTTGTAGGTGGCTTATGTCTCAAATGATGGTTCAAGTCAGGCACTTTATGTATGAGCATCGTGTGGTATTGAAAGACAGCGTGTTATTGGTGCTTTTTGTTATTATGACGGGCACTGTTCTGGGGTACTTTGAAGTAGCTGAATGGATTTACGAGTACTCCAGAGACCATGAAGAGATTGAGCTAGATGAGCTGATCCTTACCATTGCTATCTCCTCCATTTACCTAATAGCCTTTATTCTACGACGTTATTTTGACCTTCGTAACGCGGTAAAAGCGGCTAACACCGACCCGCTAATCGGTATCACCAACCGACGCAAAGGCTCAGAACTGATTGAGCTAGAGATAGATCGAATGAATCTGCACCAGTTCACATCATCTCTGATTTTATTTGACGTTGACGACTTTAAACAAGTAAACGATAACTATGGTCACTCTGTCGGTGATATGGTTCTCAAAGAGATGAGTAAACGGGTGTCCGATGAGGTGCGTTCATCAGACATCATGATTCGATGGGGCGGGGAAGAGTTCCTGATATTATGCCCTCGGACAGACTTAAATGATGCCTCAATGCTGGCTGAAAGGCTGCGTGAAAAGATAGAGGCAACGCCGTTCCCTGAAGTAGGGCGTATTACGGCGAGTTTTGGCGTCGCACCCTTGCAGGAATCAGAAACCCTGAAAGGCCAAATTGACCTTGTAGACCAAGGTCTCTACTTCAGTAAGCGAGAAGGCAAAAACCAAGTCACTGTGTGCTCGCAAAGGTAACTTACGCCTCCTTTTTGGCGATAAGAAAAACAGACTCCTTTGCGGGCTGCCACTCATAGTCGATCTTAAACCCCGTTAGAGTTAATTGGGAGACAAGTTGCTGCTTGCTCAACTTACTCACATAGGGCGCAAAACCAAAAAATTGCATAAGCGGAATCAGCAGTCCCCAAGCGGGGTTCATATCATCGATAAGCGCTGTGCTTGAAACAAACACGCCGCCGGGTTTCAACAAATCATAGACCCTACTGATATCACCCTCTACATCCTCTAGCAGGTGCAGGATGTTCAGGCCCAAAATTACATCAAACTGCTCTTTGCTGAAATCCAGCGTATCTAAGCTCCCAACGTGGAAACTAACATTATTTATATTGGCCTCTTTGGCCTTCTGCTCGGCAATCTCCAGCATCTTATCCGAGATGTCAGTCGCGGTAATATGCTTAACATAAGGTGCATGTAATAGCGCCGTGCTACCGGTGCCACAGCCAAACTCAAGAACTAACGACTCCGGCTGTAAATACCCCCGTGTGACCGTTAACTTCTTTTGATAAGCCGCCTCGTCTTTAATAGCGCTTTTGGCGTAACGCGGCGCGCTTTTGTTCCAAAATGTCTTTGAGTCCTTCAAGGGATCACCTTATCCTATCTATAAACGGTATCCGTGTATTAAGCATTATTCTGCACTTATTTACACCTTTTCCGTGTATTGTGGCCACCTATTGGTCGAAGCTGGCTTGAAAATTATTCGAAAGTACGTTAAATCAATAACTTAAAATCATGGATGAAACATCTTAGATGCCAATAGGTGGAATCCGTATACTAAGCTGTTAGCTGTAATCAATAACGGAGATATTGTGCAAAAAATAAGCTGGAAATTGGAAGATGCGCAGAAGATCGCAGATGAGTTTCCGTACACTTTTCACAAGCCATCAAAAGAAGTTGTGTCTCAACTAAAAGAGGGCAACCAAGCCAAGCTGATTTTTGAATTTGAATCAGATGACCCTGAGGCACCAAGGGCTGAAAGGATGTGGGTAGAAATAACCAGTGTTAACGATGGAGTATTTTCAGGTTACTTAGATAATGATCCTGCATATATCAAAGACTTGAAACACAAAGATCCCATTGAGTTTGGCGAATGCCATATCATTGATACCGATCTAGACGATCCAATTCCATCAATTACCGAGAAGTATATAAAGCGTTGCTTTGTTACGCATAATATTCTTTACGAAGGTCGGCAGGTTGGTTACTTGTATCGTGAAGAACCAGATTACGACGATGATAGCGGGTGGCGTTTTACTGCCGGTGACGAAACAGACGAATACATGGAAGATTCAGACAATTCTTCTTATGTCTCTCTTGGTGCAGTGCTTCGTGAAGATGATAGTATTCTTCCGTTGCTAGAGCGTGAAGCAGGTGTTGCCTTTGTAAAAGATGAGAATGGCAACTTCATAGAACTTGATGACTAAAACTCAGCTAACAAGCGCCTGCAACGGACAAATTTTACTGTCACCTTTTTCGCGCTGCGCAGCAAAAAAGCCGCCAGCAAAATTTGCTCGTTGAGGCGAGCGCTAAATTCTTATGTTGGACTTCATCGCAAACTATAAGCGCAACAAAGCCATCAAAGAGTATTTGGGTATTCTCGGTATGGCTCTGAACAAGCGGTATTCTGCCCTTGATCAGTTCACCGTGATGCAGATCGAAAAAACAATTACAGACTTGAGCTTAAGTAACAGGTTTACTGGTTACGCCATCGCAATGTATCGGCATGAAGAATCCAAAAACACAATAGCACTGTATTGCATTGACCAAGAGCTTTTAGATCTACTGCGTCGAGACATCGCTGATTGGTTCTTTAATGGCAGCACTGATTATCGTGCTCAAGATATTGTGCGCCTAGGTTCACCTAGGGGTTGGCGCGGTGGTTCTCCCAATCAATGGGTTGCTAACCAAGCAAGGATAGGGGCTTATCACAAGTGAATTTAACAAAGCGTTCAAAATCAGTCGCTGCGCTCCTTGGAACCTCCAAACTGCTACGCAGTTTTCCGTCCCTTTAACGCGGCGTTGGTATGACTCCCACTGTCAAGCTTAAGCACAGATACTCCTGCCTTTTCTTTAAAGCCTACTGGTAAAATAGATAGAGTTAATGCATCGAATGAGGTCAGTACCCTGAGGGCATAAATAACTTTCGTCGGTTTTCATGCTGGTATTCGTGGATTACTTATCGCTGGATAAGCAGCGCCTACCTTACTTATTCCGTCGTGGCACCGATCTTCAGTCTATGCTCGTGGATCAACTGTTTACACAGTTGCCTGCCTAACGCCGTCGGAGGTTATGCCACTGTCGTGGCCTGATCCAATGCACTAACTCTAAACCTGTCATTAAGCGGGTACCCTTGATAAGCGTTTGCTAAGAGATTCCTGACGTTTTTGTAGGTCCGTTGATATATTGGCACTGTAACGATAACTATGTGCCCCTTCGATCAATAATCGTCTTGCTCGACCGTTGCCGCACTTGGTAATGCTACCCCGTCGTCGGTGTCCACCACTTGAATACTCACTCGGAACTAAACCCAAATAGCTCATTAATTTACGAGGATAGTTGAATCGTGTGAGATCGCCCAGTTCAGCAATCACACCCACAGCGACTAATAACCGTACCCCACGCGGCTTTTACTACAGGGTAATATCGCCAGTTTTTCACATGGTGGATTAATTCGTTATCCAATCGTTCCAGACGTTTCACGCGTTCACTGATGGTTTGGATATATTCTTGTAAAACAATCTGCTGGCTTGGGTAAGGAAGTACCAGTTCTGTCAACCATCGCAGATGCTTTTGTGACCAGTTATCTTTTACTGTCGGTTTAATATTGTTACGTAGTAAAAGAGCGTTGAGTTGATACTTTCCATCCTTTAAGTCTTTCATTGCCGTTTCGCGAGCACGAGATAAATCACGTATGGCTTCATCTTCTGGTTTAGGTACATAAATGGGAGCTAAGTCGCCCGAGCCAATAAAAACTATGTTACTGTTAATCATGCTGACCTCCGGCTGGTATTGTTAACAGATACAGTATGGCTCTGGCTTTCAGCTAACCCACGAAAATGGAGGTCAGCACCTCGTGGGAGCCATTATGTCTATGTGAAGTCATGAAATTAACTTTAGCTCCAATTTTGAGAGGCTTAGAAATCACGAATGGTGAAGGTAAGCTTATCTATAAAAATAAGTTGTTTTCGCTTTCATCTGAAATCCAAGATGAAAATGGCGTCGTATTGGCAACATTAAAAAGAAAAGGCTGGTGGCATCTTACCTTCAGTGTAATTACACCTGATGGAGAATATGAGCTAGAAGGAAAATGGGGTGATTTTAAGTTAACTTCCTATCGTACTGGTGAGCTATTTATTACTAATTCTGGGGTTGAGTTTTATACATCGCATGGGATTCGAGTCACTGAATTTCAGCGTGCACATATGTTTGGTTCAAGGTACAGTCTAACAATAAATAACCCAGGTCACGCATTGGCATTTGTCATGGCAAGTTGCCTACTATACAAAACAAACGTCGAGAGTGCGGGCATTGCAGCAGGGTAATCACATAACAAGCGACTGCAATCCACTGTCACCTTTTGTGCATAAAACCCGCACAAAAGGCGCCAGTAGCCTCCGGTAGTTGAGCTGGGCGTTAAATAGTAAAGGAGAGTTCGTCATGGGGCGACGTTATAGAAGAGGGAGTGCAGCCAGCTCAATCGTTTCTGATACCGTCTATATGAGTTCGAGGCTTCCTTGGTGGGGTGCCCTTATTTTCGGATTAGCGGGGTTCATCCTGTTCTATTTCATAGTTCCTGCTTGGCTTGAGTCCAAGCTCATAGCTCAAGAACCTAGTAGTTTCTATCCAATGCTTGAAGCTATATTCGGTCGCCGTATCCATTGGTTTGAGTGGTTAGGTACCGCATGCGGTTTAGTCGGTTTGTTTTTTGGTGTTCGTAATTATTTCTGGTCTAAGGAAGCAGGTTACAAGGAGCGTGGGGCTGTTGCATTGCTATCCAAAATATTCGGTAGGGACTTGAGTTAGTTGCAATTTAACAAGGCACAGCAGTCGCTCCCGTTGGTCGCTGGGACGACCAAAACTGGCCGCCCATGTGTGCGGCGTGAGGAAACCTCGAATGAAAGATCCGTGGGAAAATCGGGTTCGGCCCGAACTTGAACACATAACCTCGCTATTTGAAAACGAGGTTCTGGGTGCTTTCATGTCTGGGCATTTAGCCCTAGAGTCAATTTTAGTGCAGATGCTAGAGACTCAGCCCAAAGAGGGTGACGGTGGTCGTTACTTTGAATGGAGCTTCAGGAGGAAGGTTGATGCATCTGAGTCCAGAAGAATAATTGGTAAAGGTACAGCTGATTTTTTGCGTGGTTTAAATGATGTTAGAAATCGTTTGGCTCATAGGCTTGATACTCCGATTACCTTTGCGGAAGCCTTTTCACTTACCAAGCTCGCTGCAGAAGGTGGTATAGATTTTTCGGATGAAACAATTTACCTGGATCGTGAAAAATCTGAACAGTTGTACGGTATTGACGGCATCATTCAAGAAATCTTTCAAAATGCAGCACAGGATCTTCTAGACTTTCTAGATGACGATAGCTACATTTTGGAGTTCGTCAGTGCAAAAAATTCCTAACACATATGAGCCTTTTCGGAGTCAATAGATAAAACCGCTCTTCTGGCCGCGTTAGCGGCCAGTCTGTTATCCATCAGCAAGATAGACTGCTCCCCGCTTGGCATGCTTTTCAATAAAGCACTCGATTGGTATTTACATAACATCTGTATCATTGCTTCGCGAGCTTCGTCTGCACTTTTCGCATTAGGTTCAACTTGGTTTTACGCTCAATAAGGCTAACTATCGCGCCTGTACCTTGCTTTCCTAACACCGGAGATTTGCTCAGGACTCCATTTATTTGACAATCCTAACTCAACCAGTGTGACTGTCAGTTCACACAGTCTAGACTTTACTGAGCAATGTCGGCGATTAAGAGCCCTGGCGTACGCTTTTTCAGGCAGGTAGCCTTGAGAAATACTTTGATTACGCCTGACTTCTCGACTAATGGTACTGTGGCTCAACCTTAGCCGTTTAGCGATAGCTCGGTAGCTTATATAGGCTAAAATCTGGTATCTTTGGCCTTCAATCAACTGCTTGTAACTCATGGTAATACTCTGTTTGTTTGGCGACTGTAGAGTACCAGCAACAGGCAGTTGATCTATTCTCACCGCTTAACCATGAGTGGTGCACTTATTATCTGAGTTTTCGGGTATGGAAATCGAGTACGCATACAGCGTTTACGAAAATATTTTTTACACGGGCGTAGGAATGCTACGGTTTTATCTTTGGCTTATTCCGCTTGCCTTTGTATATAGTTTTTATAAACATCGAGCTTCGCTGCTGAAGCTTTTTGGGGCGGTGTTCACTGTATCAACACTCTTTTACTGGGAATATGACTCACTGGAAGAAAAATTTGGAACGATTACCTATGAAGAAAGTGGTGTAACGCTATTTCAAAAGAGTGGACAACAAGTTTCGTTAAATCCTAAGCAAATCGAGCGGTTCTGGTCCATCTCTATAGGACGAAGCGGCGGTTGGTCTTGTTATTTGTTAGTAAAGGCAGAGGGACGTGATTACGAAAGCTTTATTGTCCATAAGCGTGATCACCTCTGTGAAGACGATGCGATATTGCTTAATAGGTTCTACGGTAAGGGATAATTTTGCATTCGGCTCCAAATCTGCTTGTCAAGTTTGTGCTCCGATCTTTGTTTTCTTGTAAGTACTTTGTCTAGAATATGATGAGTTATTGCATTGTATAGGGTCAGTAAATTCGTCGGTTTCTTGCTGGTATCCATCTTGTCGTTTAATTTTTTGATCCAACTCTAAACAGTAGCCGTAATCGTTTGAAACCCGTCTGGACATTAGGTGCCTGTAGGATATGAATACTCTGTGTTAGATGAGGGTATCATGAAAATATATTAGCCGCCGCTGTTAGATCGAGTGTCATCATGTAGAGTAGGGGCTTGAATGGGTAAAAGGAAACAAGATGTTTGAAGATCTACACCTGAAAATACGTAACTTAGAGCAATCTGACTATCCGCAACTTAAAGCGCTAATGGACTCTATTTATGATGATATTGGCGGTGCGTGGCCGGAGCATACGATCTTTAAGTTGATAGCTGATCTTCCCGAAGGGCAGATTTGTTTGGTTGATCGTGATGTGATTGTGGGCGTGGCCTTGTCGGTTCAGGTGAATTATTTACGCTTTAGTAACCCGCACGCCTATGAGGACTTGATCAGCACTAAAGAGACGATCTTAAACGACCCTGATGGGGATGCGTTGTATGGTTTGGATGTACTCATTCATAAAGATTACCGTGGCTATCGTTTAGGTCGCCGCTTATACGAAGCGCGTAAAGACCTGTGTCGCCAGCATAATTTTCGGGCCATTCTTGCGGGTGGACGTATTCCTAACTATTACCAGTATGCGGACGAGATGTCTCCCGTTGAGTATATCGAAGCAGTGGATCATAAGCGTATCTACGACCCGATCCTGACGTTCCAACTGTCTAATGACTTTCAAGTAACGCGCCTTCTTAAGCAGTATCTACCTGAAGATGAGAAATCTCAGGGCTATGCGACGTTGCTTGAGTGGCGAAATATCTTTTACGAACCCGAAAGTACGGTGATTGAAACCCGCAAAACCGTTGTGCGAATTGGTGCGATTCAGTGGCAGATGCGTGAGGTAGATTCCGTTGAGGAGATGCTAAAGCAGGTTGAGTATTTTATTGATGCTTTATCGAGCTACAAAAGTGACTTTGCGCTGTTTCCTGAGTTTTTTAATGCGCCCTTGATGGGGTTGAGCCCAAACCAGCGCAACCAGACCGAGGCGATTCGTTTCGTTGCAGGCTTTACCGAGCGCTTTAAAAATGAGATGTCTCAGTTGGCTGTGAGTTATAACATCAATGTGATTACAGGGTCTTTACCCTTGGTTGAAGATGACCTGTTGTACAATGTTAGTTATTTATGCCGCCGTGATGGCACGATCGAACTACAAAGCAAGTTGCATATTACACCCCATGAGCGCCGTGACTGGGTGATTCAGGGGGGGGATCAGTTAAGGGTGTTTGATACCGATGCTGGGCGCATTGGTATTTTGATCTGTTATGATGTGGAGTTCCCTGAGTTAGGGCGCATTCTGGCAGATCAGGATATGGATATATTGTTCGTGCCCTTTTGGACGGATACCAAAAATGGATACTTGCGTGTTCGACACTGTGCGCAGGCACGTGCCATTGAGAACGAGTGCTATGTGGTGATCTGTGGCAGTTGCGGTAACTTGCCGCAGGTTGAAAATCTGGATGTTCAGTATTCTCAAGCGGCGGTTTTCTCGCCCTCGGATTTTTCGTTTCCCCATGATGCTGTTATGGCTGAAACAACCCCTAATACAGAGATGGTCATGTTTAGTGATCTGGATTTGGATAAGCTCAAGCTGGTTCGTAGCGAAGGCTCGGTTAACAACTTAAAAGACCGACGCACCGATCTGTTCAGCGTACAGTGGAACACCCCTTAGTCTCAATAGTGGAGATACCATGCAGCCCGAGCAGGTCGAAATACAGCGTTTTTTGGCGGATTATTCCCCCTTTGATGAACTCCCTGATGATGCGCTAATGACATTGGCAAAGCAGGTTGAGGTGGCTTACTACGTTGCAGGTAGCGATATTCTGAGTTATGGCGAGCCGGTTAACGACTTGTTTGTTGTGCGTAGTGGCGCGGTAGAGACCTTCAGACGAAATGGTGAGCTGTATAACCGGCTTGATGCGGGTGGCATCTTTGGACAGATGGGCCTGATGATGCGAGGCCGTGTGCGATTCCCCACAAAAGCATTAGAGGATTGTCTGCTTTATTGTATCCCCGCCGATCTTTTTAATGATTATTGTGATCAATATGAGGGCTTTTCTAACTACTTTGAAGTAGATAATGCAGCCTTGTTGCGTCAGTCGATTACGGATCAAACCAACAAAAATGATCTGACAACCGATAAGGTGAAAAGTCTGCTAATGCGAGATGTAGTCACCATCAGTAAAGAGGCGCCTGTCAGCGAAGCTGCACTGTTAATGACACAGGAGAGTGTTTCGGCGCTTCTGATTACCGACCCTGATAAGCCAATCGAGAGTGATCCTGAAGATGATGATGGTCAGGCGATTGGCATTATCACAGATAGAGATTTTATTACCCGTGTGGTGGCAGAGAGTCTGGATCTGAAAACGCCAATCGGACAGGTGATGAGTACTGATATGGTGGTGTTGGATGAAAATGCGTATGTCTATGAGGCGATGCTGGCGATGCTGCGTTTCAATATCCATCACCTCCCTGTCCTCAAAAAGAAAAAACCGATAGGTATTATAGAGTTATCTGACATTGTTCGTTATGAGTCTCAGAGCAGTTTGTTTCTGGTACGCGAGATTTTTGCGCAACAAAATGTGGACGGCCTAGCGGAATACGCCAAGTTTGTACCCGATGCCTTTGTGCGGATGGTAAACGAAGACGCTAATTCTCATATGATTGGGTCAGCCATGGCGGTGGTGGGGCGAAGCTTCAAACAACGTCTGCTTGAACTAGCTGAAGAGTCATTAGGGCCGCCGCCTGTTCCTTATTGTTTTTTGGCGCTGGGCTCAATGGCTCGCGATGAGCAGATGCTGGTAACGGATCAGGATAACGCGATTATTCTGGATGATAGCTATGATGCAGCGCTGCATGGCGAATATTTTACAGCACTTACCCAGTTTGTCTGTGATGGTTTGAATACCTGTGGTTACACCTACTGTAATGGTGACATCATGGCAACTAACCCGAAGTGGCAACTGACACTCAGCCAATGGAAGCATGTATTCAGCCAGTGGATCGAAAATCCTGATCCAGAGGCGTTACTGCATTGCTCTATCTTTTTTGATCTTGAGGGTGTGTGGGGTAAGGAGCAGTGGGCAACAGAGCTGCGTCGCCATGTTGCCGTACAGGCTAAGGATAATCGTAAGTTTTTAGCGGCGTTAGCCCGTAATGCACTGTTAAGAACGCCGCCACTAGGGTTCTTTAAGGCCTTCGTGATGGAAAAAGACGGGCGACATAATAACTCTATCAACCTTAAAAGACGCGGTACCGCGCCACTAACGGATGTTATTCGTGTTCATGCGCTCGCGATCGGTTCCAGAGCACGCAACTCGTTTGAACGCTTGGATGATATTATTGCCGCTAATTTGCTCCCTGAAGGTAGCGCACAAGATTTAAGTGATGCACTGGAGTATCTCTCGATCGTTAGGGTGAAACACCAGGCCAAGGATGTGCTGCAAAAGGTAGCGCCTGATAATAATATCGAGCCGGATAATCTATCGCGCTTTGAGCGGCGCAATCTGAAAGAAGCGTTTCAGGTGGTAAGTGCTGCTCAGAACTTCCTTAAGTTTCGTTATACTGCGAACGCATCAATTAAAGGAACCAAGCATTGAGTCGTAGTGAAGCAATCCCCAGTGACTGGCTTCACTACTATGGGCAGCGGGCGGCTCAGTGCCAGCCCGGTATGCTTTTTGACTTTTACCAGCATGGAGTTCTTCATCCCGATACGCCTATTGCTCAGGCTCCGATGGTGGCGATGGACTTTGAAACAACCGGGCTGTCAGTGGATGAGGCGGAAATCGTCAGTATTGGTTTAGTCCCTTTTGACCTGCGCCGTATCTACTGTGCTGAATCAAAACATTGGGTTGTCAAACCCGAGCAAGAGATGACCGAAGACTCTATTGTATTTCACGGCATTACCCACTCTGAAGTTGAGTCGGCTCCGCCACTGGAAAGCGTTTTAGATCAGGTATTGGATGCGATCGCGGGGAAGCTGGTGGTTGTGCACTACCGATATATTGAGCGAGCATTTCTTAATAAAGCGGTGATGTCGATATTGAAAGAGCCTGTTCTGTTTCCCATGATTGATACCATGCATCTAGAGTCCATTATTCTGCAACGTCAGCAACACTTCTGGCATAAACTGCTCAAAAAACTGCTTCCTTCTGTCCGTTTAGGGCACTGTCGTAGCCGTTATAATCTTCCACACTATGATGCCCATAACGCATTGACAGATGCGGTCGCCACAGCAGAATTGCTACAAGCACAAATTGCCCACCATTTTAGTGCGGATCATGCGGTGAAAACCTATTGGGTATAAAAAAGCTCGGCTTAAGCCGAGCTTTGTGAACGTAGGTTAGCGTCTGCTTTCTGTTTTTAAGCCCAGTATCAAACTTAGGCACATCAGCAACAGCACGATGGTAAAAGGTAGGCCTGTAGAAATAGCCCCTGCTTGCAATGCTTGAATAGCTTCCGTTCCCCCAATCCATAGTAGTGCAGCAGCAATAGCCCCTTCAACGCTTGCCCAAAAGATACGTTGTGGTACGGGAGCATCAATCTTGCCGCCTGCGGTAATACTATCGATAACCAATGAGCCTGAGTCAGAAGAAGTAATAAAGAATACCAACACTAAGATAATGGCAATGACTGACAGAATGTTGCCCATAGCCATCTCATCAAACATTTGGAACATTGCTAGCGGTACAGAGGTGAGTCCGTCCGTGCCTAGTGCGCCAATGCCATTCATTACTTGATCTATCGCGATACCTCCATAAACCGACATCCAGATAATCGTGACACTGGTAGGGATGAGGAGTACAGCGATCAGGAACTCACGAATGGTGCGGCCAGATGAAACGCGCGCAATAAACATGCCTACGAAAGGTGACCAAGAGATCCACCATGCCCAGTAGAAGATTGTCCAGCCTTGGAACCAAGCTTCATCGTCACGGCCATGAGGGTTACTCAAGGGGATAATGTTCTCTAAGTAAGCGCCGATGGTGGTTGGAATCGTACCTAAGGAAATAGCGACGGCAGATAAACCAACAAACGTCAGAAGCGCGAAGGCAATAATCATATTGACGTTACTCAATAGCTTTACGCCGCCTTCAATGCCTCGAACAACGGAGATAATGGCTAGTAATGTCACACCGACAATGACAGCAATTTGTAAACCAATGCTGGCTTCAATCCCAAATACGTGATTGATACCCGCTGCGGCTTGTTGAGCCCCAAGCCCAAGAGAGGTGGCTAAACCAAACAAGGTAGCAAGTACTGCGAGAATATCAATGATATGCCCTGGCCAGCCCCACGCTCGATCGCCTAATAACGGGTAGAAGATAGAGCGGATAGAAAGTGGCAAACCCTTGTTATAGGTAAAAAAGGCGAGGGACAATGCTACAACCGCATAAATAGCCCATGGGTGTAGCCCCCAGTGATACATGGTGGCGCCAAGTGCCATACGCGCTGCTTCAGGGGTGCGTGCTTCAACGCCTAAAGGGGTTTCATACCAACCCGTAAAGTAGGCGACAGGTTCGGCCACGCCCCAAAACATTAAACCAATACCCATACCGGCGGCAAATAACATAGCCAGCCATGATAAGGTTGAATGCTCAGGTTTAGCATCGTGGCCTCCTAGGCGGATTTTGCCCCAAGGAGATGCAATAAGACAAAGACAAAAGATGACAAAAAAGTTACCAGACCACATAAATAGCACATCAAAGGTGCCTATAATGTCCCACTTTAAGCCATCAAGGTATTCTTTGGCTGTGGTTGGGTCGGAAAGAAGGGTAGCGATAAGGAAGAGTATGACTAAAGCTGCGCTGGTTCCAAAGACGGGGTTATGAACATCAAACCCCCACTTCTGAACATTGTCCTGGCCAACGGTATAATCTGTACTCTCTATACTGTATTTATCGTTGTGTTCACTCATTAAACTCTCATTACGATTAATTTAAAGGAAAAAGCCCTTGTTCTATCAAGCGATAATAGAACAAGGCTTTTCCACTATAACATTTTTGAGTTTGAATTTGGACCGCTAGGTCAAGTTTGGTGTTTTGTTAAATGAGCTCTGAGGATTTTCATGTTGCGTTGATTAGCTTTGAAGGCAAAATCAAAAAGATCGCCCAGCACAGGAATGGCGCCAATCACAAGCTCCAGAAAAAGGTTGAAGAGCATACGCAAAACCACACTTCCTGATGCGCCCAGTCGAACAGCGCGATAGATCAGGTAACCCGATAAACTGGCAGCGGCCAAATCACCAACCCCAGGGATCAGACCTATGATACCATCCCAACCAATCCGCCATGGGGTGCCGGGTATGCGGATTGAGCTATCTAACCAAGTGGCGAAGCGATCCAGCTGTTCAATGTCGTCTCTTTTCATCGTTTTTGGTAGTCGTGTTGTTTTAGCAGCATTTAAACATTTTTTAGCCAGCGCGTGTCATGTGCTGTTGTGATTAATTTAAAGGAGCGTGGTGTGAGCGATAAAAATCAACAGATCAAAAAAGCGGATGGTTACGATTTTTCTAAAAAGTATAAAGTATCCGTTTGGGCCTCTCAGGTGCCCTACGCAGATGTGCCAGATGCTTATTTTGAAGAAACCTTTAGTAAAAAGAATACCCGAGCGGTTAATCAGTGGTCGCGTAACTTTAATCTTCAGTATTTCAAGCCAGAGTACTTAGAAACCAATGGTACGCAAGAGGGATTAGTTAGCATAGAAGTGGCGGCCGGAGAATGCTCCTTTTCAACGTCTTATATTCAGCCATTGTTGAGCAAAGCGAGAAAAAAGAAGCTGGGGGAGGTCAGTTGGGTTGTTCTGCTATTTGAGCTGGAATATAGCGCAAAAATATCAGGGGTGGAGAAGGATCCGTATCTGACCTTTCTCGGCGCTTTTGATTATGATGAAGAAGCAGACAACCTTTATGATGTCGAGGACCCAGATGTATATGATGAAGACCTCATAGACACAAGGGTTGATCAGTAAACAGTTAACGGAGAGAGTTTATGTCGAGAGAAAGAGCGGTATTGGCAGGTGGGTGTTTTTGGGGTATGCAAGATCTCATTCGAAAGCTACCCGGTGTGATATCAACACGTGTAGGCTATACCGGCGGAGATGTTCCCAATGCCACTTATCGAAATCATGGCACGCACGCAGAAGGGATAGAAATTATTTTTGATCCAAGCCTGACTTCCTATCGGCAGCTGCTAGAGTTTTTCTTTCAGATTCATGATCCGTCTACGCCTGATTGTCAGGGCAATGATATGGGTAAAGCCTACCGTTCTGCAATCTACTATGTTGATGAAAACCAGAAATCGGTGGCATTAGAGACGATAGCGGATGTCGACGCTTCAGGGCTGTGGCCTGGTAAGGTTGTCACTGAGGTGGAACCAGCAGGTGAGTTTTGGGAAGCAGAGCCTGAACATCAGGACTATTTGCTGCATTACCCCAACGGTTACACGTGTCACTTTCCACGACCTAACTGGGTATTGCCAAAGCGGTAATAGTATTATCAAAATAAATTTGAAACTAAAAGTTCTATTTTCTTGTTTTTGCTGTTTTATTGACGGGTTAGGCTTACCTCAAATCGTATTTGATAAGAGGATGAATCATGGATCTGTTTTCTGCCTACCCGCTTAATCAGCAAGTCTTAAAAAATCGTTTTGTCATGGCACCAATGACGCGTTGCAGAACGACTCAACCGGGTAATATTCCTAATGAAATGATGGCTGAGTATTATGCCCAGCGTGTGTCAGCTGGCATGATCATCACTGAAGCCACGCAAATATCCCCACAGGGTCAGGGGTATAGCTTTACGCCAGGAATCCATTCTGAGGCGCAAATTCAGGGTTGGAAAAAAGTCACCGAAGCGGTGCATCAGGCGGGTGGAGTGATCTATCTGCAGTTATGGCATGTTGGACGCATGTCTCACCCTTCGTTTCATGGCGGGGAGCTTCCTGTAGCGCCATCGGCAATTAATCCTGAAGCGCAGGTTTGGGTGGCTGATGAAATGGGGCAAGGCGGCATGGTGGAATGCCCTACACCTCGGGCACTCGCGTTAGAAGAGATCGCAGAGATTGTGGAGGATTACCGTCAAGCGGCTATCAACGCGATGGCCGCAGGTTTTGATGGTGTAGAGATTCACGCTGCCAATGGTTATCTTTTAGACCAATTTTTACGTAGCACGTCGAATGTACGAACGGATGCCTATGGGGGTGATATAGCACGTAGAGCGAAGCTGCTGATTGATGTGGCTGAGGTGATTAGCAACGAGATTGGTGCAGAACGAGTTGGTGTTCGCTTAGCGCCTTACATCACAGCACGAGGAATGAATTGCCCAGAAATTATCCCAGCGATCTTATATGTGGCGGGGCAATTAGATCGTATAGGTGTGAGTTATCTGCATTTAGCCGAAGCAGATTGGGATGATGCACCCCAAGTGCCTGAACAATTTCGCCATGAATTACGTAATTATTTTAAGCAAACTATCATTGTCGCAGGTGGTTATGACCCTGAAAGAGCGGACTGGATTATTCAAGCGAATTTGGCTGATTTAGTGGCTTTTGGTCGACCATTTATTGCGAATCCTGACTACCCGCAACGGGTTCGCCAAGGGTGGCCTTTGGCTGAGTTTAAGGCGGATTATTTATTTGGTGGCGCACAGCTAGGGTATAGTGATTTTGCTAACTATGTCTCGGCTGAATAGCTCATTGCCAACAGCATGATGCTATAACCGGCCCATATAATGTGAGCCGGTTGTTAAGACAAAGTTATGCTAGCACACTGTTGACCAGTGCTTTTGCATCCGCTTCTAATTGCTGTAGATGCGCCTCTGATACAAAGCTTTCTAGGTAGATCTTGTAAATATCTTCAGTGCCCGATGGGCGGGCTGCAAACCAACCGTTGGCTGTTTCTACTTTCAAACCACCGATGGCAGCACCGTTTCCAGGCGCATGGGTGAGAATGTTAGTGATGGGGTCGCCAGCTAGCGTGTCGCCTTGAACGGCCTCTGCATTAAGCGATTTCAGTAACGCTTTTTGCTCACTGCTGCAGGCAACATCTAAACGTTTATAACGAGGCAAGCCATAGCGGGAAACTTGGTTATCGTAGTGCTGCTGTGGATCTTTGCCTGTAACCGCGAGTATCTCTGCGGCCAGCAGGGCAAGAATGATACCGTCTTTATCGGTCGTCCAAACACGGCCATCACGACGTAAAAAGGCTGCACCTGCGCTTTCTTCTCCGCCAAATGCCATCTCGCCATTGTAGAGGCCATCTACGTACCATTTGAAGCCCACGGGAACTTCACAGAGTGTTTTCTCAAGGCCTGCTACAACACGATCAATCATCGCACTTGAAACTAACGTTTTGCCAAACTGTAGATGATCTGGCCAGTTGGGTCGGTGGGTGGCTAAATACTCGATAGCTACCGCAAGATAAGCATTAGGATTCATCAGCCCAGACGATGCGCAGACAATGCCGTGACGGTCGTAGTCAGGATCGTTGCCGACTGAGATGTCGAAGCGATCTTTGAGTGCCAGCAGATTACTCATCGCGTAAGGAGAAGAGCAATCCATTCGGATCCGGCCATCTTTATCCCTAGGCATAAATCCAAAGGTGAAATCGACTTTGTCGTTGACGACTTCAATATTCAGATTGTAACGATCGGCAATCGGTTTCCAAAAATGTAAACCTGATCCACCCATCGGATCGACACCAATGCGAACCCCTGCGTCAGAAATGGCTTGCATATTAATTACACTGTCGAGGTCGTTGACATAGTGAGTGATATAATCGAACGGCTCGATTAACGGGTTATCGTGCAGTTGCAAAGCGGAAAGACGATTGACACCCGAGAGCGTATCTGTAAGGAGTTGATTTGCGCGTTGCGCAATCCAGGAGGTGATCTCCTCATCTGCTGGCCCCCCTTTAGGTGGATTGTATTTGATACCCCCGTCTTCAGGTGGATTGTGAGAAGGGGTTATAACAATACCATCGGCTGTATCTGCCTGACTGCGGTTATGAGTAAGGATCGCATGGGATATAACGGGTGTGGGCGTATAACCATCGCCAGTTTGGATGCGTACACGAACATTATTTGCAGCCAAAACTTCAAGTGCAGTCTGAAAGGCTGCTTCCGAAAGAGCATGGGTATCTTTACCTAGATAAAGTGGGCCGGTGATACCTTGTTGTTTTCGGTACTCAGCAATCGCCTGACAGATCGCTAGAATATGATGTTCATTGAAGGTCGTTTTAAATGAGCAGCCCCGGTGCCCCGAAGTACCAAAGCTGACTTGTTGAGCTGGGAACTGTTTAATGTTGGGTTGTAGTCGATAGTACGCCGAAATAAGAGAAGGAATGTTGACTAAACTATCGGCAGGAGACAGTTTGCCTGCATCGGGATGAATAGACATAGCGACCTGTATATCCTTATTTATGAAAGAGCTGCCTATGCTCGGTGATCTTAGGTCGAGATGCAATATGCCTTAATACTGTGAAAAGAAATTGGTAAGATAGCGCCTTGGTTAATTTAGGGTTGAGATGATGACTTCCTACTTAGAAAAACTGTATGACACTTATGGTCAGTCTTTTGTGATTGATGAGGTGCTGTTTGAGCAGCAGACTGATTCCTGGCATTTGATTATTTTCCGTAATCAGGAGTTTGGTACGGTGATGGCGTTGGATGGCATTATCCAAACAACCGAGCGCGATGAGTTTATTTATCATGAAATGCTAACGCATGTGCCTTTGTTTGCTCATGGTGATGCAAAACGTGTTTTGATTATCGGTGGTGGTGACGGTGGTATTTTACGTGAAGTCTTAAAACATCCTGAAGTCGAGCATGTGACGCAGGTTGAGATTGATCAGGCAGTCATCGATATGTGTAAAACCTATTTACCTAAACATTCTGATGGCGCTTTTGATGATCCACGAGCGAATATCGTTATTGCTGATGGTATCGAGTTTGTCTGTGAATCGACTGAAAAATTCGATGTCATTATCTCTGACTGTACAGATCCGGTAGGGCCGGGTGAGGTGCTGTTCAGCAGCCGTTTTTATGAAGGCTGTAAAAACTGCCTAAATGAAGGTGGTGTCTTTGTTGCGCAAAATGGCGTTAGCTTTATGCAGATTGAAGAGGTGCAAACAACTCGACGTCGTTTAAGCCCTTATTTTGCTGACCAATCATTCTATTGTGCAGCGGTGCCCACCTATATCGGTGGTAATATGACGTTAGCTTGGGGCTCTGATAATGCACAGTTGCGTCGTGTTGATTTGGAAACCTTGCAAGCACGGTTTGAGAAAGCAGGCTTTAAGTCGCGTTACTATAATCCTGAGATGCATCAGGGTGCACTTGCGTTGCCTCAGTACGTGGTGGATGCGCTAGCTGAGGTTTAATCGTCTTTAGACTGGTCCTCGCTCAGTGCTTGTTTGAGTGTGGGGACTGAGCAATAAAAAACCGGCTTAGCGCCGGTTTTTTATGTTTTCGAGAAAGGCGTTACTCTGGAGTAGAGGCGTTCTCAGCTTCTTGTTCACGACGACGGATTTCCCGAGGGTCGTTAGCTGCACGTCGAGAGCGGCGTCTGCGCGGAGCAGGCTGCTCCTCTTCAACAGAGGCTTCTTGCTGTGCCGCTTCAGGTGTCGCTTCAGATTTATCTGAAGGTTCGGCTTCGGTCGATGTGCTTTCGTTTACCGTTGTTTCAACTGGAGTTTGCTCTACCGCTTCTTCAGTTGTCGCTTCAGTTTGAATAGCCTGATCTGCTTCTGCTTCTGCTTCTGCTTCTGCTTCTGCTTCTGCTTCTGCTTCTGGCGCTGTTTCACTAGCCTCAACTGCTTCGGCGACGTTTTGAGCCTCTTCTGTGCTGACTTCATCATTAGCAGGCTGGCTAGCCTCTTCAGACGATTCAAGCAACACTTCAGTGGCTGTTTCTGTGGTTGCTTCCGCTTCTACCGTTGAGGGTGCTTCCTCAATAAGATCAGTATCAGTGGTCTGCTCGACCTCAGTTGGCTCTTGCGTTGTTTCAGCTGTTTCTGAGTCAGCAGTCGTTTGAGCTTGTGCTTCGACAGATGAGCTATCACTCTCTTCAGCAGCTACAGGCTCTAAAGGTTTTGCTACAGCTTCGGCTTTGTCTTCGGCTGTCTCGGGCTTTGGTGTGTTTTCACTGCTAAGCTGTTCCGTTGCTACGGCTTCAACTGCCTCGGCAGCAACCGCAACGGCTGTGGCTGGCACTGCTTCAACAGGGTTCAGCGCTTCAGAATCTTCGACTAAAGAGCGTTGAGCTGTTCGCTCATTACCACGGCGACGACGGCCCCGGTTTCGGCTACGCGGCTCATCTGCTTGTTGCTCGTTCTGATCCTGTTTTGTCTCAGAGGTCGCGTTTTCATTACGCTCTTGCTTATCTTCACTGCCACGACGTGTACGACGGCGACGGCGTTTGTTGCCCTTATCGTCGTCCTGATCGCTCTGCTTCGTGGCCGCTGATGCAGTGCCAATGGCTTGCGGTGCCTGTTCTGGAGTGACCGTGATCACCTCATCTTGCTTCTTAGAGCGGCGACGATCTGCATCACGATTGTTGCGTGAGTCTCTACCATCACGGCGAGGCTTACGATTACGTCGGCTGTTATCCCGAGCGTTCTTTTGCTGTGTTTTTTCTACGCTTTCGCTCTTGGAGGCGTCTTTTTTATCGGCTTCATCTGCACCAAACATTGCGCCTAAAGCCGCTAAAATCTTTCCGACTAAGCCTGTAGGCTTATCAGTGGCTTTAGGTGCAGCTACAGAATTAGTTGCCTTGTTAACCGCAGGTGCTGGCGTTGTTGTTTCAGCGGGTGCTGGTGCAACAGGTGCGACGCTTTTAACAGCGGCTTCTTCTCGCTTAACCGGTGCAGAGGGTTTGATCTCTTCAATCTCTTGCTCGGCGTCTTGTTGTAGCGTGTAGCTAGCATCATTGGTGGTTGCAATGGTGTGATCATCACGCAGGCGAACCACTTCGTAATGCGGCGTTTCCATGTTTGGGTTAGGCACAATAACGATACGCACATTATGGCGTAGCTCTATGTTATGTACCCCATGACGTTTTTCATTGAGCAGGAATGTCGCAACGCTAACGGGTAGGATCGCACGAATCTGAGCAGTGCGGTCTTTCGATGACTCCTCTTCAATGAGACGCATAATAGAAAGCGCAAGTGATTCTGTATCGCGAATAGAGCCCTGACCATTACAGCGAGGACATACCGTACCACGGCTTTCCGTGAGGGAAGGGCGCAGGCGTTGGCGGGACATCTCCAGCAAACCGAAACGAGAGATACGGCCCATCTGAACGCGGGCGCGATCCAGTTTGAGTGAGTCCATCAGGCGGTCTTCGACTGCGCGCTGGTTTTTGATGGGGGTCATATCGATAAAGTCGATAACAACCAAACCACCAATATCGCGTAAGCGTAGCTGGCGTGCGATCTCTTCTGCCGCTTCTAAATTAGTATGTAAAGCTGTCTCTTCAATGTCTCCACCGCGTGTGGCACGTGCAGAGTTTATATCGATAGAGACAAGGGCTTCTGTTGGATCGATAACAATGGAACCGCCAGAGGGGAGTTTTACTTCACGCTCAAAGGCTGTTTCGATCTGAGACTCAATCTGGAAGCGATTAAACAGAGGGATCTGCTCTTTATATAGCTTAAGTTTGTTCTCATAGGTTGGCATCACCTGCTGAACAAACTGCAACGCGCTTTGGTAAACCTCTTCGTGATCAATCAGTACTTCGCCGATGTCCGCACGTAGGTAGTCACGGATAGCACGAATAACTACATTACTTTCTTGGTAAATCAGGAAAGGCGCAGGCTTGTTGCTTGATTCTTTGATCGCATCCCAAAGGGTTTTAAGATAGTCCAGATCCCATTGGAGTTCTTGTGAACTGCGACCAACACCTGCTGTACGGACGATAATGCCCATTTTGTCAGGGATAGTAACGCCATCAAGTGCGGCTTTGAGCTGAGCGCGTTCTTCACCTTCGATACGGCGAGAGATACCTCCTGCGCGAGGGTTGTTTGGCATCAGAACAAGGTAACGGCCCGCTAGGCTGATAAAGGTTGTCAGAGCAGCGCCTTTGTTGCCACGCTCTTCTTTATCAACTTGTACGATAACCTCTGTGCCTTCTTTCAAAACGTCGCGGATATTTGGGCGGCTGCCTCGATCTGGTTGACGGGAGAAGTACTCGCGTGAGATCTCTTTTAATGGGAGAAAACCATGGCGCTCTGCACCGTAGTCAACAAAAGCAGCCTCAAGGCTAGGTTCTACGCGGGTTATTTTACCCTTGTAGATATTAGCTTTTTTCTGTTCGCGGCTTTCAGACTCAATATCCAGGTCGTAAAGGCGTTGTCCATCCACGAGCGCGACACGCAACTCTTCAGGCTGAGTCGCGTTAATCAGCATTCTTTTCATTTTTTTAGTGTTCTCTGCTAATAGAGAGTGCACTTCCGTCTGTACGATCCGCCTGGTGAAAACGTTACACGGTCCAGTCATGCGATGCCGATCAAATGTGAAGTTGCCAGTAGCTATAGATGATAGTACTGCGCGTCATGCATCTGCGATGAAGGAAAGAAACAGCCGATGTTGTTCTTCTAAGGGTTTGTGTCTACGTGTGAAACGCGTAGTTTCTAGGCTGTTAATGCGTCTTCATCTCCGACTGTACCCAGCAGGGGCGTTCAGTAAGGATTTATGCACTCTCAAATAAAACTGTAAAATATAATTATTACCGATGCTGTACACGGGCGGGCGGATAGGTGAGAAATTACGTCTCTACAGCTTCCCCGGCACCTTTTTTACAAAATGCTAAAGCCAACAGCGTTCGGCGACGCTACAATATAGCAGTTAACCCATACCGCATCAATCGAGAACATAACTTCCCCTATGTCAGATACTCATCCAGCGCCTGCAAATAAAGTTCGTTTTATTGAAGTTGAAAGCGATCAAGCAGGACAACGTATTGATAACTTCTTGCGTACCGCCCTTAAGGGTGTACCTAAAAGCATGATCTATCGCCTGTTGCGCAAGGGGGAGGTTCGGGTTAACAAAAAGCGAATAAAACCTGATGGTCGTATTCAGGCAGGAGATTTGGTGAGAATTCCGCCTATCCGCGTAGCTGAGCCAAATGAGGTGCCATTGGTAGGGCAGGGCTTATTAGACTTGTTGGCATCTTCTGTACTTTATGAGTCTAAGTCTTTGATCGTTATAAATAAGCCTTCTGGATTGGCAGTACATGGCGGTAGTGGTATTAATTTGGGTTTAATCGAAGCGCTCCGGCAACTCAGGCCGGAGGAGCGCTTTCTTGAATTGGTGCACCGCTTGGATAGGGATACCTCGGGTTGTATCATGATCGCTAAAAAACGCAGTATGCTCCGCTTTTTGCATGAGGCGCTTCGTCAGAATCGTGTCAATAAAATTTATCATGCCTTAGTGATCGGAAAGTGGGAGACACGGAACAATCAAGTAGATGCGCCTTTGAGAAAGAATGAACTTAAATCAGGTGAGCGTATCGTAAAGGTGCAGGCCGATGGTAAGGCCTCGTTAACACGCTTTCGTGTTTTACGACGTTTTGGGCAAGAAGCTACATTGGTTGAGGCCAAACCCGTCACGGGGCGCACGCACCAAATTCGTGTGCACACTCAGTTTGCAGGACACCCTATAATCGGTGATGAAAAATATGGGGTTGAATCTATCAATAAAGTTATGAAATCCCAAGGGGTTCGTCGTCTGTTTCTACACTCTGCAACATTAGATGTGGAGTTGCCTGAAGGCGAAAAGCTGCTTGTTCATGCGCCCTTGGAGCCTGCATTGAAACAAGCGATTGATGCGCTTGCAGATAAACATAGTATGTATCAGGGAACAACTGAATGATCAAAAGTAAGGTATTTCAGTATGCGGACCAAATGTTGGCTAAGGGGAACCCGCCAACGCTTGAGGCTATTTGTACTGAAACGGGGTTGGGTGTTGATGAAGTAAAACCCTTATTAGCGTTATGGCAAGCAGAGCTTGAGCAGAGAATCAGTTTTGATAAAGAGCAATTTATTCCTGATGTGCCTGATTCATTAAATGCTGCGTTTTCTCGAATCTGGCAGCAAGCTGTTGAGGAGGCTGTTTCTCGGGTGATGCTTGAGAGCAAGAGCATTGGTCAAAATGTAGATGAAATCCGTCGCTTATCTGACGATACCGCAAAAGAGATGCAGTATCGTCAACAAGAGTTGGAAAACCGTCTTCGTGAGCAATCGAAGAAGAATGAGGACTTGCTTACGCAGAATAAGTCTCTTGAAGCGGAGATGTCAGTTTTAAAAAGTGGCCTAACTTCCGAGACGACACAGCGCAAACAAGAGGAACAGATACGCTCTAATGTTGAGCATGAATTGGCTCACCTTCGCAAAGCGTTTGAAGACTCTAAACGTACCTTTGATCAGCGAATCAAAGATGAGCAACGCCATGCATTAGAGGTCGTAAGCAAGGCAGATGTAGACGTTCGCTACTATAAAAACGCCTTAGAAAAGCTCAGAGATGAGGTTGGCAAAAAAGAGTCGGCATTAACAAAAGAGATTCATGATCAAAAAGCAGAGCTTGCAAAAAAAGATGTAAAAACTGAAACGCAGCGCACGCAAATCCGTAGCCAAGAAGAGGAATTAAAGGTCCTTAAGCAAGAAGCGACTACGCAAAGCCGTGAATTGGCTCGTTGCAATGCTGCCCTGCTGGCTGAAACTAACCGTACAAAACGTTTAGAGGATAAAGGGCGAGAGCTGGATAATGAGATCAAACGCTTGAATCAAAAGCAATTGCACGCTGCTTCTGACTGGGGTCGAAGAGAGAATTTGTTAAGAACGCAGTTAAAGGAGAAGGAAGAAGAGCTGATGCGTTTGCAGTCGCGTATCGCTAGTCTTGAAAAGCGGATGATTACGCAAGATGAAGAGATTAGGCGTCTCAACGCCAGATTATGATTAACATCTCTTATTCTTTACAGTTATATTTTGGTGTGTATTAATAACAACTTATAGTTTTAGATATCTGGGCGAGACATTATGAAGCTTCAACAGTTACGTTACATTTGGGAAGTTGCGCGGCATGATCTTAACGTATCTGCTACGGCCCAGAGTCTTTACACCTCTCAGCCAGGCATTAGTAAGCAAATTCGACTGTTAGAAGATGAACTGGGGGTTGAAGTATTTGCCCGTAGTGGCAAGCACCTAACGCGTGTGACCCCAGCGGGTGAGGCTATTCTTGAAGTAGCAGGGCAGATTCTACAGAAAGTTGAAAGCATCAAGCAGGTAGCGCAAGAGTTTAGTGACGAGAAAAAAGGAAGTCTTGCTGTAGCAACAACTCACACCCAAGCGCGTTACGCTTTGCCTAAAACCATCACGGAATTCATAAAAAGTTACCCTGATGTATCTTTGCATATGCATCAAGGTACGCCGATGCAAATTTCTGAGATGGCAGCGGATGGCACCGTCGACTTTGCTATTGCTACCGAAGCGATGGCGCATTTCTCCGACCTGATTATGATGCCTTGCTATCGTTGGAATCGCTCAGTCATCGTACCCAAAGATCATCCGTTAACGCAGGTGTCCAAGCTTACCCTTAAAGATGTGGCTGATTACCCCATCGTGACGTATGTATTTGGTTTTACAGGACGCTCTAAGTTGGATGATGCGTTTCGGCGCGAAGGGTTAGAGCCTAAGGTTGTGTTTACGGCTGTGGATTCTGATGTCATCAAAGCGTATGTTCGATTGAACCTAGGTGTTGGGATTGTCGCCACGATGGCTTACGAACCAGACGTAGACAAAGACTTAGTTGCTTTGGATGCCAGCCATCTATTTGAGCCTAGTACCACTAAAATCGGTTTCCGCAAAGGGACCTTCCTTCGTGGCTATATGTTTGATTTTATCCAGCAGTTTGCACCGCACCTTACAAAAGATGTGGTTCAGCAAGTGCTGGCTTGTAGCAACCGTGCTGAAATTGATGAGATTTTTGCACATCAGACACTACCAGACTTCTAAACCAGAGGCAGCATTGCAAGCAGTGAAGTAACAGGTTAAATTGCCTGCTCTTTATTAAGCCGATGATTGTTTGAGGAGTTGCTTGTGGAACTGGCCTGTCTTGATCTGGAAGGTGTTTTAATTCCGGAAATTTGGATCGCATTTGCGGAAGAAACGGGAATCGAAGAGCTAAAAGCGACGACGCGCGATATTCCTGATTATGATGTATTAATGAAACAGCGCTTGCGAATCCTTGATGAGCATGGTCTGACACTGCCTCAGATACAGGACACTATCAGCCGCTTAACGCCACTAGAAGGTGCGTGCGAATTTATTGATTGGCTGCGCGAACGTTTTCAGGTAGTTATCTTGTCAGATACCTTCTATGAATTTGCAGCACCGCTAATGAAGCAGTTGGGCTATCCGACCTTGCTTTGTCACAAGCTAGAGGTCGATGAGGCTGGGCGTATCACAGATTATACTTTGCGTCAGCGCGACCCTAAGCGCCAGTCAGTGCGCGCTTTTCAGTTGCTGAACTATCGTGTGATTGCAACAGGTGATTCTTACAACGACACAACGATGCTGATGCAGGCAGAAGCTGGTATTCTGTTCCATTCGCCGCAAAATGTGATTGATGAGTTCCCGCAGTTTCCTGCCGTACATACTTATGAAGAACTGAAAAAAGAGTTCTTAAAAGCCAGCAACCGCAATTTATCTCTCTAGTCGTTATCTAGGATAAGGCCCTACGCTGTTACAGTTGATGGGCCTTTCTATATTTTCCTTCATAGTCAAAAATACGTTCGCTGATTTGCCAGAATTTCCCTTTTTTGCGTGCAATAACGAAATCTGGGGAAGTCAGATGATGCGCGAGCTGTTCAACTTCGCGTGCCTTTTTAAACTGTATTGGCTTGCTGGCATGCTGAAAGCGTCTTCCGAATAATTGATTAAACTTTTGGCGTTGTCCGGGGGAAGCAAAGTCAAAACGTTCCTGTAAAGTTTCGCCTTGCTCATCATGGTAGATCACAGTAACCCGTGACTCTTTAATCTCTATGCTAATGCCAGCACAGCGCATTACGAGAGCGTCTTTGAGTTGGAGTGCTTTTTTAAGCTGGTCATCGGGGTCAATGATTGCTTCATGGCATTGATGGCAGTTTCTGGCTGCAATATCATTCTCGGCATTACAAAACGGGCAGTTTTTGAATCGAAAGCGATAATCACATTGGATAGGCTCTCCTTGTTCAGAAAGGTGAGTAGCTTGGCACCGTCGCCCATAATGTTCAATGACGTTACCGTCGGTGTCTTTTTTACCCCAAAAGGTGTTGCCAAACTCGCAGGAAGGGCAAAAAACCATTACGGGCTCAGAGTCTGGATTGGGTTTGGTTGTTCCCACTTCTGGGTGGAACAGATTAAATTGATTACCTGCATAATCAACGATCAGGCAATCGGTCTTATTAGGACTTAATCTGAGTCCGCGGCCTGCAATTTGCTGATATAAGCTCACCGATTCAGTTGGTCTAAGTATGGCAATCATATCAACATGAGGTGCATCAAACCCGGTAGTCAATACAGACACATTGATAAGGTACTTGATGTGCTGCGACTTAAAATCGCGGATCAGCTGATCCCGCTGTTCAGGGGGCGTCTCACCTGTGATCAGCGCACTGCTCTGTGAAGGGAGGTAACTCAGAACTTCATGTGCGTGCTTAACCGTAGCTGCGAAGATCATAACGCCTTTTCGGTGCTCTGATAGCGCTTCAATTTGCTGGCAGATTGAGTTAGTGACGCGCTTACACCGGGTGAGTAATTCATTGACGGGCTTCTCGGGGAGTTGACCGAAGCGGTCAGGGGTAATAGCGGAAAAGTCATATTGTGCAATAGCGGCATCTTCTAACCGTGGAGGAGTGAGATAACCTTTGGAGATCATATATCTTAACGGTAGCTCGTAAATGCAAAATTTGAACGGCTTGCTGTCTTCACTGCGAATATAACCATGGTAATGGTATTGATAAATCCATCCTAGCCCGAGTCGATAAGGTGTTGCAGTCAGTCCAAGGATGCGTAAATCAGGATCAAGTGATCTTAAATGAGCGATGGTCTTTTGGTATTGACTATCTTCGTCCTCACTGAGTCGATGGCATTCGTCGATGATCAAGAGGCTGTAGGGATCTATCAAGGAGTCTAAGTTACGGGAGATAGATTGGACGCTGGCGAAAGTTATTTGGTAATTGGTTTGCTTACGTTTTAGTCCGGCAGAGTATATGCCAGCCTCACGACCGAGCGCGATAAACTTTTCATGGTTTTGCTCAACCAGCTCTTTAACGTGTGCCAGTATCATGATTTTACCCTTTGCTAAGCGCGCTAGCTCAGCAATAACGAGGCTTTTACCTGCTCCCGTAGGTAGAACAATAACCGCAGGCTCGGTTGTTTTTCTAAAATGCTGTAGTGTGCGCTCAACGGCTTCCTGTTGATAAGGGCGCAATGTATAAGTTGTCATGAAAGTAGGATAATAACTATCGTGAGAGATAAAAAGGCGTAAATGTATCCGTATAAAAAAATGTTGCGCCGCAGTATTAAAGCCAGTTTTTGTTAAGCAATGAGCTGTTATACTCGGACGAGTAATGTTCAATAAACCTCGTTATTTTGATTGATAAGGAAAAAAGATGAAATTCAACAATCTGCTTGTGGCATCTATGCTGGCGTCTGCTGTTGTATTAACAGGTTGCGACAATGATGATGCTAAAAAAGTCGTTGAAGAAACCCAATCTACCGCAACTGAAGTAGCGAAAGAAGCATCTGAATCGACACAGTCGGCAATGGATGCTGTTAAAGAGAACGCGACCAAAGCGGTTGATAGCGCTAAAGAAGCAGCAACAAAAGCGGTCGAAGGCGCCAAAGATGCCTCTGCTGATGCAATGGCAGCTACTAAAGATGCAGCAGCTAAAACGGTCGATGCAGCAAAAGACGCGGCTAACGAAGCAATAGAAGCCACTAAAGAAGCGGCTACCAATACCGTTGAGGGAGCAAAAGACGCTGCATCATCCGCTGTGGAAGCGACAAAAGAAGCGACCTCCAATGTTGTAGAATCGGCTAAAGAAAAGGCAGCTGAAGGTATCAAAGAGGTATCAGCACCAGCTACAGAGATGACTTCAGAAGCTAAAGCCGGAGTGGAGCAAGGCGCTCAGGCAGCGATGGAGCAAGCGAAGGATGTAGTTAAAACCGCTGAGTAATTTCTCAAATACGGCTCCTTGGTGACTAAGGAGCCATTTTCTGAATATTTGCCTAGCGCGGTGTAGCTATCACTTCGACTATCCGAATGGCATTGTCTGCTAGGTTTTTCTGCACATTGCTGCCCATCACTGAGAAGTCTGGCCCTAAAACTAGTGCTGGCGTCAGTGCTGGCTTCTGTACTTTATTCGCTTTCTCTGTTTGTCGTGTCCTCCATAACAGGGCCTCTTGTGTCCAGTCTTCGATAGAGCCAATAGTGAAGCCTTGCTCTTTCAGTAGAGATAGCAGCGCTTCCTCTTCTATGAGGTGCGAATGATCCGGTTGGCTAGCCCAAGGAACAGGGAAACGCATGCTCGCGTAATCATCCCCTTTTAAAACCTCATGCAGGATGAGTTGTCCATTAGGAGAAAGCACCCGAGATATTTCCTGTAGTGCTTTTTTCTTATCCGGAATATTCAGTAGGCTGTGCTGCATGACGACATAGTCAAAACTGTCATAATCAAACGGTAATGACTGCCCATCAGCAGTAAGAATGCTTGAGCTGTGTGGCGCTGTTAGGTGGTTAATTGCACTGTTCAGTCTATTAAGTGGATGGGTAATATCTAAACACACATAGAGTGCTTCTTTGTGCTGGTTATGATAATAAAGTCGTGAGAGCCCACCTAGCCCGCTACCTATTTCCAGAATACGACTCGCCTTATCGATGCGCTTGAGTAGTTTGTCTGACGCTTTAATGCCGCCTATATGTAGTTGGTCAATGGGAGCTAGTTGAAATGGACTGGGGCCTTCAGGGTAAGCCTGCTGAATGGTATCCAGAATAGTATCTAAATGCGAAAAGTGGCCATAGTGCTCATCAATAGAAGTCATAGCAGAGTCGCTTATCCATAAGGGTTTTCATGTATCTATCTTAGCGGATAAGCGTGAGTTCGGCTATGTCGATTCAGATGTTCGGTTAAACGGCGATGGGTAATTGAAAAAGTAACCTAAAATGAGCGTACAAAAATACACGGCCCAAAATGCGAACACGGTGTCGCTCAAAAAGTGCGCGCCTTCCATCATCCGGCTCAGACTGATGATGGCGCCTAAGCCGACGCCTCCCCAGAACCAGCGGCGGCTGGTAAAAACCCAGCCTAAAACGATGGCATAAAAACCGATGGCGGAGTGCCCGCTGACAAAGGAACAATTTTTCTTACAGGCTCCTGAGTAGATAAAGGCTGGTGTGAAGCGATTCTCACCACCAAACTCCTCAATCTGTACGGGGCGAGCGCGTCCTACGGAGTTATCTTTTACGAAAACATTAACAAATAAACCGGGACCGACCACCATGGTCGCGATTAAAAATACAAATGCTTTTTGGCGGCTTTTGACCCCTTTCTTCCAATAATAGATCGCACCAGCAATAAACAGAACGAGCCACAACAGATGGATCTTAGCGAAGGTTGCGTGAATGAAACGGTTGAACCAAAGATCGTCTAACCAAAAGCCTAGCTCCGGTTTGTAGAAAAGGGAGGAAACCCACAAATCAATACCGGAAAAGAGCGTAAAAAACACGTAGCACGCAAGCAGTAACCGGATGTCTGTTCGCTTTAATAATTTGTCAATCTGACTCATTTTAATACCCTTTGAACCCGCGACATATATACAAATAGAGCTCGCGGGTTAAATCTTTAAAAACCGGTTGTGTAAAGTGCGTTGCACCAGAGCAGCTATCAAATCGTGCTAGCCGTTCAGGTACAACTGGTATGTTGTCGATCACAATAAATGCCTGTTGGGGCTGGTTTTCATACGTTCTTAGGTTGAAAAAAAGATCGTAATAATCATCAATTCTGTCTGGGTTTGAGTTCCAACGAGCTACTCTCAAATCTCCGCTATCGCCGTAGAAACCGACGTAGGCTAATAGTTTTCTAGAGGGACTGGTGAGTAAAGCATCCGGATTGCTCTTTAAAATGGGAGCAATTTGCTGTGCTAGTTGTGGCCAGCCTTCTGTCCGTTGGTAGACGTTGTTTTTGCGTGTGGGTTCAATACCTAGCCCATTTAAAATAAAGGGCCAATGATAAAAGGTACTTACTAACAGTAGCTGTACAGCTAAACCGACCAACAACTTTTTAGGGTGTTGGCTTAAAAAATAACCAACAGACAGCGCAACGCCAATAATGCAAGGGGCAGCCCAGTTAATAAAAGCCCGAGAAAGTAACGCCTGAGTAGAAATGACTAAAAAGAGCGGCAAAAAGAGCGCAAGCAACAAGCCTATATGGGGTAGGGATGATCGTGCATGTTTGCTGAACCATTGACGTAATAAAAAATAACTCCAAATAGGGCCGTAGACTAACAGTTGGCTGAAAACGAACTCGGCCAATTTGTCAGGGTGGAAAAGTTGTCGATCCAGTTGGGAGATATCTGAGGTGTGGCTGAGCGTAACAAAGTCGTGTAGGTAGTTCCAATAGATATTAGGGGAGAAAATCAGCCCTGCCAATAGTGCAGCCGCCCAAGGTTTTGCAGTAAACAGCAGCGGGCGATGGCTAGGGGAAAGCGCCATAAAAATGAACAACCCCATCGGTAGGGCGCCCATGGTGTACTTACTGAGCATGCCCAGACCAACAGATACCCCAAGGGTTATCCAGTCTTGCCAGTGGTTGCTGTCAACAGCACGGATAAAGAGATACGTGCTTAACGCCCAAAAAAATAACAAAGGTGCATCGGTCGTAATAAAGAGGCTATTAAAGCCAACCAATAAAACGGAAGAAAACACGCATGCAGCCGTTACACCCGCAGCCGTGCTCCATAGTCGTCTACCAATGAAGAAAAGAATACCGGCGGTGGCGCTATATAAAATCGGAGCACCCATTTTGACAGCAACATCGCTATGCCCGAACAGGTTAGTAAACAGTGCGATGACCCATGCAACCATGGGTGGTTTTGAGTAGTAGCCCCAGTCAAGGTTTAGCGACCAGTGATAATAATAGGCTTCATCGTAAAATAGAGAGACCTGAGGCTGCATGAGTGACAGGATTCGATATAAGGTAATCGCAATCAAGAAAAAAGCCAGATTGCGACCACTAAACAGTGCGAAAGCTGTAGGCATTTTATCCTGTGCCAGAGTCGAATGGGACATACTGTTTTAAGCGTCTCTTCTGTGTAAAAATGGTTCGGCATTATAGCACCATATCAGATGGCGTTTTGGTGTAGAGGTTAACTTCTTTTTACGGTTTGTTGGCGGTCGTATGATGTTTCGGACACTTACAGTTTTACTCGTAGCTCCTTTTATATTTGCAGGGTGTGCAGTCTCATCGGGGGCTGAGCAAACGCAAGGTGAAATCTATAACGTTGAAACGTTGCGCTACTGGCCGAAAAAAGTGGATGAAACCTCCGGTTTAGCGCGCCATGGTGGTTATCTATGGACCATCAATGACAGCGGTGGGAAAGCGTCTGTTTATGCCTTTGATGAGCAAACTTATGAGTTTAGTAAACGGGTCGATCTGAAAGGTGCTGAAAATATCGATTGGGAGTCACTGGCACAGGATGAGCAATTA
The DNA here is from genome assembly GCF_008630635.1 of Neptunomonas concharum. Classification (NCBI taxonomy): domain Bacteria; kingdom Pseudomonadati; phylum Pseudomonadota; class Gammaproteobacteria; order Oceanospirillales; family Oceanospirillaceae; genus Neptunomonas; species Neptunomonas concharum. Next base: position 1,997,588 of record NZ_CP043869.1, on the reverse strand, counting down.
CTTTATGTGGCAGATTGCGGCAGTAACCTGAGCCATCGACGTGTGCTGCAGATCTATCGTGTTGCGTGGGCTGACCTCGAAAGCGCAGATAATAAAGGGGATGTTACATTCGATAAGCTTATCTATAGTTATGATGATCGTCCCTCTTATCCAAAGCCTGAAGAAAATAATTTCGACTGTGAAGCAGTAACGCTCGTAGATGGGCAAATATGGGTATTTACCAAGAATCGTGGGGACCTAAAGTCGCGGCTTTATATATTAGATCCTAAAACGCGCTCGCAGATCGTTGCACCAACAATGACATTGCCCGTCAATGGCTTGATTACAGCGGCAGATTACCACTCAGCTACTGGTAAGTTAGCCCTGTTAGGGTATAAAAAAGCCAGTGTGTTTGGGCAATCTTTTGTCTGGCTTGTTGATGTAAAAGAGGGGATCTTGGATTGGCAGAGCGCGCGTTATCATTTGCTTTTGCCATACGGGCAGTGGGAAGCGGTGTCATGGGAAAGTAGCAGTAGCTTGCTGGTTACATCCGAAGATAGCCCTCTTGGAAAACAACAAGTGGCGAGGATTGTTTTAACGCAGACGCCATAAAAAGGGCAGGATAAATCCCCCACTTCGTGGATGATTTCTACTATAATATTCGCCCTTCCGAATGCGTCGGACAGGTCAATTTTATCTATTCAGGAAAGAGATCGGCAGCTTATGCTCCAGATTTACAACACACTTACGAAGAAGAAAGCTCCTTTTGAACCGCTGCAACCAGGGCATATCAATATGTATGTTTGTGGTATCACCGTTTATGACTACTGTCATATCGGACATGCGCGAGTCATGGTGTGTTTTGACGTAATTACCCGTTATCTACGGGCACGTGGCTGGAATGTAAAGTATGTGCGAAATATCACGGATGTTGATGATAAAATCATCAAGCGTGCTAATGAGAACAACGAGCCGGTTGATCAGCTAACTGAGCGCATGATTACGGCAATGCATGAAGATGAGGATAGACTGAGCGTGTTGCGTCCTGATTTGGAGCCACGAGCAACTGCCCATATCGATGATATTATCACCATGGTGCAAACCCTGATCGAAAAAGGTTATGCCTACCCAGCTGCCAATGGCGATGTTTACTACCGTGTGGAGAAGTTCGCCACGTACGGCAAACTGACCAACAAAAATATCGAAGAACTACGCTCGGGCGCACGTATCGAAGTAGAAGAAGCCAAAGAAAGTCCGTTGGACTTCGTACTATGGAAAAGCGCCAAAGCAGGTGAAGTCAGTTGGGATTCTCCTTGGGGTGCTGGACGCCCTGGCTGGCATATCGAATGTTCGGCTATGTCCAAATGCTGCCTAGGCGATACCTTTGATATTCATGGCGGTGGCCCTGATCTACCTTTTCCGCACCATGAAAATGAAATTGCTCAATCGGAAGCGGCCAATGGTTGTACTTATGTGAATACCTGGATGCATGCGGGGCCGGTTAGGGTAAACAGTGAAAAGATGTCTAAATCACTGGGTAACTTTTTTACCATCCGAGATGTGCTTGAAAAATACAACGCAGAAGTGGTGCGTTTCTTTTTAGCACGGGTTCATTATCGTAGCTATATTGACTACAGCGAAGACAGCCTGAAAGAAGCTAGGGTGATGCTGGAACGTTTCTATCAAGCGCTGGTGGGGGTTGAACTCAACGCGACGGCTCAACACCCACTTGTGGATGAGATAGAGCAAGCATTCTTTGCCGCCATGGATGATGATTTCAATACGCCTAAAGCGATTTCTGTTCTGTTTGAACTGGTCAACGAGCTAAACAAGTGCAAGCAAACAACCCCACAACAAGCTTCGGCACTGGCGGCTAAGCTGGTTGAATTGGCCGGTATTATTGGTTTGTTGCAACAAGAGCCTGATGCTTTCCTGAAAGGCGATGCCAAAGAGGGCGAGCTAACGGCCGAAGTGATTGAGCAAATGATTGCTGAGCGTGTCGAGGCGAAAGCGACCAAAGATTTCGCACAGGCGGATCTTATTCGTGAGCGTCTGGCAGAGCGGGGTGTTATTCTCAAAGATAGCCGAGAAGGTACAACTTGGTATCGTGAAGGCTAATCAATGCTTGCACCAAAAAAGCGAGCCGTAGCTCGCTTTTTTTATGGGTTGGCCTGATATAAGGCGTTAGTCTTTCATCTCGGCAGCTTCTAATGTGTTCTCCATTAAGCAAGCAACCGTCATTGGTCCAACACCGCCCGGTACGGGCGTAATCCATCCAGCGCGCTCAACTGCTTCATCGTAGCCTACATCACCGACCAAGCGACCATCATCCATACGGTTGATCCCCACATCAATAACAATCGCCCCTTCCTTAATCCACTCGCCTTTAACCAGATTGGGCTTGCCTACCCCAACCACGACAATATCAGCACGCTTAACATGGAAAGCTAAGTCGCGGGTAAAACGATGAGTGGTAGTAACGGTGCTACCGGCCAGCAAAAGCTCAAGGGACATAGGGCGGCCAACGATATTGGAAGCACCCACCACAACCGCTTCTTGACCATGAAGATCTACACCTGTGGACTCTAGCAGTTTCATCACGCCTTTAGGCGTACAAGGGCGTAGTACCGGCATACGTTGTGCTAAGCGCCCTAAGTTGAATGCATGGAAACCATCGACATCTTTGCTTGGTTTGATGCGTTCAAGAATCTCGTTACCATCTAAACCTGCAGGTAGCGGCAATTGGACAAGGATACCGTCAATATCAGTTTTATGGTTCAGCTCATCGACCAAATTGAGCAGTTCTTGCTGCGTCGTAGTTTCAGGAAGATCATAAGAGATCGACTCAATACCCACCTCTTTACAGGCATTTTTTTTATTGCGTACATAAACGTGAGAAGCGGGATCATTGCCGACAATAACCACAGCCAGAGACGGAGCGCGCTTCCCTTGGGAGATGCGAGTTTCAATACGAGCAGCTACCTGGCGACGTACATCGGCAGCAATCTGTTTTCCGTCAATAATCTGTGCGGTCATCTTATGGGTGATTCCTGAGGCTGGCTTAAGAAAAAACTGCGCGAATTTTCTCATGTTCAGCCCCTTGCGCCAATAGCCGTTAGGCGAATAAGTGAGGCTTTCGTTACAAACTCAGTGAAAAAAGCGGTTGACGCTTTTTATACCCTGCTTTAGGATACGCCCTCCTTTATGAGGCCTTTGAATCTCGGTTCAGCAGCAGGGCCTTATAAAGGTCTTAAAATTCCCTATATGGGGCTATAGCTCAGTTGGATAGAGCATCCGCCTTCTAAGCGGACGGTCGCGGGTTCGAATCCTGCTAGCCCCGCCATTTCGGCACTTTATACTGACCACTCTGTACCACATTCCTTGTAGTTGCGTGGCCTTCAGCCTAGTAACCATGATCATAGTGACCATATAACCGCTTTTATGTGTGTAATATTGGATCTTTCTTGGGCCTTTTGCTATTTCAAAACTCAGAGCACTCAAATAAAAGCAAATTTCGTGGTTACTAGGCATTTAAGTAATTCGCTATGTGTATCAAGCCTCGTTATGCATCAATGCTCGTTCCTTCCTTCAAGTACATATCAGAATCAGCTAGCCATCTGTTTACTTCTTTGAAAAGTTTGCGATCCAGTTTATGTTTCTAAGCTTCCCTTAATGCTCTATTACTTCCTGTTAGGGCTTGCCTTGTGATTCTGCTTGTTAGCAGTTACTAATGCTCTGAGGTGTTTCATCGACGATTCATATAAGCTATATTGTCTCCAGATTTATAAGGCTGGCCTGTAAGAGTTAATGCTCTCAATACTAGAAGGAACTTAACATGAGCAACTTCCAGAAATGGATTGTCAAAAATATCATTGGGACACTTCTGTTTCTAACATTTCCTGCTTGGGGAGCATATGACCCTACACCAGTAAAGCTATCAGAAAACGGCAAAGGAAGCGTTCTGATTTTTCCCTTTTATACGACTGAAAATGGTTGGGATACCTATATTAATGTCTTAGGTGATACGGATAGACATTCTCGCGGACTCTCACCGATTTTGCACATGAAGGTGCGTAGCCCAGAAACGGGGGAAGTAACAGAAGCATTCAATATTTACTTGAAAAGCTATGAAAACTTTAGGGCAAGTATCAGTGCCAATGCTGAAGGTAAATCCATACTCAGAGTAGCTGAAGGTACATGCTTAATTGACGGTAATAAAAACATTGCTTTAGCTCATTACGGTGGAGTTGGTACAGAGTTTGTTCTTGAGAATAGCTTGGGAAGTATAGAGCTCTATGTCACGAATAATTATCTGGATTTATATGGAGAGTCTGGTTGGGAAAAGGATTCTGATTGCGATGATTTCATGAACTCATGGAGGTCTGGCTTATGGGCTTCGGATTCATCAAGTGGAGTGCTTTTATCCCGTGGGCGACCGGAGATGCAAGGTAAAGCAAATTTGGTGAATGTAGGAAAAGGCCTTGCTTCTGAGTATCTGCCGACAGCTTTTATTGATACAGAAATCGACTTACCTCACCTAAAAGCTAGCAACACTATTTTGGATCTATCTCAGGTTAAAGGTGGAGAAGGTACATATGGAGGTGGTATTCGGGCTGTAATCGGAGCTTTGGAAGAAGGTGATATCAGTAATGAGGTCGTCGTTCTGGATGAGATAAATGCAAAAACAGACTGGGTAATAACATATCCGCTAGCTGGATATGCTAATTATAAACCTTTCGAGTTAGCATCTAATGGAAAGACGAAATACTGTGATAGCTTTTATGCGACACCTAAAGAAGACGACCCTTCTGTTATAAGTGGTAGGCTGGCATCGCCTCATACGTTTTTCAGTACTGGTAATGGGGTACAATCTGAAAATATCTTTTTTGAGGATCTAGAGTATACACCTAGACCGCCCGCTCCAGAAGAGAGTATTTCTCTCAACCTTTGTAACGCAGTAAATGTTTTATCCTTTGATAGCTCTAGGCCTATCGTTACTAATTCTGCTTCTGAGTATGTGGAGCATCTGAATGGTGTTATCGTCAATCCTGTGAGTAATGTAACGTGGTTTCACGCTAGCCCCTATATTTTAGGCTTTAGACTAACAACTTTCGAGAATGGAACATTGAACGGTGGTAACACTCTTGCCAATTATTCTCTATTGTCAAAACACAACTATGAATAAGCTACAATTGAAGGCTCTATAGCCAGATACGATTTAGCACTATTGAATCAACAGTGCCCTTTAATTGAGGGTGAAACATGGTTTGGGTGTCTTACCAGCATCACGCTTTTGTACTGGACAATTGGTAAAACAGGTCTAGAATCAGCGATAGTAAAAAGCTTCAAGGAAGAAAACGCGCAGGTTAGGGCAATATTGTGCATGGGTATTAACAAGGACGCCTCCTCAAGATTCCTTCCGACAAGCTTTTAAAAAGTAACGAGTTGTACTGCTTCCTGACTTACAAGCAAGGAAGGGTATTGTGTGTGTGCATAAAGGGACTGCTTTAGCACTCTAGGAGTTAAATTAGCTAATGTCTGAAGGGATACAACAAAACTGGATTGCTAGTTTTTGGAGAAGAATAGGGGCACTTGTTGTTGATTCGTTGCTTCTCGGCCTTGTTGGTTTCTTGTTGGGGTTGACCTTTTTCCTATCTTTTCTCCCTCTAATTGTTCTTGCTTGGGCGATATCTATAATCTATTTATACATATTTAACCGAATCCCTAGGCAATCGCTTCATGATCTTGTCGTGGTTACATATGTGGTCAATGCTAATAAAGTAATTAGTTATGTCAATGAAAGATCTTATCTTTCATTTAATAATGTAAGTGACGTTTATTTTTTTCGTAAATTGACCGAGGTTTTTGTTAATAATTATCCAAGGTTTTAGATAAAGGTGCATTGATAATAACGCTTACTTACGAATGCAGCATTGTATCTGGTCTCAATGGTCAAGTTGCGCGCATAACTTTAATCCAGGTGAAGTATGGAATAATCATGACATCATATAGAGGATGTTATTTTATATGACGGATAAAAAGACATTATTTTTTGAAACTTAAAAGGAGAGGAAAGGGATGAAATTATTAATGGCTATGTATCTTTTCATGTGCTGCTCTGTGTCGTTTGCAGATGAAGTAAGTGATTTGAGAGATTTAGCAAGGCTTTCTCAAGATTACAGAGAGCTTGCTATAGATTGCTTAATAGAGGTGAAGACTAATAAAACTAATGGTTGGGAAGGTGAGGTGTGTGAAAAATATAAAAAATTCTCAACGACTGGTCTTCAATCTTTTAAGGTAGAAACGGAGGCGGCTACTTCGGCATTTAAAGAATATTCAAAGTCAGATGGGGCTACCAAAAATAGGGTGAAACGTGGCTTAAAACAGTTGGTTTTGATTCAAGAAAATGCAGAAAGTATTCGTAATATTACTAGTAAGATTAAAGCTGAGTTACAAAAATAATATATATTAGTTTTGATATTGGGTTGAGTTGTTTTTGAGATAAGTGGGATTTTTTATAATTTCTAATTTATTTTAAAATTTATATTTTAGTGAATGGAGGCAGTGTGGGCAGGCTTTTTATATTGTTGTTGGCTTTTTTTAGTCCAATTACTGAGGCAGAAATTAAGAATAAGGTGCAACTAGATGTGCCAGTGGTGAAACAAGGTAAATCGCTTTGTGGTCCGGCTACGATAGAGATGCTATTTAGATACTGGGGGGTTAGTAAGTATGATCAGTATGATATAGCGAAGTCGATGTTGGTACAATTTCCTAACTCCAAAAGATATAAAAATTCTGGTATTTTTAAAACCCCTATTGATTGGAGTAAGTATCCGGGTACTGGGACAATTAATATGCGTGAGTTTCTTAAAAGGTTTGGTGAAACAAAAAACATAATGTTGGAGCGCGAGCCGCTAAGTAAAAGGCAGAAGGTGGTTAAACGAAACGAGATGTTCCAGAGGGTAAAGCAATATGTTTCGGACGGTGTACCAGTTATTGTGCATCAATACTGGAGATTACCTAAATCAAGAGGTCATTACCGTATAGTCACTGGATACGATGAACGTAAAAAAATTGTGTACCTAAATGACGCTGATTCAAGTAAGAAGGTAACACAGACTTATGACGAGTTTTTGCAGTTGTGGAACTTTGATCAAAGATGGCTTCACTACAATGCTATAGCATTTAACTTGAAACGTGATCAGTTGGACGTGCAACTATAGAAGCTAACTTGTATTAGCCCTTTTAGGTAAATAGGTTATAGTAGCGTTCGTTCACATAGCCAAACCATAACTAACTCAAATAGGGTAGCGATGAGCTTTTTACAAGGAAGCCAGGACCGATGGCCTTTGCCAAAATTTGATGAAAATGATCAACCTCATTTTTTATTTATTATTACTCCCCCTTACTCTGGTTCAACAGCGTTAGCCGAGCTGTTAAATACAAGTCATAGAACAATGATTCTTCAGTCGAGAGGGGAGGGGCAGTGGCTTATTCCAGGGTTGTGTGAGGCAGATAGGTGGGATCCTAAAAAGGAGGTAAACTATTTGTCTATAAAAGCAACGTGGTTAAATGTGTATCAGCAGGTCAAGCGGTTAACTCAAAATATTGATGTGGTTATAGAGAAAAGCCCGCCAAATATGATGAGGCTTGACAAGCTTTCATCTCAGTTCCGTGATTGTTCTTTTATCGCTAACAATCGTGACCCATACGCGAATTGCGCAAGTATTCTATACCGTCATCATGATGCAGATAATTTGAGTTTACACGAGAGGAAAGGTGTATTAAGTGGGTTGGTAAAAGCTTGGGTAATGAGAAGTAATAAAATTCAAGAACTAGTCTTAAGCCGCAATATTCCCCTTTTAACGTATGAATCATTTTGCCGGCAGCCGTCAGCTATAATTGATATGTTGAAAATACCAAAGGAAATTTCTGATTCTATTAACCCTGACGCTAATGTAAGAGTAAAAGATTATAAGCTTCAACCTATATCCAATCAAAATGAACGGCAAATCTTGAAGCTATCTAGTGAGGAAGTAGAATATATTAGCGAGCAGTTGAGTTCTAATAGAGAACTACTCAAATTCTTCGGCTACCGGCTATTACGATAAAGATATGCAGTCTGTTGCCTGTTCCTACGGGCTTCCTCATATCTTATATGTTCGGTGTATATTCACCAATGAGGGCTTGGTGTTAACCTTAGGAAAATTGAACTAAGGATATGTATTTATGGCGTTTAAGCTTGAATCTTTTATCTCTTCTTGTCTAGCAGTCATTAATGATGCCGATGCGCATAAGCAAATCACAGCCCTACTAACGGAGGCTGTGGCCGATCCGGATTCGATCTATGCTGAAATAGGTTGGCCAGAGAAGGCTCAGATCGAAAAGCTCTATGTATCGGACAAGTTAACGATCGTCAATGTGGTGTGGGCGCCTAAAATGACATTATTACCTCATAACCACAATATGTGGGCGTCCATTGGGGTGTATTGCGGTCGCGAAGATAATATCTTGTGGCGTCGACTCAAAGATGAGCCAAACCGGATTGAGGCGGCAGGTGCTAAAACGATTGGCTCTACTGAGGTGCAGCCGCTGGGGGCAAACATTATTCATTCGGTAACAAATCCTACCTCCGCATTTACTGCGGCAATTCATGTGTATGGCGGTAACTTTTTTGAGAATGAGCGTAGTGAGTGGGAGCCTTCTTCGTTGACGGAACAGCCTTATGATGTTGTTAAGAACCTTAGCCTGTTTGAGCAAGAGAACGCTATCTTACAGTTTTTAAAAGGAAATTAGTTCAAGCTCTGGCTACAAATGTCGATATCTGTCCTATACTGATACTTTAAAAAATATGGAATTGACGGGTAAGGGAGGGGCTTGCTTGCAAAATCACCAAAAATTACGTGTTATCTGCAACGTGGAAGCAGGTTGTCTTGGGCCGGATGGCGGAAACCATATAGAAAAGTTTTGTACGTTTGCACAAAAACAACTGATGGCGTTAGATTTAGGTTTTGTTCATTGGGAAGTCGTGCCACGTACTGATAAACGTGTGCCTGAAGTTCAGTATGGCGTGATGGGTAAAATGATTAACAGCGACCAAGCGGGAAAGTTTCTGGCGCTGTTTAATGAGGAGATTGGTCACTTCGAGGGTTTTATTGCAGACCAATTATCTACCCTTATAGATCAGTATTGGGGGCGTTAAGCCTTAGTGTTGTCAGAATCAAAGAGTGCAAAGTGTGGCCAGTGTTTTTGTACGACTGGGCTTCTCTGGTTCCATGTGTGGCAGGTGTTCATAACAGGTGGAAGTGGCTTGCCAGGTTCCCAGTTTTCTTCTTTCTCTCTATCTTGATAAGTTGCTTGATAGGCTGCTGTAGCTATGGGCCCCAATAGCTCTAACAGGTGTGTGCAGCCGTTTTCTCCACTAAATAGGGTCTTTGTTACTTTGGTAAATCCCGGCTTAATCTGCACTCCAATCAGTTTTTTGTAGGCTTGAGTTATCCCTTTGCAGTGCTGAAAGGGGGTGAAGTCCATTGTGGCTTCAGCATCTACGATATTTAAATCTAGGTCGATGGTGATACGTAGCGCCATATCATGAATAGGTTCGCCAGCAGGTATCTCGCCTTGATTACGTTCTTTAGAGGTGATGCTGTGATCTTTTACATCAACCAGATGGCCTTCGATATCCCATAATCCGTCATCTCGTCGATAACCTTTACAAACAACGGTCCGTGTATGTTGTTGTGTTCTTGGGGCTGGTTTTGATAACGGCATAGGATTATTTTCGTCGAATTATCTTATATGAGCAGCGAATTATATAGCATTACGGCTCCTTGGGGGCTAAAAAATGTATCATATTATATGTCCATTTTTTTAGTGATAATGGATGATTAAAGGCCACCAAATCGCTTGAAAAAATGAGGTGCAGGGTCAGGCAGTGGTCCGTCAGCGGTTTCTTGAGTTTTTGATAAGTAAAGTTCTGCTGGCTGGAAGATCTGTCGATAAATGTTTCGACAGAGTATTCTAGCTGATGTGCCAACCCAGTCAGCAGGTAACAGTTTTTCGGGTAACCGAGGGTCGCGTAGCAGCAGGCGTCGATAATGATGGATCAGTAATGTGCGTAGCTGGAAGCATTGTTCCGGGTCTAAGTCGGTTTGCCCATCCAGTGTTCTGAGAATGGGACGAAAACGGTCGAGAAAGACTTGATAATCCTGGCTTAAGGTTTCTAGGTTCCAGCATTCATGCACCAGCTCCTTTAGGGGCGCTGAGGTTTGGTTTTCAAGGAGTGAGGACTTCATATGAATAATTTCATTAGTCACACAGAGCTCTTGTAGGGTGCTGTTGATCTCTGCCATGTCTGCCATTGGGTGCGCCATAATGCCCGGTGCTATGTTGCCAAAACCTTGCCATTCGAGCTCTTTTTTCAATACTTTACGTAGCTCATTGTCCAACTGCGTGGTGATGATCATGTCCCACTGGCCTTTCCATTCAGGATAAAGCTCTGCATATATGCGCTTAAAAGCGCTTTCGAAGCGACGACGACCAGAGTCTGTCAGGCTGTAGTAACTGCGCCGACCTACTTGGTTTGAGGTAAGCCATCCTTCTTTAGTGAGTCGAAATATAGAGGTGCGCACAAGGCGTTGGTTGAGCCCTAAAGGTTCTAATAGGCTAATCAGGCTGCCGAGCCAAACAGATCCGCCACGGGGCGCGATTGCATCACCGTAAATCGTAATAATGAGAGAGCCACCGCGAATAGGGCGTTGGTTCTTGAATTCTTCTACGAGGTCGTCAATGCATTTTAATCTATTCATTCGTATGTGTATCACATTTCCCACGGGGACTATTGAAAAGTGCTTGGCCTAAGTCTCTGATTTTACGGGCTTCATAGAGTACGGGCAACACCACAAAGTGTAGGTGTTAGGCGAATGGACTAGTAGTTAAGCAGTTGACATGCATCAAATGATACACTAATTTAACTTAGTATTTTTATTTTGTGTCATTATTGTTTCTTGAATGTTTATTCAGATACAGAGGGTGAGGGCACTCAATAAGCAGAAGATAATTTCTATCTAGGAAATAATCTTCTGCTTAAGGATGGGATTATTCCCTATAGAAAATCGGGTATCTTTTGACAAATATCAATATTTTGGTGTTGAGATAAGTTATTTGTGATACAAAAAAACTGTCTCTAGTCATATAGGTGTGTAGAGTTCTTTTAGAGATTCTCTGTATGCCGGGGCGCCGGAAGATACTAATAACAATAGAAACTTCACTTTGGTATGACCACAAGTGATTCCTCAAAGCCAGGAGAGCAAGTCAATGATAAGAAGAAACTTCCTGAAAGTTGCGGGTGCTGTGACACTAGGCATGTCGCTTTCTACTTCAGTTATGGCCGAAACCGTTTTGCGTGTTGGTAGCTGGTTACCTCCTACGCATGCTCAAAACGCTGTAGTTTGGCCTACATGGGCTAAATGGGTTGAAGAAGCTACCGAAGGCCGTGTCAAAGTTGAAATGGAGTATGGCTTGGGCCATCCCAAGACGATGTTTGAGTTGGTTGAGGATGGTGCGGTAGATGCAAGCTTCAGCTACCACGGCTATGTTCCTGGTCGCTTTAAGTTGACCCAGGGGGTTGAGCAGCCACTGATGGGAGCAAGCGCAGAGGCGGCTTCCGTTGCTCATTGGCGTGTCCACAATAAATATTTTGCCAAGGCGCAAGAACATGATGGCCTTGAAGTGTTAGCACTATTTACCCATGGCCCGGGCCAGATCCATATGGCAAACCCAATTAACAGCTTGGCTGACCTTAAGTCCAAGAAGATTCGTTTAGGCGGTGGTGTTCAGGGTGAGCTAGGTAAGCGTATGGATGTGACAGCTGTTGGCGCACCGGCACCTAAAGTATACGAAATGATGCAACAGGGTGTGATCGATGGCGTCTTTATCCCAATGGGTGAGCAGAAATCTCTTCGTTTGAAGGAAGTAGCTAAGCACGTTGTCGCGTTGCCAGGTGGTATGTACTTAGGAAGCTTTGCCATGTTCATCAGTCCTGATTTCATGGATGGATTAAGCGAAAAAGATCGCGAGGCAATCCGTTCTGTTTCGGGTGAAAAACTATCTGCAATGGCGGGTGCTGCATGGGATGCTGCAGATAAAGAGGGCTTAGAAGCCGCTCTGGCGGATGGTGTTTCTGTAAACCAGGTAGCAGAAGATGGCGCAATGGCTCAGGAATTCCGTGATCTAGTAAAAGGCATGGATAATGAATGGGTTGCACATGTGGCTGACCGTAAAGTGGATGCGAAAGCAGCCCTTGAAGAGTTACGTGAAATCGCACGTAGCTACGGTAAGTAAGGAGTTTTACTATGGCATTTAGTGCCTGGTTAACAGCGCACTATGAAGAGAAAGGGCCAGTCCGTTGGCTGGCCTTTGCTCTGGAATTGGTGGCTGCCGTTACGTTGTTCTTATTGATGTTCCTGACCTGCGCGGATGTGGTAGGTCGTTATTTCTTCGGTAATTCTGTAGATGGTACAACCGAGTTAACAGAGATCGGTATTGCAATATTGGTCTTTGCTGAGATGCCTGTAATTACTTGGCGTGGCGGGCATGTTGTTGTCGATATTTTAGACAAAATGTGGGGCAGCGTTGCATTGAAAGTACTTGGGCTGTTATCAGCGTTTTTGATGTCGTCTGCTATGTACTTTTTAGGCGTTCGAATTTTTGAATTAGCTGAGCGCTCACTGCGTCGGGATGAAATTACTGAGTTGCTGGAAATTCCGGTGGGTTACATTGTTCAGTATATCGCTGTGATGAGTTGGGCTACGGCTGCTTTGATGATTACCTACGGTATTTACCATCAGATTATTCAGAATCGCGATTAATTCCGCGTCTTGTCTTTATTAATATTATAGGTATCACAGTATGACAACTGCGTTAATCGGTTTTGCCATTCTACTGTTACTGATTGTTGTTGTGAGGATACCCATTGCCTTTTCAATGGGTATTGTAGGCTTCTTTGGTTTTGCGGCAGTTCAAGGGCTGACCTTCGATAACATCGCTGACTTTAATTGGAATTCGTCGCTTAGTATGGCGTCGAAACGAATTGTGGATACGGCTCAGGAATATAGCCTGTCAGTCATTCCTTTATTTATTTTAATGGGTAATCTGGTAACGAAATCCGGATTATCGCAAGAACTATACCGAGCGTCTTATGCTTTTTTAGGGCACCGTAAAGGTGGTCTGTCTATGGCGACTGTCGTTGCTTGTGGTGGTTTCTCTGCTATTTGCGGATCGAGCTTAGCTACTTCTGCGACGATGGCGAAGGTAGCTATGCCGCCGATGCGTAAGTACGGTTACGCTGATTCTTTAGCGACAGCTTCTATCGCCGCTGGTGGTACTCTGGGTATTTTGATTCCGCCTAGTGTTATCTTGGTTATTTATGGTTTGTTAACGGAAACCAGTATTCGAGAACTGTTTGCGGCAGGTTTTATTCCAGGCTTTCTGGGTATTCTGCTTTACTTAGCTGCGGTTCGTTGGGTTGTATGGCGCAATCCTGAAGCGGGCCCTTGTGGTGAAAAGTTTACTTGGAAAGAGCGCCTTCAGGCTCTAAACGGTGTATGGGGTGTTTTGATCCTGTTTACTGTAGTAATGGGTGGCATCTATTTAGGTATCTTTACGCCAACAGAGGCGGCAGGTATCGGTGCCGGTGGCGCATTTGTTATCGCTTTGGCGCGTCGTTCTCTTAGTTTTGGCAGTTTGTTCGATATTCTGACCGATACCGCTCGTACTTCAGCGATGTTGTTTGCTGTTTTGATCGGTGCATTGATATTCTCAAACTTCATCAATCGGGCAGGTCTTCCTGCTGATTTATTGACCTTCGTGTCTGGGCTGGATGTCTCTCCGATGATGGTGATTTTTGCCATCTTGTTGATCTACATCGTGCTAGGCATGGTTTTTGAAAGCCTTTCGATGTTGCTATTAACTGTACCAATTTTCTTCCCTTTGGTGCAGAGCTTAGGTTTTGACCTAGTATGGTTTGGAATTGTTGTCGTAGTTGTAACAGAGATCAGTCTGATTACTCCACCGGTGGGGATGAACGTATTCGTTTTAAGTGCGGTGTTGCCCGATGTGAAGGCTTCAACCATTTTTAAAGGGGTTACGCCTTTCTGGTGTGCTGACATATTCCGATTATTGCTGATTACGCTGGTAGCGCAGATTTCGCTGTTTCTTCCTGAGCTGCTCTATCGGTAAGTTAACTAATTCAAGGGTGCGAAGGCACCCTTTTTTCTTCGCGACAGATGGTTGTTACATCTAAGATTAATGAGGTGCTTTTATGTTACCTGATGTAAAAAAAATTGTTTACGCTTCCGATATTGAAGAGGGATCCCGCCCTGCTTTTCGGGCAGCAGTTAGTATGGCTGGGCACTACAATGCAGAGATTACCTTTTTACATGTAATTGAGCCTTTGAGTGCCTCTGCAAAAAACTTACTTAAGACCATGATGAATGATGAATCTCTTAATGAGATGCATCAAGAAAGCGTCAACAACCTAAAGAACAAACTGGTTGAGCGGATCGAGCGTTTTTGTAGCTCGGAGTTAGATGACAACGAAAAAATGCGTGATGATCAAGTTATCCCTCGTGTGGAAGAGGGCGTTGCTGAAAAAGTGATTCTTCGGGTAGCGGATGAAATCAATGCAGACTTAATTGTCATGGGTACTCGTACCCACTCCAGTGTTGAGCAATTCTTTTTAGGCTCGACAGCCAACCGGGTTATGCAGCGTACTAAACGACCTGTACTGATTATCCCGCTTAAATGATTTAATTCCTTAAAGGAAACAATATTGTTCTTTTTAGGTGGTTATTTAGAAACAATGATTTCTGTATTCTAGTTGTCACAACATGGCTCAGCAAGGCAATATCTGGCTGAGCCATTCTATGCTGCTAACTATATAATCAGAATTGACGGTAGGTATTAATTATGGCGAAGAAGCCTTTTGCATCCTCAGCGGATCTTGGCGTGAAAGTAGAAACCCTAGAAGTTCTGGCGGATGGTGTATATGCCCTGACGGCTGAGGGTGACCCAAACGTTTGTGCTATTGAAGCGGAAGATTTCATCATCGCATTTGAAGCTCGTGCAACGCCAAAAGCAGCTAACGACTGGTTAGAGCAGCTGCGTGAGCATACTGATAAGCCGGTTAAATACCTTGTGCTATCTCACTATCATGCTGTTCGTGTTCTGGGTGCATCTGCCTATAAAGCAGAATCTATTATTGCGCATGAGAAAACCAAGTTCTTGATTGAAGAACGTGGTATGCAAGACTGGGCAAGCGAATTTGGTCGTATGCCGCGCTTATTCCGTGAGCCAGATGGTATTCCCGGTTTGACTCACCCAGATATCGTATTTAATGATCGTATGGAAATTCCATTAGGTGGCGATCGTGGTAGCTTGATTCTGGAGTATTGTGGCCGCGGTCATACTGCAGGTGATATCGTTGCGTGGATTCCTAAGCACAAAATCTTATTTGCTGGTGATTTGGTTGAGGCAGCAGCGGCTCTCTATACCGGGGATGCATTCCACTTTGATTGGTCTACAGAGACACTGGATAAAGTAAAAGCTTATGAAGCTGAAATTTTAGTTGGTGGTCGTGGTGCGGTTGCTCGCGGTCGCGACGAAGTGGATGCGGCTATCGAGCAAACCCGAGGCTTCCTGACCGGTATGATCGAGAAAGTTGGTGAGGTTCATAAGCGCGGTGGTAGCGTGAAAGAAGCGTTTGAAGCCACCCATGAGCATCTGAATCCTAAGTTTGGCATGTGGCCAATTTTTGAACACTGCCTACCATTTGACGTACAGCGTCTATGGGATGAATTTGAAGGCATTGATTGGCCACGCATCTGGACAGATGAGCGTGATCAAGAAGTGTGGGATAGCTTACAGGACTAAGCCTAAACGGCTTAATTTGAGAATAGTTCCTTCCTTTAGGCTCTTTCATTTGAAAGGGCCTGATTTTTTCCATCCAAATCAAACCGTTGTAACTTTTCCTAACACTTGTTACGTTGAGCTGATTGCTAATCGCATTGAGCGAGGTGTCTATGGATGTTCTATCGGCCATGAGCGTTTATGTACGTGTTGTGGATCTCAAAAGCTTTTCTCTGGCTGCATCAGAGCTAGGTATCTCTAGTTCTTCTGTCAGTAAGCAGGTATCACAGCTGGAGCAGCATGTCGGTGCTCGGCTGTTGCAGCGCACTACTCGGCGTTTGTTTGTAACAGAGGTTGGCGCGGCTTATTACGAAAAGTGTCAATCAATCCTATCAGAGGTAGAAGAGGCTGAGAATCTTGTATCTCAGTTGCAAGGTAACCCTCGTGGTACGCTGCGTATCACCTGTAACATGACCTTTGGTCAAATGCAGCTCTCAAAAGCGATACCGGAGTTTATGAGCCTTCATCCTGATGTGCAGGTTGATATTACGTTGGATGATAGGCCTCCTGACCTTATCCGTGATGGCTTTGATATGGCGCTGAGGATAGCGGACCCTCAGCTGCCTGATTCCAGTATGATTGCGCGTGAGATATCTAAGATCCCGATGTATATCTGTGCAACCCCCGAATATTTGAAAACCCATGGGCATCCGCAAACAGCAGAAGATCTAAAAAAACATAATTGTCTGATTTTTGTGCATGCAGCGAATGCTAATCAATGGTCTTTGGAGCGAAAGGGCAAACGCTGTACGGTACAGGTGAGTGGAGATTTAAAAGCCAATAACAGCCTCGTGGTAAGAGAATCCGTACTGCAGCACAGGGGGATTGCGAATCTAGCTGACTTTGTGATCGCTCGCTTTGTGGAGTCAGGGGATTTAGTACGTGTGTTCCCCTCTTATGAACCTGAGCGTTTATCTATCTTTGCGGTCTACCCAGATCGAAAATTTATCTCTCCTAAAGTCAGCTCTTTTATTGAGTTCTTTAAGGTGTGGCTCGATAAGCACTCTAATGCAGACCTATGGTCGGGTGTGGATTGATGACTAAAAGTGCGGATTTAGTCAGTTAATGCTACTGACATGCGCTTTTTTGTTTCGAATTTAGAAAGAATCTTATTCAACCGCGGCCGATTATCAAAGCCTGGCTTTAGGGTATCGTTGTATTAGAAAGATCGATGTTGAAATGGAATCTGATAAAAAGAAACGAGAGCCTTACTCATGCTGAATACTTACACCTTTCCCGAATTTGATTACCAAAGGTCGCCCGATCAGGATGCGGCTAAACCTGTAAAACATCCTGTCGTTGTTGTAGGAGCTGGCCCTATGGGTTTGGCAGCCGCAGTGGACTTTGCGCAACATGGCGTTCCGGTTGTGGTTCTGGATGATAATAACACGGTGAGTGTTGGTTCTCGTGCGGTTTGCTACGCAAAACGCTTTTTAGATATCTCTGACCGCTTAGGGGTTGGGCAGCGCCTAGTTGATAAAGGCGTTACATGGAACATTGGTAAAGTGTTCTTAGATGATGAACAGATTTATAGCTTTAATATGTTGCCTGAAGAGCATCATCGTCGCCCGGGCTTTATCAATCTTCAGCAGTACTACCTTGAGGAGTACTACGTCGATCGTATCGCTGAGTTGGATAAAGCGGATCTGCGTTGGAAAAATAAAGTCGTCAATATTAAAGAAGAAAACGATGCTGTTATCCTGACAGTCGATACGCCTGAAGGTGAGTACCAGATCCAAGCGGATTATGTGGTGGCCTGTGATGGTGCCAATTCAAAAGTGCGTGCAATGTGCGGCTTAGAATCAAAAGGGCAGATCTTCCAAGATCGCTTTTTGATCGCTGATGTTGTTATGGATCCTAAAAAGTTCCCGCCTGAGCGTTGGTTCTGGTTTAACCCGCCTTTCCACGAAGGACAATCGACACTCTTGCATCGTCAGGCTGATAACGTATGGCGTATCGACTTTGATTTGGGTTGGGATGCCGATCCTGAAGAGGAGAAAAAACCTGAAAATATCATTCCTCGTGTTAAAGCCTTTTTAGGGGAAGATGTTGAGTTTGAGTTGGAGTGGGCATCGGTATATACCTTTACCTGCCGTCGTATGGATGAGTTCCGTCAAGGGCGTATCTTCTTCGCAGGGGATGCTGCCCACCAAGTGTCACCATTTGGTGCTCGTGGTGCTAACTCAGGAATTGAAGATATTGATAACTTGGTGTGGAAGATCAAACTGGTACTACAAGGTAAAGCACCAGCGTCATTATTGAATAGCTATTCGCCGGAGCGGGTTTTCGCCGCTGATGAGAACATACTCAACTCTACGCGCAGTACTGATTTTATTACGCCAAAAAGTGCTGTAAGTCGTGTTTTCCGTGATGCAGTGCTTAAGCTTGCGAAGAACTATAACTTTGCACGCCCTTTGGTAAACAGTGGTCGTTTATCTGTTCCGCCGTTTTTGACCGAATCTCCGCTAAACACAGAAGATACCTCAGTATTTAACTGTAAAGTTGTACCGGGTGCACCTTGCACAGATGGCCCTGTTATTCGTAACGGTCAGAATGACTTCTTATTAAGCTGTGTGGGTAATGAATTTAATGGTTTATTGTTTGTAGAAGGGCGTCAGGATCTTACACCCTCCTTGATCGATGAACTTGGTCAGCTTGCTACTCAAGAAGTGCCGGTCAAAACGTTTGTGATAGCAACTCATGAGATGGATGTTAGTTTACCAGCGGGGGTTGAACTGCTGGTAGATCAAGTAGGTGCAGTCAACCAGCGCTTAGATGCAAAGCCTGGAACCTTCTATCTTACACGTCCTGATCAGCTGGTCACTGCGCGTATGCGTCAGTTTGATAAAGCAGCGGTTGTTGCAGCACAAAATAAAGCACTGGGTAAGTAATCGGAGATAATCACTATGACCAAGTTAATTACAGAACCAAATTTACCACGCCCCGATGACTTTTATCAGGTGCTCATGGATATGCACCGTGACTTGAGTGATGAACAGAGTGCAGATGTGAATGCGCGCCTTATACTGTTACTCAGCAACCACATTGGTGATCAACGCGTACTTGAAGAAGCGATGCATATTGCACGAGAGCATATTGCCTAAATAGTTTTGCGTTAG
Source organism: Neptunomonas concharum (assembly GCF_008630635.1). Taxonomy (NCBI): domain Bacteria; kingdom Pseudomonadati; phylum Pseudomonadota; class Gammaproteobacteria; order Oceanospirillales; family Oceanospirillaceae; genus Neptunomonas; species Neptunomonas concharum. Next base: position 1,978,524 of record NZ_CP043869.1, on the reverse strand, counting down.
TAATAAAGCCCGGCTCTATGCCGGGCTTTAGTGTTTTTTGTAAATAGTATATTTAAGAATACTCCCTAGAGGATAACGTATGATTCTATATGATTATTGCCGCTCTTCGGCAGCGTATCGGGTGCGTATCGCACTTAACTTAAAAGAGCTAAGCTACGAACAAATACCCGTTAATCTTGTATCTGGCGAGCATCGGGAAGCGATCCATCAAGAAAGAAACCCTCAAGCATTAGTGCCAGTGTTGGAGGATCAAGGGATGCAGATTACCCAGTCACTCGCCATCTGTGAGTATCTGGATGAGGCATATCCTCGTAGTATTGCGTTGGTGCGGGGAACCCCAGTAGAAAAAGCACAGCAGCGCAGCTTTGCGCAAGCGATTGCGTGTGATATTCATCCTGTCAATAATTTGCGGGTTTTGCAGTATTTAGTGGGCGAAATGGGCGTTGATGAAGAGAAAAAAATGCAGTGGTACCATCACTGGATACACAAAACCTTTGCTGCACTTGAAACCATTTTAGAAAACAGAGAGGAGCAAACAGATTTTTGTTTTGCTCAGCAACCAACGCTGGCAGATGTCTGCTTAGTTCCCCAAGTGTTTAATGCTAACCGCTTTCAGCTTGATATGTCCGCTTATCCGTTGATTACTCAAATCAACGATCGTTGCCAAAGTTTAGACGCTTTTGCAAAGGCGCACCCGAACCTTCAGCCCGGGGCGTGATCTCTATTCTTATACTCTAATCGGACTCGGCCATGGATTGCATCGCTTCTTTGGCCCAGTCCATCGCTTCGCGGTAGGAACTCTCGTAAATATCGCCATCAAAGTCCATGGGTAAGAGATCCCAGTCTCCCGCCTCATAATGGATGACGTTGCTCAATACTTGACCAATTGCACCTTTGCCTTCACGAATTGCCTCTTTAATGTCATCCCCTAAAGGCACCTCTTCCAGCATTTGGTCTTGAGGTAGATCCAATAATGCATGTAGTCCCGACATCATACCTGCCATAAAGTAGCTAGAGGCATTGCTTTGCTTTTGATGCTCAGCGACTTGTTCAGCCATTCTGCCGCGGATGAGTAGTGTGCGGGATAACTCCTCCGGTTTGTTAGAGTTTGCGGACATGGCAATTAGGGTTGCCCATTTTTTAATCTGAGGAATCCCTAATAAAACAACGGCTTCTGAGATAGACTCTACCTTTCGAACTAACGAATACGCGGCAGAGTTCACGATGCGTAATAGCTTATAGGTGAGTACAGGATCTCGAATAATTAGATCTTCAAGCTCTTCGGGTTTGGCGTTAGGATTTTGCAATGCCTGAATAAGCTGCAAAAGTGTGACTTGGCCTGCATCAATTTTGCGACCTTTGATAACTTTAGGGCGACTTAAAAAATGGCCTTGGAATAACTTAAATCCAAGTTGCACACACTCTTCAAGCTTCTCATGAGTTTCGATTTTCTCAGCCAGAAGTGTAACTTTGAATGGCTTGATGATCTGGATGAGTTTTTTGAGTTCATCTAACGAATGCTCCAGAACGTCAATCTTAACGATATGCGCCATCTCAAGGAGTGGATCAAATTCGGGGCTATAGACAAAATCATCCAAAGCGATGCGATAACCTTCATTCACCAAGTTTCGCACCCCTTGAATGAAGGCTTCATCAACGGTTGCGTCCTCAAGTAACTCAAGCACAATCTGCTTTTTAGGGAGATCTGGTATATTTCCGCCGACAACAATGTCATATGTAAGATTGATAAAAGCGGGTACACGCTTTACCTCACCCTGATCTGAGATCGAGGTATAAGCGTTTAGTAAAATATCACTGGTTGCGTGACTATTTCTAAAGACGGCATGTTCCTCAGATCCTTCTGTTCGATAAAGTAGTTCATAAGCAACAACCCGTTGCTGTTGATCAAAAATAGGTTGCCTTGCCATTAATATTTGGCTGTCTGTCATCGGTGTACTCATCAAATGCGTTCCTGCAAAAATCACAACACCAGTTTAGACCGCCAAGCACGGTTGTGCCATTCCCCCTTTGAAAAATATCACCTCCAAAAAGTGACCTAACTGTTATAATGCTGCCAACTGATCTAGGAGAGAGATATGTCGATCAATTGGTTTCCCGGCCATATGCACAAAGCGCGTAAAGAAATAGCCAAAGTCATGGATGAAATTGATGCCGTGATAGAGGTACTGGATGCGCGTTTGCCGTTGTCGAGCGAAAATCCATTGGTCGAATCACTGCGTAAGGGCAAGCCGGTACTTAAGATTCTGAATAAGAGCGATCTGGCAGATCCTGTTAAAACTCAGGCCTGGCTGGACTATTTTAATAGCCAAGAGGGGATTAAAGCGATCTCCTTGTGCCAGGAAGAGAAAAAAGTGATCCAGAAAATCCCAGACTTTTGTAAGCAAATGGTGCCCACGCGTGCCAATCATGACCGACCAGTAAGAGCCATGATTATGGGCATACCTAATGTCGGTAAGTCTACGCTGATCAATGCCTTGTTAGGACGACGTATTGCCAAAGTGGGCAATGAGCCAGCCGTGACTAAAAATCAAAAGCGCTACACCCTTAAAAACGGTATGGCTTTATCGGATACGCCGGGGTTTTTATGGCCTAAGATAGAGGATATCGACTCTGGTTATCGCTTGGCTGCCAGCGGCGCTATTCGTGATACAGCCATTGAGTATGAATTGGTCGCCACTTATGCGGCGCAGTTTATGTTATCCGATTACCCAGATCGGCTGCTTGAGCGCTATAAGTTAAAAGCGCTTCCGCTCTCGGATAATGAGTTGCTTGACGAAATTGGTCGCAAGAGAGGTGGGTTAAGGCCGGGTGGCGTCATTGATCGCCATAAAGCATCTGAAGTGCTTTTGCACGATATGCGATCCGGTAAACTTGGGCCAATCACTTTTGAAACCGTTGAAGAGTGGCTTGTTAAAGCGGCCGAAGCCGAGCGGTTGCGGATAGAGGCCGAAGAAGCTGAAGCACTTGAAGCTCAGCAAAAAACACAACGCTAACCTTTGGGTTGCTAAAGCAACCCCTAGTCCCATGTATAGATAGGCAAATAAAAGCATGTCTCGAATTAAGAAAAAACGTAGCTTTGTCAGGCAGTATCTTCCTGCTGAAAAGCAACCTAGTAAAGCAGAACTGTTAGTAGATGACGAAAGCTATGAAAGCCGCAAAAAGCGCGCTTTAGAAAAGAAGAAAAAGCACAAGTCAGTGTATGAAAAAGAGCGGGAAAAGCAATTAGCCGAGCAATCGGAGCCTGTAAAGTCAGCATCGCGGGGTGGGCGTCTTGCCGACAAAATAAAGGCGCTTAATGCCAAAAACGCCAAACAAGAAAAAACCTCAGACGAATAATTCTGATCCTCAAGAGACATACTCCTGTGAAATATGATGTTGTTGTGATTGGTGCGGGCGCATCAGGGCTGATGTGCGCAGCGACGGCTGGATATCGCGGCCGCTCTGTTCTGGTGATCGAACACACCAAAAAGATTGGCAGGAAGATTCTGATGTCAGGGGGAGGGCGTTGTAATTTTACGAATATTCACAATGATGCTTCGAATTTTATCTCAGAAAATGCACATTTTTGTCGATCGGCACTGAGCCGCTATCGTGTTCAAGATTTTATCGATTTGGTAGAGCGTCATGGTGTTGAGTACCATGAAAAGACGCTAGGTCAGTTGTTTTGCAATGAATCAAGCAAAGAGATCCTGCAAGTTTTAATGACAGAAGCCGAATGGGCGGGTGTCGAGATACAAACAGAACTCACTGTTAATTACGTTAAAAAGGCCGAAAACGGCTATCTGCTAAAAACCAGCCGGGGGGATATTGTTGCCGGATCGCTCGTGATTGCAACCGGAGGTCTCTCCATTCCCAATGGTGGTGCAACCCCTTTTGCCTACGAAGTTGCCCGCCAGTTTGGAATGGAAGTGCTGCCTACCCGAGCAGCGCTGGTACCTCTAACGTTACAACCTGATCTACTCGTCCCCCTCAAGCCTTTATCGGGGGTGTCTCACCCTGTAGAAGTCAGTTGCGGGGGCACCTCGTTTAAGGAGAGTATGCTCTTCACTCATCGTGGCCTCAGCGGGCCAGCGATTTTGCAAATCTCCTCCTATTGGGAGCCTGGTCAAGCTATCAGCATTAACCTCTTTCCGGAAGAGGACTTACTGGGTTGGCTTAAAGTGCAGCGTCAAGAACGCCCAAAAGCAGATGTTGCTACCATCATGTCGCAGAAAATGAGTAAGCGCATGGCGCAAATTCTCTGCGAACTCTTTAGCTTTAGTGGCAACATGGCGGATTTAAGCAACCAAACCCTTGAGCAAATCACGACCGCTTTTACCAAATGGCTGATCAAACCCTCAGGAACCGAAGGCTACCGTACCGCCGAAGTCACTCTAGGGGGGATCTCAACTAAAGAGGTCTCCCAAAAAACCATGGAAGCTAATAAAGCCGCGGGCCTCTACTTTATCGGTGAATGCCTTGATGTAACGGGCCATTTAGGTGGCCACAACTTTCAGTGGGCTTGGGCGAGTGGCTTTGTCGCAGGGCAAGCAGTTTGATATTACGTCTACAGTTGACAAGCCTGTCGCATCTGATAAATTGGCCCAGTTACTAACCAACCTCGCACTGGAGGGCAAACATGATTGTAGTCAAACCCTTCCGGGCAGTTAGCTGAAATAACTATTTCACTGCCCGGTTTATAAAGCCGGGGCTCTTTAGCCCCCGATGAATTATTTATCGGACGTTACTTAGGTAAACGTCAGGGGTTTCTATGACTACAATTTATACGCTTTCCCAATTGGGATGGTCGCCTTTTTTTCAGCAACAGCTTTCTCTGGATGAATGCGAAGCCTGTGTTCCTGCTAGAGTTGTCTCTCAGCATCGATCTTATTTAGTGCTTTATACCGAAAGGGGCAAACAGGAATTACCCTTGTTGGCATCCATGCCTATATTGGCAGTAGGTGATTGGGTTCTCTTAACGGTTGACGGCGCTTTTCATAGGCAGTTAGACCGCTTGTCCATCTTTTCTCGTAAAGCACCTGGACGAAAGGTTTCAGAGCAGTTAATTGCATCAAATATCAATACCGTGTTCATCGTTGTAGCGTTAAATCAGAATTTTTCGCTGAACAGGATTGAGCGTTATTTGGTTTTGACCAAAGATGCTGGTGCAGAAGCAGTGATTGTGTTGACTAAATCTGATTTGTGCGATGAGCCTAGTAGCTATGTTAATCAAGTCCAGGCTCTCGATCCTATGCTTATGGTTGAAGCTTTAGACGCGCGCGATGCATGTTGTACTGAGGTACTTGAGCCTTGGTGTCGTGCCGGAAACACAGTGGCTGTGTTAGGTTCCTCCGGTGTAGGTAAGTCCACCTTAGTTAATACACTCCTAGGTGAGGTAACGCAGGCGACTGCTTCAGCACGAGAAGCGGATGATAAGGGACGACATACCACAACAACGCGTACACTTCATCTAATGAAGACTGGCGGTATCTTATTAGATACGCCGGGTATGCGTGAGTTACAGTTGGCGGATTGCGAGTCCGGCATTGATGAGACGTTTTCTGAAATCTCAGAGTTGGCTTCTCAATGCCGGTATAGTGATTGCCAGCATCAGTCTGAGCCAGGGTGCGCTGTCCAAGAGGCTATTCGAGCGTCAAAGTTTGATGAGCGTCGTTTACGAAGCTATCAGAAACTAAAACGTGAGCAGGCTCATAACGGAGCTAGCCTTGCTGAAAAGCGAGCTAAAGATCGTTCATTCAGTCGGCATGTGCGCTCTGTCATGAATGACGTAATACAACGCAAGAAAGGTTAGGGGTAACCCTGCTCTTTGTGAGGTTTTACAAAGAGCAGGGCCTTCAGTGGAAGGTTAGTTGCTTTGATATGAGAAAATGGCGCAAAATACAAATAGCGTTAACTTCCAGCCATGCCCCGTAGTGGAGATATCAATGCCTGTAAAACGAGTGGCTATTCTAAGCTACCCTCATGTTGCTCTGTTTGAGTTGGCTTGCGCGGTAGAGTTGTTTGGTTTACCCCGTCCAGAGTTTGGGTCTTGGTATCGGTGTGATGTTGTTACGTTTGAAGAGGGCGCATTAGAAACAACAGCAGGCTTATTGCTGCAGTCACGAAAGGTGAAAGATCTGGCAGATTACGACATGTTAGTTGTGCCGAGCTGGCCAGTAAATTCAGAGATGATTTCGGCTGAAATTGCTGAGTCTATCGGCGCTTTTCATACCAGCGGCAAGCGTATTTTATCTTTTTGTTCAGGTGCGTTTTTGCTGGCTGAGCTAGACATCTTTGAAGATAGATCAGTAACCACGCATTGGCGTTATGCGGATATTTTTAAATCTCGCTTTTCGCATCTGAACTATGTGGATGATGTCTTATATATCTATGATGGGCGAGTGGGGTGCTCAGCCGGTAGTGCTGCTGGTATTGATTTAGGACTTGAGATTATTCGCCAAGACTTTGGTTATGCAGTTGCGAATCAGGTGGCGAGGCGTTTAGTGGTTTCGGCTCATCGTCTGGGTGGGCAGTCCCAATTTGTGGAGACTCCTATTCTGGAAGTACCGAATCAGTTCTCTGAAGCGATCGATTGGGCGCTTATTCATCTGAAAGAGGATATTGATGTTAACGATCTCGCCTCACGTGCAAATATGTCGCGGCGCACGTTTGACCGAAAGTTTCGTTCCAGTTTCAATTTGAGTCCTAAGGCATGGTTAATTCAGCAGCGCTTAGAGAAAGCAAAACGTTTACTCGAGAGTGATATTATCAGTGTAGAAAAAGTGGCGGATATGAGTGGTTTTGATAACGCGACCACCCTGCGTCACCATTTTAGAAAGCAGTTAAGTATCTCTCCGGTACAGTATCGGCAACAATTTGCAGCGCAAACCGAATCATGAGTTTGAAAAAGGCCTGTAGGGTAAACAGGCCATTGCGTTGTTCGTCCGAGTGCTTAGCGAGGCTTAAACAGCCTTAAGCGATTTGCATTACCAACCACTGTCGCTGATGAAAAGGCCATAGCGGCACCTGCAATGATAGGGCTCAACAATAGGCCGGTAAATGGGAATAGGACACCGGCGGCAATTGGGATGCCTAAGCTGTTATATAAGAAAGCACCCAACAAGTTCTGTTTGATATTTCTTAAGGTAGCATTAGAGAGCGCGATGGCATCCACAACGCTATGTAACGAGTTACGAATTAAGATCATGTCGGCACTTTCGATGGCGACATCCGTACCTTGACCTATAGCGAAACCAACATCGGCTTGAGCTAAGGCTGGCGCGTCATTAATTCCATCACCCGCCATGGCGACGATCTCGCCTTGTTGTTGATATTGCTTGACATGATTCGCTTTGTCTTCTGGCAGTACTTCGGCGATATAATCCTGAATTCCTACGTGGGAGGCTACCGCTGCGGCTGTTTGCTGATTGTCGCCTGTCATCATAACGATTTTAATGCCTTTATCTTGTAGCCGAGTGATGGCAGCGAGCGCGTCTTCTCGGATAGGATCGGATATAAAGATCAGGCCGAGTAGCTCCTTCTCGTTTGCAATAAAGACAGGGGTTTTACCTAGTTTTGTTTGCTGGTGGAACAGCGCTTCACTGGCAGTGATGTCTATCTGCTTTTCTTCCATAAAAGCACGATTACCTAAAATGAGCGATTGCGCTTGTACTATGCCACTAACCCCTTTACCGGTAATGGAGATAAAGTTATCGACAGGGTAAAGCGCGATGCCGAGTGACTGTGCTTGGTTAACAATCGCTGCGGCCAAGGGGTGTTCAGAGCGCTGTTCCAAGGAAGCAACTAAGCCAAGCAGCTCGTTTTCGCCGAGCTTAGAGAAGCTTTGAATACTATCAACACTAGGGCGGCCTTCTGTAATGGTGCCTGTTTTGTCCAGTACCAGTGTGGTGATGTTTGCCGCTGTTTGCAAAGCTTGGGCATTGCGAACCAGCACGCCATAGTCGGCGGCTTTACCGACGCCCACCATCACAGACATGGGTGTTGCTAGACCTAAAGCACAAGGGCAGGCGATGATAAGGACGGTCATGGCTGTAACCAGCATATAAGCAATGCGAGGCTCAGGGCCAAACAGATACCAAATCAGCGCTGTTAATACACTGATTACAATGACAGCAGGGACGAAGATGCCAGATATCTTATCAGCCAGATGAGCGATTTCTGGTTTGCTGTTTTGTGCTTGGCGAATCATAGCGATGATACGACTTAAAGCGGTATCTTCACCGACATGGACAGCTTCGACTAACAGGCTGCCAGATGTATTTAATGTGCCGCCTGACACTGCGTCGCCAACCTTCTTTCCGGCAGGTAGTGGCTCGCCGGTGAGCATGGACTCATCCACATAGCTTTCTCCCTCGATAACAAGAGCATCTACAGGAATCTGCTCTCCGGGCCTAATGCGGATAAGGTCGCCTTGGTTAATCAGTTCTAAAGGCAGTTCTTGCTCTTTATCGTCTTTCACTACTCTGGCTGTTTTGGGTTGAAGATCGAGCAGTCTTTCTACCGCGTCAGAGGTGTGGCTTCTGGCGCGAAGTTCAAGGGCCTGTCCAAGATTGACCAGACCAATAATCATGACGGCGGCCTCGAAGTAGACGTGTCGAGCGCCGTCAGGGAATAGATCTGGCATAACAACGACCAGCATAGAGAATAACCAAGCACTGCCAGTGCCTACAGAGATCAGCGTATCCATCGTCGAGGTAGCATTGCGTAACGAAGTTAGCGCACTGATAAAAAAATGACGGCCTGAATAATAGAGGATAGCCAAAGTGAGTAGGCCAAGAATACCCCATAGCCACTGATCTTGTGGCGTATCGACACTCATATCATCCATAAAGAAGCCCGCGATCATCATGGGAATGCCTAGGGCGAGCGCGATACCGGATTGCATCAGCTTTTGGTGATACTGGCGAAGCGCTAAGGCTTTTTGTTCTTTCCGTGCTTCCTCTTCACTGATCACTAAGCGTGCACGATAGCCAATTTCATCTAAAGCAGTAATGACAGAGTCAGGCGTGGCCGAGCCATCAATAATCAGTCTTCTCATCGGGAAATTAACTTCGGCTTGGTTAATTTCGGGGATTTGTGCGACGCGGGCTTCTATTTTTTTAACGCACCCTGCACAGGATACATTTTCCAGCAGTAATGTTGTGCTCATATCCTTACCTCATCATGCCCTAAGAACTTAAGAGGGCGTACAAAAATAAAGTTACATGTTAACGTAGAGAAGAGTTTAGAGGTTACCGTTACGGTAAGGTCAAGAGGGTCTCGGATTAATCAGGTGAAGGTATGAATATTTCCCAAGCAGCAAAATATTGTGGATTGAGCAGTAAGACAATTCGCTTTTATGAGCAGCAAGGTGTTATACCGCCCGCTCAGCGCAGCGCAAACGGCTATAGAACATACAACGAAGTTCAATTGGACAGATTATGCTTTATTAAAAGGGCGAGGGACCTTGGTTTTTCTCTAGAAGATAGTGGCAGCCTACTACAGTTGTCGATGATGCCCAACAGAACCAGTGCACAAGTGAAGGGAAAAGCGGAAAAGCACTTGCAGCAAATAAAAGATCAGATTGCGCAATTACAGAGTATGCAAGCAGTACTTGAAGCAGTTGTAGTGCAGTGTGCGGGTGATGAGGGTACAGCTTGCCCGATACTTGATAAATTGAACGGTTGCGACCTGTGATAGGTATTTGTTATTAAAAGAAATTGTATAAAAAATAATCAAAAAACGAAGTTTCAAAATAAATGTCAACTTTATTAAAAAAATCGTGGGAAATAGGTTGACAGGCTTAGGTATGCTCCATAGAATACGCCCCATCTTAACGAGGGGTCGCCAACAGGTGGTCAGATAACTCAAAGTTTTCTTTCCTTATTAAGTGTATCTGGTTATGGTGGGCGTAGCTCAGTTGGCAGAGCTCCGGATTGTGATTCCGGCGGTCGTGGGTTCAAGCCCCATCGTCCACCCCATTCCAGGTAATATGCGGACGTGGTGAAATTGGTAGACACGCCAGATTTAGGTTCTGGTGCCGAAAGGTGTGAGAGTTCGAGTCTCTCCGTCCGCACCATTTATTAGTCATACTAAGTGGTGCTTCGCAAATCTCTTCAGTATTAAATATTTCCTTTTAGATATATCTTATGTAATGCCATGTTTATGGTGTATAGGTCGTTTTGCGCTGATGTGCGTTTAATGCCTTTCTGATGTTCTGTGTCACTATTTCATTTGTGTTTATTACTTGACTAATAGGTTCAAGTGCCGGAGAATTTTGCGCTTTAGAATTTTTGGCTTCGAACTATAATCGAGTCTGGATAAATCAGGTGTTTTAGGTCTGATTCAGTTAAGCTCCGGTGAATAGATTCTTAGGCTAAGATCAACCGGTAGATAGTATTTTTTTGGTGAGGAATTCCATGCAAGTTTCTGTTGAAACGACTTCCGCTCTTGAGCGTCAGATGACAATCACTGTGCCAGCAGAGCGCATTGAGAACGATGTAGATAAGCGTGTGCAGCAGACAGCGCGCACTGTACGTTTGGATGGTTTCCGTCCGGGTAAAGTACCTTTGAAGGTCGTTAAGCAGCGCTATGGCGCCGGTATTCGCCAAGACGTTATTGGTGAAGTGATTCAGCAGAGCTTCTATGAAGCGGTTCAGCAAGAGAAAATCACGCCAGCGGGTGGTCCACAGATCGACCTGAAAAACGACAAAGACGGTGAAGATTTCCAGTTCACTGCTACGTTTGAAGTATACCCTGAAATTGAATTAGCAGATTATTCATCTGTTGAGATCGAAAAAGCGACTTCTGACGTAAAAGATGAAGATCTTGAGCAGATGATTGAAACACTTCGCAAGCAACAGGCTGAATGGAACGAGACTGATTCAGCCGCAGCTGAAGGTGATCGCGTTAAAATCAACTTTGAAGGTTTCATCGATGGTGAAGCATTTGAAGGCGGTAAAGCAGAAGGTCATGATTTAGTATTGGGTTCCAACTCAATGATCCCAGGCTTTGAAGATGGTCTGAACGGTGCCAAAGCAGGTGATGACGTTGAACTGAACGTTACTTTCCCTGAAGAGTACCATGCTGAAAACCTAAAAGGTAAGGCAGCTGTATTTAAGGTCAAAGTACAGTCTGTATCTACACCTACGTTGCCAGAATTAAACGAAGAGCTGTTTTCTAAGTTTGGTTTAGAAGCAACAGATTTAGAATCATTCAAAGTGGAAGTGCGTTCTAACATGGAACGTGAAATGAAAAACGCTTTGAAAATGAAGCTTAAGGATCAGGTTTTCACTAAGTTGGTTGAAATCAACGGTATTGAGGTACCTTCAGCATTAGTCGGTAGTGAAATTGATAACCTGCGTAAGCAAGCTGTGCAGCAGTTTGGCGGCGGTGCAAACATCGATTTCAATATGTTACCAAAAGAGATGTTTGAAGATCAGGCTAAGCGACGCGTAACCGTTGGCTTGTTGGTTCAGGAAGTGATTAAAACCAACGATATTAAAGCTGATGATGAGCGTGTTCGTACGACTATCGAAGAGATGGCTCAGACTTACCAAGAGCCAAAAGAAGTTATCGATTGGTACTACAGCAACGAAGATATGCTAAATCAGGTTAAGAGCTTGGTATTGGAAGATCAGGTTGTTGATCAGTTGTTAGCTTCTGCTAAAGTGACTGAAGTTGCTGTTGCTTACGAAGAAGCAATCAAGCCAGCACAGCAGCAAAACGACGAAGCGTAATCTGTCTCGCGTCGTTTGGCGCATTGACTGAATGAGAAACGACAGTTGGTGCTTATCCGGCTGTCGTTTTTTGTTTTATCAGGTTTTAAAGGAGAAGTTAGCATGTCAGTAATCCATCAGGGCGGTTCTCAGATTATCGAAAACTCCGGTTTGGTGCCGATGGTTGTCGAACAGTCGGCTCGGGGTGAGCGCGCTTATGATATTTACTCGCGCTTACTGAAGGAGCGTGTCATTTTTCTTGTGGGTCAGGTCGAAGACCATATGGCTAACTTGATTGTGGCTCAGTTGTTGTTCCTGGAAGCGGAAAATCCTGATAAAGATATTCATCTTTATATCAACTCTCCAGGTGGCTCGGTTACTGCAGGTATGGCTATTTACGACACCATGCAGTTTATTAAACCAGACGTTAGCACGATGTGTATTGGTCAGGCGGCAAGCATGGGAGCTTTTCTATTAGCTGCTGGCGCTCAAGGTAAGCGTTATGCATTACCGAATGCACGCGTAATGATCCATCAGCCTTTGGGAGGATATCAAGGGCAGGCGACCGATATCGAGATCCATACGAAAGAGATTCTTAATATTCGGGATAAGCTAAACCGTAAACTTGCTGAGCATACAGGCCAAGATATTGAGACCATCGCGCGCGATACCGATCGCGATAATTTCATGGATCCTAAGACAGCGGCTGAGTACGGTCTGATTGATCAGGTCCTAGAAAAGCGTTCAGCTGAATAAGCACCGAAAGTGGGGTGTTGGGTGGCTGTGGGTTGAAAAAAGCATTACCAGCCACTATTAATTATTTTACCGCTTTGGCACGTATGAGGAAGTTCGATGAGCGATGATATCGAAGATAAAGACAATGAACAGGGTAAGCTGTTTTGCTCGTTCTGCGGAAAGAATCAGGACGAAGTAAAAAAATTGATTGCAGGCCCATCGGTTTTTATCTGTGATGAATGTGTTGATCTGTGTAACGATATTATTCGTGAAGAGATTCAGGATATTGAAGAGCAGGAAGCGCAGGATAGCCTGCCGATCCCTGCTGAGATAAAGGCAAAGCTGGACGAATATGTCATTGGTCAGGACCGTGCTAAAAAAGTGCTGGCTGTGGCGGTCTATAATCATTATAAGCGCCTGCGTTTCCAAAGTAGTTCAGCGAACAAAGATATTGAGCTGGGTAAAAGTAATATCCTTTTAATCGGACCAACCGGCAGCGGTAAGACATTGTTGGCGCAAACATTAGCCCGTATGCTCAATGTCCCCTTCACTATCGCTGATGCAACCACACTGACAGAAGCTGGTTATGTGGGTGAAGATGTTGAGAATATTATTCAGAAACTGTTGCAAAAATGTGACTACGACATCGAGCGTGCACAGCTAGGTATTGTTTATATTGATGAGATTGACAAAATCTCTCGTAAATCAGATAACCCGTCTATAACACGAGACGTGTCAGGCGAGGGTGTACAGCAGGCGTTGCTGAAGCTGATAGAAGGTACGGTGGCGTCTGTGCCTCCTCAGGGGGGGCGTAAGCATCCTCAGCAAGAATTTTTGCAGGTTGATACCTCTAATATCCTATTCATCTGTGGTGGGGCTTTTGCTGGCCTTGAACAGATTATTCGTGATCGTTCGGAGAAAAGTTCGATTGGTTTTGGCGCGACAGTTAAGAGCAAAGATGATTCGCGCTCAATTACTGATACGCTGTTGGATATTGAAGCAGAAGATCTAGTTAAGTTTGGCTTGATTCCTGAATTCGTCGGGCGTTTACCTATGATTGCGACGCTGGCGGAACTGGATACTGATGCGCTGATTCAAATTCTCACAGAGCCGAAAAACAGTCTGACTCGACAATATTCTAAGTTGTTTGAATTGGAAGGTGCCGAAGTCGACTTTCGTGAAGATGCACTACGTGCCGTGGCTCGTCAGGCGTTGGAGCGTAAAACGGGTGCTCGAGGCTTGCGTTCTATTTTAGAAGCGACTTTATTGGATATCATGTATCAGCTGCCTTCTATGGAAAATGTCAGCAAGGTTGTGATTGATGAAGGTGTGATTGAGGGGACATCGGAACCCATTCTCATCTATGAGTCGTCAGAAGAAGCGAAAACCGCAGAGAAGTAATAGTACGACTAAAAAGGACGCAGCAGCGTCCTTTTTTACTGTTGATTCTTTAGCGAGAGTTATTCCTCTTCGCCTTTGAGTGTGCGGCGGATCTGCTCCACGACTCGGCTTGGTAAGCGGCGAATAATCAGGGTCTGTTTATCTTCATCAAATTCGATTTCGCTACCGGATGATACAGCACCCAGCGACTTCTTAGAGAAATCCAACTGCCAGTTATCCGCTTTTGCCTTGAGCTTGGTGAGTGAGTTCAATGTATGGGTGTGAGGTTGGAACTCATGGCTAACTTTATATTGCTCGCTATTGGCAAAACGGCTAAAAGTGCCTGCTAAATTTTCAGCCTGTTCGGCGGGTATATGCTGATCAAAAATTTGTTCAACTTCTGGTAGATTTGCCGTTTGTTTATCCGCACGTTGTCGGCTTAAATAGCTCACAACGTCCTCGACGACTTGTTCTCTCTGTTCATATAAACCATTTTGTGTGCAAAAGTCTTGCGCTGCCTTGATCAGATCACCGGTTGATTTTTTTGAGGGTGTAACGTCTGTACATCCAAAGGCGTTTGAGAAATAGTGGGTAACATCGCCTTTTTCTTTTGTCCCCATAAAGCTCAAGTAACTTTCTTTGCCTTTTCGATAAGAGGTGATGTTGATTTTCGCAGCTTGGTGTAGGCGATCAAGGTCCACTTCTGCCACCTCGGTTGGTTTAAGCTGATCGTTTAGTGAGATGGCTGAGCGGTTTTTTACCAGTGCGATAAGTAAATACTCATAACGCTCTTGTTGGTAGTGTGAGAATATAATGTAACCGCCTGTCGCGCTTCGGGATGATGGTGCATCCATAGCGGCTGCCAGTTGCGCAATGCCTTGATCTGCTAAACGTAAAAAGTCGCCGTCTTGTTGCTCGCTCTTAAGATAGCTGCTGAAGGCGCTAATAAAGGGGTAACCTTCTTGGTTTTCCTGATTGAATGAGCCGTGAGTGAGCGTGGAGCGCCTAGCAAGCGCATTATTTAGAGAGTCAACCATATCAGGCACAACGCTGTTATGTGTATTAACAAGTCCACCTTTTTCACTGATGACAGTAGATTGATCTTCCTCTTTATGGAGTTCTCGAATAACCAGGTGCTTAAGTTCCACGTTTAATTCTCAATTGCGTTACTAAACCCTGAATTCTATTGGAAAGTACAAGAGATGTCAGCGACCATTGTCTTGGGGTAGGATAGAGATACAGTTGGTGAAATTCAGCCAGCGTAAATACGCTGGAAGCATCATATACTTTTTTATTTAAATGCAGGAGAAGGCCATGCGCTGGAAAGGCGGTCGTCGCAGCTCAAATATAGAAGACCAACGTTCAGATTCTGGTGGTTTTGGCCGCTCTGGTGGTGGGTTCCGCATAGGTGGCGGTAAGAAAAAGGGCGGAATAGGCATTATTGTGATTGCCGTTATCGTGTTGATCATGGGCGGGGATCCATCCACTATTTTGAATATGCTTTTGGGGGGAGGAGGAGCATCTATTCCTACTCAAACACAGCAAATACCTAATTCTCGTTCCTCACCGGCCCCCAATGATGAAATGGCGGACTTTGTTTCCGTTGTGCTGGCGGATACCGAAGATACTTGGATACCACTGTTTCAACAGATGGGGAAACAGTATCAGCAACCGCGTTTAGTTTTATTTCGTAACTCTGTTCGTTCTGCGTGTGGTTTAGCGCAATCGGCGATGGGGCCATTTTACTGTCCAGCTGATCAAAAGGTTTATATAGATTTAAGCTTTTATGATGAGTTGAAACATGCTTTTGGGGCGCCGGGTGATTTTGCACAGGCGTATGTTATTGCTCATGAGGTTGGGCATCATGTGCAACAACAGTTTGGTATTTTACAGAAAGTTCATCAGATGCAGCAGGGGATGCCGAAAGTTCAAGCAAACGCTCTGTCGGTAAAGCTTGAGTTGCAGGCTGATTGTTTGGCTGGAATATGGGCTCATCATGCTAATCGAGTGCGGCAAGTGGTTGAGCCAGGTGATATCGATGAGGCTATGAATGCTGCAAGTAAGATTGGTGATGATGCGATCCAAAAGCGCAGCCAAGGATATGTTGTTCCAGACTCCTTTACTCATGGCACGTCAGCTCAACGTGTGAAGTGGTTCCGTGAAGGGTTTGGTTCCGGGCAAGTAGAGAGCTGTAATACTTTTAAAAGTTGATCTATGACGTGAAAGACGTTTTTTTGAGAACTTTGTCTGTTTTGCTTCTGTACTCCTATAGGGTTTAACACTATGCTGAGTGCACTTAAAACATTCGTAAAGGAAGTTGTACTATGCCCTATAATGCTGAACTCGTTGCTGAGCTAAATCTGTTGAATCATTTTAATTTAGGTACAACGCAAGAGGGCATTAAGGTGCACCATAACGCAGCGCCTGAAATGATCGAAGCAGCTAAGCGCTTGTTTGATAAAGGTTTGATTACCCAAATGGATGGTGGTTATTTAACGGATTTGGGGCACGAAGCGGCTGAGCACTCACAGAGCTTACAAACAATTCTAACGACGCCTGTACAGATCGATACAACCTCTTAAATCATGGCGTTAAAACCGACAATTTATAAAGTTGAGTTGCAGCTGGTTGATATGAATCGCGATATTTATACCGGCTGTAAGTTGACGCTGGCGCTGCATCCTTCAGAAACTCAAGAGCGTATGATGGTAAGGTTAATGGCTTTTGGTCTTAACTACCATCCAGGTCTTCAGTTTTGTAAGGGGCTTTCTGCCACGGATGAGGCAGATCTATGGGAAGTCGCGCCTGATGGTCAGGTCCATCATTGGATCGAAGTCGGCCAAGCTTCAGCAGATAGAATTCGTAAAGGAGTGAGCCGTTCACCAAAGGTATCTTTGTATGCTTATGGTCGTGAATCTGACATATGGTGGAGCCGCTCTCAAGAAGCATTTAAAGCTTTACCACGGGTTGAAGTTTGGCAGTTTAATAACGAACAAACAGCCCAGCTGCCCGCTTTGGTTGGTCGTAACATGTCTATTACGATGACCATCACAGGTAATGAAATCTATCTTAACCAGAATGATCTCCAACTCACCTTAGCCTTTGAAAGACTGCTTTAAGGTGTAGCCGTTGCCCTGCTAGGAAGGTGAGTATGCATACAGGAGCAGAGAGTTTTTTGACTAAACTCTCTGCTCTAGGTTGGGCCCGCTGACCAGTAAACGGAGTAGGTCACTGCGACAAACGATACCAACTACTTGATGCGCTTTGTTGACGACAGGCACGGAACTAACTTTCTGCTCCATAAAAATTAAAGCGATCTCTCTCACTAACGTTTCTGGGCTAACAGCTACTAGAGGTGGGTGGAGTAGATTCTCGATAAAGCTTTCTGAATGAGATCCGTAGCGCAGCAAGTCTCCTCCCGTAATGATACCCAAAGGAAAGCCTCGGCTGTTGACAACGATTAAGTGGTCAATTTCTTCGCTCTGTAGGGTTTCCCAAGCTTTCTTGACCGTTTCAAACTGGCCGACTGTAATGGGGGGAGAACTCATTACATGTAGCGCCATGAGCCTTCGACGATCTTGTAGGGAGTCGGATTTCCTGCCTGTTTCTTCGTAAAGTCTGGATGAGGTTGTTGTGCTGCGGGTTTGGGTCACCGAGGGCTGATATGCCGTTGGCGAGGGAATAGAAGCTGCCTGACCGCTAGTAGTCATATTCTGTTGTGTAACATCCCGTGCTATAGGGCTGCCTTGAGCAGGCGTAACGCCACGCTGAGGAAACTGAGCATCGGAAAGGTTTTTAACCAGATTGCCATTGTCATATATTAATAAAGTCATTTATCGGGTCGCTCCGTACCGCTTTAACGGATGTTATCGGCCTGCATTCCGATATATTAATACGCTAACCATGATTAGTTTGTCACTTATTTTTAACAAACGTTCAATATGTCCATCAAGGCGGCCGAAGTTTACTGACTGAAAGCTTAACGCTTGCCAAATACATCTGTTTTAAACATGGCACGAGTCTGTTAAATCAATAAAGTATATATTAGAATGTTCTAAATAATATTCTTTACGCTTTGAGGTATCCAATGAGGCGCTTACTACTGGCGATGCTCCTATCCACATCGTTAATGGCTCAAACAGCTGAGCTCGATTCCTATCAAGTTAGTCTGATAAAGACACCGGTAGAGCGTGTTTTTGAAGGGAAGGTTGAAGCTATCGCAAGTGCAACGGTTTCTGCAGAAACCAGTGGACGGGTTGATAAGATTTTTGTTGATGTGGGGGACCATGTGCCTGCGGGTGCAACGATCCTAAGTCTTGTGGGTATTGATCAACAGGCAAGCTTAAATCAAACAGAGGCCGCGCTTGCTGAAGCCCTGTCATCCCGTTCGGCAGAATCTAAACAGTACACAAGAGTCAAGGCGTTATATGAGAGACAGTTACTTTCTAAGGCAAACTTTGACGAGGCAAAAGCGCGATTTGATAGCGCAAGTGCACGGGTCGCTAGTGCAGAGGCTGCTTTGAAAAAGGCACAACAGCAGCTGTCGTACACAGAAATTAAAGCGGCATATTCGGGCGTTGTTAGCGCTAGGCATGTTGAAGTAGGTGAAGCGGTACAGCCTGGTATGCCGCTGATGAGTGGTTTTGATCCCGCGCGCTTGCGTGTTTATACCGACCTTCCACAGCGCATAGCGCGAATGTCTGCTCAAGCGCCGAAGGTACGTGTTCTATTAGATCAAGATAGCGTAATCGAACCGCTTAACGTGGTGTTTTTCCCTATTTCTGACAGTGCTACAGGTACGGTTCGGGCGCGTTTAGAACTGCCCGCTGATCTGCAGTTTGCGTACCCTGGGCAGCTTGTGAAAGTCGCTGTTCAGACAGGAGAAAAAGAGCGCTTGCTGATTCCAGCTGAAGCAGTGGTTCACCGTTCGGAGGTTGCAGCAGTTTATATTTTAAACGATGCTCAGCCGCAACTGCGTCAGGTGCGCTTAGGTAAACTCTTAGGGGATAGAGTTGAAGTCTTAGCGGGACTATCTGCAGGCGAGAAAGTAGCCTACGATCCTATCGCTGCTGGTATTCATCTGGCCAATCCGCGAATTCCGGCAGGAGAGTAATATCATGTCAGCGCTCGGCTTTTCTGGCAGAATCGCCAACTACTTCATGCGTTCCCAGCTTACGCCCTTGCTTGCCATTGTGGGGTTGTTGTTGGGTTTATTTGCTGCACTAATCACACCTCGTGAAGAGGAACCTCAAATCAATGTCACTATGGCAAATGTTATGGTGCCCTTCGCAGGAGCATCCGCCAAGGATGTCGAAATGCTGGTATCCACCCCTCTGGAGCAGCTCTTAGGAGAGATAAAAGATGTAGAGCATATCTATTCTGTCTCATCTCCTGGTCAGGCTATTTTGACGATTCAATTTAAAGTGGGTGTGGAACGCACGGAGGCACTGGTGCGTTTATACAATGCGATCTATTCCAATATGGATTGGAGGCCCGCAAACTTAGGTATAGGCCCTGTACTTGTTAAGCCTAAGGGAATTGATGATGTTCCGATTGTCGCGCTAACCTTGCATAGCAAAACACCAACGGTGGGAGCGTATGAACTACGACAAATATCCCATGCGCTGGAAACCGAACTGAAGCGTGTACCCGGCACGCGAGATATTGAGACAATAGGTGGGCCGGAACAAGTCGTTCGGATTTTGCTAGACCCGCAGAAGATGGCGGCAAGAAATCTCTCTGTTTTTGAGCTGCAGCAAGCATTAATGCTGAGTAATATCGCCACACAAGCAGGCGCTGTTGTGGCAGATAATCATTACACCCCTGTGACGGCAGGTGCTTACCTTTCTACGCAAGATGAGATAGCAGAGCTTGTGGTCGGTATGGCAGGTGGGCGTCCTATCTACCTTGAAGATGTCGCTGATATAACGGCGGCATCGGCTGAGAATAAAAACTATGTCTGGCATACCCAAGCTAGTGAGACTGATCGTCGTCCGGCAGTAACTTTATCGATTAGTAAAAAGCCGGGGGAAAACGCTGTCGATATTGCTGATCAGGTCTTATCACGTGTGACTCAGTTAAAAGGACATTTCATTCCGGATGATGTCGAAGTCACCGTGACGCGCAACTACGGTGAGACGGCTAACGACAAGGCGAATAAGCTAATTCAGAAACTTATTTTCGCTACGATCTCTGTGATCGCTTTAGTGCTCTTCACGCTTGGTCGTAAAGAAGCGTTCGTGGTTGGTTCCGCTGTTGTGTTGACCTTGATGGTGACACTGTTCGCATCGTGGGCATGGGGCTTTACGTTGAACCGCGTTTCGCTGTTTGCCTTGATCTTTTCCATCGGTATTTTGGTGGATGATGCCATTGTTGTGGTGGAGAACATTCATCGACATATGGCGTTAGGGAAAAAGAACTTACTAGAAGCGATACCGGTTGCCGTTGATGAGGTGGGTGGACCTACGATATTAGCAACCTTAACCGTTATTGCTGCGTTGTTACCCATGGCTTTTGTATCCGGTTTGATGGGGCCCTATATGAGCCCGATCCCTATCAATGCATCAATGGGTATGATGTTATCACTGATTATCGCTTTTACCTTTACACCATGGCTATCCGCGAAACTGTTTAAAAGTGATGGGTCTCATCATACATCTGAAAGCGAAACGCCTATTGAAACAAAAAGTCATCAATTTTTTAGACGTTTGATGACCCCTTTTCTGGGTGCACAAAAGCGACTAAGTCGTTACTTACTTGGCTTTTCTCTGATTGGGCTGATTGCTGGAGCCATTGGCTTGGCCGTTGTTCAGTTGGTTGTATTGAAGATGCTACCTTTTGATAACAAGAGTGAGTTTCAAGTGATGGTCGATATGCCAGAAGGGACACCGGTAGAAGAAACTAACCGCGTCTTGACGGATTTGGCGGATTACTTGTTAACGGTGCAGGAGGTTAGAAACATTCAGGCCTATGCTGGTACGGCAGCGCCCATCGGTTTCAATGGATTAGTGAGGCAATATTATCTTCGCCAGCAACCTCATCAGGGGGAGTTGCAGGTTAATTTGGCTAGCAAAGCTGATCGAGAGCGCTCTAGCCACGAGATTGCCCTAGCGGTGCGTCCAGCGCTAGTTGAAATAGCTAAACAGCACGTCGCATCAGTCAAGGTGGTTGAGGTTCCTCCTGGCCCACCGGTGATGGCACCGTTAGTGGCAGAAGTATACGGGCCTGATTATCAGGGACAAATCGAAACGGCGCATCGGATTTCGCAGTTGTTTACTGAAACCGAAGGTCTATCTGATATTGATACCAGTATCGAAGCGCCCAGTGAGCGTATCGTGGTCCATGTAGATCGCAGCCGAGCCGCTATGCTGGGTGTAAGCCAATCAGATGTAACTCAGTCAATCGCGATGGCCTTGGCAGGTGTAGATGTGACCTTTCTACATACAGGTCATGCAAAATATCCTATTCCGGTTCGTCTTGAGCTACCGGTTGCTGCGAAAGGGGATCTTAATAGCTTATTGGATATGAAACTGCGTAGCCGCTCGGGGGCGCTAGTGCCCGTATCGGAAGTGGTGAATGTTGTAGAACAACCGTGGGAAACGAGTATTTATCATAAAGACTTATTACCGGTGGTTTATGTCACAGGAGATATGGCGGGTGGACTCGATAGCCCACTTTATGGAATGTTCTCTATGGTAGGAGAGCTAGATAACCTCACGCAGACGTTTATCAGTCAGCCTGAAAACACCTTCGACTACTCACTTAAGTGGGACGGTGAATGGCAGATTACCTATGAAACTTTCAGGGATATGGGAGCTGCCTACTCTGTTGGTCTGATTCTCATTTATCTATTAGTGGTTGGGCAGTTCGGTTCGTATCGTGTTCCTTTGGTGATTATGGCGCCTATTCCATTAACAATGATTGGCATCATGCCAGGGCACGCTCTGTTAGGTGCACAATTTACCGCGACCTCGATGATAGGCATGATTGCACTGGCGGGAATTATTGTTCGCAACTCTATTTTGTTGGTGGACTTTATTAACCATCAGTTAGCAACCGGTATGGTGTTAGAAGAGGCGGTTATTAGTGCTGCCAGTGTTCGAGCCAAACCTATTATACTGACCGCGCTGGCAGCGATGATGGGCGCTTTCTTTATACTAGATGATCCTATCTTTAATGGATTGGCGGTGAGTTTGATTTTTGGATTGTTGGTTTCAACTATGTTAACGCTAGTGGTTATTCCGCTACTGTATTACAGTTTGTTGCGTCGAAAAACGGTCTAATCTATCAGACTAGGTTCATCTCTACTTCTTTAGTATTGGGGTAAATGTGCGGTAAGCTTATCGCACTTACTCTCAATAAGAAGAAAGAAATTGATATGAACGCAGAGCAGATACGATCACAACATGACCTTGCACTAGCCGAACAGCTGATGCAGACCCCAGAAGTTATAAGCCTGAATCAAAAGCTAGCGCAGATGGAAGCGCAGGGCGTGCAGGGAGTGCGTCGCCGTTTGTTATCTACCTCAGTTCGACTCAGCCCAGCTATGGCCCCAGGTTTAACGCGTATAGCGCAAGATTGTATTGCAAAGCTTGGTGTTGATTTACCGGTAGAACTTTACGCCTACTCTAGCCCTCACTTTAATGCTGCGTGTGTGAAACCTGAGGAGGGGCGGTTGTTTATCATGTTCTCCTCAAGTTTATTAGATAGCTTCGATGAAGAGGAGCTACGTTTTGTGATGGGGCATGAACTCGGCCACTTTATTTATCAGCATCATGATATTCCAGTAGGGTACCTCTTAAAGGGCGAGTCACCGGTATCACCTGATCTTGCGTTAAAACTCACCAGTTGGTCGCGCTTTGCAGAGATTTCGGCGGATCGAGCTGGGGCGTTCTGCACACAAAATTTACATGCGGTTGCAAGAGCTTTATTTAAATTATCCTCGGGTGTTACCAGCTCGGTTGTTCGCTTTAATCTTCAGGATTTCTTAAAACAAGTGGATGATATGCAGCTGGTGGACGGTGCTCCAGGCGCAGGTGCGCCTATGGAAGATTGGTTTATGACGCATCCATTTAGTCCTTTGCGGGTTAAAGCGCTACAGTTATTCCATCATTCACAGCACATGCTCCCTGCTGGTGTCGATGTGGCAACTCTAGAGTTGGGTGTCGAGGGTATTATGGCGCTGATGGAGCCCAGCTATCTCGATGCGAAAACGGATGCAGCTTTATCCATGAGACACCTCCTGTTTGCAGGCGCG
This sequence comes from Neptunomonas concharum, assembly GCF_008630635.1. Lineage (NCBI taxonomy): Bacteria > Pseudomonadati > Pseudomonadota > Gammaproteobacteria > Oceanospirillales > Oceanospirillaceae > Neptunomonas > Neptunomonas concharum. The sequence goes on along the minus strand of NZ_CP043869.1, from coordinate 1,955,436 downwards.
CTGCTGGTTGCGAATGCCAATGGAGAGATCTCCGAGCACGAGATAAATGTGTTTGAGCGCTTCTTCGGCCGTTATGAATATAAGGACAATTTTAATTTAGAGAAGCTCAAAGAAGAATTGCCTAAACGTGCGGAATTGGTGAAAAAGCATAACACGCTGCCAAAACGTATGCAGGTGGTGCGTGACCTATGTACTATGGCAAAAGCAGAGGGTAAGGCTAGCCATGCTGAGATAGTCGTGTTAAAAGAGATTGCTCATCGTCTCGAAATACCTGCTTTTTTCGTGGATCAGTTACTCAACGAGAACCCTGAACTAGATTAAACCTACAATTAAAAAGCCCCTCATAATAAGGGGCTTTTTTGATAAAGATGACTGTTTCAAGCCGCTTGCTGCTTGTCTGCTGCAGGTGAGCGGCTAAATGCAGAGAGCAGGGCTTGTAACGATGCCGCTGTTGTATCGGTAGCTTCAGCGACACCATATACGTCAATACCGTCTACATTCAGGGCAACGCAGGCGCGCGCCGTTGCATCACTCCCAGAGCCTAGGGCGTTTTCATCAAAGTGAGTCACCTTCATTGAGCAACTTGCAGATTCTGACAGTGCTTGAGTTAAAGCCTCGATGGCGCCATTTCCTTGTCCTTTTAAATGGAGAGTACCGATCTCTGCGTTCAGCATAACCCCTCCGTGCTCGGTATGAAGTTCATAACCCTGGAGTTTTTGCGCATGAGGTGTTGCCACAAAATATTGATCAAACAACTCGCGAATACGCTGTGAACTTATCTCTTGTCCTGTTGACTCGGTTGCTTTTTGAACCACCTGACTGATAGGGGCGTGAAGCCACTTAGGTAGGGTTATACCGAAGTCCCGTTCTAAGACCAAAGCAACGCCCCCCTTACCGCTTTGGCTATTAATACGCACAACGGCTTCATATTCACGGCCAATATCTAAAGGATCAATTGGTAAATAAGCCACTTCCCAGTGAGGTAGGTTGTGATCTTTATGGTAGGCAATGGACTTACGAATAGCGTCCTGATGGCTGCCCGAAAATGCAGTGTAAACCAGCTCGCCTGCCCAAGGGTGCCGTGCAGGAACCGGCAGTTCGGTACAGTGCTCTACCGTGCGGTTGATCTCTTTGATATTGGAAAGATCCAGCTTAGGGTCAATACCTTGGGAATAAAGGTTCATCGCCATCGTGATCACATCCATGTTGCCGGTACGTTCACCATTGCCCATTAATGTGCCTTCCACTCGATCTGCTCCAGCAAGAATGCCCAATTCAGCAGCGGCGACAGCACAGCCACGATCATTATGAGTGTGCAGGCATATGCGTACCTGATCACGTTTTTTCAAATGACGACAGAACCACTCGATCTGATCAGCAAACACATTAGGAGTCGACATCTCAACGGTAGATGGTAGATTAATAATGACCTGTTGACCCTTTTCCGGCTCCCATACATCAATGACGGCATCGCAGACATCGACAGCATAATCCAACTCAGTACCAGTGAAACTCTCAGGGGAGTATTGGAACTCCCAGCGAGTATTCGGATATTGGGCTGCATAGGTTTTGAGTAGCGTAGCCCCTTTAACGGCAATCGCTTTGATGCCTTCACGGTCAAGCCCGAAAACTTGCTCCCGCTGTACTGTTGAAGTGGAGTTGTAAACGTGTACTATAGCTTGCTTGACACCTTTCAGTGCCTCAAATGTACGGCTGATCAACTCTTCTCTGGCCTGAACTAGCACCTGAACTGTGACATCATCAGGAATATGCTTCTCCTCGATCAGCTTTCTTACAAAATCGAAATCAGGCTGTGAAGCGGAGGGGAAACCCACTTCAATCTCTTTAAATCCGATGTTGACCAGAAGTTGGAAGAGTTCAGTTTTCTTTTCAACCGACATAGGATTGATTAGCGCTTGGTTGCCATCGCGAAGGTCAACACTGCACCAATGGGGTGCTGTTGTAAGCTGTTTATTCGGCCACTGGCGATCAGTTAACGTAATCGGCGTAAAGGGGCGGTACTTGCGATGATCAAACATGACGGCATCCTGCAAAAAGTTGAGTTAGCATAAAACTGATATTTATTAGGGATATCCTAGTGCCCCGTTTGGTTGAATCATCCGGGGCATTGGATTGGTAAGCACTTCTGGCACTTTGGGTAAGCTCGATAAGCTTCAACAGAATTCTGCGTTACCAGCGGGTAGCTGTTAGGCACCTGCAGAGGTGTAATCTGCAGCCGATCTGTCTTAACGGTTTTATCAACCGACGAGCATAGTGTAGAGAATTGTTAGCGCAATTAATTAACTAAATTGGCTTTTATATGATAATTTGCGCAATACTATAAAAGGATAGTGCTTTAACTATTATAAAAAATTGCTAATAAGGTGGTTATTGTGAAAAAGAGTGTCTCTCTTGATCGGTTTGATCTCAAAATTTTGCAGGCCCTACAGGAAAATGGCAGTTTATCTAATCAGGACCTTGCTGAGTATGTAGGGCTTACGGCTGCGCCATGTTCGCGTCGAGTGAAACGTCTTGAAGATGTAGGGGTTATTCGGCGGCGCCAGGTATGTCTTGATGAACGCTTGTTGAATCTTAACCTGATTGTCATTTTGCATATTAGTATGGATCAGCATACCCCAGAGCGTTTCACAGCCTTTGAAGAGGCAATAAACCAGATTCCAGAGGTGCAGGAATGTTTTTTAATCACAGGGAATGATGCGGATTATCAATTAAAGATTGTCGTACCGGATATGGATAGTTATCACGATATTTTATTGGGAAAAATCACGCGTATTCAAGGTGTTACTGGTGTTAATTCATCCTTTGTTATGAGGAAAATCAGTGATAAGAACATTCTGCCTTTGAAGTATGTTGAATATGAGTAAGCTTGCTTACTCAGAGGAAGGTCTTTGCCTGATGACTTTGGTTGGGCAATGTTGTGTCAGTTTACTGAGCTCTATCTCGCTCAATTTTTGAAGGGCAGGTGGGTATTCTTGGCAAGCTGAACGGTAAAGCCACTCTTTGGCTATACTAGTGTTTTGTGGCTGCCCTTTACCTGTTTCGCTCATAACGGCGATAGCATATTGTGCTTCTGGGCGCCCCGCTTGAGCAGCTAATAGAAAGAGTCGCGCTGATTCATAAAGATCTCGCTCTACACCAATACCTGCTTCATACAGCCAAGCTAAACGGGAGACTGCGCGATAGTCTATATTCGGCGCAGTAGAGAACTGATGAAGTAGTGCGATAGCTTCTGCGGCTTTATCTTCCATTAACAGCTGGTTGACTTTGGTTATAGGGTCACTTGCCTGATCAGTATGATTATTAAGTTCTTCTAAGAGCATAGCCGCATCATGATCACCATCGATAGCAGCGGTTGTGAGCCAGAAGTGTGCTTTAGCCTTGTTTTGGTGCTCTGGATGGCTTTTATAAAGTAGTCCTAGTTGGTATGCGGCAGCTCTGCTTCCTCGTTTCCCTGCTCGTTCATAAAGTTGCAGGGATTTGGCAATATCCTTTTTAAGGCCTAGCCCTTGTTCGTACAGTATTCCGAGGTTGAAAGCAGCCTCTGCTGACTGCTCAGCGTCCAAGTGCTCCCACATCAGTCGCGCGGTTGTATGGTGGGCCATCTTAAATTCTGCATAAGCCATATAGAGTTTGACGCGAAGGGGAGCGCTGAGGAACTCATAAGGGAGTGCTTCAGTGGCGTGTGAAGCATGACTAATCAGTAAAAAACAGCTTAGTAACAGAGATCGTAACAAGGGGATCCCCTCACTCGAAGATGAATCGTTATAGCCTATTGTTCATCTCTTGCGAGTAAGGGGTAGAGTACTAAAGAGCTAATTACTTCATCCGTTAGCCGTAGCGCTATCTTTTTTGAAGAGATTAGCTACAACCATGGCGGCAAATACAATGAGCAAACCAGCTGAAGCTAAGATCAGACCTTCAGCCATGGTTATACCAAACAACACTTCTGGGGTATAACCACAAGCCTCCCAAGGTTCGAAGAATGTCGGTAGCCACTTTTCCAATGGCAACCACGCTGGGAACCCTGCATTCAACGTACAGCTGCCATCAACAAAGCCACGTTCTATGCCTAATGTAAGGTAAGAACGCTCCAGCATGCCGACAGATGCTGCCAGTAAAAGCACGTTGAGAGCCGTTCTGGCTTTAGCGCATTTACGTGTAACTAAGGCGGCAATAGCAAGTATCAATATTGCTAAAATCCACGCTCTAATATGCACGCAAAGCACACACGGACCATAATCTAAAACGTACTGAAAATAGAGTGCAATCGATTCCATGATGACACAAGCCAATATGAGTACGATCCAAAAGAGGGGAGAGCGGTTAGCGCAGTTAAGAAAAGCCAGCATTGACAGTCATTTCCCGAGGATAAAAGTGGGTGGAGACATTAAGACGTTATTCAAGCAAAAAAGTTTAAAAATTTGGTTATATAAGGGCCCCGAAGGGCCCTGATGTTTTATCGGTTGGGCAAAACATCTTTTAGTTTATGATGCATATCCAACAAGCATTTCTCAGTTGCATCCCAATCGATACAGGCATCTGTTACAGAGACACCGTATTTCAGCTCATCCAAGTTTTCTGGGATAGATTGGTTGCCCCATGCCAGATTAGACTCAATCATTAAACCAACAATCGAGCGGTTACCTTCTAGTATCTGGTTAGCGACGTTTTCTGCAACGAGTGGTTGCAAGGCAGGATCTTTGTTGGAGTTAGCATGACTACAGTCGATCATGATGTTCTTCTCAAGACCTGCTTTTTCTAACGCTTGTTCACAGATTGCGACGTTTACAGAGTCATAGTTAGGTTTTCCGTCGCCTCCACGCAATACCACATGGCCATACTGATTGCCTTTTGTGCGGATGATGGACACTTGTCCGTCCGGACTGATACCGAGGAAGTTGTGTGGATGCTTAACCGACTTCAGCGCATTAGTTGCTACGGCCAAACCGCCATCCGTACCATTTTTGAATCCAACGGCGCAAGACAGGCCTGAAGACATTTCACGGTGAGTCTGAGATTCGGTCGTGCGTGCGCCAATAGCAGACCATGAGATCAGGTCTTGCATATACTGCGGCGAGATAGGATCCAGCGCTTCCGTGGCTAACGGTAATCCCATTTCAGATAGATCGAGTAGCAGCTTACGCGCAATATGAAGGCCTTCTTCGATATCAAAGGAGTCATTCAGGTGAGGGTCGTTGATCAGGCCTTTCCAGCCAACGGTGGTTCGTGGCTTTTCAAAATAAACGCGCATGACAACGTAGATAGAATCTTTGACCTGCTCTGCTAATGCTTTCAGGCGTTGACCATATTCAATAGCGGCGTCGATATCATGAATAGAGCATGGCCCAATAACAACAAAGAGGCGCTTATCACTGCCGTCTAAAATATTACGGATAACCTGACGACCTTCCATGACAGCGCTGGCTGCAGCTTCGCTGATAGGGAGTTTATCTTTCAGAGCTTCTGGCGTAATAAGAACCGAATGTGATTCGATGTTGAGGTTTTCTACGCGATTATCAGTCATTGTCTTTTTCCTGAACAGATTCCTACGCAAGTGCGTAATCATAATGCAGGCCTTTTTACCATAAACCCGTGAATTATATAAGGGTACAGAGGGTCGAATCCGACAGTATGAAACAAAAGAGTAATGCTACAATGGCGTACAAGAGTTGAGTTGTTTATTCTTTTAGGGAATGATGTTATTCCATAATTAATGAAGTGTGTCAGAACTCAAGGAATAGCGCGTAGTCCATAGAACACCTTTATTAGATTCAGGAGCATCGGATCTGTGCCGAATTTGTTAAGTCTATTTATGAGGCTGTGTTTTACAGTCATTATTTCAACTGCTGGCTTTGGGATTGCCTATGCAGGCTTTTTTGATGGTAAAAGTAACTCACTAGGTCAGCAAAATGATGGCCCTTTACCCGTTGAAGAAGCGTTTATCTTTATTCCTGAGATCGGAAATAACGGTAAGGTTGTATTGCGTTGGGATATCCCTGACCGATATTACTTATATCGGGACCGTATCACGGTAACGCCTTCTGATCAGATTGAGGTGCTCAGTCGTATTAATGGTGTGACAGAGACCAAAGATGATCCACTGTTTGGCAGTGTTGAGGTCTATCACCAGCAGGCTGCTGTTACCTTGCAGTTAAAGAGTGTGTTGAATCAACCTTCCGATGGCTCCTTATCGATCTCATACCAAGGCTGCTGGGAAGGGGGGATATGTTACCCACCGGTTACAACAACATTGGCTGTCTCTCAAATTCCTCATGACGTAGAAGCAACAGTTCCCCCAGCTGAAATCACACCAAGTGCTGTTGGCGCAACTGCGAATACCATCCAACAGCCAGTGGTTAGCGAGCAGGATCATTTTGCAGAAATCTTGGCGGGTGGAAGTTTATTGCTAACGTTAGGTGCCTTTTTCCTAGGTGGCCTAGCCTTATCGCTAACCCCTTGTGTCTTTCCGATGATTCCGATTATTTCGAGTATCATTGCAGGGCATGGTCATAGGATCACGACTGGACGAGCGCTATTTTTATCGGCGGTCTATGTCTTGGCTGTTTCGGTGACCTATACCATTGCTGGCGTTTTGGCTGGGCTGTTTGGCGAGAACTTGCAAGCTGCTTTTCAAAACCCTTGGATTATTGGCTTTTTTAGCCTGATTTTTGTGGCTTTAGCATTCTCCATGTTTGGCTTCTATGACTTGCAGCTTCCCAATAGTTGGCAAACTCGCTTAAACAAAGCGAGTAACCATCAAAAAGGGGGTACTGTGACCGGCGTTGCCATTATGGGGCTACTATCAGCGCTTATTGTCGGCCCTTGTATGGCAGCACCCTTGGCGGGAGCTTTGATCTATATTGGGCAATCAGGAGATCCATTACTCGGTGGTTTAGCATTATTTAGCTTAAGTTTGGGTATGGGCGTTCCTATTCTGCTGGTGGGAGCATCAGCGGGTAAACTGCTACCTAAAGCGGGCGTCTGGATGGATGCTATCAAGGCAGGCTTTGGTGTACTCCTGATTTTGATGGCCATTTGGATGCTGGATCGTGTGGTTGCGGTGCAGGTAACGATGCTTTTAACTTCTGTAGTTTTGATTATATCCGCCATCTACATGCGGGCGATTGATCCTATCCCAACCCAAGCAAAGGGTTGGCATAAACTATGGAAAGGTGTTGGTATCATTGCCCTGCTCTATGGTGCTGCGCTTTTAGTCGGTTTGTTGTCAGGGGGTAAAAGTATTTTATACCCTTTGAAAGGCCTGACGGGGAACAGTGCGAATGCGTCGCAATCTTCAGAAATGAGCTTTATCAATGTGACGTCCTTAGAAGCGCTTGAGCCGGTGTTGGAGCAGGCTAAGCGTGTGGGTCAGCCTGTCATGCTGGATTTCTATGCGGACTGGTGCATCTCTTGTATTGAGCTTGAGCATGTCACCTTTGCCGATGAGGGAGTAAAACAGGCATTGTCCGGCTTTGCCCGAGTGAAGGTGGATGTTACGGCAAACGATGAGGCATCGAAAGCGCTCAATAAAGCTTATAAAGTGATTGGTCCGCCGGCGCTTATTTTTTACGACAAACAAGGGCAGCTACGCCCTGATCTGACATTGGTGGGGGTGATAGACCCCGATGATTTCCTTAACCATCTGACGCGGTTGGATGGATCATAATAAATAGAAAAACTGGCCTTTAGTCGCCACGGAGGATGATATGAAAAAGGTATTGCTGGCTTCATTACTAATTGTTGGGTTGCCTGTAAGTGCGTTACAAGCGGCTGATGCAGATAATGGCGAAGCACTGTACAAGGAGGTTGAGCTGGAAAGAACTATTCGTGGCGAGCACTATACGGATGCCAACTGCGATACATGCCATCAACCGGCTTTTTATCAACGTGAAGAGCGAAAAGTAACAAGCTATGCGAAGTTAGAAAGCTTTGTGGAAGGTTGCAATACGAATTTGGATGTTGGCTGGTTCCCTGAAGATGTTTCTGATGTGGCGGCCTATCTAAATCGTGAATATTATAAGTTTGCACAGTAATAGTTTTATTTTGCCGTCACGACTAAAAATGCCGACCTAAATAGGTCGGCATTTTTACAGGGCTTTAAAAATTCACTGCTGCAGTAATACCGATCTGGCGGGGTGAGCCAAGCTGAGTATATTGAGTCTCTGCCCAATCGATTCTAGGGTCGTTTCCGAAGTAGAAACCACGCACGGCATAATGCTCATTGGTTAAGTTGCGGCCCCAAAGACGAATGCTCCAGTCTGGCGTTTGGTAACCGATATGTGCATTAACCAATGTATAGCTATCGGAGCGCTGGTTGTGGCTATCAGAGAAATAGAACTCATCCTTGCCTTCTACTTCAATGCCCGAGAACCAATGCTGGCTATGCTTAAAGGCAGCACCTAGCATAAACTGATAGCTCGGTGATTGTGCAGAATCGCGGCCGTCGAAAGCAGCGCCAGAATCGTTTAGTTGGGTTTCCAGTAAACCTAAGCCGCCGAACAGGTTAATGGCTGGCGTAACCTGCCACTGTGCTTCAGCTTCAAGACCATAGCTGTAGGCTTGATCCGTATTATCGATATAGTCGATAAAACTGGTGCCACCGCTCGGCATAGATATCGTGCGGTAGCCTTTGATCTGAGCATCATTTCTGCGTTGATAAAATAGTGCAACTTGTGTCTGCAAACGATTATCGAGCAGGTTGCTCTTAGCGCCTACTTCATAGTTCCACAACGACTCTGTTTCAAAAGCGCGCTGCTCCTCGGGTAAATTTGTGTCTGCATTAACGCCGCCTACTTTGTAGCCAGCAGAGACAAGCGCGTAATAGGTACGGTTTTGATTCGCTAAATACTCAAGTGCTAAGCGTCCGCCAGCGAGTAGGTCGTCTTCATCGGATGTCACGCTGTCGCTGTCGCTATAATCAAACTCGCTTTGCTCAAAGCGTAATCCTGAGGTTAGACGTAAAACATCTGATAAGCGTGATTCTAACTGACCATATACTGCAAAACGTGAAGTTGTGTAATCGCTATTAAAATCTGCATTGTCGGTGCGCTGGCGAAGCAGATCAGTCTCTCGATGATAATAATAAACGCCGGTTACCCAATCGGTTGTTCCATTAAACAGCTCAGCACCGGGAGCAGAAATGAAACGCATCTCCGCTGTTGTTGTAGAGATATCCCTTTTGTAGTTATCAAACCAGTTGTAACCCCAATCCTCGGTTGGGTCATCCGGGTTGGTAAAAAAGAAAGGATAGGCCCAGTCCTCATCGTAGCCATACTCCTGATCAGCTGAGGAGTGACTAAGGCTGGTTTCCAGCGTAAATGCGTTGTGTCCTGTCCAGGTTGATTTCAGCGCAAGGGCTGATGATTCTAGGCGGTCATGCCCAGGCTGGTCAGATAATGTGTGACGATTGTTATCTAGCGAAAAGGCATCGTAACCGTTATCAACATCGGCATAAAAGCCAGTTAAATCGAGCATGTGGTGATCGTTAGCTTGAATGCGTAGCTTGCCGCGCAAAAATGTCTCATCGATATTGTTAGTGTGACTTTTATCGAGATAGTCGTTCTCCATAAAACCGTCACTACGGTTGCTTTGTATCGCTACTCGATACCCCACGTTCTCATTTACTGGGCCGCCTACAGCCGCTGTTAGGCTGCGGGTATTATAGGTCGCTAGCGTCGTTTCTACTCGACCTTGAGTCTTCGTCGTTGGATCGTTAGAGCGAATATGAATGAGTCCTGCTAGAGCGTTAGCACCATACAAGGTGCCTTGCGGTCCACGAAGTATTTCCACTTGCTGAGCATCCATCAGTGTTGCTGCCGCTCCGATATTACTCATATCTATGCCATCCATCGTCACGCCGACGGATGGGTTAACCGGCCCGATAAACTGGCTACGCTCGCCAATGCCACGGATCTGGAAAAAGCGTGCTCGGGATGCGCCATGACTGCTGTTGACGTTTGGCGCAAGTGAGGGCATTGCTTCGGTATGTGATGTGGGTTGTTTTTGTAAGGTTTCTTGATTCACGGCAGTCAGGCTAGCAGGGACTTGATTCAATGCCGCACCTCGGACGCCTGAGGTGATGTAAATGACAGGTAAGTCGTTATTCATTGATCTATTAGTAGCCACGGACTCATTAGCAGTAAGCACAGCCATTGCCAAGACAGATGGATAGAGCGGGTTTAACGTAAAGTGCATACAAGTCTCCGATAATAATGCTTGGAGACCCGGTTGAGTAGCGGGAAAAGTAGGCTTGTAATCGTTCCTATTCCTACGCCGGTATCATCCGGATCAGGTTCAGAGGGTTCGCACATCATGTGCATCTCAGGCCAGGCTAATAGATAGCACTGCCACCCCTTAGGACATACTCATAGTGAGTAAACGGTAGCGATTATACGGGTTACTGTGTGGATGGATAGTAAATTTTACACGTTGCGAAAATTTAGATAGCTCTTCATTCACTCGGGGTGATGACTGTCACGCTAATACTTCCTAGCGGCTTCTATTCGCTTTCGGGTATCAGGGTGCGTTGATAAATATACGTTGCCACTGTTTTTTGTTTTCGCTGCGTCTGGAATAATTTTTTCTAGCGCTGTTGCAAAGGCTTCTGTGTCTAATCCTAGTTTTAACATATGCTCTAGAGCGTACTCGTCCGCTTCCTCTTCTGCTTTTCGTGAATAACCTTGCTGCGTTAAAAATGTAGGGAAAGCAACGATGAGGTCTTGGCCGAACGATAAATTATCACCCACGATAAATACGGTCAGTAAGGCGATGGTTGAGGAGCGTATGACATGTTGTAGACCATGGCGGTGCTTGATATGACCAATTTCATGCAAAATGACACTGTTAAGCTCATTAGGTTGGTCTAACTGCTCCACCAGTTTATCCGTAACAAAAATATCGCCTGAGGGTAGTGCGAATGCATTAGCGATAGGACCGTTGCTATTTTCCATCGTACGAAAATGGAACTTGATAGGGATATCTATATCAACCCGATTAAGAAGTGTGCTTGTTATCTCGCTTCGTATTGAGGCTTGTTGTTCTTCAGATAATGATGAAGGGGTGAAGAGTGTGGAGTCGAGCACCGCTATACTATGTTCCCCAATCGCTATGCTCAGCTCGGCGGGGAGTGCGTGAGCAACTTGATAACTTATGGCGGGTATGCCCCATTTAATGAAGCTAAGAGTCAGTGTCACCACAAATACAATAGAAAAGATGATTAAAGACAGATTCGTCTCTAATGTGTGAAGCCAAAGGTTTCGAGGTTGGCCGGCGGACTTAATCCATGTATCAATCGCTTCGTTATCATGAGTCTCTAACAGAGTACCGTCAGGAAAGGTAATACGACGAGTAATATTCCCAACTCGGTTGCTAATATCGAGGTCACTAATATCCCCATGTAAGGGTTTACCATCAGCGCGGATCAATGTGTATCGGCTACCTTCGATGTGAATGTCAGCCCGCGAGCGGGCTGACTGATTGGCGGGATAGTAATAACCAGAAATCAAAGGCTGATACCTAAGTCACCTTGGAGATCAAAAGCTTCACCTAGTTCATCACCTAAAGCAGACTGTTTCTGTTGTTGTAAGCTTGCATAGTGCGCTAGATCTTGAGTTATCGTGCCCGATGTTGAGTCTGCGCGATAGTTGGCTAAGCGTACTTTAGCAAAAGGTATGGCTAAACCGAGCGTGAAAATAATCAGGAATAAATTTGTTATATGAATCCAAAACAGCGGTTTAACTTGAAGATTGGAGTGCAAGTTAAGTACGTTATCGAGTTTCAACTCGTTAAAAACATGGTTATTAATACGTGTCTCCATGTAGGCTTTAGCCCAAAAACTAAACATAAGTGTAAACAGGTAACCAACCAGAAAAAAGATATTGAACAGCCCTGGTTCTGTACCTGCTTCTTTCTGAGCGGATATCATCGCCCCGGCTCCTGCTGCATAACCTATAGCGGCAATAATTGCAGCAAATAATAAAAAGATCCCTAGGATGAAGAGGTAGGTTTTAAAAAACACGCTGATACTTATATTGGCACTAAAGTCGCCCTGTCCGTAATGGGCGTTGTTCCAACGGTATCGGTACATGAGCGCCTGTACATAGGGCCCCATTGCATAGATGCTGATCATTGCGAGGGCGGCTAAAATGAAGACTGCCATAATGCTATTCATGCCAAACAGCAGCCAAGTTGTACCAGCGATTAACCCGATAGCGACTGCAGGTAAAAAAGGTAATAACAACATGTATTTATAGGCGTTGCTTAACGAGCCATCAAATGAAAAGCGGACTTGTCGATAGCTGGTTATACGAGCATTAAAGCGGTAGCTGTTCCAAATGATCCACGGAGTGGCAAGCAATATAATTAACATCAAGCCGAAGCCGACCTGAGGGAATAGCTCACTTACTGCAACATAAATGAGCAGAGCAATGGCAGCGATAATGCGCCCTTTAAAGATCTGCCAGCCAGTGGCGTGGTATTCAAAGTTTGCATCATTGAAGAATGTGTTACCGTAAAAATAACGATTCGTGCGAACTTTTGCCCAAGCAGAATAGATACCTAGCGTAACAATGGAGAGTAGTATATTAACAATCCAGATTTTGAAATACTCACGGCCATTACCAGTGAATTTAAATGGCTGGGTAGTCGATTCTTGAACGATAGGCTCATCCATAAGAAAAATCCTTGTCTGTATATATTCGGATGCGGGATTCTAACAGACTAAAAATAAATGTCAGTGGAGTACCATAAAAATAGGAATTATTCCTATGAAAAACATAACAGGGCGGCGGTACTGAGTGTTAAACGTAGGTGGGGGATTAATAAAAAAGCCCGGACTGGCCGGGCAATGCGCTACAAGTGTTAAGCGTTAAAAACTCATTTCAGGAACATGGTCTGGAACAATCAATTTACCTGCGGTTTTAGAAACGATCTCTTCTACAGAGACGCCGGGTGCCCGCTCTTTAAGGATGAAAGCACCATCTTCAATTTCCAAATAGGCAAGATCTGTTAGAACTTTTTTGATACAGCCTGCACCTGTTAATGGTAGAGAGCATTGATCCAGTAGTTTAGATTCGCCGTGTTTAGAGGCGTGCGTCATCAATACGATGATGTTATCCGCACCGGCTACGAGGTCCATCGCGCCTCCCATGCCTTTAATCAGCTTGCCTGGGATCATGTAAGAGGCGATGTTACCTGAAACATCGACTTCAAATGCGCCCAATACAGTTAAGTCGACATGACCACCACGGATCATGGCAAACGACTCAGCTGATGAGAAAATAGAAGCGCCAGTGATGGCTGTGACGGTTTGCTTACCGGCATTGATCATGTCTGCATCGACTTCATCATCGGTAGGGAAGGGGCCCATACCCAGTAAGCCGTTCTCTGATTGCAGCATCACTTCCATTCCGTCAGGGATGTAGTTGGCAACCAATGTTGGGATACCAATACCCAAATTGACGTAGTAACCATCTTGTAGCTCACGTGCAACGCGCATAGCCATCTGTTCGCGGGAAAGTGCCATAATGTTTTCTCCTCCCTTAAGCTGTGCGCACGGTGCGCTGTTCAATACGTTTTTCGAATGTGCCTTGAATCACACGGTCAACATAGATGCCTGGGGTGTGAATCTGCGTTGGGTCTAACTCGCCTGGCTCTACGATTTCTTCCACTTCAACTACCGTGATTTTGCCTGCGGTTGCAGCCATTGGATTGAAGTTTTGAGCGGTATGGCGGTAAACAACGTTGCCATAACGGTCGGCTTTCCAGCCTTTAACAATCGCAAACTCACCCGTAATTGATTCTTCGAGAATATAGTTGCGGCCGTTGAATTCTTTTACATCTTTACCTTTACCGACTTCAGTACCGTACCCAGTCGCTGTATAGAAGGCGGGGATACCAGCACCACCGGCACGCATTTTTTCAGCCAGCGTACCTTGAGGCGTTAGCTCAACTTCTAATTCGCCTGCTAATAGTTGCTTTTCAAACAAGGCGTTTTCGCCAACATAGGAAGAGATCATCTTTTTGACTTGTTTGTCTTCCAGCAGGATGCCAAGGCCGAATCCATCAACACCGCAGTTGTTAGAAACAATAGTCAGATCCTTTGTGCCCATTTTTTTGATCTGGGCGATCAGGTTTTCTGGGATACCGCAAAGGCCGAAGCCACCAGCGATAATGGTCATGCCATCTTCCAAGCCTGCCATCGCTTCTTCGTAGCTGTTAACTACTTTATTAAAACCCGACATTGAACTCCTCCATGCCTTGTTATCTGTTTTTATTATGCCCTACTGTAAATGCGCTCAGAGCGGGCTGAATTTGAGTTTGTTAAGTGTCTACTACTCCTTTATATTTATCCAATGAATTTATTCAAACAAATAATAAATTTCTTTTATGAATATAACCGTTAAACAGCTCCGTGCCTTTGTGGCGGTGGCGAAAACTCGAAGCTTTACTGAGGCTTGTGCACAAGTGCATCTGTCGCAACCTGCATTAAGTGTGGCTATTAAGAATCTAGAGGAGGCTTTAGGCGGTCAGTTGTTGGCAAGAACGACCCGCACTTTGGCTTTGACACCTGAAGGCGAAGCCTTTTACCCAACAGCGCAACGATTATTAGCAGACCTAGATGAAGCATTTGATGAGATGCATAATCGTTTCTCACTCTTCCGAGGGAAGGTAGCTATTGCCAGCATGCCTTCATTTGCTTCTAATCAGCTGCCTCTGGCAATCAAAACATTTCGTGAACGCTACCCTAAGATCAACATGATGATTCATGATGTTATCGCAGAAGATGTCGTTGATATGGTGCGGGGTGGCCGGGTTGAGTTAGGTGTCTCCTTTGACCCAGGAGATACGGAGGATTTGGTTTTCCAGCCACTGTTTGATGATCGGTTTATCGCCGTATTGCCCCAAGCACACCCTCTGGCTGGTGTCGAAGTCGTGGGTTGGCAGGCGCTGCTGGAAGATGACTTTATTATCCTTCAGCGGCCTTCCAGTGTACGTTTGTTGGTTGAGCGGATATTGGAAGGGGAAGGGTTGTCACTATCCCCCCAATTTGAAACTCATCAGCTCGCTACCATTGGTCGAATGGTGGCTATGGGGCTTGGCGTGAGCGTGGTGCCCTCGTTATGCCGAGGGCAGATGAACGAACTAGGTGCCGTATGTTGTGAATTAGAGGCACCCAAAATAACCCGCCAAGTGGGAGTCATCACCCGGCGGCGCTATCCCTTATCAACAGCTGCAAAAGAGTTGGTCGATGTTTTACTGACATCTTACTAACCCTGTTTATCCAACTGGTCGACTTGAGACCAAACAGGGTTGCCCCAAAGTGGAACGGTGGATAACGAATGCTTGTGGCTGCCCTGAACCTCTTTTGTTGAATAACTGACATAGATAAGTGTCTTGTTTTCGGAATCGTAAATTCTTCTTACTTTCAACGACTTAAAGAAGATACTTTTAGAGGTTTTGAATACAATTTCACCATCTTTACTTTTATCGATGGCGCTGATCATGGCGAGGGTAATCGGCCCTGTTTGGCGGCAAGCGATAGACATATCAGAGGGGTCTGCAAAATCAAGGTCTGCTTTGACGTGGGCAATATGACAGCTCACACCGGTAACAATAGGGTCTTGAAGCATATCCAGCTTGATATCTTTGGTCGTAAACACGCCAAGGCTAACTTCACCCACTTCGTTATCAGAACAGCCGGCTAAGAGGATACTCAGTCCCAGTGTTACTAAAAATATTTGTAAGCGTTTCATGGTGTCCTCATCAAAACTTGATCGGTTTGAGCCTAGCAAGTCAGAATATTTTTGGTAAGCTGCCACCATTGTCGCATAAAGAAGTGAATAAGATATGAAAATTGCAGTGTTTTGCGGTTCAGGTTCTGGGAGTGATGCCATTTTTGCAGAGGCTGCAGTGGGTATGGCGGATGCCATGGTCAGTCGAGGGCATGAGTTGGTTTATGGAGGAGGCAAAACCGGCTTGATGGGCACAATCGCTGATGCTGTGCTTGAACGTGGTGGTAACGTTTACGGTGTTATGCCCAAAGCTTTGCGAGACAAAGAAATTCAACACGCGGGTGTGACACAATTATATATTGTGGACGACATGCATGAGCGTAAAGCTAAAATGGCAGACTTAGCGGATGCGTTTATCGCGATGCCGGGCGGCATAGGGACGCTAGAGGAGATATTTGAAGCCTGGACGTGGGGGCAGTTGGGTTATCACACCAAGCCCTGTGGCTTTCTAAATGTGGATGGCTATTACGACCAGCTTTTGGACTTCATCCAACACATTGCGGATAAACAATTTATGGCACAAGAATATGCCACGATGGTACAGGTTGATGCAGCGCCTGATCGCTTGTTGGATCTGCTCGAAACCTATATACCTCCCAGACAAAAGTGGAGTTAATCGGTGTTACTTAGTTTTCAATCCATTCTTCCCCTATTTTTAATGATCTCCCTCGGTTATATCGCGAAGCGAACGGTATTTGATACGAAAATGTTACCGGGGCTGAATCAGTTTGTTTATTTCTTTGCTGTACCTGCGTTGCTGTTTAATGCATCAAGTAAAGAATCTATCTCTAATTTACTGAATATCCCAGCGTTACTGGCCTTCATGTCAGGCGTGGTTTTGACTGGTTTGCTGGCTTTTGTAGTTAGCCGTTTTGTGTTTAGAGAAACTCAAGCTGAACAATTAGTGATGCGCGGCTTAAACGGTGTCTTTTCCAATTATGCGTACATGGGTATTCCTCTGACATTTGCGGTGCTTGGCGAAACAGCTTATGGGGCTACGGTAAGTATTATCTTGGCAGGTAATATTTTTTTAATTGGTGGCGCGCAAATGCTACTGGAAACGATCCGCCAGAAAGAGGTGGGAATAAAACCACTACTGCAAATCTTGGATCGTTCTTTGCTACGCAATCCTATTTTTATTTCGACGGTGTTAGGTTTAACCGTATCGGCCAATAATATAGCAATTCCTAGCGCAGTCGCCAGTGTGCTGGATATGCTGGCGCCTGCAGCTGTCCCTGTCGCGCTGTTTTGTTTGGGTGCCAGTTTGCAACTAACGCGCACAGCTATTCGTTACAGTGAGCTGGGTTGGATGATTCTACTGAAACTTTGTGTTCACCCGTTAATGACCTGGTTGGCTTTTTTGATGCTGGGTGTTGATGATTCTGTCTGGCTAGTAACAGCAGTGCTTTTGTCTGCGCTACCGACAGGGGCATTGGCTCATGTGGTCGCACTTAAATATGATACGTTTGAAAAAGAAACGTCTCAAATTGTTGTTTTTTCGACAGTGGTTTCGTTGCTAAGCGTCACGCTTTGGATGAGCTGGTTGGGATAGGAGAAACTTGACTTTTCAGTGACATGATCTACAACTAAAGACCTATAAAAAAATATAAATCTAAGGTTGTAGAAATGCTTAGCAGTTTTCTTAGGCACCTAAAAAGCCGTCTGTTACTTCCTATTTTAGTTACCGTCTTAGTGTTGATTGTACTTCAAGTCGTCATCGCCTTGTGGGTCACGCAGTATCGTGTCGATGGCTTGGTAGACGATGTGCAGAGCACATTATTAAATGGCGACCAGCAAGTGACAGATAGCCTTGGCAAGTCCAAACAAACTATTAGTCTGGCGATTGATAACTTATCAAGCGGTACCGAAAATGCGCTCAATAGCACCTTATCAGCTCAATTAGGAGAGGAGCAGAAGCGTGTAGAACAACTGCTGGTTGAGTCACTTCAGGATACGGCTAACGCAATGGCTAATCTGATGGCTCTGGCGGCACCCAATGCAATATGGGATGGTGACTCCCCCCGTTTAACACGCTTAGTCAATGATCTGCATCGCAACGATATGGTCCTTTTTGCTCGCTACTACGATAAAGAGGGCAACCCTCTGACCCGTTTTTTGGATAAACGTAAACCTAAAGTGTTGGCACTTATTAAATCGGGAGAAGGGAGAGGTTCTTTTAATAAACTACTTAATGCCGCCGTTAAAGATCCTTCTGTTTATGTGGTCGACGTGGAGATAAACCCACGGGGTGCAGTCATTGGGCGTTTTGTGTTGGGCGTTTCAAATGATAAGGCTTTGCAAGCTTCTGAAGCCTTAAGTGGCCGATTTACACAATTGATTGGCCAGAGTAAAAAGGAGGTTAATCAAGCGGTAGCAGTAGAGGCTCAGGTCACATCAAATGCTGTTGATCAAGCGATCAGCCAAACTAATCAAATCTCTACTAAAACCAGTGAGACGCTCAAAGCGGCTATTGCTCAAGAAGCCGGCAGCTTACTTAAAGACCTATCCAGTATTTTAATGCTGTTGGGCGTCATTATTATCGTCTTGCTAACGGTTGTTTTTTCTAGCAGGGTTGTTAGTAAAATCAATCGCTTAACTGATTCACTTAATGAATTGGCTGAAGGGGAAGGTGATCTTACCCAGCAAATTGACATAAAAAGTAATGATGAAATTGGCGATATGGCCGCGGCGGTTAATCAGTTTGTTATAAAAACTCGAGAACTGGTACTGCAAGCCAATGGTGCAGCAGAGAAGGTGTCGGGGCACCTGAGAGAGTTGAATCTTGCCGCAGAAGATGCCGATGGGGCCTCGAATCGTCAAGAAGAAAAAATGAGCCAGGTATCAGCAGCAATGTCGGAGATGGTTAGTACGATTCATCAGGTTTCCGAACGGATACAAGATAACTTGGTGAATGTTGATAACATTCGCAGTGCCGCGAATGATGCGAGCAAGATATCGACATCGGTGTCTCACTCGATCTCTGATATGGTCGCTCAGGTGCAAGGAGCAGCAGAAACGGTATCTAATGTATCTGAGTTGAGTGCACAAATAGAGTGTGTTTTAGATATTATCAGTGGCATAGCCGAACAAACAAATTTGTTGGCCCTCAATGCGGCCATAGAAGCTGCCCGTGCTGGTGACTCGGGTCGAGGCTTTGCCGTTGTAGCGGATGAGGTACGCACATTAGCAAGTAAAACCCAACAATCTACAGAGAGCATTCAACAACAGATCTCGGAACTGCAAACGGGAGTTGCTCATGCTGTTACAGTCATTAATCAGGCCAGTGATCGCGCAGGAAAAGAGATTAATGAGATACAGCGTTCGGATGATCAGATTCAGGGGATGTCGGCGTCAATCCAAAACTTATACGATTTGACCAATGATATCGCAGCCATGGCTGAGGAGCAGTCTCAGGTATCTGATGAGATTAGCCACAACCTGTCTGATATTAGCCATGAGTCAGGTATTACTTCTATGTCGGTAAGTCGCAACCGTGAGCTTGTCCAAGCATTGGATGAGACGGCTACGGGGCTGAAATCAACATTAAGCCGGTTTAAAGTATAGTAGTAGAACCTGATCTGACAACATTGCTGCAATGGTAGATTGTCAGATCAGGCTTAGTGGCTTGATTTTAACTTACGTGTCGCAGTTCAATAAATTCACAAGCGCTAGTTTGTTTATATTGCTTTAATAGGTTTGCTTCTTCCTCTTTAACCCGCTTTAAATTTTCTTCTTTTACATGGCCAAAGCCTCGTATTTCGTCCGGTAGGTTTGCCACTTTAACAGCGATCCGGTAGTTGTTTTCAGATAGAGTTGTTACCAGAGAAAGAATACGCTGTTCATACTCATCGATAAGCTGGCGCTCTGTTTTACGTTCATGGGTATAACCAAACAGATCAAATGGTGAGCCTCGCAACCTCTTCATTTTAGCTAGCATCTTAAATACTGGCATAACCCAACCACCAAACTCTCGTTTAGTTGGTTTCCCTGTTACTGGGTGTTTCGGGGATAAAAGAGGGGGGGCTAAGTGAAACTTAATTTTAAAGTCACCTTCGAATTGAGCATTTAGTTTCTCTAAAAAGAGAGGGTCGGAATATAGACGGGCAACCTCATATTCGTCTTTATATGCCATGAGTTTGGCGAAATTGTGTGCAACCGCTTTGCTGAGTTTGTTTTGATGGTCAAATGAAACAATATTGTGTTCTGCATGAATCACGGTGTGTATTAGTGCTTGGTAACGCTCTGCGTATGCTTGGTCTTGATAGTCGGTCAAGAGTTGAGTGCGGTGATTGATAATCGCTTCTAAAGTTTGTGTGCTCGTGTTTGGTTCACTTTCTTGGCTGACATTCAAAAATTCTTTTAAAGCTTCTGGCTTCCAAGCCCATAGACGACCTAGTTTTAGTGCTTTTAAATTAAAGGATATAGCCACACCATTCAGCTCAATAGCTTTCTCGATAGCATCAGTTCCAACAGGTAACAGCCCTAGTTGTGCTGCATAACCAACCATAAACATGTTTGCGGCAATTGTATCTCCTAAGATTTGAAGGCCTATTTGAGTTGCATCGACAAAATAAGTGTTTTCAGGGCCAACGATATGCTCTGCTTGTTGGATAAACTCTTGTGAGTTGGTAACAAGATTTGGATTTTTCTGGAACGAAGCTGTCGGGGTAATACTGCTGTTGCCGATGAACTGAGTGCGCCCAAAGCTTAATGCCTGTGCAGCATCTTTTTCGAGAGCTGCCACCATATCAAAGCCAAGGGATAGGTCTGCCTGCCCAGCACCAATTCTCGAAGCCCGAATAGAGGAAGTCTTATCCGCAATTCTCAGATGACTATAAACAGCTCCGTTTTTTTGAGATAAGCCGGTCATATCGTAAATAGAGCAGGCTTTTCCCTCTAAATGAGCAGCCATACCTAAAACGGATGATACCGTGATAACTCCCGAACCACCGATGCCAGATACCATAATACTGTAATTGTTTTTATTAAGAGGTATTAAGGAGGTTTTGGGAATGGCATCAAAGATGTATTCATCTATCTGCGCTTCAGCGGGTTTTTTCAGTTGCCCCCCATGAACCGTTACAAATGAAGGGCAAAACCCTTTGATGCAACTAAAATCTTTATTGCAGCTTGACTGATCAATTTGGCGCTTACGACCAAGAGGTGTCTGTTTTGGTTGAATGCTAACGCAATTGGCTTGAACTGAGCAGTCACCACAACCTTCACATACAGCATCATTGATGTACGCTCTTTTGGGGGGATCAATAAGCAGTCCACGTTTTCTGCGACGGCGTTTTTCTGTTGCGCATGTTTGTTCATAGATCAAAACAGTACAGCCAGATATTTCACGTAACTCCTTCTGTACCTTATCAAGCTGATCTCTATGGTAAACCCTTACACCTTTTGCGAGTCGACTGCTTTTTTTGTAGCTTTGGGGGTTATCTGTAACAACAACGCACTTTTTCACGCCTTCATGTAGCACCTGATAGGTAATGTCTGCCACAGAAAGTGGTCCATCTACAGGTTGGCCGCCAGTCATTGCAACCACATCATTAAATAAGATTTTGTAAGTGATGTTTACGCCGGTTGCTACTGCTCCTCGAATGGCAAGTAAACCAGAGTGATAGTAGGTTCCATCACCTAGATTCTGGAATATGTGAGGTGTTTTCGTAAATTGGGAAAGGCCATACCAAGTAGCGCCTTCTCCGCCCATTTGTGAAAAGATTAATATATCAGGTTGCGAATAGACCGCCATGGCGTGGCAGCCAATACCGGCACTCGCTACGCTGCCGTCTGGTATTTTTGTCGAGGTGTTATGGGGGCAGCCTGAGCAGAAATAAGGGGTTCGAGAAATAAGCGGTTTAGTCGCTCCGTCGGAGGTTGTTTGAAGGCATGGCAACTCGGCCAGTTTCCGCTGAACTGAATGGTTCGCTATGTTCAAGGCTTCTAGGCGATTCGCGATAATTCGAGCAATGAGAGCGGGCTCTAGCTGGATATCAGAGGGTAATAATGTCTCTCCTTCTGTGCCTTGTTTGCCAATGATTCGCGGCCTCTCTATTTGTGCATAAAGAATTTTAGCGGCTTGGTCTTCAAGAAGAGATTTTTTTTCTTCTACGAACAAAAGTTCTTCGTGGCCCTGCGCAAATGTTTTTAGGCCTGTAGGTTCAAGAGGCCAGATACAGCCGGCTTTATATACCGAAATACCCATAGCTTCTGCCGCTTGATTATCTAAGCCTAGCTCTGCCAACGCTTCAAGAACATCTAGGTAGGCTTTTCCCGCAGTGACAATACCAAGCTTCTTTGTTGCCGCTTGAATAGGGCATTTGTCGATGTTGTTCTTGCGAATAAACTGGTGTACCAAAGGAAGTTTATATCGTGTTACTAGAGACTCGTCTAATAGGGGCGTGAACTGTCGAGGGCGGTGATGAACGCCTTCGGCAGGATACATAGGGTCTTCTGGATAATTAGCCTCGATGTTGTCTAAATCAATATCACATGTTGCTGTTTGTTCTACGGTCTCATTAACAGTTTTTAAGCCAACCCATAAGCCGGTAAAGCGAGACATTGCCCATCCGAGTAACCCAAATTCAATGATCTCTTCTACATTGGCTGGGTAGAGGGAGGGGACCGAGTTAGCTATAAGTGCTTGTTCACTTTGGTGTGCAATTGAAGAGGATTTTCCTGGATGATCATCCCCATAAATGAGTAGAACACCGCCATTCTTGTGCGTTCCGCTCATATTGCCATGTTTGATAGGATCACCGCTACGATCCACTCCAGGTCCTTTTCCGTACCAGATTGCAAACACACCATCAACCGTGGGATTGGGTAGGCTGTCTATTTGTTGTGTCCCCCAGACGGCTGTAGCAGCTAAGTCTTCATTGACGCCTGGTTGGAAAATTATCTCATGCGCTGCAAGTTGGTCTTTAGCCTTCCATAAGGCTGCATCATAATTGCCCAGAGGGGAGCCGCGATAACCACTAATAAACCCTGCTGTATTAAGCCCTTTCTGTGCATCTAGTTGCTTCTGAATGATAGGAAGCCGAACCAATGCTTGGTTACCGGAGATGAAAATTCGTCCCTTTGTTATCGTGAATTTGTCATCAAGACTTATGTTGTTCTGTGTCATTAAGGAAGTCTCCATACTACGTATTGCAAACGTAGAATATTTGGGAAATCGAGTTATATTTATTAGCTTTCCGATATGTAACAACTTAAGTGAAGTGAGCCTGATAAATCGAGAGCGAAACAGGACAGCGGATATCATTTCGTGCCAACATGAAAAACGAGGCTTATGTAAGGGGAAAAAGGTGCTCAATTCCGTCAATATGAAAACATCACTTTCCGGTTGGGTGTTAGCGATCGTCAGAACGTTGGAAGAGGAGTCGTATAACTGTGAGAAACTGTTAAGGGATTTACAGATTGACAGGCAGCAACTAGAAAAACTGGATTGTCGTATCGATCAGGAGCAAGTGACGCAGTTATGGATTAAAGCCAACGAGTTCGCTGGGGATAATTATCTAGGCTTAAAAGCGGCCAAGCATATGAAGCCTGCTAACTTGCATGTTGTTGGCCACGCAATGAGTTGTAGCGGCTCGTTAAAATTAGCGTTAAAGCGCTTTATTCGTTTTCGACACCTTTTTGCTGAAGCGGCGGTAATGAGTTTTACCGAAGAAGACCAAACCATAGCCTACACTCTTGATGTTGAGACTAAAGGCCAACCACCAGCCTATCAAGCCTATGATCTTTGCTTAGCCTCTATTGTGACTTTGTTTCGATGGATTAGCGGAGATGAGCACTTTGCACCTTTAAGTGTGTCATTTAAGCATGCTGCACCTAATAACGAGGGGAGTGTATATCAGCATTTTTTTCAGTGTCCTGTGCGGTTTGATCAAGAAACAACAAGCATGGTTTTTGATCGTAAAATTATGGAGTTACCTGTGCCGGTTGCCAATGAGGACTTAGCTGCAGTTTTGGATGAATTGGCAATGAAGTATCTCCATAGCCGTAAAGAGGGCTCTCTCAAAAGCGATGTGAGATCTGCCCTGATTACGCTGTTACCAAAAGGGGAGCCTACCCGAGCAGCGGTAGCAAATGCGTTAAATATGAGCGATAGAACGCTACATCGTCGTTTGCAAAAAGAGAATACGACATATCAGGAAGTACTGGATCTTTTAAGAGAAGAACTATCCTACGGTTATTTGAAAAGAGAAGATTTATCCCTTGAAGAAACTGCGTATTTATTAGGTTTCTCGGATGTTAGTGCTTTTTCTCGTGCATTTAAACGGTGGACGGGTAATAGCCCAGGATTGTGGCGTGAAGGGACAAATTAGTTTTTGCTATAGCCTCTCAATAAGGGCCACTACCGGTATGTAAGTGGCCCTTAAAAGGAACTACCTCTTTAACTAGTCTACTTTTGTTTTGTTAGTTTCTTCTTCACAACGCTTTACCCAGAAGTCGGCATTTTCAATACCTAGTTTACGTGGGTCGAAGGTGTATCTTTTTACTCCCGCTTTACGTTGGGCTTCATAGTCTTTCAGTGCTTTTAATGCGGGTTTAGACATGAAAAAGATAAGTAAAATACCAACGATATTTAACCACGCCATAATACCTACGCCGACATCGCCTAAACCCCAGGCAAGGTTTGCAGTTTTAATGGTGCCGTAAAATGTTGCAGACAATAGAGCGACTTTAAGGAAGAAATCTAAACCTGGAATATTAATGGTTCGCTTTAAGTAAGCAAGATTGGTTTCGGCTATGTAGTAGTAAGCCAGTAATGTGGTAAAAGCAAAGAAGAAAAGGGCGAGCGCAATAAATGGCTGGCCTACACCAGGAATAACTTTCTCAACTGCGATCTGTGTAAAGGCTGGGCTACTTGCTGCAACATCGCTAGCTAAGTTTTGAACTAAAAATGCATCGCCTGCGCCGTGCACATTAAATGACCCTGTGATAATAATCATAAATGCAGTAGCAGAGCATACAAATAAGGTATCAATATAAACCGAAAACGCCTGAACTAAGCCTTGCTGTGCAGGGTGATCCACCTCGGCGGCTGCAGCAGCATGTGGTCCTGTACCTAAACCCGCCTCGTTAGAGAAAACGCCTCGCTTCACTCCCCAACCAATGGCCGCCCCCATACCAGCCATAGGTGTAAAAGCGTCACCAATAATCAAACTAATCACCATAGGTACTTGCTCTAAATTCAGGGCTACAACAGAACATGCAATGACGATGTATGCCAGAGCCATAAAAGGCACGACAATCTGAGTAAAGTGAGCAATACGTTTAACGCCACCAAATATTATAAAGCTCAGTACGAGTACAATTCCGATTGCTGTCAGGATTTTCGTAAAGCTGATGTCGCCCATTGATGTGCTGATCATCTGCCCGGAACCAAAAGCAATTTCTACTGCGTTGCCAATGCTATTTGATTGAACACCGGGTAATAAAAAACCACATGCAATAAGTGTTGCGATTGCAAATATCCAAGCAAACCACTTTTGTCCCATCGCTTTCTCGAAATAGTAAGCTGGCCCGCCGCGGTATTGACCCTCGTGTTCTTCTTTGTATATCTGGCCCAGTGTGGACTCTGAGTAAGCAGTAGCTGCACCTAAAAAAGCCACGACCCACATCCAAAAAACAGCACCCGGACCACCAAAACCGATAGCTGCCGCCACCCCGGCAATATTACCTGTACCCACACGTCCAGATAAGGAAACCGCTAACGCTTGAAATGAAGAAATACCTTTTTCAGAGCTTTCGCCAGAAAAAAGTAAGCGCCACATCTCTGTGAACATACGAACTTGAACAAAGCGAGTTCGAATAGAATAAAATAAGCCCGCACCAAGGCATAAATAGACTAAGAAAGGGCTCCAGATAACTCCATTAATAGAGTCGACAATTGATTGCATAAATCACATCTCCGTGAAGGGGCGTGTACACGCTTGTTAGAATTATTGTGGGAAATATTCTATCGAGAGGGGAGAAGAGAACCTTTTCAATTTATCGGTTCTTTTTGGGAAGAAATCGCAATTTATTTAAACGTTCTATTGCTTTTAGAGGAAAAATAGCCGAAAAATTAGAGTATAAAATGACTTTTTACGATAAGGAGTATGACACTGGATAATTTTCATACCGAAGAGATGATGTTTAATAGTTGCAAACCTGCCTTACTCATTGTTGATGTACAGCAGGCAATTGATTGTTTCTCACCATACAAGAGAAATAACCCATCCGCGGAAGAAAAGATTGCGAGTTTATTGGCACGCTGGCGTCATGCGTCTCTCCCTGTTGTTCATATCCGCCATTCATCTAAATTTTTAGACTCCCCTTACCATCAGTGTTCGGCTGGTTTTCCTTTCAAACAATCGGTCGCGCCAATTGGGGATGAGCTAGTCGTAACGAAATCAGAGAACTGTGCGTTTATAAACACAGACCTAGAGCAGATACTATCTGAGCAAGAGATATCGGAAATTATTGTCTGTGGAGTACTCTGTAATAACTCTATCGATGCGACAGTGAGGGTGGCGAGTGGCCTGGTAATCCCCCCGAAAACTAACGGTCCTCAAAAGTAGAATATTCTCGTAACCTAAGCGCAGGAGATTCTGCATGAAAAAGTCACGTTATACCGACAGCCAGATCATGGCGATTTTGAAGCAAGCCGAAGCAGGCACACCAGTGCCTGAGCTGTGCCGTGAACACGGTATGAGCTCAGCTACATTCTATAAGTGGCGCGCCAAGTATGGAGGCATGGATGCTTCCTTGATGGCTCGCATGAAGGAGCTTGAGGAAGAAAACCGCCGTTTGAAGAAGATGTATGCGGAGGAGCGCCTTAAGGCAGAGATTGTCCAAGAGGCTTTGCAAAAAAAGTGGTAAAGCCGTCTCGCCGTAAGGAGATGGCGCAACAGGCAGTAGTAACGCGAGGTATCAGCATCCGGTTGGCATGCGATGCCTTTGGTATCAGTGAAAACTGTTATCGTTACCACCCGAGGCTCGACTCTGAAAATGCGGAGATCGCAGACTGGTTGATCAAGCTGATAGAACAGGAGTCCGACTGGGGATTTGGTCTGTGCTTTGACTATCTTCGCAACGAGAAGGGATTTGTCTGGAATCATAAGCGGGTTTACCGCATTTACTGTGAACTGGCGTTAAATCTCAGAGTGAGGCCTCGTAGGCGGTTAAATCGGCATAAGCCTGAACCCCTAAAGCAGCCTCTGCGTCAGAATCAGGTGTGGTCGATGGACTTTATGCATGATCAGCTCTCGGATGGGCGTACATACCGTCTCTTCAACGTACTGGATGACTTCCGACGTGAGGGTTTAGCGATTGAAGCAGGCTTTTCATTGCCTGCGATAAGAGTTATCAGGACTCTGAGCCAGCTGATAGAGTGGCGAGGAAAACCGAGTGTTATCCGCTGCGATAACGGCCCTGAGTTCATCAGTCATGAATTTACGGAGTGGGCTCGTAAGCACTCAATCCGGATTGAGTATATTCAACCAGGGAAGCCGCAACAGAACGCTTATATCGAACGTTTTAACCGCACAGCGAGATATAGCTGGGTAAGTAAGCATCTGTTCGAAACCTTGGAAGAGGTTCAGGATTATGCAACGCAGTGGCTATGGTTTTACAATCATGAACGGCCACACAAAGCCAATGGCGGCAGGCCGCCGATGAAAGCGGCTTAACTTCTACTTTTAACGGCAGTTAAAAATGGGAGGATTACCGCCTCGGTTTTCATGTTTACCTCCCCCATGATACAACGGCTGCTTTCCCTATGCAGACACTCAATGGAAAACAGTTCTCCGGTGAGGATATTCATTGGATCTTTATTAGTAATTTAGATAAAGAGTACTGTAGAGTTTGCTCCTCTGGACAGATACTCGATGCATGCAGAAAACTACCTAAGCTTAATAGTAGCGATCTATTTTCCTCTCTAAAATAGCATACACGATCGGCACATTAGGGATTGAAATAATGGCGAATGTAGCATTTAAAACACTTTTAAAGACCGACCTGCCTATTATTCAGGCGCCTATGGCAGGTGTTCAGGATAGTAAGCTGGTTGTCGCCGTCTGTGAAGCGGGGGGCTTGGGATCTCTGCCGTGCGGTATGTTGAGTATCGATGGAATCGTTAGTGAGATTCGGGCTATCAGGAAGGGTACCAGCCGTCCCTTTAATCTGAACTTCTTCTGTCATGAAATGCCTGCGTACAGTGAGCAGCAACATAGTCAGTGGCAGGCGAAACTTCAGCCTTATTTCGAAGAGCTGGGGATTTCATCTGTAAGCTCGCCAGGTGGTGCCAGCCGTGTACCTTTCAATCATGAAATAGCGGATGCGATTGAAATCTTCACCCCAGAGATTATTAGCTTTCATTTTGGCCTTCCGGATGATGAGTTGCTCTCTCGTGTAAAAAGCTGGGGCACAAAGGTTCTCTCATCAGCAACAACATTGGCCGAAGCGCAATGGCTGGCTTCGAAGGGCGTTGATGGCATTATCGCGCAAGGTGTAGAAGCGGGTGGCCACAGAGGTATGTTTTTGACTGATGATATTTCAACTCAGATGGGAACGCTTGCGCTCGTTCGACAGATTGTAAAAGTGGTTGATCTGCCCGTGATTGCAGCAGGTGGTATTGCTGATAGTGAGGGCGTTCGTGCTGCGATGGCGTTAGGTGCTTGCGCTGCGCAGATTGGAACCGCTTACCTGCTATGTGATGAAGCAACGACCAGTGCGCTGCACCGTACTGCGTTAAATAGCTGTCAGGCTCAGCATACGGCACTGACTAATGTTTTTTCGGGTAGGCCTGCAAGAGGGATTGTTAACCGCGTTATGCAGGAGTTGGGATATATGTGTGATGCGGCTCCGACCTTTCCTTATGCTGCGATCGAGATCACGCAACTGCGTTCGGCCGCCGAAAAGCAAGGTTCTTCTGATTTCTCTCCACTATGGAGTGGGCAGAATACGTCGGGGTGTAAAGTGGTTTCGGCAGGCATGTTGACCAAGGAGTTGGCTAAAGGTGTTTGTTGAAACGTCTAGGTAGAGCTTTAATTATCTGCGCTCTGATGTTGCTTGATGAGCTCTGTTATAAGACGAGGATGCAGGGGTTTGCTGAAAAGGAACCCCTGTATGTTCTCGCAGCCCATCCCTTTTAGTATCTCTAATTGCTCTTTTGTTTCTACGCCTTCGGCGAGGCAGGTGATATTGAGTGCTTCTGCAAGGCGAATCACTGCATCAACGATGGCCTTATCATCATTATCGTGTCGGATATCGTCTATAAAAGATTTGTCGATCTTGATCATATGAATGGGAAAACGTTTTAGATAGCTAAGATTTGAGTAGCCCGTACCAAAATCATCAATACTGATGCGACAGCCAAGGTTTGCCAACCCATTTATATTGGCGAGTGTTGTTTCGGTTTCCTGCATAAACGCGCTTTCGGTGATTTCGAACTCTAAGGCGTTTGGTTTTATCTCATAATGTTCAATGAGCTGCTGTACATGCTTTACCAATGAAGGCTCTAGAAACTGTTTGGGTGATAAGTTTATGGCGATCGTTGGTAGGTTGGTTATATGCTTCTGCCATTCTGCAATTTGTTTACATACGATATCTAATAAAAAGTAGCCCAGTGATGTGATAAGGCCGGTTTCTTCTGCTATCGGGATAAAAACAGAAGGTTTTAATATCCCTTCCTCGGGATGTTTCCAGCGCATAAGTGCTTCAATGCCAATGACGGTTCGGGTTTGATAATTGAATTGCGGCTGGTATTGAATATAAATCTGCCCACCAGTGACCGCTTCGTGTAATCCGTTTTCTATTTTTAGGTAGAAAAGGTTATTTTTGCTAATTTCGTTATCGAAGAACTGGGCGCGGTTTCTGCCGTTTTCTTTTGCATGATACATAGCGCTATCAGCTTGTTTGAGCAGCTCTTCGACCGTCAGGCCATCGTTGGGGGATCGGCTAATGCCTAAACTAGCTGTAATCATGATCCGCTTGCCGTGGATGTGGTAAGGGATACGTAATGACTGAAGAATTCGATTAGTTGTTTCAAAGGTTTGCTGATCATTTACATGATCGATGATTGCAATAAACTCATCTCCACCCATTCGACATACAAAGTCGCTTGTTCGAATGACTGTTTTAATACGCTTGGCAGCCATGATTAACAGCTCATCGCCAATAAGATGACCTAGTGAGTCATTAATCGTTTTAAAACGATCTATATCAATCAAGATGATAACTATTTGGTTTTTTTTATCGATGTGTACCAGCTTTTCTGTGAGAGTTTGCAGCATATTCAAACGGTTAGGCAAACCGGTGAGGGAGTCAAAGTAGGCGAGTTCTTGTATTTTTCGTTCAGACTCTTTTTGTTGTGTAATATCGCTTGAGAGGACTATGTAAAAAGCCGTATCCCCATAGGTGTCGTTTGTCAGAGTGATCGACACATGGTCTATGCGCTGGCGGTGATTGCGTATACGAACGCATTCACCACTCCAATGGCCATTTTCTTTGACGCTATTACAGATCTTACAGCGCTCGCCACCTTGCATCTCATATTGAAAAAGCATGGCCTCGCTAAGAATAACAGACTCATGTAATCCTGTGGATTCTATAAAGGCGGGATTCGCGCGTACAATTTTCATCTGAGCATCGCAAATCAGAATGGATTCCCGCAAGTTTTCAAAAACTTTGGCAGAAAGACTAAGTTCTTTCTCTTTTTCTATCTGATCAGTAATGTCAGTGAAGGTGACAACAACACCGTGAATCTCTTTTTCTGTTGATGGCGCTAACATTGGCTCAGAGTTGGCGAGTATCCAGTTAAGCTTTCCATCAGGCGTGTAAACGCCCTGGATATCGTTATGAATCGGTTTTCCGGTCTTTAACGTTATCCAAGATGGATGCTCACTGCCAGGATAAGGGGAGCCATCGGCGTGAATGACCCGCCAATGAGGATCTAAAGGTGTTTTCCCTTCTACTTGCTCTACGCTTAAACCGACAACTTTAGAGAAGCTGGGGTTTGAATAAAGAAACTGCCCTTCTTTGTCGAGTACGAGGATGCCTTCGCTCATGCAATTGAGAATAGTTCTAAGGTGTTGCTCGTTCTTTTCAATCGCGAGTTGTTGTTGAATCTGCTCGCTAATATCGGTCATACAGCCAGCCATTCTCACCGGGTTGGCGTCGTTATCGAATATGGCCTTACCTCGGTCTTGTATGGTGATGTAAGAACCATCTTGCCTTCTAATACGATAGATAGCGCTATACTGTTCGGTCTTGCCATCTAAGTGGTTATGCAGTGCTTCTTTAACGGCGGGTAAGTCCTCAGGGTGCACTCGGCTTTCCCAAATGGATAAGTGAGGATCTAGGATTTCAGACTCAAGCCCTAGGGTCCTCTTCCAGCGTTCAGATATAAATAGGTGGTTTGTGTTTGGGTCCCAATCCCATAAGCCATCATTAGAAGCAGCTAAACTAAGTTCGTATCTCTCGCGGTAGAATTGAAACTGTTGTTTTAGCTCAGCATTCTCTTTCTGAAGATGAGTCAATACTTCATCCATTTGGCTCATTGATGTATACCTTGATTATTCTTTTTAGGAGGTTATTCCATTCTGGCATTTTTCAAGGTCGCTATCCAATATAGTACTAAAAAACGATACTAAATCAGTATATTATGGGATGAGTTTAAACAAAGTATGCACGTTTGTGTGCTTAGCTATCAGGGTTTTCTATCCTGAGTATTGATTATTTTGCAGGGTTATAAGTGATGCCTATTTCAGAAAATACCGTGGTGCAGTTTTTCTATACATTAAAAGATAGCGATGGCGCTGTTATTGAGTCTACAGAAAAGGATGCGCCGATGGCGTATTTGCATGGGCACAATAATATGTTTGCGAAAGTAGAAGAGGCGATGGCAGGAAAAGAAACGGGGGATGCTTTTGCCGTAACACTCGAACCTGCTGATGCTTATGGTGAGCGCAAAGAAGAGGCTATTCAGCGCGTGCCGGTTAAACATCTCCAGGGTTCGAAAAAGTGGAGGCCAGGTATGGTTGCCACCGTGCAAACAGACCAGGGTGCACGACAGGTGAGCATCATCAAAGTAGGCAAGTTTATGGCGGATGTTGATACCAATCACCCGCTTGCAGGTAAAACGGTAACCTTTGAGATTGAGGTGGGTGAGTTGCGAGAAGCAACAAGCGAAGAGATTGCCCACGGTCATGCGCATGGTGTTGGTGGACACCACCACTAATTCTGATGATTAGTCGAGCGAAAGAACAGCTAGTTCCTTGGGAGCACCATAATGGTAGCTCTACTCTGAGGGGGTGGATGACACCGGGCTGCGGCTTTAATGATAAGCCTGTCATTCACTTCCTTCATGGGACGGGTTTATCTAATCTGACCTATTGGCCCTTTTTGCAACACTTTCTGCCGGAATACGATCTGTTTCTGAACAGTGTCGAAGGCCATGGTGATAGTGATTATTCAGCGCGTGAACAATTTAATGATTGGAATATGCTGACGGATCGCTCTTTAGCGGCACTTGAAGCGCTCAGTGTGGATTGGCCTTCGCCGCCAACTATTGCGTTAGCTCATAGCTTTGGTGCGGTTTCAACGACGTTAATGTTACATGCTCAAGTGCGGCCATTTGATCAATATATCCTTTTAGACCCTGTGATCTACCCAAAATCAATGATTGGCCTGATGAGGCTTTTAAGCCTGCTTGGCTTAAATCGTCGCTTGCCACACGTTAAGCAAGCAAAAGGACGGCGTAGTCAATGGCCTAACCGTGAAGTATTACGACAAAACTTGCAGGGTAGAGGTGTCTTTAAGCGCTGGACAAATGAAGCACTCGATAGTTATATCGATCATGCGGCGGCTCCTGATGACTCAGGTGAGTGG
The DNA here is from genome assembly GCF_008630635.1 of Neptunomonas concharum. Classification (NCBI taxonomy): domain Bacteria; kingdom Pseudomonadati; phylum Pseudomonadota; class Gammaproteobacteria; order Oceanospirillales; family Oceanospirillaceae; genus Neptunomonas; species Neptunomonas concharum. Next base: position 1,922,740 of record NZ_CP043869.1, on the reverse strand, counting down.
CAGCTACGTTGCCCCACTTGGTTAGAGGCTCGGATATTTGCCGGTTGCCCCAAAGGGCTGTGGTCTGCGATTGCCAAGCTGCCCGTGAACACCCATATTTTGCACAGTACGCACACCTATGCTTTTGTACCCCCGGCGGTACGTCGGGCTGAAAAAGCGAATCCCCATATTCGATTAACGCAGGTAGAAGGAGGGCATTGCTTTATGCAAGAGAGTCCTGAGGCAACTTATCAGTTAGTTCGTCGTCTTATGATGACCTTCTAAAAGGAGCATTGTATGTTGACGGCGCTTGCGATTAATAACTATCGTTCAATTTTGAATCTAGTGGTTCCATTAGGGCCTCTTAATGTGATCACGGGCCCAAACGGCACCGGCAAATCAAACCTTTATAAAGCGCTAAGGCTACTGGCTGAGACGGCTGGTGGTGGCGTAGTCAATGCGCTAGCAAAAGAGGGTGGATTGCATTCTACGTATTGGGCGGGCCCTGAAAAAGTATCCAAACGAATGCGTACGGGTGAAGTGCCTGTACAGGGTGGGCCCTTGCAGGAGGTGAAGCGGCTGCGCTTAGGTTTTGCAACGGATACCTACGGATATAGTATATCGTTAGGGCTGCCAACGCCTTCCCGCTCTCAGTTTAAGCTTGACCCTGAAGTGAAGCGTGAAGTGATCTGGGCGGGTGATTTTTTTCGACCGGCAGCGATGCTGGTGGATCGCAATGGCCCTATGGCAAGACTAAGACAGGGTCGGGAGTGGGAAGTGATTTCACAGCATCTTCCTAGTTTTGACAGTATGTTTGATCAGTTATCAGACCCTATTGCTGCCCCTGAGATCATGCATATGCGTGAGCTTATTCGAGGGTGGCGTTTTTACGATCACTTCCGTACTGATCCCGATGCACCGGCTCGCCTTCCTCAATTAGGAACGCGCACGCCGGTGTTGCATCATGATGGCCGCGATCTTGCTGCTGCACTACAAACGATCCGTGAGATCGGTGAAAGTGAAGCACTAGATAATGCCATCAGTGACGCATTTCCTGGCGCATCCATTAATGTGTGTGCTCAAGAGGATGGGCGCTTTTCAGTAGAGTTTTACCAACATGGGTTGTTACGTCCGCTCACGGGTGGAGAGTTGTCCGATGGTACCTTGCGCTACCTCTTGCTGGTTGCTGCGCTTTTGACGCCTCGTCCGCCATCCTTAATGGTATTGAATGAGCCTGAGACAAGTTTGCACCCTGATCTATTGCCTGCTTTGGCTCGGTTGATTATTCAGGTTTCTGAAAAAACGCAAGTTTGGGTGGTTTCTCATGCATCGCGCTTAATTGCTGCTTTGAGTGAGAGCCCCGACTGTCATCGTATTGAGCTTGATAAAGTATTAGGGCAAACCGAGGTGACAGGGCAAAGTATGTTTGATGAGCCCGCGTGGCATTGGCCCGATAAGGGCTAGCCAGTGCATCTTATGCTTGATAAGGGTAGGCACCTACACGCATTCGGCGGTATTGGCTGGGTGATATCCCCATGACCTTCTTAAAAATCCGTGAAAAGTAGTAGGCATCTTCATATCCTACCGCAAAGCTGATCTCATTCACCGACTTAGTCGTGACATCTAATAAATGGCAGGCGCGTTCAATTTTTAAGTGGATAAAATGATTGATGGGCGTCGTACCTGTTAGCTCCTTGTATTTTTTAACGAAGTGGAATTTTGAAAGGCTCGCAGCTTCCGCTAATGTATCCAAATCAAGCTGTTCATGTACACGGGCTTGCATGAGACTGTGGATGTGCTCAAGATTAAAATGGTGTGCTGCCCGTTGTTGTTTGGCTAACGGTTGTAGCAGTGCGACATGGGTCAGAATCTGGCGTAACAAGTTAGCAGCATGGATAAAAGCAGCAAGGTTATAGCTGGATTGCCGACTTTCCAGAAGGGATTCAAACTCTGTTACTAGGCGAGATTGAATGCCTACATTCACAATATAATTAGTTTGTTTAACAGCAAGATAGTCAATGAATGACTCACTCTGATTTCCTGAAAAGTGCACCCAGTAGATCGTCCAAGGGGTATTGTCGGAGGCTTTGTAAGCATGGGCAACTCCTCTAGGCAAAAGGATCATATCTCCCGCCTGCACGGTGAAATTGCTCCGATCGAGTGTTAATTCTCCGTAACCTTCAAGGCAATAGATTAATAAGTAGTCATCATGTGTGCGCCGCAGCATAGCGTGATTGCTTGCCTGTTGATAGTAACCAAAGCCCATGGGGTATAGGCCACAGCTTAATGGATGGGTGCTCAGCTCGGCAACAATTTTGCGGGGCAGCACAAAGCGTGAGCTTTCGGGTGGGAGTGGCCACTTGGATGGCTGGCTCATAACGTTAGACCTTTGGACTAGGGAAAACCACTATTAATTAACAATATAGTCCATTAATCTCACAAGATTATCAATCCCTGAGGCACATAGGCTGTGCTTAAATTAACCCTAACGTAAACGTAGAGCAGAGTTGGCCGATGGTCGCTGCCCCACACAACAATAAATAAATAAAGAGGCAAGGTGTTTATTATGACTCAGCAAGTCCCTCTCCTGATTAATGGTGAATTGGTTAAAAGTCAGTCTCAGAACTGGATTCCTGTAACGAACCCTGCAACGCAGGAAGTGATCGCTCAAGTACCTTGCGCTACGGCTGAAGAAGTCGATCAGGCAGTAGAAGCGGCAAAGGCTGCATTTGAAACTTGGAAAGAAACGCCTGTTGGTGATCGTGCCCGCCTAATGCTGCGCTACCAAGCACTGCTTAAAGAAAACCATGATGAAATTGCTACGCTTCTGGCGCAGGAAACGGGTAAAACGTTTGACGACGCAAAAGGTGACGTTTGGCGTGGTATAGAAGTCGTTGAGCATGCGTGTAACATTGCCTCTTTAAGCATGGGTGAAACGGTTGAAAACGTAGCACGTAAGATTGACTGCTATAGCATTACCCAGCCACTGGGTGTTTGTGTAGGTATTACGCCTTTTAACTTCCCAGCTATGATTCCATTGTGGATGTTCCCAATGGCGATCGCTTGCGGTAACACATTTGTACTAAAGCCATCTGAGCAGGATCCACTTACACCGATGCTACTGGCTAAGTTGTTCCAGGACGCCGGTGCTCCTGCTGGACTGTTGCAGGTTGTTCATGGCACAAAAGATGCGGTTAATCAGCTGTTGACTCATAAAGATACTCCAGCTATCTCTTTTGTCGGTTCTGTGGCTGTAGGTGAACATATCTACCGTACAGGTACGGACAAAATGAAGCGTGTGCAAGCATTTGCTGGCGCTAAGAACCATATGGTCATTATGCCAGATGCGGCTAAAAATCAGGTGGTTAACAGCATCGCTGGTGCATCAGTGGGTGCTGCGGGTCAGCGTTGCATGGCTATCTCTGTTGCGGTTTTTGTAGGTGAAGCGCGTAAGTGGATTCCTGAGGTGCGTGACGCACTCGCAAAAGTACGCCCAGGTGTATGGAATGACCCTGAAGCTGGCTATGGCCCTCTGATTAACCCTCAAGCTAAAGCACGCGTATTGGATTTCATCCAGCAAGGTAAAGATGCCGGCGCTAACTGTATTCTTGATGGTTCGGACTGTGTCGTTGAAGGTTATCCTGATGGTAACTGGGTTGGCCCGACTATGTTCAGTGGTGTGACTACGGATATGTCGATTTACCAAGAAGAGATCTTTGGTCCTGTACTGATTGCTCTGGAAGTTGATACGTTAGATGAAGCTATCGAACTGATTAACAACAACCCATACGGTAATGGTACGTCGATGTTTACATCATCTGGTGCTGCTGCTCGTAAGTACCAGCATGAAATCAAAGTAGGTCAGGTTGGTATCAACGTACCTGTACCTGTGCCACTACCGATGTTCTCATTCACGGGTTGGAGAAAGTCATTCTACGGTGATCAGCACGCCTACGGTAAACAGGCTGTTCGCTTCTATACAGAAACGAAAACAGTTACTGCTCGCTGGTTTGAAGATGATATCGACACGGGTGTTAACACCACGATTCAGTTGAAGTAAGCGAGTCGTAATCGGTAAAAAGTCTTGAGGGTTATTGTTATAAAAAACTCTCAAGGCTTTGTTTTATATAAAAATAATAATCTATTAAGTGAGAGTGCTTAATAAAGATAACAAGAAGGGAGAAACTGATGGATTTCGAACTGAACGAAGATCAGATCGCGTTTTCCGATATGGCTCGGGCATTCGCTCAGAACGAGATGGAACCCCACGCCGCTGAATGGGATCAGGAACAGATCTTCCCCGTAGACGTATTACAAAAAGCCGGAGAACTCGGCTTTTGTGGTTTATATTCTCCCGATGATGTGGGAGGGCTTGGCCTCAGCCGTTTGGACTCCAGCATTATTTTTGAACAGTTGGCGATGGGGTGCACCTCTACGACAGCATTCATCACCATCCATAATATGGCCACTTGGATGATCGCGGATTTTGGTAATGAAGAGACGCGTAACTTCTGGTGCCCTGACTTAACTGCTGGTCAGAAATTGGCATCCTACTGCCTTACTGAACCTAACGCTGGTTCAGATGCGGCCTCATTAAAAACGACCGCTCGCAAAGAAGGCGATCACTATATTCTCAACGGCAGCAAAATATTTATATCAGGCGCAGGCTCGACCGATGTTTTAGTTGTGATGGCGCGCACCGGCGAGGATGGCCCAAAAGGTATTTCGGCCTTTGCTGTTGATGCAAAAGCGGCAGGTATCACTTATGGTCGCAAAGAAGAAAAAATGGGCTGGAACAGCCAGCCAACCCGCCTTATTACATTTGAAGATGTGAAGATTCCAGCCTCCTGTCTGATGGGTAATGAAGGCGATGGATTTAAAATCGCTATGATGGGCTTGGATGGTGGACGCATTAACATTGCAACGTGCTCTATTGGTACCGCTCAGGCTGCGTTGAATAAAGCCATTCAGTACATGGGTGAGCGTAAGCAATTTGGCCGTACGTTGGAGAATTTCCAAGCATTGCAGTTCAAAATTGCCAATATGACCACTGAGTTGGTCGCTGCTCGTCAGATGGTTAGGTTAGCGGCTAGTAAGTTAGATGCAAAACATCCTGATCGTACAACCTACTGTGCAATGGCTAAACGTTTTGCAACAGATGTAGGCTTTAATGTGTGTGATGAGGCGCTACAGATCTTTGGTGGATACGGTTATATCAAAGAGTATCCGATGGAGCGTTACCTGCGAGATAATCGTGTTCACCGGATTCTTGAAGGTACAAACGAAATTATGAATGTCATTATTGCCCGTCGTATGTTGCTAAAAGACGCGGCTGAAATTCTGTAACAGGTTGGAGAGAGCGATGACTGATAAATTGATCGTAGAGAAGCAGGGCAATATTGCGGTTATTACCATGAATAACCCGCCAGCAAACACTTGGACAGAAGAAAGCTTAAAAGGTCTGGCACAGGTTGTAAAAGAGCTGAATGAAGATCGTAGTATTTTTAGTTTGGTATTGAAGAGCGATAGCGAAAAGTTCTTCTCTGCAGGCGCTGACCTGAATCTGTTTGCTGATGGCGACCGCAGTGTTGCTCGGGATATTTCTCGCTACTTTGGCGAAGCTTTCGAAACTTTATCTCAATTCCGTGGTGTCTCTATTGCAGCTATTAATGGTTGGGCAATGGGCGGTGGTCTTGAAGTGGCTCTGGCGTGTGATATTCGTATTGCAGAAGAGCAGGTACAGATGGCGCTACCAGAAGCCGCAGTGGGTTTGCTGCCTTGTGCTGGTGGTACACAGAACCTCACGATGCTTGTTGGTGAAGGTTGGGCTAAAAAGATGATTCTGTGTGGTGAGCGTGTTAAAGCACCCAAAGCACTGGAAATTGGTTTGGTTGAGGAAGTGGTTGAAAAAGGCGAGTCGGCAAATCGTGCTATAGAACTTGCCACTCAGGTAGCCAACCAAAGCCCTGTGGCTGTTGCCGCATGTAAGCAGTTGATCCAGTCGAATCGAACGCGCGCTTGGGATCAAGGCTATATCTTAGAGCGCGAGCTCTTTGTGGATCTGTTCCATACGGAAGACCAAAAAGAGGGCGTGAATGCGTTCTTGGAAAAGCGTAAGCCCGAGTGGAAAAACCGTTAAGCAAAGGAGAGACAGAATGAGTGCTGTGTTATTTACAGATCATCCAACGCGAGACGGAAAACGCATTGTTGAGATTTGCTTAAACGCTGAAAAATCGCTAAATGCCTTGACGTTGGAGATGATTGACCTTATTCAGCCAAAATTGGATGCCTGTAAAGAGGATGACTCTGTTGTAGCTATTCTGATCGATGGCGCTGGCGAGAAAGCGTTATGTGCAGGTGGAGATGTTGTCAGTCTTTACAAGTCTATGGCTGGCGGCGGTGACCCTGATTTCCCTGAGCAGTTCTTTACCCGTGAGTATCAGCTGGACTACACATTACATACTTACCCCAAACCCATTATTTGCTGGGGTAGCGGTATTGTCATGGGTGGTGGTATGGGCTTGATGAGTGGTTGTAGCCATCGTGTGGTTACAGAAACCACGATGATGGCGATGCCTGAAGTGACAATTGGCTTATATCCTGATGTCGGTGGTACTTGGTTCTTGAACCGTACGCCGGGTCGAACTGGATTGTTCTTAGGGCTAACAGGCGCACGTATGAATGCGGCTGATGCGCTTTTCTTAGGTATGGCTGATCGCTTCCTTAAAGCGGAACAGCGGGGTGCTTTGCTTGAACGCTTGAGCCATGAGACTTGGGAAGGTGATCTTAATGCGGTCGTTAGTCGCGTGATGCGTGATCTGGAAGACGATGTATGGGACGAGCGTCAGCAGATGGAGTCGCCTGTACGTACACACTTCGATCTGATTCAAGATATTACGGATCAGGATACCGTTGAAGAGATTATTGAAACGCTATTAGCCGTAGAAACGGATGATAAATGGGTCATTAAAGCACAAAAAGCTATTAGTCACGGTAGCCCACTTGCCGTGCAGATGATCTATCGCCAGTTACAGAACACGAAGCATATGTCCCTCAAAGAGGTATTTGAATCAGAGCTGGTGTTATCTGTGCAGTGTTGCCGTCACCGTGAATTCCCTGAAGGGGTTCGTGCTTTATTAGTTGATAAGGATGGCAAGCCTGATTGGACATTTAAAACCATTCATGACGTTGAAGCCGCATTTTTAGATGAGTTGTTTGTCTCTCCTTGGGAAACAAACCCGCTGGCTTCGATGTAAACAATAACGATAAGAATAGGGTAGAGAAAATGGCAACTATAGGATTTATCGGACTGGGTAATATGGGCGGTCCAATGGCGATTAACCTTGTCAAAGCAGGCCACTCGGTTCAGGCATTTGATCTGTCAGCTGAAGCTGTATCACGTGTTGTTTCAGAAGGTGGTGTTGCTGCTGCGTCTGCAAAAGCTGCAGTAACGGGTGCAGACTTTGTAGTATCTATGTTACCAGCGGGTAAGCATGTACAGGGCCTGTTTGTGACAGGTGATGATCCTTTGTTTGATCATGTAAAAGATGATGTGCTGATCATTGATTCGTCTACGATCGATGCAGCAACCGCTCAGCAAGTCGCATCAGCGGCGCAAGCACGTGGCATTGGTTTTATCGATGCCCCTGTCTCTGGTGGTGTAGGCGGTGCTAAAGCAGGTACATTGGCATTTATGGTCGGTGCAACGGATGAGCAGTTTGCCAAAGCAAAGCCCATTTTGGATAGCATGGGAAAAAATATCTTCCATGCTGGCGCACATGGCGCAGGCCAAGTCGCGAAAGCTTGTAATAACATGTTGTTAGCGATTTTAATGACAGGCACGGCAGAGGCGCTCAATATGGGCGTTAAAAATGGCCTGGATCCAGCAGTATTGTCAGAAATCATGAAGCAGAGTTCAGGTAATAACTGGGCGCTTCAGGTGTACAACCCATTCCCAGGTGTTATGGAAGGAGTCCCATCGTCTAACGACTATCAGGGCGGTTTCCAGGTGGATTTGATGTTTAAAGATTTGGGCCTTGCGATGGAGATGAGCCAGCAGAGCGCATCACCAATTCCAATGGGCTCGCAGGCACGTGCACTGTTTAATCTGCATAAGGTTAATGGCAATGGTGGTTTGGATTTCTCCAGCGTGCTGAAACTATATCAGGATCAATAAGATCTGATATATACAGTGCCTTGCCGGATACAAGGCACTGACTTCATCGCCTTTTATAAAAACAAAAAATGCATGAGGTTCCCCCCATGGGTTACAACGAAGAATACCGTACGGCTTTAGAAGATCCCGCTGGATATTGGGCTGAGCAAGCTAAAGCGATCACTTGGTTCAAGCAACCAGACACTATCCTACAAAAAACAGAGCACGATACTTATTGCTGGTATCCTGATGGCGAATTGAATAGCTGTTATTTAGCGGTTGATCGTCAGATAGAAGAGGGGCGTGGTGATCAGGTTGCGCTTTATTACGATTCCCCATCAAGCGGCGTTAAAGAAGCGATTACCTACTCTGACCTGTTACAGCGTGTTAGTACCTTTGCAGGTGCGCTAAAGGGCTTGGGTATTGAGAAAGGTGATCGTGTTGTTATATACATGCCGATGATTCCTGAAGCGGCTGTTGCGATGTTAGCTTGTGCCCGTTTAGGTGCAGTGCACTCAGTGGTATTCGGTGGATTTGCTGCTAATGAGTTGGCTATCCGTATTGATGATGCGACGCCTAAGCTGATTTTGACGGCATCCTGTGGTATCGAGTTTGATAAGAAAATTGCCTATAAGCCGCTGGTGGATAAAGCGGTAGAGTTGGCAACGCATAAACCTAGCCATACCGTAGTGTGCCAGCGTCCCATGTTGACCGCAGAGATGAATCCAGAGCGTGATCTGGACTGGTATGAGTTCCAAAAAGGAGCCGAGCCTGCGCCTTGTACACCGGTTAAAGGTTCAGATCCTTTGTATGTGTTATACACGTCGGGCACGACAGGTCAGCCAAAAGGTATTGTTCGTGATAACGGCGGCCATGCTGTTGCACTGCGCTATGCTTTTAATAACGTCTACGGTATGAAAGCTGGCGATGTTTGGTGGGGAGCGTCTGATATAGGCTGGGTAGTGGGCCACTCCTTTATTGTGTATGGACCTTTGATGGGTGGCGGTAGTGCCATCTTCTACGAAGGAAAACCGATCCGTTCACCTGATGCGGGTGCTTTCTGGCGGGTGATTGACGAATACAAAGTTAATTCTATGTTCTGTGCGCCGACGGCGTATCGTGCTATTCGTAAAGAAGACCCAACGGGTGAGCTGTCTAAGAAGTATGATCTTAGTAGCTTGCGTTGGGTATTTGTCGCAGGTGAGAAATTGGACTCCTCAACGTATCAATGGTTGAGTGATCTGTTAGACGTACCTGTACTGGACCATTGGTGGCAGACTGAAACCGGTTGGCCAATGACCTCTCCAATGATGGGGTGGGATAACCCATCTGAAGCACGCTTAGGGTCAACGAATAAACCCATTCCGGGTTATGATATTCGTGTGCTGGATGGAGATGGTACCGAAGTCGAAGCTAACGAAACGGGCAATATTTGCGTTAAATTGCCTTTGCCTCCAGGTGTTGCTTGGAGTATTTGGAACCAGCCGCAACGTTACATTGATTCCTACTTAACGGCTTTCCCTGGTTATTATCATACCGGTGATGGTGGTTTTAAGGATGATGATGGCTATATCTACATTACAGGTCGCACCGATGATGTGATCAACGTGTCGGGCCACCGTTTATCAACAGGTGAAATGGAAGAAGTTGTCTCTGCTCATCCCGCCGTAGCGGAGTGTGCGGTGATTGGTGTAGCGGACTCCCTTAAAGGGCAAGTTCCGGTAGGGCTGATTGTATTGAAAGCAGGCGAAGAGATTGAAGAATCGCAGCTTGAAAGTGAGTTGGTTCAGCGTGTGAGGAATGAAGTCGGTGCTTTGGCATGTTTTCGCAAGGCTGTTGTCGTTGAGCGTTTGCCGAAAACGCGCTCTGGCAAAATACTGCGTGCAATTTTAAGAAAAATTGCGGCCAATGAGGCCTATAAAATGCCCTCAACGATTGATGATGAAACCATTCTGCCAGAGATTGAAGAGATTCTTCAACAACGAGGTTTGGTTTAAGAAATCTGCTCTAAAAACGTTCTCGCAAAACGTCCAATGGCACCCTCGGGTGCCATTTTTTGTGCAACGTTTTCAAAAAGACTGCTGGGTAAGCTAAGCTTTTTTAAGGAACTTACTGACCAAAACAATCTGGGTGCCATTAACACGGCCTTCAATATGCTCTGGGTTATTCGTCAAAGAGATATTTTTGACGGTTGTGCCGCGCTTGGCAGTAAAGTTTGCACCTTTAACATCTAAGTCTTTGATTAACGTTACGGTGTCGCCGGCCTGTAAAACAGTACCGTTGCTATCCAGAGTCGGTGTTGTATCGTCACCCTCATCAGCGAGGCCAGCTTCTGCCCATTTTTGGGTGTCATCATCCAGATATAACATGTCTAACAGGTCTTGAGCCCAGATTTCACCAAGACCTGAAAGGTGTTTAAGTTGGCGCCATGCGACGATCTGTACCGCAGGTATTTGGCTCCACATACTGTCATTTAAGCACCGCCAGTGATTAATGTTCAACGTATCAGGCTGAGCCAGTTGACCTAGACAGTTGGCGCAGACAAGGATGCACTGGTCGGTTGTACCGTCTGAGGGAGAAACCTCATAAGAAGATAGATTATCAGCAGATGTGCAGAGTTCGCATTGTGACGCTGCTCGTTCCAGTAAAGTGTTGTCGATTGTCATACGTATATCTCTCATATTTTGTGTGGGGATTATGCCACAAAAGAGTGCGTTTCCGTTGCCTAATTGGGGAGAGGGTCTACACTCTATAGAGAAGTTATTTTTTCAGAATATGAATCTTGCAGAAGCGAGTAAGGTGCGCAAAAGTATGATGCCTCAGACTTTTGACCCTGCTGCAGTGGGGAGTAGCCACGAGCAGGTCAATATAACGGTCGATGAATTGGATCAGATCTTACGATTGCAGCTTACGCTAATGGAGGCATTAGCGGCTGAACGTGTCGATAGCTGCGTGCTGGATCAACTATGTTCCATGGCAGAAAGGCTATTAGCAAACTCTGTAGCGTCGGTTATGTTATTAGACCAACATACTGGGAGTATGAACGTAGTTGCGGGGCCAAATATACCGCAAGAGGCAAAAAAACAGCTAGATGGCTTGGTACCAGGAGCAACGTCTGGATCATGCGGCACTGCAGTGTTTAATAATGTTCCCACATTTGTCAGAGATACCTTTACGGATGAGCGCTGGTATTCGCTTCGTAGTGTTGTTGAGAATTTTAATATTTGCTCCTGTTGGTCTATGCCCATAAGAGACCAAGCAGGTCGAGCGATTGGTTCGTTTGCTTTATCCTCTTTTGAACATCGCATGCCATCTTCATTTCATAAAAGATTATTAGAAGTAGGGGCGGTCATCATCAGCATTTATTTAGGCAAGGAACAGCAGCGCCTAGCGGTAGAGAAAAGCCATTATCAGCTTATAGAAGCCTTGGAACGTGATAGTGTGACAGGGTTGCCCAATGCCGCGAAACTTGCCCATTGTTTGAGTACGTTACCTCCACCCAATAGCCTGCTTATTCTTAACATTAATAACTTTAGTTATATCAACTCAGCTTATGGTTGGGAATTTGGTAATGTGCTTTTGCAAAAAGTGGCTGAAGCTCTGGGTCATATTGCTCAAGCAGAAACATACCGTCTACAGGGGGATGAATTTGCATTGCTGTATTCCGGTGATGGGATTGATTTTACCCAAGAGATTAAAACGCTTCGGAATTATTTTTTTGAACATAGTCTTTCGGTTAATGGCATAAGCTTTCATATCACATGCAACTACGGTGCAGCCTCCGGCACCGGGGTCTTCGATAAGTCTCGCATTGCGCTCATCAAAGCAAAGCGGGCTGGCAAAAATCATCACTATATATATTCTGAGCAGGCTGATGAGCCGGAAAGAGAAGAGCGCATGGCTTATATGCATTGGAGCCTTGTACTGCATGAAGCACTAGGAAAAGATGCAATAACCCCCGTTTTTCAAGGAATAAGAAATAATCGGACAGGCGAAATTGATCGTTACGAAGCGCTTGCTCGAATCCGTTTCAAGGGAGAGCTGTTAGCACCAAAGCTCTTTTTGGATGTAGCACGTTTGTCAGGGTTGTTACCCTCTATTACGCGACGAATGATTGATAAGAGTTGCCAAATCATGGCGAATTACTCGGAGCCATTTTCTATTAATATTACAGAGGATGATCTCTCTCAGGGGTATCTTTTGCGGTATCTTGAGAGAAAGACCTCTGAATACGGAATAGACCCTGAGCGCTTGATGTTAGAAATATTGGAAGGGGTTAGCTCTACAGGTAAAAAAGATCACATTGAGCAGTTAGCCGAACTCAAACAATCGGGCTACAAATTAGCGATAGATGACTTTGGAACCGAATATTCCAACTTTGAGCGGATTATTGCACTTAAGGTGGACTGCGTAAAAATAGACGCGAAATATATACGTGATATTGCGACCAACCCCACAAGCTATGAAGTAGCCAGGGCTATTGCTTATTTTGCAAGTAATGTTGGTATTGAAACCGTAGCAGAATATGTACACGATGATGAGGTACAAAGCATCGTTGAGCAGCTAGGGATAGACTACTCTCAGGGGTATTTTTACAGTGAGCCTGAAGAAAAATGAACTACGATAAGTTGGTGAGCTATTTAAACGAGTTGCCCGAGTCTGAGTTGGATTATCCATTTGGGCCTGAGGTAGCCGTATTTAAAGTTAAACATAAAATGTTTGCGCTGGTTTCCAACTATCAAAATCGGTTGAGTGTTAATTTGAAATGCGATCCGCAAGAGGCGTTAGAGTTACGGGATATATTTGATGATGTGATTGCTGGTTACCATATGAACAAACGCCATTGGAATACCGTTTTTGTCGATGGTGATCTACCGGAAGGCGAAGTTTTCCGCCAGATTGATGCATCTTTTGCTCTTGTTGTTAAAAAACTTCCCTCCGTGCAGCGCAAAGCAATGGAGTTAGCGTACAGCCCCCAGCTTTTGTACAAAGGTCTGCGATACCCTTAAGTGTCGCTTACTGGTATCGTTAAAAGGAATATGACATTTTTATAAGATATGCTTAAATCAGTCTAAGAGTAATGAAGCGTCACATCGTGACTAAGCGTGGAGTGTGGAGTGAAAGGATTAAAACGTAAAATCGCAATATTTACGCTGGTGGCGTTCCCTGCTTTAGCACCGGCTGAAATATATAAATGGGTAGATGAGAACGGAAAAACTCACTATAGCGATAAAGCTCCCCACGGCGTTAAAGCTGAAAAAAAAGAGTATAAGAGCGTAGCGACACCTTGGCGAGCTGTGCCAAAGGAGACCTACGCTAGGCCCTCTGCTGATTCAGAGGAGACTGCAGCCCAAGACGGTGATCCTGATAATGTGTCTGAGCAGTCACCTAACGAAAGCGAAAAAAGCGATCAACAGGAACCTTCTGATACGAAAAGCACTCGAAAGGAAGACAGGAACAAGAGCATAAAAGCTAAGAAAAAAGCAGGTGACACTGAAAATACAGCGTCAAAGAAGCCCGCTAAGTTGAAGGATCAAGACAAAGCATCTGAGAATTCACCCAATAAACGGATTAGTAATATAAAAGAAAAAAACAAACAGGCAAAAGAAGACTATCGTAAAAGTAAAGGGAGCACAGCGAATAGCAATAACTAGCTTGTGTTGTCATCGGATTGCCATATAGCGGTTAGATGATATCAAGGTTGCCTTAGGCAAACATTACTCTTTTATGGCACAATGCGCGGTTTATAGACCGTTTAATCGGAGGGCGTTGGTATGTTGAATCAAGAGTCTTTACATCCAAAATTTGTTGAAGCAATGCGCAAGTTAACCGCTATGTCTGAGGAAGACCGTCTATCTGATGAAAACAAGGAGTTGTTCGAACAAGCGATGAATTATGCTCCTTTAGATATCCAGCCTCAGTTGATTGCAATTCGAAAGAAGTATGACGATTTGCATTGATCATGTTGTCTCAGCGCTCATCTAAGCCAGCTCTATGCTGGCTTTTTACATTTTAAGCACTCAAACTATTGGAGAGTAATATAGGGGTGGTTGTGCGAGTGAGATCCCGCCATCTTGCAGGCAGTGATTGAGTAGCTTGCTGAATCGGGAGTAGCACAGTGTAAGCTCCACTGTTCATTTCGCGTATCACCAGTAAGCGGTATTGATTGCGGTTTAGGTGACTAGCGTTCATTACCATTGTGGACTCATCGAGCAGCGCTGATAATATCTTACCGGTGCGGCAGTGCTCTCCTGTTAATTCCGGACTAATTATGATGAGTTCAGGTTCTTCTTGTGCAATAACCCGTTGAAGTTGCTCCGCAACAGAGTAAGCATTAATGCTATCGTGGGTAATAACATGAATACCTTTATGGGCGCCAAGATCCATAGCGTCTTTTAACTGAGAGGTATCTGTTGAAGCGCCAATCGAAACAACGACCAACGTATTTAACGTATCATTATCCTGCTTTAGAAAAGCTTCAGCCATGGCTTGTTGTAATGCAAAGTACGTTTGCTGATCGTTGGCGTCTCGTTTAACGGCTATCACAATTTTCATTGTTCATCTCTCCCTACTCATCGATACCAGAGGCGCGAAGGGCAGAAGGCTGATTCAGTTTAGATAGGTTGCAGTTAAACAGAAGAAGTTATCGAGATGTTGTCTGGAATCCTACAAATTGTAACAAGTGGGTGACGGCCAAGCGTTTTGCGCTAAACTCCACTGTAATCATAAAAAGACGATCTTGACATGCTTTTACCTTCTCGCCTTGTACAGCGTTTCTTCCCCATTGTATTAATTTTGATGCTGGCTATTTTCTCGGCAGTGTATTTTTACTCAGTGCCCTTCATTAAAGAGAAAGTCTATGAAATAGAACGTAATTCCAGTCGAATTGCTCTTGATAATATTTTTACCCTTGCTGATCGTATGTATGCGGATACGGAAAGTTTCAGACAGCAGGCCATGGAGTCACATAAACAACGACTAAAAGTGGTTGTGTCTATGGCTGAGTCATATCTTGATCAAGTATCGCGACAGGTCAGAGATGGAGAGCTGACCAATCAACAAGCACGCCGTGTGGTTTTTGAAATGATCAGGCGCTTTAAAAGCCAAGACGGTGATTATATTTGGGTTGCCAGTTACGACTCGCGCTTTTTGGCTCACCCGGATGAACGTTTTGACGGTATGGATGCTTCTGATCTGGAAAACATTGAAGGGGTTGTTGTGCTGCCTCAAATTGTTCAACTTGCCGTAAGTAAAGGCGAAGGCTTCTACCAATATAAATGGAATCGACTTGAGGGCGATCAGCAGCTGGACAAGCTCTCCTATGTGAAAAATTACCCTCAGTGGGGGTTTGTATTAGGCTCAGGTATCTATTTGGATGATGTTGATCAAGAGCTTGAAGATAAGCGTAACCGCGCTGTAGAAGAACTGCGAGAGAGCTTTAAAGCGTTGCGGGTTGCCAAAACGGGTTATCTTTTTATTTTTGATGCAAAAACCAATATGTTGATCCATCCCAACCCCAACATAGATGGCACTAATATTGAAGATCTATTGAACCCTGTAACGGGTAAGTCAATTGCCGATGATCTCATCGCCGTTGCCGATACAGGGAAAGAACTCTACTACAAATGGGACAAGCCGGATGATCAAGGTAACTATATTCATGAAAAGCTCTCGTTGGTGCGATATTTAAAGGGATTTGATTGGTATATCTGCTCATCCGTTTATGTAGATGAGCTCAAAGCAAGTTCAGAGTTGTTAAGTGAACGTATATTAACCATCGCTTTGATTTCGATGTTAGTTGCTATTGCTATGGCTTTCTTCTTTATTTATTGGGTCACTAATCCCATCAAGCAGATGGCTGATACTGCCTTGCGGGTTTCTAGGGGGGAGTTAACCGCATCGGTTGGTTTTCGTCGTGACGATGAACTTGGGATTCTCGCGCAAACCTTTGATGATATGGTTGATCGACTGAGAGACAATATTCAAAACCTCGATGAAAAGGTCAACAATCGAACTGTTGAGTTGGAGCTTACCAATCAAAAGCTGATTGAGACCATCAAGTCCAGAATTGAAGCGCAAGATGCATTAGCGTTAATAGAGGAGAGACAGCGTATTATCCTTGATCTCCTTCCTGCCCAAGTGGCTTATGTCGATCATGAGCTGATTTTTCGCTTTGTAAACAGTCATTATGCAAGCTACGTAGGCCGGGATAAGCAAGAGATTATCGGTCATGCTTTAGAACAGGTAAGCCGCCACCATTACCAAACGATGCTAGAACAGATTACCCAAGCGCTTTCTGGTCAAGAATCGACGGGAGAGTACAGCCAATGGAGTGATGGGCAAGAACTTATCACCAAACGTTTCTTGACGCCTTGCCGAGATAATGCAGGCAGAGTGGTGGGGGTATTGCTGGTAGCTTTAGATGTTACAACAGAAAAACACGCAGAGAAGAAGCTACTTGAAGCACAAAGAATGAGCGCGGTAGGGCATTTGGCGGGCGGATTAGCACATGACTTTAATAACCTGTTGTCGATCATTATCGGGAATCTCATGGCGGCCGCTGATAAGTATCAAGGAGATCAACTACTCCAAGGGTATTTGAACCCTTCCGTCAGAGCCGCCCGACGCAGTGCTGATATTACCAGTCGATTATTAGCGTTCTCCCGAAGACAACCTTTAGCTCCGCTACGTTGTGATATTCAAACGTTGATCCAAGAAACCATAGAGTTGCTACGTAGTTCTTTGCCAAGCCATCTTGAGCTGATTTATGAGCCCATAGAAATCAATCACCTACCTTTTGTTGACCCGGGTCGATTGGAGGATGCATTAGTCAATTTGGTGCTAAATGCAAAAGAAGCTATGCCCAAAGGCGGAAAGATCCGTTTCTATGTCGAAGAGCTGAGTGTAACAGATGAGTTGATCCTGATGGATGAAACTGTCGTGCCGGGTAATTACATTCGTATCTCGGTCGCTGATGAAGGAACCGGTTTTACTGCAGAAGCCAAACGTTTGGCGTTTGAGCCTTTCTTTACCACTCGTCCAGGTGGTGCAGGAACCGGTTTAGGTTTGAGTATGGTATATGGCTTTGTAAAACAGTCAGATGGTTATATCCATGTAGCGAGTGAACCCGGAGCTGGAGCAACGGTGTCATTATTACTGCCTTCTGTTTATGTCGCCTCTCTCTCTGATGAACGTGGGGTTTCAAGTGAAATCTCAACTGATTTGAAGGGGAAGCTAGCGCTTCTCGTAGAAGATGATGACGATGTACGCCAAGTTGTCAGGGAGATGTTGATCTCGACAGGCTTTAATGTCATTGAGGCGTCAGAAGCTAAAGAGGCTATAGAGCTGATTGAGTTATTAGAAGATATCTATTGCCTAGTTTCGGATGTCCGTTTGCGCGGAGCCTTAAATGGTTTTGATATAGCCGATTGCTTTCGCTCGTATCATCAGGAGTTGCCAGTAGTACTAATGACAGGGTATGCGTTTGATGAAACCCTGCAAAGGCGAGCAGGAAATGAATATTACGTTCTAAGAAAACCATTTGATATTAATGAGTTAAAAGAAGTATTTTCAGTAAAGTATAACAATAATTCAGGAGCATCTACTGATGAGCCAACGTAAACTTATTTATATCACGGATGATGAAAAAGATATTTGTGACATCGTAGGGCGTGAGTTAAACGCGTATGGCTTTGCTGTAAAAACGTTTACAACTGCAGAGCAGCTACAAAAGGCGCTATCAAATCAGATTCCTGATTTATGTATCGTTGATCTGGGGTTGCCCGATATGGATGGTATAGAGCTGGTCAAATCTATCAGTGACCAGCCCAATATGGGCATCATGATCTTGTCAGGAAGAGATGGTGTGACAGATAAAGTACTGGGGTTGGAACTGGGTGCTGATGATTACATCGTTAAACCGTTTATACCGCGGGAATTGGTTGCACGGGTTAATAGCTTACTGCGACGTTTCAAAAAATGTGAAGGACAAGAGCGCAGTATGGATAATCGACAATTTACCGCGCACTTTGCGGGGTGGTGCTATGATCCTGCGACATTAACCTTGTCCAGTGACTTAACCGAAAGTGTGGAGTTAAGTTCTGCGGAGCATGAGTTGTTAATGCTGTTATTGCGCTCCCCTCGGCAAATTCTATCCAGAGATCAGCTGTTAGGGGAGCGAGTCTCTCCTTTTGACCGAAGCATTGATGTAAGAATGTCGAGGGTACGTAAGAAGGTTGAGAACAACCCAAAGCAGCCTGCATTAATTAAAACCGTTTATGGAGTAGGATATATTCTTACAGTTGATGTTGAATGGCGTTAAACTCATTGGGTCATGTTCCGACATCTGGTATGGTTGCTTCCTATTTTTTAACCTGACACAGGACTTAGCATTGTGGTTCAAATTGGCCGAATGAATACTTTAACCGTCATGCGAGAAGCGGATTTTGGCCTTTATCTGGAAGGCGGTGAACTGGGTGGTATTCTGCTACCTAAAAAAGAGGTTCCTGAGGGAGTATCGGTCGGTGACAATCTCGATGTTTTTATCTATTTAGACACCGATGATTTTGTAGTGGCCACCACGCGTAAACCGGTTGTTCAGGTAGGAGAGGTTGCGTATCTAAAGGTCTCTGAAGTGAATAGAATTGGCGCTTTTCTCGATTGGGGAATGCCAAAGGAACTATTGCTTCCTTTCGCAGAGCAACGTGGCCCGCTAGAAGTAGGCCAAAAAGTGGTTGTCCGTGTTTATTTAGATAACAGTGATCGTTTGGCGGCATCTACTAAATTAGATAAGTTTTTAGACAAAGAGCCGCAAGGTTTACGCGTTGGTCAGGCTGTAAACCTGTTTGTTTGCCGTCGCAATGATTTGGGTTACAGCGTAGTTGTTGATAATGCGTTTTGGGCATTACTGCATGAGCAGGATCTCTTTCGTACGGTTAGAGTCGGCCAAACTTTACCCGGCTACATTAAACGTATCTTGCCTGAAGGTAAGGTCGACGTCATGTTAGATAAGCCAGGTTACGGTAAAGTCGATGAGCTGTCACAACGCATTCTGGACGACCTTGAAGAGCGCGGAGGCGTCAGCCCGCTTGGGGATAAAAGCCAGCCTGAAGATATTTATCAAGCGTTTGGAATCAGCAAAAAAGCCTACAAAATGGCGATTGGTACACTCAAAAAACAAGGGCATATTGAGATCTTACCAGAGGGTATTCGTAAGAAAACGTTATCAAACTAACCGCTACTTTTTGAGTGTGCTTACATAAGTCGGCAGATTAATATGCTCGAAAAAAGGCCTTGCTCGGCTGAGTAGTTCTTTACTAGCTGGGCTAAGGCTGCGTCCTCGCTTAGATACAATACACAACTCCCTATACATATCTGGCTCGCTGAGCGGTTTGAAAATCAATCCATGAAAAGGAAGGGTAGAAACGGCCAACGCAGGAAGGATAGCTATGCCCAGTTTTTGATGAATTAAGGGTGCTAGCGTTGCCGGTTTTGAGGCCTCAATTTGACCCTCATGGTTTTGAATTGAGATTTCACCTTGTTTGATAAGGCGATCTATCTCCAATCTTATACCGTTATCTTTTGAGAGGGATAGGATATTTTCTGCGCTGATAGCCTGCCAGATCAATTCATCTGTTGAACAGGAAAGAGGGTGATCTGGGCGCATAACAACACCATAACGGTCTTGTAGCAGCGGTTCATAGTGTAGTTCAGGGTTTGAGGAGTGATTCCCCCCAACCCCGAAATCCGCAACGTTATTAAGGACAGATTCTTCTATGGTACTAGCCCCTTCCTCATTGAGCTGAATGCTAACTTTGGGGTAATCCCTTCGGTAGTTCTCAATCAATGGCGGGAGTAGAGTAGAGAGTACAGAAGGAGAAGCAGAGATACTGATATGCCCCTGCTTTTGGTGAGCGCTGGCTTTTAAGTCATCAATAGCCGTATCAAAGTCTGATATGAGTCGTTCCGCAATAGGGAAGAAGCGCTCTCCTGCGCGTGTCAGGTTGACGCGGCGTGTAGTGCGATCCAGTAGCTGCAGTTCTGTGTGTGCCTCAAGCTGCTTAATGGTTGCGGTCAGTGTGGATTGTGTAAGGTGTAAGTACTCGGCTGCCTGAGTGAAGCTACCGTGGCGAGCTACTTCTAAGAAAGCCTTCAAATGCCGGTAGGAAAGATTATTCATATATATCAATTAATCTATTAAATTTTATTGTTTGAATGATTAATAGGGATTCTGCATCATAGCGCAATCAAAAACAAACCTGATGGCTATATCATGATCCCACGTATATCTACTATTGATACCACGAAAGCTCACTACCTTTCCTTTATCGAGACGCTAAAAGCAAGAGGGTTTGCAGGTGAGCTTAATCCGGATTATGCCAACCGTGTAGCTCTTTCGACGGATAACAGTATTTACCAAGTTCTCCCTCAGGGCGTGCTATATCCCAAGCATTTAGACGACTTGGTTCTGATAGCTTCTTTATCTAGTGAGTCTGCCTTTAGTCAGGTTGTGCTCACGCCTCGTGGGGGTGGTACCGGAACGAATGGACAATCGCTTACGGATGGTTTAGTAGTTGATGTTTCAAAACATATGAACCATGTATTGGAGATCAATGCAGAGGAGCGCTGGGTACGGGTTCAAGGTGGTGTTGTTAAAGATCAATTGAATGCCGCCCTTAAGCCATATGGTTTGTTTTTTGCGCCTGAACTATCTACCAGTAACCGCGCCACCGTCGGCGGCATGATTAATACGGATGCCAGTGGTCAGGGCAGTTGTCTTTATGGAAAAACCCGTGATCATGTGTTGGAGCTAAAAAGTGTCTTGTTGGATGGGACTGTCTGGGAGTCCAAACCCATCAGTGATGACGAACTTGAAAGTTTAAAACAGCGCACCGATCGTGTTGGTGAGATCCATCGGGTTGTCGATGAAATTTTCACCGAAAAGCAATCACTGATTGAAGATAAATTCCCAAAACTGAATCGCTGTCTAACCGGTTACGACTTGGCACATATTCGTGATGAACAGGGACGTTTTAATCTGAACTCGGTTTTGTGCGGTGGTGAAGGCTCGTTGGCGCTTATCGCAGAGGCGAAACTTAACGTTTTACCCATTCCTAAGTTTGCGGCACTGGTTAATGTTAAATACGCAAGTTTTGAAGCATCACTCAGAGATGCAAAAGCACTCATGGATTGGGGCCCAACCTCTATTGAAACGATAGACTCAAAAGTCTTGAATTTAGCGATGGGGGATATCGTTTGGGATACCGTTCGCGAATATTTCCCAGTGAAGGACACAGACCCTGATATCAAAGGGATCAATCTTGTTGAATACACCGCTGATGATGAAGCGGAGTTACAAGCCAAAGTTGATAAACTGATCCAGCATCTTGAGCAGGTATGCGGGCAGGACAATAAAAGCTTTGGTTATTCTGTTGTATATGGCGCAGCTGAGATCAATAAAGTCTGGGCTATGCGCAAAAAGGCAGTAGGGCTACTGGGTAATGCTAAGGGTGAGGAGCGCCCGATTCCCTTTGTTGAAGATACCGCAGTACCGCCAGAAAACTTAGCCGACTTTATTATGGAGTTTAGAGCGGTATTGGATGCAAAGGGGCTGGCTTACGGTATGTTCGGTCACGTAGATGCAGGCGTGCTACATGTACGTCCTGCTATTGATATGAAGGATGAACATCAAGAGAAGATGATCCGTGAGGTGACTGACCAAGTGGTTGCTTTGACCCAGAAGTATCACGGTTTGCTCTGGGGAGAGCATGGTAAGGGGGTCCGTTCTGAATATGCGCCTGCTTTTTTTGGTGAGCTTTATCCTGAGCTGCAACGTATTAAAGGCATTTTCGACCCGAATAACCAACTAAACCCTGGGAAAATAGCGACCCCTCTGATCGACGAGGCTGAACTGCTTAAAATAGATGAAGTGCCTACCCGTGGGCAGCAGGATC
This sequence comes from Neptunomonas concharum, assembly GCF_008630635.1. Lineage (NCBI taxonomy): Bacteria > Pseudomonadati > Pseudomonadota > Gammaproteobacteria > Oceanospirillales > Oceanospirillaceae > Neptunomonas > Neptunomonas concharum. Next base: position 1,900,654 of record NZ_CP043869.1, on the reverse strand, counting down.
GTCAGATCCCTGCCAATACTCGTGCTCAGTATGATTCAGCTATGTTCTGTAATGGTAATGGTGCTTGTTATAACTATGATCCCAACGATGCGATGTGCCCATCCTGGAAGGGTACGCGAGAGCGTATACATTCCCCTAAAGGACGTGCCTCTCTGATTCGTGAATGGCTGCGTTTAATGTCGGTACAGGGAGTTAATCTTGAAGAGGTGAGTCGTTCGGTAAAACAGCAGGGGTTCCTAACCTCGCTACCGGCTCGTATTCGTAATACATTCAGTAAAAAGAAGGGTGAGTACGACTACTCTCATGAAGTGCATGAGGCGATGATGGGTTGTCTGGCGTGTAAATCCTGTGTGGGGCAGTGCCCTATCAAAGTCAATGTGCCTGACTTTAGATCGCGGTTCTTGGAAGTTTACTACAGTCGCTATCTGCGCCCTGCAAAAGATTATATGGTGGGTGGTTTGGAGTATATGATCCCCTATCTGGCCCGCTTTCCGGCCCCTTATAACTGGATGATGCAAAATCGGTTGCTCAAACGCATGTTTCGCCAATATGCCGGTATGGTGGATAGTCCATCCATATGTAAACATACCCTAGTTCAAGGGATGAAAGAGCGCAATATACCCTTTGCGTCAGTTGATGTGATACACCAGTTATCCCCGGAGCAAAAAGAGCGAAGTGTCGTCATCGTTCAGGATGCGTTTACCTCTTTCTTTGAAACGCAACTGGTACTCGATTTAGCTGAGCTGCTGCAAGCATTGGGTTTTCATGTGCTTGTTGCGCCGTACCTGCCCAATGGTAAGCCGCTACATGTTCATGGCTTCATGAAGGCATTTGAGAAAGCCGCCACCAAGAATGCCGCTATGCTCAAAGCATTGAGTACATCGGGTGTTGCGTTGGTCGGTGTGGATCCTTCCATGACACTGACCTACCGTCAGGAGTATGAAAAAGTGGGGGTGCCTGTCAATGAAGTACTATTGGTGCAGGAGTGGTTAGCTAAAAATCTGGACCTAATCAATCTTAACCCTGAAGCACTGCCGGCACACACGTATAAATTAATGGCGCACTGTACGGAGAAAACATCAGCAGCACCATCACTTAAACAGTGGCAGGAGATTTTTAAAGCATTAGGACAACGGCTAGAGATAATAGCAACAGGGTGTTGTGGCATGTCCGGGACTTATGGTCATGAATCAGAGAATCTAGCTACCTCTAAAAAGATCTATGAACTCAGTTGGAGGCCTGTTGTAAACAATCCTGAAAACAAAGGTCAATTAGTGGCAACGGGCTACTCCTGCCGTAGCCAGGTAAAGCGTTTGGATGAAAAACAGCTACCACACCCAGCTCAGGCGCTGCTTGATTTAATTCGAGCAAACCGCTAATTAACATCCATAAAAAAGGGCTCCTTAAGGAGCCCAACGAAAGGGAGGACTGTGAGATGAATTACAAGTCCTCTTGTACAAACGCAGTTGCTTGGCTAGATAGCAAATTATTCATGCTATCCAAGTTGGCATTTAGCTTCTCTTTTTCAGGCTCATCGCTATTACGATAACGTATGTCCTGAGTCACTAATGTTGCAAGTAGCTCGCGGCTGAAACTGGCAGCATCTTTCATAAAGCCAAGCTTCGGGTTACCAGCGGCTTCTTGCATATTATGCATCATATGGCCCAAACGCTTACCCGGTGCAATAGCAGGGGAGTCCATCTCTTCTACACCTCGGTATTTCGCTACGGATGTGTACTGCTCTGATTGCGTCAACTGCAAATTCATAGAGGATAATTCGGTCTTATCCATACGGTATTCGCTGGCAAGATCAAACGCTTTTTGCACGTCGCCATCAAAAAACTCGTTAGCGATTTCGTTCACATCTTTGATCAGATTTTGTAAGGCATCGATCTCATCGTTATCTAAATTGCCCTCTACGCTGAAACGATAACTACTGCTTTCGCTACGGCTGATATTGAACTCGGCAGCATTTATGCCATTACTGTCCTTTTCGATGCCAAATGAGCCTTCATATTGGCTACTGCGAGCAAAATTGATGGTAACCTCATCGCCATCCTGCGTTTTTACTTTTAACGACAGCGTTTCGGCTTCCTGGTAGCGTTCGGCGGCCATAAGTCTCGATACACGAGCGTTAGTGGATTCTGCCACTTGAGATGGATTGATAGCATTAAGGGCATCCATCGTTTTCTCTTCGGTTAAATCGACATTCTTAGCGATACTGCCAGAGAGTGCGCCTAAGCCATCCAAAATCTCGCGGGCTTCTTCAAACCCTTTTTGTACACCGGCCACCGCAGCGTTATACATCTTTTGAATATCTTCTTCAGAGCGGCCGTTACGCCGTGCTGCTTCTAAACCCTGAGCAACAAAGTCGCCAATACGGTTTGCAACTTTTTCAGGTGTAAAATCATCTTCTTTCAGTGACTTAAGGTCATCCGTGCTCATGCCTGGGATATTGCTTGCCAGCCGATTTAAAACGGTATCATTGCTGGCAGCTTCTGGGCTTTTTCCTTTAGCCGTTGCATCCTGAAAGCTAGATTGTAAGGTTTGGGTGTAACTGGTATTGGAATACAGAGTGCCAATCATGTTGGGCCTCCGGTTATTAACGTCAGTCGTAGTACTTTTATCGACTAAGCCTAGTCCAACTTGAGGAGGAATTTCGCTACGTGAAAAAGTTTCACGTTAAAAGAAAAGCTGAGTCGAGGTGACTCAGCTTTAGATCAGTATTAGAACTTCCAAATAGCCTGCGCCGTAACAGAACGGGGAACTTCACTTGAGGAGACTCCACCGGCATAGTTAGTAGGCGAAGGCACGTATTCTGCGTGTTGGGTATCAAATAGGTTTTTACCCATCAAGCTTAGCTCCAGATTGGGGTAAGGCATCCAACCTAGGCGCAGATCGAATCGCGTGTAAGCATCGACACTAGATTCTTTGAGTTCGTCTACGTAGTAAAGCGTTGCATCTAACTCTAGATTGTCTCTCAAGTCCCAAGCTGAATTTAAGTACAACTGTTGTTTTGGCAGGTTGTTAAACGCGATAGCCGACTCTTGAGTTGACGTAATATCATCAGATTGAACTTTCATCCAGCTGTAAGACAGCTTTAAGCGCCAGTCATCAGAGACATTCCATCTTGCATCTATTTCGGTACCATAGCTTTGCGCTTCTATGCTGTTTCCTAACGTGTAGGCTATGTATTTGCTGGGTATAAACCCACCCATGCCATCAGGAAGGAATATTGGCTCCACACGACCCACTTCATTTAGGCTGGCAAGGTCTTTATAGCGGTTGTAGAAGAGTGTTCCGTTAAAGGAGAAGTCACTTCTTGGGCGTAGTCTGATACCTAGCTCTGTGCTGGTAAGGCTTTCAGCAAGTAGCTGTTGGTTAGACACTAAACTTACAACCGGCGTACTTACCTGAAGATGGCTTTCGTAACGTGACGGTGTACGAACGGCACGGGAAACGGCAGCCCAAAGCTCAGCTTCAGGTGATACTTTCCAAAGCGCTCTTAATGTCGGCTGCGCTTCCCAGCCGATAAAATCATGATTGTCGAAACGAACACCAGCAAGCAGCTTGAATTGATCGTTAACCCAATACTCTTCCTGGAAAGAGATGCCGGTAGATTTATAACTAGCAGATTGTGGGTTAAACCCAAATGATGCTGGTACTGGAATAGGGACTGGGGGAGTAGATGTTGCATCACTTACATAACGATGGTTTAGGCCCCAAGTGAAGCTGCCTTGCTCACTGTGCTGAATGGTATGCTGCACGCTCGCATCTAATGTATTAACGCGCTGGTTTATACGTAGATCATTTCTGATCATATGATCAACATAAAATTGTGCGCTAAAAGACTGGTTATCTAACTGTCTCTGCCAACGTGTATTAAGGTGCGCACCTGATAATTCTTGCGTGTCATCATTCTCCACAAGATTTGAAATCAAGACTAAGTTGTGATCGGATTGTCCTTGATAGGCACCACCATCAACCGATAACGTATCAGTGTCATTTAGGTAGCTGTCTGTTTTAAAACCGATGCGAGCTTGGTGCCACTCATCATGGGCATCTTCACCATTAGACTTCTTCTGGGCTTCATGATCCCTGAACTTACCCCAAAGGCGCAAAGAGGTATCGTCGGATAAAATAGACGTTTTACTAAAACTGGCAATGCTTTCAGTATTACCCGCAGTAACAGAAAGACGATTTCCGTCCGTATCAAATGAGGAACGTGTGATTATATTGATAACGCCGTTCATTGCGTTTGCGCCCCATACCGCAGCGCTTGGGCCGCGAATGATCTCAATGCGCTCAATATCTCTTAAATCTATATCATGGGCGTCCCAGTACATACCAGAAAATAGCGGTGTGTAGAGTGAGCGGCCATCCATCATGACCAAAAACTTATTAGAAAAGATATCATGAAAGCCTCGGGCACTGACTGCCGTGGTGCTCCCCGTTATGCTGGCTACATTCATGCCAGGTACTGAGCGGAGTAGCTCTGGTATCGTTGTGGCACCGCTGCGACGAATATCTTCTTGAGTTACCAGATAAACAGCGGCAGGGCTTTCAGAGACTTTTTGAGGTGTTTTGGATGCGATAGAAACTTTAACACTGGCTAGCTCATCCAGGCTCATCACTTTGAGCTCATCAAGCGTCAACCCAAAAGCACTCGTGGGGGTTAACGGGAGAGAGAGCGCCATTAGAGACAGAATACTACGAACTCGAAATGTCACGTTTTGAATTTCCTTTATTTTGAGAGGGTAACGTCGTACTAGGAGAAGTTAACGAACAACGTTTATATATCCACCCATTGTGCTAGTGCAATTAACTAAAACAATAATAGAATAGGTTTCAGAAATTGCAGCTATTTTTTTATTTTTTAGGAGAAAAAAGTGGAAGATTTACTCCCTGAATTGTGTGATCAATTCCCTGAACTTGTCCAAGTTGTAGAGCCGATGTTCGGAAACTTTGGTGGGCGAGAGACGTTTGGTGGTGAAATTGTCACCCTCAAAGCCTTCGAAGACAATTCACTCGTGCGTGAGCAAGTGGCGTTACCCGGTGAAGGTAAGGTGCTAGTGGTCGACGGCGGTGGTTCTATGCGTCGTGCCATGTTGGGGGATATGCTTGCTGAGAAAGCAGAAAAAAATGGTTGGGAAGGGATTATCATTTATGGCTGTATTCGTGATGTAAACGCGATAGGGGGATTGGACCTTGGTGTTCAGGCACTAGGTACTCACCCAATGAAAACCGATAAACGTGGTTTAGGCGACCTAAATGTTGAGGTTACCTTTGGTGGCGTCACGTTCCGTCCAGGTGAATACGTTTATGCTGATAATAACGGTGTATTAGTTTCACCTAAAAAACTAGAAGTGACGGAATAAATCGTTAAGTGTTAAGGGCCTATGGAGATGTCCAAAAGCCCTTTCTATCCCATCATCATGCTGATATAGCTTTTAGCAAACAAACCAAACAGTGTTAAACCACTAATTAATCCTAGAAAAATCAGCTTTCCGGTTCTGTCTGCTTTTGCTTTAAGCGAAACATGCCAGACACTCCAAAGTTTGAAAGCGATCATTAACAAGAGCGCGGAAAAGACCCAGATCTCGGTAGTACTCCAAATAACCATTAATTAATCCTTAAGATGTATTTGAAATATATTATTAAATTAAATAACATGTAATGCAAATACATTTTAATAGTCCAGGTAAATAAAGATGAACGCAAAAAAACGAGCCCTAGATGAGCTTCACAAAAATTGGATGGATGTGACAGCCACAGCAGTGAATAGAGTCCATAGAGCCGATGGTTACAAAAGTGCGATTGCTGATTCACATCGTGAGGAGAGCTGGATATCTGTTCAACATTCAGGCACAAAAAATGAAAAGAAGTCATGAATTAACACCGCTTAGTAAGGAGCATCATCAGGCGTTGGTCATCAGTCATAAACTCCTAAAGCTTGGCTTAGAAAAAAATAGAGAGTTGGAGGCATATTGGTTGAGTGTGAGGGATGGCTTGGCAAAAGAGCTGGACTTGCACTTTAAAGAGGAGGAACAGTGGTTCGGAAGTGTATTGAAAGGTGTGATCGCGGAGCGCTTTTTTGAAGACCATGATGTACTCCGAAAGCTGCTGCTATCTGAAAACAGGGATGACATTATACTTTTTGCCAGTAGGTTAAAGGCCCATGTGCGCTTTGAAGAGCGGGAGCTTTTTAACTGGTTAGAAATGCATCACATGGCGCTACTCCAAAAACGTTGTCATCCCTAATAGATGGTTATGTTTTGGCGATTAGCTGGGAGGACAATTGCGGGTTATCTAGCATTTGAGCAAGGGAATACTGGCGTAAGCTATCAAAGAAAGCCATTTGTGCCTCGTGAAAAACAGATTGAAGAGAGCAGCATGCCATTAATCGACAATTCTGGGATAAACAATCGACGAGTGGGGTTGCCCCTTCGGATAGTGCCACTACTTCGCCAACATTAATCTCCAGAGGCGGTTTTGCGAGTTGGATACCACCGTTTTTGCCCCTAAATGTTTTCAGATAGCCCGATTTAGATAAGGCATGAACCACCTTTCTTAAATGCTCAATAGAGATATCGTAAAACTGCGCTATTTCAGAGAGTGTTGTGAGTCGGTCATTGTTACTGGCGACAAAAAATAGGACTCGTAGGGTGTAATCTGTAAATCGACTAAGTTGCATAGAAAGTACTTTTAAAAATGTTTTTTAAATATACGTATAAGTGCCGTGATCTGCAATGAAAGCCGAGGTCTGAACAATAAAAAAGGCCGCAACATGCGGCCCTTGGGGTAAAACTTAATATTTAGCGAGGACGCTGATCAAAAACACGCTTCGCCTTACCTTCGGAGCGTGGGATTGATCCTGGGTCTTGTACAGAAACACGCGTGCTAATGCCGACAACCCCTTTAATATGATGCTGAAGCTCTTTTGCTGTAGCAGGACGATCAGCATCACGACCTTCTGTTGTTAATTCGACTTTAACCTCTACGTTATCTAGGTTTCCATCCTTAGTTACATAGATTTCGTAATGAGGCGCTAGCTGAGCAACCTTCAAAATTTGTTCTTCGATCTGTGTCGGGAACACGTTGACACCACGAATGATCATCATATCGTCGGAGCGGCCCGTAATCTTGTCGATACGGCGCATAGGTCGTGCGGTGCCAGGTAACAAACGGGTTAGATCGCGCGTGCGGTAACGAATAATTGGCAGTGCCTCTTTCGTCAGTGAAGTGAACACCAGTTCGCCATACTCGCCATCCGGTAGTACTTCACCGGTATTTGGATCAATGATCTCTGGGTAGAAATGATCTTCCCAAATGGTTGGGCCATCTTTGGTTTCTAAACACTCCTGAGCGACACCTGGCCCCATAACTTCAGATAGGCCATAAATGTCGAGAGCATCAATACCTAGGCGGCCTTCGATGTTCTTGCGCATTTCGTCCGTCCACGGTTCTGCACCAAAAATACCTAAACGCAGAGCAAGCTTCTGTGGGTCAACATTTTGGCGTTCCATTTCATCGATCAGGTTCAGCATGTAAGAAGGTGTCACCATGATGATATCAGGGTCGAAGTCCTGCAAAAGCTGAACCTGCTTCTCAGTCTGGCCGCCAGACATCGGGATAACGGTACAGCCCAAGCGCTCAGCACCGTAATGTGCCCCCATACCACCGGTAAACAAACCATAGCCATAAGAGATATGAACTTTATCGCCAGAGTGGCCGCCAGCGGCACGAATAGAGCGGGCTACGACATTGGCCCACGTGTCGATATCGTTTTGCGTGTAGCCTACAACCGTTGGTTTACCGGTTGTTCCGCTGGATGCGTGGATACGAACTACATCGCGGTTAGGCACAGCAAAAGTACCGAAAGGGTAGTTCAGGCGTAGATAATCTTTCGTTGTGAACGGGAAGTGTTTTAGGTCTTCCAGCTTTTTAAGATCAAAGGGATGAACACCTTTTTCTTGGCACATAGCGCGATAAGCAGGCACGTTATTATAGCAATGGGCAATACTCCAGCGCATACGTTTTAGCTGTAATGCGCGTAGCTCATCAATGCTTGCTGTTTCGATATCGTCTAATCCGCCGCTTAATGTTCTTTCATTGTACATTTTTATTATCCTATTCATTCATCTGCCAAATGGGAGGGTAGAGCGATGCTCAATACCACCCCCCTCGTGCTTATATTGGGCTACACTCGCTCAATGATCAGAGCGATACCTTGGCCAACACCAATACACATGGTGCAGAGCGCGTAGCGTCCGCCAGTACGGTGTAACTGATACATCGCCGTTGTTACCAAGCGCGCACCACTGGCCCCCAGTGGATGACCTAGAGAAATAGCACCGCCGTTCGGATTCACCTGCGGTGCATCATCGGGTAAACCTAAGTCACGCATAACCGCCAAACCTTGAGAGGCGAACGCTTCATTGAGTTCAATAACATCCATCTGATCTAAGGTAAGGCCTGCTTTTTCAAGCACTTTTCGTGCAGCAGGGGCAGGGCCAAAGCCCATAATGCGAGGTTCAAGGCCCGCCGTTGCCATCGCCACAATACGAGCCTTAGGTGTCAAACCATTAGCTTTAGCGGCTTCTGCAGAAGCGATCAACAAGGCGCAAGCGCCATCGTTAACGCCAGATGCATTGCCCGCAGTGACGGAACCGCCAGCACGAAACGGTGCTTTCAGTTTTGCTAGGTCTTCTAATGTTGTGGATGCACGTGGGTGTTCATCGGTATCAACAACGATGGGGTCGCCTTTGCGTTGTGGGATAACGACAGGGACGATCTCTTCTTTAAAGAGACCTTTTTCCATGGCTGCAGCGGTTTTCTGCTGGCTGCGGAAAGCGAAAAGATCTTGATCTTCCCGTGAGATATTAAAATCTTCGGCAACGTTTTCAGCGGTTTCTGGCATAGAGTCTACGCCATACTGCTCTTTCATCTTCTTGTTGATGAAACGCCAGCCGATGGTTGTGTCATAAAGGCCATTAGGGTTACGGCTGAAGGCAGATTCTGCTTTGCCCATGACAAAAGGCGCACGGGACATTGACTCACAACCGCCAGCTATCATCAGGTCGGTCTCTCCCGATTTAATCGCGCGCGCTGCCATGCCAATGGCGTCCATACCTGAACCACACAGGCGGTTAATGGTGGTGCCCGGCACCGAGACAGGTAAACCAGCTAATAGAGCAGACATGCGTGCGACGTTACGGTTATCTTCGCCTGCCTGGTTAGCATTGCCGTAAATGATGTCTTCAACAGATGCCCAATCCACGTCGGGATTACGCTCCATCAATGCTTTGAGGGGAACCGCTCCCAGATCATCAGCGCGTACAGGAGATAAACTACCGCCATAACGACCAAACGGGGTACGGACAGCATCGCAAATAAAAGCATCTTTCATAAACTATTCTCCTGATTTTGCAGATTCGCCGTTCTCATCGACTAGAACACCATTGATTTGGTGTGACTTGCCGCGGAAGAAAGCGAGAGCTTCATTATTCTGGTTATAAACCGTGATGTCGTAGACACCAGTACGGCCTTTACGGTGACGCTCCTCGGCGATAGCGCGTAAGCGATCACCCTCGAAAGCGGGTGCTGCAAAGTCAATCGTACAGCCGCTAGCCACGGTAACTTTGTTATACGTGTTACACGAGTGAGCAAAGGCTGTATCGGCTAACGTAAAGATCATGCCACCATGACAGATATCATGACCGTTAAGCATATCTTTGCGTACGGTCATTTCTAAGTGAGCATAACCTGGACGAACTTCGACAATCGACATATCCAGCATTTGCGCGGCTTTGTCATTGGCGTGCATTGCTTGGCTACAAGCATTGGCCATCTGCTCTGAAGATAGACTCATTACATACCTCCAGCGACTTTTCGGCGTATCAGAGGCGAGGTGCGGTAACGATCTTCGCCATACATAGCCGCTAAGTTGTCTAAGACGTTTTGAATCACCGTTAAACTGACTTTGTTTGCCCATTCGATAGGGCCAAACGGATAGTTCACACCGCCTTTCATTGCGATATCAACATCGGCTTCAGAACAGACTTGCTGATTGACCGCATCGAAGCCTTCGTTAGCGAGCATAGCGACGGTTCGCATTACAATCATGCCCGGTACGTCATCAATTACCGTGACGGCTTTACCAATAGCTTGGAACAAACCGATGGCTTTAAGTAATGACTCGTTGTCGGCCTGATCTGCCGCAGAGATAGCAATGCGTGTTGACGTTGTATAATCCAATGCCAGATCAAAATGGATCAAATTGCTGTTACGAGCCTCAGCAGAGCGCACCGTTGTCATCTGACCATTCGTTAATTTGAGGGTGGTATCGCCAATCAAGATGGCACCGTGTCCCTCTTTCGCACGGCTAACCGAAATCCCTGCTTGTTCAATCAGAGCGACCAGAGGCTCGGCAACACCTAAATCACCCTCAATGGTGACATGATGAGGCGCAGGTGCCGTGTCAGCCGTTGCTGGGGTTGGTTTTTCAGCATCAGCGCTGTAGTTGTAAAATCCGCGGCCAGACTTACGTCCCAAATGGCCAGCATTCACAAGATCCTGCTGGATTAAGGATGGCAAGAAACGCTGGTCGTTAAAGTAAGCAGCAAACACTGAAGAGGTAACCGCGAAGTTAACGTCATGGCCGATCAGGTCCATTAACTCAAACGGCCCCATACGGAAGTTACCGGCTTCACGGATAACGGCATCAATTGTCGCTTCATCCGCGCCGCCTTCTTGCAAAACACGTAAGCCTTCAGCATAGAAAGGCCGCGCAACACGATTAACGATAAAGCCCGGTGTGGATTTAGCGCGTACCGGTTTTTTACCCCAACGGGCAGATAGCTCATAAATGGCATCGGCAACGTTGGGATCGGTATCCAAACCACTAATCACTTCAACCAGCTTCATGATCGGTGCTGGATTAAAGAAGTGCATACCCACTAGATTGTTAGCACGTTTTAGCTGACTACCAATGGCTGTTACAGAGATGGAAGAGGTGTTCGTTGCAAGAATGGTATCGTCTGCACAAATCTCTTCAAGCTGGCTAAAAACAGACTGTTTGACATCAAGCCGTTCGACGATGACCTCAATCACCACACGAGCAGGGGCGAACGCTTCTAACCCATTAACCAGTGTAATACGGCTAAGCAGAGCATCGACATCGGCCTGTGCCATTTTGCCGCGTTCAACGAGCTTGTTCAGACCTTTTTTGATACCGTCAAAGCCTTTTTGAGCGGCACCTTCAAAGGCATCGTAAAGTAAAACCGGATGGCCTGCTTTGGCTGCAACTTGTGCAATGCCTGCACCCATCGTGCCGGCACCAATAACACCAATGACCGCATCAGGTGAAATAGGGGTCATGTTTATTGTCCTTTGAATGCTGGTTGACGTTTTTCCATAAAGGCAGCGACACCTTCACGGTAGTCTTCGGTGCGGCCTGCGAGTGTTTGCAGGTCACGCTCCAGATCAAGTTGCTCATCAAATGTGTTGGTTGCCGATGCCTGAATCGCACGTTTAATCAATGCCAAGCCCTTAGTGGGTTGGGTTGCAAAATGTTTAGCCATGGACAGCGCTTCATCCATGAGGGACTCGTTTTCAACGCTTTTCCAGATCATGCCCCATTGTTCAGCCTGCTCAGCAGATACCTTGTCGCCAAGCATAGACAGCGCCATCGCGCGTGCCGGGCCAACTAAGCGTGGTAAAGACCAGGTTCCGCCACAGTCAGGCACAAGCCCGATTTTGCAGAATGCCTGAATAAAAGAAGCTGATTTCGCTGCTAAAACAATGTCACAAGCAAAGGCGATGTTTGCGCCAGCACCGGCTGCTACACCGTTAACCGCGCAGATAACCGGCATCTCTAACGAACGGATAGTACGTAGCAACGGACTGTAATTCTTCTCGATCGACTCACCTAAGTTAGGAGCCTCTGCACCGGGTGCGACATTACGATCGCTCAAATCCTGACCTGCACAAAAACCACGGCCATTACCCGTTAGTAATAGACAACGAACGCTGCTGTCCTTTTTAACCTCTTTTAACGCACTGCGAACTTCAGCGTGCATCTGGGTATTGAAACTGTTCAGGCTATCAGGACGATTAAGCGTCAGTACGGCAACGCCTTCAGTAATAGAAAACTCGATTGTTTCGTAAGACATTTTATTATTTTCCTGTGAAGTTCGGTTTACGTTTTTCCATAAAAGCAGCAATCCCTTCGTTACGGTCTTCCGTAGCCGCCAGTAGGGTAAAGGCTTTACGTTCGAGATTCAGGCCGCTATCCAGTGTTGTTTCGTAGGCTTTTAATAACGCCTCTTTTGCTAGACGTACCGCAATAGGGGGCTTGGTTGCAATCTTTTTAGCGAGCTGAGTGGCGCGCTCTAGCGAGCGTTCAGGGATAGTCACTTCGCTTACCAACCCAAACGAGCGTGCTTGCTGAGCGCTGATGAACTCACCCGACAGCACTAGCTGCATCGCCATGGATTTACCAATGGTACGGATCAGTCGTTGGGTGCCGCCTGCGCCCGGGATAATCCCAAGATTGATTTCAGGCTGACCGAACTGTGCATTATCACCGGCAATAACGATGTCACAATGCATCATCAACTCACATCCTCCCCCCAACGCAAAGCCATTGACGGCAGCAACAATCGGTTTAGGGAAGAGAGCGATGCGACGCCAGAAAGTAGGGCGAGGGTCATTCATCACGCCAACGACATCCAGTGATGCCATCTCTTTAATATCAGCACCCGCTGCGAACACGGTATCACTGCCAGTAAGCACCACGGCTTTTACCTGATCATCCGCTGCAGCTGTATCCAACGCATCGGCTAACTCGCGAAGCAGTTGTGTACGCAGCGCGTTGTAAGCATCGGGGCGATTAAGACGAATAGTCAGAACGCCAGATTCAACGCCACTGACAAGAATATCTTCATAATTTTGCATTAAACCCTGCCTTTATCAGGTTATCAGTCAAGCTACTAATGACTAGGTTACCCCAAAACACAAAAGGGATACAATATTAATGATTCAAATCAATCTTTATGTATCATAAACTTTGGTGTATGGTTGTTACATATAGCATGCCACTCCTACAGATTAACGACAGAGAATCATCATGAGCGAAGCATTGAATACCCTGTTTGCCAAACATCAGGACACCCTGAACGCCGCTACCCACGCTATCAAAACTCGTGACTACTGGAGCCCATACCCAGAAAACCCCAGCCCACGAGCCTATGGTGAAACCGCCAATGCCGATGGCGAAGCCGCGTTTAAAGGCTACCTGAACCAATCCTTCGCACTGGAGATGCCCGGAATCATCGGCGAAGCGGGCAGTGAAGTCTCTCCTTACGGTATTGACCTGAATATCAAATACCCGCTGGTAGACTTGGATGTACTATTACCGGCCATGAACGATGCTCGCAAAGCTTGGCGTGACGTGGGCCCGCAAGGACGTGCCGCGATCTGCTTAGAGATACTAGAACGCATCAACCAACGTAGCTTTGAAATTGGCTATGCGGTGATGCACACCTCCGGCCAAGGCTTCATGATGGCTTTCCAAGCGGGTGGCCCCCATGCACAAGACCGTGGCCTAGAAGCCGTTGCCTACGGCTACGAAGCGATGATGCACACCCCCGCGAATACCGTCTGGACCAAGCCGCAGGGTAAACATGACCCACTGGTACTCAACAAAACCTACACCGCTGTCGGCCGCGGTATCGGCTTAGTGATTGGTTGTTCCACCTTCCCAACATGGAACACCTACCCAGGACTGTTCGCTGACCTGATTACGGGCAACCCGGTGATTGTCAAACCCCATCCGGCCGCCATACTTCCTGCCGCGATCAGCGTCAAAATCGCACAGGACGTACTCACCGAAAACGGCTTACCAGCGCACATCGTCTCCATGGTGATTGATGCAGACCCCGCCAAGCCTTGCACCGCCGACCTTGCAAAACGTGACGAGATCAAACTGATCGACTTCACCGGCAACACACCGTTTGGTAACTGGCTAGAAGCGAACTGCACCCAAGCACAGGTCTACACCGAAAAAGCCGGAGTAAACACCATCATCATCGACTCCAGTGATGACTACAAAGGGATGCTCCGCAACCTATCGTTCACCCTCAGCCTCTACTCTGGGCAGATGTGTACCACCCCTCAGGATATCTTCGTACCTAAAGGCGGTATCGATACAGACCAAGGCCACAAAACCTTTGATGACGTTGCCAACGACATCGCCACCGCCGTCAGCAAATTCTTATCTGATCCAGAACGTGCTGCTATGGTCTTGGGTGCTATCCAAGCCCCGGTCACCGCTGACCGTATCGAAAACAGCAAAACACTGGGTAACGTTCTGCGGGAATCCGAAGCACTTACACACCCGCACTTCCCGAACGCACGCGTACGTTCACCGCTGTTGATGAGCATCGATGCTGACCAAGCAGACACCTACATGCAAGAACTGTTTGGCCCCATCAGTTTTGTGGTAAAAACCGACAGCACCGCACACTCCATCCAATTGGCCAGTGAAGCGATCAAAACCCACGGCGCTATCACTCTAGGATGCTACAGCAACAACGACAGCGTACTGGACAGCATTGAAGAAACCGCCTTGGATGCCGGCGTTGCCCTAAGCTGCAACCTGACCGGTGGCGTGTTCGTCAACCAAAGCGCGGCTTACAGTGACTTCCATGCCACGGGCAGCAACCCAGCGGCGAATGCGTGTTTATCCGACTTGGCGTACGTAGCGAACCGCTTCCGAGTGGTGCAGAGCCGTCGTCATCCAAAATAAGCAAAAGTTAATATAAATACTGGAATTCCTGTATCGAGTTCCGTTATAAAAGGGAGGCGGAAGCCTCCCTTTTGCTTAAGAACCAGGAGAATAATAATGAAAGTGTATCAAATTGATGGTGTCACCCCGGTCATTGATCCAACGGCTTATGTGCATCCAACAGCGGTGCTGATTGGTGATGTCATCATCGGCCCTCGTTGCTATGTTGGGCCTGCTGCCTGTTTACGAGGGGATTTTGGCCGCCTGATTCTAAAAGAGGGTGCAAACATCCAAGACACCTGCGTGATGCACGGCTTCCCCAACAGTGACACCGTTGTCGAAGAGGATGGTCATATCGGCCATGGTGCTGTACTGCACGGCTGCACAGTCAAGAAAAACGCACTGGTAGGTATGAATGCAGTGGTCATGGATGGCGCTGTAGTCGGCGAATCAGCCATCGTAGCGGCCATGGCATTCGTCAAAGCAAAGTTTGAAGTACCTGATCGTACATTAGTTGCAGGCTCGCCAGCGCGTATTATCCGCGAGCTAAGCGACAAAGAGATCGAATGGAAATCCCAAGGTACAGCGCAATACCAAGACCTTGCCGTACGTAGCCTCAGCACCATGAAAGAAGTGGATGCGCTGACATCCGTTGAACCCGACCGTAAGCGCCTCGTGATTGACGAAAACGTTAAGCCGCTTTACCAAATGAAAGAAGAAAACTAATCGAGAATAGCAGAGAGCGGGCTGCGCACACCGCCAGCCCCGCGCTCTACTGAGCGAACAGTAATCGCGCGGTAATTAAAATCCAAATCTTTAACTCTTAACCTAACATACTCCATTAGCCTAAGCCCCGAGCCGTAGAGTAGAGCGGCCATCAATCAATGAGTATCTTTGAGCTGAGCTAATACGGACTTAACTTCATGACGAGAGAGGACAACCGGAATCTTTTTAGGTTTTGTTGAACGAATGGCATCAACTTGGTACTCGAAAGGTTGTTTGAGAACCTCCCGGTACAAAAAAACCAATGCATTTAAAGCTTGATTCTGAGTACTTGAGGCGACTTTTTTATCAACCGCCAACGAAGTTAAGAAATCCTCAACTTCTTTAGCCCACAGGTACTAGGATGTTGTTTATTAATAAAGAAGATATATCTGCGAATCCAGTGGATATAAGCCTGTTCAGTACGGATACTATAATGCCTGACCATGATTGCCCGACGGACAGACTCTAATAAATCTGACTTATACTTTCGCATACAATGCAACTCCGTTTGCTGTTTTTATATCCAGTATTTTTCCGTTTATTAAACATTATCCTGCACTTATTTGCAAATTGGCCATGTATTGTGTCCACCTATTGGTAAAAATCGGTTTGCATAAAAATGAAAATTGATATAAATCATTAAGTTATTATTTAGGGAGAAGTCTTTGAAGTGCTAATAGGTGGCCCCAATAGATGGAATCCGTATACTAAACTGTTAGGCATCATATGGAAATAATCACCGAGCAAGATGCTTTCTTCCTTGTCGCTCTAAGCGCATCAGAAGAGTCGTCCCTGATAGAACTTAGATGGGAGTTCGAGAAGTGGGATCATAACTCTATTGAAGTAACCACCATCATAGAAAGCCTTATTAAGGACGGTACCATTTTACTAAGTGAGCGCGAAGGTGAGAGCTTTAATGACTACTCCGTTAACGACTCCCTGGCTATAGCGGTAACTTGGAGTAAATCTGAGTCTTGGAATACCATCCTATTTCTAACCGAGGCTGGTGATCAGCGGTGGAAATCCGAGGATTGGGGCATTACCACTATGCGAGCAAAACATTTAATGTTTTCAAACAAAGGGAGCGTTACCCATGTTCAGTAGCTGCGTAGAGAGCATGCCTAACAAAGCGCTCAACTACACTCCGGCCGCAAACGGCCTCCGTCGGACAGCCAAAAGCGTGCTTCGCACTGGCTGCCGGTTAGCTCAGCGTTAGGCATCAAGGGAGCTTGATATTAGCTCCCCCTTGTTTGCGAATTTATCCTTTGGTGCTCTTCGGATCATTTCCGTAACTGTGTTTAGCTCGGATTTTACCGTTATCACCACGATGAATTGAAATTTCAGATTGAGCTTTTTGCGCTAACTCTCTAGTTCTTTCAAAAACTTCTTTTTGAGTTGAACCCGTTACGCTGGCACGGCTCGCATCTTCGCGTTTTCCTTTCCATGTTCCATCGCTATCTTGGTATACGTTGTAGTCGTCTTTAGACATAAATTACCTCATAATGAATAAGTACTAAGTTGGATCACCATGTGCTCTAAGCACATCTATTACATGGGTATCTATACAGTATTATTCAAGGGTAGAGTCAAAAAAATGCCTAACACATATGAGCCTCTCCGGAGTCAATAGATAAAACCGCTCTTCTGGCCGCGTTAGCGGCCAGTCTGTTATCCATCAGCAAGATAGACTGCTTCATCTGTCATCATGGTTGCCAAGCGATAGCCTGCAACAAACACATATCGGGGCTCTCTTATCTCATGCTCAATGAGCGCCTGCTGATTTCAGCTTCCGTACTGATAGCAGGGGCACCAGACATTCATCGGTTAACCCGTTACTGGCACTATTCAAGGCGTCGGGCTTAAAGCCAGTTAGTTTCAGGCTCAGCACAGGTGCAAACCATCTTGCTGATGGTAGTGCGCGGCGGCAAGGTGTCTAATCAAAGCGCTCAGGCTACGACAGTGTGCTAGAAGATAGGTGATTCAGCTTATGTGCAAAGGGTAACCCAATCTTCATTTGAGCATCAGCCAGGGTGTTCCAGTTAGACGTTCAGCTCACCTTGCCCCGCGACTTAACTGGCTAGGAAACGTTTTTCATCAAACACCTTTTGATTTTTCAGCATGTAGTACACGCAGCGACCAATTTTATGCGCCAGGGCGGAGAGCGCTTTGGCTTTGCTCATGCGTTTTTGTAGTTTTAACAGGTAGTTTTTTGCTTTGTCGTTACCACGTAGGTACAGCACCGCAATTTCGCCAAAGGCCCATTTTAGGTGGGCATTTCCAATTTTATTGCCTTGGGTGCCGTAGCTCTTGCCTGCTGATTCCGCTTTACACTTGATAAGCCGACTGTACGACGCAAAGTCCTGTACCGTGCTAAAACGGCCAATGTCACCGACTTCGTAAAGGATCGTTAGCGCTAAAAAACGGCCAATGCCGGGAAAGCTGGTCAGGATGTGGTAATCTCGGCCGTTGTGATGCTTGGCATGTTTTTCAATAAAGCACTCGATTGAGCTGAGTTCATGGCGGTAAAACGCGATGATGTCTAAGTCCAGATCAATACTGCGTTGCACGAACTCATCATCAAAGCAGTTTCGCATCGCTTCCCGAGCGCAAGGGTATTTTAGATCTAGATTATTCGGTGGAAAATTGTATTGGCTGGTGGTGTTTTTTGCATGCGCTTTTAAATTGGCACCATGACGAACGATACGTGTACGACGACGGAGTAAGTCACGAGCAGCACGCATCTCGGGTGGATACACATAGGCCAATGGGAAATTGCCGCCACGGATAAGGTGAGCGATTTTATAGGAGTCAATGCGGTCATTTTTGGCTTTACCGCCATGGATAGCCTTCATGTAAAGCGCGTGACCCAGAATAAAGTCGATGTTATGTTTAGTACAGAAATCGCTAACCCAGTACCAGCAATGCATGCATTCAACACCGACAACAATATTGCCGATATAGGGCGTTAATAAGTCCAGCAAGGGTTCATCGGTATCATCCAGAATGCAGACGTACAAGGATCGTGCATGTAAATCTATTCCACAATAGTACGGATGTTGTGTAGTATAAAATCTCATTGGGTCTTCTCCTTTTTGGTTTCGTCGCCTTTCAACTTAGTCAATCTGTCTAAGCTGAGGGAGAAGGCTCAATGAGTATCAAGTTGCTGCTCACCGATAAATTACTCGCTGCGCTCGTAATTTATCGGTGAGCAAAGCGTTAGAACCCCAAGGAAGTTATGAGCATGAAAAAAGTACCGTGGGGACCAATAAGGTCTGCGCTCACTGAAAATTTTTCCTTCGGTGATATCAAGCAAATAGTCGGTTATGCAAATATCGATATGTCTCAATTAGCGCATTTGGAGCAAAAATCTCAAGGTGGAGCGTCCAAATCACAATTATTGAGCGCGATTGACGCGCAAATTGAAACAATGAATGCTGATGCAGCCGGAGACGTTGCATCGATTTTCTGTGAAGAAATGCTTCGCAGAAAATCTGATTTAATCTCTGAATTAGAACGGGTCTTGTCAAGAGTAGGCTGGAAGTTCGAAGGTTCGGTAATATTGCCGATTGAAATATTTGATGTTTCAGAGTTACAAGACATACCTGAAAATGCTCACGCAGATATTTTAAAAGCTGCAAGCAGGTTGAGGGATGGCGATCTGAGTGGTTCGCTCTCTGCTTCGTGTGGGGCATTGGATTCTGTCACGGGCTCTATATATCTAGAGTATGGGCTTGGCGATCCAAACAAAGCATCATTTCAAGAAAGATTAAGAAAATCAATTGGTGCAATCGGGGCGAAAGAAAAGCTAATTAAAGAGCTTCAAGAAATTGGTTGGAGTGAGCCAGATTTTAAGCCCTTATCTTCAAATTTAGAGGGTTCGTTAAATCAGGCAGCATTCGTCATGCAAAAGCTCAGGTCAAATATGGGTGATGTACATGGTACGAAACCCGTCTTATCGGCTTTGGTTTATGACTCCATAAAGTGGTCCCTATTGCTGTTAAGAGTTTTGGTAACTCGCAATGGCATTCTAACAAAATGCTGCTAGGGACAATCCTACGCTGTGCTTTGGTTTGCTCCAGAGCACGGCGTTAGGTGGCCGAGTGCCCCAAGTCTAAGGTGAAAATCGTGCTAGATTTTAAGCGTAAATTCTTCGTGGCAAGCGGCTGTATACTATTTATCGTGTTTGCTCGTCTGGACATGGGGCGCTCGGGAACCGTGCTCATTGCAATAGCAATCGCTGCGTTAATTTTTCTGGAATTATTCTTTATACGGAAAACATTATTCGACGTATATGCGGATGCCCTAACTGAACACAAGGTAGTTATGTTCTTCTTGAAACACCGGGTGATAAATGCAGTGCTGAGTGCTATCGTAGCCTCTTGGTTGGCACTCTATCTACTTATTCATGTGAACTTGGCCGCACCTGCGAATCTAGGGTTCTTCGTCCTCCTTGGAATTCTCTTGATGGTGCTTTTGCCATCTGCCGACAAGCTAGCGAAGAGTGTTGTGAAAGAGAAACCTTCAATTGCATTTTCCCGTATCGGCCTAGTTTTTATTGCAGTCCTGATGACTGTTCTACTCGATGGTGCTTCCAACGCATTTTTGCCGATTGATTCTCGGATTAAAGAAGCATTTGATGAAGATATCCCTTTATACGTCATCGATGATGTAAAGCATTCCTTCTTGTATTTACAGCACTTTCTAAGAACGCTGGCGTTCCTTAATTACAACGTCCAGTCTATCGGTCTTTCAGATCAGGTCGGTTCTTGGTTCCAAGTAGTTAAATTTTTGTTATTGCTTTCCCCAACTCCTTACGTCGCATTTTCGCTTTTATACCTGTCGTTGTCGTCGATTGGGAAGCGTAGAGTGGTGGCAGAGCCATGAAAAAAAAAACGATATTGATTGTTTTGGTTATTGCTTCTGTGCTGGTAATTTTAGGGATTTCAAAGTGCGGCTCATTGCAGGCAGGAGCCAAGGCCCTTGAAACTATAGCGGAACTGAAGGAGGCGAATTTAGTGATGAAAAATAAGGTTGCAGATCTTGAAAGGGGCCTCACAAGTACAAAGGCTGCACTAGAGATATCGGAAGCACAAACTAAGGAGCTTTCCACCGAGAATGCACTGCTCAAAAAGCTAAACGAGGAGCGCCTTCGTAAAGTTTGGTCTATGTATGAGCCCGGCACCTAACAAGTTATTGTAGTCGCCCGCAAGCGGGCTGGGACCTCCGCTGCGCCCCTAAATTAGGCGTTATGTGCCTGTAAGAGTAAGCAGATGAAATACGAAGAATTCAACTCGTTTTGCAAATCTCTTCCCGCGACTACTCATGTAGTTCAGTGGGGTAATTCAGATGTTTGGAAAGTAGGTGGAAAAGTATTTGCCATTGGTGGTTGGGAAAAAACGGGAAAGGCGGCTTTTACATTTAAAACATCCGAACAAAATTATTATTTTTTAGAAGTAAAACCCGGATACCGACCAGCGCCCTACCTTGCATCAAGAGGCATGAAATGGATTCAATTATATGATGCCGGCATTGCCGAAGAAGATGAGCTCAAATATTATCTCTCAGAATCATATAGGATTGTGTCGTTGGGGCTAACAAAGAAAAAACAAAAAGAGCTTGGGTTAAATCAGTAACGGCGGTCGGGCACATAACAAAGCGCTTAAGCATAGGGCAATAGCGATTGTATTAAGCCCCTTACCCCGCGCTCCTGTTGCTTTGGCAGCAGGGGCTATATACGGGCATGACGAAGGAGCTGTTTACGTTTTTTATTCTGAACGCTATTTTTTACCCGGCGGGAGCTTATGGCAACTCCAGGGTTCATGGACTGAATTATCTTTTACGTTCTGATCAACATACCGGTAGTAGCCTTCTTTAAAGTGTGTCCACCAATCATGCGCGACATCAGCGCCATGTTGTCTGATTACCTCTTCAATTCCGTCTAAGTTGCAACGTGATGCATCATAAGCAATGTTCAATATCGCTGCTTTATCATCAAATGAAACATTGTCGATACCATAAATCGCATCGATTTCTGTCAGTATTAAATCCCTATTCTCCACTGTTATGTTTTCTAACCGTAAATGCCTGACAACTAAGTTGACCTCGCTAACGCCGAGTCTATGTTGTGAATTATTCATGATTTTTCTCCTTGATTATCTGTTTCACTTATAGATGGGTTTGGTATGTGGAGTAGTGGAAACCAACCTGGCGTAACGCGCATATACTGTAGGTACTCATCACCAAATTCTGATAATGCTACTTGCTCCTCACGTTTAGCTAAACGGACATATACAACGACTAGAATGGGGAACATCACCAGTGTTATGACTGTGGGCCACTGTAGTAAAAAACCAAACATGATTAAGATAAAAGCAACATATTGTGGGTGGCGGCAGCGTGCATAAAGCCCTGTAAACGCCAGCACTTTATTTTTTTGTGCCTGATGCAATACGTTCCATGCGGAAGAGAGCGTAAAGAAACCAACAACGATGAAAATATTACTCGCTATATGTAAAGGGTCCCAATGTGGATTCCCGTCAAATCCTAATAGGTTATGCAGCAGGTGGCCATTGTCATGTGCAAAAAAATTAACAGCCGGATAGTTGTCAGTTAACCAGCCGGAAAGCAGGTAAATCGTTAATGGGAACCCATACATCTCTGTAAACAGGGCGACGACGAAGGCAGAGAACGCCCCAAGGCTTCGCCAATCTGTTTTAGTTTTGGGCTTAATAAAGCTAAAAGCAAAAAAGATAAATATGGCTGAATTTACAATCACCAGCCACCAAAGGCCATATGAAGCTTCTTCGGTCACCGTGATTCTCCTTCATTGTTACTATTAAGTGACTGACGTTTGCCTTCTTCAATGCCTTGCTGAAAACTGTCTTTGCTCTCTTCATTTTCTTCATGCTTGCTGTGTCCATGTTTACCATGCATAAACAGGTGCATTAATGGACACGCTAGAAAAATCAAGAAAGGTAAAAAGGCAAAAATATGCTGTTGATGTTCAATGACTAAAAAGTAAGTGGCTGCACCAATTAAGCCTAATGCTGCTAATCCTGAAGGTGTTTTCCAAAAACTAAACATACAATCACTCCTTATTCAGACTTAATAACACCACGATACATTTGCATCGAGCAGTGGAATGGGTACTCTCCAGTCGTTAAAGGTGGCAAAGTAATTACAGTCTCTTTGTTGAGTGGAATTTCCTCGCTGATCTCTAACCCAGGAATCAGCACAGTAGCTGCGCAGGGTGAGTTGTCAGTTCTGATGAATGCCAGAAGAGTACTTTGATTTGCTTTCACCTTTATATGAGCGGGGGTGTAAACGCCGTTTTCGATTCTGATAACCATCTTATTGTTGGTGACTTCGACCTCTTGCGGCTTATAAAGCCAGAACCACCAAACGATAAGAGCTATCAGCAGAATGCCACTAATATTAATCCACAACATCGCATCGACTCCTTAATGTTCTTTGGCTTTAAAAAGACGTAGGCGGTTAGCATTCATGACAACAGTCAGAGATGAAAAGGCCATGGCAGCCCCAGCAATCACTGGGCTTAAGAGCAACCCGAAGAAGGGGTAAAGTACGCCTGCCGCGAAAGGTACACCCGCTACGTTATAGATAAAGGCGCCAAAGAGATTTTGTTTGATGTTACGTAATGTTGCTTTGCTGACAGCTATCGCATCAGCTAGGCCGTGTAATGAACCGCGCATTAACGTAATATCCGCACTTTCTATGGCGACATCGGTGCCGGTTCCTATCGCAAATCCGACGTTGGCCAGTGCCAGTGCAGGGGCATCATTAATCCCGTCCCCAGTCATGCCGACTACTTCACCTTGTTGTTGTAATTCAGCTACTTTTTGTGCTTTCTCTTCGGGTAAAACTTCAGCGAAAAACTCCGTTATCCCTACTTTTTCGGCAACCGCTTTAGCTGTCAGTCTGTTATCGCCCGTGAGCATAACAACACGAATACCATTAGATTGGAGGCGGTTAATGGCGGTAATTGAATCCTGTTTGATTGGATCTGATACCGCAATAACAGCGGCAAGTTGTTCATCAACAGCAAAGTAAATAGGGGTTTTAGCTTCACTGGCCAGCTGCTGAGCCGTCTCGATATAACCACTGATATCAACTTTACGGTCACGCATTAATTTTTCATTACCCAGTAGCAATCGTTGGTTCTGAATAGTCGCTGTCGCACCATGACCGGCAATTGCATTGAAATTTTCTGCTCGATTGAGTGTTAAACCTTTGGCTGTTGCTGATTCAACAATTGCCATCGCTAATGGGTGCTCTGAGCTTGACTCCATACTAGCGGCTAACTGCAGGATACTGTCTTCATGTGATCCATTAGTCACAATAATATCGGTCACCTTTGGAGCGCCTTCAGTAATCGTGCCGGTTTTATCAAGAATCATGGCGGTAATTTTAGAGGCTGTTTGTAATGCGGCTCCATTTCTAATCAAGACACCCGCTTCTGCAGCTTTACCTACGCCGACCATGACTGACATCGGTGTGGCTAAACCTAACGCGCAGGGGCAGGCGATAATCAGTACGGTTGTTGCGGAAACAATGGCAAAGGCTAAGGCCGGTTCTGGTCCGAAGTTCAACCACGCCAGTGCACTGAGCACTGCAATAATCATAACAACAGGCACAAAGTAGGCGGATATAATATCGGCTAGGCGGCCAATGGGAGGTTTAGAGTTCTGAGCGACTTTAACCATCTTGATGATTTGCGCTAACGCAGTATCTTTGCCGACGCGAGTGGCTTTAAAGACGATAGAGCCTGTTTTATTTAAAGTGCCGGTGACCACTTCATCACCTGCGTTTTTGACAACCGGCATTGGTTCACCAGTCAGCATCGACTCATCAATGGCTGTTTGGCCCTCTTGAATGACGCCATCTACCGGGATCTTTTCACCGGGTCTGACACGGACAATATCATGAAGTAGTACCTGTTCGATCGGGATATCTACCTCAATACCGTCTCTCAGTACTCGGGCTGTTTTCGGCTGTAAGCCGATGAGTCGTTTGATCGCTTCAGATGTTCGGCCTCGTGCTTTTACTTCAAGGGCTAACCCGAGGTTGATCAACCCGATAATCATTGCAGTCGCTTCGAAGTATACGTGCCTTGCCATGTCAGGTATCAGCTCAGGAACCGCGATGACCGCCATCGAGTAAACCCAGGCGGTACCTGTACCCAAAGCAATTAACGTGTCCATGTTCGCTGAGTGGTTTTTAAATGATTGCCACGCGCCAACAAAAAAATGTTTTCCGGCAAAATACATGACGCTAAAGGTTAACGCTCCCACGAATAGCCAAGCGAGTCGCTCGGTTGGTGTGGTCACAGTCATTTCACCGCCAACAATGCTGTAAATCATCAATGGTAGGCCTAAAGCAATGCCTATCCACATTTTCCTCATGAGTGTTTTGTAATAGGCTAGGTCGACTTGTTCTTTTTCATCAAGCAATGCTTCTTCTGAGCTGCTTTGTACCACCTTGGCGCTATATCCTGCCTGCTTAACCGCCTGAATTAATGCTGAAGGTTCGGCCTGACCTGATACTGAAACTGTACGAGCTGCAAAATTCATTTCTGCTTGCTGAACACCTTTTACTGATGTCAGCGCACCCTCAATTTTGCCGACACAACTGGCACAACCTGCGCCATCAATGATTAAGTCAATAGAACCCGACGGTTGCTTTAATGACGTTTTTTCCTGAGTGCTATCAGTATCCGAATAGCCCATGATTTTCTCCTGAATGGTAGTTGAAACGTGTAAATAAAATCATTGCGGTAAACTCGGAATAACATTGGAATTCAGCACGCCACTCATGATTGTTATTGACCATGAGTGGCCGTAAAGTTAATAGGTAGGGTGATCCTTGCCTTCCATCCAGTAGCCCTGAGGACCGTCACCGGAGTTCATCATATAGTGCTTGTTTTTAGGGCTACTTGTTGGCGAATTAGTGGCTAGTTGTGTTTGGTGCACTGTTGCTTGGTTGCTTGCATGTTTGGCCCCCTCCATTAAATGCCCCTGTTCACCTTGACCTCCATGCATCATGTAATGCGTGTTTGTAGCAGATGCTTTATCTGTATGAGGAGTGATCACTTTGTGTTCTTGACTCTGGTCTGCACTGTGTTTGCTACCTTCCATCTGGTGTCCTTGTGGGCCGTCCCCACCATGCATCATGTAATGTGTCTTGGCATCCTGATCGGCAGCGGCAGGTAAGGCAGCGCTGATAATTAATACACTGCTTAAGCTGATAATAATTTTTTTAACTTTCATGGTGGTTGTACTCCAGACTCATGTGAGAAAGTGTTTTTACTCTTTGGAAGTTATAATAAACACTGCTCCTTTCATGAGGCTGACATGAAGATTACATTTTTGTAATTTCGATTGAATACTGCCTATATGCTTTATACTCACCCAAAACATCTAGGAGTCTTATGAAAATACTGGTTGTGGAAGATGAAGATAAAACAGGAATGTTTCTTCAGCAGGGGCTAAATGAAGCCGGGTTTAATACGGATCTTGCGTGTAACGGGATAGATGGTCTTCATTTGGCGCTTACACAAGTTGACGCTTATGATTTGATTATCCTTGATGTCATGTTGCCCGGACTTGATGGTTGGAAAGTTTTAGAAACATTACGCCTGAGTGGCAGGGATATGCCTGTATTATTTTTAACCGCACGCGATCAGGTAGAGGACCGGGTAAAGGGCTTTGAACTCGGTGCTGATGATTATTTAGTAAAGCCTTTTGCTTTTTCAGAGCTCCTGGCACGTATACGTTCTTTATTAAAACGCACTCGCATCACGCCAGAAGCGACCGTGTTGACTGTTGCCGATTTAGAACTTGATCTGTTACGCCGACGGGTTAGCAGAGCGGGTATACGAATAGAGCTCACGGCTAAAGAGTTTTCGTTATTGGAATTACTCATGAGACGAGAGGGTGAGGTGTTGTCACGGTCTTTGATTGCATCTCAGGTATGGGATATGAATTTTGACAGTGATACTAATGTGATAGAAGTCGCTATTAGGCGTCTTCGTAGAAAAGTAGATGAGCCTTATGGTCTTAAACTCATACATACGCTTCGGGGAATGGGTTACGTGTTAGAGGTTTCTGACAAAATATGAAACGTAAATTATCTTTAATTTGGCGGCTGACGGGCTTATATGCATTGGTATCAGGTTTTGTTTTACTAGGGCTTAGTGTCGTGATTGTCTTCTCTATAAAGCAGCACTTCTTTGAGCAGGATAAAGAAACACTGCAAGGGAAAATACAGCTAGTCAGTAGTATTGTTTCTGAGGGTGTTGGTGCGGGTACATTGCCTGTGTTCGCAGACAAGCTAAAATCAGGGTTAATTGGGCATAAAGAGCTGTTGGTTTTAGTGATGAATGAGCAGGGTGTGCCACTGTATAGCTCTGGAGGAGTAACATTTCCTCTTAATCTCATAAAAGGAAAATCAAGTGTGTCTTCTCCTCACGCTATAACCTGGAGTGCTGAGGGGCAATCTTATCGAGGGCTTGTTGTCACTAAAAGTACAATAGCTCAGCCGAAACAGCCGATTAGTATATTGGTAGCGTTGAATATTAATCATCATGAGCTTTTTATGTCACGCTTTCAGGGTGCCCTGTTACTCTATGTTGTTATCGCTGCATTAATCAGTGGTCTTCTCGGTTGGTTAGCGGCAAAGAAAGGTTTGCTGCCTCTATACCAAATGAGAAATCGTGCATTAGCGGTTACAGCGAACCAGTTAGATAAGCGCATGCCTGTTGAAAATGTTCCGGCAGAAATCTCAGAGTTGGCTAATGCTCTCAATCAAATGTTAGAGCGATTAGAAGATGCGTTCAGGCGTATATCTGAGTTTTCCTCAGATATAGCTCATGAGCTTAGAACACCCATCAGCAATCTGATGACGCAAACACATGTGGCTCTGA
Organism: Neptunomonas concharum; assembly: GCF_008630635.1. Taxonomy (NCBI): domain Bacteria; kingdom Pseudomonadati; phylum Pseudomonadota; class Gammaproteobacteria; order Oceanospirillales; family Oceanospirillaceae; genus Neptunomonas; species Neptunomonas concharum. Next base: position 1,873,160 of record NZ_CP043869.1, on the reverse strand, counting down.
GTTTTCCCAGAGATGTCCGAACATATCAATCTATTCTCGCTTCTAATGCAGAAGAGTATGAGCGGCTTTCACGTATGATTTCAGACATGCTTTTTCTTGCCAAAGCGGATCATGGATTAGAGTTACCCTCTAAGGAAACTATTGAGCTTGATAAAGAAGTAGCTGATTTGTTTGAATTTTATGATGCGTTGGCAGAAGACCATAACATATTGCTGAGACTAAAAGGGAAAGGTGAAATACAAGGTGATCGTTTAATGATTCGTCGGGTTATCAATAACTTACTATCTAATGCTATACGTTATACGCCCACTCATAGTACCGTCGAAGTTCAAATTGAAGCGAGTGATAAGTCAACTCTTCTTACAGTAAATAATGTAGGTACGCCAATATCAGCAGAGTATATTCCTCATCTTTTTGAACGTTTTTACAGGGTTGATAAAAATCGAGTGAAAGGAAATTCTGAAGGGGTAGGTTTAGGTTTAGCAATAACACGTGCAATCGTAGTAGCTCATAATGGCGAAATATCAGTATCTTCAACGGTAGAGCGCACGAGCTTTAAAGTGACATTTTTTAAAAATGATTCGTTGATTACTAAAACGTAACGGGCTCCAGTCTCTATTGGTATTAATTTCCCCTGGGAAAGATGCGATTAAGTTAATACCTGCCCGCCTTTCAACTAATAAAGGTTGAGTTGCTCCTTTCTTCCGTGTGCTGTTTTTAATTCCTTTTTTGACTTCACCTCTTTGATAAATGGGGTAATCATGCTGCGATCTTAAGTCCTTCATGACTGAGGACTTAATCACTTTTTCCTACAACCTGAAGATTACAATTTTGTCATCTTCAGGTCATGCCGCTGTCAGGGAGGTCGCGCTAGAGTGTGACACATGACAAGTGAAAATAGCTATTTTTTAACACGTTAGCAGTCACTTAATAACAGCATGGTAAGCAGTAACAGCGGAGCACCAGAAAGTATGAAACAAGACGAATCTGCGTTAATTTCTCGCCCTCGTTTGTCACGACGGCTTTTTGTAAAAGGCCTGGCAGCGGGTGGTGTCTTATCCGCAATGCCAAGGCTACTTTCTGCCAACACAAATGATACCCGCTTAGGATCAGCGCCGGTGTTGAGTGGCAAGGTCATCACGTTGGTTATCGCTGAAACACCGGTCAATTTTACGGGTGTTACGCGAATGGCAACCACTATTAATGGATCTATTCCTGCACCGACACTGCGTTTACGCGAAGGCGATGAGGTGACTATTCGTGTGATTAATCGTCTATCTGTTTCTACTTCGATTCATTGGCATGGAATTATCCTTCCTTATCAGATGGATGGCGTACCAGGCATTAGCTTTCGCGGTATAGCGCCAGGAGAGACTTTTGAGTATCGCTTTACGTTAAAACAAAGTGGGACTTACTGGTATCACTCGCATACTGGCTTCCAGGAGATGACCGGGATGTATGGCGCACTCATAGTAGAGCCGCTCGAAGGTGAGTCGATTCAGGCAGATCAAGATCATGTAATACAGCTCTCAGACTGGACAGATGAAAGTCCTATGTCTGCCTTTTCCAAATTGAAGGTGCAAAGTGATGTGTATAACTTCAATCAGCCAGTAGTCGGTGATTTTTTACGAGATGCATCAACGATAGGGCTTAAAGGAGCGTTTGAAAAGCGCAAGATGTGGAATCAGATGCGGATGAATCCTACTGATTTAGCGGATCTTTCAGCAACAACCTTTACGTATCTGATGAACGGTATGACGCCTGCGGGCAACTGGAGCGGGTTGTTTAATAAAGGTGAGCGTGTGCGCCTGCGCTTTATCAATGGCTCCAGTAATAGCTTTTATGATGTGCGAATACCCGGCTTGAGCCTGAGTGTTGTGCAGGCCGATGGGCAAAATGTGAAACCGGTTAGCGTGGATGAGTTCCGCTTTGGTCCCGGTGAAACGTACGATGTTATTGTCGAGCCTGAAGGGGATGCGTACACCATTTTCGCACAAAGCATGGATCGATCCGGTTACGCGAGTGGCACCTTATCAGTCCGTCCGGGGCTTGTTGCTCCTGTGCCGGAGCTTGATTCCGTTGAATGGCTGACAATGACTGACATGATGGGCGCAATGGATCACGGCACCATGAAAGGTATGGACCAGAGCAACATGAAAGGGATGGACCATAGCGCCATGAAAGGTATGGATCACAGCACCATGAAAGGTATGGATCACAGCACCATGAAAGGTATGCAGACGAACCCTCTGGAGGTGCCTTCGCAAACCGCTCGGCATGCGAGTACAGAATATGGCCCGTCTGTCGATATGCGTGTGGATACGCCACGTACTAATCTGGATGACCCGGGTATCGGGCTGCGTAACAATGGTCGGCGTGTATTAACACAGGCTGATTTACGTTCAATTCATGGTGTACTAGATGATGACCGAGTACCTACCCGGGAGATAGAGCTGCATCTGACGGGCAATATGGAACGTTATAGCTGGTCAATTGATGGGCTTGAGTTTGGTAAGAGCACACCGGTTTCGATGCGCCAGGGCGAACGGATACGCATCATTTTACAAAATGACACGATGATGACTCACCCCATGCACTTGCATGGTATGTGGAGTGATTTGGAATCTGCGGAGGGCGAATTGTTAGTGCGTCGTCACACACTCTCTGTGCAGCCCGCTCAGCGGGTTAGTTTCTTAACAACGCCGCATGATGTAGGCCGCTGGGCTTGGCATTGTCATCTTCTTTTTCATATGGATGCGGGCATGTTCCGTGAAGTGGTGGTTTCATGAAACAATTAATTAATGTTGATGTGATAAAGCCGCTGGCAGTTGTCGCTGTGTTCGCAATGAGTACGAGCTCTTTGCTGGCTCGTGCTGAAATGGATCACTCTAAAATGGCCCAGACTAAAACGGATCAACCTGAAATTCGTGATCCCCATGCCTACTCAGATGGCTATACCTTAGAAAAAGGGCCCTATGCGTTAGGAGGGCCGCGTCAGATAAAGCTTGCGGACGAGCATAAATTTTGGGCGATTCAGGGCGATCGTGTCGAATACGATTCTGATAATGATACTGGCGTATTTGATGTTCGAGGCTGGTATGGCTCCACATATGACCGCCTGTATGTCAAATTTGAAGGTGATGTCGCTAGCGGGCGTTTGGAAGAAAGTCAGGCAGATATTCTGTGGAGTCATGCATACAGTGCTTATTTCGATACGCAGTTGGGCATACGACTTGATCAATATGATGAGGGTGTGGACCGACAATGGCTTGCTATTGGGTTGCAGGGGCTGGCTCCGTACTGGTTTGAGTTAGATATGACTGCTTATATTGGAGAAAGTGGACGAACGGCCCTTTCACTTGAAGCTGAGTACGAGATATTGCTTAGCCAACAATGGGTACTGCAACCGCGTGCTGAGGTGAGCCTGTATGGCCAGGATGATATTGAGAACGGATTGGGCGATGGCTTTTCGGATGTCGCGTTTGGATTAAGGGTACGCTACGAGATGACGCGGCAGTTCGCCCCCTATGTCGGGGTCGAGTGGACAAGTAAGCTGGGCCAAACGGCAGATATTGCCCGGGCTGCCAACGAGTCTGTTCGTGATACACGTTATGTCGCAGGGATTAAATTTTGGTTCTAATGCCATTCAAATACAAAAATAACATATTTCAGGAGTTAAAAATGAAGAGTAAACAACTTAGCGCTTTAGTTGCTGTACCTGCACTCATGTTGTCGTTTTCGGCACTGGCACATGGCGAAAAAGAGCATATGAAGACAGCAGAGAGCCCGGATTGTGCGGCTATGAGCACGATGGATCATAGTAAAATGGATATGAACGACCCTATCGTGATGGCGATGATGCAGCAATGCATGAGCACCATGCAGCATGGTACGGCAGAAACAGAGGGGCATGACTCAGCAGAAGCAGACAGTGCATCTCATGGGGATGGTCATCAGATGAAAGCTCCCTCGCAGTAATAAGTAGCAATCAAAGAAAAATAGAAACAAATAATCTGCATGCCCCTTGCCGAGAGATCGGTAAGGGATGTGCTCGGGGGGGGATTATCTGATGACAGCTTTTAAAAAAGGCGCTTGTTTAAAGCGATTGATAGCAATAACGGGTGCTATTGGGATAGGAGGCGTGGCGTTTCTGTACTCGGGCTTATATTCGATGGGGGCTGACGATCCTCACTATGATATTACCACGTGGGCCTTAGAGACATTACGCGAGAATTCGATCTCACGCTCCTCGAAAAACATTGAAGTGCCGTCGGATCTTGATTCGGTTGATCGTTTACTCAAAGGTGGTGCTGACTACAATGATATGTGTGCTGGTTGCCATCTTAAGCCGGGTAAAACTGAAAGCGATTTTACATTAGGTTTGTATCCATCTCCGCCAAACTTGGCAGATATCTCTCGAGCGGGTGAAGATGCACAAGCCGCTGATCAGCGAAATTTCTGGATTATCAAACACGGAATTAAAGCATCGGGAATGCCCGCTTGGGCGCCGGGGCATGATGATGTACGTATCTGGAATATGGTGGCATTTCTTAAGCGTCTGCCTGACCTGACAGAGGCGCAATATCAGATCCTTACTGCACGTGGCAAAAGTGATGAAGGGCATCATTAATCCGGAGGTTATTAATAAAGCGACTGGCTATATTCGCTAAAGAAGGCTAAGGAAAGTGCGAACAAGCCCCTGATTCGGTTTTGCAGCTTCCTAACTAACGGAGATAAGTACTTATTCGCAGGTTCCCCTAGTACAGGTACTCGCATTTATTTCATCTTTCATCATGAAGCAGATCACGCGTAGCTCGCATGCTTTTGGGATACACATAAGCCAAAGGAAAGTTACCGCCCCTGATCAATGCCGCTATTTTGTGGGAATCTATCCGGTCATTCTTGGTTTTACCGCCGTGAATTGCTTTCATGTATAAGGCGTGACCGAGAATAAAAGTAATGCCTTGCTCTTCACAGAAGTCAGCTACCTAGTACCAGCAATGCATGCATTCAACACCCACGATCAGGTCATCCAGATAGGGTTGGATCAGGCGATGAGAGCATCAGGACTGGTAGGAATTTCCTTGTGCAACAAGGTTTCACTCTGCTGATTGAGGATACAGACATACAAGCTACGAGCATGCAAATCGACTCCACAATAATGACGATGAGTGCTATTGTAAAAGTTCATTGGGTCTTCTCCTTTTTGGTTTGGTTGCCTTTCAGCTTAGTCAATCTGGCTAGGCTGGGGAGAAGGCTCAATGAGTATCAAACGCGTCAATTAGGATGCTCGCAATCTCGCACCTATTACGCGGTCGTTACAGCGCCAAAAATTGGATTCACATCCATGCTTTTGTGGAGGATACGGATAATCTCAATATTTTGACTGCCGGTCTGACGATAAAATATTAGGTGGCTTCCTTGTGGGAATTTTCTGTATCCATCGCGAATCTCGTCACAGGCTTTACCAATGTCAGGGTTTTCGGCTAATAGCCAAAATGAGTCATCAAACTGTTTTAGGTAAATATTTCGCTGTTCACGACCCCAGCGTCTAAAGGTAAACAAGGCTATATCTCTTAAATCAGACTTCGCCTTGTTAGTTAATTGAAATGGTGTCATTTTCTCTCTTCGCTATCTAACTCATTGATAAACGAGTCAAGGTCATAATCCGTAATTCCACTTTCTTCACCCTCAACAAGCAATTGGCGTAAGGTGTTCATTTTAGTTTCTTGGATTTCAAGTAAACGTAAAGCGGAACGAATGACTTCACTTGCAGAGCTATAGCGACCGCTTTGGATTTGATTAGTAACAAAACCGTCAAAATGGTCACCCAAGGTAATACTAGTGTTCTTAGCCATAATATAGCTCCCAATACCAAAATATACCTAATTGTGGTACTATTTAGGCCTAGATACAAGGCGCATAACATATGAGCCTTCAATAATATCAGGGGCACTAGACTTCATCGGCTGTCCTATTCAAAGTTAGACGTTCACCTCACCTCGTTGCGTGACTAACTCGCTAAAAACTTGCTCTTATCGAACACCTTCTCCTGCTTAAGCATAAAATACACAGCATGCCCCAACTTATGGGCCAGTGCGACAACGCTTTGGCTTTAGTAACCTCTTGACCCATTAGGTCAGTTGTCCTAAGGTGTAAATAGGACGGTCGTCCTATTTGTATGGTTTGTTTTCGGGAGGCGCTTCAGTGGTCAATAAATTAACGAGAGATCGCATTGTCGATAAAGCGGATCAGTTGTTCTATGAGCAGGGGTTTGAGCACACATCTTTTGCGCAGATTGCAGAAGCATTAGGTATTTCCCGAGGGAATTTCTATTACCACTTCAAGACCAAGGATGAAATTCTAGATGCCGTTATCAGCCATCGCCTTGTTCGCACAAACTCAATGCTGGAAAGTTGGGAAGTAGAGGGTGCCACGCCGATCGATCGTATCCGTAGTTTCATCAATATTTTGGTAATGAATCGCACTAAAATTAAGCGTTATGGCTGTCCGGTAGGAACGCTCTGTACGGAGCTTGCCAAGTTAGAACACCCCGCAAGAAGCCACGCAAACGAGTTGTTTACCTTATTTAGAATATGGCTGCGTCGCCAATTCGAGCAACTTGGCCGCTCTGATGACGCCGATGAGTTAGCAATGCATCTACTCGCTTTTAGCCAAGGCGTGGCGACACTTTCTAGTGCATTTCAGGATGAGAAGTTCATCCACACGGAGGTTCGTCGTTTGGACGACTGGTTATCTTCTTTTGCAACGTCAACCAACAATCTATCGGAGGCGCTTTAATGTTTGTCGTACTTTTGCGGTTTTCAGAAAATAGGAGTAAGGCCAGTGATTTTATGGAAGGTCACAATCAATGGATCAAAAAGGGGTTTGAGGATAAGGTTTTCTTGGTTGTTGGTAGCCTCCAACCCGGTCTTGGAGGGTCTGTTCTTGCGCATGGCGAGTCAAGAGAAGCTCTTGAAAACCGAGTGAATCAAGACCCATTTGTGGCCGAAAATGTTGTGACGGCAGAAATACTTGAAATTGAACCCAAAAAAGCAGATGAACGTCTGGGCTTTTTATTGACCAAATGAGGGGTGAGCGATGAGTGCTACTGTTCTAGGCCCTGATGGGGAGTTACGTTGCGGCTGGTGTTCGGCTGCTCCGGAATTTTTCGATTACCACGATAATGAATGGGGCTATCCCGTTGATAACGATATCCGGCTGTTTGAAAAACTATGCCTTGAAAGCTTTCAATCTGGCTTGAGCTGGCGAACGATTCTCGCTAAACGCGAGAATTTTCGTGCTGCCTTTTCAAACTTCGATTTTAATGTGGTGGCAAAGTATAACGACGCTGATATTGATCGATTACTGAAGGATGAAGGGATTGTCAGGCATCGCGGAAAGATAGAAGCGGTGATCAACAACGCAAACAAGGCGATAGAGCTTGTGGAGCGTGAAGGATCACTGGCCGCTTACTTTTGGCGCTTCGAACCGGATGAGAAAAGTTTGCCTGAGCCACAGACGGCATCAACGTCAGAGGAATCCACTGCACTGTCGAAGGCGCTGAAAAAGCAGGGTTGGAAGTTCGTTGGCCCGACAACCGTCTATGCCTTTATGCAGGCAATGGGGCTTATAAATGATCATGCTGAGGGATGTGTGTTCAGGAAAAAGATCGAACATGCACGCAGTCATTTCAGGCGTCCTGGGCGCGTATAATGCCCTACAAGCGTTATAAGAGGGCGCAAAACACTTTGCTTCTGCGCCTTTAAATTTTACGAACAGTTAAAGTTTGTCATGGCGGTGGTTGAAAACGAATCTTTCAGTCTTGTAGCGAAGCAGTGCTTTGTTTCTCAATCTACACTTTCTAATTCTATACAAGCTTTAGAAAATGAATTTGGTCGTGCCTTATTTAATAGAACCACACGATGTGTACAACTTTATTTTTTTGGGATAGAAATGTTACCTTTCATTACTTCAATATTAATTGCTGAAAAAAACTTGTTTGATTATATAGAAAAATTAATTCTAGCTGTGAAATTTTAATGAACGAAAACAATCTAAGTGACTTGTAGAAACAATTAAATGATAAGTTACTTTATATTATTTTTGTGCCTGATGTACCGGATGTAAAAAATAAAAATAGCAATGAAGGCGTATTCCTTTATGAAGAGACGCTTCATGTAATTATGAAAAACACCTTGCCTAACGAAGAAAAAATTACCTTAGATGGTCTTCGGGATAAAATTATATTGATGGTACCAGATTCCTGTGGGCTGTCAGTCATTACTCGTGGCTTGTTTGGAACAACAGAGAAAAGCTTCCTCGAATATGGAGGCAAAGCTAATAGTTATCATGTTCTGGCAGATTGGGCATACAGTGGTTTAGGAGTTGCTTTATTGCCTAAAAGCAAAATACCAGAATATATAAAAGACTCTGTAATATTATCCAAGAATGGAAATTATGTGAAAGTAAAATATGAGGCACGATGGAGTGATAGCTCATCTATTACTCAAAGCTTTCTTGATTTTTCACAACAATATTTAAATAACTTAAGCAATGGGTTGGCTAAAAACTAGTTTGAAATGCTGGCTTTAGTATAAAATATTTACCCTAGAGGAGAGAGTTTGTTTTTATAAATAAATCATAAATTTTTATCAAACTATAGATTTATTTCCGATTTCTATTTTTCCAACTTTTTGTACCTATGTTTGTTCAGATATTCGCTCCTAAACCCTTTCCGAAAAAGCATTCTATTTAAGCTTGTCGGCTGGGCAAAGGTAAGCTTCACGCTGTATTCTTTGCTTCCAAAATACATCGCTTTTACTCGTAAACTAAGACTCGTTGTCACATACATACGATAAGATCTATGTTATAAGAAGTCGACCAAGCACTAATAATGAACAAGGAAGGGCTGTAAGGGTGGGCGTTTTTATGAAGAAATGTTTAATCCGACAGGCTCGTTGGGTATTTACACCATGAGCAAGCGTATTCTAGTAATCCTTGGCCACCCATCAAAGGAAAGCTTTTGTGGCGCCCTTGCCAATTCGTATGTAGAGGGAGCTAAAGCAGCTGGGCATGAAGTTAAACTAATCTCCATTGGCAATCAGTCTTTTGATCCTATACTTCACAACGGTTACGCTTCGATCCAAGAACTCGAACCTGATTTGGTGTCCGGGCAGGCCGCAATTACTTGGGCACAACACATCGTTTTCGTATATCCGATCTGGTGGGGCGCAATGCCTGCTTTACTCAAGGGCTATATTGACCGTATTTTTCTACCGGGTTTTGCCTTTAAGTATCGCGAAGGCTCTTTATTCTGGGATCGTCTGCTTTCGGGACGCTCCGCTCACCTTCTCGTCACAATGGACACTCCGCCTTGGTACTTTCGCTGGGTATATCGTATGCCTGGTCACAATCAGATGAAGCGTACTATCCTCGAATTTAGTGGCATAAAACCCGTTACGGTTTCGAGCTTTGGTCCCATTAAAGATAGCAGCCTGCAAAAAAGGGAAAAGTGGCTTGCCCAAGCTAATGCATATGGGCGAAATACTTAGAAAGAGCGAAAATTACAGATCCATTTTTAAACATAATTTTATTTTATGAACAAAAAGCACATAACCGCGAATTCGATTACGGCAAGAGCAAAAACAAAGGCAGAACCGGCGTGAATATGCTCTTGGCAATACTGGGGTTTCTAATTCTTTCCCTTGTAGCTCTTAGGTTGTGGGATGAGCGTGCGGAACGGTTAGAGTGGGCGCGATTGGCTGCGCTACAACCTGCAACCCCGGCTTTTTATGCGCTTGAAATGGTGGCCGATTTGCCTGAACCCGCGCAGCGTTTCTTCAATTTTGCTATCAAAGTGGGCACGCCGCTGTTAACCGTGGCGGAAATAGAGATGGAGGGCGAGTTTAGCCTAGGCACGCGGGATAAGCCAAATTACCGCCCTATGAAGGCCAAGCAAATTCTTGCTGCACCGGTGGGCTTTATCTGGAAGTTAAGGCTGCCAGGTCTTATGTCGGTTTCTGGCTCAGATTCTGGCATGTGGACACGCTTCTACATTCTTGGGCTGATACCCGTAGCTCGCACAGGGCGAAATACAAATCATGCGCGAGCGGCCTATGGGCGCTATATTTCTGAGGCTATATTTTGGACACCGGCTGTGCTGCTTCCAAGAGAGGACGTTGTTTGGGAGCCGTTGGGGCAGAATACCGCCCGCGTGACCATTACGCATAATCAGCTAACGGAGGCAGTTGATATACAAGTAGACAGCGAAGGCCGGTTAGTTAGCGTATCTTTTATGCGATGGAGTGATGCGAATCCCGAGAAGGTATATCGATTACAACCTTTTGGGGGTTATTTCTCCGATTTTCGAGAAGTGCAGGGCTTTCGTTTACCTTTCAAAATTGAGGCAGGTAATATGTTTGGCACGGATGAGTATTTTGCTTTTTTTAAGTCACGCGTCGTTACTGTGCGCTTCCCTGTGGCTGGGGTGTAGCTCCCGATTGTTTTCGTTTTCACTCGGCTAATCATGTTAAAATGCCGTTCACATTCTCCGGCCTATAGACTCTCTCCATGGAAATCAAAGTTAATTTTTTAGAAAACCTCAGGCTTGAAGCCAAGTTTGACGATTTTACGGTGACTGCCGATCAACCGATTCGCTACAAAGGCGATGGTTCTGCGCCTAGCCCGTTTGATTATTTTTTGGCTTCATCAGCTTTATGTGCGGCTTATTTTGTGCGGGTTTACTGCTTGGCACGAGATATCCCAACGGATGATATCCGACTCTCGCAGAATAATATTGTTGATCCAGAGAATCGCTATCATCAGATCTTTCAGATTCAGGTAGAGCTTCCGGAGAGTATTTCAGAGCGTGATCGCGAGGGTATTTTACGCTCTATTGATCGTTGTACCGTTAAAAAGGTCGTGCAGCAGGGCCCTGAGTTCAAAATAGAAACGGTCGAAAATCTGGATGAAGATGCGCAGGCGATGCTGATGGCGCCGCCTGTGAGCGAATCGAATACTTATATCTTAGGTAAAGATCTTCCACTGGAAGAGACCATTGCTAATATGACTGCCATTCTAGCGAAGCTCGGTATGAAAATTGAGATCGCTTCTTGGCGTAATATAGTGCCCAATGTGTGGTCGCTGCATATCCGTGATGCGGCGTCGCCGATGTGCTTTACTAACGGTAAAGGGGCGACTAAAGAGAGTGCCTTATGCTCGGCGCTGGGTGAGTTTATTGAGCGCTTGAACTGTAACTTTTTCTACAATGATCAGTATTTTGGTGAAGAGATTGCTAACAGCGAGTTTGTTCATTATCCCAACGAAAAGTGGTTTCAGCCCGGTCCGGAAGATGAGCTCCCAGAAGGGATTTTAGATGAATATTGTCTGTCGATTTATAATCCCGATGGTGAGCTTTTCGGCTCCAATTTGATTGATACTAACTCCGGTAGAGCTGATCGGGGGATTTGTTCACTGCCGTTTGTACGCCAGTCAGATGATGAGGTGGTGTATTTCCCATCTAATCTCATTGAAAACTTATTTTTAAGTAATGGCATGAGTGCAGGCAATACCCTTTGCGAAGCGCAAGTACAGTGCTTATCAGAAATTTTCGAGCGCGCTGTTAAAAAGCAAATTCTCGAAGAGGAGATTGCACTACCAGACGTACCTTTAGCCGTTCTAGAGAAATACCCCAGTATTCTTGATGGTATTAAAAGCTTAGAAGCGAACGGTTTTCCCGTACTGGTGAAAGATGCTTCATTGGGTGGTCAATTTCCAGTGATGTGCGTTACATTGATGAATCCGAGAACAGGCGGTGTGTTTGCTTCGTTTGGTGCGCATCCTAGTTTTGAGGTGGCATTGGAGCGCAGCCTTACCGAGTTACTGCAAGGGCGTAGCTTTGAAGGCCTAAATGACCTGCCGCAGCCGACCTTTAACAGCCTTGCGGTAACTGAGCCAAACAACTTTGTAGAGCACTTTATTGATTCTACGGGCGTAGTATCTTGGCGCTTCTTTAGTGATAAGCATGATTATGCATTCTGTGAATGGGACTTCACTGGCACCAACGAAGAGGAAGCCGCTTATTTAATGGGTATTCTTGAAGCGTTGGATAAAGAAGTTTATATGGCGGTGTATACCGATCTTGGTGCAACTGCCTGTCGAATTCTGGTGCCGGGGTATTCAGAAGTGTACCCTGTTGATGATCTTATCTGGGATAACACTAATAAAGCGCTGGATTACCGAGAGGATATTCTCAATATTCACTCATTGGATGATGAGGCGCTGGCAGACTTGGCCGAACGCCTTGAAGAAAGCCAGTTGGATAACTATACGGATATCAAGACACTAATTGGTATCGAGTTTGATGAGAACACCGTATGGGGACAGCTAACGATTCTAGAACTTAAGCTCCTTATCTATCTGGCTTTGCAGCAGTACGACGAGGCGCTGGAGTTGGTTGAAAACTTCCTACAATATAATGATAACACTGTTGAACGTGGTTTATTCTACAGCGCTGTCAATGCAGTCTTAGAGATCACTTTGGATGATGAGTTAGCATTGGAAGATTACCTCCCGAATTTGCAGCGCATGTTTGGTGTTGAAACCATGAAGCATGTGGTGGGCTCAGTGTCTGGGCAGGTTCGCTTTTATGGTCTTTCACAAACCAGTATGAAGCTGGAAGGTTTGGATCGTCATTTGCGCTTGATTGATAGCTATAAAAAGTTACATAAAGCAAGAGAGCTTGCCGCGCAATCGTAATATCTGGTCATAAAAAAGCCCAGCATAACGAGCTGGGCTTCGATCGGTTGCGGTCTTTATTGGCCGCTTAGTTTGTCAAGCGGGAGCGCTTTAGCAAACTCCGTTAACGTTTCAGTGTCTACACCATCGCCTTGTAGTGTTAACAGACGACCGCCATCAAAGGAGATGGCCAGTTCGTTTTCGGATGTGAAAATACCTTTGTGTTTGCCCAGGCGCACACGTTTAACGCCTTGCATCATTCCCATTTGCGCCATCACGTTACCAATAGCACCTGTACCAGTATTGAGAGAAACTTGGATATGTGATCCCTCTTTAGTGTAAGAGGTTTCTGTTAAGGTCATGCCCATGGCTTTGTTGGTAGTTACTTCACCACGATTCCAGCCGTTGATCTCTTTTGTGAACAGGTCTGCATCCATACTTTGCAAGGTTTGTTCAATACCTTCCAAGCACCAGCGCGCCTCTTCAACAGCGGCTTTAAGGTCATCACCTTTAGCAAGTTCAGCGGCTGCTTCACAGGCCGCTTGGGTGTCTTTATCGACAGAAGCAAACAGGTTAGGGGATAGCAACGTAACAGATAAGGCAAGAGGTAGCATTTTCATACGATCACTCCTTTAACATATGAGAGGCTTGATTACTGAGCTTGATGATTATGCAACATCAGCTTCTTGCATGGTCATAAATTCAACCAATTGGTCCAGTTCTCGCTCATTGAAAACGGGGATGCCATGGCGCTGAAGCTCTGCTGCAGTCACACCACTTCCGGGTACGAGAGTACCGTCGAAGTTACCATTATAGGTTTCGCGGTTTCCGCAAGAAGGGCTGCGGCTTTTTAACAAGGCACAGCATGCACCGACTTCTTTCGCTTTTTCTACGGCAAGCTCAGCGCCTTGTAGGAATTGGGGCGTTACATCTTCACCAATCAGGTTAACAACCATAACAGGGTGGCGGGTTGTGATCTCTGCAGGATGGCGAGGGGTAGGGAGTCCACCGGCAACTTCGGGGCAAAAGGGAACAATGTGTCCCTCTTCTTTCCATTGTTGGATGAGCGGGTGCTCCAACAGACTATCCTGTCCGTCATATCTAACTTTTTGGCCTAAAAAGCAGGCACTCATGAGTATTTTTTTCATTCTTATAGGCTCTGAGATGTCTGGTCGGGCATTGTACAGACCGAGACTCAGAGTTCAATGTCATATCTGTAATAAATTGAGCTTTATCAAAAAAAGCAGATAAAAAAAATCATCTGAATAATTTTTATATGATCTAAAAATTATAATTCGTTGATTTTTAAGTACTTTGTGGGTGCTATTATAGCTGTATAAGGGAATATATTAATTGTTCTTTACGTTTACGTAAAATGAAGATATAAAATTAGGGGTATATACTAATAACCCCTACAGTTAGGTATGGGGGTAGGAGATAGGTAGATGCAACCACTGAGCGGCCTTAAGATCCTCGATTTTTCAACGCTATTACCAGGGCCGTATGCCACGATGTTGATGGCTGATATGGGAGCGGATGTGCTTCGCGTAGAATCGCCATCTCGCCCCGATTTGGTTAGGGAGATGCCGCCCAAAGTTGCTGGTCAGTCGGCAGCGTTTCAATATCTCAATCGAGGCAAGCGCTCGATCGGTTTAAATTTGAAACACGCTTCAGCCCTAGAGATTATCAATGAACTGGTAAAAACATTCGATATTGTTGTTGAGCAATTCAGGCCCGGAGTGATGGCCCGTTTAGGCTTGGGGTATGAGCAGCTCAGGGCAATCAATCCTCGATTAGTTTATTGCTCTATTACGGGGTATGGGCAAAGTGGCCCCTATCGGGATCGTGCAGGCCACGATATTAACTATTTGGCGTTGAGTGGCATCAGTGGTTCCTCTGGTCGGCAAAATGAGCTGGCATTAAATAGCGTGCAAATTGCGGATGTCGCAGCAGGGTCTCAGCCGGCGGTCATGGCTATTTTAGCTGCGGTTATTCAGCGCCAATCAACGGGTGAGGGGCAGTACATCGATATAGCGATGTCGGATCAATGTTTGGCGCTGCAGCCTTTGATGATGCCCGGTGTGCTCAATGGTGAGCCCTCTATATCACCTGAAGGCCATTTTCTAAATGGCTCGGGGCTTTATGATTATTATGAAACCGCCGATGGGCGTTACATGGCGGTGGGTAGTTTGGAGCCCCAATTCCGTCAGCAATTGGTTGATGTGATCGGGCATCCAGAGTGGTTCGATAAGAGCGATGCGGAGATTAAGCCTGCTATAAAGGCCGTTTTTATGAGCCAACCGCAAGACTACTGGATTGATAAGTTTTCACAGGTAGATGCCTGTGTGGAGCC
Source organism: Neptunomonas concharum (assembly GCF_008630635.1). NCBI lineage: Bacteria > Pseudomonadati > Pseudomonadota > Gammaproteobacteria > Oceanospirillales > Oceanospirillaceae > Neptunomonas > Neptunomonas concharum. The sequence continues at coordinate 1,858,069 of NZ_CP043869.1, read as the reverse complement.
TGTTTTAACCATGGCTGAAGCGGCAGAGATGCCCCATGCTAGGCAGAGACGTATGGTTGTTGATATTGAGGGTGGCAAACAGGTTCGCCCTGCACCTTTACTTAAGGGTATGAGCGCAGCCTCACTGTCCAAGGCCCCTTTGTGTGGAGAGGATACACAAAACGTACTTAAAACGCTTGGGTATAGCCAGAAAGAGGTTGATGCTTTTGCACAAGAGGGGGTTTTCTCCTAACCCGCCATTAAAGAAGAGCAATATACGTTAAACGATAATAATAAGAAGAGATGATGTTAATGCGCGAAGCGGACTATCAAACGTTCTATGATCGTTTCACTCCTAGCCAAGTTGAGCAGCAACTCGTAGGTAACCTGAATGATGGGTTCAATGTCTGCGAGGAGATTTGTGATCGTTGGGCGGATTCTGGCCGGATCGGCTTAGTGTACGAGGGTATAGAGCGGCCTGCTCAAGAGATGACCTTTGCTGAGTTAAAAGAGGCTTCCGCACGATTTGCAAATTATCTAACGTCAAAAGGTATTGGTAGGGGCGATCGTGTTGCCGCCCTTTTGCCTAGAACACCCGAGTTGATGGTTGTGATTTTAGGTACCTTCAAGGCGGGAGCCGTTTATCAGCCATTATTTACCGCCTATGGCTCAGGAGCTATAGAGTACCGGTTAGTGACGGCAAGCACGCGGTTAGTTGTCACAGATCATGTATATCGGAGCAAACTCAGCGGTGTGAAGCGTTGCCCTCCGGTTCTGGCGGTGAGTGGTGCGTTGGCTGGGGATGATGATTTCTCATCAGTACTAGCGGCCCAATCGCCCAGCTTTGATCCTGTTCGTCTTACAGCGGATGAGCCCTTTATACAGATGTTTACCTCGGGCACAGTAGGAAAGGCGAAAGGGGTTGCTGTTCCGACCCGCGCAATTCTCTCGTTCTATGTTTATATGCGCTATGCCATTGATTTACGAGTAGATGATAACTATTGGAATGTGGCCGATCCCGGTTGGGCCTATGGGCTTTACTATGCGGTGGTAGGCCCCATGTTATTAGGTAATAAAACACACTTTAATGAACATAGCTTTACCCCAGAATCGACTTATCAGATGATTCGAAAATATAACATTACCAACCTTGCCGCTGCCCCGACGGCGTACCGTTTGTTGATGGCCCATGACCAAGCACTAGATGACTCTGAATCACTTGGATTGCGAGTGGCGAACAGTGCAGGGGAGCCATTAAGCCCTGAAGTCATTCATTGGGCAAAACGGCGTTTAGGGTGTCCGGTCATTGATCAGTATGGGCAAACTGAAACCGCTATGACCTGTTGTAATCATCATGCGTTAGCGCATGACAGTGTGGGGTCAATGGGGTTGCCCTTGCCCGGGCATCGTGTAGTTGCCTTAAACCGAGACTTTGAAGAGGTCTCGGAAGGTGGGATAGGGCAGTTGGCCGTTGATATGGATGCTTCTCCGTTATTTTTCTTTCAAGGGTATACCTGGGGTGAGAAGAATCCTTTTAAAGGGAAGTATTACTTAACCGGTGATGTGGCTGTTAGTCATGGTGATGGCAGCTTCTCTTTTGTGGGTCGTAATGACGATATTATCTCCACAGCAGGCTATCGTGTGGGTCCTGCAGACGTCGAGAGCGCGTTGTTAGAGCACCCTGCGGTGGCTGAGTCTGGAGTGGTTGGTAAGCCGGACTCTTCCCGCGGGGCTATCATTAAAGCCTACGTTGTTATCAAGCCTGAATATGACCCCACGATTGAGTTGGCGGAAGCACTGAAGCAGCTCGTACGAGAGCGCTTGTCTGCACATGCATTCCCTCGGGAAATCGCCTTTGTCGATGAATTGCCCAAAACACAGAGTGGCAAAATTCAACGATTTATTCTTCGTAACCAAGCACGTGAAGAGGTTTGACCTGCATGCAAAAGTCTATCACAGAGGCGCGGCGTGTTTTTGATGTTGCCCCTTTTATTGCCGATTTAGGATGTAAGCTGGAGCAACTGGAATCAGGGATCTGCCATGCATCGATAGAATTAACCGAGAAACATCAGCAGCAAGATGGTTTTGTGCATGCGGGTGTTCAAGCGACATTAGCGGACCATTGTGCAGGTACGGCGGCCGTCACTCTTATCGGCGATCATCAAATGGTGTTAACTGCTGAGTTTAAGATCAACTTGTTACGGGCTGCAAAAGGTAAGCGGCTAGTATGTAAAAGCTCTGTTCTTAAACCCGGCAGGGTTCTGACTGTGGCTGAATCCGAGGTCTTTGCGGAAGATGAAAATAAGAAACAGCGGCTAGTGGCCAAAGCGACAGTTACGCTTGCGGTCATGAATAAGCCTCAAATAGAGGATCAATAATGTCACAAGTAATGAGTTTTGAAGCGATGCGCGATTTCCTTGCAGAGCAGTTTCCGCAAGGTGAGAAGTATGGCGTGTTAGAGGCTTTAGGAGATGGATGGGCGGAGATGCGTCTTCCCGTTGATGAGCAACATCTGCGCCCTGGTGGAACTGTTTCAGGGCCTGCGATGATGGCGCTGGCGGATGTCGCTATGTATGCTGCACTTTTGAGCCGCATAGGCCCTGTGGCGTTAGCTGTCACGATTAATTTAAATATTAACTTTCTTCGCAAGCCCAGTGCTAGTGCTGACATTATCGCAAGAGCTGAAACCCTTAAAGTGGGTAAGCGTTTGGGGGTGGGCGAAGTATATATCCTATCGAGAGGAGAGGAGGACCCTGTCGCTCATGTTACTTTGACTTATTCAATTCCTGAGGCAAAAGCATGAGCGTACAGTGGACAGATAGCTTGGTTGATTTGGGCCATAATATGCAGATATCTATCCGTATGGGGCGCCACAACAGCCAAGTGGAAGGCAAGCCCACATTGGTTCTGTTACACGAAGCGCTGGGCACCATCCGTATGTGGAAAGATGTTCCAGAGGAGCTGGCTGAAAAGACGGGCTGTGATGTTTTGGTATATGAGCGCCAAGGCTACGGTTTATCGACGCCCATTGAGCTGCCTCGGGATGATGATTACCTGATCGAGGAGGGTGAGGTATGGTTACCGCGACTGCTTAATCGCCTAGGTCTTAATCAAGTGATTTTACTGGGGCATAGTGATGGTGGCTCTATTGCACTGATTGGCGCTGCAACGATTCCCGATCAAGTGTGCGGCATCATCACTGAAGCTGCTCACATCTATATTGACCACCTCACGACAGCAGGAATCATCGAGGCTGTTGAACGTTATAAAACAACAAATCTTAAGGAACGCCTTGCCCGCTATTTAGGCGATCGAACGGATACCATGTTTCGCGCATGGCATGAAACATGGTTACGAGAGCGAAAGCACCCAATGGATTTTCGGCCTTGGTTGCCTGCGATCCAGTGCCCAGCTTTGATTATACAAGGTGAGGATGACCAGTATGGAGTCAAAGAGCAAGTGACCGATATTTGTTCCGGTATTGGGGCGAACGCCGAACCGCTATTCCTGCCTGACTGCGGACATGTGCCACATTTCGAAGCAAGAGATAAGCTGGTATCGGCGGTTGCTGATTTTATCAAGCTACGTGTAATCGATTAGCCTGTTGTACTAGATCGGGTAGGCTATCTGCCCGCATCTTACTCATAACACGCGCACGATGAACTTCGACAGTTTTGGGACTAATTCCTAGCTCGTGAGCAATTTCGCGATTTGAATTACCACCGACGACCAGCGACATAACCTCTTTTTCTCGTTTACTCAACGAATCATAATTGCTGCGTGTTTGCGCAAGTGCACTGTTGTCTTTGAACATCTCTGTAGCGCGTTGCAACCCTTGCTCGACCAAACGTAGAAGGACTTCATCATCAAAAGGTTTTTCAATAAAATCCAGCGCGCCATTTTTCATGGCATTTACCGCCATAGGAATATCACCATGGCCGCTGACAACGATAATCGGCACTTTTATGCCGCGCTCGTTCATAATTTGTTGAAGCGCTAAGCCGTTAATCTCAGGCATACGCACGTCCAGTAACATACAGCCCATTTCACCGTTATAGCGCTCCAGAAAGTCATGAGCAGATCCAAAGCCTGAGACATGAAAATTATCTGATTCCAGAAGCCATTTCATTGAGTCACGAAAATCATTATCGTCGTCAACGATAAATACAGTACCACTTGCTCTTTGTGTCATTAGTTTGCCCTTACCGGAACCTTAAAGTGAAATTGTGTACCGGAGCTGCCATCGCTTTCAGCCCAAAGCTGTCCACCATGGGTTTCGATTATTGTTTGTGAAATCGCAAGACCCATTCCAAGGCCGGTTGATTTTGAAGTAACAAAGGGCTCAAATAATGTATCAAGCCCCTCCTTAGAGATACCGTTCCCCTCATCTTTGACCGAGATGTCAATATAGCCATTTGCATGCTTGGTTGAGATGGTAACGGGCCTCTTGGTTTTTTTGCATTCGCTATAAGCCTCGATTGCATTGCGAACCAGATTTAAAAGCACCTGCTCAATCTGTATTTTGTCGGCGAGCAAACGTGGCTCTGTTGGATCTAATTCAAATTGAAAACTGATGTTATGATCGACGGCTTCTTGATTCAAGAAACCCGCTACGTCGACACAGGATTCGTTGACTGAAAACTCTATTCGTTGATAATCCGTGCGCTTCACAAAGCTGCGCATTCGCTTGACGATATCAGCTGCTCGTTTTGCCTGGCGAGTGATCAGTTGCATAGAGTGGCTGATTTGCGCGAAGTTTTCTTCACTGGAACCTTCTTCCAGTCTTCTCAGGCTGCCGCGACAATAATTTAAAATAGCGGCTAAGGGCTGGTTGATTTCATGAGCCAGCCCTGTCGCCATTTCTCCCACTGACAGCAGGCGCGACATGTGAGCCATCTCTAACTGTTGGCGTTTAGCTTGCTCTTCGGCTTTGCGCTTTAACGTGATATCCCTGCCGATGATGGAGTAGTATTCAACCTTCATGTTTTCTGTACGATTACGGTGTGCAATGACTTCTCGAATCTCTGCGATTCTATGATGGTTGGCAGGCATTTTGAGGGGTACGCTGCCGTACCATATACCGTGTTCCGCTGCATGGCTGAGTGCGTCTTGTACGAGAGTGCTGAAAATGTGTTCTTCAAATATTTGATCCAAATAAAAGACGACCGGGTTCTCTTTTTCGGTGCCTAAAGTGCGATAAGCTGACTCATTCATGTAGGTTAGCTGCATCGATTCATGGTTGCAGAACATGATCATATCACTGGAGGCTTCGACTACGCGCGCTAAGCGCCGGATTGCTTGCTGAGCCATTTCTCGCTCGGTGACATCCCTTGATACGCAGATGATTTCAACCGGATCGCCGTGACTGTCACGTATCGTTCTACTGGTCGTTTCTAGCCAAATATAATGCCCATCTTTATGCCGATAGCGATAGGTGTTGGTGTACATTCCACGGCGGTATCTGACGGTTTCGGCCCGCTTAAGTAAATTATCGGCGTCCTCTGGGTGGAATAAGTCGTAACCCTTTGCGCCTATGATTTCTTCAACGCTGTATCCTAAAACCCTTTCGACAGCAGGGTTGACGTCAATATAAGTCCAATCGGATGTAGCGGCGTGGCGAGAGATCATATCGGTAGACTGCTCTGCTAGCAGTCGATACCTATCCGCTTCTTCGCGGCATTTTTCAAAGTCCAATTCTAGGTGTTCTGGCATGGGTGATCTCTGGCGCATTTCTTTATACAGTTCTGGTAAATATAGTATGACTTTAGGCTAGCTTGTGTAATAAGGGAAATTGCGTATCATAATTACCTGAGTAAGGGTTTTTGCTTATTTTTGTGTTTGGATGTCGGCAAAGACCTATCGCTTTAACAACTCAACAGTGAGTAAGGGAACAGAATGACAAATAATAACCACAATCCTTATGTTATGGGTTTGGATAAAAACGCTGCTAACTATGCGGCACTCAGCCCATTATCTTTTATTCAGCGCGCTGCAAGTGTATATCCAGATCATTTAGCCGTTGTACATCAAGATACGCGACGTACGTGGTCTGAAACTTACAAACGAACGCTTAAACTAGCCAGTGCGCTAGCCAAAAATGGTGTGGGTAAAGGCGATACGATTGCATTTATGGCGCCTAATATACCAGAAATTTTTGAAGCGCACTTTGGTGTGCCTATGGTTGGGGCTGTGCTGAACGCGTTAAATACTCGCCTTGATGCAGAAGCGTTAGCTTTTATTTTGCAGCATGGTGAAGCAAAGATTCTCTTTGTGGATCGAGAGTTTTCTGAAGTGATTTCTCGTGCAGTTAAAATGGTGCAAAACAAGCCGCTGGTTATCGATATCGATGATCTCTATTACGAAGGCGGTGAGCTGATCGGCACGATGGATTACGAAGCTTTTATCGCTCAGGGCGATGAAGATTTCCAGTGGTCTTTACCTGAAGATGAGTGGGATGCGATCACTCTGAACTATACTTCTGGTACGACAGGTAATCCAAAAGGTGTGGTTTATCACCACCGAGGTGCTTATCTAAATGCGGTAAGCAACCTGATTTCTTGGAATATGGGTGCGCACCCGTCATACCTATGGACATTGCCTATGTTCCATTGTAACGGCTGGTGTTTCCCTTGGAGCATTGCTGCGAGCGCAGGCGTTAGTGTGTGCTTAAGGCATGTACGCGCAGATGAAATTTATGATGCTATTCGCAAAGAGAAGGTTAATCACTTCTGTGGCGCTCCGATCGTTCTAAACATGTTGAACAACTCCCCTGATGAACTGAAGGCTGATATTAACCACGAAGTCAAAGTGATGACTGCCGGCGCTGCGCCACCTGCTTCTGTTATCCAGGGAATGGAAGAGATGGGCTTTAAAGTAACTCATGTCTACGGTCTAACCGAAACTTACGGCCCGTCTGTCGTGTGTGCATGGCATGATGAGTGGGATGAAAAGTCCATCGAAGAAAAAGCGCGTCTGAAATCTCGTCAAGGGGTTAAAGTGCCGATGCAGGAAGGCTTGATGATTGCTAATCCTGAAACCCTTGAGCCTGTCCCTCAGGACGGTACTACGATTGGTGAGATCTTCATGCGTGGTAACTTGGTGATGAAGGGGTATTTGAAAAATCCATCGACCACCGATGAAACCTTTGAAGGGGGCTGGTTGCATTCTGGTGATTTGGCGGTGTGGCATCCAGATGGTTACATTGAGATCAAAGACCGTTCAAAAGACATCATCATCTCGGGGGGTGAGAACATCTCCAGTATCGAAGTTGAGGATGTTTTGTATCGCCATCACTCTATTATGGAAGCTGCTGTTGTTGCTAAGCAGGATGAAAAGTGGGGTGAGGTGCCTTGTGCCTTTGTTAAGGTAAAAGATGGTGAGGCCATCACCGCTGAAGAAGTGATCGCTTTCTGTAGAGAGAATATGGCCCACTTCAAAGCACCTAAGAAGATCGTCTTTGGTGATTTGCCAAAAACGTCTACAGGGAAGATCCAAAAATTCTTGCTGAGAGATCAAGCGAACGAAGATTAATTCTTCTAACCGGAAGTTTAAACGCTTACGAAAGCAGCCTTTTGGCTGCTTTTTTTGTCTGCAAAATAAAACACTTGTGTGCTTTTTTGAACATTTAGTTCAGCCGCCCGTTTGTGAGTGTTATAGTCCTACTTACGGCGAAGTTCTTTATGGAGAAGGAGAGGGAAGTACGCTGTGTTAAAAGAAGAAGAACTAGACACACTCAAGGCCTTACAAAACCCCATTTGGGTATATGATGTAGAACGGTTTCGTATTCATTGGGCAAATGAACAGGCCATGAGCTTCTGGGAAGCTGAGTCCGCTGCAGAGTTATATAGCCGTGATTTCAGTGAGAATATGTCTGAAGCGATCTACACCCTATTAAAAAATGATTTAAAGGGGTTTCGTAACGGCAAAGAGCATACACAGTGGTGGACACTTTTCCCTAAGCAAAAAAGAAAAGAGGTCTATTGTCACTACTCAGGTATCTTGCTTAATGATGGCAGGGTAGCGATGTTGGCGCAGGTCGTGGTCACCAAAGAACTTCTTGAAACTGAGCTCTCCATCCACTCTTCAACAACTATTGCCTCGCTTTGGGATAACGATGGTTATCTTAAAAGTGCAAATCCCATGTTTATTGAAATTTATGGAAAGAAGAAGATGCGCTTTGCGGATCTGTTCTTTTCTGAGCATCAAGCGCATGAGGTTTGGTCGACCGCTCTGGAAGTTCGCGAGCACGAAGTAGAGCTCTACTTGCCGACGGTGCACGGTAGTCGTTGGTACGGTTTACAGATTCGCGTTAACCAAACTAAGGATGGAAATCAGTTTGTCCTGCGCCAATATGATGTGACAGAGCGAAAGCAGCGTGAGCTGGAGCATCGGCAGCTGGCTGTGATCGACCCCTTAACTAAGCTTTCTAATCGTTATGGATTAATGAAGCGCCTTGAGGAGATGATTGATCGGGGTGCGGCGTTTAGCCTTTTCTTTATTGATTTGGATAACTTCAAGACAATTAATGATTACTATGGGCACAATCAGGGAGATCGGCTCCTCAATATTTTAGCGGAACGTCTATCTTTTCGATTTAGTGAGGCCAGTTGTATTGCACGGCTGGGAGGCGATGAGTTTTTGATTGCTGATTTGGTTGTCGATCATGCTGACTTGGACGGTATGGCTAAAAATCTGATGCAGGCTATATGCGAGCCCTTTATGCTAGAAGAGCTTGGCGAGCTGCAAATCAGTGCTAGCGTCGGTATTGTTCGCTTTCCTGAAGACGGATTCATTATTGATGACCTATTGAGACACGCAGATGCCGCAATGTACAGTGCAAAAGGGCGTGGTAAGTCGCAATATATTTACTTCTCTAAGCAGATGTCTGATGAGGTTAACCGGCGCCATCGGATGAGGCAGCTGCTTTCAAAGGCTATTTGTGATGAAGAGTTTTCGGCCAACTTTTCACCAGTGGTCGATACCTATCAGCAGGGTATTGTTGCTTATGAATCAGCACTTACATGGACGAATGCAGAGCTTGGCGTTATCAGTGCTGATGAGTTCTATCCGGTAGCAAAGGAGTGCGGAATGGCAGCCTTGATCGGTTTTATGGGGCTGGAGCAATCCTGCCAAGGTCTCATGAAATTTAACAGGAAAGGCCTTAATTACCAATTACTTATAAGTATATCTTCTAGTCAGTTATTTGGTGGAAACTTCGTTGCGTCACTGAAAAAACTACTAAATACCATTGAGTGCTCGCCGGAGTCGATCATTATCGCTCTAAATGAAGCACACTTGGCAGACCCTAAAGCCGACCTTTTTGTGTTACACCAGCTACGAGAGCTAGGTGTTAATCTATTGGCTGAGGGCTTTGGTGCAGGGCGGTCATCTTTGTCACTCTTGCAGCAAGTACCTGTTACACACATCAAGTTGGATCGGCAGCTAGTAGAAGATATCGAAACCAGTTCTCACTCTGTCGTCAGAGCTGCACTTTCTATGTCAACAAGTATGGGGTTGGTTGTTATCGCAGAAGGTGTTACCCGTGAAACGCAACTGCAAAAACTCCAAGGGTTGGGTTGTTATATTTGTACGGGAAGTTTGTTTAAAGAGGCGCCGGAATCGAACCTATATAATCAGCTCGATCCCAGCGTAGGTGCTAGGTTTACTCTGCCGCTTCGCGACGATCTACCATAAACGTCGCGTTGCCGGTGGCTACCAGCGTTTCACCAACGTGTACATCTGTTTGGGCTTTGACACGACGACGTTTTTCGTCGATTTCTGTGACCGTTAACGTAGCTTTCGCTGTGTCGCCAATGTGCACGGGTGCTTTGAATTTGATCTGTTGGTCAATATAGATGGCACCAGGCCCAGGTAGGCGTGTGCCCGCAACTGTAGAAATAAGTGCTGCACTGAACATGCCGTGGACGATACGTTGCTTAAAGGGTGTGGTTTTAGCGTATTCATCGTTGATATGGACAGGGTTGTTGTCCCCTGAGATACCCGCAAACATATACACATCCGACTCGGAAATGGTTTTTGCATAGGTTGCGCTCATGCCGACTTCAAGGTCTTCAAGGTAATAGCCGTGCAATTCTTGCATATTTAATGTCTCCTACTGAAAGCAAGTTAGCTGGAATAAGTTTATATTCTATTCCAAAGTATTAGGGGAAAACCTTAGGTATTCCACATATTGTGATAGAATAAGTGAATTCCCTGATGGGAGCGAGGCTCTCGCACTCATCAATTGGTCACCTAATTAGACTATAGAGAGATGATGACATATGGCTGATTATAAAGCGCCTCTTAAAGATATGCAGTTTGTTCTGAATAACGTATCTCGCATGCCGCAGCTCGCTGAGCTGTCTACCTTCGAAGATGCTACGCCAGACATGGTGTCAGCAATTCTCGAAGAGGCAGGTCGTGTTTCTGCAGAAGTCATTGCGCCGACAAATACCGTTGGCGATGAGCAGGGCGTTCGATTGGAAGATGGTAATGTCATTACGCCTGATGGGTTTGCAGAAGCTTATCAACAGTACATGGAAGGCGGCTGGGGATCACTACAGTTTGATCCTGAGTTTGGTGGCCAAGGCTTACCTTATTCTCTCTCTATTCCTGTCATGGAGATGTGGCAGTCAGCCAATATGTCGTGGGGATTATGCCCACTTTTAAGCCAAGGTGCTGTTGAGGCCCTGTACCTGAACGGCAGTGATGAGCTGAAGAAGACCTATCTCGAAAAAATGATCAGTGGCGAATGGACAGGCACAATGAACCTGACTGAGCCTGGTGCAGGCTCCGACCTGTCCGTTGTACGCAGTAAAGCTGAGCTTGAAGGTGATCACTATCGTATATCTGGGCAGAAGATCTTCATTACATGGGGGGATCACCAGATGGCAGAAAACATCATCCACTTGGTGTTGGCTCGTCTTCCTGATGCACCTCCAGGTGTGCGAGGTATCTCGCTGTTCTTGGTCCCTAAATTCCTTGTCAATGAGAATGGTGAACTGGGTGAGCGTAATGATGTTCAGGTTGCCTCTTTGGAGCATAAGCTAGGTATCCATGCTAGCGCTACCTGTGTGATGGCATTTGGCGAGAAAGAGGGTGCTGTAGGCTATCTTGTCGGTGAGCCAGGCAAAGGATTAGCTTGCATGTTTACGATGATGAATAACGCTCGTCTGGCGGTTGGCTTGCAAGGTGTTGCAATCTCTGAGCGCGCTTATCAGCAGGCATTTTGGTATGCCGGTGATCGTACTCAGGGCAAGGCGGTAGGCTTTAATGAAGAGGGGCCTATTCTGCGTCACGCTGATGTTCGCCGTATGCTAATGACCATGAAGTCCTTAACCGAGGCTGGTCGTGCTTTGGCCTACGATGCGTGTGCTAGTTTGGACTTTGCACATGCTCTGGATGATAAAGTGCAGGCCGCTGCAGAAAAAGCCCGTGCTGCTTACTTAACGCCTATCGTAAAAGGCTGGTGTACAGAAGTGGCGCAAGAAGTAACGTCTTTGGGTGTACAGGTTCATGGTGGCATGGGCTTTATCGAAGAAACCGGTGCTGCTCAGCACTTCCGTGATGCACGTATCTTACCTATCTATGAAGGTACAAACGGCATCCAGGCTCTGGACTTGGTAGGTCGTAAGACATTGATGGATCAGGGGCAAGCGGCTCAGGCTGTTATGGAAGAGATCTCACAGGTTATTGCGCAAGCAAGAGGTGTTGCGCGCTTTGTCACTGCAGCGGAACAGTTAGAAGCTGCATTGCAAGCGGCTAAAACGGCGACGACTCAATTGCTGGGTGACTCAGCAGAAAATCCTTATTTCTCAGGTGCGGTTGCTTACAACTATCTGATGATGATGGGTACATTATGTGGAGGATGGGAGTTGCTAAGAACGGCGCTTGCCGCGGCGGAAAGTCAAGCCGCAGGTGAAACGGATCCTTACCTTGAGTCCAAGCAGCTAACCACATTGTTCTATATGGATCAGATCCTGCCGCGCTATTTAAGCTATGCTCAAATGGTTTCTGCCGGAAGCACATCGATCATGGCATTTGCTGATGAGCATCTGGATAGTTCGTACAATTAATCAGTTCGTGTAACGCCTACTAAACACCCGCTTATGCGGGTGTTTTGCTATTAAAGGCATCGAAAATCGGGTAAGGTACAGGCCAGATTATTTCCAATAAATTGATAGAGATTGTTATCAACCATGATCATCACTCCGAAAATTCGTGGTTTTATTTGTACCACAACACACCCTACCGGTTGCGCTCAAAATGTTCGTGAGCAAATTAACTATGTTCAAAAAAATGGCCAGATTGAAAACGGCCCTAAAAAGGTTTTGGTGGTAGGAGCATCCAGTGGTTATGGCCTATCTTCACGTATTGCTGCTGCTTTTGGCTCAGAAGCGGCAACGATCGGGGTCTTCTTTGAAAAACCGGGTACTGAAAAGAAAACGGGTACGGCCGGTTGGTATAACTCAGCTGCGTTTGAGCAGGAGGCTCACAAAGCTGGTTTATATGCGAAAAGCATCAATGGCGATGCTTTTTCCCATGAAGCTAAACAGAAAGTAATTGATCTGATTAAGGAAGATTTAGGACAGGTTGATTTAGTTATTTATTCTTTAGCATCTCCTGTTCGTAAGATGCCAGATACCGGTGAAGTGGTACGTTCTGCATTAAAACCAATTGGTGAACCTTACCGTTCGACGGCTATCGATACCAATAAAGATGTCATTATCGAAGCTGAAGTAGAGCCCGCAACAGAAGAAGAAATTGCCAACACGGTCACGGTTATGGGCGGCGAAGATTGGGAGCTTTGGATTAACGCACTGAATGAAGCGGGTGTTTTGGCACAAGGCTGCAAAACCGTTGCATACAGTTACATCGGCACAGAAATTACTTGGCCGATCTATTGGGATGGAGCATTAGGCAAAGCGAAGCAAGATTTAGATCGTGCTGCTAACGCATTGAACAACACCTTGTCCACCCAAGGTGGTCAAGCGAATGTTGGGGTGTTGAAGTCTGTTGTTACTCAAGCCAGCTCTGCTATTCCGGTGATGCCTTTATACCTTTCTATGGTATTTAAGATTATGAAGGAACAAGGCGTACATGAAGGATGTATGGAGCAAATTGATCGGCTCTTCCGTACAGGCCTTTATGGCGATAGCGGTTTGATTGATGAAGGTAACCGCTTCCGTATGGATGACTGGGAGCTGCGTGACGATATCCAGGACGAGTGTAAGGCGCTGTGGAAAGAGATCACTACGGATAATCTCTTTGAAAAAACAGATTATGCATACTACAAAGCGGAGTTCCTTAAGCTGTTTGGCTTTGGTGTCGACGGTGTTGATTACGATGCAGATGTTAGCCCGCTCGTTGAGTTTGACGTTATAGAGCTGTCGTAATATTACCGAGTACAGTAGGTATCAGTGATTTAAAGGCGGCTTTGAAATAAGCCGCCTTTTTTATCTTTGAGAGAAGGTAGTAATAGGTTTAATCAGATTAAAGTCCAGCGGGTGTATAGCAAAAAATAAACTAAAAATATCCACTCAAACCCAAAGGTTTATTGTTTTAATTTTTATATGTTCTATATTGTCTCTAACCTTTAACAAGACAGGATGTTCCCTATGCTAAGGACAGTTCTCATATCGTTATCAACTTCATTGTTGCTTGGCTGCCAGCCCATGCACAAAGGTGAGACTAATCCGGTGGCAGAACCGGTATCTTCATCGGTCTTGGCGGGTTCTGATTGGTCCATTCAAGCTATCGCTGGTCGTCCTGTTATGGCGTCTACGAGCTTGTCCATTCACTTTGAGCCTCAAGGCAAGTTATCAGGATTTGCTGGGTGTAACCGATTTATGGGCCGGTATGAATTATCAGGTACAAAACTGACAATCGGACCTCTAGCAACGACGCGTAAACTGTGCGCAGGACCGGCAATGAGTCAGGAGCAGTTGCTTTTGCTTGCCTTGGAGGAACCATTGGAAGTTCGCCATAACCCCTCTAAAAGCGGGGTTATTTCCCTGATTTCCGCGGAAAACGAGCAAACTTTGCTAGTTCTCAAATAAATTTCATTGTATTTGCGGCTTATTGACTAGGCCGCTCGGTCGGTTTCTGGGAGAATAGCAGGTTAACTAACCAGCTAGTGTTATCCATGATCAGAACTGCCCCCAATCTGTTTTCTTATACCCCTTATTGGGCCGAGTGCTATGGCACGGCTCCTTTTCTTCCGACTACGCGCGAGGAGATGGATCAACTCGGCTGGGATAGCTGTGATGTGATTTTGATCACGGGTGATGCGTACGTAGATCACCCCAGTTTTGGCATGGCTGTAATGGGGCGAGTTCTTGAAGCTCAGGGATTTCGTGTAGGTATCATTGCTCAGCCTGATTGGCGTTCAACAGCAGACTTCTCGGAGTTAGGTAAGCCTAATCTCTACTTTGGGGTAACGGCTGGTAATATGGACTCTATGATTAACCGTTATACGGCTGATCTTCGAGTTAGACATGATGATGCTTATACCGCTGATGGTGAGGAAGGGAAACGTCCAGACCGTGCTGTCATTGTTTACTCACAGCGTTGTCGGGAGCTTTATAAGGATGTGCCGATTGTTATTGGTGGTATTGAGGCAAGCTTAAGGCGCATAGCTCAGTATGATTATTGGAGCAATAAAGTTCGACGCTCTGTTTTATTAGATTCTGGCGCTGATATTCTGCTTTACGGGAATGCTGAGCGGGCTATTGTTGATCTAACTCACAGGCTTGCTCTGGGTGAATCTATCCGTTCGATTATTGACCTTCGCGGTACAGTGGTTGTACGCGAGCAGTTGCCTGATGGCTATGTCGAAGTCGATTCAACCCGAGTGGATTGGCCGGGCCATATTGATAAAATTGTTAACCCCTACGAATATATTCCAGAGCCTGCTAAGTGCGCTGAAGATAAAGCGAAGGCTGACCCTAACGCAGTTCAACCGATTCGCATTATTCCAGAGCCACTCAAAGGCAAGCAGCGTTTGGATGGGAATCGTACTTACATCCGGCTACCCGCTTATGAGCGGGTAGCAAAAGACCCTGTTCTTTATGCTCATGCTTCACGTATTCTGCATTTGGAATCTAACCCTCATAATGCAAAAGCTTTAGTGCAGAGGGATGGTAAAAAGGAAATTTGGGCAAATCCGCCTCCCATTCCGTTAGATACACCGGAGATGGATGCTGTTTTTGGGTTGCCATATCAACGTATACCGCATCCTCGCTATGGCAATAAGAAGATCCCAGCCTATGATATGATCCGTTTTTCGGTAAATATCATGCGTGGCTGTTTTGGTGGTTGCACGTTTTGTTCGATTACTGAGCATGAAGGTCGCATCATCCAGAGCCGTTCCCAAGAGTCGGTTATTAAAGAGATCGAAGAGATACGCGATAAAGTTCCAGGCTTCACTGGTATGATTTCTGATTTAGGTGGGCCAACATCGAATATGTACCACCTGAACTGTAATGACCCTGAAATACAAGCGTCTTGCCGCAAGCTATCCTGCGTTTATCCGGTCATTTGTCAGAACCTGAAAACTGATCATAGTGAGACGACCCAGTTATACCGTAAGGCGCGTAAGTTGGAAGGTGTACACACTGTTGCCATTGCCTCTGGCCTTCGCTATGACTTAGCGGTTGAAGATCCTGAATATGTTAAAGAGCTGGTGACTCATCACGTTGGTGGTTATCTGAAAATAGCACCTGAGCACAGTGAAGAGGGAACATTATCAAAAATGATGAAGCCGGGTATGGGAACCTATGACCGCTTCAAGAAAATGTTTGATAAATACTCTAAAGAAGCCGGTAAAAAGCAATATCTGATACCTTACTTTATCGCGGCACACCCTGGCTGTGAAGATGAAGATATGCTTAATCTTGCTCGTTGGTTAAAAGAACATAAGTTCCGAGTGGATCAGGTACAAACTTTCTATCCTTCACCGATGGCACTCGCGACGGCGATGTATCACTCTGGGCGCAACCCGCTTAAAAAAGTCAGCTATAAGAGTGAAAAACTCTATATCCCTCGAGACCTTGAACAGCGCCGTACCCAAAAAGCACTCCTGCGTTACCATGATCAGGATAATTGGCCAAAGCTGAGAAAGGTGCTTCAGGAGATGGGGCGTGACGATCTGATTGGGAGTGCTGAGTGGCAATTAGTACCTGCTGAAGAGAAGAAGAAATTTTCTAAACCTGCACCTGCCAAAACCGCTCCTGTAGCGCAACGAGCTGCCAAACCTTCGATGTCTAACAGACCGACCGCGTTAGCACGTAAGAAAGCAGCGGCTAAATCATCCAAACAAACACGCCAGAAAAGTGTCAAGAAGCGTGCTAAATAGCCTTTCTCCGAAGCAATGGGAGACTACTCGTTGGCAAAGCTGTCAGCGAGTGTGTCGATGAGTAAGCGGATTTTGGCGGGAAGGTGTTTCTTGTGCTGATATACAGCGTAAACACCCAAAGGCGGATTTTGAAACGTTTCTAAAAGGGGGACCAAGCGTCCCTCTTCTATGTCTTTATCTATGACAAATGAAGGTAGCATGCTAATACCTTGGTGGCTAACGAGTAATTCGCGGATAGCCCGTGCACTATTGATCTCTAATTGGCACTTAGGGGTAACAGTGTGCTTTCTTCCGTCGAGCATGAATGACCAACGTTTTTCATCCCTGCTGTTACTATCAAAAAAGCAGGTATGCTCTGTCAATTTATCGGGATGATTCGGTATTCCGTGTATTTTTAGATAGTCAGGGCTGGCGCAAAGAATCAATTCAATCTGTGTGAGCTTTCTCATCACTAAAGAAGAGTCCTCTAGCTGGCCTATTCGAATGGCGATATCAGCTTGCTCGTCCAATAAGTTTACAAAGTGATCAGATACATCTAACTGGATTCTAATCAGAGGGTGATCTATTAGAAACTGCTGGAAGACTGGCATAAGTTTTATCTCTGTAAATGAGACAGGCGCGCTAATCTTTAACAAGCCTCGTAGGTTTTCTTGCGCGTCCTTAAGGGAGTTATCCAGATCATCTAGATCTTGGATAAGGGTTTTACAGCGTTGGTAATAGAGTGCTCCACTATCGGTGATGGTTACTTGGCGAGTAGTTCGTTGGAGTAGGCGGGCGTTCAGATCGTTTTCTAAAGCGCTGACATATTTGCTTACCAGTGCTTTGGATATTCCACAGGATTTTGCAGCGGAGGTAAAGGTACCCGCTTCGACAACGGCAATGAATGTGCGTATGCAGGTTAGCTTATCCATATTGTCAACATTATGTATACAGTATTTAAATAATACAGGAGATTGTTCTTTGAAGTAATGCCAAAGATACTAAGCACATATTTAATGATTGAGGTATCTAATAATGCAGCCCTCTATTTTTGTTAGTCATGGCGCACCGGACTTACTTATTAGTGATGATTCTATATTAACCTTCTTTCGTGACTTTGGATTGGCACATCCTGCTCCGAAAGCGGTTGTCGTTGTTTCGGCTCATTGGGTTTCCACCACGGTGAAGATAGCGAGCCAAGCAGAATATGATCTTATATATGACTTCTCTGGATTTGCGGATGAACTTTACCAGACTAATTATCCCGCCAAAGGAGATAGCATACTGGCAAACCATCTTAAGTCGAGATTGGCGAATTTAGGGGTTGCCGTGCAGTGTACCTTTAATCGAGGCTTAGACCATGGGGCATGGGTTCCATTAAAAGTGATCTATCCGGATGCAAATGTCCCCATTATCGCTATCTCGTTACCTGATCAGTGGGACAATTGCATCGCCTTGGGGGACTTCTTAGGGACTCTACGGAAAGAGGGTATCATGGTCCTTTGTTCGGGTGGGAGTGTGCATAATCTAAGAGACCTGAATAGGCAGGGGGTCACTGAAGCGTGGGCTAAGACATTTACACAACATTTAACTACCGCTGTTGAACATGGGGGAACGCAGAAGCTTCAAGAGTTGATGACTGCAGAGCCATTACTTTTTAGAGCCCATCCAACATTAGAACACCTAACCCCTTTGTTGGTGGCCGCGGCGGCAGGTCAAGGTTGCCCGGGACGACTAGTTTATGACAGCTATACTTATGGAAATCTGGGTATGGCTTGTTATCAGTTCTAGTATCTGAAGGGGGTTATTCCCCCTCGTTAATCAGCAGGTTATCTTGGCGGGGTGAGCGTGATCTCTCCTTTTTCGCTGATCCTGATATCCGGTGTGAGCGTTCCAAGGTCCAACTTGGCATCTAAGGTATATGTCAATTTATCTGAGTTTTTCTGCATAAGCGAAGTAATTAATCTTATGCTATTCAAAAGGTTAGCACTTGCTTTTAAGGTGATATCCCCTTCGCCATAAGCCTCAATAACCGGTAGTTTATTCGAGACCCCAGTAAGTATTTTTTTATCTTCAACGCTCACACTGTAAGCGACTCCCTTAAGCGGTAATGAGATGCTGTTAGGATTGATGATATGTAAACTGATCTCAAACTGTGGTGCTACCCCTTCACTGGGTATAACGCGAACGGAGTTGACGGTAACGCTTGGGTCTTCAAAGTCTAGCGGTTTCAGTGTTGAGCAGGCTGATAATATGAAAAAAGATAAGCAAAAAAATAGAAAACGTAATGAGGGGTGCATAAAGGTCTCCAATAAGAAGCTGACAACAATGTAACCTGTCTTGGTCGGGATTGTAAGCATCCATAGAAGCACAGAACCTGAACAAAAAGCCCTCGGCAGAGCCGAGGGAAGCTTCCGGAGTGGAGTAACTTTAAAAGGAGTCGTTTAGCCCCGCAGAGCAAACTCAGGGAGTTGACCGTTAATCATTGCTGTATAGAGAGGGCCTAGTAGGTCGGTTTCCATTCGCCACCAGAGCCAGCGCTCTGTATTGGGGTCGCCAGGGAACGTTGGTGTAGGTACTTTCTCATAGCCAAACTCCCACAGCAGAACCTTTCCAATGCCTAGGATCATTGGGCATGAAGTATAACCATTCCACTGTTCATAAGGTGTTTTACCTGCAATGACCGCAGTAAGGTTATAGGCAACGATAGGAGCTTGGGTTTTCGCGCTTGCCGCTGTTTTGCCGATGGGTGTGCCAACTACGTCACCGATGCCAAAGACATTGGGATAGGTTTTATGTTGAAGTGTATATTTGTCGACATCTAGCCAGCCGCTATAGCTTTCTTGAGCTAATTCGCTTTCTCGGATGGCATCCGGTGCACTCATGGGGGGCACGACATGGATAAAATCGTAATCGGCCGTGACTGAGCCATCGGGGGTGTCAAAAGTCGCTTTGCGGGCATCCATATTGATACCACTTAGCACGTGAGAATAGTGAGGCATGATGTTACGACGTTGCCACCGCTTTTTAAGTTCTTGGTCAAACGCCGGTACACTGAAGAGTGTATTGTCATGAGCAAAATAATCCACCTGAATATTTTGGCGATTATTGATGAGCTGCGCATGATGCTCAGTTAGGTTTGTAACTTTCATGGGAGCGCCAGCACACTTCATATCGGTGTTAGGGCGAGTGAATACACCCTTGCCACCTTCTTTAATAAAGGTCTGTATCGCAGCCCACGTTGCTGCAGCGCCTTGAGGGCCTGCATAGACACTGCCGATACCGTTGATACCGATACGGGATATATCCAGCCCTTCAATATCCTGGTAATTGAGTTGGCATCCGGGTGCGATGATTAGAAAGTCGTAACTGACAGTATCGCCTTTGCTGAGGATAAGTTGATTCTTGTCGGGGTTAAAAGACACGACGTTATCTTGTATCCATTTTGCATTATCCGGCATGTGATCTTTGTTGTTAGAGATCACTTTATTGGGGCTTTTGTACACACCCGAAGCGACAAGCGTAAAGCCTGGTTGGTAATGATGCTCCATCTTTTTATCAATGATGGTCAGCGAGTGGCCGCTTAATAGCTTATTGAGCAGATGGGAGACAGCAAGTCCGCCAGCTCCGGCACCGATTACCACAATGTGTGCGTTAGTAGAAAGCTGGGTCGCCTGCGCTGTTTGGCTTACAGAAACCGCTGCAGCCGCAACGACAGAACTCTTTAAAAATGCGCGTCGGGTTAGTGTTTTTTTCATAGGCCTTTTTTCTTTATTGATCATACAAACCTCTTTCTTGTTTGCTTTGCAAACAGCAAATTTCATGCCTTAAATAAGAAGTTGCTAATATTTATAAGAAAATATAGTTGATTGCTGCACTAAAAAGCCTATTAAGAGAAAATTTGTCTGATAATTGTGTCATGTGTATGACATATGTGTCAGCTGGTGATTGAGTGGGTAACTTTACGCAACTCCGTTATAATGCAGCAAAATATGCGAAGAGAGTGGATATGCAGTCTTGTTATGATGTGGTAATTGTTGGTGGAGGCATGGTTGGCAGTGCGCTTGCTGCTGCACTCGGCAGCAGTGGACTAAGTGTTGCTGTGATTGAGAGTCGTCTACCCCAAGAGATTTGCCCGGATGAAGAACATGATTTGCGGGTATCAGCTTTAAGTGTGGCTTCTGAAAGAATCTTAAAAGCGATCGGTGCTTGGGAAGGCATAAAGCAACGTCGCTGCTGTCCTTATCGCCGTATGAAGGTGTGGGAATTTAGTGAAGAAAGCGCAGCAACACTTTTTGATTCGCAGCAGATTAACTATGACCATCTTGGGTATATCGTTGAAAATCGGGTAATCCAATTAGCTTTGCTCGATTCCCTTCGAAACCTAGATAATATCGAGCTAATCACACCTGCCATGACGAAAAATATCGATTTTTCTCCAGGCTCTACTCTGATCGAGCTGGATAATGGTCGCCAATTAGTTGCAAGACTGTTGGTGGCTGCCGATGGCGGGTACTCTAAAGTTAGGCAATCGGTAGGCATGGGTGTTCATGGTTGGGACTATGAGCAACATGCCTTAGTAGCTTCTGTTATTACCCATTACCCGCAGCAAGATATTACTTGGCAGCAATTTACGCCAACAGGCCCTTTGGCGTTTCTCCCGCTGACGGGTAATCGAGCCTCTTTGGTATGGTATAACACTCCCAGTGAGATAAAGCGCTTGAACGCGCTAGATGACCAAGCCTTTATGTCTGAATTAGTTGCGACGTTTCCTGATACGTTAGGCCGGATCGAAAGCTTACTGGAGCGGGGGAGCTTTCCGCTGCGTCGCCAGCATGCTCAAGCTTATGTAAAAGAAGGGGTTGCACTCATTGGTGATGCTGCACATATGATCCATCCGTTGGCCGGGCAAGGCGTTAACATTGGCTTATTGGATGCCGCAACACTAGCTGAAGTGTTAGCAGATGCTATGGTTGAGGGCCGATCGATCACCTCATTGGAAACCTTAAAAAGATATGAGCAACAGCGTCGTCAGCATAACTTTGTCATGATGCAGAGTATGGATTTGTTTTATCGAGTATTTAGTAATGATATTTTGCCCTTAAAAATCATTCGAAACATTGGCTTAGGGCTGGCGGGTAAAGTGACGCCTGCTAAAAACAAAGTCATGGCGTTTGCTATGGGGCTTGAGGGTAAGTTGCCTAAATTGGCAAAAGAGTGATGTAAAAAAGCCACACAGAGTGTGGCCAAAAGAAACTTTGGTTTAGGACTACAGATACGACTAAACCAGAGTAGAGAGTAAGGAGGCAGGAGACGCCTCCTTAACAGAGCGCTCGATTACGCAGCAGTTGTTTTGCGTGCTGGTTTAGCAGCAGGCTTAGCAGCTTCTGGCGTGAAAGCTTTAGTAGCCTCTTCAATTTTCTCTTGAGTAGACTGCATGAATTTAGTCATTTCAGTTAGCGCAGGTGCTTCAGCTAATTCAGAAACGCTTTTTTCAACGATTTCAGTTAACTGTTCTTTAGCCGCTGTCAGAGTAGCGATCTCTTTTTCAGCAACGTTAGTCAACTTAGCTTCCAGATCTTTAAAGTATTTGATCTGAAGTTCCATTGCCGCTTTTGGCTCTTTAACTTCTGTCAGGGCTTTCATTTGAGCCAAGCCAGAGTTGAATAGGTCAGTCAGGTACTCAGACTGTAGGGCAATTAGCTTTTCAGCAGTAGACTTGTTAACTTCAGCCATATCAGTAACTGGCTTCATTTTGTCCTGCATATCTTTCATCATATCTTCGTACATTTTAACGTCCTCGGTCAGCAGCTGTTAATTCAATGCTTTGTTGCATCGCAACATTTGGGGTTAATATAGTGTTCATAAAATGATCTGTCAATGCTTTTTTTGTGCGTTGCACAAAAAAATACTAAAAAATATTAAACCTAAATAAACGTAAGATTTTTAATGACTTTTCGGTCAAAAAAACACACCTTAAAATTGATCTGCGTCAATATATAAAGGTGAGTGACTTTCAATAACGCAGATGCATAATGAAGATTTTGGATACGCATCTGCTCATTAAGTGGTTACAATTCACGTATGCTTCAATAATATTCTGTACACACCTTGTGACAGAGTAATGACGACAAAAGGAATCAGAGCAAATATGTCTTCAACCCCATGCCACGCTAGTTTTGAATTTATCAGGGTAGAAACGATTGAGTCGTTGAACATCGATGTGGCTGAATATCGCCATAAAGAGACCGGCGCTATGCATTACCATATCGCAGCCGATCAAGACGAAAACGTCTTTCTTGTGGCGTTTCGTACGGTGCCGATGGATTCAACCGGCGTAGCGCATATCCTTGAACATACGGCTCTGTGCGGTAGTGAACGCTATCCAGTACGCGATCCATTTTTCATGATGACGCGTCGCTCGCTTAATACCTTTATGAATGCCTTTACCAGTTCAGACTGGACAGCGTACCCATTTGCCAGCCAGAACAGCAAAGACTTCTTTAATTTGCTTGACGTGTATTTGGATGCAACATTTTTCTCGCGATTGGATCCGTTGGACTTTGCCCAAGAAGGCCATCGCGTGGAGTTTGAAGAGGCCAATAATCCGAATTCGTCGCTGGTTTATAAAGGGGTAGTACTTAATGAAATGAAAGGGGCGATGAGTTCCCCAGTTTCTACCTTGTGGCAAACAGTGACAAAGCACCTCTTCCCGACGGTTACATACCACTTTAATAGTGGCGGTGATCCTGATGCAATAACGGATCTGAGCTATGACGATCTACTAGCGTTCTACCGTAGCCATTACCATCCGAGCAATGCAGTTTTTATGACTTTTGGGAATATTCCGGCGGATACCTTGCAAGAAAGGTTCGAAGCTCAAGCGCTCTCACGTTTTGAAAAGCTGGATGTCCACATCGAAGTGCCTGATGAAAAGCGTTATTTCGCACCGGTACGAGTTGAAGAAGCTTATGCGCTAACAGAAGAAGACACCACGGGGAAAACCCATCATGTTATGGCGTGGTTGCTAGGTCACTCTATTGATCTGAAAGAGCAGCTTAAAGCGCACTTACTTTCTCGTGTTTTACTAGATAACAGTGCTTCGCCTTTGCGTTTTGCATTGGAATCTTCCGACTTGGGAGCTGCCCCGTCGCCTTTATGTGGCTTAGAAGATTCTAACCGCCAGATGTCCTTTATGTGTGGATTGGAAGGCAGCGAGCCTGATAAAGCGATGGCGTTTGAGAACCTTGTGCTAGATACACTACAGCGTGTTGCAGAAGAGGGTATTCCTCAAGATATGATCGATGCCCAGTTGCACCAGTTAGAGTTAGGGCAGCGTGAGATTAGTGGGGATGGTTATCCTTATGGGCTGAGTCTGATCATGGCGTCAATATCATCCGCGATCCACCGCGGTGACCCGATTGCGTTGTTGAATCTGGATCCGGTGCTAGAAGAGCTACGTCAAGAGGTCAAAGACCCTGATTTCATCCCTTCCATGATCAAAGCGTTGCTATTGGAGAACTCCCACTATGTTCGCTTAACCTTGCGCCCAGATAGTGACATGGAGAAACGCAAAGAGCTGGATGAAAAAGCCCGACTGGAAGCGATTCACCAATCACTCAGTGAAGCAGAGCAGCAAGCGATTATTGAACAAACCGCAGCATTAGAAGCGCGCCAGCTGCAAGAAGATGATGAATCTATTCTGCCGAAAGTGACTTTGCAGGATGTACCTGCCACTATGCATATCCCTGAGAGTGAAATCAGTCAGATTGCTGCTCAGACCGTTGACTGGTTTGGTCAAGGGACGAATGGCTTATTGTACCAGCAAGTGGTAATTGACCTTCCTGAGCTAACGGAGGATGAGCAGCGCTTAATGCCGTTGTTTAGTCACTGTATGACAGAGCTTGGATGTGGTGAGCGTAGCTATCAGGAAAACCAGCAATATCATGTGCAAGTCTCAGGTGGTATTCATGCCTATACCACGGTTAGAGGGGCTACGGATGATGAGCAAAATGTCGCTGGCTATTTTGTGATCTCAGGTAAAGCATTGTTACGTAATGAGTCAGCCTTAACGGATCTGCTGTACGAAACCTTGAATGATGCTCGCTTTGATGAAGTTAAACGTATTCGGGAAATTATCTCACAAAGCCGTAGCCGCAAAGAGCAGAGCATCACAGGACAGGGACATAGCCTAGCCATTATGGCGGCGGCTGCAGGGCTGAGTCCTAGCGGTAAATTGGCTCATATGACTCGTGGCTTGGAGAGTATCAAGTTTATAAAAGAGCTTGATAAGCAAGTCAGTAGCGATGAAGGCTTAAGCAAAGTATCGGATATCCTAAAAGGTATTCATAACAAACTGAAACAAGCTCCGCGCCGTTTCCTTTTGATTGCTGAACCAGAACAGAAGCAGGCATTACTTGAAGCGTTACAACAACGCTGGGTGGATGCGCCGTCAGCATCGATTAGCCCAATGAGCTTAGCGCCTACGCGCGAATCGGTACGTCAGCTTTGGACGACCAGCACACAAGTGAGCTTTTGTGCGAAAGCCTACCCGACCGTGCCGGTCGATCATGAAGATGCAGCCGCTTTAACCGTGCTCGGGGATTTCTTACGTAACGGTTATCTGCATCGAGCCATCCGCGAAAAAGGTGGCGCCTATGGATCAGGAGCAGGGCAGGATAGCGGTGAGGCAGTATTCCGTTTCTTCTCCTACCGTGATCCTCGCTTGGGAGAAACCTTAGAGGATTTCGACCGTTCAATCGACTGGCTGCTGGAAACCGAGCATGACCCTGCCAAATTAGAAGAAGCGATTCTTGGTGTTGTCAGCTCGATTGATAAGCCAGGCTCGCCAGCAGGCGAAGCGAAAGGCGCTTATCACAGCGCATTGTTTGGTCGAACGGCTGAGCAGCGCCAGCAGTTCCGTCAGCGCATTTTGGCTGTCACTTTGGATGACCTAAAAACGGTTGCTAAGCACTACTTGCTACCCGAGAACGCCAGTATTGCGGCAGTCACCAGTGTTGAGAAAGCTCAAGCACTGAAAGACCAGTTCGAGGTTATCAGCCTGTAATCCGTTAGCTTAAGGAGTGAAAAGCACCCACTATGGGTGCTTTTTTATCGATGCAAGAAAATTTGATCAAAGGCGCTTTGTTGATCCTACTGTCCGAGCTTTTTTTAGTACTTTCAGGGACGGTGATTAAACAAATCGCGACGGAATTACCTACGGAGAGTATCGTCTTTTTCCGCAATCTATTGGGGCTTGTAATTTTGCTGCCTTGGTTAATGCGGGTAGGCGTGCAAGGCATTAAAACAGATCTATTGCGTTTCCACTTTATGCGGGCAGCGGTAGGTGTAACCGCCATGAGCTGTTTGTACTATTCGTGGGCACATCTGCCATTGGCGATGGCTGCGTTGTTAAAACAAACTGCACCTTTCTTTATGCCATTAATCGGCTATTTCTGGCTATCCGAGCGCTTAGGGCTCCGTACGCTACTGGCGATTTTTGTGGGCTTTATCGGTGTGTATGCCGTGTTGAATCCGCAAGAGGGCAGTCTGAATATGGCTGTCCTGATTGCGATCTTTGGGGCGGCGCTGGGTGGGCTAGCCAAAGTAACGATTCGGCGTATGAGTGGCAGCGAAAGTCCACAACGCATCGTATTTTACTTTGCGCTGTTCAGCACCTTGCTGGCAGCCATTCCTGCACTCAGGGTGTGGATGACGCCCGACTCTACCCAGCTGATGTGGTTGGCGCTATTGGCGGGCACCTCTACGCTGGCCCAGCTGCTGCTTAGCAAAGGTTACAGTTTTGCACCGGCTGGGCAGTTAGGTGCCTTTACCTATGGCTCAGTAGTGTTTGCAGCCTTACTGGGGTGGTGGTTATTTGCCGAAACCCCAGCGTTGCATACTTGTATTGGTATTGTGCTGATCAGTTGCGCGGGCATCTTTGCTATTCGAGCGCGAGGGCGCTGAGCAAAAGTGTTACCTGTTTGAACAAAAATGTAATTGCTGAATCACCTAAAACGTGTCGAAATAGGTGGATATACCTATTCTGGGAGAGCATCACAGGAAGGCTTTTTAGTAGACATTATAAAAACAACAGACAGGTCTTAAGATGAAAACACGTATTCTCGAATCCGCGAAATCGTCTACAGCGATGTGATGCGCTACAACTACCGGACGTTGAACGAGCGTATTTTCGGGTTAGCCAATGTGTTAGCCCATTTTCTCATGCAGTTGAACTTATTCGCTTTAGTTTATATGGGCAGCTGAATGTGACTTCACTGTTGTTGTATTAGCAGGATTTACGGTGTTCTTTTACCTTGCTGTTTTGGGATACGACCCACAGAAAGGGGCTGTATCTAAGAGAAAAAATAGTTAATGTAATTTTTTCAAAATGTTAGCAAAGCTTTTTAATGTGAAGTGCTTGTTTTACTGTCTTTGTTAACGATGAGGTTGGCCGCCTTTTGCACTGTTTTCGGATTCATCCTTTGCCTTCCTGTGGGCTAGGGCTTTTGCTCAATCACAGAAGCTGCAGAGGTCCAATCTTTGTAGTTGCGTTACATTAATAAAGTGTCTTATGTGTTTGAACGAATGAATACACTATAATACGTGCGGTGAGAATGTTCAGGGAGTGAATCGATGCTAAAACACCTTTTAGCGAAATTTAGCACAACCCTCTATATGCAAATGTGGGAAGACCGTTTAAAAGTGGTAGATGTCGTAACAGGAGCTAAGGCTCCTTTCGTAGCGATTGGGAGTAAAGCACAATTCCTTCCTTCTAACAGCCGTCTCCAAGTGGTTAACCCCTTTCTGCCCCCCCGAGCGCTGATAAATGCTTGTTTATTGATTGTATTTTATGTTTTTTACGTTGCAATGGAATGTGGCATATGTGGTTTTTATTCGGAATAATTTCTTTAGTTGTATATTCGGCCTATAAAATCTATAAAAACTTGGATGTTGCTTGGGAGGGAGAGTATAGGTTCTATAAAAATATAGACTATAAAATTGCATACAGTAATGTCCTTTTGATAGGGATAGATTCTAAAAATGGTTACGATTATCGTCTTAAAAGAGAGGTTTGGTTTGATCGTCTTTGTAAATATTTAGGTCTTATTGTTGAGTTTCAGGTGGGTGATCGTAAGTTTGATGATCTTGTATTTATCATGTCAGATAACGAACAGCTGCATCGCCAACTCGCCGAAAAAGAAAAAATCATACCGCTCGTTCTAGATATTTATTCGGCTGTTAATCAATACACCTTTTATGTTAAGGAAATACGACATAATTCTGGTCTTCTTTGGATAAAATTTACGACCTATAGTGTGTTTGATGAGCATGACATACAAGCGCTAGTACCTAAAGTTGTTCCACTATTGAATAAGCTGTCTAATGAAATAGAGAGTATCCCTGACAAAAAGGACGCTTCATGGACGGATCCTTTCACTTACAAAGCTGCAGCTCTTTTGGGCATAAGCTCAGCTTTAGGAATCTTCGGCTATTATCAGTTTGAGCGCCTAGTGGCGTTTGATTCATCTGTACTCATTGATGAGGCTACGCTTTTTTATGATGCGCTTTTATTAGGTTCTTTACTGCTAGCAATGTTGATAGGGAGTGTTTTATTGCTGTTGCGGCGCAGCTCTCGAAGACATCTGGTGTTATTGGAGGCGTTATTAATCGGAGGTTTTGGCTGTTTTGCTACCAGTTTTTTTGAGCTCAAAGATTATAATGCTGACTTTGATACGGCTGAACCGAAAATTTTTGAAGTATCTGTTTTCGATAAAAGATCATCTAGTAGTAGGAGGCGTGCAACTAGTTACTATTTGTATACTGAGGATTGGCTCAATGAGGGCACTCAAAGATCTATTCGTGTTGACTCAAGTATATACGTAGGAGCTTCGTCAGGAGATAAAGTTTATGTGTCACAAAAGTCAGGGGCTCTTGGTTACCGGTGGATTGAGTCGGTTGAGTTGAAACACTGATTTGATGGCAGTCCTCATCGTTTTGGTGAGCTTGTTTGATTTAAAATGAGCCTTACTGTCAATGGTATGAGAGTGGGGCGCTCTGCTAAGCGTCCACCTCACTAGGCCTACCAGCCTCCGCTCGGCTTTAGTCCAGCTGTCTTGACGTGTATCATGGGCTTTTAAGGTAACTCGCTGAATTTGAAGGAATATGAACACAAACTACCAAGCTTTGCCCGCAAAGGTGAAAAAACTGCTGCGCCCTATGGCTGATGGCTCTGGCATCAGCCTACATACTAAAAAGGGCATGATGATTAAGCTGGGCGGTGCATTTGTGCTGTTTTTATGTGCTCAAGCGCTGGTGCTAGGTGTGATGTTAGAAGGGAGTGAGGCTACTTTTTACCGTGTGCTGGCGATGATCAGCGCAGCGGTGGGACTATATCTGTTCTGCCAGTCGCATCGGCTGGTGTTTGATCGGGCAACCAATCGGGTGCTTGTGCAGCGCTCTGCTTGGTGGCGTGCTCCACAGCGGGGCGATACACAGCGCGCAGATACCGTAGAGGTCCTGCTAACCCGAATTGACAATAATCGCCGGTTGCAAGTAGGCCTGTTGAACCAGCTGTATGTGTTTGACCAGCCCAGTGATGCGCAGGCGTTAATGGCTTACCTGCAGCAGCAATTTCGTGTGGTAGCGCTTGAGCAAGTCAGCGATTGGCCCAATAAGCATCCTTGGCAGGCCGAAGATACACCCTCTGTTACTGCTAAATCAGTGCCTGCAAACACACCGGTAGACGTTGCAGAAACGCCGATGTCTGAACTCGGTTTAGTGGTTCCTATCTGGTCGCGTGGTGCGCTGTTAAAGCTTGCTCTGCCTATCCCCGTATTCTGTGTGCTGGCGGCACTGGTAGAGTATGGAGTGTTGTTATGATCTTGAAAGTGCACTCACCCAAGCGCGCCACCTATCGGCAATATCTGCTTTCGCATGTCCTACTCAGTGGGCTGGGTGTCATTATTTTGTTGGTAGGCGTGTTGAATATCTATTTTGCTGCAAGCCCCGGCGGTTTGCCATTTTGGGCGATTGGTTTAATTACCACATTGGGATGGCATGCAACCTTTGCTGGTTACCGAGTTAGGTTTGATCTTGATGCTCGCAAAATTGTACTGAAAGCCTCTAGTCTCTATCCGATTTTTAACCGCACTTATGACTTAAACGAGGTGTTAGGCTTTCGCTTGATAAGCCGAGGCGCTAAAAACTTGCCTTATCAAATTGTTATGGTGTGTGAAAACGGCGAGCAGGTCGCCTTAAGCAATATACGCTACCCCTCACATGCCAAGTACATTGCCCAGCAGTTTGCAGATTTTACTGGTTTGCCATTAACGGTGGATATGGTCTAAACCTTACCCCTCAGTGTTGCTTGGCGAAGTTTACAAAGGCTTGTAGGTACTCAAGCTCGCTGTCTTCTTCACGGATGCCTAAATGCAGTGTTTCTTGTTTCAGCAGTTCAGGAGTAATGTCGTTTAGCTGGCAGTGTTTATTGCTGTTGTGAATGATTATTCTACCTAAAAGAATAAAGTGCATGATCTCTAAGGTCATAGCGATCACCACCTCCATAGGAGGTGGTTTGGACATTGAAACAGAGTGTCTTTCTTTAAGTTTTAAAGTGCTCAACACTACCTTTTAGATCATTTGTATTACGTAGCATCTGCTCAGCCAGCGGCGTCAAATCAGATACGCTCTCCTCGATATTGACTGATAATAACTTGATCTTACTAATGTTCTCACTGATCTCATTGCTCACACACAGTTGTTCTTCTGTTGCTGAAGCCACCGTTGTGTGTAGTTTATGTATGTCAGTTACCGACAATTGAATAGCTCTTAGTGCATCGCCAGCTGTCTCTATGTTTTGTCGGGTGCCTTTCATCTTAAGTGTGCTGCTTTGAATTGTGCGGGTAGATAAGTGTGCCTTGTCTTGCAAGGCAGAGATCATAGACTCAATTTCTACCGTAGACTCCTGTGTTCTTTGTGCTAAAGATCTGACTTCGTCAGCAACAACCGCAAATCCTCGGCCTTGCTCTCCGGCTCTGGCTGCTTCTATGGCTGCATTCAATGCGAGTAGGTTAGTTTGTTCAGCTATGGCTTTGATAACCTCTAATACGTTACTAACGTTATTACTTTCATTGGCTAGTTCGGCAATGATTGAGGTTGTCTGCTGAAACTCGTTATCCAGTATTTCGAACTCGTGTTGGGTTTTGTTAAAGACTTCCAGTCCAGAGTTAGCTTCATGCTCGCTCTGACCCGCATGACTCTCAGCCTGACAAGTGCTTTCGGAAACACTGGCTAAAGCGGTTGTCATCTCCTCCATGGCCGTGGCAGCCATCAATAACTCATCGTTTTGTTGAGAGGACATTTTGGAGCTAGTTGAACTGACGCTTTTTATATTGCCAGCGATTTCAAATATTTCTGTATTGACTGAGAGAATTTTTTGAATCGTTTGGCGATATTGCTCCAGCAAATTGTTAATAGCCGTACTGATGGAGCCCACTTCATTTTTGCTCTCTGAAGGTAATCTAATAGAAAGGTCATGGCTATGATCAATATCGCCTAGTACCTTTGAAATATCAAGAATAGGCGCTGTTATCATTCGTGCAACAATAAAATAGCCTGCGACAGCGGTAAGCAGTACTAAAATCATGAGAATACTACCAAGCAACACATAGTTCTTTACTGCTTCAGTTGCTTTGTCCAATTGATCCTGTGTTCTGTGCTCAAGTTTCACGAAGAACTCATCTATAGGCTTCATGATTTTCGCTTTCTCGCTGTGATACTCGTTACTGTGTAGAAGCGCTATAGCCATGTTAGAGTCAGGATCTCCTCTGACTTCGTATTTACCACTTGAATTTGGGTAGATGCCCTTGGCTGCATTCATAGCCTTAACTTCCATATTGACCAGCCCATCGGAGTTAGCCTGTGCTTGAGCTAAAAATTCAAACTCTTCAGCCGAAAAGCCTAGTTCTTCCATGGTGGTTTTGAGTGCAATTGCCTCTCCATCAGGCTTTGGTTTATCACCGTAGTTTAGTACCAAGTCCCAATATATTGAGTGGTAATTTTCGGGGCGAGGTTTATCGCCATTTCGAATGGCAAGTATGTCCATATACATTTTTTCATATTTATCATCCCCCGTAACAACATAAGTTCGTCCTAAGCGTGTTAAATCATCGGAGCTTTGCCGTAACTCATCAGCCGTCTGATAAGACTGGTAACGAATCTTAGACATATTGTCCATGTTCGTAACGAGCGAATTAAGCTGGTTTATGTATGGCGTCCGTATCCGTCATACATCATCGATTATCAATCCTAGTTTTAATCTAGTAGATAACTTCGGTCTTATCTAATAAATAGCAGATATAACGCAGAGGTTATCAATGCGGCTCTAATATTAGCTTGACGCCTTTTGTTACTGTTCTGCACATATTTGTTATTGTGCATTGATTGAAAAAGCCGCCAGAATGAGGGAGTTTACTTAGAGGATGGTGACCCTTCAGGTCATGCTTACCTGCACAATAACAAAAACAGGCCATGGAACATGAAAACAAAAATACTACCTCCCGCAGAAGGTGCGCACTCATACCCGCTACTGATTAAAAGTTTGCTGCTTTCAGGGAAGCGTTATGAGCCTGATAATGAGATCGTATACAGTGATGTCATTCGTTACGATTACCGCACCCTTTACCAACGTATCTGTAAACTGGCGAATCTCTTAACGGAGTCAGGAATAGGTCCGGGTGATACGGTTGCTGTGATGGATTGGGATAGCCACCGCTATCTAGAGGCGTATTTTGCAGTCCCTATGATAGGTGCCGTGATACATCATGTTAATATTCGTCTAAGTCCCGAGCAAATTGTCTATACCATGGATCATGCCGAGGATAACTTGGTTTTGGTGCATGATGACTTTTTAGTGTTAGCCGAGCAATTACAAGGCAAGGTGCCAAGTATTCGTGGTTACATTCAGTTGTCTGATGATACGCAACCGGCTAGTACGGCTTTACCGGTATTGGGTGAATACGAAGCGCTGTTAGCGGCGGCATCAGATCAATACGATTTTCCGGATTTTGATGAGAACTCGGTAGCCACGACCTTTTATACGACAGGTACAACCGGTAACCCTAAAGGTGTTTATTTCTCCCATCGCCAATTGGTTCTACACACGCTGAATATGGCTGCAACGTTAGGGTGCTATAAAGGTCAACCGTTACTGCGTTCGGACGATGTTTACATGCCTATGACGCCAATGTTCCATGTCCATGCATGGGGCGTGCCTTATGTGGCAACAATGATGGGTATCAAACAAGTATATCCGGGACGTTATGAGCCTAATAAATTGGTGCAGCTGTTTGAAAAAGAGAAGGTGACGTTCTCCCACGGTGTGCCGACGGTGTTGCAGATGATTCTTGGTTGTGAGGCGGCTAAAACGGCTGATTTAAGCGGCTGGAAGATGTTGACTGGCGGAAGTGCACCAACCTTAGGTATGGCAAATCATATGGCAGAGCGTGGCATTCTCTTTTATACCGCCTACGGTATGTCAGAAACGTGCCCATTACTGACGGCTACCTACATGCATGATGATGAACTAGCGCAACCGATGTTGGATCAGATGCCACGCCGTATAAAAACCGGTGTGCCTGTGGGGCTGGTGGATCTGAAGATTGTCGATCCTGCTGGAAATGAAGTCTCGCAAGATGGTGAAGCCATGGGGGAAGTGGTCGTTCGGGCACCTTGGTTGACCCAAGGTTATTATAAAGAGCCTGAAAAAGGCGCAGAGCTGTGGCAGGGCGGTTGGTTACATACGGGAGATGTGGCATCTATCTCACCTGATGGCACGTTGGTGATCAAAGACCGTATCAAAGATGTGATTAAAACGGGTGGCGAGTGGATTTCATCCCTCGCGTTAGAAAACTATATCAGCCAGAGTGAAGTGGTATCTCAAGTGGCGGTTGTTGGTGTACCTGATGAACAGTGGGGTGAGCGTCCATTTGCGATGATTGTACCCGCCGAGGGTGCTCAGGTTGATGAAGTCGTTATTAAACAGCATTTACAGCAATATGTAGATAGCGGTGAGATAGCTAAGTGGGCGATCCCAGAGCGAATTAGCATTGTGGCGGATATCCCCAAAACCAGTGTGGGTAAAATCAATAAGAAACTTATCCGCGAGCAAGTACCTAACTAGGCTGCATAGCGATGCTCATCTAAGGAGAGCGGCGATTAACGCTGAATACTGTTTAGATGAGCGTGATTAATGTTTCCTGCGAATATTATTCAAGTGAATTCATGTTGACCCTGCCTAGCCAGGCACCTAGAATGCAACGGCTTTTGGTAGCTTACTGTAATAGTAAGTTTTAAACGGGAAGTTGGTGAGCAAAGTGTAAAGCACACTGCAATGCCAACACTGCCCCCGCAACGGTAGACGAGTAAAGCATCCTCAAACGCCACTGTGACCCGTTCATGGGAAGGTGAGCATGCTGGAGTTCAATAACTCAGCTCGTAAGTCCGGAGACCGGCCTTAAGCGTGAAGTCGGCATAGCGGTGGGCTATCGGAGCGGCGGTCATTTAGTCAGTCTTTCGGCTGGCCTTTCCCTGTTCTGTGTCTCATGTATGTGCCGTTTAATTTTAATTAGACGTGCGGCGGGCGCGTGCAGGAACCCCTATAAATGAAAACCTTTTCCCATTCTATTTTGGCAACGCTATGTTGCTACTCTACATTGGCCTCAGCTCAACAAGAGGCGATCAAAGAGATCGTTGTTACGGCGGCTCGCTCTGCACAAACCGTTGACGAAACCCTGGCCTCAGTTACTGTAATTGATCGGCAAGATATCGAACGCTCGCAAGCTACGACTGTAGCGGAAGTCATTCAAAAAACCCCCGGCGTCTCGATTACCAATGCTGGTGGGCTAGGCAAAAGTACAGGCGTTTATCTGCGAGGCACCGCAGCGAAAGATCTTTTGGTCTTGATCGATGGTATACGTGTTGGTTCGGCTACGCTGGGACAAGTTGCTTTTGAGGAGCTTAACTTGAGCCAAGTTGAACGTATCGAGATCGTACGTGGTCCGCGCTCCTCTTTATATGGCTCCGATGCCGCAGGCGGTGTAATCCAGATCTTTACCCGCAAAGGCGCAAAGAAATTTACACCATCACTTAGTGTTTCGGCCGGTAGTGATCAAACGCGATCTGCCAACCTTAATGTCCGTGGCGGCAACGAAACACTGTGGTATAGCTTAGGTGCTTCAGCGGTTTCTACCGATGGTTTTGATGCAAAAATAGGTGATGATGACGATAAGGATGGCTACAAAAATCAAGGGGCACATTTTCGTGTAGGTACTTATCTGGAAGGCGGTCATCAGGTTGAAACCTTCTTTAGCATGACAGATTCCGACAACGAGTATGATGGTTGGACTAACCAAGCAGACGCTCTTAGCAAAGTATTGGGTGTTCGAGGCTTGGTCAGTTTGACCGATAACTGGGCACTGAATGTCACAGCAGGTCGGAGCTGGGATAAAACCAAAAACAGCAGCAATGGCGTTTTCTCCAGCGCATTTAATACCCAGCGCGATAGCATCTCTCTACAAAATGATATCCACTTAGGCAGTAATCTGTTGGTTGCTGGGGTCGATCTGCAAAGAGATAAAGTGGAATCCAGTAACGATTATGCAGAAGACTCTCGTCTTAATAAGGCGATCTTTGCGCAATATATGTTAATGGCTGGCTCCTCAGATGTTGAGTTCAGCTTGCGCGCGGATGATAACGAGCAGTTCGGTACTCACACCACAGGTGGCGTCGCATGGGGAATCCCTCTCAATGACCGCATCCGCTTTGCAGCGAGTTATGCGACCGCTTTTAAAGCCCCATCCTTTAATGATCTTTACTACCCATACGGCGGTAATCCTGACCTAGTGCCTGAAGAGTCAGATACTTTTGAATTGAGTCTTAAAGGTGAATATGCACAGGTCAACTGGCAAGCGGCACTGTATCAGACCCGCTTTGATAACATGATTGCATGGACTCCTGATGCAGGTGGCAATTGGACGCCGTCCAATGTTAATGAGGCGCGTATTCGCGGGCTCGAGTTGGAAGCAGGCTACCAACTTAATGACTGGTTATTCAGCGGTAACGTTGCTCTGTTAGATCCCGAAGTCTCTTCAGGTATCAATAAAGGTAATCGTTTACAGCGTCGTGCCAGCCAGATCCTGAATTTAAATGTTGATCGCCAATTGGGAGCATTCTCATTTGGTGCAACCCTGCATGCTGAGAATCGCCGTTACACCAGTAATGCCAATACTGACCACTTAGGTGGTTTCGGTACAGTTGATCTGCGTGCTGCATATCAATTGACACCAGAATGGTTGGTTAAGGCTAAGGTGGCAAACCTGTTAGATAAAGGCTATCAAACAGTGAAGGGTTACAATCAGCCAGGTACTGAGTTCCTGTTAACGCTGGCTTATCAGCCACGTTGATATTCGATAGCTAACAGGAGAATCAGAAGATGCTGACACTACAATCTAAATCCCAAGCATGGATCGGCCTTGCTTTAATCCTGCTGATGGCGGTAACTCGTGGTCATCACTTTGCGTCGATTGATCATCTGCCGAGTGCCTCGTGGGCAGTGTTCTTTTTAGCGGGTGTTTACCTAAAGCCGCTTTGGAGTCTTCCGCTGCTTTTATTGGAAGCCTTTTTGCTGGACTTTGCCGCCGTTACTTGGGGAGGTGTCAGTAACTTTTGTATCAGCCCTGCTTATGTGATGTTAGTGCCTGCGTATGCTGCGCTGTGGGGGGCAGGTCGTTTTTATGCGCGCCTGCACCAGTTGCAATGGCACACGATCTTTCGCTTAGCTGCTTGCGTACTAGTGGGGGCTTTGGTTTGTCAGGTGATATCCAGCGGTAGTTTTTACTACTTCTCTGGCCGCTTTGCTGAGCCTACCTTAATGGAGTTTATCGAACGGCTCGTTAAATACACGCCCAGACAGCTTGAAGGTATCAGCTTCTATATCGCGATAGCTTATGCTTTGCAGATGATGTTTGGTCGTGCAATTACTCTCCAGAAAAGGGCTTAACGATGACAGACGCAAATCTGACAGAGGAGCAACAAAAGGAAGCGCGCCATAAAGCACGGATGCAACGTAAAAAAACGCTTATTGACGAAAAAGTTGCCAAAGCGGATCAGGATAAGGGTGTGTGCCTTGTTCTGACCGGTAATGGTAAAGGTAAAAGCAGCTCGGCTTTTGGCATGGTAGCAAGGGCACTCGGCCATGGTTTTAATGTGGGCGTGGTGCAGTTTATAAAAGGCTCATTTAGTACCGGAGAAGAGGCTTTTTTTCGTCGCTTTCCTGAGGTGGATTATCATGTCATGGGTGAGGGGTTTACCTGGGAAACTCAGGATAAGGAGAAAGACATTGCAGCGGCCCAGAAAGCGTGGGCACAAGCAAAGCACTTTTTAGAGGATGAGTCGGTCACTTTGGTGGTGTTAGATGAGCTGAATATTGCCATTAAGCTGAACTATGTTGATATAGATGAGGTAATTCGTGCGGTGGAGAACCGCCCGATAAATCAGCATGTGGTGATTACCGGCCGAGGTGCACCCAAACCTTTGGTTGAAATCGCTGATACTGTTACCGAAATGCAAGTGGTTAAACATGCTTTTCAGGCTGGAATTAGAGCGCAAAAGGGTGTCGAGCTGTAATGCAAATCTCCAGGCCTGCGCTATTCATCAGTGCGCCCGCATCCGGGCAAGGTAAAACAACGGTTACAGCTGCGCTAGCTCGTCTCTATACTCTAAGGGGGATGCGAGTCAGAGTGTTTAAAACCGGCCCCGACTTTCTCGATCCTAAAATTTTAGAAGTTGCTTCCGGTTTCCCCGTTGAGAATCTTGATCTTTGGATGGTGGGAGAAGAGGCTTGTCGACGCTTATTAGCAGAAGCAGCGCAAAGTGCAGATATTCTGCTAATTGAGGGTGTGATGGGGCTGTTTGATGGGGAGCCTTGCAGTGCAGACTTGGCGCAGCGCTTTGGTATTCCTATTTTGGCGGTGATTGATGCATCTGCTATGGCGCAAACTTTTGCAGCCATCGCCTATGGGCTTGTCAATTATCGGCCCGACCTTAACTTTGCAGGCGTATTAGCGAATAGAGTAGGCAGTGAGCGCCATGCTGAGATGTTAAGTGATGCCTTGCCTAATGACATTCCATGGTATGGCGCTATCCAACGAAGCGAAGAAGTTGTCTTGCCGTCCCGGCATTTGGGATTACTACAGAGCAGTGAAATTACCGACCTAGATCAGCGACTGAATGCCGCGGCGGCGATGATAGAGCAAACGGCAGGATCACACCTACCTGCCACCAGTTTGTTCTCATTGACGGCAAGTCAAACTAACGAAGAGGATCAGCATCTTGTCGCACAGCAACCATTAAAAGGCGTACGTATCGGTGTCGCCAGAGATGAAGCCTTTTCTTTTATCTACCCAGCTAATTTACGGGCGCTGCTCAATTTGGGTGCACAACTGGTCTTTTTCTCGCCCCTGTGCAGCACCTCGTTAGAGGATGTAGACGCGCTCTATCTGCCGGGAGGGTACCCAGAGTTATACCTTAAGACGCTTTCAGACAATGTTGCGCTGTTAGCGGCGATTCGAACACATGTAGCGGCGCAAAAGCCGCTGGTCGCTGAATGTGGTGGAATGTTGTACCTTTGCCGCTCTTTAACTGATAAAAACAAGCAGCGATACTCCTTAGTCGGTGCTTTAGCTGCCGATGCCTATATGCAATCGCGTTTATCGGCGCTGGCGTTTCAGTCGGTCACACTCGAAGAAGGGACATTAAGGGGGCATACCTTCCACCACTCCGTACTCGAAGCCGATGAAAATGAAACCGTTGCCCTTAGAGGCGTGTGTCCCAACGGCAAGCAGACAGCGGAAGCGGTGTATCGAAAAGATCGGCTCTATGCGAGTTATATCCATCATTATTTCCCATCATCGCTAGCGGCGACGGCTGCTCTGTTTAAACCCTGATGATATTGTCGGCGGTGGTGAGCGGAGCAATTATACTCGACTGGCTAACCGGCGAACCACAGCGGTTCCACCCTTTGGTGGGCTTTGGCATTGTGGCAGGAAAGCTTGAGTCCTCTCTGAACTCGGGTTCACCTAGATGGCGTAAAAGTAAAGGACTGGTAGCGCTGCTGATACTTGCCGTGCCCTTACCCTTGCTCTGGTACATCTATCAGCCTTATTCGTGGAGTTGGCTGGGCGATCTGTTGTTACTCTGGTTTTCGGTCGGGCATCGTAGTCTATATGATCATATACAGCCTATCGCAACAGCCTTAGACGCGGGTGATCAAGAGGTGGCTCGCACCTTAACCAGTCGTGTTGTGAGCCGTGATAAAGAAGCCCTCAATATTGAAGTTTCAGCCGTCGAGTCCACGTTAGAAAATGGCAATGATGCGGTGTTTGCTGCGCTGTTTTGGTTTGTGCTATTGGGTGGAGCGGGTGCTCTTTTCTATCGTTTTGTTAATACACTGGATGCCATGTGGGGGTATCGTAATCTGCGTTTTAACGATTTTGGCCGCTTTACTGCTCAGCTTGATGACCTCTTGAACTTCGTCCCTGCACGTTTAACCGCACTCTCTTTTGCGCTACTGGGGCACACTCGACAAGCATTGAGCTGTTGGCAAAACCAAGCCCACTTACTGGCAAGCCCTAACGGAGGCCCGGTGATGACTAGCGGAGCTGGAACATTAGGTGTGCTATTGGGTGGTGCAACCCGCTACCAAGGCCAATGGCAGGATAAACCTTATTTTGGGGCGGGGGAGCCGCCGGTTACTCAGGATATTCGACACGCATTGCGATTGGTTAGCAAAACGCTAGCGCTTTGGGTGGTGATCTTGTGGTGTACGGAGGGTTTTGTATGGCTACAAGCATGATGAGCGCTCCTGCACATGGAGGTCGGGTATTAGACGCCGCTGCCTATTTTGGGATACCTGAAGAAGAGTGGCTGGATCTATCAACGGGGATTAGCCCCTTTAGCTATCCCGTGCCACCGTTGCCTGTAACGGCTTGGCAATGTTTGCCTGACCATCAATATCGAGCGCTGCTATGTGTTGCATATGATTATTATGGCTCGCAGTCACTCTTGGCGGCACCGGGAAGTCAGTTTTTTATCGAGACGTTACCCCTTTTACGGCCAACATCAAAAGTGGCGATTCTATCCCCGACCTATCAGGAGTACGCCTATCAGTGGTCTCGACATGGTCATCACGTGCTAGAGCTGACTCAAGAAGCGATTGAGCTGGATCTCGAACAGTATGATGTCTTGGTGGTCGTACGACCTAACAACCCTACCGCAGAGCAGATAGACCTTACTCAGTTAAGAGATTGGCACCAACGCTTAGCCAAAAGAGGGGGCTGGCTGATTGTTGATGAAGCGTTTATCGAGCCGCTACTAGCAGATGGCGAGCCTTCGCTGATAACGCCTGAGCCGCTTGATGGTTTAATAGTACTGCGCTCAGTTGGTAAATTTTTTGGGCTAGCGGGTATACGCTTGGGCTTTATCTGGAGTACCTCTGAACTACTGGCGCAAATTGAGGCTAAGCAATCGCTCTGGTATCTATCTGGCCCTACGGTTTGGGCCGGAATTCATGCATTGCAGGATAGGTGCTGGCAAGCTGACACTTGCCAAAAGATCAAAACTGCCAGTACACGATTGCAAAGTTTGTTACAAAATAAGGGCTACAACGTGCACAACGGTGGCCTATATTGCTACATCCCTTATCAACAAGCCCGAACAGTGTACGAATATTTAGCCCAACGAGGTATTTTGGTTCGCTTATTTGAGCAGCCTGCAGCACTGCGGATTGGCTTACCAGCACAAGAAGCCGACTGGCAGAGATTAGACACGGCATTATCAGCGTTAAGTATACCGAATGTAGCGAGCGTGAAATGAATAACCAACAGCAAACCTTAATGGTCCAAGGCACCACCTCTGATGCAGGCAAAAGCACCTTAGTAGCAGGCATCTGCCGCGTACTATGGCGAAAAGGCGCAAGAGTGGTACCTTTTAAGCCGCAAAATATGGCCCTGAACAGCGCTGTCACACAAGATGGCGGTGAGATAGGTCGAGCGCAAGCTGTACAAGCACTGGCCTGTGATCTTGAGCCGCATACGGATATGAACCCCATTCTGCTTAAGCCCAATAGTGACACCGGCGCGCAGGTCATCATACAAGGCCGGGCAATCACTAATATGGAAGCCGCTGCCTATCATGATTACAAGCGTGTGGCGATGGAAGCGGTGTTGGATTCCCATCAGCGTCTTGAGGCGCAGTATGACTATGTCATTGTGGAAGGCGCTGGCTCACCCGCTGAAATTAACCTCAGAGAAAACGATATTGCCAATATGGGGTTCGCGGAGGCAGTGGATTGCCCTGTGATTATTATTGCTGATATTGACAAGGGTGGCGTATTTGCCCATCTAGTTGGCACCCTTTTACTGTTATCGGACTCTGAGCAGCAACGGGTAAAAGGCTTTGTGATTAACCGTTTCCGTGGTGATATCGCTCTTCTGCAAAGTGGTTTAGATTGGCTCGAAGAGCGCACAGGTAAGCCGGTCTTAGGCGTTTTGCCTTATCTGCATGGTTTTCATCTTGAGGCTGAGGATGCGGTTTCTGTCGAGCAAATCATAACCGATGCGCAGTCGACGCTTAAGGTGATTGTGCCAGTGTTCCCGCATATCAGTAACCATACCGATTTTGATCCATTACGGCTACATCCCTGTATTGACCTTCAGTTTATTGGCCCTGATCAAAAGATCCCG
Organism: Neptunomonas concharum; assembly: GCF_008630635.1. Classification (NCBI taxonomy): domain Bacteria; kingdom Pseudomonadati; phylum Pseudomonadota; class Gammaproteobacteria; order Oceanospirillales; family Oceanospirillaceae; genus Neptunomonas; species Neptunomonas concharum. Next base: position 1,816,957 of record NZ_CP043869.1, on the reverse strand, counting down.
TCAGCTGATCTGATTATTCTGCCAGGCTCTAAGTCGGTGCGTAGCGATTTGTCATGGATGCAGGCTCAAGGATGGAATCAAGCGATAACGCGACACTTAAGATACGGTGGCAAGCTACTGGGTATCTGTGGCGGTTTCCAGATGCTAGGGGTGTCTATTCAGGACCCTGATGGCATAGAGGGGATCGCCGGTGACTCATCGGGGTTAGGTTTGCTAGATATGACAACTGTGCTTTATCCAGAAAAGCAGCTTACTCAAAGAATGGGAAGTCTTCGTTTTACAGAAGGAGAGGCAGCCGAGGTGTTCGGTTATGAGATTCACTGTGGCCTATCAAGCGGTGAGGCTTTACAGCACCCCTTAATCGCTTTTTCCGAGGGCGAATATGATGGCGCTATATCTCATGATAGACAGGTAGCTGGCACCTATCTGCACGGCTTATTTGAATCCACCGCCGTTATAGAGCAGTTGTTGGCTTGGACAGGCTATGAAGCAGAACCTCCTGAGTTTGATTACCGAACACATCGTTTAGAGGCCTTAGACCGTCTCGCCGATACGTTAGAAGCGCATATGGATATCGATACCTTGATGTCACTTTTTCAGCCGGAGACTGCAAGATGATTCGGCTGATTCTAGGTGGAGCACGTTCAGGCAAAAGCCGTTATGCCGAACAGATTGCCAGCGCATCGCAAAAACCTGTTTGCTATGTGGCCACAGCGAAAGCGCAGGATACGGAGATGCAAGCTAGAATAGAGCATCACCGACAATCCCGCCCTCCTAAGTGGCAGACACGGGAAGTGCCGATTCATTTAGGTGAGGTATTATCTGATAACAATCTCCTAACTTATTGTATTTTAGTGGATTGCTTGACGCTATGGGTCACCAATCTTCTATGTGAAGGGGAGAATATCGCTGAGTCTAGAAGTGATTTATTGGCGACGCTGCAACGCCTGCAAGCACAACCTGATACTGAGATTATTCTGGTGAGTAACGAAACCGGCCTTGGTGTTGTGCCGATGGGTGAATTGACACGTCGCTATGTAGACGAAGCTGGATGGTTACATCAATCACTGGCAGAAATCGCCGATGAAGTCATTCTGATGGTGGCGGGCATACCTGTACCCATCAAACCAAGAGTCAATAATTTATGAATCCGACGAACATAACCTCTTTTGAATGGTTGGCTCTACCGGCTAAAGCCTTAAGTGAAGATCACCACACACAAGCACTAGAACGCCAAGGTCAATTAACCAAACCTGTCGGCGCGTTGGGTAAGTTAGAAGCGATTGCGGTACAGATGGCAGCGATGCAGGCCACCGATCAACCCCAGGCAGAGCGTGTGCATATTACCGTTTTTGCCGCTGACCACGGTGTGACTGCGGAGGGTGTTTCGGCGTTTCCGCAAATTGTTACCACCGAAATGGTGAAGAACTTTGCCAGAGGGGGAGCTGCTATTAACGTAGCTGCACGCTTTTTAGGCGCATCTCTCGACGTCTGTAACTTGGGGACGATTACTCCAACAGAGCACTTAAACGGCGTAACCTACCAGCCTATTGCAGCACAGACCGCTAATTTTGTGGATCAGCCAGCCATGACTCATGAGCAACTTGCCACTGCGTTAGCTGCGGGTAGAACCCGTATCCAAACCCTCAAGCCCAATACAGATCTGTTTATTGGCGGGGAGATGGGCATTGGTAACACCACTTCGGCCAGCGCATTGCTCGCTTATCTATTGGATATTAGCTCAGCAGACGCCACAGGGCCGGGTACGGGGCTTAGTGCCGACGGCGTGAATCACAAAGCTGCCGTGATCGACAAAGCGCTACAGTTCCATCGCCCTTATCTTGAAACGCCTTTAGAGGCCCTGCGCCGATTAGGCGGCTTTGAGATAGCAGCCCTTTGTGGTGCCTATATCGCCTGTGCCCAAGAAGGACTTCCATGTTTAGTGGATGGTTTTATCGCTTCGGTTGCGGCGCTGGTGGCATGTCGAATCAATTCTAATGTAGAGGGGTGGCTGATATTATCCCACTACTCAGCGGAGCCTGCGTACGGCAAATTACTCAGCGCTTTCCACCAACAGCCTTTATTAGCGCTAGGTATGCGACTGGGCGAGGGTAGTGGGGCAGCGGCAGCTGTGCCATTGATCAGATTAGCTTGCCAATTGCACAACCAGATGGCGACCTTTGCAGAGGCCGCTGTATCAGAAAGCGAGTGAGGTAAAGAGGAGTCAGCCCATGAACAACGCTCTGGTGATCGACGCATTACGCCACGGCGAAACGGAATTTGGCCAACGCTACCTAGGTAAAACTGACCCTCCCTTAAGTGAAACAGGGTGGCTACAAATGCAAAGTGCTCTAAAGTTCAGAGCACCTACTGACTATGATGCCGTTTACTCATCCCTCTTAATCCGCTGTCATAGCTTTGCCCAGCAGTGGTGTTCAGATACTTTGCTCACCTTAGAGTCGCGTATTCAGGAATACGATTTTGGGGATTGGGATGGCAAAACCGCAGCAGAAATCTATCTAGAAGCTCCTGATGCTTTAGCTCGCTTTTGGGAAGATCCGATTCAATACCCACCCCCGAATGGGGAACCATTGCCACTATTTTTTGCCCGTGTTCAGGCCTTTATCGCGGAGCTTCAGCAAAGCGGCTATACAAAGGTTTTGCTCATCACTCATGGTGGGGTGATTAAAGCATTGCAATGTATTACAGAATCCAAACCCGCATCAGAGATGGCCTCGATGAATTCGCCTCACGGGAAAATCCAAACCTTCAGGATACCCACCCATGAATAGAATCAGCCAAACGCTACAAGCGTTTTTGGTGGCGGTACAGTTCCTTACTATTCTTCCTGTGCGTTTTAAGCGCTATCCCAGCCAATACGTGCAAGCGGCCTCGTTACTCTTTTATCCATTGGTTGGGTTATGTATGGGCGCTGGTTTGGCGCTGTTATTACAGTTGAATCTAATATCCTCGGCACCGCTTATGGCAGCGATGCTGTTGGTTATCTGGGTAGTGATTACAGGAGGGCTACACCTCGACGGTTTGGCAGATAGTAGCGATGGTTTGATGGGCGGTTTAGGGGATCGAGCCAAAAGCTTACGTATTATGAAAGACCCCTGCATTGGTGCGACAGGCGCTATTGTGCTGATCTTATACCTATTTTTGATGGGGGCTGCGCTCATCGTGGTGGTCGATCATCAACTACTCCTCCCTCTGATGATTGCTCCCGCATTGGCAAGGACCGCTGCCATTGGCTTATTAGCTACAACCCCTTACGTGAGGGACAAAGGCATCGTTGCTCATATGATCTCCCATATGCCTATTAAACCTCTACAGTGGCTGGTAGTGGGGGTATGCATTATAAGTGTGGTACTCGCGCCATTCATTATCTTGGCTGTTCTGTTAGTTGTCTATCTTGCGCGACGAGCGATGCTTACCCGCTTAGGAGGCACAACAGGCGACACAGCAGGCGCACTGATTGCGATGGTTGAACTAACGGTGATAACCGTAGCGGCGTTTAGCGTGTAAATGATTGATCTACCCGTTATATGCGGCCCGCTTTAAGTGCTTGTTTAATACAGTATTTAGCAATCAACTTATGAAATGGCTTGATAATGGTCATATAGACCTTACCCGTTTTTGTTTTTAAATTAACTAACGTCGAAACCGCAAACTCTTGATCTGATAGTTTTAAAACGGATAGCCACATATCCATATTAGGCTCATACGCACTACACACAATTTCTGATGGGTCGACGTGCTCTATCGTAAGAAATCCGGCTTTTTTCCCTATGGCTATCTCTTCGAGCGGGAGGCTCATTTCAGTATTACTTACCGCAAAACCCAAATGCTTAACAATCGCGTTGCGCAACGCTAAGGCGAGCTGTACGGGCTTTGGTAAAAAGCCAAAGATGCTGTGATAAACCTCTCTTGCTTCGAGCTCTGGTTTATTAACTATTACCCTAAAGGCGTCTCGATAATGGGATGCTGACTCTTTGCCATTAATTTTGGTTTCTGGCGGGAACACCATTTCCGATACCATTTTAGCTCTCCTGAGGTAGTGTTGTATTAGGGAATCGCATCATAAAATGAGCGCGCTCAATTTTCAACTTAATCTTTTAACGCCATAACAAAATTGATTTAATGGTGTATGTGATTCAGGAGTAAAAACGTGACCAAACGCGCGCAAACTAAGGCAAAAATACTCGGTACTGCTTGGCAGCTATTTACAGAAAAAGGTTACGAGCAAACCACTACCCGTGATATAGCGGCTCACGCACAGGTGGCGACAGGTACGGTGTTTAGTCATTTTCCCAATAAACTGGATCTTCTTAAAGCCGGTTTAGAAGGCAAGCTGGCTACGTTGCTGCAGCAAGCCAGCCAATCCGATCAAAGTACAAGCCCCACCGAGCGGCTACTCCATTACGCCCATGCGCTCTACCCATTCTATCTATCCCAAAGGGAGTTTAGTAAAGCACTGTTTAAAGCATTGCTATGGCAAAGCCAATCTCTTGATCCACAACTCAATGCATTTAAGTCACTCCTAGTCAACAACAACGAAGAGCAGCGCTTATATGCTGATCTAATAATGGATGTGTATTTTATGACACTACTAGAGGGGTTAAATGATGACGCTATCGATAGCGCTGCGCTGTTAACTCGGCTGGAATCAAAGTTAGGTTTACTGAGGTAGGGTAAAGGTCCTATTATTAAAAAATAAACTAGTCATATATGCCTTGTATCCTGTTGGTAATTTTGGTTGAAACAATACTGAAATTTAATAAGTAGCATAAGAATAGATGAAACTCCGCTCTACTACGCACTAGGCTTAGCAGAGTGGAGGGAAATATGGAAAGATCTAGTGCAACAGAACCGGCTTTCTGTATCAAATAACGCAGCTAGAAACATTCTTAGTAATCCAGTTAGTGAACTCTGTATTATGCTATCTAACGTTCCATAGTTCCTTAACCATTTTTACTCCTTCAGGATCGTATTTGGTTAATTTTCTTCGTTCGTAAGGAAAATAATCACCACCAACAAAGTACATCGCTGATAATTCGGCAAAGTACTCTAGGTTGTTCTTAAGCGCATATGCTTCAGGCTTTATTCTATTTTTGTAGTCTCTTACATTTCTATATAAATTTTTCTCTTTAGCATGTTTCCAAGGTGTTACTATAGCTCTATGTTTTTCAGGCCAGTGCATAATGTGCCACGCATGTGCCAGTTCATGAACTATAGCCTTTTTTGCCCACATTTCTGTTAAATACATTAAGTTTTCAGCACTATAGATTACTATAGAATTTTCCCATCTTGCATCATAATGTAGCCGTGTTATCGTTTCACCTTGTCTAACATATCTCATCCCACTATTTAACCCTCCTTTTGGGGATTTTTCTCCCCATAATAGAAAGATTTTTAATCTTTTAAGTTTTTTAATGGAATGTTTAGGTAGGTTTTTTTCAACTTTTTTAAGTATATCTTGTAGTTTGATTAATGAGTTTTTAGTTAGTTCAGGGTCTGTTTTTTGCATGTCTTCTTCATAGAATATATTCCAAGACTCTTTAATATTTATATAGTTCCTAATAGGATTTCTAAAGTCGATATTTGCTTCAACATAAGTCGAAAAAAATACTAATAGTATAGGAAGCAAGTTTTTCAAGCTATTCTCCTTTTTCTATAATGAACCTTTAGTTTGGGTATCAATGTATAAAAATCCTCATATATACAGCTCTTCTTCGTTCTTAGTTTATGCCTAACCCAAAGGGCATGTTTTAGCTTGCTGATAGTTTGTATCATCTGTTATACCCCGTAGGATAAAGTTATTATCTTGATAGAAGATCTGGGTTAACTACAAGGTTTCTTACGCCGTGTGCGTGATCTTCTTTAAACTCATTACCTTCGCACCATTTTCCGACGGATGCTGCATTCACCTTAGCTACTTTGGGACGAACACTCCAGCTAACTTGAAAGGGTGAGCCTTTCGTGTTGTAAGAAGGACCGGTGGTGGATCCCTCGTATTGTATCGGTGTCCCAGTATCGGAAGGAATATTGAGAGCTTGGTGGTATCCGTTTTTAAGGCCGTGTTTTGTCAGGTCTGAAAAATCACTAGCGTCACTGTCATTTACCAAGACAAAGACCTGAGCCTCTACGCGTAATTGGGGATTTGCGATTGCCTCACTTAGGCATGTACCCAGCGTTGGTCCAGGCACTGCCTGAGTGGATGAGTGGACATAATGAAGTTCTATTGTATCACCTGGCTTCAGGCTACCATGCTTACTTGGGCAAATTTCATAATCCGTTGGAGTCAGCTCAGCCTCTGACAACGTCCCCGAATATCGATAACCACTTCCATACCCTTGGCCATCACCATTTCCCGCATATAGGGTGAATTCCCCGCCTTTATGCTCAGCATTTTTATGGAAGTGGATATCACATAAATTCATTTCAGTATAAGGCGGTGCTTGATTAAAAGACCGCGCATTTGTACCGCTAACCTGATTGATATCCCGTGGTGATTGGGGCCCAAAACCTTTTCCCTTGGTGGCTTCCGCCAGTGCTTGGCGCTGCTGAGCTATGATGCTATCAGCTACCAAAACGGGAGCTTCAGAATGGGCTTCTTTGGCGGCTATACTGAGTGGCGTACATGCCGCTACGGTTAAAATAAAAAGAATTCTTGAATTCATGTTTTACTTCCTGTATTGATTTATAACTTGTGTAATGCTTTATGCTTATGCGAGCTATAATCGCAGCGTCCATTTAATTCTTTAAGGGTAAATATAAAAATTAAACTAATAAATTTGTTGCGGTTATATCATGTATTTATATTTTTCCATGGATGCTCTCACCTACGTGATTATAGATAGTTAACCCTTACATATGAGTTATCCGTTAGGCGAGCGGTACTCCTTTTTTGCGGTAAGGTTATTGATGCCTTATTTGAAAGAGGTAGAGGGATTATTTGAGTTTGTTGGTGGTTGTAATAGTGTTTGAGGTGTGCCATCCGTTGCATCCTGTAGAGTAAAGTCCTTTTGCTGAAGTTTAACTGATCGTGGCTACAAAGGCCAAGACCTATTGCTCTCGTTAGTAAGTCTAGTGGTTACCGTTGTGACCTTCGTCTTGGTTATGTAACAAAGCCACGAACTCCAGTAATCGACGCTACATCAGGCATTTATGCTGCAATTTCAGATGATAGCGCCTATCGATCTGGTAGGTTGACAAGCAAGTCATTACCTCATACTGATTCTTTTGGGGAAAATAATGATATCTGTGATAGAGATTATATAACTCTTGTATAGCTATACCAAATATTTCGCCAAGCCCCAATCTTAAAAAAACATAAATAGCCCTCAATGGCTAAGTTAGATTTCACCATGGTTTTGCTTTGGCTTGAACAGTCTAATATCGTTCAGAAACTCTACGATTCGATTAAATTGGTACTCATGCTGCGTATATTCTCTTTTCGATACCAATTAGCACTATTGAAAGCAATTGCTCATGAACCTTGTTGAAGTTATTCCAGTTATTTTCAGTCCAGTTTTCTTTCAATGTCATATGCTTTCCATGAGCTAGTATATTTCGGAGGATATGTTCATTATATGATTTTCCCAAATCGTGTCCTACACTTCTTACAAGTAAGTTAAAATCTTTCCTATCCTGCTTATCTATATAAACTTCTTCTAAGAGCGACTTTAGACTTTTATAGATATCGGTATTCCCGCTTCGGTTTTGAGCCCAATAATGTTCTACAAACGACCATAATGCTAATTCACCAACAAATGAGGGAGATGCTCTGATATCTCTTAGGTAGTCAAGAATTGAAAAAAAACAGTTAGTCTTTTCTCTGTTGATCGAGCGTAACTTTTCTGACAACTTGAAAATTCGTGTCAGATCATCTTCGTTAACAGTATCGAGTTTTATTGATTGGTAAGCTTCTACTTGAGGAGGTTGTATTGTAATAATCTCATTTGAGTTCGAATCTACAATTATTAATCCTGAGGATGACGCCCCAAAATTGTAGTACGATTCAGCAACGACCCTGAATATATCACTAAATGAATTTGCTTCTTCCTGGCTTTGAAATTCATCGTCCCTAAATACCCATAACGAATGATTGTAAAGCCCAGTAGATTGTTGCAACACGTCAAAGAATCGTCTTCCATCAGCCCCTAGTGAGCTTCTCTCGTTTACAATCTGTGAACTATCGCACACATGGTAACCACAAATATGCTCGTCTTTGATAGTAGATTGGACAGAGTTCAATAACCAATAACATTTGAATTTTCTCATTCACTTACCCAAAACATAACAACCCTATATGCGAATCCAATCTACTGGCGTCTATAGGCCTGTCATTCATGATTCTAACTAACTGATTTAACCCACTTCTGGCGTGTTTGCAAGCCGCCTTCTACTAAAAGGTGGCAATCATATTGTCAGCTTCATATCGGCCATAAGGGTGTGCATGATGCGTTCGCTGCTGTAGGTTTGGCTTTGGCCGTAGGCGGCTTGTCTCATCGATTGGTGCTTGTCTGTGTTTTGTAGATGCTGGTTGATGGTGCTGGCCATCGCTTCGCTATTGTCTACCAGATAGCCGCTAACGTTATGCTCGATGATGTCTTTAGGGCCTTTGCAGTTGTAAGCAACGACTGGCAGGCCGCAGCTTAGCGCTTCGAGTACGACACAGCCAAAGGTATCAAAGCGTGAGGGTAGCAAGAGCAGGTCGGTTTTTTGATAGAGTGCGGGTAGGTCTTTTTTGTCGACCCAGCCTAAAAATTGAGCGTCGGGTAGTTGAGCTTTTAGCTGTACTTCGGCGGGGCCGGTGCCTGCAAACCAGAGTTCTGCTTGTGGGTTGTTCCGCTTAACGGTTTGGTATACATCGATTAAGTCGTATACGCCTTTTTCTTCGCTTAAGCGGCCTACGTAGAGCAGTATTGGGTGGCGGTTTAGGGTGAGTAGATCCGGTTTTTGTTCGGTAAATACGTTGTCGGCCCAATGTTGGGTGAGTTTTACGTTTGATTCGGGGAGGTCCATTTCTGGGCTGGTCAGCCAGGCTTGATGTTCTTTATTCAGGGTGAAGATGCCTTCAAATTGGGCGTAGAATGCGCGTAATAAACGGCGTATGCGATCAGATTCGTGGTGGTTTAACTGGGTGGTGCGCTGGATAAACTCCATCCAGTCGGTATGCATAAAGAAGTATGCGGGCACAGAGAAGGCTTTTTTTAGATAGAGGGCTATCGCGCCCATGAGTAGTTCGGTTGAGCAGATAATACGGTCATAGCCGCCTTGTTCAAATATCCGCTGTAGTTCGAGTATATCAGGGATATAAAAGGCTTGCTGGCCTAAGCTTTGGACTTTAAAGCTGGAGACAGGGCGCACAACAACCAGATGATCTTGGGGTGCTAGGTCGGGGTGGCAGGTGAGTATATCAATGGGGTAGTCGTGGTTTTGTATCTCTATCAGGGTGCTTTGGAGTACGGAGGAAACACCGTTGTGGTCTGCAAAGGTATCGGTTAGCCATAAGGCTTTTTGCGGGTGCTGCGCTTTGCCTAGGGTATCGGCCAGTTCGTTTAGGAACTCACGGTTGTTATAAATCACTTGGCTGGCAGTAAAGGCGGCTCCCATGACGACGCCTGATGCCAGTGCAGGAAACGTCAATTCATCCAGCATTTTTGATAGGTTGAGCTGGGTAATATCTTTGGGTGCTACGCTCTTTTCTGCGCTAAACAGAGCACGGAATTGGGTAGGGATTTCAAAGCGGCGTACCAGTTCATCGGTGGTGAGTTCGGCTAGATGGCCTTTGTCCATTTTTTCCAGATGTTGATTGAGCCGGTCAAAAAAGATGTGGGTAACGACCTGATAAAGCTCAGGTATCGCCTCGCGAATGGTCTCTAAGAAGCGTTCAGGGTGTTTACGTTGTGTTTTGGCTATCTGTTTGATCACCTTGAGCGCAGGTTTAAACTCTTTGCTGACACCTAAACTGGTCAGTAAAGCAGGTTTGGTGCCAGAGAGTGATTCATGGAAGGTTTTAAGGAAGGTGAGCGTATATTTATGACGTTTGAGTTCCTGCATGGCGTTGCTTACGCCAAGACACATCAGCTTATCTTGTAGGCTGCCTTTGTGCAGCATCATGCGTAGTAAGCCGGGGTCTTGCATGTGGATGGCAACTTGCGAGAAATAATCGAGAAAGGTCACCGTGAGTTTTTCTTCTTCTCCTAACTCGCCATAGGGGGTGGTGCGGCCTTCGCGGATGGCGTCTAGCACCAGTGTTGCACGTGAGGTATGTTTCAGGCGGTTGGCTAGATCAGGGATATGCACCAGTGTGCCTGTGCGCCCGGCAAAGATACCGTTGTGGTCATCTGATCCACCTGTCATCGATTTTTGATAGGGATTCTCACAAAATTCAAAGGGGTCGAGCTGGTGTTTTTTTGCGTAATAATCGATTCGCTCTGGGGTTAAGCTTTCTACCCATCTCAGCGTTAGCAGGTTTTGCCAGTAGCCCCGTTGCCCGTTTAACACTTCAAAGCGCTGGAACAGCACAGCAAATTTTTCCAGTATGCTAAGGTCGGGCTTTTGGTCGTGAGTGTAGAAAAACAGCGGGTGCGGTAATACTGTGACTAAGTTGTGCAGGCGGGTAAAGCGTACAAAATCGAAGATGTCATGGCGCAAGGTGTTGAGTTGTTGTTCCTGCGTCGGTGTAAAGCCGTAGGTTAATACATGAATACTCAGGGTGGAGTCAGGAAAGTGACAGGTAAACTCTGTGCCCACTAATATATCTTCGCCTTTGTCCTTTAATGCCCAGCAAGAGCGTGCGTTATTGTGGTTGGTAACGGTGATAACGTCGGCGCCATTTCTGCTCAGTGTTTGTGCGAGCTGTTCTGTGGGCAGCCAGGTTTCGGGGAGGTTTAACAGTCGTCCCCATAATTCATCGGGTACATCACTGTTGTAATCATGACAATGCAGGTCGATTTTTAGGGTTTCTTCACTAGGGAAGCGTTGTTGCTGTGACCGCAGAAAACCATCATATTCTTGACGTATTTGGCGGAAAAAATCAGACGTTTTTATCATTGGCTTGGGTTTCTTCGGCTTGAGTGTCAGTGGTGCATCGAATAACGGCATCCTAACGCGCGTAGTTGTAGGAAATATGACAACATGGGTATTTTTACCGCGAAGGCGTGTAAGGGTGTGATTTACTAAAATTTGCCGTTATGATCTTCGCCTTAGGTATTATCTCTGTGTAACCGCTATCTAGGCCGCCTCGAAGATGTCAGAAAAAATCCTGCTCATTGAAGATGATGAAAAACTTACCCAGCTACTGAGTATGTATCTTACTCGTCATGGTTTTGAGGTGGCTGTGGGGCATCGGGGAGATGAAGCGTTGTCTTTGCTATCTGATGCTAACCCTGATCTATTGATCTTGGACTTAATGTTGCCAGGGATGGATGGTTTGAGTGTATGTCGTGAGGTCAGGGGCGTATTTGAGGGAAAGATTCTTATCCTTACCGCCAGTGATGATGATATGGATCAGGTGGCTGCATTGGAGATGGGGGCTGATGATTTTGTCTGTAAGCCTTTGCAACCGAGGGTTTTATTGGCACGAATTCGTATGCTGTTGCGTCGTCAGCTAGGCGTTTCTCATGATGCGGGTTTTGGACAAACGGAGGCGTTGCAAACTCAAGACGACCATCAGTTGCAGTTAGGTGGCTTGTCCCTTAATCAGCTCACTCAGGTATGCCATCTTGATGAACAGCGCGTTAGTTTAACTCCGGGGGAGTTTGACTTGTTATGGTTGTTGGCCAGCCATCGGGATGAGGCGCTATCACGGGAGATTTTAGTTAAAACTACCCGCGGGATTGATTATGACGGTGTTGACCGAACCATCGATAATAAAATTGCGATTTTACGTAAGAAACTAGGAGATGACTCCGCTTTGCCTAGCCGTATTATTACCGTGCGCGGCAAGGGCTATATGTTTGTCTCAAACCAGTGGGATTAGCCCATACATTTCCATACATACCAACAGGTGAAGCTGAGTGATTTCTTGTGCCAGAATGAGAAAGGTACTCGCTCACTAATGGGATAGCTCACTTATGGCTCGTCTTTTTATTACGCTCTATATTGGTGTCATTGCGGCATTATTTGGTTTTATTCTTCTTTTAGATCTTACGGCTGAAAAGGTGTTCAAGGACGCGTTTCAAGAGGAAGTCCGGCGTAAAGTAACAAGCTATACGAAGCTGTTTGAAGAGATTTATCAACTGGCTGGTGAGGAGGCAATGGAGAAGGCTATGTATCGCACTGCCGAGCTTGAAAACCAAGTGCTGACTGTATTGGCCTCTCCAGAAACACTTAATCAACCTGAAATTAAGGCGTTAAAAAGTTCAGGGCCTTTTTGGGGTGAGCTGGAGGGGGATGATGGTGAAGCTATGTACTTTTGGCTAAGTGTCAACGATAAGATATATAAATCCCATGATGACCCGAATTCTGATTTTGTTAAGATTCAAAAACTGGTTGATATAACGGCTTTTTGGGGCTTTTTTATTGTTACAGCGTTAGCTCTGGCTGCTTGGACTTATCTCTTGCAGCGCAAGCTGAAAATGTTGGAGACATCGGCTACAGCTATCGCTAATGGTGACTTTTCGGCTCGTGCGCCCATGGCCAGTAAGCATCGAGTGGGGGGGTTAAATCGTTCATTTAATTCAATGGCCGAGCGGATTGAACTTCTAATTGCCAGCCATAAGCGCTTAACTAATGCCGTTGCCCATGAGTTGCGAACCCCTATCTTTCGCTTACGTTGCCAGCTAACGATGTTGGAAGAAGATCTTGTAGCGCCTGCACAACAGCCTTTTCTGGCCGGTATGGAAGAGGATTTGGCAGAGCTGGATCAGCTTGTCGAAGAGTTATTAAGCTATGCGAAAATGCAAAGGTCGGGCACTATTGCAGCGTTTGAATCGCAGGATGTAGCACAGTGGCTAAAACAACAACAGCCCCTTTTGCAGCGTAGTTGTTTAAAGGAACTAGCCGTTATTGAATGCCCTTCGATAGCGTTAAAGTTTGACCCTCGTCTTTTATTAAGGGCATTAAGTAATTTAGTCCGTAATGCTGATATTCATGCCTATACCCAGATAGAACTACATGCACTGATTGAAGATGGTTATTTGGTCATTTGTGTTGATGATGATGGGCAAGGGGTACCGCTGAGCGAGCATGAACGTATCTTTGAGCCGTTTGAGCGTTTAGATGTCGCAAGAGCCCGAGATACCGGTGGGCACGGCTTAGGTTTGTCCATCGTAAAGGAGATCATGGATATCCATCAAGGAAGAGTGACGGTCTCTAGTGCGCCTATCGGTGGAGCACGCTTTTCGTTGTATCTACCACTCCCAGACAGAACGCAGACATAAGTCATACATTTCAATACACACTCTCACTATTGTCAGGGGTGTTACATCTAAATAATAGCCTTATTCAAATCACATATTGATGAGGCTAATTACATGAAAAACACGTCTTTAATTGCTGCCACCTGTTTACTATTGGGTTCAAGCTTTGTTGTTAATGCAGGTGATTTCACCATTGGGGCCGGCGGTGTTTCTTTTAAGTCACCCTATAAAGGCTATAAAGACAACAGTGATCCTTTAATTTTTGTTGAGTATGAAGGTGAGAATTTCTCAGTTGGTTCTACGGGCGCGCATTACCGTTTTATCGGCAGTGATGAGACACCGCTCAGTGTATACGCGACATTATCATCGGTAGGTTCAGATTTTAAGAGTAAGGACTCTAAATACTTTGCAGGCATGGATGACAGAGACATCAGTGTCGATATGGGTGTTACCGCAGTATATCGCTTGGGTGAAGCAGGGGAGTTCAGTGCATCTTTACTACATGATGTGGCTGGTGCTTATAAAGGATTCTTTGCTGATATGAGTTATAGCCATGCTATTGATGTAGGCGGTATGGCTATTTTTTCTCCGACAGTGGGTGTTAGTTTCTTAACGAAAGATTACGTCGATTATTACTACGGTGTGCGCGCTAAAGAAGCAACTGCAACGCGTGCTGCTTATAAAGGTGATGCAACGGTCGCACCTTATGTTGGCTATAACGTGATGGTGCCTGTCACTGACAGCTGGAGCCTTTTCCATTCGGCTAACTATACCTGGTTGGGTAGCGAGATTGAAAAGTCTCCGATCGTAGAGCGTGACAATACTTGGTCAACAACGTTAGGTGTCGCATACACTTTTTAAGTCTTCCCATACTCAAAGGGCCTATGGGCCCTTTTTCTATTTGTAACGCATGAGGTAGAAAGTGGATCGCTCAAAGCAGATTGCATTAGGGCTGCTTATATTGGCCTGTTTCTGGATTTTTACGGGGAATGTTCAATCAAGTCGACCTGTAGAGAATGATGTTCTCAGTAAACATGATCGCCATGAGGATGTGATCATCCAAACGCGTGTTTCCCATGCACAAACTATTGAAAAAACATTGGTATTAGCAGGACATGTAGAGCCTCATCGAACGGTAACAATTAAGGCAGAGACGGCTGGTAAGGTGGTTGGCATACCTGCTTCGCGTAGTCAGCGTGTAAAAACGGATGAGACATTAGTTCAGTTAGCGATGAATGATCGCAAAGCTCGCTTGAAGCAGGCAGAAGCGGAGCTGCGTCAGCGCAAAAGTGATTGGTTGGCTAATGTTAAGCTGCAACAAAAAGGATTGCGTGCTAAAACGAATGTCCTTAGTCATGAAGCGCTTGTTGCTGAGTCAGAAGCATCATTGGCTCAGATTAAAGAAGATATCAGCAATACTCAGATTAAAGCCCCCTTCGCAGGAGTTCTAGACCAAAGGCCGCTGGAGTTGGGTGACTTTGTTGATCGCGGAGATAGTGTGGCTGTTTTGGTAGATGACAGCCAAGTACGCATCAGTGTGCAGGTGTCCCAGCATCACTTAGCCGCCATCAAATCAGGCCAAAGAGTCACTGCCCGTTTGGTTACCGGCGAGGCGTTGACAGGTACTGTCTCATACATCGCGCATTTAGCTGATAAGGAAACCCGCAGCTTTAGAGTTGAGGTTCAGGTTTCAAATCCGGATCAAAAACCTTGGTTAGGTTTGAGTGCACGTGTAGAACTACCAATCGAGAGTCACCAAGCACACCTTGTGTCACCGGCGTTACTAAATTTGGACTATCAAGGGGAGCTATATGTTAAAGCCCTGAATAGTGATAACCGCGTGAAGGTATTCCCTGTATCTATCATTCGCCATGAAACAAGCGGCTTTTGGGTGTCTGGCCTACCAGAGTCGGTCTCTTTAATCACTCATGGGCAAGGCTTTTATCAAGAGGG
The DNA here is from genome assembly GCF_008630635.1 of Neptunomonas concharum. NCBI lineage: Bacteria > Pseudomonadati > Pseudomonadota > Gammaproteobacteria > Oceanospirillales > Oceanospirillaceae > Neptunomonas > Neptunomonas concharum. The sequence goes on along the minus strand of NZ_CP043869.1, from coordinate 1,801,631 downwards.
TGATCAGATTGATGCGAGCTCTGTAAAAAGGCTAATTGCTGTTACCGCTGGGCAGGAGCAGGAGCAAGCGTTGTGATCACTTTCTTGATGGAACGCAGCCGTATGGTGCTGCTACTTTTATTATTCTTGCTGGTCTCTGGCGTTTCAGCCTTTATTTCCATTCCCAAAGAGTCTGATCCGGAAATCGCTATCCCATTTATTTACGTCTCGATGGTTCATGATGGAATCTCGCCGGAAGATGCCGAGCGCCTTTTGATAAAGCCTATGGAAAAAGCGTTAAGAAGCATTAAAGGGGTTAAAGAGATGACGGCATCTGCAACCCAAGGGTATGCCTCTGTTACCTTGGAGTTTGAAGCGGGTTTTGATGCCAAGCAGGCTTTACAGGATGTGAGAACTCAGGTGGAACAAGCCAAATCTCAACTTCCCAGAAGCACCGAAAGCCCCGTGGTGAACGAAATTAATACGGCGCTTTTTCCGGTGATGACATTAAGTATCTCGGCACCGATTGATGAGAGGGAGTTAATTGGTATTGCCCGCCAACTCAAGCGGGAAATTACGGCCTTGCCTAATGTGTTGTCCGTTGAGATAGGTGGGGATCGGGAAGAGGTATTAGAAGTGGCGATTGATCCGCTTTTGCTGGATGCTTATGAACTCGACTATGCTCAGGTTTTGGATATCATCAGCCGAAATAACCTGTTGATCGCCGCTGGGGCTTTGGATACAGGTATTGGACGATTAAATTTAAAAGTCCCCGGTGTCATTGAAAAGCTAGATGACCTCTTGCAACTGCCGATTAAAGTGAGTGGGTCGACTGTCGTCACCTTTTCTGATGTTGCAACACTGCGCAATACATTTAAAGATCCTGATGGCTTTGCTCGGGTGGATGGCGCGCCAGCTATTTCGCTTGAGATATCAAAGCGCTCAGGGGCCAATATTATAGAGACTGTGGCCCAAGTACAGGCTGTCGTTAAGATTGCTAAAACGCTGATGCCTGCCAGTGTTCAGGTCAGTTATATTCTCGATCAATCTGCCCAGATAAGTACCCTGTTGTGGGATCTGCTTAATAATATCCTCAGTGCTATGTTGATCGTGATGATTATCATCATTGCTTTCTTAGGGGTACGCTCTTCACTCTTGGTAGGGCTGGCCATACCGGGGTCTTTCTTGATGGGCCTTTTGTGTATCTACTTGTTGGGTATCACCCTCAATATTGTTGTTTTGTTCAGTTTGATTCTGGTTGTTGGCATGTTGGTTGATGGTGCTATTGTGATTGTAGAAATGGCTGAGAAACAGATGCGAGCAGGTGATACTGGTCAAGTCGCTTTCACCCATGCTGCACAGCAAATGGCTTGGCCTATCATTGCATCGACCTTTACAACACTGGCTGTCTTTATACCTTTGGCATTTTGGCCCGGCACAGTGGGTGAGTTCATGAAATACTTACCTATCACGGTGGTTTTATGTCTATTAGCCTCTCTAGCCATGGCTCTGGTTTTTTTACCTGTAGTGGGATATCTGTTTAATCGCACGGGATTTAAATCTGCTAAAAAAGTGGAGGCCCCAACGCCAAGTAAAGGCGCTAATCTTTACGCACAGTTGCTAAGCTTCTTCTTAAAACATCCTGTAAAAACCATAGCAACAACATGTGGCATGATGGTTTTGGTATACATCGTTTACGGCAGCTATGGTGCTGGTATCACTTTTTTCCCTGAAACAGAGCCAGAAACGGCAATGGTTCAGGTTCACGCCCGCGGTGATCTATCGGTTGTCGAGAAGGATAACTATTTAAAAGAGGTTGAAAAGAGAATTACAGGTGTGGCTGGCTTGGGAGCGGTGTACGCTCGGTCGTTTGCTCAGCCAGATGGCGAAGGAAAGGAGGATATTATTGGTGTTTTGCAATTTCGCTTGGAAGAGTGGCACCAGCGTGCGCCAGCAAACCACATACTCTCTATCTTGGCGCAAAAAATTAAGGGTATACCTGGCTTATATTTAGAGGTTATCGAGGAGGAGGATGGGCCGGCAGGCGGTAAACCCATTGAAATAGAGATTGGTGGTGTCTCTCAGTCCGATCTGATCAGTTCAGCCGATCAGCTCCTAGGGCTTATGAGGGATATCAAGGGCTTTATTAGCATCGAAGATGACCGGTCTTTGCCCGGTATCGAGTGGACCTTGGCGGTAAACCGACAAGAGGCTGCCCGTTACGGTGCTGATATTATATCTATTGGGAACGCTGTCCAGCTAATCACCGCTGGGATCAATCTTGCACAATACCGGCCGGATTACAGCGATGACGAGGTGGATATTCGTGCCCGTTTTCCGAAAGAGCATAGAACCCTACAGCAATTAGAGCAGTTAAGAATTAAAACAGCCCAAGGCATGGTGCCTGTCAGTAATTTTGTGGAAGTTTCACCATCCCCCAAAGTTTCAAGAATCAAGCGAGTTGATGGACGACAGGTCATATCTATCCGATCCGATATTCAAGAGGGACTATTGGTCGACAACCAACTTAAGGCCTTACAGGCTCGTATTAGCGAAACCGCTTTCCCGCAAGGGGTTGAGTTTAACTTTAAAGGTGAAGATGCCGACCAGAAAGACAGCATGGCTTTTCTGATCAAGGCGTTCATCGTTGCATTATTTATTATGCTGCTTATTTTGGTTACTCAGTTTAATAGCTTTTATCAGAGTGTTTTAGTGCTCAGTGCCATTCTTTTCTCTACAGCTGGGGTGCTGCTTGGGTTATTTTTGACGAACCAGCCCTTTGGTATCGTCATGGGAGGGATCGGTGTTATTGCTCTGGCAGGGATTGTGGTAAACAACAATATTATTTTGATAGATGCTTTTAATAAGAAAAGAGCAGAAGGGATAGCGTCATTGGATGCAGCCTTTATGACAGGAAGAGAGCGCCTGCGCCCTGTACTACTGACGGCTGTAACCACAGTGTCAGGGCTTATTCCCATGGCATATGGACTCAATTTAGATTTTATCGGGCGTAAAATTGCTTTGGACGCGCCGTCATCTCAAATGTGGGTGCAACTTGCCAGTACCATTGCGGGAGGTTTAGCCTTTGCCACTTTGCTTACCTTGTTCATCACACCTTGTATGTTGGTGCTAGGTGATCGGTATTTCAAAAAGGGGGCGGTTGGCGCTTAAAAAGGATGTAGTAGGGAAGCGCTGCTTCCCTACTTAGAGGTCGAGATTAATCTGTAATTTCGATCTGACGCGGTTTCATCGCTTCAGGAATCTCCCTGACGAGGTCAACATGTAGCAGGCCATTTTCTATAGTGGCTTTAACGACTTTGACATGGTCCGCTAGTTGAAATCTACGCTCAAAGTTCCGGGCAGCAATGCCTTGGTACAGATAAGTGCGCTCTGTTGTATCGGCTTCTTTTGCGCCCTTAATCGTCAGATTACCTTCTTCAGACTGAATCTCCAGTTCTGATTTAGAAAATCCTGCAATGGCCATGGTGATTCTGTAGGCATTTTCTCCCAATAATTCAATGTTATAGGGAGGATAGCTAGGTTGTTGCTCATTACGGTTAGCTGAATCAATCATATTGGCAAGTCGATCAAAACCAATGGCTGAACGGTAAAGTGGTGTAAGGTCAAATGTTCGCATTATCATATCCTCATACAAAGCAATATGTGAAAGTTGTTTACCTATCGTTTGATCAGGTAACGGCCGACACCTAAGGCTGTCGGCTTAACTTTTATGTAAGGGTGAACGAAGTTTTTTCAAGCCATTAATCGTCGATTTTAAATTCTGTATTGAATCGATCAATATCATTAGTGATACCGACATCAACGTTGGCAGCAGGAATTTTAAAGTCATAAACACGTTGCCAGCCGTCGCTCTCTGGCGTGCGCTCCCAGACGGTGCCTGCATTATAGGTCACTAAATCAGTGAGCGATGAGTCTATACGACACATCTTTTCAACAGGAACAGGCACCATGTTGGCCAGCTCATTCTCAAGGTATTCTTCAGATTCATAACCGGTATACATTCGCCACCCTGTATCGTTTAAGTGCTCAGGTACGGTTTTAAACATAAAGCGAATAGGTAGCTTCTCATCAAAAGTCATTTTAGAAACCAGCGCCAGAAAGCCATTTTTTGTTTGGTTGGTTTCATTTTCTTTGGAAGTAGGGGTGTCGATATCAGGTGTTTTCATAACTATTCCGGAACAGGTATAACGTCACTGTGACAAGAGGATTACTAAGATAAATAGTAACAAAAAAGCCCGTCACAGGGACGGGCTTTTTTACGCAGCGTAAAATTAAGCTTGAACTGTTGGGATAACAGTAGCAGCTTTAGCTGTGTAGTTTTCGATCTGGTCGAAGTTCAGGTAACGGTAAACGTCATCTGCCATCGTATCCAGTTTAGCAGCATACTGCATGTACTCTTCTACTGTGGGCAGCTTGCCAAGTAGTGCTGCAACCGCCGCTAGCTCCGCAGAAGACAGGTAAACATTCGCACCTGTACCTAAACGGTTAGGGAAGTTACGCGTAGAAGTCGACACAACGGTAGACTTGTCAGCAACACGTGCTTGGTTACCCATACACAGTGAACAGCCTGGCATCTCCATACGAGCACCGGCTTTACCGAAGATGTTGTAATAACCTTCTTCAGTTAACTGAGCAGCATCCATTTTCGTTGGTGGTGCAATCCACATACGCGTTGGGATAGAAGTGCCCGCTGCATCTAATAGTTTACCCGCTGCACGGAAGTGGCCGATGTTGGTCATACAAGAACCGATGAACACTTCGTCGATCTTATCGCCAGCAACTTCAGACAGTAATTTCACATCGTCTGGATCGTTAGGGCAGGCCAGAATTGGCTCTTTAACGTCATTCAGATCGATTTCGATAACCGCAGCGTACTCTGCATCAGCGTCAGCTTCCATCAATTCTGGGTTAGCTAACCACTCTTCCATACCTTTGATACGGCGCTCGATGGTACGAACATCGCCGTAACCTTCAGAGATCATCCATTTCAACATAGTGATGTTAGATGTCAGGTACTCTTTAATCGGTGCATCGTTCAACTTGATAGAACATGCCGCAGCAGAACGCTCAGCCGCAGAGTCAGATAGCTCAAACGCTTGCTCAACTTTCAGGTCAGGTAGACCTTCGATTTCAAGGATGCGACCAGAGAAGATGTTTTTCTTACCCGCTTTAGCAACGGTCAATAGCCCCTGCTTGATTGCGTAGTAAGGGATAGCGTTAACCAGGTCACGCAACGTGATACCTGGCTGTAGCTTGTCACCTTTAAAGCGAACCAATACTGATTCTGGCATATCCAGCGGCATAACACCTGTTGCAGCAGCGAAGGCAACTAGGCCAGAACCTGCTGGGAAAGAGATACCGATTGGGAAACGCGTATGAGAGTCACCACCTGTACCTACGGTGTCAGGTAGCAGCATACGGTTCAACCAAGAGTGGATTACACCATCACCAGGGCGAAGAGAAACACCGCCACGGTTCATGATGAAGTCAGGCAGCGTGTGGTGTGTCTGAACGTCAACTGGCTTAGGATAAGCTGCAGTGTGGCAGAACGACTGCATCGTCAGGTCTGCAGAGAAGCCTAGGCAAGCAAGGTCTTTCAGCTCGTCACGGGTCATTGGACCTGTTGTATCCTGAGAACCAACAGTTGTCATTTTTGGCTCACAGTAAGTGCCTGGACGAACACCTTCTACGCCACATGCTTTACCAACCATCTTCTGAGCAAGAGAATAGCCCTTGCCAGTATCTGCAGGTTGATCCGGCTTACGGAACAGTTCGGTTGGCTCAAGGCCTAATGCCGCCCGTGCTTTATCTGTCAGGCCACGACCAATGATCAGAGGAATACGGCCACCGGCACGAACTTCGTCAAGCAATACCTGAGTCTTCAGCTCGAAGTTGCAAAGCACTTCGCCAGTTTCAGCATTTTTAGCAACGCCTTCATATGGATAAACGTCGATCACGTCACCCATATTCATTTTTTCTACATCCATTTCGATTGGCAACGCGCCAGCATCTTCCATTGTGTTGAAGAAGATAGGTGCAATTTTGCCACCGAAGCAGTAACCACCAGCGCGCTTATTAGGAACGTGTGGGATATCATCACCGAAGAACCAAAGAACAGAGTTGGTTGCTGACTTACGAGAAGAACCAGTACCTACAACATCACCAACGTATGCTACAGGGTAGCCTTTCGCTTTGATCTCTTCGATCTGCTTCAATGGACCAACAGAGCCTGGAACGTCTGGGTTAATACCATCGCGCTCCATTTTCAACATAGCATTAGCATGCATTGGAATGTCAGGACGTGTGAACGCATCAGGTGCTGGAGACAGGTCATCCGTATTGGTTTCACCGGTTACTTTAAAGACAGTAACGGTGATTTTCTCAGCAAGCTCTGGTTTTGAAGTAAACCATTCAGCATTAGCCCAAGAATCAAGGATCTGTTTAGCGTGAGCATTACCTGCTTCTGCTTTTTCCTGTACGTCATGGAATGCATCGAATACTAATAATGTATGCGAGAGTGCCTTAGCAGCGGTCGGAGCTAAAGCTTCATTTTCTAAGCAGTCGATCAATGGCTGGATGTTATAACCACCCAACATAGTTCCTAGCAGTTCAACAGCTTTTACAGCGTCTACTAGAGGAGAGGTTGCTTCACCTTTAGCAACCGCAGCAAGAAAACCGGCTTTTACATAAGCTGCTTGGTCTACACCTGCAGGAACACGGTTAGTTAACAGGTCCAAAAGGAATTCTTCTTCGCCCGCAGGTGGATTTTTAAGTAGATCTACTAACGCAGCTGTTTGGTCAGCATCTAATGGCTTAGGTGGTACACCATCAGTGGCGCGTTCTTCTACATGTTTACGATAAGCTTCAAGCACGATATAGCCCTCATCAGTTATTTCCATCGGTCTTTGTTAACATACCCTGCCGACGGTGTGTTGAGATCTTGTCTCATTGTTGATATGGCGGGAGGATTCTATCTTAAGAGGCGCTCAAAGTTAAGTTTGTCGACAATCTGGCGCCTTAGACTTTGTATTTAACTATTTTAATGATTTAGGTCTATTTTTTTAAATTATATGGGTAAGAGACGTTGTTAGTCTGAACAGAAGCGGTATATGATTGTTCGGATCATGATAAAACACGATTTGTTGGCTATCCTCTACAATAACTAATGTTATTAATAAAAAGACAGATGCACCTATGATGCACTTGAAGGAAGACAGTAAAGTGAACTCGCAGATCTGGATGGCAATCTCAGACTGGGATCTTAATGAAGAGCTGGAAGGCGATCTTGCTGATCGTATTCAAGCCGCTTTTGAGACCAGCGAGCAAAAGTCGCTGATTTATCAGGGCAGTGTACCTAAATATGCTTTGACTAATCTGACGCGTCTTGTTGCGACACACCCTCAGGATTTGAAATATCATGTGAGACGATTTTATCTTGCAATGATTCATGGCTCAAAATCTAAGGTACTGGGTGCGCTAATCGATTTGATGATTATGTTGCGCTATAAGGGCAATGCACTGAGCCTTAGGCTTATTCGGCAAGCTGAGCCTTTATTGGGGGCTGAGCTGAGCGAGAATCTGAGTGAGATTATTGCGAGTAAGCGCATTAACCAGATAGCGAACTTGGATGTGAGGCACTCTGTCCTGATTAACGGACGTTCACTTCCAGCTGCAGCGGTTTCTAGTAAAAAGGAAGGTCTATAACATGGATCGTCGTACCTCTAACCATTCTCGAGTGCACTTTATCGGCTTTGAAGGTGCGGTTAAGCATACTCTGGAGTATTTTTTCGTATCTCACCGTGTAGGCAAACAATACAAAATTGTGGATTCGCCATCACGCGCTGATTGGGTTATTTTTAATGCCGACCAGCCCAGCTCAAAATCTACTTTAAAGAGTTACCTTGAAGAGAAGGTTGGCCTGCCAGCTCTGTTGATCTCAGTATCGGAGCTTGAATGGAATAACTGTATTACTGTTATAAAACCGTTCACTGCAAATGCGCTTGCAGAAGGTATTGAAGCGCTACAAAAACAAATTCAGGCTTCTATCGCCCCCGAAACTTCTGATCTTGATCGTTATCTTGCAGAGCAGGCAGAAGCCGAACGTTTAGAAGCAGAACGTCTAGAAGCAGAACGTTTAGAAGCAGAACGTTTAGAAGCAGAACGTCTAGAAGCAGAACGTTTAGAAGCAGAACGTTTAGAAGCAGAACGTTTAGAAGCAGAACGTTTAGAAGCAGAACGTTTAGAAGCAGAACGTTTAGAAGCAGAACGTTTAGAAGCAGAACGTTTAGAAGCAGAACGTTTAGAAGCAGAACGTTTAGAAGCAGAACGTTTAGAAGCAGAACGTTTAGAAGCAGAACGTTTAGAAGCAGAACGTTTAGAAGCAGAACGTTTAGAAGCAGAACGTTTAGAAGCAGAACGTTTAGAAGCAGAACGTCTAGAAGCAGAACGTCTAGAAGCAGAACGTCTAGAAGCAGAACGTCTAGAAGCAGAACGTCTAGAAGCAGAACGTCTAGAAGCAGAACGTCTAGAAGCAGAACGTTTAGAAGCAGAACGTTTAGAAGCCGAACAAAAACCCAAATCTAATGTGGCAGACCTTCAGCTGGCCGCTAAAAAACGTGCTCTGTTATTAGCGAAGAAAAAAGCATTGCTTAAAAAGGAGGGCGTTAATACGCCTGATCCAACAGGAGCAAGCGGCGTTCGTTCTACTGCCTCTATTGACAGTATTGGCCATGGTGGCGGCCCTCACCTAGGTGCCCGAGTCTCTAATGTCAGGGCGCAGGTAGTCGCGAAGCTTGCTGAAAGCAGCCCTTCTCAATCTAAACCAGTTGTTACCCCTGAAGTATTTGACCAGATAGTTCCGGCCTTAAAGCCAGCCATAGAAAAGAAACAAGCCCAGTATAATGAAGCTTTAATTAGTAAGCCTACGCCACAAAAGGCGACCAATATGGTGTCTGTTTTTGGTAACCTTCCTGAACTGGATTGGACCATTGAAGCGGACCGGCGCCGGTTATTGATTAATTTAGAGGGGATGTTGCTCCCTTGGATTCAGAAAATAGTTGAGAAAGGACGTAGCCAACGTACCTCTTTAGCTATTGATGGACTTCATTTAAGACTTGAATATTTACCTTGGACTGATTGTTTTGTAACGAATTTATCTGAAGAGGTTCTCTACACTGTTATGACAAGCCGTTTTGGCTTGGGCGAATTATCAATGAAGCCGGGCGATGTGATAGAGGATGATCTGCAGGAAGGGCTTGGCTTCTCAGAGCGGGTCATCACTGCCGAAGATCTTTTATGGTTAGCGGGCTTATGGACTGTTCAGGGGAGGGTCTTACCAGCAGACGATCCTTCCCGAACTCGGAGATTAACACGCTCCCCAGATTGCATTCGCGATATCGTTATTCCTGAAGTTCACGCTGTAATCAATTTATGGCAAACCCGTCCAATGACGGCTTTTCAGGTTATTAGTGAGTTAAACATTCCTCAGCGCTTTGTATTTGGGGTTATGGCGGCGGCTACCACAGCCCAGTTATTTGCCTACTAGCGGTTACGGATAGCGAGAGATATATAGTGAATTCGGAAAGCAAAATACGTTACCTGCAAGTTACTCCCAGCGGTGCTTACTATGCGACAGTGAACTCTCAGTCGGACGATGCTCGTGCTTTATTACTGCAATTGATGAGTAGCGATGCACCGATTGCTTACTCCTCAGAAGTCTTTGCGGAGTTGGCTGACTTAGATAAAGATATGGCAGACGCTCTGTTTCAAAAACTGATTGCCCGCCGTTTTCTCGTCTTAAGTGATAACCCTGCAGAGCCTGTTTCTGGCAGCTTAGAAACGATTCTTTCAAAGGTTTTGCCTGTATTATCCACAACGGGGAAAGTGGTATTGGGGGATGATCAAGGCTTTTGCTTAGGCTCGTCAGGATTTGATCAGGATCATGCGGATTCGCTGGCGGCTCTTGCGGCTGATCTGATCAGTATGCATCACCGCCATCACCAACTTCTTAATCGTGATTTAGAGTTGATGGGACAATCCTGGGGGTTGCTTGACCCGGTAGGGAATAGCTTATTAGGCACATGGATAATTCACGTTGGATCACAAATGTTCGCATTAGTGATCCACGAACAACCAAACTTAAACCAACACCAATTTGTTGAACTACTAAGTGCACTTGCGAGTCGCTACTTAGATTACTGATCCATAGATCGGACAAATATTACTATAATGGAGTGAAGTTGCTATGCGTTCTGAAATGATGGGGTCAATTCTTAGCGACCTGAATGGTACTTCAGCTGAGATTGAAGCCTCAGCCGTCATCTCAACCGATGGCTTGATGATCGAGGCTTTATTGCCTTCTAGCATGGATGAAGACAGGGTGGGCGCAATGAGCGCAGCAATGCTTTCTCTTGGAGAAAGAACAGCCCAGGAGCTGGCTCGTGGCGAGCTCGAACAGGTGCTGGTTAAAGGTGTCGATGGTTACATTTTGATGACTCACGCGAATCATGATTCAGTGTTAACCGTTGTGGCAAAACCCAACGCACGTTTAGGATTGATTTTTCTGGACGTAAAACGAGCGGCTGAAGCGATTGGTAAGCTGCTCTAAGAAGCAACGCTTATGTTTATCAAATATTTTGACGGTACTTCGAGAGAGGCGGTAATCGTTGATCAAGAAGTGCCTTATCCTGACGGGAAGCTTATTGTTTCCCGGACAGATACTACCGGTATAATTACTCACGCAAATCAAGCGTTTATTGATATGTCTGGGTATATGCTTGAAGAGCTGATTGGGACAAACCATTCTATTTTGAGGCACCCAGATATGCCATCTGCCGCCTTTAAGGATCTTTGGGATACTATTCAGTCGGGTAAGAAGTGGCATGGTTACGTTAAAAACTTGCGTAAAGATGGTGCTTATTACTGGGTCAAAGCAACAGTGATCCCTAATATTCGTAATGGCCAATTAATGGGATATACCTCAGTGAGGCGGAAGCCTTCTCGAAGTAAAGTGGACGAGTGTACCGCACTCTATAAAACGATGCTTGCTGATCAGGGAGCCTAGAATATGACCTGTACTTTATCGGTAAGCCCTGACTTCTCTCCTGACCATTTATCAGGCTGGTTTATTTTCAATACATGGTTACAGCGTCAACTGGAGATGCCTATGCATCTGGAGCTGTATGATGATTTTGAGGCGCAGCGGCGGGATATCCAACTCGACAAAATTGATCTAATTTATGCCAACCCTTACGATGCAGCCATGCTGGTTAGGGAAAAGGGTTTCAAAGCAGTTGTTAGACCTACCGGTAATTCTGATGAGGCCATCATTGCTGTTCCTGATGGGTCTCAATACCAGTCAATAGAGACGCTCCCGCCGGGTATTCGTGTGGCTACAACGCATGATCCTGATGTGCATATGATGGGCATGATCATGATTGAGCCGGCTGATTTAGACGCATCCAATGTAACAATCTCTCATGTTCATAGCTATGTCCTTGTCGCAAAGAGTTTGTTAAACGGTAGTGCAGATATTGGGTTTTTCCTGAAAGAAGCATTTGAAGATTTATCTGGTCTAACCAAAAATCAAATGCGTGTCTTGGTTGAAAGCCAAATTGATGTAATTCATCACGCCCTTTTAGCTGGCCCTCGTATTCAGCATTTAATTCCAAAGCTCAGTACTTGCTTGCTTGAGATGAAAGATGACCCAAAAGGGCAGAAAGTACTCGAGGCGATGCAGCTGGGAGGCTGGGAGCTGATGGATGAAGAGTCAACCGAGTTTATGATTGATCTCATTGATACGTTGATTGATTAGTTTAATGACGGTAGAAAGGCATGTGTCTTTCTACCCCGTTTTTTGGTGTCAGCCATTTTCTATTTAGCCGTTTTGTGCGGCTTCTCGAAGCGATATAATTACCTGCTTGATAACGAGGTAGGTAATTGATGGACGTCCTTAACGAAATTCATGAATTTTTAGGTTGTGAGACTCCCGATGCTTGGGTCGATGAGGCATTACGGCAGCCTGAGATACTTTTAATTGATCACGCACACTGTGAAAAAAAAGCGGCTTCGACGGCAATGACGCTTATGTTTCGCTATGTGGATCGTACAGATCTGCTCAATAAAATGTCGCGTCTTGCACGAGAAGAGCTAATCCATTTTGAGCAGGTTCTAGAGTTAATGGAAGCTCGTAATGTTACCTACTGCCACATGTCGCCTGCTCGATATGCCGGTGGGCTGCGTCAGCATATCAGAACCCACGAACCGGGCCGGTTGGTCGATACGCTTATTGTGGGGGCTTTTATTGAAGCACGTTCGTGTGAGCGTTTTGCAAAGCTTGCTCCTCATCTAGATGATGTACTGGCCAAATTCTATCGCTCCTTGTTGAAGTCAGAAGGTCGCCATTATCAAGACTATTTGGGATTAGCGGCTGATTATGCAGGCGAGCCAATCGATGAAAGGGTGGCTATGTTTCGTGAGGTTGAAGCGGAATTGATTTCTACGCCTGACACCGAATTCCGGTTTCATAGTGGAGTCCCAACGGCGGCCTAGTCAAAACGCTAGCTAACTAATGGGTTCATCGACCAAGTTGAGCCCATTGATATCACAACATAGATACCATAGGCTGTGGTCCCAATCGCCTAAAACAATCCGGGATCTGCAGTGGCCATCGATTGCGGTACTATGAATGTTAGGGCGATGGGTGTGTCCATGAATCATCAGGTCGACGTTCGCATTTTTGAACGCAGTTTCTACCGCCTGTGCATTAACGTCCATAATCTCATCCGCTTTTTCCATACCGCGTGCTTTGCTAGCATTCCTTAATTGTTTTGCAATTGCGATACGCTCTTTTAGAGGTTTGTCGATAAAATCTTGTTGCCATGTGGGATTTCTGACCATCTCTCTAAAAGATTGATACTCGATGTCATCGGTGCATAGCTGATCACCATGCATGAGGAGGGCAGGTCCTACGGGCAAGCTGACAATGGCTGTATCACTTAGAAGCGTTGCCCCGATACGTGCCATGAGCTGTTGGCCGACAAGAAAATCTCGATTTCCACATTGGAAATATATGTGGCACCCGCTGCTGCTTAGATTTTTTAGAGACGAGAACACGTGCTCAAATTCAGGTACAGGCATATCATCGCCAATCCAGGCTTCAAATAAGTCCCCAAGAATGTAGAGCTGCTTGGCTTGTTTTGCGGTGGTCTCAATAAAGTGTACAAACGCCCGAGTAATATCCGGGCGCTCTGCTTGTAGGTGAAGGTCTGAAATGAAAAAGACTGACATAGGTTAAGCTTGAGATTCTTCGCTCTCTACGACTTCTGCTTTTTCAATAACAACGTCTTCTTTGGGTACATCCTGATGGCCTGCGCGCATTGTGGTCTCTACGCCTTTAATGGTGTCGATAATGTCTTGTCCATCAACTACTTTGCCGAAAACGGCATAACCCCAGCCTTCTGTTGTTTTGGCGGTATGATCAAGGAAGCTATTGTCTGAAACGTTTATGAAAAACTGTGCTGAGGCTGAATGAGGGTCCATGGTGCGGGCCATCGCAATCGTACCTTTTCGATTAGATAGCCCGTTATCGGCTTCATTCTCAATCGATTCGCGAGTGTCTTTGGCGACCATACCTGGTTCAAAGCCGCCACCTTGAATCATAAATCCATCAATAACACGATGGAAAATTACACCATCATAAAAACCATCACGAACATATTGCTCGAAGTTTGCAGCGGTTTTTGGCGCTTTATCAAAATCAAGCTCTAACGTAATGTCGCCATGGTTTGTGTGGAGAATAATCATTGCTATTGAGTCCTTCTAATCATCGATCTTGTAATCTGCCTATTATACGCAAGTATGACTCCGCTGCACGGTATAGGTGATTATCTTTATAGAAATTTACCATTGACGGTTGTGTGAACTGGCTCTCTAAGTGTTTATAATGCCCCTTTGCTCAAGGCATAAAGCCTTGAAACCGGTTTGAATAGACGTAGAGAACATGTCAAATAACGAATCCAGCCTAAAACCGACCAATTTTATCCATCAGATCATCGAAGATGACCTAAAAAATAATGTACACGGAGGGAGTGTTGTAACGCGATTCCCGCCGGAGCCTAATGGTTATCTACATATCGGTCATGCGAAGTCTATCTGCTTGAATTTTGGAACCGCTGAGAAGTATCAAGGTGCTTGCCATCTTCGCTTTGATGACACAAATCCTGAAAAAGAAAGCCAAGAGTATATTGACTCCATTATCAGTGATATTCAGTGGCTGGGATATGAGTGGACTGGCGAAATCCGTTATACATCGGCGTATTTTGATCAGTTATATCTATGGGCAGTCCATCTTATTAAAGAAGGAAAAGCCTATGTGTGTGATTTAAGTCCTGAAGAAGCACGCGAGTACCGTGGTAGCTTCAGTGAACCTGGCAAAAACAGCCCTTACCGTGACCGCACCATAGAAGAGAATTTATCGTTATTTGAGAAAATGAAGAACGGTGAATTTGCAGAAGGTGAATGTGCTTTACGGGCAAAGATTGATATGGCTGCGCCGAATATGAATCTACGTGATCCTATGATCTATCGTATTCTGCACACTAATCACCATCAGACAGGCGATAAATGGTGTATCTATCCCATTTATGATTTTGCTCATGGGCAATCCGATGCGATCGAAGGTATTACGCACTCCATCTGCACATTGGAGTTTGAAGATCATCGCCCGTTATACGATTGGTTTATCAATAATTTACCGGTGCCTGCTAAGCCGCGTCAGTACGAGTTCTCTCGTCTTGAATTGAACTACACCATCACCAGTAAGCGTAAGCTGAAACAGTTGGTCGACGAGCAGATCGTTGCTGGCTGGAACGATCCTCGAATGCCAACCATCTCGGGTCTAAGACGTCGAGGTTACACTCCTGAATCGATTAGACGTTTCTGCGATATGATTGGAGTGACCCGCTCAAATGGTATTGTTGATATGGGGATGCTTGAAGCTGCGATTAGAGATGATCTGGATAGCTCAGCTCCTCGTGCCATGTGTGTAACGCAGCCACTTAAAGTTACCTTAACCAATATGGCTGAAGGGGTTGAAGAGTGGTTTGAACTACCTGCGCACCCCAAAGATGAGAGCATGGGTATGCGTAAAGTTGGCCTGACTCGCAATGTACTGATTGAGCAGGAAGACTTCATCGAAGAGAAGCCAGTCCCTAAAAATAAAAAAGATAAGTGGAAGCGCTTAGCTCCAGGTGACTCCGTTCGTCTGCGCGGTGCTTATGTGATCACCTGCAATGAAGTAATTAAAAATGAAGCGGGTGAGGTGATCGAGCTACTCTGCACATACGACCCTGCAACCAATGGTGCTAACCCTGAAGGCTATAAGCCTAATGGCGTTATTCATTGGGTATCTGAAGAGTTATCCGTTCCTTGTGAAGTGCGTATGTATGATCGACTGTTCACAGAAGCGAATCCTGATGGTGATAAGAACCGCAGTTTTATGGATTGCTTAAATCCTGAATCGTTGGTTGTCCTGAAAGAGGCGAGAGCTGAAACAGGGCTAAGGGATGCGCCTGCGGAAAGTCGTTACCAGTTTGAGCGGATGGGGTATTTTAGTGTTGATCCTGATTCTAGCAGCGAACATCTAATCATCAACAGAACGGTGACTTTGCGGGATTCTTGGTCGAAGAGTAACTAATAACCGACTTCACATGGAGTTGTTAGTCCTGCCAGCAGAGATAAGCCTTTAATAGAGGCTATTGGATCAGGGTATCAGTCTGGTACCCTGATCCAGATGGGTGGCATTTAGAATCTAATATTTGCCGATAGATTAAATCGGGTATCGTCTCGGCTATCATTTGCAAACGCATGGGTGATGCGAGCACTCAGAGACATGTTTTGCGTTAGTTTTCCGTCGACACCCAACGTGAGTTTCCCTGTCCCTTTATCCTGCTCGATAGTTGGGAGTGAGAACACGTTGCCGGGCAAGTTTACTAACGATGCCATTACAGAATCGGGATCTTCGGTTAGTATTTGCTCCCACTCAAGGCCACCATAAGGTTGCCACTGTGTACCTTTGCTGCGAATCTGCCATCCGGCCACAGCGGTTAAGCTGTCGTCCGTTTGTGCGCCAAAATGCATAGCCGTTGATGAGCCTGTCCCGACTTCCTCGGAGAAACCGGAAAGGCTCAAACGTTGGTAGCGAAGCCGCAGAGTAGGGCCATGATGAAAGGCTGCTGTTTCTAAGGGGTAATGAAGGCTGGCTTGGGCGCCAAAGTGGATACCATCGGTGCTTCCTTTGACAGTACGGGTAGCTGCACCAAGGTTAACTGTTCGTTGGGTATCGTAATCACCTGCAGATACCGTCAAACTACTGTTAAGCTGCCATTGGTTGATATCCCAACCACCATAAACCGTAAATGACGTTGTTGATGCATCCACATTGCCGCCTTGCATATCCGCATCGGCTTGGCTCAAGTGCAAACCAGCTCCCAGTGTTTGATGCTGATTTTGACGCACACTTAAACCAATCCCAAGGGATGTCGGGGAAGCCTCGACGACACCGTCTTGATTACCCATGCTACCACTGATCCAGAGTGAGGTTTCACCATCATTTTGCATTCTTGATTGGTTAAGCTGAGTATCGATTTCGTCGATGATAGCGAGCTGATCTAGACTGGCTGATACAAGCAAGCTTTGGGCGAAAGCTGGGGCATCTAAGATACTTTTGACATATTCACTGATGATTTTATGAGCCGATGAGGTTGGATGCACACCATCAGCAAACAGAAACGTTTGTTCTAAGCCAGAAGGAAAGTGCTCGCCTTCGACACACAGCAGAGAGCTCAGGGCTCCACAAACAGGCAGGGATACATTTTCAAAACCATATTGGTTTGGCTGGCTTTGGATCTCTTTTAGTAGTGTAAACATATCCGCCGTTATAACGGAGATATTATTAACCCGTAAGGCCTGCATTAAATTGTCATTATAGGTTTTCGACAACCGGGTAAGACCTTCGGCACCCGCAGCACCTTGAGATGTACCAAATGGGCTGGCACCAATATCAGGTAGTGTCGGCACAATAATATATTTCGCCCCGGCGGCTCTTAGGGCCCCAATAGCCTGGACTTGTCCTGTAATTGTGGTCGTTAGGTAGTTGGAAATATCAGCGGTGGCTACCTGTCCGCCAGCAATCCAAAAAATATCATTAGCGCCCCCCCAGAGTGAGTAGAGTGCATTTGGATCGGCCTTGCCACCGTTAGCAGCAAGGTAGGTCTGAACTTGTGTCAGGATAGGAGTAGCGCCCGTTGCAGGAAAGCTACCAACGCCAGGCTGGTCGATGATTCGAGCACCGCCTTCGGCATAATTAGTGCCACCCTGATTGGCAGGGGATAAGGCTACGCCATATTCAGCTGCTAGCACTTCTGACCAAACAGGCCCTGGGTTTGTTGTGAATTTCCCGGCCCCGTTGTAACTGGGGTTAGCCTGCAGGATAGGCAGAAATGAGCCGGAATCGGTGAGGCTGTCTCCAAAAAATAGTGTGTTACTGAACTCATTAGCGTGGGCATTTTGCAGTGTCAGTAAGCCAACCAGGCATGCCAGTGTTTTCTTGTGTGTCATAAAGAGGCTCTCGTTTTTATTGTTATAACGACAAGCCTATTAAAGAAAAGGATGTGGAAACAATGACACAATCCATCAAAGGTGCTGACATATGCGCTTAAATTGCAGGCTATTGCGGGTTAAATAGTCTATCTCCTTGTTGATCTATCATCACACGAGCTTTACGTAAGGTTTCCTGCTCACACGCTTCGCGTGAGGGTAATAGATCCGCTCGAATGAAGATGTGTTCATGCTCTCCTTTTTTAATAAGCCCATTAATACGGTACTGACCATCGGTTTCAACAGGATCAGCAATGATTTCAAAATCCTTATAATTCTCTTTCAAAGCAGGTTGTTGGACTTCTTCTACAGCAAACAGTGATTTTAGTTTGTGGAGTAAACTCATTCGTATTACCTACAGGAAACTATGTAAAGTGGTTAATAGATGGCGAAAAAAACCGCCTCTGCTACTATGTAATCTAAAGTTTAACCCGTTTTCGGGTTGAGGTCAGGGATGTATGGCAGAATGGTTTAATATCTTTCGCAGCCTCTGTGTCGTAAAGATGTTTCTAATATGCTTACTGTTTACGACGGATATAATCGCTAGGGAGAAGCAGGATACCGTAGCTGTTACTCTGCAATTACAGTGGAACCATCAGTTTCAATTTGCTGGTTATTATGCAGCGAAATTAAAAGGCTTCTATCAGGATGCGGGGCTGGATGTAACTATCAAAGATGGTGGTTACGATGAACATGGCCACGCAATTGTGCCAGAGTCTGAGGTGTTATTTCATCGAGCACAGTTTGGCACGACACGCTCGGATCTGCTTATCAATCACAGCCGTGGCTTTCCATTGGTCGTGCTGGCGAACATACTGCAGCACTCCCCCTATGTCTTTTTAACCACAGAAGATTACGGTTTTAATCGCTTAGAGGATATTGGCAATCAACGTCCTATTTCACTTAATTTACCCGGAAGTGGTGATCAGCGCATCGATGCGGAGGCGGTAGCAGCTCTTCTGGTTGCCGGTGTTGATTTGAGCTCGTTGAATAACCATTTTCCCACGTGGGATCTAAATGATCTGATACAAGGTAAAACACAGCTGATGCCCGCCTATATAACGGACTCCCCTTATTTTTTAAAGAAAGCGGGTAAAGCGCCAGTTGCCATTGAGCCTAGAGATTATGGAATCGATTTCTACGGTGACTTGCTATTTACCAGCGAGTACATGCTAAAGGAGCAAACTGAGGTGGTGAGCAAGTTTCGCCAAGCTTCGTTGGACGGTTGGCGTTATGCATTAGCTCATCCTGAAGAGATTGCCAGTCATATTTTCAATACATACAAAATGCGTGGAGAACAGTACGACAAAGCGTTTCTTCTGTATGAAGCGCAAGAGATGATGAAACTGATCAACCCCAGTGTCATCGAAGTCGGTTATATCAATAAAACACGTTGGGAAAGTATTGCTAAGGTTTATCAGCATCTGGGGTTGATAGATCACTATGACCTAGACTCATTTATCTACCAAAGCGATACGGGTGATGATTGGGAGCGTTTTAAGCGGTGGTTACAATTGTTATCTTTCCCCTTTATTTTATTAGTGGGGGCTATTTTCTACCTCTCGCTCATCACACTTCGTTTGCGCTATGAAGTGGAAAAAAGAAAACAAGCTCAGAGAGAACTTGCTAAGCAAGCAGATCTAGATTCGCTTACCGGTATAACTAATCGTAGGGGGTTTCAAAAAAGCTTAGATAGAGAGTTTAATCTTGCGAAGCGTTATGAAAATAATTTTACGCTATTAATACTGGATATTGACTACTTTAAAGAGATCAATGACTTGTATGGGCACCTAGCCGGTGATTTGGTATTGCAATCTTTGGTAATTACTACCCAGCGGTTACTGAGAAACACTGACCTTTTTTCTAGGTTTGGTGGTGAAGAGTTTGTGATTCTTCTACCCAATACACCAGTAGAAAAGGGGGTTTTATTAGCAGAACGAATTTTAACCGTGAATAGAGACAATATTGTTTTGTTTGAAGGTAAAGAAATCAATTATACGATCAGTATCGGAGTGGCCGAGATTGCTGACGAAGATGTAACTACCCATGATCTATTTAAGCGTGCCGATGCGCTATTGTATCAAGCAAAAGACTCTGGACGAGACTGTATTAGAGTTGAGGGTATACCTGCTAATAATGAATGATTATTTAGTGACTATATTCAAATAAATTACATTTTCTCTACTCAGATAATATCTGCACCTAGAGAAACAATTTTGTATCAAGGGATAGGGCTCTTAGGCGAGCAGACCGATCCACTAACGTGGGCTGGGCTAGCCGTATAACCGCTGGGGTGATACTGGCTAGCGGTTTTCGATTTTATGTCAGCCTGAAAAACGCATAAGATTAAGACTTATCTGATGGCAAAAGCGAAATAATCAATTCCGAAGGGGAGAGGTCCAGTTCGTCGGCTTCGGCGGTAATACGCTCGTATGCATCCTGAGTCAGTTTTAATGTTTGATCAGCCTTATGTGAGCGGTTTTTCTCGATAGAGCTCCAGAGCTTTTCGGTGTACTCTTCATCCAACCATTCATCACACCACTCCCTGACTTCTTTTGCATTACGAGTGCATTTTCTCCAGGCTTTTAAGGCTTTAAGGTGTTTTTTAGATGCTTTGGATGACTCGTCTTGATCAAAAGGAAACTTGTCATCTTTGGCTAGTTGAATATCGATCCACTTTTCTACCATTGCTACATTGCTTTTTTTGATCTTCATTCGCCGAGCCTCTCAGTTCATAAAATTTCAACGGGCGCATTGTGACAAAAAACAACATTCATTTATGTTAAGATTTTGTGACAGGTTAATGGCCCCAAGGCTATGGATTAGCCTAACTTCTTTAAGGTTTCCGCTTGATTCGCAATGCGGTCAATTAAAGCGTAGAGGAGCGTTTTCTCTTCGTCACTGAGTACTGAAAGCAAATAGCCTTCTCGTGCTGTCACTAGAGGGACGATTTGTTGGTAGACCTTTCTACCGTCATCCGAAAGCCTGAGTCTGGAGAAGCGGCGATCCTTACGATCAACTTCCTGCATAATCAGCCCCGTCGCTTTTAAGCTTGATATTGCGCGACTGACTTGCATTTTCTCAAGGCTTGTAAGCTGTGCTATCTCAGTAGCAGCCAGTTGCTCATTCTCCCCTAATGTCGCAACTACACGCCAAGCATGAGGCGTTAGATCGAAACGCCCCGAGTATAGCTGAGCAATCACTTCGCTAACAGAGGCATTCAGTTGGGATAAGCGATAAGGGAAAAACTGGTTGAGCTGAAGGGTGGCGGGTTTATCACTGGGTGGCATTTTACTGGTCATAGTGAGGTACTGCCTTGCTTTCGATGCCTTATAGTATGTCAACAATAGAGTAAAAAACAATTTCCTGTTAGGAATAAATAACTAAAATATTGACAAAGTCTATATAAAACAAATAGATATTAAAAAATATTGATCTTTGACAATGGTAACATATGTTACTAATATGGAGGCTATATCAAACAATAAATATCGAGGGTGCGGACATGATCAAGCTGGAACAGATTCACCATGTTGCTTATCGTTGCAACGACGCGAAAGAGACCGTTGAGTTCTACCAAAAGATGCTTAACATGGATTTTCTGGTAGCCATTGCTGAAGATCTGGTGCCTTCCACAAAAGAGCCTGACCCTTATATGCACCTTTTCTTGGATGCTGGTAACGGTAATATTCTGGCTTTCTTTGAGTTGCCGACAAAAGAGAAGATGGATCGGGATCGCAACACACCTGAGTGGGTTCAACATATTGCGTTCCGAGTGGCCAGTGAAGAAGCACTGATGGAAGCTAAAGCCGATTTGGAAGCCAAAGGTCTGGACGTTTTAGGCCCAACTAACCACGGCATTATTAAATCGATCTACTTCTTTGACCCGAATGGACATCGTTTAGAATTGACCTGTATTACAGGCACAGACGCACAGATGAAACAGCTCAAAGAGGTCGCACCGGCTATGTTGGAAGAGTGGTCGAAAACTAAGAAAGCACCTAAGCATGCAGCATGGTTACATGAAGAAGAGTTTGCGGACCAATAGTCAACTGTGACGCAGAACTAACCTTTTATAAACGGAAGCCATAATAGGCTTTCGTTTTTTCCGTTTTCAGGGTAGAGAGAAAATACATGATACAGTTAAACGAAACCCACGATGTAAATTTGAAAAGCTGGGTGGCATCTGCCAATAGTGAAGCCTGTGATTTCCCCATTCAAAATCTACCATTTGCCATTTTTCGTCGGGCGGGTAGTAACGAAACCTATCGCGGAGGTGTTGCGATTGGTGATCAGGTCATTGATCTTGCCAAAGTTGCTAGCCTGAAACTACTCTCAGGCGATGCTGCAGTAGCGGCTGAAGCGGCATCTGATACTACGCTGAACCGTCTTATGGGTTTGGGAAACCAATTTGCTTCAGCACTGCGTTTGGCATTATCTAAAGGGCTGCGTGAAGGGGCTGACCGGGCATTGGAGGCAGCTTTCGTACCGATGAGTGAGGTGGAGTATGAGTTGCCGGCTCACATTGGTGACTACACGGACTTCTATACCTCTGTTTTCCATGCAACCAGCGTCGGCAAACTTTTCCGACCTGATAACCCATTACTGCCCAACTATAAATGGGTGCCTATTGGGTATCATGGCCGTTCATCCTCTATTGGTGTTTCTGGGCAAACATTCCGTCGCCCCTTAGGCCAAACCAAGGCGCCTGATGCTGCTGAACCAAGCTTGGGGCCATGTAAACGCTTGGATTATGAGCTAGAGCTAGGTATCTATGTTGGTAAAGGTAATGCAATGGGCGATCGCATTCCGCTAGATGCTGCAGACGATCACGTATTTGGCTTCTGCTTGTTCAACGACTGGTCTGCTCGTGACATTCAGGCATGGGAATATCAGCCGCTTGGCCCATTTCTGGCGAAAAACTTTGCATCAACGGTTTCTCCATGGATTGTGACGCTGGAGGCGATGGCACCTTACCGCATATCCTGGACTCGCGATGAGGCCGATCCACAGCCGCTCGCTTATTTAGAATCCGCTGCGAACCGAGCGCAGGGGGCTTTTGATATTAAGCTGGAAGTTTTGATTCAAACGGAGCAGATGCGACGCAATAACCAGCCAGCGCAATCGGTTTCTTTTTCAAACTTTAGCCACTCTTACTGGACGGTTGCGCAGATGGTTGCCCACCATACCGTTAACGGTTGTAACCTTAAGCCGGGTGATTTCTTCGGCAGTGGCACCCAGTCAGGTCCTGAGCACAAAGAAGCCGGTTCGTTGTTAGAGCTGTCTAATGGCGGTAAGGAGCCGGTAGATCTGGGCAATGGTGAGACCCGCACGTTCTTGAATGACGGAGACACCGTTATCATGAGAGGTTTTTGTGCGAAAGAAGGGGCGGCACGCATTGGTTTTGGTGAGGTCAGTAGCACCATTTTACCCGCCGATTGCTAAATGCCACTGTCTGAAAAGTGCCCGCTGAATGCGGGCATTTTTACTTGTTCTCGTCGCTGGAGGCTTTGCGCAGTAACCAATCCAGTGCTTTTGTGGGTAGCAGGCGGCGTAAATAGGCAAACAGGTAAGTAGGTACGGTGACATAGTAACGGGGCTTAGGCTTTTTGGCTTCCAGTGCATGAATAACTTTGCCTAGTACTGCATCAGGTCCTAAGGTGAACAGATCTTTTTGTTCCGGATTTGGTTGTGCAGCCAAACGCCGTTCAACGGCTTCATAAACATCCTGATGAGCGCTGCCTTCAACTTCTATATTCTGTTTAAATTTTGCATAAGCATTTTTACGAAAATCACTGCTGATCGGACCAGGCTCAACCAATGAGACATGGATATGGCTGCCGTGCAGTTCTTGCCTGAGGGTATCTGTTAATCCTTCCAAAGCAAATTTACTGGCATTATAAGCGCCGCGATACTTTAGCGTAATCAGCCCGAGTACTGAGCTATTTTGGATAATGCGGCCATAACCTTGCTGGCGCATGACTGGGATGATTAAGTTGGTCAGCTCAAGCCAGCCAAACAGATTGGTTTCAAATTGTTGGCGAAGTACATCACGACTGAGATCCTCAACTGCGCCAGGTTGGCCATATGCGCCATTATTAAATAACGCATATAGCTTCCCATCAGTGAGTTGCAGCACCTGCTTAACGGCTTGCTGGATGCTTTGGCTGTCATCCAGATCCAATTGAAGAGCTTCTAGCCCTGCTTGCTGGAGCCGGACGACATCAGGTTCTTGCCTAGCGGTTGCTATAACCCGATATCCTCGGGCTTTTAATCCTACTGCTACATGGTATCCAATGCCGCTGGAGCAGCCTGTAATCAAAACCGTTTTATCGATGTGCATTTTCACTCACTAGCAAAGGTACATAGCTTGGGCTAATCCCCCATCGCTGTACCTTCGCGGCGAGGGTCGGCGCCTCCAATTAATTGATTATCTTTGAACTGAATCGCATGAAGACCAGAGTTTAAGTCTCTGATATTAACCTTAAAGCCCATCTCCTCTAGCGGTGCTTTAAACTGCTCGGCTGGTGTGCCTTGTTCAAGATCATAGGTGCCAAAACGATTGATCAAGTGAGGCATGTTGATCGCCTCTTGAATCGGCAGCCCCCAGTCTAAATGAGCAATTAGGGTTGAGGCAACATAACCAATGATTCTTGACCCACCGGGGGAGCCTATCGCCATATAGGGATTTCCATTTTCCATGACAATGGTAGGGGCCATGGATGAACGAGGCCGTTTACCCGGTTCTAAGCGGTTGGCAATAGGGTAGCCATCCTTGTAACTGGCGAAGGAAAAGTCAGTTAGCTCGTTGTTAAGCAAAAAGCCATTACTCATGACGCGGGAGCCAAAACCGTTTTCAATGGTGCTGGTCATAGAGACAATATTGCCATCTTTATCAGCTATCACGATATGGGTTGTGGAGGGTAGCTCAATGGACTGATCATCTGCCAAGGCGACTTTTTGTGACTTTTCCCAGCGAGGTTCACCCGCGGGTGATGTTTCCAATGCCTTACCGATTGTGATCAGCTTAGCACGCTCTGCTAAATAGTCAGGATCAAGTAAGCCATCCGGCATGGGTACAAAATCACTATCAGCCATATAGCGGCCGCGATCCGCAAAGGCTAACCGAGAAGCATCACCAATAACCTGCCATGACTGAGGGCTGTCAGGTCCCATGGATTTCAAATCAAAATGGCTGCTTATCCCTAAAATCTGGCCCACCGTCAAAGCGCCTGAGCTGGGTGGCCCCATTCCGCAGATATCGTACTGGCGGTAGGGAGCGCAGGTCGCTACACGCTCTTTTACACGATAGGAGGCTAAGTCTTGCAAAGACAGTAGGCCTGGGTTGTCCTCGATACTCTGCACTTTTTTAACGATAGCCTCACCAATGGGGCCTTGATAGAAAGCGTCAGCACCATCTTTGGCTAGTATCGCTAATGTTTTAGCGTACTCAGGGTTCTTAAGGCGTGAGCCTTCTGCCAGAGGCTCACCTTCGGGGGTGAAGAAATAAGCGCGGGTATCAGGGTAGCGGCTAAGTCGCTCTTTATCGTTGGCAATGGCTCCCGCCAGACGTGCAGATACAGTAAAGCCTTCACTGGCAAGGGTTTGTGCGGGTTTGAGCAGGTCCGCCCACGGTTGATTTCCGTAGCGTTTGTGCATCTCGGACATCAATTTTACAGTACCAGGCGTGCCTACAGAGCGACCACCCACAACAGCATCATAAAACGTTAACGGTTTGCCATTTTCATCCTGAAATAACTCCGGTGTGGCAGCCATTGGTGCAGTCTCACGACCATCAAAGGTTGTGATTTTTTTGGATTTCGCATCGTAGTAAACCAAAAAAGCGCCACCACCTAAGCCTGAAGACTGTGGCTCTACTAACCCCAGCATGGCTTGCACAGCAACCATGGCATCCATCGCGCTACCACCGGCTGCTAGCGCTTCGTAACCTGCTTTGACAGCCAACGGGTTAGCTGCGGCCACCATATAGTTATTGGCGATAACGCTTTGCTTTGCGGTAAATCCGCTCGCAGCTTCAGGATCGATCGCGTCCGTCGTTTGTGCGGCATAAAGGTTGGTGGTAAATAGCGCACAGGCTACTAACCAAGAAGACGTCTTTAGTAACATAAGTGAATCCTTTTCTTATAGTTGATGGTCTGCACGATATGTTTATTTAACGTGCCAATGGATAGTGAGTGAGCTGCATGAAAAAATACACGCTCTAACGTGCCATTCAAACCTTCTTGTGCGCCAATGCAATTGATTCGTGCCTGTGTTGTCTCCTTTTTGGTATTCTTAGCTGAGGAAATCTTATGACCTCTCAGGAGAGCCAATGCGTTTCAACTCGTTATCCGTTGCCGTTAGTCTTTCGATGGCAGTATTTGTTAACTCGGTTATGGCTATTGAAGCCACTTATGAAGGGCCTGAATCGATTCCGCTGTTTCATCCGCTGTGTTTGCAGCCACTTAAAAATGCGCAAGACAATGGCGGCGCTTTTGATATGGATGAGTGCTTAACAGCTCATGCCGACATTGAAGTAAAGCGCACGCCGGATGGCGGGTATTTTGCGAAGCGGCCTGTTGATTTAGAAGGAACCCCACAAGGCTATGTTGTTTATAAACCGATAGGCACCTTAGATCGCTCGATGGAGCTATTGCTAGTTCATGATAAGTCGGCGGGCAGTGAGTTTCCTGATGCTTCTGTGTATGTCATTGGTCGATTACCCGGGACACCGAGTGGTAGAGACTTTCTAACGCGTATAGAGGCGCAGGGGAATCGCTGTAATGGTGGTATCCAATCCGCACGGCTTGTCTCCGAAGCGATATTGGAAGTCGATCTGAACGTTAATCCTGCAACCTTGATGTCGTTATTGAAGCCCGGTTTTGAACAAACGGGAACAACTCGGGGAAAAGGCGGTTTATCGACCCTCAGTCTGAAGCCTATTAGCACGTTAGATAACCGCCCGACGACCTGCATAGGTACGCTGACAAAGACTTATGACCTCATAAAAAACAAGGAAAGCTATGCATGGGTTAAGTTTTTTAAAGAAGGCACACTCATTGCGGTAGAACCTTATCAGCAATGTTTTGACCAATTGGTAAAAGATTTTGTAAAGCCGCCTAGTACGCTAAGTATTCCCGAATTTGAGGTTTTTGCTCAGCTTCTCGAAGATGAATGCAAGAAAATAAAATAAAAAACAAATACTTGGGTGGTCTTTGAGTGAAAATACTTCATACCTCTGATTGGCATATTGGACGTCAATTTCATAATGTTTCTTTAATTGAAGATCAGCGACATGTGCTTAATCAAATCATACAGATTGCAGAGCAAGAAAAGGTGGATGTTGTTCTCATTGCGGGGGATATCTATGATCGGTCGGTGCCGCCATCACAAGCCGTTGCGCTCCTAGACGAGGTATTGGATCAGCTTCACCAGCGCCATATCACGGTTATTCTTATCAGTGGTAACCACGATGGGGCTGAAAGATTACGCTTTGGAGCCAGCCAGATGGGGCAGGTGGGCGTGCATATTCTTGCAGACCTAGAGCAATTAACCCAGCCCGTTATCTTGCATGATCAGTTTGGAGATGTAGCATTTTATGGCATTCCCTATGCTGATCCTGTCACGGTAAAACAAGCCTTTGCTACTGAAGTCTCCAGTCATGATGAGGCGATGGCATGCCTAGTTAACAAGATAGAAAAGAGTCTAAGTACAAAGCGTAACATACTGTTAAGTCATTGTTTTATTGATGGTGGGCAAGCCTCTGAGTCAGAACGTCCGCTCTCTATTGGTGGTGCCGAGTGTGTTTCTTACCAGCACTTTTTACCCTTTGACTATGTGGCTTTAGGGCATCTCCATGGTCGTCAGTATAAGGGAGATGAAAAGATTCGTTACTCTGGCTCTATACTCAAATACTCCTTTTCTGAAGAGAAGCAGATTAAATCGGTTGTCCTAGTTGAGTTGGGTGAACAGGATGTTGAACACCTACAGCAGATACCGCTCACGCCGCTGCGGGATATGCGCTCTATCACTGGCTCATTACAATCGCTTTTGCAACAGGGGCTAACGGATCCAAACAAAGATGACTACCTGTTGGTTCAGCTAACTGACTCCCATGCCATACTAGATATCATGGGCAAACTTAGAGAGGTTTATCCTAATGTGCTGCATTTAGAGCGGCCGGGGCTTATCAGCCATCAGCCAAGTGGTCACGCAGGCAAGGAGCAATTAAAAAAGGGAGAACAGCAGATGTTTAGCGACTTTTTTGAGCAGGTAACAGGCGAGACAATGGACGATGCTCAAACCGAATACTTAAACAAGGTTCTGCAGCAGATCCATAGAGGCGAATCCTAATATGCAGCCGTTAGTGTTAGAAATGAGCGCTTTTGGCCCCTTTGCTGCACAAGAGGTCATCGACTTTAAACGTTTAGGTGAGCGGCCGCTCTTTCTCATCAATGGCCCGACTGGGTCAGGAAAAACCACCTTACTGGATGCCATCTGCTTTGCCTTATACGGTAAGACCACAGGTGATGAGAGAGAAGGGGCGCAGATGCGTTCTGATCTTGCTAATGCTGAGCAACTCACAGAAGTAAGCTTTACCTTTGCGCTTTCTGGACAAGTATTTCGAGTTCGTCGTGTGCCTGAGCAGGCACGGCCAAAATCCCGAGGTGAGGGATTTACCCAGCAATCGGCTGAAGCGCAGTTATGGCAACTAGCAGAAGATGGAACAGAGCTGCGCTTGATTGTAAGTAATAAAGTGACCGAGGCCACGCGAGAGATTGAACAACTGCTTGGATTGAATGTGGATCAGTTTCGCCAGGTAATGGTGTTACCTCAAGGCAAATTTCGCCAGCTTTTAATGGCCGACTCAAAAGATCGCGAGCATATTTTTAGTCAGCTTTTTCAGACACAAATCTACAAAAAACTTGAAGATGAGCTAAAAATACGTTCAGCAGAGATACGCCGCGAAGCCGATAATTTAACTCGCCAAAAGACAGTACTGTTAGAGCAAAGTGGTGCTAATGGAGAGGAATCTCTAGTAAAAAATCATTTAGAAATCAAAGAAAAAACTGATTGTTCTTATAAGAAACTTGAAGAATGTCGCCATCAGGAAAATCAGACAAGAGAGTACTTACGCCAATCTGAAACTTTGCTTGCGCGCTTTGCTCAGCTGGATGAGCTAAGAAAATCAATCCTAATATTGGCGGAGCAATCTCACTCGATTGAAGCCGATAAATTACGCTTACAGCGAGCCAGCGTAGCCAGCCAACTCCAACCTGCTTATGATCAGTATCTGCAAACGCAGCAGCGTTTATCGCAAGCAGAACGTCAGTTAACGCAGGCCGAAGAGCTGTTGAACGCCAAGAAAACACAGCAAGCGCTGTTAGCCGAAGAGACGCAAAAAATACCCCACTTACAACAGCAAATAAATGAGTGGGGTGCACAAAAGCAAGAGGTTGCTCGTTACCTTGAAAAATCAAAGCAACTTCAAGGAGTAGAGAAAGCCAGGCTTCAGGCCCAACAAGCTTGCCAAGCTAAGCGGCAGCAGAACGCAGTAGCCAATGCTGAGTTGGATCATAAGAAGGCGGAACTGGTGAAGTTGGACGAAAGCTTGGCTCAGCTCCGCTTCAATATTGAGGAAAACGGCGACCTACCCATTGCTGTGGATCGCGCTAAACAGCAGGTCGAGCAGGCGAAACGCTTACAAGAGGCACAAATCAAATCTGCTGAGCTAACGCAAAAATTAGCCACTTTAAAGCAAACAGGCATTGCGCTAAATGAACGAGAGCAAGCCGCTTTGTCGGATGCTAATCGTATAGAGCGGGATTGGCATCTGGGGCAGGCTGCGATTTTGTCACGAAGTTTACAGTCAGGTCAGCCTTGCCCTGTGTGCGGTAGCGATAACCACCCATCACCCGCTGTCAGCGAGATAGAGCCGCCAAGCCAAAATGATGTTGCTCAAGCGAGAGATAAGGCTGCTGAGCTGACTCAGGAGTTGAGCCTAAAGCGCGAAGCATACTCCTTAACTAACAAAGACTTGGAAAATATTACTAATGTAATAACCGAAGTCAAAGCTCTGCTGGGTGACGAAGAGAATCTAAGTGTAGATGCACTGGAACAGCGGTATCTTGAGATAAAGCGACAGTGTGATATTTGGATGGAGCAGCGCGCATCTCTTAAAGGACTTGAGAGCAAAAAAGCCGAACTTAGCGCATCAATTGCTCAATTAGAACAGCGTTTAGCGCACCACAAGGCTGAATTTGATCATGCCGACAAAATGCTAACTGAAATAGAAAAGGAATATGCATTAGTCGTAGCTGAGCTACCAGAAGCTTACCGACAGAGTGACGCGGTTCAGAAAGCGTTAACAAGTCTGGAAGCGCAGATGGTCACGGCAGATGACCAAGTTAAGTCACTGCAAAAACGCCAAAGCGCCATGCAAAGCGCACTGGATGAAGCAACTGCGACGCAACGTATAAGAAAAGAATCTTGTGAAGCATTAAAGGTGGAATTTGAACACCAGCTATCGAGTTGGCTATCGGCTTTATCGAACAGTGTTTTTAATGATCAAACCGACTTTTTGAGTGCTATTTTAGATTCGGAACAGCAGCATCAAGTTCAGGAGCGCATTCAGCGCTACGAGTCTGACAGGCTAAAGAAGCAGGGGGCTTTGACCGCCATTGAGTCTGAATTAAAGAACCAAACACCGCCTGATATGGCCACCGTAGAAGCGGTATGGCATGCCGCTAAATTGCAGCTTGAGCAAGCAGAGCAACAATGGCGAGCCTTACATAATCAGCAAATTGTTCTAGAGGAAAAACTCAAAGGGCTTGAGCAAATTAAACGGGAGACCGAGGCCTTACAGCAACAATATGCCGTTGCAGGCACACTGAGTGATGTAGCTAATGGGCAAACAGGAAATAAAGTCAGTTTGCAGCGCTTTGTGTTGAGTGTTCTATTGGATGATGTACTCATTGAGGCGAGCCATCGCTTATCGCTGATGAGTAAAGGGCGTTATCGACTGCTGCGCAAAGAGGATCGCGCCAAAGGAAATCGCGCCTCTGGTTTAGATCTAGAAGTTGAAGATGCATACGCGGGGCGCATTCGAGCCGTTGCGACATTATCTGGCGGTGAAAGTTTTATGGCGGCGCTGGCGCTGGCGCTTGGGCTCTCAGATGTTGTGCAGGCTTATGCCGGAGGCATTCGTTTAGATACGCTTTTTATCGATGAAGGTTTCGGCAGTCTAGACCCTGAATCGCTTGATTTGGCTATTCGTACATTGACCGATCTGCAACAAAGTGGCCGTATGATAGGAATTATCTCCCACGTTACCGAGCTTAAAGAACAGATACCGCTCCGAATTGATATTCTCTCATCGGAGCGGGGGAGTCGAATCTGCTGGCGCGACTCCTAATCTGAGCAGAGCGGTTACACTCTGCTCATCGCCAGTGCGGTATCCAGCATTCGGTTTGAGAAGCCCCATTCATTGTCATACCAAGCAAACACTTTGACTAAGCTATCGCTTACGCGTGTTTGTGTACTATCAAAGATGCATGAAGCAGGATGATGGTTAAAATCGACTGAAACAAGGGGTAGCTCGTTGTATTCCACTATACCGTTCAAGCTACCTAGGCTTGCTTCTTTCATTAAGTGATTAATTTCATCCACACTGGTTGCGCGATTAGGCGTAAAACTTAGGTCAACCAGTGAAACATTGGCCGTTGGTACGCGAACCGCTAAGCCTGAGAGTTTACCTTTTAATTCGGGTAGTACTAAGCCAACCGCTTCGGCGGCACCTGTTTTCGTAGGGATCATCGAAAGGGTAGCGGCCCTTGCCCGATAGATGTCATTGCTATAAACATCGGACAAATGCTGATCATTGGTATAGGCATGAATAGTTGTCATCATGCCTTCATTAATACCAATATGGTTATTTAGCGTTTGCGCCAGCGGCGCAAGACAGTTGGTTGTGCAAGATGCATTAGAAACGATCTTATGCTCGGGTGTCAGCGTTGTGTGATTAACGCCATAAACAATAGTGGCGTCAGCGCCTTTAGCTGGAGCTGAGATCAGCACCTTCTTAGCACCTCGTTCGAGGTGAATGGCAGCAGCTTCGCGTGTTGTAAAGTGCCCAGTGCACTCAAATACAATATCGATATCCAACGCACCCCAGTCTAGATGGTTTGGATCGCGCTCGCTAAAGATCTGAATGGCATCGCCATCAATATACATCTTCCCATCACGGGCAGAGACGGGGCGGCGAAAATGCCCATGCACAGAATCAAACTCGGTTAAGTGCGCATTGACCTTAGCGTCACCAAGATCGTTGATAGCAACAATATCTATCTGCTCTCTAAGACCGCCTTCATAAAGCGCACGCATTATATTTCTGCCGATACGGCCATAACCATTAATTGCAACTTTAATAGACATACGATCACTCCTTGTGGGCTCCTTTACTTAATCATAGGACAAGTTTTTTAGGATGATGTGTGCAATAGGGGAGAAATATTTACATAAAATCACTAAACCACTATCAATGAGCTATCTAAAATAGAATAAATGAGGTTATGATACGTATCAAATAATACGTATTGTGTATTTTTATGCCAAGAAAATCAGACACTCGAGAAAAAGTATTTGAAGCTGCGGATGCGCTGCTACAAGCTGGAGTCAGGCCAACCCAGCAAAACGTGCGTGAGCATATAGGTAGCGGTAGTATTACAACTATTAATTCTGCGCTGAATCTATGGTGGGCGTCGCTCTCTGAGCGCTTATATCGAAAGGATCAGCACCCAGAACTGCCTGAGCCGGTCATTACAGTGGCAAGTCAGCTGTGGGATCAGGCGCTGGCATATGCGCACCATGCCCTCAAAAAAGAGCGTGATGAGATTGAGCAGCTAATTAAAGAACGTAAGAAAGAAGGTGTGGAGCAATTGGAGGTTCTGCGCGCTTCCGTTGATCGCTTGCAAGCACAAAATCTGGATGTTCGCAGCTCAAATGATGAGTTGCGCAATCAAGTGCAGCAGCTTAGCCAAAAACTGTTGGAGTCGGAAAGTCAGCTTATTCGAGCCTCCTCTGAAAGAGATGACTTTAGGCGGCAAGTCAGGCAACTTGAGATTGTCCAAGAACGTGGCGCAGGAGCAGAGATCCGCTCACCTGTAGATAGTGAAGCCTTGTTTAATGCCAAAGTGGAGGCGAAGGTAAATGCCTCTAAAATCAAGGAGCTTGAGCTTGCTCTTGAGCAGCGAGATCAAGAGTGTGTGAGACTTAGAGAGACGCTTTTGGCGCAAGAAAAAGAAGCCTTGCAACAAAGACATCGTCTCGAATTGGTGATAGCGCAGCAAGACGCGCGTTACGATGATGCGATAAATGCATTAACTGATTGCAAAAAAGAGCTATCTCTGGCAAAAAGTAATCCTTAAGAATCATATTCTTAGATAAACTATCGGAAATGGACATGGATACTGATCTACCGGCGGGCGTGAGTGCAGAAACGATTCGTTCAGCTCTTAGGGCGTGTACGCCGGGTGCAGCCATTAGCTGCCGTACGGAGCAGGATTTTGCTCGCGCCAAGATATTGCTTGTCAAAGAAAAGATAACGGATATCAGTATTCAACTGGTTGATAGTGATGGCTATGTTGTTCGTCAAGTGACTGGCAAGCGACGCAGCGAAGTAGGGGATGGGGAGTTTAACGACCGTCAGTTAGCCGTCATAAAAGCCCTTGAGAAGGTGCTAATGCACTGCAAGCAGGAAGGAATTAAGTTAGTAGGCTATAGTGATGAGCTAGTAGCGTATCCTGCTCGCTGTAAAAATCTCGAGCAAGCCTCCGTTTACGCGTTGGATGTTGATACAAGTGATGCCTACAGTGGTGCAGACTCGGGTGTTGATTTATAAATAGATCTTTTGTTCTAAAGACAGACGTCTATACGTATGACAGCATTGGTTAACTGATCGAGATAATGACGACGTATGATAAAAACAGCAAAAGTTCTACTGGTTGATGATCACGATATTGTTAGGGCTGGTTTTCAGCAATTGCTGGATAAGCACCCGCAAATTGAGATCATAGCTCAGGCGAACAATAGCGAACAAGCATTTGAAATCTATAAAAAAACACTCCCTGATGTAGTGATTATGGATCTCTCCATGCCCTCTGATTCTGACTCACTAGATGCGACATCAGCTCAAGGTGGAATCGATGCGGTGCAGCGCATTCTCGGTTATGACGCTAGAGCTAAGGTGATTGTGTTGACCGTTTGGGAGTCAAACCCTTATCCGGGGCGCCTTGTAAAAGTAGGCGTAAAGGGCTACCTAACTAAGCGCTGTGCGCCGGAAGACCTAGTCAAGGCAGTGCTTGCGGTTCATGAAGGTGGTGAATACTTCTCTGAATCAGTTAAAGCAGTAATTGATGGGTGTGAAGAAGAAAAAAGCCCATTAAATCAAATAACTAGCAGAGAATTGCAAATATTTACTTTATTAGCAGAGGGTCAGTCTGCAGCTCAAATAGCTGAGGCTATGTTCCTGAGCCGAAAAACAGTTCACGCTCATCGAGCCAACATTCTCAGAAAGCTCAATCTAGCCAATAACTCAGAATTAGTTCATCTAGCGATACGACATGGTGTCGTAAGGCCTTGATACACGAACAGAACATCAACTTATTGGTTGACTCAGAATTCTTTTGGTACAGCCTAGAACCTGGCGACAAAATCATGCTTGAAATGGATTATCACATCCAGGACAAGCTAGTCCTGCGCCAAGGTGAAGCCTATGAAGTGCTCGCCAAAACAGAGGTCAGCGTAAGTGATATTGCCTTTGTAGTCCTCTCTGATATCACTGAAGAGCTAGTCTCAGTCCATCCATTTTTAGTGAGCGATTATCTAGTTAATCCTGTAAAAGTTCTTCAAAACTAATCATTCCAGTGATGATTAGCTCGTTGCGAAAGCCTTTCTAATTCGCCTATATCTATCCGCTCATCGCCAAGATGGGGCAGGGGAAATACGCAACTGTCCTCTAGAATGCGTCTAGCGGTAAAGCACGTAAACCAGCGAGCCTATCAAAATAACGTTCAATGTTACTGACATATAAAGCAATGAACTTTTGCTGAGTGGTTCCGGTGCTTTTGTGGTGTTTGGGCGTTGTCTAGTTACCTCAGCGGCCTTGCTTACTGGCTTGTTCGGCTTTGCGCTGCTCCATCTGCTTTCATTTTTAGCGCTTCCATTGTTTTTCCTTTCTTTGTGGTACTCTCTGTACCAGTCTCGATCCTCGATACCCAAATCTCGCTCCTTAACGCTCCAGTGAATGCTATTCAAAGCCACAAGGTGTGACTGCCTGTCTTTATAGCTTCTCAGTCTGTTTCTGTAAATCTTTGAAAACTATTTGTGTGGTGATCCGTGAAAATTGCCGAATATATCAATGATTTTATTGTGTTCATAAAAGATTAAAAGTAAACGCTTACAGATTTTAAATATCCTGTTTTTGTAGGATTTATTGCGCATTATTAACTTCGCATAATATATATTATGTTAAACTGTATATAAAAATACTCACAGTGTCTTTCCTTATCCTGTTAATAGAACTTAGGCGTGAGATTGATCTCACAAGCCAAGTAAAAACTCAAGAATAGTTCTGGTCTGCTCTAGCTAGTAAGCTATATGACTGGAAAGTGAGATGCTCACTCTTCTTGCCCCAAAACACGAATTAATTGGGGTGGTCGTTATGGCTGGCCCAACACGGAAACAACTTCGTAGAAAAAAATCATTCATTGCATTACGATTTCATTTTCAATAAACCATCCCTTAGACAAAACACTTTGCTTTAATCTACTAGGATCTCGGGTGTAAGCAACTAGCGCTAAGCTTTTCTCAGCCCTAGTGCAAGTGACATAAAACAACCTTCGTGTTCTATCAACCCCCGATTCTTTACCACTTGTTATGTTCTCTCTATCTCTTTTGGTTAACTCTTGAACACCAAAAAGCTTTTCATATGAGAACAGGAACCCGCCAGCATCTTCGTCATCCATAACGACTAACACCCGTTCAAATTCTCTCCCTTTTACACCCTGATGAGTATCAAACGCCCCTTCCCCAGAAACATAGGTACTGTATGCCTCTATCTGTTGATAAGGTGTTTTTAGAAAGGCGAGAAGAGCTTCAATACTAGAATCATCAGCTTCATTTAGGTCTGATTCTTCTTCGGCCTTATTTTCATTAAATTGAACATCGATAAACGCAACCAAACTATGAGGTATAGAAAACAGATTATGAGTTGCTACGCATTGAAGGATCTCTAGAAATGCTATTTTTGGATCAGAGTCAATCAACTCTACCAGCTTTTGAATGGCTTCTCTGACGGGCTGAAGAGGTGTGGTAGCAACTTGGGATTGCAAGTATTCTTTACTTATCAAAGGTGACTTTGTTCTTCTTAAGTGAGTCATCACAGCATGACTCATTCCTTCTTTTACCAGCTTATATAGAGGGTGTACGTATTCAGAAAACACTCGAACTGAAGTCAACTCTCCGCTTCTCAAGCCAGTTTGAAAGTGACTTGATTTACTCAATGCTGAATACATTGGTTCAAAATTCATTCTTTTTGCCGCCATCTTATGTTCGAGCATAAGATGTTTAGTATTTTCTTGATTATTCCACAATTCATCTCCTGTAATTTCAGCCATTTGCCTTTCAACTGTTACCTCAAATTGAGGCTTATTTGGGATATCAGAATTGGCTATAAAGAGACGAACAAACCCTTCCGGCTTACCATCTGGTACTTTTTGAATCTGCTGATCAGTTTCGTGTCGTATATCATTAGCGAGAGAAACTATCCTACTTGGGCTTCTCCAATTCATATGCTTGATCGGGTTAGCCCAGCCTTCAGGGAGAGCGGCTCCCAAGTCTGCTTTTCCGTCACCATATATTCTCTGCATCATGTCTCCAATGAGTCCTAGAGCAAAAGTTTCATGGCGTTTCTCAACTTCAAATAACGCTTCGATAAAATCCTTATTTGTATCTTGGCTTTCATCAATAAGCATAAATGGATATCGACTTACTAAGATTTGCTGGAAAGACGGCTTGGCTACTAAAAAATACGAACAAATCTTTATGACTTGTGAGTGAGAAAGTGATGCCATACCCTGGTTGTCGCCATTAGGGTTATAAGTAAAAACTTTCTTGGCGTTTAACCATTCGATGTATTTCTTTTTATCAGCAATTTTTCGTCGCCTTACTTCAGATGCCTTACCTCCTCTGCCTTTGGCTTCTTGCTTCTCTAGTTCTAGTATTTCAATTGGTATCTCACTTAGCAAATACTCGCGAATTCCATCATGGAAGCTTTTTATTAATATCCAGCAAAAACTGTGAATTGTGCTTATGTGAAAAAGAGGATTTCCTTTTACTCTTTCTGTGATTTCATCACAGGCAGCATTGGTATATGTAATGACAGCTAACTTTCTTCCTTCTCGCCGGTATTCCTCCCCATATGATTTTTCAAAAGCTTCAAGTGCTTTGACTAGCGAGTACGTCTTACCGGAACCAGCTCCTGCGTATAGAAAAAATGAATGAGGAGAAACGGGGTTGAGACAATGTGAGATAACTAGATCAACATCAGTATCTGCAAGACCGACCAAACATTTGCTAACCATTTGAGTCACCTGCTTCTGCTAGAGGGCTCTCAATCGTTTCCTGAAGTTTTTCATCTAGCCACTTTAAACCAGCTGCTATGTACTTGGGCGGAGTTAAATTTGTTCCTTCATCGATGGCTAGAAGGCACTCAATAGCAAATTCAGCTTTTTCAGCGTTGTTTACTATTTCAAATATCTCACCCTCTAATTCGAGTTCCTCACCAGCATCTTTCCTATCTAGAAGCGCTTTGATTTTTCGGGTTGTTAAGGATTCTTCTATCTCTCTAAGGCTATCAAAATTTTCATAAATCAATGCATCCTCGAATGTTCTTGGTATGAGCATCTCTTCAGGGTTATTTGGGTTAGTTACCTGTTTCTGATATGCCACGTATAAATAATAGTTTTCATCTACACGAATACTGTGATGCTGATCTGACAACTCAAGCAATTCATCGATTTTTTCTAACTTCGGGTGCCATGCTTTCAGCGTTGGGTTTGTTGTAACCTGACCATCTGATTTAGCTGGCGGTACTTTTTTTGTTCTAGTTGTTTCCCCACCCCCTGTCTTGGGTACTTTGGTTCGAATTCCTGCATCCAAATCAGTGATAACTAAGGAGGTAAGCCCTAATGCCTGTATTAATGGTTGGAACCTTCTAGCATTTGATCCACCAATATCGATCAAGCTGATATATCGCCCCCACAGATTCTCAAAGTGCTCTCTGATGAAATGTGGTACGAGGATACGTTCTGCCTGACCCTCTACGAATATTGCACCGTCAGCAAAAAAAAGGTCGCAATCTGTAGCTTTTATGTATCTTTTTACAAACCTATAAGTTTTTTTATCCTCACCATATATATTGGATAAATCCACAACTGTGGATGTGGCTGACTTCCCTTTTTCTGACGGTAAGAGTCGACGAAAATACCTCAGATTGGAAAAGTCGACCTCATGAGAAACATGACTAGAATGAGTACTTACGAGCAGCTGGGTTGAGTACGGTGATGTCTCTGATAAATCTTTATGGTTTCTTAGAACTGTATATGCTTTCTTGATAAAAACCTGCTGAACTTGTGCATGTAAATGAGCTTCTGGCTCTTCAATCATTACAAGCTGAATTGGAGCAATAGCAACTTCTTCGCTATCTGAATGTTGAGGCTCAATCCAGTCTTGCCTAAACCTGATTAGCATAAAGATCATTGCAATTAAGTTTTGGTAGCCTAATCCAGCATATGATTCAGGTAAGAATTGATCTCTTTCATTATCTACAGGCTCAGAAACACGATACTGTACGACAGAATCATGACTTAAACCATCCAACGATTTAAATTTTGGATTAAAAACGATGTTGGGATTATTAACTCCGGGCACTCCTAAGTCTTCAAGCTCTTTCAAAACATGAGAAAGGCCATGTTTCAGGCGCTGATCAAATGCATTCTCCGCTTTTTGTATGGCCCCAAATGCATTGATGTCATCTTGGTTAATGTTATCGGCGCTCTCGATATGCTTTTCATAGTACCCCCTAATATGACCAGATAGCGTACCTGTCATTCTTTCGCTCTTTGCAGGTTTACCATCGGCATAGGCACTTTTACCATCAGAAAAATCCCTAAGTGCGGGTATCTCACGTATGTTAATCAATCCTTTGAAAGGGTTACTTGCAAGCTCAAGTGCATCTTCTTCGAGCTGCTGCATTTGGGCTGCCCCTTTACTGTCTGGCCCAACAAGCTTTGCTGTATCTAATGAGTAAGCTTTTAATGTTGTGTAGATCGAAAGCTTTGTATGTAAGAAATCAACAAGGCTTATTGGCTCAATTGATGGCTTGGCGTGGGCATCCTCATCAGGGCTATATCCAGTTTCTATCTCTTTAGCTTTTTTTCTGGCCGCTAGAAAATCTTCTTTTAGCTTGTCTAAACTTTTCAACTCGAATTGAAGTCTGACCCCAATATTTCCGCCATCCCAATCGACACTTGGTAATATGTGTACTACATGGTGTATATTCTGAAGAGGAACATATAGCCAAACATCGAGGGAAGGTAAAAAGTCACTGAGATCTTTTTCTGAGTTTTCCCCATTTTCCCAATCACTTCCAATACCATCAATGTGAGTCCAATTACTGATAGATACATCACGGACTTCAATATCTTCAGGAGATAAGAGAAATTTTCTAAGGGCAACCATTGCAGAAGTTTTGCCGCTATTGTTAGCCCCAACCAACAGGGTTTTTTCGGAATCAAAATCTATTCTACAGCGCTGTAGCTTTCGGAAATTTTTTACTTCAACAAAGTCAATTTTCATGCGACTCATAGTTTTTTGTATCCCTACTCTCTCTTCATCTACTAATTCACCCAAACCCTTAACAGCCCTGCAGTGTGGGCATGTTATGTTTTCATCTATCAAGCTAACTCTAAATGGGTGTTCTACATGCTCATCATTAAGGTTGAATGCATGGATAATTTCTTCAGTTGTCATTTTATACATCCTTTGTGGTGCTGTGACACCTAACGAAATGATCGCGTCCCATTTAAATAGAAAGGAGCAATACATCTCTAAGGTTATATAACAGTTGCTGTCTTACGTCCACGTGCTGAATTTAGCTTCTCGAACTAAGCATACCCATCACAGCTCTCTTAGTTTCAACATTACATCGCATTAACAGAGCCGCTCCTAGCACGTGTTATGTAGAGATACGACACTATAAAATCTCATTAGAAACATATTTGTATTTATATCTAGATAGAGACTATAATCAAACCGCTAATACTTATCATATTACGAGGCGGC
Organism: Neptunomonas concharum; assembly: GCF_008630635.1. Taxonomy (NCBI): domain Bacteria; kingdom Pseudomonadati; phylum Pseudomonadota; class Gammaproteobacteria; order Oceanospirillales; family Oceanospirillaceae; genus Neptunomonas; species Neptunomonas concharum. The sequence continues at coordinate 1,761,575 of NZ_CP043869.1, read as the reverse complement.
AGCTATGCACTCACCCACTCAAATTTTACAAGAAGCCGATCCTAAGCGTGTTTCTAGTACTGCGCTTAAGGTGTTCTTTAACATCACCCGGGGCTGGGGTTTGTCGGCTCAGGATGAGATGTGTTTATTGGGTGATCCGGCGCGTTCTACGTTTTACAAGTGGCGTAGTGGTGATGCTCCTGCGCTGCCTAAGGATACCCTTGAGCGCATCTCGTATGTGATGGGGATTTATAAGGCGTTGCGGTTGTTGTTCCCAACCGAGGCGCAAGCTAATGCGTGGCCGTTTAAGCCTAATCGGGATTTTGGGGGCGAGTCGGCGATTAATGTAATGCTCAAAGGTAGCTTGGTTAATCTCTCGGATGTGCGCCGTTATCTTGATGGCATGAGGGGTTAAGATGCGCTTGCCAGTTGAGGTGTTGCCCGATTGGGGTCAGTTGCATCGTTTAGTGCCTAGCCACTTCCCCCCTATCGGTTTGTTTGAGACGGTCGCCGACCCCGAAGATCTGGATTTAGTGTATGCAATTGAGTCGCTTACCAACGACCGGCTACGGGATGAAGTGGGTAATCTCTGTTTGTTATCACCTGATGAACGGGTGTCTGGGCCTGGCTCAACGCCGGTGATGGCTGCCTTTACCCATATTGGTGTGGCGAGCCGTTTTACCGATGGGCGCTTTGGTGTGTATTACGGGGCTCGGGATCTGAATACCGCCATTGCGGAGACGGTCTACCACCGGGAGAAGTTTTTATCAGCTACCCAAGAGCCTGATACTGAGCTGACGATGCGCCAGTATATTAACCAAGTCGCCCTGCCCTTGCATGATGTGCGTGATGCTGAGTATGAGACGTTACATGATCCTGATGATTATTCAGCGGCACAGGTTTTTGCTAAGACCATGAGGGATCAGGATAGCAATGGTTTGTTATACCGCAGCGTGCGAGATAGCGGTGGCGAGTGTGTTGCGGCGTTTCGGCCAAAAGCGGTGACGATTCCGCGCCAGGGTAAGCATTTTCGTTACGTCTGGAGCGGTTATCATCAAAAGATTATTGCTGTGCTTACAGTGTCTGAGGTTACGCTTTAGCCGCTAAAGAGAACTCAAAGGTGGTGCCTTGGCCTATCGCACTTTTCACGGCGATCTCTGACTGGTGTAAATCCAAAATCTTTTTAGTGATGGCTAAGCCTAAACCGCCATGGGCTGTGTTTTCCCTAACGCTGTTCTGCGCTTTATAGTGGGGGTCGAACACATGGGGGATGTCGGCTTCTGGTATACCTATTCCGGTATCGGTGACTTCGACCGATACCAGCCCCGAGCTGTTAATCAGCTTTACGGTAATTGAGCCGCCTTCGGGGGTGTGACGAATCGCGTTTTCAATCAGGTTAGTAAAGACTCTTTCCAGCTTTTCTATATCACCACAGACGCAAATGCTGCTGTCTTTCGGTGAGATATCTAGGTGTATTTGCTTTTGTTGCGCTTCTATCTGGAACTTTTGCAGGACGTCCTGAATCAGTTCAGCGATGGAAAAGTGCTCTTTATTCACTTGTACGTTGCCACTATCAAGGTAAGCCAGTTCAAAGAGCTGCTCGATTAATAAGGAGATCTTGTGGGCATTCTTTTTGGCGATATGTATATATTGGCGGCTTTCTATGGCTGATACTTTGCCTTCGTTTAGCTCCCAAGTCTCTAAGTAGCCCAACAAGGAGGCCAATGGCGTTCTGAGGTCGTGTGATACGTGTGATAGCAGCTCTTTTCGGAGTTCATCTACCGTGACTACATTTTGGTATTGCTCATTGAGCTGCTCTAATAGCTCCCTAAAGGCACTCCCTAAGATGTTCACTTCATCTTGTGTGCCCTCTTGCCATTGCTCAAGCCGTTCTATCACCTGTATGTTCTGCACAGATTGTTTTGATAGCCCTGTTTGTTGCACCGTTTTGACTTGTGATGTGAGCAGATGCAGTGGTTTGGTAATCAATCCTGTAATCCATAGGGCTGACAAAAGCGCGAAAGCAAAACCTGCGGTAAGCAAACCCAGCCCCCATTGTAAGATCTGGCTGCTCAGTACCATATCGGCAATTTCGTCATAGATTTCACTGCCTAAAATCACATAAAGATAGCCTTGCACTTGGTCATTTTGCTTGATGGTGGCAACGCTGAATATCTTCTCACCAGTGAGTGACCTTGGGTCTTGCCCATGTATGGGCTGATCTAAAATGGAGGTGTTTAGGTACGTTTGGATTGGCGCTAGGCTGACCTTTTCGCGTTTTATTTTTGCAGGATCGGTTGAATAGGCCAGTATTTTGCCACTTGTATCGAGTAAATAAAATTCAAAATTTGCGCCTAAATACATGAGGTTATGGAAGGTTTCTTTAGTGCTTTCTATGTCTGGCTTATCACCTTGATAAAAACGGTATTCTTCAACCACATGGGTGGCTAGCTCTTTGTGCATGAGCTGAGTGATCTCTTGCTGGTAAGCACGAGACGAGTAAACAAACAGCATAATTGCAAAAGCGCCAATGAGTAGAAAGCTGCCAAACAGCGCCAGCGATAAGCGAAATCTAAAACCTTGTCTATTCACTGAACTTATATCCTACACCCCAAACCGTAAGCACAAACTGTGGGTTGGCTGGGTCTTGCTCTATTTTTGCGCGTAAGCGGTTAATATGAGAATTGACGGTATGTTCATATCCGCTGTGTCGGTAGCCCCATACGGCATTGAGGAGTTGTTCGCGGCTAAAAACCTGACCAGGAAAACTCACCAGATACAGCAATAAGTCAAACTCTTTAGCGGTCAGGTTAATCGGTTGCCCCGCTAAAGAGACCACACGTTTGGTTTTATGAATCTGTAGTTGCTTAACCGTAATGTCGTCAGCACTGCCCTCTTCTGTTTGCTGTTGCTTATTAAACTCCATCCGTCTCAGCAAGGCTTTAACGCGTGCTTGTAGCTCTAATACACTAAAGGGTTTTGTTAGGTAGTCATCTGCGCCTACTTCAAGCCCGACCACTCGATCCGCCTCACTTTTACGGGCGGTTAACATCAATATCGGTGTGAAAAGGTTATTTGCGCGAAGAATTTTGCAGATTTGCAGCCCATCGATACCCGGTAGCATCACATCGAGGATAATAAGATCGAATTCGCCATCTTGTGCTTGTTGTAAACCATCCGTGCCATTGAGCGCGCAGCTTACTTGGTAGTTCAGTACCTCTAGATTCAAGGCGATCAGTGCATTGATATCTTCTTGGTCTTCGACAATCAGAATTCTTTCGTGCATGGGGTGTTCCGTTGGTGGTACAAGGATGGTGAAAGCCACCATCCTTTTTGTCAATCTAGCATAGATTACTGAGTACGGACTACGCTAACTAACATGGCGCCTTGATCAAAACGGTGCGCTTCGGTCAATGCTGAGTCTGCATAACCATCCGCTTGGGTAACGACACCGGGGTGGCGTCTGACTTGATCATGACTTTCCCTTGCAGGGTTATAGCCTTCTCCACCAGCAGCAGGCCCAGGGATCGTTGCGGCAAGCTCGTCATTGGTTTCGGTGCCCGCATCATAGATAGGCATCAGCATCTGCTTATGCTCGCCAACGGCCAAGTCACCCACATGCCATCCTGTTGTGCCGGTAAAAGCATCATTGGTATTCACCAGCATCGTCGCGACGGTTAGTTCAAGATCGCTTGACCATTCACCCGATAGCATCAACGACATCATGGCTCCAGGTACAACAACGCCACTCCCTGTGGTTTGTGCAACCGTAGAGGCCGCTTCGGCCACCAGATCAGCTGGCGACCCTGATTCTGCAAGGGTTTCTAACCCAGCGCTAGCCGATGAACCTATCGACCATGCCATATATTGCCCATCATGCAAAATAGCGGCAGGTGGCGATAGTGGTTGACCATGGGTGGCGTTGGTAATTTTGATTTCATAGTTTGCCATCACCTTTTGTACGGGTGAGTCGTTGTTGCTACCACTACAGGCTGTGAGCAACCATGGCAAAGCGATTAAGGCAGGAAACATTATGTACTTCGTGTTCATCGTCTCCTCTCCTATTCTACAGTCACAACCAGTTTAGCAACCGGGTTTAACCAACGGTGAATGCGTGAGTCTAAATCACTTGGCCCGCTGAACTCTTCCGTATCTCCTAATACACCACGGTGGATATGGACCGTCTGATTCGCTTCTGTGCTCGTCACGCCGGTAGCGCCAGTTCCGCCATTAGCACCGGGGTTAGCAGGAATGCCCGGTGCTCCAGGTGCGCCACCGCCGTTAACGATCTCATCATTGGCTTCGGTGCCAGCGTCATAAGCATTGAGCATGACCGTGTATTTGCCTTTTGCTGTGGGGATTTTCCAGCTGTTAAGACCGACAAAACCATCGTTAGACGGTAGCACCATACCCACAATGCTGAGATAACCGTTCGAGCCGGTATCCCACTGCATTACGCTGGTTTTAGCGCCGGGTGCCAGTAAGCCTCCCGCAGGGTTGGGCATGTTAGAGGCATTAGCAGCACTGGCTAGGGCAACGAGCCCATCAATACTACCGCCTTCAGCCATCGCTTGAAGCTCAGGCGTCGCCGCTGTCCCGACATTGAACAGATGGAGGTTATCGCCATGGGCTGTTAATAATAAAGGGGTGAAGTAACTGCCGTGGGTAAGGTTGGTAACTTCAACGGAGATGACCTCTGCAAAGCTTGGTGCTGCGGCAACAGATAAAGCCATACCGGCTAGTAGCGTTTTTATTTTCATAGCGTAACTTCCCAGTTGTATTAATGGTTACTGGGAAGTCTATGGGTGAGAAGTCATGGGTTAATCACGCAATTGTAAAATAAGTATCACAATTGTTGGTTACTGCACTTGCACCTCCAATGTTAGATAAAGCAGGTGGGCCTCCTTGTCAGCGTCTGGTGATGGGATGGTGTATTCAGTATGAGCGCCGACCAACCACGGCCCTGCGAGTGAGGGCGTAAAGCTGAAATAGCCTTGAGCGTCGGTACGCGCATGTATTTCCATTCGGTCATCGCGATACAGGGTGTTGCTTGGCGTCGCATCAACATCAATATTGGCAGCAGGTTTACCGTTAAGAAGAAACTGTAATGTCACTTTCTCCCCTGCTACCAAGTCATTAGGATGAGTTTTTGCAACCAGTTCTAGCCCTTTCCCTGTGGTTTCTAACACCTTCCCAGATGGCGCTCCCCAAGTTACATAGGCGTGTGTAGCGGTGTGATATAAGGTTGTTGTGCCAAGTTTAGCATCGTTAGGTAAGCGTTTTTTCGCGTCTGTTTTAGTTGCGAAGATTCGATTTTTTTCGCCGTTGTGCTCATAGTAAGTAATATGTGTGGCTGGGCGCGAGGCAGATAACTTCCATGTCCCCTCTTGATCTAACTGCAGATCGAATACACTCCGGCGTTGGCCTTTAAAATAGGTGCCAACTGGGCGTGTCTTTCCATCGGGGGAGGCTATTTTGGCGCGCTCCAGCGGTATGCCATGATCATAGATAAAAACATGGTTAGAAGCAGATGCATCGACAGTGATCCATACTGGTTCCTTACTGGAGAGTACAAACTCACTAGGCAGCAGCCACACAGGGTGAGCTGTCGCTATGCTTGACGATGCTCCTAAGAGTAACGCCAGTGAGAGTGCTTTGCGGTGCTGCCAGAGCACCTTGGGGTTAACGATATGTTGCATATGTTGTCCTTTTATTCCTGTGTCACTTTGAGGTTTACGCTACCTAGTTCCCCTTCGGGGGGATGGCTAATATCCAGTGCTTTGAGGGGTACGCTTATTGGCACTTCGCGCAATGTGCGTCCCCCATGCTCACGAACCACCTCAATTTGGACAAAATAGCTGCCCTCAGGTAATAGGTTGCCTTTGGCATCCTTTCCATCCCATACCAGTTGATAATGTCCAGGGGCTCGGGTCGCTCCAGTAACAGCATCTGTTTCAGCTTGCCCATAACGCCCGGCTTTGCGCCACCATCGACGTATATCTTTTAGCCATTCGGCATCTTCATACCAGAGCGCTATCTGCCGAACTGGCTGGTGTTTTTCGTTCTCTACCCAAACCGCTACATAGGGGCGATGGTATGGGCCTTGTGTAAACTCGGGTAGCTCAATGTTGACTTGTAACACGGCGGCTTGAGCCGTGGCTGCACTCAGTGTTAAGCCAACACCTAACCCCGCTATGCACAATTGGCGCAAGATTGTTTTTCTGAGCATTAAATACTTCCTTTATAAAGCAGCACCAGTGCCAAGGTTCCCGCTAGTGCGATTCCAAGCAGGCCTTGACGTCTTCGTTTTTGCGGTAAAATCAGCCAGAAACCACTTAAGGTAAACAGCAGCATGATCAGCGCTGAGATATCGATAAACCATTTCCATATCTCGCCTACGTAGCGCCCTTTGTGTAGATCATTTAACACCTGTACCCAGCTCCCCAGACGTTGCTCGATCACAACACGGCCGGATGTTAAGTCGACTTCAACTAGAGCAAACCCTCCCGGTTGTTGTATATCAATCAACAATAAGGAGTCTGCACTATCCCAATCGATCTCGATCTTCTTGCCATGGATATTCTGCTCTTTCTTTAACCAATCCAAGACAAGCGAAGGGGGGGCTTGCCCTGGGTCGGTAATCGTAAGAAATTGCTGAATTGGCTCGGGTAAAACCTCCTCCCGTAGGGTTGATTGATGTTCACTAAACCAATCTGGATGGTTCAGTGTGATGCCAGTGAATGCAAAGAAAAGCATGGCGGCCAACATCAAGGTTGCTGAGTAAAGATGAATCGTCCGCATTAGGCGTGGCGATACCCATTGCGCTATCGCATCCAGCATTTTTATGCCCTCACCGCACCGGAGGTGAAACCTCCGGTTCGTCATTAAAAATAGAATCAGAAACTATAAGCGGCTGTGAGTTTAATGTTGCGACCTGGCTCAGAGTCATCTAACACTAAGTGTCCGAAGCGTGGGTGATTCGACTCCCCAATACGGGAAACATGAGAGACATAATACTCATCAAAGATGTTCTCAATTCCGGCGGTCAGCTCAAGCCCTTTAACCGATTTAGGTGCCCAACGTGCAGAGATGCTATGCACGTTGTAAGCAGGCTTGTTGTAATGTCCCTCTTCCATGATCCATTGTGATTCCCACGCCAAGGTGACTTGCTGTGGGAAGGTGTAATCTACAGTTAATGAAACGCTATCACCGGATTGATCTGCTATAGGGTTGCCTGTCAGTTTGTCTTCTGTATCAGTTTTTGAGTAGCTTGCTAAAGCGCTAAATGAGCCTTTTTCTACGCGTGCGCTGGCCTCAAAACCTTTTAACTCAACCTTATCTTGGTTGAACCAGCTGCCTCCACTACGGCTCCAGGCGATACGGTCGTTAATGGATGTATGAAAGGCCGTGAAACCTACGTTAACTTCATCAAAGCCCCCAAGTTGCTGTTGGCGGAAGCGGATTCCAACTTCACGGTTTAAACCTGTTTCAGGCTTCAGTGAGGCGTTGTTTGAGTTAACATAATCCGCATAGAACGCCTCTTCTAGATTAGGCCCTTGGAATAACCGGGTTGCAGCCGCTCGTAATGTCCACTGTGAGTTCAGATCCATCTCTGCTGCAAGGCCCCATGTCCACTCGTTGTAGCTTTTATCAGCTGCGGTAGCATCTATATCATAGAAGTTATACCGTAGCCCCGGTGTGATACGAATACCATCAAAATCCAGCGTATCCTCAGCATAGAGAGCCAAGCGAGCAGCCTCTTCACCGCCTTTGTTATGGCCATCTTTGTACATACGCGTTTTTTGGAGATTGTATTCGCCGCCATAACGTAAGGTTTGATTAAACGTCGCATGTTCCAGTAGGGTCTCAGCTAAGACTTTACCGCCAATATTCTTTGTAACGCCCTCTTTTACCGCATATTCCTCGGCATCTTCACGGCGTTTTAAAGCGAGTTCGTTGTGGTATAGATTTGCTCTTAGGTATAGAGCATCCCCCTTATCCAGTTCATAGCCCACTGTGAAGGTATCCCGTTGGTAATCGGTAGGATAGAGGCGATCTCCTGTAATAGCCTGATTAGTCCCTACACCCATATCGGCACGAAAAGGATAATCTCCTTCATCCTTGTAGTGGTCATATGCCACCTCAAGGCGCTGCTCATCTGTTAGTGCAATACCGGCCTTGAGCAGGCCATTCATGATTTTCCCATCATTACCTAAGCTTTCTCGTCCTTTACCATCATCAGGGTTATCACGATCGACCTGATTGATATAAGCAAGAAAATCTAAATTCTCGCCTAAGCGCCCAAATCCGGTAAATGAGGTTCCGAAGTACTTATTGCTGGCTACTTGACCCTGAATTCGTCCGCCAACTTTTTGGCCTGGTTGAAGTAAGTCAATAGCATCTTTTGTTTCGAAAGCGACATTCCCCCCAAGACCTCCCGTCAAGACTGAGTTTGCACCCACTTGTATATCTACCGCTTTTAAAATATCTGGGTTGATCAGCAGGTTGCCCGCGTGGTGATAAACATAAGCTTGTTGGTTAGCACCATCGATCGTGATATTCAGGTCTGTGTCATCCAGACTACGAATACTGATCTTTTGTACGACGGAGTGTGTTCCACCAACCTCAACACCCGGCAGCATACGCATTAAGTCGCTTAAATGGTCGGCTTGTTTAAGCTGAATATCATTATCGCCAAGGTATTCAGATGAGCTTGATATTTGTGTTGCCCAAACCTCTAGAGGTTGTAACTCTTTGGCTTGTCCTTCTGCCATAACCGCCCCACTTGCGGCACTGATCGCTAAGGCTAGGGGTAATTTTTTCAATAACGAAGCTGGAGTCATTTGGCTAAACCTGTATTACGAATGATAATTATTTACATTAGTGGCTAATCTCTCATATCAAGCCAGCTTCGCGTAGCAAATTTACATTCTTTACAATTCGTTTATGTGCTCCAGTTCAGGAAAAAACAGGCAGATAGCAAACCCTTTATCAGGTAGGCTTCGCACCCAAAGCGCCCCTTGTAACTGCATTATTTGCTGACGGACAATGGGTAATCCTAATCCGCTGCCGCCATGACTTCGTGATCGCGACTTATCAACCCGGTAGAAAGGCTCAAAGATATGGTTCAACTCATTTAAGGCAACGCCCGGCCCTTGGTCCTGTACACAGATGAAAACACCTGGGTTTGACGATTGATGATCAACCACTGTAGTCCATTCAGAGGCGTTAAAACGGGATAGATCTGAGCCTTGATCGCCCTGCCATGCTGAAACATATACGCTATCATCCGAATAAAGCATGGCATTCCTGATGATATTTTCCATAGCTCTTGTCATACCAAAGGCTGACCCACAGCAGAGCATTAACTCAGGTTCGATAGCGGTCACTATCTCCCGATCTGAAAATTCGAAGTTAACATCGTCCAACACCATCGTGAGTAAATCAGAGACGGGTACAAGACCAAAAGAGTCTAAGCTGGCTGCTTCTGGTTCAATATCCCAGCGGGCTAACAACACTGCGTTATCAAGCAGGAGTTGCATCACTGAGATTTCATGCTCCAAGCGCTTGCGTCGTTCGGCATCGGGTAAATGGGAGGATAATAGTAAGCGAATACGTGTTAGTGGTGTCCGTATCTCATGGGACAGATCTCCGATGAGTTGTCGTTGGCTTTTTACCAGTTGCTGTATACGGCAAGCCATATTATCAAAGGTGTCAGCTAGCTCACTGAGTTCATCTCGTCGATTACCAAATAGCGGTCTTACTTGATAATCCAATGTTGCTGTAGCAAGTTGTTTAGAGGCTTCTTTGAGTGTGCGTAGTGGCCCAATAATATAGCGATACAAAAAATGCGTGAGTAGCAGTAAGGCTGATAAGGGGATCAGCATCGTCAGTATAAATTTTAAACTACCTAAAGAGGGCTTAGGATGCATGTGATCGGGCAAACGTACAACGAAGCTCGCTTGCACATTATTAAGTGGAATACCGATCAACACCTCATCCCAATGTGAGTGAACAGGCCAATCTAACTGCCGTTGAAAATTCAGTTTCCCCAGCAACTCTGGCGGTATAGTCAAGCCAGAGAGGGGTTGCAGTTGATGGGTTAGGACAAACGCTGCTACTTGCTGATCTTTATTCAAATAAGCCAGGTAATGCTCTAACTCATGATAATCGTTGGATGTAAGGTAAGACTCTGCTTTATCTGCCCATGTTTGTAACTGAGCCTGATGGGCGCTATCTATTAAAGTGAGGGATTGTGATATCCGATCATTAGCCCAGTACAATAAAGCAAATAGCAGTAGGCTACCTAATGCCACGCTGGCTATTAATACCCAGTAAAGTTTGCCTTTTACCACAGACGATAACCTTTACCCCGTATCGTAATCACCCATTCTTGAGTTGGGGCGCTGTCACGCAATTTGCTGCGCAAGTTACTGATATGAACATCCAGACTACGATCAAATCGAGCATAATTGCGCCGTAACACGGCTTGGTATAGGTATTCGCGGGAGTGGACTTCATCAGGCGATAACATTAAATACCAAAGAAGATCGAACTCTGCTGGCGTTAATGTCTCGATCTCAAACCTAGCAAAAGGACTTGTTAATTGCTGCTCAACATATACCCGACGAGCACGCTTATCGATTCTAAGGGGGCCAACCTTTAATTGGTGTGTTTCTAATACTTTCTCTTGATAACAGCGACGCAAAACAGCCTGAACTCTTAACAGCAGCTCTTCCATACAAAAGGGTTTAGGTAGATAGTCATCCGCACCATAATGTAAACCCGTTATACGATCTTGCTGCTGAGTGCATGCTGATATCACGATAACGGGGGTTCTCTCGCGCACGGCTTTGAGTTTCCGTAACAGCTCCAAGCCATGGAGTTGAGGCAACATCAAGTCCAGCAATATCATGTGGTAAGGATGTTTAAGTGCCTGCTCCAGACCTTGATCCCCGGCTATACAATGATCAACGCTGTAACCTTGAGCTGATAAACCGGATTTAATTAAGCTGCTAATCGTATCGTCATCTTCGACGAGAAGCAGTTGATACGACGGAGGGATGACTGTTGCATTCATATTATTAAATAGTAATCATTATCAATACTATTAATAATAACATATATGAGACAAGTGTTGCCTAAATATATTTAGCAGGCTGGCGCGGTGAATTTACAATTCGTATCTAACAGCGTAGGCTTCAACACTAAGAACCAAGAGCCACTCATGCTCTTCGTGGGAACTTTTATATGGATCAATTAGCTCACTATGGATCGTGTAACCTAACGGAAGACATCGTTCTCAAAAGCATACGAAATGCTAAGATTCGTTGTGCTAAACCTCGGTCGTTACTAACAGTCGCTGCCATCCTCGTATTTAACTCCCCTAGCTTTGCCCTAGCACAAAATACACAATGGCTTTCCCATTTCCAAGCTGGGGTGAATGCGGTCGCAGAGACCAACTTGTTCTGGAACTTCTCAGATCAAGTAGCGCCAGACGCAGGTTTTGACTCAGATACTGAGTGGTTAGAGTACTACGTAAAACCCGGTATCAGCTTTCAGTCCCCCACAGGGGGTGGCATATTCTACGGAAAACTTTCAGGGGTGTTTTCTTATACTCAAGGTACTGATGCCTATGATGCCAACGATACAGGCAGAGTGACATTAGAAGAAGCTTACCTTGGCTATCAACAACAACTTGAAAATAAAGCAGCCATCGATCTTTCCCTTGGCCCTAAGGAATTAAAACTTGGCTCAGGCATGCTGATTGCCAACGGTGGATCTAGCGGCTTTGAACGAGGCGCACTGAAATTTGGGCCTAGAAAAGCATGGGATACGGCTGCAATCGGGCAGTTCAAGCATGCTCATACAACCGGCACATTGTTTTATATTAGCCCCAATGAGTTGTCGTCTAACGATAGTAACAATCGCTTAGCAGGGTTTGATTTTCGTCATCAAACTTCAATCGTTGATTATGCAGGGCTAAGTTACATTAAGGTTTTGGAGTCGCAATCTCCATATGCTCAAGCGGCTTTCGGTGGTGTTGGCGCTCCAACTATTTTACCGGGAGCGCGTGAAGGCACAAACGCGCTTAACATCTATGCGCTGAACTCTTCTATGGGGAATAATCAGAACTTAATGTTTAGTGCCGATATTGCCTATGAATGGAATGACCGCATAGACCTGAGTGCTTGGGCAGGAAGACTCCAAACGGGATATGCGTTCAAAGATCTAGCTTGGTCGCCTCTTCTAATCTTGTCTTATCAAACTTTCTCAGGTGATGACCCTGATACTGATAAGCTAGAGCGGTTTGATCCCCTATATTATGAAGGCTCCCCGAGCGCATGGGCGACAGGATCTAAATCATCCATGACGTTCATTAACTCAAATGTCCAAGCCTATAACGTTGCTTTGCGTATTCAGCCATCAAAACAGGATACACTGACACTGCGGTACTCCCATATTCGTGCAAATGAGCTGAGGAGCCCTATTCAATTCGGGCAGGCCACGCGTGTAGAAACCGTTGGTAATAGCTCAAATGTTATTTCTGGCGTCACCCACGCACATTTATCGGACGATCTTTTTCTGGAGTACAACCGTATTGTTTCCCAGAATATTTTTTTAACGGCTGGTTTGAGTGTTTCTTTTCCAGGTAAAGGAATAAGAGACACCTTTGGTGGTTATGTGCCTAATTGGACAGGAGGATTTGTCAATGTTGTCGTTAACTACTAGAAGATTACTGGCTTTTTGTGGGGTGACATTAGTCTGCACCACTTCGGCGCTTGCCCAATCAAAACCAGGCGCATTGACTGCCGCTGACTCAGACCCTGTTACGTTGGGTTGGATGAACGGTTTCCCCCCCTCTCCTGATAAATTAATCATGCAGCCTGACTCCAACTTTTTTAGCTTCCCTAAAATGCGATGGAGTGTCTGTCATCTACGTGAGCTACTGCCAACAGAGCAGGTTAGCCGAGGCTTAGGAGCCCCTATTCCGTTGGAGTATGCACTTGATGGTTCAATAGATGCTGTTTCTTTCTTGCCCATTGGAAGTGACTCTGCAATAACGTGGGAAGCATCTTTGGCCAAGAATTACACTGATGGCATCCTTATCATGCATAAAGGAAAAGTTGTCTATGAGTACTATTCTGGCTGCTTGAGTGATGCGGGAAAACATGCCGCAATGTCGATGACAAAATCAGCTACAGGGCTTTTAGCTGAGATTTTAGTGGCAGAAGGTGCCCTTGATGACACAGCAAGGGTATCTGACATTATCCCTGAACTATCCAGCAGTGCTTTTGGTTCTGCTTCGGTCCGCCAAGTCATGGATATGGTGACAGGACTTGCCTACAGTGAAAACTATGCTGACCCTAAAGCCGATATTTGGGCATATAGTGCTGCGGCTAGTCCGCTCCCAAAACCCAAAAATTATACAGGACCTGTTGGTTACTTTGAGTATTTACAAACGGTAAAACCTGATGGGGAGCATGGGGATGCATTTCATTATAAAACGATAAACACGGATACATTGGGCTGGATCATCTCCCGAGTGACGGGTCAGGAGATTACCGAACTGCTTTCGGAACGAATCTGGAGCCGCATGGGCGCTGAGCAAGATGCCTATATGACAGTAGATGCCAAAGGCGTACCTTTTTCTGGAGGCGGTCTGAGCGCGGGGCTTCGCGATATGGCGCGTTTTGGGCAGCTAGTTCTCAATAAAGGTATGATCAATGGGAAACGTTTATTCCCCAAAGCTGTTATAGAGCATATTCAACAAGGTGGAGATAAAGCCGCTTTCGAGAAAGCAGGATACCAATATCTCCCTGGGGGTAGTTATCGAAGTATGTGGTGGGTGTTCCACAACGCACACGGTGCTTTTGCAGCTCGCGGCGTACATGGCCAGACTGTTTATGTTGACCCTACCGCTGAGATGGTTATTGTGCGCTTCGCCTCGCACCCTAATGCGGGCAACGCCGCTATTGATCCAACTTCCCTTCCTGCCTATCAAGCTGTGGCAGAGCATCTATTGAAAAAGTAACGGGAGAGATCATATGGTGTGTTATTTACCTGTACCACAAAGGTATTTGCACACCAATTCTTCCAACTTACCCTCCTCTTCTAACCGCTTGATGCTGTTATTCATTAGGGGTAATAGCGCGCCTTTATTTCGGTGCAGCCTAAACGTTACTGGTTTACTCGCGTACGGAAGCGAGGTTTTGTAGTTCAGGTTTTCAGAGTGCTGATAATGTAAAGCAACAGCCTCTTTCATTAAGCCGATATCGTTCCAGCCGCGGTGTACCCGTTGTGCAATCTGCCATTCATTTGTGAGATCCTCTCGAATAAGATAGTAAGGCACGCTAGTCCCTCTGACCGTTGCAACGCGCTGCCCTTCCAAATCTCTCAGGATAAAGACCGGAAAAGATAACTCAGGACGATAGATAATTACCTCATTAATGACACTAAACGGACGGCTATAGCGGGAGACCTCCTTTAAAGCGGAATCTTCGGGTTCGTTCATTGGAACCCCCATCTCAATATCCAATTTGCCTACCGTGAAATGGCGCCTGATGCGTGCTTGGGAAAGCGGGATAAATTCGAGATCAACCTGTAAGTCTTTGGCAATAAGCCGCAAGGTGTCTGGATAGATACCTTGATACTCCCCCCTATCATCTAGCCAAAAAAATGGCTTCTGACCGGGTGTCGGAACCCCTACTTTTAAAGTCGTGGGTAGATTGGCAGCTTCTACATTGAGACCATAGGCAAGTAGCAAGCTTACCAAAACCGACATTAATACATTGAGAAAATAAGTGGCACGCAAGGACATATTTTTACAGGGCTCTGTGATAATCTTGTGTCAGAACTCAAAGGATAGTACTACTCTTCCCATGCCAATGACTACCGCTTCTGCCAAACTGCTTGAACCTGTGATGCATCTGGCCCAACACTACCGGCTCGCACCAGCACGGATATTGGAGGCAGCATCGCTGTCGCAAAGCGATTATAGCAAACCGGGGGTGCGTTTTCCGACACAACGCTATGCCGATGTATTGAACCTCTTGGTAGAGGCATCAAATAACCCTCATATTGCACTCAGCCTAGCCGAGGCTACCCAACCAAGGATGTTGGGCTCTATCGGTTTTCTGATGTCCACATCAGCGACATTGGGCAAAGCTTATCAAACGTTGATTGATTACCTTCCCCTTCTGATGGAGGGTGCTGTGCTTCAGATGGAGCCGGTGAGTGATGGTGTGCTTCTAACATTAGAGCTAAATCACCCCCAACTGCAGCCGGTTGAATACCTACTTGGCTGTTTAATCAACTGGTCTCGCTGGCTGACCGGGCAGCAAATTCCTGCTTGCTGTGTTCGTTTTGCGTTTCCTGAGCCTCAGGATATCCAGCCATACCAACGCTTTTTTGCGGCAGAAGTTGAATCTAATGCCCTCAGAAATCAGTTGTTATTACCCTCCGACTATCTTTCGTTGGCGTGCCTGGAAGCTAATGAGGAGATGCATCAACTGCATTTAGAGTTTGCAGACTCCTTGCTCAGTAAGATGAATCAGCAAGGGGCGCTCATTGCACAAACACGCAATTTGATTCGCCGTCAATTAAATGAAGGTGGCGGAACGGTCAGGCGCGACGAGGTGGCCGAAACGCTGGGTATGAGCTTACGTACTTTGCAGCGCAAGTTAGGTATTTTGGGTACCAGCTTTCAAGATGTATATGACGTAACACGCCGCGATGTCGCTTTACAGTTGATTCAGCGGGGGCAAATGAGCTTTGGCGAAATTGCTTTCCAGTTAGGCTTTTCAAACCAGTCCGCTTTTCAAAAAGCGTTTAAACGTTGGATGGGGGTTGCCCCTAGCCTGTACCGGCAACAGGTCAACCCTATCTCGTTGGTTGTGCCTGACGCTCTGCTACCGGATCACATAACAGAACAGGTGCTGAATGTATCCGATATTAGTGAAGAAACGATTGATCAACGCCTGTCATCCATCAATGACTTCTCATTATCATTGCTAGAATGGGCTGCATTGTTAGGCGAGTGCTTTGATTTACAAAGCTTATCTGAGATCACACATAACCCTGTAGCACGTTTGGCGATCCATCTTTGGCCTGTTGAACAACAAGGTCTTATTCAGCAGGTAAAATCCTCAGCGGATGATGTCGGACGCTATCGATTTAACCACCCTGATATTCTTGCTCGTATCATACAACGTCTAAACAAGCAGCAACGCGAAGACAAACATCGCACAATGGGTGAGCGATTACTCAACGTACTGCAAGATAACCCCATCACTAGCGATTCACTCCCGTTGGTTGAAACCTGTTTACATCATCTTAATGCGCTCGCACTTAAGCCTTCAGACCCATTATTTGAACAAGTCACTGGCCTGAATCTTCGAGCTTCTGAATTGGCAGAAGCGCTGCATAAGTTTAAAAAGTCTGCTAACTATCTTTCCTATCTTATTGAATGTAATGAAAAAGAAGAGTGCTTTGCATCAAGTTCTAAGCGAGAGTCACTGCTATCTCATCAAGCTCATTTATGGTTTCGTGCAGGCGAGATAGATAAAGCTCAGGTATGCTTAAATAAGTTAAAGGAGGCCAATACATTACCGGCATTAGCGCAGCGTGCCTTGTTATTGGCTCAGATTCATCAACAACAGAACAACCCTGAGGAAGCACTGTCGCTTCTGATGCAGGCTTTAGCTGATATCGACCAACCGCTGCCTAGCACAGCCAAAACTCAACTCCCTTATCTACTGACACAATTGGATGCCATTAGCGTACGTTTTAATGGAGAAGCGTTACAAAGATTAGCGGTTGAAGTGGCACCTGATGAGCTTTTTAGACTCTCCCTTTTAGAACAGATTCTATTGATGGCTACACAATCAGGCCAACCCCTTCTCGCTGCTTGCGCTGCGGGAAGAATGACTCAGCTTAGTTTGGAGCAAGGGCGATCTAGTCTAACGCCTTTTGCGTTTATTAGTTATGCCTGGGTGGCCTCATGGGTTTGTGGGGATTACCCGTTAGCACGGTTATTTGCCGCTCAAGGTGTACAACTTGCTAACCGTTATGGCGGCCTCAATCATCCGTCTGGTGGTGATCCAGATGAAGCCGCCCTTCATGCGATGCTGCTCTATGCAAGTCGTGTTCAGCACTGGTTAGCGCCATTAGATGAGATACGTCACCATGTTGAAAAATTAGCGCTGCTGGCACGGGAAAACCAATTTCCAACGGTGTTGCAGGAATGCAATTTATTGCATTATCAATTACGTTTACTTGGCGCAGAATCGCTAGAAACTATCGGTGTTGATAGGGATAACGCCTCATCAGCAGCTTTATCAGGTATTCTTGATCTCCCCGCGTATTTACTAGGCCATAAGGCACCATCTGAGCCAGATACCCTTGAGTATCAAAACGGTTGGCAAGCAATGAGCCACGTGATTGCCGCCCTACTGCTTGATCAGCAGTGCTATTGGAATACTTTCTACTTGTGGGAAGGGCGTGTAGAAAACGAAATGTCTGGTTATTTCAGTGTCAGTGAGCTGCTTTTTTGTACAGCGATGATGCGATTGATTCAAGGGCATCAGAATAATGGCTTGGGGCCAAGGCGCAAACTGGAGGTGGAACAGATTTTGTCCCGCTTTGAACTTTGGCGTGCTGAATCTCCTGATAACTTTAGTTTTCACTACAGCTTATTGGTAGCAGAAAATGCCCGCTTGCAAGGAGACAGCCCAACGCTAGCTTTCGAAGAAGCTATTCTGATGGCAGAGAAGCAAGAGGGGCTATTTCATAAAGCATTGGCTTATGAACGTTATGGTGACTACCTACACGTGGCACAGCAGAGACGTTTAGCGCGCTTTTGTACAGAAGAGGCACTTACCCTTTATCGTGATTGGGGCGCTTCTGAAAAAGTGAAACAACTGGAATACAAACGTGTTTTACTGGCAGAATAGCCCTGCTAATGATAACTATAAAACTTATAAAATGAAGCACATATGGCAACCTGGAAGATACTTGTTGTAGATGATGAAGAGGGCATTCATGGCATTACGCGCATGATATTTCGCGGCTATGAATTTGAGCAACGCCCTATTGAACTGATCAGCGCCATGAGTGGTGCAGAAGCCCGGCAAAAGCTGCTTGAGCACACTGATATAGCCTTGGTGTTGTTAGATGTCGTGATGGAGACCGATCATGCGGGGCTACAGTTAGTTGAGCATATCCGTGGCGAGCTAAATAACCATGATGTGCGTATCATTCTACGCACCGGACACCCCGGTTATGCGCCCGAAGCTCAGGTAATTGTCAATTACGATATCAACGATTATCTGAGCAAGGCTGAACTATCGGCCTCGCGGTTACTGACTTCTGTGGTTGTGGCTTTGCGCTCTTATCGGGATATACGCAATGCACGCATCCAGCAGAGTAGTTCATCAGCTTTG
Source organism: Neptunomonas concharum (assembly GCF_008630635.1). Lineage (NCBI taxonomy): Bacteria > Pseudomonadati > Pseudomonadota > Gammaproteobacteria > Oceanospirillales > Oceanospirillaceae > Neptunomonas > Neptunomonas concharum. The sequence goes on along the minus strand of NZ_CP043869.1, from coordinate 1,743,153 downwards.
TTACCAACCGCTCATCATGACGGTGTGCTTACCGAATCGATACAAGAGCGACTATCCCCTCTTCTTCGCCAGTCTCAGCGGCTTGAGCAGATGAGCCTAAACCCAGTTGCCAAAGATGCCGTAACGAATTTAAGCGCGGCTATCGATCGTTTAGCGGCCTTACTTGACTTAGCGAACACCCCTGCGAGCAGTCCAGAGCGTACCCGCTTTAGCCCCTCTCAACTAATGGATGATATCCTCGGACTATTTTTACCCGAGAGTCGCCAAAACGGCTGGTTGCTGGACTATGTGTTAGACCCAAGCTTAGCCACATCGATTGAGGGCAATTACACGCAGTTAAGGTGCTTGATAGTTGGCATAGTCGAATTAGCGTTACTCAGTGCCGATGGTAATGATTTACGCATTATGATATCACCTGATGATGAGGGTAGCTGGCGTGTTTCTTTGGAGCTAACCTCTGGGCACCCTGTATTCTCTCAACAGAGATGGGCTGATCAATTACAGTACTACATTACTCAATCTATTTCACAAAACGGACTGCCCCAAGGGATTGAGCATATATTAAGTGTGGATGACCAAGGGGCCATCCACTGCAAAGTGCCGGTATAGTAAACCGTCCGGTACTTCTACCGCTTAATCATTTACGTTTAAGCTTGATCCGCTATTTGAACATCGATCCACGCTTGCGCTTTTTGCTTATCCCGAGCAAAGAACACAACCCGTGGGATCGGTGCTTGTACCCCATGGAAGCCGATCTCGTAGCGGTAAACCCACCAACTGTTCTCGTCCACTTCTCTGATTTTAAAAACGCTACGCTGAGCCGAAAAAGCCTGAAAGTTTGCTGTACTCATGGTCCTACATTATCCAATGGTTGGAGTGTTTAAATGAAGCAGCGGCCTTAACCACTGCTCCAATATTTTCGTTAAATATCATTTGCCAGTGCTTGCAGCTCGCGAATAGCAACTGTGTAGATAGCAAAGTCTTGCTGGCCGCTATTACTGATCTCGTTGAGCAGTGATTGCCAACGATCCATTAATAACGATTTACCAGACAACCAGCTTTCAAGCAGTACTTCAGGCTCTGCTTGGGCATCATCGACATTCAATACGTTCTCAGTGATCGACTGTTGATGATTGGTAAGATCTTCCCTAAAGCTGTCTCTTGCCATTGTTTCCCAATGGCTTACCGCTTCAATCTCTTTCATCTGTAGGTCAAACCAATAGAGTTTGAGGCGATCGCCTAAGCGGAAATGGACCTGAGCAACCCGTTGCAGTGGTTGGCTGGTACGATCTGCCGCTTGAATAATACTTAGCAGGGAATAGAGATTGTCAGCACCGGCAATAGACGCTGCCAAACTCGCTGGAACTCCGGCATTAATCAGTTGCTGCTGTTTTTCGCTCCAGCGCTCTTGGGCTTCGCCACTGAGCAATTCATCCCACTGCTGTGTGATCAGCTCAACAGCTGGACGGAATTGGCTGACAAGCGCGCCAATATCACCACTTTGTTGGTGGTGACGTAAGAACCATTGAGTCGCACGGCGTACAACACGAATCAGATCGGCCATCATCTGTTGTTGTAATCCGGAGTCTATTTGGTTATCGAGCGCTTCGATTTGAGAGCGTAGCGTGTCGATATCAAATACGTCCCTTGCGATCACCCAAGCCGCTGCAATATCAGCAAACGCATATCCGCTCACTTGGCTAAGTCGCTCAGCAAAGGTAATCCCCATGCTGTTAACCATACCGTTAGCCAGTTGGGTTGCGATTATTTCTTTGTGCAAACGGTGTTGGCTGATCTCTGCAGGATAGGTGTCGACCAACTTGGCAGGAAATGCTGTTTTGATCTCTTGGCTTAAATAAACATCATCCGTGATCCATGAGTTGCTCAAGGATTCTTTTAGCTCCATTTTTACATAGGAGATCAGTACCGAAAGCTCGGGGCGTGTCAGCCCAGCGTTATTACTTTTTCGCTCCTGTAACTGGTCATCACCTGGTAAGAATTCAAGCTCACGATTTAGTTTACCAACGCTCTCTAACCTGCTGATTAATCTAATGTATTCATCTATAGATTTTCGAGCATGTTGGAGCGATATACTAATCGCCTGCGCTTGTTGGTAGTTATTGTTTAATACCAATTCGGCGACTTCATCAGTCATTTCCCGCAGTAAAGCGTTACGGTGCTTGACGGTTAAATCTCCGTTCGCTACCACTTCATTGAGCAGGATTTTGATATTTACCTCATGGTCGGAGCAATCCACACCACCGGCGTTATCAATAAAGTCGGTATTAGACTTGCCACCCTTAGCGCAAAATTCGATACGGCCTAATTGAGTAAAGCCTAAATTACCGCCCTCACCCAATACTTTACAGCGTAAGTCGTTACCATTAACGCGTAAACTATCGTTGGCTTTATCGCCCACATCACTGTGACTTTCATGGCTGGCTTTAACATAGGTGCCAATACCGCCGTTCCAGATCAGATCGACAGGCGCTTTGAGTAATGCGCTGATCAGATCATTCGGAGATAGACGGTCTTCAGTGATACCAAACCGGACTTTCATCTGAGACGAGATCTCAAGCCATTTAGCTGCCCGGGAGAAAATACCACCGCCGCTTGAGATTAGATCGGCGCTGTAATCTTCCCAGCTGGAGCGTGGTAGATTGAACAGGCGTTGGCGCTCAGCAAAGCTGCTTGCCGCATCAGGGTTAGGATCGATAAAGATATGCAGGTGGTTAAAGGCAGCACAAAGCTGAATATGCTCGGATAGCAACATGCCGTTACCAAACACATCCCCTGCCATATCACCTATACCAATAACGGTAAAATCTTGAGTTTGAGTATCAATGCCTAATTCACGGAAATGCAGTTTGACCGACTCCCAAGCACCGCGGGCGGTAATACCCATACCTTTATGGTCATAACCTTGTGACCCACCGGAGGCGAAAGCATCACCCAACCAGAAACCACGAGACTCGGCAATGGAGTTGGCAATATCTGAGAAAGTCGCGGTACCTTTGTCAGCCGCTACCACGAAGTAAGGATCATCTTCATCATGACGAACGACATCAACCGGTGGTACAACCTCACCGGCAACCAAGTTATCCGTTACATCCAGCAAAGCGCTGATAAAGATTTTATAGCTGGCAATCCCCTCTTCCAGCCAAGCCTCACGGCCACCGCTGGTGGGTAACTTCTTAGCAACAAAGCCACCTTTTGCCCCAACAGGCACAATGACTGAGTTTTTAACCTGCTGCGCTTTTACTAAGCCTAGTACTTCGGTTCGGTAATCTTCTAATCGATCTGACCAGCGTAGACCACCACGAGCCACCTTGCCGCCACGTAGATGTACCCCTTCAACCCTTGCGGAGTACACAAAGATCTCAAACATCGGTTTAGGGAGTGGCATACCCGGTATGGCGCGCGGATTAAGCTTGAAGGCAAAATACTCTTTGTATTCACCCTCAGCGTCTCGTGTAAAAAAGCTGGTGCGTAACGTGGCTTTAATCAGATCAAGGAAGCGGCGCAGAATCTGATCTTCGTTGAGATTATCCACCTTATCCAAGGCCTCAACAATACTGTTTTCTAAACGACTCGCCAGTGCATTAACCTTTTCACTACCTTGTCGTTGTGGCTCAAAACGAGCACGGAAAAGCGCCACCAACAAACGGGTGATATATATATGACGGGCCAGTGTTCCAGCGATATAAGGCTGGGAGAAACCTGCACGGATCTGCTTACTATAGCGAGCATAAGCACGTAACATAGCCACTTCTCGCCAAGTCAGGTTGGCTCCAATCACTAGGTGGTTAAACTCATCGTTCTCGGCACGACCACTCCAGATGTTTGCAAAAGCATCTTGGAATACGTCTTTTACCTCATCCAGTACAACTGGCTCTTTACCCTGATAAATCAGCGTAAAATCATGGATCCAGAAGCTCTGTCCATCATTGCGTACCACCTCATAAGGATGCTCGCCTAATACCTGCATCCCTAAGTTTTCTAATACCGGAATCACATCAGAGAGAATCAAGGGGCGCGACTTACTAAAGAGCTTGAAGCGCAAAAGGTGCGATTCCTGTTCCAGTACGCGATAAAAGCTCATTGTCACCGGCGTTTCAGGGCTTAGTTCTTCTATACGCTGCACATCAAATACTGCGCTTTCAACTCTAAAGTGCTCACGATAAGCACTGGTAAAGCCGTTACGGTAGCTGCTTTGCAGGCGGTTACCTTGCTCTTCACCAAACGCTTCGGTCAAAGCGGCATGAAGCTCGTCTTTCCAGTCCCTTGAGATTTGGCTAACTTGATTTTCGAGTGCTGCAATATCGGGAATAAGCGGATTTTGCTGGTCAATTTTGACGACAAAGTGCACCCGCGCCAGTACTGACTCACTAAAGCGTGTCGTAAATTGAGATTCGCTTGCATTGCAGGCTTTTTCAAGGATCTCCTGCACTTGAATACGCAGTGCTGTGGAGTAAATATCACGCGGCACATAATATAAGAAATTGACAAACTGCTGGCAGCGATCTGTACGCATCAGTAGACGAACTTTGCGTCGATCTCTAATGCTGAAAATCCCAATCGTGGTATTCAGAAGCTGCTCTTCCGTGGATAAAAACAGCTCATCCCTTGGCAAATCATTCATGATTTGCAGAAGCTCTTTGCCATTATGGCTACGGCGCTCAAAGCCCGCTTTTGCCAGTACCGCCTGCGCTTTCTCATGAATCACAGGGATAGAAGATGCAGGTTCAGAGTAAACCGGTGAAGTGTACAAGCCGTGAAAACGGCGCTGGCCTACCAGCTGGCCTTGCTCATCAAAGCGGTTCAGGATTACACGATCTAAGTAAGCCGGACGATGCACCTTGGAGAAATGGGCGTCTTTAGCAAACACCAGCACTTCTTGTGACAGGTTTTCTTTCTCAGTAGCCGACAGCAGATTGTCTTGCTCACCTTTACGCTTTTTATAGAGCTTACTGATACCTAACGACGCTTTAGGGTCACGCTTGACGGTTTCCCCTTCAATGATCAGTTCATCGTACCCTAAGAATGTAAAACGATCATTAAGCATCCAACTTAAAAACTCGCTCACCTGCGAAGTGGTGTCACCATGAAGCTCATCTTGCATTGTACGCGCTTGATTTTGCATCGCTTCAAAATCAGCGACGGCAATATGCACCTGCTCCAGCACTTTCTGAATCGCTGTATGGATTACCTTGAGTTCTTGGCTATCACTGGTGCGATCCACTTCTAGATAGATGCTGGACTCATATTGGGAGGCATCACTGCTTTCATTGACTAGGTTTTGTAGGTTGCCTTGAGCGTCTCGTTCGACACGGAGAATAGCATTGTGAATCGTATGAATAACACGATCTCGGCGGTTTAGCTCCATTCGGATAGAATCCACAAGGAAAGGGATATCCGGCTGGAGGATTTCGATCACGGTGTGCTGCGCACGCCAGCCATGCTGCTCCAGATCAGGATTGTAGACACGAATCTTAGGTTGGTTATCCGGCAGTTTTTGTAAAAACTCCCAGCTCGCGATAGTAGCACCATAGAGGTTATCAGGGCTGCGCTCACTCAACTCCTCATAGGTTGAGGTCTGATAATACTGGCGAGCAAAGGAAGAGATTTGCTCTACAGCATCGGGTGACAACTTCTCCTTCAAACGTTGGTTTAAGGAGTCTAAAATTTCACAGTTATCATAAGATCGGTCAGGCATGGCTTTTTGTTTTTAAACCTGTAGGTTGGGTTTAGGTTAGGGTTAATTCTTAATCAATAGCACAGAACAACGAGAACGCTCTGCTACGCGCGCTGACACAGAGCCCAGCAAAAATTCATCCACTGGATTTCGATGGTGTGCAGACATAATAACGAGGTCGATCTGTTGTTTTTTAATGTACGCAACGATCTGCTCTGCGGGCGAGCCTTCATATACCTTGAGCACACTCTTTACGCCCTCAGGCACATGAGAGCTGGCATACTCTTTTAGTTTTTGAGCTAGCTCTTTCACCGCTTTTTTATGGGTACTCTCACTAAAGTAAGAAGCCACATAAGAGTTCGTAAAGCCCGGAACAATGGCAATCAAATGCAGTTCTGAATCTTGGTCATCCATCTCTCTTAAAGCCAAGGCCATCGCTTTCTCACTGAATGCCGGCTCATTTAGATCAACGGGTACAAGTACTTTTTTAAACATATTGTGTTCCTCTTGCGTCAGGCCAGCCATTTCAGGCCGGCCTGTCTACTCAATTGATTTAATTAGCCGATGCAGCGCTCAGTTGAGGGGTTGATCTTCGTCTTCTCTGCATAAAGACAATCAATGCCAATAACGCCAACGCAGGAAAATACATAAACTCTTTTGCCGGCTGCGATTGTGGAATTTCAACCGATGTTATGAGTTGATCAAATGCAAGACCTGCTTTTTCTGCTGGGCTGTCATACCCCACCATATCGATAATGGTTTTTCCGTTATTGGTAACCAGCTCGATGCCGGAAGAGAACAAGCGATCCTCACCATTACTGCCCTCACCTAATGGCAACAACGTTAAGAAAGAACGGTGATTACCCACGTCATCTTCCCCATCAATCCATAGGCGCAGCTCAGTTCCCTCTTCCATCTGACTTGCCATTTCGACCAGTTGCGCAGGCTCGATAGTCTGATGCGGCGGTACAACCCGATCCATCCAGAATCCAGGACGGAAGAGTGAAAATGCCACCAACAGCATTAAGACTGTTTCGTACCAACGATTGCGGGTGATAAAGAAGCCTTGTGTCGCTGCAGTAAAGATTAAGATAGCAACGGTAGAGATAATGAACACCTGAATGCCGCCAATCCAGCCGACATCAATCAATAGTAAGTCAGTATTGAAGATAAATAGGAATGGCAGTGCAGCCGTTCTCAAGCTATAGGCAAACGCAACAAACCCTGTACGGATAGGGTCTCCGCCAGAGACAGCCGCCGCGGCAAATGATGCCAAGCCCACAGGTGGTGTCACATCGGCCATAATGCCGAAGTAGAACACAAATAGATGCACAGCGATCAATGGCACGATCAGGCCAGACTCTTGACCTAATGAAACCACAACAGGCGCTAACAGTGAGGACACGACAATATAGTTAGCTGTTGTAGGCAAGCCCATGCCGAGTATCAGACTCAAAACCGCTGTTAGCATGAGCATCAGCAGAAGATTACCCATCGATAAGATTTCAACCAGATCAGCTAAAACCGATCCTACCCCTGTTTGGGAAACTGCACCGACAATGATGCCTGCGGTAGCGGTCGCGATGCCGATCCCGATCATGTTACGGGCACCAACAATTAGGCCGTCAACCAATTCATTAAAGCCACGGCGTAACTGATGCGCTAGCCCTGACTGACCACGGTAAAAAGAGATCAGAGGTCGTTGAGTGACCAGAATAAAGATCATCAAAACTGTAGCCCAGAAAGCCGATAAGCCGGGTGACAGACGCTCGATCATCAAACACCAGACCAACACGACAACCGGTAGCAAGAAGTGCAGGCCTGACTTAACGGTAGGCGCAACTTCTGGTAGCTCTAACATTGGTGCATTAGGGTCGTCTAATTTCAGGTCAGGCACTTTAGAGGCAAAGCGAATCAAATAAAGATACGTTGCAGCCAGTAAAGCGGCAATGATAAAGCCTGCCATTTCACCAAAGGTTGGTTTGATCCACCCGATGCCATAATACACCAGCGCTGCAATACCTGCGGTGACAATAAAACCACCGAGAATACCCATTAGGCGCAAGTGCCAAGGCTTGATAGCACCTCGACGAGGCAGGCCTTGCATGTCCATTTTCAGCGCTTCAAGGTGGACGATATAAACCAATGCAATATAGGAGATCAAAGCAGGCAAGAAAGCATGGGTAATGACTTCGACATAGGATATACCGACATATTCAACCATCAAGAAAGCCGCTGCCCCCATGACCGGTGGCATAATTTGCCCATTGACTGAGGATGCCACTTCTACCGCACCGGCCTTCTCCGAAGAAAAGCCCACACGCTTCATCATAGGGATTGTAAAAGTGCCCGTTGTCACTACGTTTGCGATAGATGAGCCTGAAATAAGGCCAGTCAGACCAGAAGAGACCACAGCGGCTTTTGCTGGCCCGCCACGCATATGGCCTAACAGCGAGAACGCAACCTGAATAAAGTAGTTACCCGCTCCTGCTTTATCCAATAGCGCACCAAATAAAACAAAGAGAAAGACAAAGTTAGAAGAAACACCAAGCGCAATACCAAAAACGCCTTCCGTCGTCAGCCATTGGTGGTTGACAAGCTCTTTCAGTGTAACGCCTTTGTGTGCAATGATCTCTGGCATGTATGGGCCAGCGATGGAATAAGTTAAAAAGACGATGGCCACAATCATTAACGGTGGGCCCAAAGTGCGTCGTGTTGCTTCCAACAACAGTAACAGCCCGGCAATAGCAACAACTAGATCTTGAGTATTAGGCAGTCCAGGACGGCTTGCCAGCTCTTCATAGAAGATAAAAATGTAGGTCGCACTAAAGGCCGCTGCAAAGGAAAGCACAATATCGTTGAGCGGGATATGGTGGCGTGGCGAGCTTGATAACGCAGGATAAGCGGTAAAGGCTAAGAATACAGCAAAGCCTAAATGGATAGCACGGACTTCGGTGTCGTTGAAAATGCCAAAACTGCCAATCAGTGGCCAGTCATAAAAAGGTAGTGGTGATGCTATCCACAATTGAAATAGTGACCAGCATAATGCGGCCAGAAGTAAAACCTTTCCCTGCCATCCATGGGGGATTCGCGCGCCAGTATCGGAGGCAGCGACCATCTCCTGTAGTTCTTGTTCGTTCAGAGGTGAATTCTTGTTTTGCAGGTTCGTCATACCCAGCTCCCAAAATACAATCAGGAAAATAAAGAAGGGATGCAAAAGCACCCCTTCTCAGTCAGGTCGGGATTACATCCAACCTTTTTCTTTGTAGTAACGAACAGCGCCATCATGCAGTGGTGCAGACAGACCGTTTTTAATCATCTCTTCAGGCTTCAGGTTAGCAAATGCTGGGTGTAATTTCTTGAAGCGATCGAAGTTCTCAAATACAGACTTAACAACAAGATAGACAACGTCAGCGTCAACTTTAGCTGAAGAAACCATCGTTGCAGCATTACCGAATGTGAGTACATCGTTGTCAGTACCGTTGTACATACCGCCTTTGATTACAGCCGGTGCGTAGTAATCGTTTTCAGCGATCAGTTTGTCGATCTCTGCGCCAGTCACCGGAATAACCTTCGCTTCGCACGATGTTGTCGCTTCTTTGATAGCACCTGATGGGTGACCAACAGAGTAGATCATAACGTCTAGTTTGTTATCACACAGCGCCTGAGCCTGCTCAGATGCTTTTAGCTCAGCAGCCAGCTTGAACGTATCATTCGTCCAACCTTTTTCAGCCATGATCACTTCCATTGTGCCACGTGTACCTGAACCTGGGTTATTCAAGTTAACACGCTTGCCGACTAGGTCGTCGAACGTTTCTACGCCTGAGTCAGCACGGGCAACAACGGTGAATGGCTCGTTATGAACCGAGAACAGCGCGCGCAGATCTTCAAATTTACCCTGCTCAACAAACGAATCATGTTTAGAACCGTGTAGAGCGTGGAACTGCCAGTCTGATTGCGCCATACCCATATCTTGCTGGCTTTGGCGAATAGCGTTGATGTTAGCAACAGAACCACCGGTTGATGGTGCTGTACATTTCACTCCGTGCTCTTCCGTGCCACGGTTAACCAGACGACAGATTGACTGACCTACAACGTAGTAAACACCTGTCTGACCACCGGTTCCGATGGTGACATAACGTTGATCAGCAGCGACAGCTGAAGCAGCACCGAAAGTCGTTGCCATAGCAACAGCGGATGAGAGAAGTGTAGTTGCGATTTTATGCTTAAAAGACATGGTAATCCTTCTTATCGTTATATTCCCGTCACGGGAGTTATCGAAGTGCGTTTACATCAGCTTTATGAGCGAGCTTTTAATTTCTTAAGTTAAAAGCCATATCACAAAAGCAGACCGTGCTTACAACATACGAGAAAGATAGCAAACCCTGTACCGCCTACCATGCCAATAAAACCTCCTAGCGTGCCAAAAGCGTTTTTTTTACTCCTGTAGCTGGGAATAAACGTTTATTTGTCACAAACCAGCCTGCAACACTTTTGATTCATAGCGGAGTTAGTATGATAGGTATTTGATTAATAGACTGAAGCACTACGATGAATCTCCCCTATTCATTTCGACAAATGCTTAGCCAAAAGCCGCTTGGCGTTAGGTTACTTGCCTCTATTCTCTTGTATAGCTCGGTGATCACGCTAGTCGCCACAGGCTTGCAGCTCTGGCTAGATTACCGTTACGAACTGTCTGCCGTGGATGAGCGCCTGACTCAAATTGAAGCCAGTTCATTAGATAGTCTAGCCAACAGTCTTTGGGAAATTAGTCCAGCACAAGTGCAGGTGCAGTTAAATGGCTTACAGCAACTACCTGATGTCAGATTCGTTGAGATCACCTCCCCTTTTGGGGATTACTACGCCGCTGGGTCGCGACCAACTGAAGGGTCTATTATTGAACGGCATTACCCACTGAACTACCTAAACAAGCAGCAAAATGTTACCCATGTCGGGGATCTAACTTTGATACTTACGCTGGATGAGATTTACCAGCGCCTTGCCGATAAAGTATTGGTTATTCTGACAACTCAGGGTATCAAAACTTTTCTGGTCTCCATTTTTATACTAGCGTTATTTAATCGCCTGATCACACAACACTTAGGCACCATGGCTGCTTATGCTCGACGATTAAAGTTGGATCAACTTGATACCCCACTGACATTAAAGCGCCACCAAAAGCATAAAGATGATGAATTAAGCCAAGTGGTAGATTCTATGAACAGTATGCGCCAGTCGATGCTAACGGATATGCAAAAGCGCCAAGAAGCCGAACGCTCTCTGGCTTCCTTGAATGCAGAACTGGAGCAGCGGGTTTCTGATCGTACTCGGGAACTGGAAGAACGTAACGAGGAGCTAAAACAAACATTAGATACGTTACAAGCTACCCAACAACAGCTCGTTGAGTCCAAAAAACTAGCTGCGCTGGGTGCACTCGTATCAGGTGTCGCCCATGAAATAAACACGCCCATTGGTATCGGTTTTACGGCGGCATCTTATTTAGCCGACCAAGCACAGTGGCACCAACAAACCAGAGCCGATGACCCTTTGGTCGCAACGGCTATAGAAAGTAGCCAGTTAATTTGTCAGAACTTAGAACGAGCCAACCAGCTGATTAGCGCCTTTAAATTGGTTTCTGTTGATCAATCCAGCGAGCAACGTAGGCCGTTTGATCTGATGCAATATCTTAATGAGATTTTAATATCACTAAAGCCCAGACTTAAACGTTGTCAGCCCGAGATCACTATTACTGGCCCAGAGCACTTGATGATTAATAGTTATCCCGGTAGCTATTATCAGGTGTTTAATAACCTGATTATTAATTCATTAATCCACGGATTTGAAAACCAACCAGGGGGCGAAATCACCATACAGTTATCACTACAAGGAGAGCAGCTGGTAATTGATTATCGGGATAACGGCGTTGGCGTTGCCGCTGACTGGCGCGAAAAATTATTCGAACCCTTCATGACGACAAAACGAAGTCAGGGTTGCAGTGGCTTAGGTATGCACATTACCTACAATATTGTCAGCCAGCTCTTACAAGGAACAATTGCATGTTTAGAGAGTCGCCAAGGCGCTCACTTTCGCTTAGAGCTGCCCATCACCTTAAAAGAAAACGACGCTGTATGATTATTCTTGAGGAATAAATTGATCGAGGCCTACTTCTTGATAATAGCGTAATGCCCCAGGGTGCAATGGCGCAGCTAATGGCTGAGACAACATCTCCTTCGGGGTCAACCCAGCAAATGCAGGATGCATCCGTTTGAAATCTTCAAATTGTGTAAATAAAGATTTCACAATGGCATAGGCGGTCTCCTCGGGCAAATCCGCTCGACTGAACAACGTAGCATTAACACTCACCGTGCGAATCTCTGTGTCTGATAAGCCGTATAGATCTCCCGAGATGGCACTTTTTGAGTACTTTGAGTTCTCTTCAGTCAAGGTAGTTATATCTTGATCAGACAGGCTCACCAATCGACTATTACAATCTCGAATAGCTTCTTTAATCGCGCCACTCGGATGCCCTACCATATACAATGTGGCATCTATATGACGATCACACAACGCCGCGGCCTGCTCTTCAGGTTCCAGCTCCAGCACAGCTGAAAAATCCTTAACGCTCCAATTTCGCCCCTCCATTAAAATCCCTAGCGTTTGGCGTTGGCTACTGCCGGTCTTTCCTATATTGATTCTTTTTCCCTTAAGATCATTAGAACTCTCTATATTCGCATCGTTATTGACTAACACAGAAAGGTATTCAGGATATAAGCTCACTAGCGTGGTTAGTCGATCACCTGCGGTCTTCTGCTTGTTAGACCGAACATCATGGTAAAGCTGTGCAGCCTCAGCAATTGCAACATCTAGTTCACCTTTGCTGACTTGTTCGAGATTGGCGATTGAACCCAGCGTATTACGTACTGCGCATCGAATTCCATGATCTTGTCGAGTTTGGTTGATAAGGCGGCATACAGCGCCCCCTGTAGGATAGTAGAGCCCCGTTGATCCGCCGGTTCCTAAGGTGATGATACGATTTTCTGCTAACGTCACGGCAGTCGTGCATAAACATCCAAACAAAATGCCCACTGACAGCGGGAAACGCCAATCTTTCATTATTCTTTTTTACTTCTTGGATAGGACGAAGGAGTCAGTAGAGGTTAATCGAAAAAGGTAATACTGTACACTCAGATAAGCATGAGACTTACCCTCGGTAAGATGATTACTGCTTGTTTAACATTATTTTGTCATATTTTATCGTTATGGTTCGGCGCTGACTTTCAATCAATCAGGAAACGATAAAATGAAAAAGCACTTAGCAGGAATTCTTGTAACCAGCGCGCTCATCGGTTTGTCTGGCTGCCAGTCAGCTAACGTGAAAGAGGCTGACACCAAGCCAAAAATGAACAATCAAGACCTTTTCGAAGTTGCGCATGAAGGCCGCTACTATATCTTTGATGACTTCAAGGTTTATCAGGAGTTTCTCACGGTTGGTGAAACATCTTATCGTAAAGTGATCATTGGTGGAGGCCCTAAAGGTGAAACCTTAGTGTACGGTTTGCGCAGTGAAGACAAGAAGAAGCTAAGCGGCATCGCATCCGAAGAGATGTTTAAGGGTACAATGTTAGCGGCAGAAGAGTTTTATGGTGAGATACGTGCTGAAGATGGGCGTTTATATGTTTTTGATAGCCTTGATGACATGAAAGCCATGCGTATGGTTGGTGAAGCTCCCTATCGTTATACAGATATTGGATCTGGCCCTGAAAAACAGACGGTTGTTTATGTACTAAATAAGCATAACAAAAAGCACAAACCTGTGATGCTTATGGAAAAATTTAAGAAGCATTACGGCCTGTAAAGTGTAAAGCATAGGGCTAGGGTTTTGGACCATGATTCAAAACCCTCCCTTTCTGGACACAAAGATCTCAAATATCTCGTTCAGGTTAAACTCCATCTCTCTTATTCTCTCGATCAAAACCCCATCTAAAGTTTGGTCTGCACTAAGCAAAAGTATTCCTGAAGCACTAATCAAGTCACGACTTAAACGCATATTCGGTGTTAAATCGATACTCGTGATGCGCTGATCTGAGATTGCTTCGCCCTGTTTGGCAAGTGCACTAATAGCTTCAGTCAGGAAACCAACAAGTGTTTGGTTATAGCGCTCCGTTGCTTTTTCACTAAGATAATCAATTGCTTCATGAGTGCTATAAACCCGTTCAGAATACAATCCTGTAATTAACTCAACGTAGTCATTCATCAGACAAATAACTTGTGCACGAAGATCAATCTGCTCAGCCACCAAGCCTTTCGGGTAACCGCTTCCATCTAAGTATTCTTTATGCTGAAGGATTATTTTACCTGATAAATAAAGCGGCTTTACCATCATACAAGCCGTCTGGGCAAAGACAGGGTGCTCTTGAAACGCCCTTTGCTGATTTGGGCTAAGCAGTAGATACGGGGTGTGTAATAACTCATCAGGGAAGCTCAACTTACCGATATGACGCAGCTGCCATGCATAGAACAGGCGCTTTAAGTCCTTTCCCTCAATACCTGCTCTTTTTGCGACCTCAAGCAGCATCTGGTTAAGTTGCATGTTTAGTTGTGTCACCTTAACGCCCATGCGCCTCGCTGTTAGCGTCGAAAACATACGAACAACGGAGCGATAGCTGTTTTTAATTTGCTCGTTAGCATTTTTAAGCTGCTGGGTACGTTCCGTAATCTTTGCTTCAAGTGTCTGATTGAGTTGCTGTAGCTCTTGATGCTGCTTTTCAACCTCCCTTTTAAGTGCAGCCAGCTCAAACCCCTTAATCACGACGCGTTCAACTTGAGCCGCATCTAAAGGCTTCAGTAAAAACCGACTCACTTTCCCTTTGTTAATAGCATCGATGATCGATTGAGAGTCTGAGTTTGCAGTTATGACCACACGCTCTGTATCAGGATAGCGTTGAGATAACTCTTCAAGAAAACACTCCCCTTCCATTTCATATAAATGAATCTCACTTAAAATCATATCAGCAGGTGATGATTCCAAGAGTTTCAAGGCTTCTAGTGGCGAAGTCGCCGATAAAATCTCGCACCCTAAAGGTGTAAGAAGACCAATTAAAAGGTCGAGTACAGACTTATCTTCATCAACAAGCAGCAAACGGTTATTCTGATAATCCATCCTGATTTACATCCTACTTTCGAGAGCATTCAGCTTGCATTCACAAACTGTCTCCGTTTGGTCTACACTTATCAAGCGTCACTCAACAGCTTCTAAAACATCAGGGGTGAAAGCTCAATGCGTCAAGGTAGACAATGGTTTTTGGTGGTCATGTTGTTAATCCCCTTCTGTTCAAGTAAAGCAGAAACGGCGAGAATTACCCCCTATAAGGTGCTAATTATCAATTCATGGAGTAAGGAACTACCTTGGCAGCTGAGCGTAGAGAACGGCATACGCGCCGAACTGGACCGTCGAGAGCAACCCTACGAAGTTTTCGCCGAATATCTCGATGCCGACCGATTTGATCAGGCCTTTAATCATGATGCCCTCAGTACCTTTTTAAACAGCAAATACCAGACTTCCTCAATCAACCTAATCATAGCCGACAGCCTGCCTGCGGTTTCGTTTCTGATAGAGCACCCTTCTCTGCTCCCAGGTACTCCCCGCGTATATCTTCCTGATAGTGATTTTATTTCGGAAGATAGCATCGGCGAAAACGATGTAGTGATTCCAGTGAAAGAGGATTACATAAACTCGGTAAATGAAGCTATTCGTCGCTCTGGCGCTACACAGCTTTACGTTGTGGGAGAGTCCTTCTCAGAAGGCGGTAAGAACCAGCTGCGACGTTTTAAGCAAGCCTTTAGTAATACTGATTTAGATATTCGGTATCTTGAAAACTTATCGATGCCGCAGCTCATTGAAAAAACCGCTAAGTTGCCACCCAAGAGTGCCATCTTCTATTTACTCGTATTTAAAGACAGCTTAGGTGTGAGCTATATCCCCTATCAAGCAGCCAATGTGCTGGCACAAAACGCCAATGCACCTATATTTTCACTGTGGCGCTCGCTTGTGGGTAGCGGCATAGTGGGTGGATATCTGCTCTCAGGAGAACGCTTAGGCGCGATGGCTATTCGCCATGCTTTCTTAAAAGCTCACAATATATCCCTAGAACCCAATTTATCAGACGCCTATGGCTACTATCTCGATGAAAGGCAGCTTAAAAAACATCAAATTTCTACACAAACACTCCCTGAGACAACCACTCTGCTCTTTTCTACCCCCTCATTCTGGAAAACGCACCAACTTGAAATAGCGCTTACCCTGTTTTTACTCATCCTGCTCTCCGTGCTGACAAGTATCTTGATTGTCGTGAATAGAAAGCGGCAACGCGCTATTAAAGCCCTCATGCAAGAAAGGCGACTGCTAGAGCAGCGAGTAGCTGATCGCACCCAAGCCTTGCATGATGCAAAGATACAAGCCGAAACAGACGCCCGCACCGACGTACTCACTGGATTAAATAATCGCCGTGCGTTTTATGAGCATGGCCGTTTCCTGCATGAACAGGCAACTCGCTACCATAATACCTACAGTGTTCTTTTGATCGATATTGATCTGTTCAAAGAAGTAAACGATGTGTATGGGCACGATGTAGGAGATCGTGTACTCAAACAGATAGCGAATATCATTCGGGAATCCATACGCAACAGCGATATCCCAGGGCGTATCGGAGGTGATGAGTTCGCCGTATTACTTCCTCATTCTGCAGCGCATAAGATGACGGAGTTTGCCGAGCGTATCCGCTCAGCTGTTGCTCAGAGCAGCATTACAATAGATAGCAAAGTAATTAAGCTCACCGTGAGTATCGGGATAGCTGAATTTCACTCAGCCGAAGAGATGTTAGATGGCGTTATCAAACGTGCCGATGTAGCGTTATACGAGGCAAAAAATAACGGCAGAAACAATATAGCCTTATACCACGAAACTAAGTGATTTAGCCTCTACCCTTTATCATCAAATATCAGTAAAGTGCAGTCCGTTTTAACAGCTTGATGATGTGGATGATGAACTACAGCAAACTTCAGGATAATTTCTTCCGCTTACGCAGTAATAAGTTCTTTGAGCTTTTTGTTGTCTCTGTCATTTTGTTTTCTGCTCTGGTGATCGGAGCTAAAACCTATGATATTCCCGAGCACGTTCTTACCGCCATTGGCTGGTTAGACACAGGGATCACGCTGTTTTTCTTAGTCGAAATATCCATTCGATTTTTAGGTGAACCAAACAAACGCACCTTTTTTAAAGACCCTTGGAACCTCTTCGATACACTGATTGTTGTTGTCAGCATCATCCCTATCGAAGACAGCGAAATGGCCCTCATTGGGCGTTTGATACGTATTTTCCGCGTGCTCAGAATGGTATCCATCATACCGGAGTTACGTTTATTGCTTAACTCCCTTCTTAAAGCATTACCTCAACTTGGGTATGTTATCTTATTGATGTTTATCATCTTTTATATCTATGCAGCAGTAGGCGCATCGTTCTTCGCCACGATCAATGAAACCTTGTGGGGCGATATATCGATTGCCATGCTGACCCTCTTCCGCGTAATGACATTTGAAGACTGGACCGATGTCATGTACGAAACCATGGCGGTTTACCCTTTCAGTTGGCTCTACTACCTGACCTTTATCTTCTTAACCACATTCGCTTTTTTGAACATGGTAATCGGTATTGTCGTCAGCGTAATGGAAGAGGAACATGCCCAAGTGCGTAAGGATCAAGCACTTGCCGATGGTGAACTAACCATCGAAGACCTATCCCAACAG
The DNA here is from genome assembly GCF_008630635.1 of Neptunomonas concharum. Lineage (NCBI taxonomy): Bacteria > Pseudomonadati > Pseudomonadota > Gammaproteobacteria > Oceanospirillales > Oceanospirillaceae > Neptunomonas > Neptunomonas concharum. The sequence continues at coordinate 1,725,656 of NZ_CP043869.1, read as the reverse complement.
ATCAACGAACTCAAAGCGATGGTACAAAAGCTTTCACAGAAGTAACGCTTTATCCATATAGGCTTTTTTTGCCTTAGCAAATAGATAGTCTGAAACTGACTAAAAACAAAACGCTTGTCTAACAGGTCATTTGTATCATACATTTGACCTAAAGATACTTCTCTAAAAGGAATGTACGATGACAGCCAAGCGCCGCTCCCCTATAACGACTCGCCTGCTTACTGGCTTAGCAATCGCAGTTCTCGCTCTGGGGGCGCTCACCACAGTTGCCGAAGAGGAACCCTTTGAGCGACGGGAAATCCGCTTTATGCATGGCGGAAACACGCTGCAAGGTGTACTGATCTTACCGGCTACCATCAAGGAGATAACTTCCTGCATGGTCTTTGTGCATGGGTCTGGTAATACGCCCCGCGATGCATATGGCTACTACGAATCCATCTGGCGCTTGTTTGCACGAAAAGGCTGGTGCTCTCTCTCATGGGATAAACCGGGTGTTGGTGGCTCTGGTGGGGATTGGCGATCGCAATCAATGGAAGACCGCGCTACAGAAACCTCCTCCGCTATTGAGTTTTTACGCAATACAGCTGGGTTTGAAAGCGTAAAAATCGGCCTTATTGGATTCAGCCAAGCGGGTTGGGTTATGCCCAAAGTGGCCAACCAACGTGAAGATATCGCCTTTATGATCTCCGTTTCGGGGGCTGTAAATTGGATGGAGCAATCCCGTTATTCGGGGCGTAAGCGTATGGAAGCGGAAGGCATGAGCGAGCAGGAGATCAAAGCGGAAGAGCGCGCCGCCGCAAGCATCGACGCCCTCCTCCAAAACGATGCACCCTATCAAACCTATCTGGCTCATATCGCCGAAGACTCAAACACAGAACCAATGAGTGAAGCTTTCTGGGGTTTTGCAAAGCGTAACCAGTATGTTGATGTCCGTGCAGATCTACGAGCTATCAATGTACCCGTGCTGGCCCTGTTTGGGTCACATGATGCCTATGTCGAACCGGTTTCGAGCGCCGCCACCTATCGTGCCGAACTCAACCGATCAGCAGCGCCCTTCTTTGAGGTTAGGATATTTGACCGCGCCGATCACGGCCTAATGAAGACAAATGACATCAAACCCGCACACCAAGGGATTGAGGCTTGGTTCAAGCTGCTTAGTATTTGGTTTGGCGGTGACGACATCTTCGCGGAAGGCTTTCTGGATAGTATGGCCGCTTGGCTAGACCGGTTCGCCGATCAAGAAGGCTAATTACCCATCTAGTTATGAGCAACCGTGAAAATATACGACCTGCTAGGAAGACAACATGAACCTACAATACCTTGCCAGCCTACCACCAGAGTATAAAAAAGCAGCCCTAACGCTTTATACTGAGGCGCTTAGAGATAAACTCCAGCCTATTCTTGGCGACTCAAAACGGGCAGCGAAGGTGCTTATGCATGGTATGGCCGCGAATCGCTGCCTAGTGGCTATTGATAAGCAAAAATTGGTTGGCGTATTGGGGATACAGACCGTTGCAGGCGGTTTTCTTAACCCCCCTATCCGTTCAATAATAAGAGAATATGGCTGGGCTGGAGGCTTATACAGATTTGCAGGCTTGAGCTTACTCCATCATGAAACTGCAGAGGATGAATGCTACATCGACGGAATTGCAGTGGATGAATCCATGAGAGGAAAAGGCACCGGAACGCAACTGCTCGACTATCTCGAAACAGCTTCGAAAAACCATGGCATTCGGCGAATTACACTTGAAGTGACAAGCACCAACCACCGAGCCAAAACCCTCTATAACCGCTTAGGCTTTGTGGAAAGCAAACAGACCTCCCTTTGGCCTTTCGATGATCTTTATGGGTTTCCATTCTCATCGGTGACGGTAATGGAAAAACAGCTGTACTAACCACATAAAAACGCAAGAGGAAAAATATGGGAACCCTACGAGATTCTGAACGAACACGCGGCAAACTCATCGAAGCCGCAGGCCATCTTTTTGCAGAAAAAGGGTTTAACGGCGTAACTGTTCGGGATATCGCTAAAGCAGCGAATGCCAGCCTAAGTTCATTGAACTACCACTTTAGAACCAAAGAAGCCCTATACCACGAAGCACTGATGGATGCCTGCCAAGCAGACTCGGTACCAGACAAGGATAAAGCAGCGTTATTAAAACTCGACCCCAAGGAAGCGCTGTTTATCCTCGCGAAAGAAGCACTAAAAGAATACAGAAAACAAACCACATCAAACTGGAGAACGGCACTGATCACAAGAGAGTGCCGAGAACCGAGCCACGAATTTAAGGCAGTATCCGAAAAGCACCTCACACCCGAAACACACTTTTTGGCAGAGATTATCGGCCGCGCCGCCAACAAACCCGCCACCGATTACCATGTTCGCTTTGCTGTTATCACCCTGATCTCATTGCTAGAAACATTCGGGCTTTACCGGCATTTGATAGATGAAGTATCACCGGGGCTTGATGACTTTTTCAAACCGAAAGATGGGCTAGCTCAGCATATTGTTCATCTTGTGCTCGAAGCGGCAAGAAACGATACAGCTACATGAAGTAAACGGTTTTGTAGATGAAATGCGCAGGGCTTTATTCATTACGTGATGGTTGGATCTCACTTCACTATCCTAAGTGAAACGCCCGTGCGAACCATAGTTGTACTTTCGGAATGTGTCACTTCCTGACTTTTCCCTTTTCGGTTCAAGCCCCAGAGGATTAGCTTGATTCAAATTATCAGCATCCATTTCCAATCCTTTTTAATATTCACTAAAGCCGACCAAGCGTATCGCTGCATTTAGCAGCTTGTCCGCTGCAATACCTTGATCTGTTTACTCACTCCACTCTGGTGTCATAGCTCTTAGAGCCTCATTTACACCAAAGCATTCATATATTGGGTAACTCGCCTTAAGGTTAGTAATATTAAAGTAAGCGTAAAGCCGGAACTCATATTCTTGTTTTACATATACTCCATACCGCAATCCATCAGTCACTATCAATCTACGGCAATTATCTTTTCCTTTCGCGTAGGATTGAGCTTGTGAAAATGCAGTTAAACAAGAGTTTCCTTTCTTTTTTGCTTCCACTACGACACTTAAATTGGAGTCTTTTCTTGGTAGACTCTTAAATAAGGCTATATCTACTTTATTCCACTCAATTGCCATTTTTTGAGGCGTCCAACCCAGCGCTCTAAGTAACGGAACCGCCAAATAGGAAACAGTTTCAAACTCCGATGGGTTGTCATACTTGTTATACCATTTAGCAATCCTTACCAATTCATCGATTTCTTTATTTAGAATATCGATCGAATTGCTAGAAACCCCATTGTCGAATAGAAACTCTGAAACAGAGTCAAAGTTAACAGTGTTACTTTCGTATATCGGCAGTTCGATTAGTGGTGGAGCATTGTCGAAATCAAGTGCCAATGATTCAATCCAATCAGTGACAACCGGCGAATCAAGTTTTTGTGTTGTATCACCTTGCTTAAGAGTATAGGTCTCAAAGTTTTTAGGTGAATCAAGTCCTTTCCATAACCAACTTACTCTACGAACATGCTGTAAACCCCATCCATCTACATCACCAAATAAATCAAGCCACTCATAATCACCTACAACAACACCTACACCAAGTATTGTTGAAGTTCCTAAACGGAGAACAACAATATCACCATCTTTAATCTCTTCCGAAAACCTCTTAAGGTCTGTCACTTTCCTAGAGGAGCATTCATCGCTTCTTAACTTCTTAGCGCAGTCTGGCCATGAACCAGCGTAACCAGGACCATTTAGTATGACGTCCCACTTGAGGCATATCGCAGCATAATTTCTATCTGTATCACCAACGGCTTGCTGCCAATAGCTTCTATTCAAAAGTTAATCTCCATACTATTTGGAAGCCTTACACCTCAAACACCAGCACAGCTTGCAGCGTCCGAGTTCTTTGAATTGATACTCATTGAGCCTTCTCCCTCAGCCTAGACAGATTGACTAAGCTGAAAGGCGACGAAACCAAAAAGGAGAAGACCCAATGAGATTTTATACTACACAACATCCGTACTATTGTGGAATAGATTTGCATGCACGATCCTTGTACGTCTGCATTCTGGATGATACCGGTGAAACCATCCTGCACCGCGAAATCAAAGCACGACCCGAACCCTTGCTGGACTTATTAACGCCCTATATCGGCAATATTGTTGTCGGTGTTGAATGCATGCATTGCCGGTACTGGGTTAGCGATTTCTGCACTAAACATAACATCGACTTTATTCTTGGTCACGCGATTTACACGAAGGCTATCCATGGCGGTAAAGCCAAAAATGATCGCATTGACTCCTATAAAATCGCTCACCTGATCCGTGGTGGCAATTTCCCATTGGCCGTTTTAGCACGGTACAGGACTTTGCGTCGTACAGCCGGCTTATCAAGTGTAAAGCGGAATCAGCAGGCAAGAGCTACGGCACCCAAGGCAATAAAATTGGTCGCTGCGTGTACTACATGCTGAAAAATCAAAAGGTATTTGATGAAAAACGCTTCCTAGCCAGTTAAGTCGCGGGGCAAGGTGAGCTGAACGTCTAACTGGAACACCCTGGCTGATGCTCAAATGAAGATTGGGTTACCCTTTGCACATAAGCTGAATCACCTATCTTCTAGCACACTGTCGTAGCCTGAGCGCTTTGATTAGACACCTTGCCGCCGCGCACTACCATCTGCAAGATGGTTTGCACCTGTGCTGAGCCTGAAACTAACTGGCTTTAAGCCCGACGCCTTGAATAGTGCCAGTAACGGGTTAACCGGTGAATGTCTGGTGTTTCTTCTATTAGTACGGAAGTTTAAATCAGTAGGCGCTCATTGAGCATGAGATAAGAGAGTCCCGATATGTGTTTGTTGCAGGCTATCGCTTGGCAACCATGATGACAGATGAAGCAGTCTATCTTGCTGATGGATAACAGACTGGCCGCTGACGCGGCCAGAAGAGCGGTTTTATCTATTGACTCCGGAGAGGCTCATATGTGTTATGTGCATGTCTTACTTCAATGCTTTGTTGATAGCTGCTATCAGTTCTTTCCATTGTTCGCGCTCATATTCAGATAGAGCGCTAGAATCATTTGACCTAGTCCAGCGTATGTATGCCTTGGCTAATTTATACTTAGAAAAATTACTTATTTCATCACTAAATATATTTACTATTGGACGATCTGGCTGCTGAGCTGCTGTTGCGGAAACGTCCACTGAGAACGTTTCATTCGCCACAGTAATTAGTGTTTCTCTAAGCAAATCTTCTATCTCTGCTTTTTGAATTGAACAATAGTCTTTAGTACGTAAAATATTTTTATTGCCTAGGGTGTGAACCAAAGCTTCCTGTTGTGCAGCCTGATCACCTGCTGAATCAGAATCCAGCAAAGCGGCCACCTTTAAATTATGCGCGTGTAAAATTGTCGCATAATAAACGACTTTTCCAGCAGTATTGGAAAAAACTAATGCAATTTTTTCGTTAAGATTGGATTCTAAAGATGCGCGAAGCATTTCTGCAGTTGCCTCCACGTACCAGTAATCAGTAATTCCTTCCAATATTAAATTTCTTTGTTGAGAGAATAAGCTATGAGCTAAATCGTATCCAAGAGCTTCTTGCAATGGCAACAATCCGGCTGGATCATCTGAAGATATAGTTGTATGAACCTTAGTCCCTGTTGCCCGATCCTTCATTTCAACAACTCTAACGATATCGAGCTCGTCAGGGCCTACAAGGAATGGAGAATGGGTTGTAAATAACGTTTGATTATTTTTGGCAAGCCTAGATATGGTTTCCCGGAAATCTCGTTGTTTAAGAGCATGCAAGCTCATCCCGGGCTCATCAAGGAGTAATATGGCATTTTCATGTTTATCCATAGCCTCTGAAAAAAATACGATAAAGAATGAAACCAACCATTGGAACCCTTCAGAACGTTGATCTAATTCAATGTCTACACCAAGGTCATCTTCGACAACAACTTTTAAATACTGACCATCTGCTGCTACTTTTAGCTTATCGGCTTCCGGTCTATCAGGGTTCGGCATCCATACTTGTCTAATCTCATTCGTGAGTCGAACACTCGCAGCGTTTAGCTGGTAACTTCTTTTATCTAGTCTATCTCTATATTCTTTAAGCGCATTTGTATCATTAATATTTGGGCTTTGTGTCGCCCCCAAATCAGATAGTTCTCTAGCGGTAAACCCCAAGAGTTTAAGCAAACATTGATTTCCATAGTCATAATATTCATCATCAAGAATATTTTGTTCAATCCTTTGCGCAAGGTGACCGAGATGGATAGTTGGTTTGACCTTGAAATAGTTATTAAAGAGAATAAAGACAGGGGTTCTTGAATCGAGAGTTTTTAACACTTTATCCCGCTTTAGATTAGTCTTTATTTTTTCTAGTAATTCTGAGTGCCTATTTTCTTCAGTAGCATTGCCCTCTTCAACATATTCATAGTGATCATTCAGCCACTTCTCTAAAGTTGTAACTTCATCCCCACTAATAGGTTTTGAGTCACTCCATTCAGAGCTCAAATCATTTAGTGCTTCACTTGGCTTCTTATTGCCTCCCGTTAAAATGTAGTTTTTATCCATATGCGAGGCCATACGAATAAAAGGCTTTTTAATATCGGAATAATGAAGTAGCTCTGGCGCATTAATTAAAGAGTGATAGCCTTTGTTGTTTAGGTTTCTGTATAGTTTGTATTGGCACTGATGAAATTCTTCTGGTATCAGTTCCTTATCCTCATCTTCTAACTCAAAATAGCCCGTAACAACAGTAATATTCTCAGGCTTTGCCTTCCCCGTTGTGATGTCATTATATTTTGATCTTGGGTAATCTCTTAAAGGATCAAAGCCACCGATATCAGCTGGTTTGCTTAGCTGTTGAAGGGCTTGGAGAAGTACCGTTTTACCAGCCTCATTCGGGCCAACAAGAATTGATTTTAGCTTTTCGACATCAAACTCGCCCGTATCAATTATGCTTCGGTAGTTCTGAACTCTTGCTTTTACCAATCTCATTTTATAATTCCTTACTCTTTCGCTTTGTTCTCAGGAATAAACACATAACGTTTGAATTCACCGGCCTGCGCAGCTTTTCGCGCAGGCCGGTGGAATAAGTTGTTAGACCTGATTGCTGCATGTGTATTCGGCTCGAATTCGACTCAATTCAGCATTAAAACTGGCTGTGTCTGCCGCATCGAGGTTTAGCAGGAAGGCACATTTATTTCCAAGTCCGTTAAATGAGGTACCGACAACTAATGCGTCTCCGCCATCTCTTAACCAGACGCGGTCGTGCACTTCTTCTTGATGAAACACCTCGAGTTGGATACCGCGCGTTGTGCAAAGCTGATTGAACCATGTGGCAATGCTGGCCTTATGGTACTTCTGTGTTCTTGGGCCGATGAACAGTTCAATTTTTTTCAGCGACAGGGGTAGTAACCCTTGAAGTGAATTTTTATAGTCTGCCTCGGGAATGGACCCTGAATTCTTGATGAAATACGGGTCTGCGATGGTGATCTCGGTTGGACTGTTCATCCAGTCGGATAGGTATTTGACACCTTTTGCCCTCTCCAATGGACCGTGCCCCATCATTAGCTCCGTAACCCTTTCACCATCTGAACTTGCCATGCGGCAAGAAGCCACTGGACGGTCAATCAGGCTATCAATCTTCTTCTCGATACTGTGTAGGCGATATTCGAATTCGTCATCCAAAAAAGGGGAGAACACTCTGAATCGCCGGATAGTTCTGTATATGCTCTCATCAGTGTTTTCGCTCTCTCTCAGCTCTTGAGTGAGCTCTTCAAGGAATCGAATCAGATGTTCTTTGCTACTCATGGGATACCCCGAGTGAATAATGGAAAGGTCTAACGCTAAGCTAACGGGCAAATACGTGGGGCGTGAATGGCGAAGCCGCCCCGCGTATTTGTCCCAGCGGTTTGCGCAGCAAACTGCGTGTTAAGCGCCTTGTTATCCTTCAAGTGCCTGCCATTCCTTAAAGCGCTTTTGAAAAACTGGTTCTAACTTTTCATAAGTTTCCCAGCTATCTGGGGCATGATAGAGGGTTTCCAAATCATTTCCTAACGCGGCTTCGTAATCTGAGTAAAAAATAGCGTCTTCAGAATCGTAGTATTTTTGAGCGAATTGGTTTCCTATCTGGTTTAGATCTTCATCTGTGAATTTTTCGTCGCAATTATTCAAAAACCAATTTGTAGGGGTTGTTTTTCGTAACTTGAGTTCTTTCAGAGCTTCGGGAAATTGGTCGGTATGGATGGAACCAGCAAGATTGTTTAATAGGCACCAAGTTACGAACATTCCAATATGAATAGCGCCATTTTCTATTGGTAAGTCAGAAGGGAAGTCACCACCATAGTGCCAAGATGCATCATCATATTTCATTAATTCCTCCTTGAAGGATAACACTTTATTCATCAGAATGCGCGATATCATTCCTTACTTAAAAGTCAGAAACTTCTCTAACACACTATTTTTAATAAGCTTTTTGGAAGGAGTAATCAGGAGGCTTCCCTGTATATGCGCATGCTTAATATCATTCTCTCGCACGCGTGTTGTCTTCCTTGAGCTTTACACTATTAGCCTGATTCTAGACCGGTTTGGCACGTTGTCCAGCAGAAAAGCTGCGAGTCATACTTAAGATATAGCGCGCAGTGGGTGGCTATTCTTGGCTTGTGCCCTCTTCCCATGGTTGGTACTTGTGCATGATGCTGGCAAATAGCTCGCTGCCTAGCAGCTTGTCTAACCATGCTTGTAAGTGGGGGTAGTTGGCTGCATAGAACCATGTTCGGTCTACATGGGCACATTGGCGGATAAAGGGTAGCAGCGCCCAATCCGCAAGGGTTGCGCTTGCTCCTAGCAGATACCCATCATGCTGCTTGAGGGAGGATTCCAGTGTTGCGAACCATGCTTCACACTGTTCACGGTAGTAGGTCATGGGGTGTTCGGGGTAACGGTCGGCATACTTGTAGCGGTCTAGCCATGGTTTAAATTCATGGTCGTTTTGCCATATAAGCGTGCTTATGGCTTCCCTCTGTTGGCTGGGGAGCCAAGATGCTGGGTCTTGCTGGCTCAGTGCCCAGCGCATGATATCGGCGCTTTCATCGATTACGGTATTTCCAATCACTAATACCGGCACGGTGCCTTTTGCGGATGCCTCGAGCAACGCAGCGGGTTTGTTCTTTAACACCACTTCTCGATGCTCAACCTTCACACCGCTATAGGCCAAGGCTAAACGGGCACGCATCGCATAAGGGCAACGGCGAAACGAGTATAAAACCGGTAATGTCATGCTGATTAGTCTCCGTTTTGAGCCAATTTAATATAGATAAATGTTATGGGATTAGATTATTTGCTGGTAACATAGCGCCGCGCCTGAGATGGGTATTTACCCTTATTTTGTCACCCTTCAGGTTGCAGATAATAAGAAGGATTCAACCATGCTGAAAACCCACTATGCCCCAGTTCCCGAAAGTTACTGTGACTACAATGGCCACCTTAACGAAGGCTACTACTTAGTGATGCTGTCCTTGGCGACAGACACTGTACTTGATGCCGCTGGGCTGGATGCTGAATCCCGCAATGCGTTGAACTTCAGCGCCTTTACTGTACAAAATAACCTGCGTTATTTCAAAGAGATATACAAGGGTAAGCGTTTAACGGCTTATTCCCGTGTGCTATCGAGCGACAAAAAACGCCTACGCATATGGCATGAGTTGCGTAACGAAGAAGGTACAGAAACCTACGCAGCGGTTGAGTGCCTTTTGGTGGGTGTCGATATGGCATCACGTAAGAGCGCGGTATGGCCTGCTAAGGTAGAAACCATTATTCGTGAGCTACAAGCAAGCCACGAACAATACACATGGCCAATGGGCGCAGGTAATGCCATAACCCAACCGGCGCAAGGTGCATCTGTTTAATCTGTTTTTCCTCAATGCATAAAAAAACACCTGAAGGCCGTGATGGCTTTCAGGTATTTTTACTTCGCTTACGGGTTAGGCCGCTTGTGTTTCTGATGCGCTAACCGGTGTGCGGATCAAGTGATCAAAGGCACTTAATGCCGCTGTGGAGCCTGCTCCCATTGCGATAATAATCTGCTTGTAGGGTACGGTTGTAACATCACCGGCAGCAAATACACCCGGCAAGGATGTTTGCCCTCGGCTATCAATCACAATCTCACCATGCTGGCTTAGTTCAATGTCTCCTTTGAGCCAATCGGTGTTAGGGATTAAGCCAATCTGCACAAAGATACCGGCCACGGATAGCAGGTGGGACTCATTGGTGGCTCGGTCGGTGTAATGAAGCCCTGTTACCCGCTGCCCATCACCGATAACTTCGGTGGTCATCGCTTGCGTGATGATCTCAATATTACCCATGGATCGCGCTTTGCGTTGCAGCACTTCATCAGCTCGCAAGGTTTCTGCGAACTCTAAAACAGTGACATGCTCAACAATACCGGCAAGGTCTATTGCCGCCTCGATACCCGAGTTACCACCACCAATCACAGCGACCTTTTTACCCTTAAACAAGGGGCCGTCACAGTGTGGGCAGTAAGCTACGCCTTTGCCGCGATACACCTGCTCACCGGGGACATTCATCTCACGCCAGCGGGCACCGGTTGCCAAAATTACTGAGCGGCTTTTAAGCACAGCGCCGTTTTCCAGTGTGACCTCCACCCCATTATCAACCGATAACTTTGTGGCTTTTTGGCTGTTCATCAGGTCTACATCATAACTTAAGACGTGCTGTTCTAGGTTCGCTACCAGTTTGGGGCCTTCGGTCTCTTTGACGGAGATGAAGTTCTCAATCGATAGCGTATCCATCACCTGTCCGCCAAAACGATCGGCAACGATGCCGGTACGGATACCTTTTCGTGCAGCATAGATAGCCGCCGATGCCCCCGCAGGCCCACCACCTACGATCAAGACGTCGTAAGGGTCTTTTGCCGATAGCGCTTCTGCCTGTTTCTGGCTAGCGCCGGTATCAACTTTGTTGAGTATCTCTGCCAAGGTCATACGGCCTTGGCCAAACAGTTCACCATTTAAGTAAACTGAAGGCACCGCCATAATATTGCGGGCATCTACCTCATCTTGGAACAGTGCCCCATCAATCATGGTGTGTTGGATGTTGGGGTTTAGTGCAGCCATTAGGTTAAGCGCTTGCACCACATCAGGGCAGTTTTGGCAGCTTAGTGAGATATAGGTCTCAAAATGTAATGTCTCGGTAAGACTTTTTGCTTGGTCTTGTAATGCCTGCTCCGCTTTGGAGGGATGGCCACCGGCCTGCAATAAAGCCAACACCAAAGAGGTAAATTCATGCCCCATCGGAATACCGGCAAACGCTACTCGGGGGGCAGAGCCTAGCGCACCTATCGACATTAAGGGCGCACGGTCTTTTGGGTTGTCATCAACGCTGAGGGTGATTTTATCGGATAATTCCGCGATCTCTTGCGCTAACGACAGTAATTCTTTTGATTTATCACTGGTATTCACTGACACAGCAATTTCGATCGGATTCACGATATTTCGAAGATAGGTGTCCAATTGCTGTTTAATATTTGCATCTAACATAATCGTATCCTGATAACTGTGCGTCGGATGTAAGGTGATAAATGCCGACTTCAAACTAACTGAAGAAGTCGGCATAAAGGTTTGATAAAATTAGATTTTACCTACCAGATCTAACGAAGGTGCTAATGTTGCTTCGCCTTCTTTCCACTTCGCTGGGCATACTTCGCCAGGGTGAGCGGCAACGTATTGAGCTGCTTTGATTTTACGTAGTAGCTCGCTTGCATCACGGCCAATACCGCCTGCGTTGATTTCGATGATCTGAATTTTTCCTTCAGGATCGATAACAAAGGTTCCACGCTCAGCCAGACCCACTTCTTCAATCATCACACCGAAGTTGCGAGTGATAGCACCGGTAGGATCGCCGATCATTGGGTAGTTGATCTTGCCGATGGTTTCAGAAGAATCGTGCCAAGCTTTGTGCGTGAAGTGGGTATCAGTCGATACGGCATATACCTCAACACCAATCTCTTGCATCTGGCCGTAGTAGTCCGCCAGATCTCCCAACTCAGTTGGGCACACAAACGTGAAATCCGCTGGGTAGAAGAAAATTACAGACCACTTACCCTTAAGGTCTGCATCAGAGACATCAATAAATGCACCGTTGTGAAACGCAGTGGCTTTAAATGGTTTTACTTCAGTATTGATTAGCGATTGTGACATTGTATTTCTCCTTGAAAACGGATTGTTGTTCAACGAGAGTCATCATAGGTAAGGGGCTTGGTAAGTTGAAATTGAACCTTACTAAGCGGTCGATTAAAAATATTTATAACGCTCTAAAGGCGGTCTCTATTGCTGTTGTTTTAATTGCTCTAGGTAGGTTTCGAGCACTAGATTTGAGCGTGCGCCTTTGCGCGTGATCACAGAGAAAAATGTCTCATATCCGTAACGCTCAGGCGCAATGGCCCGCATTTTCCCCTCACTCACCCAACGCTCTGCTAAGTGATCGGGTAAGTAGCCAATGTATTGGCCTGTCAGGATAAGAAAGGCGATACCTTCTCGGTCGGTTGCAGTGGCAGTAGCATTCAATTGCTGATAACAAGTTTTGATCTCGGGGGTTTGTGCATAGGCAGGAGCCACCGCGTCCCAGACGTTTAAATCAATATTACTATCTGCCTGATCAAACAGCTGATGGCCTGCAGAGCAATACAGCTTTGATTGCTCCTCATACAAAGGAGTGTAGTTCAGCCCTGCAAGACTGCGAAGCGTCGGGACCACACCCACATGGAGCTTGCCATCTAAAACACCCAGCTCAATTTCATTGGGCGCAATCATGCGGATGTTAATAGCTACCCCTGGCCCTTGCTTTTTGAGTGCGGCTAAGGCGTTGGTAATCTTCATTTTTGGCATCGTGACCAGATTATCTGTGATGCCGATATTCAACTCACCAATCAGCTGCGTGTGCAGTGTATTGACCTGTGTACGGAAGTTCTCAATAGAGGACAACAGCTCCAGTGTGTATTCGTAGACCTGCTGGCCTTCATCGGTCAGGGTAAATCCAGAACGCCCCCGCTGGCACAGCGTGAACCCTAGTCGTTTCTCAAGATCCGACATAGAGATACTAATAGCCGAACGGGTGATATTTAGCTCCACCTCTGCTGCAGAAAAGCCGCCGCACTCAACCACTACCTTAAAGATACGCAGCATCCGAAGGTCGATATCACTGAGTTGCCCTGTAAATTTTTTCTGCTTTTTCATAGATTTTGCTGCTAACTAAACGGCCAAATATCAATTGCGGTATCAACTAGATTACACCGTTTTCCTCATATTTTAGTTAAGTATTTACTTACCTTAATTAAAGTTTTTTCAAATTTAATTAAGCAAATTGCCCCTTCATAGTGACTACTAGCCACCAGAAATCCCTAAACCGTTTTCGGTAGGCTGATTCTGACCGCCACAAAAAAAACTAGAGGTCACTATGACAATCAAAAACTCTCTAAAAACCCTATTCACTGGTTGCACACTGGCTGCATCTATCGCGCTAACCCCTCTGTCCAGCTACGCAGGTGAGGATTTTATCCTTGCCCAAGCGATGACAACTGACCATATCTTCCATGCCTCATCAGAGCAATTTATGGAAAACCTGAAGGCTCAGCAATCCAGATATAACGTTGAGTACCACCCCGGTGGTGACTTAGGGGATTGGACATCACAGTTTGAGCAAGCGATGCAAGGTGTGATCCCAATGACCATGACGTACGGTGCATCTGAATTTGATGGCCGCCTTGATCTGACATGGCTGGGTTATGTCGTTGATAGCTGGGATTCGGCTCGTAAAGCTTATGGCCCTAACGGTCCGATGCTAGATGTTTATAACAAAATTTTGGCAGAGAATGATCTCGTCGCACTCGGCTTAATACCTGCCGGATTCGGCTCTATTACCATTCGTAAAGGGGTGGGTAAAGTTCCGACCAACTTCCCAGAAGATGCCGCCGGTATCAAGATGCGCGTTGTACCAACGCCTCTGGCGATTGAACGCTTCAAAAACTGGGGATTCTCCGCTGTACCCATGCCTTTTGCGGAGCTTTACACCGGCTTGCAGTTAGGCACTGTCGATGGCCGCGCCTTTGGTCCTGCTGTCGAGATCTGGCAGATGCGTGATGTGTTGGAAAGCTACATCCTTACCCGCGATTACTTCGAACACGCGTTCTGGCTGGTGAATAAGCAGTGGTGGGATGACCTACCAGCGGATGAGCGCAAAAAAATGCGTGCCGCAGCCGACCAAACCCTCGAATGGGCGTGGAATGAAGCGGAAAAGATCGACAGTGATTATCTGAATAAGGTACGCGACTACGGCATAGAGATTGTGGAGTTAAAACCACAGGAGCTGGAAAAAGCCAAAAAGACCCTATACGCCCATGAATGGCCTTACATGGAAAAAGTGGTCGGCCCTGAAATCATGGAGATGATGCGCAAAATCGCCGGTATCAACTAATCGGCCTTTTCTGCGCAGCGGCCTTCCACCTCGCATGTTATGGGGTGGAGGCTGCTTGTCGGCATTAATACAGGATCATCACTATGCAAGAGCCACATGTTTCTACCGCACCGGTGCAGCCGGAATCTATCGGTAAAACCAAAATCTACAATTATGACCCCGATCTAAGCCAGCATCCCCTTCCTCCCCATCTAAGCGCGATACCCGATAAAGAGAGCACAGCACTTGGGCGTTTTTTAATTCGCTTTGAACAAGTTCTCAACTGGATATTTCGGAGCCTCATGCTCTGCGCAGGACTGGGGTTAGCCTTTTTAATGTTCGGGCAGATCATCATGCGTTATGTGCTCGAATCCCCTTTTACCGGCATCGAAGAGGCTGCCGTACTGTTAGGAGTTTGGATCTACTTTTTAGGGATGGGTTATGCCACCCGCGAGCGAGAACATATTCACGGCGGAGTTGTCAGTCTGATGGTCAGTGACCCGGTAAAAATCAGCCTGATTCGTTTAGCCGGCTCTATCGTCAGCATGCTAGCTGCCTGTATTTTTGGCTACTTTGCCTGCAAATATGCGTTGTTCGTCATCGAAAAAGGCCGCATGAGCATCAACCTTCAATGGCCTCGGGGGCTATGGAGCGGCAGTATGATCGTCGGCTTTGCGATGATGGTGGGCTACTTCCTGCTAGAGTCCATTAACGAATATCGGGATCTACTACGGTTACGCCGCACCCGCCAGCAAAGGGAGTGCACCCTATGACGCTATTCCTAATCGCCATGCTTGTCGTCGTTGTATTAATTCTGATCGAGATCCCCGTTGCGTTTGCCTTCGGGATTGGTGCCGTCCTATTTGCTTACACCACGGGTAATAATATCTCTTTTTTGATCCCTCACGGTTTTAAAACCGCCAGTGGTTTTGCGCTTCTCGCTTTACCGTTATTTATCTTTGCCGGTTTATTGATGGCAGAAGGCGGTATCTCCGAGCGGTTGTTAAACTTTGTGAATGCCTTTGTTGGGCGGATTAAAGGCGGCTTAGGGGCCGTTACGGTTTTAACATGCGCGCTGTTTGGCGCGATATCCGGTAGCTCATCTGCTGCGATTGCCGCTGTGGGGCAGATCATGATTCCTCGTATGGTGCGCGAAGGCTACCCTGCTGGTCATGCAACCGCATTGGTTGCCTGCTCATCCGTTCTTGCATTGTTGATTCCACCCAGCATCCCGATGATCGTCTTCTCTATTACCGGTGGCTTATCGGTTGGTGCAGCGTTTCTCTCAACCATCATCCCTGGCATTTTGCTAACGCTGATCTATTGCGGGCTCAATATCTGGTTCTTGAGAGACAACCCTAATATCAAGGTAGAAGCGCCACTACCTATTAAACAAGCCACGATCAACATCGCAAAAAGTGGCTACCATGCGGCTTTTGCTTTGCTGATGCCATTGATCATCTTAGGTGCTATCTATAGCGGCATTGCGACCCCAACCGAAGCGGCGGCCATCGCCGTGATCTATGCGATCCCTGTGGGGTTATTTGTCTACAAGGGCTTGTCGTTACGTAGCTTAGGGGCCGTTACCGTACGTGCCGTTACCATGACAGGCTCGATCATGGCTGTGTTGTTCTTCCTGTTTATCATGAGCCGCGCCATGATTATGGAGCAAGTCCCCAAAGAGCTAGCCGAAGCCTTGCTAGGCTTCTCGGATAACAAATTGGTGATCCTGTTCTTGATCAACATCCTACTGCTGCTGATCGGCATGATCGTTGATGATATCTCTGGCAGCGTATTGGCCGCTATCATCTTCCTACCTATCATCAACCAACTAGGCATAGACCCTATTCACTTTGCAGCCGTGGTTGGGGTAAATCTGGGTTTAGGTAATGTCTCACCGCCCTGCGCACCTATGCTCTATATGGCAGGCGGTGTGGGTAAGCTATCACTGGATAAATACATCACCCCTACCCTCAAATTTCTGTGTTTAGGCCACCTACCGATCGTATTTTTAGTGACCTTTGTACCGGAACTCTCGCTATTCCTACCGAGACTGTTACTGGGATATTAGCTAAACCCTTTCCATCCGCTCAGCCCGTCTGAGACCTTTGCGCCATACTCGAATTGGGTACTGGCGCTTTTTTTACTTAACTTGGGCTAACTCCACACTCCTGCTTTCATCGCCAAAAAAGCAAGCATCAACAACACCTTTCGCCTCAACACAACTAATAAGCCTACCCCCTCTCTTTACTATGAAATATTCAGATAGCGCATTGAATTTAAAGGAGAATAGCATCCAAGTTATAATATGTGAGAGAAGTAGCCAATAAGGGTAATGACTAAACTCGATTAGACTGAAACCCACCTCAACAACCACTGCAAAGATAGCTATTTGCCATTGCTTTTTTAGCAATGCATACAAGATTGGTCCTAAAGGGAAAGAAAAAATACTTAAGAGGAATAGAGGCCAACAAAACCCTCTTTTAATGGCTTCTAACTTACCATCTTTAGACTGATACACAGCAAACGTTTTCATGTCATATCCCTATATACAACGCAAGCTATATCTTTCCCACGAGCATCCAAATGATTGAATGTCGTTCTAACTTCGCGGCCTACGTAACGACACTATTCTAGGCCTGTTTCAGCTATTGTCCAACTGTGAAGTACTTTGGGAATAAAAAAGGCAGGTTCGGTGTAATCCGATACCTGCCGAAGGAAAGCGCTCTTTGTCACGCATTGTTATCAGCGTTTAGGAGCAGCCCTGACGGAGAACAAGCAAGATATTGCGATGTGCTTAACTTGGGAACGCGAACGATACCCCTTCACGTACGCCGCTGGAGGGCCATCGCTGGGTAATGGTTTTACGCTTGGTGTAGAAGCGTACCGAGTCTGGCCCATAGGCGTGTAAATCGCCGAACAGTGATCGTTTCCAGCCACCAAAGCTGTGATATGACACAGGCACTGGCAGTGGTACGTTAATGCCGACCATGCCTACTTGGATATTGTCGGAGAAGTAGCGCGCCGCCTCACCGTCGCGGGTGAAGATGCAAGTGCCGTTGCCATATTCATGGTTGTCGATCATCTGCATCGCTTCTTCCATGCTGTTTGCGCGTACCACTTGCAGCACAGGGCCAAAAATCTCTTCTTGGTAGCTTTGCATCTGAGTTGTGACGTTATCAATCAGCGTAGCGCCGATATAAAACCCCCCTTCGTGACCCGCTACGTTAGGGTTGCGGCCATCAACCACCACTGTTGCACCGTCAGCTTCGGCACTGTTGATATAGTCTCTGACCTTTTCTTGATGAGCGCGGGTGATCACAGGGCCAAAGTCGTTTTCGCGGTCGCTGTACGCACCCACTTTTAGTGGTGCCATAGCTTCTTTAAGTTTTGCTACAAGCGTATCGGCGGCTTGATCACCGACAGCGACAGCCACCGATAACGCCATACAGCGCTCGCCTGAAGAGCCAAATGCCGCACCTAACAGTTGGTTTACCGCGTTATCCATATCTGCATCGGGCATCACAATAGCGTGGTTTTTAGCACCGCCCAGCGCCTGACAACGCTTGCCATTAGCATTGGCCGTGCTGTAGATATATTCGGCAATCGGTGTCGATCCTACAAAGCTGACCGCTTTGATATCAGGATGGGTCAGCAATACATCAACTGCTTCTTTATCACCATTCACCACATTGATTACACCATCGGGTAGCCCTGCCTCTTGCAGTAACTGTGCAATAAACATCGTTGATGTTGGATCGCGCTCAGAGGGTTTGAGCACAAAGGTGTTACCACAGGCAATCGCCATCGGGTACATCCACAATGGTACCATCGCCGGGAAGTTGAACGGGGTAATTCCGGCTACCACTCCTAAAGGTTGGAACTCGCTCCACGAATCAATACCGGGGCCTACATTACGGCTGTGCTCCCCTTTTAGCAACTGTGGTACACCACAGGCGTATTCAACGTTTTCGATACCCCGTTGCAGTTCACCCATTGCGTCATGATGAATCTTGCCGTGCTCTTCCCCAATTAATTCACAGATTTTATCAGCGTGCTGTTCTAGTAAGGCTTTAAAGCGGAACATCACTTGGGCACGCTTAGCCGGTGGCGTGTTACGCCATGCGGGGAAAGCGCGTTGCGCCGCGGCAATTGCCTGTTCGACAGTATCAACGGAGGCGAGCGCTACCTGCTTTGATGGTTCACCCGTTGATGGGTTATAGACATCTTGCATACGAGTGATGTCGGCTTGGATTGTACCGTCGATCAGATGGCCAATAATTGTCATGTTAGATCCTCTGTATTCTTATTGTATCAAGGGGGTTTAGTCTAGCTCGTTAATAGAGTCGCCTAGGGCATTGATCAGGCGATCAATCTCGTCAATTTCAACGGTAAATGGCAAGCCTAGCTGAATAGTGTCGCCGCCGTAGCGTACGTAAAAGCCTTTTTCCCAGCACTTCATCGCAATTTGGTAAGGTCGCAGTGCAGGCTCACCCGGTGCTGATTTAATAGTGAGCGCCCCCGCTAGGCCGTAATTGCGAATGTCCGCCACATATTGGGTATTCTTCAAGCTGTGAAGCATCTCCTGAAACTGAGGTGCTACGCTGTTTACGCGCTCGACTAGCTTGTCTGTTTGCAAAATATCAAGAGCTGCCAAACCCGCTGCACAGGCAACAGGGTGTGCAGAATAGGTGTAGCCATGCGGGAGTTCGAGCATGTAGTCAGGGCCGCCCGTCTCCATAAAGGTGTCGTAAATCGCTTGTTTTGCAACCACAGCACCCATAGGTACAACGCCATTGGTTAGCTGTTTAGCCATGGTCATCATATCAGGCGTTACACCAAACGCTTCGGCACCCGTATTAGCGCCCATACGTCCAAATGCAGTAATTACTTCATCAAAAATCAATAAGATATCGTGCTTATCGCATAACTCACGTAAACGTTTTAAATAACCTTGTGGGGGTGGAATAACTCCCGCAGAGCCAGCCATTGGCTCGACAATCACCGCAGCTATGTTTGAGGCATCATGAATCGCAATAAGGCTTTCCAGCTCATCTGCCAAGTGAGCCCCCGTTTTCGGCATCCCTTTTACAAAGCGGTTCTCTTCCAACATGGTGTGGGGTAAATGGATAGCATCAATACCTGAGCCATACAAGGCGCGGTTTGGGCCAATGCCACCAACGCTGATGCCACCAAAGTTCACGCCGTGGTAGCCTTTAGCGCGACCTATTAAACGCGTTTTACTTGCTTGGCCTTTTTTGCGCCAGTAAGCACGGGCGATTTTCAGTGCAGTATCAACGGATTCAGAACCTGAGCCTGCAAAGAATACCCGGTTTAATCCTTCAGGCATCAACTCAGTAATACGATGAGCCAGCTCAAAGGCTTTAGGGTGGCCAAACTGGAAAGCTGGCGAGTAGTCTAATTCGCGTACCTGCTTACTGACCGCTTCGGCAATTTCGGGGCGGCTATGACCTGCACCACACGTCCACAGGCCCGACAAACCATCAAAGATCTGTCTACCATCAGCGGCTGTGTAGTAATGCCCTTCTGCCGAGACGATCATACGTGGATTTTGCTTGAATTCTCGGTTGCCGGTAAAGGGCATCCAGTAGGCTTCTAGCTGCTGTGCAGAGAGGCCTGTTTGTGCCAGCGTTTCATTTTTATTATTCATGTACCACCTCATCAATTCTGTCGTATTGATCTATCGATACAATCCATTATGAAGGGCTTTTAATTGAGTTAAATTCAAATGTTCTGACGTTCTGTTTAGCAGTTACTTAACTATCAACCATATAATTGCTATCCACTCAGATGATCCAGCTGTTAAGCAACCAACCTCCGCCGATCAACATCATAAACAACACCAACGCCAGCAATATCGGCTTTGTACCGGCTTCTCGAAGCAAACACCAGCGGGTTTGCATACCGAGAGCGGCCATCGCTAATGCGAGCAGAAACTGGCTAAGCAGCGCGGCATTTTGCTTTAGTAGCAAAGGTACTTCCCATAGTGAATTAATCGCTGCCATCGCGATAAAACCCAGTACAAACCAGGGGATTACGAATGTCGTCCCTCCCTGCTCAGCCGTTTGGTTATGCCGGGTAAGTATGCTCCCTAAAATCAATATAAAAGGTGCGAGCAACATGACGCGAATCAGCTTAGTAATCACCGCGTGGTTTAGCGCATCTGGGCTAATGGACTGTCCGGCTGCAACGGCTTGTGCGACTTCATGCACTGTACTGCCGATATAGATGCCAAACAACGCATCACTCATGCCGGCGTAAGGAAAAATAAACGGGTAACTGAACATGGCTAAAGTGCCAAAGATCACTACCGTAGCCACTGCCACCGTTACCTGTTGCTGTTTGGCCTTAAGTGTAGAATCTGTGGCAAGGATAGCGGCAGCACCGCAAATCGCACTACCAGCTGAGATCAGTATCACCACATCCCGTGGTAGACCCAGCCAACGAATGCCGACCCACAGCCCCACTATGATAATCATGCTGATGATGCAGATATTTAATATAACCGCTTGCCAACCAACCGCCGCAATCTGCTGAAAGCTCAGACTTAAACCAAACAGAATAATCCCAAATCGTAAGCAGCGTTGTTGGCAAAATCGCGTCACCTTTTGGCCAAAAATATCCGGTGGTGATTGCCAGAT
This sequence comes from Neptunomonas concharum, assembly GCF_008630635.1. Lineage (NCBI taxonomy): Bacteria > Pseudomonadati > Pseudomonadota > Gammaproteobacteria > Oceanospirillales > Oceanospirillaceae > Neptunomonas > Neptunomonas concharum. The sequence goes on along the minus strand of NZ_CP043869.1, from coordinate 1,704,494 downwards.
ATGCCCTGCCATAATGCCTAGTAAAATAGCCAGCACCAATGCACTTAAACCTATCTGCGCAAACCAAGGTAGCGATGCAAGTTGCATCGCCATCATAGCAATACCGACAAGTAGCAATAAGCGTGGCATAACGTTTCCTCAACACTGGGTGACTGAATAGGTTGAGATCTTCCGCTTATTTTATTTATAAGTATAATGGATATATTTAATATAATTGATTAGATAAATTGAACCATGAGCCTCTCTATCCGCCAACTAAAGGTGTTTGAAGCCACCGCTCGCCTTCAACGGCTCACATTGGCAGCAGATGAACAAGCGCTAAGCCAATCGGCTGCCAGCCAATCCCTTAAAGAGTTAGAGCAAACACTCAATTGCCCTTTATTTATGCGTGTAGGTCGTGAGTTACAAATCACAGATGCGGGGTTAGATTTATTACCTAAAGTTCGGCAACTTTTGGGAGTCCTTCAACATATTGAAAACCCCAGCAGCGAGCAATATCAGGGAACATTACGAATCGCGGCCAGCGTTACCATCGCGTGTTACTTACTGCCTAAATTGATTGCTGACTTCTTGCAGGATTACCCTGCGGTTATCCCTGATATTCAGATCGCCAATACACAAACAGTAATCAGCCAGCTGGAGAAAGGTCAGGCACATGTGGGGTTGATTGAAGGCCCCGCATCCGCCACTTCATTAACTATCACGCCGTGGATAGAGGATCAATTGTCCCTTTTTTGCCATCCAGAGCACCCTCTTTCACATGCTGGTTTTATCGCAGTAGAGGAGATACCCCACTATCGGTGGATCCTCAGAGAAACAGGTTCAGGCACCCGAAATGTATTTGACCAAGCGCTTCAGCAAGTAGGAGGCCATATCAAGAGCCACTTGTCGCTCAACCGCCAAGAAGCCATTAAACAGTCGGTACGCGCAGGTTTAGGGATCGGCTGTTTATCCCGCATGGCAATTCAAGAAGAGCTAGATGCGGGCCAGCTTAGACAACTTCGCTCGCCACTCAATCTTAACCGCCGCTTGTCGATTGTAACCAACCCTACACCGCATCCGCTTGGTTTGGCATTTATAGAACGCCTAAGAGTCTTCTAGGCTTTTGCTTCAAAATTAATTCGTCATCGCGATGTCATCTTGCCGTCATTCAATTTTCATACGAAAGGTAAATAATTTCGTTCGAAATGAATTGAGTAATGAGTTCGGGCATGATGCAACTTTCAGAACGGCAGGAAATAATTCTTCAGCGGCTTCGGGATGAAGGCGGTACATTATCAAGTGCCGTTATCACCGATCTATTTGACGTTTCTATACAAACGATTCGAAAAGACCTGAATGACCTGAGTGATTTAGGCTTGGTTAAGCGTGTGCATGGTGGTATCACACTCCCAGTGCAAAGCCACAACCTGTCGTTTAATAACCGACAAATTATTAACCTGAAAGCCAAACAGGCGATTGCTCAAAAAGTAGCGGCCAGCATCCCTGAAGGTTCAAGTCTCTTTTTAGGGATTGGCACAACACCTCAAGAAATTGCACGGGCGCTACTTGGTCACAATCACTTAACAGTGGTAACGAATAACCTCAATGCGGCTATTACCCTTTGCCAAAATGCCAATATAGAAACCTACTTATGCGGCGGAAAGCTGCGCCCTTCTGATCAGGATTTGATGGGAGAGGACGCCACACGATTTTTACGTAAGTTCCAAGTAAATTTCGGGATTTTTGGCGTCGGTGGCTTAGCAGAAAATGGGGCGCTTCTGGATTTTTCTCCAGAAGAGTCACATATTTCATCAGCCATTATGGATAACAGTGAGCATCGCATTCTGGTTGCAGATAAAAGCAAATATCTGCGTAGCGCACCTATTAAAACCGCCATGCTCAGCGATATTGATAGCTTCTATATTGACCAGATCCCTGATGACCTGCGCCCTATTTGTGAAGCCTCTTCTATTGATGTCATCGAGTGCTTAACAGGAGCACTATCATGAGTTTTTTAACTATTCAGGGTTTATCTAAGCAGTTTGCCAACGATTATGTCGTAGATGATGTTAATTTTGATGTTCAACAAGGTGAGTTTATTGCTCTGCTTGGCCCGTCAGGCTGCGGAAAATCAACCACACTGAAAATGATCGCGGGCTTAGAAACCCCAACAAAGGGGCAGATCTTTTTAAACAGTAAAGAGATCACGCACTTTAGTCCGGGAAAGCGTCAGCTGTCCATGGTGTTTCAATCCTACGCTCTTTTTCCTCACCTTACGGTACGGGAAAATATTCTATTTGGTTTAAAAGCCCGAAGTGTTGCAACCGCTGAACAACGTAAACGCCTCTCTCACGCGGTTGATCTGGTAGGCCTTGGCGATCAACTTACCAAAAAGCCCTCTCAGCTGTCAGGGGGGCAATGCCAGCGTGTTGCACTGGCGAGAGCTATCGTTTCCCAAGCTCCACTTTGTCTGATGGATGAGCCACTCTCTAACCTTGACGCCAAACTACGTAACGAGATGCGAACAGAGATTCGCGCCTTACAGAAACAGCTAGGCTTAACCGTACTCTACGTCACCCATGATCAAGTAGAGGCCATGAGCATGGCAGACAGGATATTGTTACTCAACGCAGGTCGTATTGAGCAAATAGGCACGCCCAAAGCGCTTTATAACGAACCGGCTAGTCAATTTGTTGCAAACTTTATCGGACACCCCCCGATGAACCTCATACGTAAAGAGCATATCAGCGTAGGCATTCGACCAGAGCATATTCATCTAAAACAGCAAGTAACGAGCACCCCTAATGCCCATGTCGTACTTTGTGATTATCAGGGTGCTGATACCTTGATTACCGTAGATTACCGGGGGAAGTTACTGCTGCTGAGTCTACCGGGACATCATCTACTACCCGAAAAGCACCCACTCAATATCGGCTGGAAACCTCAGCATGAGCATCATTTTTCATTAAAAACCGGCCTGCGTGTGGAGAATCCGCATCTGGCTGTCGCACTAGAAGCTCGACCAAGAGATCCTCAAACCTACCAACCGAAGGAATGTTCTTATGTTTAATTGTGGCAAAAAGCGTTTGTTGGCAGCCGTACTAGCAACGGCAGTATCCAGTGTTGCACAGGCAAAAACCGAATTAACCATGTACTACCCCGTTGCTGTGGGTGGGGCGCTTACCAAAGTGGTTGACGCTATTATTGCCGACTTTGAAACACAAAATCCCGATATTGATGTCACAGCCATTTATGCAGGTAACTATAACGATGCACGCGTAAAAGCATTAGCTGCGTTACAAAGTGGGCAGCCGGCACAACTGTCAGTCATGTTCTCAATCGATGTCCATGAATTGATGGATCTAGATGCGATTATTCCATTTGATGAAGTGGTAACCAGTGTCGAAGACAAAGCTTGGTTACAAAGCTTTTATCCTGCGCTTATGAAAAATGGCCAAGTAAATGGCAAAACATGGGGCGTGCCTTTTCAACGCTCTACCATTGTTATGTATTACAACAAGGATATGTTTCGCGAAGCAGGCCTCAATCCTGACCATGCGCCAGCTACATGGACAGAGTTGGTCAATATGGGTAAAAAGCTAACTAAGCACGATGTAAATGGCCAAACAACCCAATGGGGGGCAATGATCCCATCGACGGGTTACCCCTACTGGATGTTTGGTGCATTAGCTAAACAAAACAGCCAAGTGCTGATGAACCAAGCAGGGACTGAAACCTATTTTGATAAGCCCGAAGTGATAGAAGCCTTAGCATTTTGGAAGTCACTGGGCTCAGAACACAAAATTATGCCTGAGGGCACGATTGAGTGGGGTACGCTGCGTCAGAATTTTCTTGAGCAGAAAACAGCCATTATGTGGCACTCAACTGGTAACCTAACTAGCGTTAAGAAAAATGCCACGTTTGATTTTGGTGTATCCATGCTTCCTGCGAACACAGAGATGGGTTCACCAACAGGGGGCGGTAACTTCTACCTGTTCAAAAAATCTACGCCAGAAGAGCGCCAAGCGGCATTGAAATTAGTGAAGTTCATGACTGCCCCAGAACAAGCCGCGAAATGGAGTATAGAAACCGGCTACATGGGCGTAAGTCCTGCTTCTTATAATACAGAAGCTCTGAAAAACTATGTGAAAAGCTTCCCACCTGCTGCGGTTGCTCGCGACCAACTCGAGCATGCGACAGCGGAGCTTGCTACTCATCAAGCTGGCCGTGTTCGTAAACTGCTGGACGATGCTATTCAGTCAACCCTGACTAATCAGCAATCTGCTGAAGAGGCTTTGAAGTCCGCTCAGAAACAAGCTGATCGCATTCTGAAACGTTACAAGTAATTTAAGCCCATGGAAATAGGCGTCGTTTGCGGCGCCTATTCTTTAGTCTGTCATCGAGAGTTATTGGTTAATCACCATGAGCCGAAACCAACAAATATATGCGTGGCTGCTACTTCTACCTGCGCTTTCATTACTGGCAGCCTTTACCCATATTCCTATGATTACAACGTTCTGGCGGAGTTTTACATCCTCCGGCATGCAAAATAATACGGGGTTTACATGGGAGAACTATCGTTATCTTTATGAGGATGACGTGTTTTGGCAGGTGTTATCTAATAGCCTTTGGTATGCCGCTATTACTGTTCCCGTATCAATGTTTTTGGCACTAGGTATGGCGCTTTGGGTCAATAGTAAGATCCACGGTAAAAGCATACTCCGGCTTGCGTACTTTACGCCAACCATCCTACCTATGATTTCTGTTGCCAACATCTGGTTATTTTTCTATACACCCGAAATTGGTCTCTTCAATGAGCTACTCAGTTGGTTCGGCCACCATGGTTATAATTGGCTGGGGGATCCAGATCTTAGCTTATATAGCTTGATGCTCATGACCATTTGGAAAGAAGCGGGGTTTTTCATGATTTTTTACCTTGCGGCCCTTCAGACAATAAGCCCTGACCTTTACCAAGCCGCTTCCATCGAAGGCGCGAGCCGTTGGACTAACTTGCGAAGAATCACCTTACCTTTACTCATGCCAACCACGTTATTTGTATTAGTAAATGCTTTTTTAAACGCGTTCAAACTGGTAGATCACCTTTTTATTCTTACCAAAGGCGGCCCCAATAACGCGAGTAATCTACTGCTCTACTACATCTATGAGAACGCTTTTAGCTTTTTTGACACAGCTTATGCCGCCGTATTAACCGTGGTCCTGTTAATCCTATTGATTGCACTTGCCGCACTCCAATTTGGAGTGATCGAACGTCGCGTTCACTACCGTTGAGATTGATCATGTTTATTACTAAACTTACTCCTCTTCTTAACCATACAGCGAGTGGTCTCTCTACACTGCTTGCTTGGCTGCTTGGGATTTTTTGGATCTTCCCTCTGATTTATGCGCTCTGGGCTGCTATTCATCCCCCTGAATATGCCACCCGATTCGCCTTGAACGCTCCACTCTCTATGGAGAATTTTCATGCCGCATGGGAACAAGCTCCTTTTGTTAGCTATATGCTAAATACCGTGGCTATCACACTGTTGATATTGGTCTTTCAATTAGTGCTTTGCACTTTAGCTGGCTATGCTTTGGCTAGAATCCGTTTTCGGGGACGAGGTTTGGTGTTCGCGTTAATTCTGATGCAGCTGATGATCGTCCCTGAAATACTGATTGTCGAAAACTACCAAACGCTTGCTTCGCTGCAAGCCATAGACACTTACATTGGGGTCGGTTTACCCTATTTGGCTAGTGCTTTTGGTATCTTTTTACTCCGTCAAACATTCAAAACGATACCGCAAGAGCTTGAAGATGCAGCACGAATAGAAGGGTGTTCTAACCTTCAAATTATTTGGAAAGTCTATGTCCCTCTTGCTAAACCGACGTACTTAGCCTTTTCTTTGGTATCGATTAGTTATCATTGGAATAACTTTCTCTGGCCACTTGTGGCTACAAATACCGAAAATAGCCGCCCCCTCACCGTTGGAATGGCTATTTTTGGTGCCCCAGAATCCGGCGTAGATTGGTCGGTTATTTCTGCAGGCACACTCATATCCGTTGCTCCCTTACTGATCGTTTTTTTGGTTTTTCAACGTCAGTTTGTACAGTCTTTTATGCGGGCTGGAGTTAAATAACATGAATATTTTGAGCTGGAATATACAGGCAACAAAAGGCTGCGACGGAATCTATAACTCACAACGAATAATTGATGAAATCAGGCAATACGAGCAACTTGATGTTATCTGCTTACAGGAGTTATCGAGATTCTTTCCAGATATGGGGAATATTGACCAACTATCGGTACTACAAGAGGCGTTCCCAGACTATGAAGCGGTTTGGTCTGCAGCCATAAGCTGGCGGCAGGATAGCGGTCTCAGAAAGGAGTTTGGGAATCTCACTCTGGTAAAGCAACCGCTTTTGGAAGACTATCACCTTCACACATTACCTTGGCCACCGGCTCAAGGGCTATGGCAAATGCCAAGAACTGCCATTGAAACGCTGATTCGAGTCGATCGTGGTTTTCTTCGTATCATTAATACCCATTTGGCTTACCACAATCCTGTAGAGCGCCAACTGCAGCTGGGTTATCTCAGTGCTCTCAACCAACGAGCCATTGCACGATCCTTATCTACTAAGGCCATAGATACCTTCGGTTGCTATACTCCAGCGCCTTCTACTAATACCACAATACTCTGTGGGGACTTAAACCTAGCGTCAGACTCTGGGGGGTATCGGGATTTTATCTCCACAGCGGATTGGGTGGATTGCTGGCAACATTTGAACCGCTCAAATGATACTCGAACACCAACGTGCGGCTGCTTTGATCGCCAGCAGTGGCCACAAGGCCCGCATTGCCGCGATTATTTCCTCATCACATTCGGATTTGAGCACTACCTGAAGTCCATGCACATTAATACACAAACAGACGCTTCAGACCACCAGCCTATCATGCTAAGGATAGATATTTGATGATAAATTTTGCCACTATGCGCAAACAACTTTTGCCATTACCAGATCAATTCGAAAGACCAATCAAGGTACTCTTTACTGATGTTGATGACACATTGACATGGGAAGGCAAGCTCCCTGTGGAAACCTTTATCGCCCTGCAACAGCTGAAAGATGCAGGCGTGATTGTTGTGCCAGTCACAGGGGCCAGCGCGGGATGGTGCGACTGTATAGTACGCACCTGGCCGGTAAATTGTGTGATTGGTGAGAATGGCAGTTTTTGGATGGCACAAGATGCATCGGGTCTTGTCACTCGGCACTTTCGAGAAACATTTATTGCCAGAGAACAGAACATCGAGCGTCTCTACCAGCTTGGTGAAACGCTTAAACACCGGTTCCCTGATATTGGTTATACCCAAGACCAACCGTTCAGACTGACAGACATTGCATTTGATATCGGTCAACAAGTCCAGATTGAGCGTTCGATAGCTCAGGCAGCAACGCAATGGTTACTTGAACAGGAGGTATCAGCAAGGCTTAGTTCAATACATATTAACGCTTGGATTGGCAGCTACAGTAAAGCTGATACAGCCAAAACTTGGTTAGAGACTACATATCCTGACTTACCTCTAGAGCAATGCATCTTCATTGGCGACTCCCCCAATGATGAGTCAATGTTTGAGCACTTCCCAGTTTCGGTAGGCGTATCCAATATTTCGCGTTTTGTAGAACAGATGGAACATACCCCAAACTACATTACCAGCAAACAAGGGGGCTACGGTTTTATTGAGCTAGCTACAACCCTGTTAAATTATCCAAGCGCGTCACCAAGTGCTTTAAATACGCTGATCAAATGAGTAGAGTGTCTTAAACCCATACAAGGTAGCCTCCATTATGCTGAACATGGACTTTTCAAAACACGTCATCATTAATACCCAAGAGATGGATTGGCTACCTAGCCCCGCTAAAGGGGTTGAGCGAAAACCTCTTGCTAGGGAGGATAAAGAATCCGGCCATGCCACGAGTATTGTCAGGTATGCAGCGGGTTCACGCTTTGCGCGCCACCCTCACCCTTTTGGCGAAGAGATACTCGTTCTCGAAGGCGTCTTTTCAGATGAAACCGGTGACTACCCCGCTGGCACCTATATTCGTAATCCTCCTGGTAGTAGTCACGCGCCTTTCAGTGAGAATGGGTGTACGTTGTTCGTCAAACTAGACCAGTTTCCCCAAGGTGATGATCAAACAGTCAGAGTCGACACTCAATCGACGCCTTGGTTACCAGGACAAGGCGGATTAGAAGTGATGCCTTTACATAGTTTCGAGGGCGAGCATACCGCATTGGTTAAATGGCCAGAGAATGAGCGTTTCCTTCCCCATCGGCATTTTGGCGGTGAAGAGATTCTGGTTTTATCGGGCACGTTTAGAGACGAACACGGAGACTACCCTACGCTTACCTGGCTACGTAGTCCCCATATGAGTGAGCACTACCCTTTTGTGAAAGAAGAAACCATTATCTGGGTAAAAACGGGGCATCTACCGGTTGATTAAGCATCACCTTCAGCGCTTTCTATGGGGTTGGTGATGGCGATAAAACCCTTATTGGAGGTTGATAATTAGAGTAGGCTTCAACACGGTTACGGCCATTGTTTTTCGCAACATATAATGCCGTGTCTGCATGATCAAACAGATCATCAAACTGACTACTGGTCGAGGCTACCCCGATGCTGACTGTGAGCATACCGTCATACTGTGAATGCACATGCTCAATGCGCTCATCCATAATACGCTGGATAATCTTCTCAGCCGTAATTTCTGCTCCCTCAAGGGTAGTGAAGGGCAAAAGAACAACGATCTCTTCACCGCCATAGCGCGCTACAAAATCCGTTTTTCGGGTTAAGACGCTTTTTATCGCTTGAGCAACTTTAAACAGTGCTTCATCACCCTTTTCATGGCCATAATAATCGTTATATTTCTTGAAATGATCTACGTCGATGATCAGAAGTGAAACGGTATTTTGAGAACGTTTAGCACTACCTATAATACTGAGAAATCGTTCTTCGTAAGCACGTCGGTTAGGTATTTGAGTCAGTGAATCAACATAGCTAAATGCCATTAGCTTCTTATTGGCCGCATCTAGCTTAGCGATATACTCTTTTTTATCTGAGATATCCAAATGGGTGCCAATCATTCTCTTTGGCACGCTTTTACTTTCCCACTCTATCACTTTCCCGGTGTCATAAACCCACACCCAATGGCCGCGCTTATGCTTCATCCGGGTTTCGAAAATATAGCATTCAGTTTTGCCCGCCCAATGCTTTTCTAATAAGCGGTTAGACTCTTTGAGATCTTCTGGATGAGCATACTTCATCCAAGTATCTATGCTCACCTCGCCTAATTCTTCGAGGGTATAGCCGATAATATTAGCCCATCGCTCATTAACGACGAGTTCACCCGTTTGTACTTGCCAGTCCCATATACCAACCGCTGTAGACTCAATAACAAGCTCTAGCTGTTTTTCATGAAACTTTAACTCCAGAATCCGGGATTCAAGTGTTTTTATTTTATCCTGTAAGGACTCTATCGTATTTATCATCGTCAATAAGTAAGTATCTTCAGCCATTAGCTATTAACAAAGGAACCGTACCACAGTTTTTTTAGGCCTAGTAACCTAATGTTTAAGCAATAAAATCCCCATACCACGATAGCCGCAGTATGGGGTCGTAAAAACTAGCTTAGATCGAAGCGATCCGCGTTCATCACTTTATTCCATGCAGCAACAAAGTCATAAACAAACTTCTCTCTGCTATCATCCTGAGCATATAACTCAGCATAAGCCCGCAGTACGGAGTTGGAGCCAAAAATCAGATCGATGCGTGTTGCCGTCCATTTCACCTGATCTGTTTTACGATCACGAATTTCATAGAGATTCTTGCCAGCTGGCTTCCATGTATAAGCCATGTCCGTCAGATTCACAAAGAAATCGTTCGTTAACGCACCTTCTCGCTTCGTAAAGACCCCATGCTTACTGCCTCCGTGATTACAACCAAGCACGCGCATGCCTCCGACCAAAGCGGTCATTTCGGGTGCCGTTAGGCCAAGTAGTTGAGTACGGTCTAGAAGTAATTCTTCGGCACTGACAACATAGTCTTTTTTCAGCCAGTTCCGATAGCCATCAGCAACTGGTTCCAGTACTTCGAAGGATTCGGCATCAGTCATTTCATCCGTTGCATCGCCACGCCCGGGGGCAAACGGCACAGTGATATCAAAGCCTGCGGCCTTCGCTGCCTGTTCTATAGCGACATTACCCGCAAGGACAATAATATCCGCTATGCTAACGCCGTTTTTCACAGCAATAGGCTCAAGTACCGCTAATACTCTGCTGAGTCGTTCAGGTTCGTTGCCTTGCCAATCTTTTTGTGGCGCTAAGCGAATACGAGCACCATTAGCACCACCGCGTTTATCTGAACCACGGAACGTTCGTGCACTGTCCCACGCTGTGGCTATTCGATCACTGATGCTTAAGTCACTGGCAGTAATCTGCGCTTTTACTGCCTCTACATCGTATTGGTCGTTACCTGCAGGAACAGGGTCTTGCCAAATCAGCGACTCCGGCGGCACGTCAGGGCCGATATAGCGCGATTTTGGCCCCATATCACGATGGGTTAATTTGAACCATGCACGGGAAAAGACTTCAGAAAAGTAGGCTGGGTCTTTATAAAAGCGTTCAGAAATCTTGCGGTATTCTGGATCCATTTTCATCGCCATATCGGCATCGGTCATGATCGGATTATGGCGAATATTCGGGTCTTCGACATCAACCGGCTTATCTTCATCCTTAATATCAATAGGTTCCCATTGCCATGCACCTGCTGGGCTCTTTTTAAGCTCCCACTCATAATTCAACAGCAACTGAAAGTAGCCGTTGTCCCACTGCGTCGGATGGGTTGTCCATGCTCCCTCAATGCCACTAGTGACGGTGTTCCGGCCTATGCCGCGTCTGGTTTTGTTGAGCCACCCAAAACCCTGATCTTCTATTTCTCCACCTTCAGGCTCAGCACCTAGTAGAGCTGCATCACCATTACCATGCGCTTTACCAACGGTATGGCCGCCTGCTGTCAGTGCTACGGTTTCTTCATCATCCATTGCCATACGCGCAAAGGTTACACGCACATCATGGGCGGTTTTTAGTGGGTCAGGCTTACCATCCACACCTTCCGGGTTTACATAAATCAGGCCCATCATCACCGCAGCGAGTGGGTTTTCCAGATCACGCTCGCCTGAGTAACGACTCCCTTCGCTGTCACTCGGTGCTAGCCACTCTTTTTCAGATCCCCAATAGGTGTCCTTTTCAGGGTGCCAGATATCTTCTCGACCAAAGGCAAAACCGTAGGTTTTTAGCCCCATCGACTCATAAGCGATAGTTCCTGCATAAGCGATCAAGTCAGCCCAGCTCAGCTTATTGCCATACTTTCGCTTGATTGGCCAAAGCAAACGACGCGCTTTATCTAAATTACCGTTATCAGGCCATGAATTAAGGGGAGCGAAACGCTGACTGCCGGAGCCTGCACCACCTCGACCATCAGCAATGCGATAGGTACCTGCAGCATGCCAAGACATACGAATCATCAAGCCGCCATAATGCCCCCAGTCGGCTGGCCACCACTCTTGGCTATCTGTCATCAACGCAGTGAGATCTGCCTTGAGTGCTTCGAAATCAAGGGTTTTAACCGCTTCTTGATAGTTGAAATCTTCCCCTAGTGGGTTAGTTTTACGGTCATGTTGATGCAGGATGTCTAAATTGAGGGTCTTAGGCCACCACTCCATATTTGACATCCCTATCTCTGTCGCACCGCCATGCATGACAGGGCATTTGTTGTTTGACATGGTTATCTCCTGATCGGTTGTTTCGCTGTTAGTTAAGCCTATTGGCTGGTACAAACGAGTATTGATCGAACCTGCAAACTAAGAAAATCGTTTATCTTTATGAGTCTAATAGATCTGTGCTATTGACTGCATTCTTTTTCAGCCTTAAGAAATGGATTTACAAATTCCAGAATAACTTTTAACGGTAGCTTCCATGCATCATGCTCGTTATAGCGACCCGCAAAGCTGACAACAACGGTACGACTCTGAGGAGCAACCGTCAGGCGTTGTCCGCCATTACCGAATCCGGCTACCCAAGTCGGTGGTAAGTTGTCGGGCGCTAGCCACCACTGAAAGCCATAACGCAAGCCATCTAAAGTTGCGCTGGGGGTTAGCATCGCTTCAATCCAGCTTGTCGGAGCGATTTGCTGCCCATTAAGCAGCCCTTTATTCGCTACAAGCTGTCCAATTTTTGCTAAATCATGGGTGGTTAGCCGTAAACCTGAAGCGGCGGATGGTTCTCCATCCCGTCCACCGACCCATTCATAACGGCTAATGCCTAAAGGTTTAAACAGCTTCTGATTCGCATATTCATCCAAAGGTATTCCTGCACCCTTCGATATTAAGCGGCCGATAATCGCGGTTGCGCCACCATTATAGGTCCACCAGTCTCCAGGCGTATTAACCATGGGCCGATCTAATACAAAGCGATAGCGATCCTTAGCCATTTCCATTGCTATCTCGCTATTCTTTGGGTCGCTGTAGGGTAAGTCTTCATTCCACTGCGTCCCCATTTTCATCGACAAGGCATGGCGAATTAAAATCGCGCGCCTATCAGGGTCTTCAGCAAGATCAGGATACTCTGGAAACTGTGCAAGTAATGGCTCATCTATCGAAGGGACTATCCCTTCGGCAAGGGCAATGCCGTACAACAGGCCTACAACACTCTTAGTGACGGAACGTAAATCATGCAACGTATCAGGGCCATGCTTTACTTCACCTAGTGGATCGCCCCAGCGCTGATCTTCACCCGTAAAATAGGCTTCACTGAGTACTTTGCCATCCCGCATAACTAAAACACTATGCAGACCTGATAATTCACCTAATGCATACGCAGCCTGTAATTTTTCTTCCATGGTATTAGTCTCTGCCCAGGCGCCCGTTGTCGTTAAACTCAACGCGACAGCAAGGTTGCACCAGAGTGTTCGCATATTAAACATTTCTCTTCCTAAATCATTCTTGCCTATTAGACACTGCCTTCTTTCTCTATAACGAGAATTCGTGCCTCTCCTATTGGATGCGCCACATGCTCAGTACCTACACAAGCGTAGAAAATATCTCCCGTTTCTAGTATTTCTGAGAATGCCTGTCCATTCTGTCGATAGAACATTTCCACTTTACCGTCTAGTACAGCAAATACTTCTTCTCCATCATTGATATGCCATTTGTAGGGCTGATCCGTCCAGTGGAGGCGAGTGGTCACACCATTCATGTTAGCGATATCTCTAGCTCCCCAGGCTCGCTCCGCCAGAAACTGTTTAGATCTGATAATTTCCATAGTCATACTCGAATAGGGTTAAGATTTATTCTGATAGATCCGCTCAAATCCTGACTCGTTAAAGCCATTCATTCGTTTCTCGCCCACTAGGATAACGGGAACACCTTTTCCATTAAGCTTGTCATACTGGGATTTTGCACGAGCGTCTTTTTCAATATCGTATTCAACAAAAGCGATATTGTTCTTTTTAAAGTATGCACGGGCTTTTTTGCAGTAACCACACCACGAGGTAGAGTACATGACGACTTTTTCATCAGACACAGCTTTAGGGCTAGACGCTGATGAAACTGCATACGCATTGCTTGATCTCTCAAGCTTAACGCCTGTTTGAGTGAAGGTATTAACTTTGAATGTTTCTGCAGCCGTTGTTGCAGGTTTACGGTCACTGTAGTGAACACGCCCGTTGGCATCTGTCCATTTGTAGATCTCTGCCTGAGCATGTAAAGATGCAAGCAGGAGTATGGTGGTAATAGCTTTGAACTTCATAGTGTTTCCATCCGATGGAGTTTAGGGCTTAGGCTAACATCCCTTAGCCTTTAGTATCGAGCTTTTCTTGCGCCTCGATGACTGAAAGTTCCTTCCCTACCCAAATGACAACTTTGCGAGCGCCAGCACCAAGCGCCAACTCTCTAAAAAGCCTATCTTCTACCTCACTTAATCCCCCTTCTGTCATATCCATCGGCTGAATTAGCACACGGGGGGATGGTGTTAACCATTTTTTTGAACAAAATACTTTAATAGCGTTTTTGAGCACGCTCTCACCAACAGAGAATCGGCCCACTAATAAGCGCTCTGTTGTAAAGGCGTCTGGCGACTCGAAGGTTTGCTCAGGTGCAGCGGGGTTAGTTATGTCACGAATAATATATTTGTTCGCGTAGATTCTTATATATAGATCTACCGAGAAAATCTGTTTGATCATTCATCATCCCTTGTAAGCGTGAACATCCATTGCTGTATTGGAGCCTACCTCTCTATAGATTACAAATTTTTTCACCTCATCTGCATGTATGTGAGACTCAGAAAAATGTATACGCTCAAAGCGCCATCCCTGGCTTGTTAAATCGCTTTATTCCGGCACGACTAAGTTGCCATCCTCTATCGTAATGAGATCAGGTGCCAAAACATTAATATCGGGCAGATCTGCTTGCTGTAAGTTACCTACGGGCGCGTGTGCATTGACGACTTGACTAGGGGGTAAAATCGTACCATTAGTTAGATGCTCGTACATCAGATCCATGGCTTGTTTAAAGTAGTAATCGATCGGTACATAGTTCATTCCTACGCTTGCATAGAGTTGGTTCAATGAATCCAAATGTTGAGAGTTTTTTACCTCATAGTAGCGAAGCTTGCTATCAGCCCCCTCTTTTTGCTGATTGAGCACATAGTATGGGCGAGATGAGTGATTCACCGGTATGAGTGCATCGCTGCGTCCATGAACAATAATGGTTGGCTTACCTTGCAGATCACCGTTTGCCTTAACTTCCTCTATACCTTGTTTCAAACGTGCATGTAGTGGATTTGCGGCGTTCATATAGAGGTCGTACCAACACAGCGCGCCTTCAGCGTTGTAGTCTGCGGTTCCATTGTTTGAGCTAGCGAGTATTTGAAGCGTAGGCCCTCCCATTGCGTCATCTTTTATTAGATAGATATTGGAGGTTCTGGGAATACCATTACTGGTCGCAGATAGTGTTGCCACTGTATCATTAGTCCCCGGTGTAAGCGTCCCAGTTGGTACGTGAGCCATGCTGACATGACATAAGCTATCGACAACAGAGCTTCTCGTATAGGCATTACCATAGGTAGCCAGTAATGACTGGAACAGATCGATGCCTGCATAACCGACCAGTAGTTTGTTTGATTCTGGCAGAAAGCCTGCTGCATTAAGTTTGGCTTGGGCTTGTGTGCCCTCCTCTTCGTAGGTGCCATCTGTCAATAACCCCGCAGCAACTAGTGCATCACAGCGAGGTTCAACGCTACCACGAAGTTCAGCAAAGAGCGCTCCTGCATTCTCCGGTGCCTTGCTTGCACAAGCAGCGTATAGCTCTGCCAATGCAAAGTACTCATAGGCTGGTTTACTGTGATCCATCACAACAGAGTCGCCCATTTTAATACTAAAAGGCTCAGTAGCAGGCTTCGGGTTGATATTAGGCTCCCCAACGACAACGGCGTCGATCAAGGATTCACTATCTTGCTCTGCGGCCCTAAGGGAGGCAGCACCCCCATTCGATACGCTGGCAGCGATTACAAGCGTGTTGTCTGGCATGATCGCTTCAACATAATTTTCATTGAGTTGCTGAAACGCAAACTTAATCGCTTGTAATGTGTGAAGTCCCCAATCCTTTTCTATGTTCTTCTGGGAATGCGCATGTTTAAACGCATACCGATTTGGATTCGATGCAATAAACTCATCTACCTGTACAGCGGTTGGCAAAGCCACACCGGCATATTCCTCACTAGGGCTACTCACATTAGATTGCGTTGGCACACGAAAGCTCAATTCCGCTTCACTACTCAAATCAAGCGGTTCCATTTGCAAGCCAAAGCCTTTTTTCTGGCTCAGATCAACAGCCCCCGTGCCTTTATTAGCATCGGTATAAGCGATAGCACAGCCTTTTTCTAACCCCCAACTTCCAGAGGTTGCCACTGCACCATAAACGCCACGAGAACCCGAAGAGGCCGCAGCTACAATACAGGGCGCTTTGGGGTTGAAACTATCAGGAATTTGCACCATTAACGTTGCGCGATTAAGCCCTTCGCCAACAAAGGCCAAATACTCCTTTCCAGCAAAGGTAGTATCATCCATAGGGCCATAAATACGCCCAAATCCTCCGGCATCGGTCTTATCAACCAACGCCGTATAGTTGAGGAAAAGCGTATGACGGCGTAGTTCTTCTTTTGTTGGGTTCATAGGATCAGCATAGGAGGGTGCGGTGCCTTGAATACCGCTCAGCCCCAACGCAGCCAAGAGCCCATCACTTACGCCATCGTAACTGTTGGAGATAACCTCACCCAGCTTGAACGGTATGGTTGCAGGAGGGTTGGTATTGCTGTTTTTGCTGTTATTACAGCCACCCAATATAAGTAAAGCACCGGTAATGGGCACACCCATATATATCCATGGTTTTGAGAATTGCATCAGAAATCCACCTCAGTTTTTGTTTTTGTTTTAAGGTTTGCGCAGGTTGATAAGCGCTGGATAAAATGATGCAGAAAGTAAGCCGATAATAATTTATCCATTAGAATTAATAAGTTGAAGATGGCTTACTATAAAAAGTGTCTGTTACCTGTCAGGTTAAAAATACAAAAATGTATAGCACAAGACAGACATAAGAAGAAAAAAGGCAGCCACTAGGGCTGCCTAAGACTACTACTAAGGGTCTTCAGGGTGAGGTGCTTATGGAGTCGTCACGAGGCCATGACGGTCCATTATCTCCTCTATTTCCGGTAAGCTGGCTGGGTCATCAATAGTAGAAGGTACTGAATATTCATTACCGTCCGCTATTTGACGCAACAGCTTACGCAGAATCTTGCCAGAACGTGTTTTGGGTAGACGCTGCACAACAATCGCTTTTCTGAAACAAGCAACAGCGCCAATCTCTTTACGCACCATAGCGACTAACTCAGCCTCAAGCTCTGATTCGTCTACCTCAACACCATTTTTGATAAGCACAAAGCCTATCGGTTGTTGGCCTTTCAGTGGGTCATTAACGCCTATTACACAGCACTCTGCCACCGCAGAATGTCCAGCAACAATCTCTTCCATCTCGCCAGTTGAGAGACGGTGCCCAGCAACGTTGATGACATCATCGGTGCGGCCCATGATGAAGACATAGCCCTCTTCATCTTTATATCCACCATCACCTGTTGAGTAATAACCTGGGAACTCCGTCAAGTAGCCGGTCCGAAAACGCTCGTGATCGCCCCACACCGTTGGCAAACAACTTGGTGGTAATGGCAATTTCATCGCGATATTACCCTGCTCACCGGCTGCAAGCTCATTGCCTTCTGAGTCAAGAATTTGCACATTGAAGCCTGGCATAGGTACTGTTGAAGAACCCGGCTTAGGCTCTAACATTTCGATGCCCGTCAGGTTACCGCAAATAGCCCAACCCGTTTCAGTTTGCCACCAGTGATCAATAACCGGCTTACCAACCGTATCTTTCGTCCAGTGATAGGTCGGCGGATCAAGGCGCTCGCCCGCCATAAAGATAGTTTGCAGCGCTGACAGATCATAAGGCTTGAGCAATTCTGAATCTGGATCTTCTTTACGAATCGCACGAAAAGCCGTTGGTGCTGCAAATAACGCTTTGACTTTATACTCTTCGCAAACACGCCAGAACGCACCCGCATCCGGTGTTTTAATAGGTTTACCTTCGTAAACAACCGTAGTACAACCCGCCAGTAACGGCGCGTAAACGATATAGGAGTGACCGACAACCCAACCTACATCAGAGGCAGCCCAGAAAACCTCACCAGGCTCCATGTTGTAGATCGCTTTCATGCTGTATTTTAATGCAACAGCATGTCCACCATTATCACGCACAACGCCTTTAGGTTTACCTGTTGTACCTGATGTGTAGAGGATATAAAGAGGATCTGTCCCCTTAACGGCTACGCAATCGGCTGGTTCCGCTTTTGACATCGCGTCAACCCAATCCAAATCACGCCCTTCAATCAGTTCGGCTTTGACTTGCGGACGCTGGAATACGATGCAGCTGCTTGGTTGGTGTGCGGATTTTTGGATTGCTTCATCCAACATCGGCTTGTACGGCAGTACTTTTGCAATTTCAATACCGCATGATGCAGTAACCACAACTTTAGGCTCAGCATCATCAATACGAACAGCCAATTCGTGCGGGGCGAAGCCACCAAACACAACGGAATGAATTGCCCCCAAACGTGCTACGCCTAACATGGCGATAACCGCTTCCGGAATCATGGGCATGTAGATAACAACACGATCGCCTTTCTCAACACCTTGTGCCTTTAATACGCCGGCAAATTTTGCGACTTCGTCACGCAGCTCTCGGTAGGTATAACGCTTTTTGGTATCCGTCACTGGGGAATCAAAGATGAGCGCGTCCTGATCGGCACGGCCATTCTCTACATGGTGATCCAGCGCCAGATAAGCCGTATTCATTTCGCCATCGGCAAACCAGCGGTAAATTCCATTTTCATCCTGACTAAGGACAGTTTCAGGTTTTTTAAACCAATCAATCGCTTCGGCTTTTTCGCCCCAGAATAGTTCTGGCGTTTCAACTGACTTTTTATACTCTGCTTGGTAGGACATAGCACGGGCCCTTTTGCTTGTGGTTAATTTTCAGGACTACGTCAATTGGGTCTTTTATAATTATTGTTGACACTCAACCCTGTTGGATTGGCTTACTTTAACCAAAACCTTAGGGGATTTAACTAAGACATAAGGCGAATATGGCCTAAAAGTGCTGTTTTTAGTGAAAAATCACCTTTTATATAAAATACCAAAATCACAGATTGTCGACAATCTTACCGTTTCGTATAGGTATTAGGTCTTATTTGAGGCACAAAAAAACCGCCTTCGGCGGTTTTTCGTAACACTCATGCTTAATTAACGATTATCTTCTTGTACCGGTATGGCATTCTTTATACCTGTCAGCACATTGCGCGTATGTAGCTCATCGTCCGTGGCACCCGCACCACCATCCGCTTTAGCGTTTTCGAAATAGCACAGTGTCGGCTGATGATCATTCACCTCTTGCTCATCTAACTGTACATAAGCAGCAATGATTAATAGATCACCTTTGCTGGCCCTGTGAGCTGCCGCCCCATTAACCGAGATAATCCCGCTATTAGCTTCTGCACTGATAGCATAGGTCGTAAAGCGCTCGCCATTGTTAATGTTGTAGATGTGAATCATCTCATATTCACGAATACCAGATTTTTCCAGTAATACGCTATCAATCGCGCAAGAGCCTTCATAATGAAGTTCAGCGTGCGTCACCGTCACACGGTGCAACTTTGCTTTAAGAAATGTTTGCAGCATAACTCGTCAAAACCTACGTTTATTAGCATCTGGCTGAATCTGCTATTCAGCGTGATAAACGGCGCATTCTATCACTTCATATTCCGAATCCCACGTAAATTGAGTAGCCATTCGTCGCAGTAGGCGAATTAATTGGTATTTTTATGAGGGTAATTCATCCGTAATTGAAATCATCTCAGGAAAACTCATAGCAAATTGGATTATCATTAGCACCTTTGTAACGGTATTGGGTAAGCAGTTCATGGCACAGACACTCGCACAGCAACTAAAGACAGCGCTGAAACAACGCATCATGATCCTTGATGGCGGCATGGGGACAATGATTCAGGGCTATGGTCTTGAAGAGGCAGACTACCGAGGCGAGCGTTTTGCAAATTGGCATTGCGATGTTAAGGGTAACAACGACCTGCTGGTGCTATCACAGCCTGACATCATTAAAGCAATCCATCGGGAATATCTTGATGCGGGCGCAGATATTCTCGAAACCAATACCTTTAATGCCACCACCATTGCCATGGCTGATTACGAGATGGAATCTCTCAGCCGCGAAATCAACGTGGCCGCTGCACGACTCGCCCGCGAGGTGTGTGATACCGTCACTGCCGAAACGCCTGATCGCCCCCGCTATGTCGCAGGCGTGCTTGGTCCAACTAACCGCACCTGCTCCATCTCACCAGATGTAAATGACCCTGGATTTCGTAACGTCACCTTTGATGCTCTCGTTAAAGCCTACTACGAATCTACCGATGGTTTAGTTGAAGGCGGCGCAGACATCATTCTGATCGAAACCATTTTCGACACACTGAATGCCAAAGCTGCTATTTATGCAGTTGAGCAATACTTTGATGACAAAGGCATCCGATTACCCGTTATGCTGTCAGGCACCATTACTGATGCCTCAGGCCGTACCTTGTCAGGCCAAACCACAGAAGCCTTTTGGAATTCGGTACGTCACGCCGACCCCATATCTATCGGCTTGAACTGTGCTTTAGGCCCTAAAGAACTACGCCAATACATAGAAGAGCTGTCCCGTATTGCTCAGTGCCATGTTTCAGCGCATCCAAACGCCGGTTTACCGAATGCCTTTGGTGAGTATGACGAGTCACCTGAAGAGATGGCCAAAGAGATCAGCGAGTGGGCGGCATCTGGATTTTTAAATATAGTCGGCGGTTGTTGCGGCACCACACCCGATCATATTCGAGTGATCAGAGAAGCGGTCGAGCAACACGCACCGCGCACGATTCCTGAATTGCCTGTTGAAGCGCGTTTAGCAGGCCTTGAGCCTATGAATATTGGCGCCGATACGCTATTTGTTAACGTGGGGGAACGTACCAATGTCACCGGCTCAGCCATCTTTAAACGCCTGATAAAAGAAGGCGATTACGAAACAGCATTGGATGTGGCTCGCCAGCAAGTAGAAAACGGCGCACAGATCATTGATATCAATATGGATGAAGGGATGCTGGATGCGGAAGCAGCCATGGTGCGCTTCCTGAATCTGATCGCTTCTGAGCCTGATATCTCGCGTGTGCCTATTATGATCGACTCCTCCAAATGGGAGGTACTCGAAGCAGGTCTTAAGTGCATTCAGGGTAAAGGTGTCGTCAACTCCATCTCCATGAAAGAAGGTGTTGAGAAATTTAAAGAACAGGCTAAGTTAGTTAGACGTTACGGTGCAGCCGTTATCGTTATGGCATTTGATGAAGTAGGCCAGGCTGACACCTGCGCTCGTAAGATCGAGATCTGTGAAAAATCCTACCGTATTTTAGTGGATGAAGTAGGCTTCCCACCTGAAGATATTATTTTCGACCCTAATATATTCGCAGTAGCAACCGGCATCGAAGAGCATAACAACTACGCTGTCGACTTTATCGAAGCAACCGGCTGGATCAAGAAAAACCTGCCTTATGCGAAGATTTCTGGCGGTGTCTCTAACGTATCCTTCTCTTTCCGGGGCAACAACCCAGTCCGTGAAGCGATTCATTGCGTCTTTCTTTATCATGCTATTCAACAAGGCATGGATATGGGTATCGTCAACGCAGGCCAGCTGGCAATCTACGATGACCTGCCCGAAGAGCTTCGCGAGCTGGTTGAAGATGTCGTACAAAATCGCCGCGATGACGCGACAGAACGACTCTTAGAGGTTGCCGAAAAATACCGAGGTGATGGTAGCGCTCAAGAAGCACCCGAAGCACAAGAGTGGCGCAGCTGGGAGGTTAACCGGCGACTGGCCCACGCTTTAGTTAAAGGTATCACTGAGTTTATCGATGACGATGTAGAAGAAGCCCGCCAAACCTTCGAGCGCCCAATTCAGGTTATCGAGGGGCCATTGATGGATGGTATGGGCATCGTCGGCGACCTATTCGGCTCTGGCAAAATGTTCCTGCCTCAAGTGGTAAAATCTGCTCGTGTTATGAAAAAAGCGGTCGCCTATTTAATGCCTTTTATTGAGGCTGAAAAAACCGGTAATGAATCCAGCTCTGCTGGCAAAGTCGTGATGGCAACCGTTAAAGGTGATGTACACGATATCGGTAAGAATATTGTTGGCGTAGTCCTCCAGTGCAACAACTTCGAAATCATTGATCTGGGTGTGATGGTTTCGGCGGAGAAAATCCTCACCACCGCCCGGGAAGAGAATGCCGACCTGATCGGTCTCTCTGGCCTTATCACTCCCTCACTTGATGAGATGGTACACGTTGCCAAAGAGATGGAGCGCCAAGGCTTTAATATTCCCCTGATGATTGGCGGTGCAACAACCTCAAAAGCCCATACAGCTGTGAAGATCGACCCCGCCTACAAGCGCGACCAAGTAGTCCATGTGACTAACGCATCTCGTGCTGTTGGTGTTGCATCCACCCTGCTTTCAAAAGAAAGAAAAGCCAATTATGTCAAAGAGATACAAGACGAATATAAAGCAGTGCGAGAACGACATTTAGCGCGCCAAAATGAGAAACGCCGTGTTTCACTGGATGCCGCTAGAGCTAACAAATATCAAATTGACTGGGACAACTATACGCCGCCTGCGCCTAAGCAATTAGGTATTCATGTGATTGACGACCTAGATCTAAATATCCTGCGTGACTACATTGACTGGAGCCCGTTCTTCCACTCATGGGAGCTAGCGGGCCGCTACCCACGCATCCTTACCGATGAAGTGATTGGTGAAGAAGCCACTAAGCTATTCGCTGATGCTCAAGTCATGCTAGATGATCTCATTAACAACAAGAAACTCAAAGCAAAAGCCGTATACGGGCTATTCCCTGCTAATAGCGTGAGGGATGACGATATAGAGCTTTATACCGACGATACCCGCAGTGAAGTACTGATGACGCTCCACCACCTTCGCCAGCAAACAGAAAAGATCGCCGGTAAAGCCCACATGTGTCTGACGGACTTTATTGCACCAAAATCCAGCGGCAAAGCCGATTACTACGGTGCATTTGCTGTCACTGCCGGCATCGGCGTTGATGAACTGGTGGCGGTTTATGATGCAGACCATGACGACTATCACAGCATTATGGTCAAAGCATTAGCAGACCGCTTAGCTGAAGCGTTCGCTGAATATCTGCACGCTGTCGTGCGTAAGGAAACCTGGGGCTACGCAGCAGATGAAACCTTAGATAACGAAGCGCTGATTCGAGAAAAATACCAAGGTATACGCCCCGCTCCAGGCTACCCAGCTTGTCCCGACCACACAGAGAAAGGCTTGCTATGGAAGCTACTGGATGTGGAAAATCGCGTAGGTATTACTATTACAGAATCCTACGCCATGCTACCTACAGCCGCTGTCAGTGGCTGGTATTTTAGCCACCCAGAGTCTCAATATTTCGGGGTAGCCAAAATCAGCGAAGACCAAGTAGAAAGCTACGCCAAACGCACTGGCATGGAGATGCAAGTCGCCGAGCGCTGGTTAGCGCCTAATCTGGGATATGAACCAGAAGAAGGATAACAAAAAAGGGATACCAAAATTATCAAATAAATAGATTTTGCGTATCCCTTTTAAAAACACACCAGAAAATCACACCAAAAATAGAGCGCATTTTGTACAAATCTCACCAATAATAGATCAATAAATATACAAAAAAACCAATTACGTTTTTATTGATCCATATCAATATTTAAATAAGCATATGTTTTTAAAAGTATTAATATCAATTTAAAGGCCATTTCACGCTTAAGCTCGCTAACAACCCTCAATTAACGATACTTTTTAATAAAATTTAAATTGATTAAATGTATCACTTTTAACTATTCTCGGTTTACCAAATAACAATAACAGAAAACCGAGAGGTATGTATGCACGACAAAATCGCTCAAACAATGGAGTTCCCACCAGAGACACCACAACCTAATGTCTACCCTCTTCGCTGGGAAAATAAATCATCCAAAACGGAAGAAATTTGGGATGCCTCTTTGCGAGAAGCTTGGAACCCTAAGGACCTCCCTTGGGATACTTTTGACCCATCAAGTTATACATGGGAAGAGCGGGAAGCCATTGCTTATTGGTGGACATTGCTTTCAGTTTTTGACGCTTCTGCACCACCCGTTTTTGCCGAGGCTTTCATCAAAACCTATGAAGACCATGAAGAAGATGCTATTCGTCGATGCTTCTTCTCGGTTACTCGTGATGAGCAAAACCATGAACAGATGTGCGGCATGGTCATCACAAAGATGCTGGAATCCCCTAGCCCTCTCGAATATGAGCCGAAAACTGACTTAGGACGCCGTTTACAAAAGAATGCTCGTTGGTTGTACTACAACGGTGGTCGCTACTGGAACGGCTACAAAAAGGCAGTGCCTAAATACAGCTTGGCAGTACTGTTTAGCTCTTTCTTAATGGGAGAAATTGCAGCGGCAACAATCTTCAAACAAATGTCTCAAAGCTGTGAAGAAATGGTTTTCACGGAAGCTTTTAAAAACATAGGTCGTGATGAAGGCCGCCATATGGCGATCTGCTTAGCCTTAATGGAAAGGGATTATCCAACCCTGTCGCCTGAAGATAAATCAGTGATCACAAAGCAGATAAGAGCAGGTTACCTCTTCCTATCAGCTGTATTGTTTGAGCCACCGGCTGAGTTTTGGGACTTGCCTGATGACTTCATCAGCAACCAACGTGAAGCCGAAGCGCTAGCAAGAGAGGCTGGTTTTGGTATCCCAACCTATGAAGATAAAAAAGAAAACTGGCGCAACGCCATGCTCAATTTAAAAGCCGTATTGGATAAATATGATACACCGTTCCCTGCAATTCCTGAGGTTGATATTTCAGGCGAAGAGGTAACACAGGCTGACCTAGATGCTGCGGATATCATTCCTATCTTCTGATAATTGATAGCTTTATATGATATCAACGAGCCAAAGGTCATGCCTTTGGCTCACTTCTATCTAGCCGCCCAGCTTTTGTATTGAAAACCCTTAGGAGCTTTTAAATGAGTAAAGTCCGTTTATATCCATCAGGTAAAGAGGTTGAGTCCAGCCCAGGTGAAACCGTTCTAGCAACACTGGAAAATGCTGGCTACGCACTTCCAAACAATTGCCGCGCCGGTGCATGCGGTGAATGTAAGGTCAAGGTTAGATCGGGTGAATTTGACCAAGGCATGGTGCTCGACATGGCATTATCTCAGGAGGAACGAGAAGCCGGATACGGGCTAATGTGCATGGCTAAGCCTCTCTCAGATATAATCGAAATCGAATGGGGAACAGAGGATGCACAACCTAAACTCTTCCCCCCAAGAGAAAATGTTCGATGTGTGGTAATTGATCGAATAGAAAGAACATCACGGATCACGGAACTTCGCATCCGCCCAGTCGGCGAAGCACTCCGCTTTTGGCCGGGTCAGTATATTACAGTGACGGATACCGACAGAACGATCACACCCCGCTCATACTCTATTGCAAATGCACCAAGGAATGACGGTGAGATAATCTTACAGATCACCCGAGTACCCGAAGGAAAAACAAGTAATTGGGTACATGATCAAGTACAGGCAGGCAGCATGATCAACATATCAGGCCCTTATGGGACTTTTATTGGCGATCCAACAACCGAAGGCCCAGTACTCTGTTTAGCAGCCGGCACAGGCTTAGCCCCCATTTTGGCACTCAGCGATGCGGCTTTACGTCGCGGCTTCAAGCAGCCTGTTCATTTAGTGTTCTCTGCACGTACCGAAGATGAAATATACGATAAAGGCCTTATGGCATACTGGAATGCCAAGCACCGCCGCTTTAAATTTATTCCCACACTGACTCAAGAGGTAAAAGACGGCATTCAGCAGGGTCGAATTCCGGATATACTTAAAGACCTTTATCCTGACCTCTCTAAACATGCTATCTATATTGCAGGCAGCCCCGATTTCGTTGATGCATGTATCGCATCCGCAAAAGCCTTAGGCGCACACGATGATATGATTCATACAGAGGGCTTTTTTGATCAAGCCTTACCCGTTGAGCCGCCTAAAAATCGCTTGGTATAAAAAACCACCGTCTGGGTATGCTCCTCAGGCGGCAGTTTATGACTCATTGGAAGGCAGCAGATAAGGTAGCTCAATGTCGAAGGTGCTCCCTTTTCCTAATTCGGAACGACAGTGAATTTTTCCACATAGTTTGTGAGTTACAATATTTTGAGCTATGCAAAGCCCTAAACCCGTTGCACCTTCATTTTTAACCGTTGAGAAGAACGGCGAGAACACCCTTTCAACTACATCTTGTTCCATACCACTACCATTGTCTTCAACAAAAATTGTGATCGTATTTTCACCAGCCTCAACTTTAACGTTAATATCCCCAGATTCGCTTCCTTTAAAAGCGTGTTTCTCGGCATTAAGCACAACATTAAATATCACTAATGATAAAAGATAAGGATAGGTTTCTATGTAATATCCTTCGCTAGTTTCATTATGCAGGTTAACTCTATCACTTACCTCTTCGTTCTTTATAAGCATAAAAACATCATCAACCAGAGCGTTGATACTAACTCTTTCTAAGTTATCTATTTGATTATTCATAGATAAAGATTTGAACTGACTAATAAGCTTATTTATTTTCCTCATGCTTTTTAAGATAGAGTTAGAGCACGAAGAGAGATCATCAACCATAGAGGTAAATTGCAAACGTGTTAATTTATTTTCTTCGAAGTTGTAACGGAACTCATTGAGTATATCAATTTGAGTCGTTGATAATGTAACAGCCACGCCAACGGGAGTATTAATTTCATGTGCAACTCCTGGAATCAACTCCCCCATAAGTTTTATTTTCTCTAGCTCAAGCAGTCGAGCCTGAGACATTTCCAATGTTTCATAGGCATTATATAACTCTTTGTTTTTACTATTAATCTCATCCTCTTTGGCATTCACATTGAGCTCTAAAGTGTTTATTTGCTCTTTCTTAATGAGGTAGTCTGAGTACATTCTCAAAAAAGTAATCACTAAGAGTGCTATCAGCGATGCATAAGCGATATAAACTTGTGCATTGTGCTTTTTTCTAATCCCCGCTAATTCATCATCCATTCTTTGATTAATTGTATCGATAAAATCTTTAATAGGGCCCATGATTCTAGATTTTTCAGTAAAGTATTTCTGGCTGTATAACATACCAATGGCAGACTGTCTGTCTCCAAGCTCAAATAGCCGGAACGCTTCTGCCTCCATAGCTATCAACTCATTACTATTATCCTCTGCCGTAGCCATCAGAGCATTCTCTTTTTCTTTTAAACTTAATGCTTCTATTTTTTCCCGTAACGACTGAGTGTTTATATGCTTTTTTTCTGGTTGATGACCAGATACAACCGCCAAATCCCAATAGCCCTGCCCATAGTTAAGCGGCATCGCTAACTCTCCGTTGCGAATTTCAGAGATATACTCAAAATATTCCTTAAACTTTTTATCTCCAGTCACAACATAGCTACGAGCCATTGAGGTTAAGTCGTCTGAGCTTTCCTTTAATTCAATTCCAAGCTGTACAGCGTGAATACGTTTAGCTTCCGCCCTCTCTAGTTCATGACTCGATGTAAAGGAAAGCAACACAAAGCTCACGGAAAGAAGAACAGCTATAGCTAAAACAATATTCAACACCTTCGAGACAAAAAATTTATTATTTATTATCAATGAGTTAACATATAACGCACTCATGCGAACCTCGAAGCCATGTGTTGGTTACTTTAACCATAGTTAATAAAACCCAAATCGGCCAAGTTAAGTATTCGCTTGGTCTATACTGAGAACAACTTTATTGGGATGCACAGCCATGGGAAAACGAGTCGCAGCACTGTTGCTGGCATGTGTTATGAGCACATGTTTAGCTAATGATACCCAGAAGATAGTTATGGGATATCGAACTACCGAAAAGCCACCTTCGATTGAGCAAGCTCCCAGTAATGCCGGGTATTTCAAGGATATCTATAGCGAAGCAGCCAGACGATCAGCTCTAGAGTTAGAGATCGTGAGAATGCCCAAGAAACGCATCTTGGAGGGGTTAAAGTCAGGAGAAATTGATTTTTATCCTAGTTTTGTTTTTACAACACGGCGCTCAACCTATGCCTACTGGTTTGATAGTGGCCGATCACAAAAGAACGTTGCTATATCGCTTTCTACATTAAGAGACTTAAAGTCATCTGATGATCTCAAGGGTCTGACTCAACTGGTATCAATCGGCAGCCCTGATTATCTAGCGGGGTTTGATAAGTCACAGCTGCTGGAAAACAAAATGACGGAAGTCAGTATAGAAAGGGCACTCTCCCTACTGAAATCAGGCCGAGCAGATTTTTATATATACCAAGAAGATGCCTTGAGGTACCACTTAAAATCCAACAAACTGTCAGGCTATAAAATACACTCCCAACTGCTTAATGAAAGTATTCCTGATTATATAGGTTTTTCAAAAATGTCAGCTTTATTTAATGCAACCCCAAACCCTGACTACGACTCAGGACGCCCTTTGGCACCCGATAATCTACCCGAAATCCCTCACCCAAATGCACATGTACATCGATTTAATGATGCATTAAAGGCAATGTCTGCAGATGGCACGACCCAAAGGATCTACCAGACCTACTTTGAGTGAGGTTCATCGGCTTAAAACCTTTTATCTTTACTCTTTAGTGAGCCTCACACTTATAGACTTATAGGTCGGTGTTCCACAGTCATCAGCAACACTTTCCAGTGGGACTAAAGGATTGGTCTCTGGGTAATAGGCAGCAATACATCCCTTGGGAATCTGATAATTAACCACTTTGAAACCACTGACATTGCGATTTATTCCATCGTTGCTTACGGTTGATATTGTCACTTTATCGCCATCAGATAATCCTAAGTTTTCAATATCTGCTTCGTTCATAAAGAGAACACGGCGCTCGCCTGATATCCCCCGATAACGGTCATCCATACCATAAATGCTGGTGTTATATTGATCATGGGAGCGTAGCGTTTGTAACGTTAGAACGTCTTCACTTACCTCATCCAGACACTGAGGAAGAGGGTCATCAGAAAAGCAAGCTTTTCTGCTTGGTGTGTCCCATGTTCGCTCGGCGGCAAGGTTCTGCAAATGAAACCCTCTACCCTGCTCTATACGCTGGTTATAGCCCTTAAACCCTGGGATCACCGATTCAATTTCATCACGAATCCGTGAGTAATCATCGGAAAGCGCTTTCCAATTAATCTGTTCATTCCCAAGCGCTGCTTGGGCAATACCTGCCACAATTGCCGTTTCAGATCGCAGCAACGGCGAGGCTGGATCATTTTGCCCTCGGGAACTATGCACCATACTCATAGAATCCTCTACGGTAATACACTGCTCCCCTGATGCTTGGTGATCCACTTCGGTGCGCCCCAGACAAGGCAAGATTAAAGCGTGCTTACCAGTTATGACATGGCTGCGATTGAGTTTGGTACTGATATGTACGGTTAAGTCACACTGGCTAAGTGCTTTATAGATTCGATCAGTATCTGGCGTTGCGGCTGCAAAATTACCTCCAAGCCCGATAAACAGCTTTGCTTTTCCATCCAGCATGGCACGAATGGACTCTACGGTATTCATCCCGGCTTTTTTAGGGGTAGTCAAATCATATCGCTGATCAAGGGCGGCTAGGAACGCTTGCGATGGGTGCTCATTGATCCCCACGGTTCGATTACCTTGCACATTTGAATGTCCACGCACAGGACAAGCTCCCGCGCCAGGCTTACCAATATTGCCTCTTAATAACAGCACATTGACCAATTCACGAACAGTGGCCACCGAATGGCGATGTTGGGTAATGCCCATCGCCCATGTAAAAATCACCTTTTTGCTGTTTGCATAGATATTCGCCATCGTCTCAATATCCTCTATCGAGAGACCGCTTTGTTTAGTGATCACCTCCCAAGGGGTCGCTTTGACGACAGCTTGATAAGCTTCAAAACCTTGGCAATGCTCAGCGATAAAGGCTTGATCAATAGCTGAACTATCGGTTTCTGACCTTTCTAGCAACCGTTTTGCAATACCACGGGCGATTGCCATGTCGCCGCCTAACTTGGGGGTGAAATACTGTTGGCTGATGGTTGTGCTGCTGGCAATTAGCATCTCTTTAGGACTTTGAGGGTCAGAGAAACGCTGTAAACCACGCTCTTTCAAGGTATTAATTGCTACAATTTTGGCACCTCTAATCGATGCTTTACGTAGTGTTGCCAACATTCTTGGATGGTTAGTGCCGGGGTTCTGGCCAAATACAAAGATGGCATCTGCCTTTTCAAAATCCTCCATGATCACTGTACCTTTACCGGTGCCGATACTGCGGGTCAGGCCAACGCCTGACGCTTCATGGCACATATTGGAACAATCGGGAAAGTTATTCGTGCCATATGCGCGCCCAAATAACTGATACAGATAGGCGGCTTCGTTACTGGCTCGGCCTGAGGTATAAAAGAGTGCTTCATCTGGATGATTAAGTTGGTTTAAATGCGAGGCGATCACGGAAAAAGCCTGCTCCCAGCTTACTGGGCGGTAGTAATTATCGACGCCATCATAGAGCATCGGCTCAGTCAAACGGCCACTTTTCTCTAAGGAATGATCATCCCATAGGCGCAGCTCATCCAATGAATGGCGCGCAAAAAACGCCCTATCGACTCGTTTAGCCGTAGCTTCCCAAGCAATCGCCTTTACACCGTTTTCGCAGAAGTCGATCTTCTTTGCATCAGGCTCATCCCCCCAAGCGCACCCCGGGCAATCAAAGCCTCCCGGCTGGTTGGCCTTTAATAAGGTTTTCACACTTTTAACCGCATCTTCACTCTGCATAAGATGCTTTGCAGAGCTTTTTAGTGCCCCCCACCCACCAGCTGGATGCGCATAAGGGACTTTATTTTTATGAGTATT
The DNA here is from genome assembly GCF_008630635.1 of Neptunomonas concharum. Taxonomy (NCBI): domain Bacteria; kingdom Pseudomonadati; phylum Pseudomonadota; class Gammaproteobacteria; order Oceanospirillales; family Oceanospirillaceae; genus Neptunomonas; species Neptunomonas concharum. The sequence continues at coordinate 1,673,784 of NZ_CP043869.1, read as the reverse complement.
TGACACGATAAACTCCAAGGATCAGGCAAAGCGTTTCAGGCTTTTTCGCACAAAACAGAATAGGGGCAACTCAACAGAGCGGGCGGATGTAACCGCCATCGTTGTTGGTTGCGAGAGCGTTACTAGCGGTAGGGGAAAAGCGCGTATAAGCTTAGCAACTAGGTCATGGCTACAACGACTGGTGAGCATGATAAATCCACTACTCGAAGGGGTACCTGTTTGCAATATAGCCCCCAGTAGCTTATCCAAAGCGGAGTGACGTCCCACATCTTCTCTAATCAGCTGAAGTTCCCCTTTAAGGTTAAAAAGAGCAGCCCTGTGATGCCCGGATGAGCCGAGCATGGTCTGATTCAAAATAGACTTGGCTGCATAAAGGCTGCCCCGTTCGGGTAACACAAAGGATGTGGGTATACCGGGTTTTACCTCAAGCGCGGCAGCGGTTTTAAGGGAGTCTAAACCACATAGACCACACCCTGACGGCCCAGCCATAAGGCGGCGACGTGTCTTAACGTTGCGCTCTTGTGCTGCAGTGACTTCAATATTGAGGCTAATACCTTCGGGGTGATACTCGACATCCACACCGATTACCCCTTGAATTGACTCTAGCAGGCCTTCACTCACCACAAAGCCGAGAGCAAAGTCCTCTAAGTTGCTAGGACTAGCCATCATCACCGCTTGAGAGATGCCATTGATACAGATGGCGACCGGTGTCTCTTTTAGCCCCGCCTGCGGCAAATCAAGCGGGGTATGCGTAGTGTTACTTATCATAGAGAATGCTTGATTTGACGAATTCATATATGAAATTAAATTCCTATATTTTATTTATTATCAGCCAATTGTTAGTAAATAGTAGCACTACTGAGATTATTCAAAAATATGCATTTTTATGCCAATATATACAATCTATAAATCAGGTAAACGTATGGCTAAGAAAAAGATAGTAATAGAGCCAAGTTGGTCTTTTAAAGATGAAACCGGTCAACGGGTTGACCCTCGCTTATTTCAGCTGCTCAAGGCCATTGATAACCATAAAAAACTAACGGAGGCCGCAAAATATATCGGCCTCTCCTATCGTCATGCATGGAACCTGATCAGGCGATGGTCTGACTTTTTTGGTGTGGATCTGGTCAAACTGGAAAAAGGGCGTGGTGCTCACCTCACCCCTTTGGGCGAAAAGCTGGTCTGGGCAGAACAGCGAGTTATGGCAAGATTTCAGCCACAAATGACGAACCTAGCCTCCGAACTTAACAAAGAGATCCAACACTCATTAGCCAGCATTGAGCCCCTACTGACCCTACAAGCCAGTCACGGGTATGCAGTTGAATTGCTGCCTGCACTAAGCCAGTCCATTAATATACAACTGGATCTACACTACAGCAGCCCGACCGAAGCCCTTATCGCACTCAATAAAGGGCGATGTGATATTGCAGGTTTTCATAAGCCTGTCGACATAGACGTACCTGCACAGCTTGCCAAGTATCAACCCTATCTCAAGCCCCGCTCTCATAAGCTGATTCGATTTATAACCCGCCAGCAAGGCCTAATGGTTAAACCCGACAACCCTTTTGCTATACACGCAATAACCGACTTACAAAGAGAAGACATTCGCTTTATCAACCGCGAGGACAACTCAGGTACTCGCGCCCTGTTTGACCAGTTGTTACAAAATGCCGGTATCGCACCTCAAGATATTCAGGGATACGATAACCATGAGTATACCCATTCAGCGATTGCCGCTTATATAGCAGCCGGTATGGCGGATGTGGGTTTTGGCGTTGAGCAAGCTGCGGTACAGTTTGGACTGGATTTTATTCCCATTTGCCGGGAGGAGTATCTATTGGTTTGTCACCAGCAAAAACTGAAATCTGCTGTGGTTCAAGCCTTTATTGAAGGGCTAAAAAGCGATGTATTTAAAGCGCAAGTGTCACAATTGGCTGGTTATAGTGCCACCGACAGCGGCACTATAACCGACCTGATCGACATCTAATTAATCGTCGGTATCCAGACCTAAGAACCCACCGGTCTGATGTGCCCATAATTGCGCGTAGATCCCCCCTTGCGCTACTAACTGTGCATGAGTGCCCTGTTCCACAATCTCGCCTTTATCCATCACAATTAAACGATCCATAGCCGCAATGGTCGAAAGACGATGAGCAATAGCAATCACCGTTTTGCCCTGCATTAATTTATTAAGGCTATGCTGGATGGCCGCCTCCACTTCTGAATCCAGAGCAGAAGTTGCTTCATCTAATATCAGCACGGGCGCATCCTTCAATAACACCCTAGCGATCGCGATGCGCTGCCGTTGTCCACCCGAGAGCTTTACACCTCGCTCACCTACTTGGGCATCAAAACCGCGATTGCCTTTAGGGTCGGTGAGTTGTTGAATAAACTCGCTCGCTTCGGCTTGCTCAGTGGCACGTATCAATTCAGCCTCTGTCGCATCGGGACGGCCATAAAGAATATTATCGCGAACCGATCGGTGCAGCAGCGAGGTATCTTGCGTCACCATGCCAATATGCTGCCTGAGGCTCTCTTGAGAGACTTCGCTGATATCCTGCCCATCTATCAAGATTCGGCCACTCTCAACATCATAAAAGCGCATGAGCAAGTTTACCAAAGTGGATTTACCCGCTCCGGATCGACCGACCACACCAATTTTTTCACCAGGTCTAATGGTCAGGTTTAATCCATCGATCACCCCCGAACCTTTACCATAATGGAAACCAACTTGATCAAAAACAACCTCACCTTGTGTCACGGTAAGATCAGAGGCGCCCGGCTTATCAGCAACCTCCTGCGGCTTCGATAACGTCTGCATACCATCAGCGACTGTACCGATGTTCTCAAACAGTGCGCTCACTTCCCACATAATCCACTGGGCCATGCCGTTAATACGCAAGGATAAACTCACAGCAACCGCGATAGCCCCCACGGTAATCGCGCTTTGCGTCCATAACCAGATCGCAAAAGCGGCCATGCAAAAAGCTAAAAGGTAATTGATAAACTGCACACTAAAGCTGATACCCGTTACCAGTCGCATCTGCCGGTAAACAGTATCTAAAAAGCTGTTCATTCCCTCTTCAGCGTATTCCGCTTCCCTTGCCGTGTGTGAGAACAACTTGACCGTTTGGATGTTGGTGTAGCTATCTACAATGCGCCCGGTCATCATACTGCGAGCATCGGCTTGCTCGGTGGAAACACGCTTGAGCTTAGGCACAAAGTAAAGCTGAATAGCAATATAGATCCCCATCCAAATAACCATAGGAATAATCAAACGGATATCTAATTGTGCAACCAGTACGATAATGGCAATAAAATAGACCAGTACGAACATCAGAACGTCCAGCAATTTCATCACCGTTTCACGGATAGATAGGGATGTTTGCATCACTTTGGTGGCAATTCGCCCCGCAAAGTCGTTGCTATAAAACGATAAGCTTTGTTTGAGTAAATAACGATGTGCCATCCAACGGATGATCATCGGGTAGTTGCCCAACAACGTTTGATGCACTACCAAACCGTGCAGCAAAACCAAGGCGGGTAGCAGTATCAGCACAACAAACGTCATGAAGAGCAAACGCCCGCCTTCCTCTGCAAACAGCGTGTCGGGCGTTTGTTGTGTAAGCCAATCTACCAGCTCGCCCATAAAGCCAAACAACATCACTTCGGCAATAGCAATGGAGGCGGTGAGCAGCGCCATAAGTATCAGGTAGGGTTCACAACCACGGGTATAGTGGCGGCAGAACGCAAAAATCCCTTTAGGCGGTTGATCGGGCTCTTCTTGTGGAAAAGGCTTAATCAATCGCTCGAAAAAAGCAAACATAAGAGTTCCTTAAAAAGTAAGCATCTCGGATCGGATCACGACCCGAGATGATACCATTAATGAAGCTTCATTTTTGGTTTTACGCTGTTACCAATTTTCTGCGCCAACATCACAGCCGCAGCCCCTAGCCACCCATGAATAGCCATTTGGTGCATGCGATAAAGCGAGATATAAACCAAGCGTGCAACCCGCCCTTCTACAAACATAGAGCCCTTAGTCAGATTACCCATTAGGCTGCCAACCGTGCTGTATTTACTTAGATTTACCAATGAACCGTGATCTTTATAAATATAATTAAGCTGCGGTTTGTCTTGGCGTTTAAGTAAAATATTCTTATAAACCATCGAAGCCATCTGATGGGCTGATTGTGCCCGTGGTGGAACCCAAGAACCATCGGGCTGCTGGCAAGCGCAACAATCACCAATCACATAGATATCATCATCGGTTGTGGCTTGCAGTGTAGGCTTAACCATAACTTGACCAATTCTATTGGTTTCCAATGACTCAATACCTCGCACAAAATCAGGCGCTTTTACTCCAGCCGCCCATACTGTTAAATCCGCATCAATGCGTTCACCATCGGCTGAGATAAAGCCTTTAGCATCGGCCTCAATCACTCGGGTGTTCTCTAAAATCGCTACGCCTAGCTTTTGCAGCTCGCGTCTAGCCGATAGCGCGATACGCTCAGGCAATGCAGGCAATATGCGTGGCCCCGCCTCGATCAGGGTGATTTTAAGCCGGGCGGCCGATATATTGGGCATACCATACATTTTCAGCAAACTCGCCACATGGTAAAGCTCGGCCGCCAACTCCACACCCGTTGCACCCCCGCCAACGATGGAAAGGTTCAACACACACTCCGATGCTTGCTGATTCAGCCGTAAAAAGTGATTTAACAAGGATTGGTGAAAACGCTCCGCCTGACGGTGAGAGTCTAAGAAAAAACTATGGGTGCTAACGCCCGGTGTACCAAAATCGTTACTAACACTACCAACCGCCACCACAAGAGTATCGTAAGCCACGTGTCGGCTTGGCAATACTTCTTGCCCTTCATCATCTAACAGCGGTGCTAAGCGAATGCGCTTTTGCTGGGTATCAAGCCCCTCCATCGTCCCAATTTGAAACTGGTAATGGTGTCTTCGAGAGTGTGCGCGGTAGATAACACCATCGGTTTCGCTATTAAGCGAGCCGGTTGCCACTTCATGTAGCAGCGGTTTCCAGATATGGGTTTTACCACGATCAATGAGAATAATATCCGCTTTCTTCTTTTTTCCAAGCCGATGCCCCAATCGGGTTGCTAACTCAAGGCCACCGGCGCCGCCTCCTACAATAACAATGTTTTGCATGTTCAATATCCTCAAAAAGTATCAGGTCACCACTCAGCACTTATGGCCTGTGCTAAGCGGTCACCTGACCTTTCTGGGTACTTCAGATCGTTTTATTCACCCTGCAGTGTCATTCAACAACAAGAAGGAAACAATACGACAAAATAAGCTAAAAGTACCGCCTTTAGTCTAATAACTTACGCCTTTTTTCCGGTTATTTTTCACTACATTGTCACAATGTTGTCATAGGAGATGAGCTAATCTATCTGGTATATACCAAAATGAGTAACTAACATGAAAGACTACCAACCCTTCTGGTTTAAAGATGCCCTGCAACGAGAAGGCGATCTACACACCATTACCTTATCGACTGACATCAGCATGGACCTCTGTATTGTAGGAGGCGGTTATACTGGCCTCTGGAGTGCTATCAAAATTAAAGAGGTCTGCCCCGAGCTGGATATTACCCTAATCGAAGCAGGCTTGTGTGGGAGTGGCGCATCGGGCAGAAACGGCGGTTGTATGCTGACCTTCTCAACCAAATATCCATCTATGACTAAGCTCTTTGGCACTGCAGAAGCTAAACGTCTGGTCAGCGCCTCCGAAGAAGCCGTTTTTGAAATGGCGGAGTATTGCAAGCAACACAACATTGATTGCGATATACGTATTGATGGCACCTTTTATACGGCTACTAATCCTGCACAACAGGGCAGTATGGAAAGCACTATTCAGCAGCTATCGGTAGCGGGAGTTAATCGTTGGAAACAGATCCCTACGGCGGATGTGCAAACCTTAGCAGGCTCAAAATTGCACCTAGAGGGGCATTTTAGTGGCGCTGCCGGTAGCCTACAGCCTGCTCTATTAGCCCGCGGACTACGCAAGCGGGCAATCGACTTAGGGATTCAGATCTTTGAAAACACACCGATGCAACAGCTGATAGAGGGACAACCGGCTAAAGTCATCACCCCCCAAGGCACCATCACCGCTAATAAGGTGGTTCTAGCAACCAACGCGTGGATGGCGCGCCAGTTTAAAGAGTTTAGGCGTACCATCGTGCTCGTATCATCGGATATGGCTATCACTCAACCGATCCCTGATGCACTCAACGCTACCGGCTTAACCTCGGGCGCTGCCGTCGTAGACTCAAACACCTTCGTACATTACTACCGTTCAACACCGGATGGCCGCTTAATGCTAGGTAAAGGCGGAAACCTGTTCGCCTTTGCCAACAAGATGTTAAAAGCGTTTGATGAAGAGAGCCGATTCAAACCTATTCTATATCGCGCTTTTCGTCGCTTTTTTCCTGATATTTCAACCGACAAAATTGAAACCACATGGACAGGTGCCAGCGATCGCTCCGTAACCGGCCTACCCTTCTTTGGCTTCTTTAGAGGTCATAAAAATATCGTCTATGGCTTGGGCTACTCGGGTAATGGCGTAGTGCAAACCTATCTGGGCTCCGAAGTTATCCGCTCATTGATTCTTGAAAGACAGGATGAATGGTCACAATCCGGCTTAGCAAAAGGCCCACGCGGACGCTTCCCGATTGAACCGTTCCGCTGGACTGGCGCGATGCTGGTGCGTGGCGCTATTCGCCGCAAAGAAGCCGCAGAAGACAACCATCAGCCACCTTTTTGGATAGATAAGCAACTCGCAAAACTCGCTGCAGCGGCCGGTAAAGCAGATAAATAAGCGCCTGTATAGGCGCTATAAAACACTATAGCGCCAGCATTACACCCAACGTAATCAAGAAGATACCTAACCAACGCGTCACGCCCGCGGGTTCGCGGAACACCCATATCCCCAGAATAGCGCCGATTGGAATGCTTAGCTGCCGCAAAGCGACGATCAGGCTAACATTATCTGTCATTTGCATGGCCCAAAGTACCAGAACGTAAGTGGCGTTGACGGCTAAGCCGGTTATCACCGCCCATTTTAAGCTCGTGTGGGCAAGGGACTTTAGCTGCTGGGTTTCGATGGGTTTAAGTGCCACATATAACCCCATAAACACGCAGGCAGATACTCCTTCTAACCAGATGTAAAAGAGTGCAACCTCAAACCCGCTTAACTCGGGATAAAGCTGAGCAAGTTCGGTCAGCGCGGCTTTGTCGGCAAACGTATAGACCGTTGTGCCCAGCGCGGCCATTAACGCATAGGCGGAGGTTCGGTTAAGGTAGTTTACCCAACGAAAATCCTTGAGGTGGCGCATCGGTAGAATAAAGCAGCCAACGATCAATAAACCGATGCCCACTATTGCTATCCAAGAGTCTAATGTCTCGATGCCCCACCAGAAGCTAAAGATCACAACAAAGAGCACGGGGGCGGCTCTGGCCAACGGGTAAGCTTGTGACATGTCCCCGGCGGCATAGGCGTAAGCTAAGCCATTGCAGTAGACCATTTGGGCTATACCGGCTATCAGGATTGCACTCCATAATAACAAGGTGAAACCACTATTGTGCATCACCACCGGCATGAACAATGGTAGTGCTATCGGTGTTAATACGGCAGTACTACAGAGAAACGCCAGCAGAAAAAATGCGGGCGTAGGGCTGACTTTTTTACCAAACAGATTCCATGACGCGTGCAACACTGCGGAACAGACAACTAATATAACCGCCAACCAAACCATCGTTTGTATCTCTTTAAAATAAAAAAGGCGGTTGCATCACAACCGCCTAACCATCGCCTTAGTCGATAAACTAGGGCTGTTCACCTATCGATAGACGAGCTTCGATATCCTCAATCACTTGTGGAAGATCAGCGATACTATCAATTACATAATGTGCCCCTGCTGCACGAAAACGGCGATAGGCTTTCGCTTTGTAGTTCAGTTGCTCAGACTCGCTCAATGCTTGCCACTCAGGGAAGTCGAGGCCTACTTCATTACCACTAACGGCAACCCCTACCGTCCAACAGCCCGCATTCAAGCCTTCTTCAATACCGGTTATCGTATCATCGACTTTAACCACGCCCTGAACCGCTCCAACCTCAAGTTCAAGCATATTTTTTAAGGTCATATGAGGATAAGGTCGCCCGCGAGGCACATCGGTTGCGCAAACATTGGATGCCGGTTGGTACCCCTGCTCTGCAGCTAACGGGAGCAACTCAGCTACCATTTCTTGACTGTAACCGGTATTGGCACCGATCTTTATGCCGTTATCACTAAGGTATTGGAACGTGGCTTTGGCACCCGGAATCAAGGTTGCCCGGTTTGCTATCGCTGCAATCTGTACCGGCACAAAATCGTTATAGAGTCGATCAACCAGCGACTCGTCTGGGGTTTCACCATGGGTATCGATCCATGCTTGACGTACTCGTGGCATGGCTAATAATCGAGCAATGTGCTCACGCTTTTCTGCGCCCATTGGCTCTCTTGCTTCAGCTAGCGTGATAGGAACACCATTGGTTTCGAACAATTGACAGAAAGCATTAATCGGTGCGAGCGAGCCAAAATCAATCGTTGTACCTGCCCAATCAAAGATGACCGCTTCTACAGGGCCGGCATAGCTACGGGAGTAAAGGTAGTTCATTTTTCAGCTCCTTATGCTGTTTTTTTAAGCGTGATATTCATGGCTTCGAGGACTTCCTGAACAGCCACTATAAGCTGATCGATCTGCTCATCATGCAGTTGACCGATACAACCTATTCTGAAACTTTCGGCCTCAGTGAGCTTGCCAGGATAAATAATAAAGTTTCTTTCTTTCAGTAAGTTATAAAACGTTTTGAAATTAAATTCTTCAGCCTCAGGGCTAAAAAACGTGGTGATAACCGGAGATAACCACTGATCTTCCAAGAGTGTTTTAAAACCAAGCGCCCGCATCCCCGCCACCATACGATCACGGTTGCGGCAGTACCGCTGGTAGCGCCCTTGCACGCCACCCTCCTCTTCATGCTCTTTCATAGCTTCCAAAAATGCAGCCACTACATGGGTCGGAGGTGTGAAGCGCCATTGGCCGGTTTTTTCCATATAGACCCACTGGTCATACAAATCTAAGCATAGAGAGTGGGCGCGTCCTTGGGATGCTGCTAACACCGGCTTTTTGATAATGGCATAACCAAAACCTGGCACCCCTTCAAAGCACTTATTAGCCGCCGAAATTAAGGCATCAAATGGTAAAGTCTGCGCATCCACTGGTAGAGCACCAAAAGCACTCATCGCATCAATAATAAGGCTTCTTCCCGCGGCGTGGACAACCTCTGCAATCTCCTGCACTGGGTTCAAAATACCGGAGCTAGTTTCACAATACACAACGGCGACATGAGTAATAGCCGGATCTTCGGCAAGTATTTTTTCAACCTCTTCCCCTCTGGGTGGCTCATAATCTCCCTTGTCCAACGCGACGAATGCTCGCCCCATGTAATCCAAGGTCTTTCCCATACGCTGCCCATATGCACCGTTCATTAAAACGAGAACTTTTCCCTCTTTAGGCACTAAGGTGCCGAGGGTAGCTTCAACTGCAAAGGAGCCACTCCCTTGTACCGGTACACAAACATGGGTCTCCTCTGCATTTGCAGCTTTGAGCAAGCGCTCTCTGACTTGTGCTGTTATCTCGTTAAAGTCGTCATCCCAAGAACCCCAGTCATGAAGCATGGCTTTTTTGGTTCTCATAGACGTTGTAATTGGGCCAGGTGTTAGCAGGTAAGGTTCTTGAGTATCCATCACTTATCTCTAAATATGACTGATTATTTTGGTATATACCAGTTATTTACATGTAAAAAGTATCTATTCACGGTTGCCATTACCCTTTCAGGCTACGCCAACGCTGAGTTCGGTTGATAAACCCGTGACTAAGGCTCCAGTGTAAGCACTTAACAAAAATACAGGTCACCATAAGCAGTACGCCCATCGCGGCAGCGGGTGCAATATCCCCTGCATCATCCATATTAAGCACAGCAACCGAAGCCAGCGTTGTATTGGATGAGTAGAGAAACACCACGGCTGACACGGTATTCATCGCATTCACAAAGAGATAGATGCCTATCTCCATTAAAGCGGGGAGACACAATGGCATGGTTACGCGCATAAATGTGGTGTAAAAAGGCACTTTCAAAGAAGCAGACACAAATTCAAATTCACGATCTATCTGCTTAAGTGCCGTCACTGCGGTTAGATGACAAACGGTGTAGTAGTGTCCTATGGTGCAGATCACCAAGATGGCCATCGTGCCATACAGCGAGTTAAATGGATTATTAGGATTATTGAAAAAGAAGATATAAGCCAAACCGAGCACTAACCCAGGTACAGCTAACGGCACCATCGCAAACAGATGAACTAGTGTCCTTAACCCTTTGAAGCCATTAACTTTCTCAACCAGATAGGCGTTTGTGAAAATCAGTAGCGTACCCAATATAGCCACATAGAACGCCATCTCTATCGAGTTAAAGTAGGCATCCCAACCTCCACCATCCATCAAGTCGAATTGGTAGTTATTCAGCGATAGCGTCAGGTTGTATGGCCAAAAGGTAACAAAAGAAGCGTAAACCGCCATACCTAAAATACCGAGAATCACGCCCAAAACGGGCAAGCAAAGTAGCAGCATCAGGCTATCTTTTCTCAGATTAGGTTTAGGGCGCATAGGTTCTGCTCTAGCAGTCACCAACGCCACTTGTTTTTTCTGTACCCAGCGATCAGCGGCAAATGCCAGCATCGCCGGTAAAAGTAGAATGACAGAAACCACCGCCCCCATTTGGAAATTCTGTTGGCCAATAACCTGTTTATATATATCGGTTGCCAAGACATTGTACTGCCCGCCGATCACTTTAGGTGCACCGAAATCGGTAATCACTAGCGTAAACACAACGAATGACGCACTAATCAAACCGTACTTGATAGATGGCAAGGTGATCGTTAAAAAGGTTCTCAGTCCACTGGTACGCATAGCGCGAGCTGTTTCATAAAGCCTAGCGTCTGTGTTGCTCAGCGCGGTCACTAAAATCATTAACGCATGGGGGAAACACCAAAAAGACAAGCTGATAATAATGCCTATAGGCCCATAGATACTCTCACCCATGAGCCAGGATTTAAGAACGCCTTGATTACCAAATAGATAAACCAGTGAGATAGCAGGCAACAATGATGGTGCAAAAATAGGCCCCATCATTAATACACGAATCACCCCTTTAAACCGCATACAGCTACGCGTTAGTGCATAGGCCACAGCCAGCGCTAAGGTAATAACGATTAGGGTTGTAGAGCCTGCAATGATTAACGAGTTTGTCACTGAGCTGGATAAAGATGGGGTGCTCGCATACTCAATAAAGTTTTTCAGGCCAACAAAGGTGCCGGACTTGTCTTGCACGCTTTTCGATAGAATCGCGTATAAAGGCAAGATCATGGCAAACAGCAAAAACACCGCCGCAATAACCAACCCAACCACTTGTAATAGCCGGTCGCTACCAAAACGTTCTATAAAACTCGATGCATTGTTATTTGCCAGAGCAGGATTACTCATCGTGCCCCCTCAAATAGATGTAAACGGTGTTTCGGAAGATCCAGCTGCACCTGTGCACCCGGCAAGATGTTATGGTCCCGGATGTCATTCATAGAAAAATCCGCGATAACCGGTTCCAGAATGCCATCAACATTTAGTTCCGTGCGAGCAAACGAACCTAGGAACTCCAAATCATTAACCGTCGCCTGAAGCACATTCGTAGCATCACCATTAAACCGTACACGGATATCTTCAGGGCGAATCGCTAAGGTTACAGCTCTTGAAGCTTGATCTGGCAAGCTCGCATCACATTGCAAATAGGTCTCACCTACCTGCACTTTGCCATTGTCACTCACATAACTATCTAGAAAGTTCATCGTGCCCACAAAGGCAGCCACAAACGCACTCGCGGGTGTAGAGTAGATCTCCTCAGGGGTGCCTATTTGCTCAATAACACCGTGATTCATCACCACAATCTTATCGGCCATCGAGAGTGCCTCTTCTTGATCGTGGGTGACCATAATGGTCGTCACGCCTAGTTTGCGCTGGAGTTCTTTTATTTCTCGTCGAAGATGTAGTCTCACCCGCGCATCCAGAGCAGATAGGGGCTCATCAAGTAACAAAAGCCCTGGCTTCGTCGCAATCGCTCGTGCCAGTGCTATACGCTGCTGCTGGCCACCTGATAGCTGTGATGGATATTTTTTACCCGAATCCGGCAAGCCGATCAGTTGCAACAGCTCATCAACACGTTGATCGATACTCTGGCGATTAGCTCTGCGATTTTTAAGGCCATAAGCGATGTTGTCAGCTACAGTGAGATTTGGAAAAAGCGCATAAGACTGAAAGACGATGCCAAAATCACGCTTTTCAGGTGGCAACCAAGAGATTTTTTTTAACCCCTGAATAATCTCACCCTCGGTTTGCATATCCAAACCGGCGATAGCACGCAATAATGTCGTTTTACCACACCCCGAAGGGCCCAAAAAACAGACAAAGTCGCCCTCTTCTATATCCAGTGAAATGTTATTCAACGCAGTAAAATCACCAAATGACTTGCTTAAATTTCTGATGGTTAAATACTGATTCATCCTAGCCCCCAAAATAAAAGTGCGGTACTTGTGAACCCCTCAACATGAGGGGTCCATTTACAACGATTACTTCTTAGGTTCAGATTTACTATCGTAACGACCCTGCCACTCTTTTAAGATCGCTGCACGATTTTTGGCTGCCCACTCAAAATCGTTATCAATCATGAGCGACTCTGGATTCTCTGGGAAATGCTTAACAGGTTGCGCTAGCCCTGGAATTGCAACTACCGCAAAGCCTTTGTTATAAGCACGGTTAGCCTCTTCAGACACAGCGAAGTCCATCAGTTTTTTAGCGGCGACTGTATTTTTAGCCCCTTTAATAATAGCGGCAGCTTCCATATCCCAGCCTATACCCTCAGACGGGAAGATCAGCTCCAGTGGCGCTCCTTTGTTTTTCAGTTTGGCACCACGAAAGGCAAAGGAGATACCAATAGCGGTTTCACCTGATGCAGCCAGTTTGCATGGCTTAGATCCTGAATGGGTATAGCGGGAGATGTTATTATGCAACTTATCCATGTATGCCCATCCCTGATCTTCACCAAACATTTGCAGCCAAGAAGAAACATCAAGGAAGCCAGTACCTGAGGAACTTGGATTAGGCATAATCACATGGCCTTGATACACCGGCTTGGTCAGATCTGCCCACGATGTGGGTTTTGGCAGATTATGCTTTTCAGCTTCAATCGTGTTAAAGCAAATAGACGCCATCCATGCATCCATACCCACCCATGATGGAGTCTCGTCTTTATCGTAGAACTTCGGGGATAGTTTCTCTAAACCCTTAGGACGATATGGTTGGAGCATATCTTCAGCTTTCAGCACCAATAAAGAGGTCGCTGCTAACCCCCATACAGCATCTGCCTGCGGGTTATCTTTCTCTGCTAATAGTTTTGCCGTTACGATACCTGTCGAGTCACGCACCCAGTTGATTTTAATATCAGGGTTTTGTTTATTAAATTCTGCCGCATAGCGTTTTAGATCTTCGGCTTCAAAGGCGGTATACACCGTTAGCTCAGATGCGGCTTGCGCTGAACAGGTTGCAGAGATAGCTAATGCCCATCCTAGTGACTTCATTTTGGTGATTGTTTTCATGGATCATCCTTAGATTCATATCAATATTGGTATAGACCAGATTTATAAAACCTATAGTACGAGCCAAAATTGACAAAACTGTGACAGTTTTAAGAAAGTTTATTGGTCGATCGAAAAATTGAGACTTAACACATCATGCCGCCAGTATTCCAAATCATATTCAAAGACTTGTTGATGCTGGTTTTTAACCGTGCGGCTAATGGTGAGACAATTGAAATTCAAAGGGGCATAGAGCTGCGCAGCCTGATCATCAGACAAGGTACCCACACGAATATCAAAATGGTTGGCAGCATACTCAAAGGCGTAGTGCCCTTTGACGACTTCGCTGACCGAGCGAGATAAGTCGCATTGCAAAATATCGGGCAAAAGTGCCATATTTAAGTAGATGGTTTCTACATAAACAGGTCGGCCGTCTACCCCCCTTATGCGACTCAAGCGGGCAATAGGCGTGCCTTCATCTATACCAAAAATGCTTGCCAGCTCAGCATTGGCAGAGACTTGTTCAAAGCTCAGCTGTTTGCTGAAAGGAACAAAACCCTGCTCGGCCACATAGTCCATATAAAAGCCGGAGCGGCTGGGGTTATAGGAGATCCTCCTTGTATTGACGAACCACCCGCGCCGGTTTGATCGAAAAATCAAACCGTCAGATTCGAGTGTTTTAAGCGCTTCGCGAATCGTTACTCGGGTTGTACCTAACTGCTCGCTCAGCACGCGCTCAGAGGGTAGCTTGTCACCAGAGTCCAATTGACCTAGCTTAATTGCACTTTGCAGGTGGCGAACAACTTGTTTGGCTGTGACATTCTTCTGCAATTTTCACGTAGCTCCTATTAACTGTTAAGCAGCGTTACACTTTGAAAATCCTAGGGTTTCAGTTTACCTCAATAGGATATTTCAGTATTGTGAAAATTATATGACTACTTTTAGGCCAAGCCAGATTACATGATTATCCCAATGCTAACCACACGCCAACACCAACCATTAGCGTTCCTGCGATACGGTTCATCAGGCGTACATTACCACTTTTTTGGAGAAACTTTCTTAAGGTACGCCCACCCATGGCATAACCGAGTAGGCAGGCAAACTCTACAAGTAAAATAATAGACACCAGCCACATGAGTTGCATTGCCAGCGGCGCTTCTGGGTTAATAAAGGGAGGCAACAGCGAGACAAAAAATGCCCAACCTTTGGGGTTTGCGATAGCCGTTACAAAACCTTGTAAGGCTAATTCAAAACGGCTGGCGGATGATTGGCTGTTATCAAGATCGGTAACGGCCATCTTCCCGCGGGATTGCCACATTTGGTATCCCAAGAATATGAGATAGGCACCGCCTACGTACTTAAAGATAGTAAAAATGCTCGGATAATTAAGCATCAGTGCAGCCACACCAATAACAGCGGACACAGCCACAAGCCCCACACCCAGAAGCTCACCCCACATCATCCATAAGGTTCTTCGTACGCCAATCGTCATACCCATCGTCATCGACAGGGTCATGCACATACCAGGGGTAGCGGACACAAAGAAAAAAGTTGGCAAGAACACAGCCAGCAGGGATAGCTCAATCATACTCATGCTCTAACAGTTAAGATTTTAAAGCGGTAATGTATCACCAAGCTGACTTGTTAGTCAGAGATTTGATGAATTATTTCTCTTAATCGAATGATAGCCGAGGGCAACTGCTCTTCGCTGGTGCCGGAAAAGCCAATGACTATCCCCTGCGCTTGCAGATTTTGTTTTCGCGAATAGGAAGAAAGTGCCCGTATACCCAAACCTTGTTGATTAGCACAGGTCGTGATTGCCTGATCATCGCCCCCCTCTGGGAGCATGAAAACCTGATGCATACCACCGTAATGAGGCAAAGAGATCAGTTCTGGCAAATGAGCTGCGACGACCTCCGAAAGCCGCTGCTGACGCGCTTGGTAGCACTTTTTCATACGCCTCAAGTGGCGCGCATAATCTCCTGATTGCATAAAACAGCCAATAGCCGAAGGGACTAAACTGCCTATACCTCCATCGACAAGCGCTCGATAGCGACTGAATATCTCTACTAAGCATTCAGGTAGTACCAAATATCCTACTCTGACACCCGGAAACAGCGTGCGGCTGAATGTACCGGTGTAGATGACTCGCTCACGCTTATCCATTCCTTGTAATGAGGCAATAGGCTGCCCTTTATAAAGAAACTCACTGTCATAATCATCCTCCAGAATCCAGCTATTAGTCTGGTCTGCCCAATTAAGCATAGCCAATCTACGTGCCAAGGAGAGCGTATGCCCTACCGGAAAGCTTCGTGACGGTGTCACAATCATGAGACCTGCGCCCAGTGTATTTAGCCCTCTATCGACTACCATACCCTCATCATCGGTATCCAGAACAACACGTCTGACCCCAGCAGCGGTTAATAAGCCATCAACTCCTTGATAGCCATAATCTTCTACATAAACGTTTTCTTTTGGGCCAACCAAAAGGTCAATCACCATGGAGAGTGCTTGCTGTGAACCACTGGTTATCAAGATCTGTTCAGGCGTCGCCTTTACACCACGTGTCATGCTCAGGTGATCAACCAATTGTTGCCTGAGTATCGCCGGCCCTTGAATATGCTTGTCACTAAGAAACGTCCTCTGGCGCACTGCCCGGTTGAGCGCTGTATGCCAATCGTCTAGTGGAAAGCGCTCAAGTGCTGGTTGCGCCGGTAATAACAGCGTACCCGTGGTATTTATCTGGACGGGTTTATTGACTCTCTCTCCCAACGGAGAAAGTTTGGGCGTTCTTTTATACTGCTGATCTAACGTCATCTCCGCCGTCAGTAAAGGCGGAATAGCAGCGGCGGCAGAGACAAAGCTTCCTGCCCCATGGCGTGTTTCTATGATCCCTTCAGACTGTAATATTTCGTAGGCCATCACTACGGAATTTCGCGCCACACCTAGCTGCTTAGATAAAGCCCTACTGGATGGCAGCTTATACCCCGGCTTTAACTGCCCATTTATGACCGCCTGACGAAAGCTATCAGACACCCACTCATATTGATGCTGATCTTTTTTATGATGGCTAAAGAAAGGCAGCAAACTATCTAAGGCGTCATTGCGTGGCATCAAAGTGGCTCTATCAAAATATTTATTATTGGATCTTAAGTAGAACCAATACTGACGATAATCTACTTAAAAGACAACACCAGATAAAGGGACAGCGAAATGCAGCCTACGGAAAAAACTCGCGTCAAACGGGGCCCTAAAAGAGCCACATATGATACTGAAGCAATCTACGCCATTTTAGATGAGGCATTCATCTGTCATATTGGCGGAACCATTGAGGGCGCACCCGTTGTGCAGCCAAACTTACATTGGCGCATTGGCAATAAGCTTTATATCCACGGTTCAGTAAAAAATGGACTTATTCGTTCCATTTTACAGAGCGGCCAAACCTGTATCACAGTCTCGCTAATGGATGGATTAGTGATGGCTAAATCCGCCTTTCACCATTCCGTGAACTACCGATCAGTGATGGTGTTTGGAAAGCCTGTCATCGTAGAAGACCCATCTAAAAAGATCGCTGTTTTAGACGCTTTACTTGAAAAATGTATGAAAGGAAGGTCAAAGGAAGCCAGAGCAGCCAACGATATCGAGCTAAAGGCCACTACAGTCATCGAAATAGCAATAGATGAGGCCTCAGCTAAAATCCGCACCGGCGGCCCCATTGATGATCCGGAGGATGAAGCACTACCCATCTGGGCTGGCGTTCTACCCTGTGAAACACGATGGGGTGACGCAATCACCTACCCCTAAATTAAAAGAACCTGCGCAATGCAGGTTCTTTGTTATCAGTTAGCGGTAATATCTGGCTGGAAGAGCACTCGGATTGCATCTAGATACCAATGCGATGCACTGAACCACTCTTCAATACTGCGTGATTCAAACACACGCTCGATATAAGTATCAAGCAGCGCTTCTTGTCTTTCCAACCACTCTTGCGGATCACGAATCTTTGAATACATATCTCACCTTTATATTCATTTACTGCCAGAAGCAGCCCTATCCTTACCCTAAGATAGGTATCTAAAAAAGATTCATCTCTCCCCTGAACCTAATACTTGAGTAGTTTACATAGGTTTATTGTGCACCGCAACATTTTTTACTATAGTATTAATCCAAAAGTATAACCCATGAATAATAAGGGTATTGCCCAACTCTTCTGCTACACTTAAAAGCCGTAGCCAACTTTTATATGCATATAACCAATGCCTGATACCACTCCTGTAATGTCGCCAGAAGCGCTGTGTGAGTTTTACCTTAACCTCAGTGATGCAATCTATGTCATTGATCCTGTCAGCTCAAAAATTCTCGATGCTAACAAGGCGGCCTGTGAGGATTTAGGAATGACAAGGGGGGAGCTTCTGAATCAAAGTGTCCTCTCTCTCAATGTCGATGTCGTTGGAGAAGCACAGTGGGGCGAAATTGCGGGCGTTATTCGCCAAGCAGGAAGTTTTTTATTCGTAGGACGCCATAAACGAAAAGATGGTAGTGACTTTCCTGTTGAAGTGCGTACAGATCATATCTGCTTCGAGGGTAAGGAGTTTTTTGTTTCTGTAGCACGCGACGTTACGCCAAGATCGCTTCAGCATGATGAACTAAAAAGCAATGACTTTATAAGGGCTTTTGCGCTGAATGAAGCCAGCGATGGCTTGTGGGATTGGGATATTGCCAACGGCACTCTGTTTCTTAGTCCACAGTGGTATCGCATGATGGGGTATGGCCCTCACGAAATTACTGATCCCACACTCGAACTTTGGAAAAGCGCTATACATCCCGATGATGCCGACAGGGTAATGGGGCTAATCGATCTCCACCTCAAGGGGAAAAGCTCCCGATTTGAGGCAAAGTATCGACTTAAAAATCGCAATGATCATTATATTTGGGTACATGATCGTGGATTTGTTGTACAACGGGATAACCAGAATAATCCTGCGAGAATGATTGGTCTGGTACTAGATATAACTCAATCACAAGTGCTCGCCGAAAGGCTGGTAAAGCACTCACAAGAGGATGACTTAACAGGGTTATATAATCGAAGAACGGGTTATGAGCTCTTTGAGCAGCACCTCAAAATTTGCCAGCATGAAGGCGCCGAACTTCAGGTCGCCATGCTGGATCTGGATCACTTTAAGCTAATCAATGATAACTATGGCCACTCAAATGGCGATAAAGCGATCAAGCACTTTGCTCACTGCGTACGCCAGATGATTCGTAAAAGTGACATGTTATTTCGTTGGGGAGGCGAAGAGTTCCTGCTGTTATGCCCCGATATGAGTCAACAATCCATGTGCAACTTTGTGGCTCGCATACTGGAAAATCTGACTCTTCATCCTTTCGTAACGGACGACGGCATCCAACTTCACATCAGTGCAAGTGCAGGTGTCAGCAGTTACCCAGAGCATGGCTCTACGATTACCGACTTAGTCCGCATAGCGGATGCCGCCATGTATGAGGCCAAGGTACAAGGCCGTAACCGTTTGTACCTTGGCACAAGAGCTAAACATCAAACTTGATGGACATAAGTCCCAGGTGCATCACATAGCGGTTTGTATTTAGCCTGCTTACCCGGCTCCCTTGCATCAACCTCACCAGATGAGTTTGCTACTAACCACTGGTGCCATTCTGTCCACCATGAACCTTCTTTAATTGGCGTATTCACCAACCAGTTATCAGGATCGATGTAGCGCTCCTGATCTTTTTTCGCACTGATTCGGTAATGGCGATGTTTATGACCCGGCTCGCTGACAATGCCTGCATTGTGGCCGCCACTGGTCAGTACAAAGGTTATCTCTTCACTATCGGCAATAAGGTGTAACTTATACACCGAGTGCCACGGTGCCACATGATCTTGTTCAGTCCCCACCGAGAAGATGGGCACATGTATATCACTAATGGCTATAGGCTTATCATTAACCAGATAACGGCCTGATGCTAACTCATTGTTAAGAAACATACTTCTGAGATAGTGGGAATGCATCTTATAAGGCATACGTGTCAGATCACTGTTCCATGCCATGAGATCATTCATATGATCCTTTTCACCTAACAAATAGTGGTGAACCATTCTTGACCAAATAAGGTCATTGGAGCGAAGAATCTGGAAAGCTCCTGCCATTTGGGAACCATCAAGAACCCCTTGATCCCACATCATTTTTTCAAGATAAGATATCTGGCTCTCATCGGTAAATAGCATCAACTCCCCTGCCTCACTAAAATCCACTTGCGCGGCAAAATGGGTCATCGTTTTAAGTCGGTCATCCCCTTCCCTAGCCATAGTTGCCGCCGTAATTGATAGCAAAGTGCCACCTAAACAATAACCCGCTGTATGGATTTTCTGTTTAGGGCAAATATCACTTATGGCATCGATTGCGGCCATGACGCCCAGTTGACGATAATCATCCATATCCAAACCTCGATCTTTGGGTGTTGGATTCAACCAAGAGATCATAAAAACGGTGTGGCCGTTGTCTACAAGATACTTCACCATCGAATTATGCGGCGATAGATCTAAAATATAGTATTTCATAATCCATGCAGGCACTATCAAGATGGGTTCCGCTTGCACGGTCTCTGTTGTAGGTGAGTATTGGATCAACTCCATCAGATGATTGCGGTAAACCACTTTACCGGGTGTGATGGCAACCTGTTTGCCCGGAATAAAGTTTTCTACGCCAACCGGTGGTTTATCCGACAACTGGCGCTGCATATCTTCTAAAAAGTTCTGAAATCCATTGATCAGGTTTGCGCCGCCTTGGTCGGCAGTCGTCTGTAACACTTCAGGATTGAGCCAAGGGATATTACTCGGTGAATAGTGATCCAACATCTGCCTAGCAATAAAGGAAAGGCCGTTCTCCTCAGCTTTTGATAAGCCATCAATATCCGTGGTTGCGTTATGCCACCACTGCTGGGTGAGCAGGAAGTTTTGATAGATTTGGCTGAAGGGCCATTGCTGCCAACCCGGATGAGAAAAACGTCGATCCTGAGGTAAAGGCTCAATACAAGTACCCTCCTCACCCGGAGACGCGGACGCCAGCATATGACAGAACGATTTATAGCTTTTGCGTAGTGCTTTTTCATTCAACCGGACTTGCTTACCCGGAGACATCGAAAGGTGTGCTGCCCATGTGCAGTACAAACTAACAAGCCCTGCGGGTGAGATACCTCCCGTCATACGCGCCATACCCGCTTTAAACACATTATCCAGCGCGGTTACAGAAAATAAACCCGTATCGGGGAAGCTTTGCTGCATAGCAGCGCGGATCTTATCCGCATCATAAGCGAGGCTAGCCTCTTCTGCTTTCTTCTGCTGCGTCTTATTTACCATGTTCGCCTCTTAATTAATCCCTTTACTCTATCTAGTTATTATGACCCTACTCAGACCTTACCTCGTTGATAAGGGTCATCATCCCATCAAAATAAGCACTTATTAACCCTTATGCTTTGCCTGCGCTACTGTTAGAATTGCCGCCCTTTAAAATGCAAGAACAACGGTTATATGTCATCGCAAAAAATTGAACCTCTTCGCTTTATCCCCTTTCGCAAGTCCGACGTTGTTGAGATGTGTCTGGCAAAGGGAGGGCTGGATAAAGCGCAACGACAGCAGTTTAGAGCGCTTTACCGCCTCATTGAACGGCATTTTCATCTTGAGTTTCATGAGCGCGTTGAGTCGCTAAAAGATAGCTTTGCTCATATAAATCCCGATGCAGATACACTAAAGGTAGACTTACCCTCGACTTTACCCATCGATTGTGAACCTTTTGCTACTCAGCTTTCATCGCTGTTGGAAAAAGCGAATTTTGAACGTATAGACGAACAAACCTTGCAGCTGGCACTCAGCCGCGACTCATTATTTAAAGTACGTTTAGCCGTTGATATGCACGACTTCGCCGATGTTCTGCTTTACGCCAGAGGAAAACAGGAACGGGAAGAAACACTCTCCACCCTATTTGGTTTACGTAAGCAAACGATCCGCTTTATTAACTATGAGCGCGTCGCGATCTATATTCGACTGAATGAGCATTTAGACATAGACCGACAAAAACAATTCAACCTGCAACCCGGTGGTATCGTCCTTAAACTCTTCAAAAACGTACCCGAAGCCGATTTAGAGATGCTGTTTCCAAATACGGAAATCCGCATGCGCCTTATTGATAAAGTCCTCATCGGTGTACCGGCGGCTATCAGCGGCGGCATTGTTATCTCCACGAAATTAGGAGGAACATTACTGCTCTTAGCCTCGCTTTTCGGCTTTTGGCTTGGGCTGCACAACCAACCCGTAGAGCTGGATAAAGCGGCGCTTATTGCACTATTTGCAGGTTTTGGGGCATTAGGTAGCTATCTTTGGAAGCAGTTCAATACGTTCAAGAACAGAAAACTAAAATTCGTACAAAGCCTGACACAAAACCTCTATTTCAAAAACCTAGATAACAACGCAGGGGTATTCCACCGGTTGATTGATGATGCCGAGGAAGAGGAGTGCAAAGAGGCGATTCTTGCTTATTATTTCTTGCTCACATCAGAGAGAAAACTGACAAAGCCTGAGTTAGACGGCTTAATCGAGCAATGGTTTAAAGAGAAGTGGCGCTGCACTATCAATTTTGAGATTGAAGATGCACTACACAAACTTAAAAAGCTTGGCTTAGTGCAGGAAAATCATGACGGCTATCTAACAGCAACAGCACTAGAACAAGCAGAGAGCCAAGTAAGAAGTAGCGGTTTGTAATGCTTCAAACCGCACAGATAGATTCCAGTAAGTGCTGAGAGTTTTTCATCAATGAAGGCAACGCATCTGACAATGTCGCCACAGGAAAATTAACGCCCGCAAATTCAGGCCGAATACAATGCGAGACTATATTTTCCTGTAACTCTTTATCTGACCACTTTATCCAACTGGGGTTTTTCTCTATTAAGATACTCAAGCAGTCGGAAAACTGAATAATGATGACGAGTTCTTGAAGTAACATCGCAATATTACTTCCCCACACTTTGTGATTATGATGATACCGAATGGCATTGCATAATAATTCAGGGAGCTTCAGCTTTTTCGCCGCCAAATATCCGACTTCTGCATGACTAAAGCCCAAGGATTCACTTTCTGAGCCATAAAGCTCATCAGGGTCCGACCACCCTTGCTCTTCGATCTCTTTGAACGAGTCAGGAATAATGCTAAACATCGTGAAGCGGCCAATATCATGCATCAGCCCAGCGATATAAGCGGTTTCTGGATCCAGCTCAAAATCAGACATTAATCGGCAAACAAAAGAGCTGATCACCGCCACCTCAATAGAGTGCTGCCAGAGTATTTTAAATTCGTCGCTGTTTGGTACAAACACTTTTGCAATAGATTTAGCAGTAAGCAGATTGACGATGCGATGAGCCCCCACACGCGTGAGCGCTACTTTAATATCGGTTATATGCTTGTTAGGTGCAGAGCCTGCAGAGTTAGCATAACCGATAATAAAACTTGCCAAAGGAGGGTCTGCACGTGAAAGTTCTAGGACTTTTTCGTAGTATTTTTCATCGTTCTTATCGTGGCGCATCAACTCAAAAAGCACTGCTGGAAGCAGAGGTAACCGCTCTATATGTTGATTAATCCGCTGCAACTCAGCTTTCGAATCTTGCCGCATCTACGTATCCTTTCACATCTACTCTAATGAGTGTAGCACAGAAGATACAGTTAGCCTTTAGACCTTACTCTATGGGCAACTGCATATGAAAAGTAGAGCCGATACGCAGGTCAGAAGTTACCGCCATATGCCCTTGATGCTGCTCGGTAATGATGTAGTAGGAGAACGAGAGTCGCTGCCCTGCATCAAAATCCTGCTCAGGTGAGCGCTGGCTAAAGAAAGGTTCAAACAGATACATCTGCTCCTCGTTGGTAAGACCCGTGCCGTTGTGTTGTATTTTAACCCAAAGGCTGTCGTAGCACTCCGCTAACAGCAATTTGATCACCGGCTTATAATCAGCATCCTGTTGTTTGCGCGCCTCAATCGCCTGCACACAATGGCGAAACAAACTGATAAAGACTTGCTGCAACTCGGTCACGTAGCACGGAACCAAAGGAAGATCGTTGCCAAAGTGGCGCTCTATATGGATATCACTAAATGCCAAGGTTGGAGAGGCAACCACATCATTCGCAATACGAATTGCATTCTCCATAATATCGACAGCGTTTACCCACTGCTTTTCCTGTTTACGGCTTCTCGCAAACGCCAATAGGTTACTGATAATAGAGGAAACCTGATCCCCTTTTTCAGACATATCCTCTAAGATCGTCTGTAAACCACGCGCCTGCTCTGCCTGACCATTAGTATAGGTTGCAGAGCTTTCAGCAAGAATACGCTGGAAGCTCTTAAGATCTAGAAGAATGGTTTGTAAAGGGGCATTGATATCATGAGCCATGGTCGAGGCCAGCTCACCCATAAATGACATTTTGTCATTATGAATAAGCATATTCTCCGCGGCTGTTTGCTTGGTGACATCATCCACCAGAATCACAACGCCGGGTTCTGCCTGCTCTTTGAGTGGATAGATGGTGATGTCGTAATGGGACACGCTGCGTAAGCTCTGCTTTAGATGGATCGTATTTTGGTTTTCTATCGCATCTTTAATCTGTTCTGGCGAAACAGTCACCGTTGGATACGCTTCCCATAACGTACGCCCCAAAGCCTGATCAGCAGGAATGCCAGATACCTCTTCGACTCGCTTATTCCATTGTGTTACCCGACCCTCTTTATCTAAACCAACCAACATCATCGGCATCGATGTCAGAATATCCCGGATGTAGGCTTCTGAGGACTTTAGGCGTTCTGACGTTTGCACATGTCTGCGCACTTCCTCTTCTAAGGAGGTATTACTCTGGGTGAGCAAACGGTTAGACTCATCCAATGTCGCCGTGCGTTCTTTTACCCGCGCTTCTAATTCGCGACGAATCTTATCCAACTCTCGATTGGCCTTGTGTGCCCGTCTTCTTGCTACAAACAAACTGACCACCACAATCGACAGCAAGATAATCAGGGTTCCACTGGTCCAGTTTGCCAAGATCTGCCAGTTGGTCTTTCCATTTTCATCTTTAAAGATAGAGGTAATCCCAGCGTACGCCCATAGGGGGGATAGCATCATAATAAACGCGGTAAAGTACTTATACATACCTAAAGAGACTCAACAAAATATGATTAACAAACAAGATCTTAAACGTAACCGATAGGACATAGATGATGATCGGCACTAAGGTAAGAGCTTACTCTTTTCCCTTCGAGCTTCATAGATGAAAATCATGACAATAGCCGCTTTTCAGTTGTTATAAAGTGACAGTTTTAGAAAGCGACATGAATAAATCGTTCACTTATCTAGGTATCTCACTTGTTCAGCGCAGAGCATATCCCTAGAATAAGGCGGTTTTTAAGCGAACTTTGTAAAGGTTTATATCGCCATGCGCGCAAGTCAATTTCTTATCGCTACCCAAAAAGAGACTCCTTCCGATGCAGAAGTCATCAGCCATCAGTTGATGCTTCGCGCCGGAATGATTCGCAAAGAAGCTTCAGGCCTCTACTCGTGGTTACCTATGGGCTTGCGCACTTTGCGTAAAGTTGAACGTATCGTCCGTGAAGAGATGGACAAGGCCGGAGCACAAGAAGTACTCATGCCTGCGATCCAGCCAGCTGAATTATGGCAAGAATCGGGACGTTGGGAGCAATATGGCCCTGAACTGTTACGCCTGCATGATCGGCATAATCGTCCTTTCTGCGTGGGGCCAACCCATGAAGAGGTCATCACCGACTTAGTTCGCCGTGAAATTAAAAGCTACAAACAGCTACCGACCAATTTTTACCAGATTCAAACGAAATTCCGAGATGAAATTCGCCCTCGTTTTGGCGTAATGCGCTCTCGTGAATTCATCATGAAAGATGCCTACTCGTTCCACATCAATCGAGACTCCTTGGTAGAAACCTATCAAGTGATGCATCAGGCCTACACCAACATCTTTACCCGACTCGGTTTAGATTTCCGCCCAGTGATCGCCGATAACGGCTCGATTGGTGGCTCCGGCTCCCATGAATTCCATGTACTAGCTGAATCCGGTGAAGACGATATCGCATTCTCAAACAGCAGTGACTACGCAGCCAATGTTGAGATGGCTGAAGCCTTAGCACCGGCTGGTGAGCGCCCTGCCCCAACCGCTGAGATGACACTGGTTGATACACCCAACGCTAAAACGATTGATGAACTGGTATCCCAGTTTGGTTTAGCGATTGAGAAAACCGTTAAAACACTGATCGTTGCTGCATCTGAAGCTTGCGAAGCTGACTTTGTCGCACTACTTGTGCGTGGCGATCATGAACTGAACGAGATCAAAGCCGAAAAACTAGCCGAAGTTGCCGAACCATTCCGCTTTGCGACAGAAGAAGAGATTCGCGGCATCCTAGGTGCAGGCCCAGGCTCGTTAGGCCCGGTTAACCTACCTATCCCCTGCATCATTGATCGCAGTGTCGAGAAGATGTCAGACTTCGGCGCTGGTGCAAACATTGATGACAAACACTATTTTGGCATCAACTGGGAACGTGACCTACCAACCCCTAAAGTAGCGGATATCCGTAACGTGGTTGAGGGTGACCCAAGCCCATGCGGACAAGGCACCTTGCAGATTAAGCGAGGAATCGAAGTCGGCCACATCTTCCAGTTAGGCACCAAGTACTCTGATGCAATGAATGCAACCGTACTGGATGAAAACGGCAAAGCGGTACTGATGGAGATGGGCTGTTACGGAATTGGTGTTACCCGCGTGGTGGCCGCCTCTATCGAGCAAAACCACGATGAGAATGGCATCATCTGGCCAGCATCATTAGCGCCTTTCCAAGTAGCGCTGGTAACGCTGAATTACGATAAGTCAGAAGAAGTACGCCAAGTATCGGATCAGCTCTATGCCGACCTGCAAGCA
Organism: Neptunomonas concharum; assembly: GCF_008630635.1. Lineage (NCBI taxonomy): Bacteria > Pseudomonadati > Pseudomonadota > Gammaproteobacteria > Oceanospirillales > Oceanospirillaceae > Neptunomonas > Neptunomonas concharum. The sequence goes on along the minus strand of NZ_CP043869.1, from coordinate 1,647,055 downwards.
GCGGGTATCGATGTATTGCTAGATGACCGTAAAGAACGCCCTGGCGTCAAGTTTGCCGATATGGAACTGATGGGCCTACCCCACAGACTGGTTATTTCGGATCGGGGCATTCAAGCTGGCACCTTCGAATATAAAGGCCGCCGCGACACCGATAAACAAGACGTACCAGCCGAAGGTATTGTCGACTTTATCAAAGCCCAGATTGGCTAATCCCTATTGAATTAGCGGCTCTAACCCAAAAGGCTGATGCTAAAGCATCGGCCTTTTTCACAACAGCACAGCATTAATCGGTTATGCAATCAGCCATGTATGCAAAAGCCTACCGGGTGTAAAGGCAAACGCTCCAGCGACTAACAAGCCACCCACATAAACACCAATCATATTACCTCTATGCCGTTTTAGATTCCCATTCCTAGCACTTATATACGCAACGGGTACTTCATATAAAACCAGCACGCTAAATAAATGAATAAACCCGAAATGCCCCAACAATGAAGGCCCAACCATCGCCGGCATAAAAAGCGTAATCACCGCAGTGACCAGCATCAAAACCATATAAAACTTGCCAAGTAATCGATGGCTCGGCGTGCCTTTTCTGTTTACCAGTAGAAAAGTCCCGATGAAGAATGCCGGCACAACGGTAGCAAGATGTAAGTAAGCCAATTGAAGATATGTCATTAAAAAGTCACCGATTAGCCACGATAAGCAATGCCGCCAAGGTTACACCGCCCCACGCCTGAGCGCTATCTCACAAACATTAAACCAACCTTGTTGGTTGATACCGTCTACTTTACAAAGGACAAAAGTCTTGCGCACTATGTCTAACCCCAATGCACACTTTTATGCTGGACAACCCCTACAACTCCACTACAATCAGACGGATAGAATCAAGCTCAAGGAAGATAACGCGCACACGCAAAAATGATATGGCGCGTGCGTATTTACAGGGAAGCCACCTGATCACTCCTTCCAAAAAGCTTATTACAAATAATATATTAGAGCGGTTTCTGACCTTTAAGTAAAGAATGATATCGCGCACGCTGATGAATAAAATGTTATAAGCAAAAGGGAAATTATGAGTAAAGTTCTTGTTCCTCTATTATCGATCATCTTGTTTCAAAGTATATTATTTTTACTTTCAGGTGTGTCATCAGTATTCAAAGATGTGAGTAGCGGGTTTACACTATTTATCGACACAGCCTCTAAAGGTGCAACAGTTGCAGTATTTATTTGGGCTGTATTTTTATTTCTTGAGCAAAGGAAAGATAAAAAAGAAGATGTAAGTCTTCAACGTTTGAAAGAACTTAGTTTTCGTCTTATTGATTTTGTAGGGAACGCTAATTTTTTATTGAATAAAAATTCTGCGAACATACTCATCACATATCTATCTGCTTTGAAATCGGAAGCAGAAAATAAAGGCTCAACAACAGCTCATTTGAAAGAGTACAAATTAGCTTTAGATATAGTCTATGAATCGTTAAAATCAACAAGTCTAGTCGATATTATTGGAGTGGAGAGTCCTGAAAGTTACCATGATATAATTGATACGTTAACTAGCTATTATTCTAATAATGAGAAGCTCATTAAAATTGATGTAGATCTTATTCAACGAATAGAGAATGGTTCTATTAATAACACTAACTTTACTATTAATGTACCATCGCACGGTTTACGTTTATCGCAAATAGAAAAAATTATGAGTTATCTACTTGAGGTAAAAGAAGATGATATCAAAAAAGAGCTTGAACGTAAGCCAAACTCAACCATAGATCGTCATCACCACTTTCCAACACTGTATGCATTTTATTATTTCTACACTGTAGGTATTTTGCATGTATCTAAAAATAAAGATTTCAGTTTTTCAACTGGTGGTCTTTGAATGGCATGTGAGCGCTAATTTGCTTATAACAAATGCATCAACACGATTTGCTACATTCGGCGTTGTAGGTTTGCCTTTAGTTTCAGTGATTAAGGCGTTTAAATTCAGCTAGGTCTGCATAGTAGCAAACGTGTTATGCAGGCGTTAGCAGACAAGAGATTAGAAAATGATTATCCGTAACGGCTTAAGTACTTTTCTACTATTGGTTTTCTCAACTCTTTCTTTTGGCGGGGGAAAAGATGTCCAGTTACTGTATCTAGGAAATGGTGAGAGCGTTCGTATAAAGGAAATATCAGTAAGAGATGTCATTCTTCCAGAGGAATTTCAGCGCTATCTACTAGAGTCCCCAAAAAGAAATGGAGTAATGGTGGAAGCTAATATAGCCAAAGAGAATAAGCAGGAAAGCGGATTCGACAAAATCCTGATCCTGAGTTTCTACACTAATCAACATCCTTCCGAAAAGTCGAGAATTGATAATGAAGTTAATTTAGTCCTTCCACATGCGGTAGACTTGGCAGATGGTAAACAGATTAAGTTGATTAGCGTCAGACCAGTAATTCGATCCATTCAATATATCGAAGGAGCGGATGAAAATACTCTAGATATGGAAAAACGCCTGTTTTTCTACAAAGCATCTGATGGAAGCTGGCTTCCTGATGATGTTAACCAATAAAAAAGCAGCTAATCGGGTAGCCGAGGGTCTCTAACCCTCAGCCCCCACAACACCCTGCATGCGGATCCGCACAGGGCGTTTCACTGAGAATGGTGAAGCTTGATCCAACCATCACGCAATTCATAAAGCCCCTGAGATTTTAAATAGGCATTGGATAATGCCTGATTAATCCCCGGTGTTTTAGAACTGCGCCATGGGCCCTTACTTGTAATACCACACGCAACGGCAGCCTGTACGTGGACGCCTCGATTCATCAGGTTTCTTACTTTGGTTCGAGGCTTTCGCCACTGCCGCCAGTAAGCCATCCGCACTCTGCGCCGAATCCAATGATCTAGATCGACGCACAGTTGATAACAGGTGGCGATACCAAAATAATTAATCCAACCACGTATAAATTGGCTGGTTTCGAAGAGCTGATATTTCATCGACACTCCCCAGTTACGATTCGTTAACAGTCGAATCCGCTGCTTGAATTTGAGCGGTGTTTTCGAGTGCCATTGAATACGACTGCTCTTGAAGGTAAACCCCAAGAACTGACTCTCACTGGTTTTAACGACGCGACTTTTATCGCTATTTACGACCAGCTTGAAGCGGTTTTGCGTCCGGATTCCTTCAGACCGGACCTCGCGGTCAAGCCCTTGCCATTCGCTAGTAGTTAACATCTAATAACGATCATAAATCACTAAGGATGGTGACCTTCCTGCAGAGGACTTTCACCTCATTAGTTCATGCCCATACTGGGCGTACACAATAGCAAGCATACGGAACACTTTTCCGCTACGCTCCAAATTGTCCGATGTTGCGGGTATTAGGGCTCACTATGAAGTTCAGTAATACAGATAAAAAAACAACGATCAAGTGTTACCTCAGCCCTTTTAAGAAAAAATCAACATGGAGGATATTTCAGGAGAAGGTCGGCTTGTTAATATTAGGTGGCGTAGCCATAGCGGCACTTTTCGCAATCATGTTTAGCAAAAATGAAACCTCAAGCACGGAGCCAACAAATACACAAAGGCAGATGGTTGAAGTCATCGACGGTGATACGATTGATGTAGATGGAATGCGTATCCGATTGCACGGAATTGATGCGCCAGAGCGAGGACAGCCATGCACAAAAAATGGAGCTCAATTTAATTGTGGGTCAGCCGCTAAAGACCACCTTACTTATCTTCTAATAGGCGAGAGGGTTAACTGCACAGCAGCTTCTAAGGATCGTTGGGGACGGCAGGTTTCTATCTGTAAGATTGGGAAATTGGATATTGGCAGGCAGATGGTTCGGCAAGGGTGGGCTATTGCCTACGCGGAGTATTCATCTGATTATGTTGAAGATGAGCAGTTTGCCCGCACTAATGAGTTTGGAATGTGGTCAAAGGATTTCGCACCGCCAAAAGACTGGCGTAAACAGAAGGGGAATTAGGTTATGACTGAAGAAAAAAAGAATCATGAACTGCAAAAGCTGGGCGGCAGTCCTGTGCCAACTACTATCGATCTTACACCAGGAACATCGATGGATATCTCGTGGCTGCCAGAGGCAGAACGAAAAGCCCTTACTATGCCTCTGGTGTATTGGATATCAGCAAAAAAGCCCAAGAACTCCATGTTGATTCGGCGGCGCTAAAGAAAACCCTAAATGACCTATCCGATACTACGCGTGATGTGGCTGAAAGCGGTAATGCAGTAACGGTAAGCCATACTCAGACCACCTCTGTTGGTAGGACTGAAGTAATAATGGGGAATACAGAACAGGCCCAAAGCGGCAAGCTTTCCAAATCACAAACTGGTGAAAATGACTTTAGTCCTTATTATATCTTTGGCGGCATCTTAGCGCTCATCATCATTGTGGCTCTGATGAACTGATGAACTGATGAAGAGTTTTATTGTACATATCTCGCATCATTCAAGTGCAGCTCAAAAGACATTGGCACTTCGCCAAAAAGTCAGTTCATACGTGCATAGCGCAGAAGATCAACTGGTGATGGAGGAAGCCGAAAAATGCATATACGATTTAGAGTCTCGCGCTCAGGCTCAGCATTCTGTAGGAACCAATATACAAATAAGTAAATCATTTAAGCTTTCATCTGTAGAGTTTACGGTATCACTTCAGCACCCCCCAAAAGTCAGTTTCGTAGAGAGGATTAGGCGGAAACTTAGAGGCGATGTTTAGTGGCGCGATATAATCGATCGTATAGAGGCCAGCGTTCAAGATATTCGGTAGGGCGAGAGCTAGCCTTAGAGCATATTCGGCAGGCTGAAAGCCTATCTCGAGAACTTGGCGGAACTGATAAAGATGTAAAGTCATATTTCTTTTCACTCAATAAAGAACAGCTATCGAGAGTATTGGATGAATATGAACAATTACATGGTCGACCTGCAAGCGAATATGCGAGAAAAACCCTAGCCAAATGGCAATCAGGAAGTGTTCATATGAGCGGAATGGTTGCAGAGCGTCTTTTCGCTTTGCTGCCTAAGCACATGCCTATAGAAAAAAAGTTTCAGCTGACTGAGAGTCTCTGGCAGCACCTAGGTCCTAGCTCTTCACGTAACCTGTATGTTAATCCAAGCGTTAGTTTCGATGAAGTATCTGCGGCCGTGAAATCACACTTGGAGGTGGATGTTCTCTCGTACAAGATTCCTGAGCAAATGGAAAGACGTTTTGAATGGCTATCCCAAGGTGACATTGAAGTTAAACAGGAGCTTTTAAACTTTCTTAGATCAAAGGAAAAAGAGCTTGCAGGTGAATCGTTACGAATCAATTTGCCAATACTTTATGATCATATCAACACAGCCGAGGGCGATAACACCCATCACTTAGCCCATAAACTTCAAATTGGAAGGAACGAGATCGTAGTTAATATCACTAATGCTGTAGATGGAATAACAGAGGTCGCTCCAAGAATCGCCACATCAAGTTCGAGTGATACAGATTGGATCTGGCTCTGGTGGATTATCGGAATAGGCTTATTAATTGTACTTTTCAATGGGTGAACCCTAACAAGCGGCTGTAATCGCCATGCAAAAAGCGCATGGCTGAGACGGCTTTCCATTGTTTGTTTAATTGCTTATCGCTACGCTAGCAAAAACAACTCCAAGTCCGCCCCTAACTAAGCCGGGCGTTGGCCGTATCGAAATCGAAGGATGTAGCCATGGAAAGCGCATTAATTGCTCTAGCTGGTGTATTAATAGGAATCTTGTGCAATGAACATTTCCGACGACGAAATCGTATTGAATTCTATTCACAAAAAATTTTCGACAAACGGTTATCTGTCTACGAGAACCTCTTCGTCATGCTTCAGAATGGGTATGAAATAGTGTGTGAAGTTATGGAAGATGAAGACTCAACTGAAGATGAGCGAAAAGATGCAATTCGCGCAGTGATGGCTCCCTTGGCTGAATTATTAGACACTAATGCATTTTATCTGGACGAATATGTGACCGTTCACGCTCTTGTTGCATTTGTTGGCGCGTCTGAGGTCATGAATCATTCGGAGGAGTTGGAGCGAGAAGCAGCAAGGTCTGGGGTTAGGGAGAGTTACAGGGAAGTCAAAGAGTTGATTATTTCTGAATCAGGTGCAACAGAAGTTTTTAAACACTTCAAAGCTATTTCAAAATCTAAGCCTGATACCGCAATAACTCGACGCATGAAGGAATTGAAAAAAAATCGAGTGTAAGCGGCTAATACAAAGCGTTTAAGAGGGATTAGTACCTTTGGTATACTGTGATTTTTGTGGTGCACACCGAAGGCTTAAGAATGGCTCAGTTACGATGCATCGAGACAAAAGACGGCGACACTTGGTCAAGTGTGAGTAGAGAATTTGGTGATTGGCTTAAGGAAAGAAACTTAACTGAAAACTTCGGATGGAGTGAAGGCGATATTCTTACCGTCGAAGAAGCTTCTTCATTCTTCTGTTTCAGCTTTCCTGATCATCACGGATGAGAAAGTTAAGTATTTCGAAGAATGGGCGCAAAGCACGGAAAAGCTATACGGTATTAAGTCAGAACGTACTGTGGTGTTCCCTGACAACATAAAGCTAAGTGTGGTGATACCACCTGAGAAAGAAGTTGAGGTCCCACCGTGGTTAAAATGAGTACGCGCCCAAGTCGGCCTTGTAACACCTATGAGCCTTCACCCTGTCATAGGCATTAGTTGCGTCTGCGGCCAATACCAAGCCCCTGAACCAGCGATCCTGCTTTATACTGTCATCGTTGGCTGTGAATGACTTACAGCAAACACCTATTGAGGCTCACTTAACGTGGTTGTTAACCACTGCTAGGCCAGATTTCTCCTTGCAGGTTGGTCTGGGGCACCAGACATTCATCGGTTAACCGGCCTCTGCCCTATTCAAACAGCGGGTTACCTTTCAGGCTCAGCACAGGAGCAAACCATCTTGCTGATGGTAGTGCGTGGCGGCAAGGTGTTTAATCAAAGCGTCAGCTATGGGCGCTAAATCTGATCGTAGTGACCACCAATAGCGAAGATATAAATGGATTTTTCGTCAAATCGATATATCAAACGATCTCTGTGTGATATCCGCTTAGACCAAAGGCCAGAGAGGTTGTGCTTAAGTGGCTCAGGCTTTCCTAAACCGGAAGCAAGGTCGTTTGAACGCAGCATTTCTTTGAGTAATTTACACAAAGCCTTATGCAATTGTTTGTCCTTCTCGCGCATAGTTTCATACGCTTCCCAGGTATTGCCTTCAAATACCAGTGATCTCATTCATTTGCTCTTCAGTCGGTATATAGCCTTTACCACGGTTATGTGTTTCAAGGGAGTGGGCAATCTGTTGCATGAGGCTCTGGCTTTGGAGAACATGAAGTGTTTCTTGCTCTCGCTCCCAGTCCTCGGCGCTCATTACAACGAATGCCTCTCCGGCTCGTCGAGTTACCTTAAGTGGTTCATGCCTGCTAACCACCTCTTCCACAACGCTCTTCAGGTTGTCTCTAAATTTGTTTACACTGATTGTATCCATGATGGCACCTTGATGTACGGAGTTTCCGTACAAGTATACGTTAAGTGCCCTAGCAAGGCCAAGCTTAGCAACAGCTTTGTCGTTGCGGCTTAGCCCCCACAACACCTTGCACGCTGGGCGTACACAAACGCATGTTGTCGGATTGGTTTTCCGCTACACTCCAAACCAGCCGAAAATGATGAGAAAAGGCGAAGGACCGTGAAAAAGAAAAGAAATGCATGGATAGCAGGTATCGCTTCATTTTTTGTGCCGGGGCTTGGTCACGTGTACGCAGGAGCACCATGGGCTGGCTGGCTGATTCTTAGCGGCTTCGTCACAGCCTTGCTCATTAGTGGAGTGTTCGGCGTCTTTTCAACGTTTTACGGGCTAGCGGCATTCGTGCTGATCAGCCTCTTGTTTTACGTGACTCTCATAATCAGCTCGGTGCGAAGCGCCCGGCGCAATAATAACTACGAGCTTCGATGGTTTAATCGTTGGTACTGGTATGTCGCTGTTCTTATCCTCGTTCCTGTTGGGTTCCAGCTTCTCTTCGCATACCGTGGCCTTGTTCTTGGTTACGAAACGTTCCATATTCCGAGCGGGTCAATGGTGCCGACGCTAGAGGTCGGAGATGTCATCGCCGTAAACACACGTTATCGAGAGGCGGTAGTCGGCGATGTTGTTGTCTTTCCTTCCTTGGATCCGAAGTCCTCGTACGTAGCGCGCGTCGCTGCAGTTGGCGGTAATTCACTAACGATTGAAAATGGAGCAGTAATTGTAAATGGGGTAGCACAGGCGCAATTAGCCGTTCCATCGAGCAATAGAATGCGCGAGTTTTCTGTTACCATGCCTGTGCGCCAAATACCCCAAGGCGAGTTTTTTGTGCTTGGCGATTGGCGCGATAACAGCAACGACAGTCGCTTCTGGGGCACGGTCCCTATGGACAATCTCATCGGAAAAGTCACCTACATTTGGTTTTCCGACGATTTGGAGCGAATCGGAACCTATGTGCGGTGACGCGCGCAAGTGAGGTAAGTTGATATTTTCCGCGGTGCTTCGCTCTACGCTATGCTTACTCAAAACCTTATCCCTAAATGGCATTAGCGTTGGCTACTCTGATCTCGTAGTAGAAGCAACCGTCAAAGAGGACCCAGTGAACGGCACAATAACTGATTTCGACAAAGGAATTATCTATTGGTTAAAGAATCGAAAGGTAAAACAAATAGTTATTGCCCACAAAATACGGAAGCGCTAATCATAAAACCTGATTAGTTTCTCATTAAAACAGCTAGCCAAGGCCTATAATAAGATCTAAAATTAGCACTTATTTAAGTACTTAATTGGTGATTTTATGAGACAAGTATTAGCAGATTGCTCCGCCAGTATTTCTGAGCTAAAGAAAAACCCTACAGCATTGCTAAACGAAGCAGATGGTTCCGCTATTGCGATTCTAAACCACAATAAGCCAGCTGCTTATCTTGTGCCAGCTGAAACTTACGAGCTTCTAATAGAGATGCTCGACGATTACGAGCTTGCAAAGCTAGTTGAAAGCCGTCGTGGCGATCTATCTGAGGCTGTGGAAGTTGATATAGATGACTTATAAACTTAAATTTCTACCGGCTGCACAGAAAGAATGGAGCAAGCTAGCCCCACTAATCCAAAGCCAGTTTAAAAAGAAACTTAAGGAACGCCTCGAAAACCCGCATGTCCCATCTTCCAAACTCCGTGGATACGACTCGGTGTACAAGATCAAATTGCGTACAGCTGGCTACCGTCTGGCTTACGAAGTCATTGATGATGAAATTATTGTATACGTACTGGCTATTGGGAAACGTGATAAAGATGCAGCGTACAAAAAGCTAGCGTCAAGGATCACATAACAACGATATCAACGCCCGCTTTGGCAGACTTTTTCACAGTGGCTTAACAGGAGGGATAAAAAGGTTTACCCCGTAATCAAAAAGCCTTCGTGTTGTTCTTCATATTCCAACACTTCTGACTCAACATCAGCCACACTGGCTAACTTTGGTCCGCTACTTAACCAAGACTCTAATTGGCGAACCGCTTTCTCCTCTCCATACATCATGGTTTCCACCCGGCCATCCGGCAGGTTTCTCACCCATCCTGTAACGCCCAAAGATTCCGCTTGTTCTACCGTCGATTGTCGAAACCAAACACCCTGAACACGCCCACTGACCCATGCATGAATACAAATTTTTGCCACTATGCACCCACTCCTTACTAAAAATTATTGGCTATGTGTCTCAACAAACAACGCTTCTAGCGAGATATTCAATTCATCTTCTTGAAATGTTCTCACCTTATCTAAACGCAGGTCTAAATCGTGCTGCCAACCTTTTTGATGCCCCACACCACCGGTGGGTAACGGCCAAGGTAGGCGTTCACACAATTCGTGCAGTGTCAGTGTACCTAAATCACGAGATAGCAGTAACCCGCCTTGCTGTGTACGGCAGATCATACCCTCTTCTTGCAACAATTGAACATACTGATCCCAGCGGTTTTGATCCAGTCCAACGACTTGGGTTAGCAACATTTCGTCAGATACTAAATTTCCGGTCTGCTGCGCCTGCCATAGACGATGCAACACGCCTAATACCGTATGCAAATGGGAGGACTCACGCTGTTCATCCAACGTTTGGTAAACCGTCAGCGCTCGCGTTAATTCGCACCCCATCAAAATAATAAACCACGTGATAAAGATCCAAACCAGAAACAGCGGAACCGCCGCAAACGCACCATAAATTAATTCATAGGAAGGAAATTGCGTAGCAAAAAGTGCGAATCCGCGCTTGGCTGTTTCAAAGAGGATAGCCACGACAACGCCTCCTGCAAAGGCATATTTCAAAGGCACCTTGCAATTAGGCACAGCGGCATACAGCAGTGTAAAGGCGGCACAAGACATCACCATAGGTAACATCGATAACAAACGCCCTCGCCCAACTAATTCAGTCGCATCGCTAATAAACGGCAAGGATGCGATATAGGATGAAACCAGCAATCCCAAGCCAATAAGAATAGGGCCCAAGCTCAATACTGCCCAATAAAGTAAGAAGCTCGCCATCCCTTTACGTTGTTCACTTACCCGCCAGATGCGATTGAAGGCGACCTCTATGTTGCGCATCATCATGATCGAGGTTACGACTAAAAAGCCAATACCTACTGCCGTTAGTTTTTGGGCTTGAGAGGTGAAGTCGCGTAAATACTCCTGCACGACAGCGCCTGTTGTCGGTACGAAGTTTGAAAAGATCCAACCCTGAACCTGTTCGCCCACCCCCTGAAAAGAGGGAATCGCAGCCAACATTGCATATGACACGGTCATTAACGGCACAACGGCAAATAATGAGGTATAGGTCAGCGCCGAGGCGTTAATAATGCCTCCGTTATTTAGGAATTGGCGAAATAAGTAGTACAAAAATTGGAAGATTTTTAGCTCCGAAATAACATGCATGCAATAAATCCTTACAGGTAAACTTTGTTGCGCCATCCGAGACGTATACAATAGCAGCTTCTTTACGTTTATCAGCTGTTTTACAACCGTTTTTAAGGGACACTATTATGAGCCAAGTCACTATTTATCATAACCCCCGTTGCTCAAAATCACGACAGACCCTTGAGCTGATTCGTGAGCAAGGTATCGAACCTGTGGTTCGTGAATACCTGAAAGAGGCCCCGTCAGAGCAAGAATTAAAGCAAGTTTTAGCTTCGCTGAACATATCACCAAGAGAGCTTCTGCGCACCAAAGAAGCCGAATATAAAGAAACCGGATTAGATAATCCGGCACTAAGTGATGCAGAAGTGATTAGCATTATGGTTAAGACACCCAAGCTGATAGAACGTCCTATCGTTCTTAAAGATGGCCAGGCGCGTATTGGTCGCCCACCTGAGTCTGTGCTGGAGATTCTGTAAGTGGCTGCGCCCTATATTCTCGTGCTTTATTACAGCACCCACGGTGCTACCAAGGAGATGGCGCGACAAATTGCACGAGGTGTCGAGCAAACCGGTATGGAGGCGAGACTTCGTACCGTTCCGCCGGTTTCGACGACCTGCGAGGCGACGGCACCGACAATTCCTGATGAAGGAGCGCTCTATTGCACCGAGGCGGATCTGAGCCACTGTGCTGGGCTTGCTCTGGGCAGCCCGACTCGCTTTGGCAATATGGCAGCGGCTATGAAGTACTTTATCGACTCAACGAGCGGTATTTGGATGTCGGGCGCATTAATTGGCAAACCTGCCAGTGTGTTTAGTTCTACCTCCAGCTTACATGGCGGGCAAGAAACAACCTTGCTTAGCATGATGCTGCCTTTACTGCACCATGGCATGCTAATCACGGGGCTGCCATACAGCGAGACAACCCTGCTTTCTACTACCACAGGTGGCACACCTTATGGTGCAACCCATGTAGCAGGCAAAGATAATCAGCGCCCATTAGATGAAGATGAGCGCATCCTGTGCCAGGCACAAGGTAAAAGACTCGCTGAAATCGCTAAAAAATTACAGGACCGTTAATGGAAACCCTACACAAAAAAGTGCGCCTTAGCCGATCACTGACCCTCTTGAGTTTCTTTGGTTTGTTGCTCTTGTTCACCCTATGGTATCTGATTATTCATCCTTTAGAGACCGGTAAGCCGTGGGTCATTTGGTTAGTACATATGCTACCCCTCGCTTTTTTTATTCCTACGATGAAGTCGGGTAATCCACGCAATCATGCTTGGTTATGTTTTGTGTTGATTCTATATTTCAATGAGGCGGTGCTAGCGGCCACCACGCGAGTAGACACCCGTACCTTTGGTATCATCTATGCGCTTTTGGTTGTCGTTCTCTTTACGGCAGCGATGATGTATGCACGCTGGGCTAGCCAGTACGCTCGCCTTAGCCGTGAACAGGACTCAAACGCATCACATGTTTGATCCAAAAAAGATTCGTCGAGATTTCCCGATTCTCTCCAGCCGTGTGCATGGCGAGCCATTGGTATATCTGGATAATGCTGCCACTACTCAAAAACCCCGTCAGGTTATTGAAGCCCTGAGCCGTTACTATAAGCTTTATAACAGCAATGTTCACAGGGGTTCCCACTCGCTGTCTAATCAGTCAACAGCGTTGTTTGAGTCTGCGCGAGATGAAGTAGCAGACTTTATCGGGGCAAGTAGTCCTAAAGAGATTATTTGGACTCGCGGTGCAACAGAAGCGGCTAACCTAGTCGCCTATAGCTATGCGGATGCGGTGCTATGTGCAGGCGATACGATACTTGTTTCGGTTTTGGAGCATCACGCTAATTTTGTTCCTTGGCAACAGATCGCGCTCAGAAAAAGTGCCTCCGTCGTCCCTATTCCTCTAGGGGCAGATCTCACTATTGATTTAGAAAAGCTTCAGCAGTTGTTAGCTGAACATCAGCCCAAAATCGTTGCCGTCACTCATGTATCCAATGCACTGGGTGTGATTAATCCGATCAAGGATATTACTCAACTCGCCAAGTCCTTTGGTGCAACTGTGGTGGTCGATGGCGCGCAAGCTATCGCCCATGAACCTGTAGATGTCCACGAGCTTGGCTGTGATTTTTACTTTTTTTCTGCGCATAAATGTTATGGCCCAACAGGCATAGGTGTCCTATGGGGGCGAGAAGCGCTCTTAGAACAGATGCCACCTTGGCAATTTGGTGGTGAGATGATTGAGTCGGTCAGCTTTGAAAAGACAACCTTCAATACCCTCCCCTTTAAACTAGAAGCAGGGACGCCACCTATCGCCGAGGCCATCGGTTTTGCGCAGGCCCTTACATACTTAAACAGCCTTGATCGCCCTGCCGCATCTCTACATGAGAAATCGCTACGCACACTCGCTATCAAGCGTTTATCAGAAATTGAGGGCGTTAGATTAATCGGCGTCGATGCTGATAATGTGGGCATTTTATCTTTTAGTGTTGATCAGGTTCATCACCAAGACCTTGCTATGATGCTGGATCAATCGGGAATTGCGGTACGTAGTGGACATCACTGCACAATGCCCTTGATGACCTATTTAGGCGTAAGCGGCACCCTCAGAGCATCGTTTGCTTTATATAACACTGAAGAAGAGGTCGAGCGTTTTGCACTTTGCCTAAAGGAAGCCGTAACTGCCCTGACAGAAACCACTTCGAAGCATCCAGAAGCAGGCTCTGCAACAATCACTTTTATCTCCCCCGATCTATCAGAACTCACTGTAACCCTACAATCAGCCTCTAACTGGCAAGCTCGCTTAGCCACACTACAGCAATGGGCAGAGCAACTGCCTCACTTACCTGATACCCTGCGCCAGCCTGAACGGTTAGTGAGAGGTTGCGAATCTCTGGTTTGGCTGCATTCAGAGCAAACTGACGAGCGTTTCTGGCATTTTGCGATCGACTCCGATGCCCGCATTATGCGAGGCCTAGCCTATTTATTGCTGGCGGCTTTTCAGGGAAAAACCTCAAAAGAGATTCACAGTTTTGATGTTTCAGCCCTGTTATCAATATGTCAGCTCAACCAGTTTTTAAGCCCATCACGTACCAATGGTGTTTATGCCATGGTCGATGCGATTAAAACTATCACGAAAGGCACCAGCCTCTGACTCAGCTTTCTTCGGGGATAAAATATAAAAGATCGGTTAGGCCAATATCAAAACCTTGTTGATACAGCAGGGTCGATAATTGGCCACGATGATGGGTCTGGTGGTTAAAAAAATGCATGATCAAGGCACCCATCTGGCGATGTGACGAGACACCTTTCATGCTACTGTATTCAAGGCAGTGATCCAGATCTTCTGCTTTTAGCTCTCTTGACCAACTAACAATGACAGCATCAAGAATTTGCCGCTCTTGCCACAACCCCTCCATCGTTGAAAACAACTGCTGCTCCAAAGCTACAGGCGCCTCCGTGGCACGTATAGGATTAAGGGCAACATGCTGCGCCGGGTGGCCTGCAAAGCGCTTTAACCAGATTAAATCTCCGACCATAAGATGATTTAGAGTCCCGAGTACTGAGCCAAAAAAAGCGCCTCGATGTTCAACCAAAGATTCGTGATTCAGCATCCCAGCAGCTTGGCACACTTGCTTATTTAACTGCTGGTTATAATCTGCCATAAGTCTAATATGATTAAGTACTTCCATCATCGTCTCCGGCCTTGATCTTTGCATAACAATAGCAGAAGATTCTATCCAATGCTTTTTAACCAGTAACGAATTAAACTATAAATCAACCCGTTACTGGTAATTTGGCAAATCAACACCCTCTCTGATTATTACGGCCATATCTATGAATCTCAACGATGTCAGCCTATTTATCCGGATAGTTGAAACCGGAAGCTTCACCTCTGCTGCAGAAAGCTTGGGGATTCAGAAGTCGACTATTAGCCGGCGCATCGCTCAACTAGAGGACGACTTGGGCGTTCGATTACTGCAACGAACAACCCGAAAACTGAAGCTTACTGATGATGGTGAGGACCTGTTCGCCCGCTGCCACCCACTTATTAACGAATTAGAGTCTGCAAAAGATTATTTATCTGCCACACAAGATAATCCCCGAGGCCGCTTAAGGATAACAATGCCTTCAGAGCTAGGCGTTTTTATGATGAACGAAGTGGTGGGCACCTTTATGCGCCGGTATCCGCAGATATCGCTAGAGGTAGAACTCAGCACGCGGGTTATTGATCTGATTGAAGAAGGGATTGATCTCGCCATTCGTGTAGGTGAGCTGGCAGATTCCAGTCTCATTGCTAGGCGCGTTGCGACCGTATCTCGCGGTCTGTACGCCTCACCCAATTATTTGCAGCAACATGGCACCCCCACCACTCCGGAGGATCTCTCTGACCACGAATGTTACGGCATTTTAAAGTCAGTTGAGCATTGGGTATTTGATGGCTGGGGTGAAGCTATCCCAGTGAAAGGCCAGCTAAAAGCTAACAGTATTAGTTTTATTCGCGAGATCCTATTACAAGATATGGGTATCGCTCGTATGCCAAGAGTCTTTTGTCGTAACTGCGTACAGCGAGGAGAACTGGTTGAATTACTCCCTGATTACCCATCACCACCGATAGAAGTTAATGCGATCTACCCTAGCCGTCGTCATCTAAACCCCAAAGTGCGACTTTTTATTGACCACATGATGGAGATGATCGGTGATCATCCGTGGGTTAATGAACAACTCGTTACACCTATTGAGTCATTAGCATAATATGTCATCAATTTCGATTCGCCCTGCATCCTCTGACGATATTGAGCCGCTATTTGCACTAGAAAACAATGCATTTCGTGGTGATAGATTAAGCCGTCGCAGACTCCAACATTGGCTCAAAGCGGCCAACGGCATCTTATTGGTTTGCGAGTCGTCTGATCAAGTCGTGGGCTACGGTTTGGTTATTCTCCACAAAGGAACGCGTCTGGCGCGTTTGTACTCGTTAGCCGTTAGCGCTGAAGCCAGAGGCTTAGGGGTTGGCAAAAAGATCCTCTCGGCCCTTGAGCAGGCAAGCTCAAAACAAGGCCGTTTGTTTATGCGCCTAGAAGTTGCAAAAAACAATCATGTAGCGATAAAGCTTTATGAAAGTATGGGATATCGTGTCTTTGATGAATATACAGACTATTACGAAGACCATAGCGATGCCCTACGTATGCAAAAACGTATCCGCTCTGCTGATACGGCCTTTTATACAAAACAGACCCCGTGGTATCAACAAACAACGGAATTTACCTGTGGGCCAGCCTCGTTAATGATGGCCATGGCATCACTGCAACCGTCCATAAAACCTGATGCTATGCTGGAGCTGGATATATGGCGTGAGGCCACAACGATTTTCATGACATCAGGCCATGGCGGATGCCACCCCATAGGTTTGGCATTAGCTGCTCGCCGTCGTGGATTCAATGCAGCAGCCTGCATTAACACCGCTGCTCCTTTGTTTATTGAAGGGGTCCGCAGTGAGCATAAAAAAGAGATCATGACGCTGGTCGATCGACAGTTCCACCAGCACGCTCAGGAAGAGCATGTTGCCTGCCTCATTCAAGATATTACTCAAGAAAAGATACAAGGCTGGCTAGCAGCCAATTGCGCAGTCCTCGTCCTCATCAGCACTTATCGAATGGATGGGAAAAAAGCACCCCATTGGGTTGCTGTCACTGCGATAGATGATGACTGCCTCTATGTTCATGACCCTGATACCGACAAGGATCAAATCCCGATGGATTGCCAATATATGCCAATCTCCCGTGAGGATTTCAGCAAAATGTCGGCCTATGGGTCAGAGAGAATCAGGACAGCGGTTGTGATTTCGAAAGACCCGCTGCCTGAGACCCTGTAATTTTATTTACTTCTTATCACGATAGTTTTGCACTTTCGCATGAACGCCTCGGCTAAAGGCTTTGGTATGCGTCTCCAAGAGATCAATACCATGCAAAATCACGATGACTAAAATAGAGACTTTAATAGCGATGATTAAATGTCCTACGGAAATAATCACGCCAATAGCCGCAAGCACCCAAATAGTAGCCGCCGAAGTCACACCTACGACGGCTCCATCTTTAGCCAGCATCACCCCTGCACCCAGAAAGCCTATGCCTGTGATAACTTGTCCAATGACACGAGAAGGGTCAATGATGGATTCACTCAACTGGAAAGTGGTCGCTAGAAACAGATAAGTCCCCAGAATAATCAGCGACGAGGTACGTACCCCTACCGGCTTACCTCGCAGCTGTCGCTCTAAACCAATGAGTGTCCCGCAAAAAAGCGCTGTTCCTATCGCAGCAAGATCATAAGGAGCCACATCCCACAATGTGTGGAGATCAATTGCTTCCATAACAACTCCTTAAAAGCTTATATCTGTAAACCACTTAACGCCCTCTTTTCTCCAAACGGTCTGCAAACTCCTGCATGACTAGCATATAGAGTTCATTACCGAGATAGAGGTCTTCGACCTTGTGATCAATACTTGGGTTATCGTTAACCTCTATGACATAAACATGGCTGTCTTTTTGTTTAATATCCACACCATACAAGCCTTTACCAATCATAGCGCTGGCTTTAAGGGCCGCATCCAGTACTTTTTTGGGTACTTCAAAGGTTGGTAAGGTTTCAAACCCGCCCGAATTAAACCGTTTAGCGTCATGGTTATATATCTGCCAATGGTTACGCGCCATATGGTAACGGCACGCATAAATCGCTCTTCCATTAAGCACCCCTACCCGCCAATCATAATCGGTGTACAGATACTCTTGCACCAATACCAAGGCGGTATCAGCAAACAACTCTTCAAGTTTCTCTTTAAGCTCCTGACGATCAGCAACTTTGTAAACGCCTTTGGAGAAGGAGCCTTCTGGCATTTTTAGAACGATAGGATAAGTAAATTCAGCCTCTATACGCGTGAGGCTCTCCTCATCTGCGTTGATAACCACATGGGTTTTAGGTGCCGGTACACCGTTATAACTGAAGGCATCATGCAAATACACTTTGTTACAACAACGTAAAATAGAGGTCGGATCATCAATCACTACCAAGCCTTCTTGCTCTGCCTTGCGCGCCAAGCGATAGGTGTGGTGGTCAATAGCAGTTGTTTCACGGATAAAAAGCGCATCAAACTGAGAAATATGATTAGCCTGTTCAGCCGTAATCGTCTCAGCGTGGATACCGACTTTTTCTGCCGCTTTAATAAATCGTTTTATCGCTTCTTTATCGCTGGGAGGCTGTGCTTCATCCGGGTTAACTAAAATAGCCAGATCCCACCGCGGAGATTTTTTGCTGGCAGCATTTGACCAAACCTCTTTAGAAAAGCTATTTAACTGGTTGTTAAATTTGATTTTTTCTATTTCGTTGAGACTACTATGAGCATAGCGTTTCACGCTCATTCGGATGCCAGAAGCATCATGCGTCACCATCAACTGCAGTATTGGCGCTGAGTACTTTTCAAAAATCTGCTTGGCCAGCTTCCTCCAAGGTTCTTGCTCTGTCCACCCTAGATAAATGAACATCTCTACCTGTTCACCCTCATTTATTCTAAACACTGAAGAGGGAAGATTAAGGCGGATACCCGTAGATAGTTCCGTTGATAGTGCACGCAGATCATTGATCGTGCTGACACTCGGTAACACTCGATGCTTTCGTGCCTCAGCCAATAAAGAGCAGTAATAGCCTCGGCTTAAATAATGCTCGGTATCACATAAGTTAAGTAGCCGCGTTTTAGGTTCGTTCTTTTTAGGATAAGCCGAGAGATACTCTTCAAAAGTGACGATGGTGTAGTCAGTTTCGCTGATTCCGTGGTCTTGGCTATCCACCACGATAATAGTTTTATACATCTAATTTTTTACCTAAACCTGTATTAATTCAGTGTAGCCAGATCTGTTAACACTTTGAGAAAACCAGCAACCGATTCCACAGGTGCCGATTCGGATAATGTATGGTAGCCCGAAGTGGGTATCTGAAGGGTTGTGCCATCGACCAGCCCGTTCGATGCAGAGATGATCCTGCCCATTTCGGTAGAGCCTAATGATGCAGGTTCATCCCCTCTCTGTTTTGCGAGCACGTTTTGCTGTTCTACATATTTATCTTTAAATTGATAGGTAAAGTGATTAGCTTCACAAATATCAACCAACTTACGCGTCAGCTCGGTATTAAATACAGCGTTGGCATCCCTGTTACGCAAAACCAGCGTTTGTTGTTTAGCTGTTTCGAAGTCAGGATAGGGGCTGGTGTCTACAACGATTAATTGGTTAGTAGAGTGACCAAACCGACGAAACCATTCTAGTAAATACCGCCAACTTTTACCGGCCTCTTCTTGCGCTGTGAAAAAGGCAGTGCCCTTAAAACCTAGCTCAAACAGGTACACCAATGCCGCTGCCGTAATCACGTTATCCAGCTGGCCAATCAAGGCACCCTTTTTATTTTTAAGGTTATCTCTAAAAGCCACTGGCGTGCCTGCAACTAAATGATCTAACCCTTTAAGTTCAAAGATTAAGTTATTACGAAACTCGCAGATGTAAGCACGATCAATCAGACCTTGCCCCCGATAAGCACCTGACCAAGGCTCATAGGCGTACACTGACTCAGATTCAAAGCGGTTTACAATTTTCTTCATCAACTGTTCGCTGACCGAGTTCCCTAATAAATCAGAACGGGCACCCGATACAAAAGCGGCATATTGAAATTCATTCGGTCCCGTACAGATCAAACCATGCCGGTCGATATGGGCTGAAAACATGACACTATTTGGCTCATCACCCTGTGCAACCAAAACACCTTCATACCAAGTTACGTTAGCGCCACGTTCTTCAAGCTCCCGCTGCAGTACACGAAAAAAAGAGTGCTCTGCCCCGACAACACTCGGGCTACGAATCATTGACGAGAGAAGATGAATAAATCGGTCCGGCAAAGCAACTGCCGAAGGGGCATGGGATGTAACATCGTTCATGATAAGCGATCCAAGAAATAAGCCTCTATACACAGAGGCTAGAAAGTGCTTAATAGCATGAAATCAACCGTTTATACAATGCTAATTTAAAACACCCAAAGGCTGTTGCAACACCTCTACTCCCAACAACCTCGATAGTCGCTTATGACGGATCAATAACGTGGGAATACAAGCAAACTGTTGGTCTATTTCTTCATAGATTAATTGTTCCCGATGTTGGCTTTTTTCTACAACCGATACGGGCATCAACGTAACGCCTAAACCAAAGGCAACGCATCCAAGAATCCCTTCCAGTGTTCCCATCTCCATAAGGTCAAATGACGTTCCATAGGTTCGCTGCCAACGGTGAGCCCTTTCACGGTAGGCACAGCCTTCTCGAAATACGATTAATGTGTTCACACAATGGAGTGTTTTACTTTTAACGAGTACAAGCTGCTCTGTTGCAACTTCAGTGCAGATCAAGTCATCGTGCTCAAACGGACCACCAATATATGCACAATCTAATTCGTGACTTAGCACCATACGGATCAAAGATTCACTGGTATCCGTTTGAATTCGGGTCTCCACTTTAGGACACTGTTGCCTTAAGCGAAATAGCAAGTCAGGTAGACGGACGGCAGCAAAACTCTCCATCGTGCCGATGCGCACTTCTCCTGCTTCATCTGCCAGTTGCTTTACGGCTTGCATCGCTTGGCGCTCTAATTGAAGCATTTTCCGAGCATAGCCCAGCAACACTCGCCCTGCGGGAGTCAAAGATAAGCCTCGTCCTTTTCTAAAGAAGACTTTAGCTCCGAGTTCCTCCTCTAGCCGCTTAATCCTTGTAGTAACATTAGACTGCACGGTATGTAAGGTCCGTGAAGCGGCCAATACACCGCCTTCGTCGACCACTGCGCAAAATGTTTCCAACCCCAAAAGATCCATTAGACCTCCAAAACAGAACGGTTTGTTCTAAAAATATCAATTGTTTTGATACTAAACTAGGTTTAGCCTCTATAAAAAACAATAATACGGATTATCCCTGATGCCCAACCGGTCTCTGCAACAACAAAAATACTTCGTGCTTTCTGCTGGCGTGATTAGTTTAGTACTCTTGGTAGGTGTTGCCCGATTCGCTTACACACCGTTAATCCCTGTTATGCAGTCCGAGAGTATCCTAACCGACCTTAGTGCCGGCTGGTTAGCGGCTATTAACTACATTGGATATCTTTGTGGCGCGGTGATCGCAGCCTCTGTCAGCAGTTTGATGCTTAAAGACACTCTGTATCGGCTAGGCCTGATCGTTGCCGTGTTAACAACAATCGGCATGGCATTAGCTGAAAATACGTTTTTGTGGGCTTTCATGCGCTTCATGGCAGGTTTAAGCAGTGCAGCTGGCATGTTGATAGGATCGGGATTAGTGCTTAATTGGCTGATGCGCCACCATTTTCGCAGTGAATTAAGCATACACTTTATGGGTATTGGGTTGGGGATCGTTTTTACTGCGATTGCCGTAGATCTAATGGTGGATGCTTATAATTGGAAAGAGCAATGGATCATTTTAGGGATAGCAGGGGTGGTGTTGGCAGTTCCTGCTTGGCGCTGGCTGCCACGGCCTCATAACGGTAGCTTAACGAACTCGGGCACTGCGCTAGAAGACCGCCCACCTTCTAAGCGCTTTTTCTGGCTAATGCTGGCGTCCTATTTTTGTGCCGGGTTTGGCTATGTCATCAGTGCGACATTTACCGTTGCTATGGTGGAACGACAGCCTGGACTGGCAGGCTCCGGAGAGTTGGTCTGGCTGGTTCTGGGAATCACTGCGGTGCCGGCGGTTCTATTTTGGGAACATGTCGCCCGAAGGATTGGCACCCTGTATACATTGATGCTCAATTACTTAATCCATATCATTGGTATTCTAGTGCCCGTATTCTATGATTCGCTCGCAGCAGCCTTGGTAAGTGCCGTTCTCTATGGGAGTACATTCATTGGCATTGTCAGCTTGGTTCTGGCGATGGCTGGACGTTTCTATCCTACTAAACCTGCAAAATTAATGGGTAAACTCACATTATCCTATGGAGCTGCGCAAATCATTGCTCCGGCGCTAGCGGGCATGATGGCAGAACAAACCGGGCACTACAGCGGCGGGCTCTTGATGGCTGCCGGCATGATGGTAATTGGTACTCTGCTACTCGGCGTTCTGATCGTGACGGAACGAGGCAGCTTGAAAACATTAGATGCCACTTAATTTTATAGGAGTCTCCACTATCGTGCCCGCCTCTTTGATCAACTGGATCTTACTGTTATTTCTCGTGGCGATGTGGGGCACATCCTTCCTTTTTACATCCTTGGCCTTAGAAACCTTTGAGCCCATTTTCATCACACATATTCGCTTAGTCATGGGCGCAATGGTGTTAACACTGTTCGCGTACCTAAAAGGTTTACGCTTACCGAGTAACTTAAAAAGTTGGGGGATTTTTCTACTGTTGGGCTTTTTTGGTAACGCCCTGCCTTTCTTTTTAATCGCCTGGGGACAGCAAGCCGTTCCTTCAGGTAAAGCAGGTGTGCTGATGGCCGTGATGCCGATGGTCACTTTAATATTGGCGCATTTCTGGGTTTCTGGCGAACGGCTTAATCGCTATAAAATATCCGGGGTTATTGTCGGGTTTATGGGTGTTGTATTATTGCTTAATCCCGCTCTTCAAGCCGCCTCATCTCTCCTCAGAGAGCTAGCCATTTTGTTGGCCGCCAGTTGCTATGCCCTGAATGCTATCCTCGTAAGGAAGCTTTCTAGCTTTCATCCTGTTATAGGGGGTGCAGGTATGCTGATTGGTGCCAGTTTATTGATGCTACCGCTGTTTTTGTCTCAAACTTTCCAATTTACTTCGCCTGCTCCATTGCAGTGGTTTTCGCTGATCTGGCTAGGCGTCATATCAACCGGCGTGGCGTCGTTGGTCTATTTTTTCATTATAGTAAGAGCAGGACCTAGCTTTTTGGCCAATATCAACTTCCTAGTCCCGGTTGTCGCTTTTTTTACTGGCGCAATCATCCTGAATGAAGCCGTTACACTTTCTAGTTTATTAGCGCTTGTCGTAATATTAAGCGGCATCGTTTTAACCCGATATCGCGTTTAGCATTCATGGAGAGTTAAAAATAAATAATGGATACCCATACGCTTTCAGCCTTTATTGCCGTTGCTGAAACTGGTTCTTTTTCACAAGCGGCACAACAACTCTATATCACCCAATCCGCGGTTAGTAAGCGTATAGCCTTGCTTGAAAACCAATTAGATAGAAAGCTGTTTGATCGCATCGGCAGGAGCGTTGGATTAACTGAGGCAGGATTGGCCTTGCTTCCTCGTGCAAAAACCATCCTTATTGCGATACAAGATGCCAGCCGCGCGATGGGGAATCTAAGCGGCGAAGTTCATGGAAAGCTAACACTAGCTGCCAGTCACCATATCAGCTTGCACAGATTACCCCCGATATTAAGGAAATTTTCCCAAACCTATCCCGATGTACAACTCAATTTGAAATTTGACGAGTCCGAAGTAGCCTATGATGGCGTACTTCATGGTGATTTGGAACTTGCCTTAATCACATTGGCACCGCAACCAAACGCAGCGATCCACTCCCAAACCATTTGGGTCGATAATTTACAGTATGTGGTTTGCAAAGAGCACCCACTTGCCAACGAAACTCATGTGACATTAGAGCAGCTAACCCATTATGCTGCTATCTTGCCCGGCACCCAAACGTTCACACAGCAAATAGTTGCAGAGCAATTCAGACGCAAGCGCTTAGACTTAAATGTTGCCATGTCCACGAATTATTTGGATACCATCAGAATGATGGTAAGTATTGGGCTGGGATGGAGTCTATTACCTGAGACCATGATCGATGATACCTTAACGGTACTGAACACTGGTTCAGAGCCTATTCAGCGGGAGCTAGGCTATATATACCACCGTGATCGCACTCTCTCTAATGCCGCTAGTCGTTTAGTCGACATGCTAACTTATTCCGTGTGATACTTCATAAACCTGCGAAGCTCCATTAAACTGCTTATAGATTTTTGTGTAGGCGATGAGGTAACTGCGTGCCAAATGATATCAACGAGCAAATGCAAGCGATGTTCAGGCAGCAGCATGCGCTATTCAAGCAATGGATAGAGCAAAACGATGCAAGCAGCTCCAAGCACGAATTTTTTGCACAAGATCAGGCCCGTGCCGCAGCAATCATGACAACCCATGCCGCCGAATTTCTGCAGTTGGGAACAGCTTTACTGGCACAACTTAAAAGCACCACGGAGAAAACAGATCTTGCGACATTGCTAGATCTGTTCTGTGATCAGGTACAGCAGAAGACTGGAGAAGCGCTTCTTAGTCAATGGCGTATACCTGAGCATCTTATTGATCTCTTTAAAACCCATAGCTTTCAGGATGATCTATTCCTAGAAAATCCCGTTTTAAAAAGTGTTAAGGCCCTCTTTAACTTTCCACCTGCCGGAGCAGTCCATCAGTATCAGGAAAACCTGCAGGACGGTGCCAATTATCTCTCTGAATATCAAGCCGCGTTAACAGAATATATTGACCACTACAGTCAGATAAACCTTGAGGCAAACAGTGGATTGCTCTATGAGTTAACCGAAGGAGAGAACACGATTGAAACACTCAAGGGGCTACATGATCTTTGGGTCGAGTGTTATGAAAAAGTTTACATTAAGACACTTCACACCCCATCTTACCAAAAGAGCCATGCCAGAATATCTAATGCGGTCATGAGATTACGAAAATACTCTTATGATATACGTGATATATACTTCGAAGCAGCCGGGCTTGCCACCCGCAAAGGATTAGATACTGCATTAGAGCGACAACACCTGTTACGAAAACAGATGCGGCATGTTGATAGACGCCTAGCCGCGCAAGAAGAAGATTTTAACCTTCCCCTGTTTGAGCAATTGCATAAAACCGTAATCAGTTTGTCGGATGAAATAGATCATCTTCGTAGCGAACTAACTACGCTTAAACAATCATCTTCTGTTTCATCTAACAACAAGGTAACCATGCGTGAAAAACCTGAAGCTTAACCCTGAAAAAATCGAGGTCGAGTTATCAGACTTTAAACAAAAACTTCAAAAGAGCTACCAAGCACTCAAAGAGGTGCAGCAAATAGATGTTGCCCAATCAGAATACGAAGTAATTTTCACTCAGGACAAACTTCGTTTACTGTATTTCCCAGGCAACCGAGAAGTAGATGCACGTTGTAAAACGCCTTTACTTATCACCTATGCGCTCGTCAATCGCTGGTATATGATCGATTTAGAGCCTGAGCGCTCTTTACTGAAATCACTCATTAGCACCGGACAGGATACCTACGTAATTGATTGGGGGTACCCCGAAGCAGCTGATCGGTTTCTAGACTTGGATGACTACATTAACGAATACCTGAACAACTGCGTTGATCAGGTCACTCAACACTCTGGAGCAAGTTCAATTAACCTTCTGGGGATCTGCCAGGGAGGCACCTTAAGTCTTTGCTATTCAGCCATCTACCCGAAAAAAATAAAAAATTTAATTACGATGGTCACGCCTGTCGATTTTCATACACCTGATAACACCCTCAGCTTACTGGCACGGTACATAGACACAGACCTTGCTGTGTCTGCATATGGTAATATTCCAGGCGAGCTGCTTAATGACGCTTATAAAGCCTTAATGCCAATGCGTTTAGGCGTACAGAAAAGCTTAGACATCTCCAACTATCTAGATAGTGCACAGAAAGCATTAAGCTTTTTACGGATGGAAAAGTGGATTTATGACAGCCCAAACCAAGCAGGTGAAGCCTTTAAGCAATTCATTAGATGGTTTTTTCAAGAAAACAAGCTGGTTAATAATGAGATAATCATTGGCGGCAAGCCTGTTAATCTCAATGCTATCAGTCAGCCCGTTTTGAATATCTATGGCGCTTATGATCATTTGGTTCCACCAAGTGCCTCGCTTCCACTAGGTAAGTTGGTCAATAGTAACGACTACCAAACCTTGGAGGTAAAAGCTGGGCACATAGGCGTTTTTGTTAGCGCCAAAGCTCAACGCATTGTGCCTACGGCAATAACCGAGTGGCTAATGCAAAGGGATTGATCCGATAAAGCAATAACAGCCGCAATGCGGCTGTTATTTAGAAGATGACTAGAACACCTACTTTTTATCTTTGGGCGACTTCTCTTCAGGAGAAGCTTCTTCGGTAGTCTCAGTAGTTGCTTGACCGGCCGGGGGTTTAAACATGCTCCACACAGCCATGTTTTGATCAGCAATTTTATTCATCATAGTCAATGGGTTAGCGACTCCCATCATGGTTTGCATCTGCTCACGAATACGGTCTTGGTGTTCAAGAAATGAAGCGATGCTTTGCTCCAGATACTGGCTCATCATCCCTTGCATACTGTCTCCATAAAAACGGATCAGCTGCTGAAGAACCTGGTTAGTTAACAGGGTTCCGTGTCCTTCTCCTTCCTGCTCGCTAATAATCTGTAGCAGAATGTTTCTTGTCAAATCGTTACCGGTTTTAGAGTCTAGCACTTGAAAGGGTTCGGCACTCAATACAAGCTGCTTTACATCTTCAAGCGTGACATAGCAGCTTCGTGACGTGTCATATAATCGTCGGTTCGTATATTTTCTTAGGATGCGCAACGTATTTTCTCTCTCTGAATCTATTTCCTGACCATGTAGCTTATGGTTATCAGGTACTCTTAGTTCTTCTTATTATTTGATTGATTAGTATAGCCACTCATCATAGATAACATGAGCTTCTGGAAAGCTTCCATAGAACCTACTCCATTAGTTATGTAGGGCTTCAATAAGGTCAGTGGATCATAACCCTCTACCCCTGCTTCCATCTGCTCTCGGATCTTTTTGATCATCTCATCCTGAAGCGCAGATACATCGGGTAAACCTAGCACTTTACGTAGCTCTTCAGGTGTCATATCCACATCTATTCTAAAGTTCATACGCGAACCCTTTGTTATTTCGAAGGATATAAAGACGCTCTATAACTATATAGCGATAGCTATCGCAGTGCAAAAGGTTCAATACCTATTTTGGTGCACTTTTTCAGGATAAATCCAAATATACGCTACCCAAAACGCAACGCCTGCAGCGACCGCCGCAACACTAAAACTTACCAGTGCCCCATAGTCCCACAGTATGCCGGAAACAATTGCCCCGAATGTTCCACCTACACCAAAGCCTATGCTTGAAAAAAGCGCCTGTCCCCTTCCCTGCATCGTATCAGGAAAATAGTGATGCACTAGCGAAATGCCGACCGCATGCAGACAGCCAAATGAAGCGGCATGAAGTAGTTGCGCCAAAATAATCACGCTTAAATGTTCGGAAAATAAACCGGTCAAAACCCACCTAACGGTGGTTAAGAAAAGACTTATCAGTAAAATCTGGCGACATCCAAAACGAGACAATAGCGTTGGCATCAGTATAAAAATCAGCACCTCGGCCACAACGCCAAGCGCCCACAACATACCAATAGATGTGCTCTCGAAACCTTGCTCCTGCATTAAGACACTGAAAAACGTGTAGTAAGGGCCATGGGAAAACTGCACTAACAATGTAATAACAAAGAAAGCGGCAACTTGTGGCTGTTTTATAATGGCCCACAGGGAGTGATCTTGTCCTATTTGAGGAACGCTAGGAGCTTTTTTCTCGGTAATGAGCAAAGTATTACCCCAGATTAAAAGCATCAAGAGTAAGAGAATAAAAGGTAAATTATGAATTCCGACAAACTCCAAGCCCCAGCCAACAATCAGCACCGCCATGATAAAACCAATTGAACCCCATAATCGAACCCTGCTGTACTTTTGTTTCTCCTCTTCAAGATGCTCAAGTGTTATGACTTCGAACTGTGGCAAAATCGCATTCCAAAAAAAACTATAACCCAGCATGATCAGGCCAATGCCCAAAGCCCCTTCCTGCCAAAAAATACCCAGAAAGATTAGACTGGTCAGTGCCGCACCTATCCTTACAATACCAATACGGCAGCCTGTAATATCAGACAGCCACCCCCATAAAGTAGGTGCAAAAATACGTGAAAAGTGAAATACCCCCATCAGAATCCCAATGGTTGATGCACTAAACTTTTGATTTTCTAGAAAGAGCGACCAATACGGAATCATTGCTCCCAAAAGAGCAAAGTAGAAGAAGTAGAAGCTAGATAAACGAATGTAGGGCAACGGGAGCTCTTAAAACTAATAACGATTAAGTAGTGCGGATAAACTCATAGGCTGAGAAAAATAATAGCCTTCCAAGCCACTACACCCCGCCTCTTTGAGAAGCTCGACTTGAGCGCTTGTCTCCACACCTTCAGCAACCACATCAAGACCTTGGGAGCGACAGAACTTAATGAGGCCAAGGATTCTATCACGTTTCATTTCATCAGACAGGTTATCAACAAACTGACTATTCAACTTCACACAATCAATAGGATACTCGACTAACTGCGCAACAGAGATGTGGCCCGCTCCAAAGTCATCTAAGGACAGCCTAAAGCCTAAGTCCTTTAGCATTTTCATCAACCCTGTATCTTTATGTCGCGTATAGCCACTAAAGCTTTCTGATATCTCCAGCTCAAAGCTTCGCGAATCCACCTCATACTGACACATCAGCTTAGAGAGAGTCGCCATAAATGAAAGGGAGCTCAACTGAGCAGATGATATATTTATACAAACCCTAATATCATCACCAAGGCGAGACTTAATACTCGGAAAATCCTTGAATACTTGCTCAATCACCCAAGCATCGATATCTTCGAACAGCCCCATGCCTTCAACCGCCGACATAAAATCTTCTGGTAATAACGGCCCTAAGTCCGGCGAATCCCATCTCAACAATGCCTCTACGGCATAAACCGTTTCAAATGCTTCCGTCGTAAAAACGGGCATATAGAGTAGCGATAGATCAGATAAATCGAGTTGCCTTAAAGCAATATCTAAAACTTTCTCATTTTGGCTTTTTTGTTGTAGTGCTTCGGTATAGAAAGATACTTTATTTTTACCTGTGCCTTTAGCATCGTACATGGCTTCATCTGCATGCTTCATGAGGTCATCAACCGAGTTCCCGGAATCCGGAAAAAACGCAACGCCAATGCTAAGAGAGATAGGATAAGTTGTTGTACCTATCGTAAAACCGGCAGGACATATATTAAGTAGCCGTTTACAAGCTAACTCTATCTCCGCTCTATCTTGAATACTTGAGATTAGAACTGAGAACTCATCACCTGCCAACCGAGATAGATAATTATTATAACCTGGTACATTGAGTAGGGAGATCTCACGCTCTAAATGACGAGAAAACGATTGTAGTAGAAGATCCCCAACATCGTGCCCGTAGCTATCGTTTACATACTTGAAATTATCAATATCCAAATACAATAGTACTAAGCCCCGCTTGTCTAAATTTGCTTGTGCAATCTCTTCTTCAATCTTCTCTTGAAAAAAACGCCTGTTGTACAACTTGGTTAATGGATCTCTTTCTGCTAATTCTTTAGTTAACGAATATGATGCAATAAGGCTCTCATAGAGTTTGTTAAATGTTCGACTAAGTTCACCAATCTCATCTTGCTTCCCTGAGGGTCTAAAGTTTAATCCTTTTTCCAGATTCACCCGAGATAATTTTTGCTGTAGTTTTTTAATAGGGCCTGTAACATATTGGCCAATTAGAAACATCAGTATGAGATAACTAGCAAAGGTTACTAAAATAAATCCAATAGCTAAATTAAACTTCAACGTATTTAACTTATCCTGAATTCTATCTTCCGACGCTGAGATCCTAAGATGGCCAATGGTGGATACAGGTAAGTAACTGGAAACTCCACTCTCCACGCCTTTGCTAATATCTGGCCAATCGACGAGAAGACCAGTCGTTTTCAGATCCTCCAACTTCTCTTTAAAAGCCGTTGGGTCAACGATAATAGCAATGGCCACACTGGTAGAATTATCAAAATCGACAGGTGTCTTAAAAGTATATTGATCAATAATTCTGACCATTAAAATTTTATTATGCTCTTTATCGTATATTGATTTATAAAAATCTTTTTTATTTTTAAACAATTCTACAACTTTAGCTATTTTTTCATCCGATATACTGGCGAAAGGGTCTAAACTATCCTCATAGTAATACTCGACCGAACCCGAGCTTCTAATTAGTGCAATAGACCAAAAATCAGAACGAAGTCGATTTAAATCATCAATTGAACTTTTTAAACCTTTCTCCAACGATAGTGCCTTAAAGTGTTTATCATTACTATTAAAGTAATTCATAAGACTATTACTATGGAGTAAAGAGTTAATAAAACTATTTGTCACCAACAAATAACGCTCTATAATCGCGTTGGACTCTGCAAGATGCAGATCAAGACTACGTTTTTCTAGCTGAAAAACACCATTTTTTTGAGTCGAATAAACACCAAGCGCAACGACTAAATAGCTACACAAGAGAACAGGAAAAATAAGATAGCTGACGCGCTTATTGAGCTTCATGTTGCTTTAAAACCGCATTAACTATTCGCCCTCTCAAACTCATATTATCATCTGATAGTATTCTATACAGCTGACTACTAGCCATTATATCATCGCTTGGATAAGTACTTTCATCATCTCTAAGTTCGGGTGGCAGTAACTTTTGAGCCTCTAAATTTGTTGTAGCCACACCCACCTCTACACTGTTTTCAGCAGCGTTTTTAGGTTGGTTGATAAACTCAAGAAAGTTAAGCGCTAATGCTTTATTAGGCGAGAAATCCATAATGGAGAAACAGTCTATCCAAATACTGCTCCCCTCTTTGGGAGCGACAAAGCCCCATTCATCACCACCAAGCTCATTTAACGTAGACTGGTCACCCGAGTATCCAAGGGCCATATATACATTTTGATCAACACTTTTATCCTCAACATAAGAGATAACATACTCGTAGCTAAGCACGGCTTCTGCTTGATCCCTCATGGTATTAAAAGCGTCTTTGAGTTCTGCTTGATCTTCAGTATTCACATTCTTATGTTGATACAACAGCGCCGGTGCTAACGTATCAACACCATCAGTCAGCATAACTATTTTATTATGATATTTTGGCTCAGGTTTGAGTATGTCTGCCCATGATGTCGGTGCAGGAACTACCTTGTTTTTCTTATACAAAATGCCCAGACTTCCCCACAGATAAGGTAAGCCAAAGTTTCCGCAGCTATCTCTCCATTTTGGATCAATAAATTTCAGTGAAGGCAGGTTGCTATGAGATACCCCGTAGAGCTTGTTATTTTTACCAAATAACTGGGCTGCAACCGTATTCATAATGGTAAGATCGAAAGCTTTTGCGTTGTCAGAACCTAGCACAGCATCACGACTTTCTTCATTATCGAAATAGGTCAAGGTCACCTTATGGCCCGTTTTCTGCTCCCAGCGTTGAACCAATTGCGGAGAAATATAATCTTCCCAAATATATATTTTCAGCTCATCTGCAGCCGTAACTGACGAGAATAGCGTTAGAAGGTAAGCAATAGTTTTTTTCATCGGCAAGTCCAAAACAGAATAACTACAACAAGTTAGACGCTAATCCTTCAACGTTTACTTAAAGCATAGACAAGAAGTGAGATAAGGCAAGAAGAGAGTAAAGCAACGGCCAGAGGGAAGTTGGCCGTTGCGAAAGGGTGGTCTTTATAGCTCGGTTACGCCGCCCATATATGGCAATAGCGCTTCAGGTACAATCACGCGCCCGTCGGCTGTTTGGTAATTTTCTAATACAGCGACCAATGTTCGGCCAATCGCCAAACCAGAACCGTTAAGCGTATGAACTAACTCAGGTTTACCTGTTTCTGGGTTTCTCCAACGCGCCAATAAGCGACGCGACTGGAAATCTGTCATATTAGATACAGAAGAGATCTCACGGTATTTGCCCTGCCCCGGCAACCACACTTCAATATCGTACGTTTTTGCGGAGCTAAAGCCTAAATCCCCACCACATAATGCAACAACACGATAAGGTAAGTTTAGCTTCTGAAGAATCGCTTCAGCGTGGCCTGTCATCTCCTCTAGCGCTTCCCATGACTTTCCAGGCTCAACAATCTGCACCATTTCAACTTTTTCAAATTGGTGCTGACGAATCATACCGCGGGTGTCTTTACCGGAAGCACCCGCTTCTGAACGAAAGCAAGGCGTATGCGCTGTGAACTTCAACGGAAGCTTAGCTGCATCAACAATTTCATCCCTGACAATATTGGTCACAGGCACTTCTGCCGTTGGGATCAAGTAATACTGGCGATCACCGAATGGTACTTTAAACAGCTCTTCACCAAACTTTGGCAACTGACCAGTACCTTTTAGGCTATCTTCATTAACCATATAAGGAACATAAGTTTCTGTATAGCCGTGCTCAGATGTTTGCACATCCAGCATAAATTGAATCAATGCACGGTGCAGACGTGCCATTTTGCCAGTCATCAAGGAGAAGCGAGAGCCTGTTATCTTCGCAGCGGTTTCAAAATCTAAACCGCCATTCGCTTCACCCAAAGCAACATGATCCTGAGGATCGAAATCCAGCTCTTGTGGTGTGCCCCAACGACGAACTTCGACGTTGTCGTCTTCACTTTCACCGGCAGGTACAGAGTCGTCCGGTATATTAGGAACACCCAACAACATATCATCCAACGCAGCGGTAATGTCACTTAGTTGTGCTTTTGCTGCATCCAGTTGACTGCCTAAGGTTTCTACTTCTGCAAGGAGTGGCTGAATATCTTCACCAGCCGCCTTTGCTTTACCGATCGATTTAGAGCGGGTATTACGCTCATTTTGCAGGTTTTCTGTCTGGATTTGTGCTTCACGACGCTGAGCTTCAAGCTCATTAAATCGCGCTACAGGGAATTCGAAATGCTTTTTAGCCAATTGCTCCGCAACGGCTTCGGGATTTGCCCGGACAATTTTAGTGTCTAACATGAGTCTATAAATAACCTTGATTTAGAACAGGCGGGTAAACCAGATACCTGCTGATAATGCCGCAATACACATTAAAACGCTTAATAATACATAGATCAGAGCCGACATGATATGCCCTTCCTGCAGGAGAGCCACGGTCTCAAGCGAGAAGGATGAAAAGGTCGTAAAGGCGCCTAAAAAACCCACCATCAACAAGGGGCGAAGCTCCGGTGATAATTTCGCCTTCTCCATAATCAGTACAAACAACACGCCCATAATCAGAGAGCCGACAACATTGCAGGTTAAGGTGCCTATTGGCAGTTTATCCGCTTTGTCATTGAGGACAGCAGCAAGCCAATAGCGACTCATTGCACCTAAAGCTCCTCCAGCGGCCACTGCTAGAACCGTTTGCATACTATTCCTTACGTTTGGTAGCGCTTTTTCGGACTTTGTTGATCTAACATTTTAAGTTGCTGAAGTTTAGCACTTATTTTCTGTTCTAGGCCACGTTCTGTCGGCTCATAATAGCAACGATGCGCGATTTCTTCTGGTAAGTAAGATTCACCGGCTGCGTACGCCTGAGGTTCATCATGGGCGTAGCGATATTCAGCACCATAACCTAAATCTTTCATTAAATTAGTAGGGGCATTGCGCAGATGCTCAGGCACAGACAAATCTGGATCGTTGCGAATATCCGCCCGACATTGCTTGAATGCCGTATAAACAGCATTACTTTTAGGCGCGCTCGCACAGTAAATCGCCGCTTGGGCAATCGCCCTCTCACCTTCTGCAGGCCCTACCCGCTCAAATGCATCCCATGCAGACAAAGCGACCTGCATAGCTCTAGGGTCAGCATTACCAATATCCTCAGAGGCAATAGCGACTAACCGGCGAGCAATATATAAAGGGTCACAACCACCTTCCAGCATACGACAGTACCAATACAAAGCTCCATCCGGCGATGAGCCTCGTACTGACTTATGAAATGCCGAAATCATGTCATAGAAAATATCGCCTTGCTTGTCGTATCGACGTCCTGTGCTTTGCAAAATTTCTTGAAGCGCGCTTTGAGGGATCCATTCTACATCCCCTTGTTGCTCAGCGAGATCCGATGCGATTTCTAATAAATTTAAAGCACGTCGAGCGTCACCGTCTGCTGCACGAGCTAACCGCTCCAATGAGTCGCCCTCAAACTGTATTGGACGAGCCCCCAAACCTTGTACAGTGTCAGTCAGCGCCTGCTTGAGCACATCCACGATATCATCATCTGTAAGGCTTCTAAGCAGGTACACACGAGCACGAGATAAAAGTGCATTGTTTAGCTCAAATGAGGGGTTCTCGGTTGTCGCGCCGATGAATAGAAAAGTGCCATCCTCAATGTAAGGTAAAAAGGCATCTTGTTGAGATTTATTAAATCGGTGGACTTCATCTACAAACAAAATAACTTTTCGTTGTCTTGATAAGCGAACTTGCTTAGCTTCCTCCACTGCTGCACGAATATCCTTTACACCAGAAAGTACCGCAGACAGCGTCATAAAATGAGCATCACAGGTTTTGGATAGCAAACGCGCCAAGGTAGTTTTCCCCACTCCTGGCGGCCCCCAGAGAATCATCGAATGAAGCGCACCTTGCTCAATGGCCTGGCGTAATGGTTTTCCTTGTGCCAGTAGGTGCGATTGTCCAATATAACGAGAAAGCGTATCTGGGCGCATACGCGCGGCTAAGGGTTGGTAGCCACTTTCCTGATCAGAAAACAGGTCGTCCATTAAGCCTCATCACTTAAAATGACATCAGTGCCTTCAGGGGGTGTGAACTGAAACAGTGCTTCATCCATCGGCTCATTAATAACCGCATCTTTTAGCAAAATGACCGTTTGCTGGCCTAATAAATCCTGTAACATCAGTTCCGACATAACACCGTTGGTAAAAAAGAGTCGAATACGCTGAAAGCTACTCTGCGTCTGCTTCGGCAGCAACTCATAGAGCGCTTCATTCTCTTCTTTTATCGGCATCTCTATATCATACTTTTCAGCGAGCTCTGCCACATTGCCATTAAGTATCAAGGCAGCCGCATTTGACTGAGAAGCGTCGACTGGCTTGCGGGTTGCCTGCTCAAGATCAGGATCATAGATCCACAAATAGCTGCCATCACTCACAATTAACTGTGGAAATGGCGATTCTGTTTCCCAACGAAATTGACCTGGACGAGCGATTTTCATTTCGCCTTTGGAGACTTCAGAGCGATTATTTTGTTCGCTACGCGTCACTTGTTCGAAGCGAGCACTGAAACGCTCATAGCCCTGCAACAAGGACTTTAAAGATTCTGCAGGTGTTTCTGCTTGAGCTCCCATAGCCATCAAACTAATGCCTAAAACTGCACACCATTTCATCACTTTTTTCATCAATTAACCTCTTACAGGCGGTGGTGCCAGCACTTCGCGCTGGCCGTTACTGCCGGCTTCTGTCACTACGCCAGCGGCTTCCATCGTTTCGACCATTCTAGCGGCACGGTTGTAGCCAATTTTTAACTTTCTCTGCACACTGGAAATAGACGCTTTTCGTGTTTCAGTGACAAAGGCGACCGCTTCATCGTAAAGCGGATCTTGCTCATCATCGAACAATCCACCACCCCCACCGGATGCATCGCTTCCACCTTCATCCAAAATCGTATCGATATATACAGGTGCGCCGACAGCCTTCCATGCCTCTACCACTCGGTGGACTTCATCATCACTGACAAATGCACCATGTACACGATTCGGAACACTCGTGCCTGCAGGGAGATATAACATATCGCCATTGCCCAGCAGGTTTTCAGCGCCCGATTGATCAAGAATCGTTCTGGAATCAATTTTAGATGAAACCTGAAACGCAATTCGCGTTGGAACGTTGGCTTTAATCAAACCGGTTATTACATCAACGGAGGGGCGCTGCGTCGCCAGAATCAAATGAATACCAGCAGCACGGGCTTTTTGTGCAATCCGCGCAATTAACTCCTCCACTTTTTTACCGACAATCATCATCATGTCGGCAAACTCATCTATTACGACAACAATATAAGGTAAAGTTTCCAAAGCAGGTGCTGGCGTCCCAAAGGGCTCACCATGCTCTTCAGCATTCCATAAGGGATCTAATAACGGCTTACCTTGTTGCTCCGCTGCTTTAACTTTTTCATTGAAACCTGCAAGGTTTCGCACCCCCATTTTTGCCATCAATCGGTAACGGCGTTCCATTTCACCGACACACCAGCGCAAACCTCCTGCCGCCTCTTTCATGTCAGTAATAACAGGCGTCAGCAGATGAGGAATGCCTTCATAGATAGACAGCTCCAACATTTTCGGGTCAACCATCATTAAACGAACCTCTTCAGGCGTCGCTTTAAACAGAAGGCTCAACAGCATGGCATTGACTCCAACCGATTTACCCGACCCTGTCGTACCCGCTACCAATAAATGGGGCATTTTCGCCAGATTAGTCACCACGGGGTTACCCGCAATATCATTACCCAACCCAAGGGTAAGTTTTGATGACGCCTCTTTATAGGGCTTTGAGTTGAGCACTTCACTGAGGCGTACCATCTGGCGGCTTGAGTTAGGAATCTCAATACCCATCACCGATTTACCAGGAATAACCTCTACAACACGCACACTGGAAACTGCTAACGAGCGGGCGAGATCTTTTGCCAAATTAGTAATTTTGCTGGCTTTAACTCCAGGAGCTGGTTGGATTTCAAAGCGTGTAATCACAGGCCCTGGGTTAACCTCAACCACTTCTGCCACAACGCCAAAGTCCTTCAGCTTACTCTCCAAAAGCCGGGACATCTCTTCCAACTGTTCTTCAGAGTAACCATGATCAGTTTGTAACTCGGGTGGATCTAAAAGCTCTAGTGCCGGAATCTTTCTTAACGAGCGCACTGGCTTACGCTCAGATGTAGCAGGCTCTTGGTCATCATTTTGTAACGGCCGATGGGTTTCGGCCAGCGGTACAATTTTTAGGGATTTTTTCAATGCAGCGGCTTCTAACGATTGATCTCCCGCATTCTCCATTTGAGATGCTGTATCTTGAATATCACGTTTTTCTGGCAAATCAATCGTAGCGGCATCTTTAACAGGTTCCAGAGTAGGAATAATGTCCTCATCTTCCCCCACACCTTTCAAAACAACAGGTGCTTCAGGCGCTAACGCAGACAAGACTGGCTCGGCAAACGTAGGCTCTATTGGCTTGATTTGAGATGTCGTATCTTCCGACTCCTCTGGCAAGTTAGGTGCTGATTGAGGCGTCTCAAAGCGTGCTTTGAGGCGTTCTTTCATACTCGCCCGTACCTGATCCGGCTCAAGCTCACCACTGGCTGGGGTTTCAGTACTCGCGAAAAGCCCCACTACCCATCGATAGCTCTTAAGCACAACGGTACCCAAACATTCAGCGACCTCGCCCCAAGACGTCTCCATATAAAAGGTACTACCAATCGCTGCAGCGGTTACCAAAAGCAAACTGCTACCTAACAAACTAAACCATGAGACCATCCAATCCGATAGCGCTTGCCCAATCAACCCACCACTGGTAAATGGAAAGCCCAACAACGTATTAGAAACATGTAAAGAAGCCAAACCACAGCAGGACACAATCAATAACAATAAGCCTACCGTGCGTAACATCACAAACGGCAAACCATCAAGTAACGAAACATCCCCCCGAAGCATAAAACGCAGACATGGAAATAGAACAACAAAAGGGATAAACCAAGCACTCAACCCTAAAAACGAAAAAGATAAGTCGGCAACCCAAGCACCCATGACTCCCATCCAGTTTTCCACTTGAGGGTGGTAGCCTAAATGGGACCAGCCGGGATCTTTAGAGTCATACCCCGCCAGACTCAGGAAGAGATAAGCACATGACATCATTAC
This sequence comes from Neptunomonas concharum, assembly GCF_008630635.1. Lineage (NCBI taxonomy): Bacteria > Pseudomonadati > Pseudomonadota > Gammaproteobacteria > Oceanospirillales > Oceanospirillaceae > Neptunomonas > Neptunomonas concharum. Next base: position 1,609,297 of record NZ_CP043869.1, on the reverse strand, counting down.
CAACAGTAATGCCAGATTCTTACTCCCGCGAGATAACAACTCGGTAAACGCTTTAGGGTTCGCTGTCAGCCTATTTTTCACTCAAATTCCTTATCATCTATAGCACGTTCTCACGACGCATAAAATAACATAAATCAGCTGTTCACACTGCCTACGTCGTAACCGATTGTGAGAAAATCATGATGCTCTTTAAAGCGCCACAGCATACGACATCCTGCCTTAACACAAATCGATCACTAACCACAGACCACATTTTTTAGAAAATGTCTTAAAAATTACAGCACGTGAGGATTGCATTTCCTGACGATAGCCCCATCATAGAATAAAGATTTCCAAACAGGTTAAGGCAAGCATTCATGAGCGATACACAACACCACAAACTGATCATTCTTGGTTCCGGCCCTGCAGGCTACACTGCCGCTGTTTATGCAGCACGCGCTAACCTAAAACCCGTTGTTATTACTGGTATGCAAGCTGGCGGACAGCTAACAACCACAACCGAAGTGGACAACTGGCCAGGTGACGTTGAAGGTGTTCAGGGACCTGAACTGATGATGCGGATGCAACAACACGCTGAGCGCTTTGATACACAGGTGCTGTTTGATCATATCAACGAAGTTGAGCTGCAAAATCGCCCGTTCACCCTGAAAGGTGATATGGGCACCTACACATGCGATGCTTTGATCATTGCAACTGGAGCTTCAGCTCAGTACTTAGGTCTTGACTCTGAAGAAGCTTTTAAAGGAAAAGGCGTGAGCGCTTGTGCCACCTGCGATGGTTTCTTCTACAAGAATCAGAAAGTGGCGGTGATTGGCGGCGGTAATACCGCAGTAGAGGAGGCCCTTTATCTCTCTAACATCGCAGCTGAGGTCACCCTGATCCACCGTCGTGACTCCTTACGCTCTGAGAAAATTCTTCAAGACAAACTGTTTGAGCGTGCGGAGAATGGCAATGTGCGCATCATCTGGAATCATCAGCTAGAAGAAGTTCTAGGGGATGACTCTGGTGTAACAGGCATCCGTATCCGCAGTACAGAGGGTGAGGCCACACAAGATCTGGATCTGGCAGGTGTCTTTGTTGCCATCGGCCACAAGCCAAACACTGATATCTTTGAAGGCCAGCTAGCAATGCACAATGGCTACCTGAAAATCCAATCTGGCTTGGAGGGTAATGCAACGCAAACAAGTATTCCTGGTGTATTCGCTGCTGGTGATGTGTGCGATCACATCTATCGCCAAGCAATTACTTCGGCCGGATTTGGCTGCATGGCCGCACTGGATGCCGAACGTTTCCTTGACGATCTAGCCTAATCAACTTCAACGCCCAAAGCGACTAGCTTTGGGCGGGTTTCTCTTCATGATTCCTTGGCTTTCTGACACATCTCTGCTTTTTCCTGACCCGAACTCGGCCCTATTAGAGCCAGATGGACTACTGGCAGCTGGAGGCGACCTTTCTCCTGAACGCCTTATTGCAGCCTATCGTGCTGGTATTTTCCCTTGGTTCTCCGACGAAGATCCTATTCTTTGGTGGAGCCCCAACCCTAGGTGTGTATTAAAACCTGAAGAGATTCATATCTCACGCAGTATGAAAAAGCATCTAAGAAAAGCCTCTGTACAAATTAAAGTGGATACCGCTTTCACAAAGGTCATTCAGCAATGCGCAACTTCGCGATCAGATCGGCAAGGCACATGGATTACTGATGATATGGTAGTCGCCTATAAGGAGCTGCACCGCAGAGGTATCGCCCATTCAATCGAAGTATGGCAAGCTAATCAGCTTGTTGGCGGGTTGTATGGCTTATCTATCGGCAAGCTGTTTTTTGGCGAATCAATGTTCAGCCTTCAACCTAATATGTCAAAAGTGGCCTTTATCACTCTCGCTTCTTATTTGAAAGAGCATGGTTTTCCGCTGATTGACTGTCAGGTACATAACGAGCACTTGGTTTCACTTGGTGCCCAAAACATTTCTAGAAAAGAATTTCTGCACTATATTGATCAGTATATTGATCAAGAACCCGGCGATATATGGAGCACTTTCAGCGCTCCAACCTTGAACAGTGAACGCGAATGACCGATTTAAAAGAACTTCACTTCTTTGCTACACCTGAACATAACTGTAGCTATATAGAAGGTAATAAAGCCAAAACGCTCTTTGTAGACCCGTTATCAGAGGTCTCTATGGCAGCGTTTAGCCAGCTCTCAGATTTAGGCTTTAGACGTAGCGGAAAACATATTTACCGACCACATTGCGAAAACTGCCAAGCCTGCATCTCTGTTCGTATTCCTGTTGCATCGTTTTCTCCCAATAAAACCCAGAGAAGAATTTTCAATAAAAATAGCGATCTAACAGTTAAAAAAACAACTCCTCATTATGCCGATCACTATTTTCAGCTTTATGCAGCCTATATCAGCCAACGGCATGCCGATGGTGATATGTATCCCCCTACCCGTGAGCAATTCGTCAGTTTTTTGGTAGACGGAGAACAGCCCTGCGAATTTATTGAATTTTATCTAGGTGACAAACTCCTCGCTTTAGCTGTGACGGATCGACTGTCAAAGGGTCTATCCGCCACTTACACCTTTTATAACCCGGCATCCGAATACCAAGCCCGCAGCTTAGGAACCTATGCCATTTTGTGGCAAATTCAGGAATGCCAACGCCTTAACTTAGATTACTTATACTTGGGCTATTGGGTACAATCGTGCCGGAAAATGAGCTACAAAATCGCCTATCGTCCACTCGAATTCCTCATTGATGGCCGCTGGATAATGATCCGGTAAAAGAAAACCACTAATTCTCTTTGATATCCCTAGATTATTCAGGCAAAATACTGCGCTCTGATAATAGGACATTGTTCGAAATCAGCCCTTTCACAGGTAGGTAATGAATGGCTAAAGAAGATAGCATTGAAATGGAAGGCACCGTGGTTGACACGCTGCCAAACACCATGTTCCGCGTTGAGTTAGAGAACGGTCACGTAGTCACCGCTCATATTTCTGGCAAAATGCGTAAAAACTACATCCGTATTTTGACGGGTGATAAAGTTAAAGTTGAACTAACACCATACGATTTGAGCAAAGGCCGTATCGTATACCGCGCTCGTTAAGTTCATCGCGCCTGCTATTTCTAGCAGGCGGAGACGAATCCCTCAGTGACGGCCTAGGCCGTCACTGCTACTTCTAGCGTGATTTCATTTTCATCATCTACGCTAATTTTGACCTCACCACCCTCTTCTGCAAGCTCTCCAAACAGTATCATCTCAGCCAATGGCTTTTTCAGCTTCTCCTGAATTAAACGCTTCATAGGTCGTGCACCCATTTTCTCGTCATATCCGTGGGTAGCCAACCACTCTCTGGCACTATCATCCACCATCATGACAACACGTTTTTCATCTAACTGAACTTGCAACTCTGTGAGAAACTTATCGACAACCCCGATAATAATCTCAGGGGAGAGCGGCTTGAATTGAATCACCGCATCTAAGCGGTTGCGAAACTCGGGAGAGAATAGACGTTTGATCGCCTCCATTCCATCACTGGAGTGGTCCTGATGACTAAACCCAATGGATGGACGACTCATTACATCCGCCCCTGCATTGGTCGTCATCACGAGGATCACATTACGGAAGTCCGCTTTGCGACCGTTGTTGTCTGTTAGCGTCCCATTATCCATCACTTGAAGAAGAATATTAAAAACCTCGGGATGGGCTTTCTCTATTTCGTCTAACAACAAGACACAGTGAGGTGATTTGGTGACCGCTTCGGTCAGTAAACCTCCCTGATCATAGCCAACATATCCCGGAGGTGCACCAATAAGGCGGGAGACGGTATGACGCTCCATATACTCTGACATATCAAAACGTATCAGCTCGATACCCATAATCCTTGCCAACTGCGTTGTCACCTCAGTTTTACCGACACCGGTTGGGCCAGCAAACAGAAAGTTTCCTACAGGCTTATTGGGTTCGTTGAGCCCCGCACGTGATAAACGAATCGCAGAAGATAATGACTGGATCGCTTCATCTTGCCCCAGCACAACCATGCGTAAGTTAGCATCCAATTTTTGCAGCTGCTCCTTATCGGAAACCGATACCGTTTTTGGCGGTATACGAGCTATTTTAGCCACAACAGACTCTATTTCGTGCACACCAATAACGGGGCTGCGATCCTCAGCTTTAAGTAAACGTTGATAAGCACCAGCTTCATCCACAACATCAATTGCCTTATCAGGCATATGCTTATCATTAATATAACGATCAGCAAGCTCAGCAGCCGACTTCAACGCTTCATCGGAGTATTCAATCTCGTGGTGCTGCTCAAATTTACGGCGTAACCCTTTAAGAATCTCGAAGGTCTCATGCACACTTGGCTCTAATACATCCACTTTCTGGAAACGTCGAGCCAAGGCTCGGTCTTTTTCAAAAATACCTCTAAATTCTTGGAAAGTCGTTGAGCCAATACAGCGCAAATCACCGGAACTCAGTAAAGGCTTGAGCAGATTAGACGCATCCATTGAGCCGCCAGATGCCGCCCCAGCCCCAATGATCGTGTGGATTTCGTCAATAAACAAAACCGCCCGCTCTTGCTGCTTCACTTCGTTAAGCAGTGCCTTTAGACGCTTCTCAAAATCACCTCGATATTTTGTACCTGCCAACAAGGCACCCAGATCCAGAGAATAGACCACACTACCGGATATGATGTCCGGCACCTGCTCTTCGATAATCAGCTTAGCCAACCCTTCAGCAATGGCTGTTTTACCAACACCCGCTTCCCCTACCAATAGAGGGTTGTTTTTACGACGGCGGGAGAGAATCTGTATCACTCGCTCCACTTCAGCAGCACGGCCAATCAGCGGATCGATACGTCCTTCGGCAGCTTGCTGGTTCAAATTTACGGCATACTTACTAAGCGCACTTTGTTCTTTACCTTGTGCATTATCATCTGACTCTAACAAGTGCTCTTGGTCTTGGTCATCATGGCCTACACGCGATATGCCGTGCGAGATGTAATTCACCACATCGACACGTTCTATACCTTGTTGCTGCAACATATAGACCGCTTGGCTTTCTTGCTCGCTAAATATCGCAACAATTACATTAGCGCCAGTTACCTCTTGTTTACCTGAGGATTGAACATGAAACACCGCGCGTTGCAAAACCCGCTGGAAGCCTAATGTAGGCTGCGTCTCCATCCCCGGAATATTTTCAGGCAACAGTGGCGTTGTTTCTTCGATAAACTGCTTGAGTGTTGCTCTCAGTTCCTCAACGTTCGCACCACAAGCTACCAGTACTGAAACCGCTTCCCTATTGTCCAGCAGAGCCAGCAGCAAGTGCTCAACCGTCATAAACTCATGACGATTCTCGCGAGCGCCTCTAAAAGCAGCACTCAATGTTTCTTCAAGCTCTCGATTTAACATGATTATGTCTCCGCTAAACAGCTTCTACTTCTGACAACAGGGGATGTTTGTTATCCCTAGCATATTGATTCACTTGGGCAGATTTAGTTTCAGCCACATCCCGAGAAAATACACCACATATACCCTTACCTTGGGTATGAACCGCTAACATTACCTGCGTCGCTTTCTCTTGTGTCATCCCGAAGAAGACCATGAGCACCTCAACCACAAACTCCATTGGCGTGTAATCATCATTCAGAAGGACGACACGATACATCGGCGGCTTTTTCAGTTTAGGCTTAGCTTCTTGTGTCGCCAAGCTTCCTTCATCAGAAAAATGTTCTTCTTCATCGGCGGACATACGAATCAGATTTCTGTCAATGCTTGTAAACATGAAATATCTCTATAAAACCTGTAAAAAAATTAAGAAGAAATGGCACCACAGTTTCACAAACAGCTATACTTCTCACCAACAGGAGAAGTTTAAACTGGCAGTCCCTGTATTGATAAGCGACATTCTACGCTATAACTCTATTGTAGCAGGTGTCAGCTTTGCAGTTCAGGCTTACTATCTGCAGGTAGGTCGGTTAACAAGGCATTAGATAGGAGTATGTAATGCAGACAGGGAAAGTAAAGTGGTTCAATAACGCTAAAGGTTTTGGTTTCATTATTGCTGACGAGGGGCCTGATGAAGATCTTTTCGCTCACTACTCAGCGATTCAAACGGATGGCTATAAAAGCTTAAAAGCAGGCCAACTGGTTAAATTTGAAACAACACCCGGCCCTAAAGGAGTTCATGCGGTTAATATTGTACCGCTATAACTCAAAGGACCCAGAAAACCATAAAGGCATGTCATTGACGACACGCCTTTTTGTTAAATAAGCCGAAGGGTATGAACGTTCGTTCATACCCAAGGTTTCTTCTGCGCCACACCTCGCACACTGTCACCAAACGCATACATTATTCCAACACTACAGAATTAGGATTTATGTCGAATATATTGCTCTTCAACAAGCCATTTCAGGTACTTACTCAATTTACTGATCCCGAAGGCCGCGCAACACTAGCTGATTACATTAAGCTATCTGGCTTTTATGCCGCTGGAAGACTGGACTACGACTCTGAAGGCTTATTAATCCTGACAAACGACGGCGCGTTACAGCACATGCTTGCTCACCCTAAGTTTAAAATGGAAAAAACCTACTGGGCTCAAGTCGAAGGAGAGATCACCCAAGAAGCGCTTACGCTACTACGAAAAGGGGTACTTTTAAAAGATGGCATAACGCGCCCCGCTAAAGCAAAGCAGATGGAAGCACCTAAGGTTTGGGATAGAACACCACCCGTACGCGAGCGCAAAGCGATACCTACCAGTTGGATTGAGTTAAAAATTACCGAAGGAAAAAATCGACAGGTTCGTCGGATGACCGCAGCGGTGGGCTTTCCTACCTTAAGATTGATCCGTTATGCTATCGGAAGCTGGACGATAGATGACCTCCCTATTGGGGAGTTCCGAGAAGATACCATCCATATTTCACAAAAACCTAAGGGGAATGCACCTGGCTCAGCAAATAGGAAGGGACGAAACAAAGCATCCAAACCTACCGGCCGCCGCGCCAATCCTGCTCGCTAACACTTAGAGAGTTACCAGCGCTTAGCTGCAAGCAGGTCCGTTTCTTTTTGTTCTACCCATGTTTCCTGTGCGTTACCAATCTCTTTTTTCCAAAATGGGGCGTCTTTTTTAAGGTAATCCATAATGAATTGAGCCGCCTCAAATGCATTAACACGATGCGCGCTGGCAACCCCCACAAAAACGATATTCTCATTGAGGGATAGATGGCCAACCCGATGAATAACAGCAATATTCGCCAGCTCCCAACGTATTCGTGCTTGCACAACTATGCCCTCTAAAGCTCGCTCCGTCATCCCCGGATAGTGCTCTAAAAACATCTGCTCCATGGCAGTTTCTGCATGCTCGCGCACTAAACCCGTAAAAGTAACCACTGCTCCAGCACTGGCATCATCTGATTTAAGCCAAGCGTTTAGTGTTGTAATATCAAAATCATCTGTTTGTACAAGAATCAGATCTTCAGGCATGCTATCTCCCCTCTAAAGTGAAAAATCATATCATTTTTTAGCGCAAACGACGCCTTTAACTAACACAGGGATCAACATGAGCTGGACACCCCATGCTACCGTTGCTGCAATTATTGAGCAAAATGGCCGTTTTTTGATGGTCGAAGAGATATCAAATGGAAAGCTCGTTATCAATCAACCGGCAGGCCATGTTGAAGAGGGAGAATCCTTTGAAACCGCAACCCTTCGAGAAACGCTGGAAGAAACCGGCTGTCATGTGGAATTGACGGCGCTCGTTGGCTTATACATTGCCAAAGGTGAGGAAAACGGCATCACCTACCACAGGCTATGCTATGCCGCCAACCTGCTCCAACAAAATCCCGACGCTGAGCTCGACAAAGAGATCGTCCGTACGCGCTGGATGACGCGAGAGGAACTAGTGGCAGAAAAATCTGCCCTAAGAAGCCCAATGGTACTGGCCTGCATTGACGATTATCTGGATAATCAGCGTATTCCGTTATCCTTTGTTCGCCAGCTATAAACTGGTAAAACCTAGTTCAACTCGAGCGTTTGATGAACCCTACATCCCCATTAACAGTACAAAAAGTGATTGTCGGCATGTCCGGCGGCGTCGACTCATCCGTTTCAGCCCTTCTTCTGATGCAGCAAGGCTATCAGGTCGAAGGGCTTTTCATGAAAAACTGGGATGAAGATGATGGTACCGACTATTGCACCGCCATGGACGACCTTGCCGACGCCCAAGCGGTTTGCAACAAGCTAGGCATTCACCTTCACACCGCCAACTTTGCCGCCGAGTACTGGGATAATGTCTTCGAGCATTTTCTTGAAGAGTACAAAGCTGGCCGGACACCCAATCCAGATATCTTATGCAATAGAGAAATTAAATTTAAAGCGTTTCTCGAGTACGCACTAGAGCTTGGCGCTGACTTTATCGCAACCGGACACTATGTTCGCCGCGCAGAGCGTAATGGTCACACCTGCCTTCTCAAAGGACTAGATAACAATAAAGACCAGAGCTATTTTTTACATCAGGTGGGTGAAGAAGAGATCAAGCGCACGCTCTTCCCCGTGGGAGAACTGGAAAAGCCCGAGGTTAGAAGAATAGCCGAAGAGCACGATCTGATTACGCACAACAAAAAAGATAGTACCGGTATCTGCTTTATAGGAGAGCGCCGCTTTAAAGATTTTCTCCAGCAATACCTCCCTGCCCAGCCTGGAAAAATAGAAACCGACAACGGAGATGTGATTGGCGAACATGCCGGTTTAATGTATTACACCATCGGTCAGAGGCAAGGTTTACATATTGGTGGCCTCAAAGACTATCCTGAAGAACCTTGGTTTGTCGCAGGCAAAGACTTAGACAGAAACGTCTTGATTGCCGTTCAGGGCCAACAAAATGACCTGCTCTTTACCGATTGGCTTACCAGTGCCGATATTTTCTGGATTAATGGTCAAGCGCCAGAAACACCCTATCGCTGTAAAGCGAAAGTCAGATATCGCCAAGGAGATCAAACGTGCACCCTTGAAAAAGATCCCCAAAGCGCCATCTATAGGGTACTCTTTGATGAGCCACAGCGCGCAATTACACCCGGTCAATCCGTGGTGTTTTATCAAGATGACATCTGTCTTGGCGGTGGCGTGATAGAAACCACAGGGAAAAACGAGGCCTAAACCTACATGTCCAGAGCCCATGATGAACAAGCAATCGCACTTGCTGCCATGTTTCAGGCGGCAACGTTAGTTGATCAGATCGCCAACAGAGGCATGGTTCCACAAAATAATTTTGAGGCAAGCATATACAGCCTGTTTGTAACTAGACCTGAAAGCACAGAAGATATTTATGGTGGAGCAAAGGATCTTCCCTTTAATCTCAGCATGGGTCTTAAATCACTAAAAGACCTCGTTGATAAAAAGCAGGAGACCAAAAACAACAATATTACCAACTATGTGCTTAGCATGATTATGTTGGAAAAAAAGCTTTCTAAAAACAATCAGATGCTGAACCTAGTGGGTGAGAGAATTGATAGCATCCGCGAGAAAGCGAGATACTTCAGCCCTGAATCACAAAATCCAATGGATAATCCGGCAAGCTTTACCCATTCAAGTGTGATTGCCAATTTGGAAAGCCTCTACCAAGACTCCATCAGCACCTTCAGTTTTCGCATTCAAGTAGGTGGCGACCCTCGCCATCTACAAAATGCTGAGAACGCCGCAAAGATACGCGCACTGTTACTTTCTGGCATTCGGGCGGCCATGCTTTGGAGGCAAGTTGGTGGCAAACGCTGGCACTTGCTTTTCTTCCGCTCCAGACTAAGACCATCGCTGAAAAAAATTGCACCCTGAGTCATTCTCTGGCTTGTAATATTTGCATTCTGACCTAGGCTTACAGCATGTGGTTGCTTATATCAGGGAGATATATAAGCATGTTCAGGAGACCCTCATGCAGTACGAGAAAACAAAAGGCTTTAGCTTGCTGGAGCTCATGATAGCAGTTGCTATTGTGGGCATTCTGGCGAGCTTTGCCTATCCTGCTTATCAGGCGCACATTGATCGCACTAATATAGAATTATCAATCTCTGAAATTACCCTCATCAGCGGCAAGCTGGAGACTTTCTTTATCACTCAAGGCAGCTACCCTCCTAATCTGAACAACCTAAACCTACCTGCGGATGTACTGAGAGACCCGTGGGATAACCCCTATGAGTATTTGAATATATCGACAACACAAGGGAACGGTCAGCTAAGAAAAAATAAAGATCAGGTACCTATTAATACCGATTACGATCTCTACAGCAAAGGAAAGGATGGCCGCACTGCTAGCCCTCTCACCTCGGCATTAAGCCAGGATGATATCGTGCGCGGCCGAAATGGCAGCTATATTGGCCTAGCCAAAGATTACCATTAAGATCTATGAAACTTGAATTAAGCGCCTTCAAAAGCCGTATCGGACGACGACTCTTTCTACTTTTCTTAATTGTAATATTTATTCCACTATTTGTGACTGGTCTCTCATCATTCAAAGAGGTCAGCCAGCTTATCTCCTATGAACACAAAGAAAGCTTACGTCGGACCAGTCAGGAATACGGTTTGAGTTTATTCAGACGCCTTAGCGATGCTCGCCGTTACTTGAGTATAGCGCTCACCGACTTAACCGATAGTACCCCAATTAATGATGATGAGTGGGCACTGCTAAAGGTATTTTTCAACCAACTGCATATTTACCGTGACAAGCAGCATAAATTAAGTTTGCTAGGTTCAGATATTGATGCGAGCCTATCCCAAACATTGGCAACATTGGGAGACGAACGGCTGTTTCTAGTCAACCAAGGTGATTACCAAGACGTATGGCTGGTAGAACGGCTCGAACTAGATGGGAGCCAATATATTGCAGCGGCTCAACTTAAAGAGGAGTTTGCATGGCCCGAAACCGAGCTGGGTGCCTATGAGTCTCTCTGTATCGCTTTAATGTCTGGGGCCACTATTCACTGCACCGAGCCTATGCCAAACGAGAAAATTCAACAGGTCATTACACAACCAAACACCCCCACGCTTTCTTGGACCAATACCCATGGCACTAAAATGCTGGCTTCCTATTGGGCATTATTCATGGACCACCAGTTCAGGGTGCCCGACTGGTATATCATTACTAACAAGCCTGAAAGCATTGTGCTCTCACAACTAACCGCCTTTGCAAGAACTTACATACCGGGAGCACTACTTGCTCTTTTGCTCATTGTACTTTTATCCGTGATTAGTATTCGTCGTTATTTAAAACCTGTCGACGCTTTAATAAAAGGCACTCAAGCGTTATCAGAAAACGATTTAACATATCGTATACAACTAAACACGAATGACGAATACCAAGAGCTAGCAGAATCCTTTAACGCCATGGCCCGCAAGTTAGAAGATGAGTTTAAGGTCAACTCAACGCTGTCTTCAATTGATAGAAGAATTCTTGTGAAAACAGATATTCACGCGTGCGCTCGCGAAATACTCCAAAGTCTGTCAATGCTGTCATTTCCAAACAATGCCTGTATTTTTATATTCGACCCTTTTTTACAACCTGAGCAAGTTATTTTTCACTACAACTACACTCATAACACCTTCACAGATATTCCTACTAATCTTGATCAACTGCGTAATTCGTTGCAGCACCATAGCCAAGGAGAAAATTCCATTAGCTGCAGTGCTGACCAAGTGCAAGCATGGTTTCCACAAAGCCGATGGCCTAGCAAACAAGAAAGCTACCGCTTTTACCCACTCTTTCACGGCAATCAACTCATGTCGGGCTTGTTAATCGGGCAGACAGAAAAACAAAGACACGCTAGATTCCCAGAGTTTTTAACTCACACCGCCGTCGTATTTAACGCTCTCCATCGTGAGAAAATGTTAGAACGGCAAGCAAACTATGACAAATTGACCGGCCTTTATAACCGCAGTTACTTTCAATTTAGCGTCAACCAGCGACTCAAGAGCCGAGATGCACCAGGCTATCAGGCCAGTATGCTGTTTATCGACCTGGATCGTTTTAAGAATATTAATGATACCCTTGGTCACCATACCGGAGACCAGCTATTGATCGAAGCCGGCCAGCGAATTCTTAAACACTTACCAGAGGATACGATAGCATCACGCTTTGGAGGGGATGAGTTTACAGTTTTTATACCCTACCTTCCCCAAGATGCGTTAGCTAGCCTAGCCCAACGGCTTATTCAAAAAATATCGGAAATTTACCGCTTAGGTGATTACAGTGCAAACATCAGCGCCAGTATAGGCATTAGCCGCTTCCCGCAAGATGCTGAAAGTTTTGAATCACTGCTACGCTGCGCAGATATGGCTATGTATCAAGCAAAAGCAAAAGGTAAGGAGTGCTTTGAATTTTATTCACAAGATTTAAGTATTGCCCTAGAGCACAGAACCAAACTGGAGCGATACCTACGCTCTGCGATTGATAATGACTACATGAAGGTTGTCTACCAACCTAAAGTTGATATACAAAACCGCTGCTTGTCCGGATTTGAAGCACTCTCTAGATTTATTCACCCAACCGCTGGTTTTATTTCCCCTGAGGAGGTTTTCACCATAGCCGAAGAAACCGGCATGGTCATGGAACTGGGGTATCACGTCATGATAAGCGCAATGAAACAACAAGCCGCATGGCAACACGCTGGGATTTGGCAAGGCCGCATGGCGATCAATATTTCACCTATCCAGTTATTTGATATTCACTTTTTAGAGCATCTAGATCAAGCAATCTATAGTAGCGGGGTTAAGCCAGAACATATCGAACTGGAGATAACCGAAGGGGTTTTTCTGGATAATATGCAAAAGGCGACAGAGCGTCTGAATCAAATTAGAGAAAAAGGTATCACAATTGCGATCGACGACTTTGGCACAGGTTATTCATCACTCTCCTATATATCAAATTTACCTATCGATAATCTGAAAATCGACCGGTCGTTTATTCTTCAACTAGAGAAAGATAAGCGCTACAAAGGGGTAATCAGCAGTATCATTACCATGGCACAACACTTAAATCTAAGAGTCACCGCAGAAGGGATTGAAAACCTCGAACACCTCTACTTTATGATCGATCATCAGTGCAATGATATTCAAGGTTACCTTTACAGCAAACCCCTCAATGCAGAGGAGTCAGAAGCGTTACTCAGAAATCCGCAAACTGAAAAGCTTTTCATTCTCACGGCTTTGTAAAACCCTCACGAGATACAGATTTCTAAGCAAAGTTCCGCTATAATTTTGCCTCATTTTTATCAATTAGCTACAGCGAGATGATACATGGAGCTTTCTGCCCTCACTGCCGTATCTCCGGTAGATGGCCGCTATGGCAGCAAAACTGCTGACCTACGCCCTATTTTCAGTGAATTTGGACTTATCCGTAACCGTGTTCTGGTCGAGATCCGTTGGTTGCAAAAACTGGCCGCTCACCCGCAGATCACAGAAGTACCTGCGTTCAGCGACGCTGCGAACGCCCTTCTGAACGGCATCGTTGATAACTTCAGCACCACTGATGCAGAACGCGTCAAGGAGATCGAGCGCACGACCAACCACGACGTAAAAGCCGTTGAATATTTGATTAAAGAGAAATTCAAAGACAACGCTGAACTGCAAGCCGTTAACGAATTTGTACACTTCGCTTGCACCTCTGAAGATATAAACAACCTCTCTCATGCGCTAATGCTCAAAGAAGGTCTAGAGGTTACTCTACCTTTAATGAAGCAAACCGCTGACGAGATTGCCAAAATGGGCCGTGATTTTGCAGAGCAGCCTATGCTCTCCCGCACCCATGGCCAAACAGCTTCACCAACAACCGTTGGAAAAGAGATGGCTAACGTGGCGTTCCGTTTACAGCGTCAGATCAAGCAGATGCAGCAGATTGAGTTTTTAGGCAAAATTAATGGTGCAGTCGGCAACTACAATGCTCACCTATCAGCCTACTCAGATATCGACTGGGAAGAGAATGCTAAAACCTTTATCGAAGGTTTGGGGCTTAGCTTTAACCCATACACGACTCAAATCGAGCCACACGACTACATTGCAGAACTGTTTGATGCGGTTTGCCGTTTCAATACGATTCTGATCGACTTTGACCGTGATATTTGGGGTTACGTCTCACAGGGCTACTTCAAGCAGCGCACTATTGCTGGCGAAGTTGGCTCTTCAACGATGCCACATAAAGTTAACCCTATTGACTTCGAAAACTCTGAAGGCAACTTAGGCATTGCTAACGCTATCATGCAACATTTAGCAGCCAAGCTACCTATTTCTCGCTGGCAACGCGACCTAACAGACTCCACGGTTCTTCGTAATATGGGCGTTGGCTTTGGTTACAGTTTGATTGCGTACCAATCGACACTCAAAGGTATCAGCAAGCTGGAACTGAACGCGGTTCGACTGAATGAAGATTTAGAAAATGCATGGGAAGTATTGGCTGAACCAATTCAGACCGTGATGCGCCGCTACGCCATCGAAGAGCCATACGAAAAGCTTAAAGCACTTACCCGTGGCCAAGCAATGAACAAAGACACGATTCAGGCATTTATCGATACACTCGAACTGCCAGAAGCGGTCAAAGTTGAGCTGAAGCAATTAACACCCCATAACTATATCGGTAATGCGGTGGATCAAGCCAAGCGTATCTAATAGATCGTCACACACGAAAAAGGGGCTATTAAGGCCCCTTTTCGTTTTTATGATAACAGGCCCCTATTGCATAGATTCGGGTGCCGCTTTTTGATGCTCTTGAAGCAAGCGCTTAAGATCAATCAGATGGATTTCGGTTAACACAATGTTGGTGAGATTAATAAGGCCCAACGCCAAAGAAACACCGCCCCAAGCATATTTCCCGTCACCTAAGGTCGCCATTGAAGAGACAATCATGATAAAAGACACAAGCATCATCGCCCCTTGATAGGAAGAAAACGCCAAAGCGCGCTTATTCCAATCATAGATGATCTTCACAGGCCCAGACCATGCATTCAATTTGATCTTTAAAGCATCACCCTGTTTTGTGAATGAAATACCTTCTTGGTTCAACACTTTTTCGACATCGATGATTTGCATAGGATTTCCCTTCCAGATTGATCAAATATATGACTGACATAATATATTAATAGTCACCCGTTATAAATCGTTCAAGATTCAAGGTTAATTGTTTTATCCATCTTACCTTTTAGGCTAAGAGCACCTGATGATTCGTAGGTATAACGATATAATGGAGGCCTCTCTTTGCCGCAGGAACAGATTCTCTCCATGGAACAATTTCACGCTTCAGATAATACAGAAATTAACTATATCTCTATGGGTGCTGGCGAACTTTGCCTTGTTTTTTTACATGGCTGGACAGCCAGTTCAAGAGAGTGGCTTCCTTTTGCAGCCGAATTATCTGAACGACATCAAGTGATCTGCTGGGATGCCCGAGGACATGGTTTCCATGTTTATCGCAGCCAAACGGAGATGACTCTTGCGCGTATGGCAGATGACCTTGAAGAACTGTTAGCACACCTTGAATTGACAAATGTTGTGCTTATTGGACACTCCATGGGCGCGCTTACCGCATGGGAGTATATTAGACGCCACAGTGATGCTCGCCTTAAAGGGCTTTGTATTGTCGACCAATCGCCAAAATTAGTCACCGATGATGAATGGAGAAACGGCGTTTACAGTGAGTTCAATGCGACAAAAAACCAAACATTTCTTAAGCGTCTTGAAGAAGATTTTGCTGAAGCCGTATTAGAACTGATAGCCTTTGGGCATAATCGCCGCTCACGAGAAAACTACGAGGCAAACTCAAGAGGCTTTCAACAAATGCGAGACCATCTCCATAAGCTTCACGGTTCTCTATTAACTCGATGCTGGGACAGCATTACTCAACAGGACTATCGCCCTGTGCTCCCCTCAATCCAATGCCCAACCCTTCTGGTATACGGCGATGAAAGCCAGTTTTATAGCGCTGACTTACAAGCTTATGTTCACCAGCACACACCAAATAGCCAACTGCTGATTTATCCCGACTCAGATCACTCGCCTCATTTATGGCATAGAGAGCGTTTCATTTATGATCTGAATCGCTACACAGAGTCTTTGTGAGCCGCCGTCATTACCCTATAATGGCCGCCTGTTTTTAAAGGCTATCACCTATGCTATCCAATGTTCGTATCGTTTTAATCAATACATTCCATCCTGGCAATATCGGCGCAGCGGCTCGTGCCATGAAAAATATGGGGCTGTCCCAGCTCTGGCTGGTTGACCCTAATGATCATCCAAGTGAAGAAGCCGTATCCAGAGCAGCAGGCGCTAAAGATGTACTCGACAATGCAAGAGTCGTTAGTACGATGGAAGAAGCCATTGCAGACTGCCAGCTCGTCATTGGAACCAGTGCCCGCACCCGAACATTTGACCTACCTATTCTCGATGCACGAAACTGTGCAGAAAAAGTGGTGTCAGAAGCAAGCCACGGGGAGATTGCGTTAGTTTTCGGGCGTGAAACTATGGGCTTATTGAACGAAGAACTGCAGTTGTGTAACTTCCATGTTTACATCCCTGCGAATCCAGAATATCCCGTGTTAAATGTTGCTCAGGCCATTCAGTTGCTATGTTACGAAGTCTGGATGGCTTCTCAAAGTACTGAGGTTAAGCCAACTGAGTCCGAGTATCCTCGACATAAAGAGATGGAGCTTTTTTATGAACATCTGGAAACTGTGATACGAGCTACCAACTTTATTATTCCCCAACACGAAGGGCGCGCCATGACCAAACTAAAGCGCTACTTCAACCGGACGCGTCCGGAAAAAGCCGAGTTGGGCATGTTACGAGGCATCCTGACCTCTGTTCAGGAAACTATGCAAAGATTATCGTCGACCGACAAGAAGGATTAACGACAATGCACACCAATCTAAAAAATTTAAAAGAAGATGCAGCACGTCTCCAAGCAGGTATCGAAGCAGTCGCCGCTGAAATGGATGCTTATGAGAATAACTTAGGCGGCATTCAAGATTGCGCACTGAAAATCCAGAAGTGTGCCAAGGTGTTAGGAAATAATCGAATTGCCGCTTTGGCAGCACGAGATAAACGCAAAGTCATGGATGAACTGGAAGATGCCGCCATTGAATTGGTTGAGCTACTGAAACGATGATTCAGTTCCCGCTAGGTGATATCACCGTAGAGCAGTTTCTTGAAGAATATTGGCAAAAGAAGCCCCTACTGATTCGAAACGCTTTCCCTGACTTTGAGCCCCCTGTCAGCGCTGACGAGTTAGCAGGGCTCGCCTGTGAACCGATGGTTGAGTCTCGCCTCATTACTCAGGATGAGACCGGTGAAAGTTGGGAACTTAAGCAGGGGCCTTTTGAGGAAGCCGATTTTGCCTCTTTGCCTAAAAGCCATTGGACTCTGCTCGTCCAAGCGGTTGATCATTGGGTCCCAGAAGCTAATGCGCTACTTGAACAGTTTCGCTTTATCCCTAGTTGGCGTATTGATGACTTGATGATCAGCTACGCCACCCAAGGGGGTGGTGTAGGGCCTCACTATGATAATTACGATGTATTCCTGATTCAGGCTAGCGGACAGCGACGCTGGGAAATAGGCGGCACATTTAATGAAGCATCACCGCGCCGCAGCGATACTCCCGTCATGATCCTTCCTGAGTGGACCGCCGAAGAAAGCTACATCCTAAACCCGGGTGATATGATTTATATCCCACCCTGTTTAGGGCATAACGGTATTGCTGAATCAGACGATTGCATGACTTACTCTGTTGGTTTTCGAGCCCCCTCTCATGCCGAAATTCTCAGAAGCTTCACGGACTTCGTGGGTGAGCAATTAACTGGCGAACTGCGTTATGCTGATCCTGATCTGAAGCTACAAGAAAGTCCCGCAGAAATAACTGAAGCTGCTTTTGACAAAGTAAGAGATATCTTTACCTCTTACCTAAAAGAGCCAGGTCTGTTAGAAGACTGGTTTGGCCAGTTCATGACAGAGCACAAATACCCTGATCAAGAGCAAGATGAACCGCAAGAGATGTTAACAACAGATCAGGTTCGTGGCTATCTTGATGAAGGTGGACTGTTGATGCGAACGGAAGGGATACGCTTTGCCTATCGCCGTAAACAGGTAAAAAATTACGTGCTATACGTGAATGGCGTGTCTTGCGAGGTAGGCGCTCACGAAGGAGGCTTTATAAAAGCCTTATGTGATCACTCAGCAATCAGTGGTGATGACATCACCAGCCAAGAAACACTGGAGATTGTCACCGAGTTGCTCAATATGGAAGCACTCTGTACAGAATCCTATGACGAAGCACTAGAAGAGGAGGCCTAGGCCTCCTCTTTTTTACCTAGTTAGCTGTCAACCAGCGTCCTATGATCAGAACCCGGCAGCACATGCATACGCTTGCCTTTTAGCTCATCGACGCTGTAAGTCGGGCTGAGAATATTATTAACAAATATCCATTCGCCCTCTGCCTTTTCAGGCGTCAGGGTTACTGTCAAATAGCCCCGCTGAGAGATATTCATATACTGCAAGTCATTAATTAATGTAGTGAAACCAAACTCAGCCTGACCTAAAGCCACAGGGTCATCCCCAAGATTAAGATAAGACTCCAATCCAGGTGATGTTACTGAAGGTGCCGCAAGCTCTACCCCTACCGCATCGCCAACCCTATCTGTCAGATTGTTGGCCCAAGCATTATGAGTGTCGCCCGCCAAGACAATGAGATCTTTATCCAGCTGCTTAACCAGCCCAAAAATCACTTCACGCTCATAAGCATAGCCATCCCAGGCATCTAGGTTATAAGGAACCGCGGATAGGACTCTTGCTTGCTCTTCCTCCGTGAGTGTTGGATCACCTGCATCCATTCTTAATTTGATCGCGACCAACTCCCCCATCTTAGACGGTGACCGGAGCAGCTCTGCAGGGATATTCATACGCCCCATAAGCACTTGCTGTCCTAACACTTGCCATTTTGCAGGAGAAACCATCATGGTTTGCTGCAACCATAATAATTGATCAGCACCCAACAACGTCCGGTTGGCATCAGCGACATCTGCAATAAATTGAGCACTATTGAAACTTCCGCTAACAGGATCCGTATAACTTGCAAAATCTAACTGTAAATCTCGCCCAATCAGTCGCGTATCCAGCATATACAAGGATGCTAGATCACCGAACTCAAAGTAGCGATAGATTGTTTCGTTGTCATCAGGATTAGCCGGACGAATAGGCAACCACTCGAAGTAAGCTTGCAATGCCTGCATTTTGCGCTCATCAAAGCTTCCCTCTTCCGGTTGATGATTCTCTGCACCATTGCGCCATGCATCATTTGCTACTTCATGATCATCCCACACACAGATAAAAGGTACTTTTGCATGAAGACCTTGCAGCTGTTCATCACTACGATAGAGCGCATAACGTTTACGATAATCGCTTAAACTAACGAGTTCAGTATCGTTATCTTGAGGAATCGCTCGACCTATCTGAATCGCATTCTCTGTTGCATAACCACCCATCGCATACTCATAGAGGTAGTCACCTAAATGGAGTACAGCATCAATATCATTCCGTTTTGCGGCTTCACCATAAACGTTGAAAAAGCCTGCAGGATAATTCGCACAAGAGAATACGGCCAGCTTAACTTTGTCTACAGAACCACTGGGTAACGTTTTCATCTGACCAACAGGCGATACTACTTCATTAGCTATGAAGCGATAGAAATAAGTACGCCCTGGTAATAAGTTTTGAATATCAACCTTGACGGTATAATCTCGCTCTGGAGAAGTAATCATATGTCCTTGGTGAATAAGCGAAGTGAATGCAGCATCCTCAGAAACTTCCCAATGAACCTGCACATCTATTTTCAGTTCTAACTCGGGTGTTACCCGTGTCCAGATGATGACTTTATCTTGCAAAGGGTCACCACTGGCAACACCATGAGAATACTTAACTTTTACGCCAATTTGGCTATCACCTCCGCATCCGGCAAGCCCTGTAGAAATCGCTGCAGCACCGATACCCATTGCAGATAATCGAATGAAATCCCTACGGCTGATACTATTACTTCTCGACATGACCTGTGCTCTCGGCTATTTAAAACCCTATAGTAACGAAGGATTATGACGATGATCTGACACGCATTGAGTTACATCGACGCTAGCTTCTGAGCAGATTCTGTAACCAAGCGCCGCAGCCACTGGTGAGCACGATTATGTTGAAGCAACGGACTCCAGGCCATCTTCAGCTCAAAGCTGGGGACTTCAAAAGGTGGCGGAAAAATTTTAAGTTTGGGGTTATGCTGCTGCGCCATCGCCGCCTTGGTTGGGATGGTAACAATCAAGCCTTTTTGTTCAGCCAGTAAAGCCGCTGATTGATAGTGGCGAGTGAATACAGAGATATGCCGTTTGTGGCCGCATTTAAGCAGCGCTTCATCTACCCAGCCAAGGCGAGTGGTATCTTTTGGCGTGAGCCCCATTCCGGCCCCCATTCCTGTTTTACTGACCCATACATGATGCCCTTGTAAATAACTATCCAAAGAGAAACTATCCGCGAGTGGGTTATCCGCGCTAAGTAAGCAGGAGAAGCTATCTTGCCATAGCGTCACTTGGTGAAAAGCTTGAGGCAACGTATCGAAGCGGTTTATAACCAAATCTACTTCACCCTGCTCTACCTCCAGAAAACTCATATCACTGGGGGTTAAGATATCAAGCACGACACCCGGTGCTTCCTCAGTGAGCCGAGCCAGTACAGTAGGAATTAGCGTTGACTCACCATAATCACTGGTCATAATGCGAAACACACGGTCACTGCATGATGCATCAAAATCCGTACCCGGCTCTACGGCTTGCTCGATAGAAGCAAGGACTTGCCGAATAACAGGTTGTAATAAAATCGCACGCTCCGTCGGCATCATACCTTCACTCGTCCTAACCAAGAGAGGATCTGAAAAAGTTTCTCTCAGACGCCTTAAGCCATTACTCATGGCTGGTTGAGTAATACCCAATAAGCTAGCGGATCGAGTCACATTTCGCTCTCTCAGCAACACATCTAGATAGACCAGCAAGTTTAAATCAATCTTATCGAGATTCATTTATCAGCCTCAAATCTTTTAGATTCAACAAGTTAAACACTACATTCATATAATAAATATATAAAATAAATAGCATTTATTTCAATTATATATCTTTTTCCCATACTATGGCTTCAACAATTAGAAACAGCTTTTTGCTATTACCTTTAACCTGTTAGGTAGGACAAAACCATGTCAAACTACACAAAAGATATCGATGCAGTAGCAACACTGTGCGAAACCAATGGCTCTCCTTGGAACGCTATCAACCCAGAATCTGCTGCTCGTATGCGCGCTCAGAACAAATTCAAAACCGGTCTGGATATCGCTAAATACACGGCAGGTATCATGCGCCGTGACATGGCTGAGTTTGACAAAGATAAAACCAAGTACACTCAGTCTCTGGGCTGCTGGCACGGTTTCGTAGGTCAGCAAAAGCTGATCTCTATCAAAAAGCACTTCGGTTCTACTGAACGTAAATACCTCTACCTGTCTGGCTGGATGGTTGCTGCACTGCGCTCTTCTTTCGGTCCTCTGCCTGACCAGTCTATGCATGAGAAAACCGTTGTTGCTGATCTGGTAAGAGAGCTGTACACCTTCCTGCGTCAGGCTGATGCGCGCGAACTGGGTGGCCTGTTCCGTGAACTGGATAAAGCGCGTGAAGCGGGTGATGCAGCTAAAGAAGCTGAAATCCAGAGCCAGATCGATAACCACGAAACGCACGTTGTGCCGATCGTTGCTGATATCGATGCAGGCTTCGGTAACGCGGAAGCAACTTACCTGATGGCTAAGCAGATGATCGAAGCCGGTGCATGCTGCTTGCAGATCGAAAACCAAGTAGCTGATGAGAAGCAGTGTGGTCACCAGGACGGTAAAGTAACCGTACCTCACGCTGACTTCCACGCGAAACTGCGTGCACTGCGTTACGCGTTCCTTGAGCTAGGTGTTGATGACGGTGTTATCGTTGCACGTACTGACTCTGAAGGTGCTGGCCTGACTAAAGAGATCGCAGTGGTTCGTGAGCCAGGCGATCAAGGTGATATCTACAACTCTTACCTAGATGTTGAAGAAGTTGCTCCAGAAGACACCAGCGAAGGTGACGTACTGATCAGCCGTAACGGCAAACTGGTTCGTCCTAAGCGTCTGGCTTCTGGTTTGTACCAGTTCCGTCCTGGCACAGGCCACGAGCGTTGCGTATTTGACTGTATCGAAGCGCTGAACGCAGGTGCTGACCTGTTGTGGATCGAAACAGCGGTTCCGACTGTTCATGAAATTAAGGGCATGATGGATGACGTTCGTAAAGTACATCCTGATGCTAAGCTGGTTTACAACAACTCTCCATCGTTCAACTGGACGCTGAACTTCCGTCAGCAGACGTACGATGCATGGGTAGCTGAAGGCAAAGACGTATCTGCCTACGATCGTAACAACCTGATGTCAGCTGAATACGATGATTCTGAACTGTCTGCAGCCGCTGATGCACGTGTACGCACCTTCCAGGCAGATACTGCTCGTGAAGCGAACGTATTCCACCACCTGATCACGCTACCGACTTACCACACTACTGCCCTGTCTGTAGACAATCTGGCGAAAGAGTACTTCGGTGATGCAGGTATGCTGGGCTACGTGGCTGGCGTACAGCGTAAAGAGATCCGTCAGGGTATCGCGTGTGTTAAACACCAGAACATGTCAGGTTCTGACATCGGTGACGACCACAAAGAGTATTACGCAGGTGAAGCAGCACTGAAAGCCGGTGGTGCGAAAAACACATCTAACCAGTTCAACTAAGAACCGATTTAAGAGAAGCGCTCTGGTGATGTAAGTGATCAGAGCAGCGTTCTCCAAGATCAAGGCGATCCCTTTTACAGGCATCGCCTTTTTTTTAACGGGTTCAACTGAAACTTACTGATGAAAGAACCCAATAGGTTTTTACGTTAGAATATGCAGCGGTTTCTATTAAAATTGATAAAGTGATTTCAAATATGGCTGATACACCTACTTTCCTTCAAGATGCTAAAGATGTGTTAACCGACCAGGGGTTCACAACAAATAATACTTGGTATCACGGTACGTCATCGGCGCTAGTCGATTCCATCAAAGCACAGGGCTTAAAACGCTCAGGTGATAAAGAGCTCAACGCAGCTGCAAAAAAAACCATGGCAACTATTGGAAACAGCTACACTGAATCAATTGAGCCGGTATTTTTAACACAAAGTAAAGAATTGGCTTTTTACTGGGCACAGAAAACCGTCAGGGATCGCAGTGTGCGAATAGCCGGAAATGAACAGCCTGTTGTATTTACCGTCACCTTGCCAGAAACACTCAATACACAAGTGAAGCCCGATGTTGGTGCGGCCAGCTTATTATTGGTCAGTGAAGGTGAGAACTTTATGGCTTATCTGGCAGGCCTCTATCAGAAGCACGGCTTTGATGCCCCTGAAATTGACCTAATGAAAGCCGACCGTATGGAGTACTTAACCAAGTTAGGTATGGCTTATTTTGATGAGGATATCGAAGCGACCTACCTCAATTTGATCACAAGCTAACCAATCCAACAGATGTATCTTTTCAAAAGGTTCGTATCAGTAGATATGAGCCTTTTAAAGCACTATCAGCTCACGAATTTACGCGATTATGTAGTTAAAATTATAAATATTTTTTTGATATATGAAATCTTATTTTAATTCCAAAATTGCATGTAAATTACGTTAAAAAGCCCCCCTTCTAAAGTCGAAATAACCTTTTTATGCTGCATCGCAACACCCATGAATTGGGCGTTTCAAGCTAGCCAGTTAAACCAAAATTCTGTAGTTTTTTTACATTAATTCAATCGACCTATTTGTAGTGAAACTACAGCTTTGCTGCTATGCACAAAAACGCTTTGACATGACCTGCTTACCCCTTCAACATAGAGAAAAATGATTCTTAAATCATCTTATTTTTATAGAAACACGTGAAGGACTAACCATGTCAAACTACACAAAAGATATCGATGCAGTAGCAACATTGTGCGAAACCAATGGCTCTCCTTGGAACGCTATCAACCCAGAATCTGCTGCTCGTATGCGCGCTCAGAACAAATTCAAAACCGGTCTGGATATCGCTAAATACACGGCAGGTATCATGCGCCGTGACATGGCTGAGTTTGACAAAGATAAAACCAAGTACACTCAGTCCCTAGGCTGCTGGCACGGTTTTGTAGGTCAGCAAAAGCTGATCTCTATCAAAAAGCACTTCGGTTCTACTGAACGTAAATACCTCTACCTGTCTGGCTGGATGGTTGCTGCACTGCGCTCTTCTTTCGGTCCTCTGCCTGACCAGTCTATGCATGAGAAAACCGTTGTTGCTGATCTGGTAAGAGAGCTATACACCTTCCTGCGTCAGGCTGATGCGCGTGAACTCGGTGGTCTGTTCCGTGAACTGGATAAAGCGCGTGAAGCGGGTGATGCAGCTAAAGAAGCTGAAATCCAGAACCAGATCGATAACCACGAAACGCACGTTGTGCCGATCGTTGCTGATATCGATGCAGGCTTCGGTAACGCAGAAGCCACTTACCTGATGGCTAAGCAGATGATCGAAGCCGGTGCATGCTGCTTGCAGATCGAGAACCAAGTAGCTGATGAGAAGCAGTGTGGTCACCAGGACGGTAAAGTAACCGTACCTCACGCTGACTTCCACGCAAAACTGCGTGCACTGCGTTACGCTTTCCTTGAGCTGGGTGTTGATGACGGTGTTATCGTTGCACGTACTGACTCTGAAGGTGCTGGCCTGACTAAAGAGATCGCAGTGGTTCGTGAGCCAGGCGACCAAGGTGATATCTACAACTCTTACCTAGATGTTGAAGAAGTTGCTCCAGAAGACACCAGCGAAGGTGACGTATTGATCAGCCGTAATGGCAAACTGGTTCGTCCTAAGCGTCTAGCTTCTGGTTTGTACCAGTTCCGTCCTGGCACAGGCCACGAGCGTTGCGTATTTGACTGTATCGAAGCGCTGAACGCAGGTGCTGACCTGTTGTGGATCGAAACAGCGGTTCCGACTGTTCATGAAATTAAGGGCATGATGGATGACGTTCGTAAAGTACACCCAGATGCTAAGCTGGTTTACAACAACTCTCCATCATTCAACTGGACGCTGAACTTCCGTCAGCAGACGTACGATGCATGGGTAGCTGAAGGTAAAGACGTATCTGCCTACGATCGTAACAACCTGATGTCAGCTGAATACGATGATTCTGAACTGTCTGCAGCCGCTGATGCACGTGTACGCACCTTCCAGGCAGATACTGCTCGTGAAGCGAACGTATTCCACCACCTGATCACGCTACCGACTTACCACACTACTGCCCTGTCTGTAGACAATCTGGCGAAAGAGTACTTCGGTGATGCAGGTATGCTGGGCTACGTGGCTGGCGTACAGCGTAAAGAGATCCGTCAGGGTATCGCGTGTGTTAAACACCAGAACATGTCAGGTTCTGACATCGGTGACGACCACAAAGAGTATTACGCAGGTGAAGCAGCACTGAAAGCCGGTGGTGCGAAAAACACATCTAACCAGTTCAACTAAGAACCGGTTTAAGAGAAGCGCTCTGGTGATGTAAGTGATCAGAGCAGCGTTCTCCAAGATCAAGGCGATCCCTTTTACAGGCATCGCCTTTTTTCGTGTGGGACATTTACTTAAGAGGAAGGTAAATATCTGTCAGCAATTCGGTAGGAGCCACCTCTTTAGGATCATTTAAGTACTCTTCAAATACGGGCTTATCTGCCGCTTCCCTTCCTGACTGAGGTAACCATACCCCATACAGCCATTGATAAGCGTTATGCATGTCGCTATAGGGGCCTTTATAGTGTAATACCGCATATTCTCCCCCAACTAATTCCTGACACTCAAATGTCGATTCAGCAGAACCATCAAAGGTAGCACCGGCAAAGGAGCGTAGCTCACTCTCTTCTACACTGCACGGATCATCTAAATAGATACCAATTGAACGTATATCGGATGTCAGTTTATGGTTAATCGCCAACCAACCAAACAGTTTCTCAAATGCTTTGCCAATCTCCATATAGGACCCTCGATGAGGGAGGCCACATACAGAAAAACTTTCGACTTGTTTAATATTCACTTCTAACATCATCATATCTCCGACAGTTTTTACATGCATATCTGAAGGGGTAACAGCAAACTGCTGATGACTCCCTTCCCTTTTATAACGCACAGGCGGAAGCCCGTAGCTCTGTGAAAATGCCCTGCTAAATGCTTGAACGCTGCTATAACCTGCGCCTAAAGCGATTTTCGATAACGGCTCACTGGTATTCAAAATCTGCTCAGCGGCTCTATGTAAACGTAGGCGCTTTACGGTCATTGCTAAGGTTTCACCATAGATTGAGCGATAAATCCTGTGCCAATGCGAAGGGGACATACAAGCCACCTCTGCGAGTTGATTAAGATCTAGCGGCTGATCTAGATTAGCAAAGATATAATCGATGACGTTTTGAAAACGCTGGTGATAACTGTTTCGCGTACTTTGCATAGGAAGTCTCTTAACATTCAAACGTTAGAATGAACTCTACCACTGAGACTTTTAACAAATCTTGCTAAGTTTTATTGGTGAGAAAGGTGAGCTGAAAATATTTACGCGAGGATCTACTAAAAAAATTAACGAGCAAGTAAAGAGAGCGTCATAGGCTTAGATATGCAGTCCGTCTGATCATTAGCCATATCAGCTAAACGGGTTGCCACCAATACCGGAACAGAGTCTACAGTGAAGGCTTCTTGCAATGACGACTGGTAAGGGGACTCGATAATCACCTCTTGGCCCTTGATACGAATATATAACCGACTGCCATGAATTACACTCAAATACTCGTGCTGCTGGCGACCATTGTCATCAGAGAGATACAACGCCCCATTAAAACATGTAGGAGAATCACCAGCAGCTGTAGGCTCTTGTAATAGCGTAGGGTCTGCACCCGCTAAAATCTGGCGTTGCAGCTCGCTCGCACTGTTACGCGCGCCACCTGTTGCGGCAAGAAAAGGGATCTCCCACTCATACTTCATGCTGAGCACAATAGAGATCGACAGTGCGGTTACTGCCAGTATTGATAAACCTTTTAAAGCATCATTCATTATCGTTATTTTCCTTATACTGGGGGATTATGCGCCTATTTGCCTATGCAGGCTACTGAACCTGAGTACAACCCAAATAAAGGAAATCCCTTAATATTTTCACTATCTTGTCGTATGCTTAGACAAAAACAAACAGGATCAACTATGCACTTGCCAATTCCGCAACTTTGCGATGCAACACTGACATTAGATAACCGTATTGCTACCCTCGCCTTCAATCGAGATGATGTTCGTAATGCTCTGACAGGTACAGCACTCATTGATGACATACTGACAACAATCGATTGGGTTAATCGCTCTGAGGATGTTTCCGTACTTATCATGACGGGGAATGGATCAGCCTTCTCTGCTGGCGGTAACATCAAGGAGATGCAGGAAAGAGATACCACCTACCGTGATGGCGCTTTTGGTGGGGATGTCTATGAAGTGCAGAATAAATATCGCAACGGCATCCAAAAAATCCCACTTGCCGTTTATCAATGTGAAGTCCCGGTTATTGCCGCAGTTAATGGCCCTGCTATCGGCGCAGGTTTTGACCTAACCTGTATGTGTGATATTCGCATTGGCTCAGAATCCGCTCTGCTGGGCGAGACCTTTGTAAATCTAGGCATTATCCCAGGTGATGGGGGCGCATGGTTCTTGCAGCGTCTCATTGGCTACCAAAAAGCAGCAGATATGACCTTTACCGGTAGATTAGTCAAAGCTCAGGAAGCTAAAGAGATGGGGCTATTGCTGGATGTTGTACCTGCAGATCAGCTGCTGCCAACCGCTTTGAAGATGGCCCAACAGATTGCAGCTAAGCCCCCCCAAGCACTTAGGCTAACAAAACGACTAATGAAGGCAGCTCAACGACAAGCGTTACCCGACTTTCTCGACCTATGTGCTGTTTTCCAAGGCATGTGCCACAACACAGAAGATCACATGGAAGCCGTCACTGCGTTTGTAGAAAAGCGAACAGGTAACTATTCAGGAAAATAAGCCAGTCATTAGACAACTTAGAGCCGGGAATATCCCGGCTTCTCTTTCTCTCTTTAAGCGATTAACTCAGCGCCTTCCACAAACCGATCAGGCTCACAATAATTAACGCAGAACCAAGCACTCTGAAAAACAGCGGCGTTTCTGCCGATACCATCCGTTCATGGAATCGTTGCCCAATCAGGTGCCCCAGCGCTGCGCAAGGTAGTAGCCATAGATGATGAATCCATTGGAAATCTACGCCTGCCCAAGCAAATGCTGCACACTTAATCACCACTAGAATAAACCAAAGGACAAACAGCGTATCTCGCAGCTGGTGCTTAGCCACATGTCCTGCATAGACGGCCACAATCAATGGTGCGCCGATCAAGGATGTACCACTAATATAACCACCAAGCATTAAGAACATATTATCCAAAACTCGGCTATTACTCTTAAAAGGTCGATTGAGTACATAACCAATGGCATACACCATCACAATCACGAAAATAATACTGCTCATCAATGCTGTAGGTAGCGTCAATAGACCAAACACCCCTATCAGTTTTGGAATGATCATGATTTTTAAGGAGTGCTTTAGGTAATCCCAATCGATAGTTGAGATAGGCTCTTCACTAACCACTCGTTTATTCTTTTTGTGACTGCCATACGCAATTAAGCTTGAGAATACTAAAAGGTGAACGGCAATAATCGGTAAGAAAACCAGTGGATCATTATGTACTAATAATAAAAAAGGCAGGGTCAGGACGGCACCACCAAAGCCCAAACCTGAACGGACAAAGCCGCTCCAGATAAATAATGCGCCAATGGCTACATATTGCCATACCTGTAAATCGTTCACTGAAGCCCCCTGATTTTTGAAGGCTCTAGTATAGCAGTCTGTTACTTCGTGGAAGTACTTTTATCCGACAACAAATAGAGTGCCATTGCTTGTTGATCAGCCTTACTTAAATACGATAAACCATCACGAATAACCTCTCCCATGGCCGCTCCCATCACATCTCCATCAGGTTTTATCCCCGTGCTTAATCCATAAGCCAGAGTATTGAGCGTCCAACCTTGTTGTTTTAGAGCTTCAGGCGTAATCGCTGGGGCTTTCATATCATCTAATATTGTCGCCCCTTGTAGGGACTTATCATCTTGCAAACCACCTAACCACCCTCTTGGGGTATGGCAAGCGGCACAATGCCCTGCGACTTCGACAAGATACTTACCTCGGTTGTATTGATCATCCTGAAGACTATCTGTTTGGACAGAGGTGCGCCCTTCAAAATACAAGGCACGCCACAGGTAGAGCGCTGAGCGAATGTTATAAGGGAACGCAAGCTGGTGCTCACGATTTTCATAAGGTACTGGAGGTACCGTCTGAAAGGCCGCCCATAAATCAGCAATATCCTGATCACTAAATTGAGCATAAAAACGGTAAGGAAACACGGGATAATAAGGCTGCCCATCAGGCGAAACACCCGACCTTACCGCGCGCCCGAACGTTTCTATTGTCCAATCACCTATACCCGTTTTGTTATCCGTCGTTAAGTTGGGCGAAAAAAGCACACCAAAAGGCGTTTTAATCCCATAGCCACCCGCCAAAGGAGCATTGGCTTCCGTATTGGTATGGCACGCAATACAACCCGAAATGCGCGCAAGATAAGCACCTCTGGCAACGTCACCTTCCCGCACCGATAAAGGTGTTTCAGGTGGTAGTGACGTCACCATAAAGCCGAAAGCAACCGCTAAGATTAAAGCCGCAAAAACTGTGTACTTTTTCCACCCCACCATAGATCAGTCCTCTTCGGTACGATATCGAGTGTGGCAGTTGCTACAGCTCTCTTTAACCATGGTGAATAGATGATCAGCAGGCATATTATTTAAGTGCTCTTGGGACATCTGTTGCATTCCCATCATTTTGTGCCCACCCATCATTTTATGCCCACTCATCATAGAGCTGCTACCACTCATCATCGTGGTAGCCGGCGCTTGCTGAGAGCCTGCTTCATATTTAGAAGCGGCCTGCGCCAACGCTTCGCTAAAGCGCTGCAAGTCCATGGCATAACCAGAAAAACGTGGCCACTCTTGCCAGATCTCCGGTTTCGCTTCTGTATGACCTAGCCCTTTAAGGCTGCCTTTCGGGAACAGCTTTAGCAGGCTTTCACCTGACAACTGTGCGATGGTATCCGCTGCGTCTTTGACCTGTTGCGCATTGTATTCTCGTTCTCCGCTAAAAATAGCGGCTAAGGTTTTCATGGATGCTTTCATATCATCCATAGTATCCATGCGCTCTTTTACAACACCGGTCGCATTACCATGAGCAACAGCAAATTGGAGAGGTGCCAGCGATAGCAAAGCGCCCCCAATGAAGGTAACCATTGTTTTTTTCATATTTTCACCTAATCCTATTATTCTTATAAAAACGTTCATTGATTTATAGTGCGCGGGATAGACCCCGATTGCGCCATAAAAAATAAACCGCGGGCAATACCAACAATGTAAGAATGACCGCACTGACCATTCCACCAACCATCGGTGCCGCGATACGACTCATGACTTCGGAACCTGTGCCTGTTCCGTACAATATCGGTAATAAACCAACAATAATGGCGGCAGCGGTCATCATGACAGGTCTTACCCGTAACCCCGCCCCGTGCAAGACGGCATGCCTTAAGGTTTCCTCTCTGGGATCTACATGATTGGCGCGACAACGCTCTAGCATCTCTGCGTAGGCCTGGTTGAGATAGACCAACATAATGACACCAATCTCTACAGCAACACCGGCCAGCGCGATAAAACCAACACCTACCGCCACCGAGAAATTAAAGCCCTGCCAATACATCAACCAAATGCTGCCTATCATCGCTAATGGTAACGTCCCCATGATAATGGCGACTTCAACGACATTACGAAAACTCATATAAAGCAATACGATAATGATCGCTAATGTGAGCGGTACAACGTAAGTCAGTTTCTCTTTAGCCCGCAGCATATACTCGTATTGTCCTGACCAATTGATGGAGTAACCAGGCGGCAGTACCAGTTGATCAGCGACCACCTTCTGCGCTTCCTCAACATAAGTCCCAACATCCACCCCATCAATGTCAATAAAACTCCAACCGTTGAGGCGAGCATTCTCACTCTTGATGCCAGGTGGGCCATCTTCAATAAAAATATTAGCCACGTCCCCTAGAGAGATGCGTTGCCCTGCCGGTGTGACTATCGGAAGCAGACCAAGCTGTTCAGGCGAATCCCTATACGCTTGAGGATAACGCACATTGATCGGGTAACGCTCCAACCCTTCTATCGACTGGGAAACATTCATACCCCCAACGGCACTACCAATCACTTGCTGTACGTCCGCAATATTCAAACCATAACGCGCTGCTTTTTCTCGCTGGATATCCACCTTGATATATCGACCGCCGGCCACACGCTCGGAGTAAACCGAAGCCGTACCGGGTATCGATACCATGATCTGTTCTAGCTGCTCTCCTATTTTTTGGATTTCTGCCAAATCAGGCCCGGCTATTTTTACCCCTACTGGCGTTTTAATACCGGTTGCCAGCATATCAATCCGGGTTTTAATAGGCATAACCCACGCATTGGTTAATCCTGGAATCTGGACTAACGAATCCAACTCCTTTTTAAGCTTCTCCGTTGTCATACCGGGCCGCCATTCACTCTGCGGCTTTAGCTGAATAAAGGTTTCGATCATGGTCAGTGGCGCAGGGTCAGTAGCTGATTCCGCACGCCCCACTTTACCAAATACAGAGCTAACCTCAGGGACTGTCTTAATTAACTTATCGGTTTGCTGCAATAACTGACGAGCCTGACCAATGGATATGCCAGGATAAGTTGTTGGCATATACATCAGATCCCCTTCATCCAGTGGCGGTATAAACTCACTACCCAGCTTATTAACAGGCCACAAACCAATCAGAAACACACCGACAGCTAATAACAACGTTATTTTAGGAAAGCGTAAAACCGCTTTAAGCGTTGGCATATAAACAGCGGTTAACAACCGGTTAACAGGGTTTTTATGTTCAGGCAGGACTTTACCTCGAATAAAGTACCCCATTAACACAGGTACGAGCGTTACTGCCAATGCCGCAGACGCTGCCATCGCGTAGGTTTTGGTAAAAGCCAATGGCGCGAACATACGCCCTTCCTGTGCCTCAAGGGTAAACACAGGCACAAAACTCACCGTGATGATGAGCAAACTAAAAAACAACGCAGGCCCCACCTCTGTTGCCGATGCAACAACGACAGACCAACGGTTCTCTTTTGTTAGCGGGGTTCGCTCCATGTGCTTATGCATGTTTTCAATCATTACAATGGCGCCATCGATCATCGCGCCTATAGCAATAGCAATCCCCCCTAGCGACATGATATTGGCGTTGATACCTTGTAAATGCATCACAATAAAGGCCGCTAATATACCCACCGGCAAACTGATGATCGCAACTAATGAAGAGCGAATATGGAATAAGAACACCATACATACCAAAGCGACCACTACAAACTCTTCAAGTAGCTTGAACCATAGATTCTCAACGGCGCGATCAATTAAGCCCGAGCGATCATAAACAGTGACGACCTCAACCCCTTCAGGAAGTCCTTGTTTTAAGGTTTCAAGTTTCGCTTTTATGCCATCGATGGTTTTACTGGCATTTTCACCGAAGCGCATGACTACCACACCGCCGACCACTTCCCCTTCGCCATTAAGCTCAGCAACACCGCGGCGCATTTGAGGTCCAACACCTACATCAGCGACATCTTTCAGCAAAACGGGCGTGCCTTGTTGATTCACACCTAAGGGAAGCGTTCGTAAATCCTCAACACTGGATATATACCCGGTTGCCCTGACCATATACTCAGCCTCGGCCATCTCAATAACGGATGCACCGACTTCCTGATTGCCCCGTTTAATGGCATTTTGAATATGGCTAAGCGGCATATCAAACGCCCGCAATTTATCTGGATCAACTCTGACCTGATATTGCTTAACCATGCCACCAATCGGCGCAACTTCAGAGACACCTGGAACCGTTTGCAACTCATACTTCAGAAACCAGTCCTGAATACTACGCAGCTTACCTAAGTCATGTTTTCCCGTTTTATCAACCAATGCATAGAGATACACCCAGCCCACACCCGTTGCATCAGGTCCAAGCTGAGGTCTGGCGTTTTCAGGTAATGAAGGTGCTACTTGGCTGAGATACTCCAACACGCGACTTCGCGCCCAGTACATATCGGTATCATCATCGAAAATGACGTAAACATAGGAATCACCAAAAAAAGAGTACCCTCTCACGGTCACCGCTCCAGGAACGGACAGCATCGCGGTCGTGAGTGGATAGGTCACCTGATCCTCTACCACTTGAGGTGCTTGCCCCGGATAGCTGGTTTTGATGATTACTTGTACATCAGATAGATCGGGGATTGCATCAACCGGTGTATTTTTCAGCGACCATATACCTGCGCCTACGAGGATTAATGTCGCTAATAAAACAAAAAACCGGTTCGAAACAGACCAACGAATAATAGCCGCTATCATTCCCCCGCCCCCTGCTTCTGATGATTCATACCTTGGTGAGCACTGTGATCCATCTCTGGCATGGCTTCATGATTCATACCCTGATGAGCACTGTGATCCATCTCTGGCATGGCCTCATGATTCATACCCTGATGAGCGCTATGATCCATCTCTGGCATGGTTTCATGATTCATACCTTGATGAGCGCTGTGGTCCATCTCTGGCATTGCTGTACCTTGAGTGTCAGGGATATGAATACCCGTAATCGGGAATTGCCCTTGCTTATCTTTAATCTCAACATGGAGGGTAGAGCCTTCAGGAAGGTCTGGCATCTCAACCTGTTCATCCAATGTGAAGTCCATCGTCATGGTGGGCCAGCCCCATGCCTCGATAGGGGCATGCTTAAGGGTTAACATCCGGTGACCTGGCATGCTGCTAATGAGGGTCGCTTCCACCCAAACAGAGGATGGTTTTTCTGGTTCAGAGGCTTCGGGGGACATACGTTTAAAGTCAGACGTTTTACTCGACTCGGAGTCCAGCATAAACTGGGCTGCCGTTACAATACGATCCTCTTCATTTAACCCTGAGAGTACTTCGATTAGCTGCCCATCGGTCTGGCCTGTTTTCACTTCAACAGACTTAAAGCGCCCTTCGCCCAACGCAATAACGACTCGATTAACATTACCGGTGCGAATAACCGCCTCTTGGGGCACCGTTAGCACGGCCTTCTCCATTGGGTTTTCAATCATCACACGTGCAAACATATTGGGCTTTAACGCGTGATCCTCGTTTGCGAACCGCAACCGTACTTTTAGCGTACGCGTTTTCGCATCCAACTCTGGATAGATATAATCAACACGTCCCTCTCTGATTACACCCGGTTGGAAGTCGGACTCCAACGTAACGACTAAGCCTTCCTTTAGTAAGGCGGCTTGACGCTCAAACACTTCCGCTTCTACCCACATCTCATCCAACGAAGCCACCGAAAGCAACGTCATACCGGGCTTAACATACATACCTTCAGATAAGTTAAAGTCATCGACAACACCGCTAACAGGAGCCTTAAATGTGACGTATTGCTGGGCTTTTCGGTTTTTACGCAGATCGGTAATAAATGCATCCGATACTTGCAAGGCCTTCAATCTCGCTTCAGCCGCCTTCACCAAGCGACTATCGTTGCGCGCTAAAGCAAATAGTAACTCCTCTTGCGCATTAACCAATAAGGGGGAGTAAATCTCATAAAGCGGTTCACCTTTTGTAACTTGTTCCCCCTTTGAGCGCACAAAAGATTTCTCAATCCAGCCATCTACCCGAGGGTGAATATGAGTAACTTTATCCTGATTATATTGAACATAACCAACCGTACGTATTTTGAAGCTCAACGGCTGTTTGACGACTTCACCGATACGTACCCCTAGATTATTTATCATTTCAGGGGCAACACTGATCGTCCCAGGGCCACTATCACTCCCTTGGTTGGCCTCTTCAAATACGGGTATCAGATCCATCCCCATAGGAGATTTACCGGGTTTATCCCGACGATAATTGGGGTCCATTGGAGCCACCCAATACAGTGGTTCAGGTTCACCCGAGATCTTACTCGTATCGCCATTCTCCATGCCTATATAGGGTAATGCGACCCAAACGGCTGCCGCACCAACCGCGATACCTACCGTCAACGTGCCTAGTGTTTTCATCATATTACTCATGATCTCCCCCAGCGATTTCCAATAAAGAAGGAGCCGAGCCGGATAAGAGATAATCCATTTGTGCCAGCTGTTTCTGCATATCTGTCGTAATGTTAATCAACTCAACTTTGGCGTTGAGTTCTGCTAATTGAGAACGCACAACCTCAGAAAAATCACCTGTATCATTCTGATATGCACTTTCTGCCGCGTGGCTTTGCGCATGAAGTTTAGGAATTAATACGGACTGGTAGTGCTGTTGCCGTTGTTCTAGCCGAAGCGCTTGTACTTTGGCAGTATTAAATGCCGAGAGCATCTCTCTAAGCATGACCAGCTGTTCTGTTTTAACCATTTCGCGCTCAGCAATGGCCGCCTTCACATTCTGGTCCTGCCTGACTTGTGAGAAAATTGGCATATCTACACTGACACCGAATGTCACCAGATCAGATCGTTCTCGACCAAACCCATCTTCTCCACGATGCCCATAACTGGCGTTCAGCATCCACTCAGGCTTATAAGCTTGCTCAGCTAATTGAACGCCATTACTGCGGACTTCATACTTTTTTTCCAACAGCTTAAAAGTGGGGTGCTGTCGTAAAGCACGCATAAGTTCAGAATCCTTAGCGTTAGTTAAACGTAAAAAACGCTCAGGGAAAGGATACGAAACCTTGGTGTCGCTTCCCTTAAAGTCAAATTGATACTCATTGGCAACCCTATCGCTTAACAGCCACGTCTGTAGCTGTTGTTCGGCCGCCTGCTCTTTCTGCTGCAGGCGGTATAAGCGATCTTCTAACTGCTCTTGTTCTAATTCCGTACGAATCAGTTGCTGCTGTCGGCTAGAGGATAGACCTGAGGTGTAGTTAGCTAACGAAATATCAGCAAGCTGCTGAAAAAGCCGCCGATTTTTTTCAAGTAGCTGTGTTGTCTCTTTTGCATTGGCCGCATCTAACCAAAGCTGTGTAATCGTCAATTTAACCTGAGCCGCTCGCACTGCTCGCTGTAAAGGTAACTGTTCTCCTTGCAATAGGTAGTTACGACCACTCAACTGTAAGGTATCGCCACGGGGTATTTTTTGAGACACACCGAGTACTAATTGCGTCATCGCCTCCTGATTAAAGTCAAAGCTATCTGTTGGCATGTTTGCCAGCGCCAGCGATAACTTAGGATCCGGCAATTGACTAGCTGCCATGCCCTTGGCTTGAAGCGCGCTTTGGCTAAGGAGATTACCCTCAAACCAAGGATCTTGTTTTATCGCAAGCTCAACAACCTCGGGAAGCGTAATGGTTGATCGCAAGTGCTGATCAGCCACAGCAAGACTACTGACGCCCATCATCAGCAGCGCTAACGAGTGTTTATAAGTCAGCCTCATTAATACTGCTCCTGCTGTTGGCTAATATGCGCATACACCTCGCTAGAACCATCTTCCTTGAGCAAAAGCACATCATAAGGCGTGAACTGATCCCCCATCTCCATGCCCGGACTACCCGCTGGCATACCAGGAACCGCAAGCCCCCGAGCCCCTTCAGGCTTTTCATTTAAGAACTTCTCGACTAGACGGACAGGCACGTGCCCTTCAAACACATAGCCCTCTTTAGATACAGCGGTATGGCATGAGGCATACTGGGGTTCAACTCCCCAACGCTGCTTCTCAGCGGTTAAGTTTTCTGGGTGTACCGCTTTTGTTGCTATGCCCCGTTGCTCTGCATGCTCGATCCAAGCACCACAACAGCCACAGGTCGGGCTCTTATAAACCACCAGCGATGTCGGTGTATTGGTAGTTTTTTCTACAGCAGCGGCTGTATTCGCTTGAGTCGTACTGTCAGTACAACCGACTATCGCAATAGAAAGAATTAGCGAACCTGCCGCTACAGCAAAGTGACGTTTAATGTGTGACATGATGTGTCCCTCTTACTGCTTGCCTTGATCGCGTATAGCGCGGAGGCCGCACCATAAGATAACGGTATAAATAACAAGCAAGCAAAAATAGATAAGGCGTAAGCCCTGCTTAAAATTAAAAGTGTTTTTAAGGATTAAGCTGTTATCGGGGGACGATAAAGAGAGTCAGAGGAGGAAAGTAGAACCGAGCTAGGTTCAATAAAACGTTGGAAATCAACATCTCCAAACGTGAGATACAACCCTGTATCAGGGCATGCCGTTACAGAAAGGCAATGAGCAGTGACACAATTCTCCATCTCATTGCAACAATCTGCAGACTCCATTGGCATTGAATGACAACCCATACTGGCATCTGCTGATTCCATGCCGCTGCAATGGTCACTGTCACTTTGCATTGTTTGATGCTGCTGTTGAGGTAACATCTGCCAAGGAGACACCGACGCCACAGCATAGCTGAACAACTGCATGATAAGCATCAGCAGTAATCCAAACATAAGCAATGTACGGCGGTTAAGTAGTAACATCAGTTTTCCAAAGTGAACTAATAACTGGAGTCTAATCTGATTTCCACAATAAATAAAGTGGCCACCGCTAACGTGTGGCCACTTACTGTTTATTTCGATTCGTTCGCTAAGAAGAACCAAGTATCCAGCACTGAGTCCGGGTTAAGGGATACGCTACTGATCCCCTGCTCCATTAGCCACCTTGCCAAATCAGGGTGATCTGATGGCCCTTGCCCGCAGATGCCGATATATTTGCCCTGCGCTTTGCACGCATCAATCGCCATACTGAGGAGTTTTTTCACGGCATCGTTACGCTCATCAAACAGATGGGCAATGACGCCAGAATCGCGATCTAACCCTAATGTCAGCTGTGTAAGATCGTTAGAGCCGATAGAGAAGCCATCAAAGTATTCAAGGAACTGATCCGCCAAGAGCGCATTGGACGGTATCT
This sequence comes from Neptunomonas concharum, assembly GCF_008630635.1. NCBI lineage: Bacteria > Pseudomonadati > Pseudomonadota > Gammaproteobacteria > Oceanospirillales > Oceanospirillaceae > Neptunomonas > Neptunomonas concharum. The sequence goes on along the minus strand of NZ_CP043869.1, from coordinate 1,571,072 downwards.
CGCACATCATAATAACGCGCAGACCATTTTCGCCACGGCGCAAACCGTTCTCTTCTAGCAGGTCAATCACTTGTTTTGCTTCGCCGACCGTGCGCACAAACGGAATCATGACCTCAACATTCGTTAGGCGCATTTCATCACGCACTTTCTTGAGTGCACGACACTCCAGCTCAAAGCAATCTTGGAAAGAATCCGAAATATAGCGCGCCGCACCACGGAAACCGAGCATGGGGTTTTCTTCTCCCGGCTCATACTGATCTCCGCCAATCAGGTGTCCATATTCGTTAGACTTAAAGTCCGACATACGAACAATCACTTTCTTCGGATAGAAAGCCGCAGCAAGCGTAGCGATACCCTCAACCAGTTTCTCCACATAGAAATCTACCGGCCCACCATAACCCGAGATGCGACGCTCGATAACTTGTCTGACTTCAGGACTTTGATCGTGCAAATTTAGTAACGCTTTAGGGTGGACACCAATCATGCGGTTAATGATGAACTCTAGCCGCGCTAAACCAACACCCGAGTTAGGTAGGGATTGGAAGTCAAAAGCACGATCTGGGTTACCAACATTCATCATCACATCAAAAGGCAAATTCGGCATAGAATCAACACTGTTGGTCTGATGCTCAAAATTCAGCTTGCCCTCATAAGCACGTCCGGTATCGCCTTCAGCACAAGAGACAGTGACGACTTGGCCATCGCGTAGGCGGTCTGTGGCATCAGCACAGCCAACAATAGCTGGGATACCCAGCTCTCGCGCAATAATCGCCGCGTGGCAGGTACGGCCTCCTCGGTTTGTGATGATGGCAGAAGCCCGTTTCATCACCGGCTCCCAGTCTGGATCTGTCATATCTGTTACCAGCACATCACCGGGCTGGACTTGATCCATCTCTGCCAAATCAGAAACCAAACGCACAGGGCCAGAGCCGATACGATGGCCAACCGACCGCCCTTCTACCAGTACATTGCCTTTTTCTTTTAGCAGGTATCGCTCGATGACATTCGCATTATCACGGCTACGAACCGTCTCAGGGCGTGCTTGAACAATATACAGCTCACCATCGTCGCCATCTTTTGCCCACTCAATATCCATAGGACGGTTGTAATGCTTCTCAATAATGACAGCGATCTCTGCCAGACGTTGAACATCCGCATCCGTAATGCAGAAGCGGTTTCGATCTTTTGCATCTACGCTGACGGTTTCTACCGCATTTTTAGTCGAGCCTTCACCCGCATACACCATCTTAATCGCTTTAGACCCCAAAGTACGGCGTAGAATAGCCGGTACTTTTTGCGTGAGCGTAGGCTTATAAACATAAAACTCATCAGGGTTGACCGCCCCCTGAACAACCGTCTCACCCAAACCATAAGCAGCCGTAATAAAGACTACATGGTTAAAGCCAGACTCTGTATCCATAGTAAACATAACGCCAGAGGCGCCCGTTTCACTACGTACCATACGCTGTACGCCTGCCGATAAGGCGACTTCACTATGTTCAAACTCTTGGTGCACACGATAGGAGATAGCGCGATCATTATAAAGAGAGGCAAATACCTCTTTGATCGCCTGCTTAACGTGATCAAGACCGCGTATATTCAGGAATGTCTCTTGCTGCCCAGCAAAAGACGCATCAGGAAGATCCTCAGCGGTTGCTGACGAACGAACCGCCACCGCTACTTCATCCCCTTGCGTCATATCGGCATAAGCTAGCTCAATCGCTTTATCGAGCTCCGGTTGAAACTCCGCCTCTAAAATCCACTGGCGGATCGCTTTACCTGTGGACGCTAAAGCAACCACATCGTTGGCATCAAGTTGATTAAGGGATTCGTCGATCTTCTCTTTAAGACCGGTATGCACCAGAAAATCTCTGAACGCTTCAGCCGTAGTCGCAAAACCACCGGGGACTTTAACGCCGACGCTGGTTAGCTGGCTGATCATTTCACCGAGGGATGCGTTTTTACCGCCTACTTTTTCAACATCGCCCATACCCGCCTGGTCGAGACGTAATACGTAATTATGCAAAGCCTGTTTCTCCTGCTATCCAAGAAATCTGCTGCTATTGTTATCACTATTTTTATGCGCAGCGAACGATGGCACACAGCATACTGTAATTTAGAGGAAAAATGAAAAGGCCTTATAATGATTTAAGACAAAAAACGGACCGATGTTATCCCTTTAGACCCTTATTAAAATCCACAAAACGTTGCTGTAATTCATCTGCTGCACCCAAACGTTTGTTTTGTCGCAATAACGCGATTGCACACTCTGCCGTGCACAACCCACCTGCCACTTGGTTTCTTCTTAGCCTGAATTCAGACGGTTGCACGTTCACTAATGCAAACCGAGGTAAACGGTGCAAGTAAGGCGATCGGTTATAGATCTTACGAGCCTCCTGCCAAGTGGCATCAATGATAATAAACGTATCGCACCTGTTAATCTGTTGAGTATCAACCATTCCCACCTCAGACTCAGGATAAAGCAGCGCCACGCTCCCTTTTTCAATAAGGTTTAATAACACCTCGTCGGGCTGAGTTCGAGACCAGATAATCCGGGAGACCTTGAGCCCTTTGCTGCTTTCTAGCAACCGTCCGGTGTTAGTCGCTTTAGTAACCTCACGCGCATGGGTTAGAAGAAGAATATGCAGGGTGTCCATTCGCTAGTCCCAAGGGTGCTGAGCATAGTAGTCAGCCATAAAGTCGATCAAGGCTCTAACCGTCGGTGATAGATGCTTTCTGGATGAGTAAAACCCATAGATACGCATCTCTGGAGGTTGCCAATCCGGCAAAACCGGTTGCAAATTACCTTCTGAGATTGCCTGATTTGCCAAGTAAGTTGGCAGTAGTGCGACCCCTGCCCCTTGAATAGCGGCCTGCATTAAGACACTCGTCTCGTTCGCACTTAGTCGGCAACCGACACTAATCGCTACATGCTGATCACCTCGACTTAGATGCCATACATTGCGCTCGAAGTACTTATGCCCCAGACAATCATGAGAAACGAGATCCTCAGGAGATCTGATAGCTGCAAAGCGGGCCAGATAACTGGGAGATGCCGCCATAACAGAACGGCATTGAGCAATCGGTTTGCCAATCAACGAGGGATTTGGATTAGAAGCGATGCGTATCGCTAAATCGATGCGCTGTTCAACTAAATCGACCGCCGTATCTTCTAAATCCACATCCACAGATACGCGAGGATGCAATGCCATAAACTCGACCAACGCAGGCGCTACATGAGCATATCCAAAAGAGGGACTGACAGCGATACGGATAGCATCGCTTAGCTCACCAGATGGGTTGGCATTGCTAACTAACTGATGTGCCGCTTCCAGCCATGCCTCGACATCCTTTAAGCAATGCTCACCGGCACTGGTCAGCGTTACTTTACGCGTCGTTCGATGAAACAAGCGCACCGCCAACCAGCCTTCCATTGCCTCGATGTAGCGCGTCACCATTGGGCGAGACATATCTAGCCGTTGTGCTGTTGCTGTAAAACTGCCGGAGTAAGCCAGATCAACAAACACCTCTGCGGCTGTTACTCTATCCATAATTAGACCGAAATATGAAACAAAGCTACACAATTTAAACCATATATCCGAGCATATCAAACCTTTAGACTGCCCTCATCACTCTTTAAAACAATGAGGAACACCATGAAACTACCTGCCCTATTAACCGCTCTGGTTATCTCAACAACCGTATCTGCTGCAGACAAAGCACCACTCACCTTAAAAGTGTATAACGCTTCTGAAAGCAGTTTTCACGTCAACTCCACCCTCATATACGGTGATACCGAAGCGGCCGTCATCGATGCGGGTTTTACCAAAGCAGACGGATTACGTATTGCTGCCAATGTGCTCGACTCCGGTAAGAAATTAACCACTATTTTTATCAGCCAAGCCGACCCAGATTATTACTTTGGCGCGGAAGTGTTAAAGCAACTGTTCCCTGAAGCCAACGTTATCGCTGCACCTAGTGTTGTAAAAGTGCTAGAAAAGAAAAAGGCCGGCAAGGTTTCATTTTGGGGGCCTAAAATGGGGGCAAACGCGCCCACCCATCCGGTTACGCCTACCGCCTATAAAGAAACATCATTCAGTGTTGATGGTTACCCTATCGAAATCAAAGGCACAGAGGGCCCCTTAGCTCATCGCCCTTACTTATGGGTTCCATCACTCAAAGCGGTTGTGGGGAATGTTGCCGTATTTGGTGATCTGCACGTCTGGACCGCAGACACTCAAACCGATGTGCAACAAGCAGCTTGGCTAGATCAACTAACAGAGATGCAAGCTCGCAACCCCAAGATTGTTGTCCCTGGACACATGCAAGCAGAAACACCCACCGATGTAACGGCTATTCATTACACGGCGGATTATCTGCAACGCTTTGCTAAAGAAAAACGAAATAGCAAAGACAGCGCAGCCTTAATCCAAGAGATGACAACGCATTACCCAGATGCAAAACTAAAGGTTGCACTCGATATTGGTGCTAAAGTACATAAAGGAGAAATGGCGTGGTAAAACTGTCGCATTTGTTCAAGACAACTCGCTAACTCAGCGCCTAAACTCAAAGGATGAATCTAAAGCGTGAGGCACGATGATGGAACCTTTAACATTTAAATACACCATTCTCTATGTAGACAGCGTAAAAGATACACTGGCATTTTATGAGGCCGCATTTGGCCTAAGCACAGCGATGCTGCATGAAAGTGGTGATTATGGGGAACTCAAAACAGGCGCAACGACACTGTCGTTCTCCTCGTTAGAACTGATGGAGACGCTTGGAAAAAAACCGTCTAAAGCTAACGCCAATAATCCATCTTTTGAGATTGCTTTTGAAACTGATGATGTACCCGCCGCGCTCTCCCGCGCTTTAAAAGCGGGTGCCTCATTGGTGCAAGATGTTGAACAGATGCCATGGGGACAAACAACAGCGTATGTATCTGATATCAATGGCTGTTTAGTCGAGTTGTGCACACCCGTGGCAGCTCAACCATAGCCAGTATCATGCAGCTACTTCGGAAAAGCCAACAGGATCGCTTATACATCTGGCGGCTTTTCTTGCTCTAGCTAATGTAACATCAACCCTACCCTCTACTGACATCATCTTTTCTCAATACTGTGGCACCGGGTGAGCGGCTCAATAGAATTGTCGCCATAACAAACAACGCCCCACTGATCCATGTTCGTAGCAGATTAGCCTGATTCCATTGCGCGCGCACCGCTTCCCAATCAGTCGGCAAATCATGAACATCCCAAGACTCCGTATAATAATTGAGCGGCAAGTTAACCCACTTAGTAAACATGACAATGCCAAGCATATATGCCAATCCCACTGCCAACCAGAGCCAACCAATAGAACAACGCTGCTGGAGAAAAACCACCGCCGTAATCAGTGCAAAAACACCCGCACCAAAGAAACAAACAAAAAAGCCTGCATGGCGCACATTTACGTTAAACAAGGATTGTACCGTGGCGTACATTTCACCATTTAAAACTAATGTGGCGTAGTTAACGTTAAAAGAATACGTCGCAAAAAAGCCCGCCATCACCCCTAATAAAAGTGTGCTGATGATCGGCATAATCCGAACAAGCAATGTAGACATAACACCTCCTACTAATTTGCTGCAGTATCGCCAAGCACTATTAGAAGGTCGTTAACAAATGATAAGAAACTAACGATTCTTTATACGAGAAAGAGAAACAGGCGTGATACCAAGATAACTCGCAATATGCTGTGCGGAAACTTGCTCTATCAACCGAGGTGAAGTATCACACAACTGCTGATAGCGCTCTGCAGCACTCAAATGTAACCAATCGCGTTCTCTCGCCAACTTTGAATCAATTAGGCGCTCCAACCATAGATGGCTAAATGACAGCCACGCTTGATCACACTCAAAAGCACCGCGAAAATCTGCATAAGACCACACATCACAGTGAATATCCGTTAGCGCTTGTATATAAAAACCCGCCGCCTTCTCACGCAAAGCAGGCGTGACAGGCCAAAAAAAGTCATTCGCCATAAAGAAGCGCTTGTTATGCTCTCGCCCTTGCGTATCTAAGTAGAACATCCGCACCACCCCAGCATGAAGCCAATAAACATGCTGCCAAGAATCAGATGCGACCAATAAAGTTTCACCCTTAATGCCCCGCCGTACTTGCTTGCAGTCATTCAATGTCTGTTGCACTGACTTAGCAAGATCTGATAATGGCGAATACGACTGAAGGGACGACATCATTTTGGCTGCCATTCCTCATAACTAGGGATACCCTCATCCTCCAGCCACTCGACATCATGCTTTGTCCAAATATGAGCTTCTGGCTTTACTTCAGGATCATCATCCAAAGTCGCTACTCGCAGAATCACATGTGGCTGGGCTGGCCTTTCTGCCACCAACTGTGTGCCACATACAGAACAGAAGTGTCTTATTTTCCCTGGGCTAGACTCAAAGCTTGAAAGCTTATCTTTACCACGCAGCCATCGAAAATGCGCTCTTAATACTCCAGCCGTAGGTGCAAAAGGTGCGGCATGTGCTTTCTGGCAAGTCTTACAGTGGCAAAAAATGATTGGCATATCCAGCGAGTCAACCTCGTACTCGATAGCTCTACACAGACAACTCCCCTTCATACACTTTCTCCTTGAATACTAACGACGGGCTTTGGGGCTAACTTGTGGCTACGAAGCAGCAGCTCCTAATGGCGACAACAGCCCTGTGTTAAATATCTTTTCATATCTCGGCTTATATGGCCACTTCAACCATATTGACGCCATGCCAGAGGAAAATAACAGGACAGCCATAAGCTAGGGAACATAAGATTAATTCCTAAATATAAAGACTTGGTTCCCATTTTATGCGAGCTGCAGAGTATTAGTGGGAACTTATTCATATGTTTCCTAGTCCATTGTTATCTTTTTTGATTTGGTCAATCACATAATCTTTGAAAAGCTGGTTGTCGTAGGCACGTTGGTAAGCCGGCACAAAGATTCTGTTTCCTGCCAGCATTTGTTTGATTGTTGTTGAAGCGTCCATGACTTCATTTCTCCTTTGGATTGTGATCTTGGGTCATAACACCCGCATAACGGGCAAAAACAATACCAAGCGAAGCGCAGGGCCCTGCGTGTTTTTGTCCCTAGCGAGCACTGCGAGTGTTAATGCGCTTGTTATCCGCAACTTGCCACATTTGTAGCGCCTTGCTACAATCTGACAGAAAGCTATTAGGAGGCACCTTATGGCAACTGCAAGCGTAAGGCTAGATCAAGATCTGGTTGAGAAAGCGACCATTATGGGTAAAGCGCTAAATCGAACTATGCCGAAACAGATTGAGCATTGGGCAAAGATAGGTGAAATGATGGAAGATAATCCTGACTTGCCATACGAATTCGTTAAACAGGCAATCATTTCCAAAGCTGAAAAAGAGGCTGGAAAATTGGAGCCTTACGATTTTGGCTAAGATTACCAAAGTTTTACAGACAGCTAGTTTCAAGAAGGCGGTAAAGAAGTTACATCAGAATCAGAAAAAAGATTTGGATAAAACCGTAAAGATACTGATGGACGATCCCCTCCTAGGGGAGCAGAAAAAAGGGGACCTAGCATTTCTGCGCGTGTATAAATTCAAAATGGTCAAACAGTTAACTTTACTTGGTTACAGCTACAAGGATGGCACTGTAATACTGGAATTAATAGCACTTGGTTCTCATGAGAACTTTTATTGCGATGTTAAAAAGTTATTCTGACCAATTACCTTAACGCTATATGCATTAGAACTTATACTGACGAAGACCGTTTTTCTTTTAAGTAGAGCTACAGTGGAAACCAGAACCAAATCTTGCCTTGATACCTGTAAAAGTAGCCAATGACCACCCACTGGACAACCAGCCATAAAACCGAGAAGAAGAAAAACCCTCTATGGCACGATGTCTCGGGGAGAGTAAAGTACGACAATATCACTGAAGTCTATTTTAGTAATGGTAGCGGCACGAAATTATCGTTATCGCCTGATCATCGACAGCATAGACGAGTCTATTTGTGTCATCAATGCGACGTGACCAAAAACCAGATAGGTTCTCTTTTAAAGGCTCTGGCTTACCAATACCCTCAAACGGAGAGCGCCTCACGTCATTGATGAGTTTGTTGATACGCTTTAATGTTTTCTTGTCTTGGGTTTGCCAATACAAATAGTCATCCCAAGCAGCATCAGTCCACGATAACAGATATTGGCTACTACTCATCAACTAACTCTCGTGCTGTTGTTTTACCAGCACGATATTGCGCTATAGAACGATTTAAATGCTCTGCGTTTTGAGGAGAACGAAGTAAGTGAACGGTCTCCATAAGGCTGTTGTAGTAGTCTAAAGACATAACCACTGCATCTTCAGAGTCACGGCGTGTAATGACTGTTGTATCGGCATCATTAACTACCCCGTCTAGAACAGCTTTGAGGCTATTTCTTGCTTCTGTAAAAGATACGATTTTCATAAGAACCTCAACCTGTACATTTAATGGAACAAGTATAGTCTTACAGAGCACACCTGTACAGTAAACCGGACATTTAACTAACATCTTGCATCAGCAGTAAGCTCTACTTTCTTGCAGGACAATTAACGCTTGGCTTAGGGGCGGGTTTGGAGCTGCAAAGCATCGGAGAAACCGTCCCAGCCATGCTTGCATGGCGACTACAGCCACTTGTTAGGCCTTTCTCTCTGAAATAATGCAGTTTTTTAAGGTTATATACTCGTGCAATCCATTCTACCCATCGCTAGCATAATGAGTTTTTTTATATCATGCAGGCAATTAGAAGGTAACTGATTAATGCTCACTAAGCTCACCTTTTCTTTTTCATTGGATTTAGCTTTGTTAGCCAAACTACTTACAGCGAAAAAATAATGAACTATTTTATCGTCTTTATTCGTTGTCTTATGAAATTGCGACCATAGCTGAGGAGGAAGCATAACTCCAGATTCTTCAAATACTTCCCTCGATATAGCATTAGAAATGCTTTCGCCATCATTCACCAATCCACCAAGACCATTCAGGCGCCCCTTTTGCCATAGCGGCTTATTTTTCTCGATCAAAACAACATGGGTTAAACTAGGATTAAATAGAAAGCCTACAACAAAGCTCTTGGTAGAATTGAGACGTTTTTTCACAAAAAATCTTCTTTTTTTATAGAGAATGGATAAGAAACTAAGCTAGCCAAATAAGCCCTTCCTTTCTCAAAATCACTATCACTCGGTTCATTTGCATATGACTTATGTGTTTCAAAGCTTTCTTCCAAATGGCGAATAAGATATTCAACTTCTGATTCATCAAGCTCACTTTCATCTAGGCGTCGGACTTTTTGGGCTATCAATTGATAACCAGATAGTGACTTCTGATTCTGCAACCATTTTTCCCTAAATTGATGAGTTTTTGACATCATTGTCAAATATAGAGCTGCCACATTACTAGCAATACCAGTAATTGCCAATAGAGTATATAGACTAAATCCCATTAGCTGAGGGCTAGAGGTGCTTGTTGTAGCGTAATGCAGGCTCACGGAAATACAAAAAATTGGGACAATGATAAATAGTGTGATTGCACTTTCTTCTACCCAAACAAGTAATCTAAGTCTTTCCATAGTGACTTTATGAGCAAATGCATTGTGTCTAGCCCTAATCCAAATACTTTTACACTTTTTATGGTATTTATCATTCATGCTATAGCCTCGGTGTTATTTAGCCACATCGGCCCTTGATATTATATTTCTTATTACACTTTTCTTTAGACTGCTATTCAGTTTATAAAGCGAACCTCTCAAGCTATTACTAAACACAAGTACATACAACGGAAATTTTATAGATTTCTCTAACAATTCATTTACGCCCCCTTCAGCGACCAGTGTGAAGTCCGGTTCACCGAGCTTAGATATAATTGAATCTTTGTATTTAACGGGAACGATATGTGCATGAGCATGTATGACCTTTCCACCTGTACAGCTCTCTCCTCGTCCCCGCTCCACGAGGATATAACCATCACTCAACAGAAAATTAACTTTCGATTCCAAAAACTGAACTAGGTCATTTGCACATACGTCTGCAAAGCTACTATAATTTTCCTTTGTATAAACTAAATAATGATCTTCATCCAAAGGATTGGCATCCTTCACAACTCTAAATTTGTCATCTTCTGTCAACGATTCTTCAATAGCTATTCGTTCTAAAAATGGATTTGTATTTTTTAGCATGCTTTTACTTCCTCAAAAATCACTCGAAATAAACCTTTTAACCTTATATCCTAACTCTCTCAAGACCATTGCTGGATGAGATAGAACTCCAAATTCAACAAACAGTAAAGTACCAACTGGGACGTATTTTTTTATCTTAGATAGATTAATCTCATCCCCTCTGTCTGGAGTCATTCTAATCAACAAGTTATCCTTGCGATTCCATTTCTTAAAATCATCATAAGTATTTATTGAAAATAATGAATACACACCCCCCGAAAAATTTTCGATCTCGCCTGCAATCCTAATGTTTAAAAAGTTCCACTTACCATCTTCATCTTCTACAAAGTGAAAATTTAGAGGGAGACTTTCTTTGAAGTCTGATCTTATTTTCACTAAGTATGGGGCTATTTGTTTAACCCACGAATCAGCTGTTTCCCGCCTAATTGGAGGAATACTAATTTTAGAACGTATCCCACCAACAGACTCGTCAATTATATCTCGGGAAGATTTCGACAAAGAGATTGATAACTCATCATTAAAATCATGAATACAATCAGGAGGGGATTTGCTATCGCTTTCCCAAAGACCCGGCAAATGCTCCAGAATATAATCATTGTCGTCGATCCATAACTCGAAGGAATTGGTGATTGTCATGTAAGTATGAACTATACAGCTCCACTTACCATTCCATAACCTTTTAATAAATCCTATCGCTTCCTGTTTTGATTTACAAAACTTACGCGGTAATCCAAGGTTTCCCTTATACGAGAACCGGACAGTAATACCTCTTTCATTAGATGGAAAGTCAGCCATTTTTTTCTCTATATCATCTAGAGATAGATCAGGGCTAAACAAAGCTAGCTCAGGATCAAACCAACCGGAAGATTTAAAATACTGCATAGCAGAGGATTTTAATCCTAGATATCCAAACCTTGGTAGATTTTTAGTCAGAGAATTGTACCTATCTATCTCAGGGGCTGCGCTCGCTGGAAATGATCTAACTTGCACAATATAGACAATATCATTTTTTGATATCCATTCGATAAGCACAGGAAATTTACATGCTTCACGTATATTATCCAAGTCACTTTGAATGGAGTCCGTGATTGATTTTAAATTACTTGAGCCTTTATAGGTTGGAGTAGAATAGGAATCATTGTGGTATTCTGCTACCAATCCATATTCAGGGGAAGACTGATTAAGCATCTCAAAATTACTATATTTTACTGCTTCACAATATATCCTATCCCCTCCTTCAAATAGCTCTATTTTAGATTGACCGATTATCTCCCCCTTAATTTGTTCTTGTATAAGGATAGACATTTGTATGTCTTTATTATCACTGCCTATAGCATCTTTATAATCATAAACCACTTCATCGAAAGCACTTTTGTAGCATTCATTAATTCCATCTAGCAAATCATCAAAAGTAACAATATTTGATATTGATTTAAAAATACCGGGGTATAAATGCCCCTCCACATCCTCATCATTTGAACAACTTCTAACTATAAATGTCTTTTCAGTTGATAGTTGAATTAGCTCATTGAAAACTTTCTCTAACTTTTTAATGATATGCTTTTTATTTTGTCTATAAATAAGATCTGATACTAGATCGCCTCCCAAATAAAACCCGACTGGAACCTTGGTTCCTTTTGAACTCAATATAGACTGAAGCAACGCCTTGCTTCCTATGTTCCTATATTTTGATTTGTACAGTTCATCTAACCATAATATTTCCATATACAATCGCTCTATAGTTAAACTTTCAAAACGGGACTCAGGCCTAACGCCCAATTAAGCTGCCAAAAACGCACTCACGTCGTTTATGCAAACCACCGTAAACAACGATACTCAACGCAAGCTGAAAATGCCATGCGTTTTTGGTCTGCTTGAATTCTTTGTTATATTTTTTTACCGTAAATTTCTCGACTAAATGGTGGTGTTGTTTTTGTGCTATCAAATAGCTCATATTCGTTTTCAACTTCACCATTTTCATTTATTTCAGTAATAGAATATGTATCAGTGTCATACCCACCTTTAACTTTCCATTTTTCATGACTTACTAACAAGCCATGTGACATAGGTATTTTTAAGTGTTTCCTATACTCGCAATCAGGATCATATGATGGGCTTCTCTTTTTAGGTGTTGTTTTTTCAGGTGTTTCTGACTTAGCCAGCTTTTCAGAGTCTTTTATTGACGCTACGACTTCTTCATCTGTTTCAAATAACTCTAATAGCTTAGATAGGCTAACAATATGAAATGATTTGCCTGACGTTTTTTCTCTAAACTCATCCACCAATTCAAACCTTGGGTACAAAGGGCTCTTTCCGCTTTGATGCCACCAATCGACTTTCTCATCACCAGAAACAAATATTACATGTTGTTCTTTTTCTTTGGCTATAGTAAGAATTTCATGCCAAATCAGTAAATCACCTGCTTGGTTTTGATCCTTATTTTGGTCTTTATATCCTGGCGGTATTTTTAAAGTATTACGATTGTCGAGATCTTGAGCGATTTCTTCGACATTCACTTCTTCATCATTCAAGACTCGCTCAGCCAAGACTTCTTGATACATTTTACTGACAGGGTCATTCCACCCCCATCTTTGAACTGCTGTTAATGTTTCTCGTATTTTATTTTGATAGTCTTTAATTGCTTCTTTCAGATTACTTTCTAACCCTAAGACTGCCTTGAATTCATCTAAACTTTCTAACAGCGGGTGAGCACCAACATAATTGAAGCTTTGGTTCGATTTTTTTTGTAAAGCTTCATTTATATCTGTAAGTTTCTTAGCTCTATTGTCTAAATACTCTCTTACTGCTTGAGCTGGTAAGAAGATTTTATCACTTTGAACGAGCTGCTCATAAACAGTTTTTATAGCTTCTACATTTTTTACATTAGTTGTAAAAGGGAGTAAAAGTACATTAGCATCTAAAACAATTAATGCATCATCTTTAATACTCTCTATAGGCTCCAATGAGAACTTAAAAGCATCAGCTGGTGATGGGTAAATGTTCCTTTTGCTAAATTCATTTTTCATTTACGACAATTTCCTTTATGTGCACTCGGTGCTGATAAAAATATAACATTTTAATAGTGCGCATGCGCGTTTACACATTGCCGAAGCCCTGAAAAAAACCTTCTAACGATTTGTTTTATAAGCATTTTTATGGCTTCCCCCATAGCAATTCAAAACACAAAATCAAGCATGCGCATTATATCATTTATCCACAGCACGTTATTCTGGCTGTGTCATTGGTTAGTTATTGATCTTAATACACTTTCACTAACGCTTCCATGACAGATCAAGAAAGTGAATAGCATTCAGATCATAAAAGTAAGCATCAAACTTGCGAAGGCAAAAATAAACTGTATATTTATACAGCTTAGAGCAATATATCCACAAGGAGTGTGTGATGTCTTCCAGCCCTTTTATGAATCACCTTCGAAGCGAGTTGCGTATACGTGGCTACAGCATGAAAACGGAAAAGTCTTACTTATACTGGATTCGTTATTTCATTAGATTCCATCAGCTTAAGCACCCTAATCAGATGGGAGCCTGCGAGGTAAGAGCCTTTCTTTCTTTTCTGGCAACCGAGCAACATGTTGCTATTAACACTCAAAATCTGCTCTGAATGCGCTCGCATTTTTGTATAACAAAGTACTTGAACAGCCCCTTGGAGATCTTGGTTTTCAGCATGCCAAACAAGGTCGGCGCTTGCCGTCAGTACTCTCTGCCAATGAGGTTAAATCGATTTTTGATCAAATTGAGAGTGAGCGAGATAGGCTGATATTTGCATTGCTGTATGGTAGCGGTCTTAGGATCAGTGAGTGTCTGAGAATTAGAGTTCAAGATTTAAACTTGGAGCAAGGCAGCCTGGTTGTTCGATGCAGCAAGGGTAATAAAGATCGAACGACTATTTTGAGCAGAAAGTTAGAAGGCAGTATTTCAAAGCAAATTGAAACGGTGAAATTACTTCAACAACAAGACAATAGAAGAGGCTACGGGCCTTCGCTGCCTTTTGCGTTAAGCAAAAAATATCCCAATGCATTTCGACAATTGAGTTGGATGTATTTATTTCCTTCGACTAGTTTATACCCTCATCCATTAACGGGAGAACTTTGTCGTCATCATCTTCATGACTCAGTACCTCGAAAAACACTCAAAAAAGCAGTTCAATTAGCTAACATCCCAACCAAGCGAGTGAATTGCCATACTTTTAGGCATTCGTTTGCAACTCACCTTCTAATGGCTGGCAGAGACATTCGAACAGTCCAAGAGCTGTTGGGACATAGCGACGTTTCAACAACACAGATTTACACACACGTTATTGGGCAACATTTTGCGGGAACTAATAGCCCTTTAGATGGCATCCTATGATGACACCATAGTCGACTATTCTTTAAAGCTGCTAGAAAAAGCGATATTGCATTACAAAACACCATGAGCTCAAAATCAATATCGCACCTACTCGTAGGTGCTCACCAACAGTTAAGGCTCCAATTTCATTTTTTGAGTAATTCCGCTTGATAAACGCTGAAAGCCCCAGTGCATCGAGCACTGAGGCGATTTGAGGATAATTAGGGCTGAAAAGTTAACACTTTATTCATCCGCATGCTCGTTATCTTCCTTGAGCCTTACATTATCCATCTGATATTAACCTGTTTCATGATTTGCCCAGTCGAGAACGTGTATTCATCACTAAAGTCGCGCTTATGCACACAGTGGTACTTATTTGCTATAGTCTCGCCTTCGATTTAGGTAGGTGTGTTATGAAGCGTTCGGTGTTTTTTATTTCTGATGGTACGGGTATTACGGCAGAGGCGTTGGGTAATAGTTTGTTAGCCCAGTTTGATGGCGTGGAGCTGGAGAAGATTACGCTGCCTTATATCGATTCACCCGAGAAAGCAGCCGTGGCTGTACAGACGATTCAAGCCGCTGCCGCTCAGGATGGGGTCAGGCCTATTTTGATTGATACCATCGTCAATAACGAGATTCGCACCGTGCTTAATGGTTGCGACGCTTTGAAGATTGATGTGTTTTCTACCTTTATCAAGCCACTTGAGCATGAATTTGGTATTGATTCCTCCTATAGCGTGGGTAAATCTCACGGTATTGTGGAGGCGACCCGTTATAAAGACCGGATCGATTCGGTGAATTTTGCCATTGATAATGATGATGGGGCGCGTACCAAACAGTATGACCGGGCAGATATTATTTTGGTGGGTGTATCCCGTTGCGGTAAAACCCCTACCTGCCTGTATATGGCGTTACAGTTTGGTATCCGCGCGGCAAATTACCCGTTAACAGAGGAGGATCTGGAGCTGGATGGCCTGCCCGAGAGCCTCAAGCCCTACAAAGATAAGCTTTATGGGCTGACTATTGATCCTTTTCAGTTGGCCGCTATTCGCCATGAGCGCCGCCCCAATAGCCGTTACTCTTCGCTAACCCAATGCGATACCGAAGTTCGTTATGTGGAGCAGCTATTCAAGCAGCAACAGCTTCCGTTTATTAATACGACGACTTTTTCTATCGAGGAGATCTCTACCCGTATCATGGCGGATCGTGGGCTGAAACGAAGAATTAACTAAATTTTCATTTTACATGCAGGGTGTATTGGTTTATTTTTGACGAATCGTCAATATAGAATTTAATTACCCATGTCGCCTAAAATTATTGATTCAGCCACACAGCATGCGCGTGAAGCGCAGATCCTTGCAGCCGCCTTACGCTACATCCAGCAAGAGAGTATCGCCACCCTAACCGTCGATAAACTAGTTAAGGAGTTGCCCTTCTCAAAGGGGACGATCTATAACCACTTCTCTGGCAAGGAAGATATCCTCCTTGCCTTGTGTAATAGCGGCATGACAATTTTAGCCGACCTCTTTTTGCGAGCAGAGCGCTTTGATGGCATCCCGCGCGAGCGCGGCTTAGCGATCCATTTTGCTTATATGCTTTATGCACGTCTCTACCCGACCCAGTTTATGCTGGTGCTATCGGCCAAAACATCCAATATCACCGATAAAGCATCTGAACGCCAAAAACAAGCAAACCTCATTTTAGAAAGTCAGTTATTTGAGCCGGTAACCTCAGTTTTTCAAGACGCGTTAGCGCAAAACCTGATGGATCTCCCTGTGTCTATGACCATTGAACAGCTGGGCTTTGCCTGCTGGAGCCTGAGCTTTGGTACGAATGCGCTGTTGCTTGAAGATGTTGAGCGCTGCGGTAAACGTACCGGGATGGTCGTTGAGCGGGAGTTATTGAATAACGTCGCCCTGTTGTTTGATGGGATGCGTTTACGGCCCTATAGCCATGAGTTTGACTGGTCGACCACTTTACACCGATTAAAGCATGAAACTTTTAAAGAAGAAGTAACCCAACTGGAGGCGCGAGGTGTTGTGCTGGCTGTCTGACAACCATCGTGCCAATCGAAAACTATAACGTGATTAGCCGTCTTTAAACGGAGTTATTATGAAAGAGCGAGTCTACAATGCTGCGATAGAGCACCCCATAAAGGTGCTGCTCATCGGCATAATACTGATCATAGCCGCTGCTGCTGGCGCTAAGAATTTGGTATTCAAAAGCGACTATCGGGTGTTCTTTAGTGAGCAAAACCCACAGTTAACCTCTTTTGAGTCGATGCAGAAAATCTATAATAAAAGCGATAATGTCGCCTTTATTATCGCCCCAAAAGAGGGGGGTGTATTTACCCCCGATAGATTAACCGCCATCCACGAACTCACAACGGAATCTTGGCAGATCCCCTACTCTAACCGCGTCGATTCTATCACTAACTTCCAACATACTACGGCGGAAGAGGATGATTTGATCGTTGAGGATCTGGTCCTAGAGCCATCTGACTTAACCCCTGAGCAGATGCCTGCATTACAAGCCATTGCGGTTAATGAGCCCCTCATGAAGCGCAAGCTGATCTCGGATGATGGCAAGGTCACGGTCGTCAACGTAACTGTGCAGCTACCCGGTATCAACCCTGTCGCAGAGGTGCCTGAGATAGTCACTAAAGTTCGTGATATGCGCGAGCAATTCTTGGCGGCCAACCCCGATACGGATGTGTATTTATCCGGCATGGTGATGATGAACAACAGTTTTGCTGAATCTTCACAAAACGACAGTAAGACACTGATTCCACTTATGTTTGGTGTGATCATTATCGCGATGATCTTTTTGCTGAGGACCTTCAGCGGCACCATTGCTACAGTACTGATTATTATTTTCTCGATCGCCAGTACAATGGGGCTTGCAGGATGGACAGGCTTTTACCTAACCGGCCCATCCGCTAGTACACCCACTATGGTCATGACCTTAGCCGTGGCTGATTGCGTTCACATTCTGACATCCTTCTTCTATGAATTGCGCCACGGAGCCAAGAAAAAGGATGCCCTCAAAACCAGTTTACGCATCAACTTTGGCCCTATTTTCTTAACCAGCGCAACGACCGCTATTGGCTTTTTGAGTATGAATTTCTCAGATTCGCCGCCTTTCCGTGACTTAGGAAATATGGTTGCTGCCGGTGTGATGTTGGCGTTTGTGTTCTCGATTACGCTGTTCCCTGCCCTGCTGATGTTGCTGCCTGTGAAGGTAAAACCTCGCCCCGAAGGTCATAACGGTGCAATGGAGAAGCTCTCGCACTTTGTTATCGAGAAGCGCAACTTTCTGCTGCCGGGTATGAGCGTAATCATGATCGGGCTGGTACTGTTTTTACCCCTTAATAAACTCAACGATGATTTTGTTAAGTACTTTGATACCAGCGTGCCATTCAGGCAAGCCACTGATTTTATGCAAGATCACCTCTCTGGCTTAACCTCGATGGAGATATCCATCGACTCTGGCACCTCTAGTGGAATTAACGAGCCTGCTTACCTAAAAGCCGTGGATGATTTCAGCGAATGGTTGCGTACCCAGCCTGAAACCGACCATGTTAATACCCTCACAGACATCATTAAGCGCCTTAACAAAAATATGCACGGGGATGACCTGAGCTATTATAAACTGCCCGAAAGCCGGGAGTTATCGGCTCAATACCTGCTGTTATATGAGATGTCACTCCCTTACGGGCTGGATCTTAATAACCAGCTCAACGTCGATAAATCTTCTGTTCGTGTTGTAGGAACCTTTAAGAACCTCACCAGTAATGAACAGATCGATTTAGAAAGCCGTCTCTATGGCTGGTTTGCTACCCATGCACCTCAATATGAAGTAACCATAGCCAGTCCCAGTTTGATGTTCTCTCATATTGGCCAGCGTAATATCACCAGCATGCTGCTGGGTATCTCCTTTGCCTTGGTGTTAATCTCTGCGCTACTTGGGCTTGCTCTGCGCTCGTTCCGCTATGGGGTAATCAGCTTACTGCCTAATCTGGCACCCGCGGCCATGGGCTTTGGTCTGTGGTACTTTATTGATGGTCAGGTGGGGTTAGCACTTTCGGTGGTTGCCGGTATGACCCTAGGTATCGTGGTAGATGATACCGTACACTTTTTGAGCAAATACCGTCATGCCCGTGAAGATAAAAACAAAGATTCTATTGAAGCGGTGCATTACGCTTTTGCGAGCGTAGGCAAAGCCCTTTGGATCACAACACTGGTATTGGTAGCAGGCTTTATGGTCCTAGCTCAATCCAGCTTCAAGATTAATGCCGATATGGGCTTGCTAACCGCGGTCACCATCTTAATTGCTTTGATTGTCGATTTCCTATTCCTCCCACCGCTATTAATGCTAATGGATAAACGAGCCGCCAAAGCCAAACAAGGAGCAACAGCATGAACACATTTAAATCTTTTTCACACTGGTTACTGGCAGGCGCATTTGCCTTAACAGCTAGCGTCTCTCTGCAAGCCTCAGCTGAGACGGCAGAGGAAAAAGGCCTACGTATCTCTCAGGATACAAAAGTTAAGGATGATGGCTGGAAAGACCTTCAAGCTGAAATGGTCATGATACTTCGCAATAGCCAAGGTGAAGAAAGCATCCGCGAGATTCGTCTGAAGTCTTTGGAAATGGCAAATGATGGCGACAAAAGCTTGAGTATTTTTGATAAGCCACTGGATGTAAAAGGCACGGCGTTTTTAAGCTTTTCTCACCCCGTGGGCGCAGATGATCAATGGCTTTATCTACCTGCGTTAAAGCGTGTCAAACGTATTGCATCACGCAATAAGTCCGGCCCTTTTATGGGGTCAGAGTTTGCTTATGAAGATCTGACTTCGTTTGAAATCGAGAAATACACCTATAAATACCTGCGCGAAGAGGCCTGTGGCGCAGAGCAGTGCCATGTCATCGAGCAATACCCGGTCGACCAATACTCCGGTTATACCCGACGTGTGGTATGGGTTGACCAGAGAGAGCTGCGCTTACAGAAGGTTGTTTTTTATGATCGTAAAGACGCTTTGCTAAAAACCCTGACTTACCATGACTACCAGCAGTACCTAAACAAACACTGGCGCCCTGATCTGATGAAGATGGAAAACCACCAGAGCAAAAAAAGCACCGACCTGCGCTGGAAAGATTACCAGTTCAGTACAGGCTTAGATGACTCAGACTTCAATAAGAACTCCTTGAAGCGAGCACGCTAATATGAAGTCGATCAATACACAGCTTTGTACCGTATTGCTCGGCTCGTTATTCTCCTGTTCGGTGACGGCAGATTCCGAGGTTGAGTTTGAGCTATCAGGGAAGCTCTCTTTAGAAGCCCGTGGTTTTCTGGAGAGCCCCGCTTACGAAGGTCAGCATAGTGGGCGTGGCGCACTTTCATTAGCCCTTGAGCCCGATATGTATTGGGCAATGAATAATGGGGGGGATGCCGTCACCTTTAAGCCGTTTTTCCGCCTTGATCAGCAGGACAATCAGCGTACTCACGCTGATATCCGTGAACTTAGCTGGACTCATCTAGGGGACGGCTGGGAGCTGCGTAGTGGATTACGCAAGGTGTTCTGGGGAGTCACAGAGTTCCAGCACTTAGTCGATGTTATCAACCAAAGCGACGCCGTTGAAGATATCGATAGTGAGGATAAACTCGGCCAACCGATGATCAACCTTTCCCTAGTTCGGGATTGGGGGATTGTGGATCTTTACCTATTACCGGGCTTTCGTGAGCAAACCTTTGCGGGGCGTTCGGGCCGCTTAAGAGCACCCCTTGTGGTTGATACAGATAATGCCCGATATGAAGCAGGCAACAAGGAGTGGCACACCGATTTAGCCGTTCGTTGGAGCCACTCTGTGGGGGATTTTGATTTAGGAACCTATTGGTTTCGGGGCACACAGCGTACCCCTGAGCTATCCCTCGATCTAAGCGGATCATCTCCCATGCTGGTGCCCACCTATGTACAGATGAATCAGTTCGGTTTTGATCTGCAAGCAACGTTAAACAGTTGGTTATGGAAGGCCGAGTTGATCTGGCGGGATACCGATAAGGAGCACTACTGGGCCAGCCAAGCGGGTTTTGAGTATACCTTTTACGGTATTGCCGATAGCGATGCGGACTTAGGCGTGCTCTTGGAATATGGCTGGGATCAACGAGGTGAGGATGCCACGGCGATTTTCCAAAATGATATATCAGCAGGTGCTCGTATCACCCTCAATGATGCTAATAGCACGGAGTTTTTAGCCGGATTTATCCACGATCTGGATTACCACTCCACCAGCTTTCAGGTAGAAGCCAGCCGCCGTATCGGTAGTGGTTGGAAAGTCAGTGTAGATGGACGCTTTTTCGCTGCGAAAAACAGCCGCGATCCTTTATCAGCTTTAGATGATGATAGCCATATCCAGTTAACCTTGGATCGTTACTTCTAAGAAGCCGGGATACGATGTTAAACCATGGCCACCTGGGCCTCAGGTGGCCGTTTTTATAAGATCTGTCTATTCAACTAGCGGGGTTTGCACTGACGATATAACACTCTTCGTCAGAGAGGTTTCTGAAACGATGTGGAATATGGCTGCTAAAGTAATAGCCATCTCCTTCTTTTAGTAGATAGACATCAAAGCCAACCGTTAGCTCGATCTCACCTTTGAGTACGACACCACTCTCTTCTCCTTCGTGTTGCAGCATCTCTGCACCCGTATCAGCGCCTGGCGGGTAATATTCCCGTAGCATATCCGTGGTGCGCCCTTTAACTGAGGCGCCAACCAACAGCAACTTGACGTTACCCGAACCAATATCCGGCTGTTCTTCAGATCGAAATACCACTTTTTCAGGTTCCATTTCGTCTAGATCAACGGTAAAAAAGTCACCAATCGAAATCGGTATACAGGCCAGAATTTTCTTAAGGGAACTGACGGACGGGCTGACCCCGTTTTTTTCAATCATAGAGATTGTGCTGTTAGTCACGCCAGCACGTTTAGCTAACTCTCGCTGTGAGATACCTTTAAGCTTGCGGATTTTCTTTAATCGCTCACCTACGTCCACATGGTTATCCTGTTCTAAAACTATCAGGTCAGTATATCAAAGATGCAGGCCGACACATCCAAAATAGCGATAGCATCGGCCAGCATAAGACTTAAAGACTACGCAGGCTTTGCTCCATAATATCCAGCCCTTCTTCAATCAGCGCATCCGATGCGGTCAGAGGCACCAGAACACGAATGGTGTTGCCGTAGGTGCCGCAAGAGAGCAATAACAAGCCACTAGCCGTTGCTTTTGCTACAAGCTGGCGCGCTTTTTCAGCATCAGGCTGACCTTGTGTATCAAACAATTCACACGCCACCATTCCGCCGGCAGCACGAATATGCCCGATACAGCTAAGCCCATTCTCTTTCATTGCTAAAAAGCGTGAAGTAATGAGTTCTCCGACCGCTTGGCTTCGCGCCAGCAAACCCTCTTCTTCAATTACTTCAATCGTAGCTAACGCTGCGGCACATGCCATTGGACTACCGCCATAAGTGCTGCCAACGCTGCCAGGTCCCGGCGCATCCATTAGCTCCGCTTTGCCCACTAATGCAGATAAGGTCATACCACCGGCTAAACTCTTCGCCATGGTAATAAGATCAGGAATAACACCGGTATGTTCAATAGCAAACATTTTACCGGTACGGGCAAAACCTGATTGCACTTCATCAACGATCATTAGGATGCCGTGCTCATCGCACAACTCGCGAATAGCCTGCATAAACTCAGCAGGCGCTTGATAGAAACCACCTTCACCTTGCACAGGCTCAATAATAATGGCCGCCACTCGGGTGGGGTCTACATCGGTCTTCAGCAAGCCATGTAAGGCAGCCAGAGAATCTTGTGCTGACACGCCATAATAGTCATTGGGGTAAGGAGCGTGATAAACCTCCGCAGGGAAAGGCCCAAAACCCACTTTGTAGGGAGCCACTTTGCCGGTTAATGCCATCCCCATCATGGTACGCCCATGGAAAGCGCCGTTAAATGCGATCACCGCCGAACGCCCCGTGGCTGCGCGCGCTACTTTCACCGCGTTTTCGACCGCTTCGGCTCCTGTGTTGAGCAGTAGCGTTTTCTTTGCATGATCTCCTGGTGTAATGCTATTAAGCTTTTCAGCCAGCGCTACATAGGGTTCATAAGGCATAACATGAAAGCAGGTATGCATCAGTTGGTGCAGCTGGTTTTCTACCGCTGCAACCACTTTTGGGTGCAGATGGCCTACGTTTAGCACACCAATGCCGCCTGCAAAGTCGATATAACGATTACCTTCGACATCCCACACTTCTGCGTTGCTAGCTTTTTCTGCATAAAATTGCGTGATGTTTGCAGCACCCCGAGCCACCGCGGCTTCACGACGCGCCTGCATCTCTTGGTTAGTTGTCATTTGGTGACTCCTGTTAACTAATTCCACCGATCAGGGTGTATTTCATTTCTAAGTATTCATCGATGCCGTAACGGGAGCCTTCCCGACCGATACCGGACTCTTTCACCCCACCAAAGGGTGCAACTTCCGTAGACAGAACGCCTTCATTCACAGCAACCATGCCATATTCAAGCCCCTCCGAGACTCGCCATACTCGACCTAAGTCGTTGGCATAGAAGTAAGCCGCGAGGCCATACTCGGTATCATTAGCCATCGCTATCGCTTCTGCTTCGGTTTCAAAACGGTAGACAGGTGCAATAGGACCAAAGATCTCTTCACGGGATACCCGCATCTCAGGAACCACATCGGCAATCACTGTCGGCTCAAAAAAGGTACCACCCAGCTCATGAGGGTTTCCGCCACATACTAAGCGCGCACCTTTGCTTACAGCATCTTCAAGCAGTTCGGATACTTTGTTGACAGCGGCTTGATTAATTAACGGTCCTTGATCGAAAACCCCTTGTAGGCCGTGCCCAACCGATAAAGCTTGTACTGCTACGCTGAACTTCTCGATAAATGCGTCGTAGACACCTGCCTGCACCAAGACTCTATTTGCACACACGCAGGTTTGCCCAGCATTGCGAAACTTGGAGATAATTGCGCCTTGTACTGCTTTATCAAGATCGGCATCATCAAAGACGATCAAGGGTGCATTGCCCCCCAACTCCATGGATACTTTCTTAACGGTATCTGCGCACTGTTTCATTAACTGTTTACCGACGGCTGTCGAGCCGGTAAAGGACAGTTTTCTGACCTCTTTACTCGCTGTAAAGACGCTCCCTACTTCCGCTGGCTGGGTTGTCGTTATGACATTAATGACTCCTTTAGGAATCCCGGCACGCTCGGCTAATACCATCAGCGCCAAAGCAGAGAGAGGCGTATCTTCAGCGGGTTTTAACACCATGGTGCAGCCTGCAGCCAGTGCAGGTGCGCATTTACGGGTGATCATGGCGTTCGGGAAGTTCCACGGTGTAATCGCCGCGACAACACCCACCGGCTCACGGCTGACCATAATACGTTTATCTGCCGCATGGGATGGGATCAAGTCACCATAGACGCGCTTACCCTCTTCTGCGTACCACTCAACAAAAGAGGCTCCGTACAGTACTTCACCTGCCGCTTCAGTTAAGGGCTTTCCTTGCTCTGCTGTCATTAACATGGCCAGATCGTCTTTGGCATCGACAATCAAATCAAACCAGCGTCGCAATAGTACAGATCGTTCTTTAGCTGTTTTCTTCTTCCATAAAGGTAAGGCCGCTGCCGCTGCATCAATGGCTTGTTGCGTTTCAGCGGCACGCATGTCAGGTACATACGCTAGAATCTCGCCGTTTGCCGGATTAATGACCGGCATCGTTTTTCCACTCAATGCGGCTTGCCACTCACCATTAATATAGGCTTGCTGCTTGAGTAAGTCAGAATCTTTTAGTGATAACATAAGTTAACCTCTTTGTATAACACCTTGATTGCATAGAGTTTCTAGATCTTCACCTTCAATATTTAACAAACACTTTAGCACTTGTTCGCTGTGCTCGCCGAGTATAGGCGGTGCTTGAGTATATTCGATTGGTGTTTCTGAAAACTTCACAGGGTTCGCAACCGACGGTACCTGCCCAGCTTGTTTGTGGGACAGGGAGACTTTCATTTGACGGTGCACTACCTGAGGTTCGTCAAACACCTGCTCAAGGGTATTAATAGGTCCGCAAGGGACACCAACCTCAGCCAATAACGTGAGCCATGTCTGGGTCGTCCGTTTCCGCAAAAGTGGTTCAAGCAGAGGTATTAATGCATTTCGGTTTTCAACCCGTTTGCGGTTGGTCTGAAAAGCCTCCATACACGCTAACTCAGGCTTGCCCGCCACCTCACAGAAACGTGTAAATTGCTGGTCGTTTCCCACGGCTAGAATGATATGACCATCTTCAGTGGCAAACGCTTGGTAAGGTACAATGTTGGGATGAGCATTACCTAGTCGTCCAGGTGATTCTCCGCTGGCAAGGTAGTTGGTAGCTTGATTGGCAAGGGCTGCCACACAGACATCCAACAAGGACAAGTCAATATGCTGACCTTTACCAGTTTGGTCTCTGCTTAAGAGCGCCGCCTGAACAGCATTGGCGGCATATAACCCTGTCATAACATCCACCAACGCTACCCCTACTTTCATCGGCATACCATCAGGCTCACCGGTTACACTCATCAGGCCTCCCATTCCTTGTATCATAAAGTCATAGCCTGCCCGGTGTGCGTCTGGCCCATCCTGACCAAATCCAGTAATGGAGCAATAGATCAGGCGAGGATTGATCGTCTTCAGTGACTCATAGTCCAATCCGTACTTGGCTAAGCCGCCCACTTTGTAGTTTTCTAGAACCACATCGCTGACCTTCACTAATGCTTTGATTAGCTCCTGCCCTTCAGTCGATGCGATATCAATCGCTACGGACTGCTTACCGCGATTCGCTGCATGAAAATACGCCGCTTCACTGCTTTGCCCATCACTGCCTTGCATAAACGGGGGGCCCCAACTTCGGGTGTCATCACCTGCTCCGGGGCGCTCAACCTTGATGACTTCAGCACCAAAGTCCGCCAGCATTTGACCAGCCCATGGGCCAGCCAAAATGCGACTCAGATCCAATACACGGATATGTGAGAGTGCGCCACTCATCAGAAGAACGCCTGCAAACCTGTTTGTGCACGCCCTAAGATCAAAGCATGGATATCGTGGGTGCCTTCATAAGTGTTGACCGCCTCAAGGTTCATCACATGGCGGATTACATGGAACTCATCGGCAATACCGTTACCACCGTGCATATCACGAGCAACTCGG
This sequence comes from Neptunomonas concharum, assembly GCF_008630635.1. Classification (NCBI taxonomy): domain Bacteria; kingdom Pseudomonadati; phylum Pseudomonadota; class Gammaproteobacteria; order Oceanospirillales; family Oceanospirillaceae; genus Neptunomonas; species Neptunomonas concharum. The sequence goes on along the minus strand of NZ_CP043869.1, from coordinate 1,545,229 downwards.
GCGATATCCAGTGCCTTGCCACAATTGTTACGTTTCATTAACGAGATCAACTCAACTGGACAATTACCTGCATCCATTAGCTGCCCCATGCGCAAGCAACCTTGCAAACCCAAGGAGATCTCCGTTTGCATATCTGCCAACTTTTTCTGAACCAATTGAGTTTGTGCCAAAGGTCGGCCAAATTGTTTGCGGTCCAGCGTATATTGGCGAGCGGCCTGCCAGCAAAACTCAGCTGCCCCCATAGCACCCCAAGCAATGCCATAGCGCGCCTTGTTTAAGCAGCCAAATGGTCCTTTTAAACCTTCTACATTGGGTAGCAGGTTCTCTTCAGGTACAAATACATCTTCCATCACAATTTCACCTGTAATCGAAGCACGCAGTGAAAACTTACCTTCAATTTTTGGCGCTGAAAGCCCTTCCATCCCTTTTTCAAGTACAAATCCACGGATCACATCATCAAGTTTGGCCCATACGACAAACACGTGCGCAACCGGGGAGTTAGTGATCCACATCTTACTGCCCTTAAGGATATAACCTCCGTCAACCCGTGTGGCACGGGTACGCATACCGGCCGGATCAGACCCCGCATCAGGTTCAGTTAAGCCGAAACAGCCAATCCACTCACCACTTGCTAACTTAGGAAGGTACTTTTTACGCTGCGCTTCACTGCCATAGGCGTAGATAGGATGCATAACCAGTGAAGATTGCACACTCATCGCTGAACGATAACCGCTATCAACTCGCTCTACTTCACGGGCAACCAAACCATAAGTGACATGACTTGCACCCGCGCACCCGTACTCTTCCGGTAAGGTACAACCTAGTAAACCTAACTCACCCAACTCCTTCATAATTTCAATATCGAAGGTTTCATGACGGTTGGCTTCTAAAACACGAGGCATTAGCTGTCCTTGCATGTAGTCACGGGCGGCATCCCGTACCATGCGCTCCTCTTCAGAAATTTGCTGGTCAATAAAGAAAGGGTCTTCCCAGTTGAAAGCGGCTTTACTCATTGTGATGGCCTCAGTTCTATTTATTTTGATTCACGATTGATTGTTTCTCTGTCTTTTTTACAGCACACTCACAGCATGCATCAGTAAAAATCCAATAGTCGAATTATTGTTCATTATTTTTTACAAAATCAACTTATTTACTAATAAATTTTATTTACCAACAGCTCTCGTCTCTAATCTAACTATATATTAGATCATGCTAACCCTTCGCTTATTTCTTGATTTATTTCATATTTTATACAGAACAACCCTTAAAAACCCTGCTATTCCTCTGTAAATCTCATATCCAACTCACCCGAAAGTCTTAGATTATTTTTAGTAAATTGTGCTTTACGATCTTTAAAAAAGACTGTTAGATATAGTGAACACATGGTCTAAAACGCATCCACATAGAGACCAGACAATAACAACAAGAGTGGGAAGGGAAAGCGCTATGAGTGGTCATCAGGACACCATTGTTAAATTTCAGAACATCCAGAAAACTTACGATGGCGAAGTGTATGTCGTCAAAAATCTTAATTTAGATATTCGCCGTGGCGAGTTTCTTACGTTACTCGGCCCTTCCGGTTCAGGTAAAAGCACCTGCCTTATGATGCTTGCAGGATTTGAATCACCTACCAGCGGCCTCATCGCCCTAGATGGTAAAGCCTTAAATCATACCCCCCCTCATAAACGTGATATTGGTGTTATATTTCAAAATTATGCGCTTTTCCCTCACATGACTGTAGAGGAAAATGTTGCCTTTCCATTGTTGATTAGAAAAACCCCAAAGCACGAAATTGCCAAAAAGGTCAAACGTGCCTTAGACATGGTTCAACTAGGCCATCTTGGTAATCGACGTCCGGCCCAGATGTCCGGCGGCCAACAGCAACGAGTCGCTTGCGCCCGTGCATTGGTGTTTGAGCCGCAACTGGTTCTTTTAGATGAACCACTGGGTGCACTGGATAAAAAGCTCCGTGAAAGTATGCAGCTGGAGCTTAAGCATATTCACGAAAACCTCGGTGTTACCATGGTATTTGTTACCCATGATCAAGGGGAGGCGCTTACCATGTCGGATAGAATTGCCGTGTTCAATGACGGCATTATTCAACAGATTGACGATCCAGCTACCCTGTATGACGAACCGGCTAATGAGTTTGTAGCAAGCTTTATTGGTGAAACCAATATGCTACGTGGGCAAGTGACCGCGTTAAGCGGCGAATCCTGCGAAGTGCAACTGGATAATGGCTTTCGTATTATGGCAACTAACCATTCAGGCCTTAACGTCAACGATACAACCTGCATTTCCCTTCGACCAGAGCAAGCTCGCTTTATCCAGCCCAATGAAACGACATCTGGCAACCGATTTGATACCACGGTCATTGAGTGTATCTACCATGGCGACCATATGCGTCTGAGTTTGGATGCTGGTGGGCAGCACTCATTTATGGTGAAAGTCCCCAGCGGTTCTCTTCACAGCCGGCTAAACGGTGGGCAACGCGTCACCGTTGGCTTTAATGCTGAAGATTGCCGCGCCCTTCGTACACAATAAAAAAAATACTGACTCATTTAGTCTCGAGGATATTTATATGAAAGCAATTCGTACCGCTCTCTTTTCTGCTATAACAGGCGGCTTACTCGCCGCTCAAGTGGCCTCTGCACAATCTCTAACAGTCGTTGCATTTGGCGGCGCTTCTCAAGAAGCACAACGCACCGTATTCTTTAAGCCCTTCAGTACAACCAGCGGTAATCAGATTGTAGAAGATAGCTACAACGGAGGCTTGGCCAAAGTTAAAGCTATGGTCGATAGCAACAGCGTTACCTGGGATGTTCTTCAAGTTGAAGACCCCGATTTGCTTCGAGGTTGTGAAAGTGGTCTGTTTGAAAAAATGGACTGGGATAAACTCGGCGACAAAGGGCAGTATCTTGAATCCGCCATTAGCGAGTGCGGTATGGGACATATCATATGGTCAAATGTGATCGCTTATAATCGTGACACCCTCAAAACAGGCCCTAAAAACTGGCAAGACTTCTGGGATGTTAATAAATATCCTGGTAAACGCGGTCTACGCAAAGGCGCAAAAGGTAACTTGGAATTTGCACTGCTTGCCGACGGAGTTAAGCCAGATGAAGTCTACTCATTGCTTGAAACAGAGGAAGGTGTAAACAGAGCTTTTGCTAAGTTAGATGAACTAAAACCTTACATTCAATGGTGGGAAGCAGGCGCCCAACCTCCCGAGTGGCTGGCTTCTGGCGATGTGGTGATGACGACTGCCTACAATGGCCGTATTACTAATGCCAATAAAGAGGGTAAAAACTTTCAGGTTGTTTGGGATGGGCAGCTCTATTCCGTTGACTCTTGGGCCGTCATAAAGGGTTCTAAAAATAAAGATAAGGCTTTTGATTTCATCGCCTATGCAAGCTCTGCAAAAGTGGCTAGTCAGTATCCAGCGCATATCCCTTACGGTGTAGCCCATAAAGAAGCCACTCAGGCAATCCCTGAGAAGATCGCAAAAGATCTGCCGACTTACCCTGATAACCTCAAAAACGCACTTCGTGAAGATACTGCATTTTGGGTTGACTATCAGGATGAGCTAAATGAACGCTTTAATGCTTGGGTAGCACGCTAAATCGGACTCAGTTTCTGGCCGCAGAATTGGTGTGGCCAGAAACTCCCGCTTAAGCGACGAGGTATCGTTATGACATCACTCTCCACTAACGTCGAGCTACAGGGCTTAGCCGAAGAGAAAAGCCTAAAAAGCAAACTTCGGCGCTCTCAACGCAAGCAGAAATTCAAGGCGATCTGTTTAGTTGCGCCATTGTTTTTGTTTGTTTTGGGCGTATTCGTCACCCCTATTTGTATCATGCTTTTCAAAAGTGTTGATAATCCTGAAGTACACAAAAACTGGCCAGAGACCACAGCTATACTCTCCGACTGGCAAGGCACCGAACTGCCCCCAGCTTCTTTTTATCTTGCTCTGTCTAGAGATCTGCGTAATAGCAGCGAAAACAAGACGCTCTCTGCCGCGGCAAAGCGTATTAATTTTGAACGTTCAGGGATGCGCAGCGTTATCACCCGAACGGCACGAAATCTGAATAAGACCCCCTTGGAATCAGCAGAGAAAGAAGCTGACAAACTGTTAGAAAGCCATAAACGCTGGGGGGAGCTAGCAACATGGCAAGCGATTAAACGATCATCCTCACCCTATACTTCCTTATATCTATTAAACGCAATCGACCTTACTCTAGATAACGACGGCTCCATTGCCAAAGTCAGTGAGGATCAGGCCATTTATCTTAATATTTTTGGTCGCACCTTATGGATATCCTTAGTGGTAACCCTATCCTGTCTGGTGATCGGTTATCCTTTAGCGTATTTGTTAGCCACGGCTAAAGCTAGCTTAGCAAACATGCTGATGATTGGCGTGCTTCTGCCCTTCTGGACCTCTTTACTGGTACGCACCAGTGCTTGGGTTGTGCTGTTGCAGAAGAATGGTCTTATTAATGACATGCTCATATCGATGAAGCTGATTGATGAACCATTGGTTCTGCTGTTTAACCGTCCCGGAGTCTACCTTGCGCTGATCCATTTACTTTTGCCCTTTATGATCCTCTCGCTCTACAGCGTCATGAAATCTATCTCACCTGCTTACATGAGAGCAGCCATCAGCCTCGGAGCTCGGCCATCCCTAGCATTCGTCAAGGTTTACATGCCACAAACCCTTCCGGGAGTTGCGGCAGGCGGGCTGTTATGTTTTATCTTATCCATTGGCTACTACATCACACCGGCGCTAATCGGCTCTCCTCAAGATCAGATGATCAGTTACTTTATTGCTTACTACACAAATCAAGTAATTAACTGGGGAATGGCTGCCGCTTTAGGTGTCGTTCTATTGGTCTGTTGCGCACTACTGTTTGCAATATATAACCGTCTCGCTAATAAACACGATTTGAAGATGGGGTAATCTATGGAATTCCAACCCTATACCACGCGAACACAAAAGCTGGGCTACTATGCCTACATGGCTCTATGCTTTTCTATCTTGCTGTTTTTACTGCTTCCAATATTGGTTATCGTGCCTTTATCTTTCAGTGCCGACAGCTTCCTCAGCTACCCTTTGCCAGGATACTCTCTGCGCTGGTATGAGGAGGTATTAACCTCCCCAGCTTGGACCGCTGCTATTAAAAACAGCCTTATTGTGGGAACCTGCTCAACCTTGTTAGCGACCGTGCTTGGTACGTTAGCGGCTATGGGATTAACGCTGAGTAACTTTCGCGGCAAATCTTTTGCTATGGCGGTTATGATCTCTCCCATGGTTGTGCCGTTGATTATATCTGCTTTAGGCCTCTACTTCTTCTTTGCAAAAGCTGGGCTAAATGCTACTTACACGGGCTTAATCTTAGCGCATACGGCTCTGGGAGCACCGTTTGTGGTCATCACTGTGGCAGCAACGCTGAAGGGCTTTGATACAAACCTGATGAGAGCAGGCGCAAGCCTCGGTGCCAACCCTACTCAGGTTTTCTTCCGTATCGTGTTGCCGTTGATTTTACCTGGGGTTATTTCGGGCGCTCTTTTCGCGTTCGCCACCTCATTTGATGAAGTCGTTGTAGCGCTCTTCACCGCAGGGCCTGAGCAACGCACCCTACCAAGGCAAATGTTTGATGGTATTCGGGAAAACATTACACCGGCTATTACCGCTATTGCTACGTTACTTACACTATTTTCCCTAGCCCTGCTCTCTGTGTTGGAATGGCTCAGAAGGCGAGGAGAACGGCTAAATAGCGGCGCTTAATCCTTCGTTCTGCGCGGGAGCCTTAACAGGCTCCTTTTTTATATAACTAATCTTGCTGCATCTCATCAATAACCCAATCTTTAAATGCCTGCATTCCATAGCTCAAAGTACGATTTTTCTGATAAACCAAATAGAAGGATTTGTGCGTATCCAACATAATGTCAAAGGGTACGACCAGCTTCCCATCGGCAATTTCACGGGAGGTCAACGTACTATCGGCTAACGCTACCCCTAGACCTTCTTGTGCTGCTGCGGTTGCCAGTTGGCTACTGGATAACTGTAGCCCCCGGCTAAAGCCGGTGAATTCCATACCTGCCAACTTTAGCCATTCAGGCCATTCATGCAGCCGCTTACTCACATGAATCAAACTATGGGAGCGTAAATCCTCTGGTACCGATAACACTCTCCCTGATTGCAGCAAAGCTGGACTACACACCGGTACCAGCAAAACATTTCGAAGAAAAAACACCTCAATATCGTGCCAATCTCCATGGCCAAAATAGATCGCCATATCAGTATTGGATTTATTAAAGTCAATCAGACCGGTTGATGCGGTAATTTGCAGCTCCACATCTGGATACTTCTTCTGAAAGCGGCTCATTCTTGGCATTAACCAACGTATCAAAAAGTTTGGTGCCACACTGATGGTAATCGCATCGTTTTCAGCAGATGCCGTAAGCTTTCTGGTAGCTACTTCTATTTCATCCAAAGCATGCTGAATCGCAATAAGATATTGCTGTCCTAAAGGGGTCAGTTCGATTTGCCTTCGATTTCTGGAGAAAAGGCGCTGACCCAAAAAATTTTCAAGTGACTTAATCTGATGACTAACTGCCGATGCCGTAATATAAAGCTCTTCTGATGCCGCTACAAAGCTCTGGTTTCTGGCGGCGGCTTCAAAAACGCGTAGTGTATTGAGAGGAGGAAGACGTCTGATATCGAATACCTAATTGATGAGTTATTTTCATCATTCTGATGAAATTTGATCGTTTGTGCAAGACACAACTCGACCTTAGTATAAACCCAACACTCACATAAGCTTATTAGGTATCATCATGAACCAAGAAATCGACATCAAGCTAGATAGCAATGGCAACATCGATACTAACTACTACATTCAAGAGGCTCACAGGCTGCGTAGCGATTATAATGCTGAACTCTTTTCTGCAGCTAAAAACTCACTTAAAAAAGCGCTCGTAAAACTACTCGCTTTTGAATTTCCAAAAGCATCTGCTCGTCGTCCCGCTCATCACTAATAGAGCAATAGCGGATTAGCAGGAAGATTTTGGGGCCAGCACCTGGCCCCGAGAACTTTTTTGACAGCTAAGCTAGGCATTTTACACCCTTATCTCCCTATCTATTCTTGTCTATACTGGTATCAACTGCGTATAGAGAGAACTCCAATGAACCAACCTATCATTACAGGCATGGGCCTGTGGACCCCTGAGCACACGATTACCAATGAAGAACTCGTTACTGCGTATAACGGTTGGGCAGAGCAATTTAATAACCAGCATGCCAGTGAGATTGAACAGGGTCTTGTATCCGCCGCCCCCTTCTCAAATGCCGAGTTCATAGAGAAAGCCTCTGGTATTAAAAGTCGTTTTGCATACTGCAAAGAGGGTATCTTGGATATTAATCGCATGCGCCCTCTGATCAATGAGCGTTCAGATGAGGAGATCTCGATACAAGCAGAGATTTCTATTGCAGCTGCAAAAGCGGCGCTCCAATCGGCCAACAAAGAAGCAAAAGATATTGACGCCGTTATTGTTGCCTGCTCCTACACACAGCGCGCTTATCCGGCCATTGCCATTGAAGTTCAGCACCACTTAGGGATTACCGGCTTTGCTTTTGACATGCTGGTTGCTTGCTCATCGGGCACCTTTGGCCTTCACCGTGCCTACGAAATGATAAAAGCAGGCACAGCAAAAAGCGTGCTTGTCATTAATCCGGAACACACCTCTCCACAAGTTAACTATTGCGACCGTGATAGTCATTTTATTTTTGGTGATGTAGCAACAGCAACCTTGATTGAATCTTCAGAGCAAAACCGTGCGCAGCATAGCTATGAGATTATCAGCACGAAAGCCGCCACACTTTTCTCCAACAATATTCGCTCAAACTTTGGCTACCTTGCCAGAGTCAATGATACAGACCCCTTCTCATCGGATGCATTGTTCCACCAAAATGGCAAGAAGGTATTCAAAGAGGTATGCCCAATGGCCGCGCAGCATATCACTGAGCATTTGAAGGAGAATCAGCTACAACCTAGCGATCTTCGCCGCTGGTGGTTACATCAAGCAAATATCAACATGAATCACCTTATCTCAAAACGGCTACTTGGGCGAGAAGCTACCCAAGATGAAGCTCCCATCGTACTGGACCGTTATGCCAACACAGCTTCCGCAGGCTCCTTGATTGCCTTTAACCTACATCATGAAGACTTACAACAGGGAGATTATGGCGTGATTTGCTCATTCGGCGCAGGCTATTCGATAGGCAGTTTATTACTTAAGAAATGCTAAGCTCACAACAGCTGAGCATAGAACAAAAAAAAGCACCCTCAAAGGTGCGTTTTTTGTTCAAGCTAAACTAAATCACTTTTATAGTTTTTCAATAACCGCTGTATTCTTTAAACGGTCAACAAAGGCTTGATAATCTTGCTGACCGATACGATTACTTAAGAATCCACCCATTGAGCGTTTTTCTTCTTCACTCAATTCAACCGCTTCAGTATTAACCTTATCTAACAAGACAAGCGCCATACCGCCATCCGCTAGATCTGTGATATCAATAGAGGGCTGCCCTTGAGTCGGATGCGGCATTGCAAACATTAATGAGCGTACCTCAGCAGGCAACTCTGCTGCTGCACGAGAGGCCGCTTCAACGCTCTCAACTGTCAAGTCAGCAGCAACCACATCAACGGGTTTACCCGCCAGTAAATCTGCTTTGCGTTGTTCAGCATCAGCTTTGAGGGCCGCTAACACTTTTTCTGTTTTGATAATCTCTTTCAGGCTATCAGCCACCTCTTCTAGCGTCTGAGATCTTGGCTCAAAGTGCTCTTTGACCCGAACAACCACAGTACGCTCTCGATCAAGCTCAATAGGAGCACTGTTAAGTCCTTCTTTGATCTGCTCTTGACTAAAAGCTGCGCTAATCACTTTCGCATTTCGGGTGATATCAACTTCTCCGCCGCTACGATCAAATGGAGCAGAGGTTAGGATCGTCAAACCAAGCACTTCTGATGGCTCTACTAAGTCACCGGATGAAAAGCTCACATCCGCCAAGGTTTCTAGTTTCTCAACATAGACTGCTTCTACTTTTTGCGAAACCAGATCTTCTGTTAGCTGCTCACGCACTTGTGCTAACGTTGGTGCTTCTTTAGAAGAGATATCTAACAGTTTGATCAGATGGTAACCGAACTCCGTACGAACTGGCTCTGATACCTCACCTTCATTCATGGAGAACAGTGCATCTTCAAACGCCGTTGCAAAAACACCTTTTCCGTTAACGCCCAGATCACCGCCAGTTTCAGCAGAGCCTAAATCTTCAGAGTCAGACTTAGCAACCGCATCAAACGTCTCACCTGCATCAATACGCTGCTTCAGGGCCGTTATTTTTGCCAATGCTGCAGCATCGTCTTGAGTATCACTCACCTCAATCAGGATGTGCGCCGAATGACGCTGCTCCTCAGCCTGAAATGTGGCCAGCATCTGATCATAGGCACCATTGATCTCTTCTTCACTAACCGAAACGCCATCGCGAAGGTCATTCTTATTTAGCACGACATATTCGACAACTACTTGTTCTTCAGTTGTGAGATTCGCTTTATCTTGCTCATAACGCGCTTTTATTTCATCGTCAGACACGCCAACCGTCTTCTCGATTTCCGCCTTTGGCAAGACAAAATAACGAGCATTTCGCGTCTGGCGATCCAGCTCAACAATACGCTCCAGCTCAGATGGCACTGCAAACGCAGAAAGCTCATAAGCAGTACGCTGCTGTTCAAGAAGTTTCTCTTTTTTAACCAGCTCTCGATACATCATAGGAGAGAAGCCAGCATTCCGTAACACCGCTTCAAATTGCGCTGGATTAAATTTACCATCAATCTGGAAATCCGGTGTATTAACGATAAGCTGATCAATCATTCGATCAGAGATCAGTAATTTTTGCTCTTGCGCTGAGAGTAGAAGAGATTTCTGCTGAATCAAACTTTCAAGCACCATCCCCCGAATCAAGTTTTCATCCAACAAAGCAGGGTCTGCGTTTTCTCCCATCTGAGATAGCAACTGGCGTCGCTGTAGCTCTGTCGCCTGATAAAGCTCTTGCTCCGTAATCTCTTCACCATTAACCGTAGCGGGCGCGTTACTTCCTGCGCTTAAGCTAACTAATGACTCGACACCAAATAACGCAAAGGTCACGATGATCAAACCCACTATGACTTTGGCAACAATACTTTGAGAATTATCCCGGATGGATTGCAGCATGTTTCACCTAAAAGCAAATCTAAAATTCAAAAAAAAAGCGCATTCGCCTGAATGCGCCTTTTTAAACTGGCGGAACGGACGGGACTCGAACCCGCGACCCCCTGCGTGACAGGCAGGTATTCTAACCAACTGAACTACCGCTCCGTGTTCGGCTTATACGACCTTGACGCGATCAGCCCTTACTTGTTTACTGCGTCTTTCAGTGCCTTACCAGGCTTGAAAGAAGGCAGTGTCGCAGCAGCAATCTCAATTGGCTTGCCTGTCTGCGGATTACGACCTGTACGTGCCGCGCGCTCTTTAACAGAAAAAGTACCAAAACCTACTAAAGCAACAGATTCACCTTTCTGCAATGCAGAAGTAACAGCCTCTAGCGCGCCATCTAATGCACGACCTGCAGCTGCTTTTGGAATGTCTGCAGAAGCTGCAATAGCGTCGATCAGTTCAGACTTATTCACGATGTTCCCCTTTATCGAGTCGTTTATTTTTTATGTTCTGTAGTCCATGCCCAGTACAAATATCTCGCACTTTATACCAACTGGCAGAAACAAGTGTCAAGCGCTCAACCCCTGATTCTGCCTAGCTTTGGCATTAATGGGTATTTATTTGTTCTGTGGAGGTTTTTGCCGATTTTTTTTCAGCTGTGACAGGCTCAACAGGTTCTTCCTTTAACGGCTCAGGTTGATACGTCAAAGCGATCTGTAATACCTCGTCAATCCACTTCACCGGCTTAATTTCTAAATCGGCCTTTATATTATCAGGAATTTCCTTCAGGTCACGTTGATTTTCATCAGGAATTACAACTGTTTTGATTCCACCGCGGTGTGCAGCCAGTAATTTTTCCTTTAAACCACCAATCGGCATCACTTGCCCGCGCAGGTTTATCTCTCCTGTCATCGCCACATCAGAGCGCACTGGAATATCGGTAAGTGCCGAAACTAACGCAGTGCACATACCAATACCCGCGCTTGGACCATCCTTCGGCGTTGCCCCTTCTGGGACGTGAATATGTATATCCTGTTTTTCATGAAAGGTAGCGGGAATTCCCAACGCTTGAGCTCTACTACGGACAACCGTTAACGCTGCCTGTATGGACTCTTTCATCACATCACCCAAACTACCCGTAGTAATTTGACGCCCTTTACCCGGTACCACAGTGGCCTCAATACTGAGAATATCCCCACCCACTTGCGTCCAAGCCAAGCCAGTCACGTGGCCAACCAGGTTTTCTTCTTCGGCCAAACCAAAACTGTGCTTCTTCACACCGCTGTAGTGGGCTAATTCTTCCGCTGTCACCACAACCTGTTTAGCAGCCTTGCCAAGAGAAACTTCTTTGACGACTTTACGACTGATTTTTGCAATTTCTCGCTCCAGCCCACGAACACCGGCTTCGCGTGTGTAGTAACGGATCAAGCCTAAAATAGCATCATCCGCTATTTCCAGCTCTTTCTCCTTCAAACCATTTTGTTTAATTTGCTTAGGAATTAGATACTTACGAGCGATATTTAACTTTTCATCTTCGGTGTAACCCGGAATACGAATCAACTCCATACGATCTAACAAGGGACCGGGAATATTCATCGAATTTGAGGTACACACAAACATGACATCTGACAGATCGTAGTCCACTTCTAAGTAATGGTCGTTAAATGTACTGTTCTGTTCTGGGTCTAGCACTTCTAACAAGGCTGATGCTGGATCACCACGCTGATCCATCCCCATTTTGTCAATTTCATCCAATAGGAATAATGGGTTTTTAACACCGATTTTAGCCATTTTCTGAATCAGCTTACCCGGCATAGACCCTATATACGTGCGGCGATGGCCTCGGATTTCGGCCTCATCCCTCACCCCACCTAACGCCATGCGTACATACTTACGATTAGTTGCACGAGCAATAGAGCGTCCCAATGAGGTCTTACCCACCCCTGGAGGCCCTACAAGGCATAGAATTGGCCCTTTCAGTTTCTTGACGCGTTGCTGAACCGCCAGATATTCCAGAATACGCTCTTTAACCTCTTCAAGGCCAAAATGGTCTTCATTGAGGATTACTTCGGCACGCTTCATGTCATGACGAACTTTCGAGCGCTTTGACCAAGGAATCTGCAACATCCAATCGATGTAGCCTCGTACAACCGTTGCTTCAGCGGACATAGGCGACATCATCTTCAGCTTATTGTATTCAGCAATGGTTTTGTCATGCGCTTCTTTTGGCATACCTGCCGCATCTATGCGGTTTTTCAACTCTTCGATGTCACTGGTACCATTTTCATCCAGATCGCCAAGTTCTTTCTGAATAGCTTTCATTTGCTCATTCAGGTAGTACTCACGCTGGCTTTTTTCCATCTGTTTTTTGACACGGCCACGAATGCGCTTTTCAACTTCAACCAAATCAATTTCGGCTTCCATTAACGACATTAAATGCTCAAGACGTTGGCGGTTTTCAAGCATTTCAAGAATTTTCTGCTTCTCATCCAACTTTAGGGACATATGAGCCGCAATCGTATCCGATAAACGACCAATATCATCAATATTCTGAAGGGATGACAGCACTTCTGATGGAATTTTTTTATTGATCTGAATAAAGCGTTCAAACTGCTCCAGAGCGGTACGCTTATAGACCTCACCCTCTGCCGTTGTAAGCTGTTCTACAGGCAAACTTTCTACTTGAGCAGTAAAGTAACTCTCTGTTTCAAATACCGTTTTAACACGGGCACGATAATCACCTTCAACAAGTACTTTGACTGTACCATCAGGCAACTTTAGCATCTGTAATACGCTTGCAACCGTGCCTATTTCAAACAAATCATCAGCGACAGGCTCGTCATCTGACGCATTTTTTTGTGCGATCAACAGGATCTCTTTATCACCTTCCATTGCCGCTTCTAAAGCTTCAATAGATTTTTCACGGCCAACAAACAATGGAATGACCATATGAGGGTACACAACCACATCACGTAGCGGCAGTACGGGAAGCTCTACATTAATAACATCACTGGTAGCTTCAAACTGATCCATAATGGATTTTGCCTCTTTGCAGGGCACCCTAAACAGCTGGGCGCGAGAAATAAAAACGGACTTTTAAGTGTCTGAATCAGACTATGGGGGCTAAAAATAAGAAAACAACCATATTCTGGTAACAATCGAGCCGCGAAAATGCGGTAGTGATTACGCTGCCGTTTACATATATTGGTTATAGCAAGACATTACGTTTCAGGCAATGTGCGAATAGATTTTGTCTATCTATTCACACATCTGTGCTTATTTGTAGTAAGCGTTATCCGTTACCGTGTGATCGGTGACGTCACGCACGCCAAGCAGCCCAGGTATACGCTCTATTAAGGTTTTTTCGACGCCATCTTTTAATGTCAGATCTACAGCGCTACAACCTTGACAGCCACCACCAAACTTGAGGATAGCTATATAACCCTCTGTTTCTTCTACCAATTCTACAAGTTTAACTTCACCACCATGTGAAGACAGACCTGGATTAATATCCGAGTAAAGAATGTAGTTTATCTGCTCATCCATTGGGCTATCGGCAGATACTTTAGGCACTTTTGCATTAGGAGCTTTAATAGTTAGTTGCCCACCCATGCGATCCTGAGCGTAATCCACCAACGCCTCTTCAAGATAAGGCAGGCTATTTTTTTCAAAATAGAAACGTACTTTTTCCTTTTCCATGATGACATCATCTTCGACCACTTCATCAGGACGGCAATATGCGAGACAGGTTTCAGCATAAGAGGTACCCGGCTGTGTCACAAACATTCTGACTGCGATACCTTCAACATTCTGCTTTTCTAACAATTCGGCCAGATAGTCCTCTGCACCTTGGGTAACCGTAATATTCATTTTTAACACCTGAGAGACAGATACATAAATTATGTCCAAAGGATACACTGATTCTAAACCCGAGTAAATTGATCAGATATTATCCAACCGACATAGATACACCTTGTTTAGACGTAGTATTTAGCACTACGGATCACCGCTTATCTAAACAGAAGATGGCACATCTGCTACACTAGCATTCAGTTGGCAGGGAGTTGTTAAATGGCCGAACATTCCGTAGTTTTTTCTTTCTTTTTGATTTTTTCAGGTGCAGCCGTTTTAGCCTCGATTGCCCTCTACACCCGACAGCCGTTACTCGTCGCCTATATTGTGCTAGGTGCCTTATTAGGGCCTTATTGGCTTGGCTATATCTCAGATACCGCCATGCTAGCCGACATATCCCACATCGGTATTATCTTTTTGCTTTTCTTGCTGGGTTTGGATATGCAGCCATCCCACCTTGTGCAAATGATCAAAAAAGCCACATGGGTGGCATTGGGTAGCTCTGTCATTTTTTTGGGGATCGGGTACACCGCAGGGATTTTCTTTGGCTATACACAAACTGAGGCACTCATTATTGGCGCTGCTTTGATGTTTTCCAGCACGATTATTGGTATCAAATTACTTCCGACCACCGTGTTACACCACCGCCACACCGGTGAACTCGTCGTAGGCTTACTGTTATTACAAGATGTTATCGCCATCATTGTGTTGCTTTTTTTGTATAGCGGCCAAGGTGACGAAGGTATGATGGGATTAGTTAAGCCTTTGATTGCCTTACCCTTGTTGATAGGAACCGGCTTTTTACTCGTCAAATATGTCATCCTTCCTTTAATTCAGCGCTTTGATCGTTTCCATGAGTACATTTTCCTGCTAGCTATCGGCTGGTGTCTAGGCATGGCCGAACTGGCTCAATATGCAGGCCTATCAGCGGAGATGGGCGCTTTTGTTGCAGGCGTTGCTTTAGCCACGAGTCCAATATCGCAGTATATTGCCACGAACTTAAAGCCTCTTAGGGATTTTTTCTTAATCTTGTTTTTCTTCTCCGTAGGGGCGAGCTTCAACCTCGCTCTGATTCCTCAAATACTACTTCCCGCTACGTTGCTGGCTGTTATCGTGGTTGCTTTTAAACCCATAGTCTTTCGTTACCTGCTCAAAACTATTAAAGAGGATGATCAGATATCATGGGAAGTGGGCTTTCGCCTTGGACAAATAAGTGAGTTTTCATTGCTGATCGCATATATCGCCACCAGCGCCGCCTTGATTGGGCAAGAAGCGTCCCATGTTATTCAAGCTACCGCTATTCTTACTTTCTTATTATCTACGTATGTGGTGATTTTCAATTACCCTTCACCCATTGCCGTGTCTGACAAACTGAGGCGAGACTAGCCGAAGCGCATACCCTCTTAGGGTATGCGACTCTTCACTAATAGAGAGTTTTATCTCTACCCTCCCAACTGAGCACCGCTTGGTGAATAGCCTTCTCACGATTATCCGCTTTACCCAACAACAGCATCAGAACCGATAATGTACTGATAACAGCTGCCTCTCCATACTCATGACGCTGATCACCACGCCATACATCTACTAGTAATTGAGGCTCTAGAGACTCATCCTTTACAAGCCTTCGCGGAAAAATGCGCCCCCACATTTCATCAGACAGCTCTCCGTTACGAATCCACCGCACCTCACAATCGCTGTCAGGTTTCAACTCGGCTTCCCCCCCATCACCTCGAATGGTCAAACTGTGCTGCACTCCCAACAGCTGGCTCGTATGCTGATGCATGGGAGCATAAGCCGGGTGGAATACCCCATCAACCGTGCAGGGTGCTAATAGAGGATTAATCAACCTGCACAGTGTGTGTACTGGAGAGCGAAGACCAAAGATGGATCGTAACTGAATAATGTCACCTAACTGTGGTACCAGCGTATTGATCGACATAAACGCAAAGGCACGCTCAGATAGCGCAGCCTCTACATCCTGCCAATTCTGACAAGGTGATAGGCCAAAGAGTGACAGCATATCTTCTGTATAAAGTCGCCCTTGCGTATGGCCGCGAGAACCATGCATAAAGATACGTACGCCCTGACCTGCCAGTACGAAAGCGGCCAACAAGTACCAAGGTAGTTGCCTTTTTTTACCCGCATAAGAGGACCAGTCCAAATCCACCGCCAAACCTGTCGGGGCATTTGCGTGCATACGTGCAGCCTCTACGAAGCCTGCCAACTCCTCCGGCGCCTCCTCTTTTACACGCAGCAGCATCAAAAAAGCGCCCAACTGCTCAGGCCTTACTTCACCCCGCAAAATCATACCCATCGCTTCTTTTGCTTCACTCTGAGTAAGCGACCTTGATCCCTTCTTTCCTTTACCAAGCACTCTTACAAATGGGGCAAACGGATGTTCTGACACGATAAAGCTCCACAATTATCTGAGGGCACAACTATACAACAGAATCCAAGGCATGGAATCTGTTGCTTATCCCTCCCTGTGATAGAATGCCTCTCCCTTGAGCTTGGAATCCATCATGAAGAGATTAGGCATCCGCTTTGGTCGGCCAAAGACCAAAAAAAACACGACCACTGACAACACCCCCATTGTCCTAAAGATAGAGTCGCTAGGACACGATGGCCGTGGCGTCGGGCGCCATCAAGGGAAGACACTGTTTGTAGAGGGCGCCCTCCCCAATGAGCAGGTACACGTGGATATTATCGCTACGCATAAGCGATTTGATGAAGCCAAAGTGTCAGAGATCATCACCCCTTCTGCAGATCGAGTAGATCCCTTTTGCAAACATTATGACGACTGTGGCGGCTGCCAGCTTCAGCACCTTGAGCATTCTGTGCAAATTCACCACAAGCAAAAGAGCGTGCTTAGCCAGCTCCAGCGCATTGGCCAAATCACACCCGAGGTTATTGAAACACCACTTACTTCACCTTCGGTTCACTATCGCCGATCTGCCCGTGTAGGCATTAACGTACTCCAACGCAGCGGTGAGGTCATCGTTGGATTCAGGCGGCGAAAAAGCAACAAACTACTGGATATTGATCACTGCCCCATACTAGACCAGCGCTGTGATGGTCTATTTAGTGCGCTAAAAGCTACGCTGCAAGATCTCCATAACCCTAAAGGCTTCACGCATGCTGAAATCCTTCTAGGCGATCAAAGTATCGCTATACAGATCCGCTGCAAGCACACGCCGGATAAAGACAGCCGTGAACTGTTGGAAACCTTTGCCAAAACGCACCAGCTCAACCTCTATATCAAAACCGATACTCAACTCCTGACGCTTTGCGAAGCTTCAACCAAGAACGCTTATCAAGTCGCTGATAACAAGGTTGAACTTCACTTTGAGCCTGGCGACTTTTTGCAGGTCAACGCAAGTATCAACCAGAAGATGATTGATCAAGCAATCGATTGGCTGACACCGGCCTCACAAGATAGCATTCTAGATCTCTTCTGTGGCCTTGGTAATTTTACACTGCCACTGGCGCACTATGCCGATCACGTTACAGGCATTGAGGGCAGCGACGAAATGGTGAGTCGAGCAAACAAGAACGCTCTGATTAACCAATTAGCCAACGTCTCTTTTTATAGAGCGGACCTTGCTGGCGATAATCAACAGCAGACCTGGTATCAAGCGAATTACAACAAAATGCTACTTGATCCTCCCAGATCTGGTGCTTACGAACTGATAGACCAAATGCCGTTAGGTATGGAGAAAATTCTCTATATTTCCTGCGAACCTTCAGCACTTGCTCGCGACGCTAAGCGTTTGCAGGAGAAAGGCTATAAATTAACACGCTTCTGCGCTATGGATATGTTCCCACACACCAGCCATGTCGAGTCGATGGCCCTGTTTGAAAAAGCGGAAAAGCCAAAAACCAAACCCAAAGCCGGACTGTTTAAACGATGATTCCCGTACTTTATGCGGACGAGCATATCGTCGTGATTAATAAACCTTATGACCTGCTCTCTGTTCCGGGAAAAGGCCCGGACAAACAGGACTGCCTATGGTTTCGTGTTCAGCAACAAGGATTTCCTACGGCACGAATTGTTCACCGTTTAGATTATGCCACCTCTGGTTTGATGGTATTAGCGTTAACAGCCAGTGCTCACGCCCTGATTAGCAAGCAGTTCCAACAGCGGGAAGTCTCGAAGCGCTACCATGCCATCATTAGCGGCACTCCAACCGAAGATAACGGTATAATAGATCAACCCCTACGCTGCGACTGGGAAAGAAGACCACTGCAAATGGTGGACCATGAGCAAGGCAAGCAGGCTATTACTCGCTGGGAGGTTATCGAGCGGCTATCGAACGCCACTCGGGTTCATCTATTCCCTAAAACGGGTCGATCCCATCAATTAAGAGTACACATGCTCTGGATGGGACACCCAATTGCGGGGGATCGCTTTTATGCCGATGAGGCTGCGCTCTCGCTAAGTGATAGATTGATGCTACATGCTGAGGAGCTTGCCTTTACCCATCCTGCTAGCAGTGAGCCCTTGCACTTTATAGAGCTTGCGCCGTTTTAAACTATACGACGCAAGGTATCACCAGCCCGAAAAGCTTTGACGTTCTCGATGGTTTGATCAAGTATTCGCTGGCGAGCTTCAATGCTCCCCCAAGCACTATGAGGCGTGACAATCAGGTTGGGAATATCACCCACTAGCAGTGGATTATCTGAGGTAGGTGGCTCACTGATTAGTACATCGGTTGCAGCGCCTGCAATTTTTCCCTTACGCAGGGCATCCGCCAAATCGGCTTCGTTAACAATACCACCGCGAGCAACATTAATTAATATGGCTTCAGGTTTCATCTGATTAAACACATCAGCATTAATCAAATTTTCTGTTTGCTCTGTGAGTGGACAGTGCAGACTGATAACATCCGCCTGCCTATACAGCTCCGCCAAGGCAACACGCCCCTCTGTAGGCGCTGTTCCTGGTCGGGCACCGATGATCACCTTCATTCCAAACGCTTTAGCAATCTCTGCAACCCCTTGTCCCAAATTACCGGAGCCGATCAGGCCGAGTGTTTTGCCAGATAGCTCTCTAATCGGAAAATCAAGCAAACAAAATTGAGTAGATTTTTGCCACTCTCCCGCCTGCACCGCTTGATGATAGCTCAGTAAATTGGTCTGTAATGCCAGCATTAAACTAAACGTATGCTGCACGACAGAAGGCACCCCGTACGCCTGACAATTAAAAACGG
The DNA here is from genome assembly GCF_008630635.1 of Neptunomonas concharum. NCBI lineage: Bacteria > Pseudomonadati > Pseudomonadota > Gammaproteobacteria > Oceanospirillales > Oceanospirillaceae > Neptunomonas > Neptunomonas concharum. Next base: position 1,525,916 of record NZ_CP043869.1, on the reverse strand, counting down.
CTATGCCTTGCGAGCGAGCCGCTTCTAGATCAACGTTATTCACTCCCGTAGCTACCACACAAATCAGTTTTAAGGATGGATTAGATGCCAGAGTATCGCTATCCAATACAACTTTGTTAACGATAATAACATCCGCGCCACGGACTCTATCGGCCACCTCGTGAGGAGAGGTAGCATCATAGGCGGTAAAGTTATTAAAGCATTGAGATAACGTTTCTAGATTAAGATCTGTAAGGCTTTGCGCATCCAGAAATACAGCTTTCATATTCATGGTCCTTAAGTGGTATTGGCCGGTATAAACAAAAAAGGAGCCTAAGCTCCTCTTTTAAGACTACTGCATTCAGTCAACGATCAACCTGGCATATTATCTTTGATTGTCCATAAAATCTCATCAGCAATGATAGCAGGAGCCGATAGCCCTTCTTGATTCAGCACGCTGATATAAATACCTGAGCGAGTACGTGTCATTTTCAACTGATAACGTCCGGTATGCTCATAGCTATCCGTTTCAGGGTTGTAGTTGCCTTTTTTAGCATCTTCGCCAAATACATAAATGACACGGCCAGCAAACCAAATCTTATAGCCTTTTCTGTTAGCGGCATTATTTGGATCATCCAGCGCTTGTACTTGCCCTTCAGCGAGCGGCTGATTCAATGCTTGTTTCGTGCTGTATTTGATTTCAGACTCACTACCCCCACCCAACAGTGAAAGGCTATCACCTAACTTGATCTCTCCACGGTCTGAATTTAACCATTCAAAGAATCCCATATCTTTCTTGTTTTCAGATCGCGTCGTTGTGGTATAGGTCATGTACATCATGCCGGTCGCTTTGTCCCGCGTACCCACATCAAAGCCTGCGCTATCAACAGCAGCACTTAGCAGCTCCCACGACTGATCAGTATGAGACTCCAATTTCAATACAGGATTACCACGAGAGTCACGACCCAACTGAGGCTTGTTAGCCCGCTTTTCCTGATAAGCCAGTAAAGAGCGCTCGGACGGATTGGTTGTCGCTTTGCTCATGTAGCGCAGCATTTCGAACATCATATCCGATTTATAACCGACCTCTTGCGCTTCATTGCTGCTCCAATCCGCAACAGCTTCTTTTTGCGCCTCTGCAAACTGCACATGCTTCATCTCTATTGAGGTGCGCTGATAGTTCTCAGGGTCCGGTCTTAAGCGTATCTGCAGCTTATTCCGTGTTCCGCCAGGAATATCCTGAAAAGTGATTCGCTTGATCCAGCGATCAACGAAGCCATGCTCCGGCCCATCGACGATGATCCAATCACTCTCAATAACACCTTGCCGGGCATCCGCAGATTCCACGGCAATACCGTTATACTTCATGAAATCTAATGACTTTTCCCATACCGATGCGATGGGCTCATCAACCACAATAATCTTCTGGTTACCCAGCTTCTTCAGATTAACTGCTTCACTACCGGTATCTGCGTAGAAAAATTCTGGCCGTGGAACTTCAAATTCACCCGTTCGCTTTGAGGCCGTATTTGTAATCGCAGGAATTACAAGCAGGTCCTGTGTTTGCTTCACTTGCAAATGAGGCGGTACATCCAGCTTTTTAGCAACGGTTGCTTTCTCGTACTCCTGATTCCGATCGCGTATTAACCCCTCCTCTCCATAGATAGGGTTCTTTTTGATCATGCTACAACCACTCGTTAAGGTGATAGCAGCCAGTACAGCCGTAGAAAGTAACCGCTTTTTCATAAAATCTCCTTACTTGAGAATTCCGCTATCAACCATCGCTTGTTTTACAACCGGTTGGCTCGCTTGCGACAACACAGTTAACGGCAAGCGGATTCCCTTATCCATTAAGCCCATCTCATACATCGCCCATTTCACGGGGATTGGGTTAGCCTCAATGAACAAATGAGTATGTAAAGGCATCATTTTTTGCTGAATCGCACGCGCTTCTTCAGCTTTACCTTCCAAGCCTAAACGACACATCTCTGACATCTCAGCTGGCGCAACGTTCGCAGTTACTGAAATATTTCCCTGCCCACCCGCAATAATCAGCTCAATCGCAGTAGCATCGTCTCCAGAGTAGATGGCAAAACCTTCTGGCGCATTTGCAATCAGAAAACGTGCACGCTCAAGATCACCCGTTGCTTCTTTGATACCAATGATATTCGGGATCTGTGCCAATCTGAGTACCGTCTCTGGCTGCATATCACATGCTGTTCGTCCTGGAACGTTATATAAAATCTGTGGAATATCCACCGCTTCAGCAATCGCTTTATAGTGAAGGTACAGGCCTTCCTGAGTCGGCTTGTTATAATAAGGCGTTACCAACAAGCAGGCATCAGCACCGGCATTCTTTGCTTCACGGGTCAGCTCAATCGCTTCTGTCGTAGAGTTAGCGCCAGTACCTGCAATTACAGGGATGCGGCCATTAACGCGTTCAACAACACGTTTGATTACCGCACAATGCTCATCACAATTAAGTGTTGCAGACTCACCTGTCGTGCCTACTGCAACGATAGAGTCTGTGCCCTTATCCAAATGAAGATCCACAACCTTATCAAGACCAACCCAGTCGATCTCTCCGTTGTCCTTCATTGGGGTGACAAGCGCTACAATGCTGCCGGTAATCATTTTATTCTCCGTTACATAAGGTTGGTGCCTCTGTTTTTTCAGACACATCCAAACCGGATCTGATATCGTATAAGGCTCGATATTCTATACGAAATAGTGACAATAAGCGTAGTAGCCACATCGCTTTTTTATGATTTGAGGAGAAGAAAATGGCAAAAGTGGAAATTGACCACGAAGTTGAGGACTTTTCAGCCCCAATAACCGGTGCAGAGACCTTCCAATTATCAGCTCATCGCGGCAAAAATATCATCGTCTACTTCTACCCCAAAGACAACACACCAGGATGCACCACTGAAGGGCAAAATTTTAGAGATCTTTACCCCGACTTTACCGCCCTGAATACGATTGTGGTGGGGGTCAGTAAAGATAGTCTTAGAACCCACGAGAACTATAAAGCCAAGCATAATTTCCCATTTGAGTTGATTACTGATCCAGATGAAACCGTCTGCAAACATTTTGATGTTATCAAACTCAAAAAATTATATGGCAAAGAGTACATGGGTATTGAGCGCAGCACTTTCCTGATTGATACGCAAGGTGTGCTTCGCCAAGAGTGGCGTAAAGTGAAAGTAAAGGGGCACGCTGACGCTGTATTAGAAGCGGTAAAAGCTCTTTAGAGTCATCGTATGCAGTGCCCATGACATGGGCACTGCAAAATTCAAGGCCATTTATAAACTAGCTAACTTCTTCTACTGACTGGTCATCAGCATCGAGAGGCCCAGGCCAAGCATTCATAATTGCCTTTACCAAGGTGGCGAGCGGAATAGCAAAAAACACGCCCCAAAATCCCCAAAGTGTTCCGAAGACCAAAACCGCTACGATTATAGAGATAGGGTGTAAGTTGACTGCTTCAGAGAACAGCCAAGGTACAAGAGCATTGCCATCTAATGCCTGTATGACGCCGTAAACCACCATTAAATACATAAATTCATTGCTCCAGCCCCATTGAAAAAAGCCGATCAATGCAACAGGCAAGGTAACAAGCGCCGCTCCGATATAAGGGATCAAGACGGACAAGCCAACCATGATACCCAACAACGCTGCGTAGTTAATTCCCAAGAACAAGAAAGCAACGTAAGTGACTGTACCAACAATAAAAATCTCAATTACTTTACCGCGTATATAGTTCGCTATCTGGTCATCCATCTCATCCCAGACTTTGGTCATCATTTTACGTTTTTTAGGTAGAAACGAAGCCCACCAGCGCACCAGAAGGCGACCATCTTTTAAAAAGAAGAAAACCAGAATAGGTACTAGGACTAAATAAACCAGCAAGGTCATCACCCCGGTCAGGGAGTTTAGTGAAAAGGTTAAAACCCATTGCCCTGCACTGCTTAGTTCACTGGAGGCTAACGCCATGACTTCGCGAATCTGTGACTCAGAAATCCACTGCGGATACTGCTCCGGCAGTACTAACAACATCGCCTGAACCTCCTGAACCATGCCAGGAAGCTCGTTAAAGAGATTAGAGAGCTGCTTCCAAGCCAGTGGTACAACAATTAAGGTTAGCGCTAAAAGAAAACTTAAGAAGCCAGAAAAGAGGATCAGAACCGCCACAAGATGAGGCACTCTTCGCTTAACCAACCAATCCACCCCGCCCTGCATCAAAAAGGCGATTATCAAGCCTGCAAACACCGGTGCCAAAGGCTTACCCAATGTAAGAATAATGAGCAAAGAGGCGCCCAATAAAAGAAATAGAAACAGCGCTTCTTCATCAGAAAAATACCGCTCGATCCATTTAGAAAAAATTGCTCTCATACCTAGAAAATCCTAATGTTTTTCAACCGCGGCGAATGAGGTAGGTATATTCGGCGTCTGCGCTGAACATTTCAAGTAACTCATGGTCTGAACGATCAGTAAAAGCTTTAAAGTCACGCACTGAACCTGCATCAGTAGCTACGACTTTTAGAACCTGCCCTGTTGTAAGTTTGTTGAGTGCCTGCTTGGTTTTTAGCAAGGGCAAGGGGCAGTTTAGTCCACGAGTATCTAAGAATTGATCGACTTCTATTTCTTGCATAGTAGGCCTTAATATCAATGAATTAACGACAGTTGTGATAAATCGCAAACATCACTAAGCATATCGGGGTAAGATAATGACACGCTTCCCATCCCCTTGAAAGAGAACATGGAAACCTGAATGACTTTTAAACCTGTTATTTTCGCAGCGCTGCTTTTAGGTACAGCACATTACACATCTGCTAACGATAACTTACCCATCTTAGGGGACTCAACCTCTTCCATAATCTCTTTAGACAAAGAGTACAAAATAGGCCAAGCATGGGCACGCTCACTCAGAGGAAACGCCCCATTACTGAATGACCCTATTACCTACTCATACCTTTATGATTTAGTGTGGCAACTGGCTGCCTACAGCCAATTGCAGGATAGACGGCTCGATCTGGTTATATTGGATAATCCCACGCTTAACGCTTTCGCCGTACCAGGAGGAGTGGTCGGCATTCATGGGGGCCTGCTTCTCTCTGCCGAACAAGAAGATGAATTAGCCTCTGTAATTACCCATGAGTTTGCCCATCTAAGCCAGCGCCATTTTGCTTCGCAGTTAGAACAAGCGCGACGTAACCGCCCTTTATCTCTAGCGACCATTCTAGGGAGTATTTTAATCCTAGCAGCTGACTCAAGCGCAGGAACGGCGGCCCTCACAACCAGTATCGCAGCACAGCAAGCGTCTCGATTAGCATTTAGCAGGCAAAATGAGCAAGAAGCTGATCGCATCGGTATGCAAAACCTAGTCGAGGCAGGCATTGACCCTAATGCAATGCCAAGAATGTTTGCCCGAATGCAGCGATCTTTACGCTTTGAAGGAGCCAAGCCTCCCGAGTTTTTACTTACTCACCCTGTGACGGAATCCCGCATTGCGGACTCACTTAACCGTGCAGCACAACTACCTACCCCCCCCAAACGCAGAAATGCCTTGGATTTCACCATCATTCGCATACGAATGGCGGTTCACTTCACAAAGAACCCACAAGACGCTTTTAACTACTATCAAAATGCTAGCAACAACAACGCTGACGCGAAAAACCTCTATGGCCTAGCACTGGCAGCCATTCGACTCAATAAGTTTTCAGCGGCTCAATCTGCTCTTGAGAAGCTACCTACAGACTGGAAAAACCACCGGTTTGTTCGTCTGACGTTAGTTGAAAATACGCTATCTAATGAGCAATGGCAGAACGCAATCGGTGAGCTAACACACTTAAACAGCTTGTATCCTGGGGATTTCGCCGTTTATAAACTGCTAGCCAAAGCGTTTATGGGTGCGAAACAACCAGAAAAAGCGACAAAGGTGCTTGAGCAACTTATTGAGGACCATCCCAATGATGTCGACGCTTGGTATCTGCTCTCTGAGGCGCTGGGGCAAGCAGGCAAACGCCTCGCTGTCCATGAAGCACGTACAGAGTACTTTCTCCTGACAGGGCAAGTAGATAGAGCATTGCAGCAAATTCTGTTTGCTAACCGTGAGCCAAACCTCAGCGAGTCAGACCGTGCCCGTTTGAGCCAGTTAGAATCTGATGCTAAGCGCATTCGCGAAGAGATGAAAATGGATTTATAAGGACCAACGTAGCCAAACTAGCTGGCTACGTTGTTTCTAGCCTTGCTGTTAGTCGGGCTTATCGTCCTTGAACATTCGCCAGCCGCCAATCATGGTCGAAATCAAAGATTGTCGGGACATAATGTCCTCCCTTACAGCAACATATACATGAATCATGATAAAGACAATGAGATACCACATGCCTAAATGATGCCATGTATGCACATCTTGGCTCTGCCCCATTAGCGGAATAACCCAGCCAAAAAGCTGATCAGCCCAACTACCTTGCCCCAAACCTTCACCGTATAGCGCAAAACCAGTGATAATCATAAAGATCATTCCCAGCACAAAAAAAGTGAACATGGCTAACTGACCAAGCGGGTTGTGGCCAATATATTTTTTCGGCGTTTTCTCCATAAAGAGATACCAGCGCACTTCATGAACCGCTTCTTTCCACCACTTTGCTTTGAAGATCGGTACGATAAAGAGTTCACGGGCATGACTATTACCAACAAACGCCCAATAAATTCTTCCTAAAAACGCAATGGTTACAACATAACCTGCCGTAAAGTGAGCAAATCGGATATATCCCATCACATAGTTATCAATCGCCTCTCCTGGCATTGTCGGTAAGGGTGAGCCAATAAAGTACCCGGTGACGCATAACGTCAACACGGAGAACACCGTTACCCAGTGCCATAAACGAACGGGGGCTTCATATACATAGACCGCTGTTTGCTTACGCTGTTTGAGTTGCTCTGTACTCATGTAAACCTCCACGGCACCTGATGCCCTCAGGTGCTCTCCCAGCTATTAGCGAATTTTCACTTTTGTCAGTTCCTGACCGTCCGGTGACATCACATGCGTGGAGCACGCCAAACACGGATCAAAACTATGTAAGGTTCGCAATATTTCTACTGGTTCGTCTGGACGCTCCATGGGTGTATTCAGCAAAGACGCTTCAAACGCACCAATATTGCCTTTAGAGTCCCGAGGGGAGCCATTCCAAGTGGTTGGAACAATAGCTTGATAGTTCTCTATTTTGCCATCTTTGATCTTAATCCAATGCCCCAGTGCACCACGTGGCGCTTCATTGATACCAACACCTTTTGCCTCTTTTGGCCAAGTACTAGGGTCCCACTTTTCAACATTAGCTGTAGAGGAGTCCCCATTCTTGATGTTGTTAATCAGCGCGTGCCAATCATCCAACATGGTATCGCAGCATAGCTCGCATTCCAGAGCTCTTGCTAATGTCCGCCCCAAAGTAGATGGAAGGAACTGTTTTAACCCCAAGTCTAAACCGGTCGCTTGATTGAACCCTGATAACGACCGATCGACTTGCTCTTTCACATACTCTCGACCAGAAACATAAGCGATGATGTAACGCGGCAATGGCCCAACCTCCATCGCATGACCTCGCCAGCGAGGAGCCTTGATCCACGAGTATTTTGCCGCTTCATCTAATTCCTGAATGTTGGTTTTAGTCCCTTTTGTATTAGGACCTAATTCGAAGTTTGGTTCAGTGACGCCATCCCAAGGGTGAAGCCCCTTCTCGCCATTGGCATAGGTGTACCATGAGTGATCGACAAATTCTTGAATCTGTTCAGGGTCCCGAACATCCACTTCATGGATCTCATTCCAGTTACCACCGATAATGGCACCAGCTGGCAGCAAATCGGTAGATTTATCCCCTTGTACTTGGGCATATGTGCCATAAGAGAGTACGTTCTCACTAGCAAGACCTCCGCCATAGAGCCAGTCTTTATAGATACCGGCAATAGCCATCACATCAGGCAGGTATACATTTTTTGTGAACTCTCTCGCTTCTTTTATACGCTCCAGTACAAAGTTCAAACTGGTCATATTAACCGGCGCACCGGATGCTCCCACTCCGTCCAGATTAATCGCGCATGCAACACCGCCGACCATGTAGTTCGGGTGAGGGTTTTTACCGCCAAAAATGGTGTGTATTTTGACAATCTCTTTTTGTAGGTCGAGTGCTTCAAGATAATGAGACACCGCCATTAAATCCGCTTCAGGGGGAAGCTTATATGCCGGGTTATCCCAATAGCCATTGGCGAATAAACCTAATTGCCCCCCTTCTACAAACTTTTTCAGGCGTGTCTGAACATCACGAAAATATCCAGGGCTCGACTTTGCATGACTTGGAGACACCATTTGTTGCAGCTCAGAAGTTGCTTTCGGGTCTGCTTTTAATGCGTTAATCGGGTTAACCCAATCCAAGGCATGAAGATGATAAAAATGCACGATATGATCGTGAATCTGCAGCGTTTTATCCATCAGGTGACGGATAAGATAGGCGTTATAAGGAACATCAATGCCTAGCGCATCTTCAACGGCTCTTACAGAAGTCAATGCATGAGTACCCGTGCAAACACCACAGATCCGCTCTACAAAGGCCCATGCATCCCGTGGATCGCGTCCTTTCAAAATCACTTCAAGTCCACGCCACATCGTACCGGTAGATACGGCATTGCGGATTATATTGTTTTCATCAACGTTGACTTCACATCGCATATGGCCTTCGATGCGCGTTACCGGATCAACAACGATACGACGGCCACTGTTATCAAGATTACTAGCATTTAACGTGGTCATACGTCTTGATCTCCTTTATGTTGTGCACGTTTGATCGCGCTCACTGCGGCATGAGCTGTCACCGCAGCACCGACACCACCGGCAACCGCCATGCCGATCTCATCCGCATTTTTCTCAATTCCAAACTGGTGAATATCGGTTAGGCGGTCATAAAATGATCCTTTATCCCAAAAGCCATCTTCCGAACAACCAATACAACCGTGGCCTGCTTGAATGGGGAAAGAGGTTCCTTCATTCCAACGTACGGTTGAGCATGCGTTATAGGTCGTTGGCCCCTTACAACCTACTTTATATAAGCAGTAACCTTTACGGGCACCTTCATCATCCCACTCCTCAACAAATTGGCCTGCATCGAAATGTGGACGTCGGTAACATTTATCGTGGATACGTTGGCTATAGAACATCTTTGGTCGCCCCTGACGGTCTAATTCAGGAATTTTCCCAAAGGTCAGCATATAGGTAATGACGCCTGTCATAACTTCCGCAATGGGCGGACAACCCGGTACTTTAATGATCGGCTTATCCTTGATCACTTTATGGATAGGTACGGCCTGCGTTGGGTTAGGCCGGGCCGCTTGAACGCAGCCCCATGATGCACAAGATCCCCAAGCAATAATGGCCTTGGCATCTTTAGCTGCATGTTTTAATTGATCGAGAAATGGCTTACCGCCAACAATACAGAACATGCCATCTTCATTCAGCGGAGGGTTACCTTCCACCGCTAAAATATAGTTACCCTTATATTTCTGGATGGTTTCTTCAAGTATCGCCTCGGCTTGATGCCCTGCGGAGGCCATTAAGGTGTCATCATAATCCAGTGAGATCATAGAGAGGACAACATCCTTAACCAAAGGATGTGCTGACCGGATAAAGGATTCTGAGCAGCAGGTGCATTCCAAGCCATGCAGCCAGATCACCGGTGTCCTTGGTTTACTCTCCATGGCATGAGCTATTTTAGGTGCAAAAGTAGGCCCTAATCCAAGAGCCGCAGCCGTTAAGCTGCAATATTTGAGGAAACTACGGCGAGTAATACCCTGGCGCCGCATGACTTCATAGAAAGTTTCGATGGATGGCATGTTTTTTCTCCGTCTCAGCAGCTCATGCTTTAGCATAAGCGGCGACGTGGTTCTTATAATCAAACCTCTTCAAAGCAAAAGACACACCATTAAATTTAATTATTTTATTTTCAATAAGTTACATAATATACAAACATGCAAAGCTGTATAACGCATCCAGCTAAACTCCCAAGTTGAAAAGATGCTTTCCATAGACTAAAGGTACATACAGCTTCTTTTCGTAACCGAGTAGGCTCAAACAAACAATAAGAATAAAAAGAGATGTATGAATATGAGCTACCTCGACCACGAAGGGATTCCACGTTTGGCTTTAGATTTTATTGATCGAGATCACGAAGAAGCCGCTCGCCTTGTCAACGAAATAAAGTCGACTATTAACTTAATCCGGCAATCCCAAGCTAATCACGATGCCCTCTCACCACTTCTAGAGACTCTGCTCAATAACAAGCAGGAGCACTTTAAACGTGAAGAGGAAGCCATGTCTCAAGCCAACTTCCCCGCTTACCAACTGCACAGGCAAGAGCACTGTCGAGTGATTAATGAGCTGACTTCACTGATCGACCACTGGAAAACCTATGAGGATTTAAACGCACTAAACTCGTATATGACCGAGATTTTTCCTACATGGCTGAAAAGCCATACATCAACCATGGATAAGGCATCTGTACATTATTTAAAGGGCGGGTAATCACACAGGCGGCATAGCTTATATCTGCCACATAAGCTATGCCCTATTCAAAACAGATCACATACGAACTTCATTACCTAGAAAGCTATTCAGCGCTTTCCAATTTATCAATAGCACTTTGGACTCTCGCCACCAGCTTCTCATTGGCCATAGGCTGCTCACCCGATAATACCGGGATCAATGTCAGTTCTCGACAAACCGCAAATAGCATAAGCACCAACATGTCATCGGGCTGACAAAATCGCTGCTCAAGCAGTTGGCTGACCCAAATCTTTAAGTCTTGATCAAGTTGTGATAACTGCTCTTGCACATCCTGATCCAACTTATGGCACTCACCGTAAAAGATTCTGTACAGGCAGGTATAAGCAGGATCGGCAGACATCTTCTTAAACGCTGCTACTAATAAAGCAGAGGTAGACAAACCTTCTTTATTTTCGAGCAGTACTTGACGCTCAGCTTGCGCCTTGGATAGAAGAAATTCAACCAGTTCACTTAGCAACGCCTGCTTCGTCGGAAAATTATTATAAACCGTCGGCTTAGACACACCGGCCTTCTGTACGACAAGGTCGATCGACGTACCTTGAAAGCCAGCTTTCGAAAACAGATCTAGAGCAGTATCCAATATCAGTTGTTTTTTAGATGGACGGCCACGCGCCATAAAAACTCCATTGACGGCAGGCAAATTATCTATTAATTTAACCAAACCGTTTAGTTAATAAATTAATCTATAGGTGTGATAATGCGTGATGATGGTTATTTTGGTCAATACGGCGGCAGCTATATTCCGGAAATACTTTTTAACAGCCAACAACAGCTGCTAAAGGAATATCGATCAGCCATGGCTGATTCTGCATTCATCGAACAAGTACAACAGGAGATGCAAGAGTACTCTGGACGCCCCACTCCGCTCACGCACTGTGCACGCCTCTCCGCCCAAATCGGTGGTGCGCAAATCTACCTTAAACGGGAAGATCTAAACCATAGCGGTGCTCATAAAATGAACAACGTTATTGGCCAAGGGCTGCTTGCCAAGCGCATGGGCAAAACACGTATTATTGCAGAAACCGGTGCAGGTCAGCATGGTGTAGCTTCGGCGCTAGTCGCTGCACGTCTCGGACTTGAGTGTACCGTTTATATGGGCGCCCACGATATAGAACGCCAGTACCCGAATGTTTTCTGGATGAAGCAGTTAGGAGCAACAGTTATTCCCGTAACCACAGGTGCTGCCACACTAAAAGATGCCTTAGATGAGGCAATGCGCGATTGGTCCGCCAGTTACGATGATACCTATTACCTGATCGGAACAAGCTGTGGCTGCGCTCCGTATCCTGAAATGGTCTCGGGCTTTCAGTCTGTTATTGGTCATGAGGTCAAGACTCAGGCTCTGAAACAATTTGGCCAGCTACCCGATAAAATCTATGCCTGTGTTGGCGGTGGCAGTAACGCCTGCGGTATTTTCATGCCTTTCCTTGAAGACAGCACAGAGCTTGTCGGGGTTGAAGCCGGTGGCAGAGGCCCACAAGTTGGCGATCATGCTTGCCGTTTTAATACGCCACAAGCTCGGTTTGGTATCGCCCAAGGGTTTAGCACACGTTTTCTTCAGGATGATCAAGGCCAACTATTGCCGACTCACTCTATTTCAGCAGGTCTTGATTATGTGGGGGTTTCTCCGATCCTTGCCGATCTGGCAGATCGCGGTGAGGTGAGAATGATCAGTGCAACCGATGAGGAGGTCATGACCGCGTTTTCGCAACTGGCAAAAAATGAGGGAATTATTCCGGCACTGGAATCGTCCCATGCTGTCGCCGGCGGACTACGCGAAGCGGCAACTTTATCTCCTGATCAGCATATTGTGATCAATCTATCAGGGCGCGGCGATAAGGATCTCTTCAACATCGCTCGCGCACTCAATGACCAACCGTTTAATACGTTTCTGCGCACTTATCTGGATGAGGAGGAAAACCGATGAAACAGCTAACTTCATTTATTCAGAGAAAACGTGAAAGCCAACCCATTTTACTCATGACCCATGTGGTATACGGTTATCCAACGATACCGGAGAGCCTTGAGATCATGGAGATGCTGCTAAAAGAAGGGGTAGAGCTTCTGGAGGTGCAATTCCCCTTCTCAGACCCTGTTGCCGATGGCCCGGTGATCACCGAGGCTTGTCATGTTGCCCTAGAGCAAAAGGTTACGTTAAACCAATGCATCGAAGATATATCCGTATTGGCAAGCACTTATCCAGAAAGCCGTGTTCTGTTAATGAGCTATCTTAACCCGCTTATCCAGATAGGTTTTGACCATTTAGCAGAGAAACTCAGCCCTTCAATTTCAGGTATGATCATTCCTGACCTGCCTATAGACCATAAAGCATTGGCCACACCCCTGAACGATAAAGAGATACCCATTATCTGGATTGTAACACCCGGTATGGAGCCGTCTCGCATTCAAAAAATTGCAGATCAAGCAGCAGGAATGCTCTATTGTGTTAGCCGTGCAGGCGTCACAGGACAGACAAATTCACCTATCGACTCACTTGAAAGCTACTTAAACTCGATACGCGCCCTGACTCAGCTACCTTTAGCGGTCGGGTTTGGTATCAGTACCCGAGAGGATATTGCCATGCTAGAAAACAAAGCTGACGTTGCCATTGTGGGTTCTGCCTTATTAAGAGCGTTTCATGCTGGAGGTATTCAACAGGTGAAACGATCTCTTCTTGAACTTAAAGGCAGTAACGCCTAAGCCGTTTTCACTCTGACGCTGTTATTGGTATCGCGACTTTTCCGGATCAGCTCATCGCCCATCATATGACGATGAGCTGATTTTGCTAAGCGATCATAGAGCACCACATTAACGGTTGCCGCTAAATTCATGCAACCAACTGTAGGTATGTAAACAACTGCATCCGCTTTATCAATAACCGCTTGCGATAAACTGCTATCTTCTGGGCCAAATAGGTAGAAAGCGTTTTGCGGATGCTTAAAATTCGGCAGCGACGTAGCACCTTCAGCCAGCTCCACACAAACCAGCTTTACGTCGTCAGGTATCACTGCCGTAATATCATCGCCTGCAGAACGAAGTGGAATGCGGTGAGCCGCCTTTTTGGTATCAGTATTAAATTTAACCGCTTTGTCATAACGACCACCGGTGTAAAATACAGCGTCAACCTGATAACAGCCTGCGGCACGCATAACCGCACCTACGTTGGTTGGACTTTTCGGGTCTGTTAAGCCAATGAATGCTTTACCTTGTTGCATGAATGGTTTTCTATCTCAGCAGAATCTAAAAGTGCAAGGATACGCGAAATCAATCAGCTTATCAGGGTTGTTTATCTCTGCTATGCTTTTGCCCTGGATAAAACCACGGGACACCCTGTTAATTTTTATATGAGCAATCTCAATGAGCAAATTTTGGAGTGAGGCGATTCGCCAACTAACCCCCTACGTACCGGGTGAGCAACCTAAGGTCAGCAACCTTATCAAGCTGAATACCAATGAGAACCCTTATCCACCGTCTCCTAAGGTGGCTCAGGCAATACATTCGTTTGATAGCGAGCGGCTGCGCCTATACCCTGACCCCGATGCGTCATTGCTCAAACAAACACTCGCTGATTATTTATCAGTGAAGCCTGCTCAAGTCTTTGTGGGCAATGGCTCAGACGAAGTACTAGCGCACACATTTATGGCCTTTTTCCGCCAGCCTGAACCTCTACTCATGCCAGACATCTCCTATAGCTTTTATGATGTTTACTGCAATCTATATGGTATTGAGTGCCGCCATATCCCACTAAGAGAAGATTTTGGTATCGCCTTAAGCGATTATAATTTGGCCAATGGCGGTATTATTTTTGCCAACCCCAATGCCCCCACAGGAAAAGTGTTGCCACTAGACGATATCGAAGCACTGCTGAAGCAAAATACGGAGTCTGTCGTAGTAGTCGATGAAGCTTATATTGACTTCGGAGGCCAATCAGCCAGCACATTAGTGGATCAGTATGCAAATCTCTTAGTGATTCAGACTTTTTCTAAATCCCGTTCGCTAGCCGGTATGAGAATTGGCTTTGCCATCGGCAACGAAACATTAATCGAAGGTCTGGAGCGTGTTAAAAACAGCTTTAACTCCTACCCCTTAGATATGCTGGCCCAAGTAACGGCAATTGAAGCCATTAAGGATGATACCTACTTTAAAGAAACCACCCAGAAGGTGATCGATACCCGCGACTGGACAACCTCGCAGTTAGCATCAATGGGCTTTAAGGTCGTACCTTCGGGTACAAACTTTGTGTTTGCTTCTCATCGATATATTCCCGCTGCGGAATTAATGGGCTTCTTACGAACCCATAACATCCTGGTTCGCCACTTTAGCCGTCCAATCATTGATAATCACTTACGCATTAGCATCGGAACGGATGAGGAGATGCAAGCGCTGATTGACTGCCTCAAAAGTCATCCAGAAGTGACAACTCTATAAAACAACCATCATCATTCACCCTTATTACCAGAGGGGTGAATGATGCAGTTTTTGACAACGCATTGTTCCCTTGCCGAAATTCATACGCCTGTTAGAATCCGTTTTTAACTTGTGAGCAAGATGTGATGACTGAAGCAACACGTGGACTGCTGCTAGCACTGTTCTGTTTCTCAACGTGGGGCAGCTTCCCCATCTTTTTCAGTTTACTGACCCATATCCCTCCCACCGAGGTACTAGTACACCGTGTGGTGTGGTCGTTTATATTTGTCGCGCTTATTTTACTATTTTCAAAGCAGTGGCGCAGGGCTGTAGCAGCATTAAAAAATCCCAAGCTAGTGTTTGCTCTGCTTTCTTCGTCGCTGTTAATTGCGATCAACTGGGGAGTCTATATCTGGGCCGTAGGGCAAAACCGTGCAGTCGATGCCAGCCTTGGCTATTTTATTAACCCCATTGTCGCTGTAGGACTCGGTGTTATCTTTCTCAAAGAAAGCTTAGCGAGCTACCAAAAATTAGCTATTTTGATAGCCTCGGCGGGTGTGCTCTATAAAATTCTAGGGGTGGGAGAGTTTCCTTGGATCGCTTTAACGCTGGCAGTTTCATTTGGATTTTACGGCTTAGTCAGAAAGCAAGCACAGGTTGATACCTTTACCGGTTTAGCACTTGAAACCCTGCTACTTTTACCTTTATCACTTCTCTACTGGGGATGGTTAACCTATTCAGGCGAGCAACACTTTGCCATAAACAGCGATGGTCTATTATTAATTTGCTCAGGCGTTTTAACGGCTATCCCTCTGATGGCATTTTCAGCGGCAGCCCGCCGATTGAGCCTTACCGCTATTGGTTTTTTAACCTACCTTACACCCACACTACAGCTACTGAGTGCCGTATTTGTATTAGGGGAGCCTTTCGATAAGGGCGATTTTGTAACCTTCGCACTTATTTGGCTGGCTTTAATCGTTTTCTCAGGAGGCGCTATTCGCGAGCGCCAGAAGCTGCCACAAAGCGCCTAGTCTAAGGTAAAGGGTGGCAGATTTATTAATCTGCTTCCCCTTCTATACGGTTAGAACCACTTTGTTTCGCAATAAAGAGATGCTCTTCCGCTCGGCGAAGCATCGTCTCCGGTGTATCTTCGATATCTCGTAATGTCGAGCTGCCAATGCAAACGGTATATTTCAGATTACCTGTTTGAAAAGGTATCTCTATTCCTTCTACAAGCCGACGCACCCTTTCAGATGCCAGCCGTGCTTGCTCTCGATTTGTTTCAGGAAGAAACATCACAAACCGATCGTCCGAATAGCGTGCAAAAAAGTCAGCGGTTCTCTGGAAACCATGTAGCGCTGTCACAAAGCTCTGCAACACCTGATCCCCAGCATCCCAGCCATACTCATCATTAATGCCGCTAAAATCATCAATATCAATTAGTAAGAAGGAGCATACCCAATCATATCGATGGGCCTGTGCGACTGACTGATTTAATATCGTCATTAAAGAACGGCGGTTATAAGCCCCGGTTAACGGATCTCGTTGGGCTTGGTGGCTCACTTTCTGTTCTAGCTTACGGGACTCAGTGACGTTTCTCGCAACCCACAACAACTCCGTTGCACTCACCGCGATTAACTGGGAATCCCACGTCTGTACCTCCAGCAAGCCGATTTCTCTCCAATGTAACGAGTGTTCTGGCTTGAGTGTTAGTTGCAGAGGCTGTGGCTCATGACTTGATAATGCAGCATCAAACTGAGCACTTACTTTTTGCGACAGCTCGTCAGTAAACAAAGTACTAAAGGTACGTGACAGCATTTTGCTCGCATCCAACCAATCCATTGATCCAACGTTTACATCCACAACCTCGCCTGCACCATTTAACGTGACGATTAATTGATCGATAACGCCAACTAAAGCATTGTAACGTCGCAGCAAGTGACCCTCTGAATCCGTCATCCACTTTTCCCCTATAGCTTTCTTCTTTGTCTAAAAGTTATAGCACAGCTCACAAAAAAAGTGGGGACTAAAGGCAATATCTGAAAAATTAAATACGTTATGCGATTAAACGTCGCACCAGTCGCGCAGAATCCCCCGTTAAATCGAGGGCATAACTGAAGCAGAGCGGGCTCAAATCAGCCATTAATCGTTCTAGTGCTTCAGGCTGCCCCGAAAAGGTTGCTTCAATAAGTACCGAGCGCTCCCCTTCTAAGGAGAGATAGAACGGGGGGTTGCACAGAGCCACCCCATCATCAAATTCTGAATGCACCGACCAACCCGCCCCCTCAAGGGCCCTTTGCATCTCAAGGCGTGTAAGTTGGGTTTGCACTACACCCAAAAGCTTATAGTCTAAGCTACTCATGTTTTAAGCTTTTGATTCAGCGCTTGTTGTCTTTCTCGTTCTCGTTGCTTTGCTTCTCTGCGCTCTTGCATCGTGAGCAAGGCTTGATCACCTATATGGTCTTCACCGCGCTCTCTCGCAATTTGGATTTGAAGTTCTCGTTGGCGAAATCGTGCTATTTGTTCTTCACTGTGAGTGCCGTAGCAGTGTGGGCAACTAACACCATGTTCATAGCGTTCACTTTGCTTGTCCTCTTCCGTGATAGGCAAGCGGCAGGCGTTGCACTGCTCGTAGCTCCCTTTCTCAAGCTGGTGATTAACCGTGACGCGGTCATCAAATACGAAGCATTCACCTTCCCACAATGACTCAGTTTCAGGGACCTCTTCCAAGTATTTCAAGATCCCACCTTTAAGGTGGTAGACCTCTTCAAAACCTTGTTCTTTCATGAAAGCGGTGGACTTTTCACAACGAATGCCACCTGTGCAAAACATCGCAACTTTTTTATGTTTAGCAGGGTCCATATGCTGTGCGACATACTCAGGAAACTCCCGAAAGGTTTCCGTTTTAGGATTAACCGCTTGTTTGAACGTACCCACCTGTACTTCGTAGTCATTTCGAGTATCGATTAAGATGACATCAGGATCATTGATCAGATCATTCCACGCTTTAGGCTCAACGTAGGTACCCACTACACGCTTTGGATCGATACCTTCGACACCCAATGTCACTATCTCTTTTTTCAGCTTAACTTTGGAGCGCTTAAACGGTTGTTTTTCATGCAAAGATTCCTTGTAATCTAAGTCTGCCAAGCGAGGATCCGATTTCAACCAAGACAGCAATGCATCTATACCTTCTCTTGTGCCTGAGACCGTTCCATTGATTCCCTCTTCAGCCAGCAGTAATGTACCCCTGATGTTATGTGCCTTCATCGTTTCCTGGAGCGGTTCACGCATTGCTTTAAAATCCTCAAGCGTGACAAATTTATATAATGCACAGACCACCGTATGGGACATAAGCAAACTCCAACATGTTTGAATCGCAAATTTTAAGAGCCGAATTATACGTAAAGCCAGGACTCTTGTCCTGATCGGCTATAATGACTCTCAATGAAAAAACCTTAGACCACAACCACCACTCTTGAGAAGATAGCTAAGAGCAACACCAAAAAACATCTTGCTCAATGAGTGAGCATTCTATTAACTCTGCACGCCTCTACTTAGGCTTTACTGGATACCTGTTTTGTTAAAAATTAATGACCACACAACAATCAAGCCGGAAGAGGTAGAACTCATTGCCATTCGGGCGCAGGGAGCCGGCGGGCAAAATGTTAATAAGGTATCCAGCGCCATCCACCTTCGCTTTGATATTGCCAACTCATCCCTTCATGATGTTTATAAGCAGCGCTTGTTAGCACTCAAAGACCACAGAATAACGAAAGAAGGCGTTATCGTGATCAAGGCGCAACAGTACCGCACGCAAGAACAAAACAGGGAAGATGCTCTCAATCGACTGATAGAAATCATTAAAACAGTAACGGTGCAGCAGAAAAGCCGACGCCCGACCAAGCCAACAAAAGGCTCACAAACCCGGCGACTCAATAGCAAGACAAAAAAAGGACAGATAAAAGCATTAAGAGGAAGAATAACAGATTAAGCGTACGGCTAGCTTATATGTAGTTGCGAAGGTGGTATCAGTTGGTTTTCCTCATGCAGGTCCAGTAATTCAATCACGGCTTCGATCCATTCTCCAGTTTCACCTCTCAACCAGCTAGCGGATAACTCTTCCTGTAAAAGTGCGCGCCAATCCGTGATTTTAAGACGTTCCGATGCAGGCAGTAGTAACGGCAGGTGCCTTAAAATTGAGAACAGCTCAAACGGAATTTTGAAATCGCGAAAGCTTCTTCTAGCGAACAGCTGAAGCTGCCTACCGGTACAGTATGCGGGTCTGATATCCCGTCCCGCCGCAACCTGCATCCAAGGATCGACACCCCTGACACCCAAATCGTCTAATGCTACAGGGTAGACACCGTATAGATTAAAAGCTCTCAAGTAAATCTGGCGAAGGTAAGCATCATAACACTGATTTTCAATGGCATCGAAACGGCTCATACCACTGATTTCACGAATGCTTATAGTCGCATCGGCTAATGCATAGGGGCGACCTAACAAAGCAACACTTGTCAGCTCATCAGACTGCTTTCTCACCCAATGACTGATGGGCCGCTCATAGCGCCACAACTGCTCTAAGAACCTCTCCGTCAGATTAAAAGGCACATTTAAGTCAGCAATCACGCCACCCACACCAAACCGAACTGTCAGGATATCGGGCTGAATATGTCCAAGCAATGCCTCCATCACCCTACCCGCACGCTCATGAAAACGGATAAAGTCATCCGCATGCATATCAGCACGCGTTTCAGGATCATTTAACAGGGAGACTAGGTCGTGGACAGGCCACTCTGCGATCAGGCGCAATTCTTCTTCTGTTACCACGTCAGATACATCACAGTCAGATTCGAGTAGAGAAAAAACTGAAGCACTCTTCTTCATATCAGAAGAAACATCACCACCATGATTTGGAGGCTCTCCTGAAGAGGTCGCCATAAAAAAACAGTGGCCGAATTGGCGCATAAATACCCCATCACTCCAATTGATATCAGTAATACTATGCAACTGCACAGAAATAACCAACTAGAATGTTCAGTTATAGTTCAGTTTTGTCGTAAGTTTAGCTTGAATCCAGAAGTTTAGTTATATTTTTTTCTTATATAAGGGCTCTACAATGCTTAAGAAACAGCTGTTCTTTGCATCAACTTATTCAGCACTCGGGAAGCGGCAACCAGGCCAAATGTTGCCGTTACGACAGTGGCTGCACCAAAACCGCCATCGCAGTCCAGTCGAGTTTGCCCATCATTCATCATTTTTTCAGCACAAACAGAGCCGTCTGGCTGTGGATAGCGAAGCTGCTCTGTTGAATAAACGCACTCAACGGCAAATTTTTTACCACTTTTGCTAAACCCATAATGGCGACGAAGAAAGGATCGCACTTTAGCAGCTAAAGGGTCATTATGCGTCTTAGAAAGATCTGCCGTCGTCACGCATACAGGATCAAGCTGCCCACCAGCACCCCCAACAGTGATAATAGGAATTTTCTGTCGCTTGCAAAACGCGATCAGTGCCGCCTTATCCTTAACCGAGTCTATCGCATCAACCACATAATCAAAGTAGCCGTGTATCAGCTCTGGGATGTTATCACGTTGAATAAAAGACTCTTCCTGATGCACTAAGCACTCTGGATTGATCTGTTGAATGCGCTCGGCCATAACAGCTATTTTAGAACGACCTATCGTATTGGTCAGCGCATGAATTTGCCGATTGATATTGGTTTCGCATATATCATCCTGATCGATTAGGGTGAGTTCACCAATACCTGATCTTGCGAGCGCTTCTGCAACCCACGAACCTACACCACCAATGCCAATCACACATACATGCGCATCACGAAAACGCTCGACCGTATCGACGCCATACAACCGTCGGGTTCCACCAAAACGACTATCGAAAGATGTCACGCTAACGCCCTCTACTGTTATATATCGTCATCTGTCAGTTCGGTGTATACCGGTTGCCCACAGCGGTTGCAGGTTCCTTCAACAAAAATCGTTCCCTCTTGCTCATACTCCAGCGGATTACTCATACCAAGATCGGCTTCCTGACAATGATCGCACCATGTTTGCTCCAGAAAGGCTTGCTGCTCTTCTTTATCACGAGCAAAAAAATTACGTTCGATACGCTCTTCTGTAGACACAGATTTTCTCCAGATTAACTTTTGGGCCACGGCAGCTGCTGAGGATCTCCCCATACAGCCAATTGGTTTGCAACTGATTGAGTCAAAAAGAACTCCCCCTCAGCAGGGTCAGATCGATAATGATGATCTTGCCCATCATATCGGAAATGGAGTTGCCAAGCATGAAGATATGTTCTGTCGGCTAAAGAGGAGGCATACAGGGCGTCACCTACAATTGGCGCACTTATACTTTTCATTGCCACACGTATTTGGTGAGTTTTTCCCGTTTCAGGTTTCAGCAGAAAGAGACGCTTACCAGGGTCAACTGCTTGACTAAAAAAACGCGTGACGGCGGGGTTATTCACGGTCGTAGCCAATCGCCAAGTTGCCCGACGCGACCTAACCATATCACCTTTAACACTCCCCTGCTTTTTCGAAGGCTTTTTATCACTCAAAGCCAAGTAATATTTATTCACCTGACGCTCACGAAACAGGGCCGACAGTTTAGCTGCAGCTAGCGAATGGCGGGCAAATATCATCACACCTGAGGTCACTTTATCCAATCGATGTACGAGAAATACAGACTCACCTAAGTCTTCACTCAGGCGCATCGTCAAACCCGTTAACTGGTCATCTTTGTGAACAGAGATGCCCGGCTGCTTGTCTATCACTACAAAGTCATCGCAGGTCGCTAACAGCGTATAGCAAGACATATGTTGGTCAGAATCTACCACCCCATTTCCTGCTTTATAAAGGGTATAGTCACTTTGCGCTGCGCGGTTAAGGAAGCCTGATCCAGACGTTCAAGTGTTAAACACAAATCCACCATACTACGACTATCATGATGGACCATATAACGGGCAACATCTTCAGGAAGTTCAAAACCTCTGATTTTTGCCCGAAGGCGTATGGCTTGTACCTTATCTTCATCATTTAACTGAGCGACGCTAAATACAGCCCCCCAACTAAGCCTAGAAACCAAATCAGGAAGCTGTATCTGTAGCTGGCGTGGAGCGCTATTCGCTGCCACGATCAACGTATTTTGTTCCTGACGAATGCGGTTATAAAGATGGAAAAGCGCCTCTTCCCAGATAGGATTACCCGATATTGCCTCAACATTATCAACGCAGACCAGATTTAGATGCTCCATCCCTTCCAGAATAACAGGGCTGAGGCTAAGCAGTTCTTGCAGTGGCAAATAAACAGCTGTACGGCGTGCCGGTTCAGCCGCATGGCACGCAGCCTGCAAAAGATGAGAGCAACCCGCACCTTCGCTTCCCCATATATATAAAAACTGTTCACCTGTTCCAAGCGCAGCCTGACGCAACATTTCACAAACCAGCCCGTTTTGGCCTGTTTGAAAGTTTTCAAAACGCGCCTCATCCTTTAAAGAAATACCTAATGGTAGCTGCTGTGGCGCATTAGCGCTGTTCATCGTCATTCTTTTCCTGTTCTAGAACGGGCTCCGGTATATCTGCAAGTTCCAAAGCCTCAGAGCCATAAAGATGGCTCTTTTTATAACCATCGTGAAGGTGGCGCAAAAATACCATAATTACCGCCGCTACCGGAAGCGCTATCAACACACCGACAAAACCAAATAGCTGTCCCCCTGCCATAATGGAAAAAATAACAGCAACCGGGTGCAAACCTATTTTATCGCCTACCAGAAGTGGTGTTAGCACCATACCTTCCAATGCCTGCCCAACGGCAAACACAGCACCTACCCACAGCAATATGATTGGGTCATGGAACTGCATATAAGCGGCAACTGCTGATGCAATAATACCTACAATAAATCCCATATAAGGCACAATACTAGCCAACCCGGCCAACATACCCAAAAGAAGTGCCAAATCTAGACCGATCATCCATAAGCCAAGTGCATATACCACCCCCAACGCGAACATCACAAGCAGTTGGCCTTTAATAAAGGAGCCTAAAACCTCATCACTTTCTTTGGCCCATAAAGACACCTTCGGCTCGATGTTACGGGGTAATAAATAACCTATCTTCTCAATCATGACATCCCAGTCCCTAAGCAGATAGAAGGTCACAACCGGTATTAACAATAAGTTAGCAAACCAACCAACAACAGCCAGACCCGAACGCGTTATACCACCTGCAATTTGCGCCATGATATCGCCCGTCTTCTGCCAATGTGAGGTAATCAGTTGCTTCAGGGTGGAAAGATCGCCAAAAGAGATATCTTCACCTAAGTAAGCCTGAATAGCTGGGATAACCTTCTCTTCAAAGAGCGCGATTACCGCAGGAATCTGCCTAACCATGACCTGAATCTGGTGACTGAGCTTTGGTATAAATAAGAGAATCAGCAAGGTAAGGAGTGTTGATAGAATAACAAATACAATGACGACCGATGTCGTACGTGTAAAGCCTGCTAACTCCAAACGATCAGCAACAGGGTCGGTCAAATAAGCCAATAAGGCACCCACTAAAAAGGGAGATAGGATAGGCCCTAATAAGTAAAGTAAAAAACCAGTCACCAGAAAAACAACCAGCAAGAACCAACGCTGCGTAGCAAATAAATTATCCATAGTCCCTCACTTTCTCCGCTTTCCAGACCAACGCCAGTAAAGCGTCGACTGATCCTGAACAGGATCTAACTTTCGTATTAATCGCATACGCCTTTCGAGCCCTAAAACTCTCAGCAAAGCATCTTTAGATAAAGAGGTATTAACCTCTAGTGCCAGTTCACCTGCATGAAACATCACCACGCTATACGCTTGCAAGGATGGAAAGGCACTAAGCAGCCCAAGTACTGCGGCATAGTCTGCCAGATTTTCCACATGAGTCACGCGAATAACAAAGGTTTTTTCCTGCCCAGCTTCATGAGAAGCAAGCGTCACACCAAAATCTGATAATAACCAGCTAAACAATTGAGCAAGTTGCTGTGTCCTATCTCCTTTGAAGCTGACTTCATCTCTATCTTCCCCTGCAACTCGACGCCAACGGGATAAACCCGGCTCTTCCGTCAACAGCTCGATATAAAAACGCGGAAGGTAACTGTCGTGCTGACTAAGCAATCTAACAGGTATCGCCAATTGCTCAGCGAAGCCTTTGATAACATCGCCAAAAGGCTCATTGGGCGTTGATAAATCCAATGATAAAGCCGAGTGAATAGGTATTTTAAACACAAATTCAGGGCGATAAGCGCCAATAGGATTACGCTGATGAGCGATAAGCAACTCATCCACTAAACTCTGATTAAAATTAATGACAAGTCTCTGAGCAAGATAGTCATTTCCCTCACGATTCGTTCGTACCAGCAGCGTAGGCTCAAAATGAAAACCACTTGCATAGTGGCTGTAGTCAGTCTGCCCATCTACTAAATGATCAACCTTGTAATCACCACTAGCTTTGCGCAGTACCTGCTTAAGCCCTTCCCGAACATCCATAGGAGCAGGCGCAGCGAGATCTTCCACCAGTAATGCTGCCTGATAAAAATCATCAGTACCCTCAGCAGCGCTTGCCCTACCATGCGCACCAACAATCAGCGTGAGTAAAACCATTAATTGAAAAAAAACATTCATTTAAACGTCTGGGCTTATTCTACAGAGGAAATCTTATGAAAAGGTCAACATACAATAGCAGCCTTACAAGCAACCTGTTAGAATACTGCGCATATTTTTTACCTCTCATTTTACCCCGTCTGGAAGGTTAAACTGCATGTCTACTGGTTCTGACAAAACATCCCTAAGTTATAAAGATGCTGGCGTTGATATTGATGCTGGTAACGCATTAGTTGACCGAATTAAAGGGGTTGCTAAACGCACAGCTCGCCCCGAAGTGATGGGCGGCTTAGGCGGGTTTGGCGCATTGTGCGAAATTCCTGAAGGGTATAAACAGCCTGTATTGGTATCGGGTACTGACGGCGTAGGTACAAAACTTCGCTTGGCGATGGACTTAGCTAAACACGACACCATCGGTATCGATCTGGTAGCGATGTGCGTCAACGATCTGGTTGTTGCCGGAGCCGAGCCATTGTTCTTTCTTGACTACTATGCAACAGGCAAACTCAACATCGATACAGCAGCGGATGTTGTCACAGGCATTGGCAAAGGCTGCGAACTAGCTGGCGCTGCCTTAGTCGGCGGAGAGACCGCAGAAATGCCGGGCATGTATGAAGGTGACGATTACGACCTTGCAGGCTTCTGTGTAGGCGTTGTAGAGAAATCAGAAATCATCGACGGTACTAAAGTAAAAGCAGGCGACACATTGATAGGCTTGGCCTCCTCTGGCCCACACTCAAATGGCTACTCATTAATCCGAAAAATTATTGAAGTCTCTGGCGCCGACCTAAACCAAGAGATCGAAGGCAAAAAACTTAGCGATGCCTTGCTTGAGCCAACACGTATCTATGTAAAATCAATTCTTTCCTTAATGAAGCAGCAACAAGTCAACGCGCTGTCACACATCACAGGCGGTGGCTTACTGGAAAATATCCCACGCGTTTTACCTGCTAATACAAAAGCTGTTATTAACACCAATTCTTGGGTACTACCTGGCGTATTTCAATGGTTGCAATCAGCAGGCAATGTCGAATCCCGTGAAATGTACCGCACCTTTAACTGCGGTGTCGGTATGGTCATCTGCGTTCCTGCTGATACTAAAGATCAAGCACTGGCCGCATTGAAAGCATCAGGTGAGTCAGCTTGGATCATTGGTCATGTCGCTGATGCGCTTGACGGGGAAGAACAGGTTGAACTGACCGAAGCGGAGTAAACCATGTCCCTGAAACGGATCGTTGTACTGATTTCAGGAAGCGGCTCTAACCTCCAAGCTATTATGGATGCAATTCAATCTGGCCAGATTAACGGTCAGATTGAACTGGTTATCAGCAATAAAGCCGATGCCTATGGCCTTATCCGTGCTAAAAACGCAGGCATAGCGACCTGTGTTATTGATCACAAAGCGTTTGATTCACGAGAGTCCTTTGATTTAGCTGTTCAGCAACGCATAGATACGATAGAGCCCGACCTTGTCATCCTTGCAGGCTTTATGCGTATTCTCTCAGCAGGCTTTGTGCGACACTACTCAGGCCGCATGTTGAATATTCACCCCTCGTTACTACCTAAATACAAAGGGTTGCACACACACCAACGCGCACTCGCCGCTGCCGACAAGGAACACGGTTGCACCGTGCACTTTGTCACAGAAGAACTCGACGGCGGCCCTCTGTTAGTACAGGCCGTTGTTCCAGTAAAAACTGACGACACAGAGGCTACGCTTCAAGCACGAGTGCATGAGCGAGAGCATATCGCCTACCCCCTTGCTGTAGAGTGGATCTGCGCCGATCGCATACGTGTTTGCGAAGATGGAATTTATCGCGATAACGAACTTTTACCCACCTCTGGGTTCAGACTAGCGTATAACGAAAAAACCGACTCTGGAGCCTCAGATGCGACTCATTCATAGATCCATCGCAACAGCATTGTTTTGCTCATCCTTAGGGGCCTATGCAGACTCCCCCCCCGTCTCACCGTTCAAAGCGATATACAGCTCAGAGTGGGATGTCGGCATATCTCTTGATGGTGAAGTAGAGCGCTCTTTGATAGCAACCTCTGAAGGCCAGTGGACATTTCGCACCTATGCAAGCGCTATGGTTGCCTCGATTGATGAGCAAAGCATTGTTCGCTTTGAAAACGAGCAAGTAGTGCCTCTTAATTATCTTTACAAGAAAAAGGTATTAGGCAAGAAACGCAAAGCCAGCCTTATCTTTGACTGGGATTCATCCAGCGTCAAAAATGATATTGATGACAAACCCTGGAATATGGAAATACCCAAGGCAACCCAAGATAAGTTGAGTTATCAGTTGCAAATGCGTCTTGATCTAAAAGCAGGGCAAAAAGGTCCTTTCAGCTACCAAATTGCAGATGGCGGCAAGCTGAAGCAATATGACTTCAAGATCATTGGCAACGAGACCATTCAATCACCACTTGGCGAGTATGACACCATTAAGGTGGAAATGGATCGCGGCCCTAATGCCAAACGAGAAACCTACATTTGGTACGCTCCCGAACTCGACTATATGATCGTTAAACTAAAACAAACTGAACCCGATGGTAAAGCCTACGCTTTGCACCTTAAGTCAATGGAAACGCTTTGATCATGACCCTTCAAGATGGTAACTCGCTCTACCAATGGCTACTTTCGACAGAATTAACCGCTGACGATGATAGACGCTTTTATGCAAGCTACTTACTTGGGCATATAAGCCTTGCCATTGCAGAAACAGAAGAGAACCCAACCTCTTTTTCCAGCACCTTAGAACAAAGCCTAAACAGCGCACTCGCAACAGATAAATTAAGCGATAACGACCGTAATGGCATTCTAGAGCTCCTCAAAGAAGGTAAAGCCTCCGCTTAAATATTGTGCAACGCACAATAAGTAAGTATACTTAAGTATAAGCCCTCAGGGTAACTTTAGGAGACTTTTCTCATGAATCTAAACGGTATGAAATTCACTGGCGTTGCAAATGATGATCGCCGTATCGCTGGAGAGCTTCAAGCAATGGGCGCATTCGATCAATCGCAAGAGGACACACACTCTGTTGTTGGTCAGGTCTTGGAAGCCATCGGGCAGTTCATTACTTGGACTCGCTGGAAAGGTGAAGTAGGTGTCTATGGTTGTCGTGTAGGCGCTGATCACGCCCGTTACATGGAAGCAAAACACACTGCTTAATGACTTAAGCGACATGAAAAGGCTGCCAACTCTGAAAGATATAAGCGGCAGCCTTTAAAATTTCACATATTCGTCAGATCTAGACCAAGCGCATTAGCTCTTTGTACCATTGCGCCATTAATTCGCTCTTCTGTTAGCGTCCCATTCTGGCGGGATATTTTGAGTATATGCTCGCACTGTTTATGCTGGTTTAGAAAAGTATCATTCGCTTGCATACTATTATCCCATCCCATGGCCTTTTGGCGACTACCAACATATTCATCGCTAAAGGTTTGAAGCGACAAAGCAGGCTCCGGCTTAAAGCGGTGGTTCAACTGGCGAATAAAAATATCCGTCATGAGCATAGAAGAGGTCGACTGGCGAAACACAAAACGCTTATTAACACCCGGCCATATCTGCTTTAACTCTAACAGACGCTCACCCTGTTCATCTTCCATATTATGCAATAACCGATAAACGCCATCATAAAAGCCTGAGCAAGACGCCCCCACTGACGAGGCAAGCTTCATCTGCTCAATGCCCACAGAGCTTTCTGCTGACGTGAAGCTGGAGATACCTAGAAAGGAGAAAACCACCAACGTCTTTTGTAGTTTTTTGCCACCTACCCAGCTAACTCTCATCTTAAATATATCTCTTTATCAAAACGGATATTCGAAATTCTACATGATTGTAAACTGGGTAGATAGCTTAGGGAAAAAGCAGACTTATACTGCCACATCCACTTGCTGTACAACCCTTGCCTCCCCTTGCTCAGAAAGGTAGATACCCGTCTGCGCCACCCTACCTAATATCTCATTGTTGTCATTCTTTATATCAAAGGGGGTTTCCGACGCTCCTAGATAGATCGCTCCCACATCAACATCTTTCAGTCCGAGCAGTTGATCTACTTCGCTCGTTTTCTTCCAAATAAGCAATTCGTCATAAATAGTATCCGCCTCATCTATAAACTGATTACCGTCATCATCAAAGTGTAGAAGGTCATCAAAACCATGGCCTGATATAGCACCAAATAGTTCAGAACCATCATTGATTTTCCCATCTCCATTTATATCTCGCGCAAGCCACCCTCCGTCACTTTCTAGAAAGCGCATCAAATCCAGCTCTCCATCCGCATCTAAATCAAAATCAAACTGCGCTTGTGATAACTCGGTAGATAAACCATCAAAGTTTAAAACCAAAGGATCTTTAAACTGAATCTCTTTAGTAACCGACACCAAAGTCTCTGCCGAATAAGCATGTTTCATATGTAAGTTCAGGTTTAAATCAATACGTTGACCATCCGCTGTATGTATAACCCCTGAGCTCTGAAACGTAGTACTCTCAAAGGATTCAACCTTTTGATAAACACTCACGTTGACCTCTACCGTTTTTGGTATCGATAAAAAATCCGTAGATGCTGAACGCTGCAAACGTCCTGCTGAAAAATCCTCTTGGCTTATGTTCGCCAAATCAAAAGGCATCTCTGCACTCTGAGGTAACTCTTTACCGGTTAAGGCTCGATATAAAGCATGGAAAAGGGATTGCTCGGTTTGGCAACTACACAAATTATCCTCACTTGCATCCGGCTCGCGAAAAACCAACCCTTCATCTGTCATGACCAGGATTGATGCTGGTCCAACCTGTGTATCAAGACGCTGATCATCCCACAGTAGAGCTTGCGAGCTAGAAAGGTGGCCCGCAAACACATTTGTAGATTCTGTCTTCTCCTTGGTGGTGATACGCTCCATTTTTTGGTGGTCGGCATCTAATAAAATATGACTTTGCTTAACATGCATAACTGATCTCCTTAGGACTGACTAGCGCGCTGTTTACGTCACAGGGAATAGATTTGCCGTTGGTTAAGTACCTTATGGCACTTTTTGCCCGCAGCAATGTCTTTAGAAACGCTATAAAACACTCAAAAATCCAGCAACTTAGGTGCTATGACGATGTTGCTACTTGCACCGTCAGGTATAAATAAGCAAGATGCAGGCCTGAATCAAAAAAGGATGAGACACATGCCATATCTTAGATATCCAAAAGCCACCACACCAAAGCTCTGGGCAGGCTCCATTCTTGCGATATTCCTTACCGGCTGCAGCGTTACACCGAAAGCCCCCGGTATCGCTGAGGAGATTTGCTGGAACCAATTGAAAGGCTGGCAAGATGATCAACTAGTCGAGGCTATGCCCGCTCTACAAAGCCAGTGTGATCGCTTAAGTAAAAAAGATACGGTTTGGAAAAATATATGCGAAGCCGCCCCTAAAGATGCATCAACCCCGGAGGTCAGGCGTTTCTTTGAAACACACTTCTCCCCTCATAATATTGTCGGTCTTCAAAACAAGAACCAAGGCTTGATTACGGGATATTATGAGCCCACACTTTATGGAAGTTTTGAACGTTCAGAGCGCTTTAACTACCCTATCTATCAGCGTCCCGATGACATGTTTGAAGTTCGCTTAGAGAGCCGTTTTCCAGCGCTTAAAAATCAACGGGTAAGAGCACGCATTGAAGGTAATAAAATCGTCCCCTATTACTCACGAGCTGAAATAGACGGCAACCAACAACCCTTAAAAGGTCATGAAATCATTTGGGTGGATGATGCAGATGCCGCATTTTTTCTTCACATCCAAGGCTCTGGCCGTGTACAACTGCCTGATGGTAAGAGCGTTGGTGTAGGATACGCCGATCAAAATGGACACCCCTACCATGCCATTGGTAAAAGCCTCATAGCACAAGGCGAGTTAACACGGAAGAATGTATCCTTACAAACTATTCGAGCATGGCTTAAAAACAATCCAAGCAAAGCTTCTGAACTTAAGAACAGCAACCCCAGCTATATCTTCTTCCAGCTCCGTCACGATTTAGATAACGGTCCACGTGGCTCCCTCAATGTTCCCTTGACCCCTGAGCGGAGTGTTGCTGTAGACAGGAAAATCATCCCTCTCGGTACGCCTCTATGGATCAACACTCAACTACCGAATACAACAACACCCTACCAGCGCTTGGTCTTTGCTCAAGATACAGGCGGTGCCATTAACGGGCCAGTCAGGGCTGATCTATTTTTCGGAAAAGGGGATAGAGCTGAACAGCTGGCTGGAGAGATGAAACAAACAGGAAGTCTTTTTGCTCTGCTACCTAAACCCGCTGATGCAAAGCTCTGTAACTAAGCAATAAAAAGCGCCAATTGAAATATCAATGGCGCTTTTTTGGATACCGATGAGATTACGGACTACATCATTTCTACCGCAACCGCCGTAGCTTCACCGCCACCAATGCATAATGATGCAACACCCTTAGACTTGCCTGCCTGTTTAAGCGCATACAATAAGGTAACAAGAATACGAGAGCCACTTGATCCGATCGGGTGACCTAACGCACAAGCGCCACCTTTAACATTCACCTTAGCATCATCTAGACCTAATTCAGAAATGGCTAACATCGATACTACGGCAAACGCTTCATTGATCTCATAAAGATCAACATCATCTTTTGACCAGCCTGCTTTATTCAACACTTTTTCAATAGCACCAATAGGAGCGATGGTGAACTCCGCAGGAAGTTGCGCATGAGTGGAGTGCGCCACAATACGAGCAAGAGGCGCGAGACCACGTGCTTTTGCTTGCGACTCTTTCATTAAGATTAGCGCCGATCCCCCATCGGAAATGGAGCTAGAATTTGCCGCTGTTACCGTACCGTCCTTTTTAAAGGCGGGCCTTAACCCACGAATCTTATCGATACGCGCATTACCTGGTTGCTCATCCGTATCGACCTGCACTTCACCTTGGCGAGTTTTCACTGTGACAGGAGCAATTTCATCTTTAAACGCACCTGTCTCAATCGCTTTTAGCGCTTTTTCAAGAGAACCAATAGCAAAGTCATCCATTGCCTCTCTCGATACGTTGTAGTCATCAGCACTCTTTTGTGCAAACGACCCCATCAAACCACCTTCGTACGCATCTTCTAGGCCATCAAAAAACATATGGTCAATAACTTGCTGGTGACCCATACGCATACCTGCACGGGCTTTTGGTAAAAGATAAGGAGACTGACTCATATTCTCCATACCGCCAGCGACCATCACATCGACCTGACCAGCCATGATTTGATCATGGGCAAGCATGACAGCCTTCATACCAGAACCGCACATTTTATTGATGGTTGTTGCACCAGCCGCATCAGGAATACCCGCAGCACGAGACGCTTGCCTAGCAGGTGCTTGTCCTAACCCAGCAGGCAATACACACCCCATGATCACTTCATCAATATCCGAGCTAGATATACCTGCGCGCTCAATCGCCGCTTTAATAGCCGTAGCACACAAATCAGGGGCTCTTACTTCGCTCAGGGAGCCCATCATCCCGCCCATAGGCGTACGTGCAGCACTAACAATAACAACTGAATCCTGACTCATCACAAAAACCTCAGTTTACGTAAGCGTTAATTTTGAAAAATAAAAAAGCCCTGCTACCTACAGCAGGGCTGAATAGAAATAGGATTAACCGAAATTACGCTTAACCACTTTCTGTATTTCACCAACAATACCACTTCGGAATGCCAACACACAGACGATAAATATAACACCCATAATAATATGGATGTAGTTTCCTAATTCGCCGCCTGACATGTAGTTCTGGATCGTGACAACAACACCTGCGCCGACCAGTGGCCCAAAGATTGTGCCCATACCACCCAATAGTGTCATCAGTACCACCTCACCCGACATATGCCAATGAACATCTGTAAGAGAAGCCAACTGGAATACTAACGTTTTAGTGGAACCTGCCATGCCAGCCAGAGCTGAAGAGATCACAAATGCAGCCCATTTATAATCATTCACATTATAGCCAAGGGATACAGCGCGTGGTTCATTTTCACGAATAGCCTTCAGGATCTGGCCAAAGGGTGAATGAATCGTACGGTGTACCATCCAGAAACCAAATAAGAAGATAGCCAGCACGAAGTAGTACATACTGTTGTTATCGGATAGATCAAAAAGTCCAAACAGTTCACCACGTGGTACACCTTGCAAACCATCTTCCCCTCCAGTGAACGGAGCCTGTAGGTAGAAGAAGAACGCCAACTGAGCCAACGCCAGGGTAACCATTGCAAAGTAGATACCTTCGCGCTTTACAGCTAATTTGCCATATACAGCACCCAAAAGGCCTGCTGCAATAGTTCCTGCCAATACGCCTAGTTCAGGCGTGATACCCGTCTGTAGCATTAAGTACCCAGTAACGTACCCTCCCGTACCAAGAAAAGCAGCATGTCCAAAGGACAAAAGTCCAACAAATCCTAGTAGAAGGTTAAATGCGCAGGCAAAAAGGGCAAAACAGAGCACTTTCATCAAAAACACTGGATAGACAACCATTGGCGCAACTAACGCCAGTGCTATCAGAATCACATAGAGCTTATTAATTTTCATGGCTGTACCCCTTTAAGCTTCTTTACCAAACAGACCGGCAGGCTTAATCAGCAGCACGATCACCATGAATAGGAAAATAACGGTGGTAGACGCTTCCGGGTAGAAAAACTTTGTCAATCCTTCCACTACCCCCATCATCAAACCGGTAAGAATAGCGCCACCTATCGATCCCATTCCACCGATTACAACGATGGCAAAGACCACGATAAGTATATTGGAGCCCATTTCAGGACTTACTGAATAGACAGGTGCAGCAAGCACACCAGCAAAGCCAGCAAGTGCAACACCAAAACCGAAAGTGAGCGTTGTAATCAATGGTACATTGATACCGAACCCCTGCATCAGCTGTGGGTTTTCTGTCCCGGCTCTTAAATACGCGCCTAACTTGGTTTTTTCGATGACCCACCATGTGCTAAAACACACGATAAGCGAAATTACGATGATCCATGCGCGGTAATTAGGCAGATACATGAATGGTAGTTTTGTACCACCCTTCAGTTCAGCAGGAATCTGATAAGGCAATCCGGAAGAACCATAAAGATGAGTAAATAATCCCTGTAAAATCAGTGCGATACCGAAAGTCAGCAGAAGGCTATAGAGGTGATCTTCATTGGCTATTGGACGTACCAAAAAGCGTTCGATTAGTATCGCAATTCCACCTATAGCAATGGGCACTAATATCAAAGCGACCCAGTAGTTAATGCCAAGATAATTTAGTGCCATCCACGCGAAGAAAGCACCAAGCATATACATCGCGCCCTGCGCGAAGTTAATAATTTTTAACAGACCAAAAATAATCGCCAAGCCAAGACTCAGCAAGGCATAAAATGAGCCGTTAATCAGGCCCACCAGCAACTGTCCCGACAGCGCAAACAGATTAATACCAAATATCGTCGCCATAACACCACCTAGAAAAACAAAGGAGCCGTGCGGAGCTTCCACACAGCTCCTTGCAGATAAAGCTGGAGGGGGTACACGACGTGCAACACCCTCCTAATTTCAAGCAGGATTACTTGAAGTCACACTCTGGAAGCATTGGGTTAAATGCCACGTTACCAGGAATGGTTGCTTCGATGTTATAGATATCATCTTCGGATTTACGGCTAGCCGCATCTTTGATGCTCACCAATAGCATATCGTGAACCATACGACCGTCGTTACGTAACGTAGCATTACGAGCGAAGAAATCGTTCGGCTTCGTCATTTTCATCTGCTTCATGACGGCATCAGAATCATCCGTACCGGCTGCTTTGATCGCATTTAGGTAGTGCATTGTCATAGAGTACGCACCTGCCTGCCCCATAGCTGGGATAGAACCATGACGCGCTTTGAAACGTGCAGACCACTCACGGGTTTGATCATCCATATCCCAATAGAAGCCTGTAGTCGCCTTCATGCCTGCAGCAATCGCTGGATCCAACGCTTTTGCGTTATGCGTAAATACCAACAAGCCTGCAACGTCCATCATTTCTGTCAGACCAAATTCTGCTGCCGTTTTCAAAGAGTTAACGAAGTCAGCACCCGCATTAGCCAAGCCTACAACGTCAGCACCAGAAGCCTGAGCCTGAAGGATATAAGAAGAGAAGTCTGTTGTACCTAGCGGTGCACGAACAGCGCCTACAACTTCACCACCCGATTCATTAATTACTTTAGAAGCAATACCTTCAAGCGCATGTCCAAACGCATAATCTGCTGTAATGAAGAACCACTTCTTCTTGCCAGACTCTACCATCGGCTTAACGGTACCATTTGCCAAAGCAGCTACGTTGTAAGTCCAATGAACATTGTAAGGAGAGCACGCTTTAGTTGTGAACGCATTACTTGCAGAAGTAGAGATTAGCGCGATTTTCTTAGCATCTGTCAGTACTTTAGTCACGGCACCTGTTACAGAAGACGCTACCAGACCATTAACTGCATCAACCTTTTCATCTTCAACCCACTGGCGAACTTTTGCAGACCCTACATCCGGCTTGTTCTGATCGTCAGCACTCACAACTTCAATTGGCTTACCCAGTACCGTTCCACCGAAGTCTTCAACCGCCATCTCTACAGCGGTTACACAACCCTGTCCACAAACATCGGCGTAAACACCACCCATATCTGCCAGTACACCGATTTTAACCACATCATCTGAAATACCAGCGGCCTGTACACCTGTTGCGGCTGCCAAGCTCATTGCTGCGGCTAGTACGGTCTTTTTCATTGCTTTCATGTTGTCACTCCTGCTTGAGAAATTTTTATTGTTATCGCATTTCAAGGGAATCAGGCATTCACTTGGACCGTTTAATCCAAGCATTAAACACCCAAATAGGTATTCAACAGCTCCGTTTTAGCTTGCAACTCATGAGCATGAACCTCTTCTACGATATGTCCGTGTTCCATAACGTAGTGACGATCAGCTATTGGGGCCGCAAAACGGAAATTTTGCTCGACTAACAAAATAGTCAAGCCACGTTCTTTTAACATAACCAGCACTTCTGCCAGCTTCTGAACGATGACCGGAGCCAAACCTTCAGTGATCTCGTCAAGAAGCAAAATATTTGCTCCCGTACGAAGAATTCGAGCCATAGCAAGCATCTGCTGCTCACCACCAGAGAGGCGTGTCCCCTGGCTATAACGGCGCTCAGCTAAGTTAGGGAACAGCTCATAAATCTCTTCAACACTCATGCCATCCGAACGCACATTCGGAGGTAGCATTAAGTTTTCCTCGACATTGAGGCTAGAGAAGATGCCTCGCTCTTCAGGACAGTAGCCTACCCCCAGGTGGGCAATTTTATGGGCAGGCATGTTAATGGTCTCATTACCATTTATATTGATCGCCCCCGTACGGCGTCCCACCATATTCATGATCGCTTTCAATGTGGTTGAACGACCTGAACCATTTCGCCCTAAGAGCGTTACCAACTCACCCTGCATGATCGTCATATCGATACCATGCAGAATATGAGATTCGCCATAGTAGGCATGTAAATCAACGATGCGGATCTTCTCACCGGTACTGCTCATGCCTTCGCCTCCTTCTCTGCTGCACTTTCTGCTGCGATCGCATTAGCAACCTCATCATCAGCCTCAACACCCATATAGGCCTCACGAACCTGTGGATCTTGAGATACCGTTTCATAGGTACCTTCTGTGAGGATAGCGCCACGCTGCAATACAGTGATCTTATCGGCAAGTTTCGCAACCACGTGCAAATTATGCTCAACCATAAGAATGGTACGATTTGCAGAGACTTTCTTAATAAGATCAGCAACTACACCCACATCTTCGTGGCCCATACCTTGGGTAGGCTCGTCCAGCAATAGCATTTCTGGATCAAGCGCCAAGGTAGTCGCAATCTCTAATGCACGCTTACGCCCATAGGGAAGGTCGACTGTAATCGCATTGGCATAGTCTTTTAAGCCAACCTCATCCAGCAGCTCTAAAGCACGATCATTTAACTTATCGAGAACTTTTTCAGACTTCCAAAAATGGAAGCTATTACCCTCTTTACGCTGCAATGCAATCCTGACATTTTCCAACACGCTAAGATGCGGGAAGACCGCCGAGATTTGAAATGAGCGCACAATTCCCTTACGAGCAATTGCCGCAGATTTCATCGAGGTAATATCCTCACCGTTAAACAAGATCGTACCGGTGGTAGGTGTTAGGAACTTAGTCAGCAAGTTAAATACCGTTGTCTTACCAGCACCATTAGGGCCGATAAGCGCGTGGATTGTGCCTCGCTCAACTTTA
Organism: Neptunomonas concharum; assembly: GCF_008630635.1. Classification (NCBI taxonomy): domain Bacteria; kingdom Pseudomonadati; phylum Pseudomonadota; class Gammaproteobacteria; order Oceanospirillales; family Oceanospirillaceae; genus Neptunomonas; species Neptunomonas concharum. The sequence continues at coordinate 1,488,956 of NZ_CP043869.1, read as the reverse complement.
AGATTCACATCATCAACAGCAGTGAACCCTTTGAATTCTTTTATCAGATTCCGGGTTTCCAGAACATAATCTGCACTCATGCGGAATAAGCCTCTTTTGTTCTTATTTTGCAGCTTCGGCTGCACGGCTTAACTTACGTATTCGTAAGCTGTCTTTAGAAATTAGCAATTTCCCTTACTGGAAGCCAAGTACTACTTTGGTAGCAACACTCCATAAAACACCCCCAAAAACCCCATTTTATTCATATATTTCATACGGTTAACCATTGAAAAAAGAATCATGATATAATTTCACTACACCTCTTTGCTACTTTACGTTTACGTAAACTTCCGCTAAATTAACCTGATCAAGCATAGTAGATATATTTATGGAAAAGAAGGCGACATATTCAATTAGCGAGCTAGCCAGCGAATTTGATGTTACCACCCGTAGCATTCGCTTTTATGAAGACCAAGGTTTGCTCGCTCCTCGACGCCGAGGGCAAACACGTATTTATAGCCGCCAGGACAGAGTTCGTTTAAAGCTCATACTCAGAGGCAAGCGTTTAGGGTTTTCGCTTGCAGAGACCAAAGAGCTTTTTGATTTATGGGATGAAACGTTGTCCGGCAGCGAGAAGCAGTTAAAGCTTCTGCTCAACAAAATCACTGAGCGGAAGATGGCGCTTGAACAGCAATTAAACGATATCGCAATGGTTCAGCTAGAACTGGAAAGTGCAGAAACTCGTTGTACTGAAGCACTTAAGGAACTAGCGAGCAAAAAACAACAAAAAGCAAATTCAGCCTGACAACCGTCAGACAGGAATAAGCAAACAGTAAGGATGTCACAGATGATTTCACAATACACAGAACTAAACTTTGGACTTGGCGAAACAATTGACATGCTGCGTGAGCAAATCAACAGCTTCGCCGCGCAAGAAATTGCGCCACGCGCAGAACAAATTGACCACGACAATGAGTTCCCCAACGACTTGTGGCGCAAATTCGGTGATATGGGCCTGCTAGGTATCACAGTCAAAGAGGAATACGGCGGTGTAGGTATGGGCTATCTTGCGCATATTATTGCCATGGAAGAGATTAGTCGTGCATCCGCTTCTGTAGGTTTATCTTACGGCGCACACTCCAACCTGTGTGTAAACCAAATTCATCGTAACGGCACCCACGAGCAAAAGCTTAAGTACCTGCCTAAACTGATCAGCGGCGAGCACATCGGCGCATTGGCAATGTCTGAACCGAACGCAGGCTCTGATGTTGTATCAATGAAATTAACCGCACGCGATAATGGCGATCATTATCTGCTGAACGGCAACAAGATGTGGATCACTAACGGTCCTGATGCCAACACTTATGTTATCTATGCCAAGACAGACATTCAGGCAGGCCCTCGTGGTATCACAGCCTTTATCGTAGAGCGCGACTTCCCAGGCTTCTCTCGCCACCAAAAATTAGACAAGCTGGGTATGCGCGGCTCCAACACATGCGAACTGGTTTTTCAGGACTGCCCTGTGCCTAAAGAAAATATTCTAGGCGAACTTAACGGCGGCGTTAAAGTTCTGATGAGTGGTTTGGATTATGAGCGTTTGGTTTTGTCTGGCGGACCATTGGGTATCATGCAGGCGGCGATGGATATTTGTGTACCTTACATCCGTGATCGTCAGCAGTTTGGCCAACCGATTGGTGAATTCGAACTTGTACAAGGCAAAATTGCCGATATGTATACACTGATGAATGCCTCTAAATCTTATGTTTACATCAATGGCATGGCGGCTGAGCGTGGTGAAACGTCTCGTAAAGATGCAGCAGGCTGTATTCTTTATTCAGCAGAAATGGCTACCAAAATTGCACTGGACGCGATTCAGCTATTGGGTGGCAACGGCTATATCAACGAATTCCCGACAGGCCGTCTGCTGCGTGACGCAAAACTTTATGAAATCGGCGCCGGTACTTCTGAAATCCGTCGAATGCTGATTGGTCGCGAACTTTACCTTAACAAGTAAGCGACCACCTCACCTTCCATTAATAAGAATTAAAAAGATCCTGTTACACCAACCGTAACAGGGTCTGATGAGGGCAGCTTATGTCTATTATTCAATCCAAAATAAACCCAAGGGCTGAAGATTTTGTTTCACGCCATGAAATGATGTCAGTCGCTGTGCAAGATCTGCGCGAGCAGGTCGCTACCATTGAGCAAGGTGGTGGCCCATCTTATCAAGAGCGCCACACCTCCCGTGGTAAGCTTCTACCTCGCGACCGCATTAACACATTGATTGATCCGGGCTCTGCGTTTTTAGAACTCTCGCAAATGGCCGCTTACAAAGTGTACGAAGACGTGATTCCGGCGGCAGGGATTATCACAGGTATTGGCCGCGTATCAGGCCGCGAGTGTATGATTATCGCCAACGATGCCACGGTTAAAGGTGGCACATACTACCCGCTAACGGTTAAAAAGCATCTTCGTGCTCAAGAAATTGCTGAGCAAAATCACCTGCCTTGTATTTATCTGGTTGACTCGGGTGGTGCCAACTTACCTCAGCAAGACGATGTATTCCCTGACCGCGATCATTTTGGCCGTATCTTCTACAATCAGGCACGTATGTCCTCGAAAGGCATTCCTCAAATCGCGGTAGTGATGGGCTTGTGTACAGCCGGTGGTGCATACGTACCAGCCATGGCGGATGAATCGATTATCGTACGCAACCAAGGTACGATCTTTCTCGCAGGCCCCCCGTTGGTAAAAGCAGCAACTGGGGAAGTCGTGAGTGCAGAAGATTTAGGGGGCGCCGATGTTCACTGTAAAGTGTCAGGCGTTGCCGACCATTACGCAGAGAATGACCAGCACGCCCTGCAGATTGCTCGCACAGTGGTTTCTAACTTAAACCGCAAGAAAGAGATCAATCTGGATATCAAGCCAGTTGAAGCGCCGCTCTACCCTGCTGAAGAACTGTACGGCATTGTCGGTACAGATCTTAAAAAGCCCTTTGATGTGCGTGAAGTGATCGCTCGTATTGTTGACGGTTCTAACTTTGACGAATTCAAAAAGAACTACGGTACAACACTCGTCACCGGGTTTGCACATATTTTCGGCTATCCAGTAGGTATCATTGCTAACAACGGTATTCTTTTTAGCGAATCCGCACAAAAAGGCGCTCACTTCATTGAGCTTTGCTGTCAGAGAAAAATCCCTCTTCTATTCCTGCAAAATATCACAGGCTTCATGGTTGGGCAGAAATATGAAGCAGAAGGGATCGCCAAACATGGCGCCAAACTGGTAACTGCGGTTGCTTGTGCAGAAGTCCCTAAATTGACCGTATTAATTGGCGGCTCATTTGGTGCAGGTAACTACGGCATGTGTGGCCGTGCCTATAGCCCTAACTTCCTATGGATGTGGCCAAACGCGCGCATCTCCGTTATGGGTGGCGAACAAGCAGCAGGCGTACTGGCAACCGTCACACGCGATGGTAAAGAGCGTAAAGGTGAAGAGTGGTCAGCCGAAGCTGAAGCTGCGTTTAAAAAGCCCATCGTCGAAACGTATGAACACCAAGGCCACCCTTACTACGCATCTGCCCGACTATGGGATGACGGTGTTATAGACCCTGCTCAGACCCGCGAAGTGATCGGCATGGGGCTTTCTGCAGCACTGAACAAACCGGTTGGTGAAACACGCTTCGGCGTCTTCCGCATGTAAGGAGATCATGATGACCGATAATAATCATGTACTCCTGCGCCAAAATGACAACGGTATTGCCGAACTCATTCTGAACCGCCCGGAAGTACACAATGCTTTTGATGATCAGATTATTGAAAGTTTGATCAGCCAACTTGAGCATGTTGATACGAATGACAACATTCGTGTATTGATCCTGCGATCCAATGGCAAAAACTTCTCTGCTGGTGCTGATCTTGCATGGATGAAGCGCATGGCAAAAAACTCCCATCAGGAAAATTTGCAAGACGCTGGACGTTTAGCAAAATTGATGGAGAGATTAAACAACCTGAGCAAACCCACTATCGGACTTGTCCAAGGTGCCGCTTACGGTGGAGCCGTCGGGCTAGCTGCTTGCTGCGATATCGTCATTGCATCTGAAGATGCTCAATTTTGCTTAAGCGAAGTAAAAATTGGGCTGATTCCCGCAGTTATTAGCCCTTATGTAGTGAGAGCCATTGGCGAGCGTCAGTCCCGTCGCTTCTTCCTAACAGCAGAAGCTTTCTCTGCAAATACAGCAAAAACATTTGGGCTGGTTCATGAAGTTGTCGCTACAGCAGATCTGTTTGACGACGCTTGCGCCCGCATCACTGCCACACTACGCAGAAACAGCCCACAAGGTATGCGTGCTGCTAAAGATCTGATCTTTGCGGTGAGTTCCAAAGTGATTGATCAGGCGGTAATCGACGATACAGCAAAACGTATTGCCGATATCCGCGTCAGCACAGAAGGACAGGAAGGACTTAGCTCTTTCCTAGAAAAACGCAAACCAAACTGGATTCAGGAGTAAGTCACTATGTTCAGCAAGATATTAATTGCAAACCGTGGCGAAATCGCCTGCCGGGTTATTCAAACCGCTCACCGGTTGGGTATTCGTTGTGTCGCGGTCTATTCTGAAGCCGACCGTAATGCTCGCCATGTTGCGATGGCAGATGAAGCTTTTTTACTTGGTCCTGCGCCAAGCAGTGAAAGTTATTTGCGCGCCGATAAGATTATTGAAATCGCATTACAATCAGGTGCTCAAGCAATTCACCCGGGCTATGGTTTCCTATCAGAAAACACTGGCTTTGCTAACGCCTGTGAAGAAAACGGCATTGTATTTATTGGCCCACCCGCTTCTGCTATTGCGGCAATGGGCTCAAAATCTGCTGCTAAAGCGATCATGGAAAAAGCCAATGTACCTCTCGTACCCGGCTATCATGGTGCAGATCAAACCCCTGCATTATTAAAAGCTGAAGCAGAGAAATGCGGCTTTCCATTGCTACTAAAAGCCATTGCTGGCGGTGGTGGTAAAGGGATGCGTGTCGTCAACAATATTGATGAATTCGACTCTGCATTAGCCGCCGCTCAACGTGAATCGCAAAACGCCTTTGGCAACCCGGATATGCTCATTGAGCGTTATTTAACTAAGCCTCGCCACGTCGAGATTCAGGTATTTTGCGATCATCACGGCAACGGTGTTTACTTGGCAGAGCGCGATTGCTCTGTTCAACGTCGCCACCAGAAAGTGATCGAAGAAGCACCTGCTCCAGGTCTAGCTGACGAAACCCGTAAAGCAATGGGTGAAGCAGCCGTTGCAGCAGCAAAAGCCATCGACTATGTCGGCGCAGGTACTGTTGAGTTCCTGTATGACGAAGATGGCTCTTTCTACTTCATGGAAATGAACACGCGTTTACAGGTAGAGCACCCTGTTACTGAAATGATCACAGGTCAAGACTTGGTAGAATGGCAGCTGCGTATTGCCGACGGAGAAGTGATTCCTCAGCAGCAGGATCAAATCCAAATCCGCGGCCATGCACTGGAAGCCCGTGTTTATGCAGAAGATCCGGATAATGACTTCTTACCCGTAACAGGTACTCTACACTACCTGAGAACACCTGATGAGAACGGCAACGTTCGTGTCGATACCGGTGTCATTGAAGGCGATGAAGTTAGCGTTTATTACGACCCCATGATCGCTAAACTGATCGTATGGGATGAAAGCCGTGAGCAAGCGATCAATCGCATGGTACATGCACTGGAGTCTTATCGCATCGGTGGTATGAAAACCAACATTGGATTCTTGCGCCATCTGGCAGACAGCAAACCTTTCCGTGACGAAGAACTGGATACAGGGTTCATTGAGAAACATAACGATCTGCTTTTCCCAGAAGCAAAAGTTGATGTTCAGAGCCAGCTAGCCTTAGCCACCAGCTTTCTGCTGGAGAAAGAGCGCCAGAGCAACCCAGTAAAAGGTGACCCATATTCACCGTTTAACCAGCAAACCAGCTGGCGCTTAAACGCAAATTATGCGCGCCCGCTCGAATGGACTGTGGAAGGTGAAAGCCACAAAGTCAGCGTGTTAGAACACACCACTGGTTATGAAATCACGGTTGATGATGCAACCTTCAACGTTTCTGCTTCGTTGGATGATGATCATCTTCGCGCTGTGATTAACGGCCATCGTCTAAGCATCCACGGCCACATGGCCGGTGATAACCTGACCCTGTTCCGTGAAGGTAGCCAGTTCCAATGCCAGCTGTTCCGTCATACGTTTGATGAAAACGATCAAGCTGATGGCGGCTCGCTAACCGCACCGATGAACGGCGCGATTGTTGCCGTTTTGGTTGAGGTTGGCCAATCTGTCGCTGAAGGCGATACACTGGTAATCATGGAAGCGATGAAAATGGAACACAGCATTAAAGCGCCTCATGATGGCGTCGTTGCTGAAATTTTCTTCGCCGAAGGTGAACTCGTATCTGATGGCGCAGCACTCGTCGCCGTCACAGCAGCGGATGAAGAGGAGGCCTAATCATGGGTTTGCCCGAGAAAGTGAGAATTGTAGAAGTCGGCCCTCGTGACGGCCTACAAAATGAAAGCGGCCCGGTTATCAGTACAGACATTAAAGTGGAGCTGATTAACCGACTCGCTGATGCCGGTATGCAATATATTGAATCGGCAAGCTTTGTCTCACCGAAATGGGTTCCTCAGATGGGCGATGCCAGCGCGGTTATGGCTGGTATCTCCCGACGGGAGGGTGTGGTGTATGCTGCGCTCACCCCTAATCTGAAGGGCCTTGAAGGAGCCATTGCCGCAGGCGTTGAGGAAGTTGCGGTATTTGGAGCCGCGTCTGAATCTTTCTCTCAGAAAAACATTAACTGCTCAATTGCCGAAAGTCTTGCCCGCTTTATTCCAGTCATTGAACTCGCCAAGCAGCACGATATTCGTGTTCGAGGCTATGTATCAACAGTACTGGGCTGCCCTTATGAAGGGGATATCGATCCCGCACAAGTCGCATCAGTGTCTCGTGAACTTTTGGATATGGGCTGTTACGAAATATCCTTGGGCGATACTATTGGTGTTGGTACACCAACCAAGGCGCGCAAGATGTTAGCCCGAGTCGCCAATGAAGTACCCGTAACGAAACTGGCAGCTCACTTCCACGACACATACGGCCAAGCGCTAGCAAATCTATATGCCGTTATGCAGGATGGTATTAGCGTCATAGACACATCAGTTGCAGGTTTAGGCGGCTGTCCTTATGCAAAAGGCGCTTCCGGTAACGTTGCAACCGAAGATGTAGTCTACATGCTAAATGGGCTAGGGATAAAAACAGGGGTTGATCTGGATAAACTTGTCGAGATAGGCAACTGGATAACCCGACAAATAGGCCGAAACAACGGATCGAAAGTCGGTCTCGCCCTCGGGTGTGACCAATAGAAAACAGATAAGATCTCTATCGCTGGCAATAACAATAAACGAGGCACAGCACGATGAGTCAACCCACACACATTACTGCGCTGGATCTACCCATACCTGAGCGCGATGCGTTACCTGAAGAGGTACAAAAGTACTTTGGCAAGTGTGACGAAAAGTTAGGTATGGTGCCCAATGTTCTGGCTGCCTACAGCCAGAATACCGCTCAGTTAGACGTTTTTTCCAAGTTCTATAACGAACTTATGTTTGGTGAAAGCGAGCTAACGCCCTTAGAAAAAGAGATGATCGCCGTGGTCGTTTCTTCGGTCAATCATTGCTACTACTGCTTAACTGCCCACGGCGCTGCTATTCGGGAATACTCAGGTGACCCTGTTTTGGGTGAACTGATGGTGATGAACTATCGCGCAGCAGAGCTTAGCTCACGTCATCGCGCTATGCTGGATTTCGCCGATAAACTGACTCGCCATCCTGACCAGATTCTCGAAGCTGACAGACAAAACCTAAGAGACGCGGGATTCAGCGATCAGGGCATTTGGGATATTGCCAATATTACCGGCTTCTACAACATGACTAACCGTGTTGCCAGCGCCGTTGAGATGCAACCGAATCTTCAGTATCACGCTAGCTATCGTGGTAAATGAATCGACGGAATACCTGATAACAACAAGATTGCAGGGATTTGAATATGACAACTAAATTGCCAAGTTACACAAGCGGAACCTCCGATAAACCACTGATCGGCATGACGATCGGTGATAAATTTGATGAGATAGCCAATACATTCCCAGACAACGATGCATTGATCGTTCGTCATCAGGGGTTACGATATACCTATCGCCAATTACAAGAAGCCGTGGATCAAGCCGCACGCGCTTTTTTGGCTATTGGTGTCCAACGTGGTGATCGTATTGGTATGTGGTCACCGAACCGTGCAGAGTGGACTATTACTCAGTTTGCTACGGCTAAGGTTGGCGCTATTTTGGTTAACATCAACCCAGCCTACCGCTTACATGAGCTGGAATATGCACTGAACCAATCAGAAGCACGTTTCATTGTCACTGCTGACACCTTCAAGAGTTCAAACTACACTCAGATGCTATACGAACTCGCTCCTGAGCTGAAAGCATCCGCTGAAGGCAAATTAAAATCCATGAAGCTTCCTTATCTACAAGGTGTTATTAACCTTGCCGAAGAAGCTCACCCGGGTATGTGGCGCTGGGCGGATTTCGTGAATATGGGTGATAACGTTGCTACTGAGCAGCTAGCCGATATCCAATCGCAGCTACAGTTCGATGACCCTATCAATATCCAGTACACCTCGGGTACCACAGGCTTCCCGAAAGGAGCCACCCTCTCCCACCACAATATCCTTAACAATGGCTATTTCGTTGCAGAGAGTATGAACTTTACTGAGAATGACCGCCTGATTATCCCCGTCCCACTCTACCACTGTTTTGGTATGGTGATGGGTAACTTAGGCTGCATCACTCACGGCGCGGCAATGATCTACCCCGATGAAGGTTTTGAGCCGAAAACGGTCCTTGAAACCATCACAGAAGAGAAAGCCACTGCGGTTTATGGCGTACCTACCATGTTTATCGCCGAACTGGATCACCCTGATTTTAAAAACTTCGACCTGAGCACGCTGCGCACCGGCATCATGGCAGGCTCTATCTGCCCAGCCGAAGTTATGAAAGCGGTGAACAACAAGATGCACATGGAAGAGGTTCAAATCGCTTACGGCATGACAGAAACCAGCCCGGTTTCCACTCAAACCGCAGCGGATGATCCCTTCGACAAGCGCGTGACCACCGTCGGTCGTACACAACCTCACTTAGAGACAAAAATTGTCGATGCCGCAACTGGCAATATCGTCCCTCGTGGCGAGATTGGTGAGCTCTGTACCCGTGGTTATAGCGTCATGCTGAAATACTGGAACAATGAAGAAGCCACTCGTAAATCCATTGACGCTGCCGGCTGGATGCATACCGAAGACTTGGCAACCATGGACGACGAGGGCTATATCCAGATCGTCGGCCGCATCAAAGACATGGTTATCCGTGGTGGTGAGAACGTCTACCCGAAAGAGATCGAAGAATTCCTATACACCCACCCTGCTATCTCCGATGTACAGGTAACCGGTGTACCGGATAAAAAGTACGGTGAAGAACTGATCGCATGGATTAAACTTCACCCGGCTGAAGCGGACACAGTTACAGAAGAGCAACTTCGCGAGTTCTGCAAAGGGAAAATCACCCACTTCAAGATCCCGCGTTACTTCAAGTTTGTGGATGAATTCCCAATGACCGTGACCGGAAAAATCCAGAAGTTCAAAATGCGTGAGATATCCATTGCTGAGTTAGGCTTAGACGATATCTAATCACCTATTATTGAGCACCTCTGTGATAAAGGCCGATACAAACGTATCGGCCTTTTTGGATCTAGCACTTTGCTCCAGACTGTTTACAGAGACTTATTAGCTGCTCTTTTCCAACGCCAATTTAGTACCAAAGCCAATAAATACAATGCCAGTTATAGAGTTTAACCAGATTTTAAATTTCGGGTGGTTAGTGGCATTTTTCACTTTGGCTAACGTGAACACCATAGCCGAAAACCATATCACATTGACTAATGAATGCGCAGTTACAAGCGCGTATGCACTGAAAGCGCTACCGTCTACTGTCATAAACTGCGGAAAAGCAGCAAGATAAAATACTGACACTTTAGGATTCAGTATATTAGTTAAAAAACCTTCATAAAAGGCACTCTGTATCGACGCCGGTTTTTTCAACTGCTCCCTAAGTGCTGTAGTCGCAGATGGACGTTGGCTTACAGCGTTTCTTAGCGCTTTGAAGCCAAGCCAAATCAAATAAGCAGCTCCTAGCATTTTAAACACAAAAAAAGCGTTAGCCGATTGCACCAAGAGTATAGAGATGCCAAATATGGACAAAGTGCCATGCACATAGAATGCGGCCACAAAGCCTGCAACATTTGCCAACCCTGCCCTATGCCCAGACAAAGGAACCGTCTTAGCAATAAGAAACCCATTCGGACCAGGCGAGATAACCAGTAAAGTGGCCACTGCAATAAACGTAAGAATGTTGTTTAAATCCATCCTATTCTCCGAAAAAAGCAATAATGACTTCCACAAGGCAATGCCAAGAGGAGCACCCTATCTCATGGAGTGGAAACCAATAGTGTTGCCTTCGGTGTCTTGTGCTATTGAAATAAACCCATAATCGCCAATCGCCATCTTAGGTACGACTACCTTTCCACCGGCCTTTTCAACCCTTGCTTGCTCAATCGCACAATCCTCGCTACTGAAATACACCAAGGTGCTGTTGCCCCCTGCCGCGACACCTTCCATTTTACAGATTGCACCACTGGCACCAGGCCGCTCCTCCATCGGGAAAGCCCACATTTCAGGCTGCGGGAAATCTTTTGGTTCACTGGGATTGTCCAAGCGTGTTAGTTCTAGATCTAGTACTGATTCGTAAAAAGATTTAGCGCGCGGAATATCATCCACATAAATTTCAAACCAGCATACGGCATTTGTATTCATTGTAGAGCCCTCCAGAAATGTTTAACTATCCTTATCAATCTATACACTATCAGATTTCAATTAGTGTTTCGCGTACGCCAACATCTTGCTTACTGGCCAAACTACCGCATCGTTATTACCCAATCAAGACATCAAACCGGCTGTCAGTTTTCTTTGGCTCAACTTCAAATATTTCAGCATTAACAATTTTCTCAGCAACGAAAGAGTCATTTTTACTCTTTCTTGTAGCTCAGATAGTGAAGTATTGTGGACAATCACAGAAGCGGGTCAATCACCATACCCTTCTTAGGGGTATAGGTAATACCACTATCCGAAATAAATCTAAAAGGAATAGAAACTGTTTTTAGGCCTACATTTTTACGTATAACAAAGTGAAGGTGAGGCCCAGTTGAGTAACCCGAGGATCCAGACCTTGCAAGTACATCGCCTGCCTTAACAATGTCTCCTGGTTTAACTGTGGCAGTTGCTATCAATATATGAGCATAAGTTGCGTAAGTGCCGTCTTCGTGGAGCACTTTTACATAGTTTGCCTTATCAAGAAAATACTTGTTCTTACCACCCATGTGATAGTCATCTTTCACCCAGATAACCACGCCATCCCTAGCAGCACTGATATCCGTTCCGACAGGAAGTGCTATATCTATTGCATTTATGTTTGGGAGCTTAGAGTGTGAGAAACGCCCATTGAATCCTTGAGTAATCTTATGAGAAAGCTTTGAGGATACTGGAAATTTGTAGAGATGGCCGTCCTCCCGCGCAGACGGATCACCCAGCCGCCAGCGATAACGGAAAGAACCAATTTTTTGAGGGCTTGTATACAAATCCTTTTGACTCGCGGCTGGGACGACATATTTTTTTGAACCGCCTGCCAGTCGAGACGATTTTACAAGAAACTCTACGGGAGCATGATAGGGGTTATCTGCGACTAAGATATTCATGCTACCAGCGCTACGACTGAAGACCCTCGGCGCTGGCTTAATTACTTCCCTCTTATACTCCACAATGTCGAATTCATTATCATTTTTGTTTGATGGGCGCCTATCGGTGAACACCCACTTTCCGGATTCATCCTTGTACTTGTATACTTCTTGGCAAAATGCCTCGGAAGATATGAGTAGAGTTAAAACTATAAACCTTATGAACATACTATGTTGACTACCTATTGATCCACCTAACACCAAGCTGTGCAGCTTGCTGCGTCCTTGCTTCTACGCCTAGTTATGCATTCTCACGGGATGCAATATTATGAATTAGCTTTCCACGGCATATAAAGTAGTAAGCAGCTACGGAAAATAGGATAAGCTGGGATAACGCAGTAACGCCTTTGGAAACCGCGGCCTTGCGTATTGAGTCCGCCATTGAAGCAAAATCGGACGATCTGCCAGCAGCGTCAGCGAGATGCAAATGTGCATAAACAGCACCAATTGCTTCAGGGATTGATATTATAGCTAACACCAGCAAGTAGATTCCAAATATTCTAATTGCGACCCAAATCCATTCACTCTTACTCATTTTTCATCCTTAGTGCAACACCTTAATATAGGGCGCGATGAAAGCGCGTCATTACTTAAGCGCCTTGTTAACTGTTTTTTTGTACCAAATGACAATCGGTGCAAGTAAAAGAAAGCACCCAATTGCGATTGGTATGCTAATTAGAATTACTGGGGCAATACCAAAAGCAATAGCGCCATAAGATACGGCAGGATGCTCACATCTCTTAATTGAGCCAAAGCCTAGTACTATTGAAATAAAACCAAGAAAAGCACCTACTCCACCGATGATATAAATAGCAGCAGCTTCACTAAGTTCAAATTTATTGCTAGGTCTGAATGAGGCTTCTGATTCAGTTGCACCTGACATTACTCCTAATGCGTCCGCTACTACTGGGGCGAGTTTCATATTTATACCATCATCATAAATATATGCCTCTAGAGATAACAACATCAAGGTTATTCCTAGCGCTGAAATGATTAATGCAAATACCCCTAAACGATTACTCATAGCTTCCCTGACAGTCAAAACGCTAAGCTAAGCGGCGCAGCTTTGCTGCCTTCTTGCTTAAGCGCATTGTTAAATTTTTACCCAACAATGGTAGGAGGTAAGTATATGGTAAATTCATTTATTGGCTCGATTAACACACTATAGGGATTGCTTTGCTCTTCTTCTTTAACAATATCAAGATCAGATAAAAGTTTGAAATTAGCTGATTTTATCTGGGCGGGCTTAACCTCAAGCTCTTTGTGCCACACACGATATGTACCCAACTTTTTATCTCTTCGATAATAAAATCCAGCCAGCGGGTGCGTTAGATAGACCAAGGCAGACTCAATATCGGGAAAACCCGGGAATTTTAACAAATCAGATTCCGATTGAACCAAATCAACTGAAGCTTCAGCCCACTCGGATTCAGTTTCCATATGGTATTTTTCGTACAAGCCATTAACTTTATTGAGAGTGCAGTCAAAGCTAACTTTTCCAGCATGCCACGGAAGATTCCAAAGGTATCTTGGCACCGCTAGCGTCCAAGAATCTAGAGTAGTGCCAAGGAACCATACACAACGTTCTCCTGTTTCAGTATCAATAATGTATATTCGATAGTTTGTTTGGCCCATTGTAAATTTCGGAAACGGGAAGACTGCTGAAGTAAAGTCAACATCAATGAATGGAACTACAGATATAAGCCCCATCTTTTGGCCGTTGATTTCAACCGTGTCTAATTGAAACCGTTCGGGGAATATCCCTTGAAACCTATCAGAAGGTACTGCGTAAGTAATGATTGCGAAATGCTTCAAAGAACAAAGGACATCTATACCTTTTGGTTTAGGCCTTTCTATCAAATAGTCCTCTAGTTTCCGCGATTCTTGCACGATGCTTCCTTGAAATTGGTGTGCCCCGCAAAAGGTGACAATGGCAGGAGGTCAGATTGCAGGCGCTTGTTAAGTTTAGACCCAATAAATGAGCCGACTAGCCCACCTAATACAATGGGGATATAGTTCATATGGATGCTAATAATTTTTATCGGACCAACTGTGATTGATAATGACGTTAATAAAATTATCACAAAACCAATAAAGTAGTGTTTAGAAGTAAGCTTTCTAGTTACGAGAACAGTTGTTAATACTAGGACAATAAATGTAAATGGTAACGACCAGTACATAGCTTTACTTGATCGAGTAGCATCTACCATTTGAGCGCTATCAGTCATATCTAGAATGAGGATCTGATAGAACGCTACCAAGAGATAGCCAATTACTCCAAGGCCTATGGCAAGAGCTGAGCCTAAAATTATACTTTTGATTAACGATCTCATTTATCTTCCTTGAAACTTGTAACGAGACTGTCGGATTAGACATTTAACAAAATAAAACCTCATCCCACAGCCTTCCTTGATATTCTTAATGCCTAAAATCAGTTTTGACAGGCTCATTTTTGATGTATTCAAACACGTTTCATATCGCCATACGAGCACTCATAAGGCTTAATTTCCTCAGATAAGCCCCTCCCAGGTGTCTTAATGCCTCACATTACCTTGGGTCGCTATCTTTTCAATGTTGTGAACCATAGGTAATCCTCCCGAGAATAGGCGAATAAAACGATTTTTAATAACAGTGCAGGGTCATAAGCAGGCGCGCCGTTATGGTCGTTACGATAGCGGGATTCAAACACACTAAGGTCGAGTTCATTATCAACGACGTGGTTGAGGGTATATTCGAATGTTCCCGGCTGGATTTGGTCTGCAAACCGCAACGGTATCATCTTAGTCTGTTTGTAATCGTAGTGTTTGAAGCGTGCCATCCGTTGCACCATGCGGGGTAAAGTTTGTTTTAAGCAGTGTAACTGAGTGTTCGACCGCAGGTCTAGGGCTGTAAGACTTACCCGACAGCCTCAACGCCCAATTAAGGTGTAAAGCACGCTACCACATAGCTCAACTGGAACATCTTAATCACTGCATTTGACCTAAACCAAAAATGCCAAGCGTGCTGAATCGCTTTTAAATTATTTGTTAGCCACTCATTCCCAAAGGTTACTGCTTACTTAACAGGAACTTACGTAAATCTCTCTCAACCCGCATCACAAACAGAATAAATACTTTATCACCGTCTTGTTTATAGAAAACACGACATGGATTTACGACAACCTCACGATAACTTAAATGTTCCAGCTCGGGCGGAATGCGACCTGATTCAGGGAAAGTTTCTAGGCGTTCAACTTTAGAGAAGATCGTTTGAACCCATTGCTTTGCAGCTACGGCATTTTCAAGTGCGATGTATTCAGCAATATCATTGAGGTCAGATAACGCTGGCTCAGTCCAGATTATTTCAGCCATTTTGACATTTTTTCCTTGGCTTCATCGTGACTTACCACTTTACTATCAGCTAATGCGCGTTCACCTCGTGCGATACCCTCTAGAATCACCAAGCGATTTTGCATAGATTCGTAATCATCAACATCAACCAGATATGCTGATGGCTTACCATGCTCGGTAATTAACACAGGTTCTTTGGTGTCGTGAAGATCTGCGAGGATCTTGGTCGCTTGACGTTTGAGTGATGTAACGAGTTCTACTTTCATGAGAGCCGCTCCAAAGAAATACTAAAGTGATACTATTCTATCACTTTGAGTATAGCAAACACCATGACGGCTAACGCTGCACTTAAAGGGCCGAAAAAGCGTAGCTTTTGAGGCCCCAGTGAGCAAAGCGAACAATTTTCAACGCATTGTTAAGCATTTACCCTCTCCTAAATAACTTTACGATGATCAAAGCCCCAAAACAGGCTAATCCAATTCCTGCAAGGATCCTCCAGAAACCAGGAGCTATTTGAAAAACACCGTATTTAGTTAGAAAACTACCAGTAAACGACCCTATTCCGCCCGATACCAGTAATAAAATACCCAAGAATCCTTGAGAGGCCTCTTTTCTTTCTAGCGCTTCCTGATGATCTACCAGTCTTTGCTCTTCCTTTAATCGCCGAAAGCTCTCAGGATCACTGAGCAATGATTCGATTTTTCTAACCCTTTCAGGCCACCTCTCGCGATCAATCATTTCGAGAGCTTCGTAGAGCTGTTTCAATGAATAATTGTCGTAGTCAGGCTCTTTCATATTTTTGCTTAACGCCCACCTCAACTGTCGGAGGTCAGATTGCAGGTGCTTGTTAGGTGCCTACTGCACACTTTCAAATACACTACTTAACGCGTTTGTGGCCACAGCATTAAGTAAATCTTTGGACTTAATTTCCATACTACGGCCTACTTTTTTCTGCATTTCTGACATTTTATCTGCAAATTGTGAGTTACGTTTTTCGTAATAAATGGAGTTTAACTCTGCAACCGAAAAATGCTCAAGGTATGAATTAGCCAAATTTTCATTCCACTCTCTCTGATGATCTTTTGTTATTTTTACAAGTTCATCTTCCAAACGAGATGAAGCTTCCTCATGTCCAAGCTCTTTAACAAGCATCCGAAATGTTTGCGTATTCTTAGAAACCCTAAAACTCAAACTAACTAAGTTTTTTCCAAGTTGCATTTTTTCCACAAACTCAATAGCCGTGATTTCAGGTTGATGCTTTGAACAGGCTGACAAAATCAATAAAAGTGAAAAAATAACGATTTTCTTTAACATTGCACGATTTCCCTAAGCACTGGTGTTACCCATAAAAAGTAGACACCTCAATGAACCACTTGGGCTGCATCTCATCAAAATCCGTTCGAATATTGGAAGGCAGGTAACTTGCTGAATCCAAGACAAACTCTTGGTCTTTCAGACGTTTGAAAACAACCCAATGCCAGAAATTTTTACCATCTTCCTGATGGTGCTTGATGGACAGTAGTGCCAGATCAGGCAAACTACTCCATGATTCAAAAGGAATTTCATCGGGAGACGTCTCAACTCCGGCACTGGACAACATCTTCCTGACATACTGGGTATCGGACCAAAGCGATTTATCTTCGGCATAGATACCCATAGCATTCGCTACAGCCTTCATTTCCGAGTAGGTTTTGCCCAGAACATTGGCTACCGATGCAATTCCGCAGCCTGTAGTTTCTTCCTGTATTACGGGCTTTAGCACCGTTTTCTCCTTATCGCATAACGCTTACAGCAGTTGAGCGCATTGCGCGTCAACTGCCTGTTTTTGTTAGCCGTAACATTACTCATGGTTTCCATTTAGCTTGCACATGAAAACGTTTAATAAGGTCTTGTATTTTGGGGCTTTCGCACCCTTCCTTAGCAATTACTGAGTGGACAGCTTCAGTGGCCTTAGCGCTACCAGCTTTAAGTATCTCCTGAGTTTGCTTTTGAGAAATGACTGAATTTCTTTTCTGTATTTCTTGTAAAGTAAGTACGGTTACCATTTGGTAGTTTGCTAGGAATGAAGTTAGTTCTGATTTCTCAGGCTTGATACATTTACCAGCCGCTGCATTCGTTAAAGTGAAATGCTCAAATACCTTCAAGATATCTGTTTTTCCTGCTGCGTGAACTGTTCCGCAGTACATCAGCAATAAAATTAGAACTTTTTTCATAGATACCATCCGTTGGCTTTTAGTGACGGCTAACGCCTCAAACACCGGCGGCGTTTGCGCCGTCCGAGTGCTTTGACTTGTTAGCTACGGTTTTACCCTTGATATTGATGTACATATGATCCCAGTCATGCTCCAAAACCACATCGAAATCCTTTAGGTTTGCACACCTCGTTACCACAAGCTTTTTCAAATTTGGTGCAAACTCGAAAATTGAATCAATGGACTCTAGGTTTTTGCAGTAATGGATTTGCAGCTCCTCTAGCTCGCTAAGAACTGGCATGCCCTCCAAAGATGTGGGATTACACCAATTAAGATCGAGCTGCCTCAAATTTTTGGATAGCTCAATACTTGAGTAGGACTTGTCTTTTGGTTTAAACCTCCAAACGTCCAAGCCACGAAGTGAGTCCAGCTCTCCAAGACCACAATCTTTACGAACAGGATGCCAGACCGCTTTTTTAAGCTTCGGGAATTTTGAAAAGTTGATAGCAGGCCTTTTTTCATGGATACCGAAATACGTTAGATCTATGAGCGAATACAGCCCACTTATGTCTTTTAGCGCAATCTCCCAAAACCACACCTGCTGAATGAAAGGTATTTGGTTTAGGAAATCTAGGTCTTCTTGCTTAAAACCAAAAACAGGGCACCCAAAAGCACCAAGTATCTTTCTATCTTGGATTTCTCTGATGCAGCATTCCACTTGGGACGTCTCAATCCCTAGGGAGTGAGTTATTCCCAAATCAGCCGTTTCTAAAAATTTTCCGATTCTCTCAATTGGCATGATTCTAAGTAGCTAACGCCTTTAGCAGGCGAGCCACGCTTTTCGGCATCGCTGCCTAAATTTGTTACATGCTGGCACGCTGGATGGCTGAAACTACCTGCTTGCCAACACCAATGATTCTGTTGTGGTGATTTTCGCAAAGTAGCCATGATTTGTCTCTAGGCACCAAGTAATACTCAAACGCGAAACACTCACCTATGATCTTTATGACATTCTCAGTTGATGCTTCAAATATTGGGTAGTGAGATAGTTGGTCATCTTCAACTACGAACCACACTAGCTCCTTGGAGTCTGGAACGAACTGACCAAGTTTCTCGAACCCTTTACCGTCATCGTAAGTTATAGAGTCCGATGGGTGAGAAAAGGATTCCCACCACCAACGCCTATCACCCCCCTCTACGAAGTGCGCTACAAGTGAATCATATAGAGATGCTCCCTCATCCTTAAGCAAACTGACTTCTTTAGATAGGCCAAGTAAAGATATGGCCTTTTCAACTTCCTCTAATACTTGAGACATACTTTCCCGTACATGTAACGCCGCGCTCACCGGAAAATTAGGAGCGCAGCGAATAATTTTTCCGAGTGCAGCGCTTTGTTATGACTTACACAACTAGCCATTTCAATTTCGCCACATTACAAAACAGATTGAAGGTAGAGTAATGGATGGTTTCTTCAATCTCATACAGTTCATCCAATCGCATAAGTCGCCCGTGAAGTCGAAGATAGTATTTTGCTATTGGATTGTGATCTTGGATTTCTTGACAAGTTTCAACTGTCATTTTATGTAGATACCGGAGATTTTCAGAAGCATTTTCGTTCTCTTGTCCGAACTCTCCCATTTGCTCAATCATAGAATTTAGAGAAACATCCTCAATAAATTCTGGCTCAGAATGTGCGACGCCACTCGTCCCAGCCTGATAGTAGTTCCATTGCTTATGATTATGTAATCGCTCTACTTTGACAAAATTGGAATTCTCCACGATCCTTTGAGCTTCAGTATGGTTATAGAGGTCATCTAGTGTGTAGAATGCCGGAGCGGCGTATATAACAAGGGCTTTACGACGCAAATTATGAGACACTTTTTCAAGAATTTCTTGTTGGTGCTCAGTAATTTCAAATCGCCAATGCCTGGAGCTAAAACCGTAGCTTTTTAGAAGCGATGAAGCTCTGCTCAGAGGGACGGGCCGCTTTGCTTGAATTAGTAGGTTAGTGCTAAACGTTGGTAACCGTCGCTTCCTACCAAGCTTGCGCCACATAAACCCCCACCTTAGATGATCGAGAACCACCCCCTTTGGTATGTCATAGAAGCGAAACAGGTCCCAAAATAAAGGGTGCTCAGCTTCTAACGCAGCATCAATTCCAAACTTACCTTCAAACACTTGGCCAGGAGTAGCAATTCGGTGACTTCCAAACCTTAACTCGGTGTATAGGGGTGCCTCAAAGTCCTTTTCTTCAAATTCTGCTTTCATATTTCCCTGATATTAATTGCTGAAGGTGTCATAACATTTTAATAGTGCGCATGCGCGATATCATTCCCCACCCAAAAGTCAGAAAATTAGCTAACACGCTGTTTTAATTTAATTTTCAGGAAAGTTTCAAAATTAGGAGGTGAGAAAAACGCGCATGCGCGATATTCTTTCATCCTTGGCATGATATCTTCCCTGTGAATATCTCTATTTCCTTGATTTTACAGATAGTTCAAAAGTTGTCCAGAATAGAAACCGTGCCTACCTGAACAACAAACCGCGCCAAGGTTTACTTTGTTTGAAAATATACTGTATGGATATACATAAAATTGCTAATTTTTATCCACAAGGAGTGTCGGATGAGCCATAGCCCTTTTATTCAGTCGATCCAGCGGAATACTTGGCAAGAATTCACCGGCAGCAGAAACCACCGGTGAACAGAGTAAGACTGTATCAGCCTTTAAGAACTGGCGTATCACAAACCACATCAGCATTTTGCGCACGGTGGCGTAGGTAGTGATCCATCAGCACAATCGCCATCATCGCTTCGGCGATGGGTGTGGCACGGATGCCAACACAAGGGTCGTGGCGACCTTGAGTGATCACTTCAATCGCTTCACCTTTGGCGTTGATACTACGGCCGGGTAAACGTAAGCTGGATGTCGGTTTAAGTGCGATGCTGGCGGTGATCGCTTGGCCGGTCGAGATACCACCGAGGATGCCACCCGCATGGTTTGAGCAAAAACCTTCGGGGGTCATTTCATCACGGTGCTGTGTTCCTTTTTGTTCTACCACGGCGAATCCGTCACCAATTTCGATCCCTTTTACTGCATTAATGCTCATTAATGCATGGGCGAGTTCTGCGTCGAGACGGTCGAAGATCGGTTCGCCTAAGCCAACGGGCACGCCTTCTGCAACGACGGTGATTTTTGCGCCGATAGAATCCCCTTCTTTACGTAGGGCATCCATATAACGTTCCATTTCTGGGACGATATCGGCATCCGGCGAGAAGAATGGGTTTTGGTTAACCTGATCCCAGTCGAATTTGCTGTCGTCGATCTTTAATGGCCCCAGCTGCGATAGGTAGCCGCGGATGGTAACCCCTTTGCTGGCTAGAAATTTCTTTGCAATTCCGCCTGCGGCAACGCGCATGGCTGTTTCACGGGCAGATGAGCGCCCACCGCCGCGGTAATCTCGAAAACCGTATTTATGGGTGTAGACGTAATCTGCATGAGCTGGACGAAAGGTGTCTGCTATATTGGAATAGTCTTTGGAGCGCTGGTCGGTATTTTGGATCAGCAGGCCAATAGAGGTGCCTGTTGTTTTACCTTCGAACACTCCTGAGAGAATCTGTACGATGTCATCTTCGCGCCGTTGTGTGGTGTGGCGGGAGGTTCCCGGTTTACGACGATCCAGGTCTTCTTGTAGGTCTGCTTCACTTAGTTCGATTCCCGGTGGGCAGCCATCAATAACACATCCCAGTGCAGGGCCGTGGCTTTCGCCAAAGGTGCTGATGCTGAAGAGTTTACCGTAGCTGTTTCCTGACATGGGTTTGTATCTCTCTCATTAAATCCGGTGTTTGATTATACGGGTTCTGTCAAAATTCGTCGCGGTATTGCGCGAGTTCTTCTTTGGTAATGGCAAAGACACCATTGCCGCCTTCGGGCAGGTCTACCCATATGAGAGGCACATGGGGGAACTGCGTCATCAGATGGACTTCGCTGTTGCCGACTTCAACCACAAGCAGCCCTTCGTCGTTTAGGTGGTCACACGCTTCGCGTAAGATGCGCCGTGTGATATCTAAGCCATCCTCTCCCGAGGTGAGTGCCAATTCTGGCTCATGTTGAAACTCCTCAGGCATGCTGTCAAAGTCTGGTTTATCGACATAAGGTGGGTTCGATACGATCAAGTCATAACGTTTGCCCTCGAGCCCATTAAATAGATCACTATGAATCACATTAACCTGTTCGGCCAGCTCGTGCTTCTCGACATTGGTTTGGGCTACATCTAAGGCGTCTTCGGATATATCCACTAAATCGACTTCGGCTTCTTCAAAGGTATAGGCGCAAGCGATGCCGATGCAGCCACTGCCGGTACACAGGTCCAGTACGCTTTCGACTAAACCGGGGCGCAAGAAGGGTGAAAACTCGGTTTCGATCAGTTGAGCAATCGGTGAACGGGGGATCAATACGCGCTCGTCCACATAGAATGGCATCCCCATAAACCACGCTTCTTGCGTGATATATGGCAGCGGTTTACGTGCCTCAACACGATCACGCACAAAACTGATGATACGCGCCTTTTCTGTGGGTAATAACCGGCTATCCATCACCGCAGGGTCACTGTTCCAAGGCAAGTAGAGTGCGGCCAACACCAGTTGTACCGATTCATCCCACGTGGAGACGTTGCCATGGCCCAAAAAAACCTGTTGCTGGTTCATTAAACTACAGGTCCAGCGTACAAAATCACGCACGGTTTTGAATTCTGTTAACAGCGGCTCTTGATCTATCATCATAACAATCGGGATAATACCCGGCTCTAGCTTATTAAGGCCCGACAGTTTAATGAATTCACCTCGCCTGCGCCATGTCTAAGGATCAAAAGAGCCCGGAAGATATCTCCTTTACGTCATTAATGGGGGATGTCAGCCCGTTAAAACACGACAAAGCGACATTACGAACCAACGGCCCTATTCGTAAGGATAGATCACGCGCTTACCACCGGGCTATGGCAGAAGCCGAAAGCGAACAGGTGATCGACGGCTTATCCAGCGAAGCGGTGGAGATTGTCGAGTCTGATGAAGAGTTGCTATTTGCAGCCCCTGGTGTGCAGATCCGCGTTATGAAGCGCTTACGCAAAGGCCATGTTCCTTGGGAAGCCGGTATTGATCTACACGGTATGACGGTTGATACCGCCCGAGATGAGTTGAGCGCGTTTATTCGGGATGCTCATCGCCAAGGGATGCGTTCTGTGATCGTCGTCCACGGCAAAGCGTTTAGTCAGTCCGGGCAGCAACCGGTGCTAAAGTCCTATGTGAATGATTGGCTCCGACAACTTGCTCCCGTCTTGGCGTTTTGCTCTGCCCAGCCTCGTGACGGTGGCTCGGGTGCCTTATATGTGCTTTTACGTCAATCTAAGCCATAATTTAACATCCGCTACTTTACGCAACTGTCATGTTCGCGTAAGTTAGCTCCCTTTTTTGATCCAGATGACAGGGGATTTTTACCAGTGATGGAAAAAGCATACGCCGCAATTATTGAACAGGTTGGCGAAGACCTAACCCGTGAAGGATTGGTTGATACACCCGCACGTGCGGCGAAAGCAATGGCCTATCTCACGCGCGGTTATCAGCAATCCCTTGAAGAAGTGGTGAATAACGCGCTCTTTCCTTCTGATAATAGCGAAATGGTGCTGGTTAAAGATATCGAGTTGTATTCTCTGTGCGAACACCATCTACTGCCTTTTATTGGCAAAGCTCATGTGGCTTATATTCCTGATGGCAAAGTGATTGGTCTTTCGAAGATTGCACGTATTGTCGATATGTACGCTCGCCGTTTGCAGATTCAAGAGAACATGACGAAAGAGATCGCCGAGGCAATCATGTCTGTGACGGACGCTAAAGGTGTGGGCGTGGTCATCGAAGCGAAACATATGTGCATGATGATGCGCGGTGTCGAAAAGCAAAACGGCTCAATGAAAACATCTATGATGCTGGGTACATTCCGTAGTAAACCAGAAACACGCGCTGAGTTTTTATCACTTATTAACTAATAACACCCATTTATCGAACGCAATTAACCCTCAGACAGTTTTCCTGTTTAAGGGTTAATTTGCGCGGCTTCATAGGCTCGCCTTTCTAGATCATCCAGTGCTTTATCAGCTACTTTACGGCCAACCTCTATAACATCTTTCGCACGGTGAAAATCGTGAAAGCGGCAAACTTCAGACGGGATATTAATCAATAAGTCCGGCGGATAACCTGCGATTTTGTATTGGCTCAATGAGCCTTGCATCACTTCCAGCGAAGTCATAATAATATCGATATTGCTATCCAGCTTAAATTTGCTGTCTTCCGGGTCTTTTGACTTAAGGAAGGAGAAGATGCCATCTTCGAATCTGCGCGCTTCATCAATACGCGGATGAGGCAGTTTTACTTCCGGCATGACAGGGTTAGTGTTCAGATCAACGGCTATGATAAGGTCAGAATGTGCGGCAACGGTTGGTACGATCGGCAAAGGGTTTAAAACACCCCCATCGACTAACACACGGTGTTCCTCTACTACCGGCGTAAATACTCCAGGTACGGCGATCGAAGCACGTATAGCTTCCATCAAAGACCCACGCTGAAACCAAACCTCTTTTTGGTGGACTATATCCGTAGCTACTGCGGTAAACTGAATAGGTAGATCTTCGATCTTAGGGTTGCCAGTAAGATTAGAGAGTTTGTCATATAAGCGCTCACCACGAATTGCACCCATACTAAAAGTTACGTCAAGTAGTTGAATAATGTTGAGACGTGAAAGCCCCTCTACCCAACTTTTATAGTTTTCAAGTGCACCCGACGCATACAGCCCACCGATTAGTGCTCCCATGGAGCTGCCAGCAATACAATTTATCTGATAACCGCGAGCTTCTAGCGCTTCGATCACACCAATATGGGCGTACCCCCTCGCCCCACCGCTACCCAAGGCAAGAGAAACAGTTGTCATGGCTTATCACTCCCGGCAACGAGCACGACTTTAAGCTGGCTATTACCCAGCACCGAAGGCGCTAAAGCCCCTAATGCTTTGACAGCAACATGTCTTAATCCATTATCGTTGAGCAAAGCTCTTAGCTCATTGGCTGTAGCTTCTGATTTTTCCTGAGCATCTGCTAAATTCTCTCCCTGATGGTGCACCACGACCACCGCTGAGCGATTAAAGCTCGCCAAACGTGGCTCAAGCTGTTGCAACACGTCCTCAGTTGGCAGTTCATCCACGGCTAGATCGACATAACCGACTTGAGAAAGTGTCGTCACGATTCGCGCTGCCGCATCTGTTTCAATTAAATCCAAGTGGGCATATAGGCGAAGGTTGCCCCGCTCAATGATATACATCACAACCGTCAAACCCGGCAGGCTCGCTACATGGTAATATTGAGAACGCTCAACACCATAAAGCTTTGATCGATCGAATATTTGGTTGGCCCAGTAAGCACTACTGCCACATTCCCGGCCACGACAGCTAAAGAGTGTTTCAGCGCGTTGCGCGGCTAACTGCTCAGAGAAAAATTCATAGACCTCCCGCGTACGGTGCCCTTCGGGGATACGGTAGGTAATTCGGGTCAACTTACCACTGAGGCGCTCTGCCTTTTCTGGCCGCTCCGCACCATTTACCTTTTCAATGCTGCCTAAAGGTAGCAGATAATCAATGGCAGCCTGGCGGTCATATTCAACAATATAAGACCCTCGAAAACGATCCAGTGCTTTACTATCGGTCGAGCCACTAATATCTGATTCAGCCAGCGCGACAGCACTGGTAAGTATCAAAATGAGTGTTGTAATCCGTTTAAACCACATTATGTTACTACCTGATTTTATTTTAGTTTTAGATCACCGTTTCGTTAAAACATTCCTTAATCTACTGCTTTAATTGCGTCGGCAATCAGACGAGCGGCTATCGGTTCTAAATGAAGATGATGATTGCCGTTAAACCAAAACACTTCACTTTGTTGTAAATGTTTTATACGCGCGCGCCAGCTCTCATCAAACAGGCCGGTCTCACCAAGAT
This sequence comes from Neptunomonas concharum, assembly GCF_008630635.1. NCBI lineage: Bacteria > Pseudomonadati > Pseudomonadota > Gammaproteobacteria > Oceanospirillales > Oceanospirillaceae > Neptunomonas > Neptunomonas concharum. Next base: position 1,463,468 of record NZ_CP043869.1, on the reverse strand, counting down.
AAACGCTGACGGGTACTTCGATCTTCTTTAAAAACGCCGTTACATGCCCTTCGGTCATGCGTAAGATGGAGGGCAACATCAATCCTGGGTCACTACGCCATACAAAGCCGTCATCTTGGCGCTTTAGCCCTCGCTCAATAAGCCACTCTGCTGCTTGGCGACAAACCGGCCATCGACCTCGCATACGGGCTTGTATGGCTGACTCTTTATCGGGATATGGCCGTAAGAGTTTTTCCATCATTTTTCGTCGCTTTATAATAGCGTCGGACATCAGTACCGGCAGCTCACTCTCTTCATATACGAGCGGCGCTAATCCTTCGATCAGGTGTAAACGCTCAATACGATCAGGAAAAGCGCCGGCAAATAATGCAGCGATGCTTGCCCCCATGGAGTGCCCAATTAAGGTGACTTTATCGACACCTAATTGGTCTAATACACTTAATAGATCGCTAACGTTGTCCCATATGTAATAGGGCATTGATGAGGGTCTATGATCCGATAAACCGTGCCCGGCCAGATCCAATGCAATAAAGTGATGATGAGGAAAATGCGTACGCAGCTCATTAAAGGTCGCAGCATTGTCTAACCAACCGTGCAAAGCCAATAGCAAAGGCTGACCACGCTCTCCGGACTCCAGCGCTTTCAATCGAAAGTCGCCGATCAAAAATTCTCTTTCTTTCATATGGATAAGGTATCAGAGCAGCACACGAATTGCGCTGTTATTTTTCAATCAAGCGCGTAGCCATGCCCGCAGCAGGCCAATCCAGTGCAAGAGAGACTCGATGACCCGGGAGTAAAGGCTCGGGGGAACGCATATCCCCTTCTATTAAATAGCTTACCAGATAGCCAATAAGTGGCTGATGTGTCACTACGAGTAAGTTATCCTGCCAATGTGCCTCTAACGCCGTTATGGCTTCAGAAACCGGCACGTCGGGCGTGAGGCGCTCATCTTCGACGATTTCAATACCGCCTAACGACTGCTGCATCAGTCGAGCCGTTTGACAGGTACGTCGGTAAGGGCTGCAAATAATTTTACTGATATTCGGTGCAAAGTCTGCCACCTCAGCAGCTTGCTGACGGACAAAAGAGATCCCTTTCTCCGTCAGGCAACGGCTTTCGTCTGTTGTGGCATTCCAGTCCGCTTCTCCATGACGCATCAGTATCAACATATCACACCGCATCCCTTGGTAAGACAAATTCAACATCCGTACTTTGCTCGCTAGTCATTAAGGTTTTCGCAACCTCTTGCACATGAGCCCCATTAAACACAACTTCATACAAACCAGACACTAAAGGCATGTAGATATTTTGCTCATCCGCTTTGGCCTTGATAATACGAATAGTATTAACACCTTCAGCCACCTCACCCAACGCATCAACCGCTTCATTCAGTGTTTGGCCGCTGCCTAACGCGTAACCAACACGGTAATTACGGCTCAGCGGAGACATACACGTAACAATAAGATCGCCTACGCCTGCCAGCCCTAAAAACGTCATAGGGTTTGCGCCCATGCTGACAGCGAACCGGCTCATTTCGGCCAAGCTACGCGTCATCAACATGCTTTTTGTATTTTCACCCATCCCCAATGCAGCACTTAGCCCAGCGGCAATGGCGTAGATGTTTTTCAATGTACCGCCTAACTCAACACCATACTTATCTGAGCTGGCGTAGACCCGAAAATAGGACTGGTGCAAGGCATCCTGCACTTCGCTACGTAAAGCTTCATCATCACTAGCAATAACGGTTGCCGTTAACTGGTGCTTAGCAACCTCTTTCGCCAAATTTGGCCCACTCAGAACCCCTACGCGGGCATCAGGCAGCTCGTCACACAGTATCTGGCTCATGAGACTAAAGGTTTCACCTTCGATACCTTTAGTGGTACTTATCACTCCCTGACCTGCTACTAGGTAGGGTTTTGCCATTCTCACCACTTCCCTAAAGCTTTGGCTCGGGATGGATACAAACACCAACTGCGCCCCTTTGACTGCTTCCGCTATATCGGTGGTTGCTACCAAGGAGTCTGACAATGGGTAGTCCGGAAGATAACGAGAGTTCAGATGGCGCTGGTTAATCTCTTCTGCTCTGGTGGCATCACGCATCCACTGGGATACACAGATGCCCTTTTCTGCCATGATGTTAGCAATGACGGTTCCAAAACTACCGCCACCTAACACAGCAACTTTCTGCTGCTTTGCATTCATACCGATTCCTTAACGACGGCTACCGATCATCAATACTATCGAGCAACCGGTCTATACCCTTAAAGATAAACACTACAATCACGTAAGCTAACACCGACAATCCAATAAATACCATAAGCTGTGTTAGGTCACCGGTGCGCTGATAACCTGCAACGCCGAACGCTGCAAACAGAGCGCTAACAATAATTGCCAACACCTTAGAGATTAGCCGGGTTTTATGACGATCTTCAGACATGAGTCTGGTTTTTCTCCTCTTCGTTTGGGGTATTTTCACTCGATACAGTTACATCATCTTGTACTTCGACATCAGAAACCACTGGCGCTACTGGCTTCTGGCCAACCGGATACAGATCAGCCAACAACTCTTCATCAGGGTGGATACATTCCAATTTGACTCCCGTTTCGGCTTCAATATCGGGAATCATAAAGGAGTCGTTTTCACAGGCAAAGCAGATAGATGTTCCCGATGCCCCGGCACGCCCTGTACGACCGATACGGTGCACGTAATCATCCGCATCTTCCGGTAATTGATAGTTGACCACATGAGTTACACCATCAATATGGATACCACGGCCTGCCACATCCGTTGCCACCAGTACTTCGATCTTGCCATTTCGGAAATCTTCTAAGGTTTTTACACGCTTATGCTGTGGGATCTCGCCTGACATGAGCGCGGCTTTTACACCATCTTTGCGTAGCTTTTCGGCCAGATCACGGGTTTCGTGGCGACGATTACCAAACACGATGACGCGCTCAATGTTGTTAACGCGAATGTAATTACGCAACAACTTGTACTTTTCATGACTGGAAACCAAAAATACTTTCTGGCTGATGTTATCCGTCGAACGTTTTTCTGCCTCGATCTCAATCTGAACGGGATCTTTAGTCCATTGGCGGGCCAAATTCATAATATCATCGGTAAATGTAGCGCTATACAGCAGGGTTTGACGCTCATCCCCTTTACGCGGCGTGTTGCGGATAATCGTGCGTACATCAGGGATGAACCCCATGCTGAGCATACGGTCTGCCTCATCCAATACAAGCACTTCGACGTTATATAGATCCACCTCTTTGGAGCGCACAAAGTCGATCAATCGACCTGGCGTTGCCACCAAAATATCAACCGGCCCTGCTTTAAGCTGTTTACGCTGCTTTTCATAGTCCATGCCACCTACCATGGAGATAACACGTAGGTCGGTGTATTTGCATAACAGCTCAGCATCAGCGGCAATCTGTAACGCCAGCTCTCGCGTAGGGGCAATAATCAAAGCACGAGGCTCACCCTTACGCTGTTTGTCCTCAAGTTGGAAATCCAACAGGTCTGTAATAATACCGACAAGAAACGCTGCTGTTTTACCGGTACCCGTTTGGGCCTTGCCGATAATATCCTTGCCTTCCAGAGCAGGTTTAATGGTTTCTGCCTGAATGGGTGTGCAGTACTCAAAGCCTAAATCATGGACAGCGCGCATCAGGGGATCCGGTAGCGAAAAGTCATGAAAGCGCTTTTTGCCTTCAACTTTTGCGACAACAAATTCTGATGGTGTCCAGCGTTCATGCTGACTACTTTTTTTACGATCTGACGGCCGACGTTTGCTGGCTCGCTCACTCTTAGAAGCTTGCGCATCTTCCTTGTTGTTATCAACAGTATCGGATGTAGCGTCTTGCACGGTTTGGGTTACTTCTTCCAATTTTTTACTCACTTTAACTGATTTCTCGCCGAAATGGCGGTAGTGCATCTAACAGCTGACGACCATAACGACGGGTCACTACCCGACGATCCAGCAAAATAATCTGCCCACGGTCCTGCTCTGTACGTAATAAACGGCCAGCTGCCTGTGTCAGGCGAATCGATGCTTCCGGCACCGTCCACTCCATAAACGCATTACCTCCACGCTGCTCTATCCATTCAGCCATGGTGGCGTCCACAGGATCATCGGGTACGCCAAACGGTAGTTTAGTAATAATTACCTCGGTCAGGTACTTACCTGGGAGGTCGACCCCTTCCGCAAAAGAGGCCAATCCAAAAATAATGCTATGTTCATTCTCGTCTATTCGTGCTTTATGGCTACGAATGATCTCATTCTTAGTCAGGTCGCCCTGCGCCAGTACTTTAGCACGGATCTTCTCTGGCGTATTCTCCAGCACCGAAAACATCTGGCGCCAAGAGCTAAATAAAACCAGCGCCGCTTCAGATGTTGGCAAATGCTGATTTAAGTACTGAATCACTTCTTGCGTATGATCATCAGGTTTGCCTGGATCACTTTCCATTTTTGGTACTGATAATACCGCAGCCCCCGCGTAGTCGAAAGGGCTTGGCAAGCGCTCACACAGCACATCCGAGGGTAACCCCAAGTCATCGATAATACGGGTGAACATGCCGAGTGCCGTTAATGTTGCCGAGGTAACAACGGCTCCAAAACAATGATCCCAGAGATGATTTTGCAAAGTATCAGCAGCGGATACTGGGCTGCTACGACACTCATAATCCACACCATCAGACGCTTCGGTCAAATTGATCCAACGAGCCGTGGGTGCTACACCCTGCGGATCTGGCTGAGAATAACTTTTGTTTAGCCAGTAGAGCGATTGCGCACGCATCCACAACTGCCCCATGCGCGGATACCAGCGCTCTGCCACATCACGATTAATCTCAGGCACCCCTCCATCTAAGGCCTCTTTCAAGAGATCAACGATTTGCTCAGCTTTAATCATCCAACGTTCAGCCTCACGACTTAAAGCTAACGAAAGTGCCATTAAGTCATCAGGTAACACCCCTTTAGGGAAGCGATAACGATCAGACGACGGTCGCTGCTGCAGATCAAACAGCTTAGCCCTTAATGCGACCTGGTATTGATCCAACAAGGTGTCCATCTCCTGACGGGCAGGGCTCATTTTATCAACATATTGCGACAGCACGGCATGTCCATCACACTCATCGAGCATATGATCAAGCTGCTTAGTTGCCGACTTAAGCCAGCGCTGCGTCCCTTTTACCCGCATGCTGTAAGAGAAGTGTCCGGTTGCTTTCGCCGACAGATGATGCCCCTCATCAAACACATAGATGGTTGAAGAGGGTTCCGGCAAAATGGCTCCGCCACCTAACGAAAGATCTGCTAAAACCAAATCATGGTTTGCGACGACGATATCCGCCTTATCCATTGCATCTCTCGATCGGTAGAAAGGGCAAACCGAAAAGTTACTGCAGCGACGGTTAGTACAGCGGGTGTGATCACTCGTCATTGGCGACCAGCGCTGCTCTTCAATCTCTTCTGTTAATGAATCCCTATCCCCATCCCATGCGCCTGACGCAAACTGATTAAGCAGTCCTTGGTAGAAAGCGAGTGAGTCCTCATCTAGTTTGTGGTCTATTTCATCTTCATAGAGCGCCATTTGTCCAAGTTCGTGCTGTGACTCAAGCAGTTTTTCTGCCTGGCTGATACAGAAATAACGTCCACGCCCTTTTGCCAGCACAAATCGAATGGGAAGCTCCAGCAATTTAGATACTTCTGGCAAGTCTTTGTTAAGCAGCTGTTCCTGAAGCGCGACTGTCGCCGTAGATAGCACCAATGATTTACCACAGGACTGGGCGATAGGAATGGCACTTAATAGATAAGCCATTGTTTTACCCGTACCGGTTCCGGCCTCTATCAGGCAGACATGATTACCGCCTCGGCGCTCCCCTTTCTCATTGGTATCAATACTGCCCAATACCCGAGCGATATGCGCAATCATCATCTTTTGCCCATACCTTGGCTTTAAGTTCTGTTCGGACAGAAAACGCCGATAAGAGGATTGGATCGAATTTTTAAGGGTGTCACTTAACAAAACGTATACTCGACCAGTTTTTGGCGTGGATCATATCAAGATACTGGATATATAAACAGAAAATTACTTTACATCAAAGTTTGCCTGTATATAATCACATGTACTGTATAAAAAAACAGGCACGATCATGAAACTGACAAAAAGACAATCAGAAGTATTAGAGTGTATTCGTGACCATATCGACGCGACTGGCTATCCACCTACCCGTGCAGATATCGCCAGAAGCCTCGGCTTCAAATCTGCTAATGCGGCAGAAGAGCACCTTAAAGCGCTCGCTCGAAAAGGCGCCATCGAGATTATTCCTGGTACATCCCGCGGTATCCGCCTACCTGAAATTGAGAGCGAACCCGAAGGTATACCTGTTATCGGTCGCGTTGCTGCCGGATCACCTATTCTTGCTCAAGAACATATCGAGGAGCACTGCACGATCTCCTCCAGCTTCTTTCATCCACCGGCGAACTATCTGTTACGAGTCCACGGTACCAGTATGAAAGATATCGGTATTATGGACGGTGACCTATTGGCGGTTCATCAATGCAACGACGCAAAAAAAGGGCAAATTGTTGTTGCCCGCATCGAAGATGAAGTCACGGTCAAGCGCTTCAAGAAGGAAGGCCACATGGTCTACTTGATCGCCGAGAATGAGGAGTTTCCTCCCATTGAGGTTGACCTTCGACAACAAACGATTTCGATCGAAGGATTAGGCGTGGGCGTTATCCGACAAGGGAGTGAGCCATAATGCAAGCATTGAATACGGTAATTCCGTTCCCTGCTCCTTTACTGCGCAAAACAGATGTTAGTGAGATTCGCCGCAAACCGACAACCTCGTCAGCCTTTGGCAAAATAACAGAGATTGTTACGCAATGTGGTGATATTACTGAGATCCCTATGCTGATGCCATTACTGGCTCAACTCAGCCATAGTGATCGCTGGTTCGTATGGGTATCGCCACCTAGCCAGCTACCTAAAGCGCTGCTGCTCGATGCCGGTGTGGATCTGAAAAAAGTCATCATGCTTTACCCGAACGAGCAGCACTCAACGCTTGAGTTAGCACAAAAAGCCCTGCGTGCAGGTACCTGCCATGCCGTTATAAGTTGGACGGGGGACCTTTCAGACACTGAGATGCAGGCCCTTGAACATTCAGCACTGCATGGCCACAGTAATGGCATCCTCATCCGAGGACGCCAACACCACTGAATCGACCGAATGCCTTAATGGAGTGTAACAGGTATTGGAAGCCCGGATGCTTCCTTCGGTTCTACCTCACCAGCTTTACGCATAGCATTTATCTATTTGTATTGTGCCTGTCTTTACTGTTACCACTCTTGCATATCGGCTCTTAATCTTTCAACCAAGGCGCGAAACTCATTCAGCCACCCCTTATACTCAGCCAAAATATCTTTATCTTCGGCATGATTAGGATTGATCTGAATAACATGTATTTCTGAAATACTGACTTTCTCATTGGCGGTTGCCGTCTGATGATCAGCCGCTTTCCAACATGCATCATAGGCTGCCAGCATTTTATGCAACCAACTTGCTTCGTTTTTCTCCAAAGCATTTAATTCTGAAAGCTCAGGTGACTCCTGACCAGAGCCTTCTAGCAAGCGTTCCAGATCAGATAGCCTAGAGACTAACGCAGGATCAAAGCGATACTTCTCCGCGACTTCCCGCAAAAAAGCACCATATGCCGACGCCAAATGAAAAAGAACAGACTCATTATAAGACTCAATTTCGGCGTGCTTACTCCAACCTGTCGATTCGTGAGCCTCCGCCAGCGCATCCATATGGATGCGGGCAAAGTTGATTTTCTGATTCGTCCTGACCAGATAGACATTACTCATGCTACGCCCCTGTTAATACCCAACCGTGTTTATTTTTTCTTCGCTTTAGGCTCTTCAACCGCCCATTTACCATCTGCATAGAATGCCTTCCAACCGGTCGCTTTGCCATTGACCTCGGTCATCACATACTGCTCCTTGGTTTTGCGGCTATATCGCACAATAGTCTCATTGCCTTCCATATCATGCGTGGGCGCACTAAATAAGAAGCTGTATTTCTCATCAATCTCCGATTGATGCGGCAATAACTCGACCACCTTAGGGGCACGGGTTTCACGATTTTTTGGGAACTGACTCGCCGCTAAGAATAACCCCGACGCACCATCGCGCAGAATATAGGTATCCTCAACTTTTTCACAGGCCAGCTCTGGCATCGGCACAGGGTCCATTTTTGGAGGAGCCGCTTCGCCATTTTTGAGCAGTTTACGTGTGTTTTTACATTCCGCGTTTGTGCAGCCGAAGAACTTGCCAAAACGGCCCGTTTTAAGCTGCATCTCAGAACCACACTTATCACATTCTAACGAAGGCCCATCATACCCCTTAATACGGTACTGCCCCTGCTCGACTTCATAACCCGGACAATCAGGGTTATTCCCGCAGACGTGTAGCTTGCGGTGCTCATCGATCAAGTAGCTATCCATCGCACTATCACATAGCTTACAGCGGTGCTTGTTACGTAGAATCCGCGACTCTTCTTCGTCATCTCCATCAACGCTCACCACTTCATCACCAGAGGTCAGGTTGATGGTTGCTTTGCAGCGTTCTTTAGGTGGCAAACTATACCCAGAACACCCTAGGAACACCCCCGTGCTGCCGGTGCGAATCATCATATGACGATCACACTCAGGGCACGGTATATTCGTATCAGTAGGGCTGTTAGGCCGCATCCCATTTTCTGGATCTTGTGCTTCTTCAAGGCGTCGTGTGAAACCTTGATAGAAACGGTCTAGCAAGACTTTCCACTCAGCCTCACCCTGCGCGATATCATCAAGCGCATCTTCCATTCGTGCGGTGAAGCTGTAATCCATGAGATCAGTAAAGTTTTCGGCCAAACGTTCAACCACGATATCGCCCATTTTACAGGCATAGAAACGTCGGTTTTGGATTTCTACATAACCGCGATCTTGAATCGTTGAGATAATCGACGCATACGTCGATGGACGGCCGATTCCCCTTTTTTCCAACTCTTTAACCAAACTTGCTTCAGTATATCGTGCGGTTGGTTTCGTGAAATGTTGTTTAGGGTCAAGCGATTTCAGGACAAGTTCTTCACCTGCCGCCACATCCGGAAGAATAATATCCTCATCATTCTTACCTTTACTCGCCATTACGCGGGTATAACCATCAAAGCGCAGAATACGCCCTTTCGTGGTAAGCTCATATTCGCCCGACTTCACAGTAATACGCGTACTTGTGTACTGGGCAGGTGTCATTTGACAGGCAATAAATTGACGACGAATCAAATCATAGAGTCGCTCGGCATCCCGCTCCATGCCGTTTAGATTCGCAGGTTCTACATTAACATCTGAGGGGCGGATCGCCTCATGGGCCTCTTGTGCCCCCTCTTTGCTAGAATAGCGATTTGCAGCTTCCGGCAGGTATTTACTGCCATAATGATCACCGATATATGCACGACAACTTTCTACCGCTTCGGCACTCAAGTTAGTCGAGTCCGTACGCATATAGGTGATATAGCCGGCCTCATATAGACGCTGTGCCATCATCATGGTTTTCTTAACGCCAAACCCTAAACGGGTACTCGCTGCCTGCTGAAGTGTTGACGTAATAAAAGGTGCAGAGGGTTTGCTGCTGGTTGGCCGGTCATCACGACTCAGCACCGTCAAGCTCGAAGCCTGTAACGCCTCAAGATGCTGATTTGTCTCCGCTTCTGAGGAAGGCCTAAACGCAGCGCCTGCCACCTTAGCGACTTGTAGGCGGATAGCATCTTCTGCTGCCGTTAGTGCTTGAGCGTGAACTTCCCAGTATTCTTCAGGGATAAACGCACGAATCTCTTTTTCCCGCTCCACAACAAGACGAACAGCCACCGACTGAACTCGCCCTGCAGAAAGCCCTCTGGCGACCTTTTCCCATAGCAGTGGAGAAAGCATATAACCCACTACACGGTCTAAGAATCGTCTCGCCTGCTGGGCATTGACATGATTCATGTCCAGATGACCGGGCTTTTCAAACGCTGCCGAGATCGCCTTCTTCGTGATTTCGTTAAAGACTACACGACGGTAGCGCTCATCATCCCCGCCGATAGATTCCCGCAGGTGCCAAGCAATAGCCTCCCCTTCGCGGTCCAAATCCGTTGCGAGATAGATAGTGTCAGCTTCTTTGGCTAAGCGGCGCAACTCTTCTACTACTTTCTCTTTGCCTGGTAGAATTTCGTAGTGCGCATCCCAACCTTTCTCAGGATCAACCCCCATACGTGCCACCAGCTGCTCTTTAGACTTTTTAGCCTTGTAGATCAGCTTTTCTTCTGGCGACATTTTGCGGGTCAGGGCAGCCTGACGAGCACGGGCTTTAGGATCAGACTTAGTGGCGCTTCCGCTCGTTGGCAGGTCACGGATATGACCGACGCTCGACTTAACGACATACTGACTTCCAAGATACTTATTAATCGTCTTGGCTTTTGCGGGTGACTCAACAATAACGAGCGATTTTCCCATAGGGTGGTTATCCTCGGGCAGAGATAGCACATAAAAACAGCGAGCATATATAAGTGGTTAGCGTAGCGGGGTCAAGCGAGTCTACAAAAAAAAACTAAACCAGCTATAATCGAACTGTCATATGTTGTTTTAGAAATTGGCATAAAAATACAACTGCTTGACTATATAATTCATAGACTTACCAAGGTAGTTAAGCCCAATGCTTCAAGATAACTTAATATACATTGCTATTATCGCCCTTGTTGGTGCAGCTGCGCTCTTTATAAACTACTTCATAACCCGCCAAGAGCACAACACCTCTATGAAAAACAGCCGCTTAGGGTGGCTGCAGACCCGAACACTGCATACGTTAGATGCCATAACGGCCCTAAGAAGCGCAGGCTGTAAACCCGATATATTGGAAAAGCTGAATCAGCACGCCATGGTCTTGATCGAAGAGATCAGCCTTCTCGCACCGGATTCAGATTTAATGACGCAAGTAAACAATCAAAAAGAAACCGCCGACAGAACCGCCCCAGGTACAGCTCAATTTACCAGCGATAAAGAACTTAAGCGCTTTCAGATTTATATCAACTTTACTGAAAAACTACTCGCCGAAATGCTAAAAAAAGGCAAACTCTCCCAAGCTTTGGCGAGAAACTATGGTCAGGAGTTATACTGGCTGAACCTCACCGTTGTCGCAGAAGCACACATTAGCCAAGGGCAGCGCCATCTTCACGATAACGACCCACTCACTGCCCTTTCGCATTTCAAACATGCTAAGGCTGTGATCGTTCGCGCTATGGTCCCTCAAATAAAGAAACAACCGCTTTTGGATAGAATCCAACCCATGATAGAAGAGATACAACCGAACAAAACGGCTAACGCTGGTACGTTGGCAGATTCGCTGGATAACTTCCTCAAGTAGATGTAACAAAGCACACAGGCCTTGCTTGTTTTCAGAGGGTAACTTTGCTCCCAATAATGTTATGTTGTAACATAACATTTAATTACCCCTATGGACCGACTCTTTGTAAATAAATGCGAGAGGCCTTTCTCCTTATGATTCAACCAAATAACTACCAAGCAGTAGCTAATCTGTCGCCCTGTGCGCTACCTCGACGCTCAGCAAGCGCACACCACCCAGACATCTTCACCGATATCTATCGAGACGACACGTATCTTGCCATATGGCAACGAAGCCTGTCAGACGAGCTAAAAGGCGCTGTGACAGACTTTATGGATATTAACAAGGCACGACAAGGCATCTTGGCCGTCACGCCTCACAACACCATCGAGACGCTTTGCAAAACCTTCGGCCCTAACGATAGCGTTGTTACATTAGGAGAGGATATTGCCCTGCTTGTTGATATGTTTTGTTGCTTATTCGACCTAAAGCGCGCTGGCTTAAGGCTCACAAAACTGGATATGGCCATGTGCCCGCGGTTTCATGTTGACCGTGTTCCATGCCGTTTAGTCACAACCTATCAAGGCGTCGCTACCGAGTGGTTACCTCACGAAGTGGTCGACCGCTCCAAACTTGGCGCAGGCCACCAAGGGAAACCAGATGAGCAATCTGGGCTTGTTAATGGCACCCACCATATCCAACGCCTGAGCTTAGGCGATGTTGCTTTATTAAAAGGTGAAAACTGGTCTGGCAATGAAGGCGCAGGGGTCGTACACCGCTCGCCTCCTGTACCTACAGGTGAAAAACGCTTACTACTGACACTGGACTTTATCGATGACTAAAACATTTTTTATCCAGTGTGAAAGCTTAACAGAGCGAGACCGCTTGGATTTATCGATGTGCATAAAGCACCTGAGTTTTAATTCAGATGGGCTGATTCCCGTTATCACTCAATGCTATCAAACGGGCGAAGTGCTGATGCAAGCCTGGATGAATAAAGCCGCTATCGAGAAAACCCTATCTTCTCAAAAAATGACTTACTGGTCCCGAAGCAGACAAGCGTTCTGGATGAAAGGCGAAACCAGCGGCCACACTCAACAGTTAAAAAGTATGCGCTTTGACTGCGATGGCGACGCCATTTTATGTCTGGTAGAGCAACAAGGCCCAGCTTGTCATACCGGCCGGTTGAGCTGCTTCTATTTACAGGCCGATAACCAATCAAGCCAAGTGCAGTTGTGCACACCTATTTTTACTGAAAAAACAGCCACTGAACAATAACTCACTGGACCATGAAAGAAGTGCACTCTATGCCATCGACTCTGATTAAAAACGCAAACATCGTTAATGACGGCAAGGTAATGGCGTCTGACCTTCGTATTCGGAACCAACGTATAGAAACCATCTGTACAGACATTGCTGCCCACCCTAACGAACAGGTTATAGATGCCAAAGGCGCGTATCTGCTACCTGGCATGATTGATGATCAAGTTCATTTTCGAGAGCCGGGTCTAACTCATAAAGGCACCATTGCCAGCGAATCCAGCGCTGCAGTTGCAGGCGGCATTACCAGTTATATGGAGATGCCCAATGTTAACCCTTCTACCACAACCCTTGAGGCTTTAGCACAGAAGTACGCTATTGCATCCGCAAGCTCACTCGCTAATTACGCATTTTATTTAGGTGCCACCGAAGATAATATAGAGCAGATAAAGCGCCTTGATCCAAGCAAGCACTGCGGTGTCAAAGTCTTTATGGGTGCCTCAACAGGGGACCTATTGGTAGAAAACCCGACAGCGCTTGAGGCTATCTTTCGAGAATCGCCGACCTTAATTGTCACCCACTGCGAAAGCGGCCCCGTGATTGCACATAACCGCCAAGCATTACTTCAATCCAAGTCCGAACTCACTATTGAAGACCATCCAAAACTACGGGACACAGAAGCCTGTTTTGCATCCTCCTCTTACGCTGTCAATCTTGCCAAGCAGTATGATAGCCAACTCCATGTACTGCATATCACCAGCGAAAAAGAGCTCAGTCTGTTTGATGCAGGCTCTGTGGCAAGTAAAAAGATTACCGCAGAGGCCTGCGTGCACCACTTATGGTTTACGGAAGATGACTACCCCCGCTTGGGTAATTTACTCAAGTGCAATCCATCGATCAAAAGCAAGCAAGATAGAGACGCTCTAATACAAGCCTTGCAGACAGGGAAAATCGATATTATTGCCACTGACCACGCACCCCACACCTTTGCCGAAAAGCAGCATGTTTATGATCAAGCTCCGGCGGGGTTACCGTTGGTTCAACACGCGCTCTTAACCTTAATGGATCATGTAGCACAGGGACGTATGACACTCCCCCAAGTCGTCGAGAAAACCGCCCATAACCCCGCTACGCGATATGCCATTCAAGATCGCGGCTTTATCCGCGAAGGCTACTACGCAGATTTGGTTTTAATCGATAGGGCATCTCCCACCATCGCTACTCATCAAAACAGCTTATATCTCTGTGGTTGGACTCCATTTGATGGCCATACCTTCCGTTCAAAAATCGTAGCGACCTGGGTGAATGGACAACAGGTTTACAACGGCCAGCAGGTTTCGACACGCCCAAGCCCTGCGCAACCACTCATATTTAATCGATAATCAGGAATACCATGTTTCAACACAATACGCTTCCCGATATAGCGACAACACAGCTCACCGATAACGCGTTTGCACTGCAATGGGTAGGCATGGAGCAGATTGCGGTGCCACTTATCCTGCCTCTGCAACATGGGCAAGCACAAAATCTGGCCGCCAAAGCTAGTATCTATGTCAGCCTTGATGATCCTGCAGCTAAAGGTATACACATGTCCCGTTTGCATGCGATTGTGAATCAACTGGCGATACGCAAATGCAATAAAGCCACGCTGGACGATTTACTGAATGAGGCCGTCCGCTCACAAGCAGGCACAAGCAATAATGCCAAGCTTCAATTAACCTTTGGGTTACTCTTAAAAAAACCATCACTGCTCAGTTATGAAACCGGCTACCAGACTTATGACGTTACCATTGCGGGTGAATCACGAGCCAACAAACACAGTTATGCAATGGAAATAACCCTTCCCTATTCCAGTACATGCCCTTGCTCAGCTTCATTGGCTCGCCAATTATATGCCAACGAAATTGATATCAAGTTCCCCTCATTAGCCATTGATAAAAAAGAGCTTTTACAATGGTTGCAATCAGACGCTGGATCAGTTGCCACACCTCATAGCCAACGCTCTTACGCTTACATTAACATGGTCATAGGCGATCATAACTGGCCTGATTTAGCTGAGTTGATTTTTCAATTTGAAAAAGCAATCGGCACCCCCGTACAAACCGCAGTGAAACGCAGTGATGAGCAAGAGTTTGCGCGACTCAATGCCACCAACCTTATGTTTTGCGAAGACGCTGCTCGTCGCTTAAAAGGTTGTTTAGAAAAGATGTCGTTCGTTGATGACTATCAACTCAAAGTAGAGCATCAGGAAAGCCTTCATGCCCATAATGCAGTTGTAATTGATAAGCGATCAGCCCGCTAACGCAAGCTGATCTGAGGCATAAAGGTAAGTAGGGCGTATTATTGCAATACGCCATTTTCATCGTAATATGCTTGTGTGCTGTATTCGCTTAGCGGCAATTTACCGATGGTGCCTTCACGTTTTACGTAATCGACAAACGACTGCGCGTAATCCAAGAAGGTATCTACGATACGGCTTTCATCCTGCGCAATAACACCAAATGTCAGATAACCGTCCCGGCCACCTGCAATGTAATTGTTCGTTACCACTTTATAGGTCGCCGCAGGGCTTAGTGCTTCCCAAGTATCGCTGCCTTTACGCATCACTTCCAGATTGCTAAAGCGGCTGCCTTTTACCTGTGAGCGATCCAACGTCCAGCGTAACCCCGAAGCATAAGGGAAGGCTCCTGACGACCCATCTGGCGAGATTGCATAATCAAAGGCATCTTCCAACACATTGATAATATCCTGCCCCGTCATTGTCAGCTCCACCAACGTATTGGCAAACGGTAGCAACGTATAGGCATCCCCTACCGTGATATCCCCTTGTGCAAGATCCACGCGTACACCACCGCCGTTTTGGATAGCAATATCAGAGGTTAAGCTCATATCACGGAACGCCTTAGCCACAATATTGGTAATATCACTACCATTAGACTGGGTGGCTGTCACATCACAAAGCGAGCTTTTACCCTGCCCTGGGATTCGTTCAAGGCACAGATCATCGGTACTTGAACCGATCACCGCTTGCTTAAGTTGATCAACCTGTACGGAGTAACCCGCCAGCACCGCTGCTGCTGTTGGGTCATCTTCAACCACCGAAAGTACACTATTAGCAGCAATGGCATCCAGCACGCCTTGGCGCTCAGCACCTGCAAGCTCCGCATCATTACGCTCAAAGGTATCGGATAGCAACAAGTGCGGTGTACCCGCGCAGCTTTCTACCTTACCCTCGCTGCTAAAGTTAACATCCAGCTCACCCACTACATTGGAGTATTGCCATGCCTGCACCACACAGACAGGGTCGCCATCTTTATTAGTGAGCTGTGTCGGGTAAGGCCCAGCGGCATTCAGGCCAAGTGCATTAAATTGATCGCCCAGCAAGGTGTGGGAATCACCGCCTACAATCACATCGACATCGGTCAGGTTTTGAGCCAAGGCCTGGTCATTTTTATACTGATAATGGGTCATCAGGATAATCTTGGTAATGCCGTCTGCTTTAAGCTCATCAATATATTTCTGCGCAGTTGCGGTTTCATCTAAAAATTGAGTCGATGCATCCGGGCTGGAGGAGTTCTTGGTTTTGTTGGCAATATCAATACCGATGATACCGACACGCGCCTCACCAAACGTTTTGACGACAAAGGGCTTAATATAATCCGTTGGTGAATTCAGCGCCAAAGGAGAAACACCTAACTCAGGCACCACATTCGCAGCAAGTACATCTGTTGTACACTGGCCGCTGTTAAGGTGATCTAGGAAGTTTTTCAGCCCCGCATCACCATCGTCAAACTCATGATTACCCAATGCGAACGCATCAAAACAGACCTGATTCATCAAATCCGCATCCGCCTGCCCTTTAAACAGGGTGTAATACAGATCCCCCGTGATGGCATCACCCGCATGAAGCTTAAGCACATGAGGCTGTCCACTGGAAAGCTCATTAAACTTTTGAGTCACTTTAGCAAAGCCGCCCATCTGCACATCCGTATCCTCACCCGCCAGCATCAAACTGCCACCATTACTGGTAAGGTGGGAATGGTGATCATTAATATGCAGAATTTTTAGCGCCAGCGCAGCGCCCTCTTTTTCACTCTTAGAGTTACCGTTACAGCCTGCTAACGCAACCGCTGCCGCCAACAACGCAACCGTGCCTACCTGTTTTAAATGAACCATAGATCTAATCCCCGACACTCTCTTTAGCTGGAAAATCCACTGTTAAACGTTTAGTAGAAAAGATTAGATTACTACGCAAAAATGACATTAATGCTGCGAAAATGCCTTAAGAGGCTGCTTTTTTGGATGTTTTTTTACGCCTGTAAACAGGCTTTTTCCCTAATCCTTTAAGTTCGGTGAAGTTCTGGATTTCGACTTCTCCAATCAAAGCCCTAAGACCTTCTGTCAAAGGCTGCATAAACTGTCCATAGCTCATCCGTTTGTCGCTGATCGCTTCTAGCTGGGATTCCCAGTGAGCCGTCATATCAGGGACAACCATCTTTGCCGGTAGGCTGTTAACCAATTTTTTGCCGGTTTCTGTGGCGTGGATCTCTTTGCCTTTTTTAGTAAGAAATTGGCGTTTGAAGAGTAGCTCTATAATACCTGCTCGGGTGGCTTCGGTGCCTAGTCCATCGGTATCCCTGAGCACTTTTTTAATCTCTGGGTCTGATACAAACCTGGCGATGCCGGTCATGGCCGCCAGCAGTGTGGCATCCGTAAAATGCTTTGGAGGGCTGGTTTGTTTCTCATCCAGCCTACCCTCTTGACAGTACACTGAATCACTCACTTTCAGTGCAGGTAACGCCTGACTTGCGAATTCATCTTTCTGATCCGGCTTACTTGAGCGAGGAAAGAGTACCTTCCAGCCTTGTGCGATAACGGATTTTTGCTTGGCGATAAAAAGCCCACCCTCTACTTCGTTATCAATTTGGTGTTCTGCATATTCAAAAGGTGGGTAAAACTGCATCAAGTATTGCCGAGCAATCAGCTCATAGATGTTTTTTTCATCCTGTGAAAGGCGGCTTCCCTCCATCGCTCGGGAGGTGGGAATGATGGCATGATGGGCACTGACTTTACTATCATTCCACGCTTTACTCTTAAGGGACAGATCTGCTTCTGCAATCGCTTTAGCCAGTGTTGGCGCGGTTTTGGCTATGGATGCGGTAACGGTCTGCCGGTCGTTATAGTGCCCGCTGGGCAAGTAGCGGCAATCCGACCTTGGGTAAGTAATAAGTTTATGGCGCTCATAGAGTTGCTGGCAAACATCCAACGTTTTTTGGGCATTTAGGTTAAAACGCTTTGAGGCATCAATTTGCAATGCTGATAGATTATAAGGTAATGGCGCTTGCTGCTTCTTTTTCTCTTTTTTGACTGCCGTAACACGTCCCTCTTTACCGGTGACAGTTTGCAGTACCTTTTCAGCCAGCTTAAGAGAAAGAACACGGCCCTCTTCATCCATGTAAGGCTCACAGGCGCTGCTCGGTTTCCATTTGGCGACAAATGTCTCGCCTTGATCCGTTTGCAAGGTGATAAACACTTCATAGAAGGGCTTGGATACGAAGTTCTCTATTTCTTGGTCGCGATGTACCACAAGCCCTAACACAGGTGTTTGCACCCGGCCGATAGAGAGTACACCCTGATAACCAGCGTTCTGCCCTAGAAGTGTGCAGAGCCGTGTCATATTAATACCATAGAGCCAATCTGCTCTCGCTCGGGCAAGTGCGGAGGTGGCTAAAGGGATAAACTCACTGTTCTGGCGAAGGCTATTGAGCGCTTTTTTGATAGCGTCAGGGTTCATATCGTTCACCAAGCAGCGCTTTGTTGCCTCTCGCTTAGCTTTACTGACCTTTGCATAATTGATCACTTCATCAACCAATATTTGACCAACGCGATCAGGGTCACCCATATTGACCAGCAGATCTGCTTCTTTAATCAGCTTTTTCACAGTGTTGAACTGCTTGCGGGTTTTGGGCTTTACCTGTTGCTTCCATTCAGTGGGAATGATCGGCAGATGTGCCCTCTTCCATTGTTTGTATTCAGGGTCATAGGCTTCAGGCTCGGCCTGTTCAAGCAGATGCCCTATACACCAAGTGACAATATCACCATTGGCAACCCGAATAAAACCATCACCTTTTTGATGAGGCTTGGGCAAAACATCCGCCACAGCACGAGCAACGCTGGGCTTTTCTGCGATATACAGCATCATCTAATTTGAGACCACTGAATTAAATCTGGCGCGTATTAGTCCGCTTAGGCGAGGGCTTTTTATAACCCACGACGCAGTTTCTACCATGTTTTTTGGCGGCATAAAGTGCCATATCCGCATATTTTACAAGGGGCTCTTCCTCTGTGCTATCACCAGGTGCTGTGGCAATACCAACAGAGAGTGTGATAACTCGCATACAGGTATCACTTTTACCTGAGAGCTCTTCAATGACGGCAATCATTTTCTTCAGCTTTTTGTACGCTTCTATTTTGCTGGTATTAGGTAGGATAAGAATAAACTCCTCGCCACCATAACGCGCCAGTACATCACGGGATCGAATTTGACGAGAGAGGTATTCCGCAACAAATTTGAGCGCTTTATCACCCTCTTGGTGACCGTAGGTATCGTTATACTGTTTAAAGTGGTCAATGTCGATCATCGCCACGGTTACTTCATAGCCCTGAAGTTCTGAGGCTTTAATTTCGCGTTTTAAGGTGTTGCCTAAGCCTCTGCGGTTCAGCAATCCTGTAAGTTCATCCCGGTTAGAGGCCATACTGAGTTCAGCTCTTAGCTGAGCATTGTAAAAGTGTAATCCGATGGAGTTACAAACGGCGATGACCATTTTTTCGTCCTCGGTTGATAGCAAGTTTTCTGTTAGTTTATCGGAACGAATATGCAATACACCAAAAGCTCGCTCCCGACAGATAATAGGAAAACAGGCAACACTTTTTATAGTGGTCATGTTAGCCTGCGGACAGCTCATGGTTTGGGTGTTGGATAGATCTTTATAGATTTTGCTATTTTGCAAAACCCAGCAATCATTTAATCGCATCTCCTGATGAACTTGATCTGAGTGTGGTCCCCACGATCCCGCATTTTTCCAAAGGTTGAACTCAGGATTAGCAAACATGACCGAAACAGTGTGATCGGGCACGATATGTTGCAAGCTATCTACCGTAATTGCTTTTAATTCTGCCAGCGTGCTGGCCGATGCTAGCAAATCGCTCATAACACGTACTTGTTCGAGCTTTTCAGAACGTAAGTATTCGTTTTCTAATATCTCATTTTTGGTAGCCGACAAGACATGAGCATGTTCTTCAGCTAAACGGCGCTCTTCTACTTCAACCTGAAGTTGCTGAACAGTTTCTGATAATTGTTGATGGCTACTAGTAGCATCTTGCCAACGCCGCCAAGCATACCAACCCAACGCCAGTGAAAAGAAAGATAAAGCAACAGGCAGCTCTTCAGCCCCCGCTAACCCCTGAGTTTGGCTCCAAGCTAACCAACGCTCATTAAGATCCGTTAACGCTGCGATCAAGAAAGCCGCTACAAAAATACCGATTGCAATTAAAAAGTCAGAGACACTACGCTTCATTCACCCTTCCTGATGTGAAAACCTTCTGACAACCCGAGCACGCTGCTCACCACTGCTCATAAGCTTAGTTTATTTTTGTAAAATAGCCCTGTAAAACGAAAAAAGGCAGAAGAATCTGCCTTTGTAGAGCTTATAAACCATTAGCTTTTGGGAGGCTGCCTTAGCTTTTTAAAGATTACTTTTAAGCTTTTTTGCATGCGGCTAACGGCGTCTGCTAGTTCACCAATCTCATCTTTGGAGTTAACAGAAATCACCGTATCCATTTTACCTAAACTCATCTGTCTAGCACTTTCTGACAGCTCACGGATCGGCTGCACCAAAGCACGATTAGCAAACCACAAGTTGATTACAACAATGACCAACAAGATAGCAGCACCAACACCCAATGAAAGGATGACGGTTGTTTTCACTTTTTCATCCACTGCCAAGCGTGCGTTCTCTACTGCATCATCGATATCATCAATGTAGAAACCCGTTCCCAGCATCCATCCAAATTCTTTTAAATCGATTGCATAACTAAGCTTTGGTGCTTCTTTGCCTTTTGAAGGCTTATCCCACATGTAACTGACATAACCGCCGCCATTACGACCTACTTTAATCAGCTCTTCGATTAATCGAACACCATTCACATCCTGAAGGTCTATGAGATTACGCCCTTCAAGCTCAGGTTTCGCAGAATGAGCTTTAGTCACACCATCGTAGTCAAACGCGAAAATATAACCATCTTCATCACCATAGGAGATCGAACGTAGCGCCGTTTTTACACGTTCTTCTGCTTCTCTCTCGTTTGCTACACTTTTTAGGATAGGACGAATAGCCGTTTCTGTAATTTCCATATAGTTGAGCAGGGATTCCCGCTTGGCTGCCATCATCGTATCTCGAATTTCCACCAGCTCCTGATTACCCATATCCCGTATCTGATAGATTGAGACAAAGGTCAGCGCAGCTACGGTTAACAAGAGAGGAATTGCCGTCAAGACAAGGATTTTTTGTTTGATCTTAAGGTTTTTCACTTAAAGCACTCCAAGGCCTTTGCAGTTAAGCGTGTAATCTAACCGCTTACTCTTTATTTTTATTAGTTTAGTAATAGCAAAAAATGTGTTGCCAGCTTCGGACTATAGTAAACAACGCTCTGAATTAAAAGCACTATATAAGTGGAAATATCTGTGGCTCTCTTTCTAAACTCACCCCAAATTTGGATTGTACCGAGGTTTGAATTTGCTCCGACAGGTCGAGCAGCTCATCCAATTGACCATCACCATAATGCACCAAGACCAGCGCTTGTTTATCATACACACCCACGTTGCCTTGCCTTTTCCCTTTCCAATGACACTGATCTATCAACCAGCCTGCCGCTAATTTAGTGTAACCGGGCTGATCGGGATAGCGTACAAGATCAGGAAAATGGCTGATCAGTGCATCACACTGGCTATTCGTAATAACCGGATTTTTAAAAAAACTCCCAGCATTACCTAATGTAGCAGGGTCGGGCAATTTGCTTCGTCTCACCTCGCACACCGCATCAAATATTTGCGAAAGGCTGGGCGCATTAATACCTTTTTGGTCAAAAAATCCCTGAAGGGCAGCGTACTTTAAACGGGGAGCCGCTACTTTAGATAGCGACAAGGTCACTTCCGTAATGATATAGCGTCCCGGCTGCTGCTTAAAAAGGCTATCTCGATAAGCAAACTGACACGCTTTTTTATCAAAATCTACCCAGCGTTTTTGCTCAATGTCGTAAGCGCGTAAATGAACGAAGTTATCTTTTAGTTCCGTGCCATAAGCACCGATATTTTGTACGGGCGCAGCACCGACTGAGCCAGGAATCAACGCCATGCTTTCAATTCCTGAAAAACCTTGAGCTACGCTCCAGGCGACAGTCTTATGCCATTCTTCGCCTGCACCCAGTGTGAGCAGAGCAGAATCTCCTGACATGTTGACGGTTCGGCCTTTAATATCCATTTTGACTACCAAACCTGAGACGTTCGGTGTAACCAAAATATTGCTGCCGCCCCCTAGTATATGTAATTTCAGTCCTTGCTTATCAGCATAGTGAACCGCATCAGTCAGCATCTGCTCTGAGGTCACGCTAACAAAAGCTTCAGCAGTTGCAGGAAAGCCAAGAGTATTGAGCTGATCCAGCGGGCACTGGTGTTGAATATTCATCGGTAGAGCGCTTGTTGCATGTTTAACAGAAGTCCCATAGACGCGTTTTCTACCAGATCCAATACATGGTCAAATCCAGACGCTCCACCATAATAGGGGTCAGGCACTTCAGATTCGAGACACTGCCCAAAGCTTAAAAATAATCCTAGATACCCTTGGTAATTCGCCGGCGCTATCGACTTAAGGTTGTCTAAGTTTTCAGAATCCATCGCAAGGATGTAGTCGAACGTTTCGAAATCTTGTGCTGTTACCTGTCGGGCACGCAAGTGATCCAATTCATACCCACGTTGCTGAGCAGCCGCTACCGATCTTTTATCGGGCGGGTTGCCAACGTGATAAGCCGCTGTACCAGCTGAATCCACTTCAATCAGGTGTGCAAGGTTATGCTGAGCCACTAAGGTTTCAAATACACCATGGGCTGTGGGAGAGCGACAAATATTGCCTAAACAGACGAACAGAACACGTTTTTTAGCGACGGGTTTCACGCATGATTCCTTGCTATTGCTTTAAAGCAAACCATTATAGCGACGCAGATTGTGCCTGCCTATGATATAGAAAGTTAATAGCTGCTATATGCCCGCAAAACTTCAACCACCTCTACACAGTAATGCTCATACCATGCGTCTTGCCCCATTTTTTGTGCTACCTGATGTTCGGCATCGGCCTTCCAGGCTTTAATGTGCTCTAAAGAGTCCCAATACGAGACCGCAATTTCTTTATTGCCTTCCGTACAGGCTACAAATTTTGTACAACCATATTGGCTCATCGCCCGCTGCCTCATATTGGCTGCAGTCGATGCGTAAAGATCATCAAATTGTTTTACTGTTGCCGTAAAAATGACAGCGTATTTCATGGGTTTCCCCTTCGGGTCGAGATAAATAAAGATGATTAGCAATGCCTGCCCAGATTACTCTACTCTGCCGCAATAAGCCTTTATAATGAACCATTCAACAGTTTCTTAAAGTGAACCGATAATTTTATGCTTTACGTCTTACCTGAAACCACCGGTGATATTCTTGTCTTACAAGCGAGCGAGACCCTAACCGAGCAAGATTACACTGAAGTCTTTCTGCCACTCTACCAGCAAGTCGCTGAATCACAAGAAGGGGTTCGCATAGCGCTTTATCTGGACCCTGGGTTTCAGGGTATTGATGAGACAAGCTCGTGGGAACCACAAGCGTTTGCTACAGCACACAACACCTCTTTGCACTATTTGGCAATTTCAGGTGCAGAGCAATGGAAAGGTTTAACCCAGAGTTACGCTACTACGATGCCTCAAACTAACGTCAGCTATTTTGGCGCATTGCAATTTTTACAGGCGTTACATTGGATTAATGAAGATGGTGAGGCGGGCGAGCTTTATCCTTTTGGCGGATAATGGAGCGTGCCAAGCCCATCGCTATTAAGGCTTGGCAGATAAGTGCCCCTATGACTTATTCGAACAGGGCACGTAAACGCTCTAGGTCTTCGGGTGTATCAACACCCGCGGGCGGCAACTCATCAGCAACATCTACATGAATCTTTGCGCCATTCCACATAGCTCGAAGCTGCTCTAAGCATTCTGTCTCTTCTATCGGCGCAGGCTCCCAACGGACAAACTCATTGAGCATTTTTACCCGATAAGCATAGATGCCAATATGACGTTGCCAACTATAGCCTGATGGCATCGCGGTTGGATCTTTGGCAAACGCATCCCTAGGCCAAGGCATAGGAGCACGACTGAAATAGAGTGCCATACCTCGCGTATCAGAAACGACTTTCACCACATTCGGATTCAGTAGACTCTCAATGTCGGTGATGGGTTCAGATAGGGTTGCGATGCCTGCTTCAGACTCAGCTTTTAAATTATGCGCTACTTGATTAATCACACGTGGGGGGATTAGTGGTTCATCGCCCTGTACGTTAACAACAATATCATCCGCATAAAAGCCCAGCTTATGCACCACTTCTTGAAGCCTATCTGTGCCCGAGGGGTGATCTGCACGCGTCATACACACTTCTGCGCCAAAACCTGTTGCCACATCGGCGATACGCTGATCATCGGTGGCTACAATGACTCGCTCTGCTTCACTGAGTAGTGCGCGCTCGTAAACATGTTGAATCATAGGTTTCCCGGCGATATCCGCTAACGGCTTGCCCGGAAAGCGCGTAGACGCGTAGCGCGCGGGGATAACAACACTAAAGCCCATAACTTAAACCTGTTTCTCTTTCAGTCGTTCATCCGTTGTTAGCGTGCGCGCTTCACTCTCTAACATAACGGGAATATCGTCACGTATCGGATAAGCTAAACCACTGGTACGACATATGAGTTCATTGGTTTCAGCATTGTACTCCACAGGCGCTTTAGAAACGGGGCACACCAGTATATCTAATAGTTTCTTGTCCATTTGTCTCTCACTTGTCTATTCGTTTAAGCAAACTATCGAGCTGCTCTGTCAATTCATGGGCCAGTAGGGCTTCAACTTTGAGGTAATAGTAACGCTCATCACATGCAAAGGTACGACATTTCACAGCATCTTTTTCTGTCATGATAACAGGCAACGAGTCGTCGAATGCAATATCAGCGGGGGCATAAGCGTAATGATCAGGGAAAGAGTGCTCTACTACCTGCAAGCCCAAATGAGTTAAGGTCGAAAAAAAACGATCAGGATGCCCAATACCAGCAATGCCATGGACCTTTGAGAAAACGCGTTCATGGAGAGGAAACGCCTTGCCATCTGATAAGCGTACCCATTCACTGGCTTGAAGCTGCATATGAAACGCCCCAAAGAGCTGAAAATCTCCCTGCCCGTTGAGAACCACCATATCCACTTCAGCCAAACGCGACGGAGGCTCCCTAAGCGGTCCCATCGGTAAACAGTGGCCATTGCCTACTCCCCGAGAGGCATCAATGACCGCTATTTCAATATCTCGTCCCATACGATAATGCTGTAAACCATCATCACTGATAATAAGGTTACAATCCGTCTGCTCAAGTAGATACTGGCATGCAGCAACACGGTCAGGATCGATCACTAAGGGAGCACCTGTGCGTTTAACCAACATTATCGGCTCATCACCGCACTGCGAAGGTGGCATCTGAGGATTAACAAGCAACGGGTAGGTTTTTGATTGCGCACCGTACCCTCTGCTAATAATCCCTGGACGATAACCTCGTGATCGCAGGTGCTCAATCAAGGCTACAACCAGAGGGCTTTTCCCAGTACCTCCCACTTGAATATTTCCGACCACAATAACCGGTACAGGTGCATGCCAACACTGTTGCTGCTGTTTATTACGCCGCCGTTTTGCCAAATAGTAAAAAAGCCTTTCGAATGGCCAAAGTATCCAAACCCATCGAGATGGGCTATACCAAGCCTTTTGCAGGGCCGCTACGACTCGCTGCACCTTATTCTACGGCCTGCTTGGTGGTAATACTGAGCTTTTCAAAGCCCAGTTGCCCAGACACATCCATTGCCGTTACGACCGCTTGGTGCGGCGTTTTAGCATCCGCAGTAATAATCAAAGGCGGTTTATCCGACTGATCTTTTACTTGCAAATTGATCGCTTGGCGCAGCGTTTTCTCTTGGGTATTTACCAGAGCTTGGCCGTTGACGCTGTAATTACCCTCTTCATCAATCACCACCTCGATCATGGTAGGGAGATCTTCACTCGGCGCTGCATCGGAGGCCTCCGGAAGATCAATCACTAAGTGGCTCTCTTTTGTGAACGTGGTTGATACCATAAAGAAGATAAGCAACAGAAAAACCACATCGATCAGAGGTGTCAGATTAACATTCACCTCTTCCCGCTGTTGACGTTGAAATTTCACCGTAACGCTCCGCTACTTGCCAGATTCTACGGTGCGCTCACCGTGGACAACTTCAACTAATTTAACCGCTTGCTGTTCCATTTCAACCACTAGGGAGTCAACTTTACGCTGGAAATAACGGTGAAAAATCAAAGTAGGAATTGCGACCGCCAACCCCGAAGCTGTAGTAATCAAAGCCTCAGATATACCACCCGCTAATACGGATGCGTTACCCGTCCCTTGAATCATGATCTCCGTGAATACTTTTATCATGCCAATCACTGTACCGAGCAAACCAAGCAATGGCGTAATGGCAGCGATTGTGCCAAGTGTCGTCAAAAAGCGCTCCATATCATGAATCACTTCAGAGGCCGCTTCCTGAATACTCTCTTTCATGATCTCACGACCATGGCGAGCATTATTTAAACCTGCCACGACAACGCGTCCCAAGGGGCTACTTGCTCGTAGCTCTTTCATTCGCTCCGCTGTCATAGCGCCGCTCTTGAGCCAACCCCATACGTTTTGCATCAAATCAGGCGGCGCTACTTTTTTTGCACGCAGCTCCCATAGGCGCTCCATACAGATCGCAAGAGATAAAATGGAACACCCGATAATCGGGATCATCAACCAGCCACCAGATGATATCAACTCGAACACGTTCTAACCTCCTATAATGTGGAGCTACTTTATCACACTGAAATCCATTGGAGTATGCTCTCAACTGCCTGACCAGTAACGTTTTTCCATTTCACGCCACCCACGGACAAAACACGCATTCTTCGGCGACGAATTTAACAGAATCGCTCCCTGTCTGTCTGTGCGGTATATTGCCGCACCAGACGCCTTAACTCGCTCAACAACTTGCTCATGAGGATGCCTATAGGGATTGAGGAATCCCGCACTAAATACAACAACTTCGGGCTGAACCCTGTTGAGTAGTGGTGCCCCCGTCGACGTTTTACTACCGTGATGCCCCGCAATCAACCAAGTAACAGGCCGAAGATTCGGCGCTATCTGAGCTTCAATATCCGTATCTGCATCCCCCGTAATTAACAAACTGCATTGGTCAGAGCGAACCTCCAATATGCAGGAGCGGTTGTTATCGTTACTTGCTAGGTTCGCTTTAGGTTGGACATAACGAAAAATTACATTATCCCATTGCCACTGCAAACCTGACTCGCAATACCTGGCAGACTCAATAGGCAGCCGTTCAGGCATACCGGCCTCTGTCTGTGTAATTTCCAGATGCTGATGAGCTACAGACCAGCCACCCGCATGATCATTATCGTCATGACTGATCACTAGGCGGTCTAACCCAGTAATCCCCTGATGCTTAAGGTATGGTAATACGGCACGCTCAAAGGCACCTCCACCATGACGGTAAGCTGGCCCAGTATCATAAATTAGCTGATGATTAGCCGTACGAACCAGTACCGATAGTCCCTGTCCTACATCAAACACCACCACTTGAAAATCACCTTCTGTTAACGATGCTGGGGCTTTAAAGAGCAGAGGTACCCAGCATAGAAATCCGGCCAGCCTAATAACATAAGATAACGGTATAATTAACAATACAGAGCCAAAGAGTGCAAACCCAACCGCAACCCAGTCAACAGATGAACGATGCCACAAGCCTTGCGAGCTAATCTTAGCCACCGCTTCCAGACCAAACCATATCCCCTCAAGACTATAGGCAATACTTTCTAGCAACCAAGGAATACCTAACAGTTCTAGAAAAATAGCGGGGACAGATATCAATAACGCTAACGAGACGAGTGGGATAGCAAGTACATTAACGAGGGGAGCAAACAGAGACAGCACACCAAAAAAGAGCAAGCTAAAAGGCCCTATCACTAAAAAAATATACCATTGACTCAAGAAAATTATGCGCAGCTTGCTCACTCCTCGGCTCGAATCAACAAGGAAAATTAAAGCAGCAACCGCGATAAAACTGAGCCAAAAGCCAACTTCATGTATCGCCAAAGGAAAAAGTGTTAACACTACAGCCATACTGCCCCACCAGCGGCGCCAAATCGATATGCGATCAAAGGTAAGAAAGCCGCTTAGGAGAATAGCTGCCATCAGCCAAGCCCTAACAGTCGGTATGCTAAATCCGGCTAAAATGACATAAACACCACTGAGCAGCAATGCACATACAAAAGGAAGGGCAAAGTGCGATATTCGAGCCTCTTTTCCCCGCCATAGCATTCCAGTGAGTAATCGCCCTAACCACCAACCCAACCCAACAATGACGCCAATATGCAAACCACTCACCACCATCAGATGAGTCGTGCCTGTTGTTTGCAAAAGCTGCCACCCATCTGAATCAATCGCGGATTTATCACCCAACCAGAGGGCATTCAACATCACTCTGGCTTTAGGCCAACGTTCAAAACGTTGATTTACCCAAGAAATAAGATCAAACCTTAAGCGGTCAAAAGAGAAATATTCCACCGACTGTTCAGACGATAGCTCTTTCACATAGCCCACTGCATCGATATGCCGAACGAAGGCCCAATACTCATAATCAAACCCCTTGGGGTTTCGTAGGCTATGGGGAGGCTTTAAACGTACCGTAACACGTAGGTGATCTCCGGGTCTGATCGGGTATGCAGGCTGATACCAACTAAGCCGAATAGTTCTTATCGAGGGAGCAGGCTCCTGCCTATCAAAAGCGGTGATTTGCTCAACCGCCAAATCAAATCGGACACGGGATGCATTTTGGTCTGGCAAACCGGAGACAGTTCCAACAATTTCCCAGTCGATGCCTGCGGCTGATTCAGATAAGCGATGGCTAAGCTGCTGCTGACCATAAAGATAAGCGACTGAAAAACCAGCCAGTAGCAGAAACAAGGAAGTTCGGGTAGTCGAAAACCACCACCCTAATAGCAGGCACAGTAACAAGATAAGCAGCCAAACCCACACGGTAGGCAAACTGGGTAACCAACCTGTAATAAAAAACCCTGAAATATATGTGATCATCCTTGATCTCGATGTTGGCTTACTTGGTTTAGCTGTGCATAATACCTCTACTGGATTCCCCGCAGAAGAACACTTCTCTATGCCCCGTAAGCTTATTAAGAAGTATATGCCAGATGAATCATCTGTCCGTAATCATAAGCATTTAAGCTGGCTAGGCAGCCACTTGCACGACCCTGGCTTATGGCATTTAACACGCAAGTCCGTATCAAAGGCATTTCTTGTCGGTATCTTTTGTGCTTTTCTACCACTGCCTTTACAGATGTTAATCGCTGCTATTTTAGCTTTGCTGGTGCGCAGTAACATACCCATCTCTGTAGGCTTAGTATGGATTACCAACCCGCTTACCATTCCGCCGATCTTTTATTTTACCTATGTGGTGGGGACTTACCTGCTCAACACCCCTCAACTAGCCGTTGAGATGCACTTTACCTATGAATCATTGTCTCGCGATATATCAGCCATCTGGTGGCCACTACTGGTAGGATCTCTTTTCTGCGGTGTTATTTTTAGTGTAATCGGCTATTTTGCTGCCAACCTGTTTTGGATCTGGCACGTGAGACGCAGTTGGTCTGGGCGACGAAAAAAACAATCGCCACCTAACTGACCAATCCTTAATCTACCCTATGCAGTCCCCCACTCTTTAACTCTAGCACGCGATCCATCCGATGAGCTAATTCAGGATCATGAGTCACAATCACAAATGACGTGTTAAGCTCTTGGTTTAATTGCCCCATCAGTTGCTGCACATCACTGGCTGTATTACGGTCAAGATTACCCGTTGGTTCATCCATCAATACACAAGCTGGTCTCGTTACTAAAGCCCTAGCAATCGCCACCCTCTGCCTTTCACCACCACTGAGTTGGGCAGGCTTATGCTTCAGACGCTCACCTAAACCTACTGCTTGTAATATCTCGATCGATTTTTTCTGGGCGATAGCAATATCTTCTTTACCCAATAGTAGCGGCATCGCTACATTTTCGACGGCGGTAAACTCTGGCAACAGATGGTGAAACTGGTAAACGAAACCCAACTGGCGATTCCTGATAGCAGCACGCTTGTTTTCACTTACCTCATACAGGGCCTCACCGCCCACCTTAACTTCACCGACCGTGGGTGCTTCAAGGCCACCCAGAATATTGAGTAATGTACTTTTTCCTGAGCCGGAGCTGCCGATAATCGCGATCCGCTCACCCTGCATCACAGTTAAACCTATCTCTTTTAAGACCTCTAAAGAGGAACCCGCTTCCGTATAGGTTTTACCCACTGACTCACATAGCAATACGGGCTGATTACTCATAGCGTAGCGCCTCCGCCGGTTGAGTTCGGGATGCACGCCACGCAGGGTAAAGCGTAGCAAGAAAGCTGATCGTTAATGCCGCCGCTACAATCAGCCCAACATCAGGCCAATTCAGCTGTGAAGGCAGGTAATTGATGAAATATACATCCGAGGACAAAAACTCGATCCCCATCAAACGCTCTAAGCCGGCAACAAGATCAGATACCGTTAAAGCCAGCACAATACCCAAGGCGGTACCAATCAACGTACCCACAAAACCAATCACAATACCTTGCACCATAAAAATGCGCATAATCATGGAGGGCGTCGCGCCCAATGTTCGCAAAATAGCAATATCCGACTTTTTATCGGTTACCACCATCACCAAGGTCGAAACAATATTAAATGCCGCTACAAAGACGATTAAAAATAGCAATAAGCCGATCATCTTCTTTTCCATTTGAATCGCTTGAAAGAGATTACCGTGGGTGCGCGTCCAATCAGAGGCCATGAAATAACCATCTAATGTCAAACCGATCTCCCGGACAGCGACCGGCGCTTTAAACAAATCGGTAAAGGTAATACGCACGCCCTCAACGCCTTCTTTAATACGCTTGAGCCGTGCAGCATCGTCTATATGAATATAGGCTAGATTGCCATCAAGCTCGGCACCTACCGAGAAAATCCCAACAACCGTAAAACGCTTGAGGCGCGGCGTGACACCCGCAACACTGATAGAAGCCTCTGGCAGCACTAAGGTTACTTTATCACCCATACGCACTCCCAAAAAGCGCGCTAGGAGATCTCCCAGTACAATGCCAAACTCACCGCTTTGTAAGTTATCCCACTGGCCGTTAAGCATATGCTGGGAAACAATAGAAACTTTACTCTCTGCTTCAGGCTCAACGCCCTGAACAACGACACCCCTGACTTGACCACCGTTGGTCAACATACCCTGAGCATGAATAAAGGGAGCCGTAGCGACTACTCGACCGTCCGTTTCGATCGTCTGCGCCACCGTGCGCCAATCTTCGATCGGCTCATCAAAACCGGTAATACTGGCATGAGGAACCATACCAAGAATGCGATTCTTTAGCTCCCGATCAAAGCCGTTCATAACGGAAAGTACTAGAATCAATGCAGCAACCCCTAACATCAACCCCAGCATCGAAACTAGGGAGATAAAAGAGATAAAATGATTACTTCGTTTGGCGGCGGTATAACGCAGGCCAACGTATATAGAAAAAGGTCTGAACATGGTGGCGGATTAAATCATAGTTGGGGCAGTAACTCTAACATAAATAAGAAATTCTCCGTTATACTCTAACAACAAAATCAGTAATAGGAGGCCGCTGTGGGTCAGGAGCGTAGGCAATTTTATCGGGTAGAAAAGGATGTCGCACTGGAGGTAGAGGTCGTTTCTTTGGAGGAGGTAACTCGCTCTATCCAACCTTCTCAGTTTGAGGTATCCCCCTATTTTGAACTACTGGCCGAAGTGCAAGAGCTGGATAAACAACAGCAAGATTTGATTGCCTCAATAGCCCAATCCCATCCAGAGATTGCAGCCCTCTTTAACCTCCAAGCACAAAAACTGGATACCATTACTCGCACCTTGGCCAGCAGCGGTTTGAAAATCAACCATCTAACTAAGCAAACTATTAATCTGAGTGAGGGCGGGATGCAGTGCGAGGTTAATAACTGCAAGCCTGGGGATTATCTGGCAATCAAACTTATTTTTTCAAACCCTCTTTTAGGCGTTCTCTTATACGGTCAGGTTCAGCGGATTATTTCAGAAAATACCGACTCCCAGAAAGTCGCTGTAGCGTTTTATCAAATGCCAGAGAGCTGCCGTAGGCTTATTGCTCAACGGGTACTTCAAGCCCAAACTCGCCATCATGACGCGATTTAGTATATGGCCGTTTCTGCTACACTTTTATCTGAGATAGAAGACGCTTTTGACGCCATGAGCAACAGTTTGCGACTCTTTGATGAGCGGCTTTACCAATCATCTTTATCCATATCGCTCCCGTGGGTAAAAGAGCCTGGATTGCAGAAGCAGATAGCTCGAGAGCTGTATAACGATCTATGGCACAAAGACCACCAAGATGGTAGGAAGACCACCACAAACTACGGTTTGGTCGGAGCTAATGAGTCATTAATAGTAGCCGCGAAGCACCTTAATCATCACAAAGCACGACTTAAGACTGCGATTGCAAATTTAAAAAAAAGTGAACTTCCTCAATTACATGAGCATCTGCATAAACGCTCTATAGCACTGGCAAATTCACTCAATCAAACAGGCCTTGCACGCTTGCACCTTAAACAGTGTTATCGACAGATTCCCCTCTTGGAAAGCCGCCCGGATAGTGTTCGCTTTAGTTGGTATAGCAGCGGCCGAAGCATCCGCAAACTCAGTGTTGAAGAAGCGATGGGTAGGCTGTTAAAACTGGATATATCACAGCCCCACATTCAAATTCAGCTAGAGAAATTATCAGCTTTGCACCAAGCTACACCATTGGCGCAAATACAACAGCAAGTACCCGTTATTCGAGCTAATTTTTCTTGGAAAACCACCGATAATCACTGGCAACGGCAAGCCAGAAACTGTCCTTTACCGATACTAATTCCATTAAATGAAGGTGATACTTTACCCGAACACAATATACTTCCTACCGAACCACCGGAACAAAGAAACAGAGCTTTAAGGTCGGACAGTAAAATTGACCCTACGCCTTTTTT
Organism: Neptunomonas concharum; assembly: GCF_008630635.1. NCBI lineage: Bacteria > Pseudomonadati > Pseudomonadota > Gammaproteobacteria > Oceanospirillales > Oceanospirillaceae > Neptunomonas > Neptunomonas concharum. Next base: position 1,430,251 of record NZ_CP043869.1, on the reverse strand, counting down.
AAGTAGCTTACGTATTCACCTCTACAGGAATTGATTCCCGATGCAACACGCTAAATTACTACATCATATTGCTACAGCCATTGGTTTTGCATGGCTGATTGGATGGTTTTATCTTTGTAAGCATTTCGGAGTTATGGACTGGGGAGTTACCTTGTTGCCGCAAGGTTATGAAGGAGCCGGTCTGATGCTCGTAATTGGTTTAATGATGGTACCTGCTTTTTTTATCTGGAGCCGCTTTAATCGCTTTGTCGAAAAAAAGCTCGAGATTAAGGGCAAGTATTATGAAGATGAATATTACGCATCAGAGCAAGCAACTAAGCATAAATCAACATCAGACACTAACGAGTAAAGCAGCGGCAAGTTGTACTGAATTGAGCATCTCACTCTAAACAGTACAACCAGCACACTCATAAAAATCAAAATAAATAGCGTCAACGTGGTTCCCTTAGACGGCTATTTATTAGATTTATAGATTTGAAATCCGGTTTAAACCAGCGATGGCCGCTACACGATATGCTTCTGCCATCGTGGGATAGTTGAAGGTCGTATTAACAAAGTACTCGATAGTATTTGCAGCCCCTTCCTGGCGCATGATCGCTTGCCCGATATGTACAATCTCTGATGCCTGATCACCAAAACAGTGAATCCCTAAAATGGCTAAGGTTTCACGATGGAAAAGAATTTTTAGCATACCGACAGGCTGGCTGGAAATTTGCGCGCGTGCAGTATCTTTAAAGAATGCCTGCCCTACTTCATAAGGGATGCACTCTTTAGTCAGTTCCTCTTCGGTTTTACCGATAGAACTGATTTCAGGAATGGTGTAAATACCGGTTGGAACCTCATTGATGTAACGGAAATAATCAGAACCAACCAGATCAGCCGCCGCCGAACGCCCTTGATCCAGAGCAGCAGAAGCTAAACTCGGCCAACCAATAACATCGCCTACCGCATAAATCCCTTCGACCTCTGTACGATAGTGACCATCAACAGATAATTGGCCACGGCTATTTGGCGCCAACCCCGTTGCTTCAATATTTAAATTATCAGTATTACCCGTACGACCATTGCACCATAAGAAAGCATCAGCTCGAATACGCTTACCGGATTTTAGGTTTAAAATCACGCCGTGATCATCCCCTTCGACGCTTTCATACTCTTCGTTATGGCGAATCTTAACGGCAGTATTACGCAGGTGGTAACTCAGTGCATCCGATATTTCACCGTCTAAGAAAGACAATAAACGATCTTGGGTGTCGATCAAGTCGACTTTCACCCCTAAGCCACTAAAGATAGAACAGTACTCACTACCGATGACACCAGCACCATAAATGATCAACGTACGCGGTGTGTGGCTTAATTTAAGTATCGTGTCGGAGTTGTATATCCGTGGGTGGGAAAAGTCGATATCAGCAGGCGTGTAAGGCCGCGACCCCGTCGCAATAATAATATTCTTAGCTCTTAAGGTTTCTGTACCTTTGACTGTTCCTTTCACCAGTACGGTATTTTTATCTTCAAACTCCGCACGCCCAAAGAATACATCAACACGATTTCGTGCATAAAAGTTGGTTCTCAGCATCACCTGATTGGACATAACCTTTTCGGCACGTTTTAAGACTTTTGGAAACGAGAACCAACGAGGCTCACCAATGTCACGGAACATTGGGTTAGTGTTGAACTCAATGATCTGCTTAACTGAGTGACGCAACGCCTTTGAAGGGATTGTACCTTTGTGGGTACAGTTTCCACCAACAGTCTCCTGCTCTTCAATTACCGCTACACGGCGACCATGCTTAGCTGCATTCATTGCAGCCCCTTCGCCAGCAGGTCCAGAACCGATGACAACTACGTCATACTCATAAACAGCCATTCATTTCCCCTTAGTTTTATATACTTTTTTATCAGACACTTAGGCTAGTCTTTTCGCAGAATAGACTGTGGAGAGAAAAGGGCAAATTAGCCTTTCGCCTTAACCTCATAAGTCAGCTCATCTAATTTAGCTAACTCCGCGATGCGACGGCTTTTTTCATCTTCATCGTCACAAATGGTTTTATCACCACCACAAATATCACAGGCAGTATCCATACCCAGTGATGCCATTCCACCACAGGAGCCTGCTATCGGCTTGCGCCCTAAAAGGACACCTACTGACATCGCCAGTACAACCAACATTAAGCCTGCAAACACAAGAAAGAAAATATCCAACACAACCTCACTTCACCAGACGCTTTTCAAATCCTGGTGTCATTTTTTCAATAAACCCTGTTTCAGATTTTACTATAAAAAACGCATCAATTTGATTTTTTGATGCATATTCATAGGCGGCCTCCTCGCCCATAACCATAAATGCGGTTGCCAATGCATCAGCCTCTGCACAGGTTGGCATTAAAACCGTTACTGACGCCAGCTTATGCGTAATGGGTCTCCCCGTCTTAGGGTCAATGGTATGAGCGTAGCGGATGCCATCCTCTTCAAAATAATTACGATAGTCACCCGATGTAGCAATACCGGTATCACTGATACGGATAATTTTTTGTACCTGACGCTCACCTTGCGTGGGGCTTTCAATGGCTATGCGCCAATCTTGGTTACCGGGTTTACGACCTGAAGTCCGCAGTTCACCCCCAATTTCAACCAGATAGTTCACTATTCCATGCGTTTCAAGGATAGCGGCGAGAACATCAACACCATAACCTTTCGCGATAGCAGAGAGATCAACATAAAGAGGTTTAGTTTTTGTGATCTGTCGCGTTTCAGGATTAAGTTCTAAAAATTGGTAACCGATTTCAGTTAAGCGCTGCTCAACCAATGCATCAGAAGGCGCTTTAATAATACGTTTATCGGGCCCAAAGCCCCACAAATTGACTAAGGGACCGACTGTTACATCAAATGCCCCCAGAGTTGCCTCGCTAATAGATTCTGCTAAAGCCAATACAAAAAACAGTGGCTCAGAGGCTATTACCCCTGCGCCTGAAGGCATCTGGTTAAACTTAGATAATTCTGAATCATCAATGTACGTAGACATGGACTGGTTAACATCAACCAGAGCCTGCGTAATTTCTTTTTGAATCTGTGCTGATTGGGTATGTACATCATCCACTGAAACCCATTTCACAGTGTAGGTAGTCCCCATCGTCATGCCATTTAGGGACAGTATTGTTTCAGCTGGTTGTTTTGAACACCCACTCAGAAACAAAAAGGCCAGCAGCAGTGCTGCCGGCCATTTCAGGATACGAAAGCCGTTATCCATTAGTGATTAACCACCAAAGTCATCAAGGAAGATGTTTTCACGCTCTACACCCAGATCCAAAAGCATCTGGATAACTGCAGCGTTCATCATTGGTGGTCCACACATGTAGTACTCACAATCTTCAGGCGCTTCGTGATCCTTCAGATAGTTCTCATACAGTACGTTATGGATAAAGCCTGTCATGCCATCCCAGTTATCTTCTGGCTGTGGATCTGACAATGCCAAGTGCCATTTGAAGTTGTCATTCTCAGCAGCAAGCTGATCATACTCTTCGTTATAGAAACACTCTCGTAACGAGCGCGCACCGTACCAGAAAGAGATCTTACGCTTGGAGTTAAGACGCTTTAACTGATCGAAAATGTGCGAGCGCATTGGCGCCATGCCAGCACCACCACCGATAAAGACCATCTCGTTGTCAGTATCTTTGGCAAAGAACTCACCGAACGGCCCGTATACAGTGATCTTATCGCCTGGCTTCAAGCTGAAGACGTAAGATGACATTTGGCCTGGAGGCAAATCATCTTTACCCGGAGGTGGAGAAGCAATACGGATGTTAAACTTCACAACACCGCGCTCTTCTGGATAGTTAGCCATTGAGTATGCACGGATCACAGGCTCAGTTACCTTAGATACATACTTCCACTGGTTAAACTTATCCCAATCTCCGCGGTACTCTTCTTCTATATCGAAGTCCTTGTAGTGCACTTCATGAGGAGGGCACTCTAACTGAACATAGCCACCTGCACGGAAGTCTACGTTCTCACCTTCAGGTAAGCGTAGTGTCAATTCCTTGATGAAAGTAGCAACGTTAGGGTTAGACTCAACCGTACACTCCCACTTTTTAACACCAAAGATCTCTTCTTCCAATTCAATGTTCATGTCCTGCTTCACAGCAACTTGACAACTGAGACGCCAACCATCTTTCGCTTCACGCATTGTGAAGTGAGACTCTTCAGTTGGCAGCATAGAGCCGCCGCCATCAAGTACTTGACACTTACACTGAGCACAGGTACCGCCGCCACCGCAAGCAGAAGGTACAAAGATACCTGCATTAGCCAGTGTCTGAAGTAACTTACCGCCCGCAGGTACAGTAATAGATTTTTCCGGATCTTCATTGATATGAATAGTCACATCACCGGAACTAACAAGTTTTGAACGAGCTGCCAGAATTACCGCTACAAGTGCAAGCACCACAACGGTAAACATGACAACGCCGAGAACGATTTCAGCATTCATGGGCTTAATCCATCCTTCTGTTGATCATGTCTGAGCAGAATTACAGCTGAACACCAGAGAACGACATGAAACCTAAAGACATCAAACCAACAGTAATGAAGGTGATACCTAGGCCACGCAATCCTTCTGGTACGTCGCTATATTTCAATTTTTCACGAATGCCGGCTAACGCAGCAATTGCTAGCGCCCAACCTACACCCGCACCTACACCATAAACCACACTTTCACCAAAGTTATAGTCACGCTCTACCATAAAGAGAGCAGCACCCATAATGGCACAGTTTACAGTGATCAAAGGCAGGAATACCCCCAAAGCGTTGTACAATGCTGGGAAGAACTTATCCAACACCATCTCGAGGATCTGTACGATCGCTGCGATAACACCAATATAAGAGATATACCCCAAGAAGCTCAGATCAACTTCCGGATAACCCGCCCACGCCAATGCGCCTTCACGCAACAAGCCGTTATATAGCAAGTTATTAACCGGCGTGGTGATTGCTAGTACAACAATAACCGCAATACCTAAGCCAATGGCTGTTTGTACCTTCTTGGAAATCGCCAAGAAAGTACACATCCCCAAGAAGAATGCCAACGCCATGTTTTCTACGAAGATCGCCTTAATTGCTAGGCTGATATATTGTTCCATTACACAGCCTCCTTCTTAGAGTTAGGCGCCATGATGAATTCTGGGGCTTCAACCTGCTTCTTATCAAAAGTACGCAGTAACCAGATAAATCCACCAATAATGAAGAATGCACTTGGTGGCAACAGTAGCAAGCCATTTGCCTGATACCAGCCGCCATTGGTAATAAGTGGTAACACTTCAACACCAAACAAGCTACCAGAACCGAGTAGTTCGCGAATAAAGCCAACAAACATCAGTACCGCGCCGTACCCTAAGCCATTGCCGATACCATCCATGAAAGAGATTCCTGGAGGGTTTTTCATTGCAAAAGCTTCCGCACGTCCCATAACGATACAGTTTGTGATGATCAAACCAACGAAAACTGAAAGTTGTTTTGATACATCATAAGCAACCGCTTTAAGGATCTGGTCAACAACGATTACCAACGAAGCGATAATAGTCATCTGGCAGATAATACGAATACTGCTTGGCATATGATTACGAATCATAGACACAAACATGTTTGAGAATGCCGTAACCGCAATTACTGCTAACGTCATTACCAGTGCAGTATTCATGTTGGTTGTTACCGCCAAAGCGGAACAAATACCCAGAATCTGCAAAGCTATTGGGTTATTTTTGACGATAGGGCTCGTCAAAACATCTTTAGTTTCAGACATTGTTTACACCCCCCCCGCTTTCAGGTTAGCAAGAAACGGTGCATAACCGTTTTCGCCCATCCAGAACTTAACAAGATGAGATACACCATTACTTGTGAGTGTTGCACCAGAAAGGCCATCAATTTGATGTTCTGCACTTGCAGATGCCGGGTCGACCTTACCTTTCACTAAGCCAAGTTTTGGCTCCATCGTGCCTTCAGCGTAGACCTTTTTACCAGGCCATAGCGCTTTCCAAAGTGGATTATCCACCTCGCCACCCAAACCTGGGGTTTCAGCATGAGAATAAAAACCCAAACCAACCACTGTATTCAAATCACCTTCCAAAGCAAGGAAGCCATACAGTGTTGACCAAAGTCCGTAACCATGGACAGGTAAAATAACCTTTTCCAGCTGGCCATCCTTCTCTACTAAGTAAACCGTCTGGTATTTTGCCTGACGCTTAATAGAAGCAATATCCACATTACGATCCAGTGCTTTTGATAGCGCAGGCTCTTTAGAAGCTTTACGTGCATCATACGTTGCCGCATCAACTTCATCTGTGAATTTACCCGTCTCCAAATCAATGACTTTGGTCGTGATCTGAGCAAACAGCTCTTCTACAGATTTAGAAGAATCCATCAATCCAGCCGCTGCCAGAATGTTGGTTTTTCTGTCCAACTCTTTGTTGGCAATCTGCTGAGGCTTCAGAAGAACTGCCGCAGCAGACACGATCACAGAGCAAACAACACACAGTAGTACCGTGACCGTAATTGTTTTACCGATAGTATCGTTATTAGCCGACATTACGTGCCATCCTCCGCTTGATGTTTGCCTGAATCACAAAATTGTCAATCAGAGGTGCAAACAAGTTACCGAACAGGATTGCCAACATCATTCCTTCTGGGAATGCTGGGTTGACCACACGAATCAGCACCACCATGACACCGATAAGCGCACCAAAGTACCACTTACCTTTATTTGTCATAGACGCAGATACTGGATCTGTTGCCATGAAGAACATACCAAAAGCAAACCCACCCAACACCAAGTGCCAGTAGAAAGGCATAGCAAACATAGGGTTAGTGTCTGAACCAATCAGATTGAGCAGCACTGACATACCCACCATGCCCGCAAATACACCGGCAACGATTCGCCAAGCAGCTACTTTCGCTATTAATAGCACAGCACCACCGATCATAATGGCTAGCGTCGATGTCTCACCGACAGAACCTTGAATCATGCCAAGGAAAGCATCCATCCAAGTAAGGTTTTGCGCCAGAATCGCATCGATACCACCTGCAGCGGCTAAGCCTAAAGGCGTCGCACCGGAGAAACCATCAACAGCTGTCCAGATTGCATCACCTGACATCTGAGCTGGGTAAGCAAAGAAAAGAAAAGCACGGCCTGTTAGGGCAGGGTTCAGGAAGTTTTTACCTGTACCACCAAACACTTCTTTACCAACAACCACACCAAAGCTGATACCTAGCGCCACCTGCCATAAAGGTACGGTTGGAGGCAAAATCAGTGAGAACAGTATAGAAGTCACAAAGAAACCTTCATTAACTTCGTGTCCACGCTTCATCGCAAACAACACTTCCCAGAAGCCGCCAACAATAAACGTCACCGCATAAATGGGTAACCAGTAAACGGCACCATGGATAATGTTATCCCAGATACTCGTCGGGTCGTAGCCTGCCAGCGCGCCAGCAATAGCACCGCGCCACCCTTCAGCTTCACTCAACCCCATACCAGCCATGGCGGTATTAGCTTGATAGCCAACGTTATACAAACCCGCAAAAACAGCTGGGAAGGTACACATCCACACCAAGATCATCATGCGCTTTAGATCAACTGCATCACGTACGTGAGAAGCTGTCTTCGTCACAGATCCTGGTGTATAGAAAATAGTATCAACCGCTTCATAAAGCGCATACCAATTTTCATACTTGCCGCCTTTATGGAAATGCGGCTCCATTTTGTCAAGAATATTTCTGATGCTCATAGGCTGCCTCTCTTAAGCCTCTTTCTCGATGCGCGTCAGATTATCGCGAAGGATCGGACCATACTCATACTTACCTGGGCAAGCAAAAGTACAAAGGGCCAAATCTTCTTCGTCGAGTTCCAGGCACCCTAACTGCATAGCAGAAACGATGTCACCGGTAACCAGCGCACGTAGCAATTGAGTAGGCAAGATATCCATAGGCACAAGTTCTTCGAACTGACCTACTGGAACCATCGCACGTTCAGAACCATTTGTGGTGGTTGTGAAGTCGAATTTCTTACCCGAAGAGAGGAAGGACGCGAATACGTTCAACACTGAGAACTTATTGGTGCCAGGTAGAACCCAACCCATAAATTCACGCTGAGTACCTTCCGTTAGTACCGTAACTTGGTTCGCATAACGACCAAGGTAGCCCAGAGGGCCTTTTGCGGCACGACCATTCCATACTGAGCCACTGATAACACGATTATCACCTACAGGTAATAAGCCCGTTGCCAACTCTGTTAAGTTCGCACCCAGTCGGGTTTTCAGTATGGAAGATTTATTGACATGAGGGCCTGCCACAGAAATATAGCGCTCGACAAACAGCTTACCTTCGGTAAACAACTTACCTATTGCTACAACATCCTGATAGCCTACTGTCCACACCACCTTGTTGCGAGAAACTGGCTCTAAGTGGTGTATGTGAGTACCGGCATTGCCTGCTGGATGCTTACCCTCGAACTCTTCAACGGTAACACCCGAAACCGTAGGTACGTTTGCACCCGGTGCTTTGCATAGGAAAACGTTCTTTTCAGGTAATTTTGTTAACAGCTTCAAACCGTTAGCAAAATCTTCTGAATAAGCATTGATAAAATGTTCAGGATTAGCAGCCAGTGGATTTGTATCTATTGCGGTTACAAATATAGAAACCGGCACACTGGATACAGCGGGCACCTTGCTAAAAGGTCGTGTACGAAAAGCCGCCCACAGACCAGAAGCTTGCAAGTTTTCAACTACCTGATCACGAGACAAGCCATCAAGCTTAGCAGCATCATACTGTGTAAACTCAATAGACTCTTCATTTTCGTCCAGCTCGATAACAACCGTTTGTAGCACTCGACGCTCGCCACGATTGATCTCTTTAACCACACCAGCACCTGGTGCAGTGAACTGAACGCCTTCAGTTTTCTTATCGGAAAAGATCACTTGACCGAGTTTAACTCGATCCCCCACCTTAACGGCCATCGTTGGTTTACAACCAACATAGTCTGGCCCGCATACGGCGACCGATCGAATTACCGGCGCAGCGTCTTTGACGACTTGCTCCGGCGCACCCGTTATCGGTAGATCCAGACCCTTCTTGATCTTGATCATACACCTCACCCAATCACGATTAAATTTTTTGAAGCCTAGTTTTCACCTGTTTCAGATTACAGAAGAGCCTCGTCTCATTTGAGAGACCTCCTTTCTGATTTTTTTCTCGGAAAACCAATAACCCCACCTAAAAACCTTGTAAGTATACCTGAGCGGCGCATCCCATATCTACAAAGAGCCCCACTTTAACCGCTGATACCTTTGGGTTACTAAGGCAAATTAGCTAGACACATTTAGAATATACTTATTCCAAAAAACACTAAAAGAAAAAGACCAAAAAAAAGGCCACATTTTGTGACCCTTTCTTGAAAAGATTCAATTATTTAGTTGCTTTAGGGAACGCAGGTAAAGTGACATTAGCCATCTTCTGAGCCATACGGATAACCTGACAGCTATAACCAAACTCGTTGTCATACCATACGTACAGCACGCAGCGCTTGCCAGTAGCAATTGTAGCTAACGCATCAACGATACCAGCCGCTCGCGATCCTACAAAATCAGTAGATACCGCTTCTGGGGAGTTGCTGTAGTCGATCTGCTTCTGCATAGACGAGTGCAGCGCAGCATCACGCAAGTACTCGTTCAGCGACTCTTTAGTGACCTCTTTCTCTAGGTTGAGATTCAAGATAGCCATAGAAACGTTAGGTGTAGGAACGCGAATCGCATTACCCGTCAGCTTACCTTCCATAACAGGCAGCGCTTTAGATACAGCTTTTGCAGCACCCGTTTCAGTCAGTACCATGTTCAAACCCGCTGCACGACCACGACGATCACCTTTGTGATAGTTATCAATTAGGTTTTGGTCATTGGTGTAAGCATGAACTGTTTCAACATGTCCGTTCTCAATACCAAACGCATCGTTAACAGCTTTCAACACAGGAGTGATCGCATTAGTAGTACATGACGCCGCTGACAATACGCGATCGTTTTCATCAAAATCGTGATGGTTAACACCCATAACGATGTTCTTAACACCTTTACCAGGCGCTGTTAGCAGAACGCGAGCAACACCTTTAGACTTTAAGTGCAGCTCCAAGCCTTCTTTATCGCGCCAGATGCCCGTGTTATCCAGTACGATCGCATCGTTGATGCCGTATTGGGTGTAGTCAACCTGATCAGGACCATCAGAAAAGATGACCTGAATCTCATTGCCATTAGCAATTAATAAGTTACGTTCTTCATCAACTTGAATCGTACCTTTAAAAGAGCCATGTACCGAATCACGACGTAATAAGCTTGCACGCTTTTCAAGATCGTTTGCAGCCTTGCCTTTACGCACAACAATGGCACGTAAACGCAACGATTGACCGCCACCTGTGCGCTCGATCAACAAACGAGCCAACAAGCGCCCGATACGCCCAAAACCATAAAGAACAACATCCGTACCCTGACGCTCTTCTGCACCAATAACGGGAGCCAGCTCACTCTCTAGGAACTCATTAATGGTACGACCATTGCCTTCATTACGGAACTTAACAGCCAGCTTACCGATATCAATATGAGCGCCGCTTACATCCAGAGACTCCAATGCCTCAAGTATTGGAAAAGTATCAAGAACCGTCAGCTCCTGAGATTCCATCTGACGAACAAAACGGTGTGCTTTCAGAATATCGATCACTGAACGCTTAACAACTAAGCGACCATAAACAGAAGTCTCGATATTACGATCGCGGTATAAGCGACCGATAACAGGGATCATTGCTTCGGCAGTGGCTTCGCGTTCTTTCCATTCAGCGAATACTAGATCTTGGCTCACAGGCATCTCCAACTTTACGTCAACGCACATTAAAAAATTGCGGCATATTATCGCTTGTTATCGGGTTTCGAGCAAATACTGCTTTTCTAGACTTTAGGACCATGAATTCGTTAGCTTTTCTATCGTTTTTCACAGACAGGCGTTAACATAGCTCGCTTCTTGAAAGAGGATTGATGGGGAATAATGTGACTAAGCTGACTTTTCAGATGCCCAACAAGCTGGGCGATCTTAAATGGATAGGGCAAGCACACCAGAGTGCAGCAGGCTTAGCCATCGCTCAGGCAGCGATTGCACACGATCATCCGACGGTGGTGATCACTCGCAACAGTGATACAGCCACATTATTAGAAAATGAAATTCGCTTCTTTGCCGATAAACTAGATATTCTACCCTTCCCTGACTGGGAAACGCTTGCCTACGATAATTTCTCACCCCATCAAGATATTACCTCCACACGTATCAGCACGCTAAAACGACTAGAGCATCTGCGCCATGGCGTAGTCATTGTCCCGATTAGCACATTAATGCACCGTATCGCGCCCAGCAGTTTTTTACGAGCACATTCCTTAGTGCTTGATACAGGGCAAAAGCTGGATGGCAACCATTTAAGGCAACAGTTAACGGATGCAGGCTATCGGGCAGTTGATACGGTCCATGAACATGGTGAGTTTGCAATTCGCGGCTCAATCATAGATCTGTTTCCGATGGGCACCGACCTACCCTATCGAATTGATCTGTTCGATGATGAGATCGACACACTTCGCACCTTCGATACAGAAACGCAGCGCTCCATTGAACAGATAGAACAGATTCGCTTATTACCCGCTCGTGAGTTCCCACTCACAAAAGAGGCGATTACTCTATTTAAGCAACAATGGCGTGAACATTTTGATGTTGATCATCGCCGTTGTCCCGTCTATCAGGACGTTTGTAACGGCTTTGCACCAGCTGGAATCGAGTACTATCTCCCTCTGTTTTTTGATGGCACCTCCACGTTATTGGACTACCTACCGCAAGACACTCTGCTAATTACCGATGGCGCGCTCGCAGAACCATGCCAGAACTTCTGGCATGATGTCAGCCAGCGCTATGAAGATCGCCGCCACGATATTGAGCGACCGATTCTGACACCGAATGCAATCTTCACCCCTACCGACGAACTGCTGGCCAAACTGAAAAAGTTCCGCCGTTTACAGTTTTCCGAGGCAACAGAACCTACGTCGGCCGGGCATACTAACCTTTGTGCGGAAGCGACACCCGACCTAACCGTTAATGCACAATCCTCCACACCACTTAAACTACTCTGTGATTTTCTAGCCGAAAGACCTAATGAGCGAGTATTATTTTGTGCCGAGTCAGCAGGGCGCAAAGAATCCCTACTAGAGCTATTGGCGAAAGCAGGCATCCAGCCCCAATCAGCTAACAGTTGGAGTCATTTTTCACAAAGCGAACATCCTTTCTGCATAACGGTTTACCCATTAGATAGAGGCCTCAGCTTAGCTGGCCAGTTACAGGTCATTACCGAGTCACAACTCTTTGGCAAGCAGGTATTCCAACGACGCCGACGTGCTCGCGAAAAAGACCAATCAGACCTGATTGTACGCAATCTTGCCGAACTAGCACCCAATGCTCCTGTAGTTCATATAGACCATGGCGTCGGACGCTACCTTGGCCTAGAAACGATAGAGCTGGACGGCCAAGCCAACGAGTTTGTCATGCTCGCCTACGCAAACGATACGAAGCTCTACGTACCGGTCTCATCATTACACTTGATTAGCCGTTATAGCGGCACAACAGATGAACTCGCCCCGCTTCACCGACTCGGTACAGAACAGTGGAGCAAAGCCCGCCAGAAAGCTGCCGAAAAGATTCGCGATACCGCAGCCGAGCTGCTGGATATTTACGCACGCCGCGCCGCACGCAAAGGTTTTGCCTTTAGTAACCCAGATGAGAACTACCAACTGTTTGCCGCAGGCTTCCCCTTTGAAGAAACCCCAGATCAAGAAACCGCCATAAAAGCGGTGATTGATGATATGACAGCTGTACAACCCATGGATCGCTTGGTCTGCGGTGATGTTGGTTTCGGAAAAACAGAGGTAGCCATGAGAGCGGCCTTTATGGCAGTCCAATCTGGTAAGCAGGTCGCTATTTTAGTGCCAACAACACTGCTGGCGCAGCAACATTATGAGAACTTTAAAGATCGTTTTGCAGAATGGCCGGTCACTGTGGAACTGATTTCCCGCTTTCGGTCGGGCAAACAACAAAACGCCGTCATCGAACAGCTCAATAATGGTCAAGTTGATATCATCGTAGGCACACATAAGCTACTCCAAGGCGATATCGACTTTAAAGACCTTGGGCTCGTCATTATCGACGAAGAACACCGCTTTGGCGTTCAGCAAAAAGAGCGTCTAAAGTCTTTACGCTCTGAGGTAGATATTCTTACGATGACCGCCACACCGATTCCAAGAACGCTGAACATGGCAATGTCTGGTATGCGCGATCTATCCATTATCGCCACACCTCCTGCTAGAAGGCTGGCAGTAAAAACATTTGTACGAGAGTCCGATAACGGCTTGATTAAAGAAGCGCTTTTGCGCGAGCTGCTGCGTGGTGGGCAGGTTTATTACCTGCACAATGAAGTAAAAACCATTGCTAAAACGGCTGAAGTCCTAGCCGAACTGGTTCCCGAAGCACGAATCGGTATCGGCCATGGCCAGATGCGTGAGCGCGAACTCGAGCAAGTCATGTCCGACTTTTATCATAAGCGCTTTAATGTTTTGCTCTGTACCACTATTGTTGAAACCGGTATCGATGTGCCGAATGCCAACACCATCATTATTGATCGCGCTGATAAGTTTGGTTTGGCTCAGCTGCATCAGTTGCGTGGTCGTGTAGGCCGATCTCACCACCAAGCCTATGCTTACTTATTGACACCTCCACAGAAAAATATCACCGCAGATGCCAACAAAAGACTAGAAGCCATAGCCTTGGCTGAAGACTTAGGTGCTGGATTTACACTGGCCACCCATGATCTTGAGATTCGAGGGGCTGGCGAACTGCTCGGTGAGGAGCAAAGCGGCCAGATTCAAGGGGTAGGTTTTACACTCTATATGGAAATGCTCGAAGAGGCGATCGAGTCCATTAAACAAGGACGAACGCCCAATATGGATAAACCACTGAACCATGGCGCAGAAATAAACCTACGTGTACCGGCACTCATACCCGATGATTATCTGCCAGATGTGCACAACCGCCTAATCATGTACAAACGCATTGCCAGCGGCAAAAATGAGACCGAGCTAAAAGAGCTACAGATTGAGATGATCGATCGTTTCGGCTTACTGCCTGAGGCCACTAAGAATCTCTTTAGAATCACATCACTAAAACTACTAGCAGAACAGTTGGGAATCGCTAAACTAGATGCTGGTAGCCATAGCGGTCGTTTGGAGTTTGATAGCGAGCCAAAGGTGGATCCTTTTACGCTGGTGACACTGGTTCAAAAGCAGCCAAAAATCTATAAACTGGAAGGCGCAAATCAGTTGCGCTTCTCGATGGATATGGACGACACAGAAAAGCGCTTCACAGCGGTTGAATCCCTACTGACGGAATTGGGTAAGGTAAGTACATGAAAAAACTGATTATTCTCTGCACAGCACTGTTAGCTCTCAGCGGCTATAGCCAAGCAGCCACCTACTACGGCATTGAAGTACTGATCTTCAGCCGTGACAATGCTTCTACCCGCAGTGAGTTTTGGCCCACTCCCGATTCCCCACCAGCGAGCGGAATCAGTCTCTCAGGCTCTGGAGGTTACAAGGAAAGAGGGCCGGGCAGCTTTTTTTTAAACAGTACTGATCAACGAATTCGAAATGCCGCCGGTATGCGAGTGATCTATCATAAAGCGTGGAGCCAACCCGTCGTGCAAGGGCGCAACTCACAACCTGTTGCAATTCGTGCGGGATACATGATGGATGATGGTTATCATGAACTTGAAGGAGCTATTACTGTAGATCGCGGGCGTTATTTACACTTCAAACCCAACCTGCAACTACGCCGCAACATCGCTCTAGGGGATGGTTCTACTCGAATGATCACTGCATTACTGGATGAGCCAAGGCGCATGAAATCAAGAGAGGCGCACTATATTGACCACCCACTATTTGGCATTTTGGTTTATGCAACTCCCCTCAACTAATCAATCAGCAACTCACTAAGACGACTACTGGATTGACGGGCCAGCACATCATACTGGCCCTCTTCTACCAACTCACCTGAATCCAGTAGTGCTATGCGATCAAAGCGCTCCAAATGCACTAGATGATGGGTAATCATTATTAAGGTTGTATTCTGTGTCTTACAAAAAATCAAAAGGCGCTGAATAATCTTCTCAGCAGACTCTAGATCCAACCCTTCTAGGGGCTCATCCAGAATAAGGATAGGCGCTTTGTATAAGAGCGCTCTCGCTAATGCAAGTCTCTTTCGCTGCCCCCCCGACAACTGCTGCCCATTTTCACCGATAAAGTGATCAAGCCCTCTTTCCTGATGAAGAAACTGGTCAAGATCCGCTATTTCAAGCACCTGCCACAACTGCTCATCCGTAGCTTGCGGATTAGCCAACTGCAGGTTCTCCCGCACTGAGCCGGAAAAGAGCTTAACCGGTTGGCTCATCACACTTATTTGACGTCGCAACGCCTCTTCTGTGTAGTTAGTAATGGCTAAGCCATTCAACGAAATACGCCCCGTCTGAGGCTCCCAAAAACGCGCCAACAAATTAATCAGCGAGCTTTTACCGCTGCCGGTATTCCCTAACACAGCTAACGTTTCACCCGGATTCACAGAAAGCGAAAAGTGGTTGATAGCGGGTGTAGATTGATACGCGAAACTAACGTTATTAAAAACAACACGTCCGCTATCCGGCCCCTGCTCTGCATCGCCATAAGACACATCCGACGTAGATGACAAAACTTCATTTAAGCGTGCCGCCGCAGCGAGCGTCTTCCCTAAGTACTGATAAGCTACTGGCAAACCAGCAACCACCTCAAAAGCAGCTATCGAAGCTAATACTAACATTACAACCTGAGGGCCACTAAGCTCGGCTATGGCAAGACGCTCAATCCCCATGAACAGAACAATCGCCATGGTTAAGCCCGCCAACATCACCATAAGGCCCGATGTTAAGCCGTTAACCCAACTCATTTTAACCTGAGCGCCTAACAGTTGAGCATCCTGAGATAATAATTGTTCACTGTGTCGTTGCGAAGCACCATAAATACGAAGATCAGCCATACCACGGATTAAATCCAGCCACCCATTACGCAATGCTGCCTTACTCGATATCTGTGTTCTACCCGCATATTTTCCTAGAGAGTGCCCTAAAAGTGGTAGAAGAACCCCGCCTGCAAATAAGGCAAGCACGAGAACCCACGCAAGATAAGTGTCATAAAAACTAACAAATAACGCTAAAAGTGCCGTCGTTATAACAGCCATTACAGAAGGCACCAGCACCCTAAGGTATAGATTATCCAAAGCATCGATATCTGACACGATTCGATTAAGCAGATCTGATGACCGGAAAATCGCCACTTGACGGGGCCCTAACGGCTCTAGCTCCCGATAAAACCAGCAGCGAAGATCCGACAGTAATCTGAATGTCGCTTCATGGGTCGCTATACGCTCGCCATAACGTCCAGCTGTTCGCAAGATGGCGAAACCACGAACACCTGCTCCTGGCGTATAGTAGTTAAAAGCCTGTGCGGAGATTAGTGTGAGCCCGGCCAAGGAGGTTGCTGTGATAAACCAACCCGATAATGCGAGCAAACCAATCGCTGAAAACAACGTGAGTAAACTTAAAAAGCCACCCAACAAAACCCAACCTAAGTGATGGCGCATCAACACAATAAAGGGAAGCAATGCTCGCATTATCAACGCACCTCCATTTTCGAAAATCCACCATCTGATAATCGATAAACGCTCTGCGCAATCGATTGACTAGCCAGACGATGTGTCAACATAATCACCGTGCGCCCAACAGCTAATGCCTCGATCGCTTTTAACACATACCCTTCTGAGGCTTTATCTAAATTCGCGGTTGGCTCATCCAACAAAACCAAAGGCGCATCCTTTAGCAAAACCCGTGCAATAGCCAAGCGCTGAATTTGCCCTCCCGATAAACCAAACCCTCCCTCACCTAAATGGGTATCAAGCTGCTGTGGCAAAGGCTCAATAAACTCCCACGCAAACGCGGTTTGGCATGCCTTTACCAAGACCTCATCTGAAGCATCGGGACAGGCAATCAATAAGTTATCGCGAATCGTGCCGTAAAAAAGGTTGGTGTGCTGACTTACCCAAGCAACTTGTTGTAGCCAATGTTCATGATTGAGACGGGATAATGGTCTGTTATTGATTTGAATTTCGCCCTTATTGGGCTGATCAAAACCTAGCAGCAGATTCAATACAGTACTTTTTCCAGAACCACTTGGCCCTATAATGGCCACAAACTCACCCGCAGAAATCGTTAGGGTTGCTTCGTCCAAAACGGGGACTTGCTGCCCCGTATAGCGCTTTGATACAGCTGCTAAGTGAACGGCTATAGCGTTGCCTTTTATGACTTCATCACCGGAGACGATCTCCGGCTCAGGTTCAGATAAAAGATCTGCGATACGTCCTGCCGCCCCTATCGCTTCCGCTTTAGCATGGTAATGGGTTCCAAGCTCTCTTAATGGCAGATAAAACTCTGGTGCCAGCAAAAGAATAAACAGGGCTTCATAGAAGGTAATACTATCGCTCCAACTACCGAAATCTAGATGCCCCAAAAAACTCATCCCCAGATAAACAGCTACGACAGCAATAGAGATAGCAGAAAAGAATTCCAATACCGCTGAAGAGAGAAATGCTAATCGTAAAACTTGCATCGTTCTCTGGCGAAACTCATCTGAAGCCTTTGCCAGTGACGCCTCCTGATGGCGGCTCCGATTGAACAACTTTAAAGTAAACATCCCCCCCAATACATCGAGGAAAAATGCACTCAAATGCGACAACGCTGCAAAATTTCGCTGATTAGCCTCTGCAGCCTTCATGCCCACCAACGCCATGAAGAGAGGAACCAAGGGAGCTGTTACTAAGAAAATAACAACAACAGCCCAATTGTAGGGAATAACAAAGCCGATAATAAGCAGCGGTACTATCACGGACAGTGCCATTTGAGGCAGATAACGGGCAAAAAAACCATCCAAGGCCTCAATTTGCTCTATCGCCAAGTTACTTAGATCACCACTTCGCTGCGATAACGTATAGGCAGGCCCAAGACGAATCAGTTTGTCGCTTATTTGCTGTCTTAACTCCCTGCGTATGGTGACCGACGCTTGCGTACCACAAACATCTTTGACCGAAACAGCTACACCGCGCACTAGAAAAACAGGTACTAACGCAATGAATAATGGCCAGAGCGCCTCAAGGGGTACTTCGAGAAAGACTGCGTTGTAGATGATTTTTGCTAATAACATCGCCTGAAAAATCATCATTAGCGCACTTAACACGCCAGCAGAGACCGACAAAAGCACCCAATGGCGCGACAACCCAAGATGCGATTTAAGCCATTTCAACCTGACTTTACTGATTTCGCGGGTTAATTTTGTCATTCTTGGTCACTGCTTTTTCTGATCTGGATTTCACCTTCAGGGATTAAATGAACTGTCGTCGTTGGGAAGGCAGCTTCGGCACCATGAAACTCAATAATACCCATGACCTTAAGCAAAACATCCTCTTTGATCTTATGAAAGTGCTCCCAATTTATTGTTTTTGTAAAACAATAAATAAAGAAATCCAACGATGAGGGGGCAAATTTATTGAGGTTCACAATTAACGTTTGCCGTTGGTCAATATCAGGATGCTGTCGCAACATCTCTCGAATATCATCCACAATAGCCTTAACCGTTTTCACATCACAATAGCGTACACCTACCGTCTCATAGATCCGTCGATTGGTCATACGCGAAGGGTTCTCAACAGAGATACTGGTAAAGGTTGCGTTCGGGACATACAAAGGGCGCTTATCAAATGTGCGAATGCGTGTTAACCGCCAACCAATATCTTCTACGGTCCCCTCAATATCTTTATCAGGAGAGCGCACCCAATCACCAACTTTAAAGGGGCGATCCAAATAGATCATAAGACCACCAAAGAAGTTAGCCAGCAGATCTTTTGCCGCAAAGCCGACGGCCAAGCCACCAATACCACCAAAAGCCAGAACGCCGGAAATGCTGTAACCAAAGCTTTGCAAGACCACTAAAGAGACCGTAATAATCAGCGCCAAGCGTAGTAACTTACCCATAGCGCTGACGGTAGTCGCATCCATAGTGGTATCAATCCCTTCTGGATCGATAAGCGCTTTCTCAGCGGCATGAACAAAGCGGATCAAGAACCATCCAAGAAGCAGAATAACGGCTACTTTACGCAGTGGCTCCACAATATCCAGAAGCACTGTGCCAGTCTTTACATCAATGACATCAAAAGCCCAGCTCCCCCCTAACACCCACACCATCATGATGGTGGGTCGTCTGGCGGACTCCAGTAGAATATCGTCCCAGATATTACGGGTCTTAGAAAGTTGAGCTGCCAGGTGGTTAAAAACCTTGCCTACAATAAAAGCAACAACGAGGGTTGAAAACACAATCACGAAAACAATCAAAACCCAACTGTTCTCTTGGCCAAGAGCAAAGTTATTGATAAGCCATTGGTTTAAGTTTCCAACAATCTCCTTACCATCCACGGTCGACTACCCTCTATTCTTTAACAAGTCGGTTATTGGTTTTACACGTTGAAACATTCCATCTGCGATGCGATCCGAGCAAACCGCTCAGTGTCAATATCCAAGGGTTTACGGCGCATGGTTTGAATAGAAACGGTATTCCCACTAGGGTAGGATTCAAGAAAGGCCAACACCTGTTTTGCCCCTTCAGGATGATTACACACCAACACCATGTCACACCCAGCGGCTAATGCAGCCTCCGCCCGTTGCGCAAAATTTCCCGCAACAGTCGCGCCTTCCATGCTCAAGTCATCACTGAAAATCACACCATTGAAGCCCAGCTCCTGCCGTAAGACCTGCTTTAGCCAAAACGAGGAGAACCCTGCGGTATGCTCATCTATTTGTTGATAAATAATATGTGCAGGCATAATCGCCTCTAAGCCCTGCGATACCAATGCGCGAAACGGAACGAGATCCACGTTTCTGATTGACTCAAAGCTACGTTCATCAACCGGAATATCTAAATGGGAGTCTGCTGCCACCCATCCATGACCTGGAAAGTGCTTGCCTGTGGCAGCCATTCCGGCAGCATGCATACCTTTCATAAAGCAACTAGCTAAGGCGATAACCTGGTCAGTTTGAGTGCCAAAAGCACGATCACCAATGATTTCACTGCGAGCCCAATCAATATCCAAAACAGGCGCAAAGCTGATGTCAATGTCCAATTCAACCAACTCTGCCGCCATTAACCAGCCCAGATCTTCCGCCCATTGTTGCGCTGCAACCGGATCGGCTAACCACAGCTCGGCGAGTTTTTTCATAGGCGGAATGCGAACAAACTCGTCACGAAAGCGCTGTACGCGCCCGCCTTCATGATCAACGGCAATCAAGATATCCGCCCGCTGTTGGCGAATATCGGCAACAAGGGCCTGTAACTGTGCCTTAGACTGGTAGTTACGGCTAAATAGGATCAACCCTCCTACCTCAGAGTGGCGCAACAGAGCGCGTTCCTCATTCGTCAGCTCATACCCTTGCACATCCAACATTAAGCGCCCTGTGGCCATTAGCAATCCTCTATTTGTAATTCTGTTCCGACGGGGATCAAGTCAAAGAGTTCCATTACATCGCTATTACGCATCCGAATACACCCATGGGATGCTGGAACGCCCATCGGCTCCGAGTCCGGGGTACCATGAATATAGATATATCGGCGCATCGTATCGACATTGCCTAAACGGTTCACGCCTGGCTCTAGCCCGCTTAACCAAAGAATACGGCTCAATATCCAATCACGATCAGGAAAACGTTCCGCCAATGCTTGGGAGTAAATTTCTCCTGTAAAACGCCGCCCCACAAACACTGCATTAGCTGGTAGACCTTCACCTATTTTAGCGCGAACAAGGTGTTTTCCTCTTGGGGTACACCCTGACCCTTGTTGTTCTCCCACACCTTTAACTCCTGTAGAGACAAGGTATGTGAGCACTTTTCCGGGCAGATACAACTGCAACGTCTGTTGTGGAATACTTAGAAGAAGATGCGCCATGCTTTCTCAAAGTCGGCAGAATTGAGTGTTTTCAGCACGCGCCTGAAAACCTGCTGCTAACACAGGTATCATTCGATGCAGTGTTTTTTCGATAGCCGCTTCCTGATTATAGGTCTCTTTCTCAATCCCCCGGAGCGTATGATAATTAGATAATGTAAATATCATTGCCCCCATCATAAAGTGCAACCGCCAAAAAAACTCTTCATCCGGCATAGGGGCAGTATCTTTACGTAGAAGGTCAATAAAGCCTTCCAGTTTCGTTTTGAAACGACGTGCTAAGAATGACCGTAAGTCTTCCTGGCTACCCAGATAAGCCAACTCTAGCAGCCGCGTAAACATTGGCAAGGCTCGCGTGTTATCCTGATGCACGTACAACATAGCGCGCACCAGCATCTCAATGAGTTCTTCAATCGCTACTGTTTCGTTGGATGTGTCCGCAGTCCGCGCATGAACCGCATCCTGCAGATACTCCGCAAAAGGACCTAAGTAGGTTTCAGAGACAGCTTGAATCAAGCCCTGCTTTGAACCAAAGTGATAATTCACAGCCGCCAGATTAACATCCGCTTCTGTGGTAATTTGACGCATGGTCGTCTCTGCAAAGCCTTGCTCGGCAAATAGCGTTTCTGCTGCCTGTTGGATCCTTAGTGCAGTTTTTGATTGCGGCAAAACCGATCTCCCTCGAATGCGTTTTAAACACCTGCATTAAAATGTATCAGATAAACATATTCAAGTATTAGTACACTTCAAAAAAATATTAAAGAAATCATTACTTAACGACTGAGGAAGCGACTATTGGAAACTCGGCTCCATATTCGTGAGAAAAGTCCATCGGCTGTTTTAATCGTCATTTCGCTGATTTTGTCCTGCAGTGTCTTCTTCACTTCATAACGAACCCGGTAAACATCGGCTTCTTCGCAAGCCTTCATCAGATAGTCATCACTGGTTGTCAGCTCATCCACCAACTTTTCTTCGATCGCTCGCTTGCCAAACCACACCTCGCCTGTTGCGACTTTCTCAATATCTAATTGAGGGCGATATTGGGATACAAACTCTTTGAAGAGCGCGTGAGTATCCTCTAGCTCCTCAACAAATTTTTGCTTACCTTTTTCAGTATTTTCGCCGAACATCGTAACGGTTCGCTTATACTCACCCGCGGTAAACATCTCATAATCCACATCATGCTTTTTCAGCACCCGATGGAAGTTCGGGACTTGAGCAATGACACCAATAGAGCCTACCAACGCAAAAGGAGCGGCTAATAATTTATCCGCCAAACACGCCATTAAGTATCCACCACTCGCAGCAACCTGATCGACGCACACGGTTAAAGGGACACCCCTGGCTTTTATCCTCTCCAATTGTGATGCAGCTAATCCATAGGTGTGCACTAACCCTCCCGCACTCTCCAAGCGGATCACCACTTCATCTTCTGGGCGAATGTACGTCAATATGGCTGAAATCTCTTCCCTTAATGGCTCAACTTCACTGGCTTTAATATCACCGTCAAAATCCAACACGTAGATACGTTTTTTATCAGCTTCTTGTGCAAAGTTACCGGTTTTTGCCGCCTTCTTACGCTCTTTTTCTTCCTGTTTATCCTGTTTTTTCTGTGCCTTGAGCATCTGCTTGTAAGCTTCTTTATCTAATACAGCTGCTTCTACAGTCTCTTTCATGTCATCAAACTGATCATTGAGCGATGTTAGCTCAACTTCACCATCCCGATGCTGGTGCCGTCCTCGAGAACTGATCATGACTACTCCAAGAATGAGTAATAGGAAGACTACAAGCCCGGTAAAAGCTTTCGCAACGAACAGTCCATATTCAAAGAAAAATTCAGACAAAGGTTTTCTCCTGAAAAAGAGTTATCAGCAATAAGGTCGGTAATGTACCATAAAAGCCTTTTTACGAATCCATTGAATTCAATTATAAAACTACAATTTTAGGAAAGGCCTATGAGTTCTGAAATCACCGTTGCCAAAGTTATTGAAAAACTACCCTCTCGCTTTGAGCCCGATGCTGCTAAAGACCTTACGGTGATTTACCAATTCCTTTTGGAAGACGAGTCTGATTTTTATATCGAGATTGACAATCAAGAGTGCTCCACCTTTCCTGGAGAGCACCCGGACCCTTCCATCACCTTGTTAATGGATGCTGACACTTTTATCCAAGTCGTGACAGGACAACAAGACGGAATGAGCGCCTTTCTCAAAGGTCAACTAAGAGCAGAAGGCAACGTTATGCTGGCCACTAAGCTTGGAAAACTATTCAAAAAGAAAAGTTAAACGGGCTCACCTTTAATAAAGGGCTCTATTAGCGCGTAGGAGATCGCAAACGAGGGAGGCAGATCGGGTAACGTGTCTCGGGTATACCAATGCGCCTCTTCAATTTCGATACCATCTGGTTTTAGCTCTCCGCCTGCATAGTCGGCATAAAACCCCAACATTAATGAGTGAGGAAACGGCCAAGACTGGCTCCGTGCATAACGTACATTTTTAACGTCAATACCCACTTCTTCTTTGATTTCACGATGCACCGCCGCTTCTGCGGTTTCTCCTGCTTCAATAAAACCTGCCAAGGTGCTAAATCGACCTGGTGGAAACCGCGGTGATCTTGCTAACAAACACCGATCGCCATCAACGACCAATACGATGACACAAGGGGATATGCGAGGATACTGAACTAAATCACATTGCCCGCAATGCTTTGCCAAATCTTCAGCGTGATGATGCATTTTCGCACCACAACGTCCACAAAAACGATGCTCATTATGCCAGGTTATTAATTGTGTGGCTCGAGAGAGCACAAGATACTCCTGTTCGTTACGGCTGGTTGCCAGCAACGGCCGAAGCTCTGCTTTTTCATAGGGTATTGGCGCACCTCGGCGGATAATCTTGACTGATACGGCGTTACCCTCTAGTTCCCCAACGGGGTAAGTTGCCTCAACATCTTCCAAAGCGATATCGTCCGCAAAAAGATATTCACCTTTATTTGGCTGATACATGCGCCCTGAAGATCCAATTATCAAATGTTTTTTCACGAATGACTCCTTTTGGGCAGCGTCTATATAAAGGCTAAAAAACGATTACTTGCTTTGAAAAGTCTATTTTAATGACCATATCTAGTAGAAACCCATACAAAATATGCGTTTGTCTATTCAGATTTT
This sequence comes from Neptunomonas concharum, assembly GCF_008630635.1. Classification (NCBI taxonomy): domain Bacteria; kingdom Pseudomonadati; phylum Pseudomonadota; class Gammaproteobacteria; order Oceanospirillales; family Oceanospirillaceae; genus Neptunomonas; species Neptunomonas concharum. Next base: position 1,405,915 of record NZ_CP043869.1, on the reverse strand, counting down.
TTCATTCAACTGCTAGTCTAGCTGACCTTCGAGCGCCCACTTACGGTAAGTGGGTCGGTCTAGAATAGGAAGATTAGCAAAATGACCATCTCTTTTCCTCAGGCTTTTATGAGGAATTTCCTCGGAAACTCCCCAGTCTGGTATAAGCAGGCTATTATTGGCTTTCTGATTCTAAACCCCATACTACTCATGGTAGCTGGGCCAGTTGTTACAGGCTGGATACTTATATTCGAGTTTATTTTCACACTTGCCCTTGCGCTTAAGTGCTATCCATTACAACCTGGTGGATTACTAGCACTTGAGGCGATTGTCATCGGACTAGCCTCGCCCGACTCAGTGTATCATGAAGTTTCAGCCAACCTTGAGGTGATACTGCTACTGATGTTCATGGTGGCTGGCATCTACTTCATGAAGAGTATGCTGCTATGGATTTTCACGAAGATACTCTTAAAAGTAAAATCTAAAGTTGCTCTATCTCTTCTTTTCTCACTCTCTTCAGCTTTCCTGTCTGCATTTTTGGATGCACTAACCGTAACAGCTGTCTTAATTAGTGTAGGGGTCGGCTTTTACTCGGTTTATCATAAAGTGGCGTCAGGAAAGCAATATGATCACGACCACGACCACGCTGATGATGATACCGTCAATGACAACAGCCGCAGTGATCTGGAAACGTTTAGGGCCTTCCTGCGCAGCTTGTTAATGCATGGGGCGGTTGGTACAGCACTAGGTGGGGTATGCACACTCGTTGGGGAACCCCAAAATTTATTGATCGCCCAAAAAGCCGGGTGGGACTTTGTTGAATTCTTCATACTCATGTCCCCCATCACTATGCCTGTACTATTTGCGGGCCTCACAACCTGCATTCTTTTAGAAAAAACCCAATGGTTCGGCTACGGTGCTAAACTACCCGATAGCGTACGCTTGATCCTAGAAGATTTTGCAGCAGCTCAAGACAAAAAGCGTACGACTCGCCATAAAGCCGAGCTAGCTGTACAGATGGTCGTGGCGGTTTTCTTAGTACTTGCCTTGGCATTACATCTTGCTGAAGTAGGCTTGATTGGCCTAACGGTGATTATTCTACTAACCGCCTTTAATGGTATCGTAGAAGAACATCAAATTGGCAAAGCGTTTGAAGAAGCTCTTCCCTTCACCGCACTATTGGTTGTGTTCTTTTCCATTGTGTCTGTTATCCATGATCAACATCTCTTCCAGCCCATTATTCAAGCAGTACTGGATATGGATGAAGCCTCACAACCTGCGTTATTCTTTATCGCCAACGGCGTTTTATCCGCGATTAGCGACAACGTTTTTGTCGCAACGGTCTATATTAATGAGGTCGTTGAAGTTTTTAATGCTGGCGCTATTTCGCGCGAGCATTTTGATGCATTAGCGATTGCTATTAATACGGGTACTAACATCCCAAGTGTAGCGACACCCAATGGGCAAGCGGCTTTCCTATTCTTGCTCACATCGGCTTTAGCTCCTCTGATCCGACTGTCCTATGGGCGCATGGTAATCATGGCACTCCCGTACACTATTGTGATGAGCCTTGTTGGTTATTTCGCCGTTACAATCGCTCTCTAGGTGAATAAAGCTGCCTCATAAAAGCAGCTCTCATCTCTCTTAAAATACCCGTACCCTTTGGTACGGGTATTTTTTTAACTTCCCCTCACCACACTGCCTTAGCTTTCATCAAGAATACAAAAGGACAGAAAAGTACTAAATAGGGAGATAACTGCTATAAAAACCAAGGATGGGAAGCACAACATAACAAACGCTGAGCAGATCCAAAGACGCTGAACCACAGCCCGCTTTTTTTGGTAGTCACGGGTAAATTGGCGACGATAAAAATGCCTGCTATCTGGACTTTGATCCGCCATCCATTGAGGCAAAAACCATAGCCAAAGCATCTGAAGTAAGAGTTTCATAGCAGTACCTCCTCTCATTAGAGACTAGGAAGTACTGCTCTATTTATCAAATATTATTGTTTAACCGGCTCTCGCATAGTAACAAATTCTTCGGCGGCTGTTGGATGTATGCCAATCGTTGCATCAAACACAGCTTTTGTTGCACCAGCTTTTAATGCAACACCCATTCCTTGAATAATTTCCCCAGCATCCGGGCCAACCATATGTACACCGAGTACTTTATCCGTAATCTTGTCAACGATCATTTTCATTAAGGTACGTTCGGTATTACCTGACATCGTATGCTTCATTGCACGGAACTCACTTCGGTAGATATCAATATCGATACCTTGCTCCCGTGCTTGCTCCTCCGATAAACCGACAGTACCTATGTTAGGCTGACAAAATACAGCTGTCGGAATTAAGTCATAGTCCACTTGTGCACTACCTTGCTGGTAAAGATGCCGGACCAACGCCATTCCTTCGGCCAGCGCCACAGGCGTCAGTTGAACTCTGTCAATCACATCACCAATGGCATAGATAGAAGGTACATTCGTCTGGAAGGTGTCGTTCACGATGATCGCACCATTTTTTTGCTGGGCAATACCTAGTTTCTCTAGCCCCAAACCTACAACATTAGGCACACGACCTGTGGCATACAGCACACAATCAGTGACCTGCTGACTGCCATCACTCAGTGTCAGTAATAAGCTGCCATCAACCTGTTTCTCAATAGCTTCAATATTGTTATTGAAATGGAGGTTTACGCCTTTCTTCTCCACTTCTTGGGCAACAAACTCTCGTAAATCACGATCGAAGCCACGTAGGAAGAGGTCTCCGCGATAAATTAAATGGGTATCCACACCTAAACCGGCAAAAATACCTGCAAACTCTACAGCGATATATCCCCCGCCAACGACAACAGCACTTTTAGGAAAGTCCTCAAGGTAGAAAACTTCATTCGAGCTGATAATATGCTCTTTTCCTGGAATATCCGGTATGAACGGCCAACCGCCCGTCGCTACAAGAATCCTCTCAGCGGTGTATTGTTGACCGTCAACTTCAACAGTATGATCATCGATTAGGCTCCCCCGCCCTTCAATCAGGTGGCAGCCTGAATTAACCAACAAGTTTCGATAGATACCATTTAGACGAAGAATTTCCTCATTTTTTCTATCACGCAAAGTCGGCCAGTCAAACGCAGTATCTCCAACATTCCACCCAAACCCTGAAGCGTCGTTAAACGCCTCCTGAAACTGAGAAGCATAGACGAATAACTTTTTAGGAACACAGCCTACATTGACACAGGTGCCTCCAAGATACTTATCTTCAGTAATAGCAACGCGAACACCCATAGAAGCTGCCATTCGCGCAGCGCGCACACCACCAGAACCGGCACCTATTACAAATAAATCATAGTCATACGTAGACACTGTGACACTCCTGTTATTTCAGTTTCAGTAACTGTAACGACTGATACAAGAAAGTACCAATTAAAGAAGACTAAAAACATGATAGATAATTCAAATTACTAGGTAGTCTTTGCCCTATTTATGCATGCTAGAATATGTGAATATTTTTCTAATGGATTGAAACGAATGAAAATCATCTCATTTAACATCAATGGCCTGCGTGCTCGCCCTCATCAGATTGAAGCACTCATCGAAAAATACCAACCCGATGTTATTGGACTTCAGGAAACCAAAGTAGATGATCCTCAATTTCCTCATGAAGTGATAACGACACTGGGGTATCACGTAGAGTTTTTTGGACAGAAGAGCCATTACGGTGTCTGTTTGATCTCTAAAAAGCCACCGTTGGCGTTACAAAAGGGCTTTGAAGGCGATGAAGATGATGCTCAACGGCGTATGATTATTGGTACCTATGAAACACCTAAAGGTAATAAAGTCACGGTACTCAATGGCTATTTTCCCCAAGGGGAGAATATTGAACACCCTGTAAAATTCCCTGCCAAAGCACGTTTCTATGCTGACTTGCAAACCCATTTGCAAAGCAACCACTCTCCTGATGAGCACTTAATCGTCATGGGTGATATAAACATATCGCCTACCGACAAGGATATTGGTATTGGGGAAGTTAATCGTAAACGTTGGCTAAAAACGGGGAAAACCAGTTTTCAACCCATTGAAAGAGAATGGCTTAGTAGGTTACAAAACTGGGGATTGGAAGACACTTTCCGTCTTAAGCATCCTGAAATAACAGATCGTTTTAGTTGGTTTGATTATCGAAGCCGAGGATTTGAACAGACACCTAAGCGCGGACTGCGTATTGACGTAATTTTGGCCAGCTCACCTATGGCAAGCATTTGTCTCAACTCTGATATAGACTACGATATTAGAGGTATGGAAAAACCGTCTGACCATGCCCCTATTTGGGCAGAGTTTGATATCTAACCCGTAAACTTTATATAGGCCATTGCGGGTATCTGTATCTGCTTTTCGAGCAGACTTAGCCAGAGCACGACAGGCCACTCAAAAAAAGGATTCTTTTTGTTATGACGAGACTAACAACCCGGTGCATCCTAGCGGCAAAATTGCTACCTATCACTCTAGGCTTGCTAACAATGCCATTATTAGCAGCTGACTATGACTCTGCTAAACGCGTCCCTCACGCTGTATTTACTGGCGAACCTACGAAGAGGGTTGCTATCGAATCCTTGAAATCCAGCTTCTCCTTACGTAAACAGGCACTTCCTTCTGCGCTTAATTTGGGAGAGCTTTCTGAAACTGAACAACAACGATTGGAACAAGCGCCTCTAAACAATGGCCGTAAAGCTGTTGTTGGTATACAACGTTCAACCGCCGATTTTCCTCTTCGTTATACAGCTTCTGATTTGACTTGGGAGGCCCATAAAGAGGGAGAAACTGCTATTTTGGGGATAACCTCCTCTGGCGCAGCGTCTTTACGTGTCAACATAGACTTATCAACACTTCCGCAAGGTACAGAAGTTCGCTTCTATGACGAAAGTTTCTATAAGCCTGTAGGGAGATCAATACGAGTATCTAAGGATCAAACCATTAATCACTGGTCCGACTCCATTGAAGGGGACTTTGTAGGTATCGAATTGTTTATCCCTTCCAATGCCCCTAAAAACGATTTCACGTTAGTCATTAATAAGGTGATGCATCAGCTGATCAGTAAAGAAACGGCATCGTTAAAAAACAACGCAGCCATCGGCGCCAGTGGTAGCTGCCAGATCGATGTTAAGTGTGCATCAGAATCGGCCAGCAATTTCTCAAACCTCACTAGCTCTGTCGCGAAAATTGTCTTTATCGATGACGGTTTATCCTATAGCTGCACAGGCACATTAATGAATGATGCCGACACCTCTTCAGAAATCCCCTACTTTCTGACTGCGAATCACTGTGTCGACTCTCAAGCTGTTGCTAACACACTGGAGTTTTACTGGTTCTTTGAGAAAAGCACCTGCAGCACCAGTACGGCTAATAACACGATTTACACCTCTGGAGGGGCCAGCCTTTTAAAAGCAGATAAAGATTACGACTATAGCTTTTTAAAACTAAATAGGACGCCACCTGCGGGTGTCAGCTTAAGCGGCTGGGATGCCAATACTATTGGATCAGCTGGTGTCTATGGTATCCACCATCCAAGCGGAGACCTGAAAAAATACAGTTCAGGATTGACTTACAGCTTTTATGATTCGTTTTATGGCAATAAGTCGAATACGCATATCCTCGTAGACTGGTCCCTCGGCGTTACTGAAACAGGAAGCAGCGGCTCTGGTCTTTGGTACCGGGACGGTGGTAGCTCATATTTAGTGGGCATCTTAACTGGTGGATCTTCTGCATGCGGCTCTACACAAGGGATTGATCTATATGGTCGCTTCGATCAAAGCTATCCAGCGCTTAAAGGATGGCTCAACAATACAAGCGCATCGCCCGTTACAGGCAACATCACCATTAAAGGTCAGGTCGTTGTTGCAGGCACCAGCATACCCGTATGTGGCTTAGTATTAGCGAACGGCACCCACCTGTTCAGCTGCAACCAAGGCAACTATGAGATCACAGCCCCTGTTGATAGTGAGGGCAAAATAACGCTTTTTGCTTGGGCTGACGGATTCTTCCCTTATAAGCTGGTTTTTACGCCGAGTAACAGTTCAACAACACAGCACATTGAGATGCAACGCGCGCCCTGATTTCAACAAGTCGGCTAGCACTACTCAGTTACCGGGCTGACAAAGCCCGGTTTCTTAACCAGCAACACATCACAGGGGATATGATCCAGAACTCTTTCTACTGAGCTGCCAACCAGCAACCTATCCACCATATCGCGAGCAGCTGACCCCATAACGAGAACGTCAATCTTTTGCTTTTCAACAAGCTCAGGCAAAGCGTTATGCACCTCACCTTCAATTAGATGCTCCAATATTTGTCCCTTAGCATGATGGTCTAAAAACTCACCAAATGCCTTTTTGTGCTGGCTCCGTACTTTTTCCTGCAACCCTTCATAGTCAGCTGTAAGGTGCTCATCAAAAATAGCTGACTGCGGTAACACATTAAAGCAGTGCGCCCCATGTAGTTCACCTAGCATCAACCGGCTAAACTCAATTGCCGCCTCTATAATTTTAGCATCCAATGCACTTGCTTTTTCCACTTCAGAAGGATGAAAAGGATCAACAGCTGCTAACACCCGAGGGTGAACACCCCAACCACGCTCTTTCGTCATTAATAAGGGAATTGGACATTCTGAAATTAGCTTCCAGTCACCTTGCCCTAACAGGTAGTGTCCTAATGAGTGTTTACTTATAGAAGAAATCACCAAATCAGCTTGGTATCTAAGTGCCTTTTTGATCAGCCCTTCTGCTGAGTTTTTATTCCAGCTAACATCATAGCCAACCGAGTACCCCTCGCCTTCAAATGCTTCGGATAGTTGGATAAGCTGAGCCTCTACATGTTGTTGATATCCTGCTATGGCGTGCTTTTCTGCTTCACGGTCGAATAAGTAACTATTATGCAATGAGCGGCTGTAACAGTTATGGAATAGCTCAATGTGTAAGGAGCGACCCGCCGCTATCCTTTTTACTTTTTCCAGTAGAAAACCAGATGGATTTTTCGGATCAATATCCACTAGCACTTTGTTCAGGCCCATAGGTTTTCTCCTTATAGCAAGTTAGTAATAACTCAATCCAATGCACACTTTTGATACCCATCGTTAGCGCTAAGTTCCAATTATCAGCAAATAGATATACATATTAGATAAAACTAATTTATAATATTCTAAAACTTAATGGGAGATTTTCTTGTGACTGTTAATGCTGCTCTTCGTCTAATGGCTGGATGCGTTGTACTAATAAGCTTAGCTTTAGGTGCATATATTAGCCCTAACTGGTTCTACCTAACGGGCTTTGTCGGCCTCAATTTACTTCAGTCTGCCTTTACAGGATGGTGTCCGGCAGTCTTGGCTTTTCAAAAGCTAGGTCTAAAACAAGAAGTCTGTAATTTAGAAGGCATGACCGTCAATCAGTTTGTTCATATCATCGCGGGCATCACGATTCTTGCAAGCGTGATTGCAGTTATCGGCTTTGAAGCAAACGCGCTCTATCTCATCATCACCGCAGTGGTTGGAGTTAGCTTGCTACAGTCTTCATTAACAGGCTGGTGCCCTGCCATGACTATAGGTAGGTTGTTAGGCTTTAAGGACTCTGTCAAAGCAGGATAATTACTTAAGGCACCGAGTACGGTGCCTTTTTATTAAAATACTGATACTCGTCACCGTTTTAGAAGGTTACGAAATTGAGATAAATGCTACATTTTTGTAAACTGGTACAATAATAATACTTTACCCGGAGTACATAGCTTGGCGAATGCAGTAGATGAACCTAGCCTGAGCGCTGAAACCCTAGAAATGATGAAGACTAACGCCTCTCGGGCTGCCAAGTTAATGAAAGCACTTGGTAATGAGAGCCGTTTGCTTATTTTGTGCTATTTAGATGGCAAAGAGTTATCAGTCACTCAGCTTAATAATTGCCTGGATCTAAGTCAGTCTGCCCTATCCCAGCACCTCGCTGTATTGAGAAACGACGGTTTGGTACAGACCCGCCGAGAATCTCAAACCATTTATTATTCTCTAGCGGGCGATACCGCTAAGCGCATCATTCACACATTACATGAGATGTATTGCCCAACGGTATAACTCAGCATGCGGTTAAGCCCAAAAAGCGCTTTGACGCGCTTTTTGGATTGCTTGTAGCTTTAGTGCTGTAGTCGAGTGATTTGCCAATCTTCTGTCGGCTCATTTAGCATCATCTTCATATCAACAACTTCTTCTTCCATATTGAAAGTGTTCTTAAAACCAAGCTTTTGCGCCAGCCCTTGCATCCCCTTATTTGTCGGAAGGGTCGATCCCTCAATCATAAGCGTTCCTCGCTTACGGCAGTAATCAATCACTTTACGCATCAGGATAATGCCCAAGCCTTCACCTTGAAGGTCGTCCCGGATAACAACAGAGAACTCGCTACGAATATTGTCAGGATCAGTGACAGCACGGACAACACCTAAGGTTTCAGCACCTCTTCCATCTAATCGAGGAGCAGACACAATAAAAGCCATCTCCCTGTCATAGTCTATTTGAGTCCATGAAGCCAATTCTTGATGAGACGGAATACCTCGGCTATAGAAGTAACGCATTCGAATAGATTCTGGGCTAAGCGAGTTATAAAACTCTAAGTGCTTAGGTTCGTCCTCACCCCGAATAGGTCGAATTACAGCCGGACGACCTGAACGCTTCAAAGTAATCGCCTCTTCCAGATCACCCGGGTAAGGTGAGATTGAAAGTCGTGACTTTTCTGGTGTTATAGAAATTGCCACATCAACCGCCAAGATACCCAACTTATTGAGCAGTAATGGATTGACCTCCAAGCAGTGCAGATTGGGAAGATCAACGACTATTTCAGACAGCTTCAATATCAGATCAGCAAGCTGTTCTATATCCCGCTCAGGCTGATGGCTATGCTCTTGAATAATCCGATAAATGCGAGAATTCATGACCAACTCTTTAGCCAGTGCCATGTTCACAGGCGGTAGCATCACATGTCGATCAGCTAAAACATCCACCGTGAAACCACCAGCACCAAAAACGATCATCGGACCAAACGTGGGGTCTCTCGTAACGCCTACATTGATTTGCAGCGACTGAAACCCTCGCTTCATCTGCTGTACACAAAACCCCATTGCGCCCTCATCACCAAAACGCTCACTCACTCGGTAAGCAAGTTTTGTAGTCGCATGCCGCACTTCATCAGGTGAATACACATCTTGCACAAGGTCCAACCAACGCTGATTAGATTTCTCGTCATAACTAAATGGATAGATATTTCCTCGATGCAGGGCTTTTACAGCAACCGAACCACCCAGCTGTTTCGATATCTCCACAACGCCAGTGATATCATTCGAATAGTAACTATTTTGTACTGGAATATCGTACTGATTTAAAAGCTCGCACGCCTCATTATGGGTCAAATAATCCCGCCCCTCGTGCAGTGCCGCAGCAATGATCTGTTTTGCTTGTTGATGATTTTGCGTATTCTGCTCAACATATGAAGCTGGTGTTTGGCGCATAACCTCTTGGTTACGGCGATAATCCACCATGTGCATAAATGCATCAACCGCTTCTTCGGGGGTAATAAACGTCGCAACATTCGCCGCATTACAGTGATTACGAGCTTCGATAGCGGTAGCCCGCCCCATCCAGCAGGTCAATACATTTCTTGCTGATTTTCGAGCAACTTTGACAACTTCGTCTGCCGTCTCAACACTGGGTGCCATACGTGTTGGGGCATGAATTGAGAGTATCGCATCAACCTCTTTATCTTTTGACAATATATCCATTACCGCCGTAAAACGCTCAGGCGTAGCGTCCGCATTCAGATCTATAGGATTTGTTCGACTCCAGTTAGGCGGTAAAACATTGGCTAAGTTATCGAGTGTTTCTTCACTCAAAGAAGCAAGCTTTCCTCCGCTTTTTAGCAAACGATCGGTTGCTAAGGCATTGGGTCCCATTCCATTACAGAGAATGGCCAACCGCTCACCACGTAATGGTTTCATCCGCGACAGTGTTTCTAACGCATTAAATAACTGGTCAGAGGTATCTACACGCACAACCCCTGCCCTACGCAACGCTGCATCATAGACCATATCCTCGTCAGGGATACCCGGGGCCAACCGCTGTTGAGTATCACCGCTGGATACGATATCGGACTTGAGCACTAGCACCAGCTTATTTCTCGAAGCCGACCTTAGCGCTGAAATAAAATTACGAGAGGAACCGACTACACGATCCAGCTGAAGCAAGATCGCGTGGGTGTAGGGGTCTTGGGCCACATAATCAATAACAGAAGGAAGGTCCACATCAGCGCCATCGCCTAGCGTCAGAAAATGTGAGAAGCCTATCTCCTGCCCATTGGCCCAATCAATCATCGCGGTTCCCAGCAGCCCTGATTGACCAATATAAGCAACTTTCCCCTTCTTGATGTTGATATGGGAGTAGCTGGCGTTCATTTTTGAACCAGGAACCAATAAACCCATACAGTCTGGTCCAAGAATGCGTATACCATAAGGACGAGCTGCATCTCTAACTCGCTCAGTTAAACTCTTAACCAATGGGTCATTCTTAACAGACAAACCACCGGTTAATATCATGGCGGCTTTCACCATATTAGCCCCGAGTTTTCGAATAATGTCCGGCACTGTATCCGAAGGGGAGCAAATAATGGCAAGATCAGGCATTTGCGGGAGCGCAGAGATTCTGTCATAGCAGGGAACGCCATAAACGGAGTCATACCCTTCTGGGTTTATGGCCATCATCTCTCCGGGATACTCACTATCAAGCAAGTTCTGGATAACAATACCTCCCATACTCCCACTTTTTTCGGATGCGCCAAAAATAGCTATAGATTTGGGTTTAAAAAAACGTTTCAGGTATCTCGTACTCACCGTCTGACTCTCCAAAGGGTGTCGCATTGCTTCATAAACGATCCATACAGTATACAACTTACGTATAAATTACGCAGTTGCAAAATAATTAAAGTACTGTGAATAATGAATCAGATCAAAGAAATGCATTAAAAATGCTGCTTCGCACAATAAAACCACAATCAGGCAACTTAGTTTCCACTTTTGTTCTTCAATGTGAAACGGGTTAGCATCGAAATGATGCGAATCAGAATCCAATTCTTTATGTAGGGCTAGCAAACTCCTCTAGTATAGGCTCCTGCGCACCAATCAAACTTATCAGGTATGAATTTTGCTTAGTCATATAAAACATAAAATTACATAGGGTCAGCTACATGAAACGTCTTTCTATACTATGTCAGGCTATAGCTTTGGTTTTACTTTTTCAGTCCTCAGCCTATGCGCATTCAACAGAAACGATTAACGCCAGCCTGCTCTCAGGCCTGTTACATCCACTAATTGGCTTAGATCATCTATTAGCAATGATTGCAATTGGGTTATGGAGCAGCCAGCAGAAAGTGTTCAATAAGCCAGCCACTCTAGCTATCATTGCAGGCTCCTTATTTGTTGGGTTTATAATCTCCTACTTATTACCTTTCTACCCTTTGTTGGAACCAACACTTGCAGCTTCGATATTAATCATCAGTTTATTTAGTCTGTTTGCTGCCAGACTTAATGCTAGGCTATCGCTCTATGTCATTATTTTCTTTGTACTTCATCATGGCTTTGCTCATGGTTCTGAGATGCAGGCAGGCATATCAGTCTTATACCTAATAGGTTTTACTGTGTGCTCTTTACTCCTGCAAATACTGGGTCAATTACTACCGCTAACACTCAAACCTTACCTAGTAAAGATACCTAGTATTATGCTGGCATTAGCAGGCAGCGTACTCACAGTATTTTCTTTGAGCTAAGCACCTTTACCACATCACCCAATAGAAACATTTCAGCGGACTCAGGTCCGCTTTTTTATTGATATTTTTTCAAAAAAAACCAACTCTCTTTTAAAAAAATTCATTTTACAGCATACCGCTCCACTGCTAATTATTAGTCATATAAGGCTTTTACAAAACTACAGCATGCATATGCTAGGGAGTCTTTAATGAGAGATAAGATATCAAAAAACGATGATTCAATTGATGACTTTGAAAGCTTTGATGGAGAAGAGTTTGATGAAATAGGCTTTATAAGCACCCAGAAAAACACTAGAAGAAGTCTTCGAAAAAATATCGAAGAGATGCTTGAAGCAAGAGCACTCAAACGCAGTATTAGTGAGATTTTCGATGATGAGATGTAGTCGTTCGACCTTCTCATACAACTGATAAATTTAATTTTGTAAAAAACGATACTTCAATTTAAAAAATTAATTTCTTATTTTCAAACTAAGCAAGATATATTCGCCAAACATCGTGAGTTCTCAAAGAGAGAACTTTAAATAGTAACTATGCTTTTCCATCTTATATCGAGATAACCCTAGATGAGCACAAAAATACGTGTTGAAAAAATCCCTTCTGAAGACATGGACGACTGGGAAGATGACTTATTGGAAGAAGAAGAGTTTATCAAGCACAAGAAACGCAACAGCTTCAACGGAAAAAGACGTAAAGATATTGAAGATGTGCTAGAAGAAAGACGCCTCAAAAAGCAGATTAGCTATAGTTTTGAGGATATACCTGAATATAGAGTATAGTACCGTTTTTATAAGTGAGCGGATGAGATATCATCCGCTTTAAACAGACCTCACTTATCAACAGCAAGCTTTATACCTAATAAGATCATTACTCCACCGGTGATTCCTTGCACCCACTTCTCAATACCTGAACTAGCCCCAAAACTTTTAAGGCGACAAACCACTACGGTTAAGATACCCAGCCATACAAGACCGATCACAAAGTGAATCCCTGCCATAAAAAGTGACTGCACCATAGGACTCTGTGTGGGCGAAATAAACTGAGGTAAAAACGCCATATAGAAAACAATAGTTTTAGGGTTAAGGACATTTGAGAGAAGCCCCTCCCTTATTGAGCGAGTCCAACTCGTTGTTCGCGCCCCAACCCCACGGACTTGGTCCATAGGCAATGCTTTCAAGTTTCTAATACTTTGGATCCCCAACCAAATTAAGTATAGAGCACCGGCAAACTTTAACGCGTTAAATGCCCAAGCAGACTGAAGTAGAATAACTGAAATACCCACAGCTGAAACAGCGGCATGCACAAACAAGCCACTACAGATACCCAAGCTTGTTACCAAGCCATCTTTCCAGCCACCTCTCGCCGTATTTCTCATCACTAAAAGTGTGTCAACACCAGGTGATATTGTTAGCAATGTGATTGCTATCAAGAACGTAATAAATTGACCTTCCAGCATACATACCCCCATCTAACAGATGACCAACTATACGCTTAAGCTTTTTTTCTTTATAGCTCCTCATGATATTTTTAATGGCTATGGTATATTGGCGCCTTCATTCATAGCAGGTAGTTGATGATGGCGATTTCACTTCAAGACCAGCTCCTAAAAGCTGGCTTAGCTAGCAAGCAGCAAGCAAATAAAGTCAAAGCAGACAAACGGAAAAACAAAAAGAAAGCTAGTAAGCAATCTGAACCAGCAGCCCAGAGCCAAACAGTCCTCCAAAGCCGTCAAGAGAAACAAGAACGTGATAGGCAGCTGAATTTACAACGGGAGCAAGATAAGGCTCAAAAAGCTTCAGAGGCTGAAGCCAAACAACTAATCGAAGCTCATAAAGTTAGAAAAGACCCAGAGGCTGAAGTAAGTTACCGTTTTGTAGACGGGAAACTCGTTAAAACTCTCTATGTCACGCCACAACAACAGGATCTGTTAGCCCGTGGCCGACTTATTATCTGTAAGAGTGATGAGCAATATCATATGGTTCCATCAGATATTGCAGATCGAGTTGAGCAACGCCAGCCAACTTGGTTATTTAGAATAAAAAGCAAAGAGGTATGCGAAGACGATCCCTACGCTGCCTTCCAAATACCTGACGACCTTATGTGGTGATTGAATAGCTATTGCAGGATAACTTCCTTCAATAGCTATTGCTTAAATTGCCCAATCTGGCTTCTCTTGCCGCCCTTTCAGATGAGTGCTCATATCATTAAAGTTAAGGGGTTTGGTAAAGAAGTATCCTTGTCCGATATCGCACCCATACACCCTAAGCAGTGCTAATTGGTCTTCATCTTCAATCCCTTCAGCAACGACTCGTAAACCCAGCTTATGCGCCATAGTGATAACGGTGTGTGTTAACGTTGCATCACTACGATTCTCCACCATATCTTTCACAAAGCAGCGATCAATTTTAAGCGCGGAGACAGGGAACCTGGTTAAGTAACTAAGCGAACTATAACCGGTGCCAAAGTCATCAATACTAAGCGAGACACCAAGCTCCAGTAAGCGATTTAAAACTGGCTGAACCTCTTCCAAGCTTTGTGCCAAAAGAGATTCTGTTATCTCAAGCTCTAGAACTGAGGGATTAATGCCTGTTTCCTCTATGACGTGCTTCACCGTTTCGACAATATCTGAGTTAGTTAACTGATGCATAGAGACATTAACTGCCATCGTTAATGTTTGACTAACAAGCATTTGGTATTTTTTTAAGTCCATACACGCTTGCATAAGCGCAAACTCACCCAGTTTATCAATAACACCTATCTCTTCTGCAGCCGTAATAAACTCTTCGGGGCTTACAAATCCCAATCGCGGGCTTTGCCAGCGCATCAGGGCTTCAAAACCATATACCTCTTTATTTCCAATCAGGTTTTTGGTTTGGTAAACCATGAAGAGCTCTTTATTCGTAAGCGCATGGCGGATTTCGGTTTCTAACTCAACTTTGCGTTTATTCCTTGCATCCAACTCTTTACTGAAGAAACTATAACAGCGACGACCTTTATTTTTTGATTCATAAAGTGCTATATCCGCATGTTTGAGCAACCCTAGCACGTCATCACTATCTTCAGGATAACGAGAAACACCGACACTCACCGATATAAAGAGCCGCTTACTTTCGAGTAATACCGGCTGTTTCATCACGTCCATGATTTTTTCAGCCATGGCGATAACATCGTCATCCGACTCAAAGTTCATAAATACCAAGAATTCGTCACCACTCATGTGACAGGCAATAGCATCCTGACCTACGATTTGCTGAAGCCTTACAGCAATAAGCTGTAGCATTTGGTCACCTAAAAGGTGACCAAATGTATCGTTAATTTGCTTGAAGTTGTCTACATCCATATATAACACAGCAACATTTAAGCTATTCTTCCATGCACTTTTTAGCGCTTCACCTAGTAAATCATGTGTTCTTCTTCTGTTGGGCAATCCTGTCAACGCATCGAAGTTAGCTTGTTTATAAAGACGAACTTCTGCTTGTTTTCGCTCAGTAATATCTTGCGTAACAATGACATAGTTATTGACGTTACCTTTATCATTGTGCATTGAACTGATAGAAAATGAGAACCATAGCTTCTGCTCTTTCGCTCGACGCTCTCCATACCAGCTCCCACCGTGGGCTAAATGCTCAGAGATGGCTTTAACTTCTGCCTGCAATAGATTGTGAGGGAATGAATCCAGCAAGGCATTCCCTGATTCTATTTGTATAGGCTCTTCTGAGCCTCCACTCAGTCGTTTATTGGCATATTCCACGACCCAATGTTCATCCGTCACAATCACACTGCTGGGACTTTGATCAATCGCTTTCGAGAGCTTAAAAACGTTACTTTCAGCTTCATTCCGAGCCGATTCAAACTTAGTTGCACGGTGCAGAATCACTCTGAATACTAATAATCCCGCAGCAAGGAAGATTAATACGGATAAGGTTACAAACTTCATCCTTTCAAGCCAAAGAGAAAGAAGGTCCGTATTTTGAATACCGCTTACGATAAACAGACCATACTCATCAAGACGACTTGCCGTAATAAGAAGTTCTTCATCTTGGTAGGAAACATTTGATGAGGCTGAACGGCCTTTATCCTGAGCAAGTTCTTTCAACCTATTTAAGAAATCATCTTCTACTTTAGAAGATACAAAGCTTTGCCAGAACGTGTCAGACTCAGGGTAGGACAAATAAACTCGGCCATCATCTCCAACAACAAGGGATCGTCGATTTCTTTCGCTCTCTTCCGCTTCTTGCCAGATAGCATTATTTCCCAGAAGACGGTACGCAGCTACAACATAGCCTAGCTTCGCCCCTTTCTCATTGAGAATAGCTTTACGCATAGGCAAAAGCGTTTCGCTGACAAATGTGGGCCGAAATGGCCTACCAATGGTTTGTTGTTCAGCATCAAAAAGATCTCTCCACTCTAACGTTTGCAGATTTCCTGTTGTTGCTAATACTCTCCCCTTAATATCTATCACCGCTAAAACACGCATTTGAGGTGTTGCTAACAACACATCGTTTAAGCGCGTTTGAATCACACCGTCTTCATTTTGTTCAGATAATATTGAACTGGCCAACCCGCCAAGCAACTTGTCCTGATGCTGAAAAAAACGACCGACAACGCTACTTAAAGTGGCGTTATGAGGCAACAAAGTATTATTGGCTTGGACTTCTACATCCTTCCACGTAGCAAATCCAAACGCCAGCAATGCCAGCAGCATTAGAATAGATAAAAGGCCGTATAGAAATTGGAACCAGCTTTTAGTTTTGCTTCGATCTAGTGTCATAATGACTCTTTAAACAAAAAAGGTGCATGGAACACCTAAAAACACATATAGCTTGAGCGTTAAATAGAGACATACACTATACCGCTTATAGAATGACGCCAATCTGAACAAGTAAGCACCCCTTATGTATTAACTTCGTACTACCTGAAAGCTTAGTAACAAAAGCAATTTTTCGCCTTAGTAATCATACTAAAGTTAGGGGTATTTACAGTGCTTTAGCCATACAACGGTAATCAACCAGCGTCATCTTCTCTATCGATTTCTGGTTCGGTGGTAAAACAATAATTTGCATTCTGGCCGCGCCAGAGCCTTGTTTAAGTGGTGTACGAATACGGCCTGACTCTTGTAAAGGATGTGTTTCATTATTAACGTGCATGAGTAGCTCCGACTCACAAGCAACGGCAACGGTATCCGTCGTCAAAGGCCCTACGACCGTTAAATCGATATTTAACAAACAGCTCCCAATACCCGTGTTCTCTGCATTCGGTAGACAATTCAGCTGGGCTCCGATTGCGCTGGCTTTAAGCTTGGAATCTGCCTGTCTGACCTCACCGTCTGGGCTGATAAAGTCGCTGTGAATCCACCCCTCTACTTTACGGCCATCAGGGTGAATAAAGAAAATATTAGCCCAGTCTTCTTGTCTTTTAATCAGTAAGACCTGCTCATTTTTTTTCGCTTGGGCTAAGCGCTCAAAGGATACTCCAGGCCCCGAACGTATATTGATAGGTTCGTCGATCACTTTATAAAACTCAAGCGCTCTTGCCTGAAAACTAGCCACCATCATGATCAGCAAAAGAACAAACCCTTTTCGGCTCATCATATCCTTCTTACTCCAACAAGTTCATCCAAACTGCAAACCTATGCATACTACGTCCTAGCTTCCTACAATATCGAAGCTTAGAGTCGGGGTAAAGTCGTGGATGCGACAATGCGTCACATGTAAAAACGAATGACATATGACTATGATAGACAAAACCCAGTGGGCAAAGAGTATGTTGCAAGCAACCAATTTGAAAACCATCATCGGTTTATTTTTAACATTTGGGGCAATCATCATTATCTGGAAGTTACCTCATTTTCTATCATTGTCTAATACGCCCGCTGTACGCGAACTAAGCACCGTAGCACAGTGCGACCTTACCGAAGGAGCCTGTTATGCAAAACTGGATGAAGTGGAAATAGCGCTGAGTATAGAGCCAAAGCAGTTCAGCTCACTGAAACCGCTTCTTTTCACCGCTGAAATTAGCGGGCTTGATGCAACCGAAGCCATACTAGACCTTCAGGGAAAAGAGATGTACATGGGCATTAATCAAACCCCTCTGACGCTGAACCCCAACACTCGAGTTTGGACGGGTGTAACTGAATTGGCTGTGTGCACTACCGGTTCAATGCTCTGGCAAGCTTCAGTGATCGCACGAGAGAATGACCAAACAACACCGATTAAAGCCACTTTTGAGTTTGTTGCACAATGAAAAATAACACCCTGTCTACTTTGAGAACCCTGTTACTTCTAACGCTATTATTGTTAGTAGGTTTAGCAATTGCCTTTATGCTCCGGCCATCCAATTTTCAAAGCGGAAGCCTCATGAAGCTAGGTGGCGACTTCACACTCCAATCTAATAATGGGCCAGTATCACTTAGCGATTACCGGGGTAAAGCCGTCGCACTCTATATTGGTTATGCCTCATGCCCTGATGTTTGCCCCACAGCTTTAGCGGTTATGACTCAAGCATTTCGAAACTTAAGTAACGAGAATGTAGATCAAGTTGCAGGTATTTTTATCAGTGTAGACCCTGAGCGAGATACACCTGAGAAGCTTGAAGAATACACACGTTTTTTTAGCCCGATGATTACAGGCTTGACTGGTACTAAAAAAGAGATCGATCAAGTAGTTGCACAGTATGGTGCTTTTTATCGCAAAGTGGATATGCCCGATTCAGCAATGGGGTATGCGGTGGATCACTCCTCACGTATTTACCTGATCGATCAGACAGGAGAACTGTACAAAACCCTGCTTCACAATAGCTCTCCCAACGAATTACTGGAAGAGATCAATAAACTATTAGACTCAGACAAATAGGTATACTGATGAAAAAACTAATCATAGCGGCCACTTTGAGCGTATGTGCACTTCCTGCTTGGGCAGAGGTTTCTGTGAGCGAGGCGTATGTCAGAGCCGTACCTGCAAATCAAATCAACAGCGCTGCTTTTATGACGCTAACGAATAAAGGGGAGTCTGACCTAGCACTGATTTCTGCCACCAGCAGTGCAGCTAAAACCGTGGAACTGCATACACATCAGCACGACAACGGCGTAATGCGTATGCGTCGCATTGATGAAATACAGCTACCTGCAGGCGAGGCTGTCACACTTCAGCCTGGCGGACTACATGTCATGCTGATTGGGTTAACACAGCCACTAAATCCTGATCAAAATGTTGACCTTACGTTGAAGTTTTCTGACAACTCCGAAGAAGTGCTCAATGTGCCGGTTAAAAGTGTTGTAGGGATGATGCCAAACAAAACACCTCATGCTCAGCATCATAATACCAATCAATAGTTATCGAATGGCCTGTGCTGATGGCGTTTTATGCGCATCAGCACATTTTGCACCCTCTTAAGCGATTATCAAAATGGCTATATATCCCCAAACATGCCTCTTTTTCGTTCTCAAAAAGTCCTAAATATTCAGTTTTATACGACTGAATATAGTGAACTATTCTTTTTTCAAGTGAGTCTGGGCAGATATCGACTGTATATGATTTAAACCCTACACGATAGACACCCGCGTACACAGGGAAGCAAAACTGCCCTTCACCATTCACACCTAAATAACGATTATCAGGAGCAAGTTTAAGCGCTGGTACTTTTAGCTCATTATCAAGGTGAAGGTCCAAAAAGAAGCCGAGCTGACCGCACGTATCAAATACGCCTAATACCCAATCGACCCTGTTATTCTGATCAGAATCGCTATCAGATGCATACAGATACCATGACACACCCTGCCCATCCAACTGAACAGCCAATAGTCGATAAGTAAAGTGCTCCGTTTTATAAATAGCGTCATTTATAACACTTGAAGAAACAGGCTCTTGACTAGAAATGGGGGTAAATCGAGGGTCCATGTACTTCTCCACGGCAGCCTTACTGCATTAGCTAAAGAATAATTCTGAAGCGCATTATATCAGATAATACTAATATTAAGCCATTTAGGATGCGCTGAGGGATAAGCTGTTACTTATCAGACTAACCTAAACATTCACAGATTAGCTAATCCATTGGTTTCCCAGTAACTTCTCAACCCAGACAACACTTTATTGGCAGTGGGAGGTGGATTTACCCGCATCTCTTGATAGGCGAGTTCTAACTCTTGCAGAAAACTTTCCGACGCTGGCCGTCCTGAAAAATCGTCAAGGCTGGGGGAAAACTTAAGCCCAACAATTTCACACATGGCTTTTTCCAGCCCTTGTGGCCTCGCCTCAACTTCTTCAAAGCGCTGTTGCTCTTCGGCTGTTCTTCCGCACGGAGCGTACCAGTATCCGAAATCGTCCAAAGCTCTTCGCCGATCACCCGCTAAGCAATAATGCGACATTTCATGCAAAAGGCTGCGTGGATAGTTACTTCTAAAATATAGGATGGCATGGGTATTCGCTGTCGGCGCTTCGTAGAACGGCTCTTCTGCGTCTCCTTTTATGATTAAGTTGGGTAAGATGTTCGCAAAGGCATTGATCAAATTTTGACAGTATTCATCATCAGTACTGCATACACTCATTTATTCGCTTCCTGATACGACCTAAACGCTCGACACTCGTCTAATACTTTAACCAACTATTTTCACTTAACCACCAGACTTGGCCACTGCGCTGGTCTATGCGAGCGGTAGCAAAACCTTTTATATCTTTATCGGCTCTTAGGAGCTGGATCTCAAAAACTGAAGGGGAAATAACCTCATTTTCGTTGATGGGGTTCCAGTTTCCTTGGTCAGCCAGCCAAGACTCCCCAGTAAACCGATTATAACGAATCAAGACCCACTGGCCTTTTGCGGTATAACCCGAAACTAACTTAAATGCACTGTCTGACGTCTCTTGCAGCTGCTGGAGCTGTTGGGATAACTGCGCGATGTCGACTGAACTTAACGCCTCAGCAGACTGCCCTTCCGTATTATTGGCGGCATTTGATGTGAAATTAGCACCCATCAGCTGTAACCGGGAAAGGATAAGTTGGTTTAGCTGTTTTAGGTCTGCAGTATCCGCTTTGATTTGGATGATCTGCTCCTGCATTGTCGTCACCTGCCCTGATAGATAATCAACCGCATTACTTTGAGCAGGGGTTCCCGATGGCGAGGAGGTGCGGTTTGTGTTCGTAGGGGTCACTTGATCAGACTGAGTGGCATTCTTTATTGGCTCTGGGGCAGGTAATTCTCCAGAAATTTCCGGCGTAGATTGGCACCCAGTTAGCAGCGCACTACTAATCAATAAAATGCCTATTATCCTTAATGACATGTACACCTCCCACCGTTAAAAGCATGAATCACTAAAATTAAAAAAGAGGGCCTAAGCCCCCTTCTTATGATACTCGGTTAGTATCACGCTGGATAATCCATGATCCCAGGGTTACCGTCAACGTTTTTCAATTTAGGGGTATTCAGTTTGTCTATGCTCGCAACTTTACGGTCTCTTAGGTATTCAGCAACGACATCCCATATATCAGCTCCTTCTGAACGAGCCCCTACCGTTGCCCACCCGCTGACTTTATAGGATTTATTCGCGTCAATCTTTTCTCCGTTATCCAGTGTCATCTCACTAATTCGGTTACCGATATCTTGGGTAGGATCACAGACATAATCAAACCCTCCCACTCGCACCATATCACCGCCTGACTGCAGGTAGGGCTCTGGATTAAACAAATTATCGGCCACATCTTCCAAAATCAACTTGAGTTCTGAGCCTTTCATTTCACGGACATATGTCTCTGGATAAGTCAGGCATGTTTGGTCGAGCACATGTTCCATGGTCACCATTTGGCCTTTTAGCACCGTCGTTCCCCATCTAAAACCTGGGGATAGTGAAACTTGTGCATCATTAACCTTGCGTAGTGCATCGCAAATAAGTTGATCAAACGTGCCATTAAAATTACCTCGGCGAAACATTAGCTCATCAGCAGGTGCTAATTGCTCAGTTAACCACGGCAAATAAGGGGCTCGTATATCGTTGATTAACGCAGCCATGGCAGGATCAGCAGGAATCAATTCTGAGAAGACAGGGAGCAAACGGTAACGGTAACCTTGTACCTTACCCTCTCTAACATCCAGATCCATAACACCGACGAACTTTCCGTTCGAACCCACATTACACACTAATGTAGTTCCGCCATTATTTTTGACTAATGTAGGTGCTGGCATACCATCATGGGTATGGCCTCCAAGAATAACGTCAACGCCTGAGACGCGATTAGCCATCGCGATATCTACATCCATCCCATTGTGGGAGATCACAACAACGGCATCAACCTTCTCATTTGCTCGAATGTGATCGACCTGCTCCTGAAGGCGGTCGTCATAGATATCGAATGTCCAATCAGGGATAAACCGAGCAGGATTGGCAATTTTAGTACGAGGGAAGGCTTGCCCAATAATCGCTATGCGCGCTCCGCCTATCTCTTTAATCGTATATGGTTTAAAAACATGACCACTGTCTTCACTGAAAATGTATTCATCAGCTCCTTCAAAGAGGGCATCTTCTGTCACAAAGACATTCTGCGCTAAAAACTCGCCATTAAAGGCTTTAATATTTTCAAGAATCTCTGCTTGTTCGTACGTAAACTCCCAATGTCCTGTCATTATATCTACGCCCAATGCATTGGTTGCTTGTACCATATCCATGCCCCGAGTTTTATACGCCGTACCCGAGCCCTGCCACGTATCCCCACCATCTAGCAACAGTGTTTTCTCTCGACCATAGGATTCCCGCAAACGTTCAACCAGCGTTTTTATATGAGCAAAACCACCTACTTTTCCATATTTAGCAGCGGCTTCTTCATAATTAAGACAGGAAAACGCGTGAGCCTCTAGCGTATTCGGATTAATACCGAAATGCTGGAGCAATTTATCGCCGACCAAATGTGGGGGCTTTCCTAAGGCACTTCCAATCCCTAAATTAACGTTAGGTTCTCGAAAATAAATAGGTAACAGTTGGGCATGGCAATCGGTCATATGGAGTAAACGCACATTCCCAAAGTTTTCTACTTCGTAAGGATCAGTTATTTGCTTCGCAGCTGCAAACCCTTGAGCTGGGAGCAAGCCTGCGGCACCAGCAAGACCTAATAACTGAGCAAATTCGCGACGAGACATGGACATAAAATCACCTTCGGGCAAAAAAATACCTATAGCAGCGTCTGCTATAGGTACTTAGCGGTTAATTATTATTGTGGTATAGAAAGATGCCAATTGGATTCTGCATACTCGTGCTGCTGAATACCAATACGGGCGTGATACTTAGCCTGCGCGGCTAGGTTCATAGCTTTCTGATACTCTCCTTCAGCAAGTGCAGCCTCGGCTTCTTTGATAAGCCCCTTAGTTAGCTTCCATTCAAAACCAACAGCTCCTGCTTCCGCATTCTTTGCCTTAGCTTTCTCTACTAAAGCGGCTGCATTAGCTTGTGTCGCCTCAACAGATGCCTCAACCTCTTCCTGATGATTCGTAGAATATTGCTTCCCACTCCATGTGAATGTATGGTCTTTACCATACATCCCTCGGTTCATATTGAACGCCTGATCAAAACTTTCAGCCAAAGCGGTCGTAGGAAGTAAGACAACAGCAGTTAATGCTAATAATTTTCTCATTTGCCTATCTCCTATTTACGAGCGCCAGGGCCATTAACTACCAAACCGTTGCTCATATAAGTTTGGAAGTATTCAAGGTTTCGGTAAGCTTCACTTTGCATTTCAAGAGGCTCAGAGCGGCTATCTTTATGGCAGCCTTTATAACGACGGTGCAATGTACCTAGCTCACCCCACTTAGAACGAAACACAGGGAAGTGGCTAACATGACCCAACGCAGGGCTCGGCAAATCAGCCCTAATACGAATATTTGAGCCTTGCATATGGCAATTTGCACACGATAGATTGAGCTGTCCCCGCTTGGTATAGAAGAACTTTTTACCTTCTAAATAAGCGGCCAACGCTCTTTTGTCATCTTCTGGAATTTTGATATCAATAGTATTATCTCGTGAGGTCCAAGCCATATAGGCTGAAATCTGAGCTATCGGACCTTTGCCCCACTTTAATGGCTTCTCGCCATTTTTTTCACGACACTCATTAATCTCCATCTCCAACGTTTTTACCGTACCTTGCTCTTTGTTCCAGTACGGGTAGTTTTGACGGATACCTATCCCCCCATTGTCAAAGCAATCGGCATAGCTTTGTCCGTTTGCAAAAGGGGTATTAAAAAGTGTTTCTCCCGTCTCTACGTCAAACTCATAGGGAGGGAACTCTTCCAGCTCATTCCATTGCTCACGCGATCCCGCATCAACGGCATAAATACCATTTACGTAATCCGCAATTTCTGCTTCTGGAAAGCGCTTTTTGTAGAAGTTTTGCAACGAGATACGGTCAGCCTCGGGGTCGACCGTCTCTAATGTATTACCTGCAGCGGTTACCAGTTGTGCGCTCATAATAAGCCCTACACTGACCGCCAGATTTTTTATTATTTTCATCCGGTAGCACTCCATCCTGTCATTCGATGGGTTAAGCATCCTCTAGAGGATGCTTTTTTTATTTTATAGCAGCGGTTTCTGTTGCAGACTTACCTGTGTTTTCAGACCACATCATCACCAGTTCATCCCCTTTTGCACCACCTTCGAAATCAAATGCGATATAAGGGTTTTTAGACACTGCAGGACCTAAGTTAGCCTCAAACACGACTTTATCAGCATGCTTTACCACTAGATTGTTTAAGAAAAGCGCTGGTATGAGCTCGCCCGTTTTAGAGTCTTTTCGCTGTCCAGACTCCATTACATGCTTAGCCATCATTTTAACTTGGGTTTTACCACCTGATGCTTTTGCTTTAACTTTTAAAATATTCGCCATGATTTTTCTCCAGAAACTGTCTTAGCCGCCACAACCGCCGATGGTTACTTTTACCTCTTTAGAGGCGCTGTATAATTTTCCATTTGCCTTAACAACCGCAGTAACCTTGGAGGTTTTACCCATACGCACACGTGTTGATACATCCGCCATAGTTCCGGCTGGAATGATAAATTCAGCAGCCAATGGTGATGGGTTTCCTTCAATGAAGATGCTCATGGATTCAACACCCGCCATTGAAGACGCAACCGTCACAGGCACTACCGCACCATTTTCAGCAATATCAGGTGCTTTAAGCGTTACCTCAGCACTATCTTCAACAGCGCCCTCGCCTAGCAGCGCTTTCATAGCAGACATCTGGTCTTTGGCTTCGAATGCATTTTTATTCCATGCAGCTAGTGCTAATCGCGGCATTAAAACGCTCGCGCCGATCAATACACCCCCGGTGGCAATCGCTTTTACTACAGTACGACGATTCATACTCATTTTATTGTCCTCTTACTTTCTCACCCTGCGGGCAAATCAAAACTGGTAGATATACTCAACAACCGCATCAATCTCTTCTTCGGAGAGAATCCAATGTTTGCCAACAGGTGGCATGATGGTAATAGGGTTATTAACGGTAGGATCCCAGACCTGAGCCCGTAATAGGCGTTTATCTGGGAAGCGTTGCTTCATCGCTATCATTGGGGGGCCTTGATTACCAGGAAGGTTAGCATCAGGATCATTGATTTGATGGCAAGAGATACAATTACCTCTCGACTTACCCATATAGACAGCCTTGCCTTCGGTAATCATCTCCTCCTGCGTAGCCGCATTGGCTGGCACTGCTGTGCAGATTGCCAGAAAACCGGCTGCGCACACTGAGGTCATTACTTTGCGCATTCCTCTCTCCTCCGAATCTGTCTGAAAACAGACTTTCTTATTGTTATTGTAAAAGGCTCTTATTCAAGAGCCTTATAAGCTTAGTACTATTTCACCAATTCAACCATGTAAACGACTGCCTCTGCAACTTGCTCATCGCTCAGGTCAACCCGGCCACCCTTGGGAGGCATAATACCCGAAGATCCCGAAAAACCTTTAACAGCATGATCGATCAAGACACTCAAATCTTGTTTGATTCGAGGCGCCCATGCTTCATGATCACCTAGTTTAGGGGACCCAGCGATACCGGTACCATGACAAGCTTTACAAGCGTTATCAAATGTTTCTTTTCCCGCCTGAGCTTTTGCAGACAACACAGCAGGTTTAGTATCCGAAGAATGTGTATCATCCCCTTCCATACCTAAGGAAGCTTTTCGTGCTTTTTCTTTCTCACGCTCTAGCTCCTCTTGCCCCTCATGAGAGGCCGCTGGCGCATCGGCACCTTCAATGAAGTGGCCTACTGGGGTAATCCCTTTAAGCGTGCCTTCTATCTTCATTGTTTTTGGATCAGCACAGTCTTTCATACAACGAGTATTCTGGGCATCTGGGCGCGGGTCTACAAAGAAACCATCCTTGTTAGGCATCTCAATTTGCGCTAGGTTTTCATGAGTCAGTACAAACTCATCATCCACTATTTCATTCAAGTACAAAACATAGGCGGTGATGTGATAGACCTGCTCATCCGTTAATGAGCGTGGTGCTGTAAAGGGCATCGCGCGGCGAATATAGTCAAATAGCGTCGATGCATAAGGCCAATAGGAGCCCACAGTTTTAGTTGGACGCTCTTCCGTTAATGTACCTTTGCCACCCGCTAATACAGGCCAGCGCCCTTCCCCTTCTCCAAACAAGCCGTGACACGTTGCGCAGAGTTGTTCATATAGCGCTTCACCTTCGGATACTGACCCTTCTCCTGGTGGAAGACCTAGTCCATCAGGTCGAATATCAATATCCCACCCTGCTATCTCTTCTGCTGTGGCAGTTTTACCAAAGCCAAATTTTTCTGCAGCCACAGCCGTTAAAGGCGTAGTGATGGCAGCTCCTATGATAGAGGCTAATACGACTTTCTTAAGAGATCTGAACATTGGTGACCTCCCCATTATTCGCAACTTTCCAAGTATGAATGGAGTTTTTGTGATAGATGGAATTACCGCCGCGAGCTTCACGCAATTGCTTCAAGGTAGGCTGGACGTATCCCGTCTCGTCAATAGCCCTAGATTGCAGCAGCCAAGGCTGACCATTCCATTTAGTTACTAAACTAAAGCGTGTCAGTGATTTGGATAATACAAGCCCCTTTAAGTTAGCAGGCACCCAACTCACGCCGCCATCAAAGGAGATATCCACTTGCTTAATTCGTCCCCTGCCAGACCAAGCTAATCCTTCGATCTCGATTAACCCGCTATTTTTAATCGGATTCTCTGGGCAAGGATTTGTAATGACTGAGTTAGTTTCCTGCACAAACGAAAACTTACGAGCTCGTCCGTCTGGCATCAAATCTGTGTACTTGGAGGTCTCTTCGCGGTGATACCAAGGCTTATCCCCCACTTCCAAACGGCGTAGCCATTTAATCGAAGTGTTACCTTCCCAACCTGGGTTCAATAAACGTAGTGGGTAGCCCTGTTCTGGGCGTAGCATTTCACCATTTTGAGCGTAGACTACTAATGTATCATCTAAGGCTTTCTCTAACGGGATCGAACGACTCATATGAGCGCCGTCTGCTCCTTCAGCCAAAATCCATTTACCCTCTGGCTTAATACCCACCTCGTCCAATAGCACACGTAGTGGAACACCCGTCCATTCACAGCAACTTAACATGCCATGAGTGAACTGCAAGGCTTCCATTTGTGCACCTTTCCACTCCATTCCCCCATTAGCAGGGCATTCAATAAACTTTATTTCAGAGACCGATGGAAAGCGCATTAAATCTTCCATCGTAAAAATAATGGGCCTTTCAACCAGCCCATGAATCATTAAGCGATGCTCCTCAGGGTCTATTTGAGGAACACCCGCATGATAGCGCTCGAACACGAGACCATTAGGTGTGATGATTCCCTTTAGGTCGTGTAAGGGAGACATAGAAATAGAAGAGATAGATTCGGCAGTCAACCAAGGAACTGTGCGTCGAACAACGTGACTTTCATATTTTGAAGGTTGGCCGTACGGGTACTCTACAACACCATGACCGAGCATTTTGCCCCATGTAGGTTCCATTGGTGGCAGGTTGGAACTCGCTGCCGCTTTGCTGGCAAATACGGTACCTGCTACTCCCCCTGCCGCTAGAATCCCTTTTCGTAAAAAGTCGCGGCGGTCAGTGATCGACAACCCCTCAGACTCTTTTGCAAGCTGAGCCATCAGCTCTCTGGTGCTGGGCACCTTTGTGTTCTTTGACATCCACGCCTCCGCAATCTTGGACAGCTGTGCTGCTTTTTATTCTTTTTAGGTATATGTTTATAACACCATTAGGATATTAGCACATCCTGAAACATTTTCATCACAGAAGACACTTAATTAGCACCTACTTAAGTAGAAAATCTTTATTTTTTGTATTTAAAGCTTTAATTTTTCGGTAGAGGGTACGCTCACTAACTCCCAACTGAATAGCCAAGTCCCTATTTTCACCTTGGTAGTGAGATAACACCCACCTCAGATAATCATCCTCTACCTGAGTGAGAGGAAGAATCGTCTGGCACGGTACAGAATCCACCTCTGAAGGTGACTCAAATACCTCACTTGGTAGGTGTTCAGGCTCAATTACACCGCCATCAGCAAACAACACGGCACGCTCTAAAATATTCCGCAGTTCACGAACATTGCCCGGAAAAGCATAAAGTCCCAAAGCCCTTAACGCTTTACTACTGATAGCCACAGCCTCTCCACCGGGGATTCTTTTCAAAAGCGTATTGGCTAACAACTTAAGATCTTCCTTACGCTCCGCTAACCTTGGTAAATCTATAGGAAAAGCCGATATACGATAGTAAAGATCCTGTCTAAAACGACCTTCTGCCACCATCGTTTTTAAGGATTTATGGGTAGCACAGACGAGTCTAAAATCTGCATGCTGTGGCTCTATTCCACCCACCGTACGGTAGGTTCCCGACTCGATTAAACGCAACAGTTTTACTTGTAAAGAGAGCGGTATATCTCCTACCTCATCTAGAAATAGCGTGCCGCCTCTAGCAGCGGCAACCAAACCTTGTTTACGTGAGATCGCTCCTGTAAAAGAGCCCTTTTCATGTCCAAACAACTCACTCTCAAACAGGCTTTCTGTTAACCCTGAGCATTCGACCGTAACAAACGCTCCCTTTGATCGCCGGCTGGCTTGATGAATAGCTTGAGCAACCAGCTCCTTACCTGTACCAGACTCCCCCAAAAGCAAAACACTAATTTCGCTAGGAGCTGCCCGCTGGATCATCTCCAACATAGTATTGAAAGCTTTCGACCGTCCCACCATACCAAGCCCTGATGGGGAGGCCGCAGCCTCCTTCACCAAATGCATCTTTTCAAGAAAGTAGATAACTTCACCCGCTTCATTTTTGATGGGCGTCATTTCTACATCCACGTGCTCCTCACCATGGCAAGTATTATGAAGATGCAGTACACGTTGTTTTTTTCCTGTTTCGCTACAACGCTTTAGTGGACATGATTCACCAGCTTGATCACACGGTACGGCATAACCGTGAGACACCTCAAAGCATTTTCGCGATAGAATCCTCTGATCCCCCCCATACAGTTGCGTATAGGACTCATTTGCTGCCAAAATCTCATAGTCAAGAGATAGCAAAGCAGCTGGTTCTGGGTGTGCATTTAGAATACCCGCAATCTCTGAAAAAGACTCGATAACCATAAAATATCCGCCAAAAATGTCATGAATTATGTCAAACATGACATATATATAGAAAATTTCCAGCAAACTCACCCCAAAAGCCGACCATAATCCCTCTAAAATAGCGTGTAGCGAGTTATGGCACACTCTGTGCTATCTACAAACCGAGTCATCCATTTGTAAGCAATCGATAGTTCAGTGCGCGACAGTTCGTCTCTATTGCACGACAGAAAGAGTGCTTATTCACCCTCTCTGATTTGATAACCTCGGGAGTTAGCAATGATCACAGAAGAGATTGTTGATCTTTCACGATTACAGTTTGCCATCACGGCAATGTACCACTTTCTTTTCGTCCCCCTCACTTTAGGTCTGACCTTTATTCTTGCGATTATGGAGTCTGTCTATGTCATGACAGGTAAGCAGATCTACAAGGATATGGTGAAATTCTGGGGCAAGCTTTTTGGCATCAACTTCGCCCTCGGCGTGACGACCGGCCTAACGATGGAGTTCGAGTTTGGCACAAACTGGGCCTATTACTCACATTATGTTGGGGATGTCTTCGGTGCACCCTTAGCGATAGAGGGATTAATGGCTTTCTTTTTAGAGTCCACTTTTGTTGGTTTATTCTTCTTCGGCTGGGATCGTCTGAGTAAAGTTCAACATCTCGTTGTTACATGGCTTGTTGCTCTGGGTTCTAACCTGTCAGCCATGTGGATTTTAGTGGCGAATGGTTGGATGCAAAACCCCGTAGGCTCAGAGTTCAGCTATGAAACGATGCGCATGGAAATGACAAGCTTTGCTGATATCTTCATGAACCCTGTCGCACAGGTGAAATTTGTACATACCGTGTCTGCGGGTTATACCACGGCAGCAATGTTTGTTTTGAGCATCAGCGCTTGGTACTTGCTAAAAGGGCGAGATATCGCCTTTGCTAGACGCTCCTTTGCCATAGCATCAGCCTTCGGACTGGCAGCTAGCCTATCCGTGATTCTCTTGGGTGACGAATCAGGCTACGAACTAGGTGATGTACAAAAAACCAAACTCGCAGCCATTGAAGCCGAATGGGAAACAGAAAGCGCCCCTGCTGCTTTTACACTATTCGGTTTCCCTGATTCTGAGACTATGGAGACCCACTATGCCGTTAAGATCCCTTATGCGTTAGGACTAATTGCTACGCGATCAACTACAGAAGAAGTAACGGGTATCAAGGATTTAATCCTTGAGCATGAGGCACGTATCCGCCAAGGAATGGTCGCCTATGGGCTGTTGCAAAAACTTAGAGCTGGGGATCAATCAGCTGACTTAAGAACACAATTTGA
Source organism: Neptunomonas concharum (assembly GCF_008630635.1). NCBI lineage: Bacteria > Pseudomonadati > Pseudomonadota > Gammaproteobacteria > Oceanospirillales > Oceanospirillaceae > Neptunomonas > Neptunomonas concharum. The sequence continues at coordinate 1,375,192 of NZ_CP043869.1, read as the reverse complement.
TGCGGTGAAAAAAGACTTAGGGTATGGGTTATTACTAACCAAGTACACCGATGATATTACCCGTGCAACCGAGGCGCAAATTAAGGCCGCTGCCATGGACACAATTCCACCCGTCGCCCCTTTATTTTGGAGCTTTAGAATCATGGTTGCATGCGGTTTTTGGATGCTGATGATTTTCGCACTCTCCTTTTATTACACCGCAAAACGCACTTCCCACACCCAGCGCTGGCTGCTGAGACTAGCATTTATCTCTCTCCCCGTACCATGGATTGCAAGCGAGATGGGTTGGTTTGTTGCTGAATTTGGCCGCCAACCTTGGGCCATCGGTGAAATCTTACCAACCTATACGGCAACATCGGTACTGACAGTTAATGATCTGCTGGGTAGCTTAGCCGCCTTTATCTTCTTCTACACCTTACTCGCTATTGTTGAAATGTACTTAATGATTAAATTTGCACGCATAGGCCCAAGTAGCCTACATACGGGTCGTTATCATCATGAAGAAAACACCTCCTCGTCCACTCAAGCAACATTATCAGTTTAGGAGATAGACGTTATGTTATTTGACTATGAAACCCTAAAGTTTATTTGGTGGGCTTTGGTAGGCGTACTGTTGATCGGCTTTGTTGTAACTGACGGCTTTGATCTGGGTGTCTGTATATTATTACCCTTCATTGCCAAAACAGATGAAGAAAGGCGCATTGCCATTAATACCGTTGGCCCACACTGGGAAGGTAACCAAGTATGGTTCATTACCGCAGGCGGGGCTATCTTTGCCGCTTGGCCAGCCGTGTATGCCGCAGCCTTTTCCGGCTTTTACTGGGCAATGCTGCTGGTACTCTTTGCGTTGTTCTTCCGCCCTGTTGGCTTTGATTATCGCTCAAAAATACAAGACCCTCGCTGGCGCTCTACATGGGACTGGGGTTTATTTATTGGTGGTTTCGTTCCTGCTCTCGTCTTTGGCGTTGCTTTTGGAAACTTACTTCTTGGTGTTCCCTTCCAACACGATGAGTTTTTAAGACCCTCTTACCAAGGCTCCTTCTTTGGTTTGCTTAACCCATTTGGTTTATTAGCGGGTATTGTCAGCTTGGGTATGCTCGCTATGCACGGTGCGGTTTGGTTGCAGCTACGAGCCAGCGACTTAATTGAGAGCCGGGCACAAGGTTGGGTCAAATTTTTCTCTTTGTTCACGTTAACTGCATTCGTCTTAGCAGGCATCTGGCTTAGCGTCGATATAGACGGGTACACCATCATTACCCAACCGGCTCTCGATGCGTTACCTAATCCCCTAAATAAGAGCGTTATTGTAGAATCAGGAGCTTGGATGAATAATTATCAAAACTATCCTGTAACGCTTTTAGCACCGCTATTGGGGATTGTCGGTTTAGTCTGCACCTTTTTACTCTCCTCTGCACAGAAGCCGGGATTAGCATTTGTGACAAGCTCACTTTCTATGGCAGGCATTATACTGACAGCAGGTGTTTCCATGTTTCCTTTTATTATGCCTTCTAGCCTGTCACCTAACAGCAGTTTAACGCTATGGGATGCAGCCTCTAGTCATTTGACCTTAAATGTTATGACGTATGCCGCTTTGATTTTTGTGCCCATCATACTTGGCTATACCACTTGGTGCTATAGAGCGCTCTGGGGGCGTGTAACTGCCGAATATATCCGTCTTAATGATCATTCGTCTTACTAGGAGTTTTTATGTGGTACTTTGCATGGATACTGGGAGTTTTGCTGGCGTGTAGCTTTGGCATCATCAACGCAATGTGGCTTGATGCTGAAGAGGAGAGCAGATACTAAATATTAAGGGAGAGCACTCAGTTGCTCTCCCTCTTCCTTTAAAAGGTTCTAGCAATGTTTCCACACAGGTTGTCGTTTTGCAATAAACGCATCAATACCTTCTTGTGCATCCTCTGAAAGCATATTACTGACCATGATTTGACTGCAGTGGATATAAGCATCAGCAAGTGATTGGTCTTTTTGTTGATAAAAAGCACGTTTGCCAACTGCCAATGTATGTCGCGATTTGCTAGCCACTAACGACGCAACCGCTTCTACTTCTTGCTCCAGAGAGTTTTCAGGTACTACGGCATTAATTAACCCCATCGATTCCGCACGAGCAGCACTAATCAATTTACCGGTCAGTAACATTTCCATCGAGTGTTTGGGCATAACGGCCCTAGATAAAGCCACCATGGGAGTTGAACAGAATAATCCGATATTAACGCCCGGTGTACCAAAACGTGCATTATCAGCTGCATAAGCTAAGTCACAACTAGCCACTAGTTGACACCCTGCCGCGGTCGCTACACCGTGCACTTGCGCTATTACAGGAATGGGAAGGCTGGTAATTTTTTGCATTACCTTATAGCAGGTTTCAAAGGTTAGTTGATAAAAAGATTCCTCTCCAGCATCAAGCATCTCTTTTAGGTCATGGCCTGCACAAAAACCTTTACCGTCTCCCTTAATAACAACAGTACGGATAGAGAGGTCGGTTTCAATCTCATCTAAAGTTTCGAATAGCTGCTGCATTAATGCCATAGATAGGCTGTTATATGCTGATGGTCGACACAGTGTTAGGTAAGCTACCCCGTTTTTATCTCGGCGCTGAATAAACTCTTTCATAGGATCTTTCTCTTATTTTTGTTAGCGAGGCTCTTCGCACACTAACAAAGAAAAAGATAAAGGAAAACCCTATCTTTGCGAGTTTCCCTCTACTAACATCTGCCGTACACGCCATCCAGACAACAACATAGAAGCCAAACTGCCATATAAATTAATTAGAACGAGAGATGTCGGTTTATCAATCTTGGGGATAGCTGCTTGATCTGTAATGACACTGATACCCTCAGCCGTTAGATTATCGATCGCACTCATTGCTTCACTGCAACCCGCAACCAAAGCTTTTACGACCAAATAATGCTGCTTACCTGGGGATAGCAACAGAGAACGCTCAGTCAACGAGACCAAAGGCGTTAAGTCATGCTGCCGTGGGTCAGGCACAACCTTTAGCTCTCTGAGGATTTGATGGCAAAGTTTTTCAAGTAAAACTTTCATCTGCTCTGAAGCCACAGGTGGATTCATCTCCAACATTTCATTTGCCTTAAGCCAATGTTTAAGTAGAGTAGGTTCGTCGATAAATTGATTCTGAGACAGTAAAGCTTGAGACGGCTGAGAGGAGTCAGGAGAAAGTTTTGCCAAAAAAGGGGAGAATTCAGAGTCAATAAACGCTTTCCTATCCTCATGGGAGGCGTAGTTGTACTTCATCATTTGCCATAGATCTGACAAATCAGGGTGCTTCTCAAGAACGCTAGGTATAATACGGGACGTATCCTTATGTCCCATAAAGTAATGGCGCAGCTTATGGTAATCTGCCTCATTTACACTCCTGCCCGTCACATGAGCAATAAGTAAATTACGCAAATAAACCGCCCGCTGATGTAGCTTACTGCTATTGTCGCTCATATTCCCTCATGAGTTATTGTTCGTCGCTTACGCACTATTTATATGTAGATATCAAGCAATCCTAGCAATGAAACACGTACACTCAACAGTCTATAACAGAAAGCTGTTTTTATCAGCAAAGCAATACTATCAGACCGATAAAATATCAATCATTTCAGGCCCTTCATTAATATTTGCCTCGGTTTTGGGACCTACTCCATGTGCAAAACCTAACTCAAGGGACTTAAAGTCAAATAGCTGTGTATCGGCAAGATGAGAAGGCACAACATGTTGCAAAGAACGAAACATAGTTTCAATACGCCCGGGATGGTGTTTATCCCATTGCTGAAGCATCTCTTTAATAACTTGTCGCTGCAAATTATCCTGAGAACCACAAAGATTACACGGAATAATAGGAAATTCTTTAAGCTCGGCATACTCTGCTATATCTTTTTCTCTAGCGTAAGCGAGCGGGCGAATAACCATATTTTTACCGTCATCTGACACTAACTTTGGCGGCATCGATTTTAGCTTTCCGCCATAAAACATGTTTAGGAAGAACGTTTCTAAAATATCATCACGATGGTGACCTAACGCTATTTTATTTGCCCCGATCTCTTCTGCAAACCCGTACAATGTACCTCGACGAAGGCGAGAACAAAGCGCACACGTCGTCTTACCCTCTGGTACTACCGACTTCACGACTGAGTATGTATCACGCTCCACGATGTGAAAAGGCACATCTATAGAAGCAAGATACTCGGGTAGTACATGCTCAGGAAAGCCCGGTTGTTTTTGGTCAAGATTAACCGCGACAAGCTCAAAAGAGATGGGTGCACTACGCTGAAGATTCATTAGAATATCCAGCATCGCATAGGAGTCTTTCCCCCCTGAAAGGCAAACCATCACTTTATCGCCATCTTCAATCATATTGAAGTTTTCAATTGCCTGGCCCATCTCGCGACGAAGACGTTTCTGCAATTTATTTAAGCGCGTTTTATTTCTCTTTTCTAGAGCATTATCTTGTTCAAGATTCGTTGTCATTGGATGCACGAGCAAATGTGTTAAAGCGCGGGATTATACCGAAATCTATTCCTAAGCCCCAGTTTTTCCATAAAAGAAAAGCCCCGAAAAATCGGGGCTTTAATTAGAGCTTCTCGCTAAGTGTTAAGCATGATTAATCAACAATCAGCTGGTTGTTATCCAGCAACTCTTGAATAATTTCCGCATCAGTTCTAACACCGGCGCCCAAATCAACATTCTGAAGCAGAATAGTTTGATCAGGTCCTCCAGTACCAGAGCTGCTGACCTCAATCAACGTATCAGAACCTTGCTGTGAGAAGCTTAAGTAGTTCGTTAACGTATTTAGATCATGGCTTTCACCCTGCAACAAATCACTGAGATCCAGAACATCACGCTCATCGCCGACATTTTGGTAAACCGCAAAGTCAGTAACGGTATCAGACCCTGTATCACCTTGGAGCCACTGGAAGACATCATCGCCATCACCACCGGTTAGAATGTCATTGCCACCAATCCCTATCAAGAAGTCCGCATTACTCGTTCCAGTTAAAGTGTCATTACCGGATGTAGCGCCAGCAACCACTGTAGCACCAGCAATCAAAATGGTTACAGATGACGTTGCAGTATCACCATCATTATCCGTTACCGTGTAACTGAAACTCTCGGTGATAACTTCATCAGGCGCTAATGAGTCTTTAGTCGCTCGATTCACAGTGAAGTCATAACTACCATCGGAATTAACGGCCATCGTGCCATAGCTACTGCTGGTTGATCCCCAAACAACTGTATCAATACCATCAGCACCCGATTTGGATGTTACATTGCCCGATATACTTGGTAATGGATCCGTAGAAACGATTTCCGCATACAGAGTAAAGGTATTCGCTGCGTTCTCGTCCGTAAATATTTGTGTCACAGGAGTGTCACCAGGGTTTGCAGAGAAGCCTCGAATTACAACTTCATAGTCTTGCCCATCAACCGTAAACGACTGACTAGATCCAGAAATCGTAATGATATCTCGTGGATCAGCTCCATTATTTGGTGTTTCGTTATGGTCTAGGTTAATTAGCATATTAAGCGGATTATCAACACCATTCACATTAACAGTAAAGTTAACGCTTAATACCGTAGTATCCAAACTTGGTGCAAAAACCGGGAAGTTATTATGGGTAAATTGACCTACTTCAAATATTGAATTCGTCGTTACCAACTCACCTGTTTTAAGCCCTGTGTCATCAACAAAGACATAACCAGAACGACCAGCAGAAGACGCTGCTGTACCCCACTCAAGTTGATCAGTAAGCGCATCTCCATCATTTAACTCAATATTAGTTATTGAAGTTGATGTACCATCACTAGCAACTGAGTTAATAAAGCCTGCCTGCAAGCCTGTGACGCTGATCGTATCGATCGGCACGTGGACTGTTTGTACCAAACCTCCTGTCGTTGGAGAGTCATCTTCGATAACGACTGTCAGGTTAGTTGAAGAGCTATTGGTACCATCACTGACGATAACAGGTACTTCAACTACTTCAGTATCTTCTTGGGTCGGATCGGTATGATCAATCTGCCTTAAAAGATCCACATCATAGTTACCGTTATTATCAATAGTTACCCTGATCACATCACCTTGAGAAGTGCTACCTACCAATGTTTGGCTATCTGTCAATGCCCACGTGACAGCCTCGCCACCTGAGGACAAATTAGCACTTGGGCCTGTAGGAAGATCCAAGGTATAGCTTAATACACCACCGTCCGCATCCGTCGCAGAAATTGTTCCACTAGCAGATGCCGAGTCTGTTTGGTCAACTGAACCCACTCCATCTGGAATCCCCTGATCAAAGAAGCCAAGCGCAATATCAAATCCTTCTTCAGATACGTGAGCTTCGCCCGGTGTAACAATAATCGGCGTTGTATCATTATCAATGATGCCGGTGGTTTGAGAGTCTGTCCCTACAACAACATTCTCAAAACCTCCACCAACAACAGCTGGCAGGCTAATGGAGACATTGTAGTCCTCTGTTCCTTCGTCGAAGAAATCATCCTGTGTGTTCACATCGAAGGTTCCAGTAGAACTACCCGCTGCTACTGTAACAGTAGTGTCATAGGAAGAGATGTCACCCGTCACCGTATCAATATGAGTAAGAGTAACGTTCAGCGTCATATCCGTAACCGCTTCTTCCGTCAACGTTACTGTGTAAGTTGCAACATCACCTTCAGGGACAGAAGTTGGCCCCGTCAAATTAACAGTTACTGTATCTTCTGGCCCTGGGGTTGGCTCATCAATAATATTGCTGAGCACGTTATTAGCAGAAGGATCTGCCGAAATCGCCTCAAAGTTACCGTCTGTAATGGTGCCTAAGGTAATTGTGAAGCTTTCACTACCCTCGGCAAACACGTCATCCAGTGTCTGGATATTGAAGTCAACGCTATTACTACCTGCAGGGATGGTAACACTTGCTACACCTGTAAAGTCTGTACCATCAATTGCAACACCAGAATAGGTTAGAGCCACAGTGATCGGTGTTGTAACCTCACTTGCTGGCCTATTGACGCTCACGGTATAAACTGCAGAAAGCTCGCTTTCCACAATCGTTTGATCGCCGGTAATAGATACTAAGGCAGCGTCCTCTGAACCAACAGGCTCATCAAGAATAGTACCCAAGCCCACATTATCTATGATCGTAGCGTTCGTTGGGTTACTTAACACTAGATCCAGTGTCTCTGCACCTTCTGCAATGAAATCATCTGTTACAGGTACTGTAACAGTTAAGCTAGTGACTCCCGGCGCAAAGGTCAGAGTGTCAGATACAGCCGTATAATCCAGACCCGCCGTTGCGGTGCCATCCTGAGTCGCATAATCCACCGTAACCGGTGAGGTACTTGGATTACTCAGGGTGACCGTAAAGGTCATGCTACCGTCATCTTCATTAACGGTAACGTCGTTGACGCTGATGCCAACAACATCGTTATCCGTAATTGTCGTATCAACACTATTGTTAACACTATCCGGTTCGATCGCTTCAAAGTTAGTGTCGGTAATCGCACCTAGCGTGATCGTAAAGACTTCAGAGCCTTCAGCCAGATTGTCATCTAAGGTATCAATTGTGAAATCGACACTGTTGCTGCCCGCAGGAATTGTTACATTAGCAACCCCTGTAAAGTCAGTACCATCAATCGCTACGCCGCTATATACAAGCGCTACCGTTATTGGCGTGGTTACATCCGATGCCGCTTGGTCAACGCTGACGGTATAAACCGTTGAAGTATTACCTTCGATGATAGTTTGATCGCCAACAATGGAGACAAGTGCTGTATCTTCAGGCCCTGGTACAGGCTCATCCGTAATCACCGTCGTCACCTGACTTACGCCCAGCACCGTGTTCTCGAACCCACCGCCCGTGACATTCGTCATCGTTACCGTGTAGCTCTCTGTCGCTTCCGCTAAGTTGTCGTCTGTCGTCGTAACTGTGAAGCTGACCGTTTGCTGGCCCGCCGGGATCGTTACCGTCGTCAGCAACGGTACATAGTCGCCATCTTCTGTCGTGACATGGCCCGTTTGGACACTCACCACCATATCCGTTAACGGTATACGGTCTACGCTAACTGTGTAGGTCGCTACATTACCTTCGATTACACTGTTATCTCCCGCAAGGCTGATCGTTGCCGTGTCTTCGGAGGTCGGTGAGCTTTCGTCGTTGATCGTGGTCGTGACACTCGCAGCCGCGGGGTTCACCGCCGCTGCTTCAAAGCCGCCGCTGCTTGGGTTACTGATCGTCACCGCAAAGTCTTCCGCACCTTCAGCATACGCATCGTCCACCGTTTCGACCGTGAACGGTACGCTGGTGCTGCCCGCCGGGATCGTTACCTGCGTGGTCGCCGCTACGATGTCCCCTGTCTCTGCACTGAGGTAGCTGTAGGTGATGTCGACCGTCATGTCGACCAGTGGCGCTTCACTCACAGTGACAACATACGCCGCGGGCGCTTCACCTTCTTCTACCGAGGTGTCACCACTGATCGATACCAGAACCGTGTCTTCTGGTCCTGGGGTCGGTTCGTCGGTGATGGTACCGATACCTTGACCATCGGCGATCTGGGCATCTCCTGACGTTACCGCCGTTAGGTTCAGCTGGAAGGTCTCGGCCGTTTCATCAATGTTGTCATCCAGGATCGGCACCGTGATGGTGGTCGTGGTCTGACCCGCTGTGATTGTGCCGGTTCCACTTACCGCCGTGTAGTCGTCGCCCGCCAACGCACTGCCATTATCAGCAGAGGCGTAGCTGAAGCTTACATCGCCACTGGAGGCGGTGCTGAGGGTGACGGTGAAGGTCATCGTGCCTGCCGATTCATCGACGGTGACGTCGTTGATCGTCAGCGATGGCGTGCCTTCGTCATCGATGATCGTGGTCGTTACCGGGGTGGTATCTACACTGAGGTTTTCGAAGTTACCGCCCGTGAACGTGCCGGTTAGGGCGACGCTGTAGTTCTCGTTGCCTTCGGCTAAGGTGTCTTGGTTGTTGCTCACCGTGAAGTCAACCGTGCTCGCACCAGCCGGTACATTAACCGTGATGGTCGTCGGTATCAGGTCGCCATCGTCTGTGGTGATATGGCCGGTGACCACGTCAACCGTCATGTCGGTTTCAGCCGGGTTGCTCAGGGTTAGGGTGTAGGTCGCATCGCCACCTTCTGCCACCGTGGTCGCGCCGCTGAGGCTCAACGTGGTGAGGTCACTGTCATCACTGAGTACCGTAGTGGCTGTGTCAGTAGTGTCTAAGTTCTCGTAGTTGCCACCGGTCGTGCTGCTGATGCCCACAACAATATCGCTATCCGGGTCGACATAGACGTCATCCGGTGCTGTTACGTCTACACTGCCGGTCGTACCGCCCACCGGGATAGTGATGGTCGCGCCGTTGTCCAGCGTGATCACCAGTGGGGTGTCTTCTGGGGCATTGTCTACTGTCGCGGTGTACGTGATGGTGCCGCCCTCTTCAACCGCAGGCGTCGCTTCCAACGTCACCGTGGTGGTGTCGCTGTCGTCGCTTAGCACGGTTGTCGTGGTATCACTGGTATCCAGGGCTTCGTATTCACCGCCCGTCGCACTGGTAATACCCACAACAATGTCGGTATCTGGGTCTACATAGACATCATCCGGTGCGGTCACATCAACGCTGCCAGTGGTCGCACCGACAGGGATCGTAATGATGGCGCCATTGTCCAGTGTCACCACTAAGGGGCTGCCAACCGGTGCATTGTCAACGTCAACCGTGTAGGTGATCGTGCCACCTTCTTGGACGCTCGGCGTTGAAGTAAGCGTCAGAGTACTGGTCTCCGGTGAAGTGCTGCTATCGTCTAGGATGGTTCCTTGGCCTTGCGCGTCACTCACCACCACACCACTGCTGATGTTGGTCAGGTTGATCAGGAAGGTCTCTGGGTTTTCCAGATACACGTCGTCGGTGATCGGTACGTCGATCGTGACTTGTGTGCTGCCTGCCGGGATCGTTGCACTGCCGCTGACCGCGGTGTAGTCACTGCCGGCTAACGCACTGCCGTTATCCGCTGTCGCGTAGTCGAAGGTGACATCCGCCGTCGTCGGTACGCTTAAGCTTACCGTGAAGGTCAGGATACCCGCATCTTCGTTAACGGTGACGTCGTTCACGCTGATTGATAGCACTTCATCATCGGTGATGGTGGTAGTCACGGCACCGGTATTCACATTGATGGTTTCAAAACCACCGCCGCTGGTCACGCCAGTTAGCGCTACGCTGTAGTCTTCATCACCTTCTGAGAGGTTGTCGTCATTGTTACTCACCGTGAAGTCGTGGCTGGTGACCCCCGCCGGCACCGTTACGGTGAACGTCGTCGGTACCAGGTCGCCATCTTCGGTGGTGATATGGCCGGTGACCACTTCGATGTCCATTGGCGTTGCCGTCGGCTGATCGAAGTGGATGGTGTACGTCGCTGTACCCCCTTCGGCAACATCGCTGGCCCCTGTCAGGGTGATATTGATCACTTCCGCATCCGGCTCAACACCCGGGTTGGTTGGGCTGTTGTCATTGATGGTGGTCGTCACCGGTGTGGTGTCGATATTTACCGCTTCAAAACCGCCGCCACCGAAGGAGCCGGTTAAGGTAACGGTGTAGTCTTCGGCGCCTTCTGCATAGGCGTCATCGGTATTTGTCACATCCAGTGTCGCGGTGGTTGTACCTGCCGCGATCGTCACTTGCTGTGTCACCGGCACCAAGTCGCCATTATCGGTGGTGACATGGCCGGTCACAACATCAACCACCATATCGGTGATCGCTGCTGCACTTAAGGTGACGGTGTACGTCGCTGTCGCGCCTTCGGCAACCGTCGCTGGGCCACTTAAAGTGACATTGATGGTATCCGCTGGGCCTGGGGTTGGTTCATCTTGGATGATACCTAAGCCCACATCATCTGTGATCGTAGCGTTCGTTGGGTTACTTAACACCAGATCCAGTGTCTCGCCACCTTCGGCAATGAAGTCATCCGCCACAGGAATCGTGACCGTCAGGCTCGTCACACCTGGTGCAAAGGTCAGGGTGTCAGAAACGGCCGTATAATCCAGACCCGCCGTTGCGGTGCCATCCTGAGTCGCATAATCCACCGTAACCGGCAAGGTGCTTGGATTACTCAGGGTGACCGTGAAGGTCATGCTACCGTCATCTTCATTAACGGTAACGTCGTTAACACTGATGCCAACCGTATCATTGTCTTCGATCGTCGTGGTAACGCTGTTCTGTGTGGTGGAGATGCGAACATCTTCCAAGCCACCATTCTGGATGGTATTGATAGAGACGGTGAAGTCTTCATCACCTTCTACTACGTTATCATCGAGCGTATCGATCGCAAAGGTCGCTGTCGTTTGACCTGCTGGGATCGTCACAGATCCCACGGCCACGTAGTCGTTACCATCCGCATCGGTAGTCGTGTAGCTAAAGGTGACTTCCAAGTCGGTTTCTGGCGCTTGCGTAATGCTCACAGAGTAGTCTGTAGTGGTCGAGCCTTCTACAACATTTAACGGGCCGACTAAACGCACGATGGCTGTATCAGCATCCGGATCCGTCGGTACCGGCTCGTCACTGATGGTCGTCGTGACGCTGTTCTCGGTGGTTGAAGCACGTACATCTTCTAAGCCACCGTTCGTTAAGGTGTCAATGCTGACCGTGAAGTCTTCATCACCTTCGGCAATGTTGTCATCGATGGTGTTAATCGTGAAAGTCGTGCTGGTCGTACCGGCTAAGATCGTCACGGAACCCACTTGATCGTAGTCTGTGCCATCGGCATCCGTTACGGTATAGCTAAACGTCACCACCAGGTCTTCCGTCGGTGCTTCGGTGATGCTCACGGTGTAGTCCGTGGTCACTTCGCCTTCCACAACACTGCCTGGGCCAACCAGGCTCACGATCGCGGTGTCTGCATCCGGATCCGTTGGTACGGTTTCATCGGTAATGGTGGTCGTGACGCTGTTCTCGGTCGTGGAGATGCGCACATCTTCCAGACCGCCGTTACCGACGCTGGCGATGGAGACGGTGAAGTCTTCACTGCCTTCGGCCAAGTTGTCGTCAATCGTGCTGATCGGGAAGGTCGCGCTGGTCTGACCCGCTAGGATCGTCACAGATCCCACGGCCACGTAGTCGTTACCATCCGCATCCGTGGTGGTGTAATCAAACGTCACCACTAGGTCTTCCGTCGGTGCTTCGGTGATGCTCACGGTGTAGTCCGTGGTCACTTCGCCTTCCACAACACTGCCCGGGCCAACCAGGCTCACGATCGCGGTGTCTGCATCCGGATCCGTTGGTACGGTTTCATCGGTAATGGTGGTCGTGACGCTGTTCTCGGTCGTGGAGATGCGCACATCTTCCAGACCGCCGTTACCGACGCTGGCGATGGAGACGGTGAAGTCTTCACTGCCTTCGGCCAAGTTGTCGTCAATCGTGCTGATCGGGAAGGTCGCGCTGGTCTGACCCGCTAGGATCGTCACAGATCCCACGGCCACGTAGTCGTTACCATCCGCATCCGTGGTGGTGTAATCAAACGTCACCACTAGGTCTTCCGTCGGTGCTTCGGTGATGCTCACGGTGTAGTCCGTGGTCACTTCGCCTTCCACAACACTGCCCGGGCCGACTAGGCTCACGATCGCGGTGTCTGCATCCGGATCCGTTGGTACAGGCTCATCCGTAATCACCGTCGTCACCTGACTTACGCCCAGCACCGTGTTCTCGAACCCACCGCCCGTGACATTCGTCATCGTTACCGTGTAGCTCTCTGTCGCTTCCGCTAAGTTGTCGTCTGTCGTCGTAACTGTGAAGCTGACCGTTTGCTGGCCCGCCGGGATCGTTACCGTCGTCAGCAACGGTACATAGTCGCCATCTTCTGTCGTGACATGGCCCGTTTGGACACTCACCACCATATCCGTTAACGGTATACGGTCTACGCTAACTGTGTAGGTCGCTACATTACCTTCGATTACACTGTTATCTCCCGCAAGGCTGATCGTTGCCGTGTCTTCGGAGGTCGGTGAGCTTTCGTCGTTGATCGTGGTCGTGACACTCGCAGCCGCGGGGTTCACCGCCGCTGCTTCAAAGCCGCCGCTGCTTGGGTTACTGATCGTCACCGCAAAGTCTTCCGCACCTTCAGCATACGCATCGTCCACCGTTTCGACCGTGAACGGTACGCTGGTGCTGCCCGCCGGGATCGTTACCTGCGTGGTCGCCGCTACGATGTCCCCTGTCTCTGCACTGAGGTAGCTGTAGGTGATGTCGACCGTCATGTCGACCAGTGGCGCTTCACTCACAGTGACAACATACGCCGCGGGCGCTTCACCTTCTTCTACCGAGGTGTCACCACTGATCGATACCAGAACCGTGTCTTCTGGTCCTGGGGTCGGTTCGTCGGTGATGGTACCGATACCTTGACCATCGGCGATCTGGGCATCTCCTGACGTTACCGCCGTTAGGTTCAGCTGGAAGGTCTCGGCCGTTTCATCAATGTTGTCATCCAGGATCGGCACCGTGATGGTGGTCGTGGTCTGACCCGCTGTGATTGTGCCGGTTCCACTTACCGCCGTGTAGTCGTCGCCCGCCAACGCACTGCCATTATCAGCAGAGGCGTAGCTGAAGCTTACATCGCCACTGGAGGCGGTGCTGAGGGTGACGGTGAAGGTCATCGTGCCTGCCGATTCATCGACGGTGACGTCGTTGATCGTCAGCGATGGCGTGCCTTCGTCATCGATGATCGTGGTCGTTACCGGGGTGGTATCTACACTGAGGTTTTCGAAGTTACCGCCCGTGAACGTGCCGGTTAGGGCGACGCTGTAGTTCTCGTTGCCTTCGGCTAAGGTGTCTTGGTTGTTGCTCACCGTGAAGTCAACCGTGCTCGCACCAGCCGGTACATTAACCGTGATGGTCGTCGGTATCAGGTCGCCATCGTCTGTGGTGATATGGCCGGTGACCACGTCAACCGTCATGTCGGTTTCAGCCGGGTTGCTCAGGGTTAGGGTGTAGGTCGCATCGCCACCTTCTGCCACCGTGGTCGCGCCGCTGAGGCTCAACGTGGTGAGGTCACTGTCATCACTGAGTACCGTAGTGGCTGTGTCAGTAGTGTCTAAGTTCTCGTAGTTGCCACCGGTCGTGCTGCTGATGCCCACAACAATATCGCTATCCGGGTCGACATAGACGTCATCCGGTGCTGTTACGTCTACACTGCCGGTCGTACCGCCCACCGGGATAGTGATGGTCGCGCCGTTGTCCAGCGTGATCACCAGTGGGGTGTCTTCTGGGGCATTGTCTACTGTCGCGGTGTACGTGATGGTGCCGCCCTCTTCAACCGCAGGCGTCGCTTCCAACGTCACCGTGGTGGTGTCGCTGTCGTCGCTTAGCACGGTTGTCGTGGTATCACTGGTATCCAGGGCTTCGTATTCACCGCCCGTCGCACTGGTAATACCCACAACAATGTCGGTATCTGGGTCTACATAGACATCATCCGGTGCGGTCACATCAACGCTGCCAGTGGTCGCACCGACAGGGATCGTAATGATGGCGCCATTGTCCAGTGTCACCACTAAGGGGCTGCCAACCGGTGCATTGTCAACGTCAACCGTGTAGGTGATCGTGCCACCTTCTTGGACGCTCGGCGTTGAAGTAAGCGTCAGAGTACTGGTCTCCGGTGAAGTGCTGCTATCGTCTAGGATGGTTCCTTGGCCTTGCGCGTCACTCACCACCACACCACTGCTGATGTTGGTCAGGTTGATCAGGAAGGTCTCTGGGTTTTCCAGATACACGTCGTCGGTGATCGGTACGTCGATCGTGACTTGTGTGCTGCCTGCCGGGATCGTTGCACTGCCGCTGACCGCGGTGTAGTCACTGCCGGCTAACGCACTGCCGTTATCCGCTGTCGCGTAGTCGAAGGTGACATCCGCCGTCGTCGGTACGCTTAAGCTTACCGTGAAGGTCAGGATACCCGCATCTTCGTTAACGGTGACGTCGTTCACGCTGATTGATAGCACTTCATCATCGGTGATGGTGGTAGTCACGGCACCGGTATTCACATTGATGGTTTCAAAACCACCGCCGCTGGTCACGCCAGTTAGCGCTACGCTGTAGTCTTCATCACCTTCTGAGAGGTTGTCGTCATTGTTACTCACCGTGAAGTCGTGGCTGGTGACCCCCGCCGGCACCGTTACGGTGAACGTCGTCGGTACCAGGTCGCCATCTTCGGTGGTGATATGGCCGGTGACCACTTCGATGTCCATTGGCGTTGCCGTCGGCTGATCGAAGTGGATGGTGTACGTCGCTGTACCCCCTTCGGCAACATCGCTGGCCCCTGTCAGGGTGATATTGATCACTTCCGCATCCGGCTCAACACCCGGGTTGGTTGGGCTGTTGTCATTGATGGTGGTCGTCACCGGTGTGGTGTCGATATTTACCGCTTCAAAACCGCCGCCACCGAAGGAGCCGGTTAAGGTAACGGTGTAGTCTTCGGCGCCTTCTGCATAGGCGTCATCGGTATTTGTCACATCCAGTGTCGCGGTGGTTGTACCTGCCGCGATCGTCACTTGCTGTGTCACCGGCACCAAGTCGCCATTATCGGTGGTGACATGGCCGGTCACAACATCAACCACCATATCGGTGATCGCTGCTGCACTTAAGGTGACGGTGTACGTCGCTGTCGCGCCTTCGGCAACCGTCGCTGGGCCACTTAAAGTGACATTGATGGTATCCGCTGGGCCTGGGGTTGGTTCATCTTGGATGATACCTAAGCCCACATCATCTGTGATCGTAGCGTTCGTTGGGTTACTTAACACCAGATCCAGTGTCTCGCCACCTTCGGCAATGAAGTCATCCGCCACAGGAATCGTGACCGTCAGGCTCGTCACACCTGGTGCAAAGGTCAGGGTGTCAGAAACGGCCGTATAATCCAGACCCGCCGTTGCGGTGCCATCCTGAGTCGCATAATCCACCGTAACCGGCAAGGTGCTTGGATTACTCAGGGTGACCGTGAAGGTCATGCTACCGTCATCTTCATTAACGGTAACGTCGTTAACACTGATGCCAACCGTATCATTGTCTTCGATCGTCGTGGTAACGCTGTTCTGTGTGGTGGAGATGCGAACATCTTCCAAGCCACCATTCTGGATGGTATTGATAGAGACGGTGAAGTCTTCATCACCTTCTACTACGTTATCATCGAGCGTATCGATCGCAAAGGTCGCTGTCGTTTGACCTGCTGGGATCGTCACAGATCCCACGGCCACGTAGTCGTTACCATCCGCATCGGTAGTCGTGTAGCTAAAGGTGACTTCCAAGTCGGTTTCTGGCGCTTGCGTAATGCTCACAGAGTAGTCTGTAGTGGTCGAGCCTTCTACAACATTTAACGGGCCGACTAAACGCACGATGGCTGTATCAGCATCCGGATCCGTCGGTACCGGCTCGTCACTGATGGTCGTCGTGACGCTGTTCTCGGTGGTTGAAGCACGTACATCTTCTAAGCCACCGTTCGTTAAGGTGTCAATGCTGACCGTGAAGTCTTCATCACCTTCGGCAATGTTGTCATCGATGGTGTTAATCGTGAAAGTCGTGCTGGTCGTACCGGCTAAGATCGTCACGGAACCCACTTGATCGTAGTCTGTGCCATCGGCATCCGTTACGGTATAGCTAAACGTCACCACCAGGTCTTCCGTCGGTGCTTCGGTGATGCTCACGGTGTAGTCCGTGGTCACTTCGCCTTCCACAACACTGCCTGGGCCAACCAGGCTCACGATCGCGGTGTCTGCATCCGGATCCGTTGGTACGGTTTCATCGGTAATGGTGGTCGTGACGCTGTTCTCGGTCGTGGAGATGCGCACATCTTCCAGACCGCCGTTACCGACGCTGGCGATGGAGACGGTGAAGTCTTCACTGCCTTCGGCCAAGTTGTCGTCAATCGTGCTGATCGGGAAGGTCGCGCTGGTCTGACCCGCTAGGATCGTCACAGATCCCACGGCCACGTAGTCGTTACCATCCGCATCCGTGGTGGTGTAATCAAACGTCACCACTAGGTCTTCCGTCGGTGCTTCGGTGATGCTCACGGTGTAGTCCGTGGTCACTTCGCCTTCCACAACACTGCCCGGGCCAACCAGGCTCACGATCGCGGTGTCTGCATCCGGATCCGTTGGTACGGTTTCATCGGTAATGGTGGTCGTGACGCTGTTCTCGGTCGTGGAGATGCGCACATCTTCCAGACCGCCGTTACCGACGCTGGCGATGGAGACGGTGAAGTCTTCACTGCCTTCGGCCAAGTTGTCGTCAATCGTGCTGATCGGGAAGGTCGCGCTGGTCTGACCCGCTAGGATCGTCACAGATCCCACGGCCACGTAGTCGTTACCATCCGCATCCGTGGTGGTGTAATCAAACGTCACCACTAGGTCTTCCGTCGGTGCTTCGGTGATGCTCACGGTGTAGTCCGTGGTCACTTCGCCTTCCACAACACTGCCCGGGCCGACTAGGCTCACGATCGCGGTGTCTGCATCCGGATCCGTTGGTACAGGCTCATCCGTAATCACCGTCGTCACCTGACTTACGCCCAGCACCGTGTTCTCGAACCCACCGCCCGTGACATTCGTCATCGTTACCGTGTAGCTCTCTGTCGCTTCCGCTAAGTTGTCGTCTGTCGTCGTAACTGTGAAGCTGACCGTTTGCTGGCCCGCCGGGATCGTTACCGTCGTCAGCAACGGTACATAGTCGCCATCTTCTGTCGTGACATGGCCCGTTTGGACACTCACCACCATATCCGTTAACGGTATACGGTCTACGCTAACTGTGTAGGTCGCTACATTACCTTCGATTACACTGTTATCTCCCGCAAGGCTGATCGTTGCCGTGTCTTCGGAGGTCGGTGAGCTTTCGTCGTTGATCGTGGTCGTGACACTCGCAGCCGCGGGGTTCACCGCCGCTGCTTCAAAGCCGCCGCTGCTTGGGTTACTGATCGTCACCGCAAAGTCTTCCGCACCTTCAGCATACGCATCGTCCACCGTTTCGACCGTGAACGGTACGCTGGTGCTGCCCGCCGGGATCGTTACCTGCGTGGTCGCCGCTACGATGTCCCCTGTCTCTGCACTGAGGTAGCTGTAGGTGATGTCGACCGTCATGTCGACCAGTGGCGCTTCACTCACAGTGACAACATACGCCGCGGGCGCTTCACCTTCTTCTACCGAGGTGTCACCACTGATCGATACCAGAACCGTGTCTTCTGGTCCTGGGGTCGGTTCGTCGGTGATGGTACCGATACCTTGACCATCGGCGATCTGGGCATCTCCTGACGTTACCGCCGTTAGGTTCAGCTGGAAGGTCTCGGCCGTTTCATCAATGTTGTCATCCAGGATCGGCACCGTGATGGTGGTCGTGGTCTGACCCGCTGTGATTGTGCCGGTTCCACTTACCGCCGTGTAGTCGTCGCCCGCCAACGCACTGCCATTATCAGCAGAGGCGTAGCTGAAGCTTACATCGCCACTGGAGGCGGTGCTGAGGGTGACGGTGAAGGTCATCGTGCCTGCCGATTCATCGACGGTGACGTCGTTGATCGTCAGCGATGGCGTGCCTTCGTCATCGATGATCGTGGTCGTTACCGGGGTGGTATCTACACTGAGGTTTTCGAAGTTACCGCCCGTGAACGTGCCGGTTAGGGCGACGCTGTAGTTCTCGTTGCCTTCGGCTAAGGTGTCTTGGTTGTTGCTCACCGTGAAGTCAACCGTGCTCGCACCAGCCGGTACATTAACCGTGATGGTCGTCGGTATCAGGTCGCCATCGTCTGTGGTGATATGGCCGGTGACCACGTCAACCGTCATGTCGGTTTCAGCCGGGTTGCTCAGGGTTAGGGTGTAGGTCGCATCGCCACCTTCTGCCACCGTGGTCGCGCCGCTGAGGCTCAACGTGGTGAGGTCACTGTCATCACTGAGTACCGTAGTGGCTGTGTCAGTAGTGTCTAAGTTCTCGTAGTTGCCACCGGTCGTGCTGCTGATGCCCACAACAATATCGCTATCCGGGTCGACATAGACGTCATCCGGTGCTGTTACGTCTACACTGCCGGTCGTACCGCCCACCGGGATAGTGATGGTCGCGCCGTTGTCCAGCGTGATCACCAGTGGGGTGTCTTCTGGGGCATTGTCTACTGTCGCGGTGTACGTGATGGTGCCGCCCTCTTCAACCGCAGGCGTCGCTTCCAACGTCACCGTGGTGGTGTCGCTGTCGTCGCTTAGCACGGTTGTCGTGGTATCACTGGTATCCAGGGCTTCGTATTCACCGCCCGTCGCACTGGTAATACCCACAACAATGTCGGTATCTGGGTCTACATAGACATCATCCGGTGCGGTCACATCAACGCTGCCAGTGGTCGCACCGACAGGGATCGTAATGATGGCGCCATTGTCCAGTGTCACCACTAAGGGGCTGCCAACCGGTGCATTGTCAACGTCAACCGTGTAGGTGATCGTGCCACCTTCTTGGACGCTCGGCGTTGAAGTAAGCGTCAGAGTACTGGTCTCCGGTGAAGTGCTGCTATCGTCTAGGATGGTTCCTTGGCCTTGCGCGTCACTCACCACCACACCACTGCTGATGTTGGTCAGGTTGATCAGGAAGGTCTCTGGGTTTTCCAGATACACGTCGTCGGTGATCGGTACGTCGATCGTGACTTGTGTGCTGCCTGCCGGGATCGTTGCACTGCCGCTGACCGCGGTGTAGTCACTGCCGGCTAACGCACTGCCGTTATCCGCTGTCGCGTAGTCGAAGGTGACATCCGCCGTCGTCGGTACGCTTAAGCTTACCGTGAAGGTCAGGATACCCGCATCTTCGTTAACGGTGACGTCGTTCACGCTGATTGATAGCACTTCATCATCGGTGATGGTGGTAGTCACGGCACCGGTATTCACATTGATGGTTTCAAAACCACCGCCGCTGGTCACGCCAGTTAGCGCTACGCTGTAGTCTTCATCACCTTCTGAGAGGTTGTCGTCATTGTTACTCACCGTGAAGTCGTGGCTGGTGACCCCCGCCGGCACCGTTACGGTGAACGTCGTCGGTACCAGGTCGCCATCTTCGGTGGTGATATGGCCGGTGACCACTTCGATGTCCATTGGCGTTGCCGTCGGCTGATCGAAGTGGATGGTGTACGTCGCTGTACCCCCTTCGGCAACATCGCTGGCCCCTGTCAGGGTGATATTGATCACTTCCGCATCCGGCTCAACACCCGGGTTGGTTGGGCTGTTGTCATTGATGGTGGTCGTCACCGGTGTGGTGTCGATATTTACCGCTTCAAAACCGCCGCCACCGAAGGAGCCGGTTAAGGTAACGGTGTAGTCTTCGGCGCCTTCTGCATAGGCGTCATCGGTATTTGTCACATCCAGTGTCGCGGTGGTTGTACCTGCCGCGATCGTCACTTGCTGTGTCACCGGCACCAAGTCGCCATTATCGGTGGTGACATGGCCGGTCACAACATCAACCACCATATCGGTGATCGCTGCTGCACTTAAGGTGACGGTGTACGTCGCTGTCGCGCCTTCGGCAACCGTCGCTGGGCCACTTAAAGTGACATTGATGGTATCCGCTGGGCCTGGGGTTGGTTCATCTTGGATGATACCTAAGCCCACATCATCTGTGATCGTAGCGTTCGTTGGGTTACTTAACACCAGATCCAGTGTCTCGCCACCTTCGGCAATGAAGTCATCCGCCACAGGAATCGTGACCGTCAGGCTCGTCACACCTGGTGCAAAGGTCAGGGTGTCAGAAACGGCCGTATAATCCAGACCCGCCGTTGCGGTGCCATCCTGAGTCGCATAATCCACCGTAACCGGCAAGGTGCTTGGATTACTCAGGGTGACCGTGAAGGTCATGCTACCGTCATCTTCATTAACGGTAACGTCGTTAACACTGATGCCAACCGTATCATTGTCTTCGATCGTCGTGGTAACGCTGTTCTGTGTGGTGGAGATGCGAACATCTTCCAAGCCACCATTCTGGATGGTATTGATAGAGACGGTGAAGTCTTCATCACCTTCTACTACGTTATCATCGAGCGTATCGATCGCAAAGGTCGCTGTCGTTTGACCTGCTGGGATCGTCACAGATCCCACGGCCACGTAGTCGTTACCATCCGCATCGGTAGTCGTGTAGCTAAAGGTGACTTCCAAGTCGGTTTCTGGCGCTTGCGTAATGCTCACAGAGTAGTCTGTAGTGGTCGAGCCTTCTACAACATTTAACGGGCCGACTAAACGCACGATGGCTGTATCAGCATCCGGATCCGTCGGTACCGGCTCGTCACTGATGGTCGTCGTGACGCTGTTCTCGGTGGTTGAAGCACGTACATCTTCTAAGCCACCGTTCGTTAAGGTGTCAATGCTGACCGTGAAGTCTTCATCACCTTCGGCAATGTTGTCATCGATGGTGTTAATCGTGAAAGTCGTGCTGGTCGTACCGGCTAAGATCGTCACGGAACCCACTTGATCGTAGTCTGTGCCATCGGCATCCGTTACGGTATAGCTAAACGTCACCACCAGGTCTTCCGTCGGTGCTTCGGTGATGCTCACGGTGTAGTCCGTGGTCACTTCGCCTTCCACAACACTGCCTGGGCCAACCAGGCTCACGATCGCGGTGTCTGCATCCGGATCCGTTGGTACGGTTTCATCGGTAATGGTGGTCGTGACGCTGTTCTCGGTCGTGGAGATGCGCACATCTTCCAGACCGCCGTTACCGACGCTGGCGATGGAGACGGTGAAGTCTTCACTGCCTTCGGCCAAGTTGTCGTCAATCGTGCTGATCGGGAAGGTCGCGCTGGTCTGACCCGCTAGGATCGTCACAGATCCCACGGCCACGTAGTCGTTACCATCCGCATCCGTGGTGGTGTAATCAAACGTCACCACTAGGTCTTCCGTCGGTGCTTCGGTGATGCTCACGGTGTAGTCCGTGGTCACTTCGCCTTCCACAACACTGCCCGGGCCAACCAGGCTCACGATCGCGGTGTCTGCATCCGGATCCGTTGGTACGGTTTCATCGGTAATGGTGGTCGTGACGCTGTTCTCGGTCGTGGAGATGCGCACATCTTCCAGACCGCCGTTGCCGACGCTGGCGATGGAGACGGTGAAGTCTTCACTGCCTTCGGCCAAGTTGTCGTCAATCGTGCTGATCGGGAAGGTCGCGCTGGTCTGACCCGCTAGGATCGTCACAGATCCCACGGCCACGTAGTCGTTACCATCCGCATCCGTGGTGGTGTAATCAAACGTCACCACTAGGTCTTCCGTCGGTGCTTCGGTGATGCTCACGGTGTAGTCCGTGGTCACTTCGCCTTCCACAACACTACCTGGGCCAACCAGGCTCACGATCGCGGTGTCTGCATCCGGATCCGTTGGTACGGTTTCATCGGTAATGGTGGTCGTGACGCTGTTCTCGGTCGTGGAGATGCGCACATCTTCCAGACCGCCGTTGCCGACGCTGGCGATGGAGACGGTGAAGTCTTCACTGCCTTCGGCCAAGTTGTCGTCAATCGTGCTGATCGGGAAGGTCGCGCTGGTCTGACCCGCTAGGATCGTCACAGATCCCACGGCCACGTAGTCGTTACCATCCGCATCCGTGGTGGTGTAATCAAACGTCACCACTAAGTCTTCCGTCGGTGCTTCGGTGATGCTCACGGTGTAGTCCGTGGTCACTTCGCCTTCCACAACACTGCCCGGGCCAACCAGGCTCACGATCGCGGTGTCTGCATCCGGATCCGTTGGTACGGTTTCATCGGTAATGGTGGTCGTGACGCTGTTCTCGGTCGTGGAGATGCGCACATCTTCCAGACCGCCGTTACCGACGCTGGCGATGGAGACGGTGAAGTCTTCACTGCCTTCGGCCAAGTTGTCGTCAATCGTGCTGATCGGGAAGGTCGCGCTGGTCTGACCCGCTAGGATCGTCACAGATCCCACGGCCACGTAGTCGTTACCATCCGCATCCGTGGTGGTGTAATCAAACGTCACCACTAAGTCTTCCGTCGGTGCTTCGGTGATGCTCACGGTGTAGTCCGTGGTCACTTCGCCTTCCACAACACTGCCCGGGCCGACTAGGCTCACGATCGCGGTGTCTGCATCCGGATCCGTTGGTACGGTTTCATCGGTAATGGTGGTCGTGACGCTGTTCTCGGTCGTGGAGATGCGCACATCTTCCAGACCGCCGTTGCCGACGCTGGCGATGGAGACGGTGAAGTCTTCACTGCCTTCGGCCAAGTTGTCGTCAATCGTGCTGATCGGGAAGGTCGCGCTGGTCTGACCCGCTAGGATCGTCACAGATCCCACGGCCACGTAGTCGTTACCATCCGCATCCGTGGTGGTGTAATCAAACGTCACCACTAGGTCTTCCGTCGGTGCTTCGGTGATGCTCACGGTGTAGTCCGTGGTCACTTCGCCTTCCACAACACTGCCCGGGCCGACTAGGCTCACGATCGCGGTGTCTGCATCCGGATCCGTTGGTACAGGCTCATCCGTAATCACCGTCGTCACCTGACTTACACCCAGCACCGTGTTCTCGAACCCACCGCCCGTGACATTCGTCATCGTTACCGTGTAGCTCTCTGTCGCTTCCGCTAAGTTGTCGTCTGTCGTCGTAACTGTGAAGCTGACCGTTTGCTGGCCCGCCGGGATCGTTACCGTCGTCAGCAACGGTACATAGTCGCCATCTTCTGTCGTGACATGGCCCGTTTGGACACTCACCACCATATCCGTTAACGGTATACGGTCTACGCTAACTGTGTAGGTCGCTACATTACCTTCGATTACACTGTTATCTCCCGCAAGGCTGATCGTTGCCGTGTCTTCGGAGGTCGGTGAGCTTTCGTCGTTGATCGTGGTCGTGACACTCGCAGCCGCGGGGTTCACCGCCGCTGCTTCAAAGCCGCCGCTGCTTGGGTTGCTGATCGTCACCGCAAAGTCTTCCGCGCCTTCAGCATACGCATCATCCACCGTTGCTACCGTAAACGGTACGC
This sequence comes from Neptunomonas concharum, assembly GCF_008630635.1. Classification (NCBI taxonomy): domain Bacteria; kingdom Pseudomonadati; phylum Pseudomonadota; class Gammaproteobacteria; order Oceanospirillales; family Oceanospirillaceae; genus Neptunomonas; species Neptunomonas concharum. Next base: position 1,351,216 of record NZ_CP043869.1, on the reverse strand, counting down.
TGGTGCTGCCCGCTGGGATCGTTACCTGCGTGGTCGCCGCTACGATGTCACCTGTCTCTGCACTGAGGTAGCTGTAGGTGATGTCGACCGTCATGTCGACCAGTGGCGCTTCGCTCACAGTAATTACATACGCCGCGGGCGCTTCACCTTCTTCTACCGAGGTGTCGCCACTGATCGATACCAGAACCGTGTCTTCTGGTCCTGGGGTCGGTTCGTCGGTGATGGTACCGATACCTTGACCATCGGCGATCTGGGCATCTCCTGACGTTACCGCCGTTAGGTTCAGCTGGAAGGTCTCGGCCGTTTCATCAATGTTGTCATCCAGGATCGGCACCGTGATGGTGGTCGTGGTCTGACCCGCTGTGATTGTGCCGGTTCCACTTACCGCCGTGTAGTCGTCGCCCGCCAACGCACTGCCATTATCAGCAGAGGCGTAGCTGAAGCTTACATCGCCACTGGAGGCGGTGCTGAGGGTGACGGTGAAGGTCATCGTGCCTGCCGATTCATCGACGGTGACGTCGTTGATCGTCAGCGATGGCGTGCCTTCGTCATCGATGATCGTGGTCGTTACCGGGGTGGTATCTACACTGAGGTTTTCGAAGTTACCGCCCGTGAACGTGCCGGTTAGGGCGACGCTGTAGTTCTCGTTGCCTTCGGCTAAGGTGTCTTGGTTGTTGCTCACCGTGAAGTCAACCGTGCTCGCACCAGCCGGTACATTAACCGTGATGGTCGTCGGTATCAGGTCGCCATCGTCTGTGGTGATATGGCCGGTGACCACGTCAACCGTCATGTCGGTTTCAGCCGGGTTGCTCAGGGTTAGGGTGTAGGTCGCATCGCCACCTTCTGCCACCGTGGTCGCGCCGCTGAGGCTCAACGTGGTGAGGTCGCTGTCATCACTGAGTACCGTGGTTGCAGTATCGGTGATATCTACGTTCTCGTAGTTGCCACCGGTCGTGCTGCTGATGCCCACAACAATATCGCTATCCGGGTCGACATAGACGTCATCCGGTGCTGTTACGTCTACACTGCCGGTCGTACCGCCCACCGGGATGGTGATGGTCGCGCCGTTGTCCAGCGTGATCACCAGTGGGGTGTCTTCTGGGGCATTGTCTACTGTCGCGGTGTACGTGATGGTGCCGCCCTCTTCAACCGCAGGCGTCGCTTCCAACGTCACCGTGGTGGTGTCGCTGTCGTCGCTTAGCACGGTTGTCGTAGTATCACTGGTATCCAGGGCTTCGTATTCACCGCCCGTCGCACTGGTAATACCCACAACAATATCGGTATCCGGGTCTACATAGACATCATCCGGTGCGGTCACATCAACGCTGCCAGTGGTCGCACCGACAGGGATCGTAATGATGGCGCCATTATCCAGTGTCACCACTAAGGGGCTGCCAACCGGTGCATTGTCAACGTCAACCGTGTAGGTGATCGTGCCACCTTCTTGGACGCTCGGTGTTGAGGTGAGCGTTAGGGTGCTGGTCTCCGGTGAAGTGCTGCTATCGTCTAGGATGGCTCCTTGGCCTTGCGCATCGCTCACCACCACACCACTGCTGATGTTGGTCAGGTTGATCAGGAAGGTCTCTGGGTTTTCCAGATACACGTCGTCGGTGATCGGTACGTCGATCGTGACTTGCGTGCTGCCTGCCGGGATCGTTGCACTGCCGCTGACCGCTGTGTAGTCACTGCCGGCTAACGCACTGCCGTTATCCGCTGTCGCGTAGTCGAAGGTGACATCCGCCGTCGTCGGTACGCTTAAGCTTACCGTGAAGGTCAGGATACCCGCATCTTCGTTAACGGTGACGTCGTTCACACGAATCGACAAGGTTTCATCATCAACTATTGTTGATGATGCAGGTGTTGTATCCACATTAACAGTTTCAAAACCACCGCCGCTGGTCACACCAGTCAGCGCTACGCTGTAGTCTTCATCACCTTCTTCCAAGTTATCATCGTTATTACTCACCGTGAAGTCGTGGCTGGTGACCCCCGCCGGTACCGTTACGGTGAACGTCGTCGGTACCAGGTCGCCATCTTCGGTGGTGATATGGCCGGTGACTACTTCGATGTCCATTGGCGTTGCCGTCGGCTGATCGAAGTGGATGGTGTATGTCGCTGTTCCCCCTTCGGCAACATCGCTGTCCCCTGTCAGGGTGATGTTGATCACTTCAGCATCCGGCTCAACACCCGGATTGGTTGGGCTGTTGTCATTGATGGTGGTCGTCACCGGTGTGGTGTCGATATTCACCGCTTCAAAACCGCCGCCACCGAAGGAGCCGGTTAAGGTAACGGTGTAGTCTTCAGCACCTTCAGCATAGGCATCATCGATGTTGGTAACATCCAGTGTTGCCGTGGTTGTACCTGCCGCGATCGTCACTTGCTGTGTCACTGGCACCAAGTCGCCATTATCGGTGGTGACATGGCCGGTCACAACATCAACCACCATGTCGGTGATCGCTGCTGCACTTAAGGTGACGGTGTACGTCGCTGTCGCGCCTTCGGCAACCGTCGCTGGGCCACTTAAGGTGACATTGATGGTATCCGCTGGGCCTGGGGTTGGTTCATCTTGGATGATACCTAAGCCTACATCATCTGTGATCGTAGCGTTCGTTGGGTTACTTAACACCAGATCCAGTGTCTCGCCCCCTTCGGCAATGAAGTCATCCGCCACGGGGATCGTGACCGTCAGGCTCGTCACACCTGGTGCAAAGGTCAGGGTACCGGATACCGCACCATAGTCAAACCCTGCCGTTGCAGTGCCATCTTGGGTTGCATAATCCACCGTAACCGGTGAGGTGCTTGGATTACTCAGGGTGACCGTGAAGGTCATGCTACCGGCATCTTCATTAACGGTAACATCGTTAACTGAAATCTGAACACCACTGCTTTCAACGATACTGCTGCTAACGCTCTCAGCAGACGGGTCTGCCTCAATGTTTTCAAAGTTAGTGTCGTTGATAGACCCAATAGTAATAATGAGGCTTTCACTACCCTCCACTAACGAGTCAGCAAGCGTATCAACAGTAAAATCAATACTATTACTTCCAGCTGGAATAGTTACTTCGGCCACACCTGTAAAGTCCGTACCATCGACTGCCACTCCAGTATAAACAAGCGATACCGTAATTGGTGAAGTAACATCGCCTGCAGGCTGATTAACACTGACAGTAAAAGGAGCCGACGTATCACCTTCCGTAATAGACTGGGCACCGGTGATAGAAACTAAAGCTGTATCTTCAGGTCCAGAAACTGTTTCATCAACAATACTAGTCGTTACTTCACCGGCTGAGCCTGAAACTGAGAGGTCCACTGATCCGCCGCCAACAACATTTTGAATAGCAACAGTGAAATCCTCACTACCTTCGGCAATTGCGTCATCTATGGTATCAATTGTGAACGTAACACTGGTTTGGCCGGCTGGAATAACAACTGAGTTAACCGCGACATAATCATTACCATCAGCATCGGTTGTCGTATAGCTGAAGTTAACAATGACGGGGGCTGTAGGAGGCTCACTGATCGTTACGGTGTAATCTGTTGTTGTCTCGCCTTCGATTACACTTCCCGGACCTGTAATACTCACAACCGCTGTAGTTGGTGTTGGAGGCGGCGCAACAGGCTCAACAATTACGGTTTCTACTTGAGGAGTGTCTATAGCGATATTTTCAAAGCCACCACCAGTAATAGACGACACAGTAACAGAGAAGGTTTCATTACCCTCCACTTCGTCATCTAGATTGGTATTAACTGTAAAGTCTACTGATGTAGACCCAGCTGGAATAGTAACAGTGGTAAATACGGGGACATAATCACCATCATCTGTCGTAATGTTGCCAGTTTGCACAGTAGCAGTGACATCAGTTTCTGGGGCAATATCCACACTTAAGGTATAGGAAGCAACGCCTCCCTCTTCAACTTGAGCATCGCCCGTCAAAGTAAAGTTAGCGGTATCTTCTTCACTTGCATCAGCTTCATCCAAGATGGTACCAACAGCTTCTCCATCTTCCACAATAACGTTGTCTGAAACGTTTGTGATAGTCATCAAGAAAGATTCAGGATCTTCTGCAAATGCGTCATCAATAATTGGAATAGTTAAAGTAACAGACGTAGCGCCTGCTGGAATTGTAGCCTCACCGAATACCGAATCATAATCTGAACCGGACAACGCGCTATTATTAGAGGACTGGTAATTAAAGGTAACGTCACCGGTAGCAGGAGATGACAGCGTGATGGTCATCGTCATCACACCAGCATCCTCATCTACTGTTACATCTGCTATACGAAGAAGCGGCCTTACCGCCGATTCATCTTCACTTAGGAAGACTGTTTCATTTTGCGTAGCATTTAGGCCAATGGTTTCATAACCTGCTTCAGGGTCAGCCTCTGCAGCAGTTCTAGATATCATTTCAAAGCTACTGCCTTCATTACCATCTGCCCCTCCAGCAGCCGCCGCATTACCAGCAGCGGTCGCTTCAGTAACCTGCGTCGGGTCTACGCCAGCAAGGATGGCTTGCTGTATTGCATCCACAGAAGCAATATCATCCGTTGCTACAGCATCTTCAACTGGATAATCCTTAACCTCGGTGTAGGTCTCAGCACCAACAAACCAACTTTGCCCGCCAGACAGGCTGACGAGGTTCCCATTGGCCATTGTAATGCCTACTTGAGCGTCAGGTCCGGTTTTAATGACTTCATCAGCAAAGACCTCATCACCTAACATCAATAAACGCTGTGTTCCGTCCGCTTGAATAGCATAAACCATGCCTGACAAAAAACTAACCGTACCGACGACCGCTGACATAGAAGCACCTCAAAAAAATTTTACCTAGTTACCGTCTATTTAAACGGCTTACAACTCCAAAAAGAATTGTACCCGAGTACAGGATAGGCAGAAATTTGAGGTTTTGCAGGATAATTAACAGGGATAAATTGACAGCGGTCAATTTATCCCTCCTTTAGAGAACATCAACAGCACTGTCTACTTAGTGCCTTTAAGCTCCTGGAGACTCATATACTTCTCTAAGACCGACTTGTGACCTTTAAGCCCATCTAAGTTCATATTGATAGATTTAAACCCTGCGAAGACATCTTTACCCCCGCACATAGCCCGAGCCTTTTCTAGAACGTCCGCGCCATAGAGATCATCCAAAACATACTCATAAGCAGTATCTGCAATATTAACAACACACTTAAACGCTAAGACATTACACAAGCAGCGATATAGCTTAGACTTCTCCGCCGAAAGATCTTGCATACAGAGAATTCTTTTACAAATCTCCAACGCTTTCTTCCGCTCATTCAGCGCTAAAGACAATAACAGCTTCAATTCAACAACTCTGAAACCATAAAGCACCTCTCCGCGCGACACCTGAACACCAACAAGTTTAGCAACCTCTAACTCATCCTTAAGCCCTAAAAGATCTAACTGTCTCGATAGCTCGGCGAGCGCCGAATAATTCAAGCTGGAAAGCTCAAAAACCTCCACCCGAAACGGAGCACCTGCATTATTGTTATCCTTTATTAGCTTCTCTACTGGATAGACTTCTGACATACCCGGAACAACCACACGACAACATGGCACCCCTAGGTGCTGGTAATCAGCGATATAGATATCCATATCCACTTTATGAATTAGATAACACAGATGCTCAAACTCCTCACGCGGACCACCCTCTACGTTCCATTCAACAAAAGGGTAATCAGCATCAGACGATAGTAGCTCCCAAGAAACAACACCACTTGAATCAGCCACATGTTTCTCGAGATTATGTTGATCCGCCACTCTCTGAAGATCCAAAGAAGGCTCCGCAAATCCAGACAACTGACTTAACTTTCTACTTTGCAATAACTCTGTTACCGCTCGTTCGAATGCAACTGCAAACTTTGGATGCGCACCAAATGACGCGATACATCCACCGTCTTCAGGGTTAAGCAAAGTTACATTAACAAGAGGAAATTTTCCGCCAAGTGAAGCATCCAATACATAGACTACAAACCCCTCAGACCTCAGTCTGTCGACAACAGACAAAACTTTAGGATAGCCCTGAAGAACATCATAAGGAATCTTCGGTAAACTAATACCTGCCGACAGAATAGTGATCTTTATATGGCGCTCGAAGATTTCCGAAATTGCATTAACCTTCGCCTCGTACTCGCTGCTTCCTGCAGCCATACCATTGCTTGCATATAAATTGCTGAGAATATTGACAGGAAACCAGACCGTCTCACCTGTTTTCTGCCTAATAAAAGGTAAAGCACAAATCCCCCTCGCAGCATTTCCAGAATTGGTATCAACCAACATAGAGGCCGTAAGCTCTTCATCCATATTATAGTGACTGAGAGTAGCCTCATCGAGCAAACCCTCAGGAATAACCTCAGAGCTAAAAGGAAACCAACGCTCATCTGGATAATGAACAAAACTAGAATGCGCTATCGTCTGACCAAGAAAAAGGTCTTTAAAAAAATAGTTGCAGCTCAACCGCTCAAAAAACTCACCATAAGCACTGACTAAGGCTGCCGACTGAGTCATCCCCTTCCCTCTGGCTCTTAACCAAGGAACACTCTTATCTCTAATCTGCACGGACCATATATCAGGTAGAGGATTAAGCCACTCACCTTCTTCTACTTCAAACCCCAGGTGTCGAAGCCTAAGCGACATTACTTTAATAGCATCTTCTTCCAAGATTGCCGAATGCTCAATCGTAACTGTCATATCACATCTCTAAATCGCGCCAGTAGCTGGAATATTCTTCTAGTTATTAATAGCTGTTACTTATGTAGAGGCAAACAACCAAACCCTCACTCAGAGGATGCATTCCAACATATACAGAATACAAATATAAGCTCTACTTAAGGTTATTAAAAATAAGGAGTTTTCTGTTAGTTTTTTTTGAAAATATGCTTGACGAAGTCAACCACCATCACTAATATACGCGCCCACAGGTTAAGTCGTTCCTCGATAGCTCAGTTGGTAGAGCAGTAGACTGTTAATCTATTGGTCGCTGGTTCGAGTCCAGCTCGAGGAGCCAACCTGTAGTTCGGAGCATAGCGCAGCTTGGTAGCGCATCTGGTTTGGGACCAGAGGGTCGCAGGTTCGAATCCTGCTGCTCCGACCACTATCTTCAATAAGTTATCTCGAATAGCACACTTCATCGGAGCATAGCGCAGCTTGGTAGCGCATCTGGTTTGGGACCAGAGGGTCGCAGGTTCGAATCCTGCTGCTCCGACCACTATCTTCATAAGTTATCTCGAATAGCACACTTCATCGGAGCATAGCGCAGCTTGGTAGCGCATCTGGTTTGGGACCAGAGGGTCGCAGGTTCGAATCCTGCTGCTCCGACCACTATCTTCAATAAGTTATCTCGAATAGCACACTTCATCGGAGCATAGCGCAGCTTGGTAGCGCATCTGGTTTGGGACCAGAGGGTCGCAGGTTCGAATCCTGCTGCTCCGACCACTATCTTCATAAGTTATCTCGAATAGCACACTTCATCGGAGCATAGCGCAGCTTGGTAGCGCATCTGGTTTGGGACCAGAGGGTCGCAGGTTCGAATCCTGCTGCTCCGACCAGCAATCGCCTCGTTTAAAACTTTCAGATAAGAAACATTTGCCGCGAAGTTTACTATAATAGCTGATACTCTTTTTCTTTGGCCACTAAAGACACCTATTGAAAAGAATAATATGAGCCATGCATTATGGAGAGCCCAATGTCTGATCAACTACTGCCACAAAAAAGCGAAAACCCTGCATTCGAGGTTACTCGGCATACCAGTAGTGAGACAATGGTTGAACCGCTTCAGCTAGGTAAACGTGTGAAAGAGATTCGTCTTAGCCAAAACCTTACTCTTGAAGAAGCGAGCAAATTAACCGGCCTTGCCAGATCAACGCTCTCAAAAATTGAGAACGAGCAAATATCCCCCACTTTCAGCGCCGTATCTAAACTAGTAAAAGGTTTAGGAATTGATATTCCGCAACTATTTACCCAGCCTTCCAAAACAGCTGGCGCAGGAGGCAGACGAGATATTACTCGCTCCGGGGAAGGCAAACCCCACCCAACACCTACTTACGAGCACGAGTTACTTGCCAACCAACTCACTAGCAAAAAAATGCTACCCTACAAAACCACCGTTCGAGCACGCTCTTTTGAGGAATTTGGCGAATGGGTAAGACACGAAGGTGAAGAGCTACTGTATGTAATCAGCGGCAGTATTATCTTTTATTCAGAGTTTTACGAACCCGTCCCCATGGAAGAGGGAGATAGTGCCTATTACGATTGCGAAATGGGTCATGCGGTCATCTCAACCAGCAAGCAAGACGCTGAAATTTTATGGGTTACCGCCTGACAAGTATTGCCTCACTTTAGACCTGATGTTAAATTAACCCTACATCCTGAGTAGGGCTGACGTCCTCGCCAACCTGCCTTCCTGGGCAAGGTGGTTACCGATATCGGTGATGTGGTCAATTGACAAATATACAGGTGGCCCGTCAAATCCGTCAGCTCTCGGTTTTTATTAAATCTGGAGCGACTTCTCATGTTCGAAGCACATTTACCAACAGCTGATCTATCTGCGAGCACTGATCACCCCCCATCCTTTCAATCAGGGGATGAGCGACTCATCGAGCTTCCCTTATACAACAAACAGCATTTATGCCACACGTGGGTATGGACTGCAAAAGGCAAAAGAAAAGACCAGAGAGGCATCCCCCATGATAGGCTCTTTGTGTATGTGGAATATAAGAATAGCAAGAACACTTCTTGCTACTTAAGCAAAGAACTAAAAGGTGAGTCATTGATCGACCAGCAATTTATTACTTTGCTCGCGGAATCGCTTCACCTACCTGACATAAACGCATCATCCACTCAAAGATGGATCGATCAAAAAATGTTCAAATAAACCGCTCGCAACGCAAAACCATTCTGTACTAAATCGGCCATATATTTTATAATGCTCGATTATATGTCATATCATCCCATCTCGGTTGCGATTGACGCAACTACGATTTACACAGGTTCAATTAGATGTCACTAGACGACCAGCCCGCTTTTTCAGAATTGGGCTTGGCCGCTCCTTTGTTGCAAGTGCTTCAAGAGATCGGCTACGAAACACCTTCGCCAATTCAGGCTGCCAGTATTCCACACCTTTTGGAAGGTAGAGACCTGCTAGGACAAGCACAGACAGGTACCGGAAAAACGGCTGCATTTGCATTACCATTAATGTCACGTATCGACATTAAAAAAACGACGCCACAACTACTCGTGCTAGCACCGACACGAGAATTGGCTATTCAAGTCGCGGAAGCCTTTCAAACTTATGCCCGTCATATCAAAAACTTTCATGTACTGCCTATTTATGGCGGTCAGGCATATGACGGACAGTTAAGACAATTGCGTCGTGGTGTACATGTTATTGTTGGCACACCGGGTCGCGTTATGGATCACATCCGTCGCGGTTCCCTAGTTCTGGACGACCTGCAGGCATTAGTACTGGATGAAGCCGACGAAATGCTACGCATGGGCTTCATTGACGACGTTGACTGGATTTTAGAGCACACACCTGCAACACGACAAATTGCATTATTTTCGGCAACAATGCCATCAGCTATTCGCCGCCTTGCCCTACAGCATCTTAAAAACCCTGAAGAAATTAAGATTGCCAGCAAGACTGCAACAGCCACGACTATCAAGCAACGCTACTGGCGCGTTAGCGGTCTCCACAAGTTGGATGCTCTGACTCGTATTTTAGAGATGCAACAGTTCGACGCCATGCTTGTTTTTGTTCGTACGAAATCAGCAACTATCGAACTGGCCGAAAAGCTGACAGCACGAGGCTACGCTTGTGAAGCACTTAACGGCGATGTATCTCAGCAACTTCGAGAGCGTACGGTTGAACGACTGAAGCAAGGAAAACTCGATATCCTAGTGGCTACTGATGTCGTTGCCCGAGGATTAGATGTTGAACGTATCAGCCATGTCTTAAACTACGACATACCATATGATACTGAGTCCTATGTCCACCGTATCGGTCGAACAGGCCGTGCTGGCCGTGAAGGGGAAGCTATCCTTTTCGTGTCGCCTCGTGAACAGCGCATGTTGCGCATGATCGAACAAGCGACGCGCCAAAAAATTGAACCAATGGATCTTCCATCTGCCGCTGATATCAATACAAAACGTATTGATCGCTTCAAACAACAAATCAGCGATGTTTTGGATAATAAAGATATCTCTCAGTTCTTAGACCTTTTAACTGAGTATCAACATGAACACGATACTGACCCGATGCACATTGCAGCAGCACTTGCCGCATTATTGCAAGGCCAGACGCCATTGCTGATCAATGAGAAAGAGATTCGAAGCCCTAAAGGTTTTGAAGATCGCCCTCCTCGCGAAAAAGGCGAACGTCCAGCACGTAAGCGTCGAGAGGGCCCTGAATCTGATATTGAAATGCAACGCTATTGCCTGTCAGTAGGCCGTGAACACGGTGTTAAACCAGGTAACATAGTGGGGGCGATTGCAAATGAGGCTGATATCGAAAGTCGCTATATTGGTCATATCGACATTCGAGAAAAAGCAACCTTTGTAGATCTTCCTGCAGGACTTCCTAAAGAGGTTGAAGCCCTACTCCAGAAAGCGATGGTCTGTGGCCAACGACTGAGCATCAAGAAAGTCGATGGCGCATCTAAACCGTCTCGAAGTAGTCGCCCATCCAATAAGGGGCCTCGCACTAAGAAGCCGCGCAAAAAGGATTGATCTACCCTAAAAAAGCACCTTTATACTAAGGTGCTTTTTTTATATATCCTTTCTTACAGAGTTACTTAGTCTCCATCTATCATTCGACCCAAACCACCTAATACCGAGCCTTCTCCTTTAGAGCCGCCTCCGGCAGAAGGAGCACTGGCAATAATCCTATCTGCCATACGTGAGAAAGGTAAGCTCTGTAACCATACGGTGCCAGTTCCTTTTAATGTCGCTAAAAATAACCCTTCGCCGCCAAATACCATCGATTTCAGGCTTCCCGCACGTTCGATGTCATAGTCAATCCCATCCGTAAAACCAACAAGACATCCGGTATCAACACGAAGCGTTTCACCATTTAGCTCTTTGCGAATCACCGTTCCCCCGGCTTGAATGAAAGCCATACCGTCGCCTTCCAATGTTTGGAGAATAAAGCCTTCCCCTCCAAACAAACCCGTGCCTAATTTTCGGTTAAAGGCAATATCAATCTTTGTTCCTAAAGCAGCGCATAGAAAAGCATCCTTTTGACACGTTACTCGCTCTCCAAGTTGAGCCATATTTAGCGCAACGATATTACCTGGGTAAGGGGCAGCAAAAGAGACACGCTGCTTGCCACGTCCTTGATTCGTAAAATGGGTGGTAAATACAGACTCCCCTGTCACCATACGCTTACCCGCAGAAAACAGCTTACCCATGAGCCCTTGATCCGGTTCAGAGCCATCGCCCATTTTAGTCTCAAACGAAATGCCTTCTTCCATGTAGGTCATAGCGCCAGCTTCAGCTACCACTGTTTCACCAGGATCAAGCTCGATCTCCACCAGCTGCATCTCAGATCCAAAAATTTCATAGTCGACTTCATGGCAACGCATGTTTACAAATTCCTTAGTTTGTTGATACGTAGATTAGTAAGTAACGCGGATAACTCCACCTCTTTGCAAGAGCCTTACCTGCTCACCAACATTAAAAAATCGCTGATCAGTGACTTCTTGCACAACCGATAGCTCTTCTCCGTTTGTTAACCGAACCGTTACCTCTTGACCTTGCTTGCGCGTAGCATTTTCTTCAATTGCCTGACCTGCCATACCGCCAGCCACAGCTCCAATAACCGATGCAATGCTACTACCTTTGCCTCCGCCAATTGTACTACCTGCAATACCGCCGATAATTGCACCCGCACCCGTGCCTACAATGCCATCAGAGCGCCCCTCAATCACAACAGGAGTAACCGATAGAACTGTGCCATATTTAATATGTTGGACTTGCCGTGCTTCGCTACGGCTATAGGTAGTACCCGTCAAACTGGGGGATGCGCAACCCGTTAACAACACACCCATGACGATCGCTGACGTTATTGTGTTTAAAGTCTTCATTGTATTAATCCCTGTTATTTACCGAGTAGCCTTATAAAGCCTATATTTTGACACCTTCTCCAAAGAATAATTTCAGTTAAGTGAATCAATGCTGACCATACAATCGAGAATATAAACCGTCTTGCTTGATAAGTTCTTGATGATCACCCTCTTCCGCTACTTGTCCATCTTCAAACACATAGACATGGTCGGCCTGCTTTACTGCCGATAACCGATGAGCAACGATAATCGTAGTTCTATTTGCAAGAAAGGTTGTCAGCGCCCCGTGTAATGCGCGTTCTGTCTGCGTATCCAGAGCAGACGTCGCCTCATCTAAAATCACTACTTTAGGCTCTGAGAGCACCATTCTGGCAACGGCAATACGCTGGCGCTGACCTCCGGAAAGCTTAACACCTTGGCGCCCCACAACTGCATCCAGTTCTCCATCCAGCGTTTTAATAAATTCAGCTAATTGCGCGGTTGTTAAAGCATCCCAAAGCTGCTCGTCGCTGAACGCTCGCCCCATACAAAGATTACTGCGAATACTGCCATTAAATAATGCGGGATGTTGTAAAACAGTAGCTACATTATCACGTACAACCGATAACCCGATTCGCTCAACAGGGACACCATTAAAACGTATTTGCCCCGACTGTGGCGTATAGAGACCTAGCAACACTTGAACGAGTGTCGATTTACCGCCACCACTTGCCCCAACCAGCGCAATTTTCTGCCCCGCCTCAATACTCAAAGAGATACCCTTTAAGACTTCAGTGCCATCTTCGTAGCCAAAATGCACATCCTCAATATCAATTGCAATACGTTCCTGGCCCTTAAAGGGGTTTTCTAAGGCAGAGTAGTTGGGTTCTTGCTGCAATGCGAGTATACGATTAAGTCGTTTTAGCGCGGCCTTAGCACCATAATAGGAATACTGCATGCCCAGTACTTCTTGCACAGGCCCCATCATGAACCATAAATATCCAAACACGGCCATCATCTGTCCGATAGAAAGATCGGAAAAGACAACCATCAACATAGATACGGCTCGGAACAGGTCAAAACCCACCAGAAAAATCAGAAAACTAAAGCGCCCTGCAGCTTCACTCTTCCACTCGAAGGCACTGGAATCATCCCTTACCTGCTTTGCCGAGTGCATCAAACTAGAAAGGTAATGCTGCTCTCGATTACTTGCTCGTATCTGTTGTATAGCATCCAATGTTTCAGTCAAGGCGTCTTGAAACAACTCATAAGCACGATTTTCCCGTCGTTTTAACTCTTTGACTCGCTTACCAATTACGGTTGTAAAGTAGATCACCGCCGGGTTGAGAAACATGATGAATAAAGCCAGCTGCCAATGCATCCATAAAAGGATAATCGCTGTACCTATAATCGACAGCGACGCTACCAGCAATCGGCTAACGGAGCTCCCAACAAAACGATCTACCGTATCCAGATCGGTAACAAAGTGAGAGCTTACCGCCCCACTGCCAATGGTTTCGTATTCCGCCATAGCGATCCGCCCTAAACGATTGAGCATTAATGATCGCATTCTGAAAATAATATCTTTAGAAATAATCGTAAACTGGCGCGATTGCCAAACATTGAGTACTAATGCAATTCCCCTCAATAAAACAGTGATGACAAGAATTGCCATGATGTAAAGTATTGGCCCATGCCAATGCTCTGGAAAGAAAGGCTGCAGTGAATTTATCAATACGCCGGGTTGATTGAGCAGAACCTCATCGACCAGCAATGGCATTAACAGAGGCAACGGTACGGAAGCAACCGTTGCTAAAATGGCGACAATGTTAGCTAAAACCAGCTCTTTTTTATGCTCAAGCGCAATATTAAGAATGTAGTTCCAACTAAAAGTGGTTGGTTGCATAGCACCTCAATCCCTATATCTCTGTGCCCGCATATATACCACACTCGTCGTCCTATCGCATCGAAATCACTACGATGACAAATAAAAACACCCGCAGATGCGGGTGCTTTTAGAGCGGTTACGGCTTACTTTGCAGCACGTAACATAGCATACAATTGATCTTTCAAATGCAGTCGCTTAACTTTTAGCTCTTCTTCGGTTTTTGTAGAAGCAGGCTCGATCTCCGCCTCCATTTTTTCTACTTGTTTTGTTACATCATGATACTCGTCGAACAGTTTAGAGAAATGCGCATCACTCATTTTCAGTGAGTGAATCTGTTCGCGGTATTCAGGAAGTTCATGTACTAAATCATGATGTTCAATGCTCATGAGGGGTATTTCCTTGTGGGTTACATTTCTAATTGCTTTTCGATTGTAGTATCACCCGACCAAGCATCCGGTTCATTGACGCCTATCAAAGATAGCTATAAATGAATCTAATCCCGCTAAATATTGACACTCTGTATGATCTCTCGTGAGGTCTTAGCTAAACCAATGCTTGCTTTTTCTGTATTTCTTGAAGCCTCCAAAGCCACCTCTGCAGACTGTTTCACCGATTCGATATCGATCATTAAAGCTTCCGCTGCATGACTCTGCGCACTAGATGCAGAGGCCATCATTGCGTTCATATTAGCAATGACCTCTACACGTCCTCGAATGTCTTCTAACGCCGCTCCTGCATAGTTAGCTTTATCAACGCAGGCGGCCGCCTGCTGCTGTCCTTTCTCCATGACGGAGATGACTTGCCCTGATTCTTCACTTAAACGATTAATCGCCTCATCAATATCTCGTGTCGATTGCTGCGTGCGCTGCGCTAATGCCCTGACTTCATCAGCAACAACAGCAAAACCTCGCCCTTGATCTCCCGCCCTTGCCGCTTCTATTGCAGCATTCAAAGCCAATAAGTTTGTCTGATCAGCTATCTCACTGATAACTTGGGTAGCATTGTGAATTTCATCTGTCGCCGCTTGAAGCAGCTCTAATTGTTTCGCTGCCTGACTAACATTACTATCTAACCCAGAAATTGCCTGAATAGTCTCACTCACCGCATCTTTTCCCGCCCTCGCTTTTTCATTAGCTTCCTGAGTATTTGCCGATGCGTCATTAGCTGACTGTGCGACTTCCTCTATTGCGGCTGTAAACTCGTTGATGCTTTGTGAGATTTTCTCTAAGTCCTGAACCTGTCTAGTGATGGCGGCCTCAGCTTGGTGTGCAATATCAATCGTTTCTCGCCCTTGGTTATCTAACGCCCGTGCCGAGTGACTGACCCGCACATTCGCAGAACGTATGCGCGCTTTATTCGTCAATGCAGCTAAATAGATAGAACCTGCCTCCGATACTGAGTTGGCATACATCTCCTCTAACACCTGACTTTGAATAACATCATGCGAGCGGGACACTAACATCCTGATAGGCTTCATACTGTACAACGCCAGACCTGAACATATTGCAGCTCCAGCAATAGCTACGATAGAGGGGACGATCACTGCTTCCCCTGAAAAATATAGAGCAAGAATAGGAAGCAAAGCAGCGAACCAAGGTAGCAGCGCAACCTTCGTATTAATACTCACATCATGAAAAGAAAAACGAGTTTTGTTCTGGTTGATGCGATCATAAACCGCCTGCGCGCGCTTTTTCTGCGATGCTGTTGGCAACGTCCGAACAGATTGGTAACCGAGCGTCTGCCCATGCTCTACAATCGGTGTGACATAGGCATTAACCCAGTAATAACCACCATCTTTACAGCGGTTCTTCACAACGCCTATCCAAGGCTTATTTGCCTTAAGTTTGGACCACATATCTGCAAATACGGCTGGGGGAACATCAGGATGCCTTACCATATTATGCGGGCTGCCGATTAACTCATCGCGGGAAAAACCTGAGATCTCCACAAAAGCATCGTTAACAAATGTGATTTGTCCTTTAAGGTCAGTGGTCGATATCAGCGGTGTTTCATTTTGGAAAGTATATTCTTTAGCATTTACGGGAAGGTTTTTCTTCATTTTTTATCTTCCGAAACCTGACGTACAGTACTTATACGTATTCGATGGGTTATTAAATTTCATACTCCCTGCTTGTATCGACCATATCACTGATTTTTATAGGAATAGGTGCAAATTAATGTATTAACCAATCGTCTAACTATTTTTATGCTTAAAGACTCGACCTGACCCGCAACACAAGGTAGTTTATACCCCCCTGAATTATTGCCAATAATAGAGTTCTACCCATGGAAAGCCTGACACTCCAACCCGTCAAAGCGGTTGCCGGTGAAGTCCGAATCCCGGGCTCCAAAAGCCTCTCTAATCGCATCCTCTTACTTGCTGCATTAGCTGAAGGCACAACAACGATCACCAATCTTCTTGATAGTGATGACGTTAAGCATATGCTGAACGCACTATCCAAGCTCGGTATTCGTTATGAGCTATCTGAAGACAGAACGGAGTGCGTTCTTCAGGGTGCAGGACAAGCCTTAGGAGCTACGGTATCCGAGCTTTTTTTAGGTAACGCAGGTACGGCTATGCGCCCCCTCTGTGCAGCACTCTGCTTAGGAGAAGGCGAATATCACCTCACTGGCGAACCGAGGATGTATGAGCGCCCCATCGGCGATCTGGTCGACGCGCTAAGAGAGCTGGGTGCTGATATTACCTATCTGGGAGATGAAAATTTCCCTCCTTTACTTATCAAAGCGAATGGACTGAACGGCGGCGAAGTCAGCATTAAAGGCAATATTTCCAGCCAATTTTTAACAGCCTTACTGATGTCTGCTCCCATGGCGTCAGAAGATTTGGTCATCAACGTAGATGGTGAGTTGGTATCCAAGCCCTATATTGATATCACCTTACACACCATGGCGCTGTTTGGTGTCAATGTTATCAATGACAATTATGAGCGTTTCACCATCAAATCGGGGCAGACTTATCGCTCTCCTGGCGAAGTCATGGTTGAGGGCGATGCGTCTTCAGCATCTTACTTCCTTGCTGCTGCGGCAATTGCTGGCGGTACGGTAAGAGTGTACGGCGTTGGCGCTGACAGTGTACAAGGCGATAAACGATTTGCCGAAGTGCTTGAAGCGATGGGGGCGTCTGTAATGTACGGCCCTACGTATATTGAAGTGACCCGAGGATCAACGTTAAAAGCAGTGGATATGGACATGAACCATATACCTGATGCCGCAATGACAATCGCTACCACAGCTCTGTTTGCAGAAGGCACTACGGCTATCCGAAACATTTACAACTGGCGCGTCAAAGAAACAGATCGATTATCCGCCATGGCGACGGAGTTGAAGAAGGTGGGGGCTACTGTTGTCGAAGGTGACGACTTTATTGAAGTCACACCGCCGGCACAACTCACTCATGCTGCCATCGACACCTATGACGATCATAGAATGGCGATGTGCTTTTCCCTGGTATGTTTAAGTGACACCCCTGTCACCATTAATGATCCTGGCTGCACTCGCAAGACTTTCCCTGAATACTTCGATCTCTTTAAACAGATCTGTAAATAGCAAAATACCAAAGTGCCAGAGATCACACTGGCACTTTGCTTTCGCCTTTTATTTTGAGCCGCCCCTACACGTTGGAGATGGCATCACAACGCCCTTCTTAGCCGCCCATTCCTCTCGAGTATAGAGGTGCATCGCTAGTGCATGAATTGGGTTTTGCATTTCATCCGCCAGAATTTTATAGATCGTCTGGTGCCGTTGCACAAGGCGCTTCCCTGCAAACGCTTCTGAAACCAACAATAGTTTAAAATGGCTCTCCGTTGCCGGACCAGAGTGCATATGGCTTTCATTTTCTATTTGGATCTCTTCAACGGCTAAGGCTTCCCGCAGTTTACTCTCCATGACCTGAGCTACACTCATTTTGATACCTCTTTTCTTGCTTTCTCATCGGCTAAATCGGCATCCCTTTGCTCTTTAGCTAATGCGAGAAAATGTTTATGTATTTTACGCGTCGCCAACCAAACACTACTGATCACAACAGGGACCGCAACCCCCAGTGCCAGATGTTTATTAAAGGATACACCGCTGTCATAAATAGCATCCATGACCAATTTAATCAGCCCGACAGAGTAATAACTGATGGCAGCAACAGACAACCCTTCAACGGTATGCTGCATCATCAGTTGGATCTTGGAACGGCGATCCATTGAAGCCAATAATTGTTGGTTCTGCGCCTGTATTGATAATTCAACGCGAGTTCGCATCATATCAGATACCCGATCGATGCGTTTAGACATATCCTCCAAACGCTCACCAACCGACTGGCATGTTCTCACAGCGGGTGTTAACCGTCGGGTCATAAACTCAGTAACCGTTAAGTGACCGGACACCTCATCCTCGCGAAGCTCTGCGAGACGCTTGAGCACCAATTCATGGTATGCCTGAGTCGCAGTAAAACGAAAAGTCGTTTTAGCACGGTAATCCTCTACGCGAGCTGCCATATCCGTTAATTCCCCCAGAATAGCCTGCTCATCAATCACACCGCCTTCTGATAAACGCTGTGTTAGGGCTGCTAATTGGCGATCCATCTTTGCTAAATCCGGCGCACAAGCTCTTGCTAGAGGTAAAGCAATCAGGGTCATTAAACGGTAGGTCTCGATCTCCATAAGCCGCTGCGCCAGACGCCCTAATTGACTATCACTCATCCGTTTATTACAAATGAGGAATCGGCCAAAATGGTCACTATGGAGCCTAAAGCTTGTCCATACACGCGCATCACCTTGCTGCGGGCTACTACCCACCAGCCGCATTCCTTCAAAATAGCTTTTCACCCTAGGTAGCATGAGTTTTTCATCTTCACTTTTGCCGGAGTCTTCAACAGAAAGATGAAATGCCGTCACAACCTGGCCGGGTAACCGTTCTAACCACCCGGACGGCAAAGGCGTGACACCCGTACTGGCAAATGGGTCGCTTCGTGGAGGCGCATCAAAATGGATAAAGGTGTAGGTGGTAAACTCCAAGTGTTTCTCACGACGAATCCGAAATGCCCCTAGATCATATTCAGCGCACACCTCATCAGTCGTGGGCGGAGTAGCCCCTAAAATTTCAAACAGCTCCTGAAGATGCTCAAATTGTGAAACTCTCTGAATATCATCAGCCATCAACGCTAAATGACTGACTCTGGCAGGACTCGGTATGACCTGAAAAGGGCGTGAGTGCATCTCTTCATACAATGAGTCTCGCAAAGGATGAAACTGCAAACCCGTGATATCGTCGTTGATCATTGCTAATTCTCAAATACGTACTAAAAAGATAGATTATCTAACGGTGCAACTAGTAAGGTCTCTTCCGTTAGATCAAATACCATCAGCTGATGACCAACGGTAAACCATTGATTGAATAGTTCTAGGGATAGGTCACTTGGCCAGAAATCGCCCATTTCATCCCAAGCTGCCAGCTCATTTTCAAAGATAGCGCGCCAGTGCTGCCCGATCTCACGTCTAAAATCATCCTCGGACTCAACCTCTCCGATCAAGTAGACATTGCCCTCTTTTTGTAAACTACCCAAAGAAATATCACTGGATCCAAATTCGTCAACAGGCAAGGTTGCAACCCATTCCGCAAAGGGTGCTTTCGCTAATAAGGTAAGGGAGGAGCGATTTAAGAGTTTCATGTGCGTTATCAACCTAATCTATTTATACTCTGGGCAAAGCGACTACGAACTATCATGATGCATATACCTGTTCTTAATCAATTAGAAACACGTACCGAATGGGTCTCCTTCTTTCGTAGGGAGCGTTCCTATGCTTATACCCTATCACCATTATGCTTAGTCGATTTTCAAACTACTTTTTTACACCTGACGTTGCTCGATGAAGTGATGTTAGACGGCCGTCAGGCAATTAAATACAGCCTAGGCTCCAAAACCAGTATGGAACCTGCGTGGCAGCTCATTAAAGCGTGTGACTGGCAACTATCTGCTGTGACCAAGGGATTAAGCGATCTGGATTTCAAAAGTAATGTTCGTGACAACAGCTTTTTAGGTGTCCATTCTGATTTATCTGTCAGAAAGTACTTTGCTAAAGATAAAACCTTGATCGCTCCAACGCTTGTCAGGCCACTAGCACCGATAGTAGCCAAACCCTATACTTGGGATTTGCATCATATTTGCTGTTTACTTAGTCACCAGCAACTAAGCGACCCCTGCTTTATACCTGCTCCCCTAAAAGAAGCACCAATAAAAAGCATCCTATTGCGGTTACTGGACACCCCCGCAGGCTGGTCTATTCAGGAAATCGATAATACCTTGCTGTTACGATATCAAGACAAAGCGATTTTAAGCTTCACGCCAACTTACACGGTGCCTGCGCCTCGTTTAAAAGAGGACACAAGCACACTTTGGTCGTTAAACCGTTTCTAGCATCTCTTCTGACAGCCCTGATGCCTCAAGCATCTTACGGGGGTTATCAGAATTTAGCAGAGCTTTGCCTTTTGGGGTTGGGAACTCCACATCGATATCAACAACACGACCATCACGGCAAACGTTAATAATCGTATCCATACAAGACGACAACAGTGAGTATTTTTCATCCGGTGCCGCGATAATCGTCTGCAATCCCAGATCGGTCATAAAACCGAGGGAGGTGATGGTATTTTCCGAGTCGAGTTTATTGAAGGCTTCATCGAATACCGACAGGCTCATACCGCCAACCGCTTTACCATCTGGCCCCTCTTTTAACCGGTAAGCAGCCCCCATTGCAGCAGCCATTGCCACATAGAAAGGCACTTGGTGCTCACCACCAGAACCGGTTTTGATACGCTGAGTCAGGGTTGTTTTACGGTTACCATTAAGGTCTTTTACAACTAATTCAAAGTTGTAGAAGTTACGATAATCTTGCAGGAGGCTGCTTTCACCCTCATCTTTGAGTACGTCGTGGATTTTAGCCAATGCGTCTTGATGAGGCTTATCTTCATCATATTTCAGGTCAAATAGAGAACCGACATTTGCTTGATCTAATCGCGTGTATGCCTCAACCAACTCTAAAATATCTTTCAGCTCAGGATTGGGAGACATCTCAAAACTATACATCTCTTTATGGAAAGGACGGTGTTTGAGGTGATTGTTCAGCTCACGAATCAGGTCTTTGATTTTGTTGATTTGATCATTCAAATGCGCCACAAAATCTGAACGGAACGCCGTTTCTGCTTCTAAGCGTGCACGCTCTGCTTTTTGGGTATAAAGCGCAAGTTCAGAATCTTTGAGCGCTTGAACGGTCTCATCGACATACTGTTCCAGCTCTTCATGAGAGGAATCAGGACCGATCTTATCCAGCCCTTGATGACTCATACCGCCACCATGAAATTTGGCTTTGTAATTCGCTACCGCATCACGCACTGAATATTTTTTCTTCTCATGCAGTGTCAGCTCAGACTGTGCTTTTTTGGCCGCTTCAAAAATGACGCGCTCTAGCTCGCCACCGCAACTTTCATCTAAATAGTCGCGTTTCTCCTGAGCGGATTGGGCATCAAAATCTTTATTCGATTCACAGGTGTTGCGGGCTTCTGCATGCTCAGATAACTCTTGATCCAACACCTCTAATGCCGCTGAGTCTTTAATCATGCTGGTACGGATACGTTGCAACTTATCCATCAGCACTTTGTTCTTCTCTTCAGCCGCCTTCAAATTATCCGCAAGATCTGCAATACGCTGTTGAATCCCCGTATCATCATGATTACGAAGGTCCGTAATCGCTTGGCGATAGCCTTCTATCTCTGTACCTAACTGTTCACGCTGACGCACAAGATCGAATACTTTTTCGCCAGCACCCGCCAAGCTTGTGGTCAAGTTAATAAGGTTATCACGCAGCTTTTCCAACGCTTCATGGCGTTTGCCCATCTCAGTAAACTCAACCATCATCTGATCAACTTGTTTACCTTGGGTTGCTAACTGATCACCACGACGGCGTATACCCATGATAGGCGATAGCTCATTAATAGAGGTGGTTGAGCCTTCCGTCTGCAGCATACAGTCATAGGTTAAAGCACGCTCTTGACGTAACAATTCGGCTTCTGTTTCTACCGCCATCACTCCGCCTAACGCACGATTCATATAAGCTTGAGCATGTTCATTATCTGTATCGATAAACTGTGCAAGCGACTGCGGCTTGGAGCGGTTCATCCACTCATGGGATTTTGCCGTATTCACAATACGACAACCTTTGAGATGTCGACCCTTACGACGATACAGTGTAACCGCTTCTTTCACACGATCAGGGTCAACAATCAAAGCCTCACGACGAGCCCCTAGAAAAGACTCAATCGCAATACGCCATTTATCTTCATTAATATCGACCAATTCACATATCGGCGTGGACTCAATACCATATTCAGACAATAGCTCCATGAGCTCACGGGTGTTGTGGCGAACAGGCGCACGGCCTTGCTTTAACTGCTCAACAGCACCTTTCTGATTCTGAATGCTCGTACGTAATTCATTAATCCGTATTACTGACTCTTCAAATTTACGGCCAATATCACGGCGTACCGAGTCTACACTTTTCTTTAGCTCATCTAAGGTATTGTCGACTTCAACAGGTTCTGGTGGCCACACATCCGCCATCATGTCTTCACCTGAGCGCCATAAATCAACCGAGCGCTTTACTAAGGGGGTGAAACTTTCTGGAAGCAGGTTCTCATAGTTTGCAAAACCCACGGTAGTTCGGAATAAACCATAAACATTCTGGATTTTGTCTTTGACCACACCCTCTTCATGCAGACGTGCTGCAATAGAGTTCTCCAGCGCTTTGATTTGGTGGGCCGCATCTGAGTTGTTCAGCTGAGCACGGGCATTGGCCAAGTTTTGCATGAGATCGCTCATCTCGGCCGCATGAGCTTCCAGCTCGGTCTGAACCTGAGTTTCTTTCTCTTGATTAGACTCTAGACGCTCCTGAGCATCTTCTTTCTTAAGATCTGCGTTTTCAAAGCGAGTCTCATGAACAACCCACTCATACTCCACCGCATTCTTCACATTGCGCTGGATCCCTTTGCAAAGCTCCTGAACTTTTTCCAACTCTTCTATGCGATTAAATACTTCGCGCGTTTTTTGTTCCATCGCGCGATATTCATCCAAAGATTTTCGAAAAGCGCCAACGTGAACGATATTCTCGTCTAGTACAAACTCACGAACGAACTTTGTCGGGCTATCGATCGGAACAAAACGGAGCGCATTCTTGAAGTTTTTGACGAACTTTTCATCATCATTAGGCATCAATGGATCATGACTTAGCGCACTGGTGACCTCTTTTACGAATTTACTCGCCCGTTTTTCTAAGACCATATCAGGGCACTGTTTTAACAGTTCTGTTTTCACCTGTGCCCACGGTTTAGGTAAACGCCCATCCCCTTCTTTGATAGAAAAGTCGTCCAAAGCCACAGAGAAATTTGGCAAGATAAAACGCCCTAAGATCTCCTCTTCAGGGGAAGAAGTCGATGCGCTGATCGCAATGCCTATACACGTTTCCTTCGCTGTCTCTGTATCAAAGAAGCTTAATGCCATATAAGTAATGGAGTCTTCTCGCGCCGTCGCCTTTTTACCGCCATCATCCATAAAACCAAGACAGTAAGTGCGCAACGAGCGCTCGCTTTTTTGTCCGGCTGAGGCGTTGAAGCTAAGATTGCGTTTATGCCCACCCATCAGCACGGTTTGGATCGCATCCAGTAAAGATGATTTACCTGAGCCATTTGGACCCACAATAGCCACATTACCCTTAATAGGAACTTCTACTGCTCCAAGCACATACCAGTTAACCAATACAATACGATTAAGCTGTTTCATCGGCGATCGCCTCCTCTGCTTCTGTCAGCGCATCGCGGGTATCGGTATCGCACAGAGCTTCTAACTGACCTATATAATCTTCTATTACCACTTGGCGAATCGTTGGCAAAATACTAAAAGGGACATTCTTCGGGTCTGTCTCATTAGGACGACCACGCTCAATGACGCCGTGCCGGCTAAACAGAGAAAGAATCTCCTTCATACGCGTTTCATTAGGTAACTCTTTACCTGTCAGATTTTCATAGAGCGACAGGAGTTCGTCAGTGGTTGTAAACGCTTTTCCACTTTCCACCTCAAACTGCTCTAGCTTCGTTTCATACTGCTGTCGCATACACAGCATGAGCAAGGATTCATCAAGGCGCAGCTTAAGATTGCGCTCCTCACCTTTAGGCAAGATACCCATATAAGCTTCGTCTGGCTGATAGATAAATGACCAGCCAATTGCTTCAAACAAATTGGTAAAGTAATCAACATGGGATGCCACCAAAAAGTAGCTCTCACGATGCGAGGAGCGATCAGCATATAAAAACTGACTGGTCAGCAATAAGTTAGCTGCACGGGTAAAATCACCGGCATCATACTGATCACTGCGACTGATAATTTTTTGCAGATCCCCAAGCATTAGCGTTTCCTATAAATTACAAAATCACGACACTCAACCATCTCAGCAACTTGAGTGTAATCATCATTAAACTGGATATTAAAGCGGTCTGCGGTTGCTTTCGCTTTCTTGCCCAACGAAGCAAGGTGGCGGATATAACTAAAGCAGATGTAGTCTTCAATGGTGTTGATACGAAACTCATTAGCGCGCAGGCTTTCTTTGTTCGCCAGATGATCATCCAGGTAACTTTCTATTCGATCGATACGCACTTCACGCCGTTCTTTAAAGGCTTTGAATAGCTGACGTAATTCAATCACTTTCGGATCTATAACCTGCTGTCTGATCACACGAGGCTCAGCTTGAATTCGTCGGCGAATAGGCGAGCGTACGCTGGAGGGCGAGATAAAACCAACAGACTCCAAGGTATCAATCTCCGGTAAATCGGTGCGCTTGGCTACTTCGGTGATCAAACGGGAAAGGCGCGAGGCCATCCCAGGCGTCGTTTTGTCCATATACCGGACAGTATCTGCAACACGTTTTTCTAAGCGATAACGGAAATCATCAATGGTATCTAAACGTTTATCCACTGATTCAAAAATCCGAATAATACGATTGATATGCTGATGCACCATCGCTTCAGCATCTTCATAGTTCGATTCAAACTGCTCCTGATAGTGGCGAACCAGCTTATCTAACTTCACCATATCAAACTGTAGATCACGCAACAGGGATAAAATCTGACGACGAAAGCGAAACGGATTATTCTTGGTTTTCAGTGTTTTATAATCGGATACCAAGATATGTTCAACGAAGCGGTCAAAAAAGCCTCGAACCACTTCTTGCGGGCTTTCGGAGTTAGCTAGGCTAATCTTTAGCTCTCGCAAGCCCAGCATCATATCGGTTAGATGAGCACTGAACTCAGCCGCTGTTTGAGCAGCTTCTGATAGCGTAATCCCGCGCCCCGCAGGATCATTAACTGCCGACTCTAACGAGCTTAAAACGTTGAGAACCGCACCACCATATGAGCGTTTTTCCAACGTAGAGATGGATACCAGCGACCTTAACAAATAACTGATGGAAGGCGACATCAACACAAAGGTTCGATAAATCCTTTGCTCTTCCTCTATCCAGCCGGTTTGCACTAAACGCCGGTAAATCCGGTTGGTATATTCTGCGCTAGATCGTGGGAGTTCAGCATCGTCTGTATCATCCTCTTCCGGCTCCCAACGACGCACACCTAAACGAACCACGGCGTCTTCGATGGAGGAGCGAACCAAATCTTTCGGAATGAAAGGGTCAATCAGGTCTTCGTCGAAGAAGAGATCAGCCAGTTGCAGTAAAACGGCCTGATATATATACCGATTTTTACCTGATAGGGGCAGAAATAAGTCGTCGGGGAGCTTATTAAAAAGCATTCATCATCCAATACGAATCTAGGTTAATTGCACTCTGTTAGGCAACAGCAAATGAAAGTTCAAACGAGGATTCTAGCTTAGGTAGCTAAGACAAAAAAGTGGATATTGGATATTTGGAGCATTCTAAGCAGGTAGGATCGGCTCATCTCAACACCTTACTGGCATTTCAAACAAAACATTTATGAGCTCATTAATCGATTCTTTTTCAAAAAATCGATTAATGCCCTTACTTTTTTGGGAACAAAATCGGCCTTTGGATAATAAACACAAGCCCTGTGTCTAGGACTCTGTAATTCAGGCAGCACATGAACTAACGTTTTATTGTCCAGTTCTTCGAGCAAAATTTCTTTAGGTAGATATACGATCCCTAAGCTGTTTTTAGCAGCACTGATCATAATTTCCGCACTATTGACGTATAACACACGGTTTAAAGCTACTGTCTGCCTTTCAAACACCCACTCCAACGGATACTTCTTATCACTGTAAACCAAGCAGCGTTGATGCCGTAACTGAGCTATTTCGTTGAGAGATGAGTGCTTTTCTACATACTCAGCAGATGCAAAAAGTTGATTGTGATAAGAGTAAAACGGCACCATGACAATAGAGTTTGAGTCATAGTCTTCTATCTCTCGACAGATTGATAAATCAGCATGAATTGACGGAAGTTGATCAATCTGATGATGCAGTAACTCATACGATATCTCAGGATACTGGCGTTGAAAGTCAGCGAGAACAGGCATAAGGAAACGGCTAAACAAAGGCTGTGGTGCGGCAATACGAATGATACCCTTTACATCCGCCGCCAAATTCGACGCCTCATCTAAAGTCGACCGCCATTCATATTCTAACCGTGTCACTTTTTCGTAAAAGCCTTTCCCTGCTTCAGTCAGAGCAATGCGCCTAGTTGTACGGTTCAGTAACTGTACGCCTAACGACTCTTCTAGCTTAGTCAGTTGTTTGCTCACTGCTGAAGCATTAACACCAATCTGATCTGCAGCCTTAACAAGAGACTGGTTATCGACAATAGCTTTAAACGTTAGCGACCATTCAAACTGACTCACAATAATTCCCTAATGGACATTTAGAAAGTCCTATTAGATCGATTATATCCTTTAAGGCATTTGTTAAGCTAAATTTTTAACTTATAAGGAAGGAAACTATGCAACCCCCTATATTTGAAATCCTTACTTGGAAATCTGCACCAAACGTCACCGAAAAAAATATGATTGATAGCATGAGTCGTTTCGGTAACTTAGTGTCGACACTCCCTGGTTTTCTCCACCAATCACTCTATAAACGAAGAGACGAGACATGGGTGTGTGTGTACTTTTGGGAGACGGAACAACAGGCCCATGATTCTAATGATCTTGTTGCGGGCACACCGGAATTCTCAGAGCTCATATCCCTAATTGAGGAAGGAAGTATTACCATGGAAGTCCTTACTGCTCTGCAAGAACGGGGTATAATTGCCTAATAAAGCGGTTTATATAGGGCAGAAAAAAGCCCTCAGCAGCAAAAGCTATTTGAGGGCTAAACAGGAAGTTATTCCTTACACTGACAATCAGTTTTCACAAGTAGATTCAATCTTGTGAATACTCAAATCAGCACCATTGAATTCGTCCTCTTCGCTAAGGCGAATTCCGGAGATCGCCTTAATACCACCATATACGATACCAGCACCAATAACGGCGACTAATATACCAGCAACTGTCCCTATCAATTGGGACATAAAGCTGACACCGCCAAGACCACCCAGCGCTTCACTACCGAAAATACCTGCTGCAATACCGCCCCAAGCACCACATAGACCGTGCAAAGGCCACACGCCTAAGACATCATCAATTTTCCAGCGGTTTTGCTGAACCGTGAACAACCACACGAATATCACACCAGCAATCGCACCAATCGCAAGCGCACCAATCGGGTGCACAACATCAGAGCCTGCACAAATCGCAACAAGTCCCGCTAGCGGACCGTTATGAATAAAGCCAGGGTCATTCTTACCTACGATCAATGCAGCAATAATACCGCCCACCATCGCCATTAAGGAGTTAACAGCCACCAGCCCGGAAATACCGTCTAGGGTTTGGGCAGACATTACATTAAATCCGAACCAGCCAATCGATAAGATCCAAGCGCCTAACGCCAGAAATGGAATATTGGATGGTGGAAAGGCAACAAGACGCCCCCCACGATAACGTCCCTTACGAATACCTAGTAAGAGCACTGCAACCAATCCAATCCAGCCACCGACACCATGTACGACAACAGAACCTGCAAAGTCATGGAATGATGCACCAAAAGACGCTTCTAACCACGCTTGAAAGCCAAAATTACCATTCCAGATAATGCCCTCAAAAAATGGATAAACAAAAGCAACCGTTAATGTAGATGCGATCAGAATGGGCCAAAACTTAGCGCGTTCTGCAATACCCCCAGATACGATAGCAGGGATTGCAGCAGCAAAGGTCATTAAAAAGAAGAACTTAACCAGCTCGTAGCCATTACCCGCCGCTAAGGTTTCGGCATCCTGAAAGAAGGTAATACCATAAGCAACCCAATAACCAACAAAGAAGTAAGCGACCGCCGAAAAACCAAAGTCCGTCATAATTTTTACCAAAGCATTCACTTGGTTTTTATGGCGCACCGTCCCAACTTCGAGGAATGCAAAGCCGGCATGCATGGCAAATACCATGATAGCCCCCATTAAAATAAACAAAGTATTCGAACTTTGTACTAACGTCTCAACCGCACTATTTACACTTTCCACACAAATCTCCCACGTTCAAGCAAGCTGCCTCGGCCACATTTGCACCAATATGGTGCGATTTCTTATTAATATTCCCAAATGGGTGCATTAGGTTTCCTTTTATATCGATCAATCAAATAAGCAATTTATTAAAAGCTTACTAAGCCATTAATTTAAAAAGGAAAATAATGAAAATGCGCAGATTGAGCTTTAATCGTCTCAAGACTGCGCACTAAGAAAAAGCACAAAATGTGCCAAATGGAAGCGTTGCACCAAATTATGGCCAGCGGATCTCAAAGCAAGTGTGGATCTTACTATTACGCTTAAAATCGGGATCAATAGTAGATGTTGAGATATCCTTGATATCAAATCCCGATAAAAGGTCGTAATCGAGTTTGAACTTACGGTAGTTGTTAGAAAAGATTAGCACTCCATCTTTTCGCAACAGGCGCATCGCCAAACGAATCAACTCAACGTGATCACGTTGAACATCCAATACATCCTGCATACGTTTAGAGTTAGAGAACGTCGGCGGATCCATAAAAATAAGATCAAATTCCGGCTTACGCTGTTTTTTCAACCATACAATACAATCTGATTGAATAAACCGGTGGTGCTTATCGTTGAAACCGTTTAACGCTAGGTTTTTCATGGCCCACTGTAAATATGTCGCAGACATATCAACGCTCGTGGTGGTTTTAGCCCCCCCCACACCTGCATGAACACTGGCAGAAGCGGTGTAACAGAATAAGTTAAGGAAGTCTTTCCCTTGAGAGATCTTCTGGATTTTCTGCCGAACAGGACGATGATCTAAGAATAACCCGGTATCTAAATAGTCATGTAAGTTAACCCTTAAACGACAGTTGTGCTCCGTCACTTCAAAAAAACGGCCCACGCTCGCTTGCTTTTCGTATTGGTCACTACCTGACTGTCGCTTACGTTGTTTGAGAACGACTTTACGGGGCTCCACCTCAAGTACCGACGGAATAACCGCAAGAACGTCCTTCAGGCGCTCAAATGCCTTCACCTTATCAATAGAGGCAGGGGCAGCGTATTCCTGTACATGCACCCAATCTTTATAGATATCAACGGCCACTGAATATTCTGGGATATCTGCATCGTAGAGGCGGTAGCATTCAATATCATTCTGCTTTTGCCATTTTTTTAGCGCTTTAAGATTTTTCTTCAAGCGATTAGCAAACATTTGTGCCGTTTCACTAAACTCAGCGGGAGTACTTGGTTGCTCGTGTGTTTCAGTCACAGCCGCTTTTTCGTACAACGTATAAAGGAACAAGCGGCTATCGATCGGGCCGTTATTCAAACGGTAGGATTTGTCTGCCTTCAGGCCGACCACTTGGCAAAGATCGGGGTTTCCCGTAAAAATAGCCGCTTTCCAGCCTGCAAAATCTTGTTTTAGCGCATCACCTAACTGGCGATATAAGAACATCAACTCTGACCCTTCACCTAGCCGTTCACCGTATGGCGGGTTTGTCACCATCAAACCACCTTGATCAGCAACAGGACACGTCATTTGCTCAACAGAAGCTTGCTTAAGCTCGATAAGCGCTTCAACACCAGCTCTTTCAGCATTGCTACGGGCAATTGACAGCATACGGGGATCTTGATCACCACCAAAAAAGCGAACCGATGATTGTTCTAGCCCTTTAGCTCGCCGTACTTCAGCTTCCTCTTTAAGTCGACTCCATATATCAGGTTGATGCTGCTTCCAGCCTTCAAAACCAAATCGTTCACGATAGATGCCTGGCGCAATATCAGCAGACATCATCGCCGCTTCAATCAGTAGCGTTCCTGAACCACACATAGGGTCAAACACCACAGGACGCTCATCCGCAAGCTGTGGCCATTGGCAGCGCATTAAGATAGCCGCTGCTAAGTTCTCTTTTAGAGGCGCGGCGCCAGCCTGCGTTCTATAGCCTCTGCGGTGCAAGCTTTCCCCTGAAAGGTCAAGGGATAGATTCAATCGGCCACGATAGATATGAGCATGTATTTTTAGGTCAGGGTTGTCACGATCAACACTAGGACGCTCACCGGTTTTTTCTCTGATCTGGTCGACAATCGCATCTTTGACCTTTAAAGCACCAAAATGGGTGTGGTTGATCGATTCCGTTCTTCCGGTAAAAGCTACACTTAGGGAACCAGACGCTTCCATATGATCAAGCCAATCAACACTTTTCACCGCATCATAAAGCTGTTCCGCTGTTTCGACAGGCGCTTCGGCCAAGGGCAGTAACACACGGTTAGCTAAACGAGACCATAGACATACAAAGTAAGCCAGTGCCAGATCACCGCTAAATTCGGCACCCGTCGCTGTGGATTTCACACTTTCTGCACCAAATCCGGTCAGTTCATCAAGAAGGAGTGTTTCAAGCCCTTTCGGACAGGTCGCAAAAAATTTCATTATTTATCCACGTAAGTTAGTTGGAGCGCGGTATAACCGTGTATTAAGCACATCATCACATACAAAAATAGCAATTAAGCTGTCATAAATGCGTCATGATTATTTTTCATGTTTTATTTAAGCACCTTAGCCGTCACTTAACTAACTGAAAGCATGGTGTTTTTGCAGCCGCTCACTATCGACTCAAAAAAAATGATTGTTTTAATTAATCGAACTCAATCGTTTTTTCCGCTATCTATAATAGTCACTGTGATGATCCAAGAATGGACGAACCACAGCTCAGGATGAATATTCAGTCTCAGATATTCACGTTTTCTAAAAACAACGTATGAGAGGCACCTCTATATGAAGAGACAGAAACGAGATAAGTCAGCAACCCTATTTAATCGCGGCTTCCAAGCAGGACTAGGAGGCAAGTCGCGAGACACCTGTCCAGTTACCACCACGGACCTACGTAGTCAGTGGATGAGTGGCTGGCGCCAAGGCCGAGAAGCCCATTGGAGCGGAATGGCAGGCGTATCCGCCATTCAAGCCCACCCTTCATTACATTGATGCCCTTCAAACACAAAAGGCTCCTCGCTTGAGGAGCCTACGTAGCACATGCTAAAAGCTATCGGGTAATGCCTGAATCGCTCGAACCGAATCGCTAACAAGTGACGGGCCTTTAAATATAAAACCTGAGTAAATTTGCACCAAACTAGCCCCAGCTTCTATTTTTTCTGCCGCATCGAACCCTTCGGTAATACCACCCACACCAATAATCGGTACAGACCCACCTAGCGATTTCGATAATACACGAATCACTTTAGTTGACTTGTTACGGACAGGAGCACCGCTTAAGCCACCGGCTTCACTTTGCAACGGTGAGTCCTCTACTCCCTCACGAGAAAGCGTCGTATTGGTCGCGATGACGCCATCCATTTCGTAGGTTTTGAGGGATGCTGCAACCATCTCGATCTCTTCTTCTGTCATATCAGGTGCAATTTTGACAGCAATCGGTACATAACGATCGTGTAAATTGGCTTGGCGAGCCTGTTCATTCTTCAACGCCTCAAGCAGGTTCTCTAATGACTCGCCAAATTGCAAAGTGCGTAGCCCCGGCGTATTAGGTGAGGATACATTAACCGTAATATAAGAAGCTCTTGAATACACTTTTCTCATGCAAAGCAGGTAATCATCATTGGCTTTTTCATTCGGTGTATCTTTGTTTTTGCCAATATTGATACCTAATATGCCGTCGTAACGAGCCCGATCAATATTAACAAGCAAAGCATCGACGCCTGCATTATTGAAGCCCATACGATTAATAATCGCGTTATGTTCAGGTATTCTGAAAAGACGTGGTTTAGGATTACCCAACTGTGGGCGAGGCGTAACCGTACCGACCTCTACAAAACCAAACCCCATCGCCGCTAGTCCATCAATTGCAGTGCCATTTTTATCCAACCCTGCAGCTAAGCCAACTGGATTAGGAAAACGAATCCCCATCACTTCTACCGGCGCTTCCAGCGTCTCAGCACCTAAAATAGTAGGTAAGCCCATCGCTGCAGCGACATTCATACCACCCAGTGCCAAGTTGTGAGAGCGTTCAGCATCCATACGGAACATCAGGGATTTAGCCAATGAATAAAGCATAGCGAACCATTTCCGAGAGTTAACAAAGCGGGCATTATAGCCGTGCTGAAGGAGTTTTACATCCTGAGCTAATTAATTCGCTGGATACTTTTAAATTTGCCGCCGGAATCGAAGCTGATGCGAAAGCGCCCTTTGATTCCATCATGTAGCAAAAAAGGTCTCAGGATTGAGGCAGGAAACCTGACTCGCCGCCCATCTGAAGAGAGTGTTGAAACCTGGCAGTTAGGTGCCTGATATTGCTTTAGGTACTCCTTCGTAGAAATACTGATATTGATAATAATTTCGTTCATTTCAACTGATCTTTAGCATATGGCCTAACCATTCTAGCGAAACCCACGAGCAATGGAATCATCAACTCATTGATATCATTTGAAGCTTACTGAATAATGAACCAAATAGGTTTTCTATCCTGAGACTCATATAACAGAATGCGCCGTTTCTTTTTTTTACTCGTTTTACTACCCAGCCTAGCTCATGCAGAAGTGAGTACCTACCTGAGCCGCTACAACATATCTCTTCAGGACACCGTTCGTTTAACGATTGAAGTGACTCAACCTGGACAAGCACAACGCCCTGACTTATCAACGCTCACTCAGGATTTTCAACTGCTTGGTAGCAAGAAGATGACAATCTCCAGCTTACAGGGGAAGACACGGGTCGCCACTACCCGATGGCAGGTTTTAATACGCCCTAAACGTTCAGGTGCATTAACGATTCCTGCGTTTACGATCCAAAACGACCGTTCACTACCTATCACAGTGAATGTCTCAGGCCCTAGCGGCATTCCTAGTTATACGGCCACCCAAACGCAAGCACCTTCCGGCATATTGCCGACAACACCATTGCAAAACATTCCACGCCCATTGTTTATTGAAAACGAGCTTGACTACACCGAAGCCTACGAAAGCAGCCAGCTAATTTATAGTGTCCGCTTGTATCATAAGGACCCCCTCAGCAAGAACGTAGGGCTAACCGATCCTTTCCTGAATCGGGCGCTGATTGTACCGCTAGGTGACGCTCAAGAGGAGGAAACCCTCTATCAGGGCCAACGCTACTTCGTTAAAGAACAACGCTACGCTATTTTTGCCGATGAGCCTGGAACTTATGATATCGAGCCTCCCTTGTTCTCAGGCACAACCGTTTCGGGCAACCCTCTTGAGACCGTAGGTAGCGAGCTGGAAGTAGCAATCATTCCCCGTGCCAATACTAACTCCCAAGGCTACTGGCTACCCGCCAATGATATGCTGCTTACCGAAACCTTAGAGGCTCCAGATAAGGTAGAGCCGGGTGTTGCCATTATCAGAAAGCTGTCGCTAACAGCAACCGGACTACCCACTGCCCGGCTACCCTCTTTGGCTGTGCTGCAAAATGAGCTCGCCACAATTGAACTACTTGATGTGACACTATCAGAAGCCATATCAGAACAGGGGTTGATAGGCACAAGAACAGAAACACTGCGTATAACGCCCAAAGAGCGGGGAGAGATCACCCTACCGCCAATTGACATCCATTGGTGGGATACCTACGAGGACAGAGCAAAGATTGCTTCACGCCCACCCGTTATTATTCGTGTAGATGCCAAATCAGCGAACGGACTGAACTCATCTGACCCTCAAGCCAAATCGGCGACGACTATCAGTGCAGAAACAACGGCCCCTGAACCTCAAGAAGCCTCAGATGTGCTGACAAAACGTAATACATCAGATGGTTACATCGTCGTAATCATATTCTTACTCACGTTAAGTACAGCCACGTCTCTGGGTTGGCTATACACCTACAATAAACTCAGACATTTTAAACAGCATCAAATTAAAAAACGCAGCATCGTGAGTGAACGGCAAAAACAAAAGCGAGAGCGTACCCATCTGTTAGCTGAGAATAACACCTTTCAGGCATTAACTATGGCCTGTCAGCAAAATAATGTGGAGTTTGCTAAACTTCGTCTTATCGAGTGGGCACAACACTTTTGGCCCGATAGTGATATAGACAGCTGTGAAGATATTAGTGCCGCTGCCTCGAATCAAACACTAGACTTTTTAATTATCGACTTAGAGCAGCATATCTATAATGGTGAAGCAGCGCTCTGGCAAGGGGACTTATTACTTCAGGCTGTCGATGCGCTGCGACAACGCCGCTTAAAATCCACCCATTCATAAATAGGTAGCGTATGGGCTTTGATCGTCACCAAGCATTTCTGAGTCGCCTAGGTTTTGGTGGCGTTTCTCCTGATGAAAATCCTACCGCCCGCCGTTGGTCCCGCAGACTAGAAGCCCCAATGATGATTGCGGCTTTATGGATTATCGTGGATTGGTATTTGGCCGAAAAAGGGCTATCGACCCCAGAGTTAACGCTTTTCACGGATCGGTTTATTTGGCTTTGCTTTGTTGCAGAAACCGGAATTTTACTCTTTTTAGTGGATAATAAAGCACTGTATCTCAAGCATAACTGGATGAACATCTTGATCATTCTTGCCGGCCTTCCAGTGATTTGGGGGATGCAGATCTTTTATGCGGGAGTGCTCAGAACACTGCGGCTACTGATCATGGTAGGTATTTTGCTACGCATATCCACCGATGTACGCACCGTGCTCGCCCGTCACAATTTGGGGATGACCCTGTTCATCTGCTTTTTAATCATGCTGTTTTCGGGCTTTCTTATTTCCGGCATTGATCCAGCGTTCAAAACACCTGTTGATGGCATCTGGTGGGCATGGGTGACGGTGACGACGGTTGGCTATGGAGATCTCGTTCCTGTTACTACAGCAGGAAGGCTCTTTGGCGCACTGCTTATCCTAATGGGCATAGGCCTTTTTTCCATGCTAACAGCCAGCTTCTCCGTTTTTTTTATAGAGCAGGATGAAAAAGATATGCTCGAAAAGGAGAACCAAAATATCGATAGGATCGCTAAAATTGAATCTCAACTAGAACGCATTGAGGCACAACTGCAACAAACATTGCGGCACTTAGAAAGCAGCCATCAAAACAATCCCCCTACTCAGAGCCCAGAACAGTCCGTAACGCGGTTGAAAGATCAGGATATTTAAAGGTAAACCCTGCTTTCAGTAGTTTTTCTGGGTATATACGCTGCCCTTCCAAAAGGAGTTCACTAGCCTCTCCTAACATGAGCTTCATCATGAGAGGGGGGACTCGAAATTTCGCAGGCTTACCTAAGACAGCACCGAGGGTATCACTGAACTCTTGGTTGGTAACCGAACCCGGCGCGGTAAGATTAAAAGGGCCGCTGAGGGTATCGTGTGCTAATAAAAAGCGGATAGCCGCCACCTCATCATCAAGATGCAACCACGACATCCATTGCCTTCCATCTCCGATAGGGCCTCCTAAGCCAAAACGAAAAGGAGGTAACATCTTTTTAAGTGCTCCGCCTTCTCCTAAGACCACTCCGGTTCGAATCAAGCAGACTCGCGAATTCAAGCGTTTTTCAGCACCCAGAGCAGCATTCTCCCAGTCACGACACAAGTCATGAGTAAACCCTTTGGTGACCGTCGCCTGCTCATTTAATGGTAGGTCATGATCGTGACTACCATAATAACCAATTGCTGACCCACTGATGAATACATCCGGTTGAGCACCAGCCTTTTCCAAACTCGCTATTAGCGTCTGGGTAAGATCAATACGACTGTGTCTCAATAGTTTTTTTCGCGCATCAGTCCAACGCTTATCGACAATCGGAGCACCTGCCAGATTAACAACACCATCCACCGGTTTTGTCAGCTTTTGTAGTTCATCGATTGTGATAGACTCAAGCTTAGGTTGATGAGCTTTTGAGCCAACAGTAACGTTAGCAGGCTTTCGAGAAATCACTGTAATATCATGCCCGTCTGCTAACAGGGACTCGACCAGCCGAGTACCAATAAAGCCAGTTCCGCCCGTAACAACGTAGTGCATCTTAGACTCCTTGGAGCAAGTAATTTGTTCCTTTTTACGTTATTCTCTGCCCTTCAGATTAATCGTTAATGACAGGAAAGGTAAAGATGTTTACAGGCATTGTTCAGGGGCAAGCCGAAGTAACCCTCATAGAGCGGCGGGATGACTTTATGCAACTGACAGTCAGGCTTCCATCCAGTCGAGCAGGCAACTTGCAAATCGGTGCGAGTATTGCGATAAATGGTACCTGCTTGACGATTGCCAGTTTTGATTCATGCAATGTTCGCTTTGACCTTATAGAAGAAACACTGCGCGTGACTAACCTCGGGGATATCACTGTGGGTGATCACGTTAATTTTGAACGTGCGGCAAAGTTCGGAGACGAGATAGGCGGGCACCTTCTTTCGGGCCATGTATCCTCTGTGGCTACCATTGACTCAATCCGCAAAACGCCGGATAACTGTGAAATCTGGCTGAAAGCACCTGACCACCTAAGCCAATATCTTCTTCCGAAGGGCTTTGTCTCCCTGAATGGGTGCAGCTTGACCATTGCTGAGGTAAAAGGAAACTTGTTTAATATCTTTTTGATCCCAGAAACACTGAATGTAACCACCTTTGGTAGCGCAAATGTAGGCGACCGTATTAATCTTGAGGTTGACCCTCAAACTCAAGCCATCGTTGATACTGTCCAACGTTATCTCGATCAATCCTCCATATAAGGCTGTTATTGTTAATTTTATGAAGACTTTTGACTATTTAAAACAGAGCTTTTTCTTTTTTAGGCAGAACTTTCGGGATATCGCTACGATTCAGCTTCCTTTTTTAATTCTTTTGAATGCTTTGGCGCTTTGGCTCGATATGAACGCATCCGAGACCGAAGACTTTCGCCAAACTGCCTTATCCATATCACTATTGAGCTTAGTACTGATGCCCATCTATTGGGCTGCCACGATTTTGTATATGCAGTCAAAGCTTGAAAACCGGCCGTTACAGCCTTTTCAAGCAATCAGCCTCAGCTTTAAGTACTGGAGAACCTTACTGTTCATCTTTATCCTGACGGCATTGGCTATCTCCGGCGGCTTGCTTTTACTCATCATTCCAGGCATCTATATTGGAATTCGCCTATCCTTTGCGGACTATATTGGGGTTGTCGAAGGCAAAAGCGCATGGGCCAGTTTAAAACAAAGCTGGGAGGAAACCGATGATTACTTCTGGGTATTACTGCAAGGTTTATTGATTCTTTATCCTACTTTACAGTTGGTAGAAATTCCTATCACCCAATACTTCACCAACCAAGAAGACCGCAGCATGTTGCTTGAACTCCCCATTGTGGTCTTTTTGGATTTACTCAGTGCTTTGATCACCGTATATGGCTTTCGCATCTATTGCGTCATGCGGGAAGAGATTCGCCCCGAATCTAATAATGACCGACCCAAAGCCATTGACGATCAGAACCCCTAACAGGGGTTTCTGTTTTATCTGGTTTGACCTATTATTCATTTCGAGACAGGCGCCTAATGTTAGGCATGAGTTCTACACAAATGGATAACCGTGATGACGGAAGTAGCCGCTACTTCGCAAAAAGCAATCAATCTGATGCTGCTCGATCCGGGCGGAGACTTTTTGTCATGGACACACCAACTCTCAAAGGCAGAACCACATTGGCAGGTTGATCGTTTTGACGATCCGCAAATGCTACTGGCTCGGTTTGAACTTAAAGCTCCTGATGCAGTGTTTTTATCCAGCTCAATCAGGGGCTATGCAGAGCTCAATGTATTAAACCGTATGATTGAGCTGAAACCTGATCTTCTTCGCTTTCAGCTAGGGCCAAGTATTCATAGTAATCAGAGTATTACTCAGAGGCTTGAGCTGACCCATCGGGTTTTTGCTCAACCCAACGATATTGAAACCATCTGCACAACAATCAAATATCTGCTTAAAATAACGCAGCTGGTCAAGCGCCCTGCTATCAGACAATTTATCAGTAATCAGCATCAGTTACCTGCCGTCCCAGGCGTATACTTGGAATTAACCCACGCGCTCAACTCTGACACGACAAACGCTAAGAACATCGCTTCGATTATTCAACAAGACCCGGCACTAGCCGCTAAGCTGATCCAGCTGGTGAACTCTTCCTATTTTGGTATGCCTAGAGAGATCAGCCAAATACCTGAGGCGGTATCTATTTTAGGGATTCGTACTCTGAGAGGCCTCGCTTTATCCAGTCGTATTTCCAGCACCTATCCACCCCACAAGCGCTGGAAGTATTTCTCTTTTGAGCGGATAAACCAAAGAGCACTCTTAGTCGCCAGACTCGCTAAAGATATCTGTCAACAAGCCAAAGTTAGCCCTGGTATAGCAGAGCAGGCTTTTCTTGCAGGGTTGCTGCAAGATATAGGTATTCTGGTCATGGCCTCCCAGAACCCATCAGATTATCTGAAGGTACTTCAGTATGCCGTTAAAGAGAAAAAGCCATTACATTTAGCTGAGAAAAAGATCACTGGGCTTTATCACGGTGAAGTCGGCGCAGCGCTGATGGCTTTATGGAACATTCCGCCCCGCGTAGTCGAGGCAATTCTTTTACACCCTGCCCCCCATCTATCCACGGACACGGATTTTCAGCCTCTTACCGCTGTTCATGTAGCTGATGCCTTAATTCCACCAGTATGGCAACATAAGCATACGAAGATGAATAACCAGCTGTCTGAAGCATACTTAGAGAAGATAGGCTACCTATCCTCTCTGCACCATTGGAAATTACTGGCACACGACTACCGAGCAATGATGAAAGCCAGCTGATGGCTATCACCAACCTGCGCTCATGTACTGCTCACATCTAATTGATCAATAATATGTTCACCAATGGGTATAGCCGATGTTGCTGCCGGTGAAGGTGCATTGCAAACCACCAGTGCACGCTGGGTTTTCACGAACAAAAAATCATCAACTAAATCACCGTCAGGTGTAATCGCTTGTGCCCGAATACCCGCAGGGTAAGGTTTTAAATCATCCAAAGTGATTATTGGGCAATATTTTTGCACCAACCCTAAATAACCACGCTTAGATAAGCTATTTTTCATCTCAGCCAAGCTAGGCTTAAGGTTTTTCCAGACAACCTTTCTTAAACCCGGGTAAGTCAACATCTCCCAACAGTCTTTAAGACTGATATCGGTTTTGCGATACCCTTCGCGTTTAAAGGCAAGTACCGCATTCGGGCCTACGGTGACTGTTCCATCAACCATACGCGTTAAGTGAACACCCAAAAATGGCAAATCTGGATCAGGTATCGGATAGATAAGATGGTTAACTATCTGATTATGTTTTGAGGGCAACAAAAAGTACTCCCCCCGAAAGGGGATGATTTTGAACTTAGGCTCGACCCCAAGCATCCGTACGACTCGGTCCGCCATAAGACCGGCACAGACAATTAGGTGGCGCCCTTTAAAGACTCCAGAATGGGTTGTCACCGTCACCTCTTCGGGTGACTCCTTAACGCCGGTCACTTCAGTAGATAAGCGTACCTCACCACCGAGATTAACAACTTTTTGCAACATTTTTTCTGTAATCTGGGTATAGCTGACAATCCCTGTAGAGGGGACAAAAATAGCTCCAAGCCCTTCGATATTAGGCTCTCTTTCACAAAGGGCTTGTTGATCAAGCACTTCAATAGGCAGGTCATTTTCTGCACAACGTCCGATCAGAGCTTGCATTCTCTCAAGCTCAACAGGGTTGGTCGCTACTAACAGCTTTCCACATTGGTCATAAGGAATACCTTCTGCTTCACAGAAAGCTTTGGTTGCTGCATTACCTAATTTACAGAACTTTGCCTTCAAGCTACCCGGTTTGTAATAAACGCCAGCATGAATAACACCGGAGTTATGCCCTGTTTGGTGGGCGGCTGGAGAGGCCTCTTTTTCCAGAACCAATACCTTGGCTGATGGATAACGTTGCTGTAGTTGCATAGCGGTTGATGCACCCAGAATGCCACCACCGATCACAATATAATCAAATAGCTCCGACATAACCTGCTCTCTATGCTCCTTCAATTACCGCATTGTCTTCAGGAGTTTTTATCCGTCGACTATAGATAAACAAACCAATAAATAACACCAAAGATAACAGACTGATCCATAGCTGATGATGTGGCCACAATAAGCCTAGTGCCAATACACCAGAAAGTATCCTTAACACGATATTTAACTTACCTTCCAAATATCCTTCCATAAAACCGACAAAGGCATACATACCAAACAATGCAAAAATAAAGATGCTCAGCACTTCTGTGGCTGTACCACCGATAAAGTTGGTGTAGGCAAATAGCACCGGCACCACATACATCCCTTTAGCAATTTTCCAAGCCGTAAAACCTGTTGCCATAGGGGGGGTTTTAGCAATAGCCGCCGCCGCAAAGGCTGTCAGACAAACAGGCGGCGTTACATTGGAGTCTTGTGATAGCCAAAAAATAATCATATGAGCCGATAGCAACATCATTGCTAACACCGTGGGATCCATCGCCTGCTCTAACAGCTGCCCTTTAAAATCACTGGGCACCAAAGCAACCAATGCTTTGGCGTCCATTTCTGACATAGGTGCCGACAGTAACGCTATCTTATCGGGATCAACCAACATGAAGATCATTTTGGCAGCCTCGGGTAAGGAACCCTGAGTAATGATCTCGATCAACTGCATCTCAGCAATCAGATTGTATAAAGCGGGAGCCGATAAAGTCGCTAACACGATATATGCCGCGGTTACCGGCAACCCCATCCCCAGTACAAGTGAAGCTAATGCAACGAGAAGCAACGTAATAAATAAGCTACCCCCTGCCCATTCTGTCACCATCAGTGAGAAGGTATTACCAATGCCTGTCATAGCAACCACATTGACCACCAAGCCAACCGATATCAATAAAATCGAGGTGGTCGCCATATTTTTCGAGCCTTGAGAAAGCGCATCAAGAATATCTTTTATACCCATCGGCTTTTTCGATAACCATGATGCCACGATCACCGAAATGATCGATATACCCGCGGCATACGTAGGCGTGAAACCGTAAATCAGTAAGCTGACCAACACCACTAAGGGCAACAAGAAATGCCATCCCTCTTTTAAGACGGTCTTGATAGGTCTGGAGTCCAATTCAACCGCATGGGCATGGCTTCGCTTCGCTTCAACACGCACATAGAAGCCCACTGACATGAAATAGAGCAACGCAGGTAAGGCAGCTATAGCAATAATGTCCACATAAGGAATTTGCGTATAAGACGCCATAATAAAGGCACCGGCACCCATCACAGGTGGCATCAACTGCCCACCGGTTGATGCAGCAGCCTCAACACCTGCGGCAAATCGTGCTGGGAAACCCGCTTTTTGCATCAGGGGAATCGTAATTACACCCGTTGATACCGTGTTAGCAACAGACGATCCAGATACAGACCCCATCAGCCCCGAACCTAAGACAGCCACAAAGCCCGGGCCACCGACGAAACGCCCCGCTGCACAGCGGGACAGTTCAATAATAAAGTCACCTGCTCCTGATTTGACCAAGAACGCGCCAAACAAGATAAACATGAAAACATACGTCCAAGAGATACGGGCAATCTGGCCGAACATCCCTTCAGAGGAGAAATAGCTTCGATAAAGCACGGTTTCCAGACTTAAGCCGGCAAAGCCAAATAAACCATCAATATAGGGCCCCCACCAAAATACATACGTGAGCGCGACCAAAATCATACAAGGGATAAACCACCCTGTTGTTCTTCTAGCAAGCTCCAGCGCAATCCCTATCGCCAGTATGGAAAAAACCCAATCACTGCTAGAAAACTTGACTCCCCTTTCGTACAAAGCATCTTCAAAACCGATCAAGTAGAGTGTACAAAGCACACCCGCCACCCCTAAGAGCACATCACCCAGAAGAACCAGTTTCCCATTTCCTAATGGGCCTTTAACCATGGGAAACATGAGCGCACACAAGAGCGCAAAGCCGCCAAAATGGATAGCAGAAACCCAAAGCTCAGAGAGCGTCCCCAACGTGTTGAAGTAGATATGAGCAATCGCAAAAACTACACCACCCCAGTAGATAAACCGACCAACATGACTTGCGTCATCCCGTTGGGCAATCTCGAGGCTCTTCAGTTTTTCCTGGGTTTCCTGCTCAATGGCAGAGGATGATGTATCGAGGGAGTTAGTCATAATAATACCGGAAGATTGACTACAAAAAAGAGATGAAGATCAGTTGTGCGGCCCCTTAGAGGCCGCACAGCAGCATCAATTCGCCATCAAATGATCTGGAATTTGAATACCCGCTTCTTTGTAATAGCGCGCAGCACCAGGGTGCAAAGGCAGAGGCAAGCCAGCAATTGCTTTTTCTAATGCCATCGCTTTGGTTGCCTTATGAATACCATTTAGGAAAGGCAGGTTCTCATAAATGGTTTTGGTTAGCAGATATACATCCTCTTCAGAGATATCATCACGAACGGCTAAGAAGTTTGGCTGCGCCATGGTGTTGATATCTTTGGTTTGCCCAGGATAAGTATTGGCAGGGATGGTGTAACGCGTCCACAGTTTATAATTACCGTTAGCACGTTGAATCTGCTCATCCGTAAAATCGAGTACCGTGATATCACTACCCATGGCTGCATAGGCCCGAGTAATCGCAGACGTCGGAACCCCTGAAGGGATATTCATGCCCTCAATTGTACCGTTCTGCAACGCATCAGCAGACGAGCCATAGCCCATATAAGCCAGATTAAAGCCGTCTGCATCAATACCTAAGTTACCCAAAATTGTTCGGCCAGAGCCTTCTGTTCCAGAATTTTTCTTACCGATAGAGAATTTTTCACCCTTCATCGATTTCAGATCATCAATCGAGCCACTTTTTGCGAACTTACTTTTAACAACAAACTGTTCAACGTTCTGCCAAAGCATGGACACCGAGCGAAGGTTCTTTTGAGGGCCGCTGTTAGCCAGCTTACCTTCCCCTTCCCAAGCCCAAGCGCCATATAGACCTTGCAGGATTGCAAACTGTGCTTCATTTTCTCCCAGCAGCTTAACGTTCTCACCAGAACCCGCTGAGTTAATAGCCGACATTGAGATTTTGTGAGAAGGCTCCAGTTTTACTTTAGCCAGTGTCGCTAATGCTACGCCTACCGGATAGTACGTACCCCCCGTTGACGCCGTTGCAAGAATATAAGAGCGCTTCTCATCTGCCTGAGCAAGACCACTGACACCCACTAAACTGCTCATTGCTACCGCCATTGAAATAGATTTCAGAAGCGTGCGTTTACTGATTTTCATTCTGTCACCTTTCTTGTGATTGTTGTAGGAAAACAGAATAGGTATAGCAGGGATTGGGCCAAAAAAAACAACCCATTGTTTTTAAATGATAAAATATAAATGGACGATAAAAACAAGCACGGATAAGCAAGAAATTGCTTATTCAAGGGTTTTAGTAGGCAAAATCATGCTCATATCCACAAACACACTCAGATAGCCTATTCAATGGGCATTTCTGATGAAAAGCCATTAAAGACCCAACAGATAAGCACAATTTTGCTCATCTGCTTGCCACCGTCACTGCACAAAATCACCACGAACAAGCCCATACTTGGTCATTTTTTGATTTAACGTTCGCCGCGGAAGATCCAACTCACCCATTACGGCTAACATGTTACCTCGGTGCCTTTGCAACGCTCCTTTAATAATATCCGCTTCAAAGCTCGCCACCTGCACAGCTAGCGGTAGTGGCCTGCCATAACTGGGCTTTGAAGGAGTGTTCCATTCACCCGACGCTAAAATATCAGCCACCGATAGCTCGGTATCTAACGAGTAACGAACAGCAATATTTTTTAACTCCCTCACATTTCCCGGCCAATGGTACGCAGACAAGGTAGCTAAATCGTGTTCAGATAACACCCTTAACGCTCGCTCATGATCACCCGCTGCACAGCGCAGATAATGCTGAAATAGCAACGGCGCGTCCTCAGGACGATCTCTCAGTGGCGGAATATGCAGCTGGGATACATTTAAGCGATAAAATAAATCCTCACGAAAATTTGCATCTTCCCGAAGATCCACTTTCGCTGCGGCCACCACTCGCAGGTCAACATTCAGCGGTTGATTCGATCCCAGTCGCTCTATCACCCCTTCTTGTAGCGCTCGCAACAGCTTGATCTGAAGATGCGTTGGCATACTCTCAATTTCATCCAGAAACAGCGTACCTTTATCTGCATACTCAAATTTACCGATTCGACGCTTAGCCGCACTGGTAAACGCACCGGCTTCGTGACCAAAGAGCTCGCTCTCTATTAATGATTCCGGTATACCTCCACAATTG
This sequence comes from Neptunomonas concharum, assembly GCF_008630635.1. Lineage (NCBI taxonomy): Bacteria > Pseudomonadati > Pseudomonadota > Gammaproteobacteria > Oceanospirillales > Oceanospirillaceae > Neptunomonas > Neptunomonas concharum. Next base: position 1,306,392 of record NZ_CP043869.1, on the reverse strand, counting down.
ATTGGAACAAAATGGTTTCGATGGCGGAAACTATATTCATGCAAACATTGAGCAACCAGCTCTTTTCCAGTCCCTGTTTCTCCATAGACGATGACATTCGTATCTAGCTCAGCCAGTTTAAGAATCTCACGTTTCAAGCGCTGAATCGCAGGTGAAATACCGATTAGTTTCGCATCGATGCCCGATTGAGAAGCGATATTTTGTTGTAGCTTTTCATTTTCGATAACCAGGCGCCTTTTTTCACAGGCACGATACACGGTTTCAACCAAACGCTCTGGTACAAAAGGCTTTTCAATAAAATCATAGGCACCATCGCGCATCGCTTTAATAGCCATATCCACATCGCCATGGGCCGTCAATAAAATCACCGGAAGCTTAGGCACTTTGACCAATGCCTCAGACATCAACGTCAGACCGTCCATACCCGGCATTCTGACATCTGTAACGATAACCCCCGAAAAGGTGTTATCCAAAATCGCTAACGCTTCTTCTGCAGTGGCATAGCTATCAACTTGAAAGCCTGATAATTTCAGCCATTGCGCCGTTGACTGACGCACCATATCCTCATCATCAACCAATAAAATATGGCCTTTATCTCTATCGCTCATTGTTCTATTCATTCCCCATGCAAAGGCAGCTTAACAGAGAAGCATAAGCCTTCTGCTGGATGGTTAGTCTTAACCGTAATAACCCCACCTAAATCTCTCACAATTCCTTGCACAATAGCTAATCCTAGCCCCAAGCCGGTTCCAATTTTTTTAGTCGTATAAAAAGGTTCGAAAAGCGTTTTTAACTGCTCCTTCGACACCCCAGCGCCATTATCTGATATATCTAAACAACCCAATTGATCTTGTACATAAAGGTGAAAAGACAGTTGCCTTTCACTCGAGCCGGTTGCTGCTATAGCATCCAAAGCATTAGACACCAAGTTATTGATAATCTGTTCGACAGCCACATCATCTCCTCTGATGAGAATAGTCGGTCGTTGGCACTCCAAACTCACATCTATCTGCTCACTTCGGATTCTATCTTCATAGTGGCATAGCACATTACGGACACACCCTTGCAGATCAGCACTGCCTCTTTGCATCTCCATATTGTCAGGTGTTTTATACGCAAAGGTTTTTAGCTGCCCTGTCATACCGGCCATCCTGTCAACCAACGTATTCATTAAAGGCAGGTTTTCTTTAAGGAGATCGGGACGATCAATGACCTGTCTAAAAATCGCAAGGTAATTGCGCATAGCCGTCAGGGGTTGGTTCAATTCATGCACCATGGCCGCTGACATTCTACCTAGTGCGGCCAGTTTCTCTGCTTGAATCAGCTCATGTTGTGCCGATGCCAGCGCTAAGGTTCGTTCTTCAACTTTTTGCTCTAACGACTCATTAGCTTCGCGTAACGCGTACTCCAAACGCTTTCTTCTGGAGATATCAATGATCGTAACAAGGTAGGAAGGTTCAGGAGTTACCGTCATTAAACGCATAGAAAATAACAGTGGAAACGTTGAACCATCCGAGCGCTGACCTACGACTTCATAGCCTGTGATCGGGGTGAACTCTCCCTTCTGCAGACCATCTAGCCAGCGCTTTAAGGGAGCAAATAGCTCAATATCAGCAAATAAGATGTGTAATGATTGCCCTTCAATCAGCGTTAAAGAGACACCAAACTGCTGCATCACCATCTGATTAACAGAGAGAATTTTTCCAAACTTATCGACCGTTACTAACCCCACTTGGGCGGTATTAATAATATGCCGTTGTCGTTGTTCGCTTTCCATATGAGCATTGAGTACCTCCTGTTGAGAGCGCCTTTTGAGACGAAACTCTCTCAGATATAAGCCCAACAGAAGCAGTGCTAAAAAACCACCGGCAACAATAAGTGCTGCAACGATCGCTTTTTGCTCCAGTGGCTTCGTAGGCTCAACCACCCCAACACGCCAGCGTAAATCATCCAGAAGGACATCATGAACAAGATAGGCTTTATCGTTATCAACTTTCATTTTAAGTAGCGTGCCATTGTGCAGTATCTCCTGCTTCAAAGGAGTAGAGCTTAACGGCAGCAAAGAGGATGCTTCCAATAGACGGCTGGCAAAAAGTGTTTGTCCCTTCTCATCCGTTACAAAAAACGCTGACTCTAAAGACAACTGCTCCTTAAGCCCTTCCATATCCAGCTTCATCACTGACACGCCTATTAAAGTTTGGCGATGGTAAATAGGGGCTGAAAGATAATAAGAGGAGGACTGCGTAGCAAAAGCACGGCCCTGCTCCCCCGATATCGCTTGCCGAAAAAACTCACTGCTACGATAAGATCTAGGCGCTTTCTTTGACTCCCGCCAATTACTGTAAGCGACCACATCACCTTGGGTATCAAGAATGATGAGTGCAGCAGACCCAGCAATTAAGTTTGTTTGCTCAAGGTAGCGACTCACACGAATAATTTTATCCGGGTTAGGTTGAATCAACAGATCTTTTACATCTCGGTTTTGCGTTAACAAAAAAGGGAGGTAGCGATATTGATCTATCGTGACACGAATAGAGCCAATGACATCTAATAAGCGCTGTCCGGTTTCTTGATGCGCTTCATAAAAACTTCGATCACGGGTATAAACATAGACCTGCCTTGTCATTAGCATGCCCAACAATACAACTAAAACCAGCAATGCAATTGAACGTTTTACCCTCAAGGGCATTCCACCTTATATCTGTAAATATGTAAGCATTATCGCCTTATTCTTCTAACCTGACGCATCCCTGTGACATAATAGCTGACCAATTAAACAACAACCTCTTGTTGGAATTAACACTATCATGAGCACAAATATCATTGCTTACCAAGGCCACCAAGGCGCTTATTCCCATCTTTCCTGTCGACATGTCCATCCAGAAATGGATGCATTTGCCTGCAAGAGTTTTGCGGATGCCATGTTTATGGTCGAGCGCGGTGAAGCGCAACTTGCAATGATTCCATTAGAGAACTCCACAGCAGGCCGTGTCGAAGAGATCTATCGGCTCATGCCCAAAACCCAGTTGCATATCATCAGTGAGCACTTCGAACCCGTTAATCACTGCTTGCTCGCTAAACCCGGTACGCAACTGAGCGACCTTAAAACCGTCTCCTCTCACCCTCAAGCACTGGCTCAATGCGATGGTAACATTAAAGCGTTGGGGATGACGCCTATCGCTAGTCTTGACACCGCAGGAGCTGCTGAAGCACTGGCTAACAGCTCAGAGCTTGGGCACGCAGCGATTGCATCAAGCCTGGCAGCAGAGCTGTACGGGTTAGACGTTTTAAAGGATAACTTCCAAGACAAGCAAGGAAATACAACCCGTTTCATTATTCTCTCGAAAGAGGGCCACATGCCTGTACTTGAAGCTGGCATTACCTTTATGACAACCATTATGTTTACCGTAAGAAACATGCCTGCTGCGCTGTATAAAGCATTAGGTGGCTTTGCGACCAATAGCGTTAACATGGTGAAGCTCGAAAGCTATATGGCGTCTGATACAATGCAAGCAGCAAGTTTTCATCTGGATGTCGAAGGCCACCCTCATCAAAAGTCCATGCAGTACGCACTTCAGGAATTAGACTTTTTTGCTAAAGAAGTACGCATCATTGGAACTTATCCAGCACATCCATTTCGTTTTAAGCAGGAAAACAGCATTGATTATTAACACCACATTAATGCAGCGCAAAACCAAGAAAATAATACTTAATACAAAAAAATACAATATAATCAAATAGTTAAAACGTTATACTAAAGTATAATTGTGCAGTGCACAATAAAATTCAATAGTATACGTGATAGAGACATTCGTGAATGTTGTTTGTTCGCTGTACCACGTATCTATCACATCCCTACTTTTCAACTCTGGCTATTTGAGTTGTATTTTTCCAGCCCCTGATCTTCAGGGGCTTTTTTTTGATGCCAAAAAGCTACGATCAAGGTTCCATTCATACTTAGTATGAAAAGATCAAACACCTATTATAACTGAGTAAAACTGAGGGTAACCCGATGGGACTGTTCGACTTTGCAGCAAACCTTGGCAAGAAATTATTTGGATCTAATGACGATCCAGCTGAAAAAATCCAAGAGCACATCGTTGCTGATAACCCCGGCGTAGATGACCTAAAAATTACAGTAGATAATGGCGTTGCAACCGTATCAGGCACAGCCAAAGATCAAGCCGCTTTTGAAAAAGCTATTTTGATGGCAGGTAATGTTCAGGGTATTGAAGAGGTCAAGGCAGACACTCTCCAAATCACAGAACCCGCTACTGCAGAAGTAACCTACTACACCATCGAATCGGGAGATACACTTTGGGGGATCGCACAGAAGCACTTGGGCAACGGTGCTAAATACACCGAAATCTTTGAAGCCAACAAGGAAGTCATAAAAGATCCGGACTTGATCTATCCGGGTCAGAAAATTCGCATTCCACTTTCTTAATCCCTTGAATATCAAGGCGGAATACAAGAATCCTCTTTTATTTCGCCTTTTCAATTTTTTTGAAAAAAGTTTCAAAAAGTACTTGAATTAACACATCCAGCTCATTAATATACGCGCACTTCAAACGATGCCGGTATAGCTCAGCTGGTAGAGCAACTGACTTGTAATCAGTAGGTCCCGAGTTCGACTCTTGGTGCCGGCACCATCTCTAGAAGCCCTCTTTAAGATTCACCACAAAGCAAACCATTTGATATTTTATCTTCAGATAATACACTGCATATAAATCCACTATCGGTGTGCTTATGAATTTGCCCTCTCCTATCGAGCTACAACTGTCTCCCCCCAGACTCTCTGATCTCTCATTCGATGACGCCATCGTTGAAAACAAAGAGAAATACGAAAAAAAACTTAAACAGTGGCAAAAACGCCTACTTACAGTACAGCAAGCTTATTATCATCAAAAAAAGCGGGCAGTGATTGTTTTTGAAGGATGGGATGCCAGTGGCAAGGGCGGTGCTATTCGCAGAATCACCGAAAAGCTTGACCCGCGTGGGTTTAAAGTTCACCCAATTAGTGCCCCTACAACCTATGAACAAGGCAAGCACTACTTATACCGCTTTTATAATAGGCTTCCCTCGCCGGGAGAGATCGCCATTTTTGATCGCTCATGGTACGGGCGCGTTCTGGTAGAACGTATAGAAGCGTTTGCCACACCCGAGGAGTGGCAACGAAGCTATCAAGAGATAAACGAATTTGAACGCCTGCTCCTTGACGACGATGCCAGAGTAATAAAGCTCTTTTTACATATCACGCCCGAAGAGCAGTTAAAGCGTTTTGCAGAACGGCTGGACAATCCAGTCAAACGCTGGAAGCTGACAGAGGAGGATATACGTAATCGCCAACGCTGGGAGGAGTATGAAACTGCCATCCAGGATATGTTTCGCCATACCTCTACGGAGTCAGCACAGTGGTCGCTCATTGCAGCGAATCATAAATGGTATACACGTATCGAAGTTTTGAAAACGATCGTTAAGGCGCTTGAAGAAAATATCGACCTATCGCCTCCACCCGCAGACCCAGATGTCATCAAGGCGGCTAAAAAGCACCTTGGCCTAGAAGTAGATCTGGATTAATCACGCTAATCCCGGTTTTTGATGGCGCTTACAGGGAGCATCCTGTAAGCTGCTGCTCCCGCCTGTCGTGCGACAACAATCTATCAATTACTTTTTACAGAGAGAATCTATGAGCTTTGCCTCCCTGGGACTATCAACTCCCCTTCTGGATGCTATTACCGAACAAGGTTATTCCACCCCTACTCCTATTCAAGCCCAAGCTATTCCTGCCGTTGTTTCCGGTAAAGATGTGATGGCAGCAGCTCAAACGGGAACAGGGAAAACGGCAGGATTTACATTACCCCTGTTGGAAAAACTATCCAAAGGAGAACGCGCTAGACCCAATCAGGTAAGAGCTCTCATTTTAACGCCTACTCGTGAGCTTGCAGCGCAAGTTGCCGAAAGCGTTGAGACCTATGGAAAAAATCTGCCACTGCGTTCAGTGGTTGTCTTTGGAGGCGTTAAGATTAACCCTCAGATGATGAATCTAAGAAAAGGGGCGGATGTGCTAATTGCCACTCCAGGCCGTTTATTAGATCTCTATAGCCAGAACGCCGTTCACTTTAAGCAGCTAGAAGTATTAGTACTGGATGAGGCTGATCGAATGCTCGATATGGGCTTCATTAACGATATTCGAAAGATTCTTGCACTACTGCCTAAACAACGACAAAACCTGATGTTCTCTGCGACGTTTTCTGACGACATCAGAAAATTAGCCAAAGGCTTGGTCAATGACCCTATCGAGATTTCTGTTAGCCCTAGAAACACAACGGCAGAATCTGTGACGCAATGGGTAGCACCTGTAGATAAAAACAGAAAAGCCGCATTGCTAATCCAGTTAATCAAGGAACAACAATGGTTCCAAGTTCTGGTCTTTACTAAAACCAAGCATGGTGCTAATAAGTTAACCAAACAACTCGATAGCGCGGGAATCAAAGCTGCAGCCATTCATGGCAATAAAAGCCAAGGAGCACGCACTCGAGCACTTGCTGAATTTAAGCGCAGTGATATTCAAGTGTTAGTGGCTACTGATATTGCCGCGCGCGGATTAGATATCGACCAGCTGCCTCAAGTTGTTAACTTTGAGCTACCGAATGTAGCCGAAGATTACGTCCACCGTATCGGAAGAACGGGCCGTGCAGGTTCTAGCGGGCAAGCGATCTCTCTGGTTTGCGCTGATGAGTTCAAACTACTGGCTGCCATAGAAAGACTGACAAACCAGCTTATTACCCGCAAAGCCATAAATGGCTATGAACCGGTAAACCCACTGCCGGAATCGCGTTTATCCAATAAGCCCGTACGCCCCAAAAAACCCAAAAAGCCTAAAGTTCCTCATCGCGACGGTCAGCGATCCGGCGAAAATGCCAGAGGGCACAAACCTGTTAGGCCTTGATTTGGTCTATAGGGGGAGGAAAGCCTCCCCTCACTGTTTATACCTCGTAACTACCCCTTGTCTATAAATCAGCGCCACTCGCCACACAAACAAAAGTTGACGTTTACGTAAACGCAATCAAAAACTATTGACCTCGATTAAAAGTTAACCTATCTTTGCCACATGAGCTTCACAAGAGCCCACACATACACCTGCCTACCGGCCGGATAAAAATAACAAAAGTTGAACCATTGCTGAGATCCAGTAATCGTTTGAGGTATGCCCTAATGACAACCCAACTACCGTGTGTTTGCGTACTTTTCTCTCGCTACTCTTCCTATTCCGCTTTTCACAACGACTCTAACAACTTACCAAGACACCGACTTGGCAAGCTAACACCTATTCCGTCTGACCTCTGCCAGCCCTATATTAGCGAATCTGACCTTCAGGGCTGATTGCTGACTGGCTTAACCGTACTGTTTTTTCAACCAGACACGGCTCAGACAGATCGGACACCGACATTGACTCCCCCTATGTACTGCGGTCATAGCGTTTTCAGGTCGTCTGATTCATCGCCGTGCTGAGGAGCTATCGATGAAAGATGTTACTCTTAATGATAAATGGGAATTAGAAACCGGCCGCGTTTATCTGACCGGAAGCCAAGCGTTAACACGCCTTCCTATGTTACAAAGCGAATTAGATAAGCGCCAGGGCTTGAACACAGCTGGGTTTATTTCCGGTTATCGCGGGTCACCGTTAGGTGGCTTCGATAAGACCCTATGGCAGGCTAAAAAATACCTAGAAAAGCATCGCATCTACTTTCAGCCAGGTATTAATGAAGATTTAGGGGCAACCCATGTTTGGGGGTCTCAGCAGGTTAATGTTTTTGAAGGAGCCAAGTACGATGGCGTTTTTGGTCTTTGGTATGGAAAAGGCCCTGGTGTAGATCGTACCGGCGACGTACTAAAACACGCCAATGCGTTTGGTACATCCCAACATGGCGGCGTATTAGCCGTAGCGGGAGATGACCATGCATGTAAATCGTCCACACTACCTCATCAAAGTGATTATGCCTTCATGGATGCCATGATGCCTGTGCTTTATCCATCAGGTATCCAGGAGATGCTCGACTTCGGACTCTATGGCTGGGCGATGTCTCGCTATAGCGGCTGTTGGGTTGGTTTTAAAACACTTGCAGAAGTGATGGACTCATCTATCTCTGCGGATCTTGATCCTAGCCGAATAACCATCAACACCCCTACTGATTTTGATCTGCCAGAGGATGGTCTTAATGCCCGCTGGCCTGATAAACCGATGCAGCAAGAAGCACGTCTGCATACTTACAAACTCAAAGCAGCGGAGGCGTTTTGTCGCGCTAATCAGTTAGATAAAACGATTATTGATAGCCAACAACCGAAGCTTGGTATTGTCACCACCGGCAAGTCTTATTTGGATGTACTACAAGCACTAGAAGATCTGGGCATTAGTCATGAAATGGCGAGTCAGCTAGGGATCAAACTCTATAAAGTAGGCATGGTTTGGCCGTTAGAGCCCATAGGCATTCGTACGTTTGCACAAGGCACACCTGAGCTTTTACTCGTCGAAGAAAAGCGCGGAGTAATTGAAGATCAGATAAAAGACTACCTCTACAGTTGGCAAGATGATAAACGCCCTCGCATTGTTGGTAAGAAAGATGAGTTAGGCAACGAGCTGCTGACAACCTTGGGGGAGTTAACACCGGCAATGATCGCTCGCGCCATTGCGTCACGCATTGCACCTTTCTATCAAAGCGAAAAAGTCGCCGCACGCCTTGCTTTCTTATGCGCTAAAGAAGCTGAGCTGGCTAAGCCCCGCTCTCTCGTAGAACGTACACCTCATTTCTGCTCTGGCTGCCCGCATAATACATCCACCCGCGTTCCAGAAGGCAGCAAAGCGCTAGGTGGAATTGGCTGCCACTATATGGCTACATGGATGGATCGAGACACTGATACCTTTACACAAATGGGCGGTGAAGGCGCAACATGGATCGGCCAAGCCCCTTTTACCAACAATCACCACGTTTTCCAAAACCTTGGCGATGGCACCTACTTCCATTCAGGATTATTAGCCATCCGTGCTGCTGTGGCTTCCAAAGCCAATATTACCTATAAAATTCTCTATAACGATGCCGTTGCTATGACTGGTGGCCAACCGGTAGATGGTCAGTTAACTGTGCAGCAAATCACCCACCAGCTCTTTGGTGAAGGTATTCGCCGTATTGCGATCGTTAGCGATGAGCCCTACAAATACCCAAGTCGCGCAGACTTTGCCGATGGCGTCACATTCCATCATCGTGACGATTTAGACGCCGTACAACGTGAATTAAGAGATATCGCAGGTTGTACCGCATTAATTTATGACCAGACATGTGCAGCGGAGAAGCGTCGACGTCGTAAGCGCGGTCAAATGCCTGATCCAGACAAACGTGTTGTGATCAATAGTGAAGTCTGTGAAGGCTGCGGCGACTGCGGTGTACAATCCAATTGTCTATCAGTGCTTCCAAAAGAAACAGACAAGGGTCGTAAACGCCAAATCGACCAATCCGCTTGCAACAAAGACTTCAGCTGCGTGCGTGGTTTTTGTCCAAGCTTTGTAACCGTCAAAGGTGGAACCCTGCGCAAAGCGCCGGGATTAAATGCCGAGCCTCCTGCCGCTAATTTGCCAGAGCCGGTTATCCCATCCCCAACCACACCTTATAACGTGTTGCTCACTGGCGTGGGTGGAACCGGCGTGGTTACCGTCAGCGCCTTGCTAGGTATGGCCGCCCATATAGAAGGAAAAGGTGTGGGCGTACTGGATCAAATTGGTCTCGCACAAAAATTTGGCGCCGTTATGAGCCATATTCGAATCGCTCCTGAGCAAGAGAAGATCCATGCCGTTCGCATACCAGCCGGTGAAACAGACCTGTTAATTGGTTTTGATTTAATGGTAGGTGCAAGTGAGGAAGCTTTAGGCAAACTTGATCGCCAACGTAGTTTCGCGATTATCAACAACCACGAAACGATGCCAGCGGCCTTTACCCGAGATCCAGACTTGCATATACCAAATCCCGAAATGCAAGCGGTGATTGAATCTACCGCACGACCAGAAGGCACTTTTTGTTTTGATGCAACGCGTCTAGCAACAGACTTAATGGGCGATGGCATGGCCGTTAACTTGTTTACCGTCGGTTATGCATGGCAGAAGGGCTTAATACCCTTGCAAAGAGAATCCATTGAGCAAGCCATTCGACTCAATGGTGCTTCAGTTAATGCAAACCTGAAAGCCTTCCTGTGGGGACGCTGCGCTGCTCACCAACCAGATGCAGTCAACGCCCTGATTAATCCAACAAGGGATATTCAGCCAGTACAGATACTGCCTTCGCTTGACGAGCAAATAGAACGCGAAGTAAAGCACCTGAAGGCCTATCAGAATGACGCTTTAGCAGAGCGCTTTCGCGCCCGTGTAGAAGCATTCAAACTTAATGAGAAAAATAAAACTGGCAAAACACATCTAAGCCACCTGATTGCCAAGCAGTACAGCCGAGTGTTGGCATATAAAGATGAATATGAAGTGGCTCGATTAATGACATCCGATAGTTTTCGAGATGAGCTTGCCGCCCAGTTTGAAGGCGAATTCACATTAGAGTTCAACTTGGCTCCCCCACTACTCTCTCGTAAAGATAAGCACGGCGGCCGCCCTCGTAAGCGCACTTATAGCGAAAAAATACTCCCTTTATTTCGCATGCTTTCACGCATGAAAGGGCTACGTGGCACACCTCTGGATATCTTTGGCTGGTCCGCTGACCGCCGCTTAGAGCGCAGAATCATTGCAGAGTATGAGGACGATCTGAATCTCATTGAACGCACTCTTAGTAACGATAATTACGGGTTAGCACAGCAACTTGCCTCACTGCCTGAGACCATCCGGGGTTATGGGCCTGTAAAAGACGTTAACTATGAAAAAGCACAACTAAAGCGTCGTGATTTAAGAGCCCAACTCAGTGCTGAACCAACGTTCAGCGTACAGGCTACAGCATTAAGCTAATTCATTTGAGTAAGGAATTAAGAGGTATCTATGTCCGTTTTCAGTCACCCAGAATTTGATCTGCACGAACAGGTCAACTACTTCCATGATGCTAAAACTGGCCTTAAAGCCATCGTCGCCGTTCACAACAGTAATCGAGGTCCAGCACTTGGCGGCTGTCGCATGTGGAACTATGCAAGCGATGAAGAAGCCTTACGGGATGTACTCAGACTCTCAAAAGGCATGACTTACAAATCGGCGCTCGCCAATCTGGATTTAGGCGGTGGAAAATCCGTTATCATCGGTGATGCCAGAGCACATAAAACCGAAGCATTATTAGAGATGATGGGGCGTTGCCTAGAAAGCTTAAGCGGCCGCTATATCGCTGCAGAGGACTCCGGGACCAGTGTGCCTGATTTACAGATAATGGGACGCCATACCCAATACGTAGCCGGCGTAACCGAACGTACAGGTATTGATGGGCAGTTAAGTAATGGCGACCCTTCTCCAGCAACCGCGTACGGCACCTTTATTGGCCTTAAGGCCGCTGTGAAGCACAAATTAGGCCGAGATGACCTGACAGGCTTAAAAGTAGCGATCCAAGGGGTTGGCAATGTGGGATATCGCTTGGCAGAACACTTGCATGTCGCTGGGGCAGAACTCTACGTCACAGACATCCATCAAGAACAGGTGGATAAAGCCGTTTCAAAATTAAATGCGACAGCTGTATCGGCTGCCGATATTTTATCCCTTGATGTCGACATTCTTGCACCGTGCGCGTTAGGTGCCATTTTGAACGACAAAACGATACCTACCATTAAAGCACAGGTCATCGCTGGGGCATCTAACAATCAATTGGAATCCGCCCATCATGACATGATGCTGAAAGAACGCGGTATTCTTTATGCGCCGGATTTCGCCATCAATGCAGGCGGCATCATCGACATCTTCTATGAGCGAGTTGGTCATACACCCGCAAAAGTGACCGCGCATATTGAAACCATCGCTGAAACCCTAGCAGAGATTTTTATTCGCTCTGATGAATCTGGACTCGCTACCGGCGCAATAGCTAATCAGCTAGCGGAGGAGCGCTTCATTCTTTCTACTGTGTAAAAGAATTCTGTTTGAGAGGGATGGTTTTATCCATCCTTCTATTTTTAAAACAATTACAACATTTAGGGTCTTTTGTTGAAATTTTGTTTCAAATCAAACCTACATTGCAAATGTATTAGCAAGCACCTTTCAGTGTAAAAGCCCTAAACTAAGTATTCAAATTATCTCGATACACGATAAAAATAACTAAGTGGAGATCCAGTGTGACTGAAGTTAGCCAAACCTATACCGAAGATGCTTCCGTGGCGGAAGCACGTAAAGATCACCCTATGTGGTCTTCTCGACTTGCTTTTATTCTTGCTGCCAGCGGCTCTGCTGTTGGACTTGGGAATATTTGGAAGTTTCCTTACATTACTGGCGAAAACGGTGGCGGTGCCTTTGTTATCGTCTACTTGCTTTGTATCGCCCTTATCGGCATTCCCATTATGATTGCCGAGGTTATGATAGGGCGGCGTGGTGAACGAAGCCCTATTAACACCATGCGTATGCTCGCCCAACGGGATGGACTCTCCCAGCGCTGGAGCTGGATCGGTTGGACGGGTATTGTATGCTCATTCCTGATTCTATCCTTCTACTCCGTTATTGGTGGTTGGGCACTCTCCTACACCGGACATGCGGTAAGCGGTGTTTTCTCAGGCGCATCCGCCGATGATATTGGTGCTATGTTTGGTGGGCTTTTGTCAGACCCTTGGACACTTTTACTTTGGCACTCTGTATTCATGGTGCTCGTCATTGTGATCGTAGCTGGCGGTATTCGCTCTGGCATGGAAAAGGCAATTAACATTTTAATGCCACTGCTGTTTCTTCTCTTACTCGTGATGGTTGGCTACGCGCTCAATAGTGGCGAGTTTATGCAAGGCTTTAACTTCCTATTTCAGCCAGATTTTTCAAAACTCAGTACTGAAGGTGTTCTAACTGCATTAGGCCATGCCTTTTTCACATTAAGCCTAGGTATGGGCGTTATGATGGCTTATGGCTCTTATCTGCCTAAGAAGGTATCCATTGTTAAAACAGCAGTAACGGTTTCCATTGTGGATACAGCGGTCGCTTTATTAGCCGGGTTAGCTATTTTTCCCCTCGTGTTTGCGAATGGGTTGGAAGCAGGTGCGGGCCCTGGTCTGATCTTTCAGACATTACCCCTTGCCTTTGGACAAATGACAGGTGGTGTTCTATTTGGCTCGCTGTTTTTTGCATTATTAGTCGTTGCCGCCGTAACATCGGCTATCTCTTTGCTTGAGCCTGTCGTTGAGTGGCTGGAAGAGCAGAAAGGCATTAGCCGCCTTTCCGGCGCGCTGATCGGCGGTATCTCGATTTGGCTACTCGGCATGATGACGATTTTATCATTTAACGAGTGGGCTAACTTCTTCCCATTGGAGTTTATTCCCGCGTTCGAAGGTAAAACTGTCTTTGATCTGCTCGATTACGTTACTGCCAATTTACTGATGCCTTTAGGGGGTCTATTTATCGCGATCTTTGCAGGCTGGTTTATGAGCAAACAAGCCGTCAAAAACCAACTTGGACTTGGAGAAGGCGCGGCTTACCAGAGTTTCATGTTTGTATTGAAATTTATTACCCCCATCGCTGTAGCCACAGTCTTTATCTATAATCTTAGTTGATAAAAACCATCAAAAAAGGAGTCTTAAAACGACTCCTTTTTTATTTTTACCGACTAATTACATAACTACGCCGCAAATCACCAAAGGTTCTAATCCAATACCCTGACTTTTGCACACCATCTGGCAGCGTCTTAGCAACCGCCTTACTGGTTTTGTTATTTGGATAATCACCATAAAGCAGAATATAGCGATATTCACCATCTTGCAGTGCATGGATGTAGTAAGACTTGTCTTCTAAACCATGCTTGCGAATGTATTTAAGTATGCCATCCACTTGGCTGGCTTGTACCAACTGAATAGCGTAGCGCATCTCCGGTTGCTGACTTATCCAATCAACACCACGACGATACTGATCCGCATCGAGTGGCTGCGAGACGGGTTGTGCCGTCTTTTGAGTAGCCAGTGACTCAACAACAGGAACGGGCTCCACACGCTGCTCTCTTACAGAGGGAGTCTCTTGCTTTAATGCTTTTTCTTCTGCCGCTGCAGCCTCAACCAACTGATCTTGTAAGGATTTACCTAATTCCAGCGGTGCTGTTTCTGACTCTGGTTTAAGTTCTGGTTTTAGTTCTGATGTAACTTCGACGACCTCCACAGGAGCAGCCCCTTCTACGGCGCTTACAACGACTTCAGGCTCATCAAGCTGGGGAATTGCTTGCGAAGTAGTTACTTCTATCTGTGGCTGATCTTTAGACTTATCTGTTGAGGAAAGACCTGCTAATGAAGGAAAAACAGATAATAAGCTTTTCAGTACATTGTTGGATTTTTCAGTTTCCACTGAACTAGAGACGGGTATTGTACCAGCACTATTTACCACTGGGGCCTCTGCTGGCACATCTGCTGCTGCCACGATATCGTTACCACCTTTTGCCTCAATAGTAGGTGGTGTTTCAACAGCAGGGGCTTTAACGGTAGGCGTGGGCGGATTAGAAACCACCTGCTGCCTTACGCGAATACGGGTGAGTAATTCTCGGCTTTTATCAAACCCTTCAGCAACCCCCAACTCAGATAGCTCTTGTGCCTTAGCAAAATCTTGCGGCACACCCATACCATAGTAATGCAGCTCGGCTAAACGATGGTTAGCATAAAGATTACCCGCAGCGGCTGAGCGCTTAAAAAGCACCGCACTTCGGACAGGGTCAGTATCGACTAACAGAATACCCAATGCTAGCTGTGCATCATGATTACTGTTGTTAGCCGCGCGGTTCAGCCAATGCATCCCTTTAGGAATATCTTTCGAGGTGCCCTTACCCTCAAGTAACATCAATGCAACTTTAAGTTGCGAGTCGCCATGTTTCTGTAACGCCCCATTGCAGTACCAATCGAAGGCTTGGGTCGAGTCTTGCTTTACACCTTCTCCCAATTCGTAATTGAGGCCTAAACGAAAGCTCGCGGCTGGGTCAACGGAATCAATAACACTATTACTACCATCTACACGGCAGGTGAGCTGCTTTTCCTGATAAGGAGCCGCAGATAAATAGACAGAACTCGCTAAAAGCGAGCTGAATAAAATAAATCCTGTTTTGAAAGTTGACTGCACTGCGCTTTATTCCGTTTTAGATCGAATGCATTGTAGAACAAAACCTTAGCCCACTATCCTACATGCTGCCTATAGGAATGGCTACATCTCAAAAAATTAAAATTTACCCTACCCATCTAAGTCTGCTCCTTGCGCAGCAAACCATTGAAAAATAGATCGAGATTGCTCAGGTGTAAGATTCATATCACGACATTGACTACGTAATGCAGAAATAATTCCCTGAGATTGATAAGCCTGAACAAATGGAGCTAACGGCACGCCATTAAGGTGCCAAATCCCTAATGGTTGGTCTGGGGATGTAACTACCTCTACCGCATCAATCAGCCCTTGGTTAACGACGGGCAGGGTTTTCACCTGCAGTTTATTGATATCAGGCTCCATGTGTATCGGCTGGTTATCTGGCCAGTGGATGCGCGTTTCCCAAAAAGAGCTATCAGCCCACTGCTTTTCTGTAGCATAGAAATCACGGCCAATTCTAGCAAACCGGAAGAACAGTTCCGTCACCCTCAGTTGATGAAAACGTTGCGCCAACAACGCTCTCTCAGGCTCGCGCAACAGTGTATTAATGACGGCTGGAGCTTGTAATGACGAGGAAAGTGCTTGAAAGATACCATTACCGGATAGTGGGTCGACAGCCATAGCGGCATCACCGACCCGAATCCAATTATCCCCAATCGACTCTTGACATAAGATGGGGGTGCTGGTGCGGGCATGCATTTCACCGCTGTAGCTGGCATTTTCAATAAAGGGCCGTGCTTGCTCTAATGTATTAAGCTTTTCAAGGCAAAACTCAGGCAAGCGCGACTTTTCCGGAAGAACAGCCGATGCAACATCAAAAGTAAGCTGCAAATAGCGCTTACCTTTTTCATCCATTGCCATCCATGCCCACCCTTGAGGAAAGCTTTCTACCGCCGAGCGCCTCTCTTCAACCTCACCTTGCCAGTATTGCAGAATAGAAACCGTTTCTGCGCCTCTGATACGCTTCTGTTTTGCAGAAGGCGCAGCTCGCCCTCTCGCTTCAACTAAAAATGTTGCCTCAACCTCTATCATTTGCCCTGATGAGTCAATTGAGATTCGGTGGCCCAAAGAGGAAGTCTCTACCTCCTTCACTCTTCCTTGGATGACATGAATACCCTGCATAGCCAGATCCATTAAGATAGCTGAGTCAAAGGCACTACGATCAATCAATCTTTCGGTATTCGCTTGGCTGGATACACCATTCCAAGTTACAAAGCGTGCAGAAGGCTCAGGAATTTTATCTAAAGCATGACAAAAACCTGCATTGCGGAGACCCTCAACGACCCGTTCAGAGATACCTTCCAACGCACTAAAAGGTCGTGGCTCTCCAACCACCGTGACGTGTGTGTAGCCCAATTGCTTAAGCCCAAGCGCAACCGCGCCACCGGCAGGACCTGCACCCAGAACGACAATGGGTGTTGCTTCGACTGTTCCAACGTTTGTCATAACGTTCAACTCTCAGTGATGGTGTCTATAGTTTATGCGAATTTATGAGAAACGCCGTTCTGGTCCAATATATTTTGCTTGTTGCTGTAAGGCCTGGTAAATCGCATCGCGGTTTGGATCAGTCATGATATGCAGCAAGCGTGCTACATGTCCGGTCATATGAGCACACCCTAAACTCGCACCCGCGGCTTGTTGCTTCTGATCAAAACCCAGTACATGACCACCAAAATCAGCATATTGGGTATTAAGCCAAGAAAGCTCTTCCAAATCACAACGAGCGTCCCCCGTCATTCTTAGCACACCTTCATACGCTGATGGGTACACGGGATCTCCGCGCGCTGGCGCTGACGCGCACATAACCACCCCAGCGTTCAATGCGTTTTCAACGGCTTCTTTCAAAACTGGCCGATCATCTCGCAAACCCAAACTTAAATTAATCACCCTCACTTGCTGGTTAACTAGCCAGTCGATTGCTGCGGCAACTTGTGCCGCTGTCGTAGTGTTTTTCTGACTAAACACCTGTGCAACGTAAAACAGCGATTCAGGAGCGTGGTAATGGATAATATCCAATATACGAGAACCATGGTTGATTAAGTCCTCTGAAGGCTCATCCATCCACAGCGCATCCTCGTGCAGTATAAAAGCAGCGCTATCCTCAACCATCGCCATTTGCGTGTCACGGTACCCACTATCGACAATCCCCACCCGCACGCGCTCATTCATGCGGTAAGCTCACCATTGGATAACAATTTACCATCCACAAGTGTTAAGCATGTATCAGCACCCGCTAACGTTGAGGCTCGATGACTAATTAAGATACGCGTGCGACCTGCAAATAACTGATCAACGGCATCAATAACTTGTGTTTCAGTTACTTCATCAACGGCAGCCGTCGCCTCATCCAAAACCAAAATAATAGGGTTTTGTAGCAGTGCACGAGCAATGGCAATACGCTGCCGCTGGCCACCAGACAGTTGCTGCCCGCGCTCGCCAATCACACTATCAATGCCTTGAGGTAGCTCTGAAATCAAACCAAGCAACTGAGCCTGCTCAGCCGCCTTCTCAACTTGATGATCATTTGCGTCAGGGTTGGCATAACGGATATTTTCTCGAAGCGAGCCTCTAAACAGGACAATATCCTGGCTGACCACAGCAATCGCTTTGCGAAGCATGAAAGGGCTAATCGTGCGTATATCAATGCTATCTATCTGAATACTTCCCGCTTGTGGATCATAATAGCGCTGCAAAAGGTCAATTAAGGTGGACTTGCCGACACCTGATGAACCACTCAAGGCAACTTTACTACCAGCGGGTATAAAGGCAGAAGCATCGGACAGGATTAATTGTTCTCGACCTGGGTAGGAAAAGCTTAGTCCCGTCAATTGCAGCTCACCGACTACCGTTGTAGGCAATGGCTGCCATGTATCGTCATGCGGAATCTCTGGCTGCTCCAACCTCAGTTCGTTGACCCGCCCCAAGCTCACACTCATACGCTGAATCGCAACATACAAGCCCAGCAGGCTGTTAACCGGTCCAACCGCCATACCCAAATAAGTGGAAAAAGCGATTAAAGAGCCCAATTGCCAACTACCCTCAATAACCCAGTATCCACCAATAAGAAAAGCAGACGCGCGGGTTAGTGAAGTCAAGGTGCTCGGTATCGCTTGCGTAAAGAACTCCGTCACCTGAAGCTTAAGCAGATCACCTAAATAGTTTTCGTTCAGCGTGTTTAGTCTATCTCGCTCTCGCTCCTCCTGCCCAACCGACTGGATAAACTTCATAGCCGGTAGGGTTTCAACCAAAAAGCTCGACAAGTCAGACGAACGTTCTCGAATGGTTCGCACCTTCACTTCGACTTTTCGTCGCATCCAACGCAGCCAGAGCACTTCAAGGGGGATCAAAATCAGCACCAAGAGCGATAGTTTCCAAGAGAGAGCGAGCAACATAACCACCGACCCTAGCAACCCTAATACACTGCTCACGGCGGAGAATAAACTATCTACTGAAAAGCGCTGAATTTCGGCAACATCACCATCCAAACGAGACAATAGGTCACCTATCCGCCGCTTTCCGTAGAAGCTAGGTGAAAGGGTTTGTAAATGATGATAGATATTATCGCGAAGGGAGAACAGAATTCGCCCAGACAAACGAGTGTGCAAATAACGCGTCACACCGGATAACGCCGTACTAATAATACCTACCGAGATCATCAGTAAAGCCACACTGACTAACGTGCCATAATCTTTGGCAATTAAGCCGTCATCGATTAATGTTTTTGTTAACCAAGGCTGCAAAAGCACCAGCATAGAAGCAAGCACAGATAGGAGAAGCAACCCACCAATTGCTTGGCTTTGAGGCTTCACAAAGCTGTATAGCCAGCGAAACGCTTTCTCTAATTGCTCGGGTTGATCACTGGCAACCGTTCGTGAAATCCATCGAAGCATCATTGATCCAAACTATGGGAGGCACCCATAAAAAAAGGGACGATGTTACATCGCCCCTTATATTATTATTTTTTGTTGAAGCTATAGTTTGAAACTAACGTCACAGACGTAACTTTGCAATCCTTAAGTCGGATGTCGACATATCTCCCGTGAGCTGTATCGAACCGATTTTCTCCAATGTTTCGGGGTCATGAACCGAAATATCACTGGATGTGCCTCCAACGTATATCTTGCTGCCATCCTCTAACATGTTGAGGTTGTAGTAAGTATGCTCCAAGTTGTGAACCGCCAAGGTTTTACCCTCCTTCACATTATGCTTAGACAAGGTGTTGAAAGAACCGTACACAATATCTTTATTATTTGGATCAGTGACCCAGTTAAAGACAATAAACTCAAATGGAAGCACTTCTCCGCTTTCTACCTCACCTGTCTTGGTATCGATACGTGTCATCCCCCACAGGAACTCCGCTTTCTCCATGTCACCAGGGTCGCCGTTCCACTTAATGGTGAAATACGGCATGATATATTCACCAATGTGTTCTCCCATCGTATGCATTTGGAAAGCATCGGGTGGTACCCACTTTTCCGGGCTTCGATCCCAGTTTTGAAGTTTAGCTAACGTGCGGATTTCACCTGTTTTCGGATCAATCGCTTTCACATCACCACCACCTAGAATGACTTCACCCGAATCTAGACGCCCCAGCTTGGTAATGCGCCGATCAACGGGAAACGTTCTAACAGGTTTGGCATCCATGCCATCAGCAGTGTTGAAGACAGCCAAACGAGGTGTCTGTACTTCAAAATGATCAGAATGAAGTTTGACAGGATTTTGCACCGTGTAGAGTTCCTTACCATCGGGGCTGACTGTCATCGAAATGATCGTTTTAACTTGCTCGGTTTTACTGGATTGTTTTGCAGAGAAAACCAACTGACAGTCGGTAATATCAATACCGTAAACATCTTCCCACTTTCCACTCAAGACATATGCAACACGTCCATCGGGTGAGGTTGCTATTCCGCCATTACCGAAAATACCTGGCACATCACAGCTGCGCACTAATTTATCCGTTTCGGTATCAATAACGTGTAGCTGATTAGGGCGCGTTACCGTCAGCAAGTACTCATGCATCTCTGAAGCTTGCGCAGTCATACCGCCACTCATTAAGACCCCGCCCGTTACCGCTATGCCCAAGGCTTTAAGGGGCTTCATCATATTTATAAATTTCATTCACCGGCCTCCTTATTCAGACTCTGGGAAAATACCATCAATTTTGCGCCAGTCTTTATCCGCCTTAGCAACGTCTTGAGACCAGTCTGGATGGGTGTTCATCGTGTCGGGGACCTGAGCCGGCCACCAGCAGGCATCAGCACATCCATAAAGATCAGACTCCATCGGCTGGCACAGCGAGCCTAAACCACCAAAAGCATCCACTTCCCAACCGGGGTCGTTGGTTGAGGTACAGCCAACAATCGTCTGCATCGCGACCACTTCTTCAACATCGCCCTGACCTACCGCGACATCCAACATTTTTGCTTTCTTATTAAACGACTTTAAATGTTTCATGCTTTAAGTACCTCTTCGTGGCGATACATAGGCATCAAAGAACCCTGGGTTCTTGAGCATTATTTGCGAGTACACTTCTACGCCATAATCAACCCAATCTCTTAAAAGGTCACAGTAGTGGTATGAAGGTGTCGCAGGATCACCATATTTTGCGTAGCTTTCGTGATAGCATCCGCCAGAGCAGATGTTGCGTATACGGCAGGTTTCACAGCCGGTATCGCTTCTGTCCAAACGCTGCTCCACAAAGGCAGCTAACGCCGGTTTATCAATTCCTTTATCTACATCCCCAAAGGTGGCAACGTCAGAACCCGTAAATCGGTGACACAGGTTAAAGTCACCCTCTTTATCCACCGCTAACAATGCAACACCGGCACCGCATGGCAGTTGTTTTTTGTTACCCTCATGGAGATCAGTCATCAATTGATGCATGTTGCCGTAGCCAAAATTACGATTCTCTAAAGCGGCTTCCAAGTACTGGGCGCCCAAACGCTTCATACCTGCAAACACTTCCGTCATTTCATCGCCCGTTAGATTGAACTCAGCAATATCCCCTGAAGTAACGGGCCCAAACCCCACTTCAGTAAAGCCTAAATCATGGTAGAGATGATTAAAGATGGTATTCACATCGGTAATACCACGGGTTAAGGTGACCCGGCATCCGACAGGACGAGCCGTATACCGAGATAACAACATAGCGACTTTCTTTTTCACTACCTCGTATGTCCCTTGACCTCCAACGGTAATGCGATTCTTATCATGCATCGCCTTTGGACCATCCATAGAGATCGTTAGCCCAAATCGGTGTTCGTTGAACCAATCAACCAACTCTTCTGTCAACAAGGTCGCATTTGTGGTCATTGTAAAATCGACTCTGGCTTCTAAGTCGGCAAAACGGCGTTCACAATAAGCAACAACCTCACGAATCATCGGCATATTCGTCAAAGGTTCCCCACCAAAAAAGACAACGTTGTATTGCTTTTGATCGGGCGATTCTTTTAGCAACATTTCAATCGACTTAATCGCCGTTTCCGCCGACATTTTTTCCCCTCTTGATGGGGTTGTAAGGTCCTCTTTATAGCAGTAGGTGCAGCTCAAATTACACCCAGTGTTAACATTCAGCACGACCGTTGTTAAAGGGAACTGCTTCACCTTTCTGGGTGCTGGGTTTAAACGAGCTACACCCGAAGAGTCATGGATAATCTCCATCGCTTTAAACTCTTCAAGTAGCTCCAACACTTCACCACTTGCGTATCGACCGGCGAAACGTTCTTTGATCATTGGTGCTGTGACTGCACTCTGTTCGCTAAACAGACTAATCAAGTCACGGCTCATTTCATCCAATTCAAATAAGCCGCTGGTTGGTACATGAAACAGCATTGTTCGAGATTTCAGGTCAACCAAATGCATATTTGGTTTAACCAGTGACAGAGATCCCATACTCACCTCGTTTTCTTTGTTTTATGCCAAGTAGGCTGGTTTGAGGTTAATTTCAAAACAATGGATTCAGCACTATTGGATTAACGATCTCACGTAGTCCTGTACAGTCACCATCAAATGAGCGTTACCCGATAACATTTGTTCACCCTCCGTCACAGTACCAACGACGGTCAGGTTTCCGACATTATTGGCGGACATTCGACGTTCTGGATTTAGGCCTGCATCACCCGGCGTGAAGATACCCCGCGCATCGATTTTGCCTGCATATTTGAGATCATGGTCTTCTTCCGCTACCTGATCGAACGGCTTCAAGGACCAACTTGCCGGCATGTAGCCTAATTTCAGATCATCTTCAGTTCCGGGTTTACCATCCGCTCCTGCGGCATACCCGATAGCACGATAAACTGCTTTTTGTTTAGGGATAAGGCCACCGTTACCGCCAATTCGCGCTATGGAATCATTCGGTGTGATATCAACACGCGCCAGTTTGTCAAAAACTGCAATGGCATCCTCAACACGGGCAGAGCCAATGCTGAGTGTGCGCATACCTACCGGTGCATCCGCACCTGCTTTTACCTGAACAACAATATGATCTGAAGCCTGACTTACGACTTTGGCATCGAGTCCTTCTCCAAAAGAGAGAGGCTGATCCAAATTTGCACCGGTAATGACAAGCGTCTGGGTACTGCCCTGCTTGACATAAGTAGGGCTAACAGCGGCGATAGCAGGTGAACTACCCGCTTTTACTGCTGTTATTGCGCCGCCGATCTCATCAGAGCCTTTTACGAACATCCGGCCCGACATACGAATCCCCTGCTCGTCAGTTGCCAAGACCTGTTTTAACGCCTGACCATCGATAATGAGAGACGCACGCCATTCATAACCAGTAAATACTTTTGCACTTCCGCTGCCATTTAATTTGCTACCGTCAGCATAGGTGCCGTTAACCAATAACACATAACGATCATCGGCCTCTTTGATTACACTCAGCTGTGCCGAGAAGTCACCTTTCTCAGGAAGATAACCACTCATCATCCAGTTACCGGTTAAATCTGACTTAGGTTTCGCTGCCCAATCATCCCAAGCTTGTGCTTTAAATGGGTAATCCGCAGCCAACTTAGGTGCTACGTCATTTAAGGCGATATCAAACCAAGCGCGGTCTCGGGCCAGCGCATGATATTCAATCGTTGGATACTGCCCCATATGGAAATGGACAAGTTTCTCCCACTCTCCTTGGGTACGACGCTGCATACCGAAACGAGCACCCGAGTGACATCGAGTACACATTTCAGCATACGCCGGATCAACTTCTTCAACTTTATTCGGAGTGCGCTCTAAAATATAACGTTGCGCCAACGTTTCAGAAGGGGCTAATCCTTGCGTATCCGATAGATACTTAATAAGAACCTGCTCCTCTTCGGGAGAGATATTCAAACCTCGCTGGGTTTTCATCCGATAGAGCGTCGTCATCCAGCCTTCTGGCGTTTTACGCTGTTCACTGATTCGAGAAAACGGCGCATCCGAATTACCTGTTTCGGTATGGCATGACAAACAGTTTTTCTTAATGATTTGCAAACCATCTGCCGCTAAGGCTGTACCCGATATACTCAGTAAGGCCACGGCACTACCGAGGTATGCTGCTCGCTTCATACGTGTGTTTTTCAAGACTATCACTCCTGGCTTTCGGTGATATTTTTATTGTTGCCCAGTATCAGATGGATGACTAAAAGCAAACACTCAAACTAGGTATGTTGATAAGGTACCCCTGCGGTGTAAATAAAGTAGTCGCAATATGTGCGCATTTGTTTGAACATGTAACAGAATGTAACATCATCCGTTAACCAATTGAAAATTAATAAAAATATATCTTTTCTATAAAAATCCACCAGCTTTTCATTAACCGCCTTGATTGCTAGACTCAAACCATTCCTTACTAAGAAAGATCTTTCCATGACTCACCCGAAAAACACCAAATACCGCATATTGATCGTCGAAGATGACTTTGCGTCGCGCTCATTGCTGGCAAGTTACTTTGAAAAGGAAGGCTATGCCGTTGCAGAGACAGAGCAGGCCGATGATCTATGTGGGCGTGTGCATCAAGAACATATTGACTTAGTGTTGCTGGATATCAGCCTTCCGGGAAAAGATGGCTTAACCTTAACCCGTGAGCTGAGGTCAGTGTCTAACGTGGGCATTATTTTGGTAACCAGTAAAGGGGATGAGATAGACCGCATCGTCGGTTTAGAGCTGGGCGCAGATGACTATGTAACAAAGCCTTTTAACCCACGGGAATTACTGGTAAGAGCTAAAAACTTACTGTGGCGCGTCAAAGACAGTCAATTGGCTAAACAGCAAGAAAGTCACCAGCTTTGGCAATTTGAAGGTTGGACCTTGGATGCCAACAAGCGCCTGTTAACATCACCTGAGAGTGTTAGCGAGCGCCTCCCCGAGGGCGAATTCAAACTGCTCTGTGCTCTGATTAATGCACCGGGGGTCATCTTATCCAGAGATCAATTAATGGATGCTATTCATGATCGTGAATGGACTCCAAATGACAGATCCGTCGATGTCATGATCGGCCGTCTTCGCCGAAAACTCACTGACGAGCCATCCAACCCCCACTTCATTCTTACCGCTCACGGGGCCGGATATGTTTTCGCAGGCGAGGTTCGTCAGTCGTGAACACAGCGCAAACACTGATCTATCGAGAGTTAATCTATCAAGGCCAGCGCAGCCGCCTATCTCGTGCTACCTCTGAGCCTTCACTCGAATCGGTCATCGTCAAGCAACCCAGTCTTCTATCCCACCTTCCATCCGCAAACAATCGCCTCCTGCATGAGTACACCATTCTTAAAGAACTGAATATTGACGGCGTTTCACAACCGATCAGCTTTCAAACGACTGAACGAGGTAATACGCTGATCTTCAGGGATAACCATTCTATTAACCTAAGGGCCTGGTTAACCCTCAAACGACCGGATTATGCACAAAGGCTACGAACAGCACTGCACATTGCAAAGATACTGGGCCAAATACACAATGCTCGAATCATTCATAAACAGATAACTCCAGATAACCTTCTGATCAACCCCGACACCGAAACAGTCACAATCATCGATTTTAGCTTGGCAAGCCGCTTAAGCCGCGAATACCCGACCCTTGGCACACCCCAAACACATTCAGATAATTTACCTTATATCGCCCCAGAGCAGACGGGCCGGATCAATCGATATATTGATTACCGCACAGACTACTATAGCTTTGGGGTGACATTATATGAGTTGTTTACAGGACAGCGCCCTTTTCCGCAAAAGGACAATTTAGAGCTTTTACATTGTCATATAGCACGGCAACCCAAAGCACCACACCTTGTTAATCCCGACCTACCCGCTGCGCTTTCACGGGTTATTCTCAAATTACTGGCTAAGGATGCAGCTCAACGCTACCAATCCAGCTACGGCCTCTACTATGATCTTGAGTACTGCAGCCAAATAAAAGATACCAGCTCAACATCAACCTTTACTGTGGGAGAAAAGGACCTCTCCGAGCGATTTGAACTCCCTCAATCACTCTATGGGCGCAAGGACACTATCGAACGTCTGAATGCCTGTTTTGATCAAGCCACCAATGGCCAACAATCATTAGCACTTATCGCAGGATACGCCGGTGTCGGAAAATCCAGCCTAGTGCATGAGTTACGCCAGTATATTTCACAGCAGCACGGTATGTTCGCAGGTGGCAAGTTCGATCAATACCATAGAAATCGCCCCTACACCGCTGTTTATCAAGCGATGCAAATCTTGATCCGCCAACTGCTCACAGAGTCTGATGAGCGAATCCAGCAATGGCGCACCGAGTTACAAACCGCTTTGGGAAAAAATGCCCAGGTCATTTTAAATCTGATACCGGAGTTATCACTCATTATTGGTGAGCAACCCACAGCGCCTCGCTTGTCACCCTCTGAAGAACTACACCGTTTCTCTCATATTTTTCGCCAGATGCTCAAGGTATTCGCTACCGCAGAACACCCTTTAGTACTTTTTTTCGACGATCTACAGTGGGCCGACCTTTCTTCCCTTACCCTGCTAGAAAAACTGGCAAATAATCCGCAACACCCCCACCTACTTATTATTGGGAGCTACCGAGATCAAGACCTTGATCAAAATATCGCTTTTACACACGCTATACATCGTTTGAAGTTAGCCCCCCTTCAGGTCACCTTTGTTAAGGTTGAACCATTAACAAAACAGGATACTCAACAGTTCATTAGCGATGCGTTATCTCATCCTTTTGAAGCGTGCGAACCATTAGCACGTATCTCTTTTGAAAAAACGCAAGGCAACCCCTTCTTTTTAAATCAATTTCTTCAGGGTCTCTATGAGGAAAAACTGATTTTTCTCGAAGGGAACCGTTGGGTTTGGAGCGAAGAAGCCATTCGTGACTGCGAAATATCGGATAACGTTATCGACTTCATGGTAGATAAAATCCAACGCTTATCTCCACAAACTCAAGCCGTCATTCAGCTAGCTGCCTGCATCGGCAACCCCGTGGCTTTGCCCATACTCGCCGCCGTCTATCAAGCGTCTATAGAAGATACCGCCGACGATTTGTGGCAAGCACTCGCCGAAGGGCTGATTTTTCCTATTAACACCAATCAGTTAAACAACCAGGCAACGACACACTCAACGCGCTATCGTTTTGTGCACGATCGCGTCCAGCAAGCCGCTTATTCACTGATACCTCAAGAGAAGATCCAAGCACTGCATCATACCATCGGATTAATCATGCTGGAGCGCTTGCCTGAGGAGGAGCAAGGGCGGCGAATATTTGATATAACCAATCATCTCAATCAAGCACACTCGCTTATTACAGCTCCAGATGAGCGAATACAGCTGGCAAATCTCAATCTACAAGCAGGTCGTCGCGCCAAAGAAGCAGCAGCGTTTGAGTCAGCTTTTGATTATTTCCAAACCGGCATTGATTTACTCCCCCAAGATAGCTGGAACAGCCAAAAGCAACTAGCCATAGATCTTCATCAACTGGCGGCAGAGGCGGCATATATCAAAGCAGATTTTAATAGCTTACATCTGCTCATTGATGCAGCTTTACCCTACTGCACAAGGGTTAACGATCGCGTCCATCTGCAGGAGTTAAAAATCCAAGCCTTGGTTGCCACTAATCATTTTGACTCAGCTCTAGAAGTTGCTCTCAATCTATTAAGCTTACTCAATATAAAGCTTCCAGAAGTACCCAGTAAACGAGTCACCCACCAATCCAGACTGTATTCTCTGGCTAAACTTTATCTCACATCGGATGAGCGTATATTAGCGTTACCTAGCATGACTCACCCCGAAGCGCGCTCGGCCATGTCAATCCTTGCCAGCATGTTCGGAATAGTAAAATTTTCAAGTTCGGGGTTACGCCCGTTGGTCATGGCAAAAGAGGTAGAGCTCACACTAAGGCATGGCCTCTGCAATGAGTCGGCCATGGCATTCGCAGGCTACGGCGGCGTATTATGCGGCCAATATCAGCAAGTTGACCTAGGGTACCGCCTTGGTCAGCTCGCTCTCAAGATTTCGAAACAACCCGAATTCAGTCGCTTTGATCATAAAGCTGAATCGCTCTTTAGTACCTATATCAGGCATTATAAAGAGCCCTTATCGGTATGCGCCGATGCGTTACTGGAAGCTCACAATAAAGGACTGGAAACAGGAGATATCGAGTGGAGTGCTTACTCTCTGGCGGCATATATTCAGTTCTCTATATTGTTGAGCACTGACTTAGATAGTTTCAGCCAGCAAGTTAAAGAATACACGTTACAACTGAAAGAATCGGGGCAAAAGCAATCCTTACACTATTCGCTCATGGCTTTGCAAACCGTTGAAAGCTTAAGAGCGCCAAAGGCCGAGTTGAACCTAAACGGTAGCTTCTATACTGAAGAGATCATGTTGGCTGAGCATAAAAAACATAACCATAAAACGGCTATCTGTTTGCACTACTTTTACAAATCGTTACTGGCGTTTCTATTTCAACACCCTAAAGAAGCCTTTGCTTACAGTGAACAAGCCCTATCACTGAGCGTCTATATTGGCGGTACTTATACAGAGTCATTTTTGCGCTACCTTCACGCACTTAATAGCTTAAACCTGTTGTCGCAACTCAAAGATGCTGAACAATTAATTCATATAAAGGCTCTCGAAAACTACCTTAAAAAAACAGACAAACTGGCGCTTCATTGCCCTGCAAACCATGAACATCACCAGATATTGGTAAAAGCACTGTTGCTAAGTTACCAGCTATCCTACAACGAAGCGGCGAGCCTGTTTGATAGTGCCATATCGCTTGCGAAACAAAGTGGGTTCCATCTGGACTTTGCAATCGCCAACGAAGCCGCCGGGCGTTGTTATTTGCGCTGGGGAAAAGAAACCATTGCCCATCATTACATTGAGCAAGCCTATATGGGCTACTCTACTTGGGGAGCTCGTAGTAAACAGACATTATTGGAACGTGAATTCCCTCACCTAGCGAGCGCTGCTACACCAAAAACGAATACCTATCTCGCGCAAGCGACTCCCCAGCCGGAGGCTCATAAACTTTCAGACTACGCCTACGATGTCGCATCTGTTATCAAAGCCTCGCAAGCAATCTCAGACGAAATTGTTCTCGAACCTCTGCTTGGCCGTTTAATGGGCTTAGCGATTGAAAATGCAGGTGCCCAAAGAGCACTACTTCTCTTAAACCGTCAATCCTTGATGATAGAAGCCGAAGCACAACTAGAGGGCAACACCCAGTTTTATGAAAATCTGACGCTCGAAGCCGGAAGTCATCTCTTACCTGCCAGCATCATCCATTATGTTGCCCGAACAAAAGAGAATGTGGTTTTAGGCCACGCTTGTCGCCATGAAATGTTCAAAAATGACCCTTACATCGCTCAACAGCAGCCTTTGTCATTGTTATGTTTGCCCATTCTCTATCACGGCAAATTGACCGCCATGCTCTATCTGGAGAACAATCAAAGCCGGGATGTATTCGATAAAAATCGACTAGAGGCTCTGCAAATATTATCTGCTCAAGCTGCTATTTCCATAGAAAATGCCAAGCTCTATCAGAGTTTAGAAAAATCCGAATACAATTATAAATCTCTGTTTTTAAACGCTGTGGAAGGTATATTCAGAGCAGCCCCCGAGGGCCGGTTCATCTCAGCCAACCCTGCTTTAGCATCTTTACTGGAGTACCCATCAGCGAACCATTTTCTAGATGAAATTACAGATATTGCCACGCAATGTTTTTATGATGATCAAGACTTATTCACCTTCATGGCAGCCTTGAATCAGCATCAACGCGTTCTTAATTTTGAAACCCGCTGGCTCAAACGCTCCAAAGAACCGATCTATGTCTCGATATCAGCCAGAAAAGTTAACGATATACAGGGTAATCTGGAATATTATGAAGGCTCTCTGACCGATATCAGTGAGCGAAAAGCGAAAGAGTTCGCGGAACGTGCCAGACAAAAAGCGGAAGCAGAGAATGAAGCAAAAACTCGTTTTCTGGCTACGATGAGCCACGAAATCCGCACGCCAATGAACGGTATACTAGGTATGGCTCAACTGCTTCGAAAAGGAAATTTACAACCGGAGCAAGCAGCACAAATTGATACGATTTATAACGCAGGCCAATCACTGCTCTCGATTCTGAACGATGTATTAGACTTTTCAAAGTTTGAATCTGGTCACATTACCTTGGAGGAACAGCCCTTCAAAATAGATCAAGTACTCGATGAAGCCTATAACCTGTTTCTCCCCATAGCACAGGAAAAATCCCTGCAACTAATACCACGTATCGATCGCAATCTGCCCTCAGTCCGTGGTGATCGACGCGTCCTTAGCCAAATTTTGATCAACCTGCTCTCAAATGCCATTAAGTTTACCCATGCAGGTGTTATCTCCTCTTGCATGAAACTACTCACAAAAACCGAGACTGACCTAACAATACGTTTTGAAATCACAGATACAGGTATAGGGATTAGCAAGGCTGCGCAAAAAACTATTTTCCGACACTTCACACAAGCAGATAGTTCGATAACAAGGCGGTACGGTGGAACCGGCTTAGGTTTGGCTATCACGAAGCAAATGATCGAACAGCAAGGGGGCAAAATCGGTGTCGATAGTCATGAAGGCAACGGCTCTTGTTTCTGGTTTGAAGTGAGTTATCCAATAGCTGATTTACCTAACGATACAACAGAGCACTCTCCACAAAAAACAATAGCTAGCACTATTGCACCCTTGGATATTCTCCTCGTTGAGGATACACAGGTAAATCAAGCAGTCGCCACGGGCTTACTCGAGATAGATGGTCACCGAGTGACTATCGCAGATGATGGCTATACAGCCCTGTCGATGCATAACGATCATGCCTATGACTTAATTCTGATGGATATTCATCTACCCGATATGGACGGCGTGACGACCGCCAAAAAAATTCGCGCCCATCCAGACCCCAACCGCGCTTTTGTTCGCATCATTGCCTTGACAGCCTCCGTTTCAAAGCAAGAGGTTGACTCCTATTTGGCAGCAGGTATGGATGACGTTATCGCCAAACCGATTCAGCATGAACGGTTGAGGCGCGTATTAAGTACTCCTTATTCTAAAGCGGAATTAATTTTAAACGCGCCTGCTCCCGAAGGGGAAACATTGTTAGATAGCTCGCTGATCCAACAACATTTAAATCTGCTGGGTGAGGAACGATTTAACCAGCTAATGGAGCAATTCCAAGCGCAAGCCAGAACTCTGCTGGGAGATTTAGAGAGCACGTCAGATGCTCATTTGCTGGCACAACATGCACACACCCTAGCGGGTGCTGCCGCAAATTTTGGTTTTCATGCACTGTCAGCCCAATGCAAACAGATAGAAAATCATGCCACAACAGAAAGAGATAACTCACTCAATATCATCACATTAATTGAAACCAGCAGAGCACTTTTTGAGGAGAGTGTAGAGGCTCTAAGCGCCCTCCGGCTTGAACTATAAAAAAAGGCGTTCTATTGAACGCCTAAACAACTCGCCTTACTGGAGAGCCAAGTTGATATGAAAGGTGCTGCTCTTTTTCTAACGATTGATATTCAGTAGCTGGGGCACGGTGTACTCTAATAGCCCCTCAAGACCAAACTCCACACCAAAACCAGACATCTTGCATCCACCAAACGGAGCGTGCGGTAACACTTCTGCATGACCGTTAATCCATGCAGTTCCGCACTCTAGTTGTGACGCGACTAATTGGGCTTGCTCTAAGTCACTCCCCCACACAGATCCCCCTAGTCCATTCTCGCTGGCATTAGCTTTCTGAATAGCTTCATCAATATGCGAGTAACGAATAATAGGTAGCACAGGACCAAACTGCTCTTCATCAACAATGCGCACACCGTCAGACACGTTTGTCACTATAGTCGGCGAGATAAAATAACCCGAACCCTCAGGTATCGCTGCCCCACTATGTACAGCGGCACCCTGTCGTTTTGCATCAGCGATCAACTCATTAACCAGATCATACTGATCTTTATTTTGAACAGGCCCAAAGCTTACACCTTCATCCATACCATTCCCCACTTGCTGCTGCTGGGCAATCGCGATGAGCTTGTCGCTTAATGACTCGTAGAGAGAATCGTGAACATACAAGCGTTTCAATGCAGCACACGTTTGACCCATATTGAGGAACGCTGTTTGAAAAATTCCTGACGCTATGGCATCTACATCAGCACCGGGTAGCACGATACCTGCATCATTACCGCCCAGTTCCAGCGTTAAGCGTTTCAGATTACCTGCCGCATTACGCATGATGTTCTGCCCTGTTGGCGTCGAGCCGGTAAATACAATTTTTCTGATCTTCTCGTGGCCACTCATGGCTCGGCCTAACCCACCCTCACCCGTGACGATGTTAATAACCCCTGCTGGTACAACTTCATTAATCAGCTCAACAAGACGGATGGTGTTAAATGGGGTCATTGAAGAGGGTTTTACTACAACCGTGTTGCCTGAGCGCAACGCGGGCATAATATGCCAAACCGCGATCATTAAAGGCCAATTCCAAGGTAGAATCGATCCGACAACCCCTAGTGGTTTGCGATGAAGTTCGATACGCTTATTCGGGCTATCCTCTATTACATCAACAGGAATCTCTAAATCAGCCGTATAGCGTGTCCAAGCCACTGCGCCACCGACTTCCATCTGAGCCAGCCCTAAAGGTTTTCCCTGCTCTTGCGTCACAATCTCAGCTAATTCAGCAGCATGTTCTTCAATTTTGTCAGCAATGCTATGCAGCATTTTTTGGCGATCCTGATGAGAAACATGCTGCCACTGTTTGAATGCTTCTTCTGCAGCATTCACTGCCTCATCAAGTTGCGCTAATGATGCAGCTGGACACTGGCTCAGCTCAGTGGCAGTAGCGGGATTAATAACGGAAAATGGTGAACCACCTCCAGCCACTTTCTGTCCGTTGATAATCATCGAGTATTCTTTTTTCATACGAGAACCTGCTTGTCCTGAGTAAAAAATTTGCCAAGCCCTAGGGCCTGGCATAATTCAGATGCGATCGATTTCTGGAAGGGGTCAGAAAGGCACAATCGCAATCATCTGAAAATACGTATTGGTATCATCATTACCGATTTGCACGCCACTCTTGTCCGGCGTATAGAATCCGAGTAGTGGACTAATAATCAGGTGATCATGCACCACCCATTCGGCATAAAGATCAATCTCTTGGCCATCCAAAGCACCCGTTCCACCTGCGGTATCACTGAAATCAAAGAATAAAGCACCAATAGACAAGGTCTCTGAAGGGCTCGCTTTAATCGCTAGGTGGTGAACATCAGCATCACTATTGAAAGGGCCAGCGTAGTTAGCAGCAACTTCTCCTTGGAACCACGTACCATAGCCACGGTTAAAACCGAAGAAGAGTGGATCAAAACCCTCTTCAAACGTGCTGTATCGATACGAAACACTCGGAGACCAAGCGACATCGGCAAAGGTCCAACCCGCTTCTACATACCAAGCATTACCATCTTTACGTGTCTTGTCGCCCTGATTCTGCGTAACGAATTCAGAGGATAAGAACAAGTTCTCAACACCTGCATTACCCTGAAAACGTAAACTGAACGTATCTTGGCCATCTCGATGGGTTTGGCCGAAATTCTCATTGACCTCCAACCCCTTCAGATACATACCGCCAAAAGTACCCACTTCTGTTTGGTACTCTACATTGATACCGGCCAACTCTGTTTCGGCCTGTGCTTTGTTATCCGATGCAATCCAGAAAATATCTGACCTCAAGCCCGTGTCACCACCAATTTTCAGAACAGCTGTTTGGTCAAAGGCTTTGCGCGCAGCAATCCAGTAAGCTCCTCCTCGATTTAATTCTTTGCCTAAAGCATCACCAAAATTCAGCGCATCACCATTAATCAGGAAACCATCACCAAAGGATACATTTTGACGACCAAAGGAGAACTGCAGGCCATTCTCACCTAATGCGGGAACCAGATTACCTGAACGCCACCCAAGATAAGCATCCTCCACTTTAGTTTTACGCTCATCGCCACTCGTAAAACCACCCGCGTCGCCATCACCAAAGGTTCCCGAGCTCAGCAGGTTCAACGCGCCATACACCGTAGAGCCTTCGCTGAGATTGCGAGAGGCACTTATCCCATATTTGATATAAGCTTCCTGCCAATTGGAGGAGCCTTCTGTATTAACAGCCGCTCCTGTGACGTCATAACTCTCTTCACTATGGAAAGTGCCTAAGATCGCTTCTATATCAAGATTGATCTCACCCGCATCACTACTATGCAGATTGTAGGCATGAGCCGGCATGGCTATCGCAGCACTCACTGCCGCACCCAATAGATAAGCCGAACGGATTTTAAAAAGGGTTTTCATTGAAAGGGTTCCTCCACACAAGCGGACGCATGACTTCGTTGTTATTATCAGATCCAACGTATGGATCAGTTCATAACAAGCATCCTACTTCTGTGGTGTAAACCAACTTTGTGCCGATTGTTTGAAGTTGTTCTTAAATGTAATCAGATGTAACACATAGATACGCTATGCATCATATTCTCGTAGCTTACGATAAATCGTCGCTCGGCTTATACCCAATGCCGCAGCGGTGGCAGACACATTGCCTTCACATTGATCGAGCGTGTTGCGAATAAGCTCTAGCTCCGTTACTTTGATCGTACCTGCCCGGCCTGAATGACTATTGGCACTCAGTTCATCTATAAAATCATCCGTTAAATGATCAATCGTGATCTCTTTTTCCCCTTCATCTAAAAAGGCTACCGCTGCTTTCAGTACCATCTCTAGTTGACGAATATTCCCTGGCCAACTGTACTGCCGGAACATATCAAGCACTTCTTCATGTATACGTACACCTGAAGCGCCAACCCGAGTTAATAAATCAGATAAGAGGGCTTCAAGGTCTGACCGTACTCGTAACGCTGGTAACTGTACGCCGACACCATTTAAGCGATAGTAAAGATCTTCACGAAAAGCATTGTCTTTGACCAATGTTTTGATATCACGATGGGTGGCACAGATCAAAGCGATATCAAGATCGACCTCTTCACCTCCACCTAACGGCGCTACTTTCCGCTCCTGTAATACTCGTAATAATCGTGCCTGTAGGGCCAGTGGCATGTCGCCGATTTCATCGAGGAATAATGTGCCATTATTCGCTTGTTGAAAACGCCCAACCATTCCGCCTTTTCTTGAGCCGGTAAACGCACCTTCACGATATCCAAACAGTTCTGATTCTATCAACCCCTCAGGGATGGCTGCACAGTTCACCGCAACGAACGGCTTATCACAGCGGCGGCTCTGATTATGCAGAGCCCTTGCAACAACCTCTTTGCCGGTGCCTGTTTCCCCATTCAGGAGCACAGGTAGATCATGATTAATCCCTTTTAATGCCATGCGCAATGCTTTAGCTAATCGAGGGTGCTCAGCCCCAATTTTCTGTATCGTGGGGTGATCCGATGAGCGTTTAGCCTTCTCTGTTCCCCTACTTAGGGGCTCACGTCTGGAAGTAAAACCGGTCAACTGGCGAGGAAAGTGTAAAAGCTCACAGTGCAGAACTATATTTCGCAACTGTAAGGTCACCCCATTATTACGCAGCAATTGATTGAGCAAAACGGTTGGAGACTGCCCTGTGATGGCCTCTATTGGTTGATGCTGAAGCTGTTCACGGGATTTTTTAAGTAACTGGCATGCTTGTTCATTGAGCGCCAGAATTTTTCCTTCCATATCAATGGCAATAAGCCCTTGCCATGCGGATCGTAGATATTCTGTGCGGCTGTGAAAAGCGATGATGGCCTGTTCTTGAAAGTGGGAAATGAACAGTCGGTTTTCAATACTTCTGGCGGCTAACTGAACCGCACTCATGTTTCCCTGTATATGTTGAGTATTTGCTTCAGTCGTTAAGTCCAGAACACCTAATAATTGGCCGTTAACCCCCTTGATGGGTGTTGATGTACAAGAGAAACAGGTGACACCATCTAAAAAGTGCTCAGTGCCATTAATCATGACAGGTTTACCATCAACAACCGCTGTACCTAATGCATTGGTGCCATGGGTTTCTTCTGACCAACATATACCCGGATCCAGCGCATAGCTCCCCGCATTATTCAGGGAACGCTTATCTCCTAACACTGATAGGATCGTGGCTTTTTCATTAGCTAGAATCACCATCCCTTTGTCACGATTAAACTGCTTTGATAGGTGGTCCATCTCAGGCGCAGCCATCGACAAAAGGGTTTGATGATTCTCTTTTAATTCAAATAGATCAGCCATAGGCGGTTGAGAGGTGATCAATGGATCTTGAAATCGAACACCGGCTTTAAGGCTTCGCTGCCATGAAGCCTCTATTTGTGCTCGAAGGAACCCACTGGGTACTTCGCCTTCGAGCAGGAGTCTTTCGCGGGCCCGTTGTGCATCTTGAAGAGGATCACTAAACACCCTTTGCTCTAACTTATACGACATAGAACACCTGCCTCTTCTTTTATTGTTATTTAGGGAGGTTTTTGTATTCAATCAAAGACAACACTCTAAACCGACTACAAAGCGGAATGCAACACAGCTGATCAAACTCAAGGTAAGCAACCACGCCAACGAAGGGGTATCAACGTGGTTGCTATGCCTTTTACTACTTAAAAGAAGTACATCATTATCGCTTGCGCATAAATATTGCTGTCGTCATTTCCTTGTGCTGCGATAACCGCATCACCCTCTGGCATGTAAATACCGATTAATGGGCTGAATACCCAATTATCATTAATACTCCAAAGCGCATAGAGATCTATCTCACTACCCGCTAAATCAGGCGCGTCATCTTGTGGTGAGAATTTCCAGTATTGTGCGCCTACTTGTAGGTTATCACGAGGTGATGCGGATATTTCCAAGCGGCTCACATCATTACCACTGTTTGCAGGGCCTGCGTAATTTGAAGCAACTTCACCTTGGAACCAAGTGCCAAATCCACGGGTAAACCCAAAGAATAGAGGATCAAAAGCTTCATTTTTTGCAGTGCTCGCGTTATCACCAGAAAACTGTGCATAGCGATAGTTGACGGTTGGTGACCAAGGAAGATCTGCAAATGTCCAACCCGCCTCCACATACCATGCGTCAGCCTCATTCTTAACACCTGCACTACCACCAGTTTCTTTAACATATTCGAAAGAGAGCTGCAGATTCTCAACACCTAATGAGCCCTGACCGCGTAAACTAATCGCTTTCATGCCCTCTCGCTGATCCCATAAGCCCAACCCTGAACCTTGATCAACATCCAATACTTTTAGATAGCTAATACCCACCGTTCCGCGGGCTTCATCCACATACTCAATATTAATGCCTGCTAAAGAAGTGTCTTGGTGATACGGGTTATTCGACTGTAACCAGAACAGATCTCCTCGATAGGGGCCCTCTGGATCAAATTTTAAAAGCGCGGTGTTACTAAAGCTTTTTTTACCCGCTAGGTAGTAGGCTCCACCACGATCAACATCAACCCCTGCGACGCCCAAATCGCCCAAGCTAATAGCATCCCCAGCAATAAGAAAGCCATCCCCTAGCTGGAAAGTCTGCCGACCTACTGAGAAATCAATAACGTTGTTTTGCGATCTTAATCCGATATAGGCATTTTCCAGGTCAACTTGACCTTCATTACCCTTTGTTAATCCTGCAGCATCGCCATCTCCGGCCGTGCCTAACGCGATGGCACCTAGGCCACCGTAAGCCTGTACCCCATTGGAAAGCTTATGGGATACCGCGAATGTGGGCTTTACAAAGCCTTCCTGCCACGTGCGGCCATTGCTGCCGACATAATCTTCTGAAGCCGAAAACAATCCCGCCATCGCTTCTATATTTAATTCAATTTGGGTTTCATCAGTGGTACTCAATACGCCAGCTTGAGTGGCGGAGGCCATTGCGCAGGCAATCAACCCTGCGAAGGTTTGTTTATTCATTTTCATGTTTACACACCATTTTTATTATTTTTGGCAAAAAAGCCCCTAGGAGACCGATAACGGTCTCTTATAGGGGAATATGCAGAGGTGAACTAAGAATTTAACGGATAAATATTTGTGACGTGCCGAGTGCCATATCACCACCAGGTAATTGAACATTGCCTAGTTTTTCTAATGAGTTTGCATCATAAATGGCAATGTCGTTATAAGTACCAGATAAGTAAATTTTGTTACCATCATGATTCATAGCAATGCAGTAGTATGAGTGTTCAAGGGCAGCTGCTTTAATCAATTTCTTCTCTTTGATGTCGTACTTAGCCAAGCGGTTGAGTACACCAAACATCAGATTGGGGTCTTTAGGTGACGTCATGCCAGTGAAGTAAATTTCGGTAATGGGCCCAAAGTCCGTTGTTTGAGTCTCCCCCGTTTTCAGATCTACATTCATAAAACCGTAGATCCAATCTGCCGTGTCCATATTGTAAGATTCATCCTGAAACTTAGCGGTTGTATACAACAGCGTGAAGTCATTAGATGGCGTTTGTATAGGCCAAGCATTCAGCACATCGGGCGGAGCATACAATGGGCGTTGCCAATTTCTACTGGCGATGGCCGTTGTATATTCACCGGATTGGACATTAAACTTGTAGATATCGCCACCCGCCATATATAAACCGCCATCACTGCCTGTCATCATGACGGTTACCTGCCTAGGTGCAGGAAACATCCGGATCGGCTTCGCATCCAGACCACCTTCAGCGCTATAAACGGCTAACTGTGTTGGTAAGACACGATAGTGGTCTCTATTGAGTTTAGTAGGGTTATGCATAGCGTAAATCTCTTTTCCATCAGGGCTAATCGCCATAGAGAAGATGGATTTCGTACGCACTGTCGGATCACTTGAAAAACGGGTATGAAAACTCACATCACACGTATCTAAATTGATACCGTAAATATCCTCATAGTGATTAGACAAGATGTATGCCGTCTTGTTATCTGGTGCAACTTGCATGACACCTGGACCAAATGAGCCAGGCACTTTACATGTCTTAAACAGCGTATCCGTGACCACATCAATAACATGGATTTGGTTGGGATAGTTAGAAACAATCATATATTCATTGCCAGGCTTCAATGGCGCATCAGCAGCCTGCACAAAAGATGGCAAAACACTGGCTGTCACAGCCAATACAGCTGTATTAAAACCCTTTGCCAGCGATGACTTTGTTTTTGTTATATTCATTACGCTCATCCTGTCTTTACTTTTTATCTGCGGGGAAAACAGTGCCCAGATTCCGCCAATCATCTTTTGAGCTCAGGGCGTCTTTATTCCAGTCTTGATAAGTGTTCATCATGTCTGGCACTTGAGCTGGCCACCAGCAAGGATCAGCACAACCATAGAGATCAGATTCCATAGGTTGGCAAAGCGATGTCACTGAACCAAAAGCATCAATTTCCCAACCGGGATCGGTCGTGGCTGTACAACCTGCAAGGCTACTCATCGCCACCACGTCTTCTACTTGGTTCTCATTAACAGCTTGATCTAATAGCTGAGCTTTATTATTTATAGGTTTAAGAAATTTCATTTCAGAGAGCCCTCCGAGGAGTAATATAAGTGTCGATGAAGGCCGGGTTTTCGGCCATGATGCGGCTATAGGTCTCGATAACAAAATCCACCCAGTCGCGCATCAAATCGCAGTAGTGATACGTAGGCCGAGTTGGGTCTTCATAACGGGCATAACTTTCGTGGTAACAGCCACCGGAACAAAGGTTTCGGATATGGCAGGTTTCACACCCCGTATTTGTTCTGTCCAACCGCTCTGCTAAAAAGCTGCCCAAACGGCCTTTATCGATACCCTGATGCACATCACCAAAGGTATTTAAGTCTGAACCCGTGAAGCGGTGACAAAGATTCAATTCACCTTTGTGATCGACAGCCAACATTTTTAAGCCTGCACCACAGGGCAGCGCTTTCTTATTACCTTCGTGGATATCCGTAATCATTTGATGCATATTGCTGAACCCTATATTGCGGTTCTGCAACGCAGCGTCCAGATAGTGCCGACCTAGCGCTTTCATGTTATCGAAGACCTGCTTAACCTCCTCATCAGAGAGGTTAAACTCACTGATATCTCCGGATGTGACCGGTGCAAAGCCCACTTCCGAGAAGCCAAGGTCATTAAACAAGTGATCCCAAATGGCCTCGACATCAGTTACACCTTTCGTCAAGGTTACACGCGCACCCACCGGGCGGGACCGATAACGGGATAACAACATTTCAGCTTTTCGACGCACGACAGCATAAGTGCCTTGCCCTCCTACGGTGATACGATTCTTATCATGAATCGCTTCGGGGCCATCCATGCTGATCGAGATACCAAAGCGATGTTGATCTAACCAGTCCACTAGCTCTTCATTAAGCAAAGTTGCGTTGGTCGTTGTTACAAAATTGACCCTTTTACCCGCTTGTGCAAAGCGTTGTTCACAATAAGCCACCATCGCCTTGATCAATGGCAAATTGCTCATAGGCTCACCCCCGAAGAACACTACCGTGTAAGTATCTTCATCTGGCGATTCTTTAAGTAACATATCGATCGAGGCTTTAGCCGTTTCAAAATCCATTTTTTTGCCCGCCGAGGGCTTATCCAAGTCCTCTTTGTAGCAATAGGTGCAACTCAAGTTACAGCCGGTATTTACATTCAGTACGACGGTTGTCAGTGGAAACCTATCCACCGTTTTTGCTTGGATTTCTGGCGTTAAGCCGGAACCATCACTCACCACTTCTAATGCGCATAAATTGTGTACTAACTCATGGACATCATTAGCGCTATAACGGTTTTTTAGCTGTTGGCTGATATCCTCAACCGATAGACTCCCACTACGAAGTAACCCAAAAACATCTTGTGTCATCGAGTCCAATTCGAACAACGAATTGGTCGGGATGTGAAACATCATCTGTCGCTCGCTTACCCGAACTTCATGCAGATTGTTCTCAACAATGTTAAGTACAGCACTCATGATTCAGCTCCTCGTTTTACTTATTCTTATTGGTTTTTAACAAGCTAAACGTTAAGGGATGGGAGGATTATTCCAGCGCTGGACGGTCACGATCAGTTGGCCATCGGCCGTGATTTTTTTGCCTTCTTCATCAACTTGAGCAATGACTTTAAGGTTGCCAGCATTGTTAGTGCTCATACGACGCTCAGGGTTAGGGCCAGCGAGCGCAGGCGTAAATACGCCGGATGCTGCATCCATACGTCCGCTAAAATGAACATCGTTGTCAGCAGCGGCAGTTTCATTAAAGGGCACAACGGACCAAGTAGCAGGCATGAATCCTATGCGTATATCATCCTCGGTGCCTGCAATACCATCTTGACCTGCAGCCCACGCTTCTGCCTCAAATACCGCTTCCATTTTGGGTGTAGAGCTGTCATTACCACCGACACGTGCGACCTGAAATGCAGGCACAACTTTCAGACTCGCAATCTGATCGTATACGGTAACAGTAGAAGACGCCTTGCCCACATGGATCGCTAAAGCGCCCGTGCTAGCTGAAGAGCTTGCTTTAACCCGTAAGACACGCTTGTTTGCATTTGCAGAAACATCCTTAATCAGCGTTAGTCCCTGCCCTAGGGTGACATCACCCTGCAAACCCGTGCCTATAATGGATAACTCTACGGTTTCACCGGATTTAATATATTCAGGTTGAACGGCCAAAATGGATGGTGACATACCGCTTTGCTGCACGGCTGCAAAGTCAAAGCCTCTCTCATCATGCTCTCTTTCAAACATGCGACCTTGCATCTCTCCAGCTTTAGCCGCCGAGAAAACCTGCCTCATGGCTATTCCATCAACCATCATGTTTGCCCGCCATTCATAGCCGGTATAGAGGATTGCATCCCCACTGCCTTCGAAGGCAGCCCCATCGGCATATTGTCCTGCTAGTACGATGCCAAATTGATCCTTGGCTTTCTCTTTAACTTGCATAACACCGTGCATTTCACCTTTGCCTGGCATTTTCCCTGCAAACGTCCAGCTACCGGCTAACGATGGCTTAACCGTTTTTTGCCATTGATCCCATGCTTTACTTTGCAAGGGCAACATGTCAGCCAACTCTGGCACCATTTCATTAAGTGCTAAGTCCAACCAATCTCTATCTCGTGCTAAAGCCTGATACTCTGTCGTTGGCCATTGGCCCAAATGAAAATGTATTAAGTGTTCCCACTCACTCGCAGGGCGGCGCTGTAACATGACCCGAGCGCCAGAATGGCAACGGGCGCAGGTTTCAGTAAACGCTTGAGATTCGAAACTTTCAGAGGTATTCAACCGCCGTTCAAGGGCATAACGAGCGCCTTCCGTTTCGGAGGGGGCTAAACCTTGTCGGTCGGCCAAATATTTAACTAACGTATGGCGCTCCTCTTCTGTCACCTTTAGGCCATGCATAATCTGCATACGTGCAATGCTCATTAGCCAGCCTTCTGGCGTTTTTCGCTGGTGACTAATACGGCTCCAAGAGGTTTCGCTTTCTTCAACATGGCATGCCAGACACTTTTGCTGAATGATATGCTCGGCGCTCGCAGCATGAACCGATGGTGTGAATAGCAGTGAAACCGTGCTTAATAGGCCACTGATTGCGGGAACGATAGGGGGTGTCTTTTTCAAAACAAGACCTCCTGATTTATTATGATTATTTTAAAGTTGGTTTTCTTTGTTTCTCTCTGATGACACAGCATTTGATGTGCCACTATCGGCAAACCTATTTATTAACAATAAGTTAAGATCGAAACAGATATTTTTATCCTTACAATAAAGCAAAAATTACTGTTTTAAATTGAGACACCTGTGCAAAACTGATACACCTTGCAACAAACCAGCATCACTAGCACGATTAGGTTTGTCACACAGCCCATTATCCCCTACTTTCCCTGTCACACGCTGAGACACTACTCATCTTCCTAGAATCAATGAAAACTTAAAAAAGTCCTTAATTAACAAAAAGTTAAAAAAAACTCTTTAAATGGCATGGCCTTTGCTGCACTCATACAACTTCAAACAACAATAAAAAAGGTTTGTTATGACTACCTATACTCCCAGTGCAGCAACCAGCAACTTTATTAATAAAAATCACCTATTGTTTATCAACGGTGAAGCCGTCAGCTCCATTTCTGAACAAACTATCGATGTGTACAATCCAGCCACCGCAGAAAAAATCACTCAAATACAAGCCGGTGGCCAAGAAGATGTTAATAGAGCCGTCGCGGTTGCACGTAAGACATTTGAGGACTCTGATTGGAGCCGCGCCCTGCCATCGGACAGAGAGCGATTACTTTGGCGTTTGGCTGATTTAATCGAAGCAAACAGTGATGAGCTATCGGAAATCGAATCCATTGATAACGGCAAAAGTGCAGCTATCGCAAAAGCCGTCGATATTCGTTTGGCTATCGACTTTCTGCGCTATATGGCGGGCTTTGCTACCAAAATTGAAGGTAGTACCGTCGATGTTTCCGTACCTTTCATGCCTGGCTCACAATTCCATGGATATACACGTCGTGAAGCCGTCGGTGTAGTTGGCGCCATTGTCGCGTGGAACTTTCCTCTGTTGTTAGCCTGCTGGAAACTTGGTCCGGCGTTAGCAACCGGTTGCACCGTCGTCCTCAAACCAGCTGAGGATACACCGCTTACCGCACTCCGCTTAGCTGAATTGGTCATGGAGGCGGGTTATCCAGCGGGGGTACTTAACGTCGTAACAGGGTATGGACATGAGGCTGGTGCCGCACTCTCATCACATCCTGATGTCGATAAACTGACATTTACTGGATCAACGCCGGTAGGCAAGATGATAGGCAAAGCCGCTATGGATAGTATGACGCGTGTTACGTTAGAGTTGGGCGGAAAATCACCTACCATTGTGCTGGAAGATGCCGATCTAAATATGGCCGCTCAAGGTGCCGCCAATGCGATATTCTTCAACCAAGGACAAGTCTGCTGCGCCGGTTCACGCCTTTATGTGCATAAGAAACATTTTGAAAATGTCGTTGCCGATATCTCAGATATTGCAAACAGTATAACGCTTGGTCAAGGGCTGGACCCCAGTTCCCAAATGGGACCACTGGTATCGGCTAAGCAGTTTGATCGTGTGAACGGCTACATTGAGCAAGGACGCAAGGATGGCGCAACTATCACCGCAGGCGGAAACGGTCTAAACGGCCCCGGTTATTTTGTTAAACCAACGGTCATGGTCGATCTGGAGCAAAACTCCAAACTGATCCAAGAGGAGATATTTGGCCCCGTGCTCGTTGCAAGACCTTTTGATGATATAGATGAGGTTATTCGTGCTGCAAATGACTCGGAGTACGGTTTAGGTGCCAGCATCTGGTCAAACAATTTGTCTCACGTTCATCGTATGATTCCGCGTATAAAATCCGGCAGTGTATGGGTGAACTGCCATACCGCATTGGACCCTGCACTACCTTTTGGCGGGTATAAACAATCCGGCCTAGGTCGGGAAATGGGGTCAGCGGTCATTGAACATTACACCGAGTTAAAATCTGTTTTAATTAACATCTAACCCGTCAAGCGGTTGCAGTCTTAACCACAACGTTAGGGCTGCAGCCTATCTGTCCTGCTACTTCGCAAGCTATCTGTATCTTCTGATTACTGCAATGCCTATGTTAATGTCCCTGCCTGACACAGATAGGATTACGGATACTA
This sequence comes from Neptunomonas concharum, assembly GCF_008630635.1. Classification (NCBI taxonomy): domain Bacteria; kingdom Pseudomonadati; phylum Pseudomonadota; class Gammaproteobacteria; order Oceanospirillales; family Oceanospirillaceae; genus Neptunomonas; species Neptunomonas concharum. The sequence goes on along the minus strand of NZ_CP043869.1, from coordinate 1,262,029 downwards.
TGCTCTTCGATTTACTCTTCTTATTCGCTGCAGGTTTTTTTGGCGGTATTATTAACTCCATTGCAGGCGGCGGCAGCTTCATCACCTTTCCGGCCCTTATCTTTGCAGGCATCCCACCTGTCAGTGCAAACGCTACCAATACGTTTGCATCTTGCGCCGGCTATATTAGTGGCACCTATGCGTTTCGACGCGACCTCATCGCTTATAAAGCTGAGCTTCCTCGTATGGTTATTATCAGCTTGCTTGGCGGCATTATCGGTGCATGGTTACTACTTAACACCCCTGAAACGCTATTTCGTGAAGCAATTCCTTGGTTACTGCTGTTTGCGACGCTCCTCTTTATTTTTGGCGGGCAATTAAATCGCTCACTAAAGCAGCTTGCCTCAAAACATCGCCATGCTTCCGCTATTGGTGGCGTCTTACTGCTGTTGGTTCTGCTGGGTGTGTCTATCTATGGCGGCTTTTTTAATGCAGGCTTAGGTATTATCACCCTCAGCTATCTAGCGTTGGCGGGGCACACCAACATCAATGCAATGAACGGCATGAAACTGCTCATCTCATCAGCAGTCTCCTTAATTGCCATAGCGATTTTTATAAGCGATGGTCTTATCGCTTGGTATGAAGGCACCATCGTGCTTGTGGGAACCCTTGCCGGAGGCTACGTAGCTGCGCATCTCTCAAGGCAGCTGCCGCAGACCTATGTACGTAACTTTGTTATCGTTGCCAGCGTGCTGACAACCCTCTACTTCTTCTACGATACTTATTGAGCAAAGAGGCATTTCCCGTACTTTTGAGCTACCATTCAATTATTAACTTGAATGCTAAGCGATATATAAAGAAGTGCGCATCCGTTGGAAAGGAATCACATGCAAATGCTCGTAAAATTATTGCTCATTTTTACCCTGTCTTTGCTATCCCCCCTATCATTCGCAGGCACTTTGGATGATGTGCTCAAACATGGTGATATTCGCTGCGGTGTATTTCCCGACGATCCAGGTAGAAGTGCGATTGATAGTAAGGGGGAGTGGCGTGGCTTTTATGTAGACTTCTGCCGTGCCGTTGCCGCTGCAATATTTGCTGATCCCAAGCGAGTACACTTTATTGAAGTTGGACCTCAAACACGCTTTAGTAGCTTGCAAGAACGAAAAACTGATGTCGTGATGTACAGCTCAACTTGGACCATGGAGCGAGAACACAACTACGGTATTGCTTTCCCTGCCATCTATCTTTTTGATGGGCAAGGTATTATGGTGCGCAAGAACAGCGGTATAAACACCCTATCTGACCTATCCAAGAAGCGCATCTGCGTCACTGAAAATACGACAACCCATACAACCCTCGTCCAGTATTTAAAAACACACAACATAGATGCAGAGATTTTCTTCGCCAATGGTGATGCCTTTTTTAGAGGGAGTTGTGATGCTTACACAGCTGACCGCCTCAACTTAGCTGTCAACAAAGCTAACCGAGCAGAAGACCCTGCTGCCTATCATCTACTACCCGAGCGTCTCTCAAAAGAGCCCATTGGCCCGATGGTTCGTGCAGATGATCCCCAGTGGGCTCGGCTGATCAGGGCAGTGATTGATGCCTTGGTATTAGCCGATGAGAAATTAATATCGCAGCGTACGGTTGATCAAGCGCTACTCACCCATAGCGATCTTGAAGTGCAAAACTTGCTCGGTAAAACAGGTACGATAGGTGCTCAGCTAGGACTGCGAGCAGACTGGGCCACACACATTATACGCTCCGTTGGCAACTACAGTGAGATCTACCTTCGCCACTTTGGGCCGAATACACCGGTTGGCGTGGAGCAAGGTATCAATCAGCCTTGGAATCGCGGCGGACTACTCTATGCGCCGCTCTTCAAATAGTGGTATGTCTTATTTAGATTGGCGACACAGTATTGGCACACGGCTAAATACGTCGATTATTACGCTATTTACCTGCTATTTTCTTGCGATGGCAGCCTCTACTTATAGCCTTTATGAACAGTTTCTTAGCTTTAACGCATTATCAACAAATCATTTTGAACGTGTGATGACTGCAGCGGAACTAACACGCGATGCCGAGCTGATTGCCTCTGAAGTATTTGAAAGCTTAGTGGGTGTCGATCGTAGCAACGGCCAACGAAGTAATAACAGCGAAAACCTCATACAGATCTACCAGTCGGTCAGAGATCGATTAAGTAATCCCACCAGCCCATTCGACGTAAAACAACTCAGTATTATAGATCAATGGCAAACGCCTTATTTCAATAGTCTTGAAAGGTTTAATCAGCAACTAGAGAACGAATATCAGCTAAAGTCCGCTTTGCTGTTAAGAATTGATTCGCTCTTTGAGCAGCTAAACACACTAGAGCAACAGCTTCCTTTGTTAGCAACGCAAACCGATACACGATTTACACTGCATGCTTTGAGCGCCCTCAGCTACTGTGCTACCTCCTTAAGAGCGGAGCGCCCAGGCCAACTAGCGCAGCTGCATAACGCGATTAAAGATCATCAAGCAAAACTCAATGCGCTAAGTCCTTCATCAGAAACTTTGAGGCAATTACGTAATCCTATCAATGAGTTAACTCAACAAATTCTTACGGAAAGAGGCCCTACCCTGAAATCAGAACGCGCTACACTTTCAAGCGCGAGAGAAACCCGTGTACTGGCGCAAAAGATCACTAGCGCAACCTTTAATTACTACCAAGCTCTTAAGCAGATCACGCGGGAAGAAATTGAAACCCACCAAAAACAAGTAATAACAACACTGATTACCCTATCACTCATCACACTCTTTATGGTCATCATGACTGTTGTTGTGATTTTTTATATAAAACACCATGTATTAGAGCGCCTACATCTACTTTACTCAGCCGTTAATGCACGTATGGATGGCAAAGAGGTTCGTATTCCAACCCAAGGCCGCGATGAGATCAGCATTCTTGGCCACGCCTTCGATCAATTTGCGAAAGCGCGATATGCCGCAGAAGATCAACTAAAAACAGCCCATGCAGAAACCGAAAAAGCGAACAACGATCTCAAACTTGCCAACGAACAACTCCACAATTTAAGCCAAACCGATGCACTGACCCAAATCCCAAACAGGCGGTTCTTTGATCAATATTTAGCGCGAGAATGGAACCGAGCTTGCCGACATAACAACTTTCTTAGTTTGATTATGGTCGATATAGACTGGTTTAAAGCATACAACGACCACTACGGCCATCCCGAAGGCGATGCTTGTCTGCAGCAAGTTGCGCAAACACTCTCTAGTCATCTACGCCGTGAAGGAGAATGCGTCGCCCGTTATGGTGGCGAAGAGTTCTCCATTATCTTACCTAACACCTCACGCGAGCAGGCCACCGAATACGCCGAGTTATTACGCCAAGCGATCACCCAACTGGAGATCCCTCACCCCTACGGCCAAGTAACGATCAGCCTAGGTGTCGCCACTACCAACCAGCCTGACAAGCTCTCTATTGAAGCACTGATCGCGCAAGCCGACCAAGCGCTCTACCACGCTAAGAACGAAGGCAGAAACCGGGTTATGACAAGCGACTCGGGCCAGCCTTTATAACCACCACTTGTACTTACCCGCATAACATCGGAAACTATCGCCGCTTATAACAGTTGAATAACCAACAAGGATACGAGCGTGAACAAGATAACCACCCTACTGATAGCGCTACTGTTTTTTGGATTTAAGGCACATGCACAAATGCATTCTGGCTTAACCATACAGACTATCTATAGCGAAGATCGTGGTAAAAACATCGAGATCTATTATTGGTACCCTACTGAAGAAGCACGCTATGATCATGAGTTCGGCAACAACAGAATATTTGCATCCATAAAAGCCACGCGTGACGCAAAAATTTACCCGGAAAAACACCCTGTTATAGCCTTGGCACATGGCGGAATGAGATCATCATTCACACACAGTGGCTGGATAGCGGCTGCACTCGCTAAACAGGGATATATAGTCGTCACCCCAAAGCCACCGCAGCATAATGAGATACCGCCCAGCCAAGCCGTGAACGAACTTTGGCTACGGCCAAGCGATGTGCGCTTAGGGCTATCGCACCTTAATAATATCCCTTTATTGAGCCAAAACGCGGATAACAAAAACATCGCTGGCGTTGGCTTCTTTCTTGGCGGCACCACCATGTTGACGCTTGCCGGAGGCAAAATCAGCCCTGACAAATACAAAGCATCCTGCAAACAGACCGGCGTGAACATTGACTGCCCGTGGTTATTAAAAAACAAAGTAGACTTGGATAATCTTGCGAATAGCGTATTTGATAAAGCTCAGCTAGACCCGCGCATAACCTCAATCGTTGTTATCAATCCAGAACTGACAAAAACGCTGGATACCCAAAGCCTGGAAAATACCAACAGTCGAACCACCCTGATTCATCTATCCGCTAACGCCAACCCGACACTTGAGCCGGCAAAAGCGATGATGAACATCCCCAAGCTGCAAACGATAGAGATTGCATCAGCCACACCCTTTAGCGCATTTAGCCTATGCACCGAAAAAGGGGTAAAAATACTATCGCTTGAGGGAGAGGATGAGATTTGCCATGAAATACCTAACACAACCAGGCAAGACAACCACCAGCGGATCGTGGCAGAAATCTTAGGGGCATTAGGCCGTTTACGCGACGCTAAACACTTTGGAGAACCCAGTGATTTTAAGGACAATGGAAGATAGGCATTAGAAAAAGCCTGATAACAGCGGCTTTAAAGCATGCAAGAACCCAAACTGTAACGGTAAAGGCGTCTTTATCCTCGGTTCCTGCATACAAAAAGTATGGGTTCAAATGCAGTGGTGATATAGGCGAATCTGCTGGTTTAGTTTATCAACCCATGGAAATTGAACTTTAAAGTTAGATAAATATTTGGAGATTACATGCGTACATTAATAGCACTAGCCATGGTTTCGTTATCGCTTTCTATGAGCGGCTGTAAATTACACCAAGTCAAAGGCGAGGTAGGCGGTGTCGAAGTAGAAGCACAAACTAAAGAGAGTAAAACAGAAAATAAAGGTAAATTTTGCCCACCAGGACAAGCAAAGAAAGGCAATTGCTAACCCAAAACAGGGCTGCTTATGCGCACTATGTTGGTGTTACTCACAAAAAGTAAGTTACTGATCTCGCGATTGCAGGGCTTGCAAGGCATTGTATTGCAGCGCTAAAGCTCCCTTAATGCACAGATCGCGCTCTTGTTCTCTTCGCTAGACCTAGCAATCAGATACGCCCACCCAATAACTGGATAGACGCATCCGTTAAAAACGCTGAGCGGTTCTTTGCTTTTCCTGATTGAACCGCCCCCTCAATACCCCGTAAAACAATGGAAGGAATCGTCACAGTCACCTTCTCTGACTTCCCTAAATAAGGCGTTACATCTACTTCAACCAGCGCCCACACACCACCAGCATAGTCCTCATTACTTACATGCGCTTCTACACTGGTTGCCACAGGCGCGACCTCGCCATCTTCAGCCAATAATTGTAAATGGCCTTGGATTGCCTCTTTTACGCTTTCTAGGGCGTCATCCATCGTATCACCTGCTGAAAAACAGCCGGGTATATCTGGAACCGTCACCCCATAAGCGGAACCATCCTCATGGTGAACCACTACCGGATATCTCATCACACTTTACTCCTTTCGCTAACTAAGCTAACAGCGCCGGGTTATTTCAGCCCAGCTTGTTTCAGTATGCTGTTTACTGTGCCTTTCGGAATATCCTTAACAGGATGCGTTACAGTAACCAACCCTCGCTTTTCTGGGTGCTTGTAGTGGTGGTGATCTCCTGTTGTTCGAACATAATACCAACCATCCTCTTCAATCATCTTAATCAGCTTCCTGCTGTTCACTTAGCTATCTCTTGCTTAATACAGTCATGTTAATTATACCTCTGGCGGTATGTTTTTCAATTATTCATACCACCAGAGGTATAAATAAACTATTTAAGTAAGCCCCTCAAAGGCTCGGCAATGGGATCGTATAAGTTTGACTTTGTTGTCCCGTACTGCCTCTAGACAGCGGAAGCCGTCTGTGCCGATAGTATTACGCGGGGTTGGGGATTGGAGCTTCTATATGTGAGAAGTTTCGACACCTCATATACGGCACAGAAACCCCTTCTCCTTTTTCTGTCAATGCAGAGCAGGTTTTTGAAGCCCAGACTGAGCGACATCTGAACACTATGTCTAGCCCTATCCGGTGCTTTTATTTTGGAAATTGCACCGAACCAAGCTAGAATCAAAGCATAGCGTAAAGCTCAAGGAAGATAGTGCGAGTCTTGCAGACATCGTGTCTTATATAATTCAGGGGTACCTCCTGAACATCCGCGATTGCGGGGCTTGCAAGGCATTGTATTGCAGCGCTAAAGCTCCCTTAATGCACAGATCGTGCTCTTGTTCTCTTCTCTTTACCAGACCCGGCAGCCTGATACCCTTGGCATACACCCAGCGAGGCAGCTGGTGGCACGCCTCTAACCGCTGGCCACTGTTCAGGAACTTCAATAAGGTGGATGATTTCCAGTTGGCAGCACCCACGTTGTACGTGAATGACACATAAGCCGCGTACTCCTCATCGGATAAACGGTAATCCGTTGAGTAGTACACCACCTCAGCAAAGTACTCGGCTTCCTCGGCCAGCAGATCGTGGCACTCCTCAAGCGTCTTAGTATCGCCGAGCATCACACCTTGGGTGTGGCCAAAGCAGATTGTAGGCACACCGACTGGATCGAGATAAGCGGCCTGACGTAACCCCTCAAAACCCGATATCAAGCTCAGAGTTAAGGCCCACCAGCGCATTCTCATAAACAGCAGCCACAAAAAAGCCCCGCAAAAGCGAGGCTCAGAAACCAAAAAGGAGAGCGCTTTCGCAACTTAGGAATTAGCGTACTCAATCTGTATCGAAAAAACAATACAATACTGTAAATAAATACAGTTATTTTTTAATCAGCCACCAGCCTAACCACTTTGTCTAACGCTATCCGGTACTTTTATTATGGACATTACACCGATCCAAGCTAGAATCGAACAGGTTACACCAAGCTCAAGGAAGACAGTGCGCGCACGCGAGAATGATATTACGCATGCGCATTTACAGGGAAGCCACCTGAGTACTCCTTCCAAAAAAGCTTATTAGAAATAATGTGTTAGAACGATTTCTGACTTTTAAGTAAGGAATGATATCGCGCACGCTGATGAATAAAATGTTAGGCATCACTTATGACTCCAGGCGTTTTTATATTGTCATTCATTCTGTACGGGATAATTGCGTACACCACCAAAAGAATGCTTTATCCATTTGACAAGGAGCAGCTCCCATGTCCGATTGCTGATTGGCAGTGTGGGCATGAGCATACGCTTATTGTAAGTCCGGATTATTGGTGGGCGTTTCGCTTCAAATCCCGCATCAAGGGCAGAATTCCAGATGATAGTATCAAGGAAGCGCTAAAGTCATATGTAGAGACAAATAACAAATTTAATTTATTTTCCAGCATTGCCTTGGCGATTTTTTGTTTGGCTCTATATTTTTATACACCGAGCTCTCTGTTGTCACAAACATTGTCTGCGATTGCCATAATACGTCTTTTCTCGCGGAGCTATGAGATTGCTTACGCTTTTGGTTGCGACGTCTTCCAGAAGCATGAATCCGCTACGGGGCTAGAAAAGGGTGAGCGAATTCGCTTAGCGCTTTTTAGTTATTTTGAAATATTCTTTTATTCTGCTGCAGCATACACTGCTTTGCCAACAATAGACTCTGCCTCCGAGGCAGTTACATTAGCCCTAAACGTCGGTACTCTTACAAACGTTGGATATGCCTTTGGAGAATGTAGGGCATCGTTCGTAACAAACATTGTATTTATTCAGGTCTTCGCCACGCTGAGTTTGGTTGTGCTTAGTCTGGCGGCATATCTGTCAAGGAACGAAAATGCCTAACAAGTTGCTCAAGGATCGTTCTAGGCCTTCGGCCCTTCACTGGGACGGCGCTACGCGCCGCCCCTTAGCAAAACGTTAGAAAACTGAAAGGGTTTAAATATGAAATGGATAGCAGTAGTTTTCTTAACCTTAATTACCAGTCAATCAATGGCTTCATCAGAATTTGAGGTAATTTACGACAACGGAAATTCTAAGGTTATTCTTACCAATTCTGGTCTACTTCCAGAAGCTAAGCTCAACCTACACGGAAAATCGGTTTGTTCTAATAACAACTTCTGTATCCTTTGGTTTTATTCAGAACGCAGCAATGCCAATGTTGGGGCTGCGGCAATGAAAGCTGGTAATTTATTTGCTCAAACACCAGGAATGTATGGAATATTCTCTAAGAACAATGTAGTTAACAATATTATTTGCTATGAGCCTTCTAGTGGTTGTTAGCAAAACACATAATCAGGTAGCCGAGAGTCTCTAACCCTCAGCCCCCACAACACCCTGCATGCGGGTCAGCACAGGGTGTTTCACTTAGGATAGTGAAGCGAGATCCCTCTATCTCGCTACGTATAAAGTCGCTGAGTTTTTAAATAAGATTTCGATAACGCCAGATAAACCCCTTTGCCTTCTTCTGTCAATGCTGAGCTGGCATTAGCTCTGGACATTGCACCGATCTAAGATAGAATCGAACAGGTTACATCAAGCTCAAGGAAGAGAGCGCTCACGCTAAACTGATACCTCGCATGCGCATATACAGGGACGCCTCTTTCCTACCCTCTTCCTGAAAGCTTCTAAATTAGCATGCTGTAGCGTCTTCTGACTTTTAAGTAGGGAATGATATCCGCATGCGCATGAGTAAAACTATTAGGCTATAAGCAATTTCAAACTACGCAATAGGAAAAATGAGAAATGGACAAAGTACTATTTACTACCGAAAATTTACCAGAAGGTTTAATAGTTAAAGAAGTCTTTGGCATGATTCAAGTTACCGGGACTGTAGAAGTATCAAATAAGGGCGTTATACGTGGGCTCTTAGAGCGCAAAAGAAACGAGTATCAAGAAGTAATTGACTCATTCGTTAACAGTGCCCCCTCTGAAGCGAACGCCATTCTTGGTGTTCAAATATCTACTTCCTCCCAACAATTTAGCAACGGAACATTTTTGTACATCACCTATATTGGCACACCAGCAACAATAGAAAACGTACAAGCCTAAACATATAACCCTAACCCCCATAAAGGCCGGTGGGCAACCCCACCAGCCTAGCATCAACCTAGGATCGGCGACGGTCTTGCATATCCAGTAAGCGCTCTACCCTATCTTGATCCACATACGGCGTGAGTGACATCGAAGGCTCTGCAATGGGATCGTATAAGTTCGATTTAACCGCCTCGACCTTTTTGGCTAAGTCGTTCAGTTGTTTAGACAGATCATCAAGCTGGCGGTAGCGGTGGTAAGCGATCTTATTCCACGTTGCCAGGTACGCGATTTTCTCTTCAGGAAACGGAGCCCTTTGCTGTTTGGGCAAATACTCCCCTTCCAGTGCGTAGGCACCGATAAAGTTTCTGACGGCATCCAAACTACCCGCTGGAATATCCTGAGCAGACACCACGCTAAAAGCTTTGTGAACTTGTGACCAGATATGCTGTTTTGCCCGCGTGCGCAGCGCAGGCTCAAGGTGTTTTACTTTACCGTCCAGTATTGCCCCTAAGCAGCGGAAGCCATCTGTGCCGATCGTATTGTTCAGGATGCTATCCACCAGCGCGGGGTTGGTTTCTCTCAGCTCCGCTTCCATCTGGTTAAAGGCGTTAATGTACAGCTCTTTCACCTGTGCCGCTTTTTTGCCGGTGAACCCCATGACAAGAAACATAAAGCCGTCCTTGGTCATTTGGTACGCATCATACTCATTACCTCGATGGTTAAATTTAACTGCCGAAAAGTTGGCGGTTAAAAAATGATCAGAACAGTCGAGAGATTTAATCTTGTCTGTGACATGACTATGCCGCTTTCCAAAAGCCTCAGCCACCAGCAATGAGGTGGTTACGGGTTGATTGTTCGATGCAATAGATATGAGTGTGGTAGGTTCACAACGTGTGATTTGATTAGCCATAATGGCCTCCTTGCTGTCTTTTCGAAATACCCCTTTTCGAATAGGGGTGCCGGGAGGTTCGAAACAGCCAGCAAGAGCTGCGGATTTATTCCCCCGAAGGGTATTGTATTCATCACCCTCCCGGCATAACAAAAGCTATGGCCGGATTTTAGGCACAAAAAAACAGCGCTTTCGGGTGCTGATACCGCTTGCTGACTGGAGGTTTCGACGCCTCGTATGAGGAACAGTAATCCCTTCGCCTTTTTCTGTCAATGCAGAGCTGGTGGTTGAAGCCCTAACTAGGCGACATCTGCACACTATGTCTAACCCTTATAGGTCCTTTTATGCTGGACAATGACCCAAACCGGTCTAGAATCAAAATATAGCTAAAGCTCAAGGAAGATGGCGCGAGTGTTACAGACATCGTGCGTTTGTAATTACAGGGATGCCTTCCGATAACTCCTTCCGAAAAGCTTATTATAAATAATGTGTTAGGGCGGTTTCTGACTTTTCAGTAAAGAATGATATCGCGCACGCCGATGAATAAAATGTTATGCATAGGAATAATAGAATGAAGTTGTTTGCATTTTTAGTGTTTTTTCTTGTTATATCCGGATGCGCTTCAAATATTCCTGTGCAGGAGCCGGTAGAAGTAGTCACGTTGCAAAAAGAGTTCCCGCCACAGGTTTGGTCTGATCACAAGGAGTTAAATATTTCAGAGTCGGCATGTGCTGAAAAAGGAATGCAAATACTTAACTCGTTGGGCTTCATACAGGTAGTAAAAAGTAGTCATGGTGAATATATTTATGGTAATTACAGTAACAATCGAGCAGTAATTAAATGCGTTTCTGTCAATGGACAAACACTTGTTTACTCCATTGTTGCGGGTCCTAAAAAAGCGATCGTTGAAAAGCTCAGAAACGAAATTATGTGGCAGTATTAAGTGCATAACAAAGCCAACCACAATCGCCCACAAAAGACGTGGGCTGGACTCGCTAACGCTCGCCTGTGTTGGCGGCGTTAGTCTGACTAGGATATAAGATGAAATATATTGATTTAAAAGGATTTTTTTTGGGTGGTTTTCTTGGATTTTTAGGCCTAGTGATTGTAGTTGTTGCATCCGCGTTTATACAGATTCTACTATTTGGCACTAGCGAATATGAAGCAGAATATACAACGCAAGAACTCGTTATATTAACTATCGACTGCATTATTATTTATCTATGGTCAGGTTATATAATTTCAACGATTTCTAAAAAAGCAAAAATATCAACTCCAATCATTGCTTCAATTATTGTTATGGTTTTTGCCTTTTTCCCTGTAAGGGAAGTACCTATTTGGTACATGCTAAGTTCAGCACTTCTTGCGCCGCCTCTTTTTTATTTTGGAGCTAAATTTCATGTAACCAGACTAACAAAGCGCTTAAGCGCTGGGACGCAGCAAAGCTGCGCCCCTTAGCGCGGCGTTAGAAAACTGAAAGGGTTTAAATATGAAATGGATAGCAGTAGTTTTCTTAACCTTAATTACCAATCAATCAATGGCTTCATCAGAATTTGAGGTAATTTACGACAACGGAAATTCTAAGGTTATTCTTACCAATTCTGGTCTACTTCCAGAAGCTAAGCTCAACCTACACGGAAAGTCGGTTTGTTCTAATAACAATTTCTGTATTCTTTGGTTTTATTCAGAACGCAGCAATGCCAATGTTGGGGCTGCGGCAATGAAAGCTGGTAATTTATTTGCTGAAACACCCGGAATGTATGGAATATTCTCTAAGAACAATGTAGTTAACAATATTATTTGCTATGAGCCTTCTAGTGGTTGTTAGCAAAACACATAATCGGGTAGCCGAAAGTCTCTAACCCTCAGCCCCCACAACACCCTGCATGCGGGTCAGCACAGGGTGTTTCACTTAGGATAGTGAAGCGAGATCCCTCTATTTCGCTACGTATAAAGTCGCTGAGTTTTTTAAATAAGATTTCGATAACGCCAGATACCCCCCTTTGCCTTCTTCTGTCAATGCAGAGCTGGTGGTCGAAGCCCTAACTAGGCGACATCTGCACACTATGTCTAACCCTTATAGCTGCTTTTATGCTGGACAATGACCCAAACCGGTCTAGAATCAAAGCATAGTCAAAACTCAAGGAAGATGGCGCGCGTCATATCGATATCGTGCGTTTGTGATAACAGGGACCCCTTCTGATTCCCCTCTTCCGAAAAGCTCTTAAAATTAGTGTGTTATGGCCTTTTCTGACTTTTATGTAAGGAATGGTATAGCGCATTCAAATGAATAAAAATGTTAAAAACTTAAGCATGGTCACGCAATGAAGAAAAAGCCAAGATTCTACAAGTATAAATCTTTGGATAATTTTGAATTCTTGCTGGATCTCTTATTGAAAGAGAGGATGTATGCTGCCCCCTATCACGAGCTTAATGACCCAATGGAAGGCGTCATAAAGATTGACGGTACCATTTCGAAAGAAAGAGAAGCAGAGTGGGAAAGTCTTATTAAAGAGACTCGATTGGTTTGCTTCACAAAGAGCTCAACAAATCCTTTAATGTGGTCACATTATGCAGATGGTGGTAGAGGCTGTGTTGTATGCTTTGAGCTAATGGATAAGCAGATATTTCACAAGGTTTCGTATCTTAAGAAACCATCGATTACCGAAAAAGACCTGCTCCCCGAAAAGGCTCTTCAAATATTACAATACAAAGACAAGCACTGGAAATATGAAGCTGAGTATCGCTGCTTGATTCAAAACGAAAGCTTCTTACCTGTAGATATAAAGTCAATTACATTTGGACCACGGGCTGACAAAAATAAAGTCGACATGCTTTCGCATATTCTGAGGCTTTGCAAGCCTAAGCTGGGTGTTTTCAAAATGAATGACAACGGCCTAGTTGAGAAGCCAGAAATCATTACAGGAGCCACGATAACACGCATGGCAAACCAGCAGTTGAATCCAGATTATTGTCCTAAGTGTAGTGAAACAGAAATCATTCAAAACAATTATGTTGGCCGTAACAGAAACTGGGTTGGCTTTTAACAGGTATTCAGCGTTAATACTGATTAAGGGAACCTCAATGATGAAAGATAGGTATTGGTATATTCGCGGGATGAGTGGGCTTAACCAATTTTCTGAATTGATGATTCCGCAAGGCCACCTTACGAGCAAGAAGTTGGATGAGCTTCTGCAGGCATTGGTGGCCAAATACGGTTTGTCTGACGAGGAAATTACTTCGTGTTTTTATAGGAAGCGCTGCAAAGCATACTGCTCTTTATTAGAGATTAGATATGATAGACAGAATCAAACAAGGGAATGCGGTGAAGATCCTTACTTTGTTGCATCTTTGGTTGATAGTGCGGGGAAAACTATCCCTATGCCTAAGTTAAAATCGGCACATTAGTCGAGTAGCCGAGGGACCTATAGCCTTAAGCCCTACAATAGCTGGGGGGCACCCTTCGACCTGAAAACGTGAACGCTATGCCACCTATTAGCTCTATGCCTAACCCTTTCAGCTGCTTTTATGCTGGACAATGACCCAAACCGGTCTAGAATCAAAACATAGCTAAAGCTCAAGGAAGATGGCGCGCTAGAAATAGTATCGCGCAAACGCATTTATAAAACGGCTAACATAACCCTATGCGAATATTCTCAGCTCTATTGATATCATTATTCCTAATATCAAACTCCATCTATGCAAAAGACCACAAGCAGCATGATACTACTGCTGATATTTTGCTTGCTGCAAAGAAAATATTTCAAAAAAACGGAAAGTTTGTCCCTGTATACAATGAGTACATAACTAATCAAAGTGACTACGAAAAAGGTTTCCATGATGGCATGCATTACTCTACTACTACTTTTCTCAATCAAGGAACGAACCATTTACTGCAAAAGACGCTGAAAGAGGTCAATAAGGAATCAAGAGATTATGCTTGCGGTTTTTACTCCGCCCTTGAAAGTTACTACGCTATTTCAAGCTATATCATTAATTCCAGCCCTCTCCGTGAAAGTCATAACGAATAATACGTTATCCTTCAAACAGCTAAGCGGGGGAAGGTACTAGAGCTTACTCATGAAGAAACCGTTAGAAGAACATCTCAATGGATAAAGCCCTAGAGCTTAAAATCAGCTTAGACAATGGTCTCTCTATTTCTCAAGATGAAGCGCTGCAGCTGCTTGCACAGTCCGAGCTTGTAAAAGAACTCACACGAGATTGGAGCGACGACCCGCTTTTCTGCGTTTGGCGACTCATCGCATTGAGTGAGATACCTTTTGCCCAACATCTTGAATATACCGACAGACTAATTGATCAGGTCTTCGAAAGACTTACCACTCCTTTTGGTTTCTCGCTTAGTGGTGACGAGAAATACTTTCTCCCCTGCTACAACGCAATGCTGATCAGTGCGATGTGCAGACTAGGCCAATCCAGAGCAGAACATGTTTTGAATGGTGTAGAGTGGATAACTACATATCAACCAATGGAACGCGGCTTATCAGTATCAACCTCAAAATTAAATTTTGACAGATTTGGCGGTTGTTTTAAGCATACGCCTTGTTACATTGGAGTTGCCAAGTCCGTATTTGCACTTCTTTCTTATTGGAAGGCCACAGGAGATACCGGCGTTAGCGAAAAACTAGAAAAAGGCAAAGAATACTTACTTGATCACGAGCTAGTACGGAAGCTAAGCGACGGTAAACCCATTACTCAACACATTATGGATATTTCGTTTCCTGAATCCTATCATCTGAATATCGTAGAGCTGATTCGATTTTCCAGTAATGCCAACCTTTTAGATGACCCAAGAAGCCATTTCGCAGTACGCTATTTGGAGAAAAAAAAGGGAAAAACGGGTTGGAAAACGGATTTTCGCTACCGATCAAACGGGTATATTTCCTTCGACAAGAATGGAAGAAAAGCCGGCGATTGGGTAACTTACATAATTAATCACGCATTAAATGGATTCAATACGGAAAAGTTCGCAGTTAAAGAATGATCAGAACACTCCAAGCCTTGAACTTTACACATAAATTCGTTTTAGCGCTTACCAAAAGCCTCAGCCACCAGCAATGAAGTAGTTACGGGTACGTTGTCAGATGCAGAACTGGCAAAACCCTAACTAGGCGGCACCTGCACACTATGTCTAACCCTTTCAGGTGCTTTTATGCTGGACAATGACCCAAACCGGTCTAGAATCAAAACATAGCTAAAGCTCAAGGAAGATGGCGCGAGTGTTACAGACTTCGTGCGTATGTGATTACAGGGATGCCTCCTGAATGCCTCTTCCGAAAAGCTTTTAAAATTAGCGTGTTATGGCATTTCTCTACTTCTAAGTAAGGAATGATATCGCGCATGAGAATTATTATATTGTTACCTTTGAGCCCGTAATAACTCAATCTGAGGAGAGTAAGTATGAGTGATGAATTTGACATCAATGATACTGAGAGTGTTGTTCAAATTAGCTCTGATATTAGCTGTTCATGTGAAGAATGTGATTTTTACATTGATGCAGATGTGGAAGAAGGTGTTAATCACTACATTCAAGTGCATGGATATACCCTTCTACATATAGGCCAAGAAACTGAGCACGATCAAAATGGTGAGCCATGGCATAATACTGTTGCTTTCTTAGCTGTGTAACATTTCATCAGGCTTAGATAATACGATAAAGCCATTGAGTGAAATCTGTAATTGGTAATGAGCTTCAACAAAGCCAAAATAAAGCTCATCATCTTAAGCGATACTGCGCATGCGCATGAAAAACTGTTGAGCATAGAAAATGAAACGAGACATGGATAAAGTCAGAAAGATAATATTGGCCGTTCGAGATGCAGAAGGCCCGTTGAACGGTAAATCGATTGAAGGTGTAACCGAAGCGGAGTTCGCAATGCATGCGCAGCTGCTTGATGAAGCAGGTTTGATTCAGGCTGCGTTACAGGGTGAAGGTAAGCGCGTTGCCCAGTCGGCAGTGATTTTCCGGCTCACTTGGCAAGGCCACGACTTTGCGGATTCCATTGTCGATGAAACACTTTGGAACAAAGCGAAGGAACACGTTATTAATCCAACCGCGTCATGGACGTTCAGCATCTTAAAGGAGTATTTGAAGGCCGAGATACGGAGCCGTATTCCTGGTCTGGAAGCTGGCCAGTGAAACCTAAACCAACATCTATAAAGGCCGATGGGCAGCCCCACCAGACTATGATCGCTGATAAGCACTATGTCTAACCCAATCCGGTGCTTTTTTTATGGACATCCGATCCAAGATAGAATCGAGTCCCTTGTCCCAAGTTAAAGAAAGGCTGTGTGCGCTTGCGCAGTAAAAACTGTTATGTCAGTACGGAAACTTAGATGTTCGACAATCTGAAGTATGTTCAGCAAATTTTTGTGGCTTTAACAAAACTGTTTCTTTTTTTCAGGGATCCTGAGAATCAGCATTTGGCCACTTGGGTGCAAACTCTCGCTGTAGTTGCAGGTGTTGTCATTGCCTTAAATCAGCTTGATACTCTGACAAAGCAGGATCAAATAAAAAGTAATGAACGTTACCTAGAATTCGAAAAACGTTTCTCATCAGATATTAGTTTAAAGATAGGAGCTCTTTATGAGCACTATGAGAATCGAAATCGTCTGAACGATGATGAATATTCCAAGCTATATACTCTTGAGGGCATGTTGAAGATACGTCGTGAGATCGAAATATATATTTCAGATCTAAGCACTTGCGGTAATCTTCAAGTTTGCCCGAAATCATTGGTGGATAACAACGTATGCGCTCAGTCAAAACACTTGCATCATCTGCTAAGCAAAGAATTAAAGTTGCCTCCAAAATGGAAAATGAGCTTTAACGAACCAGTGTTCTATGAGTGGAAAATAAATGAACATTGTAATATTTTCGAGCGCGCCTATTACTGGTGGAGCACTTAACAAAACGCTCAAATAATTACCTAACTAGCGCTCAACCACGCTATCTCGACCATATCCCGTACAAACTCCTCCCCCGCTTCGAGCTTTTTGAGGTAGGCGCTGCGGCTGATGCCTAGCTCGGCGGCTATGCGGCTTTGCGTGTAGTGGCTGCGGCCTGTTTTGGGGTCTGGGCGCTTTCGTAGGTAAACCGTGGCGATCAGGGCGTTAGCGGCTTTGCTGTCACGTTTTTTTAGTACATCCATCATTTTGCAGGCGCGCTGCGTCTTAATGCCTTGCGGCATGTCCGGCATGAATAGGATCTGGTAGAGCATGTTGGCGTTACTCTCCCCACCACCTCCGTGGGCTGGTAGATCGCCTTTAAACTCGATGATACGCCCCATCAGGTGTTCTGCTCGCCAGCCTGCGTATTGGCGCGCGTTTTCCTTTAGGATGACGGAGATATAACGTTCAACGACTTCTAATACTCTGCTGTCCATTAGTCCATCCTGTGTTTGCCACCGAGCCGCGAGCTCATACCGCGATAGCGATCGACTGCTTCATCTTGAGCCACCAGCTGTCGTTTGAGTTCGCGTATCTGGTTACGCTGTTGTTTAATACATTGCTTCATGGCGGCAATCAGTACGTCTCTATGGATTGCCTCGCCTGAGTCTTTTGCTATCACGCCTGCACCCTCACACTTAAAACAGACATCTGTGTGAAATGTCCCCTGTATCAAGCCATCGTTACATAAGGGGTTGTCACACTCGGCCAATGGCGGCAGCTTTATACGGCTGGGTTTACTCACGTAGCGCCCTGGTTACTGGTAATGATAGGTACGCTTCCACTTCGGCTTTAAGCGCATCAAAACCTTTGCACAGTACTGATTTGTATCCTTGGCTTGCGAGCTTTTCTAGCCATGCTTTTTGCGTGACAGATACAACGGCATTGTGGGGTGGTGTCGCTTTAAACTCGATATACAGGCCAAAGTAGCCGCCCCGTGGTATTGCTATGCAGATATCCGGTACACCCGCTTTAACCCCTTGCGCCTTGAGCCTAGCCCCTTCTTTTTGCCCGCCTTTGCGACTTCCACCATTGGGTACGTGATACGCCATATCGAATACGGCCGGATGCCTTACCCGCAACCAGTTGAAGAACGCCGCTTGCTCACTTCCCTCTCTATCCCTCATCCTTCACCCCTTCGGCTTGTTAGCTGCGTTAAGTTGGTAATCAGCACGTTTTAGCTCACTAATACTCAGGGTTGAGAGCACCCACTCTGTACCTGTCCAGCGGTAAACTCGTTGGCCTTGGGCTTTGTAAAATCCGTATACCGCGTGGTGTGTTGTTCCTTCGGGAGCATCCAGCGCCACCGGCACCAAAGGGGCCTCATCCATAGCGGTACGGGTACGACGAAACGCACTCGATGGGAATAAATGCGCATATTGGTGTTTCACATCGCTCACTGTCATCGGGGTACATCCAAAGCGCTTGGCGATCTCTACATTGGTAACTTCACCCTTGCTCTGCAATAGCGCATCGAGAATACCAGCTCGATCATGCTTACGCCCTGCTGTGACTATCATACGTTGCGCTCCTTCTCTTGCTCCTGCTTGCCACTAACCCCCTGCCCCGCAAACCATAGTCTTGCCCCCTCGATCTGCTCGCGGCTCAGGTAGATATACATTGGCCCTGCCTTGCAGTTCCTGTTCACCAGATGGCGCACATAGTTATGTGCTGCCGCTGCATCGTGGACGCTGGTTACCGCGATCCCTAGCATGTTTTCTGGGTTTTTAATCGTGCTCACCAGTCCATATCTCCTACGTTCATGATGGATGCCGACACCTTGGCGCGTGTTGTTTGCTTGCTGGGTGGATCAATCCAATCGGTATTCCCCACATCCATAACCGCTGCCGAAACCATGGCACGCTGATTGGATTTTGCTGGGCTGGCCAAGAAATGCTTCACCTGCTGCACCAGCTTGTGCTCCCACTGCTGCTGCGAGTAGCAGTCGTTGCGTGCCGCCCAGTAGCTCACAAACTCGGTGATCACCTCCTCCTGCGTTTCGAGGTCCAACGCCGAAAGATCAACTCGATTGAATCTCAACCTCTCGCCAAACGATCTGGACGGTTGCCAGCCCATGAACATCTCAAAGCGGTGATCAGTGGAACAGGAGACATCATCAAAAACCGGATGCTGCTGTGCGGGTGGCGGATTGATTTCGCCTACTGGTGGTTCAGGATGGCACTCAGCATCAACAGGTTCATTGACTGGTTCAAAAGAGTGACTGGTTCTGGGGTCAGATTCTGACCGGGTCAGGGGGTCAGATTTTGACCGGGTAGCGGTTGAATCCTGACCGGGTTTATTTTTGACTGGGTCAGATTCTGACCGGGTCAACTCGTTAGACGGTGATGATGTAGCCGCTGAATCCTGACCGGGTTCATGTTTGACCGGGTCAGATTTTGACCGGGTTAGATTAATATCACCCTTAGCGATCGTTAGCCGATACAGGTTGCTGCTCTTACCGTCGTTCCGCTCTTCTACTTGAATAAAACCACCAGCGGCCAGCGCTTTAATATGCGCCTTAACGGTACTGCGCCCCATCTCACAATGATCAGCAATGTTCTGATAAGACGGCCAGCATTTACCTTCATCGTTAGCGTTATCAGCTAGCTTGATCAAAACCAACTTACGACCGTGGTTTCCCACCTTAGCCTTAAGTGCTTCGACCATTAATAACATGCTCATTCTTTGGCCCCCTCTTTCACCCACCAGCCTCAGCCAGCTTTGTTGCATAACACGGCATCACACCCAGCGATTCACAATGTGTTTGATGAATCTCAGCCAGCAAACGAACATCGTCATTCAGAACGGCTGAGCGCAACTCCTCTAATTGGAATGTGGGCAACACCTCAAGATTCGATCCTTGGCGGTAAAACGCTACGCGTACCAGGTTAGGTGCGAATCCGGGCAAGTCGGTGATCATCTGCACCAAGTGTTGTGCGGCAACCGAGCAAGTAGACTGCTGAATATCATCCATCAGACGCCCCAACTCCGGCGCTACAGACAGCCCTAATAGCGGAGGCGTACGCTGTTGAGCAAAGTCAGCCTCAGCGATTGCCACCTCTATCTCGAAATCATCAGGATTAAGGGGAGTATTAAAAGGATCTGCGGCTTGCTCGGCCTCTACATCCAAGGACGACTCACTCACAGCCGGAGGCATCAGCACGCTTTCAGCCCAGAAATACTGGTTAGCGTCGTAGAACAGCTGCCCCTTTTTCTGCAGCTTAACCACCGTTGCACTGATCATAGGGACATTGGTCTCAACCCCCTGCTGTTCCAGCATATTCACCAGTCCGGGAATAGATGCCCCCTGATTACCTCGGGCCTTTAGCGCCCTGATTACGTCATTAGTTAAATCGTTAGCCATGGGTTAAACCTCAATTTATTAAGTTGCGTCGCTCCGCTACTATTAAGCCTCTGACCCCTTGCAAGTAACGGAGCTACGCATGACCGAAAAAACCTATTCTTACCGCCTCTCCTATACCGGACTGGAAGGCGATATGACCCCAAAGCAATACCATTCCGATAACAAAGCTCAGGCTGACGATGTCATACAGCTTGAGAACGGAAATTGGCATTACGTGATTGAGGTTAAGCAAATTAAAGCGCCTCCATACGAGCAACTGAGGCTTGCAAAATCGGGGCAAGATCATGAGGACGCGCTGTACGAAGCGCTTGATCAAGGGTATCTATCAGAAAACGATATGCCTCATATCTAACATCGTGAATTAAGAACGTTTCAGCAGGCCACATCAGATCAAATAGGACCGAATGCCCCACGCCCTCTGCGCCATAAACGGCAACGCCGAGTGCCGCTTTTAGTTTGTCGTCAAAAGTGCGCGCTCTCGCCTGTCGATCCGCTTGCTTATTGTTAGACGGCTCAAAAGCAATACGCTCCAAACCCTTAGCTTTTCGCTCGTTCTTACGTTTTACCCCGATCAACCGCGCATGCTCTGCCATAATGGCGTTTATATTGTTTTCTTTAGCAGCCATAACGACCCGCTTGAAGCAATCGGTCGGCTCTATACAATCCAGCGGCTGACCACTGTCATCAACAGCACCAAGCGGATAACTGCACTCGGTAGCAAATAGCGGTGTCTTTAGCACCACTCCCAGCGCGAACTCGGTTTTCAAAGCTAACGGTTTCTCTTTAAGCTCGGCCACCAGAGCCTGAGCCTTTGCACCTCGCGGTTTTAGTCCGTCTAGAACTGACATCTTGCGTACCTGTACAAATTCACATGGAACCCAACCGATAAAAAAAAGCCGGTGGGTATGGATAATGGGTTATGCAGACAACGCATCAGGTGGATACAGGTCAGGACGTAGCTGGTGAGCTGTTACCTTGTTATTTACAGCCATAGCAACAAAGCGCGCATACTTGGCAGAGCAGCGCTTTTCTCGGTGTCGCCAGTTGGTGATATGTTGCTGTTTAATTCCGCGCCCAGGGGGTAAAGTGCCTTCTTTAGTCGCCAACTCTGTGACTTTGCGGCTTAAGGCGGTTGGCCCACCAGCAATGGAAATAGCGACTTCTAATGCCTCTAGCTCTGTCATATCAACACCTAAAAGTATAATTTAAGGCAAAATATAACACTTGATGTGTTTATTTTAAACACTTTAAGCGCTTTGATTTCAAAACGTTTAGTTGTGATAATAAAACTATGATGCTTAAAGACCGATTTAAAACAGCCCGGAAGAGAAGGGGCCTATCTCAGCAAGAAGTTGCTGATGGCATTGGCGTGGCTCAAAATGCAATTGCAAAAATTGAGTCGGGTGAAACAAAGCAGCCCCGAAAAATTGAAGATATCGCCGCCTTTCTCGGCGTGACTTCTCAATGGCTGCTTTTTGGCAATGGGCCTAACCACCTCTCAACCTCTACAGAGCTTAGCGCTGATAATATCGTAACGGTTGATAGCGGCCAGTTCGTATCTGTGCCAGTCTATGAATCCCACCTAGCAGCAGGGACCGGCGCTTATACGGATAATGACGTAGTTATCACTTACAAGCCGGTACTTAAGGAAACTCTCGACCGCTTCCATATCCCCCATAACGCCGCAACAATCGCTACTGTCAGCGGTGATTCGATGGAAAGTACGCTACAAGATAAGGACGTAATTCTAATTAATTCAAGTGCATCTATTCCAACTAGCGGAAAGATCTATGCTTTTGAATTTGATGGTGATTTGCGGGTCAAGAGGTTCAATAAGCGCTTAGATGGATCATGGCTTATTACTAGCGATAACCCAGATAAGAATATCTATAGGGATGAGGTCTTGTCATCTCATAATATTGATCAACTCAGAATCATTGGCCAGGTTGTAACTATTGTAGAGCGTAATTTACTCTGAATTTTAGGGATTACAATTAGGTAGACTTAAGAGCCTTTCCATCTCGAAGCCACATCTGTTTCAACCCTGCCAAAGCGACAGACTCCTAATATCTAATATTTGCCTCCCTTTTGTATTCTAACGCTTGACCATGTTAATTTTTTCCACCAACATGTAGGGACAAAAAATTAACATGAGGATTGGCCATTGTTATCAGAAGTGATTTTCAAAGAAGAAACAGATGTAACCGATAAGCTAGCCTTTTTCGGTGTAACAGCCCCACAGTTACTGCAACTTGCACATAACGTTGCAACTGCTAGATCCCAAGCTACTCCTTTACATGCAGCCAATGCGGCAGGCACTTTCGCATACCATGAAGGAGTAAGAGGAAAAAGAGAGTTATTCATAAGCAACCAAACTGGCTGGGTAGCCGCCTCTTACAAAGGCATTGAGGCAGTTGAAAACCATGACAAAGGACTTATCGTAGTTTTCCAAAACGTCACCCAAGCATGCAGTAGCAATTCACCGAAGGCTATATCAGGAAAAAAAACTGGATCAAAAGAGCTAGTTGAGTCGAACAATAATTTCGAATTGTTTCCAGAAACCAAGCCTCAAAAAACATTGCATGAAAACAAGTCAGTTTGGTATTTGTGCGTGTCTTCTGACATCGAAAACGTAAAAGTCGAGTTGTCCAGACCTACATCAATAGATGATAATGGGCAGTTTAGTGCCTTTAGCGAACGAATTTTTATTACTGATTACAACGGCGATTTTGAACCGATCGATACTAAAAATTCACGAGAAAGGTATGAAGCTGACGATTTTGAAATTTATAAAATAGAATGATGATTGAATTTAACCCCGATCGCTTGATTGTTGCTAGACAACGGAGAAGCATTACAGCCAAAGCACTGGCTGAGGCGACTGGTATTTCAGCAGTTCACATTTCTCGTATTGAAAAAGGTAAGGCAGAAAACTTAGAAGAATCAACTGTAAATTCCCTTGCTAAGGCTTTAAAGTTCCCGGTTGATTTTTTCTATCGGGATAAGCCCCGTGTGCCTTTAAAAGAGGAGGTTAGCTTTCGGAGCTTAAGCAAAATGTCCGCGAAAGAAAGAAATGCAGCAACGGCTGCTAGCGCTTTTGCCTTCGAAATAAACGACTGGGTATCGGAGAGGTTCAGCTTGCCCAAAGTAGACCTCCCGGATCTTTCAGACCAAACAAGCCCGGCAATTGCCGCATCTTTACTACGCGACTTTTGGGGCTTGGGCGAAATGCCGTTAGGCAATATTATTAAACTTCTGGAGTCAAAAGGTATTAGGGTGTTTTCTTTGTCCGAAAACACAAGAAATGTCGATGCGTACTCCTGCTGGGAAGATCACGTCCCCTATATTTTTCTGAATACGTACAAGACGGCGGAGCGCAGTAGGTTCGATGCGCTGCATGAGTTAGGCCACTTGGTAATGCACTCAAATGGAGTTCCACAAGGCAGGCAGGCAGAAAATGAGGCTAATGAATTCGCTTCTTACTTTCTAGTACCGCAGGCTGATTTGATAGGCACCATCCAGAAAGTAACGTCTTTGAACCAGTTAATTAAAGCCAAGAAAAGATGGGGTGTATCTACTGCAGCTCTAGCCTATCGCTTACATAAAGTTGGATTTATTAGTGATTGGCAGTACAAGACCTTCTGTATTGATTTGAGGAAACTGTACGGCCAAACAGAGCCAGAGGGGCTTGAAAGAGAAAAGTCAGTGCTCTGGGATAAGGTTTTTAAAGCGCTCTGGACAAACGGACAACCTAGATCATGTATCTCCAAAGCTTTGTCACTTCCAGAGCACGAAATAGATACATTGTTGTTTGGCCTTATTGGCGGAGAAGTTGTATCAGGAAAAGGAAAACCTAAGCTATCTTTGGCTTAGGTGCGCCAGACCACCAAACAACTATAACTTCGCAACCAATTACCACCCTCACCTTCTAAACCAGCTTCCCGTTCTCGGGAGCTGGCAATTCAAGTACCCCTTATTTTGCCCCTCCATACAGGCAAACAATACGCTCTTACTCTCTGAATTATTTATTACTTTTCACTTAACTGGGTTACCCCATCAATCTAAAACACTTTTAGTGTTGACAAGCAACCAACTAGAGCTATATTCTTAAACACATATAGTGTTTTAAGGTGGTTGACATGATTACACGCACTCAACACGGATACGGTTTAGGTGACTGGGAATGTACCCCCGTTATTCTCCCCAGTGGTCGTAAAATTACGCCTACCGAATCACGCGCTCTGGTTTGCCGACTAAACGGCCTCAGCCAGAAAGAAGCGGCGGAAGAGATGAACTGCAGCAAGTCCAATATTGCTCAAGCGTGGGAATCCATCTATTTCAAAACCGCCACCAGCGATGTGGTGGTCGCTATCAATAAGCTGTTTGAGCTCGGGGCTATTCATCGTGTCAGGATCATTTTGATCATGTTGGTATGTAGTTGGCTGACCTTCCCTGCTATGCAGGCAGACCCCGAAGCAGATCAACACACCGAGTTAGCCCGTCGTTACCGCTCGCGTAGCTCACACCGTAGCCGTGCATCCACCAGCACCCGAAACGCTCAGCTTGACCACGCGGCTGAGCTATTGGGCGAGGCTGTTTACGAGTTCTGCACCATAGCTGATTTTGGAGGCAATGATCATGCTGCCTGAATTCTTTGTGCTGATCGGCTTCTTTTTCGCGGCTACGGCACTGTTTTGTACAGCATTCGTGCTGGTGGGCATCTACTACGGCCTACAACAGAAAGCCTCCGGCAAACCATTTTTACCCGCTGTGTTGCGCTTCATGCGTGACCCAGACAATACCTACATCCACTAAGGAAGGAATCACCATGTTATTACTCACACGTAAAGTCGGCGAAACCATCATGGTCGGCGACGACATCACCGTTACCGTGACATCGGTTAAGGGCAATCAGGTTCGATTGGGGTTTAACGCCCCTAACGATGTGAATATCCACCGCGAAGAGATCTATCTGGAGATACAGAAAGAAAAGGCCATGAAGGATGTGGCCAATGGCTAAGACTGCGGCACAGCGTAAGGCCGACCAGCGCCGAAGGGAGGCATCGCATCTTGAGGCTGTAGGTGCTTCTCGGTTTTCTATGGATATGTACCAAGGCACGCGTGAAGCCCTTGCTCGCATAGTAGAAGCCGGCGGCTTTGAGCAGCCAGCCGAAGCCTTAACTGTCCTGATCCATAACGCGGATAACGAAATACAGCGTGACATGTCACAAATTGACGTTTTGCTCAATGTGGCACGTCTCAGGGAGACAAAGCGATGAGTTATATCGATGCAATCCAGGCACGGCATGTTCAAACCAACCTGCGAAACGAGCTAAGAATCTTTGGCCGGTACTGTAGCGCAATCAATCAAGGTATAGAGCTCAATTCATCTGATGCTAGGGATCAACTTGCTCATCAGATCATTAATCTATTTATCCGTGCAGAGCGCCAAAATATCGACCTAGCCTCAGCTATTGTCGAGCGTCTTAGCCATACCGCCAGAACGGAGGTGCCCATGTGTGATGCAGTTTTAACCCAGATGCGCCCTGATCAAGATAAGGCCAGCTCTATTAGGAAAGGAACTTCCCGTGACTGAAGCAGATACTACAAAAGAGAGGATGATATGTTTATCACACTAGAAGAATGGGACAAAGCGAACTATTCAAAACCCCATCATATGAACACTCTCCGCAAGTGGGCTAAAGAAGGGCGATTTGAACCGCCGGCAGAAAAACACGGGAGGGAATGGTTAGTAAAAGAGGTGGCTAAGCTAAGGCCTCTCGACCATTCAACAGCCAATCAGCTGCGGCAAGCACAAAAAATGATGAATGACGAGCAAACCACATACCTTGACCCTAAAGTATTGGAGATCCTGAATGGCAGCCGCGCCGCGTAAGCAGAAGTTTACCAATGTTCCGAACCTCTACGTAAAGAGAGATAAACGCACTGGTAAACTTTCCTGTCAGTACAGAGACATTCGGCCAAATGCAATCAAGGAGTGGTGGGGGCTGGGGCCAGATTTGCAAAAAGCAGAAGCACAAGCTCGCCAACTAAATGCTGTAATCGCTCAAATAATCATCGAGCGAGAAACTAAAGCAATTATAGAACGGGACGTTTGTCAAAGTGTAACCGTAAACGCATGGTATGAAACGTATTTAAAAATACTCACTGAGCGCTTAGCACATAATGAGATTAAACGAAGTACGTTTGATCAAAAGCGCTGGGCATTTTCATCGGTTTTAGAGAGTCACGGGCACTTGAAATTATCCCAACTGACAACGATGGAGATTAGTAAAATTATAAATACCTACATAAAGGCTAATAAGCCTACGATGGGGCAGCGTGTAAGAACCGTGATAATAGAGTTTTTTGACGAAGCTATTGCAGCTGGGTACTTCCCTGCAGATAAACCAAATCCAGCCCGAGTGACTAGAACCCCTCGTATTAAAATCAAACGCGCTCGCCTAACAACAGAGCTTTTTATAAGTGCGCTAGAATGGTCAAAGAAAAATCAAGCGCCTTACCTATGGCATTCGTACCTTTTGGCAGCAACTACCGCACAAAGGCTGGATGATATAGGTAATGCCGCTTTTAAGAATGTGAGAGTCCTTGAAGGTGAAAAGTTTCTCTCCTTCGTGCAAAGTAAGACAGGAACAAAGGTAATGATCCCGCTAACTCTAAAACTCGATGTATTGGGTATCAGTGTTGGTGAAGTCGTGGCGCTTTGTCGAGATAACGTGGTCAGTCCTTGGCTGTTCCACCACACGAAAAAAGTTGGCCAAGCAGAGAAAGGCAGCCAGGTACGCATTAAATCTCTCAGCAACGGCTTTTCCAAAGCTATTCGAGCGGTGAAACCACAATGGGAGGATTACCTCCCCCCTTCATTTCATGAAATAAGATCATGGTCAGAACGCGAGTATAAGAAACAAGGCATCAACACACAGAATTTATTAGGCCACAAACATCAAAGCACCACGGATATATATGCCGATACCCGAGGTCATGATTGGATCATAGTTAAAGGTTAGAACTGGATTATGTTGCGTTAAATTCGCATGAAAAAAACAAGGGGGGTTTTGGGGGAATTTTGGGGGGATTTTGGGGAAAGAGAAATAACCTTTAATTATCAATTAATTATATCTAATGCACCGTACAGACCATACAGGGATCAAATGATCTGACAATGTGTTGGACATTCACCGGTTCTTTTTCGGATGTTAGCACAGGCGTATTTTCCAGCGCTTGCTCTAATGCGCCGGGTTGTCCTTGCTGGTCTCTGGAGGAAAAATTCCAGGTTGTGGGAGCAATCACCTGATAATTCTCTATCTTACCTTTGTGTATGCTGATCCAATGCCCTAGGCTGCCCCTCGCGGCTTCAACCAAGCCTACTCCTTGGCACGACTCAGGGAGTTTTGCCTGTTCACAGAATGGCTCGTTTACTTTTATAGCCGTAAGCCATTGCTGCATTTGAGGCACAACCAGCGCTAACTCTAACAGCCGGGCAATCATACGGTTTTGTACGTTGCCTCCGCTTTGGGCGACTAAGGCTCTAATGAGTGGATGCCCATCTACCTGCTGGCGCGCCAATGCACCGGTTTCTACTACTTCGCCGTCAAGCCTTGGAGCTTTACACCAGCTATAACCGGCCGTGTTGTCGAGTGATGGCAGTGTAATACCATGCGCAGGGTGCGCACGCTCTCCGGCCATCCAACTATGAGATAGATCTTCTGATATCTTAGATAAATTAAGCGATTCAACCTCGCCACTCAAACCACTCACCCCGCGCCGAAAGTGTGTTTTTCCATGCAGTGGGTAATTACCAAAACTCATAAAACGATCGGTTGCGCGCCCTAGCTGGTCTAAGTGCTGTTGTTCGCTTATATGCAGAAACGCCCTGAAGTCGCCCTTGCTCCAATGGTTGGCATCCCGATACTGATTAAGTGCCTCTATGGAGCTAATCTCAGCAACAGACTCTAGATCAGCATCAAAGACCACCTCTTCTAGAAATTGCCGAAAGCTACTGATAATCATCAAGAGCTTAAGCCGTTCATGGCGGTCGACAGGTTTGGCAGAGCCTCCCGGCTGAATGCTCAAGGAGTGCGGCCATTTACCCGCCATTAATCCCATGACGTGTAAAAAAGCAGCACGTGCCGGTAGCACCTGCTTTGTTGCACTACCCTTTTGCGCTTTAAAGCGCTCAGCCACTTCGGGAAACCATACCGCCTTAGCGTATTCATCACGCGCAAAATCCGGCATAAAAAACAGGTAGAAGTGTGTTAGTAGGTCCGCCAGATTTTCATTGGCAAGCACGATGTTTTGCGCTAATTGTCCGTTTTGATTCGGGCTCAATTGCATGGCATCAGCAAGCGCACGCGCTGAAGCAACCGATTGGCTTACCGAGCAGATACCACAGATACGCGGGGTATACACCAAGGCATCCATAGGTGGCCGGCCTTGCAGAATCTGTTCAAACCCTCGGTAGAGCGGTGAATTGACTTTAGCTTGTTGCACGCGGCCTTCTGTAATCTCTAACGAAACCTCAAGATCCCCTTCCACACGGTTAAACGGGCCAACGACTATACGACTCATCTACTTTTTTCTCTTATGAACGCTTGGGGGATAGATCAGGTTTTGGGATACGGCGTTTTTACGTAACCGATCCGGTGTTGCGGCTTTCGATAGTGACGCCAACGCCACAAACCAAGCTTTAGGCATATCCGTTGGCAGGCCAACTGGAATACCGGCGATTTTAGGTGTTTCTAAAAAGCTATGGCGGGGTTCTTCAAACTCTGGGGCAGTGCAGTTGATACATGCATAACCGCCTTTGGTACAGGAGCCTTCACCGTTCCATGGTCGCGTATTACAGTCCCCATGCGCTTGCGTACCTAAGCACCCCATATGTTCCATCAAACAGCCTCGATCACCGGGGTTTTCAGCACTGGCTTTATATTCATAATATTCATTACGGTTGCAGCCGTGATGAACTAATTGGTCAGCGTAGCTTCGGGGGCGCCCAAAGTCGTCAACGCTGGTATGGTCAAACTCCCCCATCGCCAGTTCTACTAGAGTGTCGATCACCCAATTGGGGTGAACCGGGCAGCCCGCGATATTAACGACAGGCAACTGCGCTAAGCTATGGTAATCATCCCCGAGTAGCCCACCGATCATCTCCCCTTCATATTGTAGACCTGTGGCTTCCGTTACATTGGGTGCAGCCGCCGTAATTCCACCATAAGCGGCACAGGAGCCAACCGCCAAGGTGTAACGAGCTTTGCTCGAAAGCTGTTTTACCCAATCCATCATCGGCTTTCCTGTGCCACCTAACAGATGAAAACGCCCTGTTCCCATGGGGCCTCTCAGCAACGAGCCTTCGATACACAAGATATCTAAGGGGAGCTGATCCGTTAAAATCTGATCGAGTATCGCCAACATCTGCGAGCCACACGCTTCGCTCAGAGAGGGATGCCAGAGTAAATTAATCCCTGCGTTTTTTAGGGTACTCACTAAGTCTGGAGACTCTGCGTTCAGTAGTGACATAGAGCACCCACCACAACCACCAGATTGCAGCCACAATAGATTAAACATCGCTGCACTCCTTAAGTGGTAAAACCATCTCGGCTATTGCGCCGCCATGTGGTTGGTTCTCTATTTTCAATGTTCCGCCATGTTCAATAGCGATACCGTAGCTGATTGAGAGCCCAAGACCTGTACCTTCACCCACGGGCTTTGTGGTAAAGAATGGATCAAATAAGCGAGATAAATCTTCAGCGGGAATACCAGGGCCGTTATCCTCCACGGTCATCCAAACCTGATTATCAGCGGTGCCAGCCGATAGCTTAATTGAGGGGGTTGGCGTTGTTTTAAGCGCATCAGCCGCATTTTGCAGCAGGTTAACCACCACTTGATGGATTTGCCCAGAGTGCCCCCACGCTTGTAGGTAGTCAGGCAGGTTATCCTCAACACGAATGGTGTGCTTGCTCTCTTTGATAATCCATTGCAGTGCTGATCTGACGACATGCACTAGATCAAACTCTGTTTTTGCACTCGCCTGCGTCGAAGAGAACTGCTTCAAGTCGTTGACGATATCTCGTACACGATCAGCCCCTTCCATGGTGCCATCAACCAGTGAGTTAAGATCTTTGATCGCTTTATCTAAGCGTAAGGTTTCCCGTAACTCTTTGAGTGACTCACGAGATGCGCCCGATTGTATTTCGTCAAAATAGACAAGTAACTTTGCCGTATAACGCTTGAGTGCGTGCATGTTCCCATACACAAAGCTGATTGGGTTGTTCAGCTCATGGGCTACACCGGCGACTAAGCGCCCTAGAGAGGCCATTTTTTCGGCTTGAATTAAGCGCTCCTGTGCCAATTTTAATTCGGCATGTGCGCTATTTAGGGCTTTATAAGCTTTTTGCAGCTCCCCTAATGGACGGCCTACCATCACCATACCAATTAAACGCCCACGACTATCCTTGCGGGGGGAGCAGTTCATCGAAAGCGGGATATCGCCCTGTGGGCTGGTTAGAGCTATTTCACAATCGCGGATAGGTTGGAGCCGTAATTGCTCGCTAAAACTTTGTACTTTCTGTTGGTAACACACCGAGACCAACGTCGAAAAATGCACCCCAACTAACGCTGATTGGCTTTGCCCAACCAGTAACTCTAAAGACCGATTAACTTGCTGCACCACACCTTGATGGTCACAGACCATCAGCAGGTCACTCATGGAGCCTTGTACGCTATCAAAAAAGCTTTTGGCCTCATTCAGCTCGGCGTTTTTGTCCTCTATCTCTACTTGGTAGTGGACAAGATCAGCGTATGCTTCATCCATTTTTTGGATAACGCTGACCCATGCCTCTTCCGTATGAGCGGTGACTTCAGGAGATTCAGGAATACGCTGCGCCATCTAAACAAATCCGTGGGTTGAACTTGTCTAAGACTACAGCGAACCCGAAAAAGACGCAAAAGAAGCGTAGTTACTTAACGCACATCCGCCGTAATCGCTTCAACCGCTGCTTTTAATTGTTCATCAGAGCAAGTGCCACAGGTGCCCTTTGGAGGCATAGCCCCTTTACCTGATTTGACCACTGCCGTCATAGCATCAACCCCGGTTGCTACACGGGGTGCCCATGCTGCTTTATCGCCCAGTTTTGGTGCTCCTGCTAACCCTGCTTGGTGACACGCCTTACAATGCTTTGCGACGATATCTTCGCCTTCACCTGCTATCGCGGCCGGTGTCGATACAACCAGTGCCAGCCCCAAAGCTAAAAGTGCATTCTTCATGTGCAATCTCTCTTTTTAGTCAACATATAATGAAAATCTGAATATATTCAAAGGTAGACCAAAACACAGAAACTGCAGGTAAATAGCCACAAAAAAAGCGGGCTTTTGCCCGCTTTCTAAGTTTAATGATGCATTTACTGACTTAGCTCAAGCAGCAGCTTATTCAAGCGTGACACGTAGGCAGATGGGTCATCAAGGTGGCCACCAGCCGACAAGTTTGCCTGATCCAAAATGATCAGCGCCAGTTCACCAAAACGATCTTCATCGGGTTCGTGATCCAGTTTTTGAATCAACGGATGTTCTGGGTTGATCTCAAATACCGGCTTGCTATCAGGGACCGCCTGACCCGCAGCCTCCATGATCTGGCGCATCTGCGCACCCATATCGTAAGCGTTCAGCACTAAGCACGCGGGTGAGTCCGTCAAACGATGGGTCACACGCACATCAGACACTTGGTCTTTCAGGCGCTCTTTAAGACGTTCTACCAAGCCTTCTGCTTCTTTAGCTGATTCTTCTTGTGCTTTTTTCTCTTCTTCGGTTTCGACACTACCCAGCTCTAACTCACCTTTAGTGACATCCTGGAAAGATTTACCGTCGAAGTCGAACAGGTGGCTCATCATCCACTCATCAATGCGCTCCGTCATTAAGATGACTTCGATCCCTTTCTTACGGAAGATCTCAAGGTGTGGGCTATTTTTCGCTGTATTGTAGTTCTCAGCTGTCACGTAATAGATCTTTTCCTGACCTTCTTTCATACGGCCAACATAATCTTCCAGAGAAACCGTCGGTTCAGCACTGTCAGTATGGGTGGACGCAAAGCGAAGTAGTTTAAGAATCTTGTCGCGATTGCTGTAATCTTCAGCCGGGCCTTCTTTGATCACGCTACCAAACGCTTTCCAGAAAGTCGCATATTTTTCTGGCTCGTTTTTGCCCAGTTTGGTCAACATATCCAAAACACGCTTCGTCAACGCGGACTTCAGCTTATCAACGTTTGGATCTTTTTGCAGAATCTCACGGGATACATTCAATGACAGGTTGTTGGAATCCACCACACCTTTAATGAAACGCAGGTACAAAGGCAGGAACTGATCCGCTTGGTCCATCACAAAGACACGCTGGATATACAGTTTAAGGCCTTTAGGCGCATCTCGATTCCACAAGTCATACGGCGCATTTTCAGGCACATACAATAAGCTTGTGTATTCCAGATTACCCTCAACTCGGTTATGCCCCCATGTTAGTGGAGCGCCAAAGTCATGCGAGATGTGCTTATAAAACTCACCATACTCATCATCGCTGATATCAGCCTTGTTACGCGTCCACAGCGCTGTCGCTGAGTTGACGGTTTCATCTTCTGGCTGAGTATCTTTCGCCTCTTCCTCTTCACCTTCTGCGCCCAATGCAGCTTCTTTCTGCATGATCACAGGCATAGCAATATGATCAGAATACTTACGTACCAAAGCTCGTAGACGATGGCCGTTTGCGAACTCCTCTTCACCCTCTTTCAGGTGTAAGACAATCTGTGTGCCGCGCTTTGGTTTATCAACGGTTGCAATCGTGAACTCACCTTCGCCCGCTGAACTCCAATGTACACCTTCAGCAACAGGCGTACCTGCACGACGGGTAAAGACATCGACTTTATCTGCCACAATAAATGCAGAGTAAAAGCCTACACCAAACTGGCCGATTAACTGGCTATCTTTTGCCTGATCGCCCGTGAGTTGGCTCATGAAGTTCGCGGTGCCCGATTTGGCAATCGTACCCAAATGTTCAATGACGTCACTACGGCTCATACCAATGCCGTTATCTTCAATCGTGACGGTTTTCGCTTCTTCGTTAAAGCTGACGCGGATATTCAGATCACCGTCATCTTCATACAAGTCACCATTAGACAGTGCTTCAAAGCGGAGTTTTTCAGCGGCGTCTGATGCATTGGAGATCAGCTCGCGCAAAAAGATCTCTTTGTTAGAATACAAAGAATGGATCATCAGATTCAGTAGTTGTTTGACTTCG
The DNA here is from genome assembly GCF_008630635.1 of Neptunomonas concharum. NCBI lineage: Bacteria > Pseudomonadati > Pseudomonadota > Gammaproteobacteria > Oceanospirillales > Oceanospirillaceae > Neptunomonas > Neptunomonas concharum. Next base: position 1,228,382 of record NZ_CP043869.1, on the reverse strand, counting down.
GTCTGAAAACCAAGCGTTTCTTTCTGCGTTTCAGTAGTCATGGATACAGCACCCTATCTCTTTGGATATTGTTTATTTCAGTTTCCAAAGAGATGGGGGCTAGCCCTTCGTTTTCAAGGGTAAAATGTAAATTAACGAAAGGAAGAGAGTGTATCGAGCAGAAAATGCCCACGGGCAGACGCGATAGGGTGGCTTTTTCTATCCTGCCAAGCTGTAATCGAGCAGTTGCCTACTCGCCGACCCTGCCGCTCGATTTTACACATGGCAAAGGTATCTCGATCCAGCCCTGCACGCATGTAATCTACAGAGAAATCGATAATCTTAGCCAGTGCTGGTTGCTCTAATTGAAGGGTCAACTCAAACGCTGCGGTCAGCTCCATAAAAGAGGCAATTACACCTCCGTGAATCGCAGGAATGGTTGGGTTACCGATATTCTCCGGGTTACGCGGTAGGCGAAAAATCATCTCTTCGCCAAAGCGCTCACATTTCACGCCAATAACACGTGCATAGGGGATCAAATCAATAACAGGCTGATAATCACCTGTCTTGTGCGCTTCAGATACAAGGGATTGTAGGGTATCCATCAATTGACCTCCTCTACATTGTCACCATCGATTACAGCCTTAAATGCGGGGTCCGTATTCCCCTCCCCTGGCCGCATGAATGTAGAGATTGCGTAAGCGACCGGCTTTTCAGGGTTTTCCTGATACACCGTAGCACGCGTAAACAACACATTACGGGTTACACGATAGCACTCGGCATAAGCATACAACGGCTGGCTCAATACTGGGGTCGACATATGGTCAATCCGCAGGTCTAACGTTGGGCATAGCTCATACTCTTTGAGTGCGGGTATCGTTGACAAGCTAGAAGCGGTATCGACCAACGTCGTGAGCACCCCCCCATGCATGTAGGTATCAAACGCATGGTTAATGAGTTGCTCCTGAACCGGTAATACGACAGTAATGCTTTTTTCATCTGCGCGAATCACGCGCATTTTCAATTTACGCATGTGCGCCAATGACTCAATAAAGCGTTGGCATTTCGCCAGAATATGGGCATTCATGATTTGATCTCTGTATCGGTCGTCATCATTAAGGTTTTCAGCGTTGAGGAGCTAAATTCACGTCGATAAAGAATAAAAGCAATAAACGCTGTGAGCACCACAAACAGGATAGGGTTGATAAACCAGCCCAGCACCGCCTGACTGAAGTAAAACGTACGTAGCCCCAGGTTAAAATTGTTTGCCGCCATGGAGGTCATTTTTGCGATACGCGCCGCATTTGCCTGCTTTACCTGATCAGATATTGCCTCTTCTGGCGTCGGCGCACCTCCTACCATCACAGAGACAAAACCATACTGGCGCAAGCTCCATGTAAACTTAAAAAAGGCATAGACAAACAAAACGATCAGCAACAGGATTTTTAACTCCCACTCTTGACGGGTAGCATGCACCACAAAGGGAATATCAGCCACGACATCTATCGCTTTTTCGGTAGAGCCTAATACCGTCATAAGACCAGCTAAAATAAGCATTGTGGTCGATGCGAAAAAGGATACACTACGCTCAAGATTAGCAATGGCCGATGTATCAGATATACGGTTTTCCCGGTCCATCATGCGCTGCATCCACTCATAACGATACATATGCAGCACACTGGCTAAACAAGGCGTGGTATAGCTTTTACGTTTGGCGTAATACATATAGCCTTTAAAGCATAAGATGAACCACGACAGTGCCAGCAGATTTAACCAGTTTTGGGTAATAAAGGCGGAAACGTCTTCCATTTGATTATCCAGAAATATGTAAGTGCTTATTGTAATTGAAGTATCAGGATTCTCAATTGGTCTCTTCCCCTACCGAAAAAATAGCCCTTGGCGCTTTCTATGCGTTGGAGACTGCTATGGTAATGAGCGTTGCAGCGGCATTGATTAAATACACATCACATATTGTCTCCATCGAAACGATTGTCGTCGCTCAATATTTGCTCTGTACCCTCTTCATGGTTCCGTGGTTAATCAAGCAGGGCACAAGCGGGCTTCGCACAGAAAAGTTGGGGCTCCACATTCTGCGGGCGCTGTGCGGCTGGGCATGTTTTTACACCTACTATCTGGCCATCTCACATATACCTTTAGTAGATGCAGCGTTACTTAGAAATGCGGCGCCTTTATGCGTGCCCCTTCTGGTGCTACTGGTTTACAAAGTCCATATCGGTTGGCTGCGCTGGGTTCCAGTATTCATTGGTTTTATCGGCATAGGCCTGATCCTTAAGCCTGATAGCAACGGCTTTAGTGTGTGGCATCTAGTTGGCTTTGGATCAGCTATAACACTGGCAGGCTCCATTCTGACTACCCGAATGCTGACACGCACCGAACCGACTAATCGTATTCTCTTTTATTATTTCGGTTTATCCGCACTGGCTAGCCTTCCTCCTGCACTCATGAAATTCGATGTGATCCCACTAAAGGCGGCGCTACCTCTACTGCTGATTGGCCTATCGATCTGGCTCACGATGTGGCTGTACACCCAAGCGTACCTAAACGCCAAAGCCTCTGTTATTTCGCCTATCAGCTATTCGGGTGTTGTGTTTACGGGTTTTTGGGGGTGGTACTTTTGGGAGCAGATTCCCGACTGGCTATCTCTGTCCGGCGTGATACTCGTCGTTATTGGCGGTGTAGGGTCCGTGCTACTTGGAGCAAGGGCAGATAGAAAAGTAACGTAGGGTAATTTTACAGTGTAGGTATCAGATGGGGGCAGCTCCACCAGCCACATCCCGGCACATGAGTCGATCGCTGTGGCTGCTCCCTTCCGGGCCTGACCAGGTTCACGATGTATCATTGCGAGAGGACCAGCAGAGCTACCATAACGCGGTAAGCCGCTGTTCCGTAACAGAACTGGCGCGAAGTATACCAGCCTGTTTTTTTATTGCAAAACAAAGTCGTTATTTTTAAGAAGAGTTTCTCCCGGCTCCTCGTAATATGGCCGACCTAACCCAACGGTGCATGGGATCATGATGATCTCTAGCATGCCAATACAAATAAAACTGTAGCGGCTCTGCCTGTAAGGCTTCAGGAGGGGACTGCCAAACAACGGCCCGCCCCACGGCCAGTCGCTCTATTAAATTTACCGGTAACATAAAGATCAGATCTGTTTTTTCACAAAAGTCAGCAACGGTCATAAAGCTGGTGAGTCGTAATGACGTGTTTCTTTTTTTACCCATGGCTTTCAACCGAATATCTGCCATCGGCAAACCTTTACCGGTGATCGACACATATCCATGTCGGCACTTGAGGTAATCATCTAAAGAGAGCCGCTTATTCGCAAAAGGATGTTGAGCCCCCATGATAATGGCGCGCTCCGTGGTATCTAACAAAACACGGTGCAATTGATCTTCTCCACCATCAGGTGGAACCCCTGATATCGCAAAGTGAATCTCACCTTTGGATAGCATCTCAAAATAATCAGCTGGCCTAGAATCTAAATCTATCTGCATATCCGGTGCCTCATGGCGCATCATCGCCATCAAGTCAGGCACATAAAGCGCTGTTTCTAAGTCTGGCCCTGCGATTTTCACATGCTGTTTAGACGTAAAGGGTAAAAATTCAGGTTCTGCAATGATCTGCTCTACGCTTTGCAAGATGGTTTTTAGATCTCCCATCATTTCTGTAGCCCGCGTTGTTAAATCATAACCTTCGGCACTTCGCACCAACAAAGGATCCGAAAAGACGCTACGTAAGCGCTGCAAAGCTCGACTGACTGCAGGTTGGCTCATGTGCAGTTTTTCAGCTGCCCGTGTCACTTGTTTTTCACTTAAGAGGGCTTCTAAAACAACTAATAGATTGAGGTCCACCGACCTTAAATTCACTTTACGCATACATTAATTCAACTTTATGCATTAGATGAATTAATTATCTCCTATTATAGTGAGCGCTATCAACTTCGATTAGGAGAAGCAAATGTCCAAACCATCAATTGTAATCGCTTACCATAGCGGTTACGGCCATACAGAAGTTCAAGCAAAAGCGGTAGCTGAAGGGGTTTCTGAAGCAGGTGGTACCGCTGAACTCTTATCAGTAGCCAATGTCGAAGCCATCGATTGGGAACTGCTAGCAAAAGCCGATGCGATAATTTTTGGTTCACCGACTTATATGGGAAGCGTCAGTGGCCCTTTCAAGACGTTTATGGACGCCAGCTCGAAAGCTTGGTCTACACAGGATTGGAAAGATAAATTAGCAGCTGGATTTACCAACTCAGCCAGCCAAAGCGGTGATAAGCTCAACAGTCTGATTCAGATGAGTATTTTCGCAGCTCAACATGGTATGAACTGGGTCAGTTTAGGTCTGCTACCAGGCAATAACAGCTCCGAAGGTAGTCCTGAAGACCTTAATCGAATTGGTAGCTATTTAGGTGCTATGGCACAAAGTAATGCTGATGCATCTGCTGAGATAGCACCGCCAGAAGCCGATAGAAAAACTGCGAGCGCATTGGGCAAACGTGTTACTGAAGCAGCCATTCGCTGGAAAAATTAAAAACTGGCCTGCGCCCTTTGCGGCGCAGATTACCGTGAGGAACTGTACGTTTATATGGCGTTTATCAAACACATAAGGAACACAACTACAACCTACGGGCTGGGCGCTATCGCTCTGCATTGGGTTGTTGCTTTGCTTGTTTTTGGTTTATATCCCCTTGGTCTTTATATTGATTCACTCAGTTATTATGACCCCGCCTATCGGACGGTCCCTAACTGGCATAAAAGCATTGGTATTATACTCGCTGTAATTCTAGTCACTCGGATCATTTGGAGAGCGATTAACCCACACCCAGAAAGCATCAAAACCCACAGTAACGCTATACGTCTAATAACTAAACTTGGGCATATAGGCCTCTACCTGTTGTTGATCCTTGTTTTGATGTCCGGCTATATGATTTCAACAGCCGACGGTCGCCCTATTAGTGTGTTTAACTGGTTTGATATACCGGCACTTCCGGCATTAATTGAGCAACAGGAGGATATCGCAGGTGAAATCCACTTCATAAGCGCAACAACATTAATCACTCTATCCTTATTGCATGCTGCTGCAGCATTGAAGCATCACTTTATTGATAAAGACAATACATTAAGAAGAATGTTAGGAACAAAGGAGCCATCATGAAAAACGTTTTAAAACCTTCTATCGCGTTCGCAGGACTACTCTTGGCAGCTAGCCCTGTATACGCCGCAGACTATGTTATCGATACAAAAGGCGCTCATGCCAGCGTGGAGTTCCGTATTAACCACTTAGGCGTGAGCTGGCTCAAAGGCCGCTTCAATACGTTTAATGGTGAGTTCAGCTATGACGAAAGCAACCCTAACGCGTCTAAAGTGAATGTAGAAATTGATACGACTAGCATTGACTCTAATCATGCTGAGCGAGATAAGCATCTGCGTAGCGCCGACTTCTTAGACGTAAAAAGCTTCCCGAAAGCGAAGTTTGTCAGCACGCAATACACAGATAAAGGCGATGGTACGGCAACGCTTGAAGGCGAGCTGACACTTCATGGTGTAACTAAGCCAGTGACATTAGCTGTCTCTAAAGTCGGTGAAGGTAAAGATCCATGGGGTGGATACCGCGCAGGATTTGAGGGAACGACCGAGTTTAAGCTGAAAGATTTTGGCATTGATTATAACCTTGGCCCTGCTGCAGAAACTATCTACATGAATCTGTACGTAGAAGGCATCCGTAAGTAACCTATACCGCTAACAAAGGCACCCAACGATAGGGTGCCTTTACTTATTTTCCCCTTCGTAACGCCTCAATCTATACCCTATCATCAGACTCAAAAAAGCCAGCAAGCAGCTCATATTTCTATTTCCTTAGCCTAAAGCACAATCCACTATGCGAGTGTTATTTGCGTAAAACAAAAAATCCCCGCCAAATGACGAGGATTTTATGAAAAGGCAACTCAAAAGCTGCCTTTGACAAGCGTAGCTATGTTACCAGCCAGTTACTTCACGCAAGCCGTCAGCAATCTGAGCTAGAGAACGAACAGTCTTAACGCCAGCAGCTTCTAGTGCAGCAAACTTCTCGTCAGCAGTACCTTTACCACCAGAGATAATTGCGCCCGCATGGCCCATACGCTTACCTGCAGGTGCAGTTACACCAGCAATGTAAGAAACTACAGGCTTAGTTACGTTTGCTTTGATGTAAGCGGCTGCTTCTTCTTCAGCTGTACCACCGATTTCACCGATCATAACAATCGCTTCTGTCTGTGGGTCATTCTCGAACATCTCAAGAATATCGATGAAGTTAGAGCCTGGAATTGGGTCACCACCAATACCAACACACGTAGACTGACCAAAACCAGCATCCGTTGTCTGCTTAACAGCTTCGTACGTCAAAGTACCAGAGCGAGAAACAATGCCTACTTTACCTGGTAAGTGGATGTGACCTGGCATAATACCGATCTTACATTCACCTGGTGTGATAACGCCTGGGCAGTTAGGACCGATCAGACGAACGCCCAGCTCATCACACTTCACTTTACACTGAAGCATGTCCATTACTGGAATATGCTCAGTGATACAAACGATCAGTTTAATGCCCGCATTAGCTGCTTCTAAGATCGAGTCTTTACAGAAAGCCGCTGGAACGTAGATAACAGAAGCCTCAGCACCTGTTGCTTCTACAGCTTCTTTAACCGTGTTAAAAACAGGCAGACCTAAATGCTCAGTACCACCTTTGCCTGGCGTTACACCACCAACCATTTTAGTACCGTAAGCAATCGCTTGCTCAGAGTGGAAAGTACCCTGACCGCCAGTAAAACCCTGACAGATAACTTTAGTATCTTTATTGATCAATACGGACATGATTACTTACCCTCCGCTGCTTTAACTGCTTGCTGAGCAGCATCTGTCAGACTGGTTGCAGCAATAATATCCAAACCAGACTCAGCCAGGCGCTGTGCACCCAACTCAGCATTGTTACCTTCCAGACGTACAACAACCGGTACGCTTACGCCTACTTCTTTAACTGCACCGATAATACCGTCAGCAATCAGGTCACAACGAACGATACCACCAAAGATGTTAACCAGAACCGCTTTAACTTTGTCATCAGCCAGGATGATTTTGAATGCTTCGGTTACACGCTCTTTAGTCGCTCCGCCGCCTACATCCAAGAAGTTAGCTGGGAAACCACCGTGCAAGGCAACAATATCCATTGTACCCATGGCTAGGCCTGCACCGTTAACCATACAACCAATAGTGCCATCCAGTGCAACGTAGTTCAGATCCCAAGAAGCTGCATGTGCTTCACGCTCATCTTCTTGTGAAGGATCGTGCATTTCTTGCAGATCTTTGTGGCGGTAAACCGCATTGCCATCGATTACAACTTTTGCATCCAAGCAGTGAAGATTACCCGCATCAGTAATAACCAGTGGGTTAATTTCCAACAAAGCCAGATCTTTCTCTTCAAACATCTTAGCAAGACCTAAGAAAATCTTAGTGAATTGCTTAACCTGATCGCTGTTCAAACCTAGCTGGAACGCTAATTCACGCGCTTGGTAAGGCTGAGCACCCGTCATCGGATCGATAACCGCTTTCAGGATCTTTTCAGGGGTTTCTTCAGCTACCTTCTCGATTTCCACGCCACCTTCAGTAGATGCCATGAAAACAATACGGCGAGTAGAACGGTCAACAACAGCACCCAAGTAAAGTTCTTGGGCAATATCTGTACACGTTTCTACTAAAATTTTAGTAACTGGCTGGCCATTCTCATCGGTCTGATAAGTCACCAGGTTTTTACCTAACCAGTTTGCAGCAAACTCTTTCGCTGCATCTGGAGAGTCAACCAGCTTTACACCGCCCGCTTTACCGCGGCCGCCAGCGTGGACCTGAGCTTTAACAACCCATTTGTCACCGCCAATTTTTTGTGCTGCTTCAGCAGCAGCTTCTGGAGTATCTACCGCGTAACCTTTGGAAACTGGTAGACCATATTGAGCAAACAATTGTTTGCCTTGGTACTCGTGAAGATTCATGCTCTAGTCCGTTGTGTTGTCACTGGTAAATCCGGATAGCTTATGCCAATCCGGCCCACAGGGCTTACGACAAGCTCTCGCAAATCGGCCAGACACCAGTGCCCGACCGAAACTTTTAAATAATGTACTAAATTAACGCTTCTTACGATTAGCAATATGGATAGCGTGGTTATCTACTGCTAGCGCTGCTTCATGAACTGCTTCACTCACTGTTGGGTGAGCGAAGACCGTCAACTGAAGATCTTCTGCACTAGAACAGAACTCCATCGCAATCGCACCCTGAGCAATCAACTCAGACGCAATCGCACCTACCATATGAACGCCAAGAATTCGGTCTGTTGTTTCATCCGCGATAATTTTAACGAAACCATCCGTAGCGTTAGAAGCCATAGCACGTCCAGATGCAGCAAATGGGAATTTACCCACTTTGATCTTAACGCCTTCAGCTTTTAGCTCCTGCTCTGTTTTACCTACCCAAGCCAACTCTGGGAATGTGTAGATAATATTTGGAATAACATCATAGTTCATGGCAGCTTTATGGCCTGCGATGATATCCGCAACCATAATACCTTCTTCAGATGCTTTGTGTGCCAACATAGGTCCACGCACTGAATCGCCGATAGCATAAACGCCTGGTACCCCTGTACGGCAACTTTCATCTACGAAGATAAAACCACGTTCATCCAGTTTCACACCGCTATCGCCAGCCAGCAAACCCTGAGTCTGTGGACGACGCCCAACAGCAACGATCAGCTTATCAACGATCAGCTCTTTGTCGCCTTCAGAGTCGGTATACTTAACCTTAACTTCTTTGCCATCGATGATTTCAGTGCCTGTACAGCGAGCACTCAGCTTGATGTCCAAACCTTGTTTTTTGAACAGCTTAGCTGCTTCTTTAGCAACATCCTGATCAGCCAATGCAAGGAAAGAGTCCATCGCTTCAAGAACGGTTACTTCTGAGCCTAAACGCGCCCATACAGAACCCATCTCTAAACCGATAACACCTGCACCAATAACGCCCAAACGCTTAGGCGTTTCATCGATATTCAGCGCGCCTTCGTTATCTAGAATAAGGCCTTCTGTCAGCGGAGCTGGTGGAATTTCAACCGGAACAGAGCCTGACGCTAAGATTACATTTTCAGCATCATATACGGCAGCTGTACCATCAGCGGCTGTAACTTCAACTTGCTTGTTAGCCAGTAATTTGCCCATACCTGCCAACAAAGTCACACCGTTAGCTTTAAATAGGCCAGTAATACCGCCTGTCAGGTTCTTTACGATAGTGTTCTTGCGAGCAACCATCTGCTTAACGTCCATCTGAACGTCAGAAGCTTCGATACCATGGACTTTTGCATCATGTGCCATTTCATGAAACTTATGAGTCGACTCCAAAAGTGCTTTAGATGGAATACAACCCACATTTAAGCAGGTACCACCAAGTACAGCGGCGCCTTTATCATCAACCCATTTCTCAACACAGGCAGTTTTCAGACCCAACTGTGCAGCACGGATTGCGGCAACATAACCACCAGGGCCGGCACCAATTACGATTACATCAAATTTCTGAGACATGCGTCTTACCTATTCTCTCGTTTAATATGGGGTTGAATTACACATCAAGCAACATACGCGCTGGATCTTCCAGAAGGTCCTTGATAGTAACGAGGAATTGTACCGCTTCTTTGCCATCAATCATACGATGGTCGTATGACAACGCTAAGTACATCATAGGCAGAATTTCCACCTGACCATTAACAGCCATTGGACGATCCTGGATTTTATGCATTCCAAGGATAGCCGTTTGAGGTGGGTTCAGAATCGGTGTAGACATCAATGAACCAAACACGCCGCCGTTAGTAATCGTAAACGTACCGCCTTGCATGTCATCCATACCTAGCTTACCGTCACGGCCACGCTTGCCAAAGTCAGCAATCGTTGCTTCAACATCCGCAAGGCTCATTGCATCGGTATCGCGCAGCACAGGTACCATCAAGCCGCGATCCGTAGATACAGCAACACCAATGTCCTGATAGCCATGATAAACCATGTCATTGCCATCAATAGATGCATTCACTGCTGGGAAACGTTTCAGCGCTTCTGTAGCCGCTTTAACAAAGAAAGACATAAATCCTAAACGTGTGCCGTTATGGGTCTTTTCAAACAGATCTTTATATTGCTTACGAAGCTCCATGACTGGCTTCATGTTCACTTCGTTGTACGTTGTTAGCATCGCAGCGTTCTGCTGTGCTTCAACCAAACGCTTAGCAATGGTTGCGCGTAAACGTGTCATTGGAACACGCTTTTCAACACGCTCGCCTACCGGTACGTTCAACGCTACTGGAGCAGCTGCCGCAGACGCAGCTGGAGCAGGAGCAGGAGCTGATGCAGCACCAGACTTGATATAGTTCTGAACGTCTTCTTTGGTGATACCACCATTTTTGCCAGAACCTGGAATCTTAGAAGCGTCTAAGCCGTGCTCATCAATCAGTTTGCGAGCGGCAGGGCCAACTTTATCACCATCACCCGTTTCAGCAGCAGTAGCCGCCTCAGCAGGGGCCGAAGCTGGGGCAGCTGAAGCTGCAGCGCCGGCTTCAAACTTAGCAATAACTTCATCGCTAAGTACCGTGTCACCTTCACCTTTAATAATTTCTGTCAACACACCGTCAGCTGGTGCGACAACTTCTAAAACCACTTTGTCTGTTTCGATATCTACAATCAGATCATCCGCAGAAACGGCTTCACCTGGTTGTTTGTGCCATGTTGCAACAGTACCGTCCGCAACGGATTCAGGGAATGTAGGGGCTTTGATTTCGATGGACATATCTATTCCTTTTAAACTCAAAAAGCTGCCCTTGTAAAAATGGGGCAGCTTAGTCATTAACCGTTGATTGCTTCGTTTACCAGTTGTTCCTGTTGCTCAACATGCACAGAGATATAACCTACCGCTGGTGCAGCCGATGCAGGACGACCTACACCTTGAAGGTTGAGAGCAGGATTATGCTGATGAAGAACATGACGCATGTGATGCTGAGTACAGTACCAAGCCCCTTGGTTCATTGGCTCTTCCTGACACCAAACCACAGACTCAAGGTTTGTATAGTCACGAATGGCATCGGCCAAGTAGGTTTCAGGGAATGGGTACAACTGTTCGATACGAACAATAGCAACATCTTCTTTTTCAAGCTCAGCGCGACGATTATAAAGGTCGTAATATACCTTACCGCCACACAGAACAAGTCGCTTCACGCCTTTAGGATCCAAGGCATCAACTTCACCAATTACCGGCTGGAATGAACCTTCTGCAAGATCTTCCAAGCTAGAAACCGCTTGCTTATGACGCAACAAGCTCTTAGGCGACATGACCACCAACGGTTTACGCAGCGGACGAATAACTTGGCGGCGTAACAAATGGAAAATCTGAGCTGGCGTAGTCGGCGTACATACTTGGATATTGTGCTCTGCACACAACTGCAAATACCGCTCCAAACGCGCCGATGAGTGCTCAGGTCCTTGTCCTTCAAAGCCATGAGGAAGCAGCATGGTAAGACCGCACAGTCTCTGCCACTTATGTTCACCACTGGTGATAAATTGATCAATAACCACTTGAGCGCCGTTAGCAAAGTCACCAAACTGCGCTTCCCAGATAACGAGTGAATTAGGCATCGTTGTAGCGTAGCCATATTCAAATGCCAACACCGCCTCTTCTGATAAGAAAGAGTCATATATAGTCATTGCAGGCTGTTCCTCGGAAAGGTTCTGCAACGGTACATAAGTATCAGCGGTTTTCTGATCATGCAACACTGCATGACGGTGCGAGAAGGTACCACGTCCCACATCCTGCCCCGTAATACGCACAGGGTGGCCTTGGGCAAGAATAGAAGCATAGGCTAATGACTCAGCCATACCCCAGTTTAGTTCCATTGCGCCTGCAGCCATGCGTTTGCGGTCATCAATAATTTTCTGAACCTGGCGCTGCACTACAAACCCTTCAGGGGACTCGCACAATGTACTGCCTAGCTCTTGAAGCAGTTTCAGATCTACACCCGTGTCACAATCAAATGACCACTCATGCCCAAGATAGGGTTTCCAATCAACGAAAAGCTCTGCATTTGGCTCATGCACAAGTGATTTAACAACATGCTGACCATTTTCAAGAGCTTGACGGTACTCTTTCTCGTACTCTTTACTCTCTTCAGCAGTAATCACACCTTCGTCGATCAGCTTCTGAGCATAAAGTTCACGAGTTGTTTTTTGTTTTTTGATCTGTGCATACATCAAAGGCTGAGTGCCAGATGGCTCATCGGCTTCGTTATGACCACGGCGGCGATAGCAGAATAGGTCAATAACGACATCTTTCTTAAACTCGTTACGATAATCAACAGCTAGCTGTGTCACAAAACGCACCGCTTCAGGATCATCACCGTTCACATGGAAAATGGGTGCCTGAATCATTTTAGCAACATCGGTAGAATACTCAGTTGAGCGAGAGTCTTCTTTTTTAGATGTTGTAAAGCCAACCTGGTTGTTGACTACGATATGAATCGTACCGCCTGTTTTGTAAGCACGGGTTTGTGACATCTGGAACGTTTCCATCACAACACCCTGACCACAAAACGCTTGATCACCATGGATATTAACTGGAACAACCGTTGTTCCAACGTCATCACCGCGACGATCTTGGCGAGCTCGAACAGAGCCTTCCACTACCGGTGCTGCAATCTCAAGGTGAGACGGGTTAAACGCCATTGCAATATGAACTTCACCGCCGGCGGTCATGACATTCGATGAGAAGCCTTGGTGATATTTCACATCGCCCGAGGTATCAAGCGTTTTCTTACCTTCAAACTCACTGAATAGCTCGGCCGGATTCTTGCCAAAGATGTTAACCAAGGTGTTAAGACGGCCACGGTGAGCCATGCCAATTACTACTTCTTTCGCGCCCTGCTTACCTGCTCGTTGGATTAAGGTATTTAAAGAGACGATCATCGACTCTCCACCTTCCAAACCGAAGCGCTTAGCGCCAGCGTAACGAGAGCCTAAATACTTCTCCAGACCTTCAGCCGCGGTCAGGCGCTCAAGGATCATTTTTTTCTTTTCAACAGAAGCTTCAGGGTGAGAGCGCACAGGCTCTAGCCGTGATTGGATCCAGCGCTTTTCTTGCGTATCAACGATATGCATATACTCAGCACCCACTGTCGTACAGTAGGTCTTCTTCAAATCTGCCAGTATATCCTTAAGCGGGGCCTCTTCAGCACCGAAAAACAAGGAGCCCAGCTGGAAGGTCGTATCAAAATCCGCTTCAGACAACTCATGAAAACGCAGATCTAAATCTGGAACATCTTCACGCTCCATTAGACCTAACGGGTCGATGTTAGCAATCTGATGCCCACGTACACGATAAGCATTAATCATGCGAAGTACGCGTACCTGCTTCTTCTCATGTTCAGAAGAAACACTACCACCGGCAGCAGGCTGAGAACGCTTTTGGTTCTTTGATAAATATAAAAAGTGCTCTCGCACAGGAGAATGAGGAACATCCTGAGATAGACTCTCACCGACTTTAGGCAAGCGGTCGAACTCTTCACGCCATTCCTGTGGAACAGCATTAGGATCCAATAGATAAGTCTCGTATAGTTGCTCGACGTAGGAAAGGTTTCCACCATAGAGGTGGGCGTTTTTCCAAAGCAACTCCATTACGCCTTCTTGCATTAGTTGATCACCCTGGCTCGAGGGACTTTCTTACGCAGTTAGGTTGCACCAATTACCTAACGATGTATTCGCGCAGATGCCCCTTCTTGTGTTTCCGTTTCATTAACTCAACATCACCACGAGGTAACATGGGAATGAGGATTGATATTGTACGCCTTTTCAAAAAGGCTTGATATATTCAACACTGTAGGATTTTACAGAAAGTTACAATTTTGAAGCATAAGCCTTTCGGCTAGTTAAGCTAAATTAACCAAAAAAAACGGCACCAAAGGTGCCGTTTTTATTATTAAGTCGCTTGCTGAATGAGCATGTTGCGAATTTTCCCGATAGCCTTGGTAGGATTAAGGCCTTTAGGGCAAACATTCACACAGTTCATGATGCCATGACAGCGGAAAACACTGAACGGGTCATCAAGCTCAGCCAGACGTTGACGAGTTGCCGTATCACGACTATCCGCCAAAAAACGATAAGCCTGCAACAAACCAGAAGGTCCGACAAACTTGTCTGGGTTCCACCAGAATGATGGACACGCAGTAGAACAACAAGCACACAAGATACACTCATACAAACCATCTAACTCTGCACGCTCCTCTGGAGACTGCAAACGCTCAATGGCAGGCGCTGGTGTATCATTAATCAAGAATGGCTTGATCTTCTCATACTGCTTGTAGAACTGACTCATATCTACAACCAGATCACGAATTACAGGCAAACCTGGCAATGGACGCAGTACTAATTTGTCATTCTCTACAACAGCAGAGAGTGGCGTAATACAAGCCAAGCCGTTTTTGCCATTCATGTTCATGCCATCAGAGCCACACACACCCTCACGACAAGAGCGACGGTAACCCAAAGATGTGTCTTTATCCTTCAGCAGCTGAAGAAGATCCAAAACCATAATGTCCTTACCGCCAGGAATATCAATGTGGATATCCTGCATGTAAGGGGCATCATCAGTCTCAGGATTGTAACGATATACGCTTACTAACACTGTAATACTCCCTTAGTATGTACGAACTTTAGGTGGGAACGCTTCAACAGTTTTCGGCGCAAAGTTAACCGCACGCTTTCCTACTGTCTTATCCTGAGGGAAGAACACAGAATGGCACAGCCAGTTCTCGTCATCACGCTCAGTAAAGTCATTACGCGCATGTGCACCGCGAGACTCTTTACGCTCTTCAGCCGCGATAGCGGTCGCTTCTGCAACTTCCATCAAGTTTTCAAGCTCTAACGCTTCAATTCTCGCTGTGTTGAAAGCCAGACTCTTATCTTCTAGGTGTAGATTATTCACTTTCTCGCGAATACCCTTGAGCAGTTCCAAGCCTTTCTGCATGCTTTCGCCATCACGGAATACACCGAAGTATAGCTGCATAGTTGCCTGTAACTCTTTACGAACAGCAGACACACTTTCACCTGATGTAGAGTTATTCAGGCGATTTAAGCGAGTCATAGCACGCTCAAGATCAGCTTCAGTTGCATCCTTAACCTGGTAGCCTTCACGCATCTGCTTTTCAATCTGCAGACCCGCAGCACGACCAAATACAACCAAGTCAAGCAAAGAGTTACCACCCAAGCGGTTAGCACCGTGTACGGATACACACGCCACTTCACCACATGCAAACAGACCTTCAACGATCTGATCATTACCGTCTTTATCTGGAGAAATTGCCTGACCACCGATATTAGTAGCCACACCCCCCATCTGATAATGACACGTAGGAACAACAGGAACCGGTTCTTTAACAGGATCAACTGCTGCGAATGTTTTAGACAATTCACAGATACCTGGTAAGCGAGAGTGGAGAACCTCTTCGCCCAAATGATCAAGCTTCAGGTAAACATGATCTCCGTCTGGTCCACAACCACGGCCATCCAGAATCTCAAGGATCATAGAACGAGCAACAACGTCACGGCCTGCCAAATCTTTGGCATTAGGCGCATAACGTTCCATAAAACGCTCACCATCCTTATTGATTAAGTAACCACCTTCACCACGACAGCCTTCGGTTACCAAAACACCCGCACCCGCTATACCCGTTGGGTGGAACTGCCACATCTCCATATCCTGCGCAGGAACACCCGCACGTAGTGACATTCCCATACCGTCACCGGTATTGATCAAAGCATTGGTAGTTGATGCATAGATACGACCTGCACCACCTGTCGCCAAGACGGTAGCTTTCGCCTTAATGTAAACCGTTTCACCGGTTTCAATACAGATAGCGATACAACCAACAACTGCACCATCTTCATTTTTAACCAAATCAACCGCATACCACTCATTTAAAAAGGTAGTACCCGCTTTCATATTGGCTTGATACAGCGTATGCAGAAGAGCATGACCTGTACGGTCTGCAGCAGCACAAGTACGCGCTGCCTGAGTTGGATTGTCAGGCCCTTTAGACTGACCACCAAATGGGCGCTGGTAAATACGACCTGTTTCAGTACGCGAGAACGGCAAGCCCATATGGTCCAATTCAAACACAGCTTGAGGACCTACTGAGCACATATACTCAATAGCATCTTGGTCACCGATATAATCAGAACCTTTGACTGTGTCATACATATGCCAGCGCCAATCATCATTCGGATCAGCACTTGCGATCGCACAGGTAATACCACCCTGTGCAGATACTGTGTGTGAACGTGTTGGGAAAACTTTTGTCACACAAGCAGTATTCAGTCCAGACTGAGCCAGCTGTAGAGCGGCACGCATACCGGCCCCACCACCACCAACAACAATCGCATCAAAATTAAGTGTGCGAAGTTTACTCATCTCTTAAACACCCCACAGAATCTGAATACCCCAAACGACGTAAATAAACGTCAACAAACCACACGCCGACTGAACAATAAAACGTAGTCCAGTTGGTTTAATATAGTCCGTCGTTACTGACCAAAGACCAATCCAGGCGTGAGCCGCCAAAGATAGAATAGCCAGCAGGGAGAAGATGCGCATTGAAGTACATTCAAACAATGACTTCCACTGTGCATAATCCATATCAGAATTAAACATCAGATAACCAATCATAAAGATTGTATAGGCCAGCAATACAACTGCTGTGACTCGCTGGATCATCCAGTCGTATAAGCCACTCCGGCCAAAGCTTGTGATACTTGTTACCATACCCATACTCCCGCCAGTAGAATTGCGACTGCACCTGCTGCCAGCGTAACTTTCGCGGCCTTCGTACCACTTTCTAATTCTTCCAGATGTCCTGCATCCATAATAAGATGCTTAACACCGGCGATTACGTGATACAACAATGCAGATACCAGCCCCCATGCGATAAATCGAGCAATAAAGCCCTCTTCCAGCATGGTAATTGCTTCGTTAAAGCCAGCTTCAGATTCGAGAGACAAACCTAATGCATAGGTCATAAAGAGAGTACCAAAAAATAGCACAACACCTGTGACACGATGCAGAATGGATGTAACCGCCGGAAGTGGCTGCTTGATAGTTCGAAGATCTAAATTTACAGGTCTTTTTTTGTTCACGGCTCTTGTTCACACTTTGCTGCCCATTTTGGGCAAGGTTGCTAGGAAGTGTTCAGAGAGAGTTCCTCAGACGAACATATACGCCAACACTTGTAACGTATATTCGGGTCGAGAGTATAGACAGTTAAAAACCAGATTACAACGCACCAGACAAGGCCTAAGCCTAACGTCTAGTTAGATAAAACAACGATTATTAAACACCCCTACAACTAAAAGCGTATTCTGTCCGTATAGTATTATTGGTAGAAATTAACCCTATATGCTGCAATGCAGAAAAAGCGCATTCTGTCCAGATTGACAATCCTGTTTCAATCTCTATATTGGGCAGGTCCCATACGGACCAGACTCTGAAATATGACCTATTATAAATAGAGTCAGATTATAACAAACAATTGATAGGAGCCTCTGATGGCTGATAAGAAAGCACGTTTAACTGTCGACGGTCTTGATGAAGTTATCGAATTACCTGTTTACTCCGGCACAGAAGGGCCCGACGTAATCGATGTGCGCCCTCTAACAGGTCAAGGCCTTTTCACGTACGACCCAGGATTTGTTTCTACGGCGGCGTGTGAATCCAGTATCACCTACATCGACGGTGGCCAAGGTATTCTGCTGCACGGCGGCTACCCAATCGAGCAGCTGGCAGACAAATCTGACTATCTGGAAGTATGCTTCCTGCTGCTGAACGGCGAATTACCAACACCTGAGCAGAAAGAACAGTTCGTCAATACAGTTAAACGACATACCATGGTTCACGAGCAAATGAACCACTTTTTCAACGGTTTCCGTCGTGACGCTCATCCAATGGCTATCATGGTTGCTTGTGTTGGCGCACTGTCTGCGTTCTATCACGACTCATTGGATATTGATGATGCTCACCACCGTGAAGTGTGCGCATACCGCTTGATCGCCAAAATGCCAACTATTGCAGCGATGTGTTACAAATACAGCATCGGCCAACCTTTCCAGTATCCACGTAACGATCTGGATTACGCTGATAACTTCCTGCAGATGATGTTTGGTAACCCTTGCGAAGAGTACGTAACCAACCCAATCCTCGCTAAAGCGATGGATAAGATCTTCCTTCTTCATGCTGATCATGAACAGAATGCCTCCACATCGACTGTACGCCTGGCAGGCTCCTCTGGTGCTAACCCGTTTGCATGTATAGCATCAGGTATCGCTGCCCTTTGGGGACCAGCTCACGGCGGTGCAAACGAAGCTGTATTGACGATGCTAGAAGAGATTGGTGACGAGTCAAACATCGAAGAGTTTATCCAGCGCGCTAAAGATCCTGAAGATAACTTCCGCCTGATGGGCTTTGGACACCGCGTATACCGCAACTTCGACCCTCGTGCTAAGGTCATGAAGCAGACCTGTGACGAAGTTTTGGCTGAACTGGGCATTGAAAACGATCCTCTACTGAAGATCGCTAAGCGCCTTGAGCAAATTGCGCTGGAAGATGAATACTTCGTCGAGCGTAAGCTGTATCCGAATGTTGATTTCTACTCAGGCATTATCCTGAAAGCAATCGGTATTCCAACTAACATGTTTACCGTTATCTTCGCGCTGTCACGCACCATCGGCTGGATCTCTCATTGGAGCGAGTTCCACAGCAGCCCGAACAAAATCGGCCGCCCGCGTCAGCTTTACACTGGCCCAAGCAAACGCGATTACCCTAACTAATCGCTGGCTCTGATAAAAAAACCCGCTTTATGAGCGGGTTTTTTATTTAGTGTTCAGGTCCACTCAGCCAATTAATCTCTATAGCCGTTGCTGCGCCAACCACTGCATGTTCAAGGCTTGGCGGAATCAGAGCAATTGAAGGAGATACTTGTACCCTGCCCCCCATAATTTCCGCCTTGGTTTGTGGCAATAATGGAACCTTTGTGGGTTCAGCATAGCCATCAGGCCAGAGCGGCCAGCTTGTTTTTGGATCGTATTTATCCGTAGCCCCTAACGTATGTAGCAGCTCGTGTGCAGCGATAAAGTTGTTTTGCCCTTGGTACTCCACATCAGCATAGCCATTAACAACGCCGATCAAACCTTTTTGCAGCCCTAACGAATGTCGCAAGGCTTGCTGCCCTTTCGGTGAGAAAAAGCGCATATAGATGCGGATATCAGGTTCCACTCCATCCCAATTATCGTTTTTCCACGACCAGTAACGCATCGTTAAGCTCCAAAGCACATTATCCAATAAGCTTGGGTTCTCGGGTGGTTCAGGCGGGTTACTCGTTAATACGTTAGAGAGCATAACTTTAATCGGCTCATCAAGCGGAACACGATAACGCTCGACCTCTTTTTGAAAGAAAGTTTCGATATCAACAAAATGCTCAGTGATTAACGATTCGATATAGTCTTGCGTATCGGCTCTTTGATCACCATTAATGGGGTAAATCACGACCCAGAGAGAATTATTCCAATCCGTTGAGCGAGTTTTCGACAAAAAGGTATTTAGGCTAACAAATAACAGGATTAACAGCAGCACCGCAATACGTAACATTCGTCCCACAACGCCTCTCCTTGTTTTAAGGAAACTTACAAGAATATACCCGCCACAACACAGTAACGTAGGAATTTACCCAGCATAATAAAAATAGCCGAGAGAAGAAAATTGAACTTCATCCAGCCGGCCACAAAACACAGAGGATCGCCAACAATAGGCAGCCATGATAGAAGCAAAGAAACACTTCCATAACGCGTTAGATACAACTTAACGTGGCGGTGACTTTTTTGCTGCAACATGCGAAAGGGGTATCGGATAGCAACCAGACGCCCCATAGCAAAAGTGATAATGCCACCTAAACCATTACCGAGCGTTGCGATGGCTATCAGCTGTTCAGTTGGGTATTGGCCGTCTACAGTTAACCAAGCCAGATAGGCTTCCGACCCACCGGGAAGTAGTGTCGAGGAGATCAAACTACTGACAAACAACCCCCAAAGCTCTGGACTCATTGTTGCTCCAACCCCTGGCGAACACAGGCCAACAAACCCATATCATAAACACCGGCCAGCGCTTCATGCACAGGGCGCAATGCCTGACCAAAACGTTGCTGACAATCCAGAATCACTTGTTGAATGTGCCTCAGTTCTGCCTCAGGTAGCTCAACGACCTCTTCCACGCTTAACTCACCTTTAGCAATACCTTTTGCTAGATGCCCATAAATAACCTTCTCAGACAAACGTTGCATACTCGCAACTTGAGCAACACTCATACCCGCCTTAAACAAGGTTACTGACTCTTGCGCTTGAAGATCAGGCGAACGATCGTCTGTAGAGGTTTCTCGAATAACTTCTAAAAAATCGTCCCCATAGAGCGCTAATTTGCGCTCCCCGACACCACTAATTTTATGCAGCTGATCTGACGTTGCAGGACGATACATCACCATTTCCATCAAGGTAGCATCATGGAAAATCACATACGGGGGCACATCCTGATCATCCGCTAAGCGCTTACGCAGTACTTTTAAGCGCTCCCAGAGTTTGTGATCGTCAGCATCCAATTTTTGTTGAGGGGCGCGCTCTTTTCTGTAACCGGCTTGCTTCTCACGCTTATCTTCGCGAAGCATGATACTTTCAGCACCCTTTAATATAGGCCGACACTTTTCACTTAAGTGCAAAACTCCAAAGCCTTCGCTATCAACTTCTAGAAGTCCACGAGCAACCAATTGCCGAAACACCGAGCGCCACTGATTTCTATTCAGCTCTTTGCCAATACCCCATGTTGATACTCTTTGATGGCCAGCATCTTTGACTTTATCGGTGACACTCCCCAGCAAAACATCAATAATATGATTAACACCAAAGCGCTGCCCAGTACGATAGACCGCTGACAATGCTTTACGTGCGGCTTCTGTGCCATCCCATTGAGGCACGGGTTCAAGGCAGGTGTCACAGTTTCCGCAAGGCTTATGATCAGTTTCACCAAAGTACGCTAATAGCATCTGGCGACGACAGCTGGTGATTTCGCACAGACCTAACACCGCCTCTAGTTTCTGCCGCTCAATCTGTTTGAACTGCTCTTCGGCCTGAGACCCCTCCAGCATTTGGCGCAAAAAAATTACATCCTGCAAACCATAAACCATCCAAGCATCCGCAGGTTGGCCATCACGCCCCGCTCTGCCCGTTTCTTGATAGTACGCCTCGATACTTTTAGGTAAGTCCAAATGCGCAACAAAGCGTACATTAGGTTTATCGATTCCCATGCCAAAGGCGATGGTTGCAACCATAATGATGGGGTCTTCAGTAAGAAACCGATGCTGGTGATGCTGACGCAACTGAGGTGGCAACCCCGCATGGTAGGGCAATGCATTCAAGCCTTTTTCTTGCAGCCAAGCGGCTGTTTCCTCAACCCGCTTGCGTGACAAACAGTAAACAATACCGGAGTTACCTTGGTGTTCTTGGTTTAAAAAAGCCAGCAACTGCTCCCTTGCACGATTTTTCTGCCCTATGCGATAACGGATATTGGGGCGATCAAACCCTTGAATAAAGACCTGAGCCTCACGCAGATACAACCTAGAGACAATCTCATCACGGGTACGCCCATCAGCCGTTGCAGTCAGCGCAATACGAGGCACATGGGGGAATTCTGCCATCAGTTTAGGAAGGTTTAGATACTCAGGGCGAAAATCATGCCCCCATTGAGAAACACAGTGAGCTTCATCAATGGCAAATAACGCAATCGTTCCCTGTTGCAACAAGGATAATGTTTTAGGTTGCAAGAGACGCTCGGGAGCCACATAGAGAAGATCCAACTGCCCCCGTATAAACGCTTGCTCAACTTCTGTCTGAATAACAAAGTCCAAACTTGAATTTAGGCAAGCCGCCCGAATCCCCAATTGCGATAAGCCTGCGACTTGATCTTGCATGAGTGCAATCAATGGGGAAACAACGATTGCCGTGCCATTCCTTAGCAGGGCCGGCAACTGGTAACACAGTGACTTTCCTCCGCCAGTCGGCATAACAACCAACACATCCTTTGCTTCTACAAGGTTGTTAATAACTAGATCTTGAGGCGTGCGGAAGCGGTCGTATCCGAAGACTTCTTTAAGTACGTGAAGGGCTTTATCTGTCATGGCGGGAATTATCCGGAATGGGAAGCGTCCTGTCATCTTAATTTATCGCTGACGGAACCTCTCGCAAGGAGTAGAATAGCCAAAAGCCTTTTTTCTAGGAAGCCAGATAATGCACCCAACTTTAGATTACAAACCTTTAACTGATGAAGAGCTTGACCTGCTAGAAGCGTTTATTTTTTCTGAAGCAGTGTCCGAAGACTCTCTTGATCTGATTGGAATTCACGGTTTCCTGTGTGCGCTTAACATCAGCCCTGTGAGTGTTGACACTACAGAATGGCTTGAGTTGCTATTTGATGGCGAACCTAATTGGCAATCCTCTGAGCAAGCAACGCTTATCACCAACCTACTCCTACGCTGGAAAGATGCGATTTGCAGCGATCTCTACAATGATCGCGAGTTAGGTATGCCTTGCGAGCTGACCCTGATTACAGATAATGAAGAGTCCGAGCTGGAAATCTGGGCCCAAGCCTTTATGGAAGGCGTTTTCATGCGTGAGGATGAATGGTTTGGAGAAGGCTCTGACAAAGAGGAAGCAATTGCCGAGCTAATGCTACCGATCATGGTGGCGTCTAACCTCTTTGAAGAGAAAGAGTTTACTGAGATTCGCAAAAATCGCGTGATCTCTGAGCAAATGGCCAATGAAATACCAGAAATTCTGGTAGATCTGTATCTGCTCTTCCACGCCCCAGCCAACTAAACACAGGCTGATGAAAGCTCCCAGCCAATGACTGGGAGTTTTTATATTAGCAATACACGCGAGGTACGCGTTTCGTTACACAGGTCAACAACGTGTACGGAATTGTTCCACAATGTTTAGCGACCTCTTCTACCGCAAGATTGGCACCCCAGAACTCTACCGTTGCGCCTATCTCCACACCGGCTATATCCGTTAAGTCAACGCCACACATGTCCATCGAAACACGACCGATAATGCGTGTACGCTGGCCATTGACCATTACAGGGGTACCGGTGACTGCATGGCGGGGATAACCATCACCATATCCCATAGCGACCGTACCAATACGCATAGGCTTGTCTGCCCGAAAAGAAGCGCCATAACCAACAGCATCGCCCGCTAGAATTTCACGGATTGCAATCACTTCGCTTTGCAAGGTCATTGCCGGCATTAGCTGGTCAGCATATTCATGAGCGTCTTCAAACGGCGAAGCGCCATACAGCATCAACCCCGGGCGAACCCAATCCCTATGCAATGAAGGCCAACCCAAAGTGGCAGGTGAATTTGCTATACTATGAGGCGCGTCCAGATCAGATGTTGCTTGATCAAAGGCAGCAATCTGCTGGTAGGTATATGCCGACTCAAGCTCATCCGCACAAGCTAAATGACTCATCAGCACCACTGATTCAACATTAGGCGATGCTTTGAGCCGCTTAAACTCAGCGGCATACGTTTCAGGTGCCATACCTAAACGGTGCATGCCCGAATCCATCTTTAGCCAAACATTGAGCGGCTGAGTAAGTACTGCTTGCTCAATCCATGTGATTTGCTCAGGTCGATGTACCGCCGTCCAAAAATTATTGGCTGAAACCACCGCCAACTCATCTTCAGTAAAAAAGCCTTCGAGCAGCAGTATCGGCTTTGTAATGCCGGATGCGCGTAGCTCAAGCGCTTCTTCGATACAAGCCACACCAAAAGCGACAGTTTCCGGCTCGAGAAATCGAGCGACCTCTGCACTTCCATGACCATAGGCATCAGCTTTAACAACGGCGATAGCTTGCGCACCTGACGCCAAACGCTTCGCCAAGCGGTAGTTATGCCGTATCGCGGAAAGATGAATGACTGCTTGAGCTGCACGCCCCATGTTATCTCCTAAAATCTAAAATTATTCAGCCGTAACCATAATGGCTTCGATTTCGATATCTGCATCTTTAGGCAGCGCCTTAACTGCGAATGCAGCACGTGCAGGATATGGCTCAGAAAAGTAACGTGCCATCACTTCATTAACCGTTGCAAAGTTAGCTAGGTCAGATAGGAGAATCGTTAACTTCACCATATCAGCTAACGACCCTCCGGCCGCTTCAGCTACCGCCTTCAGGTTTTCAAACACTTGCACCGCTTGCGCTTCAAAAGACTCCGTGACCATTTCCATGGTTTCAGGAACCAGTGGAATCTGACCTGACATATAGACTGTGTTACCAACTTTCACAGCTTGAGAATAAGTACCAATAGCTGCTGGGGCTTTTTCTGTAGAAATAATGCTGCGGTTCATCTGTTCACTCCAAAATTGTTGTTATCAGTTAGTTTTTGCAAAAAGTGCATAACAATAGCAGGCTATCCATTTTTGTTAAGCATATCTTTCAATACCAAGGCCACTCGGATCAATATCAGTCGCTTTACCCGAAATAATATCACTGACAAACCGCGCTGACCCTGCAGCCATTGTCCAGCCTAAAGTGCCGTGCCCTGTGTTCAAATACAAGCTTGGATAGCGGGTTTTACCTAACACTGGCGTACCATCTGGAGTCATTGGACGCAACCCGGTCCAAAACTCTGCTTTACTGAGATCCCCACCACCAGCAAACAGATCATTCACCACAAAGTCGACATTACTACGGCGCTTTTGCTGCAAACTTAAATCATATCCTGTCAGTTCAGCCGTCCCACCAACACGGATACGGTCATTGAAACGCGTAACTGCAATCTTGTAAGTTTCATCCATTACTGTGGATACGGGAGAACGACTCTCGTCTTTTATTGGCAAGGTAAGGGAGTAACCTTTTACTGGATACACAGGGATGTTAATACCTACTTTTTTCAGCATCAGTGGGCTATAACTGCCCAATGCCATAAGATAAGCATCCGCACTGATAACCTTATCAGCTAACTTCACACCGGTAATATCGCCCCCTTCCACCTGCAAAGCTTCTATTTCGGTGTTGTAAAGGAAGGTCACACCGATCGCCTCACACGCTTTTGCTAAACCTTGAGTAAACTTGAAACAATCACCCGTTCCATCTCCTGGTAAGCGCAAACCACCTACAATCTTCTCTTGCACGAAACCTAAGGCTGGCTCTTTTTCTATACATTCCTGTCGACTAAGAACCTCATACGCAACACCACACTCTTCTAAAATGGCAATATCAGATTTCGAGGCATCCACTTGCTTATCTGTACGAAATACCTGCAACGTGCCACCAAACCGTTGGTCATAGTCGATATTCACCTCATCATTCAAAGCATTCATACTGTCCCGACTGTATTCAGCAACTCTCAACATTCGCGATTTATTGATACGATAAGCAGACTCAGTACAATTACCCAACATTTTAGTCATCCACTTAAAAAGTACCGGATCCACAGCAGGCTGAATACGCAGGGGCGCAAGATCTTGCATCATCCACTTGACCGCTTTTAATGGTATCCCCGGAGCAGCCCAAGGCGCAGAATAGCCGGGTGAGATCTGCCCTGCGTTCGCATAGCTCGTCTCTAAAGCCGCAGCAGGTTGTCGATCAATCACCGTCACATCGTGACCCAATTTTGCCAAATACCACGCACTGGTTACCCCAATGACGCCACTACCAAGAACGATTATTTTCATTATTTTGCCCAGCATATTTAACAAGATATATGCCTAGCATAATTGAAATTTATAATAGTTTTTTGTCGTATTTTTGACATATAATAGCTTTTTATATCGAAAAAAAACAAAAATACAGAAAATACATGAAAAAGTTAGATAGAATAGATAGAAACATTCTTACTACTCTTCAAAAAGATGGCCGCATCTCTTATACCGACCTCGCGGATAAAGTAGGGCTGTCTACCACACCCTGTATTGAACGAGTTAAACGGCTAGAAAAAGATGGCTATATAGAGGGTTATTTTGCCCGATTAAACCCCGATGCATTAGGGTATAACATGCTGGTATTTGTTGAAATCTCTCTTTCATACCAGTCACCCGATGCCTTTGAGCGCTTCAATTTAGCCGTCAAGCAACTACCTTACATTATGGAGTGCCACTTGGTATCAGGTGATTCTGACTACTTGCTAAAGGCGCGAATCAAAGACATGTCAGAGTATAGAGCCTTGCTAGGTGATATGCTATTGACGCTACCTGGCGTCAAAAACTCTAAAAGCTATATTGTTATGGAAGAGGTAAAAGAGAGTGCTAGCATCCCAGTACCTGCTTAACCCCTACATTAGCGCTTTTTTCCATGCTTCTGGCATGTCAGAGATTTGTTATGCAACGCGTCGATCTACTTTTAGTTGAACAGCATCTAGCCGACACACGCACTCAAGCGCAACGTCTGCTTAAGGAAGGGCGAGTATCCTACAGCACCGGTGGAAAGTCTCAGGTTATCACCAAGCCGGGCCTCAAACTGCCTGATGATACCCTTTTCACCGTTAAGGACGACCCATCAGACCACTATGTCTCCCGTGGCGCACTCAAGCTAAAAGGCGCTTTGGAGGAGTTCAACATAGATATAACAGGAATGATTGCAATTGATGTGGGCCAATCCACAGGTGGCTTCACAGATTGTTTAATACAAGCAGGTGCTGCGCAAGTGGTTGGCATCGAAGTGGGCCATGATCAGTTAGCTGAGCGCTTACGTACCCATCCTGCAGTTCACTGCTATGAAGGGATGAATGCCCGAGAGCTACCCGCCTCACTTTTAACGCATACACAGGGTAATGGATTTGATGTTGCTGTCATGGATGTCTCTTTTATCTCCCAAACAAAAATACTTCCATCACTATCACCTTTGCTACGCACAGGTGGAACACTCATCTCATTGGTCAAACCTCAGTTTGAAGTGGGTAAAGAGGGGATAGGTAAAGGAGGCATTGTGAAAGATACACGCCTATTTGCCAACGTTGAGCACCTGATACGTACCTGTTGCCACGATAATCATTTACACGTTGAAGGCTATATGGAAAGCCCCATCACAGGCGGTGATGGAAATCATGAGTTTCTCCTTTGGGCAGTTAAACAATGAAAATCAACCTTGAACATCCAGTAGTAGAAGCTGCACCTAATATAGCTAAACTGGCAGCTTCTCTAAGCGGCCTGTCTAAAGCCAGAATCAAGGATGCCATGAGCAAAGGTGCCCTGAGCCTTAAACGAGGCAAACAAACACGGCGTATTCGCCGCGCTGAAACTGCCGTTAAGTCAGGAGACATTCTCTATTTAAATTATGATGAGTCACTGCTTGCGCTAAAACCGCCCATGATCAGCTGCCTTGAAGATCGCATGGGGTATAGTATTTGGTTCAAACCGGCTGGAGTTATGTCACAAGGCAATCAATACGGCGACCATATGTCGATCCTCAGAATTGTTGAAAAACAGCTCCATCAAAAGCGCGAAGTTTTTCCGGTACACCGCTTAGATCGGGAAACACGAGGGCTAGTGATGGTTGCGCATAACAAGAAAATGGCTGCGACACTATCCACTATGTTTCAGCAGCATCAAATCGAAAAAGGCTACCAAGCCATTGTGTTAGGCAAAACTGAAGATTCAGGAAAAATAGATATTGCCCTTGATGGTAAACAGGCCGTTACCCACTTCACCCGCATTGGCTATGACGAAGAGAGAGGAACAAGTCAGGTTGATATTCAACTTGAAACCGGTAGAACACATCAGATTCGCCGCCACTTTGAGCAGATTGGGCATCCTCTGATGGGTGATCCAAAGTATGGTAGCGGCAATAAAAATCGCCAAGGATTATTACTGGTTGCGTATAAATTGAGCTTTCTCTGCCCTATCAGGAAAGATCAGATCACTCTAGCGCTGCCTGACCCCTTTCCCTCAAGGTAACAACTTTAAATTTTGAAATGACTAACCAGCGTTTTTAATTGGTGAGTCATTTCAGCTAGCCTTTGAGCTGATACAGAGATCTGCTCAGCTGCATGGGTCACATCGATAGAACCGGTATCAATATCTGTCAGATTCATACTAACATCCTGAATGACAGCAGCTTGCTCTTCCGATGCTGTAGCAATTTGATTAGACATATCTGTTATTCCGCTAACGGCTACCACAATAGCCTCAAGCGAATCTTCTACGCTATGAGTGCTAGTAACGGTATCCAACATCTTCTGATGGTTTACCTCAACCAGCTGGAAAGCTTCTTCAACTTCCGCTTGCAACTCCTGAATGATAGTGGCAATTTCAGTCGTCGATTGCTGGGTACGTTGAGCTAGCGTTCTCACCTCATCAGCAACAACAGCAAACCCTCTTCCTTGTTCACCCGCCCGCGCTGCTTCAATTGCAGCATTTAATGCAAGCAAACCCGTCTGATCAGAAACACTACTGATAACTTCGACAACATTCGAAATATTAATACTGCTGCTATGGAGCTTATGAATCAGTTCGCTTAAAGATTTAACATCCTGAGCCAGCTGATTGACTGACTTCACCGATGATTGAACGATAGCATGTCCATCACTAGCAACATGATTTGCCTGAACCGCCTGATCCGCCGACGTAGCTGTATTACTAGCCACTTCATGAACCGCAGCGGATAGTTCTTCAACGGCGGTTGCTACTTGCGTCGTTTTCTCACGTTGCACTTGGATTTTACACACACTGTCGTTTACAACTTTGTCGGTTTCATCTGCAATAGAAACCAGCTCTACACAGGTATTAGATAGCTGCCTGATAGCTCCTGAAAAGTTATCTAATGTCTTATTAAACCCTTCAGAGACACTGCCAATCTCATCATGACAATACACTTCTACACGAGCGGTTAAATCATGATCATTACAGACTTTATCCATAGTGTTGGACAAAGCGGTTACTTGGCGTAGAAGCCCTTTAACAATCGACACCGTTATCCAAAAAACCACTAACAAGCTGACAAGCAAGACACTGGCATAGAACCAGAATTCCATAGTGGCACGACTTCTGGTTGCTTCAGCACGATCAATTAGATCCCGAGCTAAGCGGTCTTCTAACTTTTTAAGCGTATTAATACGCTTTGTAGCTGCATCGAACCAATGAACTGACTCAACTCCAAATACGCCCGTGGAATATTTATCAGTGGCAATTTTACGCAGCCGCATTACTTCTTTTACTTCGTTCGAGCTTTCCAATTCCGTCAAAAGTTTTACGTGGCTATCAGAAGATAGCTCTCGGAATGTTTGTATATAAGTATTTTGCTCTGTGATTAAAGCGACAAAACGTGCAAACAGCCCCGGTAAAAACTGATCATTTGCAAACGTATTACTAAGAACCGCACGCTCAATTCCTGCTCTCTCTTTCGCTTGAAGATAATGATAATAAGCTAAGGAGGCACGGCTTAGCATCATGTCCTGACTGGTATTAGCCGTTACAAAGCCTGTTGATAACAGCGTTTTATTTAAGCGGGTGTAGTAAGTCAGCGCATCTCCAAGGGGGATATCAAGTTTGTCTACACGACTTCTAACCGTCTGAATGCTTGATACTTGTACTCCTGCTTCCTGAACGAGACTCTTTAGCTCATCACTTTCTATAACTAACGTTTTTAAAAAGCTATCCCATGTTTTTCGCGCATTATCCGTTTTAGCCCGTTGAGCAGACAGCACATCAACGAACTTGGCTCCTTTCGAACCAAGAAATCCCGCCGTTGCACCTCGTTCTTTTTGCAACTCATGAACTAACGCACTATTCACAGTTACCAACTCAACATAAGACGCGAGTCTCTCACTTTGGTAACTAACCCAATAGCTCTGATAGACCTGGCTAACCAATAAAAAAGCACTAATGAGTACAGGGAGGGAAATAAGAGCGAGTAATTTATACTTGAATGGTAGGTTTTTCATAAACAGCCCTGTCAATTAACAACACCATGCTTAATAGCGTCCCCAAAAGGAGACAATTTTAAGCAAGAATCTTATTAAAAAATCATCCTCTAATCCATACCTCTCAAGAAGTATAAAGTAAGCATAGCTAAAAAAAATCTATACGCTATTTTAAAACGTACAAAAAGAATAACCCCTGTAAAGGAATAAATAGATGCAATACAACGCCATGACATCCGGTAAAATGATCCCAGTAGGTATCAGCGCCTGCCTGTTAGGTGATGAAGTGAGATACAACGGGGGGCATAGTCGCTCTACTTTATGCTTGGGTAGTTTTAGCGAACATTTCAGTTATCAGCGTTTTTGCCCAGAAGTGGCTGCAGGTTTTTCAACACCTAGGCCTACCATGCGATTGGTGGGTGATCCTGATCAACCCGTTCTACAATATTCCAACTCATCCGAAGAAGATTTAACCGATCAGTTGGTTAACGGCTTTAAGCACAAGATAGCGCATCTTGATAGTATCGATGGCTATATCTTAATGAAGAACTCCCCTAGCTGCGGCATGGAGCGCATCAAGATATATCAGGAAAATGGCCACCCACACACCCAAAGGGGACGAGGCTTGTTTGCAGATGCCCTGATCAAAACATACCCTCTGCTCCCTGTAGAAGAGGAGGGTCGTTTGCATGATGCAGCGCTTTGCGAGAACTTTGTGATGCGTGTTTATGCGCATCACCACTACCGCAAAGAGGTACGCGAGAACCCTAGCCACCATGCACTTTTACAATACCACAGTAGTTATAAATATTTATTACTGGCACATTCGCAAAGTGCTTATAAAGCATTAGGGCAGCTCCTAGCTGACGCCGGAAATTTGCCGCTAAATGAGTTGATCGAAGATTATCAAGTTCGATTTATGGAAGCCGTCAGTAAACCAGCCAAACGAGGTGCACACTGTAACGCATTGTTACATATCCTAGGTTATTTGAAGAAAAGTGTCCCAGCAGAGGAGCGTCAAGGCGTCACAGAAGTGATCAATCAATATCTTCGGGAAGAGGTCAACCTCGCAACTCCAGTAACCCTAATTAATCACTATATTAAGCGCTACGGTAGCGACTATGTGCGCGCCCAACGCTATTTAGAGCCCTACCCTGCATCCATGGGGCTGCGAAACCAAGTATGAAAGATAACGTCATCGTCTGGTTCAGACAAGATCTGCGCATCCATGATAATCCAGCGCTTTATGAAGCCTGTCGAAGCGGGCAGGTTATTCCTGTATACATTCTGGATGATCACGCTGCAGGAGACTGGAAAATGGGAGCTGCCAGCCGATGGTGGCTTCACCACTCATTAATTGCGCTAAATAAATCCCTAGGTGGAAACCTAAGACTCTTCAAAGGAGATCCAAGCCTTACGATAGCGCAATTGGCACAAGAAACATCGGCCTCAGCTGTTTATTGGAACCGCGCCTACGAACCCTGGCGAATAAAACGAGATTCCAACATAAAACTGGAGATGCAAAAGCAAGGTTATACCGTCCAAAGCTTCAATGGCTCTCTGCTGTGGGAGCCTTGGGATATTACAAAGCAAGATGGCACACACTATAAGGTGTTCACCCCCTTTTATCGCAAGGGATGCTTGAATGCGCCTGCACCAAGGGAGCCATTACCACCCATTGAGCTTGATTCAATAGTGCCATCTTCTACTCCGTTTGATATTGATAGCTTACAGCTACTTCCCAAGATTGACTGGGATAGTGAGTTCTATCAGCACTGGCAACCTGGCGAAACAGGCGCCGCAGATACACTATCAAGCTTTCTTAATACAGGGTTAGCTCACTATCGTGATGGCAGAAACTATCCGGCAAAACCTTATATTTCGACTCTCTCGCCCCATCTACACTTTGGTGAGATATCGCCTAATCAAGTATGGTACGCCAGCGCACATACTGCGCTAGATACTTCTTCTGAAGATGCTCTGGATTGTTTTCATAGTGAGCTAGGTTGGCGGGAATTTTCATACTATCAACTGTATTACAACCCCAACTTACCAGAGAAAAACTTACAAACAAAATTCGATCGCTTTCCATGGAAAACAGACAGTTCCTCCCACTTGAGCGCATGGCAAAAAGGACTCACAGGCTATCCTATTATTGATGCGGGTATGCGCCAATTATGGAAAACCGGGTACATGCACAACCGAGTACGCATGGTTGTAGGATCCTTCTTGGTGAAAAACCTACTGCTTCATTGGCAGCATGGCGCTCGCTGGTTTTGGGATTGTTTATTGGATGCCGATCTCGCCAGCAATAGCGCTAGTTGGCAATGGGTTGCCGGTTGTGGTGCTGATGCAGCACCCTACTTCCGAATATTCAACCCCGTAACTCAGGGTGAGAAATTTGATTCAGAAGGAGACTATATTCGTCAGTATATTCCTGAGCTAAGTAACATACCGAATAAATATATTCACACCCCTTGGGAGTTATCAACTGAGGAGCTTTTGCAATATGGTGTGGTGTTAGGTGAGACCTACCCAGCCCCTATTGTTGACTTAAAGCACTCAAGAAATGCGGCCTTAGAAGCACTTAGTTCGATCAAAGAGGCGTAAGGTCAGCAATTATTTTGTATGTATTCGCGCCACTAAGCTAGCGACCACATACGATTAAGCATAATGTTTAGGGAAGTCTACAAAATGCCAAATCAGCACATTAGCAATGCCATCATAAAAGTTAAAAATCTGCGACTGAGAACCTTTATTGGATTTAACCCCGATGAGATCGCTAAACAACAAGACGTTGTGATCAATTTAGCGGTTCATTACCCTGCAGAAATGGCGGCACAAACGGATGATGTTGAAAATGCACTTAACTACAAAGTCATCACAAAACGGATTATCCAGCACGTAGAAGAGGGACGCTTTCTGCTACTCGAAAAGTTAGTGGCTGATGTACTGGATATCTGCACCGACCACCCTTGGGTCAAATATGCCTCAGTGACAATTGATAAGCCCCATGCACTGCGATTTGCTGACTCTGTCTCACTGACGCTGGAGAAATACTGTGAATAATAACGCTAACTATGCGCCTATTTTGATCACTGGCGTTGGCAAACGTATTGGCTATGCCCTAGCCAAGACACTGCTTAAGCAAGGATACCCTGTTATTGGCACCTACCGAACCGTGTATGACAGCATTGCAGAGCTCAAAGCATTAGGGGCCGAGCTTTATGCATGTGATTTCTACAACGAGCATAGCCTCAACGAGCTGATTAATACCTTAACTCAGCAACATCCGTCACTCAGAGCCATCATTCATAACGCATCCGATTGGTTGCCAGATAGTAATGCCTTGTCACCGACCGAAACTTTGCAGCGGATGATGCAAGTTCACGCCAGCGTACCCTACACGCTCAATCTAGGCTTGCGGGATTTGCTGCTGGAATATCCGGGTGAGTACAGTGATATTATTCATTTTACCGATTACGTGGTTGAAAAAGGCAGCCAGAAACATATCGCCTATGCCGCCAGTAAAGCAGCACTGACCAATATGACGCTCTCCTTTTCAGCGCTGCTTGCACCTAAAGTAAAAGCAAATGCTATTGCCCCTGCCATGATCCTGTTCAATCCTGATGATGATGACACCTATCGTGAGAAAACGCTGAAAAAGTCATTAATGGGCATAGAGCCAGGTACAGAAGAAATCATAAAAGCGGTGCAATATCTCCTTGAAAGTCGATACGTGACAGGCCGCACACTGCATGTTGATGGCGGCCGTCACTTAAAATAAAAGCCAGCCTCATAAAGGCCGTACTCTATCCACCAAAATGAGTCAACCAGCGCTTAGCCAAATTACGCCGATACTCGACAGGCAAAGAGGTTATTTCGCAAGGAAGTCGATTGTTATATAGGTAATCAATCGCAGCGATGGCCTCTCCCTGAACCAGATAAATATAAGGCCCAACCTCAGCATTATGAATAAAGTTAATCGCATTTCCCCTATTTGCGAGATGAAAATACTGACCTAATCGCTCATAGCGAGAGATATGTTGAGTCACTCGGTTTATTTTGAAATTACTATCAGCCCTTGCCAAATCCAATTCGTCATCCGATGACGTCACTGAGAAAATAAAAGCACCATTCTTTACCCGATTAAAATCATGATTGTTTAGTGACTGATTCCCTGTGGCGCAAAAAATCACATCGCAGGTTGGTAAAGCCTCCTCTTTATGAATCAAGTCAAACCCCCGCGACTGCGCTTCAATGGCTCGAATGGGATCAATTTCGACGACTTTCGTGTTGATATTTTTCGCATGTAACGCCTTTGCAATAGAGCGGCCTATCTTGCCATAACCAAATACCACTGCATTGCCACCGTTCATTATATGATGGCACTCACGCATTAGCGCCTCAGCAGAATAAACGATCGACTGTCCTGTCAGGTAATCCTCAGGGCCTTTTAATGGGCTGCGAGCTAAAGAGAGCACTGGGACAGGTAATTCGGGTAAAGCAGCATACCGCTGATGCCCATTTTCTGTTACCTCAACGACACCGATTAGGCGGGATTTAAGCAAAGGTAAAATCTCAGGAAGAGACGCTGCAAAGTAGCCCCCAATATCCACCAGCACCACATCACCTTTCGGAATAAAGCTATTCAAAATAGCCGATGTTACCTCTGGCGACTGCATTTGAGAGCGGCTTTTTATAACCACCTGAAAACGTTTTTCGACTTGCTCCAATGTTTCCTGACTAATACTCTTAGGTTTGGGCAACAACATGGCTACATCAGCAAATCGTTGTAAGCAATCGAGATAAACTGGCGGGGTATCGAGTAAATGCGTTACAACGGCCAGATGCAGATCTGGATAAAACGTCGGTTGTATATCTTCAAAAAAGTGCGAGCCTTTCACAAACAGCGGATTCATAGCTGTACTCCTTAAGTACGAGGATCATAATTACCGCTGTTTGTGTAAAAGATTAGCGACATAAGTACAAACGTTTGTTTAAATCAAACGTTTGTTACCTGATTTCAGTGCCATAAAAACCGTTCTATTGACGATACAGCGCCATAAGTTGGCGGTTATGAATGTGTGATAAAAATACTAACGCACAGATACACCCGACTAGCGCAAAAGCCATATCCGTTTGTGTATCCCACACATAACCTTGAGTCCCTAAAAAAGCTTCGGCAGATTCGCCGGTCATTTCCGCAACCACCCACTCCAGCAGCTCATAAAAAGCGCTGAACGCAAGACATACAGAGATAACAAATAGATTTAACCAGGCGGGCTTGGCCAACACCGCTTTTCTAATCAAAATTTCTCTGGCAAGCACCGCTGGAACAAAACCTTGCATAAAGTGGCCGACTTTATCGTAGTTATTACGCCCTGAGCCAAACCACTCTTTGAAAAGATCAAATAAAGGCACTTCAGCGTAAGTGTAATGACCACCCACCATCAGTACAATCGAATGAAGTAATATCAACCCGTATAGTAATGGTGTTAATGGGAAGCGCTTGTACGTTATCGCCATCAAAAGCGCACCGATCAAAGCAGGAGATACCTCAAGCGCCCATGTAAAATAGTCTTTAGGATTGGTTCCAGACCAAACCAGTACAACGGTAAATATAACAACCCATAATAACTTCATACCACCACCTGCTCCGATTTGCTCAACTCTCGGGATCCCGATAAGTACTCTGCTGACTGCATCTCTGTTAATCGACTCAGTGTTCGACGAAATTCAAAGCTTAGCGCCCCTCCAGAGTAAATATGCTCTATGGGCAATGTCGCTAAAAGATAGAGCTTAACCCCTTGATCATAAAATTCATCCACCAGACTAATAAAGCGCCTAGCCGGATCATCTAGCTTTGCATAGGATAACTGCCTTTCCCCCGTTTTAGTAACACCACCGCTACCGTCTTCGGTGCCTCTTGCTTTGATCCAACTTTTCAACTCACCTCCTAACTGAGGAAGCCCACTGATCAATATGGTCTGGTATCGACTGGCTAACTCAATGTAATCCATTGCCGAACGGGGGCCTTCACAAAGGGCAGAAAAGGTAAACCATACGATGGAATCTGCAACACGCTCGACTTCAATGGGGCGTCCACAAATAGAGATAGGTTGACGGCTATCGTCTTGTGTTTCGTTGAGTTGATCAAATAGCTCAGCAAAGTTTGCCTGCCCCTCTAAAAAATAGGTTTGCTGGTAGTTCAAATAACGTAACCGGTAATCTTCTTCACCCTTCAGATGCCACTCATGGGTGTGGGTTTTCAGCAACTCCATCGCGGGGGCAAATTGCTGACGCTGCAATCCATCCCAATAGAGTCTGTCGATAGGAATATTAGAGGTAGCAACGAGCGTTAAGCCATAATTAAATAATGCATCAAATAGCCGCCCTAAGATCATGGCATCAGCAATATCTGATACATAAAATTCATCAAAGCATATCACTCGACACTGTTGAGAGAGACGTTTAGCGATACGTACTAACGGATCAGCATGACCTGCTTCCAATTTCATCTCATGATGAACCATTGCCATAAAACGATGAAAGTGCAAACGCAACTTATCTTTATCAGGCAAGCTCTCAAAGAACAGATCCATCAGGAAGGTTTTCCCCCGACCAACACCACCCCAGAGATACAAGCCTTTTACAGGTCGACGTTTACGACCAAAGCGATTAGTAGAACACTGTAACTCCTGAAAGAGCAGATCTAACCGTTCAACCACTTGTAACTGGAGAGGATCGCCCATAAAGCCGGGGTCTGTTAATCGTTGCTCGTAGCGTTGAAGAGGAGAGTTCATCCGTGGCAAGCCTAAAGTGACAAGGCTCTATGGTACGAGATTTTAATCCTGAGACTCAACTTGGCGTATGAGGTTTATAGTAAAGACAGCTCAGGTTGATCGCCGGACAACCTTAACCGCTGAATCCAACCTTGTTGATGCCATGACAGAAGCGTTTCAACCATTTGTTGACTAGGATCTTCACCCGATTGCCATACAAGCAATGTATCAGCAACCTGTGACAGATCATCACCTTTTAGGAATGCTGTCAGCATAACATGCTCAAAAGAATCAATTGAACGAAACTCCGTTAGGCGTTCTTGGTTGCGCCACATTACCCAATGGTTTATTTGTTCCCATGGGTCAGGCGGCGTTTCCTCCCCTTTTAGCGCTCGCCAAATCTCAACAACATTCCAATGTGAAGTAAATACTTGAACACTTGGATGGAAAGCCAACTTAAGTTCAGGCCATAAGTTTTGATCCAATTGCAGTAAAGTATCCTGAGTAATTCTGGCAGCATCGGCAGCATCAAATGCCCTGAGTAATAAACGTTCAAAGCGGGCCAACTCTGATAGTTGCGGGTATTGCGAAAAAAACGCGTCCTCACGTAAAAACTTAGGAAGGTTATCTCCAAATTGACGCAGCGATGAATAAGAAGAGGGATATGCGCCAATATAGCCTTCTACCATCTGGTCGAACAGATTATCACCAAGGTAAAGCCCCAGCATTTCGAAGTCAGTATCAATGACTTCTCTCAAGCCTGCCTGGTAGTTATTACGATAAATATGCAGGCGTAAAGCTTTATTCGCATCAGCCGACTCCAAGATATGATCTGTTATAAGATCACTCTTACCCAAAATATAATCCATTAACTGCTGCTGTCGGATTTTTAACTCACTCATGATGCCATCCGATATTTTGGCTGGAGCTGCTCGGGGGTAAGGCAATCCGCTGCAATCTGTCTTGCTATCTCCAACTCATCCAACAAGTCAGCAAAAGGCGGAATATTATCGTCTCGCTCTATCATCGTGCTGATAGGGCCTAAATAACGTAACGCCTCACGGTACAAAGCCCACACAGGGTCCGGTATATCGTGATCATGGGTATCAATCACATAAGTGCCATAGTCACTATGACCTGCCAAATGTATCTGCTTAACGGTAGTCGGATCTATTGCTTTTAAATAGGTTTGGCAATCATACCCATGGTTACGAGAGCTAACATAGATGTTATTTACATCCAATAGAACCTGACAGCCTGATCGTTTAACCATTTCAGCCATAAACTCCCATTCGGGAATAGAGGACTCTGAAAACTCAAGATAACTGGATGGGTTTTCCATCAGAATAGGTTGTCCAAGATAGTCTTGCACCTGTATCAGTCGAGATACAATATGATCCAACGCCTCTTCGGTATACGGTACAGGCAACAAATCATGACTATTTAACTGATTGACCCCCGTCCAACATAGGTGGTCAGATACCCATTCAGGTTGTATCTCATTTATCAGGCATTTTAATCGCTTGAGGTATTCTAGATTCAAAGGGTCAGTTGAGCCAATAGAAAGCGAAACGCCATGCATCACCATGGGATACAATTCACGAATCTGATGTAGATAAAATTTTGGCTTACCCCCATCAACCATGAAGTTTTCAGAGATCACTTCAAACCAGTCAAGATCAGGCTTTTGTTGCAACACTTCATGAAAATGCTGAGTTCTTAAACCTAAACCAAATCCTAAAAATTGATTGTCCATCGATGACGCTTCCTATCCGTTAAATCGGAGGGATCGCTCCCTCCGAGTCTAATCGCTTTTTTAAGCGCCTTTACCACCGATATCAGCACACGATTTTGCCGTTGTCATAACAAAGCCCTGACCTTTGCAAGATGCGTGTCCTGCGCAAGCGTTATCAGCGGTTTTGCAATCATTATGGCCTTTACAAACATTAATGCCGTAGCACTGTGTCAGTTCAGCTTTAGCGATCTCACCACGCCAATCATCTTTTACTTTGCCACCTACATCAGCGCAGGCCTTTGCAGGCATACCTACAAACCCCTGACCTTGGCAGGATGCGTGCCCGGCACAAGCATTCGTTGCCGTACCGCAATCATTATGGCCTTTGCATTGGTTTACACCATAGCAATGTACCATTTCAGCAGTATCCGTTTTTACAGCACCTGTTGATGTTGTTTCTTGAGTTGCAGCACAGGCGGCAAGGCTGGCAGCAGCAAATGCGATGGCTACCCCATTGAGGGCTGGCTTTAGATTTTTATTCATTGTAATGCTCCTTGGGTTAGATCCCCATTGCCGTCTTGCAACAGGTTTCATTCTATTAGTCGCCCCCAAAGAGCATTCCTTACACTTATTTTTTAATAATTCTAAAAACTAAGAAGCGTCGTAGCCAAACATGGATTTAACTTCAAGAAACTCTTCCATACCATGCATACCCCATTCGCGTCCTAATCCCGACTGTCGATAGCCACCAAAGGGCGCACGTCCATCCACCATGGCACCATTAATGTGTACCATACCGGTACGAAGCCTAGACGCTACTTTACGGGCTCTTTCTAGATCGGAAGACCAGACAGAACCCGACAAGCCGTAGATATGATCGTTTGCGATAGCAATTGCTTCAGCTTCATCCTTGTAAGGAATAATGCAAAGTACGGGACCAAAGATCTCCTCTTTGGCAATCGTCATCTGGTTGTCCACACCTGTAAAGATAGTAGGTTTGACATAATAACCGGTCTCTAAACCCTCAGGCTTACCCAAACCACCGCATAACAACTGCGCTCCCTCATCTATACCTGCAGCGATCAATGCCTGAATATTATTCCACTGTACTTCACTGACCACCGGCCCAATAACTGTCTTAGCATCCTGAGGATCACCCGGAATCACAGACACTACGGCTTTACGTGCTATTGCTTCTACCTCAGCAAGACGACTTTCGGGAACCAGCATACGACTCAGAGCATTACAGGACTGCCCAGAGTTACTCATCATCCCCTTCACACCTCGACCTACCGCCTTCTCAAAATCAGCGTCATCAAGGATAATATTGGCCGATTTACCACCCAGCTCTAATGATACTTTTTTAACCGTATCTGCAGCAGCTTTTGAAACTAAACGCCCTGCTCGGGTGGAGCCTGTAAAGGACACCATATCTATTTGGGGGTGCGCGCTTAGTGCAGAACCCACGCCCGCTCCATCACCATCCACCAAATTAAACACACCGGCAGGTACGCCCGCTTCATGGAGAATCTCAGCAAAAATATGTGCAGATAAAGGTGCAACTTCGCTAGGCTTTAACACCATAGTGCAACCGACGGCTAATGCGGGAGCCACTTTGCAGGTAATCTGATTCAGTGGCCAGTTCCATGGTGTGATCAGCGCACAAACACCTATAGGCTCCTTGATCACTTTTGTAGTGCTGATCATCTTTGCAAAGTCGTTTTTCTTCAGAAGGCTTAGCGCTACTTTAATGTGCCCAAGACCTGCCATAACCTGCACTTTACGAGCAAATTCAATAGGAGCTCCCATTTCGGAGGAGATCGCTTGAGCAAGATCTTCAATCCGCTCGCTATAGCCTGCAATTATTTTTTCAAGTAAGGCTATACGGCTTTCTTTACTTGTTTGGCTGTAGCTCTCAAATGCAGAGCGAGCCGCCATAACAGCCGCCTCAACATCGGCTTGCTCACCTAAACGAATCGTCGCAAATGCTTGCTCTGTCGCTGGATTTATAACCACTAAGGATTGCTTACCTTGTGGCTCGGCCCATTCGCCATTGATATAAAAACGCTGTAAATCATTCATGCTGAAACTAGTCTCATCTGTATTGTTATTATCAAAAATACAGGTTTACCATTA
This sequence comes from Neptunomonas concharum, assembly GCF_008630635.1. Taxonomy (NCBI): domain Bacteria; kingdom Pseudomonadati; phylum Pseudomonadota; class Gammaproteobacteria; order Oceanospirillales; family Oceanospirillaceae; genus Neptunomonas; species Neptunomonas concharum. The sequence continues at coordinate 1,187,689 of NZ_CP043869.1, read as the reverse complement.
CTTTAACATTGCTTCAATCATTCCAGTGTTATTGCTTACTGCCAATGCGCCTCAGGTTCGTACAATTCAAACTCAATATCTCGGCCATCAGCACACAACTGCAATGCACGAACAGGCCTCCCATCAACAGACAATTCAACCAGCCCAATTCCTGCATCATTGACTAACCGCTCCCCTCGTGACGCAGGTACGGGGCGCCTTGGAATCACCTTCATTCGACGGCGCTTGGTCAGCCAGTTTAAGGGTGACCAAGGCGCATATAGCCAACGATTAAGCCGGTCGAATATATCCAACAATCGTGTCGGGAATTCATTTCGTAAACCACTACTTGTAATTTGCCAAATATCTGGACCGCGCTGCCGACCACGCAGCTCAATATCGTAAACAAAGGAGTAGTGTACATCGCCGGATAGAATGACAAAGTTCCGTGGTGTTTTGGAATGCCGGAATAGGTTCATCAATGCATGAGCTGAACCGCGGTGGGCCATCCAGTTTTCAGCATCGACCATAAGAGGGTGCCCAAACCATGTAAACACTTTTTGAATAGACTCAATCAGCTTGACACCAAAAATGGGAGCTGGCGAAACAAGCACGACAGCATCGTGTCCAACCAGATCTGCTTGTAAGTCGGTTATCGCCTCCCAATCCATTAGCCCTGATGGCTTATCTAATGACCTCTCGGATCGCCAACGACGAGTCCTCGTATCCAATACTAACAAGACAGGCTGCGTGTCCCATCGGTAGTGCCAATCGGAAAAACGATATAACTGCTCAATGAGTTGCTCATGCACTCCCTCGCCTGGCTGAGAGAGGGCATCCTGAACCTCCTGCATGAGCGCTTTCGAGAACTTTTCTGGCGCATTGCCCCACCCTTGACAGATTAAGTAGCCCAACAAGGTATTGCCAATAATACGATTAGATAATGGGTTCCCGTAGGCCGTCTGCTCCCATTGAGCGGTCAGGTTCCAGTCATCTGTTATATCATGATCATCAAAAATCATCGCAACAGGAAGGTGCGCTAAAACACGGCGTGCTTCACTTAAAGAAGCCGCAAAGCTCGCTATCTCCTTTTGTTCTTGCTGGTATGTCTCTCGGTGCTCATCGGATAATTCAGAAGGAGCCTCTAAACCTATTAGACGCCAAGGCTCAGGGGACCAAACCAACAGATACATAGCCAGCACCTCAGCTAATGTCATTAGGTGATTCTGCGCGTTGTCTGAGGTAAATATCGGTTTTCGAGTACCACCAAACAAAAGGTCTTTTAATGCCGCATTAGCGTTCGTATCAGGAAGTAAGGTTTCACGTTTATAGTAATGAGCATCTTGCTCATACAAGGGTGTTGCATCTGGCATCGGTAAAGGATCAACACCCTCAAATGACTCACTAGGCAAGCCTAACACTTGAATAAAACGATGAATTGCCACCAGCATAGGCGCCGCAACATCATCCGCGTAAATTTGATCCCCTGACATGATTAACACACTGGGCCACTGCTCAGCTGAATGCACGTGGGCCTGCAAAAAGTCATCTGCTCGATTTAAACCATCGGACGATTGCTCTGAAGCAGCAGAGTTATTTAAACGGTGGTGAGGCTTTCGGCAGGAGCCATGAAGCATATTTTGTATACGAGAACGTAAAACAAACCCGGGCGACACCTTGTCGGGATAACAAAGATCAGGAGCCCAGCACCGCCAATCTAACCACTCACACTCAGACGCGCCTTCTCTCTTCAAGCTCAAGTTATAGCCGATCCAGCAGTCCTCAGGTAACGGTTCTGCTAGCGGCAGATCAATCAGTAAAAAACACAGGTGCTTTCCTGCCTTTAAGCAGAGCGTAGATTGCTGCAGACTATCGGGTTCAATATGTATCGGCGCTTGCTGATCAGGTAACAAGGCAAGCTTGGCTTCCACGGGTGAAGAAACAGCTAGCCAAAACGTCAATCGGCTGGGCTGCATTCGACGCAAGATGGGGCCTGCCCAAACTAATGGTAAGTGCTGCATTTGAGCCTTTTTTTCCAAACGACCTCCGCTCTAAATAAAGATACACAACCTTTTGAGACCACAAAGATTAACAATCGTCTTAACAATAGCCGCTCACGACTCCCCCACCAGCGACCATACCGCATTGACCAACGGGTTTTTCAAACTGCGCTGTAAAGCAAACATACCCACATCATAAGGTTGTAAAGCAGGCTGTACATCCAAGATCTTCACCCGTGTTGCCACAGGACTGTTTTCCAGAACAATTTTAGGCACAACACCTACGCCTAACCCTAAACTCACCATACTCACAATCGCCTCGTTACCCGCCACCTGAGCATAAACCCTAGGATTTATACCCATTTTCTTAAACCACGCATCAATGCGATTACGTGCCAATCCACCCTCAGAGAGAACCATGGGCACTTTAGCCCACTCCTCAGGGGAGTTGGGAGCAATAGTGGGCAGGTCAAGATCGGTTTGTTCCGCAGGCGCGATAAAAACCAAAGGGGAAACGGTAATCGGCTGAAACGCCAAACCACGAGGCAACGTCGCAGGACAAGCAGCAATCGAGATATCGTCCTCCCCCCCTATCACTCTAGCAATTGCATGCTCAGGGTCACCGGTATGTAACTTAATTTCAATGCTTGGGTAGTTGTTGCGAAAACGGCTGAAGAGGTCAAACAAAATACTGTACACTGCGGTTACGGAGCAATATAAGCTCACCTCACCGTGTAATTGATTACCAGAGCCTGCTAACTCGTTACGTATCATATCCCATCGAGAGATCGCTTCCCGGGAATATAAAACAAATTTCTCACCTTCGCTGGTTAGTACAACAGAGCGATTATCACGCTGAAACAGTACAACACCTAACTCATCTTCCAGCTGCCGAATATTGCGTGACAACGCAGAGATGCTGATAAAACAAGCAGCACTGGCACGACCAAAGTGCAGTGTATCCGCCAGTGCCAAAAAGTGTTTGAGCGTTTTTGTATCCATCTCTGATTACACCCACCATCGTTTCACATATTGATACATTATGTTGCATTTATATCGATTTACGGAAGAAATAATTTTCGCTACAGTACCCACACTAAAAATATCAGAATGAGCCACGCCGCTCATTGGTATTAGCGATACAATACCCCTTCAGTATTGCGATGTTTACTTTCAGGGCTGCCGTTGTTACTGCAGCCCCAATGATTACTTAATTAAACGGAATATCAGTCATGTCAAATAACTACTTCAACACGCTACCTTTGCGTGAACAGCTAGAGCAACTAGGCAAGTGCCGCTTCATGTCTATCGATGAATTCAGCGACGGCGTTGAAGCGCTTAAAGGCAAGAAAATGGTTGTTATCGGTTGTGGCGCTCAAGGTCTGGCACAGGGTATGAACCTGCGTGATAGCGGTTGTGATGTTTCTTACGCCCTGCGTGAAGCAGCTATCGCAGAGAAACGCCAATCCTGGAAGAATGCGACTGAGAATGGTTTCGTTGTGGGTACTTATGAAGAACTGATCCCTACAGCTGACGTTGTTCTGAACCTGACACCCGATAAGCAACACACTTCCGTTGTAAATGCAGTTATGCCACTGATGAAAGAAGGCGCTTGTTTGTCTTACTCTCACGGTTTCAACATTGTTGAAGAAGGCATGAAAATCCGTGAAGACCTGACTGTTATCATGGTTGCACCTAAGTGCCCAGGCTCTGAAGTACGTAATGAATATGTTCGTGGCTTCGGCGTTCCTACTTTGATCGCTGTTCACGAAGACAACGACCCTAAAGGTGAAGGCCTAGCGCTGGCTAAAGCCTATGCTGCGGGTACTGGCGGCCACAAAGCAGGCGTGTTGATGTCATCTTTCATCGCGGAAGTAAAATCTGACCTGATGGGCGAACAAACAATCCTGTGCGGTATGTTACAGACAGGCTCTTTGTTGTGCTTCGATAAGATGGTTGAAGAAGGTATCGAACCGGGTTACGCCTCTAAGTTGATCCAGTACGGCTGGGAAACGATCACAGAAGCCCTGAAATACGGTGGTGTCACCAATATGCTGGATCGCCTTTCTAACCCAGCTAAAATTAAAGCATTTGATTTAGCAGAAGAACTGAAGCAAATCATGCGTCCGCTGTATAACAAGCATCAGGACGATATCATTGATGGCACTTTCTCCCGCGTTATGATGGAAGATTGGGCAAACGATGACAAAAACCTGCTGGGCTGGCGCGCTGAAACCGCTGAAACCGCATTTGAGAAAACACCAGCTGGCGATTACGAAATCTCTGAGCAGGAATACTTCGATAAAGGTATCCTGATGGTCGCGATGGTTAAAGCGGGTGTTGAACTGGCATTCGAGACTATGACTGCTGCGGGTATTATTGCTGATTCAGCATATTACGAGTCTCTGCACGAAACACCGCTGATCGCAAACACGATCGCACGTAAGAAGTTGTACGAGATGAACGCAACTATCTCTGATACAGCTGAATATGGTTGCTACCTATACAACCACGCTTGCTTGCCTCTGCTAGCTGACTTCATGAAGGGCATAAAAACCGACGTAATCGGTAAGGGCCTTGAGCTAGAAGACACTGGCGTGGACAACGCTCGCCTGATCGAAGTAAACACAGCTCTGCGTTCGCACCCAGTGGAAGCAATCGGTGCAGTACTTCGTGGCCATATGGCTGACATGAAAAAGATCGTTTAATTTGGATCACCCCTGAGCTTTTGCTTAGGTCATAGAAGGCTGGGACTTTGCTCCTAGCCTTTTTTTTAACTGAGCTTTGTCTTAATTGTTCTCCTTTTGAAAACTAATACCGGGTACATATGAATATTCGTCTCGACAATCTTAGCGTTAATTTCGATGATCGTTTCCAGATGGATGATATCAATTGGCAACTGGATGATAGCCAGCATTGGGTCATTACCGGCGCTAACGGTTCAGGCAAGTCCGCACTAGCCGCTATTTTAGCCGGCGCGGGCAATCAACTTTTGGGTAGCATCGAAGGCCTCCCGGATAAGGTCGGACTAGTCTCTTTTGAAGCTCAAGCAGAGCTCATCGAGCGCGAGCGAAAAAAAGATGATGCCGATATTATGGATGTTATTTCCGAAGGCACACCTGTCCATGAGATTCTCAGTGAAAATGGCAGGAACCCAGAACTGATTGATAAGCTTGTGACGATGTTCAAATTAGAGGGACTGGTTAATCGTTCATTTCGCAAGCTATCTACCGGAGAATCTCGTAAAGTCATGCTGATTCGGGCACTGGCAAGCGAACCGGATCTCCTTATTTTGGATGAACCGTTTGATGGCTTAGACGCCCATACACTGGAGATGCTGCAACATTACTTAGCTTCGCTAGTGGAAACGGTTCCGATGGTAATGGTATTAAACCGTTTTGATGAGTTTCCTGAGTTTATTACCCATATAGCCTATGTGGATCATGGACGCTTACAACTGCAAATCGAGCGCAACGACGACAAAGCCTATAGCGAGCTTTATCAACTGCTCCACCTTAAAACAACGAATCTTGAAGTACCGGAAGCAGATCCAGACAATCGTCTACCTCCATTAGATCCAAACCAACCACTGGTTCGCCTAAATAAAATCAACATTACCTATGATGGCCACAAGATCATCGACTCATTGGACTGGACCATTGAGCGCAATCAGCACTGGCAACTCAGCGGCCCCAACGGTAGTGGAAAGACAGGGCTTTTGTCGTTAATCACAGGTGACCACCCACAGTGCTATGTAAACGATATTTTCGTCTTTGGCTTTCAACGAGGTAAAGGTGAAAGTATCTGGCAAATTAAGCAGTTTATTGGTTATGTATCGACCGCACTACAATGGGAATACAAGGTAGGTACAGGCTTAAGGAACGTCATCATTTCAGGCTTCTACGATAGTATTGGTCTATATACAAAAGCCACTGAGCGACAGAAAAAGATAGCTGACGAATGGTTGGCTCTGTTGGGTATGAACGATAGGGCTGATGAGCCGTTTAATAAACTCTCTTATGGTGATCAGCGTCTTCTGTTGATCGCACGAGCGATGGTCAAGCACCCGCCTTTGCTGATTCTGGATGAACCTTGTTTAGGCTTAGATGATATGAACCGCCAACTCGTTTTAGCGTTGATTGAAAAAATCTGCGCAGGGAGCGAGACCTCAGTGCTCTATGTAAACCACCACCCTGAAGACAAAATCAAAGGGATTGATAACTATCTCGCACTGGAAAAACGCTAAACAAAGTGCATGCGCCCTAAAGGATACTCCATAGGGCGCACAACATATTACTTAGTCCTGAAGTAATGTCTCTGGGTTAAAGCCCATAATCAAAGCTCCCCAATGTTGCCCATTGATATAAATCGGTATCGATAGATCATTTAGTACCTCGCCCGTATCCCGAATAAACGTCTGCAGTAGGAAAGGCGATGTATGAGATGCACGCCTAATTTCTGCACGATTGCCCACAAAAATTCGTCTATGGCGACTTTTCAGATTATCAACCGAAAAGTCTCCTGTAATAGGGTGGGATACTTTAGCGTGATGAGCTGGTGCATAGCCATTTTTATCAATCGCAATCGCATAAATGAACTCAGATCGCTCGCTAATAAAACGATCAAAAAGTGGTTGTAACTGGGCCTCAAACTCATTCGTATAGCTCAGGTCATATTTTTCTGGCTGCTGTCCATCATTGGTACGACGATACTGCGTATCAAATATGTTATGTCCACTATCAGCTAATTTCTGAATGGCTTGAGTGGTTTGTTGCGCCCACTTGCGACCCGAAAGGATCATGCTTTCAAAACCGCCGTAACCGATAATAAAGCGAGATAGAAGCTCTTGAGTCTCTTCGGTAGCCACTTCCAGTTCACTGGAGTGTTTTTGTGACTCATCCATCTCATGCTTAATCTCTTGCGCAATATCCGTAATTTCGGACACGTGCTGATGGGACTGTTTGTTCGTATAAGAAAGCTCATCGATGGCAGCACTGATCCCCGACAACTGAGAATTCACCTCTTCAAAATCATCCACCAACTTCAAAAACTGTGAATTAGTATTTTCGATAAAGCCTTCCGTATTTTGTACATAATCCTGAATATCAACGGCACTGGTACGTGTACTTTCTACCAACGAAGTCATTTCACCAATGTTTTTATCAATCTCACTCGTAGCCACACTTACTTGTCTTGATAAATTCCGGACCTCATCAGCAACCACGGCAAAGCCTCGCCCCGCATCACCCGCACGAGCAGCTTCAATTGATGCATTTAGTGCAAGCAAATTAGTCTGATCCGAGAAGTCTTGAACCATCGATAGTATATGGGTGATATTCGTGGAATTTTCACTTAATTTCGCGACAGTATCCTGAAAGCTGTTGACGAGTTCTCTAATGGATTTAATCTGATCCAGAACCTTCATAAGCTCTTGGCTTGAGGTGCGCACTTCTTGCATATTAGCGCCGTTTTTCTCACCAATCATCAGAGTACTGCCAGCCACCTCATCAATAGCTTGCGTCGCCTCCTGACTGGATTGGAACACCAACTGCGCTTGCTCTTCCTGCTTCGACACAGAAGCGGAAGCCTGTGATAACACTTTTTGTAAACGCGTCGCACTTAAGGCCACGCTAACACTACGGCGGCGAGACTCCGCAATCATCTTTTTCAAACTGTCAGAAAATTGGTTATAGCTAACGGCCATATCGGTGATTTCGTCATGAGTGAACTCAGGTAACGTCACAGAAATATCACCATCCTTCTCTTTAATTTGCCGCAGAACTTGCGTTATTGCACTGACTGGCCGAAGAAAGAGATGACGCATAAAGAAGATAGAGAAAACCCCCGCCAATAATGCGATAACTACGGTAATGGTCCCCACCGATAAAAACCGATCGAATATCTCTAACAATAGAGAGCTTTGCTCATCCGATAGGTTCATGCCCTTAAGTGTGGCTACAAACTCTTCAGAAAAAGAGAAGCCAACAAATAACAAGACGAGATGGGGGGCTAACAGAAACAGAACATTACCCACAATTTTTTTGGTGAGTGAGTTGAAAAAAGTTCGCTCAATTGCACCGTATAAGCTCATAGTCTTTCCTTAGCATTATTTTTATTAGCTGTGGCTCACTGATTACTTAACCAATCTATCATGATTTTTAATCATTAAAATGTAGCATAACCTATAGAAATCACTCTAAATTGTGTCAATTTTGATACAAAAATAGCAAAATTCATCTCATCATTTAGTACAACTCCAGTAACACCTTTGCAGCCTAAGGCGCTATCGCCAGTTTAACCAAACACTCCGCTCCCTAAAGTAATCCCGGTACATCTCCATGTCTGGGCAATGCGCAGCCACTAACTTCCAAAACCGCGCTGAGTGATTAAACTCTCGTAAATGACACAATTCATGGATGATGACGTAATCAATTGCTTCAGGATGCGCTAATAACAAACGCCAATTCAGTGCGATCTCACCTTTTGCAGAACATCGCCCCCATAAGGATTTATAGTTTCCGATAACCATACCCTTGGGCTTCATCCCTGTGGTTTCAGCTAAATAACCTAACCGGCGCGTTAAGTCGATTCTCGCTTGATCCGCAAACCAGCTTCGAAGCAACTCATCAGCAACCAGCGTTTGGTCACGACGAGTCCGTCGGCTGATATCAATTAAAAAGCCCTTTTCAGATAGGCGGGATGTAGTATTGGAAGCACCTGCGGTAATCACAACGGGCACTCTCTGCCCTAAATAGAAAACCTCAGGTTTTTCAGCAAGCGCTATGGCATGGCTTTCATAACGGGTACGCTGCTCACGTAATTGACGCGCTATCCAGTGAGCTTTAGAACAGATAAATTCATCAATCCAAGCTAAAGGCGTACGCAAGGGGGCTTTCAGTCTGACCTTGTTCTGGCGTACCTCAATAGCTGCCGTTTTCCGCTTGCTTAAAATGACTTCTACATCCACCACTTCAGAGTCAATTGTATAGTGGCGACGCATTACGGTTTAGCTCGATATTTTTTGTGTTTTATTTCACGAGCCAGCTGGTTGTAGATAAGTCGATACTCTGAAGCCGGATACCTTCCTGGCGCATAACGTTGCGCCTGAAAAGCTTTTGCCCAACGTAGAAACAGCGATTGTGTCTCAGGAAAAGACTCACTGAGCCTTTGTGCATAGTGCATCACCGTCTCTCCCGTTTGTCTTTCCAAAGATTTATTGAAACGTCCTAGGCGACGACTGAGGACCTCAATATCTTCATCCAAGACGTGTAGAGCTACGCGGGGCGTGCGCAATAACCACCAGATAACAGCACCTAACACAAGAGCAATCGAACCTAACACCATCAGCATCTTGAGCACGCTGATACCACCCAGCCAATCCTGTATCAGGTTATTTTGCTGATGATGATAACCGAGTACCCAACGATGCCACTGGTAGTTAAGTGCTTCATAGCGCAACCGTAGCTGCCCTATCCATTGTACATTACTCTCTAGGTTAATTAGCGAGAAGGCTGTTTCGGTAGCAAACTCGGGGGCATCACCAAACAGTTCATCAAACGGCTGAAGAATACGCTCAGGCGCAACAGCTGCAGTTGGGTCTAACCTTACCCAGCCCTGATCAGGGAACCAGGCTTCAGCCCAGGCGTGGGCTTCATACTGTCGCACTTGAAGGTAGTTTTCGAAAGGGTTCCACTCTCCACCGAGATACCCCCCTACTAAACGGGCGGGCACACCGGCAAGCCTGAGAATATAAACACTCGACTCCGCAAAGTGCTCACAGAACCCTTGTTGCGAGTCAAACAGGAACTGATCTATACGCTCGCCGGCTAACGTTCCGGGGGACAAGGTATAGGAAAACTTTTGGCGATATAGATTAAAAAGCGTATCAACGATAGCAGCTTGCGTCACCCCTTGCTGTAACCACGAGGATACCAGCGCCCGCGTTCTTGGATTACCCCGTGAGGGTAGTGCCAAATATTTATTTCGCTGGAAAGCTGTGAGTGCTTCGGGTGCTCTTTGTATAACTGAGGTGGCTGAGTAGCTCACTCTTTCCATTAAGGGCGATAACGCACGAAAGGTACCATCGGCTTGCTTGACCGCACTGATCTTGATGCTCTGCGGATAATCCAAGGTAAATAGCCACTCCCGAGCGGAGGCTTCTGCGATAACCTGATAGTTGATCTGTGTAGATGGTTTAATAACCGGCATTGTATCGTTGGATGCTGGCTCTTCATCAACCAACCAGCGACTGCCATCAAAGTCACTGTAGGTCATCACCCTCCAGTACCTCTCCTCCAGTGCTGGCGGCTTGTTACCCTCAAAACTGGCCCTGAATGCTATTTTTTCTGAGCGCGCCAACTCACTTACTCTTCCCGGCTCCATCATTTCCGAGAGGCCGGTTTGTGCAACATTATTTTTATATTGCACATTCCACAGCGGCCCTAAACGTGGAAAGAGAAAAAACAGAACCAGCATAAATGGTGTGGACTGAAGTAACATAACACCACTTTTTTGAAGTGGTTTAAGATCATTTCCCAGCTTATCCGTCTGGTGCATAGAGATCAGGGCAGCAAAAATCACCCATAACGACAATATGCCATAGATAGCAGCCAATAAGGATTGATTAAAAAGGAAACCTACCGCCGCGATAAAACAGGCGACTAACACCAATACCCAGCCATCTCGACGGGTGTTGAGTTCTAACAGCTTCAGTACGGCACCTGCAACTAATAACGTCGATAACCCCTCTAATCCTTTTGCACGGGTGGCTGATAAAAAAACACCAATAATAACCCCGACAACTAGCCCCCATTTCAACCACCTAGGAATACCTGTTACTTTTCCAAGTACGGTAGCCGTACTCCATACGAGTACACCCGCAGTCAGTAACATCAACCAAGTGGGTATCACGGAGAAATGAGGCGCACAGACACCCAGCAACATCATCAGCAACCACAAGCGCGAAGCGGGGGGTAAAGCAACAGAGCTAGTCATGGGTTTGAGGCTCCGATCGGTACAAGGCAAGCGCTTTTAAGACATCTAATTTGTGATTCTCACCGATGTCAGGCCCCATCAATATCTCGTCATTTAAGTTTAAACCAAAAGGGATACCCTTTCGGCTCAGCTCCAAGACCCAATAGCTTAAGCGTGACAAGCGCGCTTCCAAGCCGAGATTCGGCCAAATATTGAGGCTCAACCAAACATCCTCTCCCGTTTCGCCAGTGTAAGACTTAACGTGTAAGCCCTGCCCTTTGGCAAAGACCTTCCAGGCTATACGATTGATAGGCATCCCAAACCCATAAGCTTTCAACTCTTGGAAATCCTCTTGTCCTTTTGACAAAGCTTGCGGCTCCATTACGGAGCCTCCAGCAGCTTGCAGTTCACCATCCTCTTTTACAGGCGAAGGGTACACCAGCACACTCTGATCAAAAGCCAACCAACTCCATGTTTTAAAAAAGCCTAAAGGGTAAAGACTGCTAACCCGTAGCAAAGCAATCTCTTGCCAGCCTCTATGCTCGGCCAGAAGCGGCACCTCAATGACTAGGTTTGAACCAGCGGGTATATCCCATGCTTGCGCTTTTTGCTGATCAAACCCAAAAGAGACTTGGGTCAATACGCGAGGGGAATATAAACGAAAGCGAAATAAGGCTTGATCCCCCTTAAACACCGGTGAGACGGAAAGCACTTCGACCTGTAGCCCAGACAAGTTAGCATATGTATGCACAATGGCCGTCATAAACAGGGACAGCATCGTAAAGCATACAGCGTAGGCTAAGTTATTCTCATAATTTATGGCTAGTAACAGAACCAGCAGAGAGACCACTAAAAAGGCGACTCCTGCCCCTGTCGGAAGTATATAAATACGTTTTTGGGTTAATATCGTCTCTTTTTCACGCGGATGTCGCGCTAAAACCCATTGCCTGAACCGGGCATTTAATCTTGACCAGAGCTTCATAACACACTCAACATATCCACACGCTGAAGCAACATCGTTATGGGATCTACACTTCGGTCTCTTTCGGTTTTAAGTAGCAGACGGTGTTTAACTACTTGGGGGAATACGTGCTGAATATCATCAGGCACTACGTAGTCTCTATTCTCAAGATATGCCCATGCTTTTGCCGCTTGCAACAAAGCCAAAGCACCTCGGGGGGATAAGCCCAGCTCAATCTCATCAGCATCGCGGCTTGCCTGGCTTAGCCGTTGTACATAGTCAATCACCGCATCAGAAACCAAAATTTCATCGCACACCGCTTGTACCGACAACAACTCCTGACTATTCATACAGACGGTGAGATTAGCAATATCATGGCGCGTATCACCATGTTTGAGCAATGCTCGTTCTGTTTCCTGATCAGGATATCCAATTGATATCCGCATCAAAAAACGATCCAGCTGCGACTCTGGCAACGGGAAAGTGCCATATTGACTAATAGGATTTTGCGTGGCTATTACAAAGAAGGGTTCAGGTAATTTTCTTGTTACACCTTCACTGGAAACCTGACGTTCTTCCATCGCTTCTAACAAAGCACTTTGAGTTTTAGGCGTGGAGCGATTGATTTCATCTGCGAGTAGCAACTGGGTAAAGACAGGGCCTGGGTGAAATTGGAATAACCCCTCTTTTTGGTCGAAAATCGCCCCCCCCAAGATATCTGCTGGCAACATGTCGCTAGTAAACTGCACTCGTCGATAGTCTAAATCAAACACATGAGCCAAGGTATGAGCCAGCGTGGTTTTCCCCATCCCAGGTAAGTCTTCTATTAATAGATGCCCCCGTGCCAACAAACAAGCAACGGCAAGCTTAACAGATGACTCCTTCCCCATAACAACTGATGACATTGAGGCAATTGCCTGTTCTACCTTGTCTCTCATATATCCCTCTAAATTCAATCAATTACTATGGTTTATTCTAGACCACACCAGCATAGCTTTGTTCAGCATAGCCTACAAAACCAAATTTCAGGCAAAAAAAACGCAGCCTAAAAGCTGCGTCATGAGAAGTTTGAACAATTAGTGGTGATGACCACCCTCACCATGGGCATGACCATGCTGAAGCTCTTCATCTGTAGCTGAACGAACGGCCATCACTTCAACTGCAAATGTGAGCGTCTGACCCGCTAACGGGTGATTGCCGTCCAACGTTATTCCATCTTCCTCGACAGCCATCACTGTAACCGGCTGCTCGCCCCAAGGCGCCTGCGCCATAAACTGCATACCTACCTGAATATCATCGATCCCTTGGAAGTTTTCATGATCAACTTTTTGGACTAACTCTTCACGCAGTGGGCCATAAGCTTCTTCCGGCTCGACAGTGACATCCAGTTTATCGCCTACCTGCTTGCCTGTTAGTGCATTTTCCAATCCTGGAATGATATTACTAGCGCCTGCTAAGTAAGCTAATGGCTCTTGACCCTGTGATGAATCAAGTACCTCACCTTCACTATTAGTTAATGTGTAGTGAATAGTAACAACTGAATTTTCAGCAATCTGCATGCGAAACTCCCAATAAGATTTAAATTTAAGCATAACTGAGAGGAACGGAATCGCCAGATGGCTAACAAGCCGGAAACACCCCACAGGAATTATGCGTCATCCTAACGCGACAAACGATAAACTGCCAGTCAGAGATACCCAATTTCACAGCTGAAAATAGAATGCACACTCAGTAATTAGGAATTTTTCCTATTAACCTAAATCCGTAAACACAGTAACATTAAAATTTGATAATCACTGATGGGATCTCATGTTATGGATAACACCTGTCGCAGCTGCCAACAGCTGTTAACTTCAAATACTGCTCGCCCACACTCTACCTTGAAGCTTCTGAGTTCACTGCCAAACAGTCAAATGTATAAATGCACGGAGTGCCATGCCTATCTGCACCACTTCGATATGTCATGGGAAGTTTTGATCGAAGGCAACACTCACAATAAAGATGCCGTAGCGTTTAATAATCAGGTAGCAAACCTGTAACGATATAAAGAAGGGGGGCTAATATCTCCCCTTCTTTTAGTCAGTGCTCTAAACCTGCTCAGCTCGATAAAAGCGGCTTAACACCTTAATCGTGTTAATCACATCCTGACTTCCGGCCATCTCCCGAATAGAATGCATAGCAAACTGGGGAACACCTATATCTAATGTTTTCACACCAATTTCTGCCGAGGTGATTGGGCCTATCGTGCTACCACAAGCCATATCAGACCTCACAACAAACTCCTGAACAGGGACATTTTCCTGCTCAGCAAGGATCCGGAACATTGAGCTTGTAATATCCGTTGTTGCATATCGCTGGTTTGCATTTAACTTAATAACAGGACCCTGATTAATAAGGGGGCCATGATTGGCATCATGCTTGTCCGAGAAGTTGGGGTGTATACCATGAGCGTTATCAGCGGATATCATCATGGATGCCGCCAAGGCACGCGCCCTGTTTTCGGCATCGGGCAGCAAGCGCTCGATCAAGTGATCCAGTAGAGGCCCTTGCGCTCCTGACGCACTCATACTGCCGACCTCTTCATGATCCGTGCAGATCAACAGTTGTCCTTCGACCAAATCACTACTGAGTAAGGCTTCTAAGCCCATAAAACAACTAAGTAAGTTATCTAGGCGCGCTGAGGTGAGAAACTCATCATTTAAACCCACAAGACCCGGCGGCTGGGTATCATAGAAGGATAATTCGTAATCCAGCACTTGACTGACATGAGCCCCCTCTCTTTCTATTTGCTGTTTTAAGAGCGCTCTAAAATCAGGCTTTTCACCCGCCTGGCCAAGTATTGGCGGTAAAAAGGTTTGCGCATTGATAGCACGGCCACTGTTCGCCTCTCGGTCTAAATGGATAGCCAGGCTAGGAATCACGGCAATAGGTTTTTCAAAGTCAATGAGGGCTTGCCTTAATTGTCCCTCTTCATCTTGAAAGCTGACTCGCCCTGCCAGCGACAGATCTCTATCAAACCATGGACCTAATAGTACCCCGCCATAAACCTCTACACCCAACTGAAAATACCCATGCTTATGCAGCTCAGGATTAGGTTTTACTTTCAGGCAAGGTGAGTCGGTATGGGCACCAATCATTCGAAACCCTGATGTGATTAGGTCTTTCGCTTTCGGCATTTTCCAGGCAACCAAAGAGGCATCATTTCGGATTATGAAATATTGACCACCGGGTTGTAATTGCCAAGAGGCCTTCTCCGATAACTGCTGGTAACCCGCCTCTTCTAACCGCGACTTCATATTACTGACAGCATGAAAGGGCGTTGGAGACTTATGCAAAAACGCCACCAATCGATTTAACTGCTCTTGCTCACCCATTATTTTTTTCACCTTCATTCATGACATTAAGTAACTCAACTTTAAAGATCAGAGTTGAATTAGCGGGGATATCTACTGATGGGCTGGTCGCCCCATATGCTAACTTAGCTGGTAGATACAACATCCACGTACTTCCTACCGGCATTTTAATAAGTGCTTCTTGCCACCCTTTAATGACACTCTTGAGAGGAAAAACAGAAGATTTATTGCGCTGGTAAGAGCTATCAAATACATATCCATCCACACGCGTTCCTTCATAGTGAACTTCAACACTGTCTCTCATCGTAGGGCGCTCACCCTGACCCTCTACCAAGATTCTATATTGCAAACCACTCGGCAATGTGATGACACCCTCTTGCGTAGCGTTCTCAGTAAGATAAGCATCACCTGCTTTGCGGGTTTCATCATTAAGGGCTTTATCAATCAATTGTTGGCGAAAAGCAGCTTTCTCAGGATCTTCACCACACCCGATTAGTAGTAAGGTGCCCAACGCTACACACCAAAGAGATCTCACCTTCATTTGCCCTGCCTTCTTCATATAAAGTGGATTAACGCATTGATTTTACATTAGACGGACCGATAGCTACACTCAGATAATATTATTTATGGAACAACAGATTTAAGAATCTGTCATAACTGTATCGAATTTGGACGTAGAAGAGAGATTATGCTTAAAGGTTTTCGGATTACACTGGCTGCGTGCCTGCTTTCACCGGCTGTTTCTTTTGCAGTAGCAGACCTCACAACTCTACTTCCTGATGATACTCACAAAAGCACAATCAAAGAGATCGTTAGATCTCTTAACAGCAGCCACTACAATAAAGTATCCATTGATGACTCATTATCATCCAACTTGTTAGATAAATATTTAGATGAACTGGACCCCTCACGAAGCCTGTTTTATCAGGTTGATATTGACGAGTTCCAAGCTTATCGGCTGTTACTGGACGATGCCATCAAGTCCGGAGATTTGGAGATACCTTTTCATATTTTCAACCGTCTGCAAGTGCGTACCAAAGATCGGCTCACCCATGCGATCAATCGCCTAGAAGATGCAACACCTTTTAACCTCACCCTAGATGAGTTTCTGGATACAAATCGAGAAGATGATCCATGGGTTGCCACTGAGGCAGAGATGAATGACTTATGGCGTAAACGAGTCAAAAGCGCCCTACTAAACCTTATCTTAGCTGATAAGACTGAAGCACAAGCACGCGAAGCCTTGATTAAACGTTACAAAAATCAGCTAGCACGCCTTACACAAACGAAAAGCGAAGATGTGTTCCAGCGCTTTGCTAACACCTTTACAAAATATTTCGATCCACACACTTCTTACTTTTCCCCCCGAACATCTGAAAACTTCAAAATCAACATGAGCCTTTCCCTAGAAGGCATCGGTGCTGTGCTACAAAGTGAAAATGAATTCACGAAGATTGTTCGCTTAGTGCCTGCTGGGCCTGCCGATAAAACAGGTCAGTTGAAAGCCGCAGATGTCATCGTTGGTGTCGGGCAAGGTCAAGAGGGTGATATAGAAGATGTGGTTGGATGGCGACTCGATGATGTCGTGGACAAAATACGAGGCCCTAAAGGTTCCTTAGTGCGCTTGGAAATTATCCCCAGCGACGATAAATCTGCTCGACGTATCGTCCCTATTGAGCGGAACACTGTCAAACTTGAAGAACAAGCCGCACAGAAAAGAATTATTGACGTCGTTCATAATGACAGAATTTATAAGATAGGCGTGGTTGACATACCAGCATTCTATATAGACTTTTCTGCCTTACAACGGGGCGACAAGAACTACAAAAGCACCACCCGAGATGTTGAAAAACTGGTTACTGAGCTCACTCAGGAAGGCATTCACGGCCTGATTATTGATCTGCGCAACAACGGTGGCGGCTCACTGAGAGAAGCGAATGAACTTGTCGGACTCTTTATTGATCGCGGCCCTACAGTACAGATCCGCGACCCCAATGGACGTGTTGATATTCTTGGGGATTTCAACCCCAAAGTCGCCTACAATGGGCCGCTCGGCGTGGTGGTAAACCGCTTAAGCGCCTCCGCATCCGAAATATTTGCGGGTGCGATCCAAGACTACCAAAGAGGGATTGTTATGGGCAGCCAAACTTTTGGCAAAGGCACTGTACAAACCCTGCTACCCCTCAATCACGGTCAACTAAAATTCACTAATGCCAAGTTTTACCGTATTTCAGGGGAAAGCACACAAAACAAAGGCATCATTCCAGATATCAGCTTCCCCAGCCTATATGATAATGATGAAGTAGGTGAAAGCTCACTTCAAAGGGCTTTACCTTGGGATACCGTACAAGAAGCTAGACACGGCGTTTACCGCAGTTTGTCACCCATTAAGCAAACGCTTGAGCGCAACCATATGGCCAGAATAGAAAACCAGCCAGATTTTAATTACATGCGGGAACAAATTGCACGACTGGCTGAGATGCGAAAAGATGAGAGCATCCCACTTAATTACCAAAAACTGCAAGAGAAGCGAGATCAAACAGATAAATGGCAACTCGAAGCGGAAAATAAACGCAGATTAGCCAAAGGGTTAGCGCCTGTATCATCACTAACAGAACTGGAAGACTTAAATAAAGATCACACTGGCCGCCCATTAACACCAGAATCTGAAGCTATACTGCATGAAAGCGGTATGGTGCTGTTGGATTATGTAGCGCTTACCGGTCAACTTAACGCAGCGAACAATTAATAGCGTTGATAAGTTTCTGAGGAGAGTATGGCACGTTCTAAGGCCCAACTGGTATTTTACATTGTCACTCCCCTCCTGCTGATAGGTATAGCAGCGGGGGGATACTTGATCTATCAGCGGATGCAAGCACAACACGCTCAAAACAAAAAAGAGCTTGAACGCTTTGGCTATGAAATGGTTGCAACTACCCGAAGTTTCGAGACCACAGGTGAGTTGGGTACAAAACAGCTACCGCCAACTTTTGATGAAGATAAGTTAACCCCTACGCAAAAGGTGATCCGCAGCCTAATTAGAGACAAAGAAAATCTTCTAACCGAAAATAAAGATTTACAAGACTCCATAGAGGCACTTCAGCTGCAGATTGCAGAACTGGAAGAGTATAAGAAACTAAACGAACGTTTCGCCCCAGAGAAGCTAATAGATGAGCTTAAAGGTGTTGAGCGGCAACTCAGAGCCTTTTTAATACGCAACCCTGATGCTGAGCGTTTTTCGACCATTCAGATAGAAACGATGGCCGCTGCCGGTGCAGCCGAATATAAAGCCTATATTACGCGTAACCGTTTAATGCTATCAGAAGATAAAAAACAGAACGTCATCAGTGACTACTTACCCGGCTATGCATTTTGCATAGGCGATGGTATAGAAGTCGCGGCTAACTCCCCAGCCGAAGAAAGAAAGCTGGCAGGTTACTTTAGAACTGAGGACGCCTCTATCCTACCTGAAGCACTTTATCAGGATTTATCTACCGTGATAGAACCTTGCCAACTCACATTACGCGAGCAACTGGATAAAGATCAAGGTTAGCCCTACCTACTTCCCGCACATTACTGTATAATACGCCCTCCTAAATATATGATTTCGGCCGTCGTCAGCGTAGCGGTCGGATATCTATTTACTGATCTGACCCTGTAAGCTGACGATACAGGTTACGTGCCGCTAAGCCCCAATTTTCTGGAGCTACGGCCAAAATATAGGACACTTTCATGAGCGAAAGCTTTGCTGAACTGTTTGAAGAATCCCTTCTTAATGTAGACATGACTCCTGGCACCCTAGTAATGGGTGAAGTTGTTGATATCGATAGTGACTGGGTTACTGTTAACGCTGGTCTTAAATCTGAAGCTGTGATTCCTCGCTCTCAGTTCCTCAATGACGCAAACGAACTGGAAATCCAGATCGGTGACAGCGTTAAAGTTTCTCTGGAAGCAGTAGAAGATGGTTTTGGTGAAACCAAACTGTCTCGTGAAAAAGCTAAACGTGCGGAAGCATGGGAAGTACTGCAGGCTAAATTTGACGCTGAAGAAACTGTTACAGGTGTTATCAGCGGCAAGGTTAAAGGTGGTTTCACCGTTAGCATCAACAACATTCAAGGCTTCCTGCCAGGTTCATTGGTAGACG
Source organism: Neptunomonas concharum (assembly GCF_008630635.1). Taxonomy (NCBI): domain Bacteria; kingdom Pseudomonadati; phylum Pseudomonadota; class Gammaproteobacteria; order Oceanospirillales; family Oceanospirillaceae; genus Neptunomonas; species Neptunomonas concharum. The sequence goes on along the minus strand of NZ_CP043869.1, from coordinate 1,168,279 downwards.
TTCGCCCAGTACGTGATGTTGACCACCTAGAAGGCAAAGAGCTAGATTTCAAACTGATCAAATTAGATCAGAAGCGTAACAACGTTGTTGTTTCTCGCCGTGCAGTTCTTCAAGAAGCGAACAGCGCTCAGCGCGACGAAATTCTTGCAGCACTGGAAGAAGGCCAGGTTGCTAAAGGTTTTGTTAAGAACCTGACTAACTACGGTGCTTTCATCGACCTAGGCGGTGTAGACGGCCTACTTCACATTACAGATATGGCGTGGAAGCGTATTTCTCACCCATCTGAGATGCTGAACCCAGGTGATGAGATCTCTGTTAAGATCATTAAGTTCGACAAAGAAACTGGTCGTATCTCTCTAGGTCTTAAGCAGTTGTCTGAAGATCCATGGGAAGCAATCAAAAACCGTTACCCAGCAGGTACGAAGTGCAATGCTCGCATCACTAACCTGACTGATTACGGCTGCTTCGCATCTATCGAAGACGGCGTTGAAGGTCTGGTTCACGTATCTGAAATGTCTTGGACTAACAAAAACATTCACCCATCTAAAGTTGTTAGCATCGGTGAAGCTGTTGAAGTCATGATCCTAGACGTTGATGAAGAGCGTCGCCGTATTTCTCTAGGTATCAAACAGTGCACAGTTAACCCATGGGTTGCTTTTGCTGAGAAATACGCTACAAACGACAAAGTATCTGGCCAGATCAAAACGATCACTGACTTTGGTATTTTCGTTGGCCTAGAAAACGACCTTGACGGTCTGGTTCACATGTCTGACATCAGCTGGGAAGGCGATGCAGAAGCAGCACTTCGCCAGTTCAAGAAAGGCGACGAAGTTGAAGCCGTTATCCTGTCTATCGATGCAGAGAAAGAGCGTATCTCTCTGGGCGTTAAGCAGCTAGATAGCGATCCTTTCGCTGAATACGCTGCAGCTAACGAGAAAAACAGCATCGTAAAAGGTACTGTTAAGTCGGTTGACGCTAAAGGCGCAGTTATCGAACTAGCTGAAGGCATCGAAGGCACACTGAAAGTATCTGAAATCAGTGCAGAGCGCATCGAAGATGCAACAACTGCCCTGAAAGAAGGTGACGAAGTGGAAGCGAAGATCACTAACATTGATCGTCGTAGCCGTGCTATCACGTTATCTATTCGTGCAAAAGACCAGGCAGACGAAAAAGCAGCTATCGCTGCTGTACGTAACCAGGAAGTTGAGACTGCTGGTCCAACAACCATCGGTGACCTGATCAAAGCGCAAATGGCTAACCAGAACAACTAATAGTTGTTTTGAGCCACAAAAAAGGAGCGCATCGCGCTCCTTTTTTTATTCATAACATCAACTATTATTCGTCGAGCACATAATCTATCAAGTCATCTTCACTGATCTCATTATCTTTTACCGAATAGATGTGCAGGACAGATGCGCCCGCATCAATCACTGAGTTCTCTTTTCCCGATATAAGTGGGTGCCATTCCGGTAAGGGCTGACCTTCATAAATCAATCGATACGCACACGTAGGAGGCAACCAATGAAATGCCTCTACATCCTCAGGGCGCAGCTTCACACAACTAGGAACCAGCTCGGTTCGTTTTTCGTACTGCGTACACCGGCAACTATCATCCATTAAATGACACACCACCGTTGTGTAAAATACTTCTTGCGTATCTTCATCTTCAATTTTATGAAGACAACACAATGCACAGCCATCACAAAGAGATTCCCATTCAATGGATGTCATTTGATCAAGCGTTTTACTCCGCCAAAAAACTTCTTGAGCCACTATCGGACACCTGTTTCAGGGCGTTCCTGATAAAGATCCAGCATGTAGTCCTCTTTAGGCGGTGGCATTTGAAGATAATATCCTTTCTCTTTCAAATCACTGAGTAGCTTTTCTGTATCATCGATACGCGCTAGCTTCCTGTCTTTAGTCAATGGCATATCCATCACGTGATGTGGCTTACCAAACATTTCAAGTAGCGGTTCAGGAACCCGAGTTAACTGATCTCGTTTATCAAGATAGAGATACATCTCATCTTTTCGAGCACTTTTGTAGATAGAGCAAATAATCATGATTAATTAGCCGTTGTTCGTAAATTTATTCAGTTGATCGAGTAAAGCATCGCCAATTACCGCTTTGCGCCAGCCTTGGAGACCGCTTGGTAATTGATACTGCCCAGTATCCATACCTGAACGCACAAGCGCATCCAGATCCTTTTTCTTAAGAAGCACCTCTTGGGCAACGTCAAGTCGATGAGCAGTGTCCCGAGCAATCGTTTTCAGCCGTTTTAGGCGCTTATTCCACGAAACATGCAATGGACGGTTAATAGCGCTGACAGGATTCTCCTTTGCGCTAGTCTGCGAGGTTGCAAGCAACCCCAAGATCACATCACCATCTTCCTTGACGACGCGGTACTTAATATCTTCGAGCCTTGATAGCTCATGCTTTGTTTTTGGCCAGCGCTGAACAATGGCGATAATGGCTTGGTTTCTTAAAATGCGGTTACGCGGAACATCCCTTAAGCGGCTTTGCTGTTCCCGCCACATCGTTATATCCCGTAAGGCGGCCAACTTGTGATCTTGCAATCCCGACATCTGACTAAAACGACGATAATATTCTTTACCTTCAGGGTCTGTATCAATAGCTTGCGATAACGCAACGAGAGACTCTTCTTCAAACCATGAGAGGCGACCCAGCTTGGTTAGCTGATCTTTTAACTGTAGACAGATGGCAGGCAGATAAGCGACATCCAGTGCCGCATATACCTCCTGCTCAGGACGTAGTGGACGTTTTAGCCAATCTGATGTGGTTTCCCCCTTACCCAGTTGAATGCCAAGGGCGTGTTCAACCATACGTTGAAGCCCCATGGTAAAGCCCCAACCAACAAATGCTGCTGCCAGCTGCGTATCAAATATTGGCGTGGGTAGCGCACCCAGTGTGTGGTTAAAGAGCTCTAGATCTTCACTGCCCGCGTGAATAACCTTGAGTACATCACGGTTTTCAAATAACGCGACTAACGGCGAGAAGTCCTTGATACTCAGCGGATCTACGAGATAACAACACTGATCGTCAGCAATTTGTATCAAGCCTGGAATGGGATAAAAGGTATCAACTCGCTGAAACTCGGTATCGATGGCAATCATTGGTAAACGCTGCCAATACTGACAGCGCTCATGCAAAGCTTCATCGGTGACGATATGCTCAGGCCGCTGAGCCGATACCTCTAAAACCGATACCTCATAGGCTTGCTTATTCAATCAAAACCTCACCATTGTCGTCGCCCTGCTAGTGCATGGGCAAGCGTTCCACCATCGACATACTCAAGCTCACCTCCGACGGGTACACCATGCGCGATGCGGGTAATTCGAGTTTCACAGCCCTTTAAGCGCTCTGCAATATAGTGCGCTGTCGCCTCACCCTCTACCGTTGGATTCGTAGCCAATATAACTTCTTTCACCTGTTCTGATGTGACTCTATCAATCAAAAAGTCGATTCCCAAGTCTTCTGGGCCGACGCCATCAATCGGGGAAAGATGCCCGCCGAGCACATAGTAGACTCCAGCAAAGCCACTGGTTTGCTCGATCGCAAGTACATCCATTGGCGATTCAACAATACAGAGCAAAGAGCTTTCCCGACTAGGCGATGCACAAATATCACATATTTCTGACTCGCTCAGCGTACAACACATGCGGCACTGTTCAACCTCTTGTGCAGCTACCTTCAAAGCATCAGCTAAAGTAAAGGCGCCCTCTCTATCTCGCTCAAGAAGATGAAATGCCATTCTCTGAGCTGATTTTGGACCGACACCAGGTAAACAACGCAATGCTGTGACCAGTTGCTGTATTAATGGGCTGAAAGACATGATCAGAACGGCATATTAAACCCTGGAGGCATACCCATACCACCAGTGACTTTTGCCATGCGCTCCTGCGTCGACGCTTCCACTTTGCGTACTGCATCATTCACAGCCGCAGCGATCAAATCTTCTAAGATATCCTTATCTTCTTCTAACAAACTATCGTCAATAGAGACGCTTTTAACATCATGGCGCCCCGTCATTACAATTTTGACTAACCCTGCGCCTGACTCACCGTTAACTTCTGCATTGGCAATTTCAGCTTGTGCTTTTTGTAAGTCTTCTTGCATTTTTTGGGCTTGTTTCATCAAGTTGCCCATTCCGCCTTTCATCATTTTTTCTACCTCAAAATTTATGGGTCAATAGGATAAATAGAATCGGGAATAATCTTTCCACTAAACTGACTTAATAGCTGTTGTACATGCGGGTCAGTTTCAAAATCATTAATCGCCCTTGCTAATCGTTCTGCTTTCAGTCGCGCGAAATAGTCGGCGGGCGTCTCCTGAGTTTGCACAGCTTTATTAAAAGCAACAGATAGCGTTTGCTGAAAATAACCAGCTAATGCTTCTTCAATTCGCTGCTGCTGTACGTCGTTCAGAAGCGCTTCTTGCTCTGCACGAAAATGGAACAATAACTGAGATTCAGACACTGATTCCAACGAAAGGTTGCTGGCAATACTAGCCGTCATACCACTGAGCCCTAAGGCACCCAGTAAAGATACCCAATGAGAAGGCTGTAGTGCGGATAGTGATGTTGGCAAATCGACAGTCAATTCATGATCTACCCCACCCGTATCAACCACTTGAACTGTAACAGGGTGATCGGCGGCGGGTAATGCTCTCTCATGGACGGTATTCACCTCAGCCTGCTGAGCAGGCAAAGGCTCAGCTATAGGCTTTTTTCCATTAGGTTCCTCTTCTATCTGAGGAGGAAGGTCATACTCATCATAGGGAGGAGGCTCAAGATCAGATGCTACTACAACTGTTTCAGGGGTAACTACCGGCAGCTCAGGTGCTGTTTTCACAGGCTCAACCACACTCGGTTTGTTACTCGCCTGTGTCACAACATCCTGTTTACTCGTGCTCGGAGCAGTAACAGAAGCGTCGGCTAATTCGATAGATGAGGCTTTTGCATCCGCTGGTCGAAAAGCCAGCATTCGCAATAGAATCATCTCAAGACCTTCCCGAGCATCAGGTGCGAACGGCAGGTCTTTACGCCCCATCAGTGCGATTTGATAAAACAGTTGTATATCTTCTGGACGGATCTTATGCGCAAGTGTAGATACTTGAGTTTGATCCCCCATACTATTATCGACCGCTTCCGGGAGCACTTGGGCTACTGCAATACGATGCAATAAGCTAATAAGGTCTCCAAGTACCGTCATATAGTCGGGGGAAAACTGCGCAAGGTCCGACACGGATGCAAGCAGCTCAGATGGATCTAACGCTACTAATGCATCCAGAATGCGATATACCAAACGCTGATCAATGGTCCCGAGCATGGCACGAACATCATTTTCAATCACTGCGCCCGCGCCAAAAGCAATTGATTGATCGGTCAAACTCAGAGCGTCACGCATCGAACCATCAGCGGAGCGTGCTAATAGCCACAATGCAGGTTCTTCGTAGCGAATTTGCTCTTCGTTAAGCACATAGGCCAAGTGGTTGACGATCTTCTCAGGGATCAGATTTTTTAAATTAAACTGTAAACAACGGGATAACACCGTGACGGGCAATTTTTGTGGATCGGTCGTTGCCAGCAAAAACTTTACATGGGGTGGCGGCTCTTCCAGCGTTTTAAGTAACGCATTAAAGGAGCTGGTCGATAGCATATGCACTTCGTCGATCAGATAAACTTTAAACCGACCGTGCGTAGGTGCATATTGGACGTTTTCGAGTAATTCGCGAGTATCTTCTACTTTTGTTCTTGAGGCCGCATCCACTTCTATAAGATCGACAAAGCGCCCTTCAGCAATTTCGATACAGGCACCACATTGGCCACAAGGCTCAGATGACACACCCGTTTCACAGTTCAACGATTTCGCGAATAAACGGGCAATGGAGGTTTTCCCTACTCCACGTGTACCTGTGAAAAGATAGGCATGGTGAAGGCGATCATCATCAAGTGCATTGACCAACGCTTTAAGGACATGTTCCTGCCCTACCATTTCGGTAAATCGCTTAGGTCGCCACTTCCGGGCTAACACTTGATAACTCATAATTGGAAGACGCCATTATTCTAAAAACAAACGCTAATGCTACCGGTTAAGCGGATTAATGGCTACCGTTAGATGACTTCCAAAGTACCTTGTCGCTGGGGAATTTCTATTTCAAAACGCACACCTTGGCCTAGAGAGGAGCTGCACTCGATTGTTCCACCTAACTGCTCAGTGACTATGTTAAAAATGATGTGCATGCCCAGCCCACTACCCACACCACGCTTAGTTGTGTAGAAGGGTTCATAGATACGTTTTCGAGACTCGGCATCCATCCCTTTACCGTTATCTTTATACACCAGTACCAAACTCTCAGTGCCTTTGGGTAAAACACAAAGGGTGATAGCACCATGAGATTGGTTTTCAAAACCGTGAGTTAAGCTATTCACAACAAAGTTAGTAATAATATGGGCAAAAAGATCTGGGCGAGCTTTGATTTTTAGATTATCGGGGCAGTTAACCACCGTATTAAAGTTCGTTCTACTCAACTTCGGCCCTAAACTCGTCAACACTTCGCCTATATAGAGCCCAAAATCAAAAAGCCGCGGGTGCTCACTGCTTTGATCAACCGCAATCTGCTTAAAGCTTCGAATAAGTCCCGCTGCCCGATTCAGGTTGTTCTTGATAATATCGTAGGATTGGAAAGCCTCTTGCAGATAATTTTCAAGGTGCGTACGACCCATTGCGCCGCTTTGATAGCGTTCTTGCAGGGATTTAAGTTCCTCCTCTAAATGGGAGGCGACCGTCACACAGACGCCCAGTGGGGTGTTAACTTCATGAGCAACGCCAGCAACCATCTCACCTAAACCCGCCATTTTTTCTGATTGTTTAAGCGCCTCTTCCATAATTTTTTCCCGTGTGACATCAGCACCTGTACCACGATAGCCTCGTAAATTTCCCTCCGAGTCAAAGAAAGGCTTTGCACTCACCTCGATAATAAGTGTCTCATCTGCGGGTGTTTTAATCTCGTAACATAAATTCCTAAAGCCCCGACGCTCTTTTTGCAGCTGGCTAATTTCTTCCCACTGGTTTCGATTCGTACTCAATAATAGTTTACCAAGGACTTCATCACGCGTACGCCCTAACACCTCTTCAGGCGTAAGTCCCACAACGTCGTAGAATATTTCAGATAGGTATACATATCGATTGTCAGCATCCGTCTCCCACAACCAATCTGAACTAGACATCAAGGTGTCATTTAAACGTTCTCTGCTTAAAATTAACTCAGCCTCAGTTTGCTTGTGTCGCTGAATCTCTTTCTCTAGTTCAGCCGTCCTTTTTCTCACTTCAGACTCTAAGACAGCTTTATGCTCTATCTCCCGCCCTATATCACGCAGAATAGCGTTAACGCAGATCCTCACCACCTCTGCATACCGACGTGCTTCTTCTAGGGGGGCCGTTACACCAATATTAGCTATGCGGTCACCTTGGTATTCAAGAGGTAGGTTGTATCCTTCATAAACATCATGTGCCTTAGCAGTGGCTCCATCGACTGCGAAAAAATCAACTTCCCCCCTCATGACTTTTAACGCACCATAGTGCTGTTCACCAATTCGTAATTTATTAGAAGAGGCTATGATAATCCCGGAAGCATTCATTACGTTGATGTTGTAACCAATCGCCGCTGCTATTTGTTCGCAGATATTTTGAAATATTTTTGGATCAAGAAATGAAAGACGGTCCATGCACTTACTCCACTCCGTTTTTAAATTGAGTGTAGAACACATTGCACCGTCCGTGAAATAAGACAGCAGCAAACCTTACTGCAATGTGACATCGGCCCTTAAGTTAAGCACTTTCCCTACGGTTCGATTCCAATTGGCCGCACACTCTGGACCGCAACGTTGAGTCCATCGCGGCAGAATAACCTCTTGCGCGATTTTATTGCGAACCTCCAAATCCTGATCAGAAGGCTGAGCTAATATCATATGTCCATTTTCACCTAGACTACAGGGGCCCGATGCCAAGCAATCTAACGCTACCGCATCTTCGGTTGCCGTTTCACGCCACATTTTCTCAGTTAGCTTAGCTATTTCATTTTGCAGCAATGTCTTTTGAGCTGGGTTAAGTAAATTCCATTTATCCCTATTCATCGCTCCAAAGGCCAACCCCCAACCTACGCGTAGCTTGAATCCATAAGGAGTCGCTTTATACAGCTGGCTCGCATACGCTGACATCGTGCCAGTAATCACACAATCGATGAGATTTTCTTCAAGCGCTTTAGGCACATCCAAAAAAGGGACGCTGACGGGTGTCGCACCAACCCCCTCAACAAAATCACCTAGCGTGGTTAAAAACACCCGAATTCGTCGATCTTTGAGATCTCCAATGCTATTAACAGGCGTTTTACACCAGATCATTTGGCTTGGAAAGGGATATAACATCATCAACTTTGCATTGTATTTTTCTGAAAAAGCACGGGCCAATGTTGGAAAATAGGCGTCTGCCACTTTACGCTGCACCGTGATATTTTGCACAAGAGCAGATAGGTCGGCTCCTTCAAAAATCTCATTTTCAGGCATAACATAACCTGGTAAACCAAATGCAAAATCAAACACGCCATTTTTAATCAAACGGATAATCTCAAACCCTCGCAACCCCAATTCATCTTGCGGCTTGATCTCTCCAACAATCTCGCCTTTGGACACCTCTGCTATATGTTGATTCCAAAACGGACTTTCATGTTTAGGGTAGTTGCTAAAGTACCCCCACGTTCCTACAGCTTTAATGATGATGGTGTCATTAGCTGCAATACCACGGCTCATAAAAGCAACCAGAAGTACCAGAGCAGCAGCTCCCAGATTTTTTTTCGACAGCATTCTCATAAAGCGGCTGTACCCTATTGTTGTGTTATTGGTAGCAATGTGACCACCCTAAGGTATTAAATGCTACTCTGAGCGTATCCTACTCAGAATTCAAGTTAAGCGCATACACTTGAGTATGGGAAATTTTCATTACAGACCGAAATAGCTATTATCCATCTACAGAGTTTCAGAGCCTTCAACCATGAACAATATTTATAACCTAGGGATTCGCGGGCGTTTTTTCTTTGCGTTTGGCGTACTGAGTGCACTGACTCTCGTAGCAACGATAGTTAGCTGGATATCCTACAATCGCTTAGGCGATGAACTCAATAACGTAGTAGAAGGTAATATTCAAACCTTAAGCTTGATTTCAGATTTAAAGGAAGGTGGCACAAAAATCACTCTCATGGCACCTACTTTGCTGGCTACTGAGGATGAGCAAAGTCGCCAACAACTTTTGCAAAAGTTGAATACCAATATTGAACACATGATCGAACTTATACCCCGTCTTGCGTCAGTGACTCCCAATAATGAAAGCCAAACATCAATTCTTGTTCAGATCGATAATCTCCAGCAAACCCTGAGTCAACTGGATAGTAACGTACGCCAGAAACTTGACTTATTCCAAGAAAAAACACAAGAGAACAAACGACTCAGATGGGCAGGCTCCCGCTTCTTGTCTGAGATAAAAAACGTTACTGAACGCGCCCAGCTCAATCTATTTCGTCGTATAAATCAGGATTACTCCGATGCTTGGGCGGTACTTAATTATTTTGGCAGAGAGTCCGCCACTGAGATCAATGCGGACCTACAGCGCCTCTATCGTATCGAGGCTGATGTTAATTTACTGGCTAATTTAGTAGATCGTGCCGGGCACCTACCCGATTTAAACTCTCTTATTGCCACCCAACTCCATGCAGAGGAGATTATACAAAGGGTCAATCAGGATGTGCACCGCGTGAATCCTTTATATGACACTAGGCGGCTAAAACAGGCTATCGCCAACATCGTCTCTCTGACACACGACAAAGGCAATATCTTTTCTCTTCGCAGCCAAGAGCGATTAATTTTACAAACGGGCCAGCAACTGTTGGTACAAGTTCACGAGAAACTCGGCAAACTCAATCAATTGATTACCAAGCGGTCTAATGACACTCAAACTGCGGCGCAAATGTCTGTGCTTAACGCACAAGATACCATCAGAAAAGGACGTATTTGGATGTTACTGATGGTCAGTGCGAGCTTACTGTTCTCAATTTTAGTGGTTTGGCTATACGTAGGCCGCAATATGGTAGCGAGAATTACCAGTCTTGATGCAAGTATGCGCGCTATCGCCAATGGCAATCTGGAAGAAAGAGTGCAAGTTAAAGGGGGTGATGAAATCGGAGCAATGGCACGCTCTCTGGTTCGTTTTAGAGATCAACTCTCTACTCTTCAGGAAGAGCTGGTTCAAGCGGGAAAACTGGCCGCCCTAGGCCAGCTTTCTGCGGGCATCGCTCATGAAATAAACCAACCACTTTCGGCTATTGGCCACTACTCCCATAACGGCTTACGTCTGTTACATGCAGGTCGCTTAGAGGACACCGAAAAAAACCTCAACCAAATATCTAACCTCACAAAACGAGCGACCATGATTATTACTCGTTTAAAGTCGTTGGCTAGAAAACAACAAACAAACTGGGTTCCGGTTGATCTCCAACAGGTGATAGATAATGTATTACTGATGCTGGTGGGTGATGAGGTTAGAAAACTAACGGACATACAGGTCTTGTTCCATGAGATAACAAACCGTGTTTATGCTGATCCGGTACAATTGGAACAGGTTGTGCTCAATTTAATCACCAACGCATTAGATGCCATTGCTGAGCAAGAGAGTAAACAGATCTGTATTGAGTGTCGGCACCTGCACGATAACCGCATAGCCCTGTTTGTAACGGATAATGGCCCCGGCGTTAGCCCCGAGCTACGTGAGAATATTTTTGAACCGTTCTTTACCACAAAGCGACGAGGGCAAAGCTTGGGGCTTGGCTTATCGATCTCGTTTAATATCATCAACAACTTCGGGGGCAAACTCAGCGTCGTAGACGAACCCAGCAAAGGCGCTTCGTTTTGTATCCAACTACCTAAATATCGGAGAAGTAAATCATGAGTGCAGTGATGAACACTGGCGAGGTTATTATCATAGATGATGAGGAGATCGTCCGTGAAGCCATGGTTCAAACACTCGAACTCGACGGTTTTGAAGCCATGGCCTTCGAACACCCTCTTGAAGCAATCACCAGATGCTCTATGAGCTGGATGGGCGTTGTCATCTGTGATGTCAGAATGGAGTTAATGGCAGGATTAGAGGTTCTGGAAAAAATACTTGAGATTGACCCTGAAATCCCCGTCATCATGTTTAGCGGCCACTCCGATATCGCTATCGCGATTCAAGCTATACGCATGGGGGCTTACGACTTTCTCGAAAAGACGGAGGATCCACAACACCATATCAACACCGTTCAAAGAGCCTGGAGCAAACGCCAGCTTGTTCTGGAGAATCGCCAGCTAAAACAGGCGATTCAAGGGCAACATGAGATAGATCAGCGTTTAGTTGGCCAGACGGCCGCCATGATTCGCCTACGAGAGTCTGTTCTACAACTGGCCCATGTCGATGTGGACCTCATTATTAATGGTGCAACAGGCACCGGTAAAGAGGTTGTTGCCAAGTGCCTCCATGATTTTAGCCCCCGGGCTAAAAGGCCTTTTGTCGCGCTGAATTGCGGTGCAGTGACAGAATCCATTATTGAAAGCGAGCTTTTTGGGCACGAAGCGGGGGCTTTTACTGGTGCCCATAAAAAGCGTATCGGAAAAATTGAATATGCAAACGGCGGAACCTTATTCCTCGATGAAATAGAAAGCATGCCCGCTTCTCTTCAAGTTCGATTGCTACGTGTATTACAGGAACGCACATTACAGCGCTTAGGTGGGAACCTAGATATCAATGTCGATATTCGTGTCATAGCGGCTTCCAAAGCGAACCTTCGCGAAGCGGCCGATCAGGGACTCTTTCGTGAAGACCTTTTTTACCGCTTAAATGTTGCAAGTCTTGATATCCCCAGCCTTGATGATCGAAAAGAGGATATTCCTGTCTTGTTTAGCCACTTTACCGACCAAGCCAATCAACGCTTTGGCCGTGAGAACAAGCCCGTGCCGGAACAATTACTTCGACAGCTTAGCCAACAATCTTGGCCTGGTAATGTCCGTGAACTGAGAAACGCTGCAGAACGCTGGGCCTTGGGCCTGCCTTTAAATCATCCAATAGAGACGCCTCAAATATCCCATGAAGGCAGCCTTGATGAAAGAGTCGATCAATACGAGCGGGATTTAATTATCGCCGCTCTGACAGAAAATAAGGGGCAAGCTGAGCTGACAGCACAAGCTTTGGGCATCCCCCGTAAAAAGCTCTATCTAAGAATGAAAAAACATGGGCTTGAGCGCAGTGATTATCAATAACAATTGAGTCAAAATTGACTCAACTATTCAAAAAAGGCGAGTTAAAATTAACTCAAAAATCAAACAAATTTTCTTAGATTTTATTTAATTAACTGATTTTATTGAACTTATTATTCTGGCACAGTGGTTGCTCCAGATTAGGTTAGCAATATGCCATCGGTATTGTTGTAAAACCAATATTTGGAGAATAATAATGAGATTCACAACCAAAAAAACAGCTATCCTGCTTGCGTCCCTGATCACCTTGGGTTCAGCTTCTCATGTGGCAGCAGAAACACAATGGCATATGCCAACCCCTTATGGCGATGCCAATTTGCCAACTCAAATTGCTCATGAATTCGCGGAAGAGATCAAAAATAATACTGCCTCAGAACTGAATATCGTGGTTCATTCAGGCGCGTCATTGATCAAGCACCCAGAGATTCCTCGTGCGGTCAGGACAGGACAAGTACAACTAGGTGAAGTCTTTATCGGCATTATGGGAAACACCCATCCCGTCTTTAAACACGACAACATCCCTTTCTTGGCAACCACTTTCGAGAGCGCAGAAAAACTATGGCAGGCCGCTAAACCAGAAGTTGAAAAACAGTTGAATAAAGAAGGTATGATGCTGCTTTACACTGTCCCTTGGCCTGCGCAGAGCTTGTATACCATCCTCCCGGTCAATACATTGTCGGATCTAAAAGGTCTGAAAATGCGCGCTTATAGTCCCTCCACATCCCGCTTAGCCGACCTTATGAATACCACACCCACAACCGTGCAGGTACCTGAAATCCCACAGGCCTTCAGTACAGGTATTATTGATGCAATGATCACCTCTCCATCCACCGGGGTGAATGGCCAAGCGTGGGATTACCTTAGCAACTACACCGATGTCCGTGCGTGGATTCCTAAAAATATCGTGGTCGTAAACAAGCGTGCCTTCAAGCGTTTGGATAAGCAGACTCAACAAGTGATTCTGGATGCCGCTGCTAAAGCCGAAGCTAAAGGCTGGGCAGGCGTTCGCGTGAAAGCAGAAGAAGATACTAAGACACTCGCCAAGCATGGAATCATCGTATCTCAGCCTTCTGATGAGCTCATGACTGATCTTAAGAAAATTGGGGCCATCATGATTGAGGAATGGAAGGCAGAAGCACCCGAAGTTGAAACGATTCTATCTAACTTTAACCAGTAATCTTTAATGTTAACTGACCCTGCTGAAGCGGCAGGGTCTATCAGACAAGAGGGATTACCATGCGTTCTCTACTCAACACACTCTATCTGGCATCCGGATATTTATCAGGCTTATGTATCGCGCTGATTACCCTGATTATCACCTCTCAAATTGTCGGCCGGTTATTTGGTTTTATCGTGCCTTCGGCTGAAGATTTTTCAGGTTATGCGCTAGCGGCGGCAACCTTTTTTGGTCTGGCTTACACCTTTCGTGAAGGTGGGCATATCCGAGTAACGCTGGTTATCCAGAATTGGAGACCACGCTTTCGCTATTTTCAAGAACTCTGCGTGCTCCTCTTTGCACTGTTACTGGTCAGCTTTATGTCTTTTTATTCGGTGCACATGGTGTGGGAGTCCTATGTTTTTGAAGAAGTGTCTTCAGGCTATGTATCCGTCCCTATTTGGATGCCGCAGGTACCCGTAGCACTCGGGGTGATTGTATTGAATATTGCTATTCTTGATGACGTTATCGCCATGCTTAGACGTCAATCTCCCTCCTATAAAGCCCACGAAAACGAACTACATTTGGAGGAGGTCTAATGGACACGGCTATTATTGGAATATCGCTAGCTATTTTCATGCTAATGATGCTGGCACTCGGCGTTTGGGTATCCCTAGCACTGTTTGGTGTAGGTGTTTTAGGCCTCTACCTGTCTGGGAATGATCAGATCGGCTTGTTATTTGCCACATCCACGTGGGGGGCTAGTACCTCGTGGTCTTTGACAGCCTTACCCCTGTTTATTTGGATGGGCGAAATCCTGTTTCGCACACGTCTATCCGAAGACCTGTTTAAAGGATTATCTCCTTGGTTAAGTGGCCTACCAGGTAAGTTGCTCCATGTTAACGTACTCAGCTGTGGTATCTTTGCAGCGGTGTCAGGCTCTTCAGCCGCAACCGCCGCAACCATAGGCAGAATGACACTACCGGAGTTAAAAGCACAAGGCTACAGTGACCGAATGGCTGTAGGTACCTTGGCAGGATCAGGCACCCTTGGCCTGCTTATTCCACCCTCTATCATTCTGATCGTCTACGGAGTAGCCGCCGAGGTTTCTATAGGCCGGCTATTTATCGCAGGTGCATTACCTGGCTTGTTGCTGGTGATGCTGTTCATGGGATATACAGCTATATGGGCGCTGCTTAATAAGAAAGAGTTGCCAAGACACGACAAAGCACATGTCTCTTTTGCGACAAAGCTGAAAGCATTGAGATTACTTCTGCCTATTATGTGCTTGATTGGCTTTGTTTTAGGCTCTATCTATGGTGGTTTAACGACCCCCACCGAAGCAGCCGCTTTAGGCGTCGTTGGTGCACTGTTCTTAGCAGGTATCACAGGGTCTCTCGATTCAGAAAGCTTTGGCGCCAGTTTAATGGGAGCGGTCAAGAGCTCCTGTATGATCGGCCTGATTCTGGCAGGTGCTCACTTCCTGACCCTGGCGATGGGCTTTCTTGGCATCCCACGAGCACTGGCGGAGTGGATTGGAGAGATGTCTTTGTCACCGGGTATTTTGCTGATCTATCTCACCATACTCTTCGTCGCGCTTGGCTGCTTTCTGGATGGTATATCTGTCGTAGTACTCACCGTAGCCGTCGTACTACCCATGGTACAGCAAGCAGGTATCGATTTGCTCTGGTTCGGCATCTACATTGTGTTAGTGGTCGAAATGTCCCAGATAACACCACCTGTTGGCTTTAACCTTTTTGTTATTCAGGCGCTAACTGGAAAAAATATTTTATACGTCGCACGAGCAGCGCTACCTTTTTTCTTATTGATTCTGCTAGCTGTCATATTGATATACGTTTTCCCAGAAATTGTGACCTACCTACCGATGTCAATGAGTCAGAACTAGGTAGAAACAAAGCATAGGGCTGGGTAATAACTCAGCCCTTCATGCCTAGCAAGCGGCAAAGGTGATTCACCATCAAGCTTTTGCTATTATTTTCCTGCATTTAGGATAATTCAGGATTTCTGATGAAACAGCTACCACTATGGATTGGGCTAGTAGTGACGCTCAACATGACCCCAGCTATTGCGCAGGGCATCACGCCAACCATTTGCAAAGCCATTACAAACAAAGCAGAGCGCGAACGCTGCATCCTGCGCTACTCGGTAAACGAGCGAAAGTCCGTTAGCGATCAGGCACGTCAAGAGAGCCATCAGAAAGCAAAGGAAGCTCATTTCCAAGCGCAATCTAAGGCGTTAACCAGTTACAAGGCACCAAAGGTGACCCGCAGAAACTTAAACTTTATCAATTTTTATATTGATGATGTGACGCACACTCAGTATCTCGATTGTACCGCTTACGACGCTCGAGATAAGGCGCTATACAAAGAACGGGTTCGTATCACCCCACCCCGATCCAGCTTTACCTTTAAAGCGCCACCTAAAACGTACCCAACCAGCGTTACTTGCCGTTAACAGAGGCTAATTTACGATGAGCAGCTGAGGCTAATACCTGACGCCCACTCAGGTGGCGCTTCAGCATAATGAGCAAACTCAGCTTTCTCTTCAAACGGCTTTCTGACAACGGCTAAAAGTTCATTTACCCCTTGGTAATCACCTTGATTCGCGGCTTTAATTGCCTCTTCGGCCATATAATTACGTAAAAGATAACATGGGTTGACGGCCCGCATCTGCTGTTGGCGAATCGGGGGACTAGCAGCCTCTTTTGCTAAACGATTACCATAAGTGAACATCCAGTCCTGCGCTGGCGCGGCTTGGCCAAAGTGGGACAAGCATCGATCCAGACTAGGTTGCTGGGAAGGCTCGAAGCTGCAGAGATCCCGCAAAAAACGATTCAAATCAATTCGCTGAGCAGAGGCCAACGTGATTAGCTGGTCAACTAATGCATCATCCCCCTCTCTTTTTACCTGTAAACCTAGCCGTTTGCGCATAAGTTGATAGTACGCTGTCAGATAAAGTGACTTATATTCATCCAGTAATCCAATCAGCTTTTCTTTGCCGGTCAAAGGCAGTAATGCTTGCGCTAAACAGGATAGGTTCCAAAGCACGATATCCGGCTGGCGCTGAAAAGCATAACGCCCCTGATGATCGGTATGGCTACTGACAAAATCAGCTCGATAGTTATCCATAAAGGTGTAGGGACCATAGTCAAAGGTTTCCCCAAGAATGGACATATTATCTGTGTTCATCACACCATGAACAAAGCCGTAAGCTTGCCATTTAGCGACCATATTGATTGACCGATCGCGTATTTCACGAAACATCGCTAAATATGGATCACTCTCTTGAATGAGATCGGGAAAGTATCGCTCCAAACAGTATTCTGCCAAGCGCTTTAGATCATCATGCTTTCTGCTGTAATAGAAGTGCTCAAAGTGACCAAAGCGGATATGACTCTGGCTAACACGCAATACCATAGCACAAGGCTCCATCCCCTCACGTAAGGTATATTCATGACTGCCAATTAAGCAGAGTGCCCTTGTCGTTGGAATATTAAGCCCATGCATCGCTTCACTAACCAAGTACTCTCGAATACTGGAGCGCAATACAGCCTTGCCGTCTCCAAAACGGGAAAAGGCAGTCTTCCCGGCCCCTTTCAAATGTAGATCCCAACGCTCTCCTTGTTGGTTCACCACTTCGCCTAACAGCAAACCTCGCCCATCCCCAAGGTCGGGATTATAAGATCCGAACTGATGGCCAGCATACTTCATCGCCAACGGTTGGCTGGTTGGTAATAAACCGCCACCTCCAAAATAATAGGCCAGCTCATCCGGATTAACCTTACAGGGATTAAGGTCCAATAGCCTTGCCACCTCAGGATTAAAACTGATCAGATGCGCACCTTTAAGGCTCGTTGGCGTATTTCGCTGATAAAAATGCTCAGGAAAGTCTAAATAACCGTTTTCAAGAATAAGCGATTGTAAGGTGCCCAACATAAATACTCTTCAGCTTTGGTATTGAGAAGCTATACCTTAGCATTTTAATCAGGTATTTTCATCTATGGATCTCTGCGCTATTTATACGCAGGATAATCCTTTATTTTCAGTCAACTTTACCGCAAACTCAGCTTTCATTATGAAAACTAATCGCCATGTATATTGAATTATCAGATCTCCTGCTCTTTACGCTTATCTGCGGCTGCCTTTGGTACTGGTGGGCGGCACAGAAAGTTAAAGAGATTGCCCTAAAAGCCGCCAGAAAAACCTGCAAAGAAGTATCTTTACAGCTTTTAGATGAGAGTGTCAGCCTGCGCGCACTCTGGTTAAAGCGGGACGATTCAGGGCAAGTGCGCTTGTGGAGACGCTACATTTTTGAATTCTCATCCACGGGAGAGGATCGCTACACCGGCAAGATTATTATGCTTGGCCATCGCATCACCCACATAGAGCTACAACCCCACCGATTGGCAGAGTGAACACTAACACGCAAGATAGTTATCACAAATCTGTCACCATTCTTTCATCTTCTGTTTCCATACTTTGCCGCTGTTCACACACGGGCTCTTTTGGTTCAAACCAATATGGAAATCTCTATAATGAAAAAGAAAGTCATCGCGCTGGCAGTAGGTTCAGCGATTGCTATGGGTTTAGCGGGCTGCAATAACTCAAGCAAAGACAAGACCACAGAAAACAAGTTACTTCCTAAAGAATCAACCATCAGTTTCAACGAGGTTCCTGCACCGGTTACTGATGCTGAAAAACGCGCTATTCTTGCATCTACGGCTAGCGTAGATACTGGTTCTGAAACCCTGGACCTTGAACTAGGTTACAAGATCTTTGCACGCTCTGGTGATCAGTTTGATAACGCCGTGTTCGGTCAGCTAGTAGATACGAACGGTAATCCAATGTACGGCGATGACGGCTCTGCAAAGATTTCCAACTCCAACGAATTCACCTCGTTGCTTCCTAAAGGCGACCGCCTCTTCTCTGTATCCCAGTTTGAAAGTCGCCCTGGTGCTATGTTCTTGTTAGAACTCAAGCAGGATAAAGAGAACGGTAAACTCAGCGTGATGGACGCATGGCAGATTGACCAGTCGGGTGTTAATGGCGGCTGGGTACATTGTGCTGGATCTGTAACACCTTGGACAACTCACTTAGCGTCAGAAGAGTACGAGCCTAACGCACGTAAATTGGTTACTGGCGCTGACGCTGCAGAAGATGGCTACACAGCACCATTCTTAGATTACTTTGGTGGTGATCAGTCTAAGTGGAATCCTTACCAGTTGGGTTGGAACATCGAAGTCGAAGTTGATGCAGCCAGCGCCGAAGCGGATCCTACAGCGGCTTCAACCAAGCATTATGCAATGGGTCGCCTAGCGTTTGAGCTCTCTTACGTTATGCCAGATCAAAAAACCGTCTATATGACCGATGATGGAACCAACGTTGGTCTTTATATGTTTGTTGCAGATAAGGCAGGCGACCTGAGCGCAGGTAACTTGTATGCCATGAAATGGAACCAGACTAGCGCATCTGGCGTTGGCGCAGCAAATTTAGAGTGGATTAGCTTAGGTCACGCTAACAGCGCTGAATTGAAGCCCCATATTGAAGGGGATATGCAAGTTAAATTCGCTGATATTTTCGAAACAGCCGATGCAAGCGAAGAGGGTAACTGCCCCGAAGGTTTCACCAGCATCAATGCGGGCGGAAACGGTCAGGAATGTCTCCAGGTCAAAACCGGCATGGAAAAAGTGGCTTCTCGCTTAGAAACACGTCGTTATGCAGCCATGATGGGTGCAACAACCGAGCTACGTAAAGAAGAAGGGATCACGTTCGACCCTACTCGTAATAAGATCTACCTAGCGATGTCAGAAGTAGCTCGCGGCATGGAAAGCTTTAAGAAAAATGGTTCTGAAAGCAGCTCTTATGACGCAGGTGGTCCTGATCATATTCAGCTTGCTGGCTTTAATCGTTGCGGTGCAGTTTATCAGTTGGATACGATGGCAGATGCAGCAATGGGTTCTTCTTACGTTGCTAAAAATATCTCTGCACTGGTTACCGGCATTCCGGCTGATGACGGCTACGGTGATGGTACAGAAAATCCGATCGTTATGAACCCAACTGATTTTGATAACAGCCAAAACAAGTGTCATATTGATGGTATCGCTAACCCCGATAACGTCGCCTATATGTCTGGCTGGGATAAATTAATCATTGGCGAAGATACCGGCTCTGGACATCAGAACGACGTTATCTGGGCTTATGATTTAAAAGATAAGTCGCTAACACGTATTCAGACAACACCTTACGGTTCTGAAACCACTTCACCCTACTGGTATCCAAACATCAATGGTTGGGCCTACCTAACCAGCGTCGTACAGCACCCATACGGGGAATCTGACAAAGATAAAGATACCGGCAGTGGCGAGAACCGCGCCTACACTGGTTATATCGGGCCATTCCCTGCAAAAGCAGAATAACGTCCGAAAACTATACAAGGGGGCCTAGCCCCCTTTTGCCTTTTCTCACACTCTCGTTTTAACGGTCGTTACTGATCATGGTCACAAAAAAAACTTTCCTTTGTATACTTCCTATCTGGTCACTCACCACCCTTGCTTTAGCAAACGGCACGGTTAATCCAACACCTTATATACCTGCACAATGCTATACCAATCCGGTAAGCGACAATGGCCAAGTAGCCAACCCCTGCTATGTTTGCCACACCCAGAGCATCAAACCCAACTTTCTAAACGACAGTGATGTACAGACATCCTTTTCTTTTACCGAGCCCGCGCTCAACAATCATTGGACAAACTATTTCAAAGGGTTCTCTGAACGCGCTCAACAGATCAGCCACAAAGCGATATTAGACTATGTGCGTGAAAACAATCTGATTGATCAACAAGGTAATAATCAGTTAGCCCACTATATTGAAAAAAACATCGACCAATATGACAGCAACCAAAATGGTCGCTGGGATGGCTACCTACCGGATATCTACTATCAGTTTGACGAAGAGGGGTTCGATTTGCGCCCTGATGGAAGCGAAACAGGCTGGCGCTCGTTTGCTTACTACCCCTTCCCTGGCGCTTTTATGCCGACCAACGGCTCCAGCGATGATGTCATTATTCGCCTACCCTCTCCCTTTAGAACCGATGCTCATGGCCAACCTAGCCGCCACATCTACAAGACCAATCTGGCCATTATTGAAGCACTCATTAAGCAACAAGACGTACCTATTACGCCAACCGATGAGAAAACACTGGACGTTGACCTAGATAAAGACGGAAAACTCGATATAGCGCATATTGTTCGCTATGACTGGGCACCACTTGAAGGTCGCTTCATGAGTTACGTCGGCCAAGCCAAACAGCTGTTAGCCTCAAAAAAACTACATTTAGCAGCAGGGCTTTACCCAGAAGGCACAGAATTTATCCATTCTGTACGATATTTAGATATTAATCAGCAGCAAACCGTCAGCATGGCACCTCGCATGAAAGAGCTACGCTATGCGCGAAAAACCCATTGGATGAACTACTATCAACTGGAGCAAATTGCGGCAAAGGAGCTTAAAGAACGGCATGACTTCCCTGACCGCACCAAACAGATCATCGGCTCAGTTGAATCGGGTGTTTCTATTCCTCAAGGTTGGGTTTATCAAGGGTTTATTGAAAATGCACAGGGCAATCTCAGACCTCAAACATTGGAAGAGCACGCCTTTTGTACCGGCTGCCACTCAGGTATCGGGGTAACGATAGACACCACCTTCGCCTTTAAACGTAAACTGAATAGTGATCATTTCCAACAAGGTTGGTATCACTGGTCACAAAAAGGCCTGCAAGGCGTCGTTGAGCCACGCAGGCAAAGTGACGGGGAGTATGAATATAGCTTCTATCTAAAACAGAACCCAACCGGTGATGAGTATCGCTCCAATCAAGAAGTGAAGCAAAAATTCTATCATCCCGATGGTTCACCGAAAACCGAAGCATTCACGGCTCTACATACCGATATTTCAGAACTTCTGCTACCTAGTGCCGAACGTGCGCTGGCACTCAATAAAGCTTATAAAGCCTTAGTTGAAGAGCAATCATTTACACAAGGGCGTGAGTCAATATTGGTTGATGGTGACGTTGTATTTGAGTCCGTAGAGTTGGATCAGGAAACGGGGATAAAAGAAGCGATCAACTTCTTTTAACCCACGTTAGCGGACTCTGGCTGTGCGAATGCGTGATGTACGTTTTCGCATAGCTCTTCAGGTAGCTGAGATAACTGGATAAACAATTGCCTATTTGACACCACTCTCGCCAACTCAGGCTGAGTCAAATAGTGTAGCGCCTCTGTCAGGGTTTCGGCTTGTGACAGTTTTTCACGTGCCACCACCTCTAATGCATCGACTTCCCCCTTACGAAGCGCGGTTGGTACATCCATCAAGTTACAATGGAGCGCTTGCCAGCGTGGTTCTTTTAAAAAATCACGAAAGCTAGGGCTGCTTGCAATCAATGCATCATATTCAGCTCGAATGGGAAGCATCGCGCGCTGAACATCGGGTTGGGACACCTCCTCTGGCGTTCTCAAGATGCCCCATTGTTTAAGCCGCTCACCTACTTTTTGGTCACTTGTTACCATCGACAAGGGTACAGAAAGCAGCATTCCGGCGATCGCTGGAGACAACCAAGCCAGTAATGCTGTCGAGTTCAAACCAGCCGCAATCGTAAGAAATACGCCCATTATCATATGCCAACGATGTCGATAAATCAGCTCGCGAATAGGCAAGGAGCCATCTTCTCGACGTTGGGGATTCCAGCCAGCGTCACGACCTAGGAAAATAGAGAGTACAGCCCCAGAATGAATCAACATCATCACCGGAGCAACCAGCGCAGATAGCACCACTTCAACGACAAAACTGACTAACAACCGGCTAATCCCCCCCACTGCCCGACATGCAGCTGAGTGCCGTATGAACGCGATAAGGCCTAATATTTTGGGTGTAAACAAAATCAGCATGGTAAAAATAAACAAGTTCAGTGCTTTAGCGGCATCCATACGAGGCCAACTTGGGAATAATGAAAACTCGCCACTGAAATATTCAGGGCGGATGAACTGAGCCTGTAGTGCTAGAGCTAAGCCTGACAAAATAAGCAACAACCACAGTGGGGAAGATAAATAAGACATAATACCTGTCATCAGGTGAATACGGCTTATCCAATGCAGGCCTTTCGTCGGTAAAACACGACTATGCTGTAAGTTCCCTTGGCACCAGCGCCTGTCTCTAATCGCTAAGTCGACGATAGAAGGCGGGCACTCCTCATAAGACCCCTCCAGATCATCAGCGATCAGTACCTTCCAACCCGCTCTTCTGAGAAGTGCAGCTTCAACAAAATCATGGCTTAATATATGCCCACCAAAAGGAGGTTTACCTTTTAAGTCGGGCAGCCCTGCCGACTGCATAAATGCCTGCGTGCGTATGATGGCATTATGCCCCCAGAAGTTACCTTCATTTTGCGTCCACCATGAAAGCCCTGTGCCCATAACCGGGCCATACACACGTGTCGCAAACTGTTGTAAGCGAGCCATGATGGTAGTACCGTTGATGAGACGTGGAATTGTCTGGATTAAACCGGCATCCGGATCTGCTTGCATACGCCGTACAAGCTCAAGCATCGTACTCGCTTCCATCAAGCTATCCGCATCTAACACCAGCAAATACTCATAGCCCCCGCCCCAACGGCGACAAAAATCTGCTACGTTACCCGCTTTTCTGGCAATATTTCGATTCCTGCGTCGGTAATAAACCGAGATAGACTGATCGCCAAGGCGCTCCCGTAGCGCAGCAAAAGCAATCTCTTCTGCTATAGCGATTTGGGGGTCTGTGGTATCACTAATAACAAACCAATCAAATGCTTGTCCTTGACCCGTACTAAGAATTCCACGAGACATGGTCTCGATAGCGGCAAAAACCCGCTCGGGGGATTCGTTATAGGTTGGCATTAATACAGCTGTTTTGGAAACAGAGGGTGGCATTGTCCTGCTGCGACCTAGTAAGGCGCGCTTCCAGACTGTCAAAAAGCCTGCAATCGCTCCCGTAAAAGCAACGGTAATCCAGCTAAACGTCAGGCTAAACAGCGCTAAGACGATATACTCAATAAAGGTGAGCCCTGCAAAAGATAGCACTGAGTACATTTCATAAACTCCCCATAAGGAGAGTAATACAGCACCACCTAATACCCACCAGCGCCGAATGGCCAGCGACGATGTATGCTGGCGAACATGTTCAGCCGCACAGCTTAGCGACTGAACAGGCATGTCTGCAGGCTGTTCAGGAGGCATACCTGAAGCAAATGATGTTTTTAGTGCATCCCCTCGCCTCGCAGACAAGCTTAACGGGTCCACTGATACATCCAGCTCTCAGCTTTTCGACCATCATCAAAAAGCAGATTTAGACGCAGCTCAATCAAACGTTCATCTTCTGGATCTAGTTCGAAACTTACACGATATCCCTTCGTCTCTGGGTTATATGCAACCACAACATGGGAGACGCTTCCTGCAGAGTGCTTGACATCAGCTGTAGGTAGCACGTCAGAACCGACTGAAGAGGCAGGAAAGCCATAGTCGACCACAAACAAGCGCTCAGGCGAGGGGCCACTAATATCCGCGCGACCACTGCGCGTAGCGAGGACGATTGCCTCATCTGATTGTGCCTGAGGGCCATCTCCCCATAGCAAACGATAGGCAAAGCTAAACTCAGTACCGGCAGGAATACTCTCTTTAGGAGACCAATAAGCGACTATATTGTCATGGATTTCGGATTCAGATGGAATTTCAACCAATACCACTGAGCCTTTACCCCAATTGCCAACAGGCTCTACCCATAAGCTCGGACGCTTCTCATAGCGCGCTTCCAAATCCTGATAGTTCTTAAAATCCCGGTTGCGCTGCATCAAACCAAAGCCAAGTGGCCCGTTATCCATAAATGCACTGGTCCGTAAGTCCTGAGGATTAGACAAAGGCCTCCACAACCTCTCACCACGACCGTTCAGCATTAATAAACCATCAGAATCATGCACGCGAGGCCTGAAATCATCGACATTCTGGCGACCATACGAGGAGAACATAAACATACTGGTGCCAGCACCTAAACCAATCTTTTTCAACTCGACTCTAGGAAATAGCGTTGCTTCCACATCCATTGCTGTACTGCGCCCTGGGCGTATTGTAAAGCGATAAGCGCCAGTCACACTGGGGCTATCCATTAACGCATAGACAACCACTGATTGGCTGTCAGGTGTTGGTTTTTCTATCCAAAAGGCGCGAAACACAGGAAACTCTTCGCCATCAGGCTCTGCTGTTTTTATAGCAAGGCCTCGGGAAGAGAGCCCGTATGCCTGATGCTTACCTAAAGAGCGGAAATAACTCGCCCCCTGAAACACGACCAATTCATCTAAATAATCGTCACGATTGATCGGGTAATGTAAACGAAACCCCGCAAAACCAATATCCTGTTTTGGCAGCGGTTTCTGCATAACATTACCTGTTGAAAACAGCTCAGGAGAATAACTTAGGTGTTTAGCCACCCCTTCATCCACAATCGCAATTTCTACAGGGTCCTGAAAGTAGAAGCCTCGATGAAACAACTGCATCTGAAAAGGCAAAGACTCATCGGCCCAGATAGCGCCCTCTGGATTAAAGCGAATATCACGATACTGGTCATAGTTAAGATCCTGCAACGACTCAGGCAAAACAGACAAAGGGGCCTTATACGCTTTCTTCGAAAGCTTACGAGCAAGCTCTGACACAGTATCACGGCTGAACTTTCCATCTACAGCGTAAAGACTAGCATCTCCCCCTGCTTTTTTAGCAGCTAAAGCGGCATCGCTCACCACGATTAACGCAATAAAAACTAAAGAAAGGGCAGGCTTAAGTTTAGTGAATACCCATTGACGGACACGGCATAATAGATCGGACATTTTATTAGAAATCTCAGAACGATAAGTAAGCGCTATGACTTTTTGCGGAGGTCATTCAGCGCGTGCAATTTACGCTTTTTTTACACTAATGCAAGTACTAAAAAGGAGTATGGTTAAGCTTGCTAATCATCGATATTTACCTCAAGCACCTATCAACCAACGACTCTGGTAAGGAAAGAAGTAACGAATGGCACGAGCGATATAAAAACTACCAAAAAAGTGGATACAAAATACGACACTCGTCATAAAAACACTAAACCATGCCCCACCCGAAACTTTAGACCATCCCAGCAAAGGGAACAGATTATTCATCGCTAACGTCAACAACGGATGAAGAAAAAAGATAGCAAAGCTCAGCTCTCCTACCTCTCTTAGCCATCTGTCCAAGCAAAGCCATATCCCTTTCCATATAGAAAGTAGATAGCATAGCGCCAGCAACAGAATACAAAGTCCCATTTTTTGGACAAACTGAAAATCAATACCGCGGTACTTAAAGAACCACTTATGATAGTTTCCTACCCACGGCACTACCCATGTCTGCATGATCAACGCCCCCATAAACAACAATGCCGAGACCAGCAATAACGGCTTGTAATGCTTAATGAGAAAGACTCTATACAGAGAAAACAGCATGCCTAAAAGGTAAAAAGGCGTGTAATAAAGCAAGGACTGTATCACCCCGGCATTACCATGAGGCCTATGCAACATTACAGCGAGCATCGAGAACAGGGCAAACAGAAGAAGTTGCCTCCATAGCGGCAACTGCAAATACGCCAAGTACAAAGGTGATAATAAAAACACCACCATAATGAAAGGAATATACCAGTGCGGATAAAGCACATAGAAGTTTTTAACGGTGTAAAACACATTTAATGCGACTTTTTCAAGAGGCAACCCGTCCAGCCACCACCAACCAAACAACTTAAACCCTAAACCAACAAAAGAAACAAAAAGAAAAGGCACTACCACCCCTTTCCATTTCTTTAGAAGAAACGCCTGAAACTGAAAATTCTGGGCAAAAACAGCATGTAGAAAGTAGCCAGAAATAAACACAAATACCGCCGTCCCGCCGCGAACAATATTCTCCAGTAGAACAGGAAACCCTTTCTCAGAGTTATAAACGGAGTGGCCCAATACGATCAAGATGATCGCCACGGCACGCAGATAGTCAAACGCCAACCAACGAGCTTTCAATTCGTCTATTCCAAATCAAATAAGTGCCCCTTGTTGGCATCAGCTTTAGAGAAGTAGTCAGAGGGTGACCTGCGATGCCAAACATTCAGGGATCTGAAAGCGCGGATTATGCGCCTAACTTATTTCCAGAACCAGAGGTAAAAGCGGGTTTTTGATAAAAATATATCAACAGACGAACACATCGCTGAAAGCCTAAATACAGACGGAAGCTCTCTTCTCCTTGTACATAGCCATATCAGCTTTTCTTAATAGGTCTTCGATAGAATCACCATCATCCGGATAAAGAGCCACACCAACACTGGCCGAAACATAATGCTCACAATCGTCTAATACCACAGGTCTCTGTAAACACTGAGTAAGCTTTTCGACTAAGGTACAAATATCTTCAGGCTGAGGGTTATCATCAATCAGCAATGTGAATTCATCTCCTCCCATGCGCGCCAAAGTATCACTGGCTCGCAAAGTACTCCTAAAGCGCTGAGATACTTCAACCAATAAACGATCTCCACTCTCATGTCCTAACGTATCATTAACAACCTTAAACTCATTAAGATCCAAAAAAATCAGCGCAAGAGTGTATTTATTACGACTTGCTAATTTTAAAGAATGCTCAGCTCTATCGAAAAATAGTCGACGATTAGGCAACCCCGTTAATGCATCATAAAATGCATAGTACTCAAGCTGCATATTGATTTTTTCTATCTCTTTAGTTCTCTCTTTAACCAACTCCCGCAAGTGAACATGACGTCCAAAAGCTGACAGTATGATAAAAGCAGCCAGTGTTCCAAATAGCCATTGAGTCGCAAGAAAGCTAAGCGATTTTTCTACCTGAAGAGAAATGAGGTACTGCTGGTCAATATGTAGATTAAAAACCCAAGTTCGGCCCGCAAACGCTATCTCAAAGATATAGCCCAAACCATCTCCTTGGGACATCGCAGCTATGATGCTTTTATTACCATATACTGCTTTTTCTGGCCTACCCTTCTCATGAATATAAATATCAAGAAAGTTAATAAGATCATCACTCAGACTTTTATTGATTATTTCTGCCACTAAAAACACGCCAACAGCAAATCCTTTCAAAGACTCATGACTATCTATTGCCTGCTCCATAGGGTCAACATTTTGAAAAACAGGTGTAAAAATCAAAAAACCAGGCTCTCTTTGATCGGACTGTACTAGCTGAATAATGTCTGTCGAAACCGCACTATGTGTTTTCTTAGCCAAAAGCATACTCTCTCGTCTTGATGCGTTTGAGTAAACATTAAAGCCCTGCGCCGCTTTATTCTCAGCCAGAGGTTCGATAAATTTCACCACAACTAAAGGGTCTTCTGGATACAATGGCGCTCCTTTAATTTGAAAGTCCGAACCGAGCTCCTCTCTGGCAACTTGTTCAAACATTGCCAAATCCCTCTGTTTTATTACTGGATTCCATGACATCGCACGAATGCCTGGTAAATCAGTGGAAAGCCGTTTGACTAGATCGTAAAAGTCATCTTTGTTGATGGAGTCTCTTTCTGAAAGCTCGCTACCAAGCTGTTGAAGTGCATAAAGATAGGCAGACATCTGATACTTTAAACTATTTTCAGCAACCTTAGCTTTAAGCTCAAACTCGTTTTGTGTATAAGTAACTACCAAATGCTCGATATATTGTTGCGCGGCTTGAAAAATAACCAAAATTGACAGCAGCGGGACCGCCAACCCTTTAAGCAAAGACCCCTTACCCAGATAGCCTTGCCGACACTGCAAACATCCAAGTATTAAAGGTGTGACAAATATAACACCTAAAAAGTCTCCCACCCACCATACTAAAACGTTGAACCACTGCAGCATTCCAATCGCTACACTCTCATGGGTAAAAACCAAAACAGCATTACCCACCACGGCACTGATCAAACAGCATAAAAGCCCAATCAGTATAAAAGTTGATACTTGATAATAAGAAGGAGCACTCAGAAGGCTCACCCTCAAACGCCTAAGTAACGCAGTATTTGCCCAAGCCTGTATTGTTGAACCTAAAGCGATCAGGGCAGCAGGAATAATAGGTGCTAAGTTCTGCACTTCATCATTAAAAAAATGGGTGGTCAGATTAAAAAAGCAGGAGCCTAAAAAAACACCTACTAAGAATCGGTAACCAAGCACTAAACATCCAGCCAGTGCGACACCCGCAGAAGGCCAAAGGGAAACAATTTGTGCCTGAGGGCTAAAGGCAGAGAAAACAAACGCGCACCCCACGTAGAGGCAAAAAAGAAGAATGTAGGTAATCGTATTTTTATTAGTGGGGAGTAGCAAAGAGATCACCATATTCCATTATTAGCACATTGCGATTAATCCGCACCCGTTTGTCTTCAATCAATATGGCACAAACAGTAACCCATCCTATGGCAAACAAAGCAAATAGCGCCATACAGTCAGGAGCGCTTCATACAAAAGGAAGGTATACTTCAGGGTAGTTGTACTTGGGGAATATGTAAAAAAATTTTTAAAAATACTAACAGGACTATCGAGTACTTGAGGAAGATATGAGTGGCATTTAACGTATTGAATTTGCAATACATAAATGGCGGTCAGGGAGGGATTCGAACCCTCGATGCCTTTCGACATACACACTTTCCAGGCGTGCTCCTTCGGCCACTCGGACACCTGACCGTTGTGAGGCGCGTATACTAGCACACCTCTTTAATTGTGCAATAGATTTTGACGAGAACTATCTATTTTAAATCGACTTTTTAACGCTAATGAGCAATCAGAAGCCCACCGATAACTGCAACGAGTATTGCCACCCAAACCGACTGCTTTAACACAACTAAAACGCCCCAAATAGCCAGTACTGCGGCCATGTCTTCAACACGCGTTACGGTACCCTGCCAGACAAAACGGTAAAGCGTCGCCATTAATAAACCTACGACGCCGATATGAATACCACTGACAAAACAGCTCAATCCGGTGCTTGTTCTAAGCTTTGACCATATAGGTAAAACACTGATCAATAGTAACCAACCAGGTAGGAAAATCAGCAAGGTTGCCAGAAGCCCTCCCCAGATACCGCCACCCAGAATGACACCTAGGTAAGTCGCCAGAGTAAACATTGGGCCAGGCACCGCTTGAGCTAAGCTATACCCTGCTAAAAAGTAAGATTGAGGCATGGCATCATAGATAGCCGCTTCAGCACTGAGCATCGGTAAGACTACATGCCCTCCACCCATAACCGTTGCCCCCACGCGAAAGAGTGCATCTATCCATGCCAGTTCAGGCATAAGCCAACCGAGTACCGGAAGCGCCACTAATCCCAATAGTACTAACCATCCGTAATGGATGCTCGTTTTGTTGGTTGAGATATTTGTTTGCGTTAGCGTCTGAGTAACAGATGGCGAAATAAAAAGATAACCCATAAGGCCAGATACAAGCAGAACCCCAATTTGTACCATCCCACCGTTTAGTAGCAACATCAGCAGTGCAACCAGCAACACAAAAATCTGCCGGAATCGATCCGTAGCGGTTGTTTTCAGCATCTTTAAAACCGCGTCAGCGACCACCACCACGGCGAGTAGTTTCAACCCATGCAGTGCAGCTTCTACTGTGGGGGAAAGCTGGGTCAACATAAGCGATGCGCAGATCAGCATGAGCATTGCTGAAGGTAAAGTAAACCCCAAAAAAGCCGCCAAGCTGCCCGCTAAGCCTCGTTGCTGATACCCTAACGCCATTCCAACTTGGGAGCTGGCAGGGCCTGGCAAAAAGTTACAAAGCGCGATTAATTCAGCGTATTCGGGGGCAGTTAACCATTGGCGTTTATCAACAAACTCACGCTGAAAGTAAGCAAGATGGGCCATAGGGCCACCGAATGAGGTTAACCCAAGCTTTAAGAAGATCCAGAAAATGGAAAAAAGACTGTGCACGGCACTTACCCACTATCAAACTAAACCACTATTGTAGCAATGAAGATGACAGGGTTATGACAAAAAAAGGCCACTCAACGAGTGGCCAAAGTAAAGCACCTGAATTGGTCAATAAGACCAGGTATTAATCCGCCTGACGACGGAGAAAAGCGGGAATATCCAAGAAGTCCATATCATCTGTACCGGTTTTTTTCATGGTTTGATGGGACATCTCTTTCTCTTGTTCTGCAGCGATAGAGGTGCGCTGGCGTTCCTCTGCACGATTACGCAAGACCGTTGGCAACTCCAATTGGTTGAAGTCGGTGCCTGTAGCAACCGTGCGTGTTGTCGTACCGCCGTTAACAACTTTTAATTCTTCAGTCTGTGCCTGGCCCAAACCTGTCGCCACCACCGTGACCTTCAGGTCTTCGGTCATCTCTGGATCAATAACCGTACCGACTACAATGGTGGCATTTTCTGAGGCGTACTCTTCAACAATATTACCCACTTCAGAAAACTCACCCAAGCTCATATCCAAACCGGCAGTAATATTAACCAGAATGCCTCGGGCACCCTTAAGATCAACATCTTCCAGCAGCGGGCTGTTAATCGCTGCTTCTGTTGCAATCGTGGCACGGTCATCACCACGCGCTTTACCCGTACCCATCATCGCCATGCCCATTTCAGACATAACGGTGCGAACATCGGCAAAGTCGACGTTGATCATACCCGGACGTGTAATTAGATCTGCGATGCCTTGCACAGCTCCTCGGAGCACATCATTCGCCGTATTAAAGGCATTAATTAGGCTACAGTTACGACCTAGCACCTGCATTAGCTTTTCATTAGGGATGATGATCAAAGAGTCGACATTCTCTTTTAGCTCTTTAATGCCTTCATCTGCAATTTTCATGCGCTTACGGCCTTCAAATGGGAAAGGCTTAGTCACCACTGCAACGGTTAAAATCCCCATCTCTTTGGCGACTTCAGCAACAATGGGGGCTGCACCTGTGCCTGTACCACCACCCATTCCAGCGGTGATAAAGACCATATCTGCGCCAGTAATCATTTCAGCAATACGCTCGCGATCTTCAAGGGCAGCCTGACGGCCGACTTCAGGGTTCGCACCTGCACCTAAACCTTTGGTGAGTTCACCACCAATTTGGATAACTGAGCGCGACAGCATATTTTGCAAAGCCTGAGAATCTGTATTGGCACAGATAAACTCAACACCTTCGACATCGGTACTGACCATGTGCTGGACGGCATTTCCGCCGCCGCCACCTACACCAATCACCTTAATTACGGCGTTTTGTGGTAGGTTTTCAACCAGTTCAAACATGATTTGTTCTCCTTCAGGTTCGCGCTGTATCACTACAGTCACGCTGCTTTACATCTTATAAGTGTTATTATGAGTCACTTAGCATGGCGCTAAGAAACCCTCGTTATCTAAAAATTACCTTTAAACCAGTCTTTCATACGACTGACGATGCCCGGCCCTGTTTTCTTAGGCTTAGGCGCTTTTTCTGTGACCCGCTCTTCTGCCACTAATGTGGTTTCGTTACGCGGTGGCACATGCACCGAAGAGGCGCTCCCCACCTGTCCACCTTGACTGGCATAGTGGAGTAAGCCGATACCGGTCGCAAAGATCGGGTTTTGTAAAATATCATCCATTCCACGCACGCCATGGGGCATCGCTAAGCGTACGGGCATGTGGAAAATCTCTTCTGCTAGTTCTACCACCCCTTCCATCTTAGCGGTACCGCCCGTGAGCACGATGCCTGCCGCAACAAGATCTTCAAAGCCGCTGCGACGCAGTTCCGCCTGTACTAAGGTGAACAGTTCGTCATAGCGAGGCTCTACTACTTCGGCTAAGGCCTGGCGGGACAGATCCCGTGGTGGGCGATCTCCGACGCTGGGCACTTTGATGGTTTCATCAGCGCTCGCTAATTGCGCTAAGGCGCAGGCGTATTTAATTTTCAGTTGCTCGGCGTGCTGCGTCGGGGTGCGTAACGCCATGGCTATATCATTGGTGACCTGATCCCCTGCGATAGGAATCACACCCGTATGACGAATAGAGCCTGCGGTAAAGACTGCAATATCCGTTGTACCACCGCCAATATCCACCATGCAGACACCGAGGTCTTTTTCGTCATCGGTGAGTACTGCATAGCTGGAGGCAAGCTGCTCTAACACCACGCCGTCAACTTCCAAGCCGCATCGACGTACACACTTTTCAATATTCTGGATCGCATTGGTCGCGCCCGTCACTAGGTGCACTTTGGCTTCCAGTCGTACGCCGGACATACCCAGCGGTTCTTTAATGCCTTCTTGGTTATCGATCAGGTATTCCTGCGGCAGGATATGTAAGATTTTTTGATCTGCCGGAATAGCAACAGCGCTGGCCGCATCAATGACCCGCTCCAGATCATGATCCATCACTTCACGATCGCGCACAGCAACAATACCGTGGGAGTTCAGGCTGCTGATATGACTGCCTGCGATACCGACGGTCACGGAGTGGATTTTACACCCAGCCATCAGTTCGGCTTCTTCGACGGCACGTTGAATAGAGCTGACCGTGGACTCAATATTGATCACCACACCCCGCTTTAGGCCACGGGATGGATGCGAACCAATACCAATGACTTCGATTTGGCCACTTGGCATCACTTCGGCGACCAAACACACCACTTTTGATGTGCCGATATCCAATGCAACGATCATGTTTTGCTCTATTTCCATGAAATAAACCGTCTGTTTATTTTTTATTCAAAACCATACGAAGATTTTGCAAATTATAAGCCAAAAACTTCACTAATTCATTACTGTCCGCATTATAAGGGCTAGATAATATAAATGTACAAAAAATC
Organism: Neptunomonas concharum; assembly: GCF_008630635.1. Lineage (NCBI taxonomy): Bacteria > Pseudomonadati > Pseudomonadota > Gammaproteobacteria > Oceanospirillales > Oceanospirillaceae > Neptunomonas > Neptunomonas concharum. The sequence goes on along the minus strand of NZ_CP043869.1, from coordinate 1,134,903 downwards.
ACCAACCTAGCCAATACTTGATCGGCAATATTTTTCCTTTCTTTAGAGAAATCTTGCCATTTCAATTAGATAGCAATTACCTACCTGCAAAACTTTGCCGCTTAAATATTATCCTAATAGTAAGAAAGCAGCGGAAAAAATCACCCGAAAAATCAAAAATCAGTATTGATTTAAATATAATATTCAATATTAAATTTTGATTTATTTCAAAATATCAAAACTTGATATTGAATATTCGTAAAATTATCATTTCTCAATTTTGATTATTTTTCCACAACCCTCTCACGTATTTAAACAACAAAATAACTGCCGAACTAACATCAAAAACCACTTGCATTTTCCTGCTGCTGACCTTCAAGAAACTTTTTTAGAGGTATCATATTATGTTTACGAAGCTGCGCTCTTAGTTGGTGATATGTCAAACCAAGCTTCTTAGCCGCCTCTTTCTGGTTGTAATGATTTTCTTCTAATGCCTCTAGTAGTAATCGCTTCTCCAGTGCCTCAACCCTGTCGGAGAGGTGCTCAACTTTGTTATTTGACAGCGCACCTACCAACAGAACCTGCTGCTCTAAATCCTGATCTTTTTGAGCAACAGGAGACTCCCAAGGAGAAGCAAAAGGATCAATAATCAACTGGCGAATAGGTGACTCAACATCCTCCTGGCGATAAACACTTCGCTCCACAGCATTTCTGAGCTCTCGTACATTGCCAGGCCAGTCATATTCCAGCATTTGGAGCCTTGCCTGTTCTGCAAACCCCGGAAAAAAACGCCTCTCTAATTCAAAGCACATACTCAGAGCAAAATGTTCAGCCAACAGCAGTACGTCTTCTTGCCGATACCGAAGCGGTGGAATATGCAGCACATCAAATGCTAGGCGATCCAAAAGATCTGCCCGAAACTCCTCTTTTTCAGCCAATTCAGGTAAATCTGCATTGGTTGCTGCAATGAGACGAACATCTGCTTGCATTGTTTGTTGGCCGCCGACCCTCTCATACTCACCATACTCAACAATACGCAACAACTTCTCTTGCACCTGCTGTGAGCAAGTCGCCAGCTCATCCAAAAACAAGGTTCCAGCCTCTGCTCGCTCAAAACGACCGATATGACGCCGGGTCGCACCGGTGAACGCACCTGCTTCATGACCAAACAGATCTGATTCCAGCAAGTTGTCATTCATGGAGGCGCAGTTCACCTTCAGGAACGCTTGATCCCACCGCTTAGACAAAAAATGCAGCCGCTCAGCAATCAGCTCTTTACCCGTTCCTCGTTCGCCAATAATCAATACCGGCTTATGCAGGGGAGCAATTCTTGATACTTGATCCATTAGATCCAGCATCAGAGGCGACTCACCAATCATGGCTTTGTTATATGATAGCTTCATTAACTAAATATTAGCTTAATTAACTATTATTTAGCTATATTAACTACTAATTTTTTGTATGCTTTTTCATCAATTTAAAATTTATCCTTTATAATCAGTAAGTTGAAAAGTTGGCACATTCTTAGCTATTCCATTCATAACGATAGTCAATCCGCTCAACACATAAACAGCGGCCAATAGGACACTCACGGAGATCAACACAATGGGTATTTTTTCTCGCTTTCAAGACATCATTAACGCCAACATCAACTCCTTATTGGATCGCGCCGAAGATCCAGAAAAAATGATCAGAATGATGATTCAGGAGATGGAGGAAACATTAATCGAAGTACGCACGACATCCGCTAAGGTGATTGCGGATAAGAAAACTCTGGAACGTCGTATGATGGCGTTGCAAAAAGATGCCAAAGATTGGGAATCTAAAGCAGAAATGGCAATTACCAAAGGGCGCGAAGACTTAGCTCGCGCTGCGTTAACTGAGCAAGCCGCAGCAGAAGAGACACTCGAATTAGCACATAGCGAGCTTGATGCCATCGAAGCACACTTAGATGACCTCAACAGCGAAGTGTCACAGTTGCAACATAAACTAGACGATGCAAAGGCCAAACAGAAGTCAATGCTGGCCAGAGAACAAACTACGCGCTCACGCTTAGAAATTCGTCGTCGCTTTAATCGAGACAAATTGAACGAGGCATTTGAGAAATTTGAACGCTATGAGCGTAAGATGGACGACATGGAAGCAGAAGTAGAGAGCTATGATCTTGGCAGCAAAGATCTCGCCGAAGAGATTGCCGATCTTGAGCGCGATGAAAAAATCGATCAAGCTCTCGCTAAGCTCAAAGCACAGATGAACAAAAAGGAATCCGGTGATCAATAATGTCTAATTTAGTGTTTTTCTTTGTACCGACAGTCATTTTTTTGGGCCTTGTTCTGCCCCTCTGGCTGCTGCTTCACTACATAGGTCAGTGGCGCTCATCCAAAGGATTGTCGGCAGAAGACAGGCACACCCTAGAAACGGCGCTAGCGGAAGTATCCCGCCTAGAAAGCCGACTTGAAACACTGGAAACCATCCTGGATGCCGAACAGCCTGAGTGGCGAAAACAGCATTCATCGGAGTCATAAGGAGGCTCTATGTTTACAGCCAAATACCGAGGTCATGATATCGATCTCTACCGCAGCACCAAGCAACGCTGGATCGGTGGGGTTTGTGGCGGTCTTGCAGAAAATATGCAATGGTCTGCTGGAGGCCTGAGATTGCTCATGGTCATTCTATTTATGTTTACCGGAGCCTTTGCTGTCTTTGCTTATATAGCGGCCATCTTCTTACTCGCAAGCCGCCCCTATGAAGCAGAACAAAAGCCAGAACAGGCGAAGCCTAATCTGAAGGAAAAAGTGTTCAGCTATGGAACCTCTGCCTCCAGTCGCTTAAACGAGATACGCGAGCGCTTGAGTCGGGTAGACCAACGCGTTCGCGCCATGGAAGAGCATGTCACGTCACGCAAATTTCAATTCGAGCGTGAAATGCGTCGCAACGGTTAATACCTCATTGACGGATAGAGCACTTCGTGCGCTCTATCCACCTCCATACTAAGACTCTCTAGCATTTACAACCCGCTACACAGTAAGATCCTTAGGCACTTGCTCCCTATCATTCATTCCATAATCACGCACGACTTCTGCCACTCGCAGCCTGTAGTTTTCAAATAAAGCTCCTCGCCCTTTTGCTTGAGCTTTGCGATGCATTACCTGATTTCTCCACGCTTTTACGGCGGTTTCATCTTCCCAAAAAGACAGCGAAAGAAAGCGCTTCGGGTTTGCTAAGCTTTGAAACCGCTCGACTGAGATAAAGCCTTCAATTTCAGACAATATGGCTTTTAAATCGCCAGCTATTTCAAAGTATTCATCTTTCCCTTCGTCTTTTGGCTCTAGCTCAAAGATCACGGCAATCATATTTCTACCCTCGCAGATTGTTGATAGGTTTGCGGCACTACTTTTAAAAACGTGCGCTTCTCTTCTAAGATAAACCGCTCTTTTTGAGCAAACATAAAGTTACTGTGGCCATCCTTGTCTTTTTTGAGCCTTGCTCTGTATTTTTCATAATCTGCCAAGCTATTAAAGCTTATCAACCCAAAAGCGGTATCGTTACTACCTTCGTGCGGTAAAAAATAACCTAAGAGCTCGCCTCCACATAAAGGAATAATACGCCCCCAGTTTTCAGCATAGGTTGTAAACCTGTCTAGTTGGAATGGATCTATCTTGTACTCAATAAAGCATGTTATTTTCATTTGCACTCTCCTGTTAGAATGATAGGCATACTAATAATTGGGCTAAGCGCTGCTTCGATGGGCATCGAAGTATGATCGAACAATATTAACTACCATGGAACTTGCACAGAACTTTTATGAAGTACTCATAGGACTATCATAGACAGCGGAGGCTTGCAGAAATTGGAACCCAACATATCATTTGTAGCGAGCCTAATTGGCGACGCAACCCGAGCCCGAATGCTTACCGCTTTAATGGGTGGTAAAGCCTTAACGGCGACAGAGCTAGCAGTAGAAGCGGACATAACATCACAAACCGCTAGCAGCCATTTAGGCAAGCTAGTCGATGGACAGCTGCTTATTGTTCGCAAGCAAGGCCGACATAAGTATTTTCAGTTAAAAGGAAGGGATGTTGCCGAACTCTTAGAGGTACTTTTAAACGTAACATCAAAAATGAAGCACAGTAAAACATCCACAGGCCCAAACGATCCAAGGCTTCGGCAGGCGAGAGTCTGCTATGATCACCTTGCGGGTGAGCTCAGCGTTGCTCTGTACGATGCATTAATTAAAAGCGCACACATAGAAGATAACGGTATAAACAATATAGATGCTCATTTAACACCTGCAGGTGAAACCTTTTTCACCGAGCTAGGTGTAGATTTAAACATCCTGAATAAAAGTCATCGCCCGGTATGCAAGTCATGCTTAGATTGGAGTGAACGTCGCAGTCACTTAGCTGGGGCTCTCGGCCAATGGATATTAAACGATATCTTTAGTAAAGGCTGGGCATCCAAAGATCTTGATTCGAGAGCCGTTCACTTTACCCCATCCGGCTTAAAACAATTTGCTAAAAAATATAATATTCCACTTTTTTCACAACCCTGCGAAGCTGGTAAACACAGTTCATGCGGCTCTATCAAAAAAATGCAACCTCCATACTAAAATTCTCTAGCGTTTACACCCGAAACTCTCTATAAGCATTGCCAATAGATTGGCATTTTCGCCAATAGTCTTTCGGGAGGTCCCCATGGATGCCAGCCATGTTGCTATACGTCATTTAACCTATAAAGATATGCAAGAGTTAAGGGAGGCTTGTTCGGAGGTCTACCAAAACGAAAAGTTAGCCACATGGGATGAAACCACAGTTGACTCTCTTCTCACTCGCTTTCCTGACGGGCAAATATGTGTTTGCGTCGATGGGAAAGTTGTCGGATGCGCCTTTTCCATTATCGTAGACTTCGACAAGTTCGGTGACGATCATACCTACGATGAAATCACCAATAAAATGACCTTTAGCCATCACGACCCAGATGGCGATGTCCTTTATGGTATTGAGGTCTTTATTCATCCTGACTACAGAGGGCTACGGCTTGCACGTCGTTTGTATGATATACGAAAAGAACTCTGCGAGAATTTAAACCTTCGCGCCATCATGGCAGGCGGACGAATGCCAAACTATGGCAAGCATGCGCACGCAATGTCGCCCAAAGAGTATATCGAAAAGGTCAAAGCAAAAGAGCTATACGATCCCGTTTTAAGTTTTCAACTCGCTAACGGATTTCACGTTCGCAAACTACTCAAAGGTTATTTAAAGGGTGACATAGAGTCTCGTGAAAACGCCACATTATTAGAGTGGTTAAACATCTATTACACAAAATCCGTTAAGTTGATTAATGCACCCAAATCGGAAGTTCGCCTAGGTCTAGTACAATGGCAGATGCGCTCTATGTCTTCGCTAGAGATGCTCTATGAACAAATGGAGTTTTTCGTTGACGCCGTCTCCGACTATAAAAGCGACTTTATTTTATTCCCGGAACTATTCAATGCTCCACTTATGGCTGGTTTCAATCACCTAAGCGTCACACAATCCATTCGTGAGCTAGCGGCTTACACTGAGCAAATCCGCGATAAGTTTATAGAGTTCGCCATCGCTTATAACATCAACATCATTACTGGCAGCATGCCCTATTTGGATGACGGTAAACTCTATAATACAGGGTTCCTGTGCAGACGTGACGGCACTTGGGAGCGCTACGATAAAATACATATTACACCTGCAGAAGCACGCAATTGGGTGATGACTGGCGGAGAGCACATTAAAGTCTTTGATACCGACTGCGGAAAAATCGGCATCATGATCTGTTATGACGTCGAGTTTCCAGAGTTTTCAAGACTCTTGGCGGATCAAGGTATGGATATCTTATTTGTTCCTTTCCTGACCGACACCCAAAATGGCTACACCCGAGTTAGGCATTGCGCCATGGCAAGAGCGATTGAAAATGAGTGCTATGTTGCTATCGCAGGCGCTGTAGGTAACTTAGCAAAAGTGAATAACATGGATATACAGTATGCTCAATCAGCACTGTTCACACCTTCTGATTTTGCATTCCCAACCACAGGAATTAAAGCTGAGGCTACACCTAACTCAGAAATGACCCTGATCGTTGATGTAAATTTAAACTTACTCAAGGAGCTTCATAGTCATGGCAGTGTCCACACGTTACGCGACAGGCGTTTAGATTTATACAAATTGACACAGCTTAAAGACTAAGATGACCTTGTGGCTGCTATCCACATATTTTCGTCTTCTTCCATTAAGTGATATTACGTATCAAAACACCTAATGACATAACGATTGTAGATAACATCAAGAAGGCTAAGGCTCATACGGATTTGCCCAAGCCTTCTCCGATGTGGCTGATAAGCTAGGCCACAGTATTGTGTGTGTGCTCTTTCTCACTACGCTGAAACAACACAATGCCAATGGTGATCAAAACACCAGCCAAGCCAATATTCGGTGGTGCAGCTTCACCCAATACAAATACCCCTATAGACATGCCACTGAGCGCAGCAACTGTGCCAATTTGACTAAGGTAAACGGGACCAGCAAGCTGCTGAAGCAAAAAATAAAACAGGTACAGAATCGTAAAAACGATAACTTCTATTGCAAGTAAAACAATCACTCGACTTGAATTGAACACATTCACCGCCTGGCCTGCTTCAAAGAATAAAACAAAGGGTATCAGCGTTAGCGCACCACCAAACATCATGAGTGCTGCCAAAAAAACGGGCGATGCGGCAGTAGGCCAACGCAAGGTTCGGTAAATATTTCCACAAGCAATCATAACTGGCATCAGTAGCACTAACAGCACCCAGCCCTGCGCCTCAACCGCACCATTACTCTTCGCTACCGCCAATATGATACCTCCACTGAGCCCTAGCAGAACCCCCATAAAACGCCATACCCGTAGCGTCTCCATTTGGAATACAACCGCTAACAGCCAAGTAATCAATATGGGGAAAGCAAAGCTTAATGAGATAAAACCTGCACCTACATGGCGTATCGCCAAAAACCCCAGTGCATTAGGTAGCGCAAATAAAACCCCGGAAACTAGCCCGTATTCAAGCATGCGTTGGTTTAACCCCATGGGGTTACGTTTAAGTGCACATATTAAGCAAAGCATAGCGCTAGCGCCTAACATAGAGACCAATAAGAAAGTTAACAATGGTGCACCTGCCGTAGAGGCAAGCTTCCCCACGACTAAAGACAGCGATAGAAAAACACCCACCAGCAACAAACAGGCAAATGCATAAAAGCCAGTTTTATAAACAGGTTGTGTAGAATCGTGATTATTCGACTTGCGACCAACCCACATCACCCTTCTCCCGTTGCGTGTTACTATATGTTCCATAAGGAAGAATCTTAATAGAAGTCTTCTTAATGAAAAGTATCTTAACGTAGAGATAAAATTATAACAATGAATAAAGTTAAATTAGTCACGTCTCAATGGCAGCGTGAGATGCCCCAACTCGACCTACTACCGATGAAAGTGATTGGCTCTCTAGGCAAAGCGACTCGCTTAATCACACGGGATTATTTAGATCCTTTCTTTAAAAGCCACGGCTTACAGTTAGGTGAGTTTGATGTATTGGCTACGTTGCGTCGTTCAGGCGCACCATATGAATTAGCACCAACACAGCTGTTTGAAGCGCTGTTAATTTCGTCTGGAGGAATGACTAATCGGCTAGATAGGCTAGAAAAGGCTGGCTTGATTGCTCGCGCACCCAATCCAGAAGATCGCCGCGGTACGCTGGTGTTATTAACTGAAACAGGCCTAGCATTGATCAACCGAATTGTTCCCCTACATGTAGAAAACGAAGCACGCTCACTGTCGAATCTCAGCAGAGAAGAGCAAGAAACACTCGAGCGGTTGTTAGAAAAACTGATCGATGGATTAGAGAGGGAATAGCAACCCGCCTTGTGGCGAATTGTCACATGCGACAACAAGCCACATCCCCGACATAGCAGAACCCCTTAGAATTACACTAAAAAACAGGGGTTCTTTCTATGCTCGTAAGAATAATCGCGATGAGTTTACTATCAGCGAATGTCGCTGCTGATATTTTTTGGCAACCCTATTCTCAAGCCGACCCCGGCCATCATGCCCATAAAAAGAGCAAGTCCCTTCAGCTATCCAATCTGCCCAATGAGATACCTGTCGATATTAAGCTGGTTCATTCAGATCTTGAGATAAGCACCCCCTCATTATCAAATGACGTGCTTAAGCTGCAACCTACACGTAAAGGTAATTACCACGCGCTTGTGGCAACACTAGAGACTCCCGACAGTTATCAACAAGCTGTCCGATATCCTTATATGAATGGCAAGCCTGTCGACTTTTCCCCTAGCGATCTATTGGCCTACTCAACGGGGCCATTACGTATTATTCCCTCACCGCTTCCCAGAGAGCACTGGCGCTACGAAACCGATAAAACGTACCGATTCAAGGTGTTGTTTAATGGCGAGCCCTATAAAGAGCAACCCATTCTGGTCAGCACCAGTAATGGCAGCACTGATGTATTGCAAACTGATAGTTCAGGCCTGCTTAAATTACATATTCCGGATGATTTTACCAACGTCGTGCCGGGTAAAAGAAAAAACCCAGCAGCAGAGATTCGCTTATTTGCCAACACAAGTACGGATAGCATTCGCTACACCACCAGCTTTTCAGCACCCTATTCGCCAAACCCATCCCATTGGAAGAGTACCTCCTTAGGCGCGCTAGCGGCCGCATTCGGGCTTATGGCCGGATTACTTGTTATCAGACGCCTGCCAGAATACTCACGGAGACCTAAGAAATGATGGCAAACCTTACGCTCATCCGTCGCTTTACGCAGTTAGTCATGTTTATTTTTTTGGTTTATGGATCTGTGATTGTGGGCTTTTACGCAGCCGATAAATTATCGGGGGCACTCCCTGCTCTTAGCTGCGCCTATGATACGAAGAATGCTGATTACTGCGCACTGATCCCCGTACAACACCAACTGCATCATCGTTTAGGTAATGCTGTGAACTCAGGCAATGCATGGGTGCTGCTCATGCCATTACTGACAACCCTAGGGACATTTCTTCTCCTATTTATTGTGCTAAACAAAGCCTTTTGTGGCTGGGTGTGCCCCCTTGGATTCTTTCAAGAAGTGGTACACCTCGTAGGGCAAAAATTAGGATTCAGAAAGGTTGATAGTCTATCTCACAGAGCCGTAGATAAGATCCGCCCTATAAAATGGATGATGTTAGGGATTCTGGTGTTTGGCCTACCCTCACTAACCAGTTTGGGCTTTTTAAGTGATGAGTGGGGTGATCCATTTTGCCAGATATGTCCGAGTCGGATTATGACTACGCTAGCAACTGGCAGCAGCGAACAACTCTTCGTTGACACCTCCAGCTACAGTTATATGGCGCTGTCGATAACCGGTGATTTTCTTTTCGGGCTCATGATTGCACTGGCCCTCACCGTTAGGCAGCCGTTTTGTCGAATTTGTCCTCTGTTAGCGATGCACGCTGTTTTCAGAAAGTTAGGATTTGCCCGTTTGGTCAAACAAGGCACATCCCGCTGCGACAAGTGCGGTCTTTGTGCCGAAGCCTGCCCTATGGATATACGTGAATTACAAACCGAACATAATGACGCCGATAAAGCGAAAGATATTACGCTTGCCGACTGCACACTGTGTGGCCGTTGTGTTGAGTTTTGCCCTGATAAAGATGTTTTGCAGCTACGTTATTTAGGCATCCCCATTTTCAAAGCTGACCCTGCGTATTTTAAAGCACGCAAGAGATCACAAAAGCAATGGGATCAGATCCGTCTGATTAATGTGGCAGAAAAGCCCGCTGATAAAAACGTCAAGCCACTATGATATTGAGCGAACTAGACGCCATTTGGAGCTTCTCTGCTTTTCTATCGGCTTTCCTGATTGGACTGAGTTTTGGCAGCGGACCTTGTAATCTAACTTGCTTACCTTATCTGGGCCCTGTGCTATTGGGCCCTTCATCCGAACGAGCTTTAGGCACTGTCGTGCTCCCCTTTATGTCTGGCAGGCTCACCGGCTATATCCTGATAGGCATGAGTGCTGCCTTGTTAGGTGCCTTTATAGAAAGCTATTTAAAACACCCAGCACTCCCAATTGTGGTCGGCAGCATTACACTTTGGCTGGCTTTTCGAATGCTTTTTAAGCATGAGACAACTAACTGCGCCATCACCCCAAAAGAAACGTTTGCCACAGCAAACACATCGGCTGCAAAAACTACTCTTTATCATAGTCGTACTAACAACACTGACTTACTGATTGCTACGGATCGGCCTGCATTAGCCCAGAAACATCCGACTCAGCTTTTCCTGTTAGGTGCATCCCTTGCCGCAAACCCTTGCATCCCACTGATGACATTGTTAGCAGCGGCCGCACAAAACGGTGATCCACTCTTTGGCGGACTCCTCGCTCTGGCATTTGGTATGGGCGCTGTATTAATCCCTTCTCTACTCGTCCAATTTGGCGTTGCTTTAGTAGGACAGGAGTTGCGACATCACCTGAATCACTGGAAAACGACGTTGACGCGTATCGGTGGCCTGCTCTTAATCGCCGTAGCGATCAGCACGATGATAAGGGGCATTCCTGGATAATGAGCATACATCAGGCTGTGATATCTCATCCTCTTATGAAAGGCCTAGCGGTTTCACTCCTTGGGCACAGTACACTTTGGTTTTATCTCAACCATACACCTATAGTGAACGTTGATCCTCAGATAACACAGGCTATCACACCGCAGTCGATCAACGTAACGCTAGCTCGCCCATCCTTGATGCCTCAAGCAAAAAGTCTGAGTACACCTAAACCTGTACCACAGCCTACTCAACAGGTTTTACCATCGCCAAAGCTTGAGCAGCCACATAAAAAGCTCATCACACAAAGTGATCAGCCTAAAAGAACATTAAAGAACAAGCCCAAGACAGCACCGGTTACAAGCAAAAACCAATCACACAGCAAAAAGACTTCTACGACAGTGCCATCTAAGCCGGTCGCTACTGCGCAAGTGACCCACGCCACAACGCAGCAGTCCACCTCACCAAGGGCCACACAGCATGAAAGCGAACAGTATCTGTCCTATCTGATCAACCAGATAAACCGGTATAAAAAATACCCACGTCCTGCGGTAAGGCGGAATATAGAAGGAAGTGTCACTTTTCGCCTCAAGCTCAACCCTGATGGCAGTTTTAAGGATATGGAGTGGATATCGGGCCAGAATATTTTTAAAAATGCCACCCTCAAGGCCATACAATCATCCTTACCTATTCGACAATTAGCTACAACGCCACCAACATCTGTCGTGCTTACAATAGATTATCGGCTCATTTAACATGCAAAAACGCCGAGCATGAACTCGGCGTTTTCAGGCAGATTTGATTACGTATTAGTCTACCGACACACAATCCACATAGTAGATCGTTTTTCCATCAACCTTCTCTGCAACCAAGCCATGAACATAAGTTTCAAAGCCAGGGAAGTTGTTATTAAACACCCGAGCAAAACGTAAATAATCCACGATAATTTTATTGAACACCTCCCCTGGAACCAGCAAAGGTATACCCGGCGGATAAGGTGTTAACATAACCGCAGTCACTCGACCTTCAAGCTCATCTAATGGCACACGTTCGATATCTTTGTGTGCCATTTTCGCAAAAGCAGCAGCCGGTTTCATCGCAGGTACTAAGTCAGACAGATACATTTCTGTGGTTAAGCGAGCAACATCATGTTGGCGGTAAACATCATGTATCTGCTGGCATAGCTCTTTTAGCCCTATACGTTCATATTGCGGGAACTGCCCAATAAATTCGGGGAGCACCCGCCATAAAGGCGCATTTTTGTCATAATCATCTTTAAACTGCTGCAACGCAGAGATCATGGTATTCCAACGCCCTTTGGTGATACCGATCGTGAACATAATAAAGAAGGAGTAAAGGCCATTCTTTTCGATGACGACACCATGCTCAGCCAAGTATTTAGCGACGATCGCCGCCGGAATACCTTCCTCTGCAAAATCACCATCTACGTTCAGGCCCGGTGTTAGAATCGTGGCTTTAATAGGATCCAGTAAGTTGAAGCCTTCAGCAATATCACCAAAGCCATGCCAGCTTTCACCCGCTTTTAGCATCCAGGCATCACGCTCATCTAAGCCTTCGTCCGTTAGATCATCCGGGCCCCAGACTGTAAACCACCAATCATCTTCATACTCTTCATCAACCTTGCGCATGGCTCGACGAAACTCAAGCGCTTCAGCCAGAGATTCCTCGACCAACGCAGTGCCACCGGGCTCTTCCATCATAGCCGCCGCCACATCACAGGATGCGATAATCGCGTACTGAGGACTGGTTGAGGTATGCATCAGATAAGCTTCATTAAATACATCGCGATCTAATAAGTTCTGATTCGCATCTTGCACCAGAATTTGTGAAGCCTGAGATAACCCTGCTAGTAATTTATGTGTAGATTGGGTTGCAAACACCATGGAGGTATCACATCGAGGTCGACCTTCCCCAATCGCATGGTAATCCCCATAAAAATCATGAAACGCTGCATGAGGAAGCCAAGCTTCATCAAAGTGCAATGTGTCTATTTCGCCGTCCAAGAGCGTCTTAATCTCTTCAACATTATAAAGAACGCCGTCATAGGTGGACTGGGTGATCGTCAACACACGCGGTTTAACGTCTGGGTTCTCAGCTAACTTTTCACGGCAGAACGGATTAGCCAACATTTTTTTACGAATATTGGCAGGTTCAAATTCACTTCGCGGAATCGGACCAATAATGCCATAGTGGTTTCGGGTCGGCATCAGAAATACCGGTACAGCCCCTGTCATCATAATGGCATGTAGAATCGATTTGTGGCAGTTACGATCTACCACCACGATATCGCCGGGTGCGACAGTAGAGTGCCAGACGATTTTGTTCGAGGTCGATGTGCCGTTTGTCACAAAGTACAAATGGTCACAGTTAAAGATACGCGCTGCATTACGCTCTGACGCAGCAACCGGACCTGTATGATCAAGTAACTGTCCCAACTCATCGACGGCATTACACACATCAGCCCGCAGCATATTTTCACCAAAGAACTGATGGAACATCTGCCCTACCGGTGATTTCAAGAAAGCAACGCCCCCCGAATGGCCCGGGCAGTGCCAGCTGTAAGAACCATCCTGTGCATAATCAGTGAGTGCTCTAAAAAAAGGCGGCGCTAACGTATCTAAATAAGATTTAGATTCACGGATGATATGCCGAGCCACGAACTCTGGCGTATCTTCATGCATATGTATGAAGCCGTGTAATTCACGTAACACATCATTTGGAATGTGCCGGGAAGTGCGGGTTTCACCATACAAATAGATGGGTATGTCTTGATTTCGACGACGGATCTCGCCGACAAAAGCCCGCAGTTGCCCTAAAGAGATATCGGCATTGCTATCTGAATCAAAGTCATGATCATCAATCGAAAGAATAAAACCTGCCGCGCGGCTTTGTTGCTGCGCAAATGAGGTTAAATCACCGTAGCTGGTATAACCTTCTACATACATACCTTCGGCAATCATCGCGTCTGCTAACTGACGGATACCTGAGCCACTGGTGTTTTCTGAGCGAAAATCCTCGTCAATGATGACGATGGGGAAGTGAAAACGCATCTTCCGACCTTTTAATAGATGGATTATTAGTTAACAGCTGAATACTACCAGCTACCTTATTGCAATTGTGCGAAGTGTACTGCGCTTTGCAACCAATAGTTACTAGATAACAATAAATATTTCAGCTTTTCACATGCTTTTAAAATACGTTATCCACGTTTAAAACTGATAGCGATAACTTAGCATAGCCGTTCTTGGGGAGCCAGACGTATAAGACTTCTTACCGCTGGTATCCTTTTTCACCTCGACAGCATAGCGTTGATCAAATAAGTTTTGAACATTTAAGGAGACAGCATGTGGGCCTTGGCTATAGCCCAAATTCAAACTGGTCACCATATCGTAGCCCCCATACTTTTCTGTATTAGCATTATCCAGATAATATTCACCCCACGTATCGGCTTGCAAACGCGCTTTAATACCACTTGGATGCTGATAGCTAGCGGATAGACCAAACTGGTGATTAGGAACATAAGGTAATTGATTACCCGTACGATCAAAACTTGTTGGGCCCCCCGCTACCCTTACAGTCTCTTGGAACGCATCATATTGATAGTCGCTATAGGCATAGCTTGCACCCAGCCACAAACTGCCTATTTGGTTATTAAAGAGTTGATACTGCCCTTGTAGCTCCAGCCCTTTTTTATCCGTACTACCGGCATTTTGATAAATGGTTCTCCCATCTTCCAAAATCGCGATAATTTCATCATCTACTTTTGTAAAATAGATAGACATGTCCATCTGCCAGTTTTCAGCACGCCCTTTTACACCGAACTCGACGCTGCGATTGGTCGCACTTTTCAAATCATGATTGGATTCAAGTTCGCTGGAGAAGGGTACTTGTTCACCCTGCGCGATATTCCCAAACAACGAAAACTGAGGGTTCAGACGATAGCTCACACCCAATCGCGGAGAAAACAGTGTAAAGGACTTATCAAGCTCGCTATAACCGCCACTACCGGGGATAGTGACATAACGCCCCGCGCCATAGTTATAAGCCGTATCGCTACTTAGCGTCTCTTGCTTAATACTGATATGATCCAAACGAAAACCAGCGTCCACTAACCAACGCTCGGTGGGTTTCAAACTTTCCTGAAAAAACATCCCAATAACAGTGTTCGTCGTATCTTGGGTCTCTAACCAATCACCTTTTTCATCAGATAACGTTGCTAACATACGACCACTTGAGCTAGACAGATAATCGCGGTAGGCATACTTTTTTGATCCATCATCCCGATCTTGCCGAACAGTGATCCCAGCTACTAAACTGTCATTACCCAGAAGCGTGTGTTGATGGCGAATCTCTAAGTCTGTACCAAAAATAGTTACATCTGGCGTATCGTTTATTGCACCGGTGACTGGATGATAATGAGACCAATGGTTGATATAGAGCCGTTGAATAAAATCGGTGTTATCCGTTAATGCTCGGGTATAGCGGCTGTTAGCAAAGATTATCTCGGAATAACGGCCGCTATGCTTAAATGCAGAGTTGTTACCTTCTTGCTTTCCTGTCTCTTTAAACTGCTCAAACTGAGTTTCGGTCATCCCACCTGGCAGCTGTACATCCGCTTTAGTCAGACTCAGCTCTAACTCAAGCTCACTTTCATCCGAGAGTAACAAACCACCTTTTACACCAAGCTGGTCGGATTGGAACTCATTCCAATGACGCCAGTTATTTTCTGTTTCCCGATGAGAGTAGGTTAGCGCTAACGCATTACCCGACTCAGAGAATCCACTTTTTCTTAAGTGAAGATTGCGCGTATCCTGCTCCCCCAGACCTAGACGTATCTGATCCTGTTGTTCATCGAATACGGATTTGGAAAGAATCTGAATCGCCCCCCCTGCAGAACCTGTCGCATAAATATTGCCCGGACCTTTAGTAATCTCTATTTGCTCGATATCCTGCGTATCAATAAAGTCCAGGCGAGTGAAACTATCAGGGTCGGTGACCGGTACGCCATCACGTAACACCATGATCTCACGAATACCGTAATTCGCCTTTAAACCCGCACCCCGGATAATAAGCCGAGCATCATAGGCACCGTTGTTGGATTGGATAAGCACGCCGGGCGTCCCCTTTAGCGCATCAGAGACATTGAACATCTTCTCCTGCTCAAGACGTTCACCGCCGATCACGGCAATACTTTCCGGCACATCTGCTGAAGCTCTCGCTTCTCGAGTAGCCGTGACTGTAACGCTATCTTTAACCACCAGATCTTGCGCTAATGCAGGAAAAGCCTGTAACAATAAAGCACTGACAACAACCGTGCTCTGGCGAAGGGGAAAAGGCATGAACATTAATTTACTCTCCGAAAAGGTTTTCCGGATCATAAAAATAAAGTTCCCTAGAACACAGTGACACGATGTCACATGCGCGATTTTGTCGCAGCTGAAACAGCACCTTCTGTGAGTTTTCGGGGTAGCTCTTTTTTACCGCTTACTCCTAGGTTATTAAGTTCAACCGCTTGCTGTACCAAGTTGCCTCGCCCAGTACTCATGCGATTATAAGCAATATCATACGACTGCTGTGCTCTGGTCAGGTGTTTACCGACATCATCTAATGATTCAACAAACCCAACAAATTTGTCATAGAGTTCTGCACCACGGCGGGCAATCTCCTGAGCATTCTGGCTTTGGTGCTCATAACGCCAGATGTTTTGAATCGTGCGAAGCGTCACCAGCAACGTTGCTGGGCTAACCAACATAATGTTGCGCTCAAACCCAAATCGGAATAGTTGTGGATCATGCTCTAGTGCCAGAAGAAAAGCCCCCTCTACCGGTACGAACATTAAGACAAAATCCAGAGACCGAACGCCCTCAAGCTTTTGATAGGCTTTATCGCCTAGACCTCGTATATGGTTTCGTAAGGAGAGCGTATGGGCACGTAAGTGCTGTTGGCGTTCAGACGCCAATTCAGTACTGCAATAAGCTTCATAAGCGGTCAGGGATACTTTTGAGTCCACAATGATATCCTTACCATCAGGTAAGTGAACAATGACATCGGGTTGATAACGCTGCTCTTGTTCACGAAGGGATACCTGCACCTCATACTCATGACCTTTGCGTAGGCCTGACTCTTCTAGTACCCGCTCTAGAATAATTTCGCCCCAGTTACCCTGAGTTTTACTTTCACCTTTTAACGCCTGGGTCAGGTTAATCGCATCCTGACTCATCTGCTGGTTGAGCTGTTTGAGCTGGCTGATCTCTGCATGTAAGGCGCGGCGATCTTTTGCTTCGCGATCGTACACATCTTCAACCCGGCGTTTAAACTCACCTAACTGATCCTTTAATGGGGTCAGCATCATCCCCATCTCTTTTCGACTGGACTCTGAAAAGCGTCTGGATTTTTCATCAAAGATTTGGTTCGCAAGATTTTGGAACTCCTGACGTAACTGGTCTCTCGCATCCGTTAACAGTTGAAGTTTCTCATCACTAGCTTTTCTATCGGCTTGCAAACGGGCATCCAACTCGGCGACTTGCGCCTGTCGAATCGCTAACTGCTCACGAAGATCGCTACGCTCATACTCCAGATCCTCAACCATGCGCTCAAGTTTAGCCATCACCGCCAAACGTTCAGTAAACTGAACCGTTTTTAGTTGGCTTTCGTGCAACTGCTGCTCTCGGTCTTGTGCAAGACGCACCCAACCTGCACGCATAACCAAGAACATGACAATCAAAGGTGTAGCAACAGCTAAGAACACGATGACTGCCGTCGCTGTATCCCACCGATTGATTAGCGTCTCAAACAAGGGCATTACCAGTAATAATAGAGCGTCGGAATTGAGATAAGCACCAGCAGTGTCATCAATATCAGGTTTTTAACATCACCTAACAAGCGCTGCATAATCAAGATATGTACAACGGGAAAGGTCACAAAGACACACAGTAATGGAATCCACCATTCAAGCTGACGAACCCCAAAAGCCAGAGCACCAATCAATGTCAATGCAGCTAAGTTACCGGCTAAAACAAAGGCTACCTGAGTATTTTTTTCAGCTAACCTGCCCACTTTTTTCTCTTCAGGCAACTTGTTAATTGCCCCTGCGCTGAGCGCTGCCGACATAGAAACAAACCCCGTAATCAGGAAGGTAATCATAGGATCCACAGATATTTACTCCAATAAAGCTGAACAAAATCGAATTGTAGAGGAATTAGCGGCTAGTTAGTATGCCAACATGGCAGTTATGATGTGTAGTAGCGTTATCCTTATTATAGAAAATGCTATGATTGCGTTTTGGGTGTTCAGCCGTTGATGAGCTGAAACCTCCTATTAATTGAGACAAGTGAGACCCTGCAGTAATGGAGTATCTGGTTAACGAAGCTATTGAAGACTACGCCTTCCTGAATACAAGTGAAGAGCCCCCTCTGCTTCAAGAGCTGATCGACGGCACCAACGAAAACATGGGCTGGCCGCAAAAACTATCAGGACGCCTCGTTGGCCGTACGCTAAAAATGCTAAGTGCGATTCACCAACCAGAACGCGCTCTGGAGATAGGCATGTTTACCGGCTACTCTGCTTTATCCATTGCGGAAGGGATGCCCGAAACAGGCAAGCTTATTTGCTGCGAGACCAACCCACGTGCTATTGATTATGCACAAACATTTTTTGATCGTAGCGAGCATGGCCACAAAATTGAGGTTATTTTCGGGCGCGCCTTAGACACACTTGAAACCTTAGCAGAGCAACTGGATGGCCCTCTGGACTTTACGTTTATTGACGCTGATAAGCGTAACTACCTCAATTACTATTTGAAGGTTAAAGAACTAACCCGCCCCGGAGGTTTAATCATTCTCGATAATGTACTCTGGTCTGGAAAAGTGCTGCAACCGGAATCCGATATTGATGATGCACTGGTCGAAACCAACCGCTTGATTGCAGCCGACCCTAATATGGAAAACGTTTTTTTAACCGTGCGCGATGGCTTGAACGTTGTCAGGAAGCTACGCTGATGACTTGGTGGGTAGACGATATAGCCATTGAAAATGCCGATCAATTACTGCGCCTCTACGTTGATACCGATGATAATACCCCACGTATGCAACAACTGAGCGCTGTTCGAGACGCTCTCTTTGATAATCTGGAAGAGGTGTCCAGCGCTGCTGAAGTTACAGGGTTGATCCACTGGTATCTGCGGGACCAGCAGATTGTCGCACACGGTGAAACGTTGGACGAAACGGCTGATCGCCTCAGCGATATTGATATCGAGCAAGATACTGATCAATACACCGATTTAATTTTTCGTATCAAAATCGCCATTGAGAGGCTCGACGACATCATGCTGGCTGAACTTTAATCTTCTAGTAGGTACATCCTGTGAAAAAGTGGCTCGCTACCTCTCTTGTCCTGCTCATTATTTTACCCGTACTGGCTTATACCTCCTTACCCGGTATTGCAAAATATGTGGTAGAGCAATGGCTCTTAGAACAAGGGTTCCAAAAACCCGTGTTTACCGTGGAGTATCCGAGCCCTAAAGCTCTGTTAATTTCAGAACTACGTGTTGAAAAAATTACAGATAATCGTGTTTCGAAACTATCAGCTGGGCCCATCTCGATTAACTACGATCCCTGGGACCTGCTGCTTAAAGGCGAACTGAGCCGTATTGAAATCCCTCTTGCAGAACTTGATATCGAAATGACGGGGGCTCAATCAGCACCCCCTGAAGAAGATACAGCACTCTCTGGTTTTGACCTCATTCAATTGCTACCCGAACAATGGCTTGATTTTGCCCCTTCCAAGGAGCTAGTGATTGGACAACTTAGTATCCATTGGCACGGGCCTGAGCAAGCAGATTTTCGATTTACAGGTAATGTCTATTTAACACAGGAACAGCTACTTACCCGCGTAATGACCACCATTGATGATAAAGCAATTGCACGGACTGACTTGATTCTGGATGATTTGAATCGCATGCAATTCAATATCATTGACGATGCCAATACCACGACACTGACCTCCGTCGGCCAATTTCAAACCAAGGATGGGAGAATTCAGTTTTCATTGTTACACGATATAAATCTTAAGGACACACTGGAGATTGCCAAACGCCTGCCCTTAGGTTTTGAAATACCCCTTAGCATCACACAAGGGCACTACAACGGCACCTCTCATATATCTTTTCCTGACCAAATACGCGATAGCCTTAACCGATGGCTACTCAGTTTAGATATTGATCAAGATTATAGTCTAGAAGCTCAAGTCCAACTCCCGTTTAAGGAAGCAAAGACCACATCACTGATGCTATCGGGTAATACACGCTTTAACCTTGCCTCAGGCTTAAACATCGAACTGAGCAAGCAAAGTCACGTAAGCCTCAACCAGCTACACTACGATAACTGGCGTCTTGGCAAACTGACACTGCACTTGCCAGATGGGTTACAAGCGAATATTGATCAATCTTCAAATGCCAAGCCATTTAAACTGATCGTAGAGCCAGAGAATCTATCCCATCCCGACCACCAGATTACACTGCAACCGGCTACCTTCTCAATCGACGAGATTGACCTACAAAAACTACATGCAACTATTGATATACAGTTACCAAGTGTCAAAGCCAAGGTCGCGGGTAACCAACTTCCTCCGGTCACTCTTCAAGGGAAAAGTTACGTTCGCTGGCCTAAAGTCGATACAGCGCTAGCAGTCTCAGCGCTCGACCTACCCTTACATACCGCCATCAGTATTGCTGCTAATTTTGACAAGCAAATTATTGACGCCCAGTGGCGCTTGAAAGAGTTCCCATTGGCAACCGATTTAAGTTTGCTAGCACCTTATCTGCCTGTCAAAGAGATACCTGAAAACTTCTCTATTCAAAGAGGAAACTATACTCATAACGGCCGCTTCCAATGGTTCAGTGGTCGATTAGACGGCACGATCAATCACGCGATTACCGAGCTGGATATTAACTATGAACAGGTACAACTCCTTAATACTGAGTTGAGGAGTACTACCTACTTACGCGGCGATCGCATTGATGATAAAGGAACACTTCGCATTAAAACGCTAGCGGTAGGACTACCTCTGGAAAATATTCAGATCGATTATCGGCTCAATAAGATTGGTTCACCTCACACCATAGCGGATGTCTCTACCCTTTCAGCACAGCTGCTTGGGGGCACACTCGCCGCAGAGCCATTTTACACCGTTTTATCAGATCCTAATTTAAGTACAAATATTACTTTACGTGAACTTTCTTTAAATGCGCTGCTCCAATTGGAAAGGCAGCCCGGTTTATCCGGAGAAGGTATTCTTGATGTTAATCTCCCCCTTCGATTAAACCATCAAGGCTTTCGGATAACCGCAGGCGCCTTAAAAAGTCGCGGGCCTGGAATGATTAGATACCAGCCTGACGGTAACGTTAAAGCCTTAGCAAAAAATAACACTGGTTTAAGTCTTGCTTTAGATGCACTATCCAATTTTCGTTATCGGGTGCTTAATGCTGAGGTAAATTATGCTCCCAATGGCGCACTTTTACTTAAAACACAACTCTCAGGTGAAAACCCTGATTGGAACAATGGACAAGCTGTGAACTTCTCAGTCAACATTCAGGAAAATGTCCTTAAACTTCTGAAAACATTGCAATTTGCAGATAATTTGACGGAAAGCATAGAGAAGCGTTACCGTAAGCCCTAATACGAATGTATAACGGAGACTTCCATGTCACAAAAACACCTATGGCTGACCGGGCTACTGCTAAGTGGCTCGTTGTTAATGGGATGCTCCCCAAAGGTTCAGGTTGCTGTACCTAATGAGCCTATAACCATCAATCTCAATGTCAAAATCGAGCATGAGATATTAGTCAAGGTTGATCGGGAAATTGACGACCTTCTTAATGATAAGAGTGATCTTTTTTAAGGACGTGACATGTATAAATATATAACGGTTCCTCTATCTCGCTTCGCCTTACTTTGTTTGCTGTTATCACCCTCAGCTTGGGCACTGTCGTTGGACGAAGCTAAAGCTGGCGGATTGGTAGGAGAAACGCCTTCAGGTTATTTAGCGAGCGTCAGCCCATCCGCCAATACCGAAACAGCCAAGTTAATTGCCACTATTAATCAAAAACGTAAAGCCGCTTATGCCCAAGCAGCACAAAAAGCCGGTGTCCAAATCGAGGTTATCGAAGCACGGGTTGGGCAGAAGCTCTTTGAAAAAGCTGATAAAGGCAATTATCTACGACACACTGACGGCCATTGGTATCAAAAATAATAAAAACATCCCTAGAATCTGAAGGTCACCTGTGAAACGACATATAGATGATGCGCTGTTTTCCTACCGAAGGCTAAATTTGCTGGGCCTGTTCATTGCAGGAGTATCTCTAGGTTACGCGACTATAGTACTTGACCAGCAACTTTCAGCGATTGATTGCACCCTATGCCAAATCGTGCGCTTATGCCTTTTATCTATCAGCGGGATATTTTTGATCGCCTTCATACTAAACCCTTGGATTTTCGGGCAACGTCTTCTCGCCTTTTTGAGCTTAATAATCGCAGGTATCGGTTTAGCCACAGCTGGGCGTTATGTTTGGTTAACCGCCCAAAAAGCACCGCCTCTGCTGTGTGATACAGGCTTACAGGAATGGCTGCTGAACTCACCTTATTTGCAGGATATTGAACAATTTATTGTGGGCAAGCATGACTGCCTGCCTGACAGCATGGCACTTGTCGGCATACCGGTTGAACGGATAGCTCTTCTTGTCTTTATATTGTTATTTTTTATTACGTGGCGCCTATTAATACGACGCCCCATCACGCGAGCGTTTTTTTAGACATGCACAATAAGGTATCAATAGCACTTCTATCTTTGATCGGCTTATCTTCCCAAGCATCTTACGCAGCCCCTTGGACACATAATCTCTACTTTGAAAATGATCTATTCGCCGATACCGATCAAAGTTACACAAACGGTATTCGGTTGTCATGGGTATCACCTGACTTAGACAACTACCTTTATGACCCTAACATTCCCGAGGTTTTTCGGGACATTAATCGTTGGTTTGTCCCTCTCTACCCCGTGAAAGAAAAAGTGACTGATAACGTACAACGTAATTTAGTGTTCACGATTGGCCAGCAGATGTACACACCCGAAGATCGCGAACGAGTCACTATCGATCCCGACGACCGTCCTTATGCGGGGTGGCTTTATGCAGGATTCGGCTATCATGCAAAAACAGCCAACAAACTAAACTCTGTCGAGCTGAACCTCGGTGTCGTAGGCCCTGCCTCTCTTGCTAAAGAAGCACAAGATCTAGTGCATAGAACGCGCGGCATAGAACGCTTTGATGGCTGGCATAACCAACTTGAAAATGAACCGGGAATACAGATCGTCTATGAGCATAAAAACCGAATTCAGAAAGACAGGTTCTATAGCAATACCGAATATGATGTCATCACCCATTTTGGCGGCAGCCTTGGCAATGTAGCCACCTATATTAATAGCGGTGCGGAAGTCCGTTTCGGGTTTAACTTACCCGATGATTTCGGTACCTCTGCATTACGTCCCGGTGGTGATAACAGCGCCCCTGGTAACAAGCTGTATAACCAAAAACGAGGTTGGGGTGCCCATGCATTTATGTCTATCGACGGCCGCTGGGTGATTCATAACATATTTCTAGATGGTAACTCCTATCAGGACAGTCACGCCGTCCAGAAAAAACCTTTTGTTGCTGATGCTGCTATCGGAATAGCAGCCGTATATGACAATTGGAAGGTTTCGTTTGCTCACGTATACCGTACAAAAGAGTTTGAAACGCAAGATGATCCTCAGCGTTATGGTTCCCTCAGTATCTCTTATATTTATTGAAAGAGCGTACATGAGGGAACGCATAAGCACTGCAAACGAAGCCTGAGTACACAGCTAATTTTACTCACACTACCCCAAGGCAGCTTGGCGTTCTAATTCCGCTTTCAGTGCTGGCTCAATGGACAGTTGCCGAGCCAGCTCTTCAAGATAAGCCTTTTCCATATAGCTTTCTTCATCAATGACTAACACACTGGCAAGATACATTTCTGCAGCCATCTCCGGAGAACGTGCATGAAGCGCTACGTCGGCAGGATCCAGAGGCTTATGCAACTCCTGTTCTAGCCATGTTAGTAATTGAGGGTCATCTGTCATTTTTGCTATACCTTCATCAATCAGTGAACGCTCCTTGTCATCAATGTGCCCATCAGCTTTTGCTGCACCGATCATGGCACAGAGGACTGCTCGACTGTGCTGTTCCACTGCTGGCGCAGGTAATTCACTTAAGGGAACAGATGCTTGAGAGGCCGAAGCAGGTGTTCCAGACGATGCCTGCTGCGCTTGCCAGTTATTGTAAGCTTTATAGGCAACGGCCCCCAATGCCGCCAAGCTGCCGTATTTAAGTGCTTGGCCACCAAGTTTACGCCCTTTTTTACTGCCTAATAGTAAGCCCAACACACCACCAGCCACTAAACCTCCGCTATTCTTTGATAACAAATCACCAATACCTCCACTTTGCTGAGAGGATGACTGACTTGTTGATGTTCCCTGAAGCATATCGGTTCCCGCTTTAAGAAACTGATCCAGTAAGCTGCGTGTATCCATGTTGACTCCTGACAGATTATTTTCGCTAACCTATCGACAAAAATTATAGGAATTAATTCCCTCTACTTAGTGTGAGATCGTCTGTTTACCATGCTGACAGAAAATACTTTACCCCATCGCACTATCGAGCTTATCTTCACCATTCTCCTGAAATACAATGACTTTTGTAATTGCGCACAACCTCCTCTATGCTCTCATAAAAAATAAATAGAGGCGGTTATGGGAAAATTCTTTTTACTTTGCGTTTCGCACCTTTTCGTCGCCGCTTTAAGTTTTCTGGGAGGTATCTATGCGCTACCTATTCTAATGGCGCCCAACGCTCCAAATACCCACCAGATTACTCAACTGGAACAAGATTTACGCTATAGTGGTGAGTTCACAAAGGACTTAGCAGGCAGTGATTTCCTGCACTGGGGAGAAGGTAAAGTCATTATCACACACTCTTCAATCGCCTTAAAAGGAGAGCTTGCTCCAGGCCCCGCTTACAAACTTTATCTCTCGCCCACATTTGTTGAAACAGAAGCCGACTTTTTACGAAACAAAGCGTCTATGGTACAAGTAGGTGATATTAAAACGTTTAATAACTTCTTGATCAGAATCCCCGAAGGGGTACGGCCTGATGATTACACCTCCGTTATCATCTGGTGCGAGTCGTTTAATGAGTTTATTACCGCAGCCGCCTACCAATAAGGCATATCAAAGGACTTGTGTATGCGCTACCTACTGTTGCTACTCACACTGATGCTCTGTGCAGGCAAAGTCGCTGCTGTGGAGAAAATTCTGGATTACCAAACAGACATCCTTGTACAAAGGGATGGCACACTGCTAATCACTGAAAAAATAACCGTCAATGCCGAGCATGCCTCAATACGACGAGGCATATACCGCGACTTCCCAACGATCTACCACTTGCCCGATGGAACACGGTATCAAACATCTTTCGATGTCATCGACATTAAACGTGATGGGCAATCAGAACCCTACCATACCGAACAGCGCAGTAATGGTATTCGGGTCTATATTGGCGACAAACGTAATTACGTCACCAAAGGTGAGCACACCTATGAACTGTTATATAAAACAGATCGCCAAATACAATTCTTTGAACACCGAGATGAGCTATATTTTAATGCCATCGGTCATGGTTTTAGCTTTCCAATAGAGAAGGCAACAGCCACGTTAACACTGCCCACCGATGCGAATATAACCAAATTTACTGCCTACAACGGCCGCCAAGGAAGCCAAACCTCTGACGTTTACATAGAGCAGCCGCTTCCCTTTGAAGTGCGGTACACTCTAAACAAGTCATTAAACGCTTATGAAGGCATGACGATTGTTGCGGCTTGGAATAAAGGCGTCATCTTTCCTCCTTCAAGCAGCCAGACCATTCATTGGTGGTTGATGGATCACTTAACCAGCCTGCTCGCCTTAATCAGCGGTGTTATTGTCTTCGCCTTCTTGTTAGTTCGCTGGCACCAAGTTGGCAGAGACCCAGCGTCGGGCACCATCATCCCCTTATTCACCCCCCCTGAAGGATTATCCCCAGCCGCTTGCCAGTATATTTTCGATCAGAAAATGAAGCCTAGCGCCTTTACCGCCGCTACCATAAATATGGCGATTAAGGGCTATTTGAGCATCAAAGAGTCGGACACAACAGGTGGATTCCAGCTTAGTCACTTAGGAAGTTCAACCCATACTAAGGCAGAGCCATTAAGCTCAGGAGAACAAAAGCTAGCTACACTCCTATTTGCTTCAGATGCTCAGAGCGTCTCGCTAGGTCATAAATATGACAGCAAAATACAAAAAGCTTACAGCGCTCTAAAAAGCACGTTAAAAGCGGAGCATGGCGCCAAAAATTTTCGCCATAATATCGGTAGCTTTGTCGTAAGTGTATTGCTAGCACTCGGGCTCTTTGTCGTTTTAGTACTCGTTGATAATAATGCTGAAGCTGCCGGATTTGGTATCTTCTTAGGCGGGCTCACCGCAGGTATGGTGAACGCCCTGCGTATCTTTATAGAAAAACGCCACCGCTACACAGGGCTTCGTTTAGCACTTCGTGCACTGGCATCGCTTATTCCTATTGTCTTTGCTGTGTTTACTTTCAACATTGGTTCACATCTTTTGGATATGCTTGATAGCAATGGCAAAGCGATTCTTTTGTACTGTATTGTAGCTGGCGGCCTACTCGCTCTGTTTCACTGGCTCCTCAAGGCCCCAACAGTTGCAGGCCGAGAGCTAATGGATCAAATCGAAGGGTTCCGCTTATACCTGAGTGTTGCAGAAAAAGACCTGCTGAATTTCCAGCACCCACCTAAAAAAACACCCGAGCTGTTCGAACGCTATCTTCCCTATGCAATCGCATTGGGTGTAGAGAATGAATGGGGGGATCAATTCACTGAGATTATGGAAAAAGCAGCCAACGAAGGGCGAGAAAATTTACGATGGTATCATGGGCAGCAAGGCCCCCATTTCTCTACGATGACCTCCTCTCTAAGCAGTGGGTTAAGTAGTGCAATCGCCTCATCGGCGACGCCTCCCTCATCCTCAGGCAGTAGCGGTTTTAGTGGTGGCTCCTCCGGTGGTGGAGGTGGCGGCGGAGGTGGCGGCGGCTGGTAAAATTCAGCTCATGATCGCTACACTGGTTTGTTATACTCAGCTGAATCTTGGTTTAGCTATATTTTAACCGCAGGTAGAGGAGATACCCTGTGATTACATTGTCTGTCCTAGTAGGACTCATTGTTGCTCTCGCGCTTTATATTATTAGTCTGTATAACGGACTGGTTGATAAACGTACACGATCCGAAGAAGCTTGGAGCGGTATAGAAGTACAGCTTAAGCGTCGACATAACCTGATTCCTAATCTGGTAGAGACGGTTAAAGGTTACGCCACCCATGAGCAAGAAACCTTCGAAAAAGTCGTCAATGCCCGCAATAGCGCTGTCCAGGTAGGGCAATCGGGTGCTGCGGCTACCGCCCAAGCAGAAATGGCGCTAAGTGGTGCATTGCGCCAACTTTTTGCCCTAGCAGAAGCCTACCCAGACCTTAAAGCCAATACCAACTTTCTGGACCTTCAAGCACAACTTAAAGAACTTGAAGACCATATCCAGATGGCTCGCCGTTTTTATAATGGCTCTGTGCGAGATTTAAATATTATGGTGGATAGCTTCCCATCTAACTTGGTAGCTCAGCGCTTTGGATTCAGCAAGATGGAGTTCTTTGAACTGGATGAAGCAGAAGCCGCCCAAGTGAAGCAAGTACCTAAAGTCGAATTCTAGGACTCGGACAAGATTATGCTGGCAAGCGCCGTTATTGGCCACCGAGGGCTGGCCTCTCTCGCCCCTGAGAACACGCTTGCCAGTATTCGCATGGCACACCGCTATGGTATTCGCTGGGTTGAATTAGATGCCAGCCTATTAGGCGACGGATGTGTCGTCCTCTGCCATGATGACAGCTGGGATCGATGCTCAAACCACAGCGGCCTGCTCTGTCATTCTACTGCTGCTGACCTCCAGTTCATTGATGCAGGAAGTTGGTTTTCCGAGCAGTTTCGTCATGAGCCAATACCTACCCTTTCGCAGGCCTTAACACTACTTTCTGAACTGGATATGGGGCTTAATTTAGAACTCAAAGCACAAACAGGCATTGAGTATTGCCTCGTCATTAAGCAAATCTTGCCTATTATCAAAACTTATTGGCGCAGCGGTTTTCCGATACTTATTAGCAGCTTTGATCATGAACTTTTGCACCAATACCGCCAAGCCGACAGCCATCAATTACTCGGAACCCTCTACGAGACGATTGATAACGATTGGTTAAATACTCAGAAACAACTGCGTGCTGCCAGCCTTCATTGCGACTGGAACCTACTAAATCCAACCCAAGCAAATGATATAGTAGCGGTCGGATATGATCTTTTAGTCTATACCTGCAACCAACAAAGTGATGCTAAGACTCTCTGGAATATGGGCGTTCATAGCATTATCTCAGACACCCCTCATCTGCTAGCACAGCGCTAATCTGCAATTACTTGCTGAAATAAAAGACCTTTTCCCGAGATGAAAAAAAGCTCGGCGGGTAAGTGCGTCTCTCTCCAAGACATCGATTGACAGTCGTTATTGGAGAAGACAACTTTTCCAACTATCAAAGCGATACATTAATTTAAATTTTATTGTAATTTTATGTATCATTTATTTTAATTACGAGGTACATTTAATCTATCAAAGCTGTGGGCCTTAAACGCAAGCAAAGCGCCTATAGGTCGAACTAACAAACTGATACGCAAACAGCTATGAAGATAAAAATAAGTTTCATAGCCTGAAACAAGAACCAGAAAGTCGGAGAGCAGAATGATGACCCCCGAAGAACAAAATTTCATGCGTAAGATCGAAGCAGAAGAGAAGATTGAACCCAAAGACTGGATGCCAGATGCTTACCGCAAAAACCTGATCCGTCAGATCTCTCAGCACGCGCATTCAGAAGTTATTGGCATGCAACCGGAAGGTAACTGGATTACTCGCGCGCCTTCCCTACGCCGTAAAGCTGTTCTGCTCTCCAAAGTTCAGGATGAGGCGGGACATGGCCTTTATTTATACAGCGCTTGTGAAACATTAGGTATCTCACGCTCTGAGATGATAGAACAGTTGCAAAGTGGTACTGCAAAGTACTCCTCCATCTTTAACTACCCAACGCTAACGTGGGCAGATGTAGGTGCAATTGGCTGGTTAGTCGATGGCGCTGCTATTGTTAACCAAGTATCCCTGCAACGTACTTCTTATGGCCCTTATTCGCGCGGCATGATCCGTATCTGTAAAGAGGAATCTTTCCACCAGCGCCAAGGCTACGAAGCGATGCTGGCACTGGCCAAAGGCTCCCCAGAACAGAAAGCAATGGCACAAGATGCTCTCAACCGTTTCTACTGGCCTGCGCTCATGATGTTTGGTCCTCATGACTCTGAATCAGCACACTCTCAAAAATCAATGGAGTGGAAAATCAAGCGTGAGACAAACGATGACCTTCGCCAGAAGTTTGTTGATCAGACGGTCAAGCAGATAGAAGTACTTGGCCTTGAACACCCAGATAAAAACATCAAGTGGAATGAAGAACGCGGCCATTTTGATAGCAGCGATCTGAACTGGGATGAATTCTGGAGTGTAATCAACGGCAACGGTCACTGTAACCGCCAGCGCATTGAACACCACGTTGCTGCCCATGATGAGGGCGAATGGGTACGTGACGCCATCACAGCGTACAACGAAAAGAAACGAGCTAAAAAAGCACAGAATGCTGCGTAAGGGGGATGCATCATGACCAATATCACTGAAAAACTAGAATTATTTGAAGTATTTATTCGCTCTAAGCGCGGCCTTGATCATAAACACGTTGGCTCCCTTCATGCTGAAGATCATGAGCAAGCGTTAGAGTACGCACGCGACTGTTATACCCGTCGTAGTGAAGGCGTAAGCATCTGGGTTGTTAAATCTAACGACATCTGCTCTTCTCAGGAAGATGACGCAGAGAGCTTTTACGACCCAAGCGATGACAAACCCTATCGTCACGCCACTTACTACGTGCTACCTGATCCAGTAAACAACATGTAATTGGCAGGAGTATATAAGAATGAGTGATATCAAAGCTGCAACGCTTGAATATACTACCCGCCTCGGTGATGACTCTGTTGTACTAGGTCATCGTATCTCTGAGTGGGTCAGCTACGGTCCCTTCCTAGAAGAAGACATCGCTTACGGCAACGTAGCGCTGGACTATATCGGTCGTGCCCGTATGTTCTATACCTATGCTGCTGAACTGGCAAATGATGGCCGTACCGAAGATGACTTCGCCTATATGCGTAACGACCGCGAATACCGCAACTTGCTATTGATGGAGATGCCTAAAGGCGATTTCGCATATTCCCAAGTTCGCCAGTTATTTGCTGATGCTTACTACACTTTGGTACTGCCAGAGCTATTACAGTCAAAAGATGAAACCCTGTCTGCCATCGCCGCTAAAGCGATCAAAGAAACAAAGTATCACCTGCGCCGCAGCCGTGATTGGGTTTTACGTTTAGGTGACGGTACCGAAGAAAGCCATAAGCGTACTCAAAAAGCAGTCGAACAATTATGGGGCTACACCCATGAGATGTTCGATATGGATGAAACTGAGCAGTTACTGGCTGATAACGGCATCGGCGTAGATGTTTCTAAACTGCATGGAGCTTGGCGACAAATGGTTAGCGATATTCTGACAGAGGCAACGCTGACTGTGCC
This sequence comes from Neptunomonas concharum, assembly GCF_008630635.1. Taxonomy (NCBI): domain Bacteria; kingdom Pseudomonadati; phylum Pseudomonadota; class Gammaproteobacteria; order Oceanospirillales; family Oceanospirillaceae; genus Neptunomonas; species Neptunomonas concharum. The sequence goes on along the minus strand of NZ_CP043869.1, from coordinate 1,104,436 downwards.
AGAAGATAGCTGGGCTGTTCGCGGAGGCCGCACAGGCTATCACACCGAGAACCTAGGCCACATGCTGACAGAGATGCAGATCGTACATCGCTCTCACCCAGGTTGCGAGTGGTAAACCAGTATGAATGAAATCTCACTGATGCCAGAAGAGCAGTATCAACGCTTGCAGCAGCGAAATACCGCTGATGTAAAAGACTTATGGGACTTGCTCGATGCGGTTAAAGACCCTGAGGTGCCGGTACTGAGCATTTGGGACTTAGGGATTTTGCGCAATATTAGCCGTGAAGATGGTCGTATCATTGTGACCATCACGCCAACCTATTCAGGTTGCCCAGCCATGGATAATATCAGCACCGATGTAAAGAAAGCGCTGAACGAGGCAGGTTATGATGACGTCATCGTAAAGATGTCATTATCACCTGCATGGAGTTCAGAGTGGATGTCGCCAGAAGGTCGTAAAAAGCTCAGGAATTACGGTATTGCACCACCTGAAGATGCAGACCTTGACGATGATGGCCTGACACCGGATGCCCATGCGCAATGTCCTCATTGCAGCTCCCGTAATACTCGAAGGGTCAGTGAATTTGGCTCAACTGCGTGCAAAGCACTGTTTCAGTGTAACGATTGCAACGAACCATTTGATTATTTTAAAAAGATATAGGTGAAGCGATGTCTGACACCAATTTCTACACACTAAAAATCGCCGATGTGCAGCCAGAAACGGACACAGCGATTTGTGTAACCTTTGCAGTACCTGAAGAACTAAAAGAGAAGTTTACATTTATTCAGGGCCAGTTCCTGACTCTACGCGCTATGATTGACGGTGAAGATGTTCGCCGTTCATACTCGATCTGCTCAGGTGTCACCGATGGCCATATGCGCGTGGGTATTAAACGCGTTAAAAATGGTAAGTTTTCCAACTTTGCCAATGACAACTTTAAACCAGGCATGGACATAGAGGTCATGCCCCCTCAAGGTAGCTTCTACTCTGAGTTAAAAGCAGAAAACGCTAAAAACTACATGTGTATTGCGGCAGGATCAGGTATCACGCCTATGCTGTCTATTATCAAGTCTGCGTTAGACATTGAGCCAAACAGTAAAGTTACCCTTATTTATGGTAACCGCCGCAGCAACTCTGTGATGTTCAAGGATGAGCTAAACTTCGTCAAAAACCGTTATATGGATCGCTTCCACTGGATCAATATTATGGATTACGAAGATCAGGGCGCCGATTTGCTCAACGGTCGCATCGATAATAAAAAAGGCTACGCCTTACAAAAAGCAGGCCTGATTAATATTAAAACGGTAGATGAAGCCTTTATCTGTGGTCCTGAAGCGATGATGTCTGAAGTATCCCGCGGCTTTCGCGCCGAGGGTCTGAGCGACGAACAGATCCACTACGAACTGTTTGCAAACTCTTCAGCAGACTCACAAGCTATTCTGGAAAAAGCGCAACAGCGTATTGCCGAATACGGTGAAGAAAAACAGAGCAAGGTAACTGTGATTGCGGATGGCCGTTCAGTCATGTTCGACTTAGCCACCGTAGGTGAAAACATTCTTGATGCTGGTATGGCTAATGGTATGGATTTACCTTACTCCTGCAAAGCAGGTGTTTGCTCAACTTGTAAGTGTAAAGTGGTCAAAGGTGAAGTCGATATGGACATCACTCATGGTCTCGAACAGCACGAGATTGATGCAGGTTATATCCTAAGCTGCCAAGCCCACCCTATCTCTGATGAAGTAGTCGTCGACTTCGACCAACGTCAGTAGATTGTGTCTTATCCTATAAAGCCCTGTTAAAACAGGGCTTTTATATCTCTATAAGCTATACGGGTGTATATCTAATCACCTGACTCAAACTATGGATCTGCCCAGAATCCAGCCAAATCGCTTCCTGCCTTTGATTAATAACAGACTCAATACAAACAAACGACTCCCAATCATCTTCGGACATATCCGCAAGCTTCGCGGCACCCAACTCCCCCGGATTCCAGCAGACTGAGGTGTTATAACCATCCTGCTCAATATGTAACAAACTATGAGGTTGATGCAGCGTTAATAACGGTTCCGCTTCCACAAATAACTTATCTAAGCCAGGGTTTGGAACAAATACTTCAGGAAAACGGCTCGCTTCTAATGTTTGAACATCAATTGCAGAACAACCTAACCCTTCAACCATAGACTGGGATAACTGCTCCACAGCAAAATAGCTATGCAAAGCAGCGCCCACCCCCCAACGCGCATCACCGGTATTTTTGGTAATCAGCTCAAGACCTAAAGCATCACCAACCGTAACCTCTAATGACAAGTGAAAGTCACGGCTACACATCGACTGGGTATATTCATTACTTGCTAGGGAAAAAGAAAGTCGGTGGAAATCGGTGACAGTAGCATCATCCAAACACCATTGAGCAGTACGCGCAAATCCATGATTGGGGAGGCTTGCTGATTCAGCTTTACCAAACCATGGCCAGCAAATAGGAATTCCTCCCCGTATCGCCACACCCGGTCTATCAATCATTTTATGGGACAACCATAGAAGATCAGGTTGGCCAGCGGGAATATAGCTGAGAACCTGTGCACCTTGGAGCGATACCCAACAAGTAGCCAAGGAGTTCTCTATTTTAATAAACGCTAAACCACCTTTGCTTTCCCAACGTGTCACGCCTGAACCCAAGGACTCAATTAACGCTAACTCCAAATGATTGACCAGCATCATATTCTCCTTACCATACACTTACGCAGGTTTCAGTCGAACCCCCATGCACGCACGTGTATAATTCCGTTTATAAATTGCCGCACTATACATAAAGCAGATAGCCTTGTGTAGGACTTGGAGACTTGAACAGTTTGACCACCCCCGCCCCCTCGAACCACACTCATGATTCAGTAAGCCGCCGCTTTTCGGTCGCACCCATGATGGACTGGACAGATAGACACTGCCGTATGTTCCATCGAACTCTGTCTCAACATGCTTTGTTATACACAGAGATGGTAACTACCGGTGCACTGATCTATGGCGACGCCGAACGCCACTTAGCATACAATCAGGGGGAGCACCCTGTGGCCCTGCAACTCGGTGGCAGTAACCCAGCCGAGTTGGCTCAATGTGCAAAAATGGCAGAAGCCTATGGCTATGATGAAATCAATTTGAATGTTGGCTGCCCTAGCGATCGAGTCCAGAATAATATGATCGGCGCCTGCCTGATGGCGCACCCTCAGCAAGTTAGAGACTGCTTAGCTGCCATGCAAGATCTGGTATCTATTCCGATTACGATAAAACACAGACTTGGAATTGATGACCTAGACAACGACGAGCTTCTGCATACATTTGTTGACACCGTAAAGGCCTCCGGGTGTAAGACCTTTATTGTTCATGCACGCAAAGCAATCCTTCAAGGTCTTAGCCCTAAAGAGAACCGAGACATACCTCCTTTGCAATATGAACGGGTCTACGCACTTAAACGCTGTTTTCCAGATTTGGAAATAATCATCAATGGCGGTATTAAAACCATAGCTGAATCATTGCAACACCTCCACTGGGTGGATGGTGTTATGATCGGTCGTGAGGCCTACCACAATCCATTTCTTCTCTCTGAGGTAGACAATGAGGTATACGGTACGCCCAAAGCCCCCACAACCCGCGTAAAGGCCTTAGAAGACTACTTGCCTTATATAGAATCCCAATTGAGTCTAGGGGTTCCTCTTGGTCACATGTCACGGCATATTCTAGGGTTATTCCACGGTGTTCGGGGCGGCAAACAATTTCGTAGAGTCATCAGCGAACAAGCACATAAACCCGGTGCGGATACGCAAGTCATTTACGACGCACTCAAAAAAGTTACTTCATTAAGTGATTAACAGGATTTTATTCAATGGAAAGCCAGCTAGAGCAACTTAAATCTATGACAACGGTTGTCGCTGATACAGGCGATATCGAGGCTATTCGCCAGTTTACACCGGTTGATGCAACTACAAACCCATCCTTGCTTCTGAAGGCAGCAGAGCTGCCCGCCTATGTAGCGCTACTCAACGAAGCTAAGCAATGGGCATTAACACATAGCAGCGATAAACATGAGCAACTAAGCTTAATGTCTCAAAAGTTTGGCGTGCTTATCGGACTGGAGATTCTAAAAATCATTCCTGGCAGAATTTCTACCGAGGTCGATGCCCGATTATCGTTCGATACACAGGCTACCCTTCAACAAGCTCGCCAACTTATCCAAATGTATAACGAAGCCGGCATCAGCAATGATCGCATTTTGATAAAAATAGCATCCACTTGGGAAGGTATCCAAGCGGCAAAAGTTCTTGAACAAGAAGGCATAAACTGTAATCTGACGTTACTTTTTGGATTTGCTCAAGCCGTTGCCTGCGCCGAAGCCAATGTCTATTTGATATCGCCTTTCGTTGGTCGTATTTTGGATTGGTATAAATCGAAAGCCCCCACTGACGACTTTACCAACGAGAAAGACCCCGGCGTACAATCGGTAAGTAGTATTTACCACTTTTACAAACATCATGGGTACAACACAATTGTTATGGGCGCTAGTTTTCGCAATATCGGCGAAATCCAGTCCTTGGCAGGATGTGATCGTCTGACCATTAGCCCTCAGCTTATGGCAGAGTTAGCCTCGACCGTGGAACCTCTTTCTCAGCGTCTTAGCGTTAATACAGCTAACAGCTCGCTAGATAAAATAGAAATGAGCGAAGCACGTTTCAGGTGGATGATGAATGAAGATGCTATGGCAACTGAGAAACTAGCGGAAGGCATTCGTAATTTTGCCAAGGACCAAGTGAAACTAGAGACGCTACTGGCCCAAAGCTGATAAAAAACAAAGGGCTCTAAAACATCCTATGCTTAGAGCCCTTCATCCCACATCCATGCAGGTCACCTTCTCATCCCTGTAGGTGGTCCATCCAAAGTTCTCAATCCTTATGAGATATTGCATCCCTGCTCTCTTCACTGGACAACTGTTATTCTACCTAGGCTCTTATAAAAAAAAATAGGAAAAATTCCTATTTTTCGAGAACTTTGATCAAACTCTGGAAAGCTTCATGATTTGCATCGTTGAGTGACATTAAGACTTTGTGCGCATCAATAATGCGCTTCTGCGTCTCCAAAACGGACTCCTGCACAAGCGGAATTTGCTTCAGCTCACACTGCGTTTCAGGTAAAACATCTAGTAACACAAATATTTGATCAAAGCCCATACTCAGCAGGGTTCTGGTGACGTCTTCATGGGTAGATACTAAGACAGGAGCTGATAAGCCATCTGCTTTAGCCCTCACTGCAAATTTTGCAACGAGGCCCAAAGTTGTACTATCGAGGTAACTCGCCTCACTCAGGTCAATCAGCACCGAGGTGCAATCACCCTTCGATAAAAGCGTCTCAATGTAGGTGTCTAAAGAAGAACAGAGTGTAAGCCTAACTTCCCCTACAAATTTAATAACGTAATGTTTATCCAAGACAGCATAATAAATAGAGCCAGAGCTCATAGGTTCACTCTCATCAACGACATGATCGTTACATCATCAGGTATAAGCCCGGATAACTCACAACCAGAAAATACATAAGCCTTTAGCGCTTCATGGCAAGGAGGATTGCTTTTAAGCCAGTTCAATAGCTGTTGCTCTTTGTCTGCTATGCTCCCGCCAGAGAGTAATTCTAAAACACCATCAGAGCAGAGTGTGAGTGAAAAATCATCATCTAATACTTGTTGACCTTCACCAAAAATAGCTTCCTCAAATAACCCAAGTGGCATACCTCTTCCAGGTAAAATAGTAACTTCACCACCAGATTTATAAAAAGGCATTGGATGATGGCCGGCAACAGCGTAGTTTAGGATGTTTGCCTGATGATTAATCACACCACAAAACGCTGTAAGGTGCTTATCTAACGCAAGCGAGTTAACCTCCTTGTTAATGCGCTCTAACGTTCTTACAGGAGATAGGATGTCGTAACTGGAGGAACGTTTGAAATTGCGCAACAAGCGGCTAGTGATATTTTTGAGGAGAATCGTTATAAGCGCAGAAGCCGCACCGTGACCCGATACATCTGCAATATAAAAAAGGGTCAGTTGTTCATTGATCGGAACTACGTCAATAAAATCACCGCTCACAATCAGTGACGGTGTAACCGAATAAGTAAACTCAACATCCTTGATCACTTGCTTCTGTGGAGGTAACAGGCGAGATTGGACTTGGTAAGCTGCTTCTTGATCATTCTTAAGTTCTTCTAGCGAAGCTTCCAGTGTTTCTCTATAGACTTTGCCTTCATATATTAAGCGGCATCTTGTTAACAATAGCTCAAGCGCTGATACAAATGCACTTTGCTCCTCCAAAAGCGAAGTTAGAAAGAAAACATCATCTGCGCCCGCCCTTAAAGATTCCAAGATCCTGGTTGGATCGGCTTTTTCATAAACTGAAATAACTAGAAAATAACCATCAGAATCACTTAACGCCTTGATCAGTTGTATATCTGCCTCGCGGGCAACCCTGACAATATAAACACCGAAGTGTTTAAAAGGCTGTACATTGGAAACACCTTCATTAACGAGCAGTGCATGACCTGCAAGTATGCGCCTGAACAAAATAATGTGCTCAGGCTCAAAGCCGATCAACTGAATACTCGCCGGACTTTCACACATAGTGTTAAGCGTCATCCACTTTTTGCTGGGTATACTTTAAAAGTCATCCTGATTAAATTTCAAGTCCATTTGTCCATCTTTAACCATAAAGGCTCTCTGTTGAAGATAGGCATCCCTGACAAAACTATACTCATCTCCAGAAATGAGACGTTCCGCTGAAAATAAGCTCACTCGCGTATCTAATAATCTTAGCCCATAGCCGGAATTACGCGTTGGAATATGACCCACCTCAACAGGCCATACATCTGTGTATGTATCAGGCACTCGCCCGACAGCATCCCGTACCGAAGAAGGTCCAAACAGGGGAAGCACCAGATATGGCCCCGATGATACTCCCCAATACCCCAATGTTTGGCCAAAGTCTTCACCACTTGAAGGTAGCCCCATTGGGGTTGAAACATCAATTAAACCCGCTAATCCAAACGTTGAGTTAAACGTTATACGCGCAAAGTCCTGTAATGCAGAATCAGGCTTTAATTGAAAAATACTGTTAACTAAAGAGGTGATATCCCCTAAATTCGAAAAAAAGTTGTGTACACCTTGCTCAACTAAGTCAGGTGTCACCGCCTGATACCCCTGAGCCAAAGGCTTAATCAGATAACGATCAGCACTTTTATTAAAATCATACATCGTGCGATTGTATCCTTCCCACGGATCTGATTTTGTTTCTGCCACAACTGGAGCCGCTAGAGAAAACGCCAGAACCAGTGCTAAATGTTTACCACAGCGTAACATTGATCTTTCCTAATCAAATTCAAGTATGGGCTAATTGTAGAGTAGGCTAACCCAAAATAAAACTGAAACTCGTTAAACGCAAAAAAGACTCCCGAAGGAGCCTTTTTATAGGAGTCTAATCTAAGGTTTAGATTAGAAGTCTACGCGGTAACCAGCCATGAAGCCTTCGCCACCGTCTGCAACGTTACGATCAACGTATGCAGCGAATACACGAGCCTGCTTGCCTAGCTTTTGCTGAACTTCCAAAGACCACTGATCGTCAGCATCACGCTCGTCGTCGATGTAGTTAGCTAACAGCTTAGTGTTACCCATTGTGTAAGAACCAGCCAGTTCCCAAGCATCACGGTCAGCACCTGGAGCATCGTCATTCTCGTAACGAGCAGCAACGTATACAGCATCCATAGTGTAAGAAGCACCAACAGAGATTACATCACGGTCAGCAGCTTCGAAGCCTAGGTAAGAAACACCAACGTTCAGGCCAGCGTTTTCGTACTTAGCAGCAACGTGAGAAACGTCGATAGTTTCGTCGTCAGCAGCACCACCATCGTTAGGCAGTACAGCAGCAGCAACCTGGAAGCCGCTCATAGATGGAGAAACGTAAGCGATTACGTTAGACGCACGGTGAGCACCAACTTGGTAAACAGAAGATGCAGAAGTGCTGTTGTCTAGGATATCAGTCTGAGCGCCAGTCCAAGAGTAGTAAGGAGTCCAGATACGGCCGAACAATGCAGTACCGAAATCACCAGTGATACCAACGTTAGCCAGACGTCCGCCAGCCCAAGCACCAGTTTCAGTGCTTACAGCTTGTTCGAACTGGAAGATAGCCTTAGCGCCAGAGAACAGTTCAGAGCTGCCTTTAACACCGATACGTGAAGAGTTATCTCTTACGTCTAGGTTGTCGTTTGTAGCGCCTTCAGTGTTTTCAATTTTGATGCGCAGAGAGCCGTACAGAGTAGCGTCAGCCTGTGCAACCATTGGAGCAGCCAGAGCACCAGCAACAGCCAGAGCGATCAGTGACTTTTTCATCGAGTTTTCCCCTTCAATATTCAACATACTAGTAGTGAATTCTAGTTTTTCTTAGCGCTTGTACTTGCCAGTATCCTACAAAAGAATAACTTTCAGAACATTGCTACCTAAGAAAATACTATACATTTAGAATATTTCAAATACATGAAAGCAATTTTTTTGCCTTTTCTTTCATATATCTATTCAAACTATCACTTTAAATGCTTAGCAGCTAATAAACCTAAGCCTGCCTTCACATAAATTTTGCGCATTACAGCACAGCTAATGGCTATACGCAACCCCTAAGCAACTTTCTTATACTGACTTGAAATCAATCTATTGCATTCATTGATCTTAGTCAGGCTGTAACGTTTGCCATCTTTGCCGAACGCGTTTTTCAGAAACCGGTTCTTGAGTACCTAATTGCTGCGCGAATAAGGAAACACGGTACTCTTCCAGATACCAACGGAATGCCATAAGCTCATCGATTCCTGAACCACGTTTTTCCAAAAGGCTCTTTAACCCCAAATATTGCTCCCACCATTGATGTAATTGCTCACTGAGCATACGTTGTCGTGGTATCTCTCTTGGGTATTTTTCTATCCGGTAAAGGATAGCATCCATATATCTTGGGTATTGCTGTAAAACAGACCACGATATATTGGAAATATAGGTTTTATTGATTAAATGCGTTAATTGGCTTTTTATGTCATTCAAAATAGTTACAGTGCTTAAGTCCACACGACCATTTAAATGCTTTACTGCTTGGTGGTATTGCTTATGTATTACCAAAACAAGCTTTGAAATTTCATAAATTCTAGCTTCAAGCCCATCCTTCACTGCTTCAACTTTCAACTCAAAAGAGGCTTCATCCTTTGGCAGGTCGTTGTCTAATGCCATTAACGAACGCACTGATTGGCTTAAGATCTGCTCTTCCAACATCTTTTTATTAAAAACTTTACCCGTATAGAGCACACTTTCGTTACTATGGGTCGACAGCGCCTTGCGACAGGCCCGAATTTGCGGAACTAACGCCAATAGCGCCAACCGAATAACACCTTGGATCGTTAGCTCTTTGGCCTTAGCCGCATCCATTACCGCTAGTAGCGCGACGCTCTCTTGCTTATCTTGTAATGCCGGCCAAGCATCGACGTGAATGCCACCTGCCTGTCGCAACTGAATTTTGTCAGGAATGACCCCGAAATCCCATCGCGTAATTCCTTGTCTACCCCAGCTTTGCTCAGGGCTACTTTCCAAAGCTTTTTCAGCTTGATGGCCATATTGCTCGCATAATCGCTGCCAATCTCGACCCTGCGCAATTTGCTTTCCTGCCGCATCTTTAACACGAATATTCATACGCCAGTGATCTGGCAAGACAACATCCCTCAGTTCTGAAGGATCAAGCTTAACGCCGGTCATCCGCAGCAACTGAAGGCACATCGCCTCATAAAGATCTCCGTCACCAAACACCATTGCTTCATAAAGTGCGGAGGCATAATCAGGAATAGGTACAAAATTCTTCCGACGCTGCTTCGGCAACCCTTTTAGTAACGCTGTACATTTATCTTGCAGCATACCCGGCACCAGCCATTCTAAGCGCTTTAAAGGTAGCTGTTTTAGCAGGGCAATAGGTACTGATAAAGTTACACCGTCATCTTCTGCACCCGGCTCAAAATGGTAGTGGAGTTTAAGATGCATACCTTTGTGCTTTATTTCATCAGGATAAGCACTCTGCGATATATGGGAAGTAGAACGCTGTAGTAGATCCTCTTCCGTTAAGCAAAGCGCATCGGGGCGCTCATGCTCTAACTGCTTACGCCATTTCTCAAATCCAGCACCATTAACAACATGTTCTCCCTGATATGTCCGAAAACGCTCCGCGTAGAAATCATAAAGCGCCTCTTCATCCACCAGCAGATCTTTTCTTCGAGTTTTTGCTTCTAGCCCTTCGATTTGATTCAACAGTTGCTGGTTGTGATTAAAAAAGCGAGCTTTTGTATCATAATGCCCTTCAACCAGTGCTGATCGTATAAAAACCTGATGGGATACATCAGGATCAATCGCCCCATAGTTAACTGTGCGTTTTGGGATAATCAACAAACCAAACAGCGACACCTGCTCAATAGCGGTCACTTGTGCACGCTTCTTTTGCCACACTGGCTCCAGATAACTACGCTTAACAAGGTGAGATGCTAATCGTTCTGCCCATTCTGGCTCAATGCGTGCAACCATACGTGCATAGAGCTTCGTGGTTTCTACCAGCTCCGCCGCCATAATCCACTTAGCCGGCTTTTTAAATAGGGCTGAGGCTGGGAACAGATGAAAACGTCGATTTCTAGCACCAAGGTACTCTTTATTTTCCTGGCGAAACCCCATATGACTAAGCAAGCCGGCTAATAGCGATATATGTATTTCTTTATAATCTGCTGACTCGCTATTTTCTTTAAGACCCAATTGGCGACAACTCAATAGCAACTGGCGATGAATATCTCGCCATTCCCGCATCCGCATAAAAGAGAGAAAGCTTTTCTGACAATGCTTGCGCAACTGAGATTGAGAAAGCGCTTGTCGAAGCGACTCGTAGCTGTTCCATAAATTAACGACGGTGAGAAAATCTGAATGCTCATCCACATAGACAGCATGGGCTTGATCTGCTGCTTGCTGCTTATCCATTGGACGCTCTCTGGGGTCCTGAACGCTTAACGCACTGGCAATTACTAAAACCTCTTTCAGTGCGCCTTGCTTTGAGGCCTCCAATACCATCCTACCAATACGGGGATCTACAGGCAGTTGGCTTAAGCGCTTACCTAATGCTGTCATCTGCCTTCGTGGGTTCACAGCACCGAGTTCTTCGAGCAGTTTAAAGCCATCACTAATAAAGCGACTGTCAGGCGGATCAATAAACGGGAAATCAGCTATATTACCGAGTTTTAAATTCAGCATCTGTAAGATAACTGCCGCTAAATTGGTACGACGTATTTCAGCATCGGTAAATTCGGGGCGTAGCTTATAATCCTCTTCACTATAGAGCCGAATACACACACCCGCAGCTATACGGCCACACCGACCGGCTCGCTGATTAGCGCTGGCTTGCGAGATAGCTTCTATCGGTAATCGCTGCACCTTAGACCGATAACTATAACGCGAGATACGTGCGACGCCGGTATCAATTACATAGCGAATATTAGGAACCGTAATCGACGTTTCTGCCACGTTGGTTGCCAGCACAATACGCCGCCCGATATGACGCTGATTTTCGAAAACGCGAGTTTGCTCTGCAACACTCAGGCGAGCATACAACGGCATAATTTCTGTGTCGCGCAGCTGCATTTTACGTAACCGGTCAGCAGCTTCACGAATTTCACGCTCACCACTGAGAAAAACTAATACATCTCTTGGGCCAGTAATCCGCTCCGCCCGATCCATAGCGATGATCTCTTCTACTGCGTCACAAATTCCTTGCTGCAGGCTACGCTCTTTTTGGTCATCATCCTCGGATTGTAGAGGACGATAGATAACATCTACCGGATATGTCCTTCCTGATACTTCAATAATAGGCGCGCTATCAAAGTGTTTTGAGAAGCGCTCTAAGTCAATTGTCGCTGAAGTGATAATCACTTTTAGGTCAGGACGTTTAGGCAGAATTCGTTTGATGTAGCCAAGCAAGAAGTCGATATTCAAACTTCTCTCATGCGCTTCATCAATAATGATAACTTGGTATTTAGATAACAAAGGATCATGCTGAGTCTCGGCCAGTAGAATGCCATCCGTCATCAACTTAATAAGAGAAAACTCTCCTACTTCATCCGTAAAACGAACTTGGTATCCGACACCTTCACCAATGTTAGTACCCAGTTCCTCTGCAATACGCGTCGCCACTGTTCGAGCCGCTAGTCGGCGGGGTTGTGTATGACCAATTAGCCCTAGTTCTCCCAATCCTAGATCGAGACATATTTTGGGTAGCTGCGTCGTTTTACCTGAGCCCGTTTCACCAGCGACTACAACAACTTGGCTACTTTGGATCGCCTCTTTAATGACTTCTCGCTTTCCAGAAACAGGCAGATCTGGATAGGAAACCACGGGGAAAGCTGCACGACGTAAATCAACTTTTATTTGACTCTCATTAACTTCACGGGTGAGTTCATCCAGTAAGCGAGACGCAGGCAGGTTATCATCTAATCGTTGCTTGAGCTTAGCAAACTTGCGAGAAAGCCGCGGCTGATCACTTGTTAAACAACTGACAATTAAAGACTCTAAATGGGATAGATTGCTATTCACGTAACTCTCTTGAGGCATCCCTATAAGGATGTTTATTGATGACCGCTGTATTTATGAAATCGCTGAGTTTGCAGCTCTTCATCTCTTAGCTGGCGACGAAGCACCTTTCCGACCGAATTATGGGGGAGATGTTTTCTGAATTCTACCTGTCTTGGCACTTTGTAGGAGGTTAAACGTTCACGGCAATAATCACGTATTTCACGAATGCTCAATCGTGGACTTTCTGAAACAACATAAAGCTTAATCGCCTCCCCCGTCACATCATCGGGTAGACCAACGATGGCACACTCTAAAATATCAGGATGGCAGCTTATTACATTTTCCAGTTGGCTAGGGTAAACCGTGAAACCTGACACATTGATAACATCTTTCTTGCGATCAACAATACTGATGAAACCTTGTGAGCTTAAACGCGCAATATCGCCCGTTTTAAACCACTCCCCTTCGAAAGCTTGGCGTGTTTTTTCTACGTCATTCCAATAACCGGACATCACTTGTGGTCCTTTAACCCAAAGCTCACCCGTTTCACCCTGTGCTAAAGAATTACCTTCTTCATTGACGACACAGACCTGCGTTTCAGACAGCGCTTGTCCAACACTTTCAGCCATAATATTGCCAGGATGGTTAGCCGCAACAACTGGCGATGCTTCGGTCAAACCATAACCTTCCAAAATTTCACAACCGGTGATTCTTTTCCATAACGCAGCCGTTGAAGGCGTTAATGCAACGCCACCTGAACAAACAACTTTCAACCTTTGAAAGTCCAACTGTATAAAGAAAGGGTGACGGCATAGGCTAACAAATAAGGTATTAAGCCCGGCAAAAAAGGTGAACGGGTACTGACTCATGGTATCCACTAAACGATCTATCTTTCGCGGCTCCTCCACTAATACAGAATGACTCCCCAACGAGGGCATCACTAAGCAATGAAGTGTTAGCGAGTAAATATGATAGAGCGGCAGAGCAGCAATAACCAGCTCCTTTCTAGGCGATACACTTGAGCCTAATAATTCTCGAATTTGGCGAAGATTCGCTAATAAGTGGCGGTGATGCAACATGGCACCTTTCACTTGTCCGGTTGTGCCACCCGTATATTGAATTAATGCCAGATCATCACGCGCTATTTCAGGAAAATCAACATCTGCCTGCCGCCCTAAACGCAATGCCGAACGTAAGCTAATAGTACTGATAGCATTGCTTTTAATACCCTCGCGACCTTGATGATATAGCATTTTAAAGCCAGACCAGCACCGCCTCCAAAACGGATGAAAGTCCTTTGGCGAGGTCCAGACAACCTGAACGACCTGCGTATTAGATAGCATAGACTGCGATACCGTAACAAACCGATCAAGCATAACAGCTATACGTGCTCCGCTATCCTTTAGCAGGTATTGCATCTCATCAAGGGAACTATGAGGATTAATGGTGACAGCAACCATTCCAGCACGCAATAACCCATAGAAAACAACGGTGAACTGCAACAAGTTAGGTAGCACAATAGCAACCCTATCCCCCTTTCTAAGGTCTGTATTGTGTAGCAGATAGGTAGCAAATTCTCGGCTGAGCTCATCTAAATGAGCATAATTTATAGAGGCTTTCTCGTGACTAAACGCAGGAAGTTGCGAGTAATCGCCAACCCACTGTTCAAACGCACTAATAATCGTATCGTTTTGATTGTTCGCCACTATCGGTTTCAATGATCGTCTACTTCATTAGACAGTGGAGCTTTACGTTGCTCTCTAACCAGCCCCTGATTAAAGACAACAAGCTCGCCGCTTTCAAACTGGTTCCAAACTTCGTTAGCTGTCAGCGGTACGGTCGCAATCACCGTTACAATATCATTCGCTGTTGTCTCCTTACAAAAATCGACTGTCAGCTCCTCATCCATGAGACTTGCTTCACCAAAAGGAGCACGCCGGGTCAACCAAGAGAGTTTCGAGCTGCAATACGCATAAAGATTCTCTGATTCAGACAACAGCATATTGTAGACGCCCAAGCTTCTTAGCTGCTCACAAAGATTATGGATAAGGTCTGTCAGATCGCTTGAATGACTGGGCTGGGTTGGAAATCTTTTCCGAATTTCTCCCAACAGCCAACAGAAGGCATATTCACTATCCGTTGTACCTACTGGCTGATAAAAATTTAATTCAAGATCAAAAATTCGTTTATCCAGCTGTCCGTTATGCGCAAATGACCAGCTCTTCCCCCACAATTCGCGAATAAATGGATGAGTATTTTCCAAGCAAACTGAGCCCACATTAGCTTGTCGAATATGACTGATCACAATAAGGCTTTTTATAGGATGATGCTTTATCAGCTGAGCAATCTCTGATCGGCAGCTCGGCGCAGGATCGTGGAAAGCACGAATGCCTTTACCTTCATAAAAGGCAATACCCCAACCATCCCGGTGCGGACCCGTTTCACCACCGCGTTGCATCAAACCACTAAAACTAAAGCAAATATCTGTTGGCACGTTAGCGCTCATGCCCAGTAGTTCACACATGAATCACGAACCTTTTTCATTCTCCGGCGCAGAGAGCGTTATCTTATCAGGTAGACTGTCAATCGCATCAATGCCAGATTCATACTCTGGAGCACTGATAGCATTCAAGCTTGAACTCTCTTGCTGACGACGCTCGCCTAAAAAGCAGCCTGCAGGATCAATGGACATTTTCTTACTGAGCACATTAGCTCTCACCTGCCCGCCTTTTTCAATATGCAACTCTTCGCAGATAACCTCGCCTTCTAACATACCACTCACATTCAAGTGCTTAGCGCGGATCGTACCAGAAACATGCCCTGTCTTTCCGATGGAGATATTATCTAAAGAGTTGATATGGCCTTCAAACATACCATCAATATGCATCTTACCAATGATACTCATGTCACCGGAGAATTTATTACCCTCAGCAATAATGGTTATGGCTGAGCGATTTGATTGAGAGGATACAGATTTTTTAAGGATGCCCATTTAATGCTCTTCACTGTTGTAAAAATTGTATCGAAGTTGGCTACATTCCATGAAACAAAAGGTGCCGGATTAATAGGTTGATACAGGTGTCGAACTTCATAATGTAAATGAGGCCCGGTAGATTTTCCTGTATTGCCGCTTTCCGCTATTTTTTGCCCTTTATGAACAAATTCACCGCTTGAAACTTCAATTTTATTCAGATGGCTATAATTCGTTTTAAATCCATAGTTGTGCAGCAACACCACTTGCTTGCCATACCCATCACCTTTATTACCTGAATACTCTACTACACCATCAGCGGTTGCATATACCGGCGTACCAACATCTGCTTTAAAATCAATACCATGATGCATCACCCTCTTCTTACGGATTGGATGCATACGCATGCCAAAACCATCATTGATACGGATAGCCTGTATTGGCACACCATTAGGTATACTATTTAGCATAAATAGCCTTTGATTGGCCATCATGGTCAGCGCCTCAAGCCGTTCGGAGGTTAATGCTTCGGATGTATCCACATTCAAAAGCGTTTCTAACCCAGACAAACTGGCATCGAGCGTAGCATTCAGTTCACCAAAGCGTAAATTTTCTTCTTGGAGCTTATCGCCCATACGTATGTTGTCAGCTTGCAGGCGGTCACGCTCATTCGCCACCTTTGCCAATGAAGCACTTAATTGATCGAGTTCATTCCTGTAAAGATTCTGCGTTCCCAGCATCATTTCATACTGATCTGATAGCTGCTGATGATTCTCCTCTAGATCGGCCAAATCATCAGTCGTTTTTACCAATAACCAATTTGAAATAAAAAAACTAATCCCGGATAACACGACGAACAAAAAAAGAATATAACGGGCAACCTGCCCAAGAGAGTACTGTCGTGAGCCATGGACGGTCGTTAATGTCACTATTAATCTGTTTTTCAAGCTATAACCCTTAACCCACACTTTCTGGCAGGGCTAAATATACCCATAAATGTCTGGAATGTCATAAAACGCTACGACATTCGCCTTTAGGATTGCTCTATAGTCTAACGATTGTACCAATTGCCTATAGACCTCTCTAACAACTTTCCAGTGTTTTAGTTTATGTTCTTAAGTTCTATTGGAGCAACCGGCTCCTGAACAGCCAAGAAAAAAGGAAATGGTAGATATGAGTAATCAGCAAGATGTAGTTATCTTAAGCGGTGTACGAACAGCCATTGGTGGTTTCGGTGGCAGCCTCAAATCTAAAACACCCTGCGAGCTTGGCGCTGCCGTCGTAGCCGAAGCAGTGAAGCGTTCAGGTGCAGAGCCCGCAGCATACGGACATAGCGTTTTTGGTAATGTTATCCATACTGAGCGGCGCGATATGTATCTCAGCCGCGTTGCTGCCGTCAACGGTGGTTTACCTCATGAAACACCAGCATTAACTGTCAACCGTCTTTGCGGTAGTGGGTTGCAAGCAATTATCACAGCTGCTCAACAGATTGAGTTGGGAGAATGCAACGCTGCGGTCGCTGGCGGTGCCGAAGTCATGAGTCGCTCGCAGTACTGGATGCCAAGTGCTCGCTTTGGTCAGCGCATGGGCGACACTGAAATTGTTGATGCGATGGTGGGCGCGTTGACTTGCCCATTTGAGAACACCCACATGGGCATTACTGCTGAGAATATTGCCGAAAAGTGGAGTATCAGCCGCGAAGATCAAGACGCCCTAGCAACTTTAAGCCACCAAAGAGCTGAAGCGGCATCCACATCAGGTCGCTTCAAAGACCAAATTCTTCCTATTGAATTACAAAGCCGTAAAGGTAGTACCTTTTTCGACACAGATGAGCATATCCGTTTAGGCTGCACTTTGGAGGATATGACTAAATTACGTCCTGTGTTTAAGCGTGATGGTAGCGTAACAGCAGGCAATGCATCGGGCTTGAATGATGCTGCTGCAGCTATCACTATGATGAGTGCCAGCGAAGCCGAAAAGCGTGGTCTAAAACCGATGGCTCGTATTGCTGGCTATGCCTTTGCAGGTGTTGAGCCCAAGTATATGGGCATCGGCCCTGTACCCGCTGTTAAAAAGCTACTCGACAATGCAAGCTTAAGTGTTTCTGATATTGACGTATGGGAAGTCAATGAAGCTTTCGCCGCTCAGGCCTTGGCCGTTGTCCGCGACTTGGATCTACCCGAAGAAAAAGTCAATGTTAATGGCTCGGGTATCTCTCTAGGCCACCCGATCGGTGCTACCGGCGCTATCATTACAGTCAAAGCTCTGTATGAGCTACAACGCACAGAAGGACGTTATGCCGTTGTCACTATGTGCATTGGTGGTGGTCAAGGGATTGCAGCATTACTTGAGCGGGTTTAACACGAAGTCTTAGTAGAGAGCAAGATGAACAAAGGAGCCCAAGGGCTCCTTTCATTTAGCACTAAGCCCTGACAATTCGGTAACAGGGTTCATATTCCTCATGGTTTATTTTCATACGGTGTTGATCTACAAAAGCACTCAATAATTCATCCAGTGACTTCATAATATCCACATCACCGGTTAACTCAAATGGGCCATGTTGCTCAATCGCCATTACACCGGGCTCTTTTACATTACCCGCAACGATTCCAGACAGTGCCCGTCGAAGCTGAGCGGCCAGAATATAATCAGGCTGCCCGCGCCGAAGGTTCAGCTGAGCCATTGCCTCATGATTCGGTTCAAATGGTTGCTGGAATTCATGCGGGATGTGCAGCTGCCAGTTGTAATGATAAGACTCATCCGTTTGTTTGCGATAAGCCAGTACAGCTTCCAAACCTGCTCGCATCTTCACGGCAACCTCATGAGGATCATTCACAATGATCTCATACTTTTGCGCTGCGCTTGGCCCTATCGTTGCTTTAATAAACCGGTCAACCGTTTCGAAATAGGCCTCGCTGCCTGCAGGACCTGTGAAAATTAATGGGAAGGGAATATGCTGATTTTTAGGGTGAAGCAAAATCCCTAGCATGTACAAAATTTCTTCCGCTGTACCCGCGCCACCTGGAAAGACGATAATACCGTGCCCTAAACGGACAAAGGCTTCTAAGCGTTTTTCAATATCTGGCAAAGTAACCAGTTCATTTACAATGGGGTTAGGTGATTCTGCGGCTATGATACCGGGTTCAGTCAAGCCAATATAACGCGGGTTATCTTTACGCTGCTTTGCATGAGCAATGGTTGCTCCTTTCATCGGCCCCTTCATAGCACCGGGCCCACAACCTGTGCAGATATCAAATCGTCTCAAACCCAGCTCATACCCCACCTTTTTGGTGTAGTCGTATTCACCTCGTTTGATAGAGTGCCCCCCCCAACATACCACTAAGTTGGGCTTCACATGGGGTCGCATAGCAGATGCATGGCGCAAAATTTGGAAAACAATATTAGTAATCCTCTCCGAATCAGTGAGCCCATCACAGCATTGATCCAATTCATCGCCTACGTACAGAAGGTCTCGTAAAACAGTAAATAGGTGCTCTCGTATACCTTGTATAATCTCCCCATCAACAAATGCTGAGGCCGGGGCATTAATCAGTTCCAGTTGAACACCGCGGTGTTTATGGGTAATACGGATATCAAATTCACGAAATTTATTCAGCACTTTTCGCGTGCTATCCAACTCGCTGCCCGTATTTAGCACAGCCAAGCAGCACTGACGAAACAGATGATAAAGGCCGCCCTGGCTAATATCCTGAAGCTTTGCCACCTCATGAGGAGATAAAGTATCAAGACTCTCCAATGGCGTTACACTTGCATTGACAAAATGTTCAGTGATCATAAAACGCCACCTCCACATAGAAAAACAAAAGAGACTTCACTATCTGAGCCTCTATCAATCAACATAGTTCACTTTTAGATAAAACGGTATTCTTTTAAATAACAAAAGGTTAATTTGATTTCCCTGCACAGGAGGTTAACAAATGCGCAATATAAGCCGGTACCTCCAAGCTTGCCTGACCATAAATGTGCTCTTTAAAGTGAGAGGCTTTACGAGATGACTCAAGATTAATTTCAACCGTATGCGCCCCCACCTCATTAGCGATCTCAACAAAGCCTGCGGCTGGATAAACATGGCCGGATGTTCCAATAGAGATAAATAGATCACAATGCGAAAGTGCCCGATATATTTCATTCATAAACATAGGCATCTCTCCAAACCAGACAATATCCGGGCGTAAATTGCCCACGATGCCGCAGCATCGACAGGCATCATCAGAGCCTACCGAACTTTCAGTCGGGTATACGTATCCTGTTTCAATGCAGCGCACATTCATCAACTCGCCATGCATATGTAAAAGCGCATGACTACCCGCCCGCTCATGCAAATTATCAACATTCTGAGTCACTAAAAGGAACTGGCCGTCAAACGCCTCTTCCAGTTGTGCCAAGGCATAATGTGCCGCATTGGGTTTCACGGATTCATCAAAAAGATGAGCGCGGCGCTCATTGTAGAAACGATGCACCAACTGCGGGTCCTTGTGGAAGCCTTCAGGAGTTGCGACATCTTCTATGGGATGATCCTCCCACAACCCATCGCTGGCTCGGAAAGTACGTATGCCCGACTCCGCCGAAATGCCTGCTCCCGTTAATACCACAATAGACCCATAGCTCATTTTCTTTCTCCGGTTGACCTCAAACGCTGAACATTAGACTATCATGAAAGAACAAAACTTCAGGGTTTTGGATTCTCTGCTTGGGCTGTATAAGGATAGATTCGATGAGCGCAACCAAACTATACATTCTCGATACCAACGTTCTACTGCACGACCCCCAATGCCTTTACGAATTTAAAGAGCAAGATATAACCATCCCCATGACAGTGCTGGAAGAGCTGGATGATATTAAAGACCGAAAGAAAAATGTGGCACAAGAAGCTCGGTATGCAATCCGCGCTATTGATAACATTCTCTCAACGGCCACCTCCTCCACGCAGATCACAAAAGGCGTACAAATCTTACTGCCAGGCAAAGATAGAGACGTAAAGCTTGGGAAGTTGAGTATCTTTCCGGATCACGAATTAACTAACCGCCAAGGTTTCTTACCAAACGATAAGAACAAAGACAATCAGATCATCAACTGCGCGCTCCATCTTCAATCAACAACCACCCACAGACAAGTAGTCTTAGTCACTAAAGATATCAATATGCGCCTTAAGGCGTTAGGGGCGGGTTTAGAGAAGGTAGAAGACTATCGCACGGACCAGTTAGTATCTGACTTAGATTTACTGCCTGCCGGGCATACCCATTTAGATGGCACATTCTGGGAAAATGTAGAACAGGTGAAAAGCTATCAAGAGGAGGGGCTTACCTTTCACAAGGTAGATCGTGCACTCATCCCCGACGCTTACATGAACGAATACATCTTCGACGACTCTAAAGACTTTGCCGCAAGAGTTGTGGGTATCAGTGATACCGAAATAACACTACGAGATCTCGGGTTTGATCATCTCATGCATCAAACTTGCTGGGGCATATCCCCCATCAACATTTATCAGGCTTTTGCCATGCAATCGGTGCTGGACCCCAATATCGATCTATCTATACTCAACGGTGCAGCGGGCTCGGGTAAAACACTCATCGCGCTTGCGTGTGCATTGGAAATGGTGATTGAAAACCAGCGCTACAATAAAATTATCGTTACGCGCTCTACCCCACCAGTTGCCGAAGACATAGGCTTCTTGCCAGGCACTGAAGAGGAGAAGATGACTCCTTGGATGAGCGCAATCCATGACAACCTTGAAGCAATGCATGAAAACGATGAGCGCCCTCAAAGCAGCGTTAAGTACGCAATAGAAAAAGCCAACATCCAGTTTAAGTCCCTCAACTTTATTCGCGGGCGCAGTATTCAGGACGCTATTGTTATCATTGACGAGGCACAGAATCTAACTCCCTCGCAATTAAAAACGATTATTACCCGTTCAGGTAAGGGCACAAAAATGATCTGCCTAGGCAATTTGGCGCAAATAGACTCAAATTACCTAACCCCTCTAACCTCGGGACTCACCTATATTGTCGAGCGCTTTAAAGGCTTTGAAGGGGCCGCTAATGTGCACTTTGAAGGCATCTTCCGCTCTAGGCTGGCTGAGTATGCAGAAGAGCATTTGTAAGGCCGTATATAAAATAACGGGGTTTAACCTCCCCGTTATTTTCATTCTTCCTAATACACCTTATCATGAGACACACACCAATTGACGGACGAGTTATGAGCCAGTTATCTCCTTCTGACAACTTTTCTACAGACAAACTAGCCAACAAAAGCCCTTTTGCTCTCGTGGCTCTGGATGATAACGGGCTGATTTGCTACGCCAATGAATCTGCAGGTCACGTATTTCATACGCCTCTACAGGAGCTAGTCGGTCTGTCTCTAGATAAGCTGAACCAATCCGATGATGTAATTTCCGCACTTAACCACGGTGTTCAAGCCGCAGTACAAAGCCAAAAAACACAACAAAATCGCATTCCCATTATGTGCGGTTCAGGCTTACAGTATTTTCAGATCACGTTTCAGCCTGAAAAAAACTATACCAGTCTCTACTTTCAGAATGTTTCTTCACTGGTAGATAAAGAACATTTTTTGCGTTCGCAAGCCACTCATGACGCATTGACGGGGCTATTTAATCGTCAGCAACTCTTCACAATGGGCGCGCAAGATATCGCTCGATCACGGCGCTATAAGTACCCTGTGTCATTATTGGTTATTTGCATCGACAATATTCGACAGATTAACCAGACCTACGGCTACAATATGGGTGACCATGTACTTATCAGCGTTTCACGTGTGTTACAGGAGTTACTGAGAGAATCAGACTATGTAGCTCGCTTAGATAATAAAAGTTTTGTCATAAGTTTGTTGGATGCGTCTTTGCAACAAACCGAGATCGTTGCAAAACGAGTGATGCGAGCGATTGAAGAGCAAGATATTCGCATAGCCGATACCAGCATACCTGTCGAAATCCTCTGTGGAGGCGCCCAATTTGACAGCGCACAAGACCAACTGTTTGATGATTTGTTACTAAGAGCAGAGAATAATTGCCAAAGTGATTAAGTTTATAAACAGCCTATTAAGGCGCTTACTGTTAGGGCTTATACGCTTTTACCAGTACATCATCAGCCCATTGATGGGCAGTAACTGTCGCTTTTATCCTAGCTGCTCACATTATATGTTCGAGGCAATTGAAACCCATGGCATTTTCAAGGGAGTCTGGCTCGGAACCAAACGATTATTAAAATGCCACCCGTGGCATGAAGGTGGCATAGACCCGGTACCACCCGCTTGCGGCTGCCATGAAAAAGAGACAGAAGTCAAAACAACTAAATAGAGCTATCTCCTATTGGCAAAAATAGCGCTACAATAACATCATATTGATAAAAATCTGGCCATAGGCCACCTCCAAGACTAAAAGGCAGCCCGGATGTTTTCGCCCTTAGCCGTTATTTCAACTGTCGTTATCTATATGCTTTTGCTGTTCATCATTGCGCAGCTCGTAGAAAAGCGTATTACCAAAACAGGAAGACCACTAAAAAGCCCATGGGTTTATGCCCTCTCGTTGGCGGTCTTTCATACTTCCTGGACGTTTTATGGCAGTGTTGGGTTTGCTAGTACCTCTGGGCTTCTGTTTCTCGGTATTTATGTCGGGGCCTTAATAGGGATACTTTTTTGGTGGGTCACGCTACGCAAAATGGTCTCCATAAAAGAAACTTTTCGCATTACTAGTATTGCCGACTTTATATCTACCCGCTATCGACGCTCTCAACGCATCGCAGGCCTAGTCACGCTGATCGCATTAATCGGCATTTTGCCTTATATCGCTCTGCAACTAAAAGCGATTGTCAGCTCCTTCGAAATCATCACTCATGAAGCGAGTAAACCTTGGGAATACAGCGGCTTGCTAGCAACGGTGCTCCTTACGGCTTTTACCATCATGTTTGGTGTAAGACGCCTCGACCCGACCGAACGCCACCAAGGCATGATTGTTGCCTTGGTAGTCGAGAGTGTTGTGAAATTACTCGCTTTCATCGCGGTTGGTCTGTTCGTCTGTTTTGTGATGTTTGATGGTATTCAGGATATTCACTCGCGCTTACAAGAAGCTAACCTACAACATTTAACCAGTTTTACTGCTAGTGAAAACAGCGCAAGCATGTGGGTTACACTGATTATTCTAAGCTTTGCTGGTATTTTTCTTCTACCCCGGCAGTTCCATGTTTCCGTGATTGAGAATACTGATCAGCAGCATATCAAAACGGCGATGTGGCTGTTCCCTCTCTATATGATTGCGATCAATCTTTTTGTCGTTCCGCTTGCCGCTGCTGGTTTACTAAGTGGGCTACCTAAGGAAAGTGCCGACTTTTTTGTGCTCTTGCTACCACAGCAAGCGGGTTCTGAAGCGCTAACCCTCTTTGCTTTTATTGGTGGGTTCTCCGCAGCAACAGGTATGGTGATCATCACAACGATGACCCTAGCCACCATGGTGTCTAATCATATGGTGTTGCCGATCATTGAATCCGTCCCTTCTGCGCAACCATTAAGGTCGTTTTTATTACAAATCCGCTGGGTGTTGGTTGCTTGTATCCTAGCGTGCAGTTACTGGTTTGAGCGAGAGTTTAGTGATTCCTATATTTTGGTCGCCATAGGCTTGCTTTCATTCGTTGCCATTTTGCAGTTTGCACCAGCTGTTTTTGGAGGGATGTTCTGGCAGCGAGGTAATAGCGCTGGGGCATTTGCGGGTTTATTAGCAGGTTTTTTCGTGTGGTGTTACACCCTTGCCCTGCCAACATTTATCAAACAAGGATGGTTAAATCCTGATATTTTAAGTTTAGGCCCTTGGGAAGTCAGCCTCCTTAAACCTGAAGCGCTGCTGGGGTTAGAAGGTTTAAATCCAGTGACCCATAGTGTTTTTTGGACATTACTGTTTAACACAGGATTTTATATTCTAGGCTCGTTAATCTACCACCCTCATAAAGATGAGCGCACTCTTACAACAGAGTTCATGGCGGCTCTGCACCCAGTAAATAGCAACCTTAAAGCACGCCCAACAGGCTTAGATGCTTACATCCCTCTAAACGTAAAACTTGATGAAGCACAAAATTTACTCGCTCAATATCTAACGAATGATAAAGCAAGAGAATCTGTTTATACCATCGCTGAAGATCTACAGGTGCTGGGCCAGGCTCACATTACCATTATTGAGCTGATGGAGTTTCACCGGATGTTAGAACATGTGTTGGCAGGGTCAATAGGGGCAGCCAGCGCGCATAATGCGCTTGAGCA
This sequence comes from Neptunomonas concharum, assembly GCF_008630635.1. Lineage (NCBI taxonomy): Bacteria > Pseudomonadati > Pseudomonadota > Gammaproteobacteria > Oceanospirillales > Oceanospirillaceae > Neptunomonas > Neptunomonas concharum. Next base: position 1,079,533 of record NZ_CP043869.1, on the reverse strand, counting down.
AACTATTAAGTACTCCGAGAGAGAATCCAGTGAACTTAAGGCGCTCTATAGCCATATCATGACGGGTTTAGGCTCTCAAAGTGTAGTACAGCAAGAAGACACTGAAGAGGATATGCTACCTAATGGCTTTGGTATGATCTCTAATCTACAGTCACAAATTGATTTGCTTGAAAGTACCGTAATCGAGCAACGTAAGAGTCTTGATGCATTAGAAAGTAAACTGGAAGCTCGATATGAAGAAGTGTTTCGCTATCGCGTGGAATCACAGAGAGTTACTCAAGAAAATATCGATCTACGAGAGCAGATTGCTATTCTCACCCGTAGAGAAAGCAGTGCCAAAGAGACACCACCAAGCGCAGGCAATAAATCATAATATTGCCTGCGCCTTTTAACTAATCCTGCTTTTGTATATGTACATCCATCTGCGGGAACGGAATACTAACATTCGCTTCATCAAAACGTAGCTTCACTTTTTCTGTTGTATCCCATAGGACCTTCCAGTAATCCTCAGTCTTAACCCAAGGGCGTACAATAAAGTTGACACTACTATCAGCAAGCTCGGATACAGCAATCACTGGTTCAGGCTCTGCTAAAATACGAGGATCTTCCGAGATAATCGTCTGTAATAGTGCTTTTACCTGCAGTAAGTCAGCGTCATACCCAACTCCAAACACCATATCAACCCGGCGAGTCGAACGCTTAGAATAGTTCGTAATAACACCACCGTAGATAGGGCCATTGGGCACTATCACCTCTCGGTTGTCGCCGGTGCGCATGACGGTACTGAAAATTGTGATACTTTCAACAACGCCAGTTACACCACCTGCTTCAACAAAGTCGCCTTCCCTAAAGGGCCTAAATACTACCAGCAGAACACCCGCTGCGAAGTTTTTCAAAGAATCCTGTAACGATAGACCTATCGCTAAACCGGCCGCACCCACAATGGCAATCAGGGAGGAGGTATCCACGCCCAATTGATCTAATGATGCAACAATGACAAATAGCAACAACAGAGCATACATAATGGAGGTGACAAAATTCACCAACATATTGTCCATACGTGTCTTTCGTAATAGACGCTCTACAACTCGAGTAATGATCCCAATAATCATTCGCCCGATAATAAAAACAACGAATGCTAGCGCAATGTTGATAGCCCAAGGCACAACATAATCATTTTGTAGTCCTTCAAGAAATTTTGGATCAAGAAACTTTTCCACTTAGGCACTCCTCCTGCTGCAAACGGTGTAACATTACACCCCCACATGAAAACAACGCGTAAGCATACATTTAGAGGGAACTAATTCAATGCTTTTTAATCTCACAACGTGGAAATGGTTTATAACTGGCGCTTATCAGAGGAATCCGTACAATGCACACCTCATGACAGAAGGACTCTCTGAAGAATGAAAAAGTTTTTACTCGCCTCTGCGATATTGTTATCGACAGCACCTGTTTTCGCTGAAAAAGGACACATAGCTGATGATGTCTTTGTCTTTATCCATGGCGGACCTAGTAACCAGTACCGAATTACAGGTAGGGTCAGAAGTGGTTCTTCCATCGATATCTTGAAGAAGAGCGGAGATGGAAAATTTGTCCAAATCAGAACGACATCCGGAAAAACCGGCTGGGTAGACGCTAATAATGTTAGCAGCGGAGCCAGCATGCAGATTCGGTTACCAAAGCTTGAGTCTGAACTAAATGAAAGCCAATCACTGGTGACCGAACAATCGTCTGAAATCGAAAACCTTCGCAGTGAACTAGAAACCTATCGAACTGAAAACAGCACTTATTCTGGTCAGCTATCAAAACTACAGACGGAAATAAAAGACCTCAATCGTCAAATTGATAATATGGATGAGAGTAACTTAATGCGCTGGTTTACCTATGGCGGTTTAGTCGCTATTGGCGGTGTTTTTTTAGGTTTACTCGTGCCTTATCTCCCGAAAAAGAAAAAGCGTCGAGATGAATGGTTGTAATGTCTGTTTATGTTCAATCTTAAGCGCCCTTATGGGCGCTTAAGCGTATAGTAATTACTGATCTATCTGATACACCGTCGTGGTCCCAGATACTTCATTAGAGACTACCAACAATGGTTTGCCCGTAGGGCTAACGTCCTTGGCAATAAACTTCATCCCCTCAGGCCCTATATCTCCTTTCTCTGAAGCACGGTTTATATTTTCTACATAGTCAATAAACTGAACACCATAAGGGTCAGTAACATCATAGATCATAATACCATTGGTCCGTTCTAACCCTACAAATGCGTAAGTACGGTTATTAATAACGCCTACGGTCAGCGCTTCGGGTTCCGCTCCCTTGTCATCGCTTCGTTTATCTCCACCATTAAAGTCCTTACCTAAACGCCCTGCGGTTATACGACCGATATCTGAGTGGCTATCAAACAGCTGCTTCCCCTCTTGCCAGATAGAAAAAGAGCGCGCACCGTAGTTGTGAATAATATCGATGTCGCCATCTTGGTCTGTATCTCCTGTCTCGGTTGTCACCTTGAGTCGGCCGATCAGTTCGCTATCTTGAGCAGCAGCGAATTGTGGGTTGGTAGCATCTAACTTGTTATCATCGACCAAATCTTCAGCGCGTTGCTCTTCTGAAAAGCCTGAATAGTCTCGCGCATCACCCTCATTCGCACTCAACACAAGGGGTTTTCCACGGTAGTCCATCGTTGCAATGGTATCCGGCTGGTACATACCAACAACACCGGGGTATCGTGAAAAATTCACTGCGCCATCTTTATCGCTGGCATCGATGGCATTGACAGACAAACCGTAGTCTTTTACTCCAAAAGGGTGAATCGCTATAACACGCTGATTATTAAGATCTATTTCGGCAAGTGCATTATTCTCCTGTAAGGCCACATAGGCGCGGCTACTATCAGACGAAATCGCAATATACTCCGGCTCAAGATCTTGAGCTACGCTTGCATTAGGCCCAAATATACGTACCTGACTCGATAGCTCCCCATGACGGGACTGCCCAACATTAAAGTCTACAAAGCTAACTGTTTTAGCAGACATGGCCGGCTGTCCATTGATAATAGGAATAATCGATATTGATCCCTCTGGGTCGTTTGTGTAGTCATCATTTGGCTCCGCTTCATTGGCAACAACAGCCATAGAGCCATCTGGGGTAAACGCGACCATGTCAGGTAACGCACCCACTTCGACCGTTTTCATAAAGCGCGCTGTGTTTCCACTAAGATCATAGAAGGCTACAAAACCATTTGCTTGTTTGTCCTCAGCTTCTACTGCAATGGCTAATAGATCCCCATGAACTGAAACACTATTTGCAGCACCTAATGCGAGGCTCGATGCATCAGCCGATATGTCTAAAGTAGACACTAAGGGTAGGTCATTAAGCTGAGTTGGATCGACAGCAACAGCAGTCGTTGATATACCCGAAAGATCGAGTACATCTATTTTTTTATTATTTGCATTCACCACAAATAAGCGCTGACTTCCCACATGATAGTCCACGATTTCTGCGGCACTTTCATCATAGACACCGCTATCATAGCGACCCACAACGCTCAATTTTATAGGCGTTGGTAAATCGCCTTCCGTTAAACGCTCTCCAATCGGCAATATAGTAATTTGTGAGCCAGCACCCGCTATACCGAAGTCGTTATCATTAATCATCAATAGATGCGTTTTATCTAAAAGCGCCAACCCTTCTACTTTATCTGAAAGCTGAGAACCTTCTGGCATATCCGTTAGGGAGTTAAAAACCAGATGTTTAGTGACCGGCCTTGCACCTACAGTGGCAAGATCAAAGACCTCTTCAAGTGTTTTGCGCTGGTCGCTTTCATTGACAGAGACAGTATCGTAGCTAACCGCCTGCCCCATAATATTATCCGCCCCCTGCAAACTAATTCGATAGAGTTTGGTGGTTTTAGAGATACGCTCCAACACCACCAGATCATCATCCCCTACGGCTAGCATCTCAGATACTTTTACATCCGACAGCTTCGTAGAAACATCACCTGTGCCATCGGGAGACGCAAACGTCTGTGGCCAATCCATCTCATAACTCCACTCCCCTAGCTGGTCTCCTAGTGACCCGTCACCATTTAGCGCATATTTTAAGACTCTCAAATGACGGGAGTTTTTATACGCATCGGCATTTGGATTAGCTAATGGGCTTTGCATCGCGAAGTAAAGCGCATCCTCATTGGGAGATATCGCTAAAGACTCTATACCACGGTTGAGTTTACGATGCTTGAGCACCTCAGGTAGCCTTCCTACTACAGGATAACCAGCATCATCGACAATATCGGCTGTAACAGAGGCGGGTACGACTCTAGACAACACCTGACCCGTTTTACTCACATGTACTAATGAAGGGCCATACTCTTCGGCAATCCAGAAAGATCCATTTTTTAACTTAACGAGCGCTTCAGGATCTAACCCACCATTATCATATGCCAGAGCCTCACCCTTCATAGAGAAGCCACCTTCCGTATCGGTAGCAACCAAATTGTTTGTAAGCCCTGTAACCATTGAACCATCAGTTCTAGATAGTGGAATTTTATTTAAAATAGATGCCGAATAGTTTCCGGGGGTTCCTGTCAGCTCCCACTTAACAATCGTTGGGGCAAAATCAGTCACCGGGAAAATTTTGCCTGAACTATTGCCTGCTCCACAAAGGTCTTCAATTTTGAGGATCTTTAATGAACTACCACAAGGGATATTAGGGCCGCGGTCAGTAATCGTATAAAAGATGTTTGATGGGTCATCAGGATGATGAAATGCACCACTACCAAAACCTATCGATAGGGGTAACTGAGCAGTCCCTTGGCCAGGGATCTCATAAGTCACCGTCTCAAGCGGCTCGTCTATATCAAGCTGTAAAACCTTTCCTTCAGGCAAGCTAAACGAAAAACCTGATTTGTCATTCGAGTTGCAGCCAGCGAGAAGTGCAGCTGACACCGATAACACCATTAATTTTTGCGGGAAATTCATATAGCCTCCGAAAGCCTTCAAGTAAAGAAATTGTCGGAGTGTATCGACTATATATGTCAGTTAAGGGTATTTTTTATGACCAGCGCTTATTCCTTATCTAATGGGTCTCCCCAGCAAATGATATTGTGGTAATCAAAAGGGCGTTCGAGCATCGGTTTGATCACTTTAAAATAGGGGGAGACATCAAAATCTCGCGGTGTAAACAAGCTTGGGTGGCGACTAAACAGCATTCGCTCCCGCTTACCAATAGACTCCCCATACAGAACCGAGGGTAATATTGGGTAGTGAACTGACTGAAAACCTTCTGCGATTAAAGACGAGCAAATAGCACGAGTTGGATCCCCACTACCCAGCTGTAGTAGTTTGCGTCGCCATCGTGTTGGTATAGGGGGCGTTGGAAAAAGATATCGGGCTAAGTCGATGATATTTTTACGATCATACTGATGGCCTAAGCGAGATAGTAGATAGCTTATCATCGTGTCAATTTCTTGCTCAGATAAACCAACGGGACGACAAATCCTTGTATGCTGATCGAAGTAGGTACTCAGAGGAATCGCCCTAACTCCCTCCACCAAATCGGCCTCCACCAGCGTCCTTGCTTCTTTCTTTTGATCTAATGGGTCTAACGTATCGCCGATATACAATGCTGCGTGCGACCAAGTGGATTGTGTAAGGTATTTTATCGCGGTACTAACTCGACTCGTTCCCTCAACTAAGAGTACATCCCCTTTTTTGATGGCACCTGCCAGCCGCTCTGGCGAACTGGTCGCAACGCCACTCAGCTCGTTTCTGGGAGCCGACAGATAGTCCGATAAGGCTGTACCCAAACTATCCAACGCCCACCGCATATATAATCCTCAATACTAACCTTTTAAAAGTATAGTCATTGTTGTTGCTTATTGAGACAAGGTGCCACTTACCAACCTTCTCATCGACCAAAGGCCAACCACCGGCCCTATCAACAAAATCCACGCCACGTAACCTTGGATCAACGGATATAACAAGGTTGTTAGCGAAATCGACAGTATGGTCATAAAAAAACCTATGCTATTCATCAGCGCTAAAGCACTCCCTAAATACTCCTTAGGGCAGCTATCCGCTGCAAGCGCCGAATACTGAGCAGAATCTGCAATGACTGTCAGCCCCCATAACAGTAAGACGAACATAATTACCCAGAAGGGAGCACCCTCAATCAAAGGCCAAATAAAGCACATCAAACCAGAGATAAATAAACAGACAAAAGCTGTACGGGCACTACCCCACTCACGACTCATCGCACCCGCAACCAGACACCCAGGTAGTCCAACAGCAACCACAATAAAGGCAAGCCAAGGTATCCAACTCAATGGGAGTTCAGTCGTGTTCAACACGCCCGTAATGATAATAGGCACCAGTGTCCAAAATGCATACAACTCCCAACAATGACCAAAATAGGCGATCGCAGCGGCTCTAAATTGTGGAATACGATAGGCCTGCCAAACAGCTCCTTTCAACAGTCGGCCTGAACAAGTAGGAATAAACTCACCATCTCCAAGCTTATAAACCATAAAAGCGGCGACGGTAGCCAGAAATGAAGCCGCAAAAACCACCCAACGCCAGTCAAAACCAAAAGCAACGCCCTGCATCAAATGCGGCAAACTTGTGCCCAAGGTTAGCATTCCCACTAACCAACCTAAGGCATAACCTGTTTTATGCGGAACCCAACTAACCACAAGCTTCATACCTAGTGGATAAACACCCGCCAATGCAAACCCAGTTAAAAACCGCCAAACAAGCGCTGCAAAAAAACTACCTTCGGCAAGAATAAATAAACCATTAAACACCGCACCAAGTAACGCGCTGCACGCAAAGACATAACTGGCGCGAAAGCGATCAGCAACGCCACTAAAAGCAACCACTAGCGTGCCTGCAATAAATCCTAACTGCACAGTACTGGTTAGAAAACCCAACTGCTCTATGGATAAACCCCAATCTTGAATTAACCCGCTAGAGACTCCATTAGGCGTAAACCAGAGCGACGTACCCAATAATTGTGCTACTACAATAATCACTAAGGGATGATTCAAAAGCCCTTTCCTTTAAAGCAAGAGGTTTTATTTCATGGCCATTCGTTTAACAGTAAACTAAATAAAAAATCCCCGTCAAATGACGAGGACTTTTTTAATTCACCAGCACGCCGTTATACGACTATCATAACTAGCATCTACAGTGCGGCAAGCACAGCTTCTGCTTTACTGACTTCAAACTGCTTTGGCGCTTCTATATACAATTGCTTGATAACCCCATCCTCAATCACCATTGCGTAACGCTGAGAACGCAAACCACCGAAATCGCCGGTTTCCATTTCAAGACCGATAGCTTTTGTGAAAGCGCCTCCACCATCTGCCAACATAGTAATCGCGTCAGCGTTTTGTTGCTCCCCCCATGCCCGCATGACAAAGGCATCATTAACGGATAGGCACGCAATCAAATCAACACCTTTCGCTTTAATATCATCCGCTAAAACAACGTAGCCTGGCAGGTGATGAGCAGAACAGGTTGGTGTAAAAGCCCCCGGTACAGCAAACAGGACGACTTTTTTACCTGCGAACAGTTCAGCTGCCGGTAGTGTTTCCTGACCGCCCTGCGTTACAACGGTTAAAGGAGCATCGGGTATTGTGTTTCCAAGTTCGATCATGATCTTCTCCACAAAGTGAAGCTATCAGTTTAATCAGATTTGAGGGAAACAAACAGATATAAATAACAGGGTTTTTACTTACTCATATCGTCTACCGTTATGCTCAAGCCAACCACCGGGGTGTCGCTTTGCAGGGTCGTGATGCGTCCAATGAACAACGCCACCCTTTTCATTCCATTCATACTCCCCTTTAAACTTCAGCCTATCGCCTTTTTTCAGGCTGTTTATACGGGGAGCCAAGTCGATATTGTGGGCAATTAAGATGGTTTGTCCGGAAGCTAGCTTTAGCAAGATTCTCTGGTGCCTTGAGCCTTTGTTATCATCCGGCAGCAGCTTAATCACGCTACCTGAATCTTCTACCATCAGGTCACTGGTCTTCTCTCGGAATGCCTTTTCTAGACGTCCGGAGGATTGTTCATCATTATAGGTGAGCGTTTTATCAGCTACTTGGTCATTACCGGATAAGACTACACCGTCACCTCGATACTCATTAACAACCCATATGAGACCAATAACGATTATCAGCAAAAGACGCAACTTTGGACTAAGATTTACTTTCACACCGGTTCCTTTTTTACATTCACCTTAATTTTATCGAGCTTAATAACATTGATCGGATGAATAAAGCCTGATTGCTAGGAAACTAACATGTCCGACCCTTTCGTAGCCCTCATACTCAAAACCCTCCAGGATCAGCCACAAGGGTTTAGTGAGTATGAATTGATTAAAATTTTTGAGTCTCACGGTTTGTTTGCTGATCAGAATAACTTATCCGACTCCGACCTTGCCCTCTTTCAAAAGCATTTTCTCACCATGAATGCACTTTATCGGCTACAACAAACCCTATGGCAAGAGGAGCAAGTCCTGCTTTCAATATCCCCGCTTAGTATCTCTATTGAAAAGTGCGATGAAAACACATTCAATTCGAATACAGAAATGTTTCCTGCAGAAATCAGCGCAGCAGCACTGCGTAATTACTATCTAGATACGCGTGAATTTGAGAGCACCCAAGCCGAAGAGGTACAAACAATGCTGCGGCAGTTTTGGGCACGGTTCTACTGTATAGATAAGCGACTTGAGGCACTTAAAAGGCTCGAAATCGATATTGATAATCCCACGCCGTCTATTATTAAACAGCAGTATAAAAAACAAGCAACACGACACCATCCCGACAAAGGAGGATCACCCGAAGCGTTTATTGCCATTCGGGAAGCTTACGAGTGCTTAATCACTCTTCAGGGCGAAGCCGTTCAAACCGGGCAAACCTAGGTAGCCCATTACGGGTAAGTCCATTGTAACGGTAGGTAATTTGCGAGCCTATCGCCGGTGGAGTCTTACGTTGCTCATCAGTAAAGCCTGAACCAACCTTAAAACGTACACCGTTAGCACTTTCCACTAGCAGAGCCCCCATCATACCTCGGTATTTCCCTTTTCCTTCGAGTATTTCGATTACGGTAGCTTCTGCATCCTCATAACCTTTAAGTTTCAACAGGGCTGTGCCCCTACCAGGAAGGTAAAGTGCGTCTTCTTTATAGAGCATGACACCCTCAGCTCCTTGCTTTTGCCACAACTGCCAATCTCGTTGGAGCTGCAAATCAGAAGTAAAGGGCTTCACGTTGACCGCACGAATAAAAGGTACATTAATCCGTGTAACCGTCTGGTCTAAGAATTGCTTTCTCGTTTTGTAATCACCAGGATAATGCGGTAGGTCGAATAACCAGAAGGTTACATCTCTCCAATTTTCATCGTTAGGTTCGTTTGTTCGAACAATACCTGACACCCTCTCAAACTGACCCCGCCCTATCCATAGCTCTCCTTCCACAGCAATCTCAGGTAATGCGCTTAAAAACCAAGCAGGTGCGTGAATAGGCTTGCCCGTTCGCGTCATTAGTTTACGGCCATCCCAGTAACCACGAACACCATCCAACTTTTCAGTGTAAAGGTAGTGAGAGAGATCAATGGTTTCCCGTTTCTCATCAAGGCTTGATGCTTGCTGCAAGTTAGGATCGGACGAAACACCAATAGCAACGGTAGGGGCGCAGAACAGAGAAAGAGCCAGCGATGCCAGCCCTAGGTTGTGGGTCTTCATAATTACCATCCTTGGTAAAAAATTATGACCTTATTCTGAAGGATTTAACCGGACCCTGTAAAGTAGAGCAAATAGGACGGGCACAACAAACAGGGTAAGGATCGTAGCGAAACCCAAACCATACATAATCGTAACGGCCATCGGTTCGAAAAAAACGTCTGATAACAATGGCAGCATTCCCAGAATCGTTGTGATAGCAGCCATCGTAACCGGCCTCACACGACTGACCGACGCATCACGAATCGCATCAATCCAAGCATAGCCATCTTCCTCTTCCAAACGCTTTATCTCCTCCACCAGCACAATACCGTTCTTAATCTGCATGCCAACCAAACTAAGGACAGCCAGTAGCGCTGTAAAACTAAAGGGAGCTCCCATAAGGATCAACCCCCACGTTACGCCAATGATAGCGAGAGGCACCGTCAACCAAACGGCTAACGTTTGTCTCATAGAGTTGAACATAAATACGGTTATAACGAACATCACCAGTATGCCTAGCGGAAAAGGTGTAAACACCGCCCTATTGGCTTTTTGCTGTGCCTCAAATTCTCCCCCCCATTTAATCTCATATCCTACAGGCAGGGATAACATTTCCACTTTGGGCTTCAAACGGTTTAATAACTCCGCCGCTGTCGTTTCTGTAGCGGGATTAGGATCTGCCATAACCGTCAATGTTCGCTTACGGTCACGCCTTTTAATCAGAGGGTCTTCCCAATCGATTTCAATAAACTTAACAACTTGACCGATATTGACGTAGGTTCGCCGTGCGGAACTGTATACCTGAAGATTTTTGAGGGACTCAACGCCTTGTTGCTCCGACGCAGGAGCCTGCAACACAATAGGCAACAAATCAGAACCATCGCGATACAAACCAATAGGAAGACCGTTAACGTGCATTTTGATTGCCTGATTCAGGTCTGCCTCACTGATACCCAAACGCCGTCCTTCTGCTTCATCATAAACCGGTCGCAACAATTTAGTTCGCTGACGCCAGTCCTGATCGACATTAGTGGCCGTCGGTTCATTATCAAAAATATCCATCACTTGAGCGGCTAGCGCTCTGAGTGTGTCGGGGTCTGAACCTATGATTCTGGCTTCTATCTTAGCCTTTGTAGTAGGGCCAATAGATACGCGGGTAAACTTCGCAAAGGCCTGAGGGTATTGCTCTTTCAACAGTGTATTAATTTTACCAACCGTCGGTTCCAGATGCTCATAGCTGTCCGTTTGCACAATAATCTGAGCATAACTGGAAAAGTTATGTTCAGGTGCGTAAGTCAACATAAAGCGCTCTGCTCCCTGTCCTATGGTGCTGGTAACCTGCTCAATATGATCCAGTTCAAGAATTTGCTTCTCCAACCGTTTGATATCAGTTTCGGTGGCCCGAATATCACTGCCTTCTGCCAACCAGTAATCTACCAGTACAATGGGTAAAGAAGTTGACGGAAAGAACCCTTGCTTCACATATTTAAACCCATAAAGAGAGACACATAGTATCGCAACCATCAATACCACCGTGGACCACCTAAACCTCAAGGCCACATCTAATGCCTGTCTATAAAGACGGTAAATCACCCCGCTATATGGATCCTCACTCGGTAAGTCATTCTCCTTTGTATGAGTCTTTTCTCTAAATAACAGATAACAAAAGAACGGCGTCACCGTAATGGCAAGGAACCAACTCAAAAGCAGAGAAAAAAACAAAACCCAAAACAAACTACTGGTAAACTCCCCACTGGCATCAGGAGAAAGACCTATCGGGGCAAAAGCAGCAATCGCGATAATGGTTGCACCCAGCAGTGGCCAACTGGTGTTTTGAACAATTTTACGAACGGCCTCCAAGCGTGTCATACCACGCTGCATACCAATGATAGCCCCTTCGGTAATCACAATAGCATTGTCCACCAGCATGCCCAACGCGATAATCAGCGCGCCTAGAGAAATGCGGTGCAATTCAATGCCATAGATACGCATTAAAATAAAAGTCCCTAAGATCGTCAGTAATAAAACACCACTCATCAAAATACCCGGCCGGGTTCCCATAGAGATGAGCAGAACGATTACTACAATAGCGACGGCTTGCCCTAGGCTGACCAGAAAATCATTCACCGATGCCTCAACCCTCTCGGGCTGATTGTAGATAAAATCAATCTGCATCCCGATTGGGCGGCTGTATTCCAATGCTTGCAAACGAGACTGTACTGCTTGTCCAACCTCAACGACATTTACTCCCGCCGCAAAAGAGAGATTCAGCGTTAGCGCAAAATCACCGTTGTAGCGATATAAGTGAAGTGGAGGATCAACGTAATCTTTACGGATTGTAGCAACATCTGTTAGATGAACTAATTCACCGTTGGCTTCACCTAATAATAAGCCACCCAGACCTTGGCTAATTTGCGAATAGTTCAGTGCACTGATACGAATATATTCACTACCGGCTCGGATTCTGCCCGCATCGCTAACAAGATTATGAGTACTAAGCACTTGCTGTAGCGCAGCCACAGAGAAACCCGTAGCGGCTAACTTCGCTCGATCAATCTCTATGATAATCTGCTCTTGACGGCTCCCTCCTACAGTAACTTTGCCAACGCCTGGCAATAACACCAACTCCCTGCGAAGAAAGTCAGCATAATCTTCCAACTGTTCGTAGTTATATCCTTGCCCACTGAGCGCCATGAACATACCGTAAACATCACTGAAATCATCGATAATCTGTGGCGATGAACTTCCTGGCGGTAAGGTTGCTGCAATATCATTAACTTTACGGCGCATTTCATCCCAGATTTGAGCAAGATCTTTCTTTCGATAAGTGCTCTTCATTTCCACTTGTATTTGAGAAAAACCAGCACTCGATGTAGAAACAATCTCTTCAACATACGGCAACTGTTGGATAGCATTTTCCAATACGAGCGTCACCTCCTCTTCTACCTCTTGAGGGGATGCTCCCGGATACGCCGTGTTGATCAAGGCCTCTTTAATAGTGAATGCTGGATCTTCGAGCCTTCCTAACCCTAAAAAAGAGAATATTCCCCCACCAATGAGCAATGCGACAACTAACCAAGTCACCGTTTTGTGACGAATACCATACTCAGCCAAGTTCATGACAAGCGCCTCACAATCCGCGTTCTTTATTAATTGCTCTTACCTTTTGTCCCTCTTTCACGTAGGCAACACCCGCACTGATAATAGGCGTAGCATCATCCAAGCCTTTAATGATCGCTCGATCTTCCATTATTTTCAGGAGCGTAATCTCAGTCCTCGTCGCTTGCATTTGATCAGTAACTCGCCAGACGAAACTTTTACCCTGTGTTTCAAACACAGACTCAATAGGCACACTGACAGCACCGGAGATACCCTCGGCTAATAAGAAATTCCCCATATCAACCTCGATACTGGCAGACATTCCCGGAAAGATTGGGAACTTAGCCTCACGAGACATACTAAACACAACTCGGTAGGTACGCGTTAAGGGGTCAGGAACGGAGTCATGCTTTTTGTAGCAAGCATTAAATTCACTGTCTGGTTGACTATCGAAGCGCACCACACCACAGATACTACTAGCATCAATATCAGGATTGATATGAGTTAACAGCGTTTCAGGAATACTAAAACGAATATCAACACTCTCTTGACCTTGCAGTTCAATAATGGGGGCCTGCGCTTGTACAGCCTGAAAATTCTCAATATCAACTTTCGCAATAACGCCATCGAACGGAGCGATCAACCGAGAGTAGCGCAAATTATCCTGAGCAGCCGATAAGGCAGCACGCGCCGCCTTAAGATTAGCACTAGCCTCATCTAAACGAGTCTGACTTGCGTATTGTTTCGCAATTAACGCTTTTATTTGGTCGTACTGTACTTTGGCGAGTTGATACCTTGCCTGACGATCATCAACCACTGTTTTAAAATCGGTTTGGTCTAACTGAGCCAATAACGCCCCTTCCTTCACTATATCCCCGGCTTTCACAGGTAGGGCTTGTAACTGACCCGATACACGAAAGGCCAGTGCAGAGTGACGCGACGCTTCAATGGTTGCTGGCAAAGTCCGTCGTGTCGTGGGAGCTACCGATATCGCCAAATCGATTTGTGCAGGTCTGATAACTTCAGCATCCACAGCTGCAGGCTCTACCGGCTGATCACAACCACTCAAAAAACCAGTAGACACCACTAGCAGTACAAGAAACAAAGCTTTTTTCATTGCTCATCACCAACAAACATTCATGAACGTATGTTTATTATACGTAAATAGCGGCCTCTATAAAGGATATTTATATGAAATATTTACTCACATATCATGAAGGAAAACCCTAATCTGATTTGCTACTATAATCCTCTAACTACAATAACGATGAGCCCATTATGCCTAGCGCCCTAATCATTTCCGCCGCCAAAACGATTGATAGTCAAGGTTCTCAACAACATTGCTTAGCACTTGAACAACAGATCCAAGAAAAAGGTTTTGATATCAAGCAGTTGATTATTGAACCATTAAGTGCCGACTGGCATAGCCCTGAAAAAGATGGACACTTTCGCAGTGGTTGCGCACCGATCGAAGCACTATCCAAAGCTAAAATTCTGATTGATGCTGGTGCCGAAGCGGTTGTTATTAGTGGGGAAGATCACATTAAGAGCGGTTACACCCGTGACGAACGACTTGAGAAAATGGCAGTTTATGGCGCTCAGTATCCGCTAACAGAAGCCTATAATGAGCTAGCAACGCACTTTATAACGCGACAGAAAAGCACAGAAGATGAATTTCAACGCATAGCTCATGCGCTGTTTGAAAACTATCAATTGAGCTATCGTAACACGCTATCGGATAGTTTCACCCCAGAGCAACTTCCGGATGACCGGTGGTACAAACCTATCACCTCACTCTTTAGGGGTGTTGACTGCGCCAACCCTTTGGTCGACTTTTCAGGCCGTATGCTCATATGCTCTGAACGCTTGGCACAACAGTTAAATATCCCTAAAAACGAACAGATCGAAGTAAAAGCTGTAGGGCTAGGCAGGCTCGAAGGAGATGGTCGCGACTACATTGGAAAAATATCAAATTATGAGCACTTACAAAACGCTTATCAGCAATGTTGCCAAACAGCTGATGTCGACTTTGCAAAGCAATTTCGCCAAGGGGATGCGCTTTTAGAAGTTTACACCTGTTACCCTGTTGTTCCTATGGCCTTCTTACTCGCCAGCGGCCTAGTAGATCATTTGGAAGAAATTTCTGAATTCCTAAATGAGCACACCATCACCGTTACCGGTGGAATGAACTTGGCAAGAGCACCTTGGAATAACCCAGCCCTGAATGGCCTGATCACCATGTACCATCGCCTCTGTTCAGGTACTGAAACCTACGGCATGGTGCATGGCAATGGAGGGCTAGGTTACCGTCAAGGCGTCGCACTTGTGGCAAAAGCACCCTAAGTAGCTTTTCTCTTTTAATAAACAGACGTGAATGTATATTAATTAGAATTGGGGTATATTAAACATTTTTAAATACCGACTCAGCTAATGGCAAGAAAGACCAAAGAAGAAGCACAAAAAACTTACCACTTGTTACTTGATTCAGCAGCTATGCTTTTCGCACAGCAAGGGGTAAGTCATACCACACTAAACGATATTGCAAGGCAGGCATCACTCACAAGAGGCGCGGTATATTGGCACTTCGAAAACAAAGAGGATGTTATTAAAGCGCTGTGGGAGCGCGACGCTGCCCCTACCTTGGAAATATTTTTACAAGCGCTATCGTCACCCACTCCTACGGATGGAACGCTTCACTTTTGTGAGACAATTAAGCAGATGCTAAAAGTGGTAGTGAATAATCCGAAGGTCAGTCAAGCCGTCCGAATTGTCCTGAACTCAGCAGAATCCACCACGCATCAGACGGCGCTACAAATATACTTGGAAGAGAAGGCAACTCGCATCTACCAATCAATTTTAGATGCACTGACTCACCTTGAGAACCGCGCTCAATTGAATCCGCAATATACTCCCCAGCTATTAGCAGCTGCCCTGTGGAGCTATCTGCATGGGCTTGTCGATAACAACATGCAAACCCATATTCAGCAGATAGATTTAAAAACTGACAGCGATCAACTCATTGATCTGTTTCTAGGGAATTTTTTCCGCTAGTAGTATTACTTAAGGGCGTTGCCCCAGCCTAAAGGATCCATTCTGAAAGAACTGGGCAACTTCTTTGCGCTTTTTTCCCAGTAAAATCGGGCTGTCATCGATAAACAAAAAGTTCTTCCAGCAGCGACGAAACACATCCCAACGTGTTTCAACGATATGCTCAGCACCGTAGCAAAAATAAACAACGGTCTGGTTATCCCATGAAAAGTAAAGATTAAACGAGTCGGGTAGATCAAGACTCTCACTATCCCATGCGCTCTGCCAAGCTCCCTCTTCCACCCAGGTTTGACTGTGGCTAGCCCAATCATCTTTCGCTAATTCAGTGATATCATCACTTTGTTTACTAATCATTTGAGTCCATAGCTGATATGCTCTGGCTGGTGTCATCGGCTTGATAAATTCAAGATCTTCAGCCGATACCGGCATATCCTTGTGATGATAAAACCACGCATGTCGATACTCTTTTAGAGGCGTATAATTCATCGGTCATTCCTAGCACTATAATGAACGGGAGTATAACGATAACCCCTTGCGATCTCACCCAGATATTTTAGCCAAAGCTTTATCTGGTAATTTCCTCCTCTCGTGCATTAAGGCATAATGCCAGCCATGAATAAACGACCGACCAAAGCCGAAACCCGCCAAGAACTCGAATCAAAAATTCAAGAGTTCATTAAACATGGCGGCGCCATTCAGCATGTAGACAGTGGTGCATCTGGACTTGTGGAAGGTGCTTATCACCGTAACAGCTTTACATTCGGCCACCCGAAGCAGGAGCGTACCCCCGTTCCTGAGGCACTGGCAGCTATAGACTCTAGGCGCCGTTCCAAAACAGAAAGCCCTACTCATGCTTACTCTAAGCGGCCCCGAAAGAAAATCATTTACGATGATTTTGGGGAACCAGTACGCGAAATATGGGTTGAAGAATAATCTTCAAAAACCCCTTTCCTTTCTAGCTAAAATCGGTCTATAGTGAATGTGAAGAGATTGTCACATTCACCCTTAGATACGGAGTTAGCGCGTTACTTTTTCAAAGTCGAATTCTGAGCAAAAAGATATTGCTCGCAGTGTGATAAGGAAAGAATATGATCATTAACATCACTAGCCGTCATGATAAAGTTTCACCCGCTGTTCGCGAAAAAATTGAAAGTTGGCTGGAAAATAGCCAAAGTCATTTTGATATTATCTCCAGTGCGCAAGTAACTATTGACAAAAAAGATCGCCAAGAGGATGTAGAAGCTATCCTGCATGCCTGCGGTAGGGAAGTTGTAGCTAAAGCGAGCGCTGATAATTTATATGCTGCATTGGATGCTGTCGCTGATAAGATTGACCGCCAGCTATCTAAACTTCGCGATAAGCAGACTCATAAAAAAGGCGCGACAAAACATACTGAGCTCATCGGTGATGATGCCGTCAATGATGAAGTCTTCGAAGAAGAAGAAGAGGTCTATCTTGCTTAATTAAGACCTTGAACCAGAAAGCCCCTTTTGGGGCTTTTTTGCGTTTAGGGTTTAGCTACCGCCATAGCCTTGGCGTAGTTCACTGACATTCATTGGGGATATACCAGCGGCCTTAAAAACATCAACTAAATCTGCAACTTGGGATGCATTACTAGTAGCCAGCTGTTTACCATCTGCTGCAAAAAGATTGTTTTCAAAGCCAATACGTACATCGCCTCCCTGTTTCGCAGCCTCAAGCAATATTGTTTGTTCGGATATACCAAAGGCACAACACGCCCATGGCGTCTGTCCTAATTGCTCCTGGTATTGAAGAAACTCCCGTAATCCACTCACTGAGCTTTGTTGCTGAACGTGATACCGCCCCAATACGAAAAGCAGATGGTGAGGAGCATTCGGTATAATCCCCTTTGCTTTTAAGGACAGATACCGAGCAACATCATCCCCTGAATAGAGAATATATTGCGGCAAAATATTCTCAGCGGCTATCCAATGGAAAAAGTCCGCCGCTGTTTTCTCACTGCTCTGATCAGGAATTAACTCCTTTATCGCAAACGAGGCAGCTTCTGGCACAACGGCTTTAATCAATGCCATCTGCTGCTGTGGCGTATAAATACCGATGGCTTCTGTCGTCACCTGAATGACCACATCAGACCCTACACGCGCCTTAACGGCGTCCATTACTTGTAGATTATCATCGATATCCAGCGAGTGGTGACCATCGTTATCTCTGGCATGTAGATGCACCATTGCAGCACCCGCTTCTGCACAGGCAGCAACCTCTTGCGCAATCTCTTCGGGCGTCATCGGCAAAGCAGGATGATCACTCTTCATTTTCTTGGCACCGTTTGGCGCCACAATAATCAGTGATTTTTTCATGAGCAAGAGGCTCCTGAAGTAACTTCTTTTATTACAGATTCAATACTATTGCCGAGCTTATCGACTAGTTCATCTACTTGCTCAGTCGAGATGATAAACGGCGGCGCTAATAAAATATGATGCCCATGTGTACCATCAATAGTGCCTGACATAGGGTAACAAATTAACCCTAGCTCCATAGCCCTGTTCTTTATGCGCGCATGCAATTGAGTGACAGGATCGAAAGGTTGCTTGGTCTCCTTATCTTTCACCAATTCAAGACCAATAAACAAACCTCGCCCACGAATATCGCCCACATGAACGTTCTCTGCAAAACGCTGATGGAGCCTATCCATCAATAGATTTCCTTTGTGAACGACATTGGGAAGTAAGTTTTCATTTTGTATCGCATTCAGGACCGCCAATGCTCCAGCGGTTGCCGTCGCATGCCCCATATATGTATGCCCATGCTGAAAGAAGCCGCTCCCATTTGATACCGCATCATATACTCGATCACTGGCCAACATAGCACCAATAGGCTGATACCCAGCACCTAACCCCTTAGCAATGGTAACGATGTCAGCATGGATACCCTCCTGTTCATGAGCAAATAATGTCCCTGTTCTTCCCATACCACACATGACTTCATCCAGTATCAATAAGACACCATATTGATTACAAATTTCTCTGATACGTGAGAAATATCCCTCTTCTGCCGTGAGTGCACCCGCAGTCGCACCTACGACGGGTTCAGCAATAAAAGCAATCACTGTGTCAGGGCCTACAACCAATAGCCTCTCTTCAAGCTCATTGGCAACCCGTTGCCCATATTCAAACGGCGTTTCATGTGCTCGCTTGTCACGGTAGCTGTAGCAGGGTGCAATATGTTCAGCGGGAATGAGTAGCGGATCAAAGGGCGCACGACGCCATATATTCCCGCCCACAGCGAGTGCTCCTAATGTATTGCCGTGATAACTTTGTCGACGAGAGATAAAACGGGTTCGTTGCGGCTGACCTATCTCTAGGAAATATTGCCGCGCTAACTTCAATGCGGCCTCAACCGCTTCAGACCCACCGGATAGAAAGTAGGTATGATTGAGATCACCCGGTGCGTGCTCTGCCAGTTTATCGGCCAATAGTTCAGCGCTCTCTGTGGTAAAAAAAGCACTGTGAGCATAGGCTAATGAATCTATCTGGTGATGTAATGCCGCTCTCACACCAGCATGATTGTGACCTAAACATGAGACAGCTGCTCCACCGCTGGCATCTAAATAGGCTTTACCGTTTTGATCAAAGAGATACGCACCCTCACCTCTAACGGCTACAGGTAATGTTGAATGACAATGACGATGGAATACGCGACTATTCATGGAAATTTCCCCCTAAACGAATAGTGCTATTCAATACGCCTTCCACAAGACGCTCAAACGATATAATCTCTTAGCCTATGAGAAAAACTCATAGGCTAAAATACAATGGTTAATCATTTTCCTCCCCTCAATGCGCTGCGTGTCTTTGAAGTAGCTGCACGTAGGCTTAGTTTCTCTAAAGCCGCCGATGAGTTATGTGTGACACAAGGTGCTGTCAGCAAGCAGATCCAATTACTGGAAAGTTATCTTTCTCGTCCTTTATTTAATCGTACCCCTCAAGGGTTAACCTTAACTGAGGCGGGAAAACATTACCTTCCAGAAATAACAGCAGCGATGCAGCAAATAGTCAGTGCAACGGCAGCATTGCAACAAGCCCGTAAAAATACACTGACACTCAATATTAGCCCTTCGTTTAGCAATTTGTGGTTAATACCTAAGCTATCCGAGCTTCAACACAGCTTACCTGACCTAAAACTATCTATGGTGACAGGTGATGGTCCTATCCAATTCGGCGAACAAGAGGCAGACCTTGCTATTCGCTGCTTACCTTTATCGCTAAACCACGAACACGCCACTCTGTTAACGGAAGAAATTTTATTACCTGTAGTTCATCGTGATCTATTCCTACAAAACGCAACCTCTTCAAAAGAAGCGCTACTCAGCCTTCCATTGATTCTGCACACCACACGCCCTGAACTGTGGACACAGTTCTATAGCTATCTTTTCCCAGATTCTGAGGCAATTTTGCCCAGCAACTCATGCGCTGTCGGCTTTGAGCATTTCTTTATGTCCCATGCGGCGATTTTACAAAAACAGGGCGTCGGTTTATTACCCGACTTTATGATTGAAAGCACACTAGCATCATCAAATCTCGTAAATCCTTTTGGCATTCGCTACGCTAGCGGATACGGTTACTACCTGTTAACGTCACCTTATAAAGCCTATGACCCTAACATTATGGCGTTAAAAACGTGGCTGACTCAGCAGCTGGCGACTGCGTAACACCCCCTGTAGTAGGAGTGAATAATGAGAGAAAACAGAGTCTACCTTTCAGTAGTGGCTATCGTTCTGAGCTTCTTGCTAGTACTCTCGGCTCTCGCTACTGAGCGTGTATGGCAAGCGCCAGAGCTGCAAAAGCATCCACTGACGGGTACGATTTATGATCTTCGCACTCAGGCATTTATCACATCGGATGACCTTCAGGAGTTTTTAAAACGATCCGATTACGTACTTATTGGTGAAAAACACGATAACCCTGATCACCATCAACTTGAGCAAGAGATTATTTCAGCCAGCATGGCAGAAACGGCTGGTAGTGTGGTGTTTGAGATGCTGTCAGAGGATCAACAGGGGCTTATCAAGCAACTTCAGCCAACAGACAGTCCCGAAGTATTAAAAGACAAACTGAAGTGGAATGAACGTAGCTGGCCTTGGGCAGATTATGGAAAGCTTATACATGCAACCCTTCGTCATGGTGGAAAAGTTATCTCTGGAAACCTATCAACCGTTACCCTTCAACACCTTTATAAAACCTCCGATAAACAGCGGTTCACAAAAGAGCAGCAAGAGACGATCAATCATATTGATCACACAGTCAAAGAGGCGCTCTTAGAGCAAATCTATCAAGGCCATTGCCGTATGACGGAGAAAGATCGCTTAAGCGGTATGCTCACCATACAGTTAGCCAGAGATGCTATGATGGCTTGGCAGATGGCTAACAGCCCCCACAAGCCTGTAGTACTTGTTGCTGGTGCAACACATAGCCGAAAGGATCTGGGGGTTCCACTTCACCTAAAACAGTTAACTAAAAACTCAAGTACAATCACAACGCTTCTTTTAGTAGAAGTTCAAGAAAGCCTGTCTCAACCTCAAGACTATGTGACACAAGATCAGGCTGACTATATTTGGTTTACGCCAAAACAGGTATCCGTGGATTACTGCGCTAACTTTAAGCGTTCACATGCTTAAAAGACGAAATAAGCACGCTATCAGAAATCCAGCCTAAAGGTGTCGGCATCCTGCCAGGCAGGGAAATTTTCTCGAAAAGTTCTCAATGACGAGAGCGATAGTGCGGTTGTTTCTACAAAACTAACGCTTTGGGGCTGATCAATTAGTAGATCACCTTTAAAATCAACAGCTAACGAATCTCCACTGTAATTCAATCCCGCTGCGTCTTGCCCTACACGGTTAACGCCTAACATGTAGCACTGATTTTCTATCGCTCGTGCCTGTAGTAGGGTTCTCCAAGGATTACGCCTAGGCGCAGGCCAATTGGCAACACAGATACTTAAATCATAATCATTTTGGTTGCGCATAAAGACAGGGAAGCGCAAGTCATAACAGATAATCGGTAATATATTCCAACCACGGTACTGAATAACGACTCGCTGGTTACCAGATTGGTAGTGTTCGTGCTCTTTACCCATACGAAAAAGGTGACGCTTGTCGTAATAAGACACTTCCCCTTGCGGTGTTACCCAATAGAATCGGTTAACAAATCCTTGGTGAGTTTGAATGGCTACCGAGCCGCAAACGACTGACCCTAATTGAGATGCTTGCTGCTTCATCCACGGAAGTGTTTTACCTTGCTCCGTTTCTGCGTGCGTTTCAGGCTCCATCATGAAACCTGTTGTAAACATCTCAGGTAAGACAATCACATCTGCGGCACCCGCCAGAGGAGCTATCAGCGCTGCTAGTTGCACTCTATTCTCTTCTGGCTTTTGCCAAATCAACGCCGTTTGAACCAGCGAAACTCTTAAGTTTTCCAAAGGAGTATTCATACCCACTCTCACTTTAAAGGTGCACAAGGCGCTCGGCTGCGCTTCTCAAAGTATCATCCCCTTTTGCAAAACAAAAACGCACTAAACGCATGCTCGGTGGTGTTTCACAAAAAACAGACACAGGAATAGCCGCTACACCGGCTTCTTTAATTAACCACAAACAAAACTCGGTATCTGGAAGGTCGCTGATGGCACTGTAGTCCACCAGCTGGAAGTAGGTTCCCTTGGCTGGTGTGAACTGGAAGCTGCTCCCTTTGATAAGCGAACAAAACAGATCTCGTTTTGCTTTATAGAAAGTTGGAAGCTGCAAATAGTGCTGCGGCTCATCACGCATAATATCCGCCAACGCCAGCTGCATCGGCGTTGCTGTAGAGAAGGTTAAATACTGGTGTACTTTGCGAAACTCTACAGACAGTGATGCCGGAGCAACACAATAGCCAATCTTCCAGCCTGTTGTATGGTAAGTTTTACCAAACGATGAAACCACAAAACTGCGCGGATACAACACATCATGACTTAATAAGCTCTGGTGCTCACCTTCAAAGACGATATGTTCATACACTTCATCTGCCAGCAGCAGGATATCCGTCCCTTCCACGATACCTGCCAACTGATCCAAATCAGCGGCACTTAGAATGGCGCCTGTCGGGTTATGCGGCGTATTGATAATAATCATGCGCGTTTTCGAGCTAATAGCAGCCTTGACCTGCATCCAATCCACTTGGAAATTCGGTGGCAATAGTTGCAAGCGAACGGCCACACCACCATTGAGTTCGATAGCCGGTTCATAGCTATCATAGGCTGGATCAAAAATAATGACCTCATCACCTTTGCGTACGACCGACGAGATTGCGGCAAATAGCGCTCCTGTCGCCCCGGAGGTTACCGTTATTTCCTGATCTGCACAGACCTTACGACCATAGAGGGTTGCGACTTTTCCGGCGATCTGCTCTCTCAAAGCAGGTACCCCGGTCATTGGAGCATATTGGTTTGCACCTTGACGAATATAATGACCAACAGCATCCAACAAAGCGCGAGGCCCATCAAAATCGGGAAAACCCTGAGAAAGATTGATCGCTTGATATTCAGCGGCCATTTGAGACATTTGGGTAAAAATAGTCGTCCCAACTTTGGGTAACTTCGTCTCAGGGTAATTCATAGTAACTTACTCAACTTAGCAAAAAAGAAACGTATTCTAATCTCACTGGGTCAAAATAAACATCCTTACCCTAACATGCTCGACATCACCAGTTCCTCACCGGCCTGCTCCATCACTTCATCAATGTAAGTCTCAACCGTTTCTTGTACCAGTCGGTTTTCCGCATAAAAGAAAGCGATATGAACAATCGCATCACCTTCGTTGACCAGCGGCAATGTTTGAATGCCGATAACAATCCCTTCTCGTGGGGCTTTAACTTCGACCTCACTTCGCCCCAACGGATCACTAATAAAAGCAAGTACTTGGCCTTTATCAACACGATCTCCTAAAGTAACCTGACTGCGTAGAATACCGTTTTGCTCTGCTCGTACCCAACTGGTAGACCTTGCAATAACCGGCGTAATCGGCGACTTTTTACGTGTTTTCCTCAGCATTCCGAGCAGGCGCATCACACGCATCACACCCTCAACCGCCGCAGCTATAGGGATAGGATCAAATCGAAGCGCTTCTCCACCTTCATAAGTAATGACTGGTATAGAATGCTCCTCTGCAATTGCTCGCAACGAGCCATCCCTTAAAACGGCATCAATAATGATGGGGGTACCAAAAGCATGGGCAATCTCACTGGTGGTTTCATTGCTCAAGTTAGCGCGGATTTGAGGAAGGTTTGAGCGATGAATCGCACCAGTATGAAGATCAATCACGTAGTTACAATGCTTGACCACCTGATTAAAAAACTGATAAGCCAATCTGCCAGCAATCGACCCTCGCTCAGAGCCTGGAAAACAACGATTCAGATCCCGCCTATCAGGCAAGTAGCGTGACTTATGGATCAAACCAAAGACATTCACCACCGGCACAGCAACAACTGTACCTTTCAGCCTAGACTCATCTATACGTCCCAGTAACTGACGAACTGCTTCTACACCATTAAGCTCATCACCATGTATCGCCGCATTGACTAAAAGTACCGGGCCTTCTTTAGCACCATTGATCACTTCAATGGGGATACTTAGCGGTGTGTGGGTATAAAGTTGTGCTACCTCAAGATCAATCACCGCTCTTTGACCAGGTGCCACAGAGACACCTGAAATCGTTATACTTTGATTAGGCTTAGCCCTTGCCACGTGTTCTCGTCCTCTGCGGTTTCGCATTTTTCTCAATAAATTGAACAATCATAGTTGCAACATCCTTTCCTGTGGCTTTTTCAATACCTTCAAGCCCTGGGGATGAGTTAACTTCCATAACTAAGGGGCCTCTTTCAGAGCGCAATAGATCCACCCCGGCCACACCTAACCCCATAATTTTTGCAGCAGCTACCGCTGTCTGACGCTCTTCTGGGGTGATTCTGACAAGCGATGCATTACCACCCCTGTGCAGATTAGAACGAAACTCCCCGTCTGCACCTTGGCGTTTCATAGCTGCAATCACCCGATCCCCAATCACAAAGCAGCGGATATCCGCACCGCCTGCCTCACGAATAAACTCCTGCACCATGATATTGGCTTTCAACCCCATAAAGGCTTCAATAACACTCTCGGCAGCTTTACGCGTTTCAGCCAGTACCACGCCAATACCTTGGGTACCTTCCAACAGTTTAATAACAACTGGGGCGCCGCCAACCATGTCCAGCAAGTCTTTAATATCATCAGGCTTACTGGCAAAACCGGTCACTGGCATACCGATGCCTTTTCGTGAGAGCAACTGCATAGAGCGTAGCTTATCTCTGGAACGAGTAATCGCAACTGACTCATTTACAGGAAAGACCCCCATCATCTCAAACTGGCGTAACACTGCACATCCATAAAAAGTCACAGATGCACCGATACGAGGAATAATGGCATCGAATCCCGTCAGGTCATCCCCTTTAAAGTGGATTGAAGGCTGGTCTGAATTGATGTTCATATAGCAACGTAAAGCATCAATGACCTTTGTTTCATGCCCGCGCTGCTCGCAAGCTTCAACCAACCTCCGTGTGGAGTAAAGGCTTGAGTTACGAGATAAAATACCAATTTTCATATTAAAACTCCGGTTTCCCAAACTGATAAGACAGTTCAGGATCGATCATTAATTTGGATAGCATAGCGGTACGCCCAATCAACATACGGAACTTCATGATATCTCTGTTCGTTAGCGTAATTTCGATAGGCCAAGTTCTACCACCACAAAGCAAAGGGGTTTTAATCACATAACGCATTTCGCTATGGCCACCTGAGTCCGTCACTTTACGGACATCCAAAATTGGAGCTTCACAACGAATGACCGTTTCAGTCTCCTCCTGATGGGGGTGTAATGCAAATCTAACCCACTCTTCACCTTGGTCATTATTAAAAGCTTCAACCTCAAAAGCATGGATACATGAGGTTCTAGCCCCCGTATCCATCTTGGCTTTGATCCAATGAATACCCAATTCAGGTAAAGAAACCCACTCTCGCCAGCCCGCTGTCACTCGCTGATATTGCATATCAGATGCTTGATTCATAATAGACTCCTCCCACAAAGTATAGGTAACCTGCCAGTGTACACATGGCTTATATCTCCTTAGTCGAACATAAGAAAAGAAAAATACCAAGGCAAAAACAGCTCAGATATTAAAAACCGTGATCTGGAGTAACCAGCTAAGAACAAGCCAATGTTGTACAACGAACGTTGCAATTTTGAGTGCGCGGATTATAACCGGTTACGCTTAAAAAGATAGTACTTAAATTAAGTAATCAGAATAATAAAAAGGCCCCAAATGGGGCCTTAAAAAATCAGTTCAGTTCACAGTATTCATCATATAAACGAAGTAATACGCTGGACTCTCCAGATACGTTCTTGCCAAGAACCGTTATAGTAAACGGATCCCTACAAGAGTAAGCACCGATAGGAATATTAAGTGTTAAAATGGAACCTACCAACTGATAAGATCCCTCAGGCAATGGGCGACTAGTATTAACGGTCGAAACTTCCCAATGAGAAACCGAACCACCAAAATTTCGGAGTTTAGACAACAGATCTATAGAGAGAGGTTCGCTAACAACATACTGTACAAAGGCATATGGATTTAAACTAGGTGGCCGTATGATATTACTGTCATATATCTCGTAATTTACTGTTATCGTATCTTCATTCCCATCGGTATCTCTTGCAGTTATATCAGCACTAAACATGCCTGCCTGAGTTGGAATACCCATAAGTGATGCACTTACATCATTTGCCTGATTTAATATACTAATCCCCTCAGGCAATTGGCCTGACTTCAGAGTAAAGTCTACAAATAGCTCCCTCGTACCGGAGCGTATATAAAGTGGATCAACTGGGAAGTTGATATAGCCCACTAAGTTGACCTCATCCCCAAGCGTAGCAGGTTCAGTCACTATAGATACAGGCCCGAGCGGTAATACGTCTTCCAACTCAACATTTACAAGGGCATTTGGAGCAGCGTTGATACAAACATCTGAAGTTGTCCCTATCAACCCATTTGCATACATAATTTCTGCAGAAAAACAAACCTCTACCTCACTAGGAATATATAAGTTGCCTGTGGGCTCGCCAATATCGGCAATTGTCTCTGCTGTCGTTGGACTCCATCCTAAATTAGCTGTTGTCGTAGCCTTAATTCGTACTGTTCCGGGCTCATTACCCAGCACTGTGATAATAGCCTGTGAACGATTCATCACTACATCACAATTCCACCACGTAAAGTGGCTGACCTCTGCGGCCATCGCCATACCCGTGGGTGATGCACTAGATTCCACTACCGTGCCATAACCTTCCTGTAGCCAGATACCGGTATCTTCATTCAGAGACCATAACGGAATCTGATCACCTAACTGTATGGAACTACCATCTTGGTAGGTATCGATATAGATCGGGATTTCGATATTAGCTGTCACTCCCGGTGCTAGCTGTAACGGTTGGCCATTTTGTGTAAATTCATACTCCACCGTTCCTAAGCTAATAATCGGTGTTTCTGTTCCATCACTCTCTTGGATACCAACAAAATCACCCGGGAACGCTGCCAGAGATGCCGCTCTCGATACGTCGACCGGTGTAATGGTGACTTGAATATCGCCATTAACCAGATTCCCCGCTGCATTCACAAAGCTATTTGGCTGAACGTTTACTTGTGCTCCATCAGAACCAACCATCAACGCAGATTCTGCACTTTGGAAAGACTGTGGCGCGCCCGCAGCAATCATTGTGATATCAAAGAAGACTTTACCTGCTGCACCTGGGGATTGAATCGGTACGGATTGCGCAGCAAAACCCTGCGCTGACAATTTCAGTACATACTGTTTATCTTCTTCCAGCGTTAGATCAAACCGTCCTTGTGCATCACTGTTGCTGGTTAGTACAGAGGTGCCATTTTGTAAGACTTCAATGGCTGCACTCACAACGTTACCTGCAACATCGGTTATACGCCCTTGTACCGTTGAGGTAAGCGGCTCTGGTTCGCCACCCGCTACCGTTACATCAACGGTATCTTTTGCAATGGCTACCAGGCAACGACCATAGATGCCGCTGTGGGTGTAGGAACCCGCATTATTACAACGTCCTACTTGAGTACTCACCGTCAACTCAAATGTCAGGATTTCTTCTGTCGAGGCAACAGCCGGAGCTGTAAAGCTGGCACTATCGCTATCCGCACCCTCTAATACGACGGTCGTCCCTGCGATTTGTGTCCAGTGATATGAGAGAGATGCCACACGCGATAGTCGTGCGTTTTTGAATTTTCCTTCACCGACCAAAGAGACTTGATCGCCTTGTGATACGCTTTGGTTATCACCAGCATCAGCACCTACCAGCCCTTTAACGCAGCCTGACAGTGGGATCACCAGTAATAAGCCCAATAAGATCCTTTTGAAAGTGATCATATTTTTTCCTTTAGTTAAGTAAACTCCTATATGTCACACTCGGCCTAACTTCTTGAAAACTATCAAGCAACAGCCGCCCTGTGTGTGACGAGGAGAAACTAACCTAAAGGCAGTTTGCGTACAAGCTAATTGAAGAGCTTCAATATCACAAATACGATAAGAGAGTGATAGGGTACTTACAGAGCTGGCTGTCGTTTACTCATCGTAGGGTTCGATTCGAAACACCTCAAGCCGATAGCCTGCCGATGCTAACTCATGACTAAAGGTCTCCGTACGTAAAGTACCCGTTAACCAAACCGCATCGTAAAGGCTTTCTAGCTTGACGCCCGGCTCATAACGAGCATAGATAATCTGGTTAGATGGCGGTGGGGGGACATGAATACAAGCACCAAAGTAAGGAACGAGAAAGAAGGTAAAAACCTTTTGATCCTCGCCCTCTAAAGGAACGACAAAACCGGGAATACGGATTGTCTTGCCATCCATTTCAGGGACAATAGGGGCTGATTGGAGCGCTTGTTGCAGCTGGTCCATTAACTGAGCAGCCCTTGGGTCCAAATCATCCAACCCCTCCAACTGCTGATCATCAAAGAGGCCATCAAGCGTATAATCCGCAGGCATGAGCTGATCCCACTCTAGCTGCTCTATCGGTTTCCCTTCTAACTGGCCAACAATATTCTGTGCAGCTAAGCTGGGTGGTGTAACAAAGTGCAAAAATGCCAAACACACTGTGATAAAAATTTTGATATGCATACCTTACTTCTAATAACGTACCGATAAACCATCAGCGTGTGCCATACGATAGGCGCTGATCCCCGGCCATAATCCAGTCATAGCACCCGCCAATAAAACAGCACCTAGTATATATAAAGTCTCCATAGAAAGACTCCAAGGATCTAAAAATAAACCTAAGTTCGCTTCCAATACCGGTTGAAAAAACCAAAGTCCTCCTATCGACACCACAATCCCTAATAGGGTTCCTAACAGCGTAACGATAAAAGACTCCATCACTAACAAAGCTACCAAGTGCCAAGGCCGAGCCCCCACCGCCCTTAATATTGCCATCTCACGCCGCCTTATTCCAAGACTCGTTAGCAAAACAGAGAGCATTCCTGCAAGCCCCGCCACAACAACACATGCAGATACAATACGAAGTGCGTCTTCAGCTATACGGATTAACTCCCAAAGTTGCTGCAGGGCCACTCCCGGCAGTACAGCCTGCAGTGGCTCCTCGTTGTATTGGTTGATTTGTCTTTGCAGGTGAAAAATAGCCAAGCGCGACTTCACCCCGACAAGGATAGCGGTGAGTGTTTTAGGTTGTAAATCTTTGGCACGAACGTCGTCTTCAGAAAAGTGCTGACCGGGTATTCTAGTACCCGACTGCCAGCCTATATGAATAGCCTCAATCGCCTCTGGACTGATATAGACGGAACGATCTACTGGCGTTCCTGTCGCGGCTAAAACTCCCTTTATAATAAAAGGCCGATCATCATGTTCTGCAAAGCTGTTGTTGCCCATACCATGAGATAGCGTGATCTGGTCGCCTATTTGATAACCTAATTCTCTAGCTACCTCAGCACCAACCACTGCTTCAAATAGATCATCGTAAACCGAACCTGCGAAGAAGGATAGAGCACGCTGTTGGCCCACTTTGTAGTGTTGAAAGAAGTCACCTGTGGTACCCACAACCCGAAACCCCTTATGAGAGTCCCCTAGTAGTATAGGTAGCGCCCACTCTACATGCCGATGACCAGCAATTTTCTGATAACTTTCCCAACGGATATTATTGGAGGCTTGACCTATATGAAAAATGGAGTAGAGCATAAGCTGCAAAGCCCCCCCTCTAGCGCCCACTATCAAGTCCGTACCTGATACGGATCGATTAAAATGCTCTCTAACCTCTGATCGAACTTTCTCTACACTGATTAACAACGCAACACTTAAAGCAATTGTAAGGATAATCAGTAATAGCGTTTGCCTCCGATGCCAGCCACTCGCTATTGCAGACTTAAGCAGCATTATTCACTCCCTGTGCTACCGCTACGCTATTAATGTGCGAAAGCGAAACGCTGCGATCAAATCGTTCACCTAGCACTGGGTCATGGCTAACCAACAGAAGGGTACTATTTTGTGTTTTCACTTCTCGAAGGAGCAAGTCTAAAAACTGCTGTCGGCTGTCAGCATCAAGCGCCGATGTAGGCTCATCTGCAATCAGTAATCTTGGCGAACCGATCAGCGCGCGGGCAACGGCAACACGTTGCTGTTGGCCAACCGATAGCTGAATAACAGGCTGGTTGGTTTTTAATTGTGACGCCAAACCTAATTCCGATAATAATCGTTGTGCCGATCGCTTAACGGAGCCATCTCGCTCAATGGCCTTTTGTTTTCTAAGCGTTGAAAACCTGCAGGGCAAAACGACGTTATCTAGCAATGAAAGATAGGGAAGTAAATTGAAGCTCTGAAAAACAAATCCAATGTTATCAGCCCTAAAACGATCTCGTCGTAACATCGAAAGCTGCGCTACATCGACATCGTTAACATACATGTGGCCCGCCTCAGGTGTCAGTAAACCCGTTATCAAGTTGAGCAACGTGCTTTTCCCACTACCCGAGGCGCCTTGTAAAAACACACGCTCTCCCTTCCCTAAGGAAAACGAAGGTATATCTATTAGCGGTGCGTCTTTACCCCAGCTAAACACTATATTTTGCAGCCGAACCACATCCATCTTATCGCCGCCATTAAAAGGTTATTTGAGAGGTATCACCGTTTGACTAGGTTTCAGACTCCCACCCTTTTGAAAGGTTTCACTGATAAATTGATAACGTATCTCTTCTGTTGCCGGGAATATTTTGAATAAATTAACTGTGAGGTTTTCTAATTTCGCTGGGTCAGCACATTTAAATTCATAGCTAATGCGATAGTCGCTATGTCCTTCGTCATGGCTGTTATTCTCATGCTCATGCTCATGCTCATGCTCATGGTCATGGTCATGGTCGTGGTCGTGGTCGTGGTCGTGGTTATCTTTCTGATCATCTTTTAGTGGGGTATCCTCTAACTTCACTTTCTTCAGAATACAAAGCGCGTCATCTGCAATTTCAAAAAGTGAGTACCCCTGCTTCAGTTGCTGCTCAACCTCTTCCAGTTTTTTATGCTGCTCAGCATTTTTTGGAGCATGCTCAAAACCTGCAAAATTCAGGGCAGGTGATACTAACATCAGCGATAGACTTTCGGCCTCTTTAGCGATGTCCAAGTGAGCAATACCGTGCTCATGCGCTTCGCCTGCATAGAGATTTGTGGAGAAAGATGCGCTAATAAGCAAAGGGAATAACCAACGATTCGGACGTTTCACGATAATAGCTTCCATTACTAAAAAGTTACACCATAACATAACAACAAGTATAAAAAAATCAAGCCCGCAAAGGCCTGATTGAATTAAACGCACATACAAGAATCAACGATAATAATTGAAAATCCGATCAACCGAGCCATCGTTATACATCTCTTGTAAGGTGGTATTGAGGCGATTAATAACGGTATCAGAGGTTTCCGGGTGGAAAGCAATACCCATAACTGTTTCTTTAAACGTCAACACATCAACTAAGCCATCAACTCGCTGCTTTTTAGCTAAATAGGGGCCTAATAAATGTCCCGTTGCCCATAGATCAATCCGATCACGATCTAATTTTAAGGCGTTAAGCTCATCTCGGCTTACCAAGTCTAAATTAAACCCTTGAGCCTCCAGATATAGAGCAATAGCGTCTCCCCTATAACCTCCAATACGATACTTCCTAGCATCTTCTAGAGAAGAAAGTCGTATATTACGGTCTTTTTTTGCTAAAAATACCCAGTTATTAGACGTTAGAGGACTGACCCACTTGAAAAGCTTCTCGCGCTCTGCTGTGCGTGTCGTAGAAAAAACGCCGACATTTGGGGATTCTTGGGCCATACTGTACGCGCGGTTCCAAGGCAACAGCTCCATCTCAACAGGGATCTGACTTCGTTTGAACAGTTCGTGTACGATATCAGTAGATATGCCCGAAATTTCGCCTGTCCTTGTAATCATATTAAACGGAGGGTAAGACTCCGTTGTTAACTTTATAGGCTCCGCCGCACTCGAATGAGCACTAAGCACCATAAGCATTAGATAGGCATACAACCTTACCGCTTTACTGACTGCTTTGAAAAAGTAAGAGAACACACTCATAGTTCTTGCTCGTTGGAACGGTTGTTTTGTCGGATTTTCTTAAACGCTACAATTAAACTTTTTTGCATTCGCGTTAAGGAGTCAGCTAACATACCTATTTCATCATTACTTTTTACTTCGATAACTGTATTGAGCTTACCAGTACTGATTTCACTGGCCTGTTCTGCAAGCTTAAGAATAGGTGTAATCAGAAACTTACCCAACAGCAAAACCAATACGAAAAAGATAGCAGCGTTAACTGCAACCGTTCGAATAACCTCGTTAACGACGGCATCTTGTATAGTTTTGCTGATAAAACGGTCGCTCACATAAACAGCCACACTGCCAATTGTTTTATCAGTAGTACGGATTTCTGCCGTTGCTTGGGCGTATGAGCTGGCTATGTTACCTGATGAGCCAATTACTCCCCAGTTATGATCTCGCTCTTTTGCTCCCATTACATTCGTGCCATTTTCATCATACACTACAACACCCAGAAGGCTTGTCTCCAGCATTTCTGCCTCAATTGCGCTACTGATACGATCAGTATCTAAATCCCAAACAGGAGTAATCAAATGCTGCGCCAAGCGCTCAGCGGTAACATCAGCCAAGTTGCTGAGTTTTTCTTTTTCGGTAGCAATCAAGCGATAAGTGTCAAATATACCTACCGCCGCCAATATTAAGGTGGTACAAACCAGCGTGATCAAAACAACTTTTGTTCGAATAGAACCTGAGTAGCGCGCAGACATGAAATCCCCTTATTTTTTGTAGTTTTGTCGCAAGATCATACTTTGGTCTTGGTAAATAAACAATCGCCAAAAAAAGAGGAGACTTATCAAGAAATTAAGGCGAGTTTTTCGGCTCGGGTTAAGCGTTTAATTACATACTCACGCTGACAAGCTTCCGACCGGTTACGAGCGGGTTCGTGCCAAACTAAAGTAACAGGCCTTCGACAACGGGTGTACTTTGCTCCCAACCGATTCGACTCATTGTGTTCTTTAAGCCGTCTCTGGCAGTCCGTAGTCACCCCCGTATAAAGCGTGCCATCAGCACAAAGGAGGAGATATACATGCCATAAAGGGGAATATTCAACGTCAGACATACTGGGCAAACTCACCGGATAACACTTAACGCTAGAATAATATAAACTTCGTGTCGAAAAATAAAATGCAGGGCATTTTACACAACAATAAAATACCGTCTTTCAACCTGCTGGAGCCGTGCAACATGCACACTTTTTTAATTACGTTAGCTGTCATAGCCTTTTTTATGATAGTGCTTGAAGATGTTATCCATCTCAATAAAGCAAAAACGACGCTGTTTCTGGGAACACTTGCTTGGCTTGTACTATTTTTGTTTCCCGAGCCCAATTTGTCACCAAAAGATATTCAAGAGATGCTTAATGAGAACCTTTTGGAGATCGCCAGCCTCTGGTTGTTTCTTATGGCAGCTATGACGTTTGTGGCTTACCTCAACCACCAAGGATTAATTGAAACTCTCATCTACAAGTTTTTACCCAGTCGCCTAGGTGAAAAACAATTGTTGTTTATGGTGGCGATATTTTCGTTTGTGTTTTCATCGCTGTCTGACAATATTACGGCTACGTTGGTCTCTGTAGCACTGGTACTCTCCTTACGGCTTCCCCCTAATAAAACATTGAAATTCACCGTCATGGTCGTCTTTGCCGTGAACTCAGGGGGCGTTTCATTAATAACCGGTGATGTCACCACTTTGATGATATTCCTAGCCGATAAAGTAGCAATACAGGATTTACTTTGGCTATCTGCCCCCTCATTTATCAGCGTGATGTTTTTAGCAGGCTTGCTCTCTTTCGGACTCTCTGGGGAACTTATCATTGATGGTGGACAACGGCGCTATGATCGCGTTGGCATGAGCATCGCCTTTGTTTTTTTAGCGACCATTCTAAGTACCATCATCCTCAACGTTATTGCTGGTGTCCCTCCGGTGCTTACCTTTTTGTTTGGCCTCTCAATTATGTTTTTAATTGGCCGCTTCTTCCACAAAGATGACGACCGGGAGAGTATGCTCGACTATATACGTGCGATTGAGTTTGACACATTGCTCTTTTTCCTCGGCATTTTACTCCTTGTCGGTATGTTAAAAGAGATTGGGGTTCTGGATTCTTTAGTGAAGATTTATGACATGTTGCCAGCAGTCCATGCAAACTATGTGATGGGTTTACTCTCTTCACTTGTGGATAATGTCCCGTTAACAGCTGCACTCTTAAAAGCAGACCCTGGCATGGATCACGCAGGTTGGTTATCACTCACCTATGGCGTTGGTGTAGGAGGTTCATTACTCGTTATTGGTTCAGCAGCGGGTATTGTTGCCATGAGTAAAGTGCCGGAAGTAACCTTTATCAGCTATATGAAATACAGCCTGTTTTTGCTCCTAGCTTATTCTTTAGGCTTTGCGGGAAGCTATGGCGTGGGTTTGGTACTGTTCCAGTAAACTTTAAGAAGCACGTTGTTGGCTGAAATGTTCGATAGCCAACAACGTGATCTAATTACCAATGATGCAGTTGTGCAAACAATCTAATTAGATAATCGCGTTATGGTAGATGTTTTGTACATCATCTAGATCGTTTAGCATGCCAAGAAATTTTTCGAGCATAGGCATATCTTCTTCACTGATTTCCGTTTCAGTTTGTGGCAAAAACTGAATTTCGTCCACATCAAATGTTATTCCCTCAAACGCTTCAGACAACGCCTGTTTAGCTTTAGCATACTCAGTATGGGGAGCAAAAACAGTTATTTTCCCCTCTTCATTTTCAATATCAGTTACGTCCACATCAGACATCATCAACGCTTCCAGTACCGCCTCTTCATCATCGTGCTGAAAAACAAAAATGGCGCAATGATCAAACATATGAGCAACACTGCCCTGCGTACCAATTTTCGTTTTAGTCTTGGTAAAACAGTTACGGACATCACCAAACGTACGATTAGGGTTATCTGTCAGGCAATCAATGATCACCATGCAATTCCCTGGGCCAAACCCCTCATAGCGCGCTCGAGAAAAGTCTTCTCCGCCACCGCCTTTTGCTTTATCAAGCGCTTTATCGATAACATGGCTCGGCACTTGTTCTCGCTTTGCTCGCTCAATTAAACCGCGCAGCGCTAAGTTACCGTTAGGGTCCACGCCCCCCGATTTTGCAGTAACATAAATTTCACGGCTAAATTTACTATAGAGTTTTGCGTTGGCATCGGATGTTTTTGCCATCGACATTTTGCGGTTTTGATAAGCTCGACCCATGGGATGATCTCTTTTACACAAGAATAAAAAATGGGATTCTACCTGATAAAGATTTATCTAGGGAGTGACTCTTTTATAAAATCAACATCCCTGCTTAAATCACCTTCTGACCTTCTCTATGTCTTTGCGTGGAAGAACCGCTCACATAGGTAATCCAGCTCCTTGAAGAATCTGCTCAAACTGAAAACTTGCACCTCCTCAATATAAAGCCGGCCATCTAAGTACAAGCGCACAACGGGCAAACTGAATACTTGGTTTTGAGCGCACTCCTCAGAAGCTTTTTCGCAATCTACATAATGTAGAGCTAAATCAGGCCAGTTGTCACGAAGATAGCGCTCAATTTGAGGACGAATAGCATGGCAAACACCACAGTGTTCACCCCCAAATAACCAAAGTCCGGTTTTGCCTATCGACTCGCTCATTAGGACTCCACAGCTTTACTCATCGACAAGGCGTGCGCCACACTCTGCTGATCTCCTACTGTGCCAAACCAAGATAGTTGCTCCTGTAACTGAACAACCTCACCGACGATAATAAGCGCAGGCGCGGGTAGTTGCGCCTGCTCCTGTTTGCTCACAATGTCTGCCAAAGTGCCAGTTAAAACCTGCTGATCAGCGGCCGTTCCCCTTGAGACAATGGCAACCGAGGTATTCTCTGGTTTACCATGGGTTACGAGCCCTTTAACCAAATCGGGCAATGTATGTAGCCCCATGTAGAAGACAACCGTCTGATTAGCATGGATCAATTCAGCATAGTTCAACTCTTGCTTGCGGTTTTTGAGTTGGCCCGTAACAAATTTAACCGATTGAGCATAATTTCGATGAGTCAGCGGGATACCGGCATAGGTTGAGCACGCACTTGCCGCCGTAATACCCGGAACCACCTGAAACGGGATACCTTCCGCTTTTAGCTCTTGCAGCTCCTCCCCCCCACGACCAAAAATGAAAGGATCGCCTCCTTTTAACCGAACCACACGTTTACCTTGTTTCGCGTGATTGACTAATAGAGCATTAATCCCCTCTTGGGGTACCGCATGATTATCTCGCTGTTTGCCGACATAGATAAGATCCGCATCACGACGACAAAGATCCAATACTTGCGGTGAGACCAAGTTATCGTAAAACACCACATCCGCTTGCTGCATTAGGCGAAGCGCCTTGAATGTCAGCAATTCAGGATCACCGGGGCCTGCACCTACGAGGTAAACTTCTCCAATTTGGTGGCCCACTTTACCCTGTTTAATCGCTTCAGTAAGCAATGCCTCGGCTTCAGTGTCCCTGCCAGAGAACACTTTCTCAGCAATCTGCCCCTCAATGACATATTCCCAGAAGCGGCGTCGATCATTTAGCACGGAAAAGCGCGCCTTGACCTGATCGCGAAAGCGCCCGACTAAACTACCTAAGTTACTGTACCCTTGAGGAATAAGCGTTTCTAGACGAGCCCTTAAAAGGCGCGCTAAAACAGGTGAATCTCCTCCCGAACTGATACCTATAACAATAGGAGACCGATCAACAATAGCAGGAAAAATAAAGGTACATAACGAAGGCGTGTCTACCACATTAACGGGTATATTGTGCTCGCTGGCATCAAAATGGATACGCTCATGAAGAGCATTATCATCAGTTGCAGCGACCACCAGCACCTTGCCATCCAGAAGGGCTGGATGATACTCACCAATGATGATTTGATCTTGCTCATGACTGAGTAAAGCTTTGAGTTCATCAATAATCCCATGGGAAACCACCGTGAGATTAACGCCAGCACGTTTTAGCAGCCTCGCTTTGCGCAAAGCAACATCGCCACCACCTACCAGTAGTGCCTGACGACCTTTGAGATTAAAGAAAAGAGGTAGGAAGTTCACAATGAGCCCTCATCAATTGATGAGCCTAAGATTAGCACATTTGCGTACAATCTATGATGGCTTCCAGGCTCATATTTTGCGATTCAAAACATAGAAAACCGGTTTAAAGCTGGGTATGCAATCCACATTCACGGGTTTCTAGTGCTTTGGTTGGATCAAAGTAGTCGTGCTCATTAGGCAAGTTGTGTTCAGCCAAATAAGCTTCTAGGTCTTCTTCACTCCAATTAAACAGCGGCGCTACTTTGATAATACCGTCTTTGCTTGCAGATACCACTTCTAACGATTGGCGAAACTCAGTTTGATCCTTACGAATGGCATTCAACCACAAATCTGGCTTCATCTGAGCCAACGCTCTCTGAAACGGTTCTAATTTAACCTGACGCGTAAACTCCTCATGTAGCGGATCATCTACGTCAGGAATACCTTTCATTAAGACGTTACGACGGGCAGAGGTCATCTGAGGAATAAACGTCTCAACATTTAAGTTAAGATCTTGAATCAACTTTTCTGCAAATCGATAAGTGGCAGACGTGTTATAGCCAGAGTCAACCCATAGCACCTTGATATCGGGTTTAGCTTGCACCGCCATATGCAAAATTACTGACTCATAGGGGCGAAAATTAGTGGTGACTATCGGGTTTACTGACTGAGAAACAGCCCAAGCGATAATCTCTTGTGGCGACTTACCTGTTAGTGCTTGGTTCGCAGCAGCGAGATCAATACTCATATCTTATACTCCTATGCAGTGCAAGACGGGGCTAACCACCCCGCCTTGGCATCATTTATCGGCGAAACAGCGGACGTGGATCTTCTGCAGCCCCTTGATAATGGACACTGATCTCATTGAATACAGCAAGGTCTTCTTGGCTAAATCGCTCCTCTGGAATTTGAAACGCATTGAAGCCACAGCGCTCCATGTAACCCAAACGATCGTGGGCAACATCCCCTACCGCTCTTAACTGCCCTTGAAATTTTTGGCGTACCAACTGCATGGCAATACTGAAGCCTCGACCATCCCGCAAAACAGGAAACTCAACAGCAACTAAGGGAAACGCCTGATGGAGACGGTACAGCTCGGCCAAGTTATCATCGCCATTCACCTGAACACCCACTTGACCTTCATGAGCATCAAGTACTGCTTGGTTTTCCAAAAAATATGTAAAAGGAACGATGAGATCACCTTGTGGCAGCTCAGCGGTTTCTTCAAGCCTTTCAGGACTAAGAGTAATCCAGTTATCCTCAACGATTTGTTGATTAATGAGCAACGGCATACACATTCTCCTTAAACGGATCCATACCAATACGCTGAACCGTATCTCGGAACAATTCATTGTCTAAGCGATGCTCTACAAACACGCCCAGAATACTTTCGATGGTATTAGCAACTTCATCAGCTGCGACTGCTTTACCTAAGATCTTACCCAAGCGAGCATCTTCTCGCGAAGAACCACCTAAGGTAATCTGATACCAGTCTTCGCCTTTTTTATCGACGCCTAATATACCAATATCGGCTACATGGTGGTGTCCACAGGCGTTGATACAGCCTGACATGTTGACATTGATATCACCTAGTTCGTAGAGATAATCTAGATCATCAAATTTCTCATTGATTTGATCAGCAATATTTAACGTACGGGCATTAGCTAAGGCACAAAAATCAAAGCCTGGGCATACAATCATATCTGTCAGTGTACCAATATTTGGACGGGCCATGTTGCCACCATCCAACGCCTGCCATACAGCGAAAAGGTCCGATTTTTTAACATCAGCCAACACCAGATTTTGATCGTGGGTGGAGCGGATCTCACCAAAGCTATACTGCTCAGCCAGATCAGCAATCAGATCCATCTGCACATCCGTGATATCACCTGCCGGTTTTAAATAGGGCTTTAACGAAACAATTACTGCCCGATAACCCTCGACCTTATGTTCACGGGTATTTTTCTCATACCACGTTGCAAAAGATTGATCCGCTGACAGCTTGTCTGCAAGTGTTTTATCTTCTGCAGCCTTTGGATCATAATCGAAAGGTTTGAAAAAAGATTTGGCACGCTCAATTTCAGCGTCAGTCAGCGTCAGCTCACCATCGCGCAAGAATTCCCACTCCGCCTCAACTAAACGTGTGAATTCCTCAACACCTAGCGCATTTACCAGAATCTTAATACGTGCCTTGTATTTATTATCTCGACGGCCATTAAGGTTATATACCCGTAAAATGGCATCCAAGTAAGACAAAAGGTGCTGCTTAGGTAAAAACTCACGTACTACTTTACCGATGACAGGCGTTCGACCAAGTCCACCACCAACCAAGACTTCAAAGCCAATCTCACCCTCTGCATTTTTGACAAGATGCAAACCGATATCGTGTACTTGGGAAGCTGCACGATCTTCGGGTGCTCCGGTAACAGCAATTTTAAACTTGCGAGGTAGATAAGCAAACTCTGGATGCAACGTCGACCACTGACGAATAATTTCACAGTATGGCCGCGGGTCCTCCAATTCATTGGACAAGATACCCGAAAACGGATCGGTAGTCGTATTTCGAATGCAGTTACCAGATGTTTGAATCGCGTGCATCTGCACTTGCGCTAACTCGGCTAGAATATCCGGCACTTCTTCTAACTTAGGCCAGTTAAATTGGATATTGGTACGTGTCGTAAAATGTCCATACCCTTTGTCATATTTTCGCGAAATATGCGCTAGTTTGCGCATCTGCTCAGATGAAAACAGACCATAAGGAATCGCCACACGCAACATAGGCGCATGACGCTGCACGTATAGGCCATTCATCAAACGCAATGCTAGGAACTCATCTTCTGGTAGCTCGCCAGCCAGAAAACGACGCGTCTGGTCACGAAACTGCTCGACTCGCTCATTAACCAGGGTTTGGTCAACTTCGTTATATTGGTACATGAATACTTCACCCGTTTGGCAGACCCGCTGCCCGCTTAGTTCTAAGAGTCAAAATTAAAAGTTTGTTTATTATTTATCAGCCTGCCAACACAAACCGTACGCCGATAGCAAGAAGTACCGAGCCAATAATCGGCTGCATAACCGCTGGGGAAAGCTTCGCTCCCAAATGGCTTCCTAGGAATACTCCCGGTAAAGAGCCAATCAGCAGGTAAGCCAGCAAGGACAGGTCTACACTGCCCATAGTATAGTGTCCTGCTCCTGCCACTCCCGTCAGAACAACTGCATGAACCAGATCAGTTCCTACAATTGCCGGCATGTTCATCCGTGGATAGAGTGTAATCAACAATGCCGTACCTAACGCACCTGCACCCACTGAAGACAAAGTAACCAAACCACCTAAGACAATACCCATGACGACGGTGATCGCTGGACGTACACGTTTTGCTTTAATAACCCATGCTTCATGCTGAATCTTCATAGCGTAAGTACGAATACGGTTACGACAGAAAACAGCAATGGAGGTTAAAATCAACGAAAAGCCTAACGTCAGATTCATTAAGTGCTCAATCTGCTCGAGCGCATCCAACCCCTTAAGGTATTCCAGAGTCAGCAAGCTACCGGGTATACTCCCCAATAGCAGTAAGAACACCACTCGCCACTCAATAAGCTTCTTTCGAGCGTAGGCAAATACACCACCAAACTTAGTGACTGACGCATACAGCAAATCCGTACTAACAGCGACGATAGGCGGGATGCCAAAGACGACAATCAAGATCGGTGTCATCAACGCACCGCCACCGATTCCTGTCAGACCGACAACAAACCCAACCACCAAACCTGCAAAACTGTAAGCTAATTCCATAACCACAGTACCTACCACCGCCAAATTAATCAGGTCGCCATCATACAGAGCATTATATATAACCTAAAATAATAATTTTTCATCTTGTTATATTTTTTTAGAATAAAAAATCATCCCGTAAAACCCGTACTCGATTATAACAAAAAAGAATAAAAGAATTTCTATTTATTACTTTTACAAAGGTGATTAGTTTGTGATAATGCGCCGCAACATCCGCAGCTGTGCACATTGACCTCTGCGATCAACTTTGTCCTTTATTAGAGCAGGCTGACATGACATCTTTACCAGAACGCCGTCTTACTCATCTTAAGCAATTGGAGGCTGAGAGCATCCAGATCATTCGCGAAGTCGCCGCCGAGTTCGAGAACCCTGTCATGCTTTACTCCGTCGGCAAAGATTCGGCAGTAATGTTGCACCTGGCACGAAAAGCCTTCTTCCCAGGAAAGCCACCTTTCCCTCTTATGCACGTTGATACCACTTGGAAATTTAAGGAGATGATCAGCTTTCGGGATAAAATGGCTAAAGAAGCAGGGATGGACCTGATCGTACATATCAATCAGGAAGGTGTAGATATGGGGGTAGGCCCCTTCACCCACGGCTCATCCAAACACACGGATATCATGAAAACTCAGGCCCTCAAACAAGCATTGGATAAGTACAAGTTCGATGCAGCTTTTGGTGGTGCACGCCGTGACGAAGAAAAATCTCGCGCAAAAGAGCGTGTTTTCTCATTCAGGGACAAATTTCACCGCTGGGATCCAAAAAGCCAGCGCCCCGAGTTGTGGACTATTTTTAATACCCGTGTAGATAAAGGCGAGAGTATTCGCGTATTCCCTCTTTCTAACTGGACGGAACTGGACATCTGGCAATACATCTATCTTGAGAGCATCCCAATTGTACCTCTGTACTTCGCAGCAGAACGCCCCGTTGTGCAACGCGATGGCATGATGATTATGGTTGATGACGAACGCCTTCCGTTGAATGAAGGCGAAACGCCTGATATGCGTAAGGTACGTTTCAGAACGCTTGGCTGCTATCCGCTAACCGGTGCTGTCGATTCCAACGCAGAAACACTACAGGAAATTATTCAGGAGATGTTGCTCACAACAACCTCCGAGCGACAAGGCCGCGCCATTGATCACGACTCGTCTGGCTCAATGGAGAAAAAGAAGATGGAAGGCTACTTCTAGTAACCGACCCACTTTTTCTAACTGTTTCCTGATACCGAATTTTGTAGAGAGAAGACCATGAGCCATCAATCAGAACTGATTTCCAGCGATATTGAAGCCTATTTACACCAACATGAAAACAAAGAACTTCTTCGGTTCCTGACGTGCGGAAGCGTGGATGACGGCAAATCCACCTTAATCGGACGCTTGCTACACGACTCTAAAATGATCTATGAAGATCAACTAGCTGCGATCCAAAACGATAATGCCCGCGTGGGCAATGCGGGAGAAGAATTAGACCTCGCATTACTTGTTGACGGTTTACAAGCAGAGCGTGAACAAGGCATTACTATTGACGTTGCCTATCGGTATTTCTCCACCGCCAAGCGTAAGTTCATTATTGCCGACACCCCTGGCCATGAACAATACACTCGCAACATGGCCACAGGCGCATCAACCTGTGATTTGGCCATCATTTTGATCGACGCTCGTCATGGGGTTCAGGTTCAAACACGGCGCCATAGTTTTATCGTGTCATTACTAGGGCTAAAGCACACCATTGTTGCCATTAATAAAATGGACTTGGTTGACTTCAGTGAAGCGCGCTACGAAGAGATAAAAGCAGATTATTTGAAGTTCGCTGCACAATTAGATCTCCCGGATATCCAATTTGTGCCACTTTCTGCATTGAAAGGTGACAATGTCGTTAACCCATCAGAGTCTATGCCTTGGTACACCGGTTTACCACTGATGGAGACACTGGAAACCGTGCAGATCGCCCGTGATCAGAACTTTGATGCACTACGTTTCCCAGTACAATACGTTAACCGTCCTAATCTTGATTTTCGTGGCTATTGCGGCACGCTGACCTCAGGCATTGTCCGCCCCGGTGATGCTGTCACTGTTTTACCTTCAGGCAAGTCATCCCGCGTAAAATCGATTGTGACCTTTGATGGTGAACTAGAGGAGGCATTTCCTCCTATGTCGATCACCCTGACACTGGAAGACGAAATCGATATCTCTCGTGGCGATATTCTTGTACATAGTCAGAATATCCCTAAAGCGACCAATCGTTTTGATGCAACGCTCGTGTGGATGTCAGAGCAGCCCATGTCACGAGGTAAAACCTATGACATCAAACTGCTGACCAGTCGTGTTGCAGGTGCGATTACTGATATTCGTTACAAAATCGATGTAAACACACTAGAACACTCAGAAGACTCCAGCTTACAGTTAAATGAAATTGGGCGATGCGAGTTAACGCTTGAGCGCGCCATTCTTCCGGACAACTATAAAGCTTTCCGAGGTACAGGCTCTTTCATTGTGGTTGATCGACTCAGTAATGCAACGGTTGCGGCTGGCATGATCATTGACGCCGACCAAGATGCTGGTTACAAGCTCTATGATGCAACACAGGTCAGTGCCGAGCAGAAAGCCGCACGTCTAGGTCAGAGAAGCTCTATTATCCAAATCACGGGGGATAAACAGTCAACTGAAACGCTGATTCACTCGTTAGAAAAGGCACTGTTTGATCTGGGTAAAGCGGTCGCACCGCTAATTGAGTCGAATTTACCAGCTACGCTACAACCGGTCATTGCCGATGTTGCGGCTCAGTTAAAAGACAACGGTCTGATAGTACTGTCAAATAGCCAGTTAGACGCTGATCTCAGTATTGATGCAAACACAGCGCCGACTCAAGATGAAGACCATGTAGCTGCTGCGCTACAACAGTTAAGAGCTAAAAACCTGAT
The DNA here is from genome assembly GCF_008630635.1 of Neptunomonas concharum. Classification (NCBI taxonomy): domain Bacteria; kingdom Pseudomonadati; phylum Pseudomonadota; class Gammaproteobacteria; order Oceanospirillales; family Oceanospirillaceae; genus Neptunomonas; species Neptunomonas concharum. The sequence continues at coordinate 1,035,164 of NZ_CP043869.1, read as the reverse complement.
ATAATCCAGCGCGGTCGGGGCCAGAGCACGCCTCTGTCTCCGATTGCGTTAGATCAACGCTTTACCCATGTTTAGCGATACAAAATTAGGTTAAACTTTAGCCTTTGCTAATTTTACCGATCTATCAAGTGCTGCTTGATAGGTCTTTCGTTTTTCTGAAGCAGAGATCATGACAGATTTCCTATTAATTCTGATCAGCACCGTGCTGGTTAACAACTTCGTACTGGTACAGTTTCTAGGCTTATGCCCCTTTATGGGAGTTTCCAATAAGCTAGAAACCGCCATGGGCATGTCCCTTGCGACAACCTTTGTACTAACACTGTCTTCGGTATGTAGCTACCTTGTCTACACCTACCTGCTTCAACCATTTGAGTTGGGTTATCTTAGAACCATCTCTTTTATACTGGTGATCGCCGTTGTCGTACAATTTACAGAAATGGTCGTCAAAAAAACCAGCCCTATGCTCTACAAAGTGCTGGGGATCTTCCTACCACTAATCACCACAAATTGTGCGGTGCTTGGCGTGGCACTTTTGAACATTAAAAAGCAGAACCATTTTATGGAATCTATTTTTTATGGATTCGGCGCCGCTGTAGGTTTTTCAATGGCATTGATTTTGTTTTCGGCCATTCGTGAGCGTGTTGCCGTGGCTGATGTACCCGTTCCCTTCAAAGGTGCCGCGATCGGTATGGTGACGGCGGGTTTAATGTCTCTAGCCTTTATGGGCTTCACCGGTCTGGTTAAGTTTTAAGCGGGATAGATGCCATGAGTGCTGTATTAATTGCCATACTGGTCTTGCTGAGCTTAGCTATCGTATTTGGACTTGTATTAGGCTTTGCTGCTGTTAAGTTCAAGGTTGAAGGCAATCCCATTGTCGACCAAATTGATAACTTACTGCCTCAAACACAATGTGGACAGTGTGGCTACCCAGGTTGTCGGCCTTATGCTGAAGCAATTAGTAACGGGGATGCCATTAACAAATGCCCTCCCGGCGGACAAAGCACCATTGAAGCCCTTGCCGACTTGCTGGATGTAGAAGCTATTCCGCTGGATGCTGAACACGGTGAAGAGAGTGTAAAAAAGATCGCTTACATCCGTGAAGATGAATGTATAGGCTGTACTAAGTGTATTCAGGCTTGTCCAGTTGATGCCATTTTAGGTGCAGCCAAACAGATGCACACTGTCATTGTGTCCGAATGTACTGGCTGCGACCTCTGTGTAGAACCCTGCCCTGTTGACTGTATCGATATGTTGCCGATTGAAACCACCTTAAATACCTGGAAGTGGGATGCGCCCGTTCCTGGCGTACAGCTGATTGCAACCGACAAGGGTCGTGGACTTGAACAAAGAGAGGTCGCCTGATGCATAAGTTTTTCTCATTTCATGGTGGCATCCATCCACCAGAGAATAAAAAACAATCCACACGCGCACCTATTCGTCCAGCACCCTTGCCCGAAAAGCTGATCGTCCCTTTGCAGCAGCATATTGGTGCGCCTGCTAAACCTTGTGTCAATACAGGTGAGCACGTCCTTAAAGGACAAGTGATTGCCAAAGCACAAGGCCGTATTAGCGTTGCGGTGCATGCTCCTAGTTCTGGGCATATTATCGATATTGCCCCACAAGCGGTTCCTCATCCATCCGGTTTGGCAGCACCTTGCATCACGATTGCAACAGATGGACAAGATGAATGGATACCCCATCAAGGGTTAGAGAATTATCGTGCACTCCCTAAGCCTGAATTGATCGATTACATACGCGATCATGGCATTGCTGGCATGGGCGGTGCAGGCTTCCCGACAGATGTCAAACTTCATCTAGGGGATGATCATATCGTCAATACTTTGATCATCAATGCAGCCGAATGTGAACCTTACATTACCGCTGACGATATGCTTATTCGTGAGCGAGCTGATCAAATTGTCAGCGGTGTTGAGATCATCAACCACTTACTGCAACCCAGCCACATCATGATCGGCATTGAGGATAACAAAGCTCATGCTATTCGTGTGCTGGAAGAAGCCTTACGTGATACGAATCTGAACATTGATATTATGGTTGTCCCCACAAAATATCCTTCTGGCGGGGAGAAACAACTGATCAAACTACTCACCAATGTGGAAGTACCGAGCGGCCGCATACCCGCAGATGTAGGTATTGTCTGCCAGAATATTGGAACAGTCGCTGCCATCCATCAAGCAGTACATGAGGGCAAACCGCTCATCTCCCGTATTGTGACAGTCACCGGTGAAGCGGTCTCAAAGCCACAAAACCTAGAAGCATTAATAGGCACTCCATTTAGCGCTCTTCTGAAAGCTTCAGGTATTAATCGACCTCAACTGAGTCGCCTAGTGATGGGTGGCCCCATGATGGGATTCACTATCGAAGATGAGAATATTCCCGTCATCAAGACATCCAACTGTATTATTGCAGCAACATTACAAGAGATGCCTCCCGCACCGCCTGCACAAGCGTGTATTCGCTGTGGCATGTGCGAACAAGTATGCCCTGCTGAGCTACTACCCCAACAGCTACATTGGTTTGCTAAAAGTCGCGAGTTTGAAAAGGCTAAGCACCACAACCTGTTTGATTGTATAGAGTGCGGAGCCTGCTCCTATGTCTGCCCTAGCAATATCCCACTGGTACAATACTACCGTTTTGCTAAGCAAGAGATCAGAGCAGAAGAAGCTGAACAACGTAAAGCAGAACAATCCCGCATCCGCTTTGAAGCAAGACAAGCAAGGCTTGAGCAAGAAAAGATTGAAAAAGAGCTAAGACGCAAAGAGCGCGCCGAGCAGGCCGCTAAAGCGCAAGCAGAAAAGAAAATCAGCGCTGAGAAAACCTTGGCAACACCTGATAACAATGCTCAGCCGGCTGCACCTGATATTAAGCAGCTCAAAACAGCCGCCGCCGTTGCAAGAACTAAACTTAAAAAGGCACAGCAGGCGTTGAAAAATGCCACTGAAAAAGGTCAAGAAGGCACGGAGGTGTTGCAAGCTACCGTTGTCGATTTAGAGAAAAAAGCACACGAAGCACAACTAGCCTTTGAAAAAGCGGATTCGGGTGCCCCGACATCAGGTACGGCATCAGCGCCGCTCAACGGTCTTACAGAAGATGTAGAGAAAGCTAAACGCACGCTCGAAAAAGCAGAGACAGCCTTACAGGCTGCGATCGCCAACAATAGTCCGGCCGTTGAAAAGATGCGCGCTGGGGTTGATAAATTACGTGCAAAATATGATGAGTCTCTAGAAGCCCTTCAACAAGCTCAAAGCAACACCACGGTTACAGTAACCGAGGCTATTGACTTAAAAGCGCTCAAACAACAAGTTTCCATCATGCGAACCAAACTAAAGAAAGCAGAAAAAAGTTTGGCGGAAACAGCAGAAGGCGATGCCCTTTATAGAGAGCTTGAAGAAGAAATTAAGCGCCTGCAAGAGCGACACGATGAGGCTAAAGCTCGTCTTGATGAGGCTGAAGCAATCAAGTCTAAAGAAGCACAAGCTCAGGGCATTGACCTCAAAAAGCTAAAAATCGATGCAGCGCTTGCAAGGGCTGCTGTCACTAAAGCAGAACGTGCTATCAAAAAAGCGCAAGAGAATGATGGCGAAGACCTCACTCAATTACAGGCTGAGTTAGTGGCTGCCGAACAACACGCAAACCAACTCAATCAAACTTTGAGCCAATTTGAATAGGACATCCCATAAATTATGGCGCTAATTCGAATTTCATCCCCTCACGTCCATAAACCGGCCAGTACCGCCGACGTGATGCGACTCGTAATTTTGGCAACGTTGCCAGGCGTACTCGCGATGACCTTCTTCTTTGGGTGGGGAACACTGATCAATATCCTATGGGCATCGCTCCTTGCTCTGACCTTTGAAGCGATCTGTATTCACGCCCGCAAACGGCCGACCCTGTTTTACCTTCGTGATTACAGTGCTGTACTAACCGCCGTATTGATCGCCCTTGCACTCCCCCCTTTTGCACCTTGGTGGTTAACCTTAGTCGCTGTTTTTGTGGCCATCGTTATAGCCAAACAGCTCTATGGCGGCATTGGCCAAAACCCTTTCAACCCAGCCATGGTCGCTTATGCACTGGTATTGATCTCTTTTCCTGTTGAAATGACACGCTGGACGGCCCCCTTTGTTCTTCATGGCGAAGGATGGAATGTTTTAGGTTTTACAGACACGTTGCAATTGATATTTGGTAGCTGGCAAGCGAGCGCTGATGCGTTTACATCAGCCACCCCCTTAGATGAAATGCGCCATCGTGGGGGCCTCACGACTGAAGAGGTGTGGAGAACGTCTGATGTTCTCGCCAATGTTGGCGCATGGCACGCCGTTAGTGCAGCTTATGTTATGGGAGGGATCTTCCTGCTTTATCGGAAAGTTTTCACATGGCATACGCCTGCAGCATTCCTGCTTTCTTTAGGCGGCTTGGCAACGCTATTTTATTTGATCGCACCCGATCAATACCCAGACCCATTTTTTCATTTAACGGTTGGTGGCACTATGCTGGGCGCATTCTTTATTGCAACTGACCCGGTTTCTTCTGCTACCAGCAACAAAGGGAAAATCTGGTTTGGCGTCGGTATAGGCGTACTCATTTATATTATTCGAAGCTGGGGTAACTACCCTGATGCGGTAGCTTTTAGCATTCTATTGATGAACCTAGCCGCCCCTTTTATTGATCAATACACACAACCACGTAGTTATGGACACCGTTCGCCCAAGCGCGGGCTTAAGGAGAAAGCGTAATGGAGTTATTCCAATCTATTCGCCAAAACACCTTAGGCATCTCTATTTTTGCGATTGTGACGGCTGGCCTGATTGCCATCACCCAAGTCTCGACCAAAGAGCGAATTGCCACCAATGAGCGTGAGCAAGAAGCGAAAGCATTACACGAAATCATTCCGGCCAAAAGCATCGACAATGACTTACTCCATGACACGCTGCTGCTACCCGCCCCAACACTCGGCTATTCTCAAGCGAGGATTTATCAAGCACACAAAGCAGGTCAAGTCTCGGCTGTTATCATCCCTGTAATTGCGCCCGACGGTTATAGTGGCGATATTTCGCTGATTGTAGGCATTAACGCAAAAGGTATTATTGAGGGCGTTCGTGTATTATCCCACAAAGAAACACCGGGTCTTGGGGATAAAATTGATTTAAAAAAATCCCCTTGGATTCTCAGCTTTAATCGCAAGTCGTTAAAAGATGATAATGATCCCGCTTGGGCCGTAAAGAAAGAGGGCGGCGACTTTGATCAGTTTACCGGCGCAACCATTACGCCGCGGGCTGTAATTAATGCTGTCGCACGGGCCGTCCGCTTTTTTGAACTAAACAAGTCTACTTTGCTCATTAAAACCCACCCTGCGGAGGCATCATGAGTATTGATTACCGCAAAATCACCCTAGATGGCCTGTGGCACAACAATCCGGCTCTCGTTCAACTGCTCGGCTTGTGTCCGTTACTCGCGGTCACCTCTTCTGTCGTTAATGCTCTCAGCTTAGGTATTGCAAGTATTCTCGTTTTGACAGGCTCCAACCTCACTGTTTCACTATTCAGACATTTTGTGCCGGACGCTGTACGCTTACCCGTGTTCGTTATGATCATCGCCGCCTTCGTAACGTCCATCGAGCTTTTGATGCAAGCCATGACTTATGAGCTTTATCAAATACTCGGCATCTTTATTCCATTAATTGTTACCAACTGCGTCATCATGGGCAGAGCTGATGCTTTCGCCTCAAAAAATCCTGTATCAGCCTCTTTGCTGGATGGTTTTATGATGGGCTTAGGCTTTACCGCCGTTTTGGTGCTTTTAGGGGCCTTACGCGAAGCGCTGGGATCTGGCACTCTATTTGCGGATATGCACTTACTTCTTGGAAGCTGGGCAGAAAGCTGGAAGATCACTCTGTTTAATGACTACAAAGGCTTTCTGTTTGCTATTTTACCTCCCGGCGCTTTCGTTGGCATGGGGCTTCTCATCGCGCTAAAGAATATCATCGACCAACGGCTCAAAGAACGCGCATTGTCACAAGCGCCGCAACAGGAGCCCGGAAGCTCCAGTAAGCGTGTGCGTGTTACAGGTTGATAGCTAATTTATCTATTGTTTTTATAGGCTTTTTTGGGTAGTTTGATGTTTTCTGCTACCTAAAAGAGCCGAATGTCTTGAACAACCCTATTCCTGTTATCATCTGCGATGATTCATCTCTCGCACGTAAACAGATGGCCCGCGCATTAGAGGGCTGGAATGTAGAGATTACGCTTGCTGAGCAAGGCCTTGAGGCTATCGAAGCGATTCGTGCAGGTAAAGGCGACCTCCTCTTTCTCGATCTTAATATGCCAATTCTAGATGGTTATGGTGTACTGGAAAGAATTCAGCGGGATGACCTGCCTACTATGGTTTTGGTTGTCTCTGGTGACATACAACCTGACGCCCGAAACAGAGTAAAAGCATTAGGTGCGCTAGATTTTATTAAAAAACCTATTAATCCCGATATTGTCAGCGATGTACTACATCAATATGGATTACTATCGGAATTAAGCCCCAGTGATGCACCATCACCTCCCCCCACCGAAGTTGCAATCGACCTGAAGTCTTACTATCAAGAGATAGCTAATGTCGCCATGGGACGTGCAGGTGATAGGCTAGCACGTCTATTAAAAGTCTTTGTACATTTACCTATACCCAGAGTCGATGTGATTTCCATACAAGAGCTTGATATGGCATTACGCAATCATATAGGTCGAGAGGGTAGCGCAACGGTCAGCCAAGGTTTTGTAGGCGCAGGTATCTCTGGTGAAGCGCTGCTGCTCTTTACAGAGTCCAATATTCCAGATATGGCCAAACTACTACACTATGAAGGCCCGATAGACGAAGCCGCCGAAAAAGAGATTTTAATCGACTTAGCCAATGTATTAAGTGGCGCTTTTTTAAACAGTCTTGCTCATCAACTGGATATTAGTTTTAGCCAAAACCCTCCTTTCATCATCGGTATGCATGGTGACTTACCCGAAATAGGTGATAATGGAGAAAATAGCTGGGATAAAACACTGTCAATTGAAATCAGCTATCGCATAGAGGACCACAAAATCAACTGCGACCTCTTACTGCTTTTCACCGAAGACTCTTTAGACGCCCTTAATGAACGAGCTCGATTTTTCTGATGAATATGACTGCAACAGAACCTAATATCGAAGAACTACACTTACAACTCGGCTTATTGCAAATGTTAGATGTGGGGTTAGTCGTTCTGGATAAAGACTACAATATTTATCTATGGAATACCTTTATGGAGAACCACTCTGGCCGACTCCATAGTCGCTTGTATAAGAAAAATCTGTTTGAGTGCTTTTCCGAACTTCCTGCCACATGGTTTCGCCGCAAGATTGAATCCGTTTTTACTTTGAAGAACCGTTCCTTCATCACTTGGGAGCAGCGACCTTACTTATTCCATTTTAAGAGCTATCGGCCCATTACCGGCAACGCTCCACACATGTACCAGAATGTCACCCTTATTCCCCTTTCCTCTCCTGATGGGAAAGTGAATCATGTAGGCATATTAATCTATGATGTAACCGATGCCGCCATGGGAAGAAGAGCATTAGAAAAAGCCAATGGACAACTAGAAAAACTTAGCAGAACCGATGCACTAACAGGGCTTTTTAACCGGGGCTTTTGGGAAAGCCAAATGCTACATGAGTTTAACCGGTTTGCCAGAACACAAAGCCCATCTACACTCATTATGGTCGATATTGATCATTTTAAGCGCATTAATGACACCTACGGGCACCCTGCTGGCGATGAGGTCATACGCCAACTCAGTGCCTGCCTTCAAGAAGCGACTCGAAACACCGATATTGTAGGGCGCTATGGTGGAGAAGAGTTTGCGTTATTGTTAGTCGATACGAAAGCGTCCCAAGCTAATATCCTTGTGAACCGACTTAGAGATGCGGTCGACTCACTGGCTATACCTCATTTAGATGAATCGATTACTTTCACTCTGAGTATGGGAATGGTAGAGATCAGTAATTTATTTCAGACCTATGAGCAGTGGATACAATTGGCTGACCAAGCACTCTACCAGTCTAAACAAAATGGCCGAAACCGAGTCACTGTACTGAGCATGGACGAATAAACCTGCTTTATATTTGCTATGAATAAAACCATAAGACACCAGATTTTCAGCCGCTGGAGGGAAGAAAACCCTTTTCCCACCACAGAACTTGAGTACACCTCTCCGTTTGAGCTACTCATAGCCGTTATCTTATCCGCCCAAGCGACTGATGTCGGCGTTAATAAAGCCACGCGTAAACTCTACCCTATCGCGAATACACCAGAAACCATTCTACAGCTAGGGCTAGAAGGCTTAAAAAGCTATGTAAAAACCATTGGCTTATATAACGCTAAAGCTGAAAACATCATCAAAACGTGTCAAATTCTCATGGATCAATACAGTAGCCAAGTACCTGATACCCGAGAAGCATTAGAAGCATTACCCGGTGTTGGCCGCAAAACAGCTAATGTCGTATTAAATACTGCCTTCAGGCAGCCTGCTATGGCCGTTGACACTCATATCTTTCGTGTTGCCAACCGTACCCGTATAGCACCTGGAAAAAACGTGCTAGAGGTCGAAAAAAAGTTACTAAGGTTTATTCCAAAAGAGTTTTTAATGGATGCTCATCATTGGATGATTTTGCATGGACGTTATGTCTGCACCGCACGAAAACCTAAATGCGGTAGCTGTATGATCGAAGATCTATGCGAATACAAGGAAAAAACCGACATATAACCACCTCCCAAATAGCGTTAAAAGTTACCCCCACAAGCTGTGGATAATTATGTGTAAATCTTTTGAGTAGATCCATGCAGACCGCATAAACACTGCACTGCTCTTAAATTGTCCGAAATTCAACCACAAAGAAAAAATACATATTTTTCAATAAGTTATATATTTCAATAATTTTTTATAAAGAAAAAGTATTGACTTAGCCTAAGTGGAACTTCACCAAAAAATCTGTGTGGATGACGCTATAAATAGACAGTAAAAAACTTTGATTTCAAGACTTGAAAATAAAAAAAGAAAGAAATTGTGGATAAAACAACCTGACTGCTATCCACGTCGGAATAACATCTGAACTCAGAAAGCAAGGGCACTTACTTATTCAGGCATTTCAATTTCGATATGAGTTTTTGGAATACAACAGCAGGTAAGGATTTCTCCTTCATTGAGATCTAAAAGACTTTCTTGCACATATTCTACTTCGCCATCAATTAAACGAACTTTGCAGCAACCACAATACCCACCGCGACAGTTATAGGGTGCAGGGATCTCCTGCACCTCTAGAGCGTCCAATAAGGTAGGTTCATACTGGTAGTAAAAAGTGTGGAAGTGATTGACTTTAATTCGAGGAATCGACATTACTCACCCCTTACAAATCAAAGTCATCAAAATCACTTTCATCGACCTGATTATCTATCTGACCGACCAGATAAGAGCTTATCTCAGACTCCTGCGGCGCTACTTGCACATTATCGCTACTTAGCCAAGCATTCATCCAAGGAAGTGGATTTTGCTTAGAAGGAAACAGCTCATCAAATCCTAATGCTCGCATCCTAACATTCGTAATGTATTCCACATAATCACTGAGAATTTTGGCATTCAAGCCAATCATGGACCCATCACGGAATAAGTAGCTAGCCCACTCTTTTTCTTGCTCTGCAGCTTCGGCAAAAATGCGAATAGCCTCTTCACGACACTCAACGGCAATCTCTTTAAATTCAGGATCATCGCTTCCCGAGGCCAAGATATTTAGCATATGTTGAGTGCCCGTCAGATGAAGTGCTTCATCACGGGCAATCAATTTAATAATCTTTGCATTACCTTCCATGATTGCTCGCTCAGCAAATGCAAAGGAGCAAGCAAAACTCACATAAAAGCGGATAGCCTCTAACACATTGACCGAAACCAACGTTAAGTAGAGCTTTTTCTTGAGATTACGCATCGATACATCAAATGTTTTACCCGCAATCGTATGCGAACCTTTACCATGTACTGAATAAATACTGACAAGCTCTATCAGTTCATCATAAAGCCGTGTCACCGCTTCAGCACGCTTCACGATCTCTTCATTGGTTACAATTTGATCAAAAACGTCTGAAGGTTCAGTGATGATATTGCGAATAATATGAGTATAAGAGCGGCTATGGATCGTTTCGCTAAATGCCCATGTCTCAAACCACGTTTCCAACTCAGGTAATGAAACAATCGGCAAGAAGGCAACGTTCGGAGAGCGCCCCTGTACAGAATCCAGCAAGGTCTGATATTTTAAGTTACTCAGAAAAATATGCTGCTCATGCTCAGGCATATTCATAAAGTCTTTACGATCAGTGGACAAATCAACTTCTTCAGGACGCCAGAAAAAAGAAAGTTGTTTCTCAATCAATTTCTCAAAAATAGGATATTTTTGCCTATCATAGCGAGCTACGTTAACACTTTTTCCGAAAAACATCGGCTCAAGGGTTGCATCATGATTAGAAGTACTGAACGTTGAATAAGACATAAATTCTGAGCACTACAAGGTGAATAACAAAGTGTTACACAGGTACGCTAAGCGCACCTGCAGTCGATAATTGACTAAAGCTTACAGGCACCGCTCTCGCAGCCGTTGTCATCCTGCTGATCTTTAGCACCATCACGCGTGTTATGGTAGTAAAGCGTTTTAACACCATATTTATAGGCGGTCAGAAGATCCTTAAGCAGCTGCTTCATAGGAACCTTTTCACCGGGGTAGTTTGTCGGATCATAATTGGTATTCGCTGAGATTGACTGATCCACAAACTTTTGCATGATACCGGTTAACTGCAAATACCCCTCGTTATTCGGGATACTCCACAATAACTCATACTCATCTTTTAGACGGGTATATTCAGGCACCACTTGCTTCATAATGCCATCTTTACTGGCCTTAACAGAGACAAAGCCTCGTGGAGGCTCAATGCCATTGGTAGAGTTCGTGATCTGCGACGAGGTTTCGCAAGGCATCAAGGCTGTTAGTGTACTATTGCGTAGTCCGAATTCACGGATGTCTTCACGCAGCGTCTCCCAAAAATAATGTAATGGCTCCTCGCAATACTCATCAATTTCCCGCTTGTAGGTATCGATTGGGAGAACCCCTTTGGCGTACATGGTTTCATTAAACTTCTCGCAAGGGCCCTTCTCTTTAGCCAGCTGGTTTGACGCTTTGAGCAAGTAATACTGAACCGCTTCAAAGGTTTTATGCACTAAACCATTAGCAGAACCATCAGAATAGCGAACACCATTTTTAGCCAAATAATAAGCAAAGTTAGTTACACCAACGCCTAGCGTACGACGATATTCTGTTGCTTTGCGCGCCGCTAAAATAGGGTAGTCCTGATAATCCAACAGGTTATCAAGGGCACGAACGATCAAATCAGCCAAAGTTTCTAGCTCATCCAATTCCTCAATCGCACCTAAGTTGAAAGCGGATAGCGTACAGAGCGCTATTTCACCTTCTGGATCATTAATATCGTTTAGAGGCTTGGTTGGTAGTGCGATTTCAAGACACAGGTTAGACTGTTTAACAGGGGCAACAGCAGGATCAAACGGGCTATGTGTATTACAGTGATCCACGTTTTGAATATAGATACGGCCCGTAGAGGCACGCTCTGATGCCAATAAACCAAACAGTTCAACAGCCTTGATACGGCGCTTACGAATCGACTCATCTTGCTCATATTGAAGATAAAGACGCTCAAACTCATCCTGGTCCGCGAAAAAGGCATCATATAAGCCAGGCACTTCATGAGGACTGAAGAGTGTAATATCCCCACCTTTAATCAGGCGTTGATACATGAGCTTGTTCAATTGCACACCATAATCTAAGTGGCGCACACGGTTCTCTTCCACTCCTCGGTTATTTTTCAAAACCAGAAGAGATTCAACTTCCAAATGCCATAACGGATAAAACAGTGTCGCAGCACCACCACGCACACCACCTTGCGAGCAAGACTTAACCGCCGTTTGGAAGTGCTTATAAAATGGGATACACCCTGTATGAAACGCTTCACCATTACGTATAGGGCTACCAATGGCGCGAATACGCCCAGCATTTATGCCAATACCAGCCCGTTGTGAAACATATTTAACGATAGCGCCAGCTGTCGCATTGATGGAATCCAGGCTATCACCACACTCCACAAGAACACACGAACTGAACTGTCGGGTTGGCGTTCTAACACCTGCCATGATAGGCGTAGGCAATGATAGCTTAAATAGTGAAATAGCATCGTAGAAACGCTTTACATAATCTAATCGCGTCTCTTTAGGATAAGACGCAAAAAGACACGCCGACACAAGCATATACAACAGTTGTGGGCTCTCGTAGATATCCCCGGTTACGCGGTTCTGAACAAGATACTTGCCTTCAAGCTGTTTCACTGCAGCATAACTGAAGTTCATATCACGGCTATGATCTAAATGCTCATTCAGTGCATCAAACTCTTCTCGACTGTAGTCTTCAATTAAATGCTTATCGTAACGGCCTGCTTCTACCATACCCGCAACATGGTCAAATAGATGAGGAGGATCAAAACTACCAAAAGCGCGCTTACGTAGATGAAAAATAGCTAAACGTGCAGATAAGTACTGATAATCCGGTGCAGACTCGGAAATCAAATCCGCTGCAGATTTAATGAGTGTCTCGTGAATCTCAGAGGTTTTGATACCATCAAAAAACTGGATGTGCGCTTTAAGCTCTACTTCTGAGGGGGAAACCTGATCCAGGCCATTAGCAGCCCAAATAACTACTCGATGAATTTTTTCGAGATCAATTTTTTCTCGGCGTCCATCACGCTTTGTGACCGTCAAATCTTGCTGCATAACGATTCCATCGTAAAGTTATAATGTTTGCGCTCTTTATTTGGAATTGGTAGGTGATGAAATAGCCATGATCGCCCTGAGGGCAGCGGGAAGTGCCTAGTGCTACAGTCGCAAATATGACACAACATCTGGTACATCAACTAACAACAGGCACTAAATATAGAGATAATCGATTTCTTTTCAATACTTGATTTTCAGTCTCTTCTATGTAGAGAACAGCCCCTAACTTGCCCAAGTCACTGAACATGGGGGCAAGGGACAAATACGCTTTTTTTAAGATTTTTTTTCAAAGATATTGCTGAACTGAAGCATTAAATTCATATTAAAAAAACTTCCTATTTAGGCGTTTTGAATCATTTACATTTATAAGATGAAGGTCTATTATACGCGCCCCTTCAGGTGAGGTTCCCGAGTGGCCAAAGGGATCAGACTGTAAATCTGACGCGAAAGCTTCGGTGGTTCGAATCCACCCCTCACCACCATTTTCTTTCTCCTAAATCTACAAACCAAAACAGAACCGAGTTAAGACTCGGAAAAAGCTCGATTTTCGCTTATAATTCCGAGCAATTCACTCAACTATATTCGAGTTACCTAATATGCGATTAGCTGAACTTGAAGGTTTGATGCTTAATATCGGCCTTGCCCTCTTTGCGTGTTTTATTTTTTTTATTATTTATGATCTTGCTAAGCGCTCCAAAGCCGGAAAATTCGGCACCTTTGTGCTATTTTTCGCATTAGGGCTTGGGTTAGCTGCCTTTCTTATCAAAACCATTGTGGTGGAAATCATTGGCGGGCACGTCTAACCTTCAGGCTTACGCCATTACTCTCTATCATAAAAGGAGCGATCCATGGAGCCTGGCACTCTTATTCTTATTGCCGTTGTTGCACTCGTTACATTTTACGCCATCTCGATATATAACCACCTGGTTCGATTAAAGCATAATGTGTCTCAAGCATGGGCCAACATTGACGTTTTATTAAAGCAGCGGCATGACGAGCTACCAAAACTGGTTGAAACCTGCCGTCAACATATGAAATATGAACAAGATACTCTCACACAGGTTATCGAAGCACGCTCTCGTGTCGCCTCCGCACGAGAACAACAAGACTTAAAAGGCTTAGGACAAGCAGAATCACAATTGCGTATTGGCTTGGGCAATCTTTTTGCCGTTGCCGAAGATTACCCAGAGCTAAAAGCCAGTGAGTCTTTCCAGCACCTGCAAAGCCGTATTACAGGATTAGAAAACTCCATCGCAGATCGGCGGGAGTTCTACAACGCCTCTGTTAATGTTTACAACGTCCGGATTGAGCAGTTCCCTGACCTGATTATCGCCAGACAACTTAAATTTACACCAAGCGATTTACTAGAGTTTAAAGAAGCGGAGCTTAAGGATGTGAACATTGGGGATCTTTTCCAATCTCCAAAATCATAATTATTTATGAGCACTGATGCACTGTTTATCAATTTCCTACTCTGTGTTGCACTAGCTATCACGGCTTGGAAAGGTTTTGACTTTCTTAAACGGTACCGTCTGATTACAGGCACACCAACTTCTAAAATAAGGGCCGCGCACCAAGGTTATGTTGAACTCATTGGCCACATAACAGAATCAAGTGGGTTGTTGCGCTCCCCTCTATCAGGACGAGAGTGTGTCTGGTTCCGCTGTCGCGTTTCACGCTTACAAAGTGGTAAAAAAACCCAGAAATGGAGTATTGAGTATGCTAGTGAATCTACCGATTTTTTTGAAATTAGCGACACCACTGACAGCTGCTTAGTCGCACCAGAGGGGGCGACCATTCGTGCAGAACATACGCGAACTTGGTACGGCAGTACACCTATGCCGGACTCTGCCATTGATAAACCAGCATCTAATTTAAACAAGCTAAATCAGATTCTTAACACACCGCTGGATTCAGAGCGTTACCAGTACCAAGAAAGCCTGCTGTTTCCCTACGAAAAAATTTATGCTCTTGGCCAGTTCAGTACCACTGGCGGTGGGCGCCATCTACCCAGCTTGGAAAGCATTAAAGGCGACATTATCAGAGAGTGGAAACAATCTTACGATAACCTGCTGGATACATTTGATACTGATAATAATCAGAAACTGGATATGCATGAGTGGAATGATGTCTTAGCTGCGGCTGAAAGTGCTGCGGTTGAACGGCGCAAAGAGCTAGCAAACCAGCCGACTCGACACCTTCTCTGTCAACCCGCAGAAAAGGACCACCCCTACCTCCTGTCAACGTTTGATGAAGAAGCACTCGCTAAGCGCTACGGCTGGTATGCATTAGGGGCACTGATTGCACTAATGTTAGAGATGTGGGCAATCATCACTCTTTGGACCTAGACTCATCCACTCCAGCCCTTAATGGCTAATATATCGCCCTTGCGCTCATCTTTCCTCTATAATGGCGCTTTAAATTCAGTATCAGGTTAATACGTATGGAACAAAAAGTCGTTAACGTTGGGAACATTGAAATTGGCAATGACAAGCCTATGGTGCTTTTTGGTGGTATGAATGTACTCGAATCAAGAGACTTAGCGCTGACTATTGCCGAACACTATGTAGCTATTACCGACAAACTGAACATTCCTTATGTATTCAAAGCTTCTTTTGATAAAGCTAACCGTTCATCCCTTACCTCCTTCCGAGGCCCCGGGCTTGATGAAGGCTTAAAGATCCTTGAAGAGATCAAAACCACCTTTAATGTTCCCTTGATTACCGATGTTCATGAACCCTACCAAGCTGCACCTGCGGCAGAAGTCTGTGACATTATTCAACTGCCTGCGTTCTTATCTCGCCAAACCGACTTGGTTCAGGCAATGGCTTCAACCGGTGCTGTTATCAACATTAAAAAAGCGCAATTCTTAGCGCCTCATGAGATGAAACATATTCTACATAAGTGTGTAGAGGCCGGTAATGATCGCCTCATTCTTTGCGAACGTGGCTCTACATTTGGTTACAACAATTTAGTAGTAGATATGCTGGGATTCTCTGTCATGAAAGCATTTGGCTACCCTGTTATGTTTGATGCAACCCATGCACTTCAAGTTCCTGGAGGGAGAGCGGATTCCGCCGATGGACGACGCGGGCTTGCAGCTCAGCTGGCACGTGCGGGCATATCCCAAGGTATAGCGGGCCTCTTCTTAGAAGCTCACCCTAATCCGTCCGAAGCGAAGTGTGATGGGCCTTGTGCACTGCCTTTAGATAAGCTTGAGCCTTACCTAGCACAGATGAAAGCGGTCGATGATCTCGTAAAAAGCTTTACACCGTTAGAAACAGATTAGATAAGCGTCTGATTTTACTTAAAACATTGTCCATCCTTGTCTATTATTAACGAAGTTTAATAGTCAGGCATGGGCAATGGATAACCTACAGCAACAACTCTACCTATCTCTCAATGATGCAAACATCATAGGTCCGGAGCATCATCGATTTAAATTAAAAGGTAACAGTGCACCTCATCCGTTAGGCCAACTCTGGCAAGCAGATGATCTCAGCACATCCAGCCCCACCCCTGTATCCCTTATCGTCATAGCCCCTGAGCTGACAAAACATAAAGGGCTCTTAGCTGCTTTTAAGAAGCAAATCATTCGCGCTAAGGGGTTAAGGCATAAACATATCCTGTCGATCTATGGGTACTTTGTACACCGAGGCGGCTTGCTATTTTTTGCATTCGAAGCGCTGGATGGGCTGACATTAGCGAACTTAATCCACGAACGAAAAATCAGTAAGCTCAAAGAAGGCCAACAACGGGGATTGATTCACCAATTAGCGAGTGCAGTCGATTTTTTTCACCAAAAAACCCGAACCCCTCACGGCGCTATTTCTCCCGACCTTATCTATATTAATCGACAAGCGGGCGTTAAGCTTTTTCCTTTAGATCCAAGAGAACTATTTGCGGAAACAACATTCCAGCTAGAACCAGCTTTTCTCTATCCCGCTTACCAAGCCCCTGAAGCTTTCCACCCCAATCCGCTTCCAATAGTTTCGGATATCTATTCGGTTGCATGTATTAGTTACGCAATCTTAACAGGCAATCCCCCCTTCACCATCAGTGACGACGAAGCCGCACGTGTCAAGAAAGAACTAAAAGCTCCCACTCAGATGAATAAGTCACAGTGGTTTGCCCTACAACAAGGCCTAACCACGACACCTGAACAGCGACAGCCAAATTGCGCAACGCTCATTGAAGCTATCTTTCATCAAGCGGAACCTACTACCAACCAGGAAGAGCCATCACCTGCGGATACTGCTACAGCCGAAATAGCGAATGTATCAGCCCCCCAAAGCGGCGATAAAACCACCCTTTATTGGCTTGTAGGCAGCTTTCTATTTGCTGCAGGCGTCACCGTCGGTTTCTTTGCCAGTCTCCTATTAGCCGACCATCAACGGCAGCAGCTCAACGGGCATATCGAGCAGTGGAAGAACCAGGCTAGCATGTGGAAAGCAACCTCCGAAGATCAAACAAATCAAATCCTGCAAATGGAAGCAGAGATAAACCAACTCAAAGAACAAACACTGGCTATGTCTACACCTTTTCAGGCCTCGGGCGTACAACAACGGGCATCAGCTTCTGAGCCAACCCATTTCGTTGCTTTCCATGACCCCCTCAGTATTGGAGGCTTCGGCCCTGATATGATTTCGCTCCCCGCAGGACAGTTTCAGATGGGAGACATCAATCGCCAAGGTGATGATAACGAAAAACCCGTTATCACGGTCAATGTCCAGAAACCGTTTGCCCTATCCCGGCATGAAGTCACATTTGAGCAATATGACCGCTTCGCAGAAGCCACCCAACGCAAGCGCCCAAATGACAATGGCTGGGGCCGCGGGCAGCTCCCTGTAGTCAATGTAAGTTGGAATGATGCCAATAACTACGCCAACTGGCTAAGAGAGCAAACCGGCCAACCTTACCGCCTACCCAGCGAAGCCGAATGGGAATATGCAGCTAGAGCCGGCACAAGCTCCGCCTATTGGTGGGGAAATGAACTTTCATCGCAGAAAGCAGTCTGTGATGGGTGTGGGACCCTATGGGATGGGGAAAAACCGGCACCAGTTGGCTCACTTCTAGCGAACCCATGGGGTTTCAATGACCTTAATGGTAATGTCGATGAGTGGGTTCAGGATTGCTACACAGAGACACTAGCAAACTACCCCAAAGACGGCCAGGCATACCTACAAGCCGGATGTGAGTACCGCGCCATGCGAGGTGGGTCATGGTTTGACATTGGTAGAGTTGTGCGCTCGGCCAGCCGTTATCGTCACCCACCCACCAGCACGAGAAATACCTGGGGATTTCGCGTAGCTCTAGACTTAAACGATAAAAATTAAGGACAGCTTTTATGATACTTAAATACATACGGACTGCTGCCGTACTCACTTGCTTTAGCTCCCCGACTCTGACTTTAGCAGCACCGTTAACGATCACCCATGAGCAGCAGACTGACCTTGCCGTAACACTTTACACAAACAATTTAGGGCTTATTCAGGATACTCGCCAGCTTCCCGCGCTAGAGGAAGATCAAACCGTCGTCATTCGGGATGTCAGTAACCAGATGCAAACAGAAACCTTGCAAATCAGAGATGCAGGGCTAGTAAAAGAGCAGACGCTAAATAATGCCTTATTAAATTACCACGCACTTTTGCAGCACTATATCGGTAAAAGCGTGACGTTATCTCGTCAACAACCAAACGGCGAAGAAGTAAGACAAAACGTTACGCTGCTAAATGTAGATGGTAATACTGCTCTTGTGGAAAACGGAACGCAAGTAGAATCCGTTCCTCTATATTCATCCGACTGGCGAATTATTTTTCCCACCAGACCTGACAATCTGCTGTTAAAGCCCAGTCTGACATTTCGCAGCCAAGGCACGCCAGAACCCGCTCAAGCGAAACTCAGTTACCTGACGCAAGGGCTCAGCTGGCAGATGGACTATGTAATGACGCTAAACGAAGGCAATACTGAGCTTGTCGTTGATGGCTTAGCATCACTTATTAACAACACAGGTACGCCACTACACAATGCACGGGTAAATCTACTTGCTGGTGATGTGTACAAAACTGAAAACCCTCGCTATCGAGCTAAAGAAGTTATGATGGCTGCTGCACGAGCAGACGAAGGCTCAGCACCGCTACCTGAAACGATCAATGACTACCAACTCTATACACTCAAAGACACTGTAACACTTCAGGACCAACAACGAACACAAGTGCCCTTACTTCATGCGGATAAAGTAAAAGTTGAGTCCCTACAAAGATACAGTTTTTATATTCATGCAGGCATTGATAATCAAACCCAGAAAGTAAAACCTGAATCTTTCATTCGCTTTACCAATAATCTACACCATGGTTTGGGTAGCCCATTACCTTCTGGCCAAGTAAGGTTCTTTTCTCCCGATAAAAAGGGAGAGTTGCACTATACCGGCGGTACCCATATCAATCAGACAGCCATCGGGGAACAAGTTGAGTTAGCGATGGGTAAGGCCTTTGATGTAACCATTTCGAGGCGCCAAACCGACTATCAGACCGCCTTTGATGGGACGGTAGCAGAATATGAGCTACGTATCCAAAACAGTGCGAATAAGAGTCGCGACGTGGAGATTAGCAGCCTCTTTTCGCAACCATGGAAATTAATCAGCAGCACAATGCAACCTTTAGAGCAAAGTGCAGGTTCGGCAAAATGGCGAATTAACGTTCCCGGTAATAGCGAAGGGTTACTGACGATGAGGGTACGTTTAACAAAGCAAAAGTAGCTAGAGTACCGGTAGCGCTGGCTGTTTATCAGCCCAGCGTTGCGCCTCTTCCGGATCAGGCAGCATATCCAGCTCGCCGTGATGGTAAACGTCACGCATTCGCTTGATAGCTAACGTATGACCTTGATTAGCGGCTAAGCGATAAAAATGTAAAGCTTGCTTATAGGATGGCTGGAAGTAATGCTCAAAGCCTTCTTCGTAGATTTTACCCATCTGGTATTGAGCTTTCATATCTCCCTTAGCCGCCGCTTTTTCTAAATAAATCGCTCCTTGAATACGGTTGTCCTTACCCTCTCCTCTAAAATGCAGAAGATGACCGTATACAGAAAGCGCATTGCGACTTCCATTATCCGCAGCAAATCGAAATATCTTCATCAACCATTGATGCCGGCGAGGAGAGTTCCGAAAAAGTCGGGAGCGAAAAATAAAATACGCCATCTGAAAAATGGCCGGTGCTATCCAATGCATCAATACTCGCATAAATCCTACTCTCAACAATAAAAACAGCGCTAGCTAATGTAGCACAAATGACTATAAGGGATGAAGTTACTAGACGATTTGACTCTCAACAAGCGCTAAAAACACGTCAGCTTCAACTGGCCGCGAAAATAAGAAACCTTGAAACTCATCACACCGCTTCTCTATAAGGAAAGCAGCTTGAGCCTCATACTCGACCCCCTCAGCAACTACGCTCAAATTTAATGACTCGGCCATTGCAATAATAGCTGCCGTCAATGAGCAATCATCGGCGTTATTAGGTAAGTCTCGGATAAAAGTACGGTCAATTTTCAAGGTATCTAAAGGAAAACGTCTTAGGTAACCCAAGGAAGAGTAGCCCGTTCCAAAGTCATCTACGGCGATACGCAAACCTAGGGACTTTAATTGAATGAGTGTAGACTCTGTCTGACCGGCATCTTCCATGATCGCGCTTTCAGTCAACTCAACTTCTACTTTATCAGGCGTAACGCCTATTCGCTGAATAACTTCCTGAATTTCAGCGGCGAGACGCGTATCTCTGAATTGTACTGCACTGTAGTTTATGGATACCAACAGCTCCTCATGGCCTAATTGATGCCATTTTCTAAGTTGTTGGCATGCTTGCTCCAGTACCCAGGCCCCTACTTCATGAATGAGCCCTAGCTCCTCCATTAAAGGAATAAACTCAACCGGTGAAACATCTCCAAGTATAGGGTGCTTCCATCTAAGCAGAGCTTCTGCACCAATAATATGGCGTTTCAATGCATGAACACGGGGCTGATAATGGAGGGTCAATTGATTATTCGAAAGCGCACGGCGTAGTTCACCTTCAAGCAGCATACGTCTTTCCGTTGTTTCACTCATACTCGGATCATAACAACGGTACATGTTTCTTCCTTGGCGTTTAGCATGTCGAATCGCATTCTCGGCATTACGCACCAGAAGTTCAAGGTCCGGCCCGCTTTCAGCCACCCGAGCATAACCGATACTGGCAGTAAAAGAGATTTCATGGCCGTTGGCCTGACAAGGCTTACTGATAAATTCTAGTAACTCAGAGGCAAGTTCATGATGGCGATTCTGGGCAACCGTGCTGCACAGAGCCAGTGCAAACGTATCACTTCCCCAACGGCTGACTTCACTACGTAGATCCCTCACTCGAGTGCCTAATGTATCAGCAAACTCACGTAAACGCTGCCCTATGACATCCAATACCGCATTACCGGTCATATAACCAAAAATATCGTTGATGCGAACAAACCGGTCAATATCTATCAAAAAGAGCGTTGTACACCCTGCTCCCCGAACGCATTCATGGATCATACTATCAAGAGCACGCGAGAAAGACTCTCGATTTTGTAGTCCTGTCAGCGAGTCGTATCGAGATAAGAACTGAATTTTTCGCTCCGCAGATCTCTTCTCGGTAATATCTTGCAGCGTTCCCTGAATGGCAATAATCGTACCGTTCTCATTTCTATCAAGCTCCGACTGAACGCGCACGACCCCCTCCTCGTCGGCATTCTTACTGTATGTCACCTCAAAGTCTCGGGGTAATAGACTTGGGTCATCAGACGCGCGCATGAGAATCTGCATGATTCGCTTCTGATCATCTTGCGCTAAATACTGAGCCAAAAACAGGGGGGATTCCACGCCTTCTGAAGGTATCTTAAGTATTGACTGTAGCTCTGGGGAAACAGAGAAATTTTTATTGACTAAATCCCAACGCCAATAACCTAAACGAGCAATCGATTGTGCTTTAGCAAGTCGTGCCTCGCTTTCAACCAAAGAGGTCATCGCTTCTACCGCTCGAAGCATGAAGCGTAACCGCTGTTTAAGCAAAGTCCAGTTAATCGGCTTAGCAATAAAGTCCGTGGCCCCAACCTGATAGGACTCTTCAATCGAACTATCACCTTCTAGCCCCGTAATCATTAATACGGGGACGTTTTCACCCTCTCGCATCCGACGTAACTTGCGACATGCGTCAAACCCGTTCATCACTGGCATATCAACATCCAGCATAATCAGGTCAGGTCTTACCACAGGAAACATCTCGAGCAATCGTGCTCCATTCTCCGCAGTCGCGACTGTGTAACCCTGCTGCCTTAGATGTGCTGCGGCAACCATTCTAATGGTGGCATCATCATCAACCACTAAAATAGTTTTGTTGTGTGATATATCTTGTACTGCTTTTTCTATCAAGTTACATCAACTCCCGTAACTGCTGCTCGGCTCTTGCATTAGCCGCTACCAGTTGTTGGTATTGGTTAGCAAGATCTTCGGTTCTGGACTCCCGGCATCCTAATTCCATTTCTCGACTAATCGAGCTCACAATCAGTAGCCCCAAATTGCCGGAACTAGACTTCATAGCATGAGATAAACGCCTAACTTCTTCGATATCATTATTTGTAATAGCCGCTTCTAAAGCCGTCAGTATTTCCAGTCCATTATCTGCATAGGTAGAGACTAAAGAGTTGAGTAACGGCAAGCCATTTTCATCCTGTAGCTCAGATAAACTTTCCAACAAAGCAACATCAACTTCTTTTTCGCTGAAGGTTGCAGGTTTGAGCGGCTGCTTAGCTTCAGTTTCTGACATTTGCGAAAACAGCACTTCAGGTTCTTCATCACTCTGGCTATTGTCCTCATCAAGCCAGCGTAACAGCATCTGGTACAGCCCTTTCCGACTAAAAGGCTTACTTAAATAATCATCCATACCGTTGCTTAAATATAGCTCTCGATCACCATCCATAGCATTTGCTGTAACAGCTACGATGGGTGTGTAAGGCAGCTGATTAGCGATCTCTTGCTCTCGAATCGTTGCTGTTGCGGTAATCCCATCCATAACGGGCATCTCTATATCCATTAAGATTAGGTTATAGCGACTCTTTTGCCACTTTTCTATGGCTTCAATGCCATTTGCAGCAACATCCGCAGAGCAGCCAATTAAACGTAGCAGCCCAAGCGCAACTTGTTGATTCACCGCATTATCTTCTACCAATAAAATATGCCCTCGCAACTCACCTAGGGCCTCAGCTTCAGGCAGTAATTTTTCAAAGGAGCTTTCTTCGCCATCCGTTAATAAACTGGCTAAATTATCAAGCAATAAGGAAGGGAGTATTGTATCTCCTTGCCGTTGAAGTAGCTTGGCGTTTTCAGGCAACCAAGTGGTATCTGGCAAGGCTGTTGAGGATACAACTGAAAACTTTAACCCTGTCACACCAATACGATGGTTCAAAGAGTGGATAAAACGGCTGGTGTCCCTATCTTTTTGTGAGAAAGGCAACATAACTACATCAAAACCTTTGCCTCTCGCTGCAGCGTTAATAATCTGGCGCTCCGCTAATTGTAAGCTACTCGCAATATCGGTATATACATCCCAACTGGCCAACAATTCTCGAATAGAACCATATTCAAGCAAACCGTCCTCAATAATGAGCACACGGTATCCCCCAAGCAGTGTTTTCCCACTCACACCATGCTGTAAGTCATCCACATGCAAAGGTAACTCAAACCAGAAGGTTGAACCTGCACCTAAAACACTATTAACACCAATTTCCCCCCCCATTAATTCTACGAGCTGCTGACAAATTGCCAGCCCCAATCCGGTACCCCCGTACTTTCTTGTGATCGATGAATCCGCTTGGGAAAAAGATTCGAAGATACGCTTTTGAGCATCTTCTGTAATACCAGGTCCGGTATCCTTAACTTCGATACGCAAGAACGGGGTCTCACCCGAAAAGCTTCCGGATACACCTATATCGACTCGACCTTTGTGAGTAAACTTGATGGCGTTACCTACTAAGTTTAAAAGCACTTGCCGGAAGCGGATTGGATCTCCGGTCATTCGACCGCAGAAACGTGAATCATAACGACTGGATAATGAAACACCTTTAGCACTGGCCACTTCACCTAACAACTGAACGACTTGTTCAATCTGTTCATAAAGATCAAAATGAATCGTCTCGAGTTTTAACTGACCTGCTTCAATTTTGGAGTAATCGAGAATGTCATTAATGATGTTTAATAGCGAACCACCAGATTTGTGAATTGTTTCTGCATAACGTCTCTGCTCCTCAGACAATGAGGTACCAAGCAACAACTCAGCCATCCCCAACACACCATTCATAGGCGTGCGTATTTCATGGCTCATCGTTGCCAAGAAACGGGATTTTGCAAGATTAGCTTCTTCAGCAATATCACGAGCATGCTTTAGTTGATCATCACGTACTTCAATTTGCCCTAACATGGTATTGAAACCGGTTACCATGACGCCAAATTCATCTTTTGAATCATAGGAGACCCGACGGGAGTAGTCACTTTTCTCCGAGATCACCCGCATCGCACTAACAAGGCGCTCAATAGGATTTATGATTACCTTCTGTAAACGACTAGAGATTAGATAACCGACAAAAAGAACCATCAAAAGAGCAACAGAGCCAAAAATCAGCCAATTTGTTACCATCATTTTGTAGCTGGACAAACTCACTCTGACCATCAAATTCCCAACGGTGCGCTCATTAACACGTATGATTTGGTGTATATCTAGATAATCATCGGTGAAGATATAAGACCAATCCTGCTCACCAGTCTGAAAATTTTCTATATTGATTGCTGATAGAGGTGTCTGGGGGATGCTCTCATCTGCTTGTTGATACTGAGCAAAATATGTTCCCTGCTGATCTGTAAGCACGGCAGAGACAATATCTTTGTTTGCACTAAACGTATTTAACAGCTCA
This sequence comes from Neptunomonas concharum, assembly GCF_008630635.1. Taxonomy (NCBI): domain Bacteria; kingdom Pseudomonadati; phylum Pseudomonadota; class Gammaproteobacteria; order Oceanospirillales; family Oceanospirillaceae; genus Neptunomonas; species Neptunomonas concharum. The sequence continues at coordinate 1,010,299 of NZ_CP043869.1, read as the reverse complement.
TTGGCTGTCACGCTGTCATCAAAGATCAGCGTAGCCGAAGCATTGATACTGACAGCCTTCGTTAATGAGTGCACGGATTGCACTAACTGATCTCGACTATTGAGCCAAAAATTTACAATAAAAACTGTATAGGAAAGAATCAACACCACTAACGTGGTCAGCATCACAATCGCAGAAAGCTTATGACGCACAGGCAAATTACGAAAGAATTTATTCAAAGCACATCCAAAATAATCAATAATAAAACTAACTTATGCAAACATATGGAGCAAAGCAATCTCCGGTTAGCCTAGGCAAAGTACTACAGAAAGAAATATCCCCCTAATAAATGCCAAACCACAATAAACTTATAGCAAAGGATTCTGAGATAACAAAGTTATCGGCAGGTAAACTCTCAGCATAATAGTTTCATAACAAAAAGGTGATCTAATGCAAACATTCCAAGACAACTCCCTTTCTATCGGCAATACACCACTGGTTAGGCTTGGCAGACTGGCTCCTCATGCTGAGATTTACGCCAAAATTGAATCCCGAAATCCAGCAGGCTCTATCAAGTGTAGAATTGGTGCAAGTATGATTTGGGCTGCTGAAAAGTCTGGGCAACTCAAACCTGGTATGACATTAGTTGAACCAACCAGTGGAAACACGGGCGTTGCATTAGCCTTCGTAGCAGCATCACGAGGTTATAACCTAACATTAACCATGCCAGCCTCTATGAGTATAGAGCGACGCAAGCTAATGAAAGCGCTTGGCGCTGATATCGTGTTAACACCGCCAGAGAAAGGCATGAAAGGAGCTATTGAAAAAGCTCAAGAGATTGTCGATGCTGACCCAAAAAACACACTGATGCTGCAACAATTCCAAAACCCGGCAAACCCGGCAATCCATGAACAAACAACAGGCCCTGAAATCTGGAAGGATACAGAAGGCCAGATCGACATTCTTGTAGCAGGGGTAGGAACCGGGGGCACCATTACGGGGATATCACGCTATATCAAGCAAACCCAAGGGAAAGCGATCACCAGTGTTGCGGTAGAGCCAACGGATTCCCCAGTGATTACTCAAACCATTCAGGGAGAAGAAGTCAAACCTGCACCACACAAAATTCAGGGAATTGGCGCAGGCTTTGTACCGGGTAATTTGGACTTAACACTGGTAGATTTGGTAGAAAAAGTCAGTAATGAGGACGCCATTGCAACAGCTAGGCGCTTAATGAAAGAGGAAGGAATTCTTGCCGGTATTTCTTGCGGAGCTGCAACAACGGCGGCATTACGCATTGCCGAAAAGCCTGAATTTAAAGGTAAAAAGATTGTTGTGATTTTACCAGACTCAGGGGAACGCTACCTTTCCACAGCACTTTTTGAGGGAATGTTTACTGAAAACGAGCTAGCCCAATAGGGCTAAACTCGACTCCCAAACTAAAGGCCCCTTTGTACTTATAGCAGGGGGCCTTTCGGTACTACTTTTCGATACGAACGACCCTCAAGAGTTTCGAGCTAACTTTAAAACCTTCAGCCTGTAGCACGTCAAGCTTCATCGCCACCCGTACTTTACGCCCTCGGGTTTCAAAGCCAATCATGCCTATATCACTCGATATAAAGCCACTATAGTCACCCACGAGCAGACCGCCGTTAGATTTTATGCTTTCTAACTCACTTTTTGATAGCAACTCACGTCTATCTATATAGACAACGTGGCACTCATTCAAAGAGTTCAAAGCTTCAACACTGGAAACATGAATAGGCAAATTGTTCACTAACTCATTTTTCACTACTGATTCAAGCTTTGATTTAAGAGAGGGGTTACCCACCACACACAGCTGATACTTATCATTAGGAAGCTGTTTATCTTCTGGCCAAGAGATGAAAGATAGGAAGTTGTAGATATAAACCGACTTTATATCATCTAGCACACTATCTTCTGCTCGTAATTGAGTACTGCTCAACGTCAAACAACAGATTAAGAATACAAAATAACGCTTCAGGTTCAATAGATACATCATTAGAACCTCACCGTTAACTTAGCAGAAAGGCTCCGCTTGATCTCAGTATTTTCTGATACCCCGCCGACATTTATTGGTGATGAATTAAACTCCTGATGGGCATTATCAAAAAGGTTTTGGCCTATAAAGCTCAACTCAACTTCAGGTGAAATCTGCCAGCCCAACCTAACATCAGTTCGTAAGTAAGCATCCACCCCAGTGTCCCCTATAATCAGCACAGGCGAACCTACAGAAGATAGCTCGGATACATAATAAAGACTGACATCTAACTCCCAATCAGGATTAATGTCCCAGTATGACCTTAAGGCAAATTGGTGCTCAGGAGACTTATTACTAGATACCGTCGGCTCAACCGATTGGGGTAAACTATTATAGGATTGCTGCAGCCAGCTATATGAAGCGGCCAAAGACCAGCTTGGTAGCACTTGCCAACGTATCGCCGCTTCAGCACCGAAAGCATCTGCACTGGCCTCGTTTCCAAAACTCAGTAGCCCGGATTGGTTTTGTAATGGGTTATACAAACGGTCGATTTTTAGGGTGGTTAGATCATCGTACCAATAGCGAAACCCAACCAGGTCCAAGGAAAATTCTTCTGTTGGCTGATAGCGAATACCTAACTCCAGAGAGGATAGCTTTTCAGACTTATGGGCACTGTTACCAAACGCTTGATAAGCAGAATTAGAGGCGACGGTACGTTCTATTCTTGAGGGTGTGCGAGAAGAGTAGGAAAGCGCTCCCCAAACTTGGGTTTGAGGACTCGCTAGCCACACACCTCTCAGCGTAGGCTGCCATTGGCTGCCAGTGATGGAGGAATACTCATATCCAATGCCTGATAGCAAACGAAACGATTCAGTAACGTTTAGCTCATTTTGCGCAAACAGATTGATCGTGTTATTCGACTCATTTTGAGGATTAAAGATCACAACTGGCGTAGGAGACAGGTTTGGAGATATGTCATCTCGAGAAGATCTTAAACCTATACCGACTGCTGTTTTACCTCGTTCATGCTTCCAACCTTTTTCAAGGTCAATATCCAGCACCGAAGCAGACTGATCAGCCATATACTCCTCACGCTGGGTATAATCAAAATAAGCTTGAGCTGTTGTCCAGTCAGTCTCAGAGATTTGGTTCCAGCGACCTAACACATGCCACCCTGAATATTCATGTCGATCACGTACATCCGTCAGGCAGAACGTACACATACCAAACGCAGGAATAGAGAGCAAACCGGATAACTGTTGTTGAGAAGCACCTGCCATCTGCATCAATTGGATTTGAGGAAGCACCACAGAAAAAAAGTCGGGTGCGTAAGGGTTAATTTCAGACTTAAACTGGCGCTGATCCGAGTAACCATTAAAAAGACCAACGTCAAACGTAACGGTTTCATCTACGTTTAAATCCGTATCAGTTCGTAACGAAAGCGACAAATGCTTAGAATCATCGTTCGCAGCCACCGGATAAACACCCAAGCCCGACGTAGAGGTGGCTTTATTTTCTTTTATCAGATTGACCTTTCCGCTGAAGCGATAGCTACTGCTGTCACCAAACTCGCCACCATATCGAAACCCCGCCTCTTTATTTTGGCTGCCAACATTCGCCGTCAACTCACCACTTTGACTGCTGTAAGAAGAACGAGTGATGATGTTGATAACACCATTCATTGCATTCGCTCCCCAAGCAGCGGAACCAGGCCCCCGTATCACTTCAATTCGTTCAATATCCTCTACACGAATATCTTGCATATCCCAATAGACGCCACCAAACGTGCTGTTATACAGGCTTCTTCCATCCAACAAAACTAGAAATTTATTAGCAAAGGTTTCATTAAAACCACGAGAATTGACTGCCCATGTGTTACCACTCACAGCTCCCACATTGATACCAGGAACCATTCTTAAAGCATCGGGCACATTGGCAGCAGCGGAACGCCGAATATCTTCTGCGGTAATAACATAGACGGCTGCGGGAGTTTCATTCAACTTTGATGGAATTTTCGAGGCGATACCCACCTCAAGAGAGGAAAGTTCACCAATAGAAAGCGCCTTTAAATCACTTAGGGAAAGCCCTTCGTCTGCACTCACTTGACTGCTTAGCAAGCAAGTGATCAATAGCAGTTTATATCTAGAAAATATCGCCAATTTACTACCAATCCCTAAATCAAAAAAGGCTGACAACATGTACAGAACACAGCAGAAACACCCTTAACACATAAAGCTAGGGTATGTTTGGTTACCAGTATAGAAGCTAATTTAGAATCTGCCTGCGGACATTTAAAATTTTATGCCTTTTTGATAAAAAATTTTATTGTCTACCCCAATTCTTTGAACCAGGTCAAAGGAGGGGCAAAAAATGCTTGGCCTGTTACGGCTGTAGTAAACTGCATCAAGCGATCACCGTGCCCTTGTCCATCCCCTTCAACCATACTTTTCAGCATCAATGTGAAATTTTCTGGCGTACGGCAATAACTGGCAAACAATAGTCCCGACTCCTGCAATGTGCCATAGGGCATACTGTGCCGCAATATTTCCAAGGATTGACCCTGATCATCTTTAAGGGATGTCCGTTTTGTATGTGCGGTCAAGGGCTTGTCCGCTGACGAGTACTCAATATTATCTGCTTTAGTACGCCCATACATGTCTTCTTGGGCTTTTAATGTTTGAGCATGCCATTTAGGTAAATCATGGACATAACGCTGCAGATGAATATAAGAGCCGCCCTCAAAATCAGAGTCTTCTTCACCCACCAGTGCAACTTCTTTTTTATGATCCCCTTGTGGGTTCTCGGTCCCATCGACAAATCCAGTGAGGTCTCTGGAATCCAAATACCGAAAGCAAGAAACCTCCTCTGCTATCGCGACATGAGAGCCAAATAAAGCGATCAATCGAGTTGCCAACTCAAACGTAATGTCATGCCGATCAGAGCGAATATGCAGTAACAGGTCTGCTGGGGTGATCGGCATTTCAACAGCCCCTTCCACCGAGGGGAAATTCGTCAGCAATAATGGCCGCTTCAATGGCGATATCTGGGGCCAATACTCACTCCCAATAGCAATAACCGCGTGTAGTGATTGGCCGGAAAACTGCTGTTTCATAGCATCAATGACGCCTTGACTCTGAGCTAATGCTTGCTTAACCGCTCTATTGGAGCCTTCGACCACATTTAATGTGACAAACAAAGCATCGCTGTTTGCATCCGCAATAACGCCTGACTGGTAATTAGCATTCATCATTTCACCTCTCTTACTAAGCATCTTATTCTGGCTCTGAATGCATCAGCCTACCAATAATAAAAATCAACAAAGCACATAGACGCTCTTTATCGATCACTTAGTATCTTGCGTCGATATCGGGCGAGCTGTATCACGTATCCACTCACTCCAGGAGCCTGCATATAGAATCGAGTTATCAAAACCCGCATGAGACATAGCCAGTATATTGTGACAAGCAGTCACACCTGATCCACACATATGTACAACAGGCTGCGTTAAGTCCACCTGCTCAGCCCATTCATGCGCTAGCTGCTGTGCCGACTTAAATACACCATCTTCAGAAAGATTCTCCTGAAACGGCCGATTAACCGAGCCAGGAATGTGTCCGGCAACGGGGTCAATCGGCTCTACCTCACCTAAAAAACGCGGCCTAGCTCGTGCATCGACAATCTGCAGCAATCCCAGTTTTTTAACAATGTCCGTTGTGGATAAATAGGATGTATTTTGGAAAGGTGCCTGTACCGTAAAATCACCCGCTGACGGTTCTGGCAAACTATCTGTCATCTTGCCATTGAACGCCTGCCAAGCCTGTAAACCACCATCTAAAACAGCAACGTCGCCATGCCCCATGTAGCGTAAAAGCCACCATAATCGAGAGGCCATCGCACCTTGCATGTCATCATAAACGACAACCTGTACTCCTTGTTTCACGCCGCACCTACTCAGCTTTTGAGCAAGCGTCTCAAAGTCGGGTAAAGGGTGGCGCCCTGAGATACTTGTTATTTGAGAAGAGAGGTCTGACTCCATATCAAAAAAGTGGGCATCTGGAATATGCGAAGTTTGATAAAGCAAACGCCCCTTCTCCTGATCAGTTAAATAGGACCGACAATCAAAAATCTGCCACGCTCCCTTCTGATATTCAGACTGCAGTGTTGCCGCATCGATCAAGGTCTTATAGGTCATCCTTCTCTCCTAAATGATCAAATCAGAGGTATTGAGCCAACTCTGATGTTAGTAGCTCCAACTCGTTCTCTGCCTTCTGCTTCGCTTTTTTCTTAAGCGATTCAACTTCCAAACGCTTTTCTTCTAAAATAAGCTTCGCTTCAACATTTTTATCTGATGCGGCATCAATACGATCAAAGTAGCGCTTAAGTTGCATTAAAATGGCACGTCGTCGTCCCTCTTCTGCACGTGCGATCTCTTCTGCTGTCTTCTCTTTTTTCTCGATTTGCGACTCGTCAGATTGAGCAGCTACGTAGTTTAACGGGCGAATACCGGCTGCGATTCGTACCTTATCCATAAAGGGAGCCGATATCTCGCGTGCCTTCTCGGCTCCTTTTTTTAGCTCAGCTTCAACAGATCCCAAATCATTCATTAGTTCATTATAACGAGCACGCGGAGCCGACAACTGAGCATCTAAAAATTCAAATAGCTCTTTTTTTGCTTCACCCCAAGCGATCCCTTCTAGGTATTTTTGGCGCATTTGCTCTGTTTCAGCTGTCGTTGCAAAGCAGTTATAAAGCTGGAACAGTGTACTGCTATCAGGGTCTTTAGGCTCGCCAGGGGCTTTGGTATCCGTAACAATTTGGTTTATCAGCTTGCGCAGCTGATCAGCCGAACAGAAAAGCGGAATCGTATTATCGTAACTCTTTGACATTTTACGACCATCAAGCCCCGGTATCAGCTGGCTTTCTTCATCGACTTGAGCTTCAGGTAAGTTAAATAGTGGCTGATACGCATGGTTAAAACGCCCTGCCACATCTCTCGCCATCTCGATATGCTGAATCTGATCTTTACCAACGGGGATAATATCTGCATTAAACATCAGAATGTCCGCAGCCATCAGAACGGGGTAGCTAAATAGCCCCATGGTGACACCGTCATCTAAATCTTCTTTGCCTGCATCACGGTTCGCATCCACCGAAGCTTTATAGGCATGTGCACGATTCATTAGACCTTTAGACGTCAAGCAGGTCAGAATCCAAGTCAGCTCAGTAATTTCAGGGATATCTGTTTGGCGATAGAATGTCGCTTTATCAGTGTCTAGCCCCAACGCAAGCCAAGTCGCTGCAATCTCTTGAGAAGAGCGGGCCACTCTTTCAGGGTCATGGCACTTAATGAGCGCATGGTAGTCGGCCAAAAAGAAGAAGCTATTGTAAGCGGCATTTTTGCTGGCATCTATCGCTGGCTTAATCGCCCCCAGATAGTTACCGATATGTGGCGTACCTGACGTTGTAATACCTGTGAGTACAGTTTTTTGGGACATTGCTAACAATCCTGGATCTAAATCGGTAAAAAATTTGCGCTTAATCATACACAAAATTGTGCGTAGATTCGCCTCTTTCCCCCCACGACTTTGATTAGATCAGTCAAGGATGAAACTCTCATTCAAAGCAGGTAAGCTTGCACTATTCGTATCGTTTATTTCACCTATCAGATTAAAGCGGAATCTTATGCTGACTGTTATTTCCCCGGCCAAAACGTTGGACTACGAGTCTCCCGTAACGACCAAGCTGCACTCTATGCCTCGATTTCTGGAGCACTCAGCTCAGTTGATTAACACGCTGGAAGCACTTTCGGTTCAAGAGGTCGCCGAGTTAATGAAACTCAGCGATAAACTGGCAAGCCTTAATGTAGCGCGCTACGCCTCTTGGCAAGAGCAGTTTAATCCCAATGATGCCCGACAGGCAGTACTTGCCTTCAAAGGTGATGTGTACACAGGCCTTGCAGCTGAAACACTCAGTGAAGAGCAACTTGAATATGCACAACAACACCTGCGCATACTCTCTGGATTGTATGGGATATTGAAACCACTAGATCTGATGCAACCCTACCGATTGGAAATGGGCACAAAACTCAACAATGCTAAAGGTAAGGATCTCTATCAGTTTTGGGGAACACGACTAACCGAGTCGCTAAACGAGGAGTTGGCCAGCGATAACAGTCCAGTTCTAGTGAATTTAGCGTCTAACGAATATTTTAAGGCAATCAAGCCTAAACTACTCAACGCACGCGTGATTACCCCTGTCTTTAAGGATTGGAAAAACGGCCAGTACAAGATCATTAGCTTTTACGCAAAAAAAGCCAGAGGTTTGATGAGCAGATACATCATTGAAGAGAAGATAAACGCACCTGAAGCACTCAAAGCGTTTAACTATGAAGGGTATCAGTTTTCAGAAACCTTATCTGAAGGCGATACCTTAGTGTTCACACGGGATCACAACGAATAACACAGCACTTCCAATAAAAAATGGCGCTCAAAAGCGCCATTTTTTATTAAGTCTTTGATACAAACCGTTTAAGGCTGCTCTATCCCCACAATAAACCAGTGAGCATTACCGGTATTCATATCGCGAGTAAGATGCCAGATTTCGCTGAACTCACTCGGTTGTTCACTCTCTGCTTCCTTAATCCAACCATAAAAGTGAATGCTAGCAACTACATGATCCTTGTTGTCGATAAAATTGATTAGCTCCGCCATTACGGATACCACATCGGTGTGCTGATCCGCTGCATATTTACCACGCTCAGCGATTAACTGCTCCAGTAGTTCAGGGCTGGTGTAGGTTTCTATTTCTGCCCAATCTTGACGATCCCAAGCCGCTTGTAACGTCGTAAAATGCTCACGGGCACCACTGAGAAACGAAACTTTATTAAACCATTGAGGAAGCACTAAATCAGGTTCAGACAGCTGCGTTGCTGCAGCGGACATCGGTGTAAAATGCTGTGGTTGCTGAACCGACTCAACTGGCTCTCGGGTCTCACGATATTGTGGCTGACCTGCGTATTGAGGCGCTGGCTGCTTCTGCTTCATCATGGCGAAAAGCTTATAAGCTAAGAATGCCATAAGCCCTATCAGCAATATATCCATAAACTGGATACCATCAAAAGCGCCACCAAACAATAAGGCGCCGAGTAAGCCACCCGCTAAAAGTCCACCTAACATACCGCCCATCATTCCAGACTTTTTAGGCGCGGCATTCGTTGCATTCTGAACAGGAGCCTGCTTCTGAGCAGGTGCTACTTTTTTGGGCGCTGAGTAGGATTTCCCGAATGAAGAACCCCCTCCTAAACGCTTCGCCTCTGCTTCAGGCGCAAGAAAATTAAAAGTAAAAAAAGCCATAAGAATAGATAGAAACAATGTGCGCATTATTAACCTCAGCTTGCTTTTAGAATCCGTTTCATTACATCAGCAACGACGGCAAGATAGATCCCTATGAAGATCAGTATCATACCAGTGATATGGAAAGAATGTATCTGCTCCCCTAAAAATAAAGATGATAACAATATGCCAAACAACGGCATTAAGTGAATAAATAGACCTGCTTTTGCCGCACCCAGTTCCGCAACCCCTCTATTCCAGAATAGATAGGCCAATATAGATGGGCATACAGCCATGTAAACTACCGTCGCTACCGAACTCAGGCGCCACTCAATAGGTTCGGCGCTCTGAAGCTCCCAAAGAGAAAAAGGTAATAACGCTAGGATACCAATCGCTACTGTCACCCCAAAGAATGTAAAACCATCCAAGCCTTGGGGACGCCAACGCAGTATCACGGAGTAGGAAGCCCAACATAACACACCCGCTAGTACCCACAAATCGCCTCGATTAAACTCCAGTGTCAGTAGCTGCGCCAAGTCTCCCTGAGAGATGAGTATTAATACACCCATCAACGAACTCGCGACCCCAGTCCATTGCCGCAGCGAAACAGTTTCTTTCAGCAAGAGTCCTGTGATTAACAAAATAATGATCGGAATAGCTGACTGCATCAACGTTGCATTCATCGCCGTTGTGCCTGTGAGTCCGATATAGATTAAGGTGTTAAAGCTGGCCACACTCAACACGGAGAGCAACAATAGGATTTTCCAGTGCTTTTTTATCAACGACCAGTTTGCAATAAGGCGCGGTAGTAAAAAAGGCAGAATAATAAGTAGAGCCAATGTCCAGCGCATCTGCGCCATAGTGACAGGCGGCAAGACAAGGTGCATTGCGCGCCCAAGCACAAAGTTACCCGCCCAGAACAAAGTTGTCAGGGTAAGTAAGAGGTAAGCCATGATTATTCCTTATTAAGCCAACGGGAGAGCAAGGTTTTATTTTCCTCTTTCCCTGTAAGAACGTACTGTAAAACGTTGTAATTGTTGACCGTCCACTCTACCTGACGAAATGCCTCACTTAAACCGCAAAACAGAATTTCATCCCCTAGCTGGAGCTCTTTTAACTCCCCAGGGAGCATTTTGATCTCACCCTCCCGCCTTAGCATCAATGGGAAAGCAGGTAGCATTTTTCGATAGTCTCGCGGGTCTTTAAGCAGGACATTCATTTTGATCAGAACACCTTCATCTAAGGCCATGTTAATGGCCGGCGTCTGCTCTTCAGATAAGGTAAAGGCCCAACTATCCAGCTCATCTTCGCCAACTACGCTGCTCATGCGATTTAGTAAAGTATGCGCCCATACATCGTCATAATGCTCCAAGGCTGCAATAAAGGCAGGTAATAAAGGCGTTTTAATCTGTGCCATAATCTGATTAGCGATAATGCGCCCCGGCTCCATAACAAAATCCGCACCGGAATGTTCGAAAACCCGTCGATTGGCATCAAGATTCTGTCTGACAACCGTCACGAGTTTAGGCTTTAGCTCCCTTGCAGTCATAATGATAGAGAGATTATCGGCGTCATTATCAGTACCGGCTACGATGCCGATGGCATCATGAATACCAGCCTCCTCTAATGTTTTGGCTTCTGTTCCTACACCCCAGATCTGCTGCGCTGTTTGATTAACGCTTTCAGGTTTCGCATCGATGACAGTGATAGCCACATCATGTTCTTTGAACGCTTTATAAAGTGCACGACCAAACCGCCCAAAACCACAAATAATCCAACGCCCTTGCGTGTTTTGATACGCACTGGATAGCGGTCGATGGTAAGGGTTAATCAGCCAGTCATAAACCAAGTGCTTATAAGGTGAATGCACAGCCATAGACAGGTAGCCGGCATAAGCTTGAAAAGGATCGACCACCAAATTGGTTCCAAATGAAAGCAGGTTAGCGGTTGTCACATCGGCCTCTGTCCGACTGATAACCAGCCGCTGTGGTACCAGTAATTTACTTGCGATAGAAATAGCCAAATTAGCGCTATCGTCATCCGTGAGCGCTAACACACCAATACAATGAGGATGCTGTAGCCCTGCATCATAGAGCACATCCGGCAACGCACCGTCTGCACACAAACCCGGCACACGAAGAGGCAGATGATCCATCTCTAAGTCATCAATGCGGTCCTGATCTATGTCGATAACAACAGCACGGATATCACGCTTTGCTAATTTATGAACAACAATCCGTCCGGTGACGCCATAACCACACACCAAATAAAAAGGCTCCGCAAAACCCGCGACTTCACTGGTAAATGAACGCCTACGTAATAACCGGCCAAACACCGGTTCCTGCACTAAAGCCAGTGTCGAACCAATGCCGTACAACCAAGCCACCACGGTTGCATAGATCATCAGCAGCGTCCACATCCGCTGAGCACTGGTGAACTCGTAGGGAATCTCTCCAAAACCAATTGTGGATCCCATAAAAGACACGAAGTAGACAGCATGGAAAAAATCCATACGCCAAATATTGCCTTCATTATCTTGCCCGGGTATCAGAACGAACCCCAAAATAGAAATGGAGTAGACCACAATCATCGTGATCAACGGCACCCGCAGACGCCGAAGCAGGAGGTATAAAACGTTATTCATAAACTAGCGGCGTACGACTATCGTTTCGACGACCAATAGAACCACAGAAACGATATTGGCTAGTAGTGCGCCTCCAGATAAAGAAACGATACTTGCCATCATTTCTGGTGTCATGCCTCCGCTGATCTGCTCGGCAAAACCCCATAGAATAGCTGCAATTATCAACTGAAGGTCAGCGACCAAGCTCGTCGCTAACATAAGCGCACCGAGGTGTGTACGATCACCAAACTTAAGAACGGTACAAATCAAACTAACAACTAATGCTGCGAACAGTTCAAATACGTTGTGATGTATGACTTTGTCGATTTCACCAAGAAAAAAGCCAAAGTTCAGCGTTAACGCCAGTACAATAAAAAAAGCAAAAATCACCTTCTCACGATTCATCTGTTCATCCTTCAGAGTAACCACTGCATTGTTATCGCTCCGATTGTATCGGGTGTAGCAACAGATGGCTACGTTGATTAATGGAACCCTCTCTTTATACAACGGTCTAGTTTAGACTAGGCCTTTAATTCTGTTATCGCATGAATTTTTTCCTCTGAGTTTGAGACACACTAATAATGAAAAAACCTGCACTGACTTTCGTTAAGTATTGGATTTTCGCGCTGGTTGCCGCCTTTGCTGCATCAAGTTCCTTGGCAACGCCTATTATTAAGAGCGAAAATGATGATCGACTCTATCGTACGATCACACTACCCAACCAACTCCAAGTCCTTTTAATTTCCGACATAGATGCCGACAAGGCAGCTGTATCCATGGATGTTGCGGTGGGCTCCGCTGCCAACCCTGACTCGCGACCTGGCCTTGCGCACTTTTTAGAGCATATGCTTTTCTTAGGGACAAAAAAGCACCCTGAGGCAGGGGAGTATCAAGCGTTTATACAAGCTCATGGCGGCTCACATAATGCGTTCACTGCACTTACAAACACCAATTACTTTTTTGATATCAATGCTGCAGATCTGGAACCTGCAATCGAGCGCTTTTCTCAGTTTTTCATATCACCGCTGTTCTCAGAAAACTATACAGATAGGGAACGTCATGCCGTACATTCGGAATATCGCGCTAAAATAAGGGATGACGGCCGCCGCATTTATGCAGCCAATCAGACGTTGATCAACCCCGCGCATCCTGCCAGCCGTTTCGCTGTGGGCAACCTTGATACACTACCCAATGACAAAAGCGGGCAGCTTCGTAAAGATCTTTTAGACTTCTATGCACAGCACTACTCAGCTAATCGGATGAAGTTAGTCATCTTGGGTAAGGAGCCTTTGGATGACCTGCAAGCACTCGCGATCCGTTATTTTTCTGCAATAGAAAACAAAGCATTACCGAAGTTTGAGATCACCGCACCTCAGATACTTCCATCAAATCTCAAAACTAAAATTGAAATACAAACACTGGCTGATATTCGACAGCTAGCTCTCAATTTTACTACTCCTAGCGACCATCCCTATTTACAAAGTAAACCACTCCAGCTAATTAGTAGCTTGGTTGGTTACGAAGGCGAAGGCAGTCTGCTAGCTTTACTTAAAGAGAAAGGTTGGGCCACGGGTTTAGGCGCGTCACCTGGTGCCACATACAAATATGAGAGCAGCTTCCATGTTTCTATTTCTCTAACGCCATCAGGTATGGAACATACAGATGAGATTATTGCTCTGTTTTTCTCTTTCATCGAAAGCCTGAAACAAACAGGTATCAGCGAAACACTCTTTAAAGAAGAGCAACAGCTTGGCAAAACTGCCTTTCAGTTCTTAGCTGAACAGGCCCCTATTCATTATGTCACTCAACTCGCCCAACGAATGCAAGAGTTAGCCCCAGCTTATTGGCTGAATTCTCCCTATGTCCTCAGCGAGTATGAGCCAGCTCTCTATCAGCAGTTTCTCGGCTATATTTCACCTGAAAACATGACCCTTAGTGTGCAGGCGCCTTCAATTCAAGGGGATACTAAAGAGCCCTATTACAACACCTCCTACCGCACCTCTACGATAGAAGAAGGACTCATTAAAAAATGGAAGCAAGCACCGATTTTGCCCGAACTGCATATTCGAGGAAACAATCCTTTTATAGCCGAAAACCTTGCAATCAAGCCAGCACCTGAAGATAAAAAAAGCACCCCCAGTTTACTTAACCATACACCCGATGGGGTTCGCAGTTGGCACCTGCAAGATACCCTTTATAACACCCCAAAAGCAGATTATTTCTTCACCCTTCTCACTCCGCTTGCAAGAGAAGGTGCCGATGCAACCGTTGGTTTAAATCTTTATACGCAGATGGTTAGCGAAGAGCTGAACAAGGTACTCTATGATGCCGATATGGCAGGGTTATCCGCCAGTATCTACCCACATCAACGCGGCATCAGTGTTAGAATTTCGGGTTACAATGACAAATTAGGCAGCATCGCCACACTGATTGCAAAAACTTTGCGAGCGCCCAATTATTCCCCTCAGCGTTTCGCTCGAATCTTAACCGCCTATAAACAGCAATTAAAAAATGCAGAAAAAGAAAAGCCCTACAATCAACTCTTCCGGGTAGGATATGAAATCCTATTACAGGATGCTCCTCTGACAGAACTTCAGGCAGCGGCTGATTCTTATACACTCAAACGTTTAGAAGCTCTCGTGGAAACGCTTTTTACTGAGGTCGAATTAAGAACCCTCTCACACGGCAACCTCACATCGGCAGAAGCGGTCAAAATCAATAACGACCTTATCACTACACTGTCACCTATCAACACAGCAGCTATTGCGCCGGCACTCACGATTAAGCAACTCAACGATACTCATTTTGAGAAAGTAAACATAGATATAGAGCATAACGACTCAGCCGTTATACTCTATATGCAAAGTTTAGATGATAGCTATCAAGCACGCGCCAGTACTGCTGTATTGGCTGAAATATTATCGGCACCTTTCTACAGTCAATTACGTACTGAAGAGCAACTTGGCTACATTGTTTTTGCCTCTCCCGTTACATTAAATAAAATATCAGGCATCAGTTTTGTGGTTCAGTCACCTAACACCCCCGCAGACACGGTGGTATCCCGCATGGAGTACTTCTTTGACCAATTCACACCAACTTTAGAAACGTTGAGTGATGATAGCTTTGAGAAGTTTCAAACCAGCGTCCTCAATCGAATAAACGAACAAGATGTACAACTAACCTCTAAAACCCGCCGTTTCTGGAGAGAAATAGACCAAAATGAGTGGAAATTTGATAGCCGAGAGCAACTATCCAGTGCACTGAAAAAACTCACAAAAGAAGACTTGGTCAAACAGTGGGAAGTACTTCGACGGCACAAATTACTTTTAAGCTCCCAAGGAAGAGCTGTTAGCGAGGCTTCGGTGGCAACTCCCCCTGAGGGATAAATTGTCGCCCTTGAGGTTGCGTTTCTTCACAAAGTCCGGGGTTGAGTATGCACCGATCCCGGATCTCATCTTCATGTATACGCTGAAATACAGCATCCTCTCCTTTTAAGTCAGACTTAGAAAAGACCTTGCCCGCTTTGAACTCCCGCACAATGGGTAAAGGAGAAGGTGCCACCACCGTAGGAGGTGGCAGATCCGATGGTTTATCAACGGGCACCACTTCCGTCATCTGCTCGCGATCAAACGCTCCTCGTTTCTTACGATGATAAGCCCATCGTGGGTCCACTGTTCCCTCTGAATAGCCCATCGGCTTAGAAACATTGTAAGGTATAGGCTCTTCTGCATAGATTAGCGGCGCTATACTCGCCATTAAAAAGGACAAGCAGAAAGTACCCGTTGCCTTTACCATATTTCCTCCATGGGATAGATCGACTCTGCATAAATTGCCAACTCCTCAAGCATCTCCCGCTGCGGTTGGGTAATATCTGCCTGCTGATAAAGCTCATTCAGCTGTTCATAGAACTGCTTCATTGTGAGTAGACCTCTATTATCTGCCTTGAGTAGCTTCTCAGTCCGGTATTGCTCCCAAACCGCAGACTCTTCAGCACTAAGCGTCATCGGGTAGTTTCGTGCACGATAGCGAAACAGCATCTCTTCAAGTCTGGGGTCTTGAAATGCTAAAGATAAGTCAGCTAACCCTGCCGGGTCACAAGCTCGAATTCGTTCCATTGACTGCTTATCCGCATCGCTAAAAAAACCACCCGCGTAAAGCATATGATCAGGATCACCATCCGATTCATAGGCATCTTCATTCATAATATCGGCCACTTTAGCTTTTAAATCAGCAAAACCTCTCAACATAGCCAAATGCGCTCTACATTCGTCACCATTGATGGATAGGCGTGCGGCTTCATCGCGATTAATCATGCCTGCAGGCGCGAGGATGGGGCACTTATTAATGTGCACCTGTTTCAGAGCAATCTTAGGATCAGCATCGCCGCGCTCTGCAGCAGGCAGATAAAGATAGTGGCGTATCTCCTCAACGGACAGAGTTATCAGTGGCGTAGGATCAACCCGCAGATCCCACACCAAAACGCTGTTACGATTGACCGGATGCGTCGCAACCGGAGCAACAATTGCCAAGTTTCCGACTTCGGCAGAGTAACGGGAAGAGACATGCAAAACAGGCTTCATTGAAGCGACATCCAGCATACGCTGCGCTGACACTTTATCTTTATGATCTAACACAAACTCATAAAGACGCGGCTGTTTCTCTTTCACCAACTTGGCTAGCGCAATAGTGGCATACACATCAGACAACGCATCATGAGCGTGACCATGATCAATTCCATTAGCCTGAGTTAAGTCTTCTAATCGTAAGCTCGGTGAACCATCTTCATAGGTAGGCCAAACAATACCCTCTGGCCGTAAAGCTCTCGTCAAGCGAAGCATGTCAATGATATCCCAACGAGAACAACCATTTTGCCACTCACGAGCATAAGGGTCGTAAAAGTTACGATACAGGGTGTTTCTCGTTACTTCATCATCAAAACGTATGCTGTTATAACCCACACCACAGGTACCGGGCCTAGATAGTTCTTGGTAAATGGTTGCTATAAACTCGGCTTCGCAAACGCCTTCTCTAACTGCTTTTTGCGGGGTAATCCCCGTAATCAAACACGCTTGTGGATGAGGCAGAAAATCATCCGCAGGTTTACAATACAACATGATCGGTTCGCCGATGATGTTAAAGTCTTCATCTGTACGAACACCTGCAAATTGAACAGGTCTATCCCGCTTTGGGTCAGCCCCTGTTGTCTCGTAATCATGCCAAAAAAAAGTTCTTTCAGAAGTCATCTCTTCAATTATCCGTGATATCTGTGCAGTTAGCAGGCTATAATGGTGCCATAGTATCAGGTCAGGCAGGGAGGATTACATATGCTAACGTCTCAAACAACCGAACAACGTTGCCCCTGTGGTTCAGGTAAACCTTTTGCTTTCTGCTGTGAGCCTTTCCTTGAAGGCGTAAAAGCAGCTCCTACAGCTGAACACTTGATGCGCAGTCGCTACACCGCTTTTGTCATGGGTGCCATTGATTATCTGATAGATACCACTGCTCAAGCAAAGCGTGCACTTATTGATCGAGCTATTTTGGCAGAGCAGGTTCAGTTTACCACGTGGACAGGCCTAACCATTTTGAGTTCGCAAGCTGGCACACCAAGTGACTCGGAGGGTGTTGTTGAGTTTGAAGCCACCTTCGAAGCAGATGATGAAGCCGGCATTTTACGAGAACGGTCCAATTTCTCTCAACATGACGGTCGATGGTTTTATGTCGATGGTGATGTCGAGTTGAGATCACTTGCCTAAATAGCAAGAAGCTTAGGAAATTACCAAGAGAAACTCACTTGTCAAGGCTTTTACTGACAGGCCTGTGCCCGTTAGAATAAGCCTCCTTTTTTCATCCGAAATTCTGTTATCCGGATTTTTGCTAACGTAAGACAGCTATTAATGTTATCAAAGTTTTTTAAGCCTAAGTGGCAACATACTAATCCCGTGACACGGGCATCAGCCGTCAGAAAACTGAGTGATCAAAGTCCTGAACAGTTTCGCATTCTTTCCAAGATGGCGACTCAGGATCCCGATGCACATGTTCGACAGACTGCTGTAGAACAAATTTCGGAAATCAGCCAGCTTATCCACCTTCTTGAACAGGAGATGGAAACAGACACGACGGCAATCGAGCAAGGGCTAGCCAAACGGTTGCAACATGAACCCCTGTCCGACAACCTGATTACACAATTATCCCAATGCAAGAACCCTATTGCTGTTTTCAATAGTGTTAGCCTGACAGGTCATAATGATCTACTGCGGAAACTGCTAGACACTATTGATAACGAAGCATTGCTGTTTAATGTCGTCCTATCGAATGCTCCCATTCAAGTCCGAAAACAAGCCGCAGAGCAGATCAATAGTCTTGAGAATATCGAGAAACTCGCTAAAGAGACTCGCCAGAAAGATAAAACTATTCAGCGAATCATGCGAGAGAAGCTCAAATCGATTAAAGAGTCTGAAAAGCAACGCGCGCTTGAAATAGAAAGGGCAACCCAACTTTCAGAACAGATCACAACTCTCTCCAATGGTGAATGGTTCCCACTTTATCCGGCCAAACTCACATCGTTAGTTCAGGAATGGCAAGCTTTCTCAAGCACACTCGATGTAACTCATAGAGAACAAGTCCAGATAGCACTTGAGCGATGCCAACACCGAGTAGATGAACAACAAAGCATTGAAGCCGCAAAACAGGCGGCACAACAAAAGCGCAGAGAAGCTGAACGTCAGGCTCAGCAGATTTTAGTTGCATTACAAGAAGCAACGACCCAGTGCCAACAACAGATTTTGTCGACCGACCCGGTAAACAATGACCTTATCCAAGATCTTATCGCCAGTTCGACGCAACAGTGGGAAAGCCTTTCAGGCCATCTCTCTCACTTAGAAGCGACATTTAAGCAACATATCGGCACTTTGCAATCTGCACAGACAAAAACAGCTGCTACCCGTGATACGCTGCAAAAGATTGATCAATTTTTAGAAAAGCATTCAATCGATAGCATTTCAAAATCATCTACGGTATCGATGAAGAAGCAAGCACAAAAACTGCTTTCACAACTCGACTGGCCCGACACTTTGGAACCGCCAGCATCGTTATTAGCCCTGCAAGCCCTCCTTGGCGAATTAGCAGCATTCGATAAAACTACGCGCGAAAAAAATGCCAAAGCAGAAGCCCATTTTAGCGAGCAACTTACACAACTTGAGACAGCAATCAATCAAGGTGAAATCAAGCTCGCCGATAAAACAGCCAAAAAAACCGCGGATCTCTTCGGGCGTCTTAACGGAGCTACACCCGATAAATTAGAACAACGCTATAAATTACTGACAAATCGGCTGCAAGAGTTAAAAGACTGGCAAGGCTACGCCGTAGCTCCCAAAAAAGAGCAGCTATGTGAGGAGATGGAAGCACTTATCTCTAAAGAGATGCCAGCGCCAGAGAAAGCGAGAACGATTAAGCAATTACAACAACAGTGGAAAGTCCTAGATTCTACCGATCCCTTCCACTCTCAAGCGGTCTGGAAACGCTTTAAAAGCGCATCCGAGCAGGCTTACGCGCCTTGCGAGCAGCACTTTGCTCAACAAAATGAAATACGTCGCTACAATCTGGAGCAGCGCCAACTAATTTGTCACGAAGTTTCAACTTACCTTAACACCATTGATTGGGAAACTGACGACTGGAAAGCGGTAGAAAAAGTTATACAAACAGCCAAGGAAGAGTGGCGTCGTTTTGTGCCAGTTGATCGGGGCCCAGGGCAAGCTTTACAGAAGCAGTTTAATACTCTCATCGTGGAAACCGAAAATCACTTTAAAGTATTTAAATCGCAATCCATGGAAATTAAGCAAGGATTGATTGATGAGGTTGCACAATTAACCCAATCAGAAGATGTCCAGTCAGCAGCTGAAGCCACCAAGGTACTACAGAAGCGCTGGAAAGAGGCCGGGCCAACATTCCACAGCCAAGAAAGAGTACTCTGGAAGAACTTCAGAGCTCATTGCGATCAGGTTTTTGCTCGCCTCCAAGCGGCGACACCCTCTCGGGATGAACGCCAGGCCATCAAAGAAAAACTCGCTGAAATTAGCCAGGAACTTACTAGTTTCTTGGAAAAGCCTATTTATGCTCAGCGCAACCTAACCCTTATGGCCGAAGGCCAGCAGCTTATTCAAACCTATGGTGATAACTTATCACCGAGGGATGAAGAGAGGTTCAATAAAGCCTCCAACGCATTTGAAGCACAAATCGAAGCCTTTAATAACTTTATAGAAACACCTGCTATTAAACATCTCATTCAACAAGGTTCGATCTGCGATAAGTTTGAAGAAGCCATTCTCGAAAATGCAGATATCGAGCCCTTACTAGACGACTGGCAACTTGATATAAACCTGCCTGAACATGCTGATTTGCTTCTCAGAAAGAAAACAGCAGAAGAAGTACTCAATGGCAGCACTTCGCTGGAAGCTATCTTACCGGCATCCGCGCAACGCTTAAGAGAGATCTGCATTCGCCTTGAAATCGCTCTAGGAGAGCCATCTCCTGAGGCTGACCAAGCACGAAGAATGGAGTATCAGATGCAACGATTACAGCAAGCGCTTGAGCAGCAACAGCAGACATTTACGCTTCTCGATATTAAGAAGCTTGAGCTGGAGTGGTCATCTACACCCTTTAGCCAGCTACACCCTGAGCTAACCAGCCGTTTCTACAACCTATTGGATAAGGTATTTAGTTAACCCACTGAGGTTAATTAGCCGCACAAAAAAACCCGCCAATGGCGGGTTTTTTCTATCTGAACGATATCACGACATGTGAAGACCGCCATTGATAGACATATCAGCACCTGTAATGTATCCCGACTCATCTTCAGCCAGGAAAGTCACTATGCGCCCAATCTCTTCTGGTGTACCAAAACGCCCTACCGGAATGGTAGAGCAGATCTTTTGCTGAACCTCTTCAGCAATTTTAGCCACCATTGGCGTCATTACGTAACCAGGAGATACCGTATTCACAGTAACACCCTTAGAAGCCACCTCTTGAGCAAGTGCCTTGGTAAAACCATGGATACCTGCCTTCGCAGCGGAGTAGTTACACTGACCAAACTGCCCTTTCTGTGCATTAACAGAAGAGATATTGATCACACGACCGAAACCTTTTTCGATCATAGGATTAATCACCAGACGCGTCATATGGAACATCGAGTCAAGGTTAGCTGTTAGCACCTCATCCCACTGCTCCCAGCTCATCTTTTTAAACTGACCATCACGGGTAATACCCGCATTGTTGATCAGCACATCTACTGTACCGCCAGTTAGTTCCTGAACCGTAGCAATACATGCTTCACAAGATGCCGTATCGGTCACATCACCGTAAGCAACGTGGATATCATAGCCATCTGCCTTTTGCTCTGCTTGCCAGGCTTTTGCCTTCTCGTGGTTCCCACCACTGTTATAACCTGCGACAACAGTAAATCCCTGATCGGCAAGGCTACGGCAGATTGCTGCACCTAATCCACCAGTACCACCAGTCACAAGAGCAACTTTCTTACTCATGCTTACATCCCCTTTTCTTTCTCGTTGTTTTGTTTCGACTCTACTTATTTTTCTTATCAAAGTCTTTAATTAGTTCGATCATAGACCCAAGAGTCTTATTTGAAATATGACTTTGGTTTATAGTCACAATGATAGTAGGGTAATGTTAAGGAATGATGATATCAATAAGATACTGCTAATTATCTGATTTTAAATTGCTTTTTTAGCAATTGCTTTCTTAACCCATAAAAACGCGATAACCGATGTTAAGGTGTTAGCAACTACAAACGAGATAAACATTGCCTGTAATCCCCCAAAATAGTTTGCGACCCATGCCATAGGTATAAAGAAAACAAACAAGCGCAGGATACTAATGCGCATAGCACGGATAGGCTGATGAAGCGCATTAAGGGTAGAAGCGCTCAAGAAAATAACGGCCTGCATCCCAAACCCCAAAGGCACAATCGTTAACCATAGCAACAATGGTTGCCTAACGGCTTCAGAATCCGCAAACAGCCCTGCCAACCAACCACTTAAGAGTAAAAGGAGCAGGAAAACACAGAACTGCCAGACCAATGCAAATTTTACAGCCCCCTTGTAAGCAGCCTCAACTCGGGAGATCTGCCCAGCTCCATAGTTTTGGCTCACAAAGGGCGGTAACGTCATTGACAGAGCCAGGCAGGCTAATAGTGATAGCGACTCGAGACGATTACCTACACCAAAAGCAGCGACAGCCTCAGCCCCATGCTGCGCGACTAGGGCCGTTAAAATCCCTCCAGCTAACGGAGTCAGCATATTGGATAGTGCCGCAGGCAAACCGATTTTCATCACCTGCAACCAATGTCTCAGCACTCGCGCCACATTCAGCCGGACAAACACCAGTAACTGATAACGATGATAGAGAATATGGGTAACACAAAAAAACACACAAACCCAAGAGATCACACTCGCCAACGCTGCTCCTCTGATCCCCATCGCCGGAACAGGCCCCCAACCAAAAATCAGCAACGGATCCAACATCACATTTAAAGCCGAAGAAGCAGCCATGATCATCGCAGGTGTTTTGGTATCTCCACGGGATCTTAAAGAGCTATTGGCTACCATGTTAGCTACTACAAAAACGGCACCAAACCACCAAACTTCCATATACTCAAGAATGTATACCTGCAATGCTTCACTGGCGCCCATCAAACGAAACAGAGGCGGCATAAACCAGTGAGCAATAATGCTCACCACTAGCACTAATATGAGAGTCATCATTAAATTATCGGTTGCCAAGAGTGCCGCTTCACTTTGACGACCTGCACCAATCAGCTTAGCTAAAATAGCAGACGTACCAATACCAAAGCCTATTGCCAGACTAATCACCGAAAAAGTCACCGGAAAAGTAAACGCCAATGCCGCCATAGGCTCAGTTCCTAACTGAGATACAAAATAGATATCGGCGAGATTAAACAGCATAAGGCTGACAATACCGACCATCATCGGTAGCGTCATTTTAACGAGCGTAGGACGAATATCGTCCCGGATCAGATCAGGAGAGGACATCAGATAAAGATCACAAAATAAGAGAGCATCTATCCTAACGGCAGATAAGCAAAAGAAAAACCGTCATAATAGAAGAGTGTGTTGCACAGCTGCAATTAAGTGGAGATTTTATGAACCTGATACTGCTGAAAGAAGATGACTTTGTGAGCCCCAATCACGTGCAACTATCCGATAGGCGCTTTATGCATATTCGCGATATCCACCAAGCAGAATCCAACAGCACACTCAAAGTCGGTTTGATTAATGGCTTAATCGGAACCGCTACCGTAACCCATATCCAATCTACGAGTATCACCCTACAAATCCAGCTCAATCAAACCCCGCCACCGCCTCTACCAGTCACCCTACTATTAGCCTTGCCTAGGCCCAAAATGTTAAAGCGCATTTTGCAAACAGCCAGCACAATGGGTGTTAAAGAGATTTATCTCATCAACAGCTATCGAGTCGATAAAAGTTACTGGTCTACCCCGCTACTCGCCGAAACAGCCATTTATGAGCAACTAATATTAGGCCTAGAACAAGCAGTCGATACCCACCTTCCTAAGGTGTACCTTCGTAAACGCTTCAAACCCTTTGTAGAAGATGAGCTTCCTTCGCTAAGCCAAGATTCACGAAAACTTGTCGCACACCCATACAATACAACGCAATGCCCGAGCTCTGAGTTAACGAAGACAGTGTTAGTGGTCGGCCCAGAAGGGGGATTTATCCCTTATGAAATCGAAAAGTTAGAAGCAGCGGGCTTTACTTCTTTTCATATCGGGCAGCGTATTTTACGGGTAGAAACCGCTATACCCGCGCTTCTTTCTCGACTCTTTCCTATTCTCTAGACAATTCCGTTGTTTTTACTGATTAAGATCAAAGCATATAAACTTATATGTAAATACTATTGAGAATTAAACGCATCTGCATTGACAAACAGCCTCTTAACGAGAATAATTCGCGTTATCTTTCCTACTTAGCAAGGTGTAAACGATAATGTTACGCAAATCTCTACTGACCATTGCCATGCTCTCTTCTGCTTTTTCTATGACCGCTCAAGCAGAAACAACGGAAGTGAATATTTACTCATACCGACAACCCTTCCTGATCGAGCCTTTACTGAAAGCCTTTTCTGAAGAGACCGGTATTAAGACCAATGTCGTTTTTGCTAAAAAAGGTTTATTAGAGCGTCTGGAGCATGAGGGCGCAAACTCACCCGCTGATATTCTTCTCACTTCGGATATCGGTCCATTGTCAGATGCCGTTGCCAAAGGTTTGTTCGCACCATTCAATAGCGAGATCGTTAATAAAAACGTACCAGAACAATTTCGTGACCCAGAAGGTCGCTGGGTAGGCTTAACCTCCCGTGCTCGCTTGGTATATGCTTCTAAAGAGCGTGTTAAAGAGGGTGAAATTTCCAGCTATGCGGATCTGGCTGATCCAAAATGGAGAGGTAAAATTTGTACTCGCAGCGGCAAACACACCTACAACTTGTCTTTGATTGGTAGTGTCATTGCTCACGATGGTGAAGAGAAAGCCGAAAGCTGGTTACGCGCTGTAAAAGATAACTTGGCGCGCAAACCACAGGGCAACGATCGTGCTCAAGTCAAAGCAATTAAAGAAGGCGTATGTGACCTAGCCTTAGGCAACTCTTACTACTTCGGGAAAATGCTCACGAATGAGAAAGAACCCGAACAAAAAGAGTGGGCCGCATCCGTTAACCTGATCTTCCCTGACCAAGAAGGTCGCGGTGCACACATGAATATCTCAGGGGCAGGTATTGCCAAAAACGCACCACACCCAGAAGCTGCGCAGAAGCTGATCGAGTTCCTGACCGAGCAACAAGCGCAACAATACTACGCTGACGCCAACTTTGAATTCCCAGTGCGCCCAGGCACACCGAAGTCTGACTTAGTGAAGCAGTATATGGGCGATTTCAAAGGCGATACGATTAACCTTCAGCGCGTAGCAGAACAACGTGCTGCCGCTGCTAAATTGGTCGATAAAGTCGGCTTTGATAACTGATAGTTATCGACTTTACATGACTGAAACGGTAGTCTTCGGGCTACCGTTTTGTCGTTTCAAATCATGAGCTCACATTCTTTACAAACAGGAAACACCCGAGGCTGGCTTTTTAGCAGCTGGAGTGCAGCCTTACTGGTTGCCTTGCCAGTTTGCTCCGTCTTTTATCTAGCCCTCTTCCCTGAGGAAAATATCTGGCAGCATCTAGCTGACACTGTGCTTCCCGTTTACATCAAGACTACGCTATTGCTCATGGCGGGTGTGGGGGCGCTCTCTATACTGACGGGTGTATCTACAGCATGGCTAGTAACTATGTGCAGTTTTCCGGGAAAACGGCTGTTTGAATGGGCACTCCTGCTGCCCTTTGCCGTCCCTGCTTACGTCATCGCTTATGTTTATACCGATTTACTCGAATATGCAGGCCCCGTACAGGGGGCTTTAAGAGATCTATTCGGCTGGCAAACCGCCAAAGATTACTGGTTTCCAGAAATAAGGTCATTACCTGGCGCTATTTTGATGCTCTCATTGGTGCTTTATCCATATGTCTACCTGATGTCACGAGCAGCATTTCTGGAACAGTCCATGAGCTTACGTGATGCCAGCCGCATTTTGGGTTGTAGCCCTTGGCAAAGCTTTGTAAGAATCTCTTTACCCATTGCCCGCCCATCCATTGCGGTCGGTTTGTCACTGGTTTCTATGGAAACCATTAATGACTTCGGCACTGTGGACTATTTTGCCGTAAAAAGCATGAGCGCTGGTATTTATGATACCTGGCTTAATATGAGTAACTTAGGGGGAGCCGCTCAAATCGCCACGATGATGATGATCTTTGTGGTCATACTGATTACCCTTGAAAGAGCTGCCAGAGCACGCCAAAAGCAGTTCCATACCTCTGACCGGTACAAAGCGATTGATCCTTACGCCCTTCACTCTTGGCGCGCAGGATTGGCGATACTCGCCTGCGGGGTACCCGTATTGGCAGGGTTTATCATACCCGTAGGTGTCTTGGGTGTTTACGCCACTAACCATCTGGATCAATTGTTTAATAGCGATTTCTTAACCCATGCAAGCCACAGCTTTATCCTCTCGGGTAGCGCGGCGCTGCTATGCGTTTTACTTGCGGTACTACTCACTTATGCAAAACGACTTAACCCTAACCGCATCAGTCTGGTATCCGCTGTGCGCTTTTCAAGCCTAGGTTATGCACTGCCTGGTGCGGTGCTTGCCATCGGTGTCATTATCCCCTTGGCCGCTTTCGATAATCGTCTGGATGCATTCTTGAGAGAGCATTGGGGCATATCAACAGGCCTTTTATTAAGTGGAACCACCTTTGCTGTTATTTTCGCCTACTGCGTTCGCTTTCTTGCGGTATCCACAGGTGCAGTTGATAGCTCTTTAAATAAGGTAACACCCACCATGGATATGGCATCACGCTCACTGGGTATGACACCCGGTTCGACACTCCTAAAAGTCCACTTCCCTTTGATAAAAGGTGGCTTATTAACCGCCTTGCTGGTTGTATTTGTAGACTGTATGAAAGAACTACCTGCAACACTCATTCTGCGGCCGTTTAATTACGATACACTGGCAACCTATGTCTACCAGTTCGCATCTGATGAGCAATTAGAAGAGTGCTCTTTGGCAGCCCTGTTGATTGTCCTTGTGGGAATTATTCCTGTGATTCTACTGAGCCGCTCGATCACAGGAACGCGCAAAGGTAATTAATTCAGGCAGGAAAAACAATAGGGCGATGAACAGCAACCTGCACACTCACCCGATCCCCTTCACGGTAGGAGAGCAATTCCCGAACCACAGCCGTGACTACCCGGCCGTTGTC
Source organism: Neptunomonas concharum (assembly GCF_008630635.1). Lineage (NCBI taxonomy): Bacteria > Pseudomonadati > Pseudomonadota > Gammaproteobacteria > Oceanospirillales > Oceanospirillaceae > Neptunomonas > Neptunomonas concharum. Next base: position 983,463 of record NZ_CP043869.1, on the reverse strand, counting down.
CAGCTTTAAGCGATAGCGAGTCGCCTCACCCATAAAATCACGAGATAAAACGGTCGCAACCGCATGACCCTCTGCCACAGGGATTGGAGACAAATCTGCAGGTCGGATAAACAAATTAAGTTGATCTTTACTCTGAAAACCTAACGGCTCAGCAAACTCCAATACACCCAACTCGGTCTGCACACTGCGTTCATTAAGACACGCTCCCTCGTACAACTCCCCCTCACCGACAAAGCGAGCCACTTGAAGCGAGTTAGGCTGGTAATAAAGCGCTTCGGGTGTTCCCCATTGTTGCAACTTACCATCCGCCAGAATACCCAATACATCACTGATAACAAAGGCCTCTTCTTGATCATGGGTAACGACAACAGCAGCAATATCCTGCTGTTTGATAATGTCACGCACTTCTAACGAAAGCTCTTTGCGCATTTCAGTATCGAGATTTGAAAACGGCTCATCCATCAACAGCAAGCGTGGTCTGGAGGCCAGCGCTCTAGCAAGAGCCACCCTCTGTTGCTGCCCACCCGATAGTTCATGGGGATAACGCTTAGAAAGATCCGGCAGACGAACCAACTCCAACATCGACAATACAATCGCTCGACGCTGCGAGCGTTTCTGTTCTTTAAGACCAAACGCGATGTTATCTTCAACACTTAGATGCGGAAACAACGCATAATCCTGAAATACCATCCCCATACGGCGTTTTTCGGGAGGGATACTGTGAGTAGCCGAGGAGATAATCTCACCCGCCATACGAATTACACCTGCACTGATAGGATTAAACCCTGCCAAACCCCGTAATAGCGTCGTTTTACCACAACCACTAGGACCTAATAGACAGGCAATCTCCCCCTGTTTAATCCCAAAACTCACATCACTCACAATGGTCTGCTGACCATAGGCACAAGCAAGGGACTCAACGGACAACAGCTCAGACATCAATCGCTAACTCAATCAAAAAGTGAGGGCATATAATAAATGAAAACGATTCTCGATTATAGAGAGCATCAGCTAATCAAGCGGCGGTAATGCTCCCAATCAAATGCGGGGCCAGGGTCCGTTTTTCGTTGCGGCGCTATATCAGAATGCCCAGTAATTCGCTCAGAGGTGATGCGTGGGTACTCAGACTGAATCGCTAGCGTAAGCTGTTTAAGCGCTTGATACTGAGCATCGGTATAGGGAATCTCATCCGTCCCCTCTAGCTCAATACCAATAGAAAAATCATTACACTGCTCACGACCCTCAAAACAGGATACTCCCGCATGCCATGCGCGATCATTTAAGTTCACAAACTGCGTCACCCCACCTTTACGGTCGACAAACAGATGCGCAGACACCCTAAGGTCATGAATCTCTTTAAAATAATCATGGTCATCGACGGGCAAGCGGTTTTGGAAAAACGCCTCGACATAGCTATTTAAAAACTGTCCAGGGGGTAAACTGATATTATGAACCACCAGCAGGCTGATCACCTCCCCCACCGGACGAGCATTAAAGTTGGGCGACGGGCACCATGTTGCACCAGAAACCCGCCCGCTCACCACCTGAAACGCTATTTTATCCACCTAATGCTACTCGCTGTGCTACTAATCCGTTAAAATTCCCCATCTTACAGGTAACCCAAAACTCCAAGCAATCAACGAGCGGGATCATTATGCTGACTCTAGACGAACTGAAACCCACCATTACTCTAAATGTCGCGGCCGCACTTGCCGAAGATATTGGCGATGGGGATATTACAGCGCAATTGATCCCAGCAACGGAACACGCCACCGCGCGAGTGATCTCCCGTGAAGCAGCGGTTATCAGTGGCGTCGCTTGGGTTAATGAAGTATTTAAACAGGTAGACGAGCAACTGATTGTGGAGTGGCACGTCAACGATGGCGATCAGGTTACAGCGGATCAAATACTTTTTACCGCTAAAGGTGCTGCCAGATCATTGCTCACCGCCGAGCGCTGCGCCCTGAACTTCTTACAAACCCTTTCTGGGACAGCCACCATCAGCCAACATTATGCCGACAAAGTTGCCAGCACAGCAGTACGTTTGCTGGACACTCGCAAGACGTTGCCCGGCTTACGCTTAGCTCAAAAATATGCGGTTAGCTGCGGCGGATGCTACAACCACCGAATCGGTCTGTATGATGCCTTTTTAATTAAAGAGAACCATATCATGGCCTGTGGCGGTATCCCCCAAGCGGTTGCTACTGCGCATAAAACAGCACCGGGCAAACCCGTGGAGGTTGAAGTCGAAACCTTGCAGCAGCTCAACGAAGCACTTACAGCAGGGGCTGATATTATTATGCTGGATAACTTCACACTGGAAGCGATGCAAGAAGCGGTCAAGATCAATCAAGGAAAAGCCAAGCTCGAAGCCTCTGGCAATATTACAGATGAAACGCTCTTACCCATAGCCGAAACAGGTGTCGACTACATCTCCATAGGCGCACTGACTAAGCACTGCCGCGCTATCGATTTATCGTTGCGATTAATCTAGAAATTATAAAAGCAGAAAAGATAAGAAAAAGCGCCCCACGGCGCTTTATTGGCACTTGCTGGAAGCAAGCAGTGTCCAATCATCCTGACGCTGAATCTTCAGAACATCATAGACTTCAACATTAAGGCCCTGAACCGGCAAAGAGCGCGCTAGCATCATCTGACAAGCTTTTTTAGCCGCTTCATCACCATTGATCTCTGGCAAAACACCCACCGCTAAAATCTTATCATCCTCCCACCACACAGGACGCGCCGGAAACCACTCATCCTCAAGCAGGATAGACTCAGCCAACTGCTTAACCTCATCAGATAAGCGCTTGGTTGTTTGGTTGATATAAAGCGTAACACCGACAGAGGCGGCGATAAGAAGGAAGATTATTGTGCGTTTCATTTATATACTTTTATTTTAAATACGGCACTCAGAAGGAACGTATCTATTATGATTAACATTAGCAACAGAACAATTCCAACGAATTGCTCCAGAGGCATCAAGAAGAGGCGTTAGAACCAAAGTTAAACTACCTGCTTTTGATGTGGTATTTAGTGTTAAAGCACCTGTAATAGCGCTACAAGAAGAAGATGCAACATTTTCTGTACTATCAGGAGGAGTAATATTAGTAACACCAAGGCACGTATTAACACCAATAACATTATTTATGGCTATGTTTTCCCCTACTGTTGCCTTAGACATCGTTGCAAAAATCAACGCTTCCGCAACTCTAGCTCTAATCGTGTAATCTTGGTAGGCAGGTATAGCTATCGAAGCCAGAATAGCAATAATTGCCACCACAATCATCAGCTCAATTAAAGTAAACCCAACCTCACTAACCTCTTGATTCTTCACTCTACCTCCGCAAAAAAGCCGCTAGGAGTATAGCGGCTTTTTACAATTGGTCAGTCTAGTACACTCTTCTATTAAGGAGCTACATTACGACATTCACCAGGAACATACCGGTGATTTGCAGCTGGTGTAGTACAAAGCCAAGTAATAGGAGTACCAGCAGCTGAAGTTGGCGTCAAAGTCAAAGGTACGTTGTTACCTGTAGCATCCATAGTTGCAACAATTACACCTGTAGCGTCTGCACAGGTTACAGATGCCACTGCACCTGTTGCACCTAAGTCAGTTACTCCCGCACATGAACCAGCTGCTATCACCCCACCATTTGAGGCAATATTTTCTCCAACTGTAGATTTGAAACCGCTTGCTAATGATAACCCCTCTGTTACACGGGCTCGAACAGTGTAATCCTGATAAGCAGGCAATGCGATAGCTGCCAAAATACCGATAATCGCAACTACGATCATCAGTTCAATCAATGTAAAGCCTTGTTGCTTTTTCATACGTCTTTCTCCAGCGAGTTTTTAGAACGAAGAATTAAAATTTTAAAGCGTCTTCCTTGTATTCGGCAGCGCCGTTCGTAAGTGTAGCCACAGTTACAAATTTTACCACCCCAATTTGCTTTAAAATTACAATTTAAGTATAGCGCACGTTTTCAAACTGTCACGCAAGTGCTATTTTTAACCCCTAACAATGAACAACTTGTGAACAAACAGATTTTAGCATCTATCAAGGAGAGCATGTGCAACCACAGCAACCCCTTAGCGGTTTAGCACGACGCTTAGTAAAAGACGGTGTTTTTTCGGCAGAGGTTGCCCGCGAGGCGATCGAAAAAGCCAGGGCTTCGGAAAAGCCTTTTATCACCCATATAATTGATGAACGCTTAGTCAGTGCCCATCGAGCTGCCAGTGCTGCATCCGATGAGTTCGGCTTGCCCCTGTTTGATTTAGCGGCCATGAATATCGAATCGGTACCTCAAGGATTAGTCTCTGACAAACTGATTAACAAGCATCACGCCATCCCTCTAATCAAACGGGATAGCCGTATCTATGTAGCGCTGGCAGACCCCACCAATATTCAGGCATTGGATGAGTTTAAGTTCCACACTGGCGTCACCACCGAAGGGGTCATTGTTGAGGAGGATAAGCTTCGTAAATTTATTGAGTCCTTCTTAGATAACCAAGGCTCGGCACTGGATGAGCTGGATGATGCCGACCTAGATTCTCTCGAAGTCGATGACGGCAGCGTACCTGAAGAAGAGATCACAAGCAGTGAAGATGCCGCCAAAGATGCGCCTATTGTCCGTTTTGTAAATAAAATTTTATTAGATTGTATTAAAAAAGGCGCTTCGGATATTCATTTTGAGCCTTATGAGAAAACCTACCGTATACGAAGCCGTATCGATGGTATTTTGCAAGAGATCGCCAAGCCGCCTCATAATCTGTCTAGCAGACTTTCGGCACGGCTCAAGGTGATGTCACAAATGGATATCTCTGAGAAAAGGATGCCTCAGGATGGCCGTATCAAGATGAAAATTTCTAAAACACGAGCCATCGACTTCCGTGTTAATACCTTGCCCACCCTTTGGGGTGAAAAGATCGTACTACGTATTCTCGACCCATCCAGTGCTAAGATGGGGGTCGACGCACTGGGCTTTAACCCAGTACAAAAAGAGCTGTATATGGGCACGCTACACAAGCCCCAAGGGATGATTTTGGTGACCGGGCCAACCGGTAGTGGTAAAACCGTCTCGCTTTATACGGGCCTTAATATCCTAAATACCGAAGAGCGTAATATCTCCACCGCAGAAGACCCAGTGGAGATCAACTTAGAAGGTATTAACCAAGTCCACGTTAATGCTAAAGTAGGTTTAACCTTTGCTGAGGCGCTTCGTTCATTCCTGCGTCAGGATCCGGATGTTGTAATGGTAGGTGAGATCAGGGATTTGGAAACGGCCGAAATTGCCATTAAAGCCGCACAAACCGGCCATATGGTGTTATCAACACTGCACACCAACAGTTCACCCGAAACCCTGACCCGTTTACGTAATATGGGTGTGCCTTCGTTTAATATTGCCACATCCGTAAGCTTAATTATTGCGCAACGTCTTGCTAGGCGCTTGTGCGAAAGCTGCAAAAAGCCGGTCAGTATCCCAGAAGCGGCCTTGATTGAAGAGGGTTTCGGCCCTGAGCAGCTAAAAAACCTGCACCTGCATGAGGCTAACCCTGATGGCTGTAGCAAATGTAACCGTGGCTATAAGGGCCGAGTGGGTATCTATGAGATGCTACCCATGACACCCGAAATTGCCGAAGTTATTATGAACAATGGCACATCGCTGGATATTATTCGCGTCGCCAAACAGCAGGGCTTTAGAACCCTGCGGGATACCGGCTTAGATAAAGTCGCCGAAGGGCTTACCAGCCTTGATGAAATGAATCGTGTAATTAAAACCTAAATGGGGATCGCCTGACGCATGGCAGCAAAACAGAAAAAACCGGTCACATTTAACTGGCAAGGTAAGGATAAGAGCGGCAACCTCAGTAAAGGTAAAATCGATGCGGTAGACGTAGCAACGGCCAAAGCTTTGCTGCGCAAGCAAGGAATTTTGCCTAAAAAAATTGCTAAAGAATCCTCGATCTCATTTTTTAGTAATAAAAACAAACCGATTAAGCCCTTGGATATCGCCCAGTTTACCCGCCAAATGGCCACCATGATGAAGTCGGGTGTCCCTTTATTACAGGGTATGGATATTGTTGCTAACGGCACTGAGAAGATCAAACTCAAAGAGTTGATTTATGATGTGCGCAACTCCGTTAACGGTGGCCAAGACTTTGCCCAATCGCTCGCGAGCCACCCAAAATACTTTGATGACCTCTATTGCAGCTTAGTGGGTGCGGGTGAGCAGTCTGGTGCCCTAGAAACTATGTTGGATCGAATCGCCACTTACAAAGAAAAGGTCGAATCATTAAAGGCTAAAATTAAAAAAGCCATGACCTACCCCGCAGCAGTTTTAGGAGTCGGTATTATTGTATCAGCTATTCTTTTAGTTAAAGTAGTACCACAATTCCAGTCAATTTTTTCCAGCTTTGGTGCCGACCTGCCTGCTTTTACTTTGTTTGTGCTTGAACTATCTGAGCTTGCTCAGGCATATTGGTTCATTGCCCTTATTGGCTTTGTACTACTAGGTTATGGATTCACAAAAGTTAAACAGCGCTCCCAAGCCTTTGCCGATTTTATCGACAGGGCCGTTTTAAAAGCACCTATCTTCGGGCAAATATTACATAAAGCTGCCATTGCTCGATTCTCCCGCACGTTAGCAACTACTTTTGCAGCGGGTGTACCTTTGGTTAATGCGCTAGATTCTGCAGCGGGCGCATCCGGCAATGTTGTTTACCGTAATGCTATTATCCAAATTCGTAATGGCGTATCTACCGGCCAGTCACTGCAAAATGCCGTTACTATGACCGGCGTCTTTCCTAATATGGCGATACAGATGATGGCCATTGGTGAGGAAGCGGGCTCCTTGGATATGATGCTAGATAAGGTCGCCAGCTTCTATGAGGAGGAGGTAGATAACGCCGTTGATAACCTATCCAGCCTGATGGAGCCTTTAATTATGGTGGTACTAGGTACACTTGTCGGCGGGCTGGTTGTGGCTATGTATCTTCCAATCTTCCAGCTGGGTAACGTGGTATAAATCTTACATGAACGAACTTTTTGCTTGGCTAGTAACCGAACCCACCTACACTCTTGTGGTCTGTTTTTTGGTATCGCTACTGGTAGGTAGTTTTTTAAATGTGGTGATCTATCGCGTTCCGGCTATGATGGAGCGCGAGTGGCAAGCTTCCATTCATGAGGGCGAGAATAGCGACACTCAAATACCTCAAGATAGGTTTAACCTAGCCGTGCCTGCTTCTACCTGCCCCCACTGCGGCCATCGTATCCGCTGGTATGAAAATATTCCGGTTGTGAGCTATCTATTCCTAAAAGGCCAATGCAGCCAGTGCCATGCACCTATCAGCCTGCGCTACCCGCTTATCGAGTTGCTAACGGCAATACTCAGTACTTTAGTGATCTATCAGTTAGGGTTTAATTACGCAGGTTTTGCTGCTGTTGTATTCACATGGGCACTGATTAGCCTCACCTTTATTGATGTGGACCACCAGCTACTCCCAGACCGTATCACCCTACCCTTGTTATGGCTCGGGTTATTGGTTAACTCCCAGAATCTGTTTACGTCGCTTCATTCCGCCGTTTTTGGTGCCGTTGCAGGCTACTTAGTACTCTGGTCTGTCTATTGGCTCTTTAAACTTGTTACCGGCAAAGAGGGGATGGGCTATGGTGATTTTAAACTGCTTGCTGCTTTAGGCGCTTGGTGCGGTATATCACAAATCCCTCTGCTGATTTTGTTATCCTCTGTCGCAGGCGTACTATTAGCGATGTTGCTGATGCTGTTTAAGCGCCATGAAGCCAGCAATCCTTTACCTTTTGGCCCTTATCTAGCTATTGCAGGCTGGATTGCACTATTATGGGGCCATGATATTACATCTGCCTATCTTCAGCTTTATTAGGTAATCACATGTTAGTAGTGGGACTCACCGGTGGAATCGGCAGCGGCAAAAGCGCCGCCTCTAAAATCTTTTCTGAGTTGGGCCGACCAGTTATTGATGCTGACCTTGTTGCACGGGAAGTTGTAGAACCCGGTGAGCCAGCTTTGGGGAAAATAGCGGCTAAGTTTGGGGCCGACGTACTCACCCCTCAGGGCGAGCTGGACAGAGCATCCCTTAGAGAAAAAGTATTCTCTGACAACCAAGCCAGAGAGTGGTTGGAGCAATTACTACACCCTGTTATTCGTACCCGCATTATGGAGAAGATTGAGGATTACCAAGGCACGACACCCTTGGTTATTCTTGCATCCCCCCTACTTTTGGAAACTGACCAACACAAACTGGTTGATCACGTTGTCGTCATTGATGTTCCAGAAAGCCTGCAGATAAGCCGCACGGTTGCTAGAGACAACAATAGCGAGGCACTCGTTAAACGTATTATGGATGCCCAATTATCCCGTGATGAAAGGCTCAGTAAAGCCGATAGCGTGTTGGATAACGGCGGCTCTGTAGAGTCATTAAAAGATCAGATACGCTTATTGGATCTTAAACTGAGAGAACTGGCAGCGGATGAGTATCGCCTATGACAACCATCAAATGCCCTCAATGCGGTGGCCCTTCCCTTTGGGATGAGAGCAACAAAGCCCGCCCCTTTTGTTGCGATCGCTGTAAACTTATCGACTTAGGTGCTTGGGCCAGCGAAAGCTACCAGATCCCAGTGCAACCCTCTGATGAAGCCTATGAGGATTATAGCAGCAGCTATGACGCTAGTGGCTTGCCCGCTAACGCCACCAAGCACTGATCGCAGCTATACCTTGGGCACCAATGTTGATTGCACCCTCCAACGCCGTATCATCCAAACCGCCCAATAGATAGACAGGTATCGGTTGATCCTTAACCCATTCAGCCGCTACATCCCAACCTAGATTGGGAGTATCAGGGTGGCTCTGAGTCTGCGCTATCGGTGACAAAGTCACATAGTCACAACCTTTATCTACAGCCTGTTTAAGCTGTGCTAACGAGTGACATGAGGCGCCAAGAAAACGTCCTTTAAATGCCTGCCGGTCAGTTAACGCATCCAGCCGCTCACTCGTCAAATGAAGCGCCGCTGCATGTAATTGGTTGGCCAACTCGATAGAGCAATGCGCAATCAATAAACACTCTGAGCCACTCAGTGCTTGGGAGATCAACGCATAACCACGCTGGTAGGCCTCGTCACTTATCTGCTTTTGCCTGAATATAACACCTTGCAAGTGATGCTGTAGTAAGCTTTTCTGCAAACCTGAGAGTACTTCAGCAGATGATCCACATTCGGGGGTTATTAACACACGATCAGGCAATAGAGCTGCATTAAGGATAGGGCGATTGGCAGCAGGGAACTGGTAGCTATCCAACTGACGCTTAGCTACCCAAACTACCTCTTGGCCCTCTTTACCCCATGCTTCACCATCAAAACCAGTTACATGAAAAACATCTAAGAGAACCGATTTATCAGGATAGTGATAAGGCACCTGAATAAGCGGACTGCAGCCAGTAACACCGATCCCTATCTCTTCCTGAAGCTCCCGAACAAGTGCTTGCTGAGCAGTTTCGCCATCCTCAACCTTACCCCCTGGGAACTCCCATAAGCCGCCCTGATGTTTATCATCAGGGCGCTTAGCGATAAAGATACGACCTTGGGTATCTTCAATAACCGCTGCCGCTACATGAATCAGTCGGCTCATCAGCTACGATAATCTGCATTGATTGTGACATAGTCATGGGATAGGTCTGTTGTCCAGACAGTCTCGGATACGCCACCCCTATTTAAACAGATACGAATCAGAATATTTTCTTGATTCATTACCGCTTGCCCTGCCTCCTCAGTGTAACTATCCGCACGCCCGCCATTTTCTACCAAGCACACATCGTCTAGATAGATTTTAAGATCATCCAATACTAGGTTTTCGATGCCTGCACGACCCACTGCTGCTAAGATACGTCCCCAGTTTGGATCGCTGGCAAACAACGCGGTTTTGACCAAAGGTGAATGAGCAACCGTGTAGGCTGTATCCAGTGCTTCTTTTTGTGAGGCTGCGGTTTCAACCTGAATCGTAACCAGCTTTGTAGCTCCCTCGCCATCTTTGACGATTGCCAGTGCTAGCTCTAACATCACCGATTCCAGTGCTTGAGTAAACTGCTCCAGTAGTGCAGGGTCTTCATCCACCTGCAAACCGGATTTTCCAGTGGCTATCAAAATGCATGAGTCGTTCGTTGAGGTATCACCATCAACTGTAATGCGATTAAATGATTTATCCGCAGCCTGACTAAGAAGTGACTGCAACACGTCCGGATTGACCGCTGCATCCGTTGCCACGTAACCCAGCATCGTTGCCATATTAGGCATAATCATACCTGAGCCTTTTGAGATACCTGACAGTGTGATCGTTTTACCTTCATACTGAAATTGTACAGATACGCCTTTAGGGCGCGTATCAGTTGTCATAATCCCTTCTGCAGCCAGCGCCCATGTATCATCGCCTAAGTTAGACAAAGCGTCAGGTAAGGCTGTTTTGATCTTATCCACAGGCAGTTTTTCGCCAATAACACCCGTAGAAAAAGGTAGTACATCCTGAGCTGATACTCCGGTTAGTACCGCTAAAGCTTCACAGCAGGCTTGAGCATCTATCATGCCCTGCTTGCCAGTACCTGCGTTTGCATTGCCGGTATTGGTTAACAAGTAGCGATTGCTTCCCGATACGATATGCTGCTTGGAAAGCACGACAGGTGCCGCACAAAAAGCATTTTTAGTAAAAACGCCGGCAACAGATGCACCTTCACATACCTCAATGACAACGACATCTTTACGCCCCGGTTTTTTAATTCCCGCAGACGCCACACCTAAACGGATACCATCAACCGGAAACATTTCCGATAATGTTGCAGGACCCACTGCCATACGAATTTCCTCTTAATAAAAAGAAAGCAGCCTTAGCTGCTTTCTAAAAAGATGATTAGAATCAGCTTAACTTGCCATGACACTGTTTATACTTTTTACCAGAACCACAGGGACATGGTTCATTTCGACCTACTTTGCGCTCTTCTCGAACAAAGGTATCACCCCCTTGGTCTGCAGATTCTTCCGCGCCTTCTGCCAAAGCGTTCTCACTATCATGCTCAAAGTTCATCTGCTGGCGCTCAGCTTGCTCTCGACGTTGCTGCTCCATCGCCTCAACTTCTTCCGGCATTTGCACCTGCACATGGCTAATAATTTTAATGACATCACGCTTGATGTTTTCTAGTAAGCCTTGGAACAGCTCAAATGATTCGCGCTTATACTCCTGCTTCGGGTTTTTCTGCGCATATCCACGCAGGTGAATCCCCTGTCGTAGGTGGTCCATCGTTTGTAAGTGTTCTTTCCAGAGTGTGTCGAGCACTTGGAGCATCACCTGCTTTTCAAACAGACGAATACTTTGTTCACCAACCACGGCTTCTTTAGCAGCATACGCGGCTTTAATCTCGTTTAGAATTTTCTCGCGCAACGTTTCTTCATGCAGTGTGCTATCTTCGTCGAGCCACTGCTGAACTGGCATCTCTAAACCATACTCAGCCTGCAATGAGCGCTCAAGACCTGGAATATCCCATTGCTCTTCAATACTTTGCGGCGGAATAAAGTTACTGATGGTGCTCTCTACCATCTCTTCACGAATCGCAATAATAGAGTCAGAAACATCATCCGTTTCCATCAGCTCATTACGCTGTGCATAAATGACCGTACGTTGATCATTAGCAACATCATCATATTCCAGCAGCGACTTACGAATATCGAAGTTACGACCTTCCACTTTACGTTGAGCTTTCTCAATGGCGTTTGACACCATCTTATGCTCGATCGCTTCACCTTTCTCCATTCCCAGTGCCTGCATAAACGTGCGTACACGTTCGGAGGCAAAGATACGCATCAAATCATCTTCAAGGGAGAGGAAGAAGCGTGATGAACCCGGATCACCCTGTCGCCCTGCACGGCCACGTAGCTGGTTATCGATACGGCGAGACTCATGACGCTCTGTACCAATAATATGCAAACCACCCGCTTCTAATACTTTGGCATGACGCTGTTCCCAATCTTGTTTCATCGCCTCGATATCAGCATCCGTTGGGTTTTCCAAAGCTTCAAGCTCAAGCTCAAGCTTGCCGCCCAACATGATGTCGGTACCACGACCCGCCATGTTCGTTGCAATCGTCACCGCACCTGGGCGACCTGCCTCAGCGATAATATTCGCCTCGCGCTCATGATTCTTAGCGTTAAGGACATTATGTTTGACGCCCGCTTTATTCAGGTAGTTTGAAATCAGCTCAGACGACTCAACCGATGCGGTACCAACCAGTGTTGGTTGACCACGTTCCTGACAATCGCGAATCTCTTTAATGATGGCATCATATTTCTCTTCCATGGTCAGGAAGACAATATCGTTCATATCAATACGTGAGACTGGGCGGTTGGTTGGAATAACAATGACATCAAGGCCATAGATCTGACGTAATTCGAACGCTTCGGTATCAGCGGTTCCGGTCATCCCTGCCAGCTTATCGTATAACCGGAAGTAGTTCTGGAACGTAGTGGAAGCCAGTGTCTGGCTTTCCAGTTGGATCGCCACGCCCTCTTTTGCTTCAACCGCCTGATGCAGACCTTCTGACCAACGACGTCCCGGCATGATGCGCCCGGTATGCTCATCAACGATGACAACCTGCCCATCCTGTACGATATAGTCTTTATCCCGCGTAAACAGATTATGTGCTCGAAGAGCCGCCAACACGTGATGAAGTAAATTCAGGTTATGAGGTGCGTATAAGCTTTCACCTTCCGCTAAAACACCCTGTTGCGTCAGCATATCCTCAACAATTTGATGTCCCGCTTCTGTCAGTTCAACCGTACGGTTTTTCTCATCGACAACAAAATGCTCTTCTATCTCCTGCTGCGTATCTTTTGGATCAATTTCACCATCAAACTTTTTCAAGTTAGGAATAAACGTGTTGATCTTCTGGTACATTGCAGAGCTATCTTCGGCAGGGCCAGAGATGATCAGCGGGGTACGTGCTTCGTCGATAAGAATGGAGTCAACCTCATCCACAACCGCAAAGTTGAAGTCGCGCTGCACTTTTTCTGCGAGGCTAAATGCCATATTGTCGCGAAGATAATCAAAGCCAAACTCGTTGTTAGTTCCGTAAGTAATATCGCAAGCATAAGCGGTGCGCTTCACTTCTGGGTCTTGGCGCGATAGCACCACACCAACCGTCAAGCCCAGAGATTCATAGAGTGGACGCATCCATTCAGCGTCACGGCTGGCCAGATAGTCGTTCACTGTAACAACGTGAACCCCCTTACCCGATAATGCATTTAGATAAACAGGTAAGGTTGCCACCAGAGTTTTACCTTCACCGGTGCGCATCTCTGCCACACAACCCTCGTGCAAGGTAATACCACCAATCATTTGAACATCAAAATGACGCATCCCCATTGTACGTTTAGAGGCTTCACGCACCACAGCAAAGGCTTCTGGTAGCAGCTCATCTAAGGCCGTACCTTCTGAAAGGCGCTGACGAAACGCTTCTGTTTTTGCTTTTAGCTCTTCATCAGAGAGTTTCTCTATCTCTTCTTCAAACGCATTGATCAGCTTTACCAGCTTCCCCATACGTTTCAGCTCTCGATCATTTTTGCTACCAAAGATTTTTTTCAGGAATGAGGTCAGCATATTTTGATTGTCTTTCCGTAAGTATCAGAAGCAGTAAGCTACTGAAAATTATTAAAGTCAGTATTCTATGTTTATTAGGGCTATATTGAGAATCTCAACCGCTCTATGTATAGATTTGAAACAACTTTTCGGGCATATACATTAAAAAACCGGGCACAGGCCCGGCTTTAGGATATTGGCAACTATCAGACAGCCAAAACAGGCTTCTGATAAGAGATCGGCGCTTGTTGCTCCTGATCCTCAAATGTCACGACTTCCCACGCATCTTCCGTTTCTAAAAGTTTACGCAATAGCATGTTATTAAGATAATGGCCTGATTTGTAACCAAAGAATTCACCTATCAAGCTTTTACCTAATAGGTACAAATCACCCACTGCATCCAGAACTTTATGCTTGACGAATTCATCTTCATAGCGAAGGCCGTCATCATTTAGAATGCGATAATCATCGACAACAATTGCATTTTCTAAACTGCCACCTAATGCCAGATTTTGCGACCTCAGGTATTCAAAATCACGCATAAAACCAAACGTACGCGCGCGGCTGACTTCTTTTACAAAAGAGGTACTGGAAAAATCAAGTGAAGCTTCTTTGTTACGACCTTCGAAAGCAGGGTGCTCAAACTCAATAAGAAACCCAACTTTGAAACCGTCAAACGGTTTAAACGTCGCCGACTTACCATCAGAGCTTACCGTAACCTCTTTCTTGATGCGGATAAACTGCTTAGGTGCGTCCTGTTCGGCAATACCTGCTGACTGAATCAAAAAAACAAAAGGTGCTGCGCTACCATCCATGATCGGCACTTCTTCTGCACTCAGTTCAACAATCGCATTATCGATGCCTAAACCTGCCAAAGCGGATAACAGGTGCTCAACCGTAGCGACTCGAACACCGTCTTTGCCTAAATTAGTGGATAAAGTGGTATCGATAACATTTTTTGCACACGCGTTAATATCAACGATAGGATCAAGGTCAGTCCGTCGAAAAACAATCCCTGTGCCAACAGCGGCTGGTTTCAGTGTCAGATACACTTTTTGACCGGTATGAAGGCCGATTCCAGTCGCCTTAATGCTGTTCTTCAGGGTTCGTTGTTTGATCATGCGTCCGCCGGGGTAATATAAACAATAATTAACCTGAAATAGTAACAAAAGAGTGCTATACCAGCAACTGAAACGGCACTCTTCACGCGTTTAATCCGCCTGTCTGCGTATATATGTCGGGATATCCAACATCTCGACATCTTGCTTCTTTTCAGCTGCCGACTGCGGTGCTCTAGAAGGCTCCGTTAATGCCTCATGCTTTTGTCGACGTAATACTGTTGGCAGCTCAATCTGCTCAAAGTTAGCGTTACCATCTTTCCGCTTGTGAGACTCAGCTACCACCTTTACAGGTTCTGCTCGCTTATCAAAGCCTGTAGCAACAACAGTAACTTTTATATCATCCGCCATGTCATGATCAATAACGGTCCCGACAACAATCGTTGCATCATCGGATGCATACTCTTCAACAATATTACCCACTTCAGTAAACTCGCCTAAGCTCATATCTAAACCGGCAGTGATGTTCACCAGAATACCGCTTGCGCCTTTTAGATCGACATCCTCAAGCAGTGGACTATTGATTGCGGCTTGCGCTGCGACTAATGCACGATCTTCACCACGGGCTTTACCCGTACCCATCATCGCCATACCCATCTCAGACATAACGGTGCGAACATCAGCAAAGTCGACGTTAATCATGCCTGGCCGTGTGATCAGGTCAGCAATGCCCTGAACCGCCCCCAACAACACATCGTTTGCTGTGCTAAAGGCATTGATTAGGCTACAGTTACGACCTAGCACCTGCATCAGTTTTTCATTTGGGATGATGATTAATGAATCAACCGATTCACGCAGTTCCTTAATACCTTCAAGCGCGATCTGCATCCGCTTACGGCCTTCAAAAGGGAAGGGTTTTGTTACAACTGCGACAGTTAAAATCCCCATCTCTTTAGCAACCGAAGCGACTACAGGCGCGGCACCTGTTCCTGTACCACCACCCATACCGGCGGTGATAAAAACCATATCAGCACCGTCAAGCATCTCTGCTAACCGGTCGCGATCTTCAACCGCGGCTAAACGCCCTACTTCAGGGTCAGCACCTGCTCCTAGACCCTTAGTCGTCGCACCACCTAATTGAATGACCGCTTTAGCGGACATATTGCTCAGCGCCTGAGCATCAGTATTGGCACACAGGAACTCAACACCTTCAAGATCTGCCTTGACCATGTGTTCTACTGCGTTTCCGCCACCGCCACCTACGCCGATCACTTTGATCACTGCATTCTGTGGAACGCTGTCTAATAGCTCAAACATTTTTTTCTCCTGTCGGATTCCACGCCTTTACTGCAATCCGGCGATATATAATGCCCTCATCCAAGAGAGCACAAAATTAAAAATTACCTTTAAACCAGTCTTTCATACGACTGACGATGCCCGGCCCGGTTTTCTTAGGCTTAGGCGCTTTTTCTGTGACCCGCTCTTCTGCCACTAATGTGGTTTCGTTACGTGGTGGCATGTGCACCGAAGAGGCACTCCCTACCTGTCCACCTTGGCTGGCATAGTGGAGTAAGCCGATACCGGTCGCAAAGATCGGGTTTTGTAAAATATCATCCATTCCACGCACGCCATGGGGCATCGCTAAGCGTACGGGCATGTGGAAAATCTCTTCTGCTAGTTCTACCACCCCTTCCATCTTAGCGGTACCGCCCGTGAGCACGATGCCTGCCGCAACAAGATCTTCAAAGCCGCTGCGACGTAGTTCCGCCTGCACTAAGGTGAACAGTTCGTCATAGCGAGGCTCTACCACTTCGGCTAAGGCCTGACGGGACAGATCCCGTGGTGGGCGATCCCCGACGCTGGGCACTTTGATGGTTTCATCAGCGCTCGCTAATTGCGCTAAGGCGCAGGCGTATTTAATTTTCAGTTGCTCGGCGTGCTGGGTCGGGGTGCGTAACGCCATGGCTATATCATTGGTGACCTGATCCCCTGCGATAGGAATCACACCCGTATGACGAATAGAGCCTGCGGTAAAGACTGCAATATCCGTTGTACCACCGCCGATATCCACCATGCAGACACCGAGGTCTTTTTCGTCATCGGTGAGTACTGCATAGCTGGAGGCAAGCTGTTCTAACACCACGCCGTCAACTTCCAAGCCGCATCGACGTACACACTTTTCAATATTCTGGATCGCATTGGTCGCGCCCGTCACTAGGTGCACTTTGGCTTCCAGTCGTACGCCGGACATACCCAGCGGTTCTTTAATGCCTTCTTGGTTATCGATCAGGTATTCCTGCGGCAGGATATGCAAGATTTTTTGATCTGCCGGAATAGCAACAGCGCTGGCCGCATCAATGACCCGCTCCAGATCATGATCCATCACTTCACGATCGCGCACAGCAACAATACCGTGGGAGTTCAGGCTGCTGATATGACTGCCTGCGATACCGACGGTCACGGAGTGGATTTTACACCCAGCCATCAGTTCGGCTTCTTCGACGGCACGTTGAATAGAGCTGACCGTGGACTCAATATTGATCACCACACCCCGCTTTAGGCCACGGGATGGATGCGAACCAATACCAATGACTTCGATTTGGCCACTTGGCATCACTTCGGCGACCAAACACACCACTTTTGATGTGCCGATATCCAATGCAACGATCATACTGTCATCTGACATATTCACTAACCCGCCTTAATCTGCTCTATGGGCTCACGCCACTTAACCGCTACACCGTTTGTGTAACGGATATCTATTCTCTCTATTCGATCAGCCGCCGACGCCAGCTCTTTTTGATATACGTGCAAGAAGCGCTGTAATCGGTCTTTGAGCTGTTCGCGGCCAACAACAACTTCAATGCCATTTCCCATTTGTAGAATCCAGGCACCACGTGCTTCCATTGTTAATCCTGACATACGTACACTGGCTCCCTGAAATAAGCGGCTCATATCATGATATTGAGCCATGAGCAGCTGCGTTTCTGTCGCTGGCCCATTCAATTCAGGCAGATGCTCGTAACCGTCTCGGGAATCAGGCCAAAAAATATCACCTTGATGATTTAACAGCCCCTTTTTCCCCCATCTCGCTACCGGTATTTGTTCACTAACTAATACGGATACTGCAGGGGGCCACTCTCTACGGACTTCTGCCGCTTGCACCCAAGGATCATCCAGCAAGGTATTTCTTAACGCTTCGATATCTAAATGTAATAAGGGTGCACTAATACTTGCTGCGAGCTTTTCCGCTAATAATGTTTTGTTGAGATACTTGGTTTCACCCAACATACGAATTTCATTCACAGGGCGGTCAAGCCACTTCATAGCTTGCGTATAACCACTAAACATTAAGCCACAAAATATCAGTGCAGAACTGAGTATGATCAGCGGACGCCAATAGAGTTCAGACTCCTGTACATCGGGTTTAACAACCGAAGAATTAGCCTTAGAAGGCAATTCATACTGGTCGTAAACCTGTAATGTCTGAACCTTCGCGTTCATGTCACTCGGCCTCTCTCAATATTTCAACCACGAGTTGTTCGAAGCTGATACCTGCCTGTCGTGCTGCCATAGGTACGAGGCTATGATCTGTCATTCCAGGCGTTGTGTTCACTTCAAGGAGATAAAAATGTCCTTGTTGATCTTGCATAATGTCAACACGTCCCCAATCAAGGCAGCCAACAGCGCTAAAAGCCTGTTCTGCCAATCTTAGGAGGCGTTGCTCTTGCTCTGAACTCAAACCATGATCAAAATGATACCGAGTGTCGTCTGCCTCGTATTTGGCATTGTAGTCATAGAAGTCATGGGGTGTTTCCAGCTTAATAGCCGGCAGCGCCTTATCATTCAGAACAGCTACCGTATATTCAGAGCCCGTCACCCACTGCTCAGCAATAACACATTGATCATATCGACAGGCATCTTGCCAAGCCTCTGCCAATTGCTCTGCATTGGATACTTTATGCATACCAATACTGGAACCTTCATGGGCGGGTTTGATCATTAAGGGAAACCCTAGTTCCGCAACACAGGTCGATAAATCATCTTGATCGCGTAGCACCTTAAATGGGGGAGTGGGCAAGCCAGCTCCAACAAAAAGCTGTTTACTACGGAGCTTATCCATTCCCAACGCTGATGCAGCAACGCCACTGCCGGTATAAGGTATTTGCATCATTTCTAACATGCCTTGTATGGTGCCATCTTCCCCACCACGCCCGTGCAGAATTAGGAAAACACGGTCACATTCAGCCGCTTGTAGCTGCTGGATAGGGTTTAAGTTCCCATCAGGGCCATACAAATCAAGTAAGAATGCGTCAACCCCTGCAGAAACTAGCGCCGCATGGACAGCCCTACCGCTATTCAGTGATACTGGACGCTCTGCCGAATTACCCCCATATACCACTGCCACTCGGCCAAATGCTTTCGATTCAGCGTCGCTAATACGATACGTCATGCCTTCACCCCCGTTAGGTCAAGTCCTGACAGATCATGCGCCAGCGCAGTAATATTGCCAGCTCCTTGGGTTAGCACCAGATCACCGGGTTTTAGCATATTCTTTAACACCTCGGGCACTTCGTCGGCTGACTTAACATACACAGGCTCAATAGCACCGCGCTGTCGTATACTACGGCACAGGCTACGGCTATCTGCTCCGGCAATGGGCTCCTCACCCGCCGCGTACACTTCCATTAACATTAACGTATCGACTTCAGACAACACCTGCACAAAGTCTTCATACAAGTCTCGGGTTCGTGTATAGCGGTGAGGCTGATAGATCATAACCAAACGCTTATCTGGCCATCCCTCTTTAACCGCTCGAATAACCGCTTCCACTTCACGAGGATGGTGTCCATAGTCGTCCACCAACATCGCGGTGCCTTGTTGAAGTTGTAGAGGCTCCAACACCTGAAAACGACGCCCGACTCCCGCAAATTTCTGCAAAGCAGACGAAATAGATGCATCATCTATCCCTTCATCCGTTGCAACTGCAATCGTCGCTAACGCATTCAAAACATTGTGCACACCGGGCATATTTAAGGTTATGCTTAAGTCCGCATGACCCTCAGGGCGTTTCACCTTAAAGTGGGTATGCATACCACTTTGGCGAATATCGACTGCCCGATAATCCGCGTCTTTATTGAGGCCATAGGTAACAACCGGGCGGCTGATATCCGGTAATATTTCTTGTACAACCTCATCATCCGTACACAGTACAGCCAATCCATAAAATGGCAGGTTATGCAAAAAATCGACGAAGGTTTGCTTTAGCTTATTAAAGTCCCCTCCGTAGGTATCCATGTGATCAGCATCAATGTTGGTCACGATGGCAACCATCGGCTGTAGATGTAAAAAGGAAGCATCACTTTCATCTGCTTCAGCAATCAAGTAACGGCTTGCCCCCATTCGTGCATTGGTACCGGCACTATTAAGCCGACCTCCGATAACAAAGGTTGGATCCAGATCCCCTTCTGCAAACACAGATGCTAACAAGCTTGTCGTTGTCGTTTTGCCATGTGTCCCCGCGACTGCAACACCATGGCGATAACGCATCAGCTCAGACAGCATTTCGGCACGGCGTACAACAGGAATCCTAGACTCTCTTGCCGCTTTGACTTCTGGGTTAGACTCGTTAACGGCACTGGATGTAACAACGACATCAACCCCTGAAACGTTTTCCTCTGCGTGGCCAATACAAATCTTGGCACCCATGACTACCAAACGGTCAGTGACCGCGGAGGCACGAATATCTGATCCTGAAATTTGATAGCCTTGGTTGCAAAGTACTTCTGCAATGCCACACATGCCGACGCCGCCAATACCCACAAAATGGATCGTACGGATACGCCGCATCTCAGGTACTTCATAAACCGTTGGCCCTTGACTAACTCTGCTCATTTCATGATCTCCAGACAGATATGAGCAACACGCTTGCTGGCTTCTGGTTTGGCCACACTACGCGCTTTAACTGCCATATCTGCTAATGCTTGACGACTAACAGAGCCATCAATCAATTCTATTAAATTCTCTTTTTTTAAATCCCGTTGCTGGATAATCCATGCCGCTCCCACCGCTTCAAGATAACGAGCGTTAGCCGTTTGGTGATCATCGACAGCAAACGGGAACGGAATCAGCAACGCAGGTACGCCCGCAATCGCCAACTCACTCACTGTTAAGGCCCCAGAGCGGCACACAACCAGATCTGCCCAACAATAAGCAGATGCCATATCATCAATAAAAGGCACAACATTCGCTTCAACATTCAATGCTTGGTAGCGCGCTAATGTTGCATCAATATTCTGTTTACCTGTTTGGTGCCAAACGTAAGGACGCTTGCTCTCTTCAATTTCAGCCAACGCTTCAGGTAACAAATCATTTATAGCCTTTGCTCCCAAACTGCCACCTACCACCAGAATATTGAGTCGCTCACTTTCTCTGGATGAATAACGTACTTCGGGGCTGTCGACTGCAAGAATCTCACCGCGAACAGGATTACCTGTTTGCTCTGTATTAACGCCTTCAGGAAATGCACCACCGAACGCTTCTAAAACACGAGTCGCTAGCTTAGCCGATATTCTATTGGTCATACCCGCTACCGCGTTTTGCTCATGGATGACCAAAGGAACACCCATCAACTTGGCAGCTACCGCACCCGGCCCCGAAGCAAAACCTCCCATACCCAAGACAACATCCGGTTTTACACGCCTAACCACCGCTAGTGCCTGCCATATCGCTTTAACAAGACGAAACGGAGCGCCCAGCAAACTTAAGCGCCCTTTACCCCGTAGCCCTTTTACGTCGATCACATGCAGCGGTATCTCTGCAGCTGGGACAACGGTCGCTTCGATACCTTTGGAGGTTCCCATCCAATGAATAGCTACCTGATGTTGCTGCAGCTCTCGCGCCGTTGCCAAAGCGGGAAACACATGTCCACCGGTTCCTCCGGCCATTACCAACGCTGTTTTATTCGGCTTCGTCATGCGTATTTTTTCTCTTTTTGTCAGATGCTTTTTCATCTATAGGCATCACCAGCCTGAGTTTTTTCAATTCGTAGTCAATGCGTAAAACAATAGCGATCATGACAGTACACACCAATAGGCTACTTCCACCATAACTAAGCAGCGGTAGCGTTAACCCTTTCGTTGGCAGCGCGCCTACATTAACACCAATATTGATAAGTGCCTGACCTGCCAAAATAAATCCAAAGCCATACGCTAAATACCCCATAAAGAAAGCTTTTTGCTTTTCCGCTTGACGCCCAATCAGGAAGATTCGGCTAATCATGATCGCATATAACACAACAACGACCAGCGCACCTAAAAGCCCAAACTCTTCTGCTAGTACTGAGTAAACGAAATCAGTATGCGCTTCGGGCAGATAGAATAGCTTCTGCACACTATTGCCTAATCCTGTTCCGAACCACTCCCCCCGACCAAAGGCGATCTGCGCCTGAGATAGCTGATAACCCGTGCCAAACGGGTCAGCCCAGGGGTCCTGAAACGACTTCAGTCGTGCCATGCGATAGGGTTGCGCTATCGCCAAAATCAAGATCAAACCCACGGCACATAATAAAATCAGTAAGAACTGAGCAAAGCGCATGCCACCCAAAAAAATCATACCCATCACAGTAGCCATCAGTACAACGGCTGCTCCATAATCGGGTTCGCCCAGCAAAAGCGATACAAAGAAAGCTAATGGCAATACCGGCTTTGCCACACCTGACCAGCTCGTCCGCACCTCAGTTAGTCGCCTCACAAGATAGCCTGCAACGTAAATTACCATGCAAAATTTAGCGACTTCTGAAGCCTGTAAATTGAGTGGTCCTAAGCCAATCCAACGCCGACTACCGTTAACCTCACGCCCAATACCGGGTATCAGTACGAGTACCAATAAAACAAAGCCTACCGCGAGTAAAATAGGACCGTACCGTTCCCAAAAGCGAATGGGCACCTTCACCGCCATTAACGAGCAAGCCAGCGCTAAGGCAATAAAGAAACCATGCCGCTTTGCAAAAAAGAACTCACCGCCAAATTTCTCTGCAGCCACATCCATTGAGGCCGAAGTGATCATCACAAAGCCCGTTAAAATTAGCGCCGCCGCCGTCGCCAGCAACCATGGATCGAATGGCATCAAACCGTCATTGGAAACGCGCGTCCAAGATGGTTGGGTTGAGACCATCGGCTGATTCATAAGCTTTCTACCCACTTAACAAATTGCTGGCCGCGATCCGCATAACCTTTAAACATATCGAAACTGGCACAAGCTGGGGATAGCAGTACAACATCACCGGACACAGCGACCTCTGCGGAACGATTAACCGCTTCTTCCATTGAGTCGGCCATCAGAACTTCTGCCGAGCCTGTGAGCGTTTGCTTGAGAATGTCGGCATCCTGGCCGATCAAAATCACGGTTTTAACATAAGTTTTGACCGGTAAAATGAGGTCTCCAAAATCCGCACCTTTACCCTCACCTCCTGCGATCAGGACAAGCTTACTTGGTGCTTTAAGCTCACTACCTAACCCCTCAAGCGCCGCGACTGTCGCGCCGACATTGGTTCCTTTAGAATCGTTATAAAATGCAACACCTTGCTTTTCGGCTACCCATTGGCAACGATGATCTAAACCAGGAAATGCTTTCAGCGCGGCGAGCATAGCATTCATCGGGATACCCGATAGAGTGCCCAGCGCAAGTGCAGATAAAGCATTAACCACATTATGCCTTCCCGGCATTTTCATCATGGATACAGGCATAAGGGGCTCTGTACCCAAAGCGAGCCACTCTTCCCCATCCACATCCTGTAATCCAAAGATACGAAAATCGGCCTTTCCTAAACGATAACCCCATAAGGGCACCCCAGCAGGAAGTAATGGGTGAGTCAAAGCATCATCAAGGTTTTCTACTGCCTGTTTACACCCTCGAAAAATACGATGCTTGGCTTGGTAATAGCCTTGCATATCAGGATAACGATCTAAATGATCTTGACTGACATTTAACACGGTAGCCACTTCAGCTCTTAGCTCATGAGTCGTTTCTAGCTGAAAGCTTGATAATTCAAGAACATATAATGCTTTTTCGCCGTCAGACAACATATCCAAAACAGGCAGGCCTAAATTTCCACCCACCCCTACATCAATACCAGCCGTTTTAGCCATCTCTCCCACTAAGGAGGTCACCGTGCTTTTTGCATTAGAGCCTGTAATCGCAACGATCGGCGCAGACACTTCTCGGCAGAACAGGTCAATGTCACCTATTAGTTTCACGCCCGAGGATAACGCTTCTTGGATTGCCGGGTGGCTTTTAGCAACTCCTGGGCTCAGCACTAACTCATCGGCTTGCTTTAGAAACTGCGCATCCAAATCGCCTGTGCGAATATCAACATCGGGATAGATGCGGCGAATTTCATCAAGATTAGGAGGCACTTCTCTCGTATCAGCCAAGGCAAATCGTTGGCCTGTTCTTGCCAAATAGCGTGCACAAGACAGCCCGGTCAAACCCAGACCAATCACTATCTTTAATCTATCTGACGAAATCAGCGACATGCTTTTCTGCTCCTAACGAATCTTCAGGGTTGCTAAACCCACCAGCACTAACACCACGGTAATAATCCAAAAGCGAACAATCACCCGCGGCTCGGGCCAACCTTTTAGCTCAAAATGATGATGAATCGGCGCCATCCGGAAAATCCGCCGCCCAGTGAGCTTGTAGGAGGCCACTTGTAAAATCACAGAGACGGTCTCCATCACAAAGACCCCGCCCATAATGACCAGCACCAGTTCCTGACGTACAACAACCGCCACCGAACCCAGTGCAGCGCCTAGCGCTAGCGCACCGACGTCTCCCATAAAGACTTGCGCTGGGTAGGTGTTGAACCACAGAAAACCTAAGCCTGCACCAACGATAGCACCACAAAAAATGATGAGTTCCCCAGATCCTGCGATATAGGGAATATGCAAGTACTCCGCAAAACGAATATGACCACTAAGATAGGCAAAAACCGCCAAGGCACCTGCAACCATGACTGTTGGCATGATAGCCAAACCGTCGAGACCATCGGTTAGGTTCACTGCATTAGAAGTCCCGACAATGACGAAATAGGTAAACACAATAAAGAAGATACCCATGTCGATAGCAACATCTTTAAAAACGGGGACGATCAGCTGAGTTTCTGCTGGCGTTTGTGCCGTTACATAAAGCACGGTTGCTGCACCTAACCCGCCAACGGATTGCCAAAAATATTTCCAACGAGCCGGCAGCCCACGCGAGTTCTTTTCAACCACTTTTCGCCAATCATCGACCCAACCAACAGCACCAAAAATAAGTGTCACAATCAGCACTATCCAAACATATCGATTGGATAAATCTGCCCATAACAGGGTACTGATAGCAATCGACAACAGAATAAGCGCACCGCCCATCGTCGGCGTTCCTGCTTTACTTAAGTGGGATTGCGGGCCGTCATCCCGGACCGCTTGGCCAATCTGTTTTGTTTTCAAATATTTAATCAAACGAGGGCCGATAAACAGCGACAATGACAGCGCTGTAAGCACGCCCATAATGCCCCGCAGGGTTAAATATTTAAAAACCGCAATGGCCGAAAAATACTGACCAAAGAAATCTGCAAGAATCAGCAGCATATCAAGCCTCCCCAACCAGACAATTTACGACCTGATCCATGGCTGCACTTCGAGACCCTTTCACTAATATAACCATCGCTGAATGCGCCTCATGTTGAAGACGAGAAACCAACTCGCTTTTATCGCCCAGATGTTCAGCACATATGCCTCCCGCTTGTTTATAAGCTTCCACAGTAAATTGGCTCAACCGACCTACTGCAAAAAGCTTTTCTATACCCATTTGAGCAGCAAACTGCCCCACCTCTTGATGCAGGGACACTTCGTCAGCACCTAGCTCCCCCATATCCCCCAGCACTAACGCCCGCTCTCCTTTTAATTCACTCAACATGGAGATAGCAGCACGTACCGACCCGGGGTTTGCGTTGTAGCTATCATCAATCACCAAAGCACCATTCACACCTTGGGTGCTAAACATCCGCCCTTTTACAGCAGAGAATTTCGCTAAGCCTGATGCTATCTGCGACAAAGACAAACCCGCTGATAAACTCGCAGCGGCTGCGGCCAATGCATTGCATACATTATGACGCCCTAAGACATTCAGCCTGACAGCGACCGATTCATTTTGGTACGTCAAGTCAAAGCCGTAACATCCGTTTGTCTGAAGGTATAACGCTTGTGCTCGAACATCAGCACCCGCTGCCAACCCAAAGGTTAAGATGGACTTTCCTTTCGCTCTGTCTAACCAGCGCTGTGCATGGGGATCATCTGCATTAACAATCGCTACCCCTTGGTTTGTCAGCCCATCGTAGATTTCGCCTTTCGCCTCAACAACACCTTCAAGGGAACCGAACCCTTCTAAATGCGCCCCCATGGCGTTATTTACCATCGCGATATCAGGATGTGATAAAGAGGCCGAGTAAGCGATCTCATTGGGTCCACTTGCCCCCATCTCAATTACAGCATAACGATGTTCAGGCGATAGTCTCAGCAACGTCAACGGCACACCAATATCGTTATTCAAATTACCTTGCGTAAATAGCGTTTCCCCAACATCGCTAAGGATCGTTGCTAACATCTCTTTAACCGTTGTTTTACCGCTGCTCCCTGTCACTGCAATCAAGGTTCCATCAAAAAAGGCGCGATTATATTCACCTATTAGGCCTAATGCGATACGTGTGTCATCGACCACTAACTGAGGGATCGGCAACGCTATTGGATGATCCACCACCAGCGCAACAGCACCAGAATCTATGGCTTGTGCCGCAAAGTCATGGGCGTCAAAACGCTCACCTTTTAGTGCAATAAATAAATCACCGTCATGAATATTACGGGTATCTGTACTGACCCCCTGAATAAGAGCATCACCATTAATAAGCGTGGCATTTAAACACTCATTAAGCGCCGAGAGCTTAACACTTGTCATCATAAGTGAGCCTCTCTCTGCTGATAGCCCATTACCACGGCTTTATCGCTAAATGGATACTTAACGTTCATGATCTCTTGGTAATCCTCATGACCTTTACCGGCAATAACAACAAGATCGTTTTTCCCTGCCTGTCCTAAAGCCCATAAAATAGCTTCTTCTCGATCGGCACACTGCGTTACCTCAGCAGGCTGCTTAAAGCCCGAAATAATCATATCGATTATCTCTTCTGGCGATTCAGTACGTGGGTTATCACTCGTCACCACGACTTTATCTGCAAATGCCTCTGCCGCGCGTGCCATTTCAGCACGTTTACCAATATCTCTATCACCACCGCAACCAAACACGACCCATAATGTTGCTTGACAGTGCTCCCGCGCGGCCTGTAATGCCTTTTCGAGCGCATCGGGTGTATGAGCATAATCCACAACCACCGTCGGCATCCCCTCCTTAGCAAATACCTCCATTCGCCCAGGAACCGCGGAGATTTGTGACGCAACGCCCACAATATCCATAAACGGCACATCTAAGGAGCGCAATACAGAGAGCATTAAAAGAATATTGGATGCATTAAAAGCACCGATCACGGGTAGATTAATAACGTGCTCTTCACCCTTGGCATTCACTGATAACTGAATACCTTCCCGGCTTAACAAGCACGAAGTAGCATACACATCGGCCTGTGTATGCAAGCTGAAAGTCACCGTTTCTTTAGAGGCTTTCTGTAATTTTTCAGCTAATGACTTAACATAGTCATCATCCAGATTCAGCACTCGCTGCTTCACATCAAATTCTGTAAACAGGCGTGCTTTGGCGTGAGCATAAGCATCCATCGATCCGTGGTAATCAAGGTGATCACGGCTTAAATTTGTCATCGCCACCACATCAAACATAACCCCGGCAACACGCCCCTGATCTAACGCGTGGGAGCTAACCTCCATCACAACCGCTTTAGCGCCTTGCGCTTCAAGCGCTGCCAATAACTGCTGCAAGCGGATTGCATCGGGTGTAGTGTGTGTTGCTTGCTCCAGAGCTTCCGGGAAACCATTACCTACCGTGCCAATAATCGCAGTACGTATACCTAATGCATTCAGCGCTTGAGCAACATAATGCGCACAAGATGTTTTGCCATTCGTACCTGTTATACCAATCACTGTCATTCGAGATGATGGATTATCCAGCATCTGAGCTGCAAAGCCGCTGACTTTCTGAGCTAAATTGCGCACCTTAAAAACAGGTATGCTAAAGCTAAATGATTCAAGGTCGGGATAAGAGTGCTGATCCACAATCGCAGCAACTGCACCCGCTTTTGCTGCTTGAGCGATAAAATCAATACCTCGATGAGCCACGCCATCTCTTGCCACGAACAGGTCACCAGACTTTACTTGGCGACTATCAGAACATATCCCCTTTACAAGCAAATTTGCCGATACGTCATCCGCACCGGCAATAGTCAACTCTTGTAGTGTTTTTGCATTAAAGGGCTGCATCATTTCATCGCCATCGTTTGCTCGTTCTTTTGAGGCCATTGGTCGGGAGCCACATTCAGTAATCGTAAACTATTCGCCGTTACCCGAGAGAACACTGGTGCCGCAACCTCTCCACCGTAATATTCTTGGCCTTTAGGGTTATCGACCATTACCACTGTAACAATTCTTGGATTGGATACTGGCGCAACCCCTGCGAAGACTGAGATATACTTATCTTCGGCATATCCGCCGTTGGCGATCTTATGCACAGTGCCCGTTTTGCCTGCTACACGGTAGCCATGTACAGCCGCTCTTCGGCCTGTACCGCCACCTTGGGTCACCGTTTCCATCATTTCGAGTACAGAATCGGCAATCTCTTCAGGCATCACTCGAGTTGCTTCTGCGGGTTCATCACGCTTTAAAATGGAGATAGGGTAGGTAACTCCACCATTTGCCAGCGGTAAGTAGGCTTTCGCCAATTGCAGCGGCGTGACCGATAAACCATAGCCATAGGACATCGTTGCCCTTTCCACAACGCGTTTTGCAGGGTAATAAGGCAGGCTTCCACTACGCTCACCTGGGAAACTAGTCGCTGTCACTTGCCCTAAACCAACATTGTGAAACAGATTGCGTACGGCATCTTCATGCATACTCAGCGCCAACTTCGTAACGCCCACATTGCTGGATTTCGTAATAATGGAGGTTAAATCGAGCTTGCCGTAGTCACGGTGATCCCGAATCGTTCGACCTCTGATTCGGATAAAACCTGGGGAGGTATTGATAACAGTGTCAGCCGTATATTTACCACTCATCATGGCAGCAGCAACCGTTAGCGGCTTCATGGTTGAGCCAGGCTCAAACAGATCAGTCACGGCGCGATTTCTTAGCCCTTTGCTGTCTAATTTACTACGATCGTTAGGGTTATAAGATGGCTGGTTGACCATCGCTAATACCTCACCGGTTTTGACATCCAACACAACCGCTGAAGCAGAGTCTGCTTTATGTGCTTGCACAGCGGCTTTCAGCTCTCGATACGCCATATATTGAAGACGCAGATCGATACTTAATTGCACATCTTTACCCGGCTTAGCTTCCTCAATCGATTTGATATGTTTAATGGTTCGTCCCAAGCGGTCCTGCATAACCAACTTTCGACCCGGTTCACCACTTAGGCCTTGCTCGTAAGATAACTCGATACCTTCTTGCCCTGCACCTTCAATCCCCGTAAAGCCCACGAGATGCGTAGTCACCTCGCCTG
This sequence comes from Neptunomonas concharum, assembly GCF_008630635.1. Lineage (NCBI taxonomy): Bacteria > Pseudomonadati > Pseudomonadota > Gammaproteobacteria > Oceanospirillales > Oceanospirillaceae > Neptunomonas > Neptunomonas concharum. The sequence continues at coordinate 954,035 of NZ_CP043869.1, read as the reverse complement.
CTGGATAGTAACGGCGGTATTCCCTATCAACATGCACACCAGGAATATCTAATCTATCAATCAGTTCTGCCAGCTCAGGGGTCACCTGCCGCTTGAGATAGATAAATTGACGTTCTGAGTTTTTCTCCAATCGCGCCACCAAATCAGCACGCTTCATATCAAGCAACACAGCTAATCGCGTTAATCCATTATGCCGAATATCTGCTGAGCTAGGATCAGCCCAAATTGTTGCTACCGGTGCACTCACAGCAAGCGGCTCGCCATTACGATCAGTAATCACTCCGCGATGTGCAGGAATCAAGGTGGTACGCAGACTTCTGGCATCACCCTGACGCTGCAGAAAAGCCTGATCCAGTGTATAGAGAGATACCAACTTGGTAACGATACCTATTGCAACTAAGGCCAGCAGTGAGAAGATCAGCACAAGCCGCCAGCTTCTGCCGGCACTTTCAGCTATTTCTGTATTCACTTTATCGCTCATACTGAACTATCTCTATCATCTCGGGTTGAGGCGAAATCATCTCTAATTTTTGCGTTGCAACCTGCTCTACTCGGCTGTTCGCACCCAGCGCGCTTTGCTCCAGCAATAACTGCCCCCACTCCACTTGATATTCATCCCACTGCTGTACAAGACGCTGATGCTTATTAAACAGCATGCGATACTCAAAAGCGCTGTAAGTCACGGCCAATGCACTCAATACAATCATCAATGTTAGCAACAGGGTCAGCGCGACCGGACGAGCCACCTCATCAAAACTAAGCAGACGAGATGCCCCTTCCTCTGCTCGCCCTGATCGCTGCTGAATGAAACCAAACATAAACAGCCCCATTACGCTATTTTGACCGCCACACGCATAACCGCACTTCGCGAACGTGGGTTATCTTCAATCTCTTTGGCAGATGCTTTTAACATTTTTCCGATCGCCTTAAGCCGCTGATTCAGCATATCTGTTGTTACAGGCACACCCTGCGGAAGATGCTCATCACCTTTCACATGCTTGCGAATAAAGCGCTTCACTATACGGTCTTCCAATGAATGGAAACTGATGATAACCAAGCGCCCACCTACCTTCAGCGCCTCTAATGATTGATCAAGGCACTGCTCTATATCTTGCAACTCTTTATTCACATGAATTCGAATAGCCTGAAACGCTCGCGTTGCCGGGTGCTTCCCCTTTTCCCAAGAAGGATTAGCATCAGATACGATCTTTGCCAGTTGGGCCGTCGTCTCAATCGGTGCTATCTGACGTGCGGCAACGATAGCTCTGGCCATGCGCCTTCCAAACTTATCTTCACCGTAGGTAAAGATCACATCGGCAATTTCTTGCTCAGATGCGTAAGCTAGCCATTGCGCTGCACTTTCTCCGCTGGTTGTGTCCATTCGCATATCTAAAGGACCGTCATGCTGAAAGCTAAAGCCACGAGTGGGATCATCCAATTGAGGGGAGCTAACCCCTAAATCCAGCAGCACGCCATCCACTTGACCGGACATATTTTGCTCTGAAACAAATTCACCTAGCCGAGAAAAAGAACCATGAGCAATAGAGAAGCGTCCATCATCACCAAACCGTTCTCCTGCACAGGCGATAGCTTCTAAATCCTTATCAATAGCCATCAAGCGCCCCTGATCAGACAAATGCTGCAAGATCAGTGATGAGTGCCCACCCCGACCAAAGGTGCCATCGACATAGAAGCCGTCAGCGTTTTGCACAAGAAGCTCAACAGCCTCATCCAGCAAAACAGTTACATGTCGAAATGTTTCAGTAGCCACTAAATGGACTCCGCTAATCAATTAAAGAGACAGATTAAGTAGTGCATCAGGCAAAGCCTCATCCTCTACTTCCTGTAAATATTTTTCTCGAGTTTCGTTCCAGGAAGCCTCATCCCAAACTTCAAACTTTCGCCCCTGGCCTAACAGAATCAGCTTCTTATCAAGACCTGCGTAATCCCTTAATAAAGCCGGTATTAATAATCGACCATTGGAATCCATCTCCAAGTCGGTTGCATGACCAATCAACAGCCGTTGCAAGCGACGAGCCGAAGGGTTGTAACTGGGCAGACTATCTATCTTTTCTTGGATAATTTCCCATTCATCTATGGGGTAAAGCAGCAAGCAGCGCTCTTCGGTGTCAATCGTCATCACTAGATGGCCCGCACACTGTACCGAGATCTGATCTCGATAGCGTGCGGGAACGGCCATTCGGCCTTTCGCATCTAAGTTGACTTGATTTACACCGCGGAACATTTATCCACCCATCTACCCAAAAACCATCACAAAAAACCACTTTAGCCCACTTTTACCCACTATATTACACTATAGAAAGTAACCCCTCCCAATGCAAGCGTGGAAAAAGCGCGACAAGCCCCTTAGCGACTGCAAATTCGATGAAATAGAATGGTGTTCATGAAGAAATAAATAAGGGAAAGGAAAGACTTTAAAAATCAGAGAATTATATCGCGCCTGCAGCAGCGATATTTCAAATCAAAGGATGTAACGTTAAAAAATGTACAGATAGCATAGTCTACGGAGCAGCCAACCGACACAAGCCTGGTATGAGATAGCGCTTATCTTGTTTTGCGTAATTCAGCTTTAGATTATAGAGCTTTTGCTCTACTTCATCGCCCTCTAAACGGCCAAAGAGCCCCAGCAACAACTGATCAAAAATTTCTCTACCTCTCTTTGCATCACGAGTTTCACGCTCAGAATTTTTGACATCCGTCAAAAAACTAAAATGATTCCATAAAACACCAAACTCTTCTGCATAGACAAAATGAAACTTAGGGTTATCTGTCACTCGACGAGACAACCCAGAAGGGTCGGGGCGAAACGGCATATACTGATTAGACAGTACAACAAAAACACGACGCAGGTAGGGGTTATCAGGATCAACAACCGACTCCAGATCCGACAGAGCAAAGGGATCAACCATAATAGCGGAATAGCCAACATCAACACCTACCTTTTTCGATACCTCCTCTGCCGCTTCTAAAGCGGCTTGAAGCACCGAAGGTGAACCACCCATGCTATAGTGGATACCCACAAATTCGCCACCACCATCTGCTAGCATTTGTTTAGCCATGGGTTCTTTTTTCCGAGAACGAACCTCCAGAACCCGATCAGCAAAACCACGGACAACCAAAGCCTGCCCAACATCTAGCGCACGCTGTCCTCCCCAATCTATGGCAAACAATAAACCTGGATGAACCATTATTGTTGTTGTTTTTTGCAAGGAGGAAACACGATGGATATGTTGAGAATGATGACTATCACAAACGGGCAACTGCTCGGCCGAGAGATCACTTCTCAATCCAGAAGAGGAGCATCCAGCAAGGAGCAATACTACAGCAACAATAGATAGATATGAGCTCAAGCGACGCATCTAAAGCACCTTACATTGACCCATCCATGGTATTCATGACTGATCAGTATAAGATAAAAAAAGAAGCCGTCGATAGCAACACAGGGTCGCCAATGGGAGACTAAAAGATTAGAGTTCGCCTATAAGCCGGGTTCTGTAATAGACAGTCATTCATCTGGGACGTACATCACTGCACGCCTCAAGCGACCTACCCGGATCCGATGCGAGCCACACCTAATGGATCCCTATTTGGTCTTGCTCCGAGTGGGGTTTACCATGCCGTGGAATGTTGCCACCCACGCGGTGCGCTCTTACCGCACCCTTTCACCCTTACCGTTATCCGAAGATACTTAGGCGGTCTACTCTCTGCTGCACTGGCCGTCGGCTTACACCGCCCAGACGTTATCTGGCACTCTGCTCTATGGAGCCCGGACTTTCCTCCCTCCTGCCAAGGCAAGACAGCGACTGTCCGGCGAACTCTGCGGGCAAGGATACCAGTAATCCTCGCTTTAGCAACTACTTCCGATTCAACGCTTCTTGGTAAAGTGCATTTTTCTTTTCACCGGTTAATTTTGCCGCCAAGGCCGCTGCCTGCTTAACTGGCAACTCCTCAAGCAGCGTTTCCAGCACATGAAGCGTTTCAGCAGAAAAGCCTTCTTCCTTTTTGGGTTCAACACCTTGAACAATCAGCACAAACTCCCCTTTTTGCTGGTTATGATCCTGCTCCATCCATACCAAAAGATCCGACACTTTATCTCCGTGAATCGTCTCAAAGGTTTTCGTCAGTTCACGCGCCATCACGACATACCTGTCAGCGCCTAAGACCTCAACCATATCATTCAGCGTTTCGATAATACGATGGGTAGATTCGTAAAAAATCACCGTACGCTCTTCACTTTTAATCAGCGCAAGCTGCTGCTGTCGCCCCGTGCGCTTTGCGGGTAAAAAACCTTCAAATATAAAACGATCCGTAGGCACCCCAGCAGCACTCATTGCTGTTATAACCGCACTACAACCTGGAACCGGAACCGCTTTAAAACCTGCATCCCTGACTCCCCGCACTAAATAAAAGCCAGGATCTGAAATTAATGGCGTTCCTGCATCGGAAATCAGTGCGATATTCTCGCCAGCGGACAATTTATCCAGTATTGTTTGCAGTCTTTGGCGCTCATTGTGATCATGCACTGAAATCATGGGCGTTTTGATGTTAAAGTGCGCCATTAAACGGCCACTATGTCGCGTATCCTCAGCTGCAATAAGAGCAACGGACTGCAAAACCTCCACTGCTCTGGGAGTCATATCCCCTAAATTGCCAATGGGTGTGGCCACAATATATAAAACCGCGTCTGACATAATTTTTCCATCCATCATCAGGGTGCTAGAGTATATGATGAATATGAAACGCCTGTCTCTAACCGTAGCGCTTACAGCCTTTATTGCCGGCTGTGCAATGCCTCCAACCACACCGCCTAGCGTCAGTACCGGTAAAGCTTCAACAAACACAGTTATACAAGATGCAGATTATCTGCTAAACCTTGCCCGCGGCGCTCAACCTATTCGAGCCGCTGAATTAAAAACACAGGCAGCGGAGCAGCTTATCGCACGGGGAGAGCTTGATCGGGCGGATCGTATCCTTGCGGGCATCGACACATCAATTCTGCCTCCTAGCCTACAGTTTACCGTGATTAGCCTGCGCACGAGACAGGCGCTCAGCAACCAGCAAGGCGAAGCCGCACTGGGCTATTTAGCGAACATGCCATCGCTTAGCACACTCCCTGATAACCAAGCACGCTTATCCGAATCACTCTATGCCGATGCCTATCAACTTAATGGGCAATCGCTTGATGAGGCCATGATTCTGATAGAAAGCACAACCTACGTACATGATGAAGCTGAACGCCAAGCTATACATGATCGAATTTGGAATGCGCTACAATCAACTGATAACCAAGCACTATACGAAGCACTTCAACGCCCCAACAACAACTACAACCTTCAAGGCTGGCTGGAACTTGCCCAAGCTGCACGGACCGTTTCAAATATAGAGTCCAATACCAACAATATCGATAATTGGCTGAACTTGTGGCAAGCACACCCTGCCGCTCTACTTATGCCAAGCAATTTCAACACACCTGTTGCAATCGCCGATCTTATCAATGTATCCCGCATTGGCATTATGCTTCCTTCAACAGGCAAACTCTCCAGTGCCGCATCTGCTATTCAGGAAGGCATTATGACTGCGCACTATGCCAATCAGAGCGCAACACAACCGCCCGAATTGATTTTTATAGACAGCAGCTACCTGGATACCCCAGAACAAATTATCCAAGCCGCTCAAGAAAAGGGGGTTGAGCTAGTGATTGGCCCCTTGGATAAAGATAAAGTGATAGCACTAAGTCAATCAGCACTCCCCTTGCCTTTTTTAGCACTTAATTACGCAAATACAGGCGCACCAAATCTCTACCAATTTGGCTTATCTGCCGAAGATGAAGCCAGAGACGCAGCAACCCAAGCATTAAATAATGGCAAGCGCTATGCGCTGGTAATAACTCCGGAAACAGACTGGGGCGAGCGAGCAGCTGTAGCTTTTAGAGAAACCTTCACACAATTAGGTGGCACCATTGTTGCTGAAACTTCCTTTAATAGCAGCAATCTCTCACAAAAGGTTACCCAGCTTCTTAAAACCGATGACAGCAAGGCACGCGCCAGAAGCTTAAGACAAATAACTGGCCTAAACTTTGAGTTTGAAGAGCGCCGTCGCCAAGACGCGGATACCATTTTAATGGCTGCAAGACCGCAAGATGCGCGTCTGATCAAGCCGCTTTTAGCTTTCTACTTCGCCGCAGACCTGCCCATTTATGCAACATCGCAAGTCTACAGCGGGCAAGCTAACCCCCGCGCTGATATCGACTTAAATGGCATCATGTTTGGCGAAACACCATGGGTTTTATCACCACCTAGCCAAAATCAACAAACCATAGCGGCCGTCAAAAACAATACCGGCACCCGATTCGGAAGGCTTTACGCCATGGGCATTGATGCCTATAACCTGTATCCTTATCTTTCGCAACTTCGCAGCACACCGGGTGGGCGATTGAATGGTGAAACTGGCCAGCTTTCTGTCAATGAACTTAACCAGGTTAATCGTCACCTACAGTGGGCCATTTTCGAAGATGGAATCCCTAAACTGATAGATTAAAAGAATGAACTATGGACAGCAAAAAAAGCGGCACGGATGCCGAAAATTACGCTTGGCACTGGCTAATCAAACAAGGGTTAAAACCAGTAAAGCGTAACTATTTATGCAAAATGGGGGAGATAGATCTCATCCTCCTCGATAGTAATGTATTGGTTTTTACCGAAGTACGCCTACGCAAAAGCCGCTTTTATGGCGGCGCAGCTAACTCCGTTAATTACCATAAACAACAAAAAATCATAAAGACAGCACAACACTTTTTGATGACGCACTCCGCTTTCCAGCAGTACGACTGCCGGTTTGATGTCATCGCCTTTGAAATAGCATCTGAAAGCAACGAACCTGTATGGTATAAAGACGCTTTTAGACTTTAAGACCGGATGCAGTAATGGAACTTGAAGACCGAATTGTTAACCTTTTCCACAATTCGATGGACACGAATGCTCATACCATCGAGCAATATACTCCATTAATAGCCCACGCAAGCGAGCTCATGCTGGCAACACTCGCCAGCGAACTAAAAATCATTTGTGTCGGCAATGGCGGATCGCTTGCTCTCGCTCAGCACTTTTCATCGTTGCTGCTTAGCCGGTTTCGCCATGAGAGACCGGGGCTGCCAGCCATCACACTTGGTACTGATGGTGCGGCACTTACGGGTATTGCTGAAGAAAATAGCTTTAGCGAAGTCTACTCCAAGCAAATTCGAGCCATTGGGCAGCCTGGCGATATATTATTAGTCATATCAAACCAAGGGCGCTCAAACAGCTTAGTACAAGCCATCCAATCGGCCCATGACCGAGATATGTCAGTCATTGCAATAACTGGACATGATAACAGTAATATTTCGGCACTTTTAAGACCCGACGAGGTCGAAATCTGCGTTCCTTCGAATGACAATGCGATGATCTATAGTGCTCATCTACTCATCCTACATTGTCTTTGTGATTTAATTGAATACCAACTGTTTGGAGCCTGACCCATGAGTTCAACCAGCCTCAAGTATCTTACTACCCTGTGTCTGATAGGCACCCTTAGCGGCTGCGCCACACTGATAGGAGCCGCCAGAGAGGAACCTATCCGAGAAGACCAAGGCAGCCGAACCATCGGAACATATGTCGAAGACGAAGTCATCGAGAATAAAACGCTCGTCAATCTGAATAAAGGCCCTGATAGCGTCAAAAACTCACATATTGGCGTTACCAGCTATAACGGCGTCATGCTCATAACAGGACAAGTACCTCACGAAACTGCCAAGCTGGAGGCGGAGAATATCGCCACTCAGACCAGAAAAGTTAGAAAAATACACAATGAGCTAGAGGTGTCGGGTCCAACATCAACCATCGTTAGAGCCAATGACGCCTACCTTACCAGTAGAATAAAGCTACAGCTTCTGGCTGATAAAAGTGTTGAAGGGGGTCGCATTAAAGTAGTGACAGAAAATAGCTCTGTCTACCTAATGGGCTTAGTTACCGAGGCAGAAGCGGCCAACGCCGTCAATATCGTTCGCACCATCCCTGGCGTCAAACGTATTGTTAAAGTGTTCGAGTATATCCCTAACCGTTAACTACTTAACAACTTTCAAAGCTGGCCGCCCACCTGAAGGCTTGGGCGGCTCAGGTGGCTCCTCATTAACACTCTGCTCATAGAACTCTGCACCAGGCTCCATTCCAAAGCCCATACCTGCCCCACTTTCGCGAGCATAGATAGCTAAAATAGCAGCCATCGGCACATAAACATTCATTGGCACACCACCAAAGCGCGCATTAAAGCTTACCGCTTCATCGTCGATGACCAGATTTTGAATGGCTGATGGGCTAATATTCAAAATTATCTGACCATCTGTTACAAACTGCTCAGGCACCATTACGCCTTTTAACGTAGCGTCAACAGCCAAGTGAGGAGTACTATCATTATCAATCAGCCACTCTTGTAGTGCTCGGATAAGATAGGGGCGACTAGGATTCATAACCTCTCCAAGAAAAAAGGGATGACAATATCATCCCTTTTAAATATCAAAATTCAACTTAAAATGCGTTACTCGCGCATTTCACGCTCCGCATCAGATAGACTCTCACGGAAAGATTCCCGCTCAAACAATCTATCCATATAGCTGATCAAACCTTGGCATTGAGACTCAGGTAACTCCACGCCCAAAGCAGGCAGACGCCACAACAAAGGAGCCAAGCAACAGTCCACTAAAGTAAACTCTTCACTCATGAAATACGGCTTATCAGCAAAAATTGGCGATACAGCTACAAAGCTGTCACGCAACTCTTTACGCGCTTCAAGCACTTCATCATCAGAAGAGTGAGCAGATAAAATAACATCTACATACTCACACCAGTCTTTCTGAATGCGATGCATAAACAGACGGCTTTTTGCACGCTCAACCGGATAAACAGGAAGCAATGGAGGATGCGGAAAACGCTCATCCAGATACTCCATCATCACATTAGGCTCATACAACACCAGCTCTCTGTCGAGAAGAGTAGGCAAACTGTTATATGGGTTCAGATCAGCCAGATCTTCTGGTAAATCCTCTACCTGACAATCAATAACATCGACCGCTACCCCTTTCTCTGCCAGCACTATGCGCACACGATGGCTATAGTGATCAGCCCCATCAGAATAAAAGGTCATGGAAGAACGCTTCGCCACAACTCCCATCAATAAATCCCCATATAACTTACCGCTAAAAATAAACAAGCACGGCCTGAAACAGGCCGTGCAAAATACCATTCTAACAGATTTATACTGCTAGATCAGTGCACATCTTTCCAGAATTCTTGCTTCAACGCATATGCCAAGAAGAAGAAGAAGAACAGGAAGATCAATACGTACGTACCAATACGATGTGAATCAAGCTTAGATGGCTCACCAATGTAGGCCATAAAGTTCACCAAGTCATAAATAGTCTTGTCAAACTCTTCAGGTGACTGCTGACCTTGCGTCGAAACAGTCAAACAGCCGCCCATAGCTTTACCAGTCAACGGATCAATACGCTTTTCCGCGTGCAGTAACTCATCTTTGGTACACGTGTTAATCTGCTCACCTTGCAAGTACTCAAGAACGTTAGGCATACCCACATCCGGGAACACCACGTTGTTAACACCCCAAGGGCGCGCAGGGTCTTTATAGAAGCTACGCATGTAAGTGTACAACCAATCAGTACCGCGCAAACGAGCTTCCAAAGTCAGATCAGGTGGCGGGTTACCGAACCATTTACCAGAGTCTTCTTTACCCATGGCAATAGTCATCTGTTCACCAATCTTCTGATCACCCAACAGTAGGTTTTGCTCAGCCAGCTCTAGCGGAATACCCAGATCAACAGCCGCACGCTCATAGCGCTGATATTGAGCCGAGTGACACCCCAAGCAGTTGTTTACAAAGATCTGCATACCACGCTGCAAAGATGCCTTGTTATGCAAATCTACTTCCATATGGTCCAACTTAGGACCTGCACCACCTGCTGCCAAAACAGACAGCGGAAACAGTGCAATGACGAATGCAACCAGATATTTTTTCATTATCCTGTAACCCTCTCTGGAACCGGCTTAGTTTTCTCCATTCTGGTGTAGAAAGGCATCAGGAAGAAGAAAGCGAAATACAATGCAGTACAGATCTGCGCAACCAGAGTACGGCCTGGGGTAGAAGAAACCACGCCCAAGTAGCCTAGAATCACAAAGCTGATAGCAAAGATAACCAACCAGATTTTGCTCAGCATGCCTTTGTAGCGCATAGATTTAACCGGGCTACGATCCAACCATGGCAGAACAAACAGAATTGCAATCGCACCACCCATTACCACAACACCTGGGAACTGAGAGCCTGCAATAGGCGGAATAGCACGTAACATCGCGTAGAATGGCGTGAAGTACCATACAGGCGCTATGTGAGGTGGCGTTTTCAATGGGTTAGCCGGCTCAAAGTTCGGTGCTTCAATGAAGTATCCGCCCCCTTCTGGGAAGAAGAAAACAACAGCACAGAAGACAAACAGGAACACAACCACACCTACAATATCTTTCACAGTGTAGTAAGGGTGGAAAGGAATACCATCGAGTGGCACACCGTTCTCATCTTTTTTCTCTTTGATTTCGATACCATCTGGGTTGTTAGAGCCCACTTCATGCAAGGCAATAATATGCAGAACAACCAGCGCTAAAAGCACGATAGGTAACGCAATAACATGTAAAGAGAAGAAACGGTTCAGAGTAACACCAGAAATCAGGTAGTCACCACGAATCCACTCAGCCAACTCAGGGCCAACAAACGGAACGGCCTGGAACAGAGATACAATTACTGCAGCACCCCAGTAAGACATTTGTCCCCAAGGTAGCAGATATCCCATGAAAGCTTCAGCCATCAGCGCCAAGTAGATCGTCATACCAAAGATCCACACCAGCTCACGAGGCTTACGGTAAGAACCATAAAGCATACCACGGAACATATGCAGATAAACGACAGCAAAGAATGCTGAAGCACCTGTAGAGTGCAGGTATCGCAACAGCCAACCGTAATCGACATCTCGCATGATATATTCAACAGATGCGAATGCGCCTTCTGCTGATGGGTTATAGCTCATTGTTAGCCAAATACCGGTAACAATCTGGTTAACCAATACCAATAGAGCTAAAGAACCAAAGAAATACCAAAAGTTAAAGTTTTTTGGCGCATAGTATTTTGACAGGTGGTCTTCCCACATCGCGGTTGCTGGAAAACGATCATCAATCCAGCCCATGAAGCCGCCTTTGCCTTTATTACGGTAGCCAGCCATTATGCAGTCTCCTGATCAACACCGACGATGATGATATTTTCATCTTCATACTTATGAGGAGGGATTACCAAGTTCGTTGGCGCAGGGGAACCCTTCACAACACGACCGGACAGGTCGAACCGGGAACCGTGGCATGGGCAGTAATAACCACCTACCCAATCAGAACCTAAGTCTTCAGGCGCCACTTCCGGACGATACGTCGGAGAACAGCCCAAATGCGTACAAATACCCACTAAAACAGCCACATCCGGGCGAATAGCACGGTTGGCATCTTTAGATACATAATCCGGCTGCTGCGGCACTTCCGAATTCGGATCTGCCAGTTTATTTCCATCTATCTTGCTTAAGTTAGATAGAGCTTCCTCGCTACGACGCACAATCCATACAGGCTTACCACGCCACTCAACGATCATCTGCTGACCTGGTTCCAGCTTGCTGATATCAGCTTTAGCCGGAGCACCAGCAGCTTTCGCTTTAGCGCTTGGATTCCACGAAGCTACGAACGGGACTGCCGCTCCTACAGCACCCACTGCCCCAACGGCAGAAGTGGCACCGATCAGGAGACGACGCCGACCCTTATTCACGCCGTCATTGCTCATCAAGTTTCTCCCCCTCAATCGACCAGGTTATTTGCGTTCAAATAAACACCAGCCGCTCAGTATAAAAAACCAATAAAATCCGGTTCTCGAAAATGGACAAAATAGTAAAGAAAATACCCCTATTTTACAAGGTGAAATCCACCCTACTAGGCACCTTTAAGACTAAGTATTGACTTCACACAGACATAAAAAAACGCCCAAACCACAAGGGCGAGGGCGTTTTTTTGTATTGCCAGTCGGATACCCGACAAACAATTAACGTTTTGAGAATTGTGGTTTCTTACGTGCTTTACGCAGACCCACTTTCTTACGCTCTACTTCACGTGCGTCACGGGTAACGAAACCAGCTTTACGCAGAGCAGGACGTAATGTTTCATCATATTCCATCAGCGCACGAGTGATACCATGACGGATAGCACCTGCCTGACCGAATCCGCCACCGCCTTTAACAGTAACGTAAACATCAAACTTTTCTAGCGTTTCAGTCAGTTCAAGAGGCTGACGAACGATCATGCGAGCCGTTTCACGACCGAAATAAACATCGATTGTACGATCGTTAATCGTGATTGCACCTGTACCTGGACGCAAGAAAACACGGGCAGTAGAAGTTTTGCGACGACCTGTACCGTAATACTGAGTAGTTGACATAATCTACTATCCCCTTAGAAATTCAGTTCTTGTGGCTGCTGAGCCGCATGTGGATGTTCGCTACCTGCATATACTTTTAATTTAGTATACATAGCACGACCCAGAGGACCTTTTGGAAGCATACCTTTAACAGCCAACTCGATAACTTCAGTAGGCTTGTTATTGATCATGATTTCAAAGTTAGCCTGCTTAAGACCACCAGGGAAACCCGAGTGACGGTAGTACATCTTATCTTTACGCTTGTTACCGGTAACGTTAACTTTCTCAGCGTTAACTACAACAATGTAGTCACCCGTATCTACGTGTGGAGTATATTCTGGCTTATGCTTGCCACGTAAGCGACGTGCAATTTCAGTAGCCATACGACCCAGAGTTTTACCTTCTGCGTCAATTACATACCAGTCGCGTTTAACTTCGGCTGGTTTAGCAACAAAAGTAGTCATCGATTGTTCGCCTTCATTTAAACTAAGCCTTGATCTGAATAATCAAACATTACTCAAACCGACTTACCTTATAATTATTGGTTGTTTGAGTTACATCAAACAACGTACGGACTCCTCGACCTAGATCAAGGAGCGCGAATTATAGACAATACCGCAATAGAATACGAGTCCTTTTGCACACTTTTTATCTAATCACGCCTTATGGGCACATGCTAAATATTCATGGGATTGCATCTCTAGCAAACGGCTCTGAGTACGCTCAATTTCGAATGATAAACGCCCCTCGGTGTAAATCTCATGGATAGGCACGGCAGCGGAAATAATTAACTTAACACCACAGTCATAAAACTCATCAACCATATTGATGAAGCGCCTTGCCGAGTCATCATTCGAGCGGCCCAACTGTGGCACATTTGATACAAGTACCGCATGATAAACCTTCGCCAGCTCAATATAGTCATTTTGTGAGCGAGGCCCTTCACACAAATCAGCAAACTCAAACCAAGCTACATCTTCACAGGTACGAAGGGAACGAATACCACGACCATTCACTTCAACAAGCTCACTCGAGACAGCCTCTGACAAGTCAGGGGCAAGGCTTTCAAAACTACGATTCAAACTCTCATTGGCTTCAGCATCCAACGGGTAGTGATATAACTCCGCTTGCTCTAAAGCTCTTAAACGGTAATCAATGCCGCCATCAACATTAATCACATCCGTATGACGATTCAAAAGCGCAATCGCAGGGAGAAAACGAGCCCGCTGTAGCCCATCTCTGTAGAGACCATCAGGAATAATATTGGACGTTGCCACCAAAGAAACGCCATTTGCAAACAGCTTTTCAAATAACCCACCCAAAATCATGGCATCCGTAATATCGGATACAAAGAACTCATCAAAACAGATGATTCTGGCTTCTGCAGCATAACGCTTAGCGATCTCGTCTAAAGGGTTTTTTGTACCTTCCAAGCCCTTCAGATCAGCATGAACCCGCTGCATAAACCTATGGAAGTGAGTACGCATTTTCCGCTCAAACGGCAGGCTGTCATAAAAGGTATCCATTAGATAGGTTTTGCCACGGCCAACCCCACCCCAGAAATATAGACCTTTTACTGGTTCAATCTCTTTTTTCTTAAAACGCTCCGTTAATCTACCCATTAAAGACGAGGGGGACGGGATTGTTTCTGCAGCAACCAAGTCATCATATAAACGTTGAAGGTGACCTACAGCCATTTCCTGAGAAGGATCATAAGAAAAATCATCTCTCTGAAGGTCTTGCTTATAACGCTCTAATGGAGTCATTTCTATCAATTACCTAAAAATTTATATGAGATTAAAAATGTGGGCGCACTTTACCTAGAGAACAGCAGCTAAGCAAATTCAACCATAGCCTTAAACCCGCTAGATCAACCCAAACATTGACACGACAACAGGCAAAATAAATGCCGTTAGCAAACCTGTCATTCCCATAGCCAAACCCGAAAAAGCGCCCGCTAAAGCGCTGATTTCAAACGCAGAGGCCGTGCCGAAACCATGAGCAGCCAACCCCATGGAAAATCCTTTTACCGCATCATCATCGACCTTAAGAAACGTAAATAACATAGGAGCCAACAAGCATCCCATAGCACCAGTAATTAGTACTAAGCCTGCCGCCAACGATGGAAATCCACCAATTTTTTCTGCGATGCCAATGGCTATCGGTGACGTTACAGACTTAGGCGCTAACGACAGCAAAGCCCCCACAGGTAGATCAAAAAACATCCCTACTGCTAGCACCGTTACAATAGCGGTAATTGCCCCCACCAAACAGGATACCAATAATGGCAACCACATCTGCCTCACTCGCTCAAAGTGATCATACAGAGGCACAGCCAAAGCAACGGTCGCAGGCCCTAACAAAAAATGGATAAATTGAGCGCCTTCAAAATACGTTTCGTAACTTGTCTTTGTCAGTAGCAAAAAAACAATAATCAATGAAAGCGCAACCAAAACTGGATGTAATAAAGGAGAACCACCAGCTCGCTTATTTAATGCCACCGAACACACAAACACCACAATGGTTATAATCAGCCAAAACAGTGGCTTTGCGGTAAAAAAGACCCAAAACTCCATTAGTTCTCACCTCTTTTACGCTTTAAACGACCAAATAGTTTAAACATAAGGAGAGTAACAACTAGGGTTATTAATGTACTCACAAACAACGCAGCAAGTATCGCCAGCCAATACTCAGAGATCATCTCCAAATGAAGCATCAACCCGACCCCTGCAGGCACATACAAAAACCCCAAATGCGCCAATAATCCTTCTGATACCCCGCGAACAGACTGGGGTGGTTTTTTAAGCAATACCAATGCAAGCAAAAGCAACACCATTCCCATAACTGGACCAGGAACGGGGATATCACCAGCAACAACTATCAACTCGCCCAGCAGTTGGCAGACCAATAGCATTAAAAATCCGTATAACATATTGACTCCCGACTTAGACCACCAGCCACTGCTGCCAAGATTCCAAGAGAGCTGCAATACCAAACAAGATAAACAGCACCCCACTGCCTTTATGGATTAAGTGAAGCGGAACATGTTTTAAAAGCTTATGTCCGACCAAAACACCTACAACAGTTGTCAAAGACAGCGCTAATGTTGCGCCCAGCCACACCGGAACAATGGAGTGAATCCCCCCCATGGCAGCAACCGCCAACTGTGTTTTATCACCAAACTCTGCTAAAAAAATCAAAAGAAAAACTGACAATAGAAGCTGGCGACCTACTTTTAAATCATCTTCACCTTCGTCATCCTCTTCGACACGCAGCGACTGCCAACCGAAATACAAAAATAGTACAGCAACGGCCAAAGCAACAGCCCAACCGGGAAGCCATTGCGCAACACTCGCACCAAAAAGCACACCCAAAATATTCAGCACAGCAAAAGCCGCAACCGCCCCGACAATAACAGGGAAAGGGCGGTATCTAGCTGCCAATGTCATGGCGACCAATTGGCTCTTGTCACCAAACTCAGCTAGAAAAACGAGTAAGAAAACCTGGGAAAGGGAAATCAGCGCTTCCATTAATACAACCCAAAACGCTGATTATACGATGAGCAGAGGCATCAAAACTACCGCAACGCAACAAAAAGGCAGGTTACCCTTTTTGCATGACCATTTCGACAAAATTGCAAGGGCGATGGCGCACATCTAGCTGCTCGCAAATAATTTTATTCCAAGCCGTTTTACACGCGCCAGTGGAGCCCGGCATACAAAAAATAACCGTACGATTAGCAACACCAGCTACCGTTCTAGACTGAATCGTTGAGGTGCCTATTTCATCGAAAGACAGAGAGCGAAATAATTCACCATACCCCTCAATTTGCTTATCAAAGAGCGGTATAACAGCTTCTGGCGTACTATCCCGAGCTGTAAAGCCAGTCCCACCGGTAATGAGAACAGCATGAACGACACTATCAGCAATCCAACGAGAAAGAACAGATCGGATTTGATAAATATCGTCTTTAACAATAGCTCGCTCATGAGCATAATGCCCTGCCTCTTCGACTCCCTTCTGCAGTGTATCACCCGATTTATCAGTCTCAGGAGTACGGGTATCAGAGACCGTCAAAATTGCGATATTGAGTGCTTTAAATTCCACATTATTTTGTGCGTGCCCCATAACTTCTCCACAAATCATAAACACCAAAGTGGCGATAATATAACAAAATAGCGAACGCACCTGTAAACACTATTGCTTTATGGGGCGACACACCTGCTTTTGTTCCTTAGATTGAGACAGCGAAGCACAAATGGGATAAAGCAATTTATAATGGATCAAGAAATACCTGACTGCTCTCGGCTTATGCAGTAACGCACGCTCCATCGCAGCGAGCGCAAGGGATTGACTTGAAGATGGTAAGCTCCTCCAACCCAATAACGCAGATTCTGAAACCGCAAGATTAACACTTAACTCCCAAGGACCTGTTTCTTTCGCTTGCTCAACCGCGAACAACCACTCTTGGTCAAACTCTCCTAGCCACGCTTTCATTAAGCCCAGATTCGCCCAGCTATAAGACCATTGAGGCCTTAGCTCACTCGCTTGCCGATGCAAGGCCAGCGCACTACGCAGGTCATTTGCCACTGGCTCAGATAAAGGCTGATTAACCATCAAGCCATTCAGAAGGGCACGCTGATATAAGATACGCGCCTTTAGCTCCAATAACTCGGCATTTTCAGGCGTATAGCTAATCGCCGTGTCGATCTTATCGAGCAACCGTAGCACTTCATCAGTTTTTGCAGGATTTTGTCTCGACCAATCCTTAACAGCATAGCGGGCAGGGTAAGCATGCAAATCTGCCATTACCCATTTAAAGCAAAGATAGAGTACAGGCAGCAACAAGATCAGAATAACGATAGCCGTCAGCTGACGCCGCGTACCTGCTCCGTTAGCCAAGCGCTCAAACTCCATCAACTATTGTTGCAGGGTTCAATGTAAATAGTGCTTGCGCTTCCACACGGCCATAAAGCTTCTCTACCAGTCGAAAAGCTTTAGATAGGAAAGGAGGACGGTGCTTTAAATTATGACCATCGCTAGCAATCACCGTAGCCCAGTTATTCTCCAGTATTTGATGCGCACGCTGATGAGCACTATCACCAAAATCAGCCGTTACAGACATTGCCGTCAACTGAAAAAGGCAGCCCATCTCAACAAAGGGGTGCAATTTACTCAGATCGTCCATCACAGCTTTATTACGCTCAGGATGAGCAATCATCGGTAGGATATTCCGATCTAGCAGCCACTTAACTAACTTATCACTGCCCGGAGGAATATGGCTATGGGGGAGCTCCAATAGCATGACATTTTTCCCCTGCCACCTACCTAAAAAAGGTAGATTATCAGACGCTGCTAACTGCAGTACTTCAGCACCTAAACGCACCTCTCCTGCAATAGACAACCCCACAGGAATACCTGCTTCAGCCACTGCAGCGGAGAAGGCTTCAAAATGAGGCACCAAAGAAGCCCGCGTATTTTCATACCGGCCCGGCTGCACGTGAGGCGTCAACACTAAGTGCTTGGTACCATCTTCAACAGCGGCACGCACCATAGATAATGCTTCTTCCAAAGAAGCAGCCCCATCATCAACAGCCGGAAGCAGATGACAGTGTAAATCAATCATGACTTAGCGCTGGAATATCCATACACATCATAATAGCCGCCGTATTCCTGACCATAGTACTTGGCACCCTTTTTGACATCGACCTGATTCAGAACCACACCAATCACTGGCGCATTGACCTCACGCAAACGTTTAAGGCCCGCTTTAGCATGCTGATAAGGCGTTGCATCGGACTTCACAACATAAATCATTGCACCAACCAAGGGAGCTAGCATCATCGCATCACTAACAGCTTGCGAAGGCGCCGTATCAATAATGATACGATCATATTTAGACTCTAGCAGCTCCAGCACTTTTGCAAATCGTTTAGAGGACAACAGCTCAGACGGATTAGGTGGGATCGTACCGGCGCACATCACATCAATATTGCCCGCCTCAAAGCGCTGGATACACTCCTCCACTTTTGCAGTACCTGCCACAAGATCAGCTAAACCAACCATAGAGCGCTCAAACCCCAGACATTTACCTATCGAAGGGCGCCTTAAGTCAGCATCAATCAGCAGTACTTTTTCCATCTGCCCTGTTGCAAAAGCCAATCCCAAAGACAGAGTCGACTTTCCTTCACCAGGCACCGTAGAGGTAACTGAAACGCTCTTATGCGGATTATCTAGAGCGGACAATATAAGGCCCGTACGAATTGTGCGAAGTGACTCAGAATAAGCAGATTGCGGGTTATCCACAAATTCCATATAACTTTGATTTGGCTTTTTACGCTGTTTAGGCAACAAAGGCAGTAAGCCCAGCATCGTTGCTTGCAAGCGACTTTCTACTTCAGAAGCCGTTTTAACCGTATTGTTCAACGCCTGCAAAAGGAAGGCAAACATCACACCAAACATCAAACTCACCACACCAGCCAAGGCAACAATCAAGCCTTTTTTAGGTTTAACCGGTAATTGCGGCACCACCGCAGGATCAGAGATTCGCGCATTGGCGGTATTCAAGTCCCCTGTCGCGCTGGTCTCATTAAAGCGGGATAGAAATGTATTAAATACGGTGCGCTTAGCATCTACATCTTGCTGAAGCTCACGTAATTTATACTCTTTGCGGCTTAAATCCTGCAGATTCCCTTTCGTGCCGTCCAAAGATTTTTGTAAAGACTGCTCATTGGCCAGTGCAACTTTATAATTGGTCTCAATACCATTCACGACAGAGAGAATCTGTGCATTAAGCGCACGTCGAGCATTGGCAAGTTCAGAATCAACCGCTTGCATTTTAGGATGCTTAGGGCCGTAACGTTTTGCCAATTCAGAACGTTTTAACTCTACTTGCGCATAAGACTGCTTCATCGCCTGTACCAGAGGGTGCTGAAGCACCGTTGGCACTAACTCTAATCGTTGCGGATTGCCTTTACCGATGGCTTGCACCTGACGATATAAACTTTCGGCCTCAAGGCGCTCACGCTGCGCTTCAACACGCTTATTAGCAATTAGCTCCAGCTCTTGGCCAGCGATATCCAAACCACCACGATCACCCACGATCTTCTCTTCTTCACGGTATTTCTGGAGTTTTTGCTCAGCAACCGTCAGATCGGCTCTTAACACCTCTAAACGCGAACTCAACCAAGAAGATGCTTTGAGCGTTAGCTCCAATTTGGCTTCTAAGTTATTTTCGATATAGGCTTCGCCAATCGCATTTGCAATACTGGCGGCTAATTTAGGGTCGGCAGATTCAAAACTGATTTTTACCAGTTGTGACTTTCTTACAGGCTCAATAGCAACCATTCCCATAAACGCTTCGACGACATCGTTGAAAGGGTCGTCCTCACCTTGCACATCTGTTCCTGGTAACTCAACAGGAATCAGCGCCTTTATCGACGCTTTGATATCAGCCACACTGAACGGCAGGAACGACTCTTCCACCTTATTGAATTCAGGATGATCCACCAATCCTAAGCGGTTAACGACTTTCTCTGCTAAACGACGGGACTTGAGGATCTCAAACTGCGTCGTGTAGTACTCAGACTGGCCACCCTCAATACCGTAAACCTCTTCGATCGAAACAACATTCGCTTGTTGCGACTCAATCAAAAGCGTTGCTGTCGCGCGGTAAATAGGTGTTAACGAATAAACCACCAAAATAGTTAGCAGCGTTACAACAAAGGAGAAACCAATAATGCCCCATTTGTGGCGCATTATCGTTTGCCAATACTGCCTTAAATCGATCACATCATCTTGTAGCAGTCGATCTATAGCACCCTGCTCTTTTTGTACTTCCATCACACTCAATCGCCTCAGCTACAAAATCAAAAGAAACTCTCTTCAATGGTAATCACATCCCCAGGCTTGACCGCGCTGGAGATACCAATTAGAACAGGTTGAGTCGATGATTCGCCTTCACGAACCACATAGAACTTGCTCGATGACGCACGCTCGGTAAAACCACCGGCCAATGACACCGCTCGCTGAAGCGTCAAACCAGGCTGAAAAGGATAGCCACCGGGATTTTTAACAGCACCATCAATAAAGAATTCACGATATTCAAGAATTTCTACACTAACGCTGGGGTCCACCAGATAACCATCGCTGAGTTTTTGGTAGAGATGCTCACCTAACGCTCCTGTCGTCATACCCATGACGCGTAGCTCCCCTAAAAAGGGATAAGAGATAGTACCGGCATCGGACAAACGTGTTTCAACACTTAACTCTTCTTCGCCATATACCTGTATCTTAATTAAATCACCAGCGCTTATGCGGTAATCCGACATACCCTCAGCAAAAGAGAGCGAAGAACAAAACAGAAAAGAAAAAAGAATGGCTAAAAAGACTCTCATCAAACCCTCTACGAACAGTTGAATTCAATAAGACGCCAAGCTCCTATGAATGGAGACTGGCGCCCTCGCCACATATTAAAGTGAACCCTGAACTCGGAAAATTACTTCATTACTATCATAATCAGCGCCCGCTATATTTGAGCTGAATGATTTATGAGAGAAGTCAGCACCTAGGGTTAGCCAGCGGCGCATGTCGTAATTCAACCCCAAGGTGGTCGTATTGGT
This sequence comes from Neptunomonas concharum, assembly GCF_008630635.1. Classification (NCBI taxonomy): domain Bacteria; kingdom Pseudomonadati; phylum Pseudomonadota; class Gammaproteobacteria; order Oceanospirillales; family Oceanospirillaceae; genus Neptunomonas; species Neptunomonas concharum. Next base: position 932,859 of record NZ_CP043869.1, on the reverse strand, counting down.
GTCGTTATCAACAGTTGTGCCTTCATATTCTTCGTTGAGGAGGGTATGACTCAAACGTGTAGAGAAGCGGTCACTCCAGCCATGGGTCCAGCCTAATGTCCAACGAGTCGAGTCAATATAGTCTTCAGCGCCACCTGACTCTTCAGCCGTACGACTGGTGGATAGATCAAACACAGAATAGGTACGAGGCGCCCAATTCACACCAGCTTCCCAGCTACTAGTTGTCAGGGTATCACGGCTGTCATCATCGTAGTCTTTTCGCAGAACACCAAACTTCACTCGACCAGAAGTTTTAGCGGTAGCATCCCACTCTGCACCAAACTGCAAACGTGTTTCATTGCTATCGAGTGTCACCGATGACAGATCGTAATCAATATCACGCAAACGCGCTTCAGCTAACAAACGGGTTTTAGGCGAAATACGATAATAGAAAGTCCCCGTTAGAGTTTTCGTCATGCGATCCTGAGCGGCGGTAATGGTGCGGAAGTTATCATACGATTTATCTTCAACACGACCACTCACAACAATTTGTCCTGTCGCTTCATGAGCACCGTAAGTATAAGTTGCACCTAAGGCTTTGACGGTATACTTCGAGGGCTTATCAACCAAAGCAGGACTCAAGGAGTTACCCGAACGAGAATCACTGCGGGCATCATGCAGCTTCAGGTACTCGGCAAGAATTTCAAGTTTTTTACGGCTGTCAAATTCAGCCGTTGCGTACCCAGAAAGGGCATGATCAGTGTAGTCGTCATCATGGCTGCTAAAGTAGCTACCCTGCTCTAAGGCATAAGTCACACCCGCCACAAAACTACCTTTTTGCCCTTGAAGGTCAAAGTTTGGTCTAACCTTAGAGAACCAAGTGCTGGTTTCATTTTGTGTGGAGTTGTATAGATTATCTGTATGCCCCACTGCTACATCGACCGTGGGCGTTAACGCCAAATTACCCACCGCGATAGAAGAAGGCTCCAGTGCATGCACTGAAGAAGATATCACTAAAATAGAAGCTGCACTTGCACAAACGTTCTTAGTTACCATAAGACTCAACCTCTAATCCGTTAAAATTCCATGTCGATACAGCATCAATCTATTCTAATAACGCCTGAATACTGCACTGCAATAATGAGTAAGCTCATTCTATAATGCTGGTCAAAAAAAAAACAGTTATATCCTAATAAAACCGCCAATCGTTAGCCCATTTACTAATTTCAGGGTAGAATATTTTGCAACTATTTATCGCCCATATCACCCCTCTCAAGGACAATTTGGAGTTTAAGGATGTCAATGCTGACTAAAGTCGTAATCCCTGTTGCAGGTCTAGGCACACGAGTACTTCCGGCAAGTAAAGCAATCCCAAAAGAGATGCTAACGGTCGTCGACAAACCAGTCATTCAGCATGTCGTTGAAGAAGCGGTTAAAGCAGGTTTCAAAGAGATCATTTTAGTCACACGCAACAGCAAGTCAGCTATTGAAGATCACTTCGATACGCATTATGAGCTAGAGAGCGAACTGGCTCGCAAAGGAAAAGATAAAATACTGGCGGCTGTAAAAGACATCCTCCCCAGCGATGTTTCTATCACATCAGTAAGGCAAGGGCGTCCGTTAGGGCTCGGGCACGCCGTACTTTGTGCAGCACCCGTAGTTGGACAAGATGATTTTGCCGTGATGCTGCCTGACATGTTGATCCACAACCCGCACACCGATAGCAGTACAGACTTTAAAGCCATGGTTGACGACTACCATCAAAGTGGCGCTGCCCAAATCATGGTTGAAGCGGTCCCATTTGAGCATGTAGAGCGTTACGGCGTGGTTGATTGTGCAGGTAAACCTCTGGAAGCTGGGCAAAGCCAAACGATCGTAGGCATGGTAGAAAAACCACCACAAAGCGAAGCGCCCTCTAATCAGGCGATTGTAGGACGTTATATTCTTCCCGCTCGCGTGATGGAACTGCTAAAAGAAACGCAACCTGGCGCTGGCGGTGAAATCCAATTAACGGATGCATTAGATCAGCTCATCAAAGAAGCGACCATTCATGCCTACAGCATGACAGGAAAAACATACGATTGCGGTAACAAATTAGGTTACCTGCAAGCCAATCTGATTTTTGGCCTGGATCACCCAGAAACCGGCACTGAGTTCAAAGCATTTTTAGATGGTATCGTGTGAAAACACAAGGAGTTAGCGTTTTGCACCCCACTCAACAGCCCGGCTGGATTGCATTATCCAGCCATGCCAAAGCACTTAAAGAAACTCACCTAAGGGATCTATTCTCTCAGGATGGTCAACGCTTTGAGCGGTTTTCAGTCAAACATGACGAGCTGATGCTAGACTTTTCTAAGCAACGTATCACGACAGAAACCATTCAGCACCTGAAAGCACTGGCCAACGATTGCCAGCTCAAGCTCTGGATAGAGAAGCTGTTCTGTGGCGAAAAGATCAACACCTCGGAAGATAGGCCTGCCCTGCACACTGCCTTGCGACAGCCCGCTGACAAAGCGTTATACCTTGAAGGGCACAACATCATTGCCGATGTACAAGAAAACTTGGAACACATGGCTGAAATTGTCGAGCGCATCCATGCTGGCCAGTGGCGCGGCTATTCGGGGCAGCCTATCGATACCATCGTTAATATCGGTGTTGGCGGATCTGATTTAGGCCCGATGATGGCATGCAGAGCGCTCAGTGATTTTCAACCACTGATCAGCAACCCGCTAACGATGCATTTTGTCTCCTCGATGGACGGCAGCCAGCTAGCTGACTTATTGGATAACTTAAAACCCGAAACCACCCTGTTTATTATCTCCTCAAAGTCATTTACCACCATCGATACACTATCCAACGCCAACACGGCAAGGGAGTGGCTCAAAAAAGCCAGCGGTGTCAGAGACGAGCTACTCAACAGACGTCACTTTATCGGCGTATCGGCGAATCAGGAAAAGATGTCCCAATGGGGGATTACGCCCAAAAGCCAATTAAACTTCTGGGATTGGACCGGTGGGCGCTACTCTATGTGGTCAGCGATTGGCTTACCTATCGCCCTAAAGATTGGCATGCACGGCTTTAAAGATATGCTAAGCGGCGCACACAGTATGGATGAACACTTCCTCCACGCCCCTTTTGAAGAAAACGTGCCAACCCTGCTAGGGATGATAGGCATTTGGAATATTAACTTTCTTAACATCCATGCCCATGCAATTTTGCCCTATGACGGCCGCCTAAAGCACCTGCCAGCTTACTTGGAACAGCTGGAGATGGAAAGTAACGGCAAAAGCACAACACGCCAAGGCGAAAAGACTGACTACCATACCTGCCCCATTCTCTGGGGGGAGATCGGCCCTAACGCCCAACACGCGTTTTACCAGCTGCTACACCAAGGCACTGAGTCTGTTATGTGTGACTTTATTGCGCCGGCACGACGCTACCACGATACTGGCAACAGCGAACTGCAGCAGCAGCACACACTGACACTAGCCAACTGTCTAGCCCAGGCACGTATTCTAGCACTCGGCGACTCCGTACTGGATAACAGTACCTCAGCGCCACGTCATATGCGTTACCATGGTAACCAACCTAGTACTACCGTACTGGTTGATGAGTTAACACCCTACTCTTTTGGACAGTTGATAGCCCTATACGAGCACAAAGTCTTTGTGCAATCCGTCATTTGGGATATCAACCCATTTGATCAGTGGGGGGTTGAATTGGGTAAGAAGATGGCAACCAACTTACTACAGCCATTAAACGACCCGTTGGCAGAAGCCAACTTTGACAGCTCCACGGATGGACTATTAAACACCATCCACAGATTACAGGGGAAAAGCTAATGAAAATTGTAATCTGGGGCCAAGAGCTTACCGCATGGGTAACAGCTGCTGCATTTGCCCAAGCGGGCAATACGGTCTATATCGTCAACGATAGCACGCTAGAAAAGCCTATTGACCTGATGGGCAGTAATATTAAAAACGAACCCGGCCTGCTTGACCTAGTTAACAGCGAATTTGCAGCGGGTCGTTTACAAATGATGCAGAGTGGCTCTGCCATTTTAATGCAGAATCATATTATCAGCATGAACCCTGCGGAATATGAGCTAGCACAATCAGTTGTTATGCGTATCGCTAAAAAATGTGACGGCCCTGTGCTTGTACTCAACCAAAGTCATTTTGGTGTTGGCTATACCGACAAACTGCAAACCTTACTGGATATCGAAAAAGACCAAGTGGTCGCTTACTTGGCTGAAAGCTTATCTGAAGGTACAGCACTACAGTCTATTCGCCAGCAAAAATCCATTACACTGGGCTGCACCAACGACTGGGGGCTAATGACGATTCGAGCGCTGCTTCGCCCCTTTACGCAAAACATGGAACAAATGCTGCTAATGACCCCACAAGAAGCAGAATTCGCCAAGCTCGCTGTTACCGGTATGCTCGCATTACGCATAGGGTATGTAAACGAACTGGCAAACTTAGCTGAGCAGCTTCACGTTGATATTGATGTAGTCAGGCAAAGCATGATTGCTGACCCACGTATTGGGCATCACTTTTTGTCGCCAGGGTGCGGATTTGGCGGCCACACGTTCTCGCAGACCATTAAAGGGCTAGCCAACCTACTAACCGAAAAACGCCAATCTACCCTTTTAGACACGGTACTAAAAGAGAACGAAAAACAAAAAGAGCAACCTTTTAGAAAATTATGGCGACATTATGAGTGTGATATTCACAACTTGAACATTGCGATATGGGGCGCTTCTTTTAAGCCTGGTTCCTCGGCACTAGATGGTGCACCCAGTCTGAAAATCATCAATGCGCTCATTGCTCAACAGGCCAACGTCCGTATCCATGATCCCGAAGCTTTAGAAAATATCGCCAAACGCTTCGGCGGACACCCGCAAGTACATACCTGTGCGGATAAATACGAAGCACTTGAAAACGCTGATGCCCTATTACTGCTCACCGAGTGGCCAGAATATTGGTCACCCGACTACGAAAACGTATTAGCACAAATGAAACACCCGCTCATCATTGATGGAAGAAACATTTTTGATCGCGAGTTACTCGAAAGCCTCGGGTTTACCTACTACGGAATCGGGCGCTAAGCCTGTCATATAACAGCATCACCACTAACCCAACGGCTACGCCAACCAGATTGGCGTAGCCATCTTCGATGCTAAAAAATCGCGAAGGCCGAAGCACCCCCTGCAAATACTCCAGCAATGGCGCTAACAGCAACATCACTGACCAAAACAGATAAGCATTAACCCGCCAAAAGACCCAGCGAGACGATACCGACAGCCCAAGAAAAGCCAAAACGTGGCCGACCTTATCTGACTGTTCAAAGACCATGGGTGGCGGCTGTGGCCTAAAGAGACCATAGGCCACAGCCGCTACAACCACCACAAACAATAACCATCGACCAACCAATATCATTGAAGCGTCAACATAAACATTAACCTTTCGGGATCAATATAGTGGCATCCGGCACTATCGCCGCCAACTCACGTGCCAGCGCCTGTTTTGCCTCATCATCACCATGCACTATCCGGATCTCGTGAGGTTTACGATAAATGCGCTTAACAAAACGAACTAAGTTGCTTTGATCCGCGTGAGCAGAGTATCCGCTGATCGTATGCACACCCGCACGAATATCGACCCGCTCCCCATCCATATAGACATACCCGCCTTTGGGCCCATAGGTTTGAATATCACGCCCCGGCGTACCCTGTGCCTGATAACCGACAAACAGCACATCGGTACGTTCATCAGGTAGCAACGCTTTAAGGTAGTTCAGTATACGGCCACCAGCACACATACCGCTGGCGGCAATCACAATCGAGGGCCTGCCCGTCTCTTTAATATGATTAACACATTTCATATGCGCCTGATGGCTATCAATCGTTATCATCTGATCAAACGCTAATGGGTGCCGACCTGCCGATAACTTGACTCGCGCTTCGGCATCCCAAAGGTGGCTTAATGCGCGATAATGAGCAGTAAACTTAGCGGCAAGCGGTGAGTCGATAATGACATCCAGGTCAGCCCAATCCACCTGTTTACGATGAATAATCTCTTCGATCTCGTACAGTAACTCCTGCGTACGCCCAATACTAAACGCAGGAATCAAAACCGCACCACGATTTTTCAAGCACTGCTCAATGGTTTTTCGTAATAACTTGCGGCGATTCCTTCGGCCTTCATGCAACTTGTCACCATAGGTGCTCTCGATAACGACGCGATCAGCCCGATAAGGCGCTTTAGGTGCCGCTAACAAAGGGGAATAGGTCGCCCCCAAATCCCCCGAAAACAGCACCCGCTCACTGTTAGCATCGATCTCGATAAAAGCGGAGCCCAAAATATGCCCAGCCACACGAAAACGCCCCTTAGTCTTAGGCAAACCTTCAATATCAAACCACTGATCATCAGGAATAGGGCGTAACAAAGAGGCTAAACGCGCCAACACTTTTTGGATCAAACGCTTATCACGGGATACGCCGACTTTGATGGCGTCTTCCAATACTAATGGCAGCAGGTGCGCCGTAGCCTGCGTGGCATAGATAGGCCCATCAAACCCTGCAGCTAACAAAAAAGGGATCCGACCAACATGATCAATATGGCAATGAGTAACCAGCAAGGCTTTGATATCATCCAAAGGAAAGTCGATAACTTTATCACCCTCCTCCCGATTCACAGACTCCGCCCCTTGAAACATGCCGCAATCCACGAGCAGTGCCTCACCAGAATCCAACGTCAATTGATGACAAGACCCCGTAACACCATTAACAGCACCGTGGTGCGTAATCGTAACCATAACAACTCCCTGTAGAATGATTAAACCTTTAGCGGCGCGAGCACCTGATCAGGTGCCACCATAGCCATTAGGATTAGCGGATTGCCAGCGCCAATGATCCGTTACCATACGCTGAATATCATACTCCGCACGCCAACCCAACTGCTGGGCACTGTAGGCAGGATCAGCGTAACACGCTGCGATATCTCCCGGGCGACGATCAACAATTTCATAAGGAATATCACGACCACACGCCTTAGCAAACGCACTGACCACCTCCAACACCGAGTAACCATTGCCTGTGCCCAGATTATAGGCTTTACAACCATGCTCAGATTGGAGTGCATCCAACGCTTTTAAATGCCCCGCCGCCAAATCAACCACATGGATATAGTCCCGCACACCGGTACCATCGACTGTCGGGTAATCGCCGCCAAATACGCTCAGGCAATCACGTCGACCTATCGCCACCTGAGCAACAAATGGCATCAAGTTGTTAGGGATACCACTAGGGTCCTCACCAATTAAACCACTCTCATGAGCACCCACTGGATTGAAATAACGCAGCAGTGCAACCTCCCACTCAGCATCCGCTACCGCTAAATCCCGCAGAATATGCTCAATCATCAGCTTAGATTGACCATAAGGGTTGGTTGCAGAAAGGGGGAAATCCTCACGAATCGGCACAGATGCAGGATCGCCATACACAGTAGCCGATGAACTAAACACAATACGCTTACACCCTGCGTCTGCCATCGCCTCAAACAGGTTTATTGAGCCTTCGACATTGTTCTGATAATAAAACAGCGGCTTAGCAACCGACTCTCCTACCGCTTTCAAGCCCGCAAAGTGGATAACGGAATCAATCGAATGGCGGGAGAACACTCCTTTAAGGAAGGCTTTATCGCGAATATCCCCCTCCTCAAACGCAGGTCGAACACCAGAAATCTGCGCGATACGGTTGAATACCTCAGGGTGGCTATTACACAGATTATCTAACACCACCACATCCAAACCGGCTTGCTGCAACTGAACGACAGTATGGCTACCAATATAACCTGCACCGCCTGTGACTAACACGGCCATAGACCACTCCTTACGTTTAAATTAGCGATTAAGAGATTACGCACATTGTAACCGATATTTATTCGGTACGGAGGGCACTCACGCACTAAAAACCTATCTACTCTCTACCGTAGTTATCTTGCAGTCGGATGATGTCATCTTCTCCCAGATAGGAGCCGGATTGCACTTCGATTAACTCTAGGTCAACTTTGCCGGGGTTTTCGAGGCAATGCACTTCACCTAACGGGATGTAGGTTGATTGGTTTTCGGTTACAAGAAAAGTCTTATCACCGCAGGTGACTCGGGCTGTGCCTTTAACAACCACCCAATGCTCAGCGCGGTGGTGGTGTTTTTGCAGAGATAGCTTAGCATTGGGCTTAACTGTAATACGTTTTACCTGATAGCGCTCACCGGCATCGATAGAGTCGTATTTACCCCACGGGCGGTAGACTTCGCGGTGTTGCAAGTGTTCGTGGCGGCCTTGGGATTTGAGCGTTGCAACGAGTTTTTTAACCTCTTGCACATGGTCTTTGTGCGCGACCATCAAGGCATCTTTGGTATCTACAATGATTAGATCATCCACCCCTAGAGTGGTCACCAAACGTTCATTAGCCATAACCATCGAGTTGCGGGTGTTTTCGGCGATGACATCCCCCTGCAACACATTACCCGCCTCATCTTTGGGCTTGATCTCCCACAGTGCCGACCAGCTGCCCACATCACTCCAACCGGCATCCAGCGGGATAACCACCGCTTTATCGGTTTTTTCCATCACCGCATAATCAATCGACTCATCGGGGCAGGCTTCAAAGGCGGCTTTATCGATGCGGATAAAATCCAGATCAGGCGTTGTGATCGCCATTGCTTGCTGGCAGGCTTGCAAAATATCAGGGCGAAACCGGCTTAGCTCCTCAAGATAGCGGTTAGCGGTAAACATAAAAATACCGCTATTCCAATAATACTCACCCGTTGCTAAATAGGCCTGAGCCGTAGCGAGATTCGGCTTTTCTACAAACTCCGCCACAGTAAAAGCCGGACCTTGCGAACTACCCCGCCGAATATAACCATAACCGGTTTCGGGCTGGGTAGGTACCGTGCCAAAGGTGACCAAAAAACCATCTTTAGCGAGAGATTCGGCCTGCGCTACCGCCTGTAAAAACACGACGTGTTCGGTAATCACATGATCGGAAGAGAGTACCAGCAGAGGCTCATCCCCTTGGCCTTTTGCCACGGCATCCAATGCCGATAGTGCAATGGCAGGGGCTGTATTACGGCCTACAGGCTCTAAAAAAATAGAGCAACGCTGGCCTAATTGGCGCATCTGCTCTGCGACCAAAAAACGATGCGCCTCATTACAGATAATGCTCACTGACGGCAGTGACCCTAAGCGATATACCGTTTCTTGCAGCATGGATTGCGCAGAATTAAGGGGCAAAAACTGCTTAGGGCACTCGATCCGTGACAATGGCCACAAACGCGTACCCGAACCACCTGACAACACCACAGGGATCATAGCTAAAACCTCATGTCCCTATAAAAAGCCGCTAATCACTGCCAAACAGATCGCGGGTGTAGACCTTATCTGCTACGGCCTCTAGCTCTGAGGAGAGACGGTTAGCAATAATCACATCGGCATCGGCCATAAATTGATCAAGGTTACGCTCGACCCGCGAATTAAAGAAGCTAGCCTCCTCCAATACCGGCTCATACACGATCACCTCAATCCCTTTGGCTTTGATACGCTTCATAATCCCCTGAATAGCCGATGCTCGAAAGTTATCGGAGCCCGACTTCATCACCAAACGGTAGATCCCCACCACCTTAGGCTGGCGGCGAATCACCGAATCAGCAATAAAATCTTTACGGGTGGTGTTAGCATCCACAATGGCACGCACCATGTTACTGGGCACGTCTTGGAAGTTTGCCAGCAACTGCTTAGTATCCTTGGGTAAACAATAACCACCGTAACCAAACGACGGGTTGTTATAATGGTTACCAATGCGAGGGTCTAACCCAACACCTTGGATAATCTGGCGAGTATCCAGCCCGTGGGTTTCGGCGTAGCTATCTAGCTCATTAAAATATGCCACACGCATCGCCAAATAGGTGTTAGAAAACAGCTTAACGGCCTCGGCCTCGGTTGCATCGGTAAACAACACCGGAATATCTGGCTTAACCGCCCCCTGTACCAAAAGATCGGCAAAGACACGCGCACGCTCGCTGCGCTCCCCCACAATAATGCGCGAAGGGTGCAAATTATCATAAAGCGCCCGCCCTTCACGGAGAAACTCAGGGGAGAAGAGAATATTATCGCAACCTAACGCCTGCTTAATACGAGCCGTATAACCCACAGGCACGGTAGACTTAATTACCATGATCGCATCAGGGTTGATGGCCATCACATCCTTAATCACCGACTCAACGGAGCGGGTATTAAAGTAGTTGGTATCAGGGTCGTAATCGGTAGGCGTTGCAATAATCACATAATCAGCAGCTTGATAAGCCTGTGCTTTATCCAGCGTAGCGGTAAAGTTTAACGGCTTGTTGGCGAGAAAATCTTCGATCTCCGCATCAACAATAGGCGATTGCTTGTTGTTAAGCATCGCGACCTTTTCGGGGATAATATCCACCGCGACCACTTCATTATGCTGCGCCAGCAACATAGCATTGGATAAACCAACATAGCCGGTACCTGCGATGGTTATTCTCATAAAGACATCCTTAGTAGGGGAAAAATAAAGACTAAAACGCTTTTAAAAGGAAAAATCAAATAACTAACCTCTTTGATTTCTTACTAGAGAAAAAGCATAGAGAGGCATTATATATATAAAATTTCTCAACAAAAATTGAGAAAAAACAGCGCTATCATACATGAAAAATTTTATTACCAGCAGAGATAGCATAGGCACCAACAAAAGACGAACATCTTTTGAGTCTAGCCCAACGACGAATTTTTTAATAAATGTGACAAAAAAAGCAATAAAGGTAAAAAAAGCAAAACCTCCGACCAAGCCGAAGTTAACAAAAAGCTCGCCATACTGACCAAGTAAATTAGTTGTAGCCCTTATATCACCATGCACATAGCTACCAGAACCAAAAATCAACTCTGTTTTTTCTTTCGTTATAGAAGGCATTTTATTTTCTTGGGACAACAAGCTATCAGGTATGATAGAAAAAATCGACGAAATATAAGATCTACCCAAACTTAAATCAAAATCATCATCAAGCACTTTTCGAAGAGTTAATGTTTGAAAGTCCATTCTCCCTAAATCACGACTTAAAACGAATTTAACATTTTCCTCTCTTAGGCCTTGGTTTAAAGTAGAGCGATACTCAGAATCCCATATTGCTTGAAGGCCATCCAAACCGGCAAACTTATACCAATAGTAGGAATTAAGAAAAACAAATAAGAACAAAATACCAGAAACAGCATATTTAATACTTATTTTCTTTATAAAAAAGTGATACATACCTACACCCCAAAAAAGAGAGTAAACGACCGCTCCTCTACTACCTTTCAACCCTCCAAAAATAAAATTAACAAAAACCATAATCAAAATAATTGCGGGAAAAAACCACCATTTATTTCTAACAGGTTTATCCATAAAATAAACCACTAATAAAACAGCAAAGGCATTTCTATAGCCGTCCGCAAGAAGCATTTGAACGCCCATACCGGAAAAAGGATCAAAAACTGCAGCTGATAAGTCTTGCCTTTCTGTAAAAGTGTTCATGAATCCAGAAACACCACCAAATTTTATATAAATAAACAACTGAGATAAAGCACCAATAAAAGTAAAAACTATAGATAAGAAATAAAATCTTCTCTTATCGAAAGAATATATATACATCGATGGTTTATTCATAAAAGGAGTTAGAAGCATAGCTGAAAAGCGATAAATTAATGCTCCAAACATCATAAGAAACGACCAAAAAATCAACCATCCATCATAGAACTGTAACTCAGGGAAGGAAGGCCAAAATTGCCAATGCCTCTGAAGAATAGGACTAAAAAAAAAGTAAACGTAAGAAAAAATTGACACAAAGGAAGCTGGGTCAAAAAGACAGCGCCTTCCCAGGAGCCAATCACCAGCTTCTTTAGCAAGAATAGAAACTGTAATGAAGCTGAATACAAAGAAAATATCAATATCAACCTCTTCGAAAAAGACAAGATAAAAGGTCGATACCAAAAGAATTAGTTGAGAAAGAATAAAGCCCTGCATTTAAGAGTAGCACTCTAGAACTTTTTTATAAAAGAGAACTCGCCTAGACTCGACGTTCGTTCTGATATACTCTCTAGCTTTGGATAAGTTAGCCCTCGACATGCTAGACAATACACTCGGGGTACTTAGAACAAACTCAATCTTTTTAGCCAAATCATTAACATCACCAGGTTCAGCAATAAATTCAGATGGAATAAGCTCATGAACACCACCAACATTAGTGCCAATACAAGGTAAACCTCGTGCCATAGCTTCTATCATTGCTCGAGGCAAGCCTTCCTGAAGCGAGGGTAAGACAAATAAATCACCCATATCCAATTCACTCCATACTTCGTGTCCTGCTGATTTCATACCCTTAAAACTAAAATATTCTGGAAGCCCAATAGACTTAACGTAATCCTCGTACTTTTGTCTTAATGATCCATCCCCTACGAAATTTACTCTTAGATCCATCCCCTTTTTAACAAGAGAACTAACAGCATCTATTAATTGCATATGCCCTTTATAGTCAGACTCCATCAATCCTACATGTACTATAACAAAGGGCTGAAGAGATGAGTACTCTCTGCAACTTTGAACTAAAGCATCATCTGGCAAGTCCAAAGAAGTATAATGAGTCTGAAAAGTACTTTTTAAAGCAGGATAGGATTTCTGCAAGGTAAACTCTGTTACATAAGAAGCTGCTAAGGCATTACCAGCAATAGTTTTTGTTGCCTTAGTAAAAATAAATTGAAAAAATCTAGAAAAACGCCTATTCAGCACAGCTGGGCTGTACGCATCATACGGATCACCGACTACTTCTACTGCGTATGGAATTTTCAATAGTTTCAAATATACTCCCAAGATAAGCGGAAGAGTAGCAGGCAAGCGTAAAATAAAAGCTGACTCTTTATCAATACCAGAAATTAGCTTCAATATTTTAGGTATTACTTTAATAAACCCAATAGGCCCCTTGTAACCTGGAACTGCCAGAAAATCAACACAATCACCTACCACCGGGTTTGCTTTTTGGTCTTCCCTGTCAAATAAACGGCCTATTAAGGTAACTCTATCAAAAGCAACAAGATATCTTTTTGAAAAATTTTCATAAGATACAACCCTAGATGACGGACCATCTACACTAGCAGTAAAGTGTCCATCACGCACGACGTAAACTCTCATTGCTTACCTCCAACAAAACTTTTTAACTGAGCCTCTATTTTTCTCTTATATTCAGTAATATCAATTATAGGTAAGTTTATAGCTCTCTTGATTAAATTAAAAACATCATCAGGAGAAAATATATCTCCTTTTACACAGAAATCTTTTTGAGCTATATCATCATAAAATGATTCAACTTTTTTATCCCATGTCAGCCCAACTGACTTAAGACCTAAGGATCTAGCTATAATTGAAGAATGAAGCCTATGCGACACCACACAAGAAAATTGTGCGATAGTTTGCACCAATTCATAGGGTGAAGATGGCCTAACAATGCGCTTATACTTAGTGCCTTCTAAAACAAAGGAAAGATACTTCTCATCATCATACGATCCATTTGTATAAAACAAAACATCATAACCAAATTCAATAAGTAATTCTGCAAGTCTTATAAAATTTTCTTTTAAAATATCTTTATCAAATCGAAAATCTTTACCCGCACTTGCTTGCAAATCATTCGGACAAGCTATACCTATGCCAACTCTTCCTGCAACACTCTTCTCATTGATAGAATACGCCTCGGCAGAGTAAAATGCGGGATCGTAAGTCCCTTGAGCCAATAAAACACCACTATTGGAAAACCTACGATTAAACTGTTCAACCGAGCTTGAATCCCTTAAAAAAACCGAGGTCACACAAGGCCTAGACAGAGCCCTTTTTAAGAGAAATTCTCCATACCAGGAGCTTTTACGTCCAACCCCACAACCAATAAAGCCAACGTCAACACCTCTACTTTCTGCATATGATATAATGAAGTTAAGTTTTAATGGGAAACTAAGATTATTATCATGAATAACTTGCCCTCCTCCGAAAACTATTTTAACTTCGCCATCAAGAATTTTCTCAGAATTCAAGTATGACTTTATCCTTCTTTTATCAACAAAGTTCCACTTTAATATAACTAAGATTGTTCTTAAGATATATGGCATATTAAGAGCAATATTTTTAATCTTTGATACACCACCAATTTTTGAGTAGCCTCTTCGCCCAGACATATCAAGATCAACCACCTCGAAAGAGCCACCTATCTTACTAGATAGTATATAACGCACATTATCTGCTATAACACCATCACCAAGATTGTCACTATATTTTGCAGTAATTAGTACTATCTTTTTCGACACTTCAGACTCTCCAAATAAACCTTATCCAAACCAGAAACAGTGCTGTCAACTAAAAAATTATTCAGAAAGTGTACATAACCATTTTCACCCATATCTCTGAGGTCTGCTTTAGTGTAAAGCAATATTTTTTCAGATATTGACTCAGGAGTTTCATCAATATTGAAAATAATACCTGTTTTACCTGATATGATAGTTTCTGGAATACCACCACTCGAACTTCCAAAAACAGCTTTTTTTTGTCTCATTGCTTCTACTGCTACAAAACCAAATCCTTCCCATCTCGAAGGAACTATCACTGCATCACAAATTTGATAGTAGAACTGCAACTCCTCACTTGATAGCCAGCCAAGTTTATGTACATTATCAGGAACAGAGAAATCCAACTCATTATCTAGTCTCGCCCCCCCTGCCACATACAAATCCGCTTTCCCCTTTAATCTTTCAAAGATTGGAATTAACAAGTCAAATCCTTTTGCATGGTGAAATCGACCAACAAACAAAAATTTCACTTTATCATTGCTATCTAAAACACCACCCTCAACAAAATCTGGGGGTGTTCTAGATATCCCGTTGTATACAACAACACACTTTTTTTCTGAGAAACCATAACTTACCGCCAGTTTCTTCTCAAATTTTGAAATACAAACTATTCTATCTGTAAGTACAGATAGGCATCGCTCCACAAGCGCATAAATATTTTTCTTAAAAGGCCCAGTACTCATAGAGAAAGACCAGCCATGAGAGCAATAGACAACAGCAACTTTTTTAAATAAAAATAAATGTACAGTCCTACAAAAAAAACCGGCAAAGCTACTATGAATGTGAACCACATCGGGCTTAAAACTTGACATTACTTTTATATAAACAACAATTAAATTAAATATACTGAAAAAACTTCGCCCCTTTGATTCAAAAGAAAAATTATTAAAACCCTCTCCTAGACAGTCAAGTTGCTCTCTTGGAGCGAGAACATAAACATTTTCCTTACCATACTTTAACGACTGAATTGGAACTATTTCATTAAGATATGTCGCTATACCTCCATGTACCGTTTCCGCAACATGTATAATTTTCATATTAAACCTTTACCTTATAGTAATTCTTAAAGACAAGAAAAAGAAGAGCAGAGTTATATATAATCAAGTAAGCAATAGTTGAAAATACCGCACCATTTACCCCTATCAAAGGAGTCAAAAAAAACAGTAAAGCGCCGTGCAAAAATGTTGAGTACACACCCCACTTTACCACCCCTATCTTTACACTAGACTGAAAAGCAACACTGGATATGTTTAGACAATATGAAAATAAACCAAGAATCTGCATTAAAGCAATATCCAACCATTCTACAGAATACGACACACCGAAAACCAAGTTGAAGAGCTTAACACCATAAAAATAGGAAAAGAAAATCGACAGCAAGACAACAAACCCACACCCGGCATATAGTCTCATTAAAAAAACAAACCATACCTTATAATTAGCCTCACTCCAAAACTTCGCCATTACAGGTAAAAAAAACTGTGATAACGCAATTACAACAACACTCCCAATAAAAACTATTTGATATAACAAAGCATATATTGCAAGATCGGAACTACTACGTAGACCTAAAAAAAATCTAGGAAGATTAAGGTTAAGATTTGAAACCATTGCCATCACACCAAAAGATAAACTTAAACAGAAAATCTTACTAGCCAAAGCAACACCATCAAAGTGCAGCGTTCCATCAAGCCCCTTAAGGGCAGACAGTAAAATAAAAACTAATATGAAAATCTGGAATAAAAAATAATACCTTAAACAGAACCAATCAAAAAACAACATGAAGCATATTAGAATAACGACAGAAACAGACCTAACGACATTATAATTCCTTATCAATTCATAATTTATGACTCTTTGAAATGCACCATATAAAGTCTCAAGACCACTCTCTAGAATCTTTAACGCAAGAACATAATAAAATATATAACCTAGTTCCATATCTAAGAAAAAGGTAATAGAGAGTATTGAGATAACCCCTAAGAATAAAAAGTAAAGTCTACTTTCAAAATAATTTGAATCTGAGTATTTAAACTGCACATCAACAGAGCAGAGATTTCTTACTCCACCACCAAAAAACATATACACCGGACTACATAATGCTACAGAAAAAACATACTCTGATAAAACCTCCTCTCCTAAAAATCTCCCCATATATACAACCAATAAAAGTTGCGATAACGCATGCAAGCCATTGCCAAAAAAAACACTAACCAGTTTTTTAATCATAACTACCAGCTATATATTTCATGTACCAGCTCACAAAATCACCAACTCCTTTTTCAATCCTACTATTAGGCTTAAAAGAAATAACGTTATCAAGTACTACTATATCGGCATATGTAACAGGAACGTCACCAGGCTGCATAGGTAAATATTCTTTTATGGCTTTCTCACCAGTAGACTCTTCAATTGCTCGAATAAATTCCATCAATTCGATCGGTTCATTGTTTCCGATGTTATATATCTTATAAGGGGCTATGTTCTCCGAAGGACTATCTATGCCCATCTTATCATCTCTTCGAGGTACAAAATTCTGAATACGAATCACGCCTTGAACAATATCATCTATATAGGTAAAGTCACGCTGCATTTTTCCGTTATTAAATACTTTAATTGGCTGCCCTTTCAGAATGGCTTCAGTAAACAACCAAGGTGCCATATCTGGCCGCCCCCACGGACCATATACAGTAAAAAAGCGCAGACCTGTAGTTGGCAAGGAATACAGATGACTGTATGTATGGGCCATCAACTCATTAGATTTTTTAGTTGCTGCATACAGAGACACAGGATTATCAACTCTATCACTTTCAGAGAAGGGGGTTTTTGCATTTGCTCCATAAACCGAACTAGAAGAGGCGTACACCAAATGTTCGACTTTATTGTGCCTACAACCTTCTAGAATAGTCGCCATGCCTACGAGGTTTGAATCTATATAGGCCATTGGATTTTCTATCGAATAACGCACACCCGCTTGCGCAGCTAAGTGGATCACACGCTGAAATTGTTCTTCTTTAAACAGTTGCGCGATTCCATCTCTGTCAGCTACATCCATCTTTACAAATCTAAAGGCAGAATATGGCGTTAACTGCTTTAACCGTGCATGTTTTAGACCTACATCGTAATAGTCATTAAGGTTATCTAAGCCGACAACTTCATGCCCGTCATCCAACAAACGCCTTGCCGTGTGCATCCCTATAAATCCAGCAGCACCTGTCACTAAAAACTTCATTCAACTTCCTTGCTACAACTTAATATATATCTTTGGCAAAAAGACTCACCGGCGTTTTAATAAGTATCTTTATATCCAACGCCAACGACCAGTTGTTGATATACGCCAGATCATACTCTACCCGCCGCTCCATTTTATCGAGAGTTTCTGTCTCCCCCCTAAATCCTCTAATCTGTGCCAAGCCGGTAATTCCAGGCTTAATACGGTGGCGGGCAAGGTAGGCGTCGATTTTGTCACTGTAGTAGTTGTTGTGGGATACCGCGTGGGGGCGCGGCCCGACTAATGACATGGTGCCGTTGAGTACGTTAATCAGTTGGGGCAGCTCATCGATGGAGGTGCGGCGTATAAACTTGCCAATTTTGGTGATGCGCGGGTCTTCTTTGGTGGCTTGTTGTACAACCTCGGCATCGTCGTGCAGTTTCATACTGCGGAATTTATACACTTTAAAGATTTGCCCATCAAAGCCGGTACGGTTTTGTTGGTAAAACACTGGGCCAGGGGATGACCGTTTAATTAGGATGGCGATCACTAAAAATAGCGGAGCTAACGCTATCAGACCAAGGGTGGCACAGGTTTTATCCATCGCATTTTTCAGGATCATGGGCACCCTCGATGCCGTTAGTGGGCTTTCATTCAGGGATATCAGCGGCACCCCTGCGACTTCGCGTACGGAGTGGTTGAGCAGGTTCATGGCGAAGATGTCTGGTGCCCAGATCACATCGACATTTTGGTCCAGCAGGTCGATATGCAGCCCTTCGATCTGTTCGGATTCGCTTAACGGCAGTGCAATATAGATACGTTTGATGTTGTGCTCTTTGATAATACCCCGTAATGAGGCGATGTTACCGAGTATAGGTAAGGTACTTTTTTCTCTCGATGTCGGAGTACTATCCAGTGTGTCTTCATAGCTTTGCACAATGCCGATTACACGATCCCTTAGCCAGCTGTTGCTGTTCAAGCTTTTTATCAGATGATGGGCTATGTTGCTTTGGCCTATCACCAGTGTCGGGATCGGCTTCGCGTAGCGAGCTTTATACTGCCGGTTAAGGTAAGCCAGCGTAATGGAGTTTAGTAGCTGTACTAATAGCACAATGGGCGCCCAGATTAGCACTACCTCGCGGGAGAATAAGTCGGTAGTTTTGGTGATAAACCCTAAGAATAGCCACAGTACCAAGCACAGCCCCCACGCCACCGCAATGCGTAATGCTGTACGCCAGTAGCTGGCGGATTGCCGGTATACGCCACGGGCGGTGTAGATACCAAACATGCTGATAACAACAATGACCCCCAAAAAACGATATTGCATAGGTAGTGAGTCGATTTTAAGGTAGGTAAGCAGTAGTAACAGCAGGAGCGCCGCGCCTATGTCAGCGAGAACCTGTACCCAAAACATGAGGTTTTCGTGATTTTTAAGTAGGCGCCTGCGACGAGACGGAAAGGCAGATACTGCCTGATGCGTTGTGTGTAATTCCATCTGTCCAACCCTTGATAAACTGCAGCGTGTATATATCCATCGCCCTTTGCTGCATTGCGAAGTTATTTTAAGTCACTCTGTCGGCGCTGTGCAACATTTAATCAATTTATTGTTGCCTTTATATTGCATGTGCGTTTATTGCTCTGCTAATATCTGGTTACATTTTCTACAAGCAAGGAGCATGTAAATGCGCCATCTTATCATTGGTGTTGTGGCAGGGATGTTCCCGTTGTACTCTGCCTTTGCGGATATACCATCTGATATTGCCTCAGGCTTATCAATTTCAGAAGTTGTTTCAAACGCTACGGCTGACGGCCAGTCTGTTGAATCTATCTTTCAGCAAGTTGCAGCTATAAATCCAGATACAGTAGCCTTAGTTGTTTCTGCTATGGTTTCAGCAAATCCAGATGCTGCTGATTCTATCGTTGCCGCAGCTATTACGGCTGCCCCAGATAAAGCGCAAGATATTACTTCTGCTGCTATATCTTCTGGAGCAGACGCTGATGCAGTTATTACAGCAGCAATAGGTGCAGGTGCAGACCCGACCTCTATTACTGAAGCAACAGCTGCAGGTAACCCTCAAGGCCAAGGTCGAGGTTTAGGTATTGCTCCTGGCCAAACTGGCCGTGCTGTGACTCCTCCTCCATTTGGCTCTAACGCTGGCGGCGGCGGCGGTGGAATAGGCAGCCCTAGCTGATCGTTAGCTAGCTCTGCTGAGTCGTTTTATATAAGAGGCTGACGTTTATCGTTGGCCTTTTTCTTTTAGTGCCTTTTGTGAGCGGTTGCTTTCATGGATAGATACATCCCTGCCGATAAAACGCTGTTTTATTGTTTTATTGCTTTTTTACTGTGGATCCCTTTACCCCTTGGCAGCAACCGCCCTTGGTCATCCTCTTTATTGATTGTTTTTACTGCTCTATTACTTGGCGGCTGGTGCTGGTTGTATTTGCGTGGCCGTATTGAAGTAACACCGGTTTTTAAAAAAGCGTTACCCGTATTTGGCCTACTGGTTGCTTCTAATCTGTGGGTAGGCTATCAGTGGATTAGCAACCATACGCTGGATGCTCATGCCACACTACAACAATGGATACTTGGCTGGAGTTATATCGCGGTGTTCGCGCTGGCATTACTGCTAATCAATCAGCGCAGCCGCATACAGCTAGTGTTGTACGCATTGGTACTAAGCGGCACCGCCCAGGCTATTTATGGTGGCGTCATGACTTTGGGCGGCACGGAGTATAGTTTTTTTATCCCCAAAGATAGCTATACCGGCGTAGCGACGGGCACCTTTATTAACCGTAATCATTTAGCGGGTTATTTGGTGATCTGTTTATCACTAGGGCTGGGGCTCATGATTGCAACGCTACACACAGAGCGTTCGGGTAGCTGGCGTAATCGTCTGCGCCGCTGGATGATGGCACTATTGGGTGAGAAAGCGCGATTGCGTATCGCCCTGATCATAATGGTGATCGGATTAGTGTTGACTCACTCACGTATGGGTAATACCTCTTTTTTTGCGGCCATGATGATTACCGGTGTGATTGCGTTATTACTCAGCCGCCGCGCCACTCGATCCACAGTCATACTGCTAGGCAGTTTGCTGGTGATAGATATCTTTATCGTGGGTACGTTTTTTGGTGTTGAAAAAGTTATCAACCGGCTAGAAAACACCTCCACCCAGCGAGAAACCCGTGATGATGTTAACCGCTACAGTGTAAAACTGTTGGATGAGCACCTGTTAACTGGCACAGGAGCCGGCACCTTTTATACAGCCTTTCCTGCCTATCGTGAGGCCGATATTCGTATCTTTTATGATCACGCCCATAACGATTATCTGGAGTTTTTATCTGAGCGCGGGTTGATCGGTTTTATCCCCCTACTGCTGGCCGCTGCCCTTAGCTTTGCTGTTGCCATCAAAGCGCAATGGAAGCGCAGAAATGCGCTTATGCGCGGGGTTTCGTTTGGTTGTATTATGTCGATGATCGCCATGTCGATGCATGCAACCGTCGATTTTAACCTACAAATCCCCTCTAACGCCGCAACCTTTATGCTGGTGTTAGCGCTCGCTTGGATTGCGAGTTATCACACATCCCGAAAAACGAATCTGTAACACTTGTTCGCTTATAAGTGGAACATCTATAAAGTAATAATATTGAGCTGCGGATAGCCTGCCAATAAAGGGCCTGGGGCTATGCCTAGCCATTGCTGTGCCACAGAGGCATAGAGCGATCTAAAGTCAGTGGTATATTTTAGATCTTTGTTTTGCAGATCAGACAAGCTTGGCATCGGTGTTCTCACACCTCCTGCTACTTTGCCTCCCATCATAAAGTGCGTGGCGGCTGTACCATGGTCGGTTCCTTGGCTGCCATTTTCAGTGACTCTTCTGCCAAACTCCGAATAACTCATCACTAAAATCTGATCCCACAGGCCTGCCTCTTTCATGGTTTTCCTAAAAAAGGCTAAACCTTCAGCGAGCGCTTTAAGTAGCTGATCATGCTGATTTTTCTGGTTTATGTGAGTATCAAACCCGCTTAAGGCAACTTTGATCACTGGAGCACCGTGTCCACCTTTTATTATGTTTGCCGCTTCATTTAGATCCCGCTTAAACTCTGCTATTTTAGCGACCTTTCCTTTATCTTTTGTATCCATCCCACCCATCATGATTTCATCGTTCACACCCTGCTTCAGCGTTTGCGCACCAGCCCGTGCGCTTTGGTAGGTATTAAGCATATGCTTGAGGGTGGCGTTTTTGCTTTGTTCACTGATCTCTTTTAGTTTTTCAGCTTGGCGAATAAATTGCTTTTGGTTATTCATAACCAGTACAGGTAAATCGTTACCCACCATAGGTGCAGCATTCCTACCGATAACAATACCTTGGGCTGAGAAATGCTTTACCAAGGGGTGCCCCTTATAAAGCTCAGCAAGCCAACCATTTTCGAGTATTTGATTACTGTCTGATGCTGTATCCCAAATTTCAATCGAGCGAAAGTGGGAACGATTAGGCTGCGGATAACCCACACCAGGAAATAACGCCAACTCACCCGCCGCCCATATAGGTTCCATCACTGCCATTTGCGCATTAATTGCTAACGTATCAGTCAGAGTAACTTGTGCATCCGATGGAACTGCTAATGTAGGCCGGTGAGTGCAATAGGCTTTGTCATTTATGGGTATAAATGTATTTAGGCTGTCATTACCGCCGTGTAATTCAACGAGCAGTAAGTAACGCGGTGCAGTACCGCTAGTAGATGGCGCAGCGAGCAATGGCGAAACTAATGGCAGTAAGGGTGTCAACAGTGTGCAGGCCAACAACTGGCGTCTCTTTAACATAATACAGCCCTATTTCAATTGGTAGACTGGGTCTAAAAACAATTGTTTTAATCGTTGCATTGGCCATTTACCTTCCATGTCGGTCACGGGGGATACTGCTAGCAGTAACTCCGTATCATTAGGCCAAGTTGCCGCCCTCGCCCAATGGCGAGATTTTTCAAATAACTGCCTATTTTTGCTCATTGGTCCGTTTTTCATCTCTTTTCCGCGTATTGCTCGCTCCAAAATCGTTTGTCGGCGCAATAAGCTGGATGTGTTAATCCACTCGGTGGATGAGATCGGCCATCCTTTGACATTGGGTGGTGCAAAAAGTGTCATACCCATCGTTGATGATTGATTAGCCAGAATTTTATAAGGTGCATCCGTTACATCGAAACTGCGGTACAAACCGACCAACAGCTCAATGGGGGATTTGACAAGAACACCTCTATTTTCCTGTGCCCAGAAAGCATCATCCATTAGTAAAGACTTAACGAGAAACGAAATATTGTAGACAGAATCTTTGAACCGCTTCGCCAAGTTTTTAACTTTTACAGGGTCAGGGTTCGGTGAAATAAAGTTCAACCACAACTTGTAAGTGATTAGCTCGGCAGTATGTGGCGTGGATAGCAATATTCCTAAGACATCCGGCATCGCAAAATTACCCGTGCGCCCTAAGATGGTTTTCACCCCTTGGTCGTGCTGCTTAACCTTGTTTACAAACTGTCGCTTGAGCTTATTAAGTCCCCACCCCGTTAACGCTCTGGCCACATTCTTAACGTCATTTTCGGTGTAGTTACCCTCTCCTAATGTATAAAGCTCGAGTAGTTCTCTGGCTAAATTTTCGTTTGGTTTACCTTTTTTATTTTTCTGATTATCCAGATAAAACAAAATAGCAGGGTCACGCATGACAGCAGATAACATCTGATCAAAGTAGCCTAACGACTGTTGGCGCATAATCTGGTATTGGTTAAACATCATGACCGGATCGTTGATTTTTTGGTCTGATGTTGTGAAATGGTTTTGCCAAAACAGCGTCATCATTTCTCGTAGCGGTGACCGGCTCTTTATCATGCGTTCAACATACCAGCCCCTCAATGCTTGCGTTTGTTGCCGTCGTAGTTTGTTCGCTGCTTGTTTTTGTGCCGTCGTCATATTTTTCTGTGGCTCAAGCACAGCTGGATGAGTCAAAAATTCGGGTGGCGTCACATGATTATCTAAGGGCTGTGCGAGAAGATATTCAATAGCTTGTTCACGATTTAAGGGAAGCAAGGCGTTAATCAATGCAGGAGAAGGCGCAAAAGCAGTTCTAAGCGCCAGATGCTTAGCGTCAGCATGTGACAAAGCTTTGGCTGAGACGGGTAACATACAAAAGATACAAACAACAACAGACGATAACAGGCGTTTCATAACACCTCCCTGGCGATTAAAACAGCAAGCTCATCTTACTCAACTGAGCTTACTCTTAACAGCATAAAAAACGGGGTTCTTTTCAGAACCCCGTGAGCCAAGGGACTTGCTTAAAATAGTTTGTGCGACGTGGCATCGCTTACAGCATTAGGCGACGGATATCGCTTAACAAACTGTTGAGGTAGGTCAGGAAGCGGCCAGCATCACCACCGTTTATTGCACGGTGATCGTACGATAAGCACAGTGGCAACATCATACGCGGTTCAAACTCTTTGCCATTCCAGCGTGGTTTGATATCGGCTTTCGACACACCCAAAATACCCACTTCTGGCGCATTAACGATTGGCGTAAAGCCCGTACCACCAATACCGCCCAAACTGGAGATCGTGAAGCACGCACCCTGCATTTCGTTGGGCTTGAGTTTGCGATCTTTGGCTTTACCCGCCAATTCATTAGCTTCTAATGACAGTTCATATACGGATTTTTTATCCGCATCTTTGATCACAGGCACCATCAAACCATTTGGCGTGTCGACCGCCAAACCGATGTTGATGTATTTTTTGTAAACAATATGCTCGCCATCTGCATGCAATGAAGCGTTGAATTTCGGGTTGGCCGCTAACGCTTTGGCTACCGCTTTGATCATGAATGGCAGCGGCGTAAGCTTAACGCCCGCCTTAGCTGCTTCTTCTTTCATCTCTTTACGGAAGGATTCAAGATCCGTAATGTCGGCTTCATCAAATTGAGTAACGTGCGGGATATTCAACCAGCAGCGCGCCATGTTATCGCGAGTCACTTTGGCGATTTTGCTGAGTTTTTCAACTTCAACTTCACCAAACTTGCTGAAATCCACTTCCGGAATCGCAGGGATACCAGAACCACTGATTACGCCACCCGACGCTGGTTTTTCTTTCAGCGTCTTAAGGGCATTTTTAACATAGTTCTGTACATCTTCTTTTAAGATTCGACCTTTACGGCCTGTGCCGGTCACTTCAGATAGTTCGACACCAAATTCACGAGCAATGGCACGTACCGCTGGGCCTGCATGAGCTGAACGATTTTTCTTATCCAGATCTGCTTGGCTCAGACTGCTGGCAGGTGCCGCTTTAGCTGGCGCTGGTGCAGGTGTAGCCGCTACCGAAGCAGAAGCCGCCGGTGCTGATGGCGCCGCTGCTGGCGCTGGTGCAGCCACAGGCGCACTGCCTGCTACTTCCAGTACAAGAATCACGTCACCTTCGTTACAGGTGCTGCCTTCGGTAATTTTCACCTCTTTGACCGTACCGCCTTTAGGGGCTGGCACCTCCATAGAGGCTTTATCGGTTTCTAGTGCGATCAGGCTATCACCTTCTGCGATCACATCACCGGGTTTGACCATCACTTCGATGACATCAACATCGGTTGCACCGCTGAGATCTGGCACAAGTACATCTTCTACACCACCTGCAACTGGCGCAGCTGCCGGTGCTGGCGTAGGAGACGATGCAGGTGCAGGAGCCGCTTCAACGGCGGGTGCTGCTGCAGCCGATCCACCACCCACTTCCAGTAGTAGTAAAAGGTCGCCTTCATTACAGGTGCCGCCTTCTGCGATCTTCACTTCGACAACTTTGCCAGCCATAGGAGATGGTACTTCCATGGATGCCTTGTCTGTCTCTAGCGCGATCAGGCTGTCACCTTCTGCGATCATATCGCCGGGTTTAACCATGACTTCAATGACATCAACATCCGTTGCGCCACTAAGATCCGGTACTAACACTTGCTCTACGCTTGTTGCAGCGGGTGCTGCCGCAACCGGTGCCGGTGCAGGCTCGGCGGCAGGAGCGGGCGCTTCTGCAACGTCTGCTGCTGGGCTTGCCGTAGCTGTGCCTTCTGCTGCGAGCGTTAGAATCACGTCACCTTCGTTGCAGGTGTCGCCTTCTTTAATCATAACTTCAACCACGGTGCCGCTTTTATCAGCCGGTACTTCCATGGATGCTTTGTCGGTTTCCAGAGCGATCAGGCTATCCCCTTCTGCGATGACATCGCCGGGTTTAACCAAGACTTCAATAACATCTACGTCATCTGCGCCGCTTAAGTCTGGAACGGTAATTGTGATTGTACTCACGATAATGTCCTCTATTCGTTATTCGCCATTAAGTTCAAGTCAGACTTAAACAGTCCACGGAGCCGGTTTATCCGGATTGATGTTGAACTTCTTCATGGCTTTAGCGACGACTGCTGCTTCAACCTTGCCTTCTTCCTGCAGTGCTTTAAGTGCAGCCAGTACCACGTAGTAACGGTTCACTTCGAAGAATTCACGCAGTTTCTGGCGTGTATCGGAGCGACCATAACCATCAGTACCTAGCACTTTATAACGTTGCGGGATGTATTCACGTAGCTGGTCAGCATAGAGGCGCATGTAGTCAGTCGATGCAATCACAGGGCCTTGGCGGTCTTTCAGACACTCAGTGACATACGCCAGTTTCGGCTCAGCCTCTGGGTGTAGTAGATTATGGCGCTCTGCTGCCATAGCATCACGGCGCAGTTCGTTAATAGAGGTTGTACTCCACACGTCAGATTCGATTCCGAATTCGTCACGCAGAATCACGGCGGCTTCGCGCACTTCACGCAAGATAGTACCGCAACCCATAAGCTGAACTTTAAGCTCTGCGTCTTTGCCCTCTTCGAGCAGGTACATACCTTTGATAATGCCTTCTTCAGCACCTGCTGGCATATCTGGGTGTGTGTAGTTTTCGTTCATGGTGGTGATGTAGTAGAAGCGGTTTTCCCCTTCGTGATACATCCGGCGAATACCATCTTGAACAATCACCGTTAGCTCGTAGCCGTATGTCGGGTCGTAGGATACGCAATTTGGTACCATCTGTGCCATCAAGTGGCTATGACCATCCTGATGCTGTAGACCTTCACCGTTTAGCGTTGTGCGGCCTGCGGTTGCACCGATCAGGAAACCACGCGCTTGCATATCGCCCGCAGCCCAAATCAGGTCCATTACACGCTGGAAGCCGAACATGGAATAGAATATATAGAATGGGATCATTGGGCAGTTGTTGTTTGCGTAGGAGGTTGCACACGCAATCCACGCGGATGTTGCACCTGCTTCGTTGATACCTTCCTCAAGAATCTGACCGGTTTTTGATTCTTTGTAGAACATAATCTGGTCGCTGTCATGAGGCACATAACGCTGGCCTTCAGACGTGTAGATTCCCAATTGACGGAACATCCCTTCCATACCAAAAGTACGTGCTTCGTCAGGGATGATGGGTACGATACGTTCGCCGATATTTTTATCTTTAACCAGTGTGTTTAGTACACGGTTTAGAGACATTTGAGTAGACAACTCACGCTCACCGCTGCCTTTTAAGTTTCCAGAGAAAACTTCTAAAGCCGGGGTTTCAAGTTGCTGCACTTCGTTGCGGCGTGACGGGTAGAAACCGCCCAATTTAGCACGACGCTCAAACATGTACTTCATTTCGGGCGAGTCAACAGAAGGACGGTAATAAGGTACTTCTTTCAGTTGATCATCGGCTAGCGGGATGTTGAAGCGATCACGGAAATCTTTCAGATCATCCATCGCCACTTTTTTCATGGAGTGTGTGTCGTTTTTCGCTTCGCCCGATTTGCCTGTGCCGTAACCTTTAACGGTCTGTGCCAGAATCACGGTAGGCTGACCTTTGTGATTCATTGCAGCGGCATATGCTGCATAAACTTTGTACGGGTCGTGACCACCACGGTTGAGCTTCATGATCTCGTCATCAGACAGATCTTTTACCATCTCTAGCAGTTCTGGGTATTTACCGAAGAAATGCTCACGCGTGTATGCACCACCATTGGCTTTGCAGTTTTGCAACTCACCATCGACGACTTCATCCATACGTTTCTGAAGCAGGCCGTGCTCATCTTTTTCAAACAGTGGATCCCAATGGCGGCCCCACAAACATTTGATAACGTTCCAGCCTGCGCCACGGAATACGCCTTCCAACTCTTGTACAATTTTACCGTTACCGCGTACAGGGCCATCAAGACGCTGTAGGTTACAGTTAATGACGAATACGAGGTTTTCTAGCTGTTCGCGACCCGCCAGCGCAATAGCACCCAGAGATTCTGGCTCATCACACTCGCCGTCACCCAAGAATGCCCATACTTTACGGTCACCACGGTTGATCAAGCTACGTGCAGAGAGGTAGCGCATCACGTGGGCTTGGTAGATCGCCTGAATCGGGCCTAGACCCATAGATACCGTTGGGAACTGCCAGAAATCCGGCATTAACCAAGGGTGTGGGTATGAAGAGAGACCGTTGCCATCTACTTCACGACGGAAGTTATCTAGCTGCTCTTCTGTTAAGCGACCTTCAAGGTATGCACGAGCATAGATACCCGGTGAAATATGACCTTGGAAAAACACCATATCGGCGTCTTGCTCGCCTTCATTACCACGGAAGAAGTAGTTAAAGCCAATATCGTACAGCGTGGCTGATGAGGAGAAGGAGGATATATGTCCGCCCAGCCCGTCTTTGTTGTCGTTTGCACGCATAACCATCGCCATTGCATTCCAACGAATGAATGAACGAATACGACGCTCCATGAACAGATCGCCTGGCATTTGCGCCTGATCTTTTGGAGATATTGTGTTTCGGTAAGGCGTTGTTAGTGTAGCGCTATGGCCTACACCAATATCTGAAGCTTTACGGCCAAGTTGCGTTAATAAGTAGCGCGCACGCTCGTCCCCATCATTCTTTGCGACTGATTCTAGCGCGTCTAGCCACTCTTTCGTTTCGATTGGATCGATGTCATCTATTATTTGATCTTGCACGTTGCCTTCTCCACGTATGCTATTTTAGCAATCATCCCTTAGTTTGGATGGTTCAGTTTCCTGACTTTTGGCCTGAACCTTTGTTATGCGAGGGTTTATGCTGCTTTGCAGCAATTTCCTCTTTCTTGTTATTTTGTAGTAATACTACAAGAATCTAAAAAATCTGTCTATATGAGCCCTATATACTTATTGTTAACCTCTAGGTTTATTTCATTTTTGTAGTTTTTATACAGAGCCACAATCTCACGCTTTCTCTCTTATGCAAGACTATTACCTGAACGGCGCAACGCCCGTTCAATACGTGTATTTTCGCGACCCTGCTCTAGCAACGCTTCTTCTACATAGGCCAAGTGATCATGGGCAGCCTTTTGAGCTCTATCCGGCTCTCCCGAAAAGATTGCTTCCATAAGCTTGTAGTGCTGGTCGTGAATTTTTTGCCGATACCCAGGTTTTGGGTAGATATTTTGCAAGTTATCTCCAATATGCTGGCGCAACAAACTGAACAACGCTCGCATCATATGGAGCAACACCATGTTATGAGTTGAAGCCGCAATAGTTAGGTGAAAATCAACATCCGCTGCCACCTCTTTCTCAAACTCTTTGTTCTCATGAAAGCTTTGCAAAAGCTCATAGCTTGCTTTTATCGCTTCTTTATCAGCAGGTGTACTTCGAAGAGCGGCATAATAGGCAGTCACACCCTCCAAAGCATGACGAAACTCCAGCAGATCATATTGCGCTTCAGGGTGAGTTTTAAATAGCTCAAGCAATGGATCCATGAAAGAGCCACCTAAGTCATCAGAGACATAAGTACCCCCTCCTTGCCTGCTAACCAATAGACCTTTCGCGGCTAACTTTTGAACAGCTTCACGAAGTGACGGGCGTGACACTTCAAACTGTTTTGCCAGCTCTCGTTCAGGGGGTAATTTTTGGCCTGGTTTTAATGTCCCCTCAAGGATCATCTCCTCCATACGCTCTACGATTACATCCGAAATTTTTGGT
The DNA here is from genome assembly GCF_008630635.1 of Neptunomonas concharum. NCBI lineage: Bacteria > Pseudomonadati > Pseudomonadota > Gammaproteobacteria > Oceanospirillales > Oceanospirillaceae > Neptunomonas > Neptunomonas concharum. The sequence goes on along the minus strand of NZ_CP043869.1, from coordinate 903,200 downwards.
TGCTTAACCCGTTGATATGCCATCCGTTTTTCCACACTGACTAAATACTCCCAGCAACAAGCGAACACCCAAGTCACATCCGCCTGCTCAAATACTCGCCTTTTAGCGAATCTGCACTAGGATAAATAGTAATAAATTATTCATTATCCGCTTTTTTGTGCAGGTGCAATAACTGGTAAGACCAATTAAGAATTCAAACCTTATATTTGAAACTAGCGCTTATTTGCGTAAATTCCAATATATATTTGGATTCTAAAAAAGGATTGACAAGCCCTGCTCAAAAAAAATACAGTAGAACCTATCGCATGGTAAATTGGTATGACCAATATTACAAGAAGCATAACATTGATTAATTAATGACATGTTTTTTGACATGCAATATGGTTAAAAGACCACTAGAAAAATAAATAACGTCATTGAGGATGAGACATGAAAAAGTTCACTAAGTCTGTGATCTCTACCGCTGTTCTGGCAGCCGCTGCCGCTACACTGGCTCCCGCTCAAGCTGCAGATAAAATCTTGCTAAAAACACCTATCGCCTTTGGCTCACACCTTCCTGCACTAGGTACACCGATTGTTTGGGTTTCAGAACAGTTGAATCTCGTCAGTGATGGCAAAATCAAAATGAAAATTTACGAGCCAGGCAAACTCGTGAGCCCTCCTGAGATTCTTGATGCGGTTTCTTCCGGTAAAGTTAACTCAGGTTATGCAACAGCAGGGTACTGGCAAGGTAAAATGCCAGCGGCTGCACTTTTCTCTGCCGTACCTTTCGGCCCTGAAGCCGGCGAGTATATGGCATGGATGTACTACGGTAATGGCCTTAAACTTTATCAGGAAATGTATGACAACGGCGGTTATAACGTAAAAGTTATTCCATGTGCCATCATCTCTCCTGAGACTTCAGGCTGGTTCAAAAAACCAATCGAGAAACCAGAAGATCTGCAAGGTCTGAATATGCGCTTCTTCGGTCTTGGCGCTTCTGTCATGGAAAAACTGGGGGTTTCAACCTCTCAGTTACCAGGCGGTGAAATCTTTGGCGCACTTGAGAAAGGGGCCATTGATGCGTCTGAGTTCTCTCAACCTGCCATCGACCAACGCTTAGGTTTCCATAAAATTGTTAAGTACAACTACTTCCCTGGCTGGCACCAACAGGCAACTATCTTTGAACTTCTAGTTAACAAAGATGCTTGGGGTAAAATGTCTAAAGGCCAACAGGCTACCGTTGAGAACACCTGTAAAGCCTCTATGACGAACGCGATTGCTGAAGGTGAGGCGATGCAGTTCCCAGTGATGGCTAAAGCCAAAGAGCAAGGTGTAGAGATCCGTTACTGGAACGAAACTATGCTGAAAACCTTTGAGCAGAAATGGGACGAAGTCGCATCTGAAAAATCAGCGGCTGATCCGTTCTTCAAGAAAGTATGGGACGACCTAAGCACGTTCCGTGAAGGTTACGATTTGTGGGAATCTAACGCATTCCTTCCACGTAGCCGTTAATTCTCGCTCGACTCAAGGCAGGCAGTATAGCTGCTTGCCTTTTCTGTATTTTCTATAACAATAATCGACGTAGGTAGCTTCCAGTGACTGAGAATGACACCCTTCCCTCAGTACCTTTGGCCGATAAGATCGATCGCTTTATCCAGCGTATCGGTATGTCAGTGGCTTGGTGCTATGTCCTGCTGGTTCTGGTAATCATTTTGCAGGTTGTACTTAGAAAAGGCTTTTCTAGTGGCCTTATCATTTTTGAGGAACTCCAGTGGCACCTCTACGCTGTTGGGGTAATGTTTGGCTTGTCCTATGCGCAAACTACTAATTCCCATATTCGCGTCGATTTGTTTTATACACATTTCCGTGCACGAACCAAGCACATCATTGAAATCATTGGCATTCTCACGTTGGTTTTGCCTTTTATCGCCATTGTTTTTATGCACAGTATCGACTTTTTCGTAGACTCTTACCGCATCAACGAGAGTTCTGACTCCCCTTCTGGATTACCATTCCGATGGATCATTAAAGGGGTCATTCCTGTTTCTTTTGCACTGTTAGGGCTGGCTGTTTTATCCCGCCTTTACCGTGACACTGTTTTACTTTTACGCGGAGAATAACCATGGACGCCAATGAAATTATGGTCATTGCGATGTTCCTATCGTTCATCGCGCTACTTTTTACCGGTATACCTGTCGCTTGGGTATTGGGTGGTATCGGCATCATCTTTGCCTTTATTGGCCAATTCTCTGACACCTATTTCGATACGATTACAGGCCTCGACTACACGACGCTAGGGTTGGTTGTTAACCGCCTATGGAAGATTATGGACAACTGGATTCTGGTTGCCCTGCCCATGTTTATCTTTATGGGCATTATGCTGGATAAGTCCGGCGTTGCCGAAAAGCTAATGCATTCCATGCAAGAACTCTTCGGGCGAGTGCGCGGTGGTTTAGCGGTAACCGTTACGGCTATCGGCATCATCTTGGCCGCATCTACCGGTATTATCGGCGCATCCGTTGTACTGTTGGCGGTTATGTCTCTGCCATCGATGACAAAGCAAGGTTATGCCATGCCATTAGCACTAGGTACCATCGCATCCGCGGGGACCTTAGGTATTCTGATCCCACCCAGTATTATGCTGGTCATTATGGCAGATCAGTTAGGCTTGTCGGTCGGCGATCTGTTTATGGGGGCGGTATTCCCAGGATTAATGCTAGGCGCTATGTATATTGTCTATATCTTGATTTATGGTCTTGTTAAACCTGAAGCAGCACCGGTACCTGTGGATGCTAAACCTGTTGATCTGACAATCGTCTTGAACGTGCTCAAAGCAGTACTTCCAACTGTATTGTTGATTTTCGTGGTACTGGGTTCAATTTTTGGTGGCTTCGCTACACCCACCGAAGCATCCGGTGTAGGCGCACTCGGCGCAACTCTGTTGGCCATCTATAACCGCAAATTCAACTTTACTGTCTTAAAAGAAGTGATGGGTGGAACGCTTAATACAACCGCTTATATCTTTGCGATCTTTATCGGTGCGACCTGTTTTGCACTGGTGCTTCGTGAGTTAGGTGGTGATGAATTAATCGAGTCGTTCCTGACAGGCTTACCATTTGGCCCTTATGGGATTATCTTTTTCATTCTTGGTGTCATCTTCTTATTAGGTTTCTTCCTTGACTGGATTGAGATTACGTTGATTATTCTTCCCCTCTTAGCCCCTGTTATCTCTGCGCTTGGTTTAGAGATTAATGGTTACGGTGTGGTTGATAATCCCCAATTAGTTTGGTTTGTGATGTTGGTAGCGATGACCTTACAGACCTCCTTCTTAACGCCACCGGTAGGTTTTGCGCTCTTTTACCTAAAAGGTGTCTGCCCACCTAATGTGAAATTAACAGACATCTACAAAGGGGTAATTCCTTTTATCGCCCTACAACTGGTGGCGTTGCTAATCCTTGTATTCTGGCCTCAGCTGGTACTTTGGCTACCTGCCAACGCTTACGGCTAATTCTATACTGCCTCGGAGGTATCCCATCGGGATACCTCCGACTTCCGATCTGACTAATTGCCACTTCTGTGGCCGCAGTGATAAACATGAAACAGACACACCGTGATTTTCTTGCTGAACTTGCGCGCTTTATTCCTGAGCAGCGTTTAATTACTGACCCGTTGCGTACCTTAGCTTACGGTACCGATGCCAGTTTTTACCGGTTGGTCCCACAAATTGTGGTGCGTGCTGAAAGTGCATCGGAAGTTGCCAGAATCATTCAACTGGCCAATGAAAAAACGATCCCTGTAACGTTTAGAGCAGCGGGCACTAGCTTGTCGGGGCAGGCGATTACCGATTCAGTACTCATCCAGCTTGGAGATGGTTGGAAAGGCTATAAAATCAACGACGATGCTACCGAAATCACACTTCAACCCGGTGTAATCGGCGGGCAGGCGAATAGCTATTTATCCCCATACAATAAGAAAATCGGCCCAGATCCTGCATCCATTAATGCTGCTATGATCGGTGGTATTGCGGCAAATAATGCCAGCGGTATGTGCTGCGGTACTGCACAAAATAGCTATCGTACACTTAAAAGTATGCAGCTTGTATTAGCCGACGGCACTCAGGTGAATACGGGGGATGCAGACTCTGTTGCGCGCTTTAAAGAGAGCCACAAAGGGCTTTTGGATGCACTGGATTCGCTGGGCAGACAAACACGCGCTAATGAAGCGCTACACTCACGTATAGAGCACAAGTATCGTTTGAAGAATACTACCGGCTATGCGCTCAACGCCTTAGTTGATTATCAAGATCCCATTGAGATTTTACAGCACTTGATGATCGGCTCAGAAGGTACGCTCGGATTTATGTCAGAGATCACCTACCAAACGGTTGATGAGCACCCTAACAAAGCCTCTGCCCTTATCTTTTTTAATAGTGTGCGTACGACCTGTGAAGCGGTCGCGATTCTGAAAAAAACACCCGTTTCTGCCGTTGAGCTGATGGACCGGGCGGGACTACGCTCGGTAGAAACCAAACCGGGGATGCCAGATTTCATCAAAGACTTACCTGATGATGCGGCGGCCCTTCTGGTAGAAACTCGCTCAGCCAACCCCCAGCAACTTGCTGAACAGGTGCAGGAAATTAAAGCCTCTATCGCGGCCTTAGAGACTGCTCGCCCGATTGAGTTCACAACTGACCCTGAAGAATACGCAAAGTATTGGGCGATTCGTAAAGGTTTATTCCCTGCAATTGGCGCTATTCGCCTTACAGGCACCACGGTTATTATCGAGGATGTAGCCTTCCCTGTGGATCAATTAGCTGATGCGGTTCATGATCTACACCAGCTATTCAAGAAATGGCATTACGATGAAGCCCTCATATTCGGCCATGCTCTAGAAGGTAATTTGCATTTTGTCTTTACTCAAGCGTTCGATAACCAAGAGGAGATTGATCGCTACGACGGCTTAATGATGGATGTCGCCAATATGGTGGTGGGCACCTATGATGGCTCTCTAAAAGCAGAACACGGCACCGGGCGTAATATGGCTCCTTTTGTCGAGCTAGAATGGGGCCAAGAGGCCTACCAGCTAATGTGGGATTTAAAGCACTTATTAGATCCCCGAGGTATTCTCAATCCTGGCGTAGTGTTAAACGCTAATCCTCATGTCCATCTGGAAAACCTCAAGCCTCTTCCTGCGGCTGATGCATTGGTTGATAAGTGTATCGAATGTGGGTTCTGTGAGCCGACCTGCCCCTCTCGTGCGCTGACACTTTCTCCGCGACAACGTATTGTCATCTGGCGTGAGATTGCTCGCCTAGAGGCAACAGGAGAAGATGCCGAGCGATTAGCCCTTTTAAGAAAAGAATATGAATACCAAGGTACAGATACCTGCGCTGCGTGCGGTCTGTGCTCAACGACCTGCCCAGTGGGTATCAATACAGGTGATCTCACCCGCTCTATTCGAAGCCGTAATAATGAGAGCCATACAAAGCTAGCACAGTGGTTAGCAGATCATTACGGTACTGTAGAGAAAGTCAGCCGAGTGGCCTTCGCAGGTGCAGATCTGACACACAAGCTCCTTGGCACAAAAGCGATGACTAACATCACTTCAAGCGCTCGAAAGCTGTCGGGCGGACGTATCCAGCAATGGACACCGGCCATGCCTAAGGCAGCACCTAAGATCAAACCAACGAGCACACCACCCACTGCCGGTGCACCTAAAGTGGTTTATTTACCCAGCTGCGCTAGCCGTACGATGGGGCCAGCGCGGGGCGATGAGGATCAAACCTCTTTAGCGACAATGACGGAAGCCCTGTTACGTAAAGCCGGCTTTGAAGTGATCTACCCAGACAACTTAGATGGTCTATGTTGCGGTATGCCGTTTCAGTCCAAAGGGATGTTTGCAGCAGCCGACTCTAAATCCTCTGAGATCGAGCAAACACTGCTCAAGATCACAGAAAACGGCAACATACCGGTGTACTCTGACACCAGCCCATGCAGCTTAAGACTAAAGGATAAGATCGATACTCGTCTTCAGATTTTTGATACTGTCGATTTTATCGATCAATTCTTGATGGATCGATTGATCTTCCAGCAAACCAACGAGCCGGTAGCACTGCATATTACCTGCAGCGCGACTCGCTTAGGCCAAGCAGCAAAACTTAAGCGTATTATGTCGGCATGCTCCTCTCAGGTGGTCATTCCCGATCAGATCACCTGTTGCGGGTTTGCCGGCGACAAGGGCTTTTCAACCCCCGAGCTGAATGCTTCAGCCCTGCGCACATTAAAAGGCGCAGTTGAACACTGTGAGGCAGGCTATTCCACCAGCCGAACGTGCGAAATAGGCCTGAGTCATCATAGCGGGATTGATTATAAATCGATTGTCTATTTAGTAGATCGTTGTACTCAACCCAAACTGAGCAACAGACCTACCACTGAAGAAAATAACCGGATTCAGACCCATTGATATCTGACCCGAGACTCTGAGGATAACACCATGGCGCTACCAGAAATAAATACAATCCTATACACCACATCACTCGGCAAACATACGCGTCCTGTGTTTCGCCATGCCGTTAAACTTGCAAAAGCCCTTAATGCAAAAATTGTGATGCTACACGTTGTTGAACCCATTGGTGAAATGGGCTCTGCACTTATAAAAAACTATCTCCCTACGGACTTAGTAAAGAAAATGCATGACGAAGGTATCGAACAGATTCACCAAGAGATGCACCAGCGTATTGAAAAGTTTTGCGAGGAGGAGCTTAATAGCTTGCCGGGTAGCATCGACCTCGATATTGAGTATGTCATTATTGAAGGGAATCATACCGACTCCATTCTCAATGAAGCTAAAAAGCGTGATATACAGATGATCGTAATGGGAGCAGAAAATACCTTTGGTCGTCATAGCCATACGACGCAACAGGTTGCTAAGCATGCCAAAGTACCGGTGGTCATTGTCCCCACAGGAAAACAATTCACTTAATATAAGCGACAAATTATATGGAAAGCACCACACTGGCTTTGATGGAACGCATTTTTCTAACGGTTTTTCCGTTGGTTGCTATTGTCAGTGTGGGCTATTTTTATGCAAAAAAGCGCCATACCGATATGTCGACGGCAAACGCTATCAACATTGATGTGTTTGTACCGGCACTGATTTTCTCGGTTTTATCGGCCAAATCCTTTGATCTTCCAAAATATGAGATGCTAGCGATTGGTGCTGCCATCATTGTGCTAGGATCAGGGCTGCTACTCTTTCCTGTCTGCAAGCTTCTAAAGATTAGCCCTAAAACTTTTCTTCCCCCCATGATGTTTAGTAATAGCGGCAATCTGGGATTACCACTCGCCGTTCTCGCCTTCGGAGAAGCAGCGCTACCAGCTGCCGTTGTTCTCTTTTTGGTAGAAAACTTACTCCATTTTACCGTCGGCTTGTATATTCTTGACCATAAAACGAACCCATTAAACGTACTGAAAATGCCTATGATTTTGGCAACCATTGCCGGATTGGTTTGGTCAGGTTTTCACTTAAGCGTGCCGCCTGCCGTGGCTACCTTTATTGAGATGCTAGGCCAAATATCTATCCCACTGATGTTATTTGCACTTGGCGTACGTATGACTAGTGTAGATTTCAGTAACTGGAAAATCGGGTTGTGGGGGGCTATCTTGTGCCCACTGAGCGGATTGGCAATTGCCTTGGCACTGCAACCCTTACTCAATCTGGAGCCCCTGCACTTTACCTACTTGGTGCTATTTGGGGCTCTGCCTCCTGCGGTTCTCAACTACATGGTCTCAGAACGCTATCAGCAGGAACCCCATCAGGTCGCGTCAATTGTCTTGCTAGGTAATATGGGTAGCTTGATTTTTATCCCAGCGACACTCTTCTTCGTTCTATAAGCGCACGTTTTTAACAAGGCTATACCAAAGCAGCAATGCTCTGCTCAATCGATTCCAGCGATTTGAGCGGATTCTCAGCTTGAGTGATGGGTCGCCCAATAACCAAGTAAGTGCTACCTGCAGCTAATGCCTGCTCAGGTGTCATAATTCGGCGTTGATCACCGGCGGCACTTTCAGCGGGGCGAATCCCTGGCGTTACTAAACTAAAACGATCTGAGATAACACTGCGCAAAGGGGAGACTTCTTGTGCGGAGCATACAACACCATCTAATCCGCACGACTCTGTAAGCGCCGCTAGACGCTTAACATGCTCCAATGGTTCAATATCTAAACCAACTTCCGCAAGATCTGCTCTCTCCATGCTGGTTAAGACAGTCACCGCAATCAGTAAGGTGTTATGATTCTGTACCTGTGAAAGCTCGTTTCGCGCCATCTCCATCATGCGCCGCCCACCGGATGCATGCACATTAACCATCCAAACACCCAACTCACCCGCTGCACGTACCGCTTTGGCGGTTGTATTTGGGATATCATGAAACTTAAGGTCAAGAAAAACCTCAAAGCCCGCTTTTTGAAGCGTTTCAACAATGGCTGGCCCACCGCGTGTGAACAGTTCTTTACCCACTTTCAGACGGCAGCGGGCAGGGTCTAACTGCTGAGCCATCGCGATGGCTTGCTCTGTAGTCGGGTAGTCAAGTGCGACGATTATGCGCTTTCTATCAGTTATCACGTTCTGTTCTCTCTCTTTATATTCATTCCCCTTCAAGCCCCTGTATTGGACGACTTGAACCCCACTTTTTACAGGATGGGCACTGCCACACCAGCGATTTAGCAGAAAAGCCACAATGCCCACAGAGGTAACGAGGCTTACTCATTTCAAGTGTTCCTGTCAGGCTACGTAACACTTTCAGGCTATCTACTGCACTTTCACTACCGTGCTCAATATGTAAATCAATAAGGCGATTGAAGCCTTTAATGGAGGGGCGGTATTTTAATTCATCTGTAATAAAAGCGCCTGCTGCATATACACCACGATTTTCCATAACTGCATCAGCCAGCGCAAGAATGACGGTGGCTGAGGGTGCTTTAGCCAAACACTGTCTTAAGTAATGTTCATACTCCTGCGGCGTATGCAAAGCCATGTAGCATTGGCGAAGATCTTCAATCGTTTCGGAAATAAAAAGCGGGTCTTGCTCTTCTACCTGCCGTAAAGCTTTCACAGCACTTTTCCATTGCTGTTGCTGCATCGCCATCTTAGCTTGCAAGAAAGAGCTTCTTACACATTTAGCATCAAATCCGAGACTTTGCTTCAGAAAGGTTGTAGCGCTTTTATAGTCCTGCTTTAGCAAACTTTTTTCTGCTAGTTCACAACAGTAATGCGCTAAGTCATGCCACAATTCATCGCTATGATCTGACCCTAATTTCGCAGCAGTGTCTAGGGCTTGTTGCCACTCGCCCTCTTTCTCGTACAAGCGCGTTAGTAAAGTGAGTGTTTTTTTCCGAATGCTTCGAGGGGGGTTCTGCTTAATAATATCAATTAGCAGGTTTTCTGCCCTATCCAGCAGGCCTAATGCGTCATAGTCAATCGCCAGGGCCATCTGAATACGCAACGAGTCAGGTCTAGATAGATCGGGACGAGCCAAAAGCGTTTGATGAATGTTAATAGCTCGTTGCACATCGCCTTTACGGCGGAAGAGTTTAGCTAGGGCTAAATGGGCAGGAATCGTTTCGCTGTTAACTTCGAGCGCACGAATAAAACTTTCGATTGCCTCATCCGTATTCTCATTGAGTAGATGATCCAAACCAACAAAATAATCCCTACTCAGAGATTGTTGAGAGTACATATGACGCTTAGGTTTAGCCATCCCCCGCCCTAGAATCCAACCTAAAGCAAGGGAGAGAAGAAGGGCAACAATCGCCCATATATCGATCATTTTAAACGGCGTCTTTCAGCGCGGCTGTCCTTAATTGATCAAGTTCTTTACTCGTTGTTTGAATCTTGCGGCGGCTACTCATAAGCTGAGTTTTAAGCGCTACAACCGCTATTGTACTGAGCAAGAATCCACATATCCCACCGATAACAAATGCAGCAATTAGCCATAACGATAAACTAGCCTGAGGTAGTTGTACGAAAACTAAATCAATCGCCACTTTATCGGTATTATGTATCGCAAACATAATGCCGACCATCAGTATGACAACTGATAGCAACAGTAAAATAAACATTTTTAACCAGCGCACTATTTTGCCTCCAAAGGGTTAAATCGATCAGTACCCTTTATTGATACTCTCATTCACTTGCTCTCTTAAATCTTTACCCGGCTTGAAGTGGGGCACATACTTTGCCGACAAGGTAACCGAATCTCCCGTTTTAGGGTTTCGGCCAATTCTTGGCGCACGATAATGCAGAGAAAAACTACCAAACCCCCGAATTTCGATACGATCCCCATTCGATAAGGCTTCGGTCATATGATCCAACATAGCCTTAACGGCCAGTTCGACATCTTTGACAGAAAGTTCAGGATGCCGGTCGATCAGATGCTCTATTAGTTCTGATTTCGTCATGTTGCTTTCTCCGCAATTCCAGCCACTCTGTGCCCTGACTTTACCGGAAATAAAAGGCGCCCATCGGCGCCTCCGGATCAGGAGTCCTTTTTGCTCATCTGTTGCTTGATCAGGTCACCAATCGTTGTCGGACCTGAAGCTTCAACGGTTTGCTGTTTCACAGATTGCAGCGCTGCTTTCTCTTGTTGTAATTCCATCTGTTTAATAGACAACAAAATACTGCGATTTTTACTATCAACCTGTGTGATAACAGCTTCAACAGAATCGCCTACGCTCAATTTCGTTGAAAGATCATCCGTCCGTTCGCGTGCAAAATCAGCCACGCGCAACGTTGCTTCGACGCCTTCAGCGAGCATAACAGCGGCCTGTTTACTGTCTACTGACGTTACTTCACCTTTTACAATAGTACCTTTACCGTTGGCAGAGACATATTCACTAAAAGGATCACTATTCAGTTGTTTGATACTCAAGGCGATACGTTCACGTTCCACATCAATGGACAGTATAACCGTTTCTACCTGATCCCCTTTATTAAAGGCTTTTACAGCCTCCTCGCCAGGAAGATCCCATGACAGGTCAGATAAATGGACCAAGCCATCTATGTTACCTTCAAGGCCGACAAAGACACCAAAGTCAGTAATCGACTTTATTTTTCCTGTTAATTTATCACCTTTGTGATGCTTGGCAGCAAAGGCGTCCCATGGGTTTTGTACGCACTGTTTCATACCCAGGGAAATGCGACGGCGTTCAAGATCAATATCCAAGAGCATTACTTCAATTTCTTGGCCAATCTGGACGACTTTAGACGGATGAACATTTTTGTTCGTCCAGTCCATTTCAGAAACGTGTACAAGCCCTTCAATGCCTTCTGAGATTTGGGCAAAACAGCCATATTCCGTAAGGTTAGTCACCCGAGCTGTGGTTTTGTCACCCACTTGGAATTTACCGACTGTCGCCTCCCAAGGATCAGCCATCAACTGCTTGATGCCTAAAGATACACGCGTACGCTCACGGTCATATTTGAGTACTTTAACGTCAATTTCATCACCAACTGTCAACACTTCGCTTGGGTGTTTAACGCGCTTCCAAGCAATATCAGTGATATGCAGTAGGCCATCAATGCCACCAAGATCAATAAAGGCACCATAGTCAGTGATATTTTTCACGATACCTTTGAGAACAACGCCTTCATCCAGTGTTTCCAGCAGCTTGTCACGATCAGCACTGTTAAGTTCTTCAAGTACTGCTCGACGAGAAACAACAATGTTGTTCCGCTTTGGATCAAGTTTAACTAATTTAAACTCCAGCTCTTTACCTTCGAGGTGAGCGCTATCCCGTAGCGGACGAATATCCAGCAACGAACCAGGCAAAAATGCCTGTACGGTTCCTAAATTCACAGTAAAGCCGCCACGAACCTTACCGGTGATCTCGCCTTTAATGATTTCACCGTTTTCAAATGCGGACTCGAGAACAATCCAAGCTTCTGCGCGTTTCGCTTTTTCTCGTGAGAGCTGTGTAGAGCCGTAACCATCTTCTACACTTTCTAGCGATACTTTGACCTCATCTCCAATCGAGACGGTTAACTCGCCATTGTCATCCCTAAACTGTTCCAGCGGAATAACACCTTCTGACTTGAGTCCTGCATTGACAATGACAAAATCATTTTCAATTCCAACAACCGTCCCTGTAACGATAGAGCCGGGTGCCATATTCAACTCTTGCAGACTCTCTTCGAAGAGATCAGCAAAACTTTCGCTCATAATCCAACCATCCTCGCAACGCGTGTTGCTTCTATTAGCGCAATCCCCTGTGGCGCGCTTCCTCTAGGATTGCATCCAGCACTTCTTCAATTGTCATAATGGTTGAATCCAGTATGACAGCATCGTCTGCGGGCTTGAGAGGCGCTACACTCCTGTTCTTATCACGTGCATCGCGAGCTTGCAAGTCCGCCAATATAGTTTCAAGGCTAGCATCGAGCCCCTTATTTATCAACTGGTTATATCTTCGACGCGCACGCTCTTCGACACTAGCATCTAAATAAACTTTCAGGGCCGCTTCTGGAAAGACGACGGTACCCATATCTCGGCCATCCGCGATCAATCCTGGAACTTCGGCAAACGCTCTTTGTCTTTCTAAAAGCGCCTTGCGTACTGCCCCTAGTGCGGCTACGACAGAGGCATCATTGCCCACCGATTCCGAACGAATCGCCTGAGTGACTTCCTCTCCTTCGAGGATGATTTGTACATCCTCTTCACCCTCATTGACATTGAACTGTACATCTAAGTGTGCAGCCAAAACCACCAGCGCTTCTTCATTATCCATCGCAACACCGTGATGGCTGGCGGCTAATGCTGTCAAACGATATAGAGCGCCACTATCAAGCAGGTTCCATCCCAATGCTTCAGCCAATAACCTGCAGACAGTTCCTTTACCCGATCCACTCGGTCCATCTACAGTAATAACGGAAACACTTCTATTGCTATGAGACATTCGTCTCCTCCTTATGTATGCGCAATCCTGCTTTCTGAGCAACTTCCAAAAACTCGGGAAATGACGTTGCTATCTGATTACAAGCCTCAATCACTACTTCACTACTAGCTTGCGTACCTGCAATTGCAAATGCCATAGCGATTCTATGATCTTCATAACTCTGAATGCGACCACCTGAGAACCTTCCTCCCGTGATTTCAACATTGTCGTTATCGACTGAAATCTCGATCCCCATTCGTTGCAGGCCTTCCATCATTGCCTCGATACGATCACTTTCTTTGTACCTTAGTTCCCCAATACCATGAATTTTCGTTTTACCTGAAGCGGAGGCTGCAGCAATAAAGATGGCAGGAAACTCATCCATGGAGATTGAAACTAGATGCTCAGGGATAGTAATACCCTGAAGAGGGGCATACCGCACCCTAATATCTGCAACTGGCTCACCACAGAGTTCAGTTGGGTTTTCAAGAGATATATCAGCCCCCATTAGGCTTAAAATCTCTAGAATACCTGCTCGGCTAGGGTTAACGCCGACACGTTCGATGGTGATATCAGAATCCGGTGTGATCACACCTGCCAGAATAAAAAAAGCAGCCGAAGAGATATCTGCGGGAATATCAATCTGCCGGTTAAGCAAGCGTTGTGGCGGTTGAACCTGAATGCGACTACCTGTCTGCTGAAGCGTAATACCAAACTGTGCCATCATTCTTTCTGTATGGTCCCGTGTTACCGCAGGTTCCACAATCACACTTTCACCTTTTGCATATAAAGCGGCAAGTAATAGGCCCGATTTCACTTGGGCACTCGCAAGAGGCATCTCGTAGTTAATAGCGCTCAAACGACGCTTTCCTTTGATGTTGATGGGCGGCACGCCTCCTTCGGAGGTTACAATTTCAGCGCCCATATTGCGCAAAGGTATCGCAATCCGATCCATTGGCCTTTTCGAGAGTGACGCATCGCCGACCAAACAACTATCGAAAGACTGTGCCGCTAACAGACCACATAATAAACGCATACTGGTTGCGGAATTACCTACATAGAGCGGGCCAGGTGGCGCGCATAAACCGTGAAGCCCAACACCATAAATTTTCACCCGCCCAACATGAGGTCCCTCAATGACAACACCCATGTCGCGAAAAGCTTGAACGGTTGCCAGGCTATCTTCACTTTCGAGAAATCCATTGATATGGGTAACCCCATCCGCTATTGCACCCAGCATGACCGCTCGATGTGAAATAGACTTATCACCGGGCACGCGTATATGCCCATTCACTATCCCACCGGAGCGGACATGGAAGGTTACGCGACCTGTGTGATGTTTTTGTGAATAGGCAGTACCCGATAGCATTTTACTAAAGTGCTCTCTCGCCGCTTTAGCGCGCGTAAACACTCCGAGCATCGCGGGTGTATTTTCATTTTCAATCGCTTCCCTCAACTGCGCAAGACCTTGAGAGAAGTTATCGATTTGATTGAGGATTTCAGCTTTGTTAGCTAAACAAACATCGTGCCACATGGTAGGGTCTGACGCTGCAATACGCGTAAAGTCCCGAAAGCCGCCTGCTGCATAACGGAATATCTCAGTGCTGTCCTGCTCTTTTGCCAGCGTATCCACCAATGAAAAGGCTAATATGTGGGGAAGATGGCTAGTTGCAGCCAACACTTCATCGTGGCGGCTCACTCCCATTTGTAACACTTCTGCACCGGTGAATTGCCACATTCTGGCAACGGTTTGCGTGGCGATGGGGTCAGAACTTTCTAAAGGTGTAATAATTACCTTGTGCTTATAAAAGAGCTGCTCATCAGCCGCTGCAACACCACTCTTTTCAGAGCCTGCAATAGGGTGCCCTGGAATAAACGTCGGCGGTACCTGCCCAAATACAGACTTAGCAGCCGAAATGACGTTGCCTTTAGTGCTACCCACATCGGTAATAATAGTATTTTCACGCAAGTGAGGCTGGATCGCTTTTAAGACAGCCTCCGTCGCTTTGACAGGTACTGCCAGCACGATAATATCAGCAGTTTTAACCCCGTCCTCCAGAGAGGAGCACGCCTCATCAATAACGCCTAAATCAACACCTTGTTGCAACTCTTCCGAATCGCGATCGTAGGCCTGTATATAGCCAAACCGTTTATTTTTAAGCGCTTTTGCTAGGGAGCCACCTATTAGCCCAAGGCCAATCACTAGAACACGATTCACAGAAAAACTCACAATGTAAGGCTCCTGCAGGAGCCATAATCAAAGAATAGAGACTTCATTTGTACTCGTTATTATTTTTATAGTACCGCTTTAGGGTATGACCCCAATAACTTAAGCTCAACCGAACTGGATTCCAACTCTTCTAATACCTTTTGAACAGCAGGCTCGTCCGCATGGCCCTCAAAGTCAATGTAAAACATATAACTCCACCCGCCCTGGCCTGCTGGACGCGTCTCTATACGTGTCAAACTAATGCCATGTCGATGAAAAGGTTCGAGTAAGCTATAAAGAGCGCCGGGTTTATCGCGAGCACACATCAAAATCGATGTTTTATCATCGCCACTTGGGCCAACTTCCTGATTACTCAAAATTAGAAAGCGTGTACTGTTATCCGGTTGATCTTCAATATTCCGCTCTAATACATCCAGCTGATAAAGCTCCACTGCCATCTCGCCAGCTATCGCTGCGCTTTGCGGGTCTTCAGATGCTCTCTTAGCGCCTTCGCCATTAGAATTAACAAAGCAATGTTCTACATCCGGGTAATGCGCTTCAAGCCAACTACGACACTGGGCAAAGGACTCTTGATGCGCATAAATACGCTTAATGACAGGCTCTGCACTATCTTTAACAAGTAAGTGGTGATGAATAGGCAATTCTAACTCACCACAAATACGTAAGTTAAAGCGCTTAAATAGGTCGAGCGTATGGGTTGCCATCCCTTCAGTCGAGTTTTCAATCGGGACAACGCCGTAATGAGCAGCCCCAGCTTCGACCTCACGAAACACCTGATCCAGTGTGTTCATGGGGGCGCTATCGGCTGAGTGACCGAAGTGTTTCAGCGCTGCTTGCTGAGTAAAGGTTCCTTCAGGGCCCAAAAAAGCAACACGCATGGGTTTTTCTAGCGCTAAACAGACCGACATAATTTCGCGGAATAAACGGGCTACCTCTTTATCAGGGAGCGGCCCCTCATTGCGTTCCATGACTCGCCGCAGCACCTGCGCTTCTCGTTCAGGGCGATAAAATACCGCATCTTGTTCACCCTGATACTTCTGTTTGACTTCGGCTACCTGTTGCGCACATTTAGCGCGCTCATTCAGGAGCCGATGTATTTGCTGATCAATGCTGTCAATTTGGTCTCGAAGTACCTTAAGCGCCTGTTCTTGCTCGGTCATCTAAAGCCCCTTTCCTCTAACCGCGAGTCTTCTCAAAGTGCGCCATAAACTCGGTCAGCGCATCAACTGCTGCCTCTGGCACAGCATTGTAGATACTGGCACGCATTCCACCTACCGAGCGATGCCCTTGCAGGTTAAGCAAGCCTGCCTGATCCGCCTCTTGAATAAATACCTTATCCAAAGCAGCATCTGCCAGTGTAAAGGGTATATTCATCCAAGAACGATTGGCTATCGCAACAGGGTTTGCGTAAAACTCACTGGCATCAATTGCCGCATACAATTTCTCAGCTTTACGCTGGTTCATAGCTGAGATAGCTTCAACGCCTCCTTGGCGCTTGAGCCATTGAAAAATCAACCCCGCCAGATACCAACCAAAGGTTGGTGGTGTGTTATTCATCGAGTCAGCTGCAGCATGTACGGCATAATCAAACATCGTCGGCGTACCGGGTAAGGTCTCGCCAAGTAGATCATCACGAACAATAACGACCGTCAGGCCTGCAGGGCCAATGTTTTTCTGCGCACCAGCATAGATCAAGCCGAACTTCGATACATCTATAGGGCGCGACAAGATATTAGAAGACATATCCGCAACCAGCGGGACGCCATTCGTTTCGGGTACGTAATCAAACTCAACACCACCAATGGTTTCATTAGGCGTGTAATGTACGTAAGCGGCCTCACTACTGAGTGTGAGTTCTTGCTGAGTAGGGGCTGAACTAAAGTTATTCGCTTCAGTTGAAGCTGCAATATTTACGTTGCAGTAACGCTTCGCTTCAGCAATGGCTTTTTTTGACCAAACGCCCGTATTGATGAAATCGGCAGATGTTTTCCCGCGTAACAAATTTAGGGGAACCATCGAGAACTGACTCGTAGCGCCACCTTGCAGAAACAATACTTTGTAATTGTTTGGGATTGCCATCAGATCCCGCAGGTCCTGCTCTGCCTGCTGGGCTACCGAGACATACTCATCACTACGATGACTCATTTCCATGATGGAAAGGCCCGTGCCATGCCAATCAAGCATTTCATCTCTTGCTTGAGCTAAAACCTCTTCCGGCAATGCAGCCGGCCCAGCACTGAAATTAAACTTACGGCTCATTATTAGCTGTTCTCTTTACTATCAAATCAAGCTCAAACAGAAAATGCGGCCTGTGGCCGCACTTTATTTATTCTGAATCGGAAGCATTTTCCGGCTGCTCTGTCAGCAGCTCATCGTCATGCTCATCCTCTTCAGGCTCCTCAATACGCGCTAAACTAACCAGATTTTCATCTCCAGCTACACGAATCAAGGTTACACCCTGAGTATTTCGCCCAAGTACCGATATTTCGGATGTACGGGTACGAACCATGGTGCCCTGATCACTGATCAGCATGACATCATCACCATCGAATACCTGCACCGCCCCGGCAAGGTTGCCGTTACGTTCTGTACATTGCATACCGATAACACCTTGGTTGCCTCGCCCTTTACAAGGGAACTCTTCAACCGGCGTTTGTTTTCCGTAGCCACGTTCAGAAGCCGTTAACACTTTACCGCCTTCAGCAGGAATAATCAGGGAGATTACTCGCGCGCCAGCCTTCAATGTAACGCCCTTAACCCCTCGCGCAGTTCGTCCCATTGGACGTACATCGCCTTCATGGAAACGTGCGACTTTGCCTATGCTCGTTACCAGAAGTATATCATCCGCACCTTCCGTGATCGCAGCACCGATCAATGCGTCATCATCCAACAAATCAACAGCAATCAACCCGCTGGTTCTTGGTCGAGAGAAGTTTGCCAACGATGTTTTCTTCACAATACCGTTAGAGGTAGCCATGAAAACATAACGGTCTTCACTGTACTCATTGACTGGAAGTATGGTGGAGATTCTCTCTCCTTCATCCAAAGGCAAGATATTCACAATCGGGCGGCCACGAGCGGCTCGACTTGCCTGCGGTATTTCGTAAACCTTCAACCAGTAAACTTTACCTTTATTGGTAAAGCAGAGAATCGTGTCGTGTGTGCTGGCAATTAATAGATGCTCGACAAAGTCTTCATCCTTAACGGCGGTCACAGATTTGCCTTTACCACCACGACGCTGCGATTGGTAATCAGACAGAGGTTGCGTCTTGGCATATCCACCGTGGGAGATGGTAACCACCATATCCTCTTCGGTAATCAAATCGGCAACCGTGAGATCTTGGCGAGATGCGATAATCTCAGTACGTCGATCATCACCATACTCTTCGGAAATCGCTTCCAGCTCACCTCGAATCACTTCCATCAGTCGCGTGTAAGAACCCAGAATTTCTAACAACTCTGCAATCTTAACCAGTAGGTCCTGATATTCAGCGATTAACTTTTCATGCTCTAACCCGGTCAGACGATGCAAACGTAGATCAAGGATCGCTTGAGCCTGCACAGGTGATAAGTAATATTTACCTTCACGCATACCAAACTGAGGATCCAGATCATCAGGACGACACGCATTTTCACCTGCACGCTCCAGCATATCGACAACCGAACCTGGAGCCCACGCTGTAGCAATCAGGCGCTCTTTTGCATCCGCTGGTGTTGCCGACTGCTTGATCATTTCAATGACAGGGTCAATATTCGCTAAGGCAATCGCTAGGCCTTCAAGTACATGGCCTCGCTCACGCGCTTTACGTAACTCATAAACGGTACGGCGCGTTACTACTTCGCGACGGTGACGAATGAAGTTTTCAAGCAACTCTTTTAAGTTAAGAATCTTGGGCTGACCATCTACCAACGCAACAACGTTAATACCAAAAACGCCTTCCATTTGCGTTTGAGCAAATAGATTGTTGGCAATTACATCAGGAACTTCGCCACGGCGTAGCTCAATGACGATACGCATACCATCTTTATCAGATTCATCACGCAGCTCACTGATCCCTTCGAGCTTCTTCTCTTTAACCAGCTCCGCGATCTTCTCAATTAAGCGCGCCTTATTAAGCTGGTAAGGAATTTCAGTAACGATGATAGCAGCGCGGCCTTTCCCATCCTCTTCTACATGGTACTTGGAGCGGATATAGATACGTCCGCGGCCGGTGCGATAGGCCATCAAGATACCCGCGCGACCATTAATGATCGCGCCGGTCGGGAAGTCAGGCCCTGGAATAAACTCCATCAACTCATCAACAGACAGCGTCGGAGTTTCAATCAAGGCAAGACAGCCACTGATCACTTCGCGCAGGTTGTGAGGCGGAATATTCGTTGCCATACCGACAGCAATCCCTGAGGAGCCGTTTACCAGCAGGTTAGGCACTCGGGTCGGCAGGACATCAGGAATCTGTTCCGTACCATCATAGTTAGGTACGTAATCAACCGTTTCTTTATCTAAATCTGCCAATAATTCATGGGAGATTTTATCCATGCGGATTTCGGTATAACGCATCGCCGCAGCGGAGTCGCCGTCTACCGAACCAAAGTTACCTTGGCCATCCACCAAGGTATAACGCATCGAAAAATCCTGCGCCATACGAACAATCGTATCGTAAACCGCGCTATCTCCGTGAGGGTGGTATTTACCTATTACATCACCCACCACACGCGCCGATTTCTTATATGGCTTATTCCAATCGTTATTGAGTTCGCTCATCGCAAATAAAACTCGGCGATGAACCGGCTTTAAACCATCTCGCACATCCGGCAATGCACGACCAACGATGACACTCATGGCATAATCGAGATAAGACTGTTTCATCTCATCTTCAATATTGACCGGCAAAATCTCTTTGGCTAAATCACCCATGTATACAAGCTTTCCTTATTCGGTCTGCTAAAAGACCCCCTGATCGAGGCCCTTTTTTTTAACCGGACGAGTATACCACAAGATTTATAAAAGATTCCCGCAAAATGAATACCTTGCATTGACTGTTTTAGGCGAGGCCTCGGTGCTAAAATGGATCACAAATTAGCCTAAAGATCTCACTTATCATGACTGACCACACTTCTTCAGCAAACATAGATCCAACCGAAATTGCCAAATTCGAAGAACTGGCCAGCCGTTGGTGGGACCGAAACAGCGAATTCAAGCCGCTGCATGACATCAACCCATTAAGGGTCGGCTACATTGACCGCTACGCTAAACTAGCGGAGAAAAAGGTGATCGACGTAGGCTGTGGTGGTGGAATACTTTCTGAGTCAATGGCTCAACGTGGCGCTGAAGTCACTGGTATTGATATGGGAGCAGCGCCACTTAAGGTCGCCAAGCTTCACGGCCTTGAAAGCGGCGTTTCAGTGGCATACCAGCAAACAACCGCGGAAGATATGGCCGCAGAACACCCAGAAGCCTTCGATGTCGTCACCTGCATGGAGATGCTGGAGCACGTACCCGACCCAGCCTCAGTGATTCAAGCGTGCGCAACGATGGTTAAGCCAGGCGGTACCGTCTTTTTCTCAACACTTAACCGAAACCCCAAAAGCTACCTATTCGCTATTCTTGGTGCAGAACAGCTCCTTAAGCTGGTACCTCAAGGCACACATGATTTTAAAAAGTTTATTCGCCCATCAGAATTAGCTCAATGGATTCGCGAAGCGGGATTAAAGGTAACAGACATCACAGGCATGACTTACAATCCCTTAACGAAGCAATACCGCTTAAACAGCGATGACGTCGATGTAAACTACATGGTCGCCACCACGAAGCCTAAGTAATGACCACAACCAAACCCATTGACGCCATTCTGTTTGATTTAGACGGGACCCTTCTGGATTCAGCACCCGACTTCTACCGTATCATTTCGCTCCTGATGCAAGAAGAGGGGCTGTCTCCACCGCCTTTCCAACAACTAAGGCAAGTTGTGTCAGAAGGCGCTAAAGCCATGCTGTCTAACGCACTTCAACTACCACGCGAACATGAGAAAATACTCGAACTGCAACAGCGCATGCTAAACCTCTACGCAGACAACCCATGCATTGATAGTCAACTATTCCCGGGCACCCATGCACTATTAACCCAACTAGAAACACTCAGTATCCCTTGGGGTGTCGTCACAAACAAATCAGAGAAATTTGCTGCACCCATTCTCGAAAGCCTTAACCTCACCTCAAGATGCGGCATTCTCGTTTGCCCAGAGCAGGTTAAAAACGTTAAACCCGACCCTGAAGCCCTATACTATGCTTGCGATGCTCTTCGGGTAGCACCCACACGATGCATTTATGTTGGCGATCACAAACGTGATATTGAAGCAGGCCAAAACGCTCACATGACAACCGTATCTGCGCTTTACGGTTATATCAGCCAGAGCGATGATCCCTCTTGCTGGCAATCCGACCATTATATAAACCACATTACTGACATCAGCCAAATTATTGAGAGCAACCTCTCACTAGCCACACACGCTTAAAGGATAGATTTATGTTCGAATATACGGCACCTACTAACTTACTGGAAAATCGAATCATCCTAGTTACCGGTGCCGGCGATGGCATTGGACGAGCCGCTGCACTTAGCTATGCATCCCACGGCGCAACCGTCATTCTAATCGGCAAAACCGCCGCTAAACTGGATGCAGTATACGATGAAATAGAAGCCCTTGGTGGCCCACAGCCTGCTATAGTCCCGCTGAATCTTGAAACCGCCACCGAGCATGACTATATAGAATTAACCAACATATTAGAGAATGAGTTCGGCCGTATCGACGGACTGCTACACAATGCAGGAATTTTAGGGGTACGCACACCCCTTGAGTCTTACGACCCCATTATTTGGCAACAAGTGATGCAGGTGAACGTCAATGCAGCCTTTATTCTGACACAGAATCTCATGCCTCTGCTGCGCCGCTCAGAAGATGCCTCCATCATCTTTACATCTTCCGGCGTTGGTCGAGCAGGTAGGGCTTATTGGGGAGCCTACAGCGTCTCCAAATTTGCAACCGAAGGCATGATGCAGATATTGGCTGATGAACTTGAAAATACTACCAACATTCGCACCAACTGCATCAATCCCGGCGCAACACGCACCAACATGCGCGCCTATGCATACCCTGCGGAGCAACCCGAGAACAACCCAGAGCCAGCAAGCATTATGCCCTTATACCTTTACTTGATGGGTCCGGACAGCAAAGACATTAACGGTCAATCGCTAGACGCCCAAGGCATCTATCCTAAAAAGTTATAACGCTTAACATCAAGATACAAAAAACGCAGCATAATCGCTGCGTTTTCGCTATTACACACTCACTAAACCAACGAAGCTTTAATCTTCACGACGCTTTTTCGGCCCAACCGACTGGCGAATTTGCTGACGCTTATATTTGCGTTCATATTTTGCTTTCTCTAACGGCTTCATTTTAACCGGTTTCTTCTGCTCTAAACCCAGCATATTAGAAAGCACTTTAATCTCTTTATGAGTCAGCTCTTTCCATGTGCCTGCTTTCACATCACTCGGTAAAAAGATCGAGCCATAACGCACGCGTTTAAGACGACTAACCTGGACTCCCTGAGACTCCCATAAGCGACGCACTTCACGGTTACGACCTTCCATCACCACACAGTGGAACCACTTATTTGCACCTTCGCCATCAAAATACTGAACATCAGTAAAACGAGCCATGCCATCCTCTAACAAAACACCCTCTTTAAGCGTTTTGATCATCTCTTCTGTTACATTACCCAGAACACGAACAGCATATTCACGATCAATATTCGCAGAAGGGTGCATCATCAAGTTAGCCAGCTGTCCATCTGTTGTAAAGATCAGCAAACCACTGGTATTAATATCCAACCGACCAATAGCAATCCAACGACCTTGCTTTAAGGGGGGCAAATGATCATAAACCGTAGAACGCCCTTCAGGATCATGACGAGTCGACACTTCACCGATGGGTTTGTTATATATCAGAACACGTCGCTGACTTTCGTTTTCAGTAACAATTTTCGCAGCATGTCCATCAATTTCGATTTTATCATTTCTTCCTACACGATCGCCTAGCTTAGCCCGCGCTCCGTTTACCGAAACCCGACCTTCATCAACCCAACGCTCCATCTCACGACGTGAGCCATATCCGGAGCGCGCCAACACTTTTTGTAACTTTTCATCAGACATGTGACGCCACCTTTTAAAAAATAAAAAAGCCCCCCACATAAGCGGAGAGCTTTCGATTATACAGCCAACTAACTCTACTTAATTAGGCAGGCTTCTTTATCTACACCGTGCTGTTCAAAATACTGTTGGAAAACAACTGGTGTTCTTCCTCGACCAGACCAGAAATGCTCTTCCCCTGCTGCATCAACAATAGAGTACTTAGCCTCTACTTTTTTCTTAGGCGCAGAAGCCACCATATCTTTTATATCTTCGAAGCCTAAATCTGCTTCCTGCATCATTTTACGGATCAACTCAATTTTCTCATTTTTCTCACGATCCGCTTCGATTCTTGCCTGCTCGTCAGCAATCTTTTCCTGCAGTATATCCGAAAGGTCAGCAATGATTTTTTCCACTTCTGCTACTGACAACTCTTGGCACTGTTTACGAAGAGAGTTTTTACGCATTAACACTTTCGTTATATCTGTCATTACTAAAACCCAATCATCTATTTAAAACAGATAGTATTATCGACAAAAATACTAATATTTCAAGAAAATAAAAAACACTTACTCAAATGCAGATATATCACCTGCACCTATTCGAATAACTTCTGGCTGATCTTCAACCAAGGCAACCACTGTTGTAGCCTCCATTCCGCAATATCCACCATCGATAACCAGATCAAGTTCATGCTGTAACAAGTCTCTGATTTCATAGGGGTCAATTAACGGCTCAGACTCCCCAGGCAATATTAAAGAGGTGCTCATAATCGGCTCCCCTAACTCACTTAATAATGCTTGTGTAATTTTATTATCAGGTATCCTTAAACCTATTGTACGTCGCTTCGGGTGTAATAATCTGCGCGGAACCTCGGTTGTCGCTTTAAGAATAAAAGTATAAGCCCCAGGCGTATGCGCCTTTAAAAACCGGTATTGCTGATTATCAACTTTTGCGTATGTACCTATTTCACTAAGGTCACTACAAACCAGTGTAAAGTTATGTTTATCATCAAGCTTACGGATACGCTTTATTTTATCCAAGGCAGTTTTATCGCCTAAATGACACCCTAATGCATAAGCACAATCGGTTGG
Source organism: Neptunomonas concharum (assembly GCF_008630635.1). NCBI lineage: Bacteria > Pseudomonadati > Pseudomonadota > Gammaproteobacteria > Oceanospirillales > Oceanospirillaceae > Neptunomonas > Neptunomonas concharum. The sequence goes on along the minus strand of NZ_CP043869.1, from coordinate 878,780 downwards.
ATAAACAATCACACCACCTTTATTAATAATCTCTACCGCCTGCTGGATAAGGCGTTTTTGTGGATTATCTGGATGTATTTGGAAAAATTGGCTCACAAAAAACCCTCATTCAATTTAGGTGTTTACTATAACATCTAAAACATGGGACAAGTTACTTGGCATAGCAGGAAAACGGCCTATTGATGTCCAATGATGAGCCGGATCATGAAAATCACTTCCCGCCGAAACTAAGAGCTGATGTTTTTCCGCCAAAGCGATTAATGTTCGCTGCTGATCTTGTGTGACCGCAGGATAACTAATCTCTAGCGCATCTCCTCCCGCTTCTTTAAAGTATTGAACCAAGTAACGAACCTTCGTTAAGGTTAAGTTGTACTTTGTCGGGTGCGCCAGTACGCTTAAACCACCGGCACCTTTAATAATATCTAACACCGTTTCAAGCGCTGGCCACTGCGTTTTAACATCTCCTGGCTTTCCTGCACCTAAAAACTTTTTAAAAGCTGCAGAAGCATCTGGCACCACACCTGCGTTAGTCATTGCCTGAGCAAAATGCGGTCTCCCAATCTGCCCGCCTCCAGCACAAGTTAATGCCGCATCAAGCAGGTCAGGCAGCCCTTGCTTAATCAGCCTATGAGCAATAGCTTTAGCCCGAGCGTAACGCAGCTGATCAAGCTCCGAAATATGGTCAACAAATGCTTGATCTGTAATATCTAAATTCAGGCCTAGAACGTGTAAAATTTGCTTATCTCGTCGGCACGTTAACTCTACCCCCGAAATAAGCGAAACCTGAGAAGGGATATCTTGCAAAGACACTTGGTGATACGCCCCAACTGTATCATGATCCGTAATTGACAAGTATTTCAGACCCGCAGCCGCCGCACGTTCTAAAAGCTCCGCTGGGGCAAGCATGCCATCCGATGCAGAAGTATGCGTATGAAAATCGTAAGAATGAACAACCATATCATTTCCGGGTTTATATACAGGGAGAGGGTCTATATACTTTAAGACCCTTTTACTAATTATACGACTATGAAACTACTTCTCGACTTTTTACCGATAATTATTTTTTTCGGCGTGTACAAATACACAGGCGACATCATTCTAGCTACTGCTGTTTTGATTCCAGCCACACTATTACAGATGCTGTATACTTGGCTCAAAGAACATAAAATTGAGAAGATGCAGCTCGTCACACTGATCATGGTCATACTTCTCGGCGGCGCAACCGTTGCCTTTCAAGATAAAACGTTTATTCAATGGAAACCCACCATTGTTAACTGGTTGTTTGCCGCTGCCTTTTTGGGTAGTCAGTTCATTGGTTCTAAAACCATTTTGGAGCGCATCATGTCCAGCAACATTGAGCTTCCCGAACCGGTTTGGCGAACGCTTAATATGGCATGGATTGCGTTCTTCATCTTCCTTGGCATCATAAATCTGGTCGTAGCCTACCAATTTTCTGAAGAGACATGGGTTAACTTCAAACTCTTTGGCATGTTAGGACTGACCGTCGTATTTATCATCATTCAAGGGCTCTACATGTCTCGCCACATGCAAGAGACAGATCAGGAGGAAAGTTAATGTTTTATGCAATCATTGCTGAAGACAAGCCAGGCACTTTAGAGGCCCGAATGGCTGCGCGCCCTGCTCACCTAGAGCGTTTGGTTAGCTTAAAAGAGCAAGGAAAACTTCTGGTTGCAGGGCCCCACCCTGCCATTGACTCAGAAGATCCAGGCAATGCTGGCTTTACCGGCAGCTTAGTTATCGCCGAGTTTGCGTCACTCAATGAAGCACAAGCATGGGCAGATAAAGATCCCTATATTGACGCAGGTGTCTATGACAAGGTGACGGTTAAGCCCTATAAAAAGGTTTTGCCTTAAATATTCTTAGTAAAAGAGTCGCCTAGCTGTTCCATACTTGCTAGACACCAAGTAAAATGGTACTAGTTTGTATAGTGAATACTTGCCATTTTGCATCCGTTAAGGATTATATTGGTATATTCATCAAAGACTAAGAATGCAACAACCCACAATTCACAAGGACACTAACATGAAAAAGCTCGCTATGACCGCAGGTTTCGCTATCGCGATGGGCATGTCTGCAGCTGCGATGGCACATCCAACTAATAGCGGTTATGTAACAGACTCTACCGATACTGTATGGCGCACTGGTTTTGGCGAGTGCTGGCACACAGGCTTCTGGAGCAAAGAAGACGCTACTGTTGAAGGTTGCGACGGTTACAAAAAAATGGCTGCAGCTCCTACACCAGCTCCAGCTCCAGCTCCAGCACCAGCCATGGCTTCTGCAGATCGTAAGTTTGCAGTTTTCTTTGACTTTGATAGCGCCGTTGTTGACAGCGTTTCTGATATCGTTAACTACGTTAACGGTATGGGTCAGATTAACTCTATCCGTTTGATCGGTAACGCTGACCCAATCGGTACTAGCGCTTACAACGATGCTCTTTCTAAGCGTCGTGCAGAAAACGTTGCAGCAGCTCTTCGCTCTGCAGGTGTTGATGGCAGCAAAATGACTGTTGATCACTTAGGTGAAACAGCTCCTGTTGCTCAGTGTTCAGGCCGTGGTGCTGCTCTGATCAGCTGCTTACGTGCTGACCGTCGTGTAGACGTTCAAATCACTGGCAAAAAGTAATAACTTCTTGACTTGAAAAAAGGCTGACCTTGTGTCAGCCTTTTTTATATCTATTTTTCGGAATCTTTTATCATGCTTTCCTCATACGCACGATTTTTGCTATTAATCAGCTTGGTAGCTCTACCCATTAAAAGCTTTGCAGATTCGCATTATCAGTCGCAGAAGGTCGTTTATCATATGAACTATCACGACGAGGGGCGCATTTCTGAAACCATGACCAATATTTCAAACCACTTACAATCACTACCTGAAGATCAAATTGATATAAAAGTCGTCGTGCATGGTAAAGCGATAGAGTATTTTGTGGATGCCAAAGACAATCAAGCCAAACAGATTACCCTTGATTCGTTAAGACTGAGAGATGTGCAATTTATTATTTGCGGCAATACCTTACAAGGCTACCAAATCACAAAAGACGACCTATACGAAGTAGAAGATGAAGATATTGTGCAGGCTGGTCTGCCTGAAATAGTGCACCTGCAACAGCAGGGCTACGTCTATGTACGCCCATGAACATTTCCTCCAAGATTTTTTTCATAGCTCCCCCCCCTCAAGTTACATTTTATATTCTACAATCAATAAAAAAGGCGGCTTAACGCCGCCTTTCCATGACTACCATACTGGCAGCAATCTTTTAAAAAGACCTTACCCTACCCATACACGTGCATTTCGGAACATACGCATCCAAGCGCCATCTTCTGACCACTCATCTGGAGCCCATGAGTTCTGAACCGCTCGGAAAACTCGTTCTGGATGCGGCATCATAATAGTGACCCGACCATCTGGTGTTGTAAGGCCTGTAATTCCCGCAGGGGAACCGTTCGGATTAAGAGGATAAGTTTCAGTTGGTTGGCCGTAGTTATCCACGTATTTCAGTGCAACGGTACCTGACACGTCCACCTCAGCCACCTGCTCTGGAGAAGAGAATTCAGCATAACCCTCCCCATGCGCCACAGCGATAGGCATACGAGAACCTTCCATCCCCTGAAGGAAAATAGAAGCGCTCTTTTGGACCTCAACAGTTGCAAAGCGCCCTTCAAATTGCTCGGATTGGTTGCGCACAAAGTGTGGCCACATATCCGAACCCGGTATCAGCTCATGCAAGTTAGATAACATCTGACAGCCGTTACATACGCCCAAAGTAAACGTATCTTCTCGCTCAAAAAAGGCTTGGAATTGCGATCGAGCACGCTCATTAAAGAGAATGGATTTAGCCCACCCCTCTCCCGCACCTAGAACATCACCGTAAGAGAAGCCGCCACATGCCACTAAGCCTTTGAAATCAGCAAGCGAAACACGCCCTTCCAAAATATCGCTCATATGTACATCAATAGCTTTAAAACCTGCACGGTCAAACGCCGCAGCCATTTCAATCTGCCCGTTTACCCCCTGCTCACGCAAGATGGCAACTGGCGGACGCACACCCGAAGCAATCAAAGAAGCTGCAACATCTTCGTTCACATCGTAACTCAGTGAAACCTGAATGCCCGGATCTTCTTTATCCAGCAAGCGCTCAAATTCCTGCTCTGCACAATCAGAGTTATCTCGCATTGCCTGAATACGGTAGGAAGTTTCTGCCCACCAACGCTGCAGCTGCGTACGAGTAGCACTGTAGATTTCTTCATCATCAAAGTGCAAACGCAGCTCATCATCCAGATTGGTAGAGCCAATCACCATAGCCACTTCACCCAAACCTGCCGCATTCAACTCGGTTAGGATCTGTTCAGTATTTTCACGCTGCACCTGAATAACCGCACCCAACTCTTCATTGAACAAGCCGGACAACCACTCTGAAGCATCTGCTGCTACCATATCCAAGTTGATATCAACGCCGACATGACCCGCAAATGACATCTCTGCGACAGTAGCCAACAAACCACCATCAGAGCGGTCATGATAAGCCAATAGTAAACCTTGTGCGTTTAATTCCTGAATAGCAGCAAAGAATGCGGATAGCTGATCAGCATCATCGACATCCGGCACATCCTGCCCAACCTCGTTGTAAACCTGCGCCAATGCAGATAGCCCCAGACGATTTTTACCATTACCCAAGTCCAACAGGATCAGATCGGTATCACCTTTATCTGTTCTTAGCTGTGGCGTCAAAGCTTTACGGGCATCAGTTACTGGAGCAAAACCTGAAATAATCAGCGATAACGGCGCCGTAACACTTTTATCTTCACCCGCATCATTCCAAACAGTGCGCATAGACATGGAGTCTTTACCCACTGGCACGGTAATACCCAGCTCAGGACACAACTCCATACCCACAGCTTTCACTGTGTCATACAGTTTTTCATCTTCACCGGGGTGGCCCGCAGCACACATCCAGTTAGCCGACAGCTTAATATCTGAAATATCAGCAATGGGAGCAGATGCTAAATTAGTCAGCACTTCACCAATAGCCATACGCCCTGATGCTGGCGCGTTCACCAAAGCAAGCGGCGTACGCTCACCCATCGCCATTGCTTCACCCGCATAGGTGTCATAAGCTGCTGTTGTAATCGCACAATCGGCAACCGGCACCTGCCATGGACCTACCATCTGGTCACGAGCAACCTGTCCCGTGATAGTACGGTCACCAATAGTGATCAAGAAGGATTTAGAGGCCACTGCAGGGAATTTAAGAACACGCTCCACCGCTTCTGCCAGCTGAATTTCATCCGTGTTAAACTCAGGTACCTGATACGAAATACGCTCAACTGAACGGTGCATCTTTGGCGGTTTGCCAAAAAGTACACTCATCGGCAAATCAACCGGCTTATTCTCAAAATGCGTATCACCTAACGTCAAATGATGCGCTTCTGTTGCTTCACCAACGACCGCATAAGGGCAACGCTCACGCGCACACAAGGCCTCAAAACGCGCCATATCTTCTGGCTTAACAGCTAATACATATCGCTCTTGCGCCTCGTTACACCAGATTTCCAAAGGCGACATACCCGGCTCGTCGTTATTAACGTTGCGCAGTTCAAAGTGGCCGCCACATCCACCATCTTTCACTAACTCTGGGAAAGCGTTGGATAATCCACCCGCACCTACGTCATGAATAAAAGCGATTGGGTTTTGCTCACCTAATTGCCAGCAGCGGTCAATGACTTCTTGGCAGCGACGCTCTAGCTCAGGGTTATCACGTTGCACCGAGGCAAAATCCAAATTTTCAGAAGACGTGCCTGAAGACATGGAGGAGGCAGCCCCACCACCCAAGCCAATCAACATCGCAGGACCACCTAAGCAGATCAGCTTAGCACCAACGCTAATTTCGCCCTTTTCAACATGCTCAGCACGAATATTACCCATACCACCAGCGATCATGATCGGCTTGTGGTAACCACGCATTTCCTCACCTGCGGCTCCATTAACTTTCTGCTCAAACGTACGGAAATATCCAGATAGAGCAGGACGACCAAACTCATTATTAAACGCGGCGCCGCCGATCGGCCCTTCAAGCATAATATCTAACGCTGATACGATACGCTCTGGCTTACCGTAGTGGGACTCCCAAGGCTGCACAAAGCCCGGGATTTTCAGATCAGATACCGTAAAGCCCGTTAACCCAGCCTTAGGTTTACCACCTTTACCGGTTGCACCCTCATCTCGGATCTCTCCACCAGAACCCGTAGCAGCACCTGGGTGCGGTGCAATCGCGGTTGGGTGATTGTGGGTCTCAACTTTGATAAGAATATGGATATCTTCTTGGTGTGCACCATACTCAGCAGTGCTAGGGTCAGGATAAAAACGACCCGCCTTACTTCCAGCAATAATAGCGGCATTATCTGAGTACGCCGACAAGACATTCTCGCCACCTAGCTCATTGGTATTGCGAATCATGGCAAATAGAGATTTTTCTTGCGCTTCGCCATCAATATCCCAAGAAGCATTAAATATTTTGTGGCGGCAGTGCTCAGAGTTGGCCTGCGCAAACATCATAAGCTCAACATCGGAAGGATCTCGCCCTAGCTCCTCAAAACTAGTCACTAAATAGTCGATCTCATCATCAGCAAGCGCTAATCCTAATTCAGTGTTCGCTTGCTCCAATGCCTGACGCCCGCCCGCAAGAATAGCGACGGTTGTTAAAGGCTTAGGCTGTGCATGGCTAAATAAGCTTTCTGCCGCATCAATCGTCTCTAGTACACTTTCGACCATTCGATCGTGCAGGACTTTAGCAACCCCTTGTTGCTGCTCAGGAGACAGTGCCACCGAGGAATCGACATAGTATGCGATACCTCTTTCAAGTCGATTAATCTTGCTAAGTCCGCAATTTCTGGCAATATCGGTAGCCTTGCTTGACCATGGAGAGATAGTACCTGGGCGCGGAACCACAAGTTGCAATAAGCCAACTGGCTGCTTTACTTCAGCTTTGGGGCCATAACGAAGAATGCGGGAAAGCTTATCCTGCTCTTCATCGTTCAGTGCCTCCTTGATATCAGCAAAATGATAAAATTCACCATAAAGTGCTGTAATATCTGGAACTAGGTCCTGTAAAGCAGCTAAAAGTTTATCGTGACGGAAGGCAGAAAGAGCGGGTGCTCCACGCAAAACTAGCATGTGATCTCAAGCCTCTTGAATGAGCCAAAACAGACAGGAAAATTAAGCGGGTATTCTACCTGAAATCCACCCGCATATACCAGAAAAGCACTCTATGTTATTTGACTTAAGACGACGCAAGGATGTTTTACACCTATTAGCCTTTATGGTGCTAATCAGCCTGCCTGCGCTGGTTAGTTATAACTCTATGTCCCATCTGGAGGCGATAAAAGCTAATGGTGTTTTGCGCGTAGCCACAAGAAACACACCGAGTGCCTACTATATCGACAAAGGCGAGCCGGCCGGTTTTGAATATGAGTTAGCTCAAGCATTCGCAGACCATCTAGGTATACCAATGGAACTCATTATTCCTGATACTATTCAAGGGCTCTTTCAAAGCATCTATGACCGAGACGCACACCTTGTTGCGGCAGGCGTCAGCATCTCTCAAGAACGCCAACAGTCCTACGAATTCTCAACGCCCTACTCTGAAAGCGAAACCACTGTCGTTTATCGCGTAAAACAGGGGAATCCAGCACCAGAATCCCCTGAAGACCTTCTTGGCAAACGCATACTTATTCTTAAAAATTCCATTCAGGCTGAACAACTCATCCAATTAAAGAAAGAGTACCCAACACTGGAATGGCAGGAAACCAGCGAGCTGACAAGCACTGATATTTTAGACAAAGTGTTTGCAGAAGAAGTAGACTACGCCCTCGTAGACTCTGTGATTTATGATTCGCAGAACTCTTTTTACCCTGGCCTTAACAAAGCCTTTACCGTGGGTGACGCTCAACCCATTGCTTGGGTTTTAACGCTCAATCAAGATGGCTCTCTCAAGCAGGCGGTCAATGCTTTCTTGACCTTACCTTCCACCAAAAAACTGATCGAAAGACTAAAAGAGAAATATTTTGATAAGCGCAATCCTCTTAACTTTTTTGACACAGTGACCTTTAAAAGAGACCTTGAAGAGCGACTTCCCTGCCTTGAACAGTACTTTTATATGGCAGAACAGGAAACTGATATTGATTGGATGCTCCTAGCAGCGATTGCCTACCAAGAATCTCACTGGAAGGCGGATGCCGTTTCTCCGACAGGAGTTAAAGGCATTATGATGCTGACACACGCGGCAGCTAAAGAAGTCGGTGTAACGGATAGAACTGACCCTATTCAAAGCATCTTAGGCGGCGCCCAGTACCTCATCAATGTTAAAGACAAGATACCTGATAGAATCCCCGAACCTGACCACACTTGGTTTGCGCTTGCAGGCTACAACGTTGGTTTTGGCCATTTAGAAGATGCGCGAGTACTGGCTCAACGAGGGGATAAAGATCCTGACAAATGGGATGATGTTAAGGAGTTTTTGCCTCTTCTCTCTAAAGAGCATTACTTTTCCACCGTTAAGTACGGCTATGCCCGCGGTCAAGAACCTGTCCAGTATGTGGAAAACATACAAAAGTACATCAAACTGCTGGCCTGGGAAAAACAGATTGAGCAGATCAGACGCGCAAGGGAAGCAGCTAAGGAACAACAAGAAACGACCGACACCGAGACCAATAGTCTCACTTTAGACAAAGTCCCAGCACAACTTTGACACATTACATCCTTGATATATTAAGGAGCATTTATAACATTTTTTGCTTTTCTGCTTTTTTTTGCCTCTCGACGCGCTTTAAAAAAAGCACTAATCGCATCACCACAAGGCTGCGCCAACACACCGCCAACCCATTCAACTTTATGGTTCAGAAAATCTGCTTCAAGAAACTGCTGTTGACTACTCACTGCACCAGCTTTGGGTTCTGCTGCACCAAAAACCAGACGCCTGAGACGGCTATGCACAACCGCACCTGCACACATTGAACAAGGTTCGAGCGTCACATACATATCGGCCCCAACAAGGCGATAATTTGCAACGGCTCTGGCTGCGTCACGCAGAGCCACAATTTCAGCATGCGCTGTTGGATCATTAGCCGTAATGGGCTGATTCCATCCTTTACCAATGATTTTTCCATCGAGAACGATGACAGCACCAACAGGCACCTCGCCTAGCTCTGCTGCATTTTTGGCCAGCGCTAGCGCTTGTAACATCCAATACTCATCATCATTTTGCATGTACTTACCCAACCAAAGCGCTCATCACGCTTCGTCTCGCCCTCTGAAAAGCCGCATAGAATAACTTATTATTCTCCTAAAAATGAAAAAGATAATCATAAAATCAACACATAGCTTCTCCAAAAATATCTATAACTTAGCAAGACACAAAGCTAACTTCTGTTATACTCCAAGCTGTCTTTTACGATTCTCAAACTGACATAATCTCGATTACGCAAGGCCGCCACTCGTATGACTGTATTATGGATTCTGTTGCTGCCCATGATGGGCATCATACTACCATTACTGCTTTCACAAGCAGGTCGCACCGCCACCGCATGGGGCACAGCATTAACACCAGCAGCCGCATTAGCTGTTCTATTGTTATTAGCCCCTCAGGTATTCTCTTCCGGACCTGTACCTATATTCTATGCCTCTTGGGTGCCCACCCTTGGTTTAAATCTGTCATTGCATCTAGATGGCTTAGCGTTCCTATTTTGCTTGTTGATTTTAGGGATAGGCTTACTCGTCATACTTTATGCACGTTACTACCTATCTGAATCCGACAATATGGGGCTGTTCTACACCTATTTATTGTTCTTTATGGTAGCCATGCTGGGCGTCGTACTCTCTAGCAACCTTATTCAGCTCTGGCTTTTCTGGGAACTCACCAGCATCAGCTCCTTCTTGCTTATCAGCTTCTGGTGGCATAAAACAGAGGCGCGTAAAGGGGCAAGAATGGCCTTAACCGTGACTGGTGCAGGCGGTTTGGCATTATTAGGCGCACTTCTGTTAATCGGACATGTAGCTGGCACTTACGAGTTACGAGAAGTGCTGGCAATGAAGGATGTATTGCGTAACAGCGACTACTACCCCTACATTCTCACACTGTTTTTGTTAGGTGTTTTTACCAAGTCTGCTCAGTTTCCATTCCATTTCTGGCTACCGCATGCAATGGCGGCACCCACACCCGTTTCAGCCTACCTGCACTCAGCAACCATGGTAAAAGCAGGTGTTTTCCTGATGGCGCGCTTTTACCCTGTTTTAGCAGGCACCGACGGCTGGTTTGCTGTTGTTTCCCTTACCGGTATAGTAACCATGGTTATGGGGGCTTACATCGCCCTGTTCAAGCATGACTTAAAAGGTTTGCTGGCTTACTCTACTGTCAGCCATCTAGGTTTGATCACTCTGTTACTGGGTTTAGGTACAGACCTTGCCGCAATGGCCGCTGTATTCCATATCATTAACCACGCCGTCTTTAAAGCATCGCTCTTTATGGCCGCGGGTATAATCGACCACGAGTCTGGCACTCGGGATATGCGCAAACTCAATGGCTTGTGGAAATATATGCCCTGGACAGCCACACTGGCGATGGTTGCAGCCTCTTCCATGGCAGGCGTCCCTTTGCTGAATGGTTTCTTATCAAAAGAGATGCTATTTGCAGAAACGCTCCATCAATCCACTCTTGGCGCACTGTCTTGGTGGATACCTTTGCTATCTACTGTCGGCGGAGCATTAGCAGTCGCTTACTCTTTACGCTTTATGCATGACGTGTTCTTCAACGGTGAACCGATTGATCTTCCTAGAACACCACATGAACCCCCCCGCTATATGCGCGTTCCGGTAGAAGTACTTGTTGTACTTTGCTTACTGGTAGGTATTTTCCCACAATTCATGGTAGGGGACTTGCTGGATACAGCGTCTATGGCGGTGTTACAAAATACACTGCCCGAATATAGCTTGGCCGTCTGGCACGGTTTTAACTTCCCTCTATTGATGAGTGCTCTGGCCGTTACCGGCGGCTTGATCCTATATATCAACCGGCGCCACCTGTTTAGCTTCCAAGAGCAATTTCTCGAACGAGATGCCAAGTATGTCTTTGAAAAAGCGGTGCAGAAGCTTATTTCCCGAGCAACCTCACTGCATGATTGGATGGACAACGGCTCTTTACAGCGCTCTATGTTCTTACTCATTTTATTAGCATTAGTGGTCAGCGCCGCCCCATTATTTAATTTAGCATCAACGATTGGCACTCACCCTCAGATACCCAATAACTGGGTGGTTGGCCTATGTGCAGCCCTGATGATTGCGGCGACGTTTATCACTCTTTGCTGGAGCCATATGCGCCTTGTGTCGCTTATTTCTCTCTCGATCGTTGGGCTTATCGTTTCTATTGCCTTCGCTTACTTCTCTGCACCCGATCTGGCGCTGACACAGCTATCGGTAGAAGTTGTCACCATCTTATTGTTCTTATTAGCGCTCTTCTTTTTACCTCAGAAGAGCCCGATAATTGATAGCCCTCTAACAATTATTGTGCGGGACTTTAGCGTGGCGGCCTTGTTCGGTAGCGTTATTGGCACACTATGTTATGCCATGCTCACTCGACCATTAGATAGCATTTCACATTTCTTTATCGAGAACAGCAAACCCGGCGGTGGCGGTACAAACGTGGTCAATGTCATTCTCGTCGACTTCCGTGGATTCGATACCTTAGGCGAGATTACTGTACTAGGTATTGCTGCATTAGGTATTTATAAGCTACTGCAACAGATGCTGGTTTTCATGCCATCTGCCGATAGCAAAGGCAATCAGTGGTCTCAGGAACGGCACCCGTTTGTATTAGCGGTGATCTCTCAAAGCTTACTACCTTTAGCACTGCTGGTTTCCGCTTATATATTCCTAAGAGGCCACAATATGCCTGGCGGTGGATTTATTGCAGGACTCATCACAGCCATCGCACTGATTCAACAATATGTCGCCCATGGTGTGGTTTGGATGAAAGAGCGCATGCCTATTAACTACATCGGTTTGATCGCCAGCGGCCTGTTTATCGCTACGTTATCGGGCTTAGGTAGCTGGGCTTTTGGCCGCAACTTCCTAACCACTTGGTTTGATTACTTCTACCTACCAGTAGTGGGCAAATTTGAACTTGCCAGTGCAATGGTATTCGATTTTGGAGTTTATCTAACGGTTATCGGTGCGACCTTGTTAATTCTGGCAAACCTTGGCAAACTCACCACCAGCGAGCGTTTAGGGGCAGGAAATAACTAATGGAATTCACCTTTTCTCTTGGAGTTGGCGTTCTGACCACCGCAGGTATTTACCTTATGCTGCGTGCTCAGACCTTTCCCGTCATTTTAGGACTTACGCTCCTATCCTATGCAGTCAATCTGTTTTTGTTTGCCAGTGGACGCCTAACAATTAACGGGCCAGCTATTGTAGGCGAAAGCGCTCAGTATGCTGACCCTCTCCCTCAAGCACTCGTCCTTACCGCTATCGTAATTGGATTTGCGATGACAGCCTTTGTACTCATACTGGCTATCCGCGCCCGAGCCGACTTGGGGAATGATCAGGTTGACGGGCGAGAGCTACCCCCGCGGCGAACCGCTGTAGAAGAAGCGCTTGCGGAAAGAATTGATAAAAACCAAGCTAATTCAAAACAAACTCGAGATAAAAGGAAGCACTCTTGATACTGCAGCATCTTCCTGTTCTACCGCTTTTAATACCGTTAATTGCTGGTATATTGCTGTTAGCTCCACCACTTGCTACTACGCTACAACGGCAACGCGTGGCAGGATTGGTATTTGCACTACTTCAATTACTGGCGGCCATCGGCTTACTTTTGCAAGTCCAGCAACAAGGCACCCTAGTTTACGCCATGGGAGAGTGGCAACCACCTTTTGGTATCCTGTTAGTTGCTGACCGCTTAGCGACGATTATGCTGACGCTCACTAGCTTTCTTTTATTGTGTGTACAGCTCTTCAGTAGCGCAAATGACGACCAGCAAGGCAAATTTCTGCATCCATTACTGATGTTTCAGGCTTTGGGGATACAAGGGGCATTCCTTACCGGTGATATTTTCAACCTGTTCGTCTTCTTTGAAGTCTTGCTCATAGCCTCCTACGCCCTATTGATTCATGGTGGCGGAGCACAAAAGACATTAGCAAATATGCACTATGTCACGCTAAACCTTGCAGGATCAGCATTATTCCTATTTGCATTAGGTATTATGTACGGCACGTTTGGTACGCTCAATATGGCGGACATGCAACAACGTGCAGCCCACATAAACCCAGACGATGTGCAGCTAGCTAAATCAGGGGCCATGTTATTACTTGTTGTTTTTGGTCTTAAATCGGCAATGATGCCATTACATTTTTGGCTTCCTCGCGCCTATGCCGCAGCGCCCGCACCCGTAGCAGCTCTCTTTGCCATTATGACCAAGGTAGGCATTTATAGCCTATGGCGAGTACATAGCAGTATTTTTGGCGATGACGCAGGGGAGCTTGCCAACATTGCGGAACCTTGGTTATGGCCGTTGGCACTACTTACTTTAGCCACAGGTATTTTAGCAACTCTGGCAAGCAAAACTCTGCGTAGCCTTACCGCTAACTTGGTTATCGTATCCATTGGTAGTCTGTTGCTAATGGTCGCCTTAAACACCATTGAATCAACAACAAGCGGCCTCTACTATCTTGTACATAGCACGCTAGCAACCGCTTTAATGTTTCTTGTGGCTGGCTTAATTATTAACCAACGAGGTAAGGCCGAAGATCGCTTTGTACAAGCTCGCTCAGTAGCACAACCGCGTTTATTAGGTATCCTTTTCTTTTTAGCCGCACTAGCGCTCATCGGCATGCCGCCCATCTCTGGTTTTATCGGTAAAGCCCTGATGCTCAAAGCTGCACTTGCCAGTGGTCAAGCAAGCTGGATTTGGCCACCTGTACTCATCAGTAGCTTGGCAGCACTCATCATGCTTTCTCGCTCTGGTGGCACACTTTTCTGGCGCGCCCGCGGAGAGAGCGCAAGCAAAGTCACATCGCATCCAGCACAACTTGCGGCTGTATCTTTATTGGTGATTGCTCTACCGCTGATGGTTATTTTTGCAGGTACTATAACTGAGTACGCACAACTAGCTGCGCAAGATATGAAAGCTGGACTGAATTTTGCCAAACCACTCTCAACCACGGTACCTGGAGGTGACGGTGCTTAATCGACTCTTCCCTATGCCACTTCACTCCTGCATTTTAGTGACAGTGTGGTTACTGCTGAATGACTTTTCTATGGGCCATTTAGTGCTCGGCACAGCCCTCGCTATTGTTATTCCATGGATAGCTGCTCCACTCAGCGATCCACACGCGCGCGTTGTTAAGCCTTTCAGGGCGATCCGCTACATCGGTATGGTACTGGTGGATATTGTCGTATCTAATTTTGAGGTCGCAGGTCGCATACTACGCCCCAACCATCACCTACAACCTGGACTCATCGCTTTACCACTGGACCTTACCGGACACTTCCCCTTGTCTATATTAGCCAGCACAATCTCTCTTACCCCGGGCACCGTGAGCGTCGACTTCTCAGAAGATCTTAAATGGCTATATATTCACGCGCTCCATATCGACGATGAACAACAACTTATCAACCATATTAAAACGCGATACGAAGAACCACTAAGGGAGATTTTTGCATGCTAAGCACAATTTTACCGTTAGTGACTATCATGGTAGGCATCGCACTTTTGTTAAATACGGTCCGTTTATTTATTGGCCCCACAACATGTGATCGCATTCTGGCGCTAGATACTCTGTATATAAACAGCATCGCCCTGATCGTGTTACTTGGGCTCTATTTTGAAAGTGTTATGTATTTTGAGTCGGCTTTATTAATCGCCATGCTTGGCTTTGTCAGCACAGCCGCTTTAGCTAAGTACCTACTACGCGGCGATATCATCGAATAAAGGAAAGAAGTTTATGTTATTTTTCATGGAATTATTTGCTTCCTTTTTATTACTAATGGGGGCCGCTTTTATCCTAGTGGGCGCCCTTGGCATGGTTAAGCTGCCTGATTTCTACACACGCCTCCATGCCCCTACAAAAGCAACAACACTGGGTATTGGCTGTATTCTATTAGCCTCTATGACACTCCATGCTTTAATTGATAACGAACTATCCATTCATGAGTTTGTTATCAGCCTCTTCCTGTTTATCACAGCCCCCGTTTCAGCCTATATGGTAGCCAAAGCAGCGCTACAGCGACGCACTAAGTTTGTTGAAGGCACACTAAACGCTAATATGAGCGAGACTATTCTAGAGCGCAAAGCGCCCGAATAAGCTCGGTGGGTTATCAAGATTTTTCTGAAGATCTCGCATAAAGTCGTTACTCCCTATTCAACGCCTCTTGTAATAAACAGATATATTGCATTTTAAGCATCCTGATCTATGTTTAGTAGACAGGCGTTGAAACCTAATCAGTAAATTACGCTGCTTACTATTCAGACTTTTTACTATCCCATGGAAGAACTCTTCTCAAAAACAGGAAGTTGATAATAAACAACCTGCTTACAGGGATACGATTATGCTATTTAGAAACAGGAGCATGGTGGAGAAAAACCCATTAAAGGAAGATACCGATTATACTCAGAGGCAGCTAGATGCTCTCAAATCCTCTGTTGCTTTTATTGAGTTTGATACTCAGGGCAACATATTAAGTGCTAATGATTTATTCTTGAAAACAACAGGATATCAAGCACAGGAAGTCATAGGCCAACACCACCGTATCTTTTGCCCCAGCCATATTTACCAGAGTTCTGACTACAATAAGCATTGGCAAGATCTTGCTTCTGGCCATTCTATCTCAGGCATATTTGAACGACGCAACTCGCAAGGTAACACCTTGTGGTTAGAAGCCACCTACTTCCCCGTGGCCGAAGCAGATGGCAGCGTATCGAAAGTGATAAAAATAGCAGCCGATATTACCCAACGTAAGCATGAAACTGATCAACAAGAGCAAGTATTAGAAGCCCTAGATCGCTCCCAAGCCATCATTCATTTTACCCCAAAGGGTGACATTTTATTTGCCAATGATAATTTTCTAAAAACCGTGGGTTATCGCTTGGAGGATATCCAAGGAAAGCATCACCGCATATTTTGCACAGAAGCTTTTTATCAAGAAAATCCAAACTTCTGGTCAGATTTAGAAAAAGGTGAGTTTAAGTCAGGGCAGTTTGAAAGACTTGACGCTCAAGGGCGAACCATTTGGCTAGAGGCTACCTATAACCCTATACAAAATACTCAAGGAGAAATTGTAAAGGTTATTAAATTTGCTTCAGACATAACAGCAAAAGTTGAACTGGACCTAGCTATTCGTGAAGCTGCTACATTAGCCAGCAGCACCTCTGAAGAGACCGCACAAATTGCTCAACAGGGACTATCATCACTAGATCTGGCCGTTCAGACATCTATTCAAATCGTTGAGAAGGTAGATGAGGTCAATAATCTCATCACCAACCTAAATGAACAGTCTGAGAGTATTCAATCCATCGTCGCTACCATTAAATCAATCGCTGACCAAACAAACTTACTGGCGCTCAATGCAGCAATCGAAGCGGCCAGAGCTGGTGATCAGGGCCGAGGCTTTGCCGTAGTAGCCGATGAAGTAAGACAGCTAGCCTTCCGCACCAGCGAATCAACCTCAATGATAGCGGATGTCGTTAACGAAAATCATCAACTGTTAACCACATTAACTGGAAACACAGCTGAAGCGCGACAATCAGCCGAGGCAGGCCAAGACAACATCAGCCAAGTGAGCAATATTATGACAGAGATATATCAAGGTGCAGACAATGTATCGCAAGCCGCTGCAAGATTGGGGACTTTGGGGTAATGCAGATTATTTACAAGCTCCAACTTAAATATTGGAGCTTGCTGACAGCGCTTGAGCGCTCACCGATTTAGAATCATAGTCAATGATCGAGCAATTAATGTCTTTGTGATAAAAACTCTAATCGTCGCGGAGAGAGGTATACACATGTTTTGCTTTCTTGGCGATCGACTCTCTTCACCTATTAAGATATTTTAGGGACTATAAACTGATATCGTGCGTGCAATACCGTGTACTCTTTGCTTAACAATGAAGCCAGGGTAATTTGTATTAGACTCTTGATGCCAAAATTAAAAAACCAACAAAGGTTGTCGATGATAGTAGGAAGCTAGGTTCGCAATGAGTCAAATTACGTTCAAAAACATAGAAACATCCAAAAATGTCACTCTTGATACTAATCTCAACATACTAAAATCCTCTGGGCGTGAGGTATTTATTCAGGATGCTGCTGTCTATGTTCTTTTCTATCAGCTTTTCACCCTTCAAACATCTTTGATTAGCTACAGCGACATAGGAAATATTGTTAGAGATCAGAAATCTTCCTTCCACATGGAAGACAGCCCAGACAGCATTATCGCCAACAAATACGTGTTCAAAGCGCGAGCAGTGCTGAAGAATGTCATGATCGAAGACTTTATCGTGACAGTGCGTGGACTTGGTTACAGAGTTTCTAACAAATGGCTCCCTATGATTGAAAAACAAGAGGATGACGAAAACAAGCATGCCTTTCTTAAGGAAATTACAGCCATCATTGAAGACTGCATTTCATACAGCGAGTCGGTAGACATCACACAAGACAAAAGCGGGTTATCATTCATCAAACCTGATCAAGACATTGTGATGACGCATTTTCGGAGGATGAACGATTGTTATCACTCATTCCTCAGTCGTTGTTCCGCCCCAGGCAACAGCATAGAACTGTTCGAACTCAGGGAGAAAATTACCAAAGTGCTTCTCTATGCGATCTATTGGCGCGTGGGCGATAGCTTGACCGACGAAAAATTCCGATCAGACTACAAGAATGAGCTCAGGCTCATCCTGAGACAGATTGACCAAGCAGCGGCTTTGCTCAGTTAGCTGGTTTCGTTTAGCTATCGCCGCAACAGAAGGCGTAAGTGGCGATCATGTAAACTCCCATCATCAGCATTAGCGCACCTAAACTGCGGTCAATAAGATACACCTTACTATCAAATTTCATCCGAATGCTAGGGATAGTGACAATGAATATAAAGGTAAGATACCAAGTCATTTGCACAGAGACAATCAAGACAATCACCAGTAGCAATTTCTCAGCACCCATGGACGGGGAGATAATGATTGAGAACAGAGAAATAAAATAAATCGCCGCTTTGGGATTAAAAACATTCACGATCAACCCGCTCCAAAATGCGGACGCTCCGCCAGCATTGTTTTCTTTCTCGATGGAAGGCGCAGGGTTCGCAGAAAAAGACCCCTTGATGGACTTATAGCCGAGAAAAACCAGATAACTTCCGCCAAAAATTCCGATGCCTTGGGTTAACCTGACCGAATGCTCAAGCGCCGCAGTTAATCCTGCAACGGAATAGCCTATGTGAACCAAGAGGCCCGCGCAGACACCCGCACCGCAAACAATGCCCGCTTTTCGACCCTGCTGCAGGGTTTTCTGGGACACAACAACGAAGTCTGGGCCAGGAGAAATAGATGCCATTAAGTGAATAGTCAGGATAGAAAACAAAGCTGTAGAAAAATCCATAATTAACCTTAGTGAATCGAGTAGCTGACTTTAATATGTATCAGTCACGACCTAATCTGACACTTTTCTTGAGAAAGAGAGAGCTACCCGTTTTTATAAAGAAGCTGCTCACCATCTTGTTCTGAGGTTTTCTGATTCTCGGTGCGAGAATACGGAGCGATATTAGAATGAAACATTTTATTCCCTAGCCTTATGTCGTTGTTCTAGTGATAGGCATATTAAGGAGTGGCTGGGATTGAATAAAGTACAGATAAATCCAGAATAACAGAACAAAGCTGGGATATTTACAGGAGTTACTTCTGCTCTTATTGACTGTCGGTACATCGTTCTAAGCCTCATGCTATGTCAGGAGACAAACTGATCGATGACTATTTCTTCCTATTCATGTTGAATTTATCATTACAGCTAGCAGACGTAGCGGGGCTTCGAAAGGTGGTCGACTCTAAGCTCCCAGGCACAAGAAGAAAATAACACCCACACTCATGCCTCGATCAAACTGTGCTTGTAACTGCTAGATAATGCTCGCTCAATTTCCCCTTAAATACAAAAAAGCCCGCAATCATGCGGGCTCTAGGGTGTTTATTGCTAAACAACGAAAAGGACTACTGAACGATTAATTATTCCCACTCAAATATCAACGAGCAGAAAATATACCTATATAACAGCTAGTTAGAAAGGTGGTCGTTATCGATACCATCATCTATACCATGCGCAGAATTTTTTTGACTTTTTGCGGCTCGTCGACGTTTTAGTTCAGCTTTGGCCCAAATTGAAGATTCTTCCATATCGCGACGAAGTTCTTGTATCTCTTCAACACTAAGCCGTCGTGGACCTGAGGTAATTCTATCCATCTTGTGCCTCCAACTAGTCGCAGTACATTTTAAAACGCATCAAAACATGAGTTACCAGCAAGAAATATTGGGGATATTTTTAGATTTTTTTTCATACACATCTTGAAAGCCATCAACACTGCCCAAAGATTATACAACGAGGAATAACCTCGTTAAATAAAAGGATCAAATCATGGGTTTGAAACCAGGGCCAAAACCAATAGCCAAGTCGACCGGCAAGCCAGATCAACGTCGACGTGACAACAAAAAAACTCCAGGAAACACTCCCGGCTTAAAGCCAAGCAAATCCTCGACCAAGTAACGCTACCTCAATATCGAGTCAGTGTAAGTAGTACTGACTCTTGTTGCTAAAACCCAAAACACGCTTTTGCCCCAACTTTGGTTAGAGTCTTTGCTTTACTTAAACAACCCGCTCTCCATTTTCCGTACTTTTGTTAATGCCATCACATCTGGTTGACGGATCTAAATGTACAGTAATCAATGCTGACATAGTAGTGTGATCAGATGCATAAAGCCTTGGTAGCGTGAGGGTGATGCGTGCCAAACAAAGGTCACGGCACAGTAACTCGTTGAGCCCCAAAGCAAGTTTGCGGCCACTAAAGCCTCTTGTCTCCAAGTAACCGTTTGGGCAAGTTTTTCAATGACTGATAGCTAAGAATTGTATATATGAATATAGATGATATGGACTTCTCCCAGTTAGGCCTTTTAAATGCCAGTCAACAAATAATGAGCCCAACTTTTGGTCAGCTTAGAGCAGATCACAATATAAGTAAGCTAATTGATGACTTTGACTTTGAAGACGCTCTTATAAAACTAGCGGGACTACTATATGAAGAAGAGCTCCATAGTAACTTGGTAACTACCGAGACTATGATTCATCAGCTTTTTCTATCTCAGCGTGGTCAGAAAGTAATGAATGCGGTTGAAATAGGTCGATTATTTGATGGCATTCATTCTACATATATTGGTTCATGGGAAGATCCGGCTGAAGATACGATGGTTGGGGTAGCCAATTCAATCAAAGGGTCATATATGTTCCTCAATGGGCTTTGGGAAAGCTCATGTTTCTATACACAAATCTTTATCGACCTAATAGATGAAATGCCAGACAACAAACCGTTTTCAGGTATAAAAAAATCAGTAAGAGCTATCCTCATTTTATCGAATGAGTCCATTTGTAGGAAAAGTTTAAAGCGTTATCAGAAAGGTAGTGATTAGGTAATCCTCCCATTTTTAACTGCCGTTAAAAGTAGAAGTTAAGCCGCTTTCATCGGCGGCCTGCCGCCATTGGCTTTGTGTGGCCGTTCATGATTGTAAAACCATAGCCACTGCGTTGCATAATCCTGAACCTCTTCCAAGGTTTCGAACAGATGCTTACTTACCCAGCTATATCTCGCTGTGCGGTTAAAACGTTCGATATAAGCGTTCTGTTGCGGCTTCCCTGGTTGAATATACTCAATCCGGATTGAGTGCTTACGAGCCCACTCCGTAAATTCATGACTGATGAACTCAGGGCCGTTATCGCAGCGGATAACACTCGGTTTTCCTCGCCACTCTATCAGCTGGCTCAGAGTCCTGATAACTCTTATCGCAGGCAATGAAAAGCCTGCTTCAATCGCTAAACCCTCACGTCGGAAGTCATCCAGTACGTTGAAGAGACGGTATGTACGCCCATCCGAGAGCTGATCATGCATAAAGTCCATCGACCACACCTGATTCTGACGCAGAGGCTGCTTTAGGGGTTCAGGCTTATGCCGATTTAACCGCCTACGAGGCCTCACTCTGAGATTTAACGCCAGTTCACAGTAAATGCGGTAAACCCGCTTATGATTCCAGACAAATCCCTTCTCGTTGCGAAGATAGTCAAAGCACAGACCAAATCCCCAGTCGGACTCCTGTTCTATCAGCTTGATCAACCAGTCTGCGATCTCCGCATTTTCAGAGTCGAGCCTCGGGTGGTAACGATAACAGTTTTCACTGATACCAAAGGCATCGCATGCCAACCGGATGCTGATACCTCGCGTTACTACTGCCTGTTGCGCCATCTCCTTACGGCGAGACGGCTTTACCACTTTTTTTGCAAAGCCTCTTGGACAATCTCTGCCTTAAGGCGCTCCTCCGCATACATCTTCTTCAAACGGCGGTTTTCTTCCTCAAGCTCCTTCATGCGAGCCATCAAGGAAGCATCCATGCCTCCATACTTGGCGCGCCACTTATAGAATGTAGCTGAGCTCATACCGTGTTCACGGCACAGCTCAGGCACTGGTGTGCCTGCTTCGGCTTGCTTCAAAATCGCCATGATCTGGCTGTCGGTATAACGTGACTTTTTCATGCAGAATCTCCTGCGCTTAGGTTACGAGAATATTCTACTTTTGAGGACCGTTAGTTTTCGGGGGGATTACCATTACCCTCAATCTGAATGGGACTTCCATTCTTATATATCAACTGAAAAACGTAATATAGTCAGTTTTTCCTTGGATGACCTAACTCAATTGGGAGTCTCAGAGAAGGACCTTAAGCCATATATTTTTGAGAACCCAGATCTCATTTCGCTTACTAATGAAGCTTTTGGAAGCTCCTCATTAGAACGTAAGCCTATTTACAGGGCACAAGATGGAACTTATATCTTAGCTTTACCAACAGCAATAAGTGTCGCAATTCGTCTCTTTGTGATCGAACAAGCCAATAGGTTTGGTTTATTAGATCGGCTACAACATGCCATGCAAGTCAGATATGCTAGATTCTTTTCTGAAGACTCGCGGTTACTGGGCAAAATAAGTAATGTACCGTTTTCACCATTTAGAGACTCAAACGGAAGTATTGTCGGTGCAGACGCTCTCATTGGTATTGATGAACAAAGGTACGTACATTTCTTACTGTTTTTTGATGACTTTTGCGACTATCAAAATGGACTTGTTAATGGTGCATCGACTTCGAACTCTAGCTTAGAAAATGCTATTGCGGAAAGAATTAAGAAAGCGTTTAGCTACTCGTCAAAAATAGATGGGTTTAAGAGCGGCCTTAGCATTCTTATTGGCTGTGGTTGGGGACGTTCAGTTATGATATCACTTGAAGGTGAATCGGAGTCTAGCAACTGGCTTTTAGAATCTATTCCTGCACCTGATTTAGACACATTCAATCGAATCACTAGTATGAATCCATTTACTTTCTGGCGGTTGATTGAAGCTAAACACAGAGTACTTGATGTTGGAATCCACACTCAAAATGTAAACGGCTTACTCAATCTATATAGCTGGGCCAAAGATAACGATTTTAACATTATCCCTCATTCAGCGTTTGATGAAGACGTTGGTAACTTATCATCAATATTCATGATGATCACACAGAATGCTCTGTTAGATGTTCGTTGGGAAGTTCAAAATGAGGACGATATACATAAAGTTTTAAACCCGTATGGTGAGGTAATTTCTGTCAGAAGATTGACTACAAGTAGCTACTTCAAAGAAGATCGTTTTAAACCAATTTATGCATCGGTAGATAACCTTGAAAATGGTCAATTGCTAGGCTTGATCGAAGGGAATCTATGCTCATGGTGGTGCACTCCTTTACATAATGAAAATCAGAATAAAGACCTTTTATATAGATTGTGGCATGGCGTCTGTAATTGGATATGTAGGACTGACTTGGCGTTATCTGAATTAGCCTGCTCTTCATCATACGCTAATGTTTTTTTTAAGATTGAATTTGAAGATGTTGATGTCCCTATTCAAGTATCTCAAGTACTTGCCCCCGAAACTCTAAGCAATTTAATAAAGACCTCTACATCTGTAGAAAACGGCATTCTGCATA
The DNA here is from genome assembly GCF_008630635.1 of Neptunomonas concharum. Taxonomy (NCBI): domain Bacteria; kingdom Pseudomonadati; phylum Pseudomonadota; class Gammaproteobacteria; order Oceanospirillales; family Oceanospirillaceae; genus Neptunomonas; species Neptunomonas concharum. The sequence continues at coordinate 855,467 of NZ_CP043869.1, read as the reverse complement.
TAAGCTGTAAGTTCTTAAAAAACTATTTTCTTGCATTTCATCGAGCTGACAACGTTGCTGAGAGAACCATCATAAAATCATTGCTTACTGTTTTTATAAAAGAGTCTGTTGAATGTAATGACCATAAGGAGCTAGTTGAAAGTATTTTAGGTCATGTTTTTACAGATAATTATGGTAAAGAAGTGCATATGCTCACCGCACAATCCTTTCTGGATTACGTCAAAATGAGCTTACCTGAACCTTTAGTATTAGACCGTTTTGATGATGCCACCATTAAAATTGGGTTAGCATGGATGTCGAAAAGCCATACCGAGCCATGCAATATCTACGGCAAAACTGAATGCACGCAATATTTACAAGACTTAACTTTGAATCTTTGGAAGGAAATTCAGTCATATTTGGGTTCTTTTAACAAGAAAGCACTAATTATTTTCTTGCTTGAAAACCATACTGCTGTAGAAGCAGATATTGAGCATTGGCAGCGTACTTTCAAAGCTATGCTGGGACTCCATAATGATAAAGATGATGTATATTCAGTCGCATTGGAGCGAATTTCTTCAAATAATTCTGCACTTACGGGGTCTAGGATTCTTATTGAAATGGCCATCTGTGAATCTTTAGATGATGGCGGAAAAGTTCCAAATCATCTGGATTTAACTAAGCTAATAACTTTTGCAACTGCAATTTTCCAATATGGCAATCTTTCAGATTCGATTATGTATGAGTTGGTTAAGCCCCATCTAAGGCTTTCCACATATGGTGATGTACAATTCGATCACACTGCGTATGACACTGTAGTAAACCCTTACGGTAAGTCCGTTCAGACAGAGATGATAAACCATGCTTCAAATAAATATGATGATCATTTCTCTGAACCAGAAGTTCATGAAAAGGTTGCCGATCTACTAGGTCAAGAATTCGAGGCTGCTTGGCATGAAGAGTTTGGGGTATCTATCGATGAAGCCAGAAAAATCTTAGATGTTTTTGAAAATATTGGGGTCGAAAAAAACAAAGCTGTCTATGAAATCTCATGCTCAGAGCTGTTTTATCAATCGAATACGAGTGGTGTATCTGATGCTGCGTTGAAAGCTTTTATGGATAGATTTACCCTACCACAAAGATCCAGCTGGATGGCCTTATCTTCAGGTTATCGTGTAAGCGATATTTCTCCATGGAGATTTCGACGAAGGTTGTCATTGACAGCGCGGCCATTAATCATACTTGGCGATAAGCTTGTTATAGCCCCAAGTTTAATACGAAGAGGGGTTTTGTATTGCTTATCCAATTCATTTGACGCAACTCTAGACGGCTCATTTTTCAACACTAAAGCGATGAAAAAATGGATTGGAGAGCAACGAAATAAGTCGGGGCACAGATTCAACCAAGAAGCTGCTGACAAATTCAGTCGCTTGGGTTGGAAAGTTGAGGCTGATGTGAAGGTCAGCAAGATTCTTAAAAAAAGAACCAAGAAAGACTTTGGAGATGTTGATGTGCTCGCATGGAACCCTTCAGAAAAAATTGTCTACCTCGTTGAATGTAAAGACCTAGAATTTGCCAAGACTCAAGGTGAAATAGCTAAACAAATATACGAGTTTCGTGGTGTAACGAAATCAGATGGCAAACCTGATCGCCTAAAGAAACACATGGACCGCTTCTTAGTTTTGGATGAAAACATTGATAAGTTGAGGGATTACTTGAAGCTCGAATCTATAAACGAATTAAAAGTAATGTTGTTGTTTAGGCAGACCGTTCCTGTTTCGTACGATAACGCTGACAGTGATATACCCGTTACAGTTGGCTTCTTTGACGAACTAAATGTCTAATTCAATGATCAAAGAATTGAAATACCGTTGTAGTGATTGAGTGAATTTGGTGGTTACTCGATTCTAGATTTGCAATACCTGAACTTATTCGTGAGGTGCTAATTTAGCAAACTCACTGACTCATTTATGTCCAAAAACGAGTTACAGCTTCACTATAATCGGTTTGATGTATGTGAAAATACGGGCCAGTGCACCATCACCGGCCCGTATGCTTTCTAACTACTTGCGTCGGCCAAACGGCCAGCGTCTCATGTTGTCGATTTGATCGACCGTTCTCGTCACGTCCTTGTAGGCACGCCGGGCCAGCTTGTTTTGGAATACCTCCATTTTATCGGCAATGGTTGTCATCTTAGGGCCGAGTCCAGTGTTGTGTAGCCAATACGCCCCATGTACTGATACATGATCCTGATTTCTTCGGGAGTCAGGGTTCGATCTCTCGGCTCAAACCTGGCAATGCTTGCTGGCCGCACTAGGTCTGCCGGGTTCTCAACCTTCTGGCCTCGCTCAGTGGCCCAGAGATATACCTGGAGTACAATCTCTCGCGCATGAACCGCCGTAGCAGGCGCTCCACGCTCTACGATGGCGTCGGTCAGTGCTCGCAAGTCCTCGTGAGTGATTTCGGTCAGCTTTTGATTGCCGAATTTCGTTTCCAGCTCTCTCGTATAAACCGAGCGGCGCATATCACGGGTAGAGTCGGCCATCTGGTAGCCACGTAGCCACTTTTCAGCCCAGGCACCAAAGGTTTCAGCCCCTTTTACACGCGCCTTGTCCCTTGCCTTCTCCTTCGCTGGCGACTTTCCATCAGCGACCATCCGCTTGGCTTCACCAAGTCGCTCACGGGCTTCTGCCAGCGTGATCCCCCCAACGCCATAGCGGCCAAAGGTGATTGTCTCTTGCCTGCCATTGATCGAGTAGTTGTAACGGAATGAGATAGAACCGGCAGGAGTGACAGCCACATAGAGGCCATCCCGGTCATTCACCTTGTAGAGTTTATCCCTCGGCTTGAGGTTGCGCAGCTTGGTATCGGTCAGCAAGAGTCTTATCCTTCTTCGATTCCAATACCATGCTGAAAAATCGCCCAAAAATCAGGAAATAAATCAAATAAAAACAGTAATTTAAACAATTTCGATACCATGAACACACAGGATCAAGCAGCATGGTATCGGCTTTCACTCATGGCATCATGTCTCGATAATACCACCTTGAATGCCATGCTCAAGCGGTGCTTCCCGCTGCCATCAGTTGCCAAATACTGCCAGACACAAGAACAAAAAAGCCCATGAAAACATGGGCTTAAGTATCATTTAATGCCAGTTAGTACCAGCTAATGCCTAACGTGTGATCATTCCCACTCAATTGTCGCAGGTGGCTTACTGGAAACATCATAAGTCACTCGGGATACCTGTGGGATTTCGTTGATAATTCGACCCGATACCGTTTCAAGCAGCTCGTAAGGCAAATGCGCCCAGCGAGCAGTCATGAAGTCGATTGTTTCTACGGCACGTATCGCAATAACGTATTCATAACGTCGTCCGTCACCCACGACCCCTACTGATTTAACAGGCAGGAATACAGCGAATGCTTGGCTGGTTTTATGATACCAGTCTGCTTTATGTAGCTCTTCAATAAAGATTGCATCGGCTTCACGGAGAATATCAGCGTATTCTTTCTTTACTTCACCCAAAATACGTACACCTAAGCCAGGGCCTGGGAATGGGTGACGGTAGACCATGTCGTATGGCAGACCGAGTTCCAAACCAATTTTACGAACTTCGTCTTTGAATAGTTCGCGCAAAGGTTCAACCAACTCAAACTGCATATCTTCAGGCAGGCCACCCACGTTATGGTGGGATTTGATGACATGAGCTTTACCTGTTTTTGCTGCCGCTGATTCAATAACATCAGGGTAGATGGTGCCTTGAGCCAGAAAGTTCACATCCTTTAGCTTGGTCGCTTCTTGGTCAAACACTTCAATAAAGGTATTACCAATAATTTTACGCTTTTTCTCAGGGTCATTTTCACCTAACAAACGCCCTAGGAACATCTCTTCAGCGTCGGCACGGATGACTTTAACACCCATGTTTTTGGCAAACATATCCATAACCTGATCGCCTTCACGTTTGCGCAGCAAACCATTATCAACAAAGACACAGGTTAGCTGTGGGCCGATAGCCTTATGCAGCAATGCAGCAACGACCGAGGAGTCGACACCCCCAGATAATCCCAACAACACTTTTTGGTCGCCGACTTGCTCTCGCACTTTTTCGATCTGATCATTGATGATATTAGCAGCCGTCCAGAGTGCTTCTGTTTCGCAGATCTCACGCACAAAGCGCTCAAGGATTCGACCGCCCTGCTTTGTATGCGTCACTTCTGGGTGGAACTGTACCCCGTAGAAGTTATTCACTGGGTCACACATAGCGGCAATCGGCGCAGAATCAGTTGATGCAATTACAGCAAAGCCTTCTGGTAATTCGGTTACTTTATCGCCATGACTCATCCAAACATCCAGCAACAGAGAACCATTGTTGGCTATATGATCTTCGATGCCTTCCAATAAGCGGCTAGGGCTGCTCGCCAATCGTACTTTCGCGTAGCCAAATTCACGATGATCCGAGGTTTCTACTTTACCACCCATTTGAGCAGCCATCGTTTGCATTCCATAGCAGATACCCAGAACAGGTACTCCCAATGAGAAAACAACTTCAGGTGCCCGAGGGGAGTCACCCTCAGTAACTGATTCTGGTCCGCCTGCTAAAACAATACCTTTTGGCTGGTAGGCGCGGATATCTTCTTCTGACATATCCCAAGGGTGAATTTCACAATAAACACCAATCTCGCGCACGCGGCGAGCAATCAGTTGTGTGTATTGAGAACCGAAGTCCAAAATCAGAATTCGTTGTGCATGAATATTTGTTGTCATGTTCAGTGGCTCCACCGAATGGCTGATTTAACAGCCCTATAAACTAAAAATGGGGCAGCCAAGGAGCGCCCCACTTTGATGAATAAAACGAGATTAGCCAACGCGGTAGTTTGGCGCCTCTTTGGTAATACTGACATCGTGTACGTGGCTTTCATTCATACCCGCATTCGTGATCCGTACAAACTTAGGTACGGTGCGCATAGTCTGAATATCTGGGCTGCCTGTATAACCCATGGACGCTCTTACGCCACCCATCAGTTGATGAACAACACCGACCATTGGCCCTTTACAAGCAACACGCCCTTCGATCCCTTCCGGTACAAGCTTTTCAGCACCAGCAGAGGCATCTTGGAAATAGCGATCCGACGAGCCGCTGCTCTGCGCCATCGCACCGATCGATCCCATACCACGATAAGATTTATACGCTCGCCCTTGGTACAACTCAACTTCACCTGGCGCTTCATCCGTACCAGCTAACATAGAACCCACCATGACAGCAGATGCACCAGCTGCAATTGCTTTAGCGATATCTCCAGAGAAACGGATACCGCCATCTGCAATTAAAGGAACGCCACGATCTTTTAATGCTTCAGCCACGTTTGCAACAGCTGAAATCTGAGGAACACCAATACCTGAGACTATACGTGTTGTACAAATTGAACCTGGACCAATACCGACTTTTACACCGTCAGCACCGGCATCTGCCAGAGCTAAGGCCGCTTCAGCGGTGGCGATGTTTCCACCAATCACCTGCACTTGCGGGTACGTGTCTTTAACCCACTTAACGCGATCAATAACGCCTTTAGAATGGCCATGAGCGGTATCGACGATGATAACATCAACACCTGCCTCAACCAGAGCTTTGACACGATCTGGCGTTTCAGGCCCAGTACCTACAGCAGCCCCAACAATTAAACGACCTTTGCTGTCTTTTGCTGCATGCGGGAACGCCTCGGCTTTGTACATATCTTTAACTGTCATCATGCCTTTCAAACGGAAGGCATCATCAACAACTAAAATTTTCTCGATACGATGCTTACGCAACAAGTTGCGAACTTTATCTTTATCGACACCTTCTTCAACAGTGACCAGACGCTCTTTGGGCGTCATGATAGAAGCGACTGTTGCATCTAGGTAATTTTCAAAGCGCATATCGCGGCTGGTAACAATACCTACCAGCTCGCCATTATCAATCACTGGGAAACCAGAAAAACCTAGTTTTGCAGCCATTTGACGCAGTTCACCCACCGACATATCAGAGCTACATGTGATAGGGTCGCTGACAACACCCGCCTCATATTTCTTAACTTTGCGTACTTCTTCTGCCTGCTCATCCAGCGTCAGGTTTTTGTGGATAATACCAATGCCACCTTCCTGCGCCATCGCAATAGCCAAGCGAGACTCCGTCACTGTATCCATTGCTGCAGAAACCAAAGGTATGTTCAGCGAAATACCTTTGGTGAGCTGTGTCTGCAAAGAGACCTCTTTTGGCAGTACCTCTGAATACCCCGGCACCAGCAAAACATCATCAAAAGTCAACGCTTCTTCAACGATTCGCAACATTGTCTAAACAACCCGTATCTGTGGAAAATTTAAACGATCAATTATACAGATTTCACCCATGCCGAACAATCACATTTAAACCTAAGCGTGTGAATAATCCACTTAAAGGTGACGAGCACAAACATCATCGATTAAGATGCTCGTATGAATCAAACACAGCTAAACAAGCGCCATGCCCTTAGTGTCTCGGAACTAAACGCCCAAGCACGTTCGTTACTTGAATCCTCCTTTCTACAGGTTCGCGTTCAGGGAGAACTCTCTAATATATCGAGACCATCATCAGGGCACTGGTACTTTACACTCAAAGACCAGAAAGCCCAGGTACGGTGTGCTATGTTTCGCAACCGCAACCTACACGTCCGCTTCTCTCCTAAAGAGGGGGACCAAGTCATACTGACAGCGAAGGTCAGCCTGTACGAAGGGCGAGGCGATTTTCAACTGATCGGCGAGATGCTAGAAGCCGACGGCGAAGGACAGCTACAACAAGCCTTTGAACAGCTAAAAGCGAAGTTAGATGCTGAAGGCTTGTTTCAGCTTAGTCAGAAAAAGCCCATTCCTAAGCACCCCAAACATTTAGGTATTATTACATCACCTACCGGGGCGGCTATCCATGACGTGCTGACCGTTCTAAAACGGCGTTTTCCTGGCCTTAAGGTGACACTTTACCCCTCTGCCGTTCAGGGTGAAGATGCTCCTAGACAATTACTATCTGCCCTAAATCTTGCACTAAAACACGATCAAGCTGATTTAATCATTATCGGGCGCGGTGGCGGCTCACTGGAAGATCTCTGGCCTTTCAATAATGAGGCTTTGGCAAGGGCAATCTATCACTGCCCAACTCCCATTATCAGTGCCGTCGGGCATGAGGTTGATTTTACCATAGTAGACTTAGTTGCAGATTTACGCGCACCTACCCCGTCCGCGGCTGCAGAGTTAATTAGCCCTGATCAGGAGCAGCTGGCTCTACAGCTTGATAGACTCCAACGGCGCTTAGAGCAACTGGTATGTGCAGCTATTGAGCACCGAGCCACACGCTTAACTCACCTAAGAAAACAGCTACGCCATCCCGGCGAGCGCTTAAAGGAGCAAGCTCGACAGCTCAACCATAGCCAGCAACGCCTGTACCAAGCCCTACAAAAGCATGTCATTGCGCTGAAACACCGCCATGAAATAGCTCAGCAAAAGCTATTGCGATACCACCCGCAACAGCTTTTTGAACAGAAGCAAAAACAAGCGGTCAGATTAGATGAACGCCTGCATGGCGCAATACGCAAAGTCACAGAGCGACAGTCTCAAGTATTAAGAGAGAAAGTCGTGCGCCTAAATGCTGTTAATCCGCTTTCAACGTTAGAACGTGGCTATGCCATCGTGAGCAATGCGCAGCAGCAAGTGATTACAGATGCCAGCGATCTGAAAGCTGGGGAATCAGTGACCACCCGCTTGCGCCATGGCAGTATGACTAGCCGTGTAGAAACCATTCAACCTGAGATATATGATGTTTAAAGTTAGACACCTGCTTATAGTTGCATCTCTATTTTTTAGTGCACAAGCGCTTGCCTTACCCGAAGAATCTAGGACACCCGGTGGTGTAGCCCTGATCCCCTTACAAGGTATTGATGCTGACCGTCTGCCTAATGCTTGGTATAAAAGTCACCGCGTAATGGTTGTCCCTACTGAGGATACCCGTTTTGCAGGTACGGCAAAGTGGTTAGCGGTTGTCGGTATCCCACTCAAGGCTGATTCAGGAGAACCGCAACTCATGGTTGCCAATGGGAAAGAGTTCCCTTTCCAAATTGAAGGCAAAGAGTACAAAGCCCAATATCTGACGGTAAAGAATAAGAAGCACGTTGACCCTGATCCTGAGCAAGTTGCCCGTTGGCGTAAAGAGAGCGTAGAGATGGCAAGCGCTTTCAAAAACTGGCAAGAACCCAACAAAATGGTAACGAATTTCATCCTTCCCGCAGATGGGCCTTTTAGCAGCCCGTTTGGGCTTAAGCGTTTTTTCAATAAGAAACCACGCAACCCTCATAGCGGTTTAGATATTGCCGCACCACTTGGCGCACCTATCATTGCGGCGGCGGATGGTGTCGTCTCCGCCGTTGGTGATTACTTTTTCAATGGTAAGACCGTCATACTCGATCATGGTCATGGGCTAACCACTATGTACTGCCATATGAGCGATATCGATGTAAAACTGGGGGATCAGCTAAAACAAGGCGAGCTACTTGGCAAGATCGGAAAAACCGGTAGAGTCACGGGGCCTCACCTTCATTGGGGGGTGAGCTTAAACAACACGCGTGTGGATCCTCTATTATTCATTGAAGAGAAAAAGCCTTAGCATTGTGCTAGCATTCGCATTCAATCTACAGGGTATAAGATCCAATGTCTGAAAAGAAATTTGAAACACTAGAGCAACACGCAAGTTATGGTATTGGCCGCCAGATGGGCGATCAGTTAGCGCAAAACGGGTTCGACGGTATCGACTTAGATGCTGTGGCCGCAGGCCTATCTGACTCTTATTTAGGGAAAGAACTAGCCGTGCCTGTTGCTGATATTCAAGCAGCTTTCAATGAAATCAACCGCCGCATCCAAGAAGCACGTGAAGCTGAAGCAAAAGCTGCTGGCGCTCAAGGCGAGGCGTTCCTTGCAGAGAACGCAAAACGCGAAGGGGTTGTGGTACTGGAATCAGGCCTACAATACGAAATCATTGAAGCCGGCGATGCCGATAGCGAAAAGCCAAGCGCTTCATCAAAAGTGCGCACTCACTACCATGGCACCTTTATTGACGGTAAAGTCTTCGATAGCTCTTATGATCGTGGTCAACCGGCTGAGTTTCCTGTGGGCGGCGTCATTGCTGGCTGGACAGAAGCGTTGCAGCTGATGAACAAAGGTGCCAAATGGCGCCTGACTATTCCCTACCAACTGGCTTACGGTGCTCAGGGTTCACCAGGCGGCATTCCTCCTTATTCAACACTGGTCTTTGATGTAGAGTTGCTGGATATCCTGTAATTCGCTCTGTCTTGCGGGCCGTTTCATTCGGCCCGTTTCAATATACGAGTACAATCATGAAATTACATCATCAGATATATGGCAGCGGATCCCCGCTCATCATTCTCCACGGCTTATTCGGCACCTTAGAAAACTGGGGCTCCCAGATTAAAACCTTGGCAGAGTCCTATCAGGTTATCGCCGTTGACTTAAGAAATCATGGCCGCAGTCCTCATACGGATGTCATGGATTACAATGCCATGGCGAATGATGTCATCGAATTACTCGATGACCTAAGCCTGACAGATGTGAATATCATGGGGCACTCGATGGGAGGTAAAGTCGCGATGCAAATTGCTCTGAACCACCCAGAACGCCTTCGTAAGCTGATTATTGTTGATATATCACCTGTGGTTTATCAAGCCCACCATGATGACGTTTTTAAGGGACTTTTTTCCATCGACCTTAACCACATTAAATCACGCACTGAAGCTGATCACACATTAGCAGAGCAGGTTAGCGACCCCTCTGTACGCGCCTTCTTACTGAAGAATCTATACCGTGATGAACATAAGATCTTTAACTGGCGCATGAACCTTCCCACGCTTGCGCAGACATACGCTAACTTAAGCCAAGCGCCTCATGGGGTCCCTTTTACCGGTGAAACACTGTTTATTAAAGGTGCTAACTCTGATTATATTTTACCTGACCACAGAGAGCTGATCTTGGGTCTTTTCCCTTTGGCAACCTATAAACTCATTGAAGGCGCAGGGCACTGGCCTCACGCCGAAAAACCAAGCATCTTCACAAAACTGGTGCTAAATTTTTTGCAACCTCAGTAAACGATCAAAGTTTGGACGCTTTGCAAAGATAGTTAAATTACCCAACAGCACCAAGGTAAAACCAATCACCGTGGCTAACGTCCAATGATAATCCTCCACAAAGGTCGATACGGTTAACGCCACCACTGGAAACAGTACCGTGGTATATGCAGCTTGCTCCGCCCCGATCCTTCCCACCAGCAGCAGATAGGTTGTAAACGCAATCACGGTACCTGGAATCGCCAAGTAGATTAATGAAGCCAAATAGATCGGGCGTGTATCTAATACAAAGGGGATATTCTGGGCTTGAATAATCGCCAGCATAATCAGCACACCATACAACATACTCCATGCATTGGTGGTTGGCGGCCTTAGCCCTTTATTTTGATGTCTGACTGAAATCATATTGCCTGATGAGAACAGGAAGGTTCCCAATGTTGCCAATCCAACACCAATTAACAGTGAACGATCAAACTGATTGAGTTGCAGCTCAGGCCAGAACATAAGTGCGACACCGCACCCACCTAATAATCCGCCTATGACAACGCGGCGTGTCGGCCTTTTTTTGTACCAAACCCACCCGTTAACACTATTAAAAACCGTCGCCAATGAGAAAACAACAGCGGTTAAGCCGCTACTTATAAAGCCTGTAGCCGTGTAAAACGCGTAAAAATTAAAGCAAAAAAGGCAGGCTCCCTGTGCTATACAAAACAGGTGATCTTGTAAGCTTAACTTTTGTAGCTTACGCACCAACGTGAGCATAACAAACAAGACACAACCGGCTAATACGAAGCGAAGCAGGATGGACATTTCGATCGGTGCATTGCCTAGTTGCATCTTGATTGCGATCCAGGTTGTGCCCCAAATTAAAACGGTGGCTGCGTAAAGAACAAAATTGAACATAGAGGCTCCTTAAGTAAATCCATAGCAGTGATTCTCTTAAGAAAGGTGAGTCATTACTTGTCTACCTTTGCGGTTTTTGTACATTCTTGCGGTTTTTTAAATGGCTGCTAGATGCACACTTTCAGGGTTTCAACTATGATTCATAAAGATCTAGACATGGTAACCCGAAATCCTATGACCCCAACCCTCTTAGAAAAACTCGATGTTTTTCAGCGCCTAAGCTCCTCAAAAGCAACATTGGAGCACCAACGCCCATTATCCGAAGGGTTAGGTATGGCGATATGGTCAAACAAAGAGGATAACACCAGCTATCATGCGCCCTATCATCACACGCTTAGTTGTTATATAGGTGGGGGATACGACACAGTTAGAGTCGATGGATCACAGAGGAAAACCGGAGGAGCGCCTGGAAGAATCTGCCTGATGCCTGCACAGCATCAATCCTATTGGGAGGTTGGCGGCGAGCTACGCTTCATTCATCTCTATTTCGATGATGCTCAGTTACAACGTATTAGCGAAAGCGTCTTTGATAAAAGCTTTTGCAGCAATCTGCCAGATCTAACATTTTCCCAAGATCCGTGGATAGCGACTTTTTGTCAGCAGCTTATTCGCCCTCTTCAGCGCAATGAGCAAAACGACAGCCTATTTTTAAGTAGTGCAGCCGACATTTTGCTTACACACCTGATATCAAACTATGCAGGATTGCCCTCGCTACCTACCAATCGTGGCGGCTTATCTCCTACAATACAAAAGCGTCTAATCGCTTATATCCACGCCCATCCCTCCTCCCCGATCACTATTAGTGATCTTGCGGAGCAAGCCGATTTAAGCAGCTACCACTTTGCTCGGATGTTTAAACATAGCTTTGGCGTCAGCCCCCATCAATATGTTACCGAGCAGCGCTTACAACGAGCGTATCAACAGATAACAAAGGACGATTTAGATTTGCAGAGCATTGCATTAGAGAATGGTTTCTTTGACCAAAGCCATTTTAATCGGCGCTTTAAACAAAGGTTCCAAATGACTCCTCGTGAGTGTCGAGGTGTAGCGAAGGCTTAACAAGCCTAAGAAGTGAGAGTTTTTTTCAGACGTTTTTATCGATGATCGAACCTTCAGGAAACAACTTTTCAAAGGCACCCGCCTCTACCAACTTCAAATTGATCTTACGCAGGGTTTTCTGAATCTCATTAAGGCGGTCGTTAAAAGCTTGCAGGCTTTGCGTAGCAGCTTTGTCTGCTTCATGTTTTTCAGCACTTAATTCAAAAGGTGACTTTTTATCGGTAGTGTCATCTTGATTTGTACGTTCTTTTGTTTCCTCAGTTTCTTCCTCTATTGTCGTTTGCGAGCCTTCCTCTTGTTGCTTCGCCTGCTCAGCCTTGGCTATTTCTGCTCTCGCCTCAGCAGCCATTGCACGTGCATCCGCAGCAACCCTTCTATCCTGAGTAGAAGGCTCTGGTACAGATAAAGCAGCACGTATGATAGTTTCGGCCTTCTCTAACGTTGCTTGCGGATCATCAGGGACGGGAGAGGTGTCAATCCGTACCTCACCATCAACCGCATAGAGCTGACCGTCAGGACCTCGTTCATAAGAAAATGAGGGAGCTGATGCGTGTACGCCACCGACAGAGGCATGAATCCGCTCGTGATTCTTAACTTCCCGATCACGCTCAGCTAATTGTCGGGTGATCAGCTGCTCCTCTTGCAGGCGCTGCTTTTCACTCGCATCGTTACTCACAAGGCTAGACTCAGATACTACGGAAGACCTCAGAGAGGCATCATTTTTTGACTGACCATCTGAATTCAATTGGCTAGCTACAGGGGAAGTCGAAGCATCGAGATCTGCCTTTCGAGTAGCGTCTACAGGCCTAGCTGCCGATGAGCTATCTAGCGTTGAACGCGTCTGTAGTGATGAGTAATTGCTAATAATCACTCTAATACCCTCAGACCACCCTTCGGTGGTCGACCTATATCAAGCTCGCGTGTCGATATTGGTTCCGAGCACTTCGCTGGCATCCGTCACTACCTTAGTAGTTGCCGCTTCAGTTGCCGGATTCACGGTACTCTCTTGTAATGCAACATTAGCACCTCGTCCGGAAGCCAGCTCAGGCGCTTCAGGTTTACCATTACCCACCTGATCCCCTGCGACTTTCTGTGTATTATCTAATGTTCGATTTAAGCCAATCAGCCCTGTTTGGAGTGCACCTGAAATATTCATGCTTCTGACCTGCTATTGAGTTTACATTTCAAACCTGACTCTATTATAGGACAGAAATAGCAGTCTGTATAAATTTTATACAATGCAATTTATTCAACTAAAGCGTCAATCTTCAGGAATTCTGCTACAGATGCGGGAGACACATCCGATAAAAAAGGAACCACACCAAGCAAAGGAACCTGAAAAGCTCCTTTTAACGTCGCTAAGTTTTCTTCATAGCACGCCATTTCAGGGTCAACCAAATTCGCTACCCAGCCCGCTATCTGTAATCCATCACGCTTGATCGCCTCAGCCGTTAAAAGCGCATGGTTGATACAACCTAACTTCATACCGATAACCAAAATCACAGGCATATCCAGTATTTTTGGCACATTGGCATAGGTTTCTTGGTTATTTAAAGGTACCCTCCAGCCTCCTGCACCTTCAATCAATAGAAAATCAGCAGGATAAAACATCGCACCTCGGCAAAAAGCGGCTATACGATCTGCCGATAATCGCTTATCTATCTGGGCCGCTGCAATATGCGGCGCAATAGGTGGCTCCAATGCAAACGGATTCACCTCATCATAACTAATCGGGACACTAGCCGTTTGCTGCAATAACAGTGCATCGCTATTGCGAAGGCCATTTTCCGTTGGTTCACATCCGGCTGCTACCGGTTTTAAAGCAATGGTTTTTAGCCCTTGCTGATTTGCCTTCTCTAACAGCCCAGCGGTAACAATCGTTTTACCTGCATCCGTATCTGTGCCTGCAACAAAAAACTGCTTTTTAGCCATGGGTTTTCCTAAGCTTTAAATAATAGACTTCATACGTTGCAGGTAGCGTCCCCTGAGGTAGCCGCTGCTTTTCATAGGCGGAACGGAACGCTTTAACTCTGGCTGGCCCCGTGAGCCCTTTTGCCCGACCCGCATTCATATTATGTGCCCCCAACCCTTTTAGCTCTTGAGTGAGCTCCTTGAGTTGTTGGTAATGCAGGACTTTTATTTCAGTTGAAACATGCTCAGCTTCCAAACCCTGAGGTAAGGCCTGCAAAAGTGTTTCAGCAGGCAGGAAGCGATTAACGTGTTGGTAATCATCTACCTCCGACCAAGCCCGGCGCAACTCTTTGAGGGTATCCGGCCCCAACGTCGCAATAAAGGCGACACCATTATTGGCTAGAGCACGATGAATCGATGCAAATAGCGCCGTAATATCTTCACACCACTGTATAGCCAAACTAGAGAAGATGAGATCATAGTTTTCTAGATGAGCAGGTAGCTGCTCTGCATCAGCACAAACCCAGCTTACATCGGTCAAACCTCGATGTGCTCGGGCATAAGCTAGCATTCCGGGCGCTATGTCTAACCCTGTTAACGTGGCATTGGCAAACCGCTGGCTGAGCTTGTCGGTAAAATATCCCGTCCCACACCCCAAATCCATCACTTTTAACGGGCTACACATAGGGATACGTTGTAGGAGTGCTTTTCCTATGTCTCGTTGTAAAGCAGCTACACTATCGTACGTTGTGGCAGCCTTACTGAAGGATTCAGCGACCTGCTGTTTGTTAATCAGCTTATTCATGGCTAGATTTCGCACCTGCAAAGTCCAGCAACTCATCCATAAATTGGTCTGGGTTGGATAAAAAAGGCAGATGGCCCGCATGTTCGACCATACACACCCGTTGGACTGGGCAGTTAGATTGGAGCCAACCGGCAAGAGAAGCCGGTACTAACACATCCTCTTTACCCAAGACATGCAACGCAGGCACATTAATCTCCTGAAGCGTTGATCGATGATCCTCTTCTAACAGCACCAAGGTTTCGAGTAACGCGGTTGGTTCAGATCCTGACAAAATCTGTTTTAGTCGCTTTAAAATTGGTTTTGAATAGGTATCACCTTGCACTTGAAGTAAGCAAAATCGTGTAAGTGCTTTACTGCCCTGAGCCTTTATCAGGGACTTAAACTCAGTGTAGGTTGTCGTCGCCATACCCAGAGACCAACCATCTCTTTGCACAAAACAAGGATTAGACGCCACCGTGACAAGATGAGTGACTTTTTCAGGGTAGGTTTGCGCTATTAATGCTGCTATAACGCCGCCTAATGACCAGCCTATCCAAATAGCAGGGGCAGTGACGACCTCCGCAATACGCTGAGTGATGCTTTTTAAATCCATAGGGTCTGCAACATCAACGGATTGCCCTAGGCCCGGTATATCAATAACGGTTACAAAAAAGTACTGAGTGAGTTCTGGCAGCAAGCTCTCCCAGATATGCGAGTTCATACCCCAGCCATGCAGTAGTACTACGTCAGGCAAAGAGGAATCACCGTGCTGTTCGAACCAGACTTTCACTATTTCACTCGCTCCAACGCATCCAATAAACGATCAACCTGCGCCTCGGAATGCGCCGCGCTGAGCGTGACTCGCAAACGAGCGCTACCTTGAGGAACAGTGGGTGGCCGAATCGCTGTAATAAAAATACCTTGCTCCCGAAGGGCAGCACTCATTGTCATCGCTTTGGCAGAATCACCAATGAGAATCGGTTGAATGGGTGTGGGGGAATCCATCAACGTGAGGCCCAGTTGCTGACAGCCATCGCGAAAGCGCTGGATAAGCGATTTTAGTAACTCTCTACGCCATTGTTCAGCAATCACTAACTTCAAGCTGGCTCGGGTGGCCGCTGCAACGGCAGGCGGCATACTGGTCGTATAGATATAGGTACGCGCTTGTTGGATGAGTGTCTCGATCAATGTCTCACTGCCCGCAACAAAAGCGCCGGAGGTCCCAAACGCCTTCCCCAATGTACCCATTAATACGGGCAGATCATCCACCGACAGACCATAGTGTTCCGCTACTCCAGCTCCCGTTGCTCCGATGCACCCAAAACCATGAGCATCATCTACCATCACCCAGGCATCGTTCACCTTCGCCGTATGGCAGATAGCTGGCATATCCGCTACATCGCCATCCATACTGAAGACGCCATCTGTAACGACGAGCTTACGTCGAGCTTCTGTTTTTTCCAGTTTCTGCGCAAGACTCTCGGGACTATTATGTAGGTAACGCTGGAAACGAGCACCGCTTAGGAGACCCGCATCCAATAATGACGCATGATTTAGGCGATCCTCAAACACAGCATCTTGTTTGCCCACTAAAGCATTGACGGTTCCCATATTGGCCATATAACCGTTAGAAAACAGCAAAGCGCGTGGGCGTCCCGTAAAATCCGCCAGCTCCTCTTCTAACGCATGATGGTGGAAGCTATGACCACTGACTAAATGCGATGCCCCTCCCCCCACGCCATATTCATCAGCGGCTTGCTGGAATGCACGAATAAGGTCTGGATGATTCGCTAGACCTAAATAATCATTCGAACAGAAAGCGAGATAGGCTTTACCGTCTACCACAACCTCCGGCTGCTGAGGGCTCTCAAGTACCCGACGCTCTCGATAAAGGTCAGCCCGCTTACGGCTCACCAGTTCAGATGCTAATTGATCAAACGACATGGATAGACCTATGTTTAGAAGGGAAGGTACGTGGGCTGATCGTTTATATGGCAGCGTAATAGCTCTGCCTTATATCCATTACGCTTCGTAGAAAATGCCCTGATCCTGCTGACTTTGCAGGTCTTTCATGATTGCCGCTTCCTGGACAGTATCATCAACAGAAATACGCTGTTCAGGGTTGATACCCAAACGCTTAAATAGCTGTAGGTCTTTATGGGTTTCAGGGTTAGGTGTTGTCAACAGACACTCACCATAGAAAATTGAGTTAGCCCCTGCAAAGAATGTCATCGCTTGCATCTCATCGCTCATACTCTCACGGCCCGCTGACAAACGAACGTGCGACGCAGGCATCATGATACGTGCAACTGCAATCGTACGGATGAAGTCAAGATGATCGAGATCCTCTACATTTTCTAACGGAGTGCCCTTCACTTTTACCAGCATATTAATCGGTACACTCTCAGGCTGAACAGGCAGATTTGCTAACTGACGCAATAAGCCGATGCGATCTGTAGCCGTTTCACCCATGCCTAAAATGCCGCCACTACAGATCTTCATACCAGAGTCTCGCACATGCTGAAGTGTATCTAAGCGGTCCTGATAAGTACGCGTGGTGATAATTTTGTCGTAAAACTCCGGGGAAGTGTCTAAATTATGGTTGTAGTAATCTAAACCCGCATCGGCTAATTGATTGGCTTTGCCTTCATCCAACATACCCAGTGTCATACAGGTTTCCAAACCCAACGCTTTCACTTGTTTGACCATCTCAACGACATAGGGCATATCTTTATCAGCAGGATGCTTCCAGGCCGCGCCCATGCAGAAACGTGTCGAGCCACTGGCCTTCGCTTGTCGAGCTTTTTCAATAACCGTTTCAACCTGCAGAAGCCGTTCTTTTTCAAGCCCTGTGTTGTAATGGCCACTTTGTGGGCAATATTTGCAGTCTTCAGGACAAGCGCCGGTTTTGATCGACAGCAAGGTACTTACCTGCACTTCATTAGGGTTGAAGTACTGACGATGAACCGTCTGAGCCTTAAAAAGCAAGTCATTAAATGGCAGATCAAACAGAGCCTGCACCTCTTCAACTGTCCAGTCGTGGCGGATGGTTGCTTTTTCGCTCATTATATTCACTCTCTTTTGATACTCTGCTACAACGCAGGCAAGCTGATTGAAAGCACTATGATAATTCGACAGAAGGAACTGTCAACTTATGATTCACACAAAACAAAACAATAGATCAATAAATAAACAACCATGCTATCTATGCGATAGCCTCTGTTCTGGCTTTATATGCCAAGCGTGCCAGATAGAGTTACCGAAGCTAGAGAGACGCTGTTATCGTTGCGCACTGCCACTTAACGCTACAAGCCCTCAAACTATCTGCGGCCGTTGCATTAAATCACCACCCGCTTTCTCTTCAACACAAGCCGTATTTCATTATCGTTTTCCCATTAATAGTCTTTTACCGGCTATAAAACAGAGACACGAACTTCACCATCTGAACTGGCTTTGTGAAGCGCTATTAGAAGAGTTATTATCCAAACCTCAGGCATGGCCTGATGTGCTTATTCCTGTTCCCTCTCATGCTGGGCGACTTTTCGCTAGAGGGTTTAATCCCCCCACACTAATTGCTCGCTTTTTAGGCAAACAATTGGGCATTCCTGTCCTGATTAATCAGTTGATTAAGGTTAGGCGTACACCCCATCAGGCAGCATTATCCGCTCGCCAACGCCATACCAATCTTGCGGGAGCGTTCAGTTATAAAGGCGAGCCTTACTCACATGTGGCGATCGTAGATGACATCATGACGACTGGCGCCACTTTCCATGAAATCAGCCGCGTCCTGCTTGAGTGCGGGGTTCAGCGAGTCGATAATTGGGTTATCGCCAGAACACCTGCCGAACGATAACGCCCATGGATATACGTTAATAGCGCTTGTAAGCGTTTGATACTATTATTCTCTTATTATCGTACGCGCGAATGAGGGTAAGTCCTTGGATATATCGTTACTGGGTAGCCTTGCTGGAGGAATCGGCCTTTTCTTACTTGGCATGCACTTGATGACTCAAGGGCTAAGACAAGCAGCAGGCAAATCCCTAAAACGCGCTTTACATGCTGCGACAGAAAGCCGAATACGCGGTTTACTTTCAGGAACCCTGATCACGGCTATCGTCCAATCATCTAGTGCCGTCACGGTTGCCACCATCGGCTTTGTCAATGCGGGTTTGCTGTCGACTTCTCAATCCGTGGCTGTAATATATGGCTGCAATATCGGCACCACCATGACTAGCTGGCTGGTTGCCCTGATTGGTTTTAAGATAAAGATCAGCGCATTCGCTTTACCGATCATCGCCATAGGCATGCTTTTAAATCTCGTTTCTCCTCGCGAAAAATTGAAGCAGATCGGCTTTGCTTTAGCTGGTTTTGGTGTTTTCTTTATTGGGCTAGACTTTTTAAAAGAGAGCTTCGAAGGGTTAGAAGCCACTATCAATTTAGCGGCGTTCACTGACCTGCCTTTTAGTACCCTCTTATTTTTGCTGGCCGGTTTTGTCTTAACCTTTTTGATGCAGTCCTCTTCGGCTTCAATGGCTATTACGCTATCGTTGGCAGCCACAGGTTCTATAACAATGACAGCCGCCGCCTCATTAGTTATTGGGGCCAATTTAGGTACCACTACCACGGCAATGCTGGCGGTATTGGGCGCAACATCGAATGCCAAACGCATCGCATCCGCCCATGTGATCTTTAATTTAGTCACTGGCTGTGTGGGGTATGCGTTGCTGTTAATTTTTTCTTCGCAAATAGATCAATTGAACGCCAGCAGTATCAGCATGGTCACACTGCTGGCGTTGTTCCATACATTCTTCAATCTTTTAGGGGTTGCGATCATGTGGCCGCTAACAACACCGATGGTTACCTTCCTTGAGAAGCGCTTTCAAACTCAGGAAGAGAACATCAGCAAACCCCGTTATCTGGATAAAAATATCCTCTCAACACCCTATTTAGCTGTCGAAGCGATCGCTCAAGAGTTAGGAAGAGTCAGTCGTTTGAGTACCGGCATGGCGCTTGCTGCCATCAGCGAAGAGGGAACCAACCCACCGCAAATGGAGCGAGATCTTAATAGTGTGAGTTCTTTGGTATCGCAAATTGCAGCCTTTAATCAGAAAGTAGCGCAACAAAACCTCGATACTGAAATTTCTAACATATTGCCATCATCTCTTCGGGTTGCTCGCTATTTGAATGAAGTGGCACGTCTATCTTCCCGCTTAGTCGACTATCAAAACGCCCTTGATAATATCGATGATAACGGCGTGCAGCGCAGTGTGTACCTGTTCAAAAAAGATATCAGCGAACTGCTCAATGTCAGCCGTATTATAAAAGAGGGGGATACTGACAGTGAGCCCGCTCGAGTTTTGCTTAAAAAATTGGAACATGACTATCAGCAGATAAAAAACGATATTTTGAATTCAGCCTCTACAGGTAAATTAGCGCCAGAAGAGAGTGTCCTCTTGTTAGATGCAATCAGCCACCTCCGACGTTTAGCAGAGCAAGCGGAAAAAGCGTCTACTTATTGGAGTAGCATACTGCCTATGCAGCATAGAAACGCTCCTCTAATTGAACCTAAAATTAAAGCTGAAGTTCAAGCGTCACAAGCTAATCCCCAATGATTACTGATCCCCTGTTTTACGCCGTTGCTATCCCGGCGGTACTTATCACGGCCATATCGAAGGGAGGCTTTGGCGGTGGATTAGGGCTTCTCGGGGTACCTATGATGGCCCTAGTTATCGCGCCACAGACCGCTGCTGCCATCCTACTACCTATTTTATGCTTGATGGACGTAGTCGGATTATGGAGCTTTCGGGGAAAAAGCCACCGTCATAGTCTAACCACGTTATTACCGGCGGCAGCGGTGGGTATCGTCATAGGAGCGCTTACGTTCAAATACTTTACAGCTGATCATATTCGCTTAATCGTAGGAACAATCGCCGTTGCTTTTGCACTGAACTATTGGCTTAAACCAAAAAACAGAGCACCCAAAAAGCCCTCTAGGTTACGAGGGTCTTTTTGGGGCACCATCGCTGGTTTCACTAGCTTTGGCGTCCACGCAGGCGGCGCACCTCTCAATACTTACCTTTTACCACTCAAGCTTCCCAAGCAAGAGTATGCCGCTACCAGTATCGTTTTTTTCGCCAGTATTAATTTTATGAAGCTCGTGCCATATACTTGGCTTGGTCAATTCAACACAGAAACTTTATCCACTGCAGTAGCTCTTGCCATATTGGCACCCATAGGGGTTTTAATCGGCGTTAAGTTACATCATCGAATCAGTGATCAATGGTTTTATCAAATCTGTTATGCTTTGCTTTTTTTAATGGGTATTAAGCTCCTTTTTGATGCCTTGAGCTGATGGTCTTTGCCTATGAATTTTGAACCTATTGGTATTATCCATAATGGCTACAAAGAGAAGTTCGGAATCCCTCGACAACCCGGCCTAGCCACATCAATGGTATCAACCATTGAGTTACTCTCGGAGTACTCTCAGGAGGAAGTCGTACGGGGGCTAGAAGGCTGTTCTCACATTTGGCTTATATTTATCTTTAGCGCCTGTGTGGATAAAGGCTGGAGTCCTACCGTTCGCCCCCCTCGCTTTGGTGGAAACCAGAGAATGGGAGTATTAGCTACCCGCTCTCCTTTTCGCCCTAATCCTATTGGCCTCTCGGCTGTTAAGCTGGAAAAAATTGAGACGGATAGCGGCAAAGTGATTTTGACGGTCAGCGGAGCTGATTTATTAGACCAGACGCCTGTTCTGGATATAAAGCCTTATATACCCTATTCAGATAGCCTACCCGATGCCCACTGTCATTATGCTCAAGGATACGATCCACTGTCACTCCCAGTAAAATTTACGCCAGAATCACTGAGATTCTGTGAGCAGGTAGAAAAGCGATCAGGTCTTGCTTTAATAAAACAGATTATAGAAATTTTACGGTGTGACCCAAGACCTGCGTATCAACGTTCAGCCGAGCGGGAGTATGGTATTCGTTTGCATGATTACAATATTCGCTGGTCAATTGACGATAAAGAAGCCATTCACGTGCTGGCTGTTGAGGAATGCGAAGACTAGCGATCTTCCCAGTAACGCTTAAACCAATAATCAAAACTCACATAACGCCCACCACCGGTAAACGCCAAGCTCAGGAGCATCGAAATATAGATCACACTTTGTTCGATACCATTATTGAGAATCACTAAGTGCCCCTTTTCTACCAGCCAGTCATAGTCCCCATAAGTTTGCAGAATCGCTTGGGCTGCTGCCATCCTCTTTGCCGACTCATTTACCCTATCACTCGCCAGCCAAGCCTCCGGCTCCGCTATCCACTGCCAACCGTTACCCCATTGAAAAGCGAACATCGATACCAGCAAGATTAGAAGCATCGGCAATATAGCGACACGTGTCGCTACACCCGCCAAAAGACACGCACCCGCTAAGAGCTCCAGCCCAGCCAGCAAACCCACTAAATAACTCCCCCCTAGCATGCCCAAACCATATTGCGAACTTTCGAACCAATCAGAGACCGCTGCAAAGTTATCTATTTTGTACCAACCAGACTGTAGAAACACCATCATAAGAATCATACGAAACAGTAGAGGAGGTAGCCCAGAGAAATGAGCTAAGTCCACACGCCTCCACCTACCACGCTTCTTTTTAACATCCATGGTGCACCCTAAAACAAATAAGCTGTTATATATCCTGTAGTTATTCTAGCAGTTGATTAAAAAAACGCGCATGAGTCGCCGAATTAGGTATATTTTAGCTTGGCGGGAATTCATAAAAGCAATATTATATATTAGATATTTCTAAACTAATAACGGAGAGATCTATGTCTGATCTACCCTTAGGTACTCAGCAGGCTGGCAGTAAACTCCAGCATATGCCTGTTGCGTTTTTTGCTATGATCATGGGAACACTCGGCCTGACCCTCGCGTGGCAGAAATCAGCCCACGTCCTAGGGCTACCTGCACTCGTTCCTCAAGTACTCCTTATCTTATCTGCACTGGTTTTTATCACGATTGTACTGAGCTATTTGCTAAAAATATTCCGCTACCCAACGGAGGTGATCGCTGAGTTCAACCATCCCATTAAGATGAGTTTTTTCCCTGCCTTTTCTATCGGTATTATCTTAATGAGCATCGCAACACTCGAAGTTTCTTCAGAGTTATCGCGATTTTTATGGGTACTTGGAAGCTCCCTACAATTGATTTTTACCCTTAATGTGCTAACTCGTTGGATTCACCACCCTAACTTCCAAATTGCCCACAGTACGCCAGCCTGGTTTATACCGGTTGTGGGAAATATTTTGGTACCCATAGCCGGCGTTGAGCATGGTTTTTATGAAGTCTCATGGTTTTTCTTCAGCATTGGCATCATTTACTGGCTTGTACTCAAAACGCTGATCTTTAACCGTGTGATTTTCCATGACCCTTTACCCGAAAAGCTATTACCTACTCTCTTTATCCTCATTGCACCACCAGCTGTCGGCTTTATCTCCTACATGAAGCTGAACAATGAAGTGTTGGATGGCTTTGCGAGGATTCTGTTTTACACGGGCGCATTTTTGGTACTACTGCTTTTCACTCAGTTTTTGCGTTTTTCTCGTATCAAATTTTTTATGTCTTGGTGGGCTTACTCATTCCCATTAGCGGCTTTTACTATCGCGTCGCAAATTATGTATCTGCGCACAGGTTCTGGGCTGTTTTCAATGCTCAGCTACATCATGCTAGCCATCGTCACAGGCGTAGTTTCAATCCTCTTAGTCCGAACGATTAAAGCGATTTTTAGCGGCCACGTTTTCCAGCCAGACTAACTTCAACACAGTCTCAAACGATTGCGCTTTTACTGGTAACGGGCTCTAATAGAGTCCGTTTTATATGGAGGAGCTTGTATGACAAAAATCACAGCCGAACAGATCAGGTTTGATCAGGACCACATCTGGCACCCTTACTCATCTATGATCAATCCTCCTCCTGCCTACCCCGTTACATCAGCTAAAGGCGTGCACCTCACCTTATCGGACGGGAGCACCTTGATTGATGGCATGGCTTCTTGGTGGTCAGTCATTCATGGCTATAACCACCCAGAACTTAACGCAGCGGCCCACGCTCAGATCGATCAGATGGCACATGTAATGTTTGGGGGTATTACCCATGAACCAGCCATCGAGTTAGCACGAAAACTCATCGATCTGACCCCACCCGCTCTGGAAAAAGTCTTTATTGCCGACTCCGGGTCAGTTGCTGTTGAGGTTGCCATCAAAATGGCGATCCAATATTGGCATGCTGCTGGTAAACCCGAAAAGCACAAACTTGTCACTATTCGTAATGGCTACCATGGGGATACGTTTGGTGCCATGTCGGTTTGCGACCCCGTCAATGGTATGCATGAGATCTTCACCGACGTTTTACCCCAACACTTTTTTGCCCCACGACCTGAAACTGGTTTTTATGAGGACTGGGACCCGGCTGATATAGCACCATTACGAGCGTTAATAGAAACCCATCACCATCAACTGGCCGCGTTAATTTTAGAACCTATTGTGCAAGGGGCTGGTGGGATGCGGCTCTACTCCCCTCACTATCTCAAAGAGGCCCGATCACTGTGTGATCAATATGGCTTACTGCTTATTGCCGACGAAATCGCGACAGGTTTTGCCAGAACGGGTGAAATGCTTGCATGCCACCACGCCAATATTGAGCCAGATATCCTTTGCTTGGGCAAAGCGATAACCGGTGGTTATATGTCTTTGGCAGCAACCCTAACCACCCGACATATCGCAGAGACCATTTCTGCAGGCGGCGCGGGATGTTTTATGCATGGCCCCACCTTTATGGGGAACCCATTAGCCTGTGCTGTCGCTAACACCAGCATAAAATTATTATTAGCGTCGGACTGGCGTAATAATCTAAAACGCATTGAAAAGCAGTTAATTCATGGCCTTGCACCTGCGACTGAGTTAAACATAACCCAAGAGGTTCGCTGCCTTGGCGGTATTGGTGTCATTGAGCTAAAGCAGCCTGTGGAGAGCGTACGGATTCAAAAAATGTTTGTAGATGAAGGTATTTGGGTACGCTCTTTTGGCAAGCTGGTTTACATTATGCCGCCTTACGTTATGGATAATGAAACACTACAGCAACTAACATCCGCAATGGTTCGGGTACTACACCGCTACCAATTAGCTTAGCCTTAGGCGAGAACTGATACTTTTAATATCCCATTATTGAAGAAAAATAGAGCACCGATAGAGGTTCATCATTAATAGATACCTCTGCTAATATGTTCTGCGTTGCTATACATAAGAAGGATGATCCATGGCACGTATCAAAATTGAAATGCCCGAAAATTATACGTTCACCACCGAGCTACCTATACGTATAAATGACATCAATTATGGTGGCCACCTTGGAAACGATGCGGTTTTATCAATGATGCATGAAGCTCGCATCCGTTTCTTAAATTATTATCATTACACCGAGCTGGATGTAGAAGGCGCCGGTATTATCATGACCGACTCTGCCATTGTTTACCGATCGGAAGGTTTTTACGGTGACACCGTTAAGATCGATGTAACGGTGGGAGATTTTAACCGTTACGGTTGCGATATTTATTATCTATTAACCAATAAGAAAACAGCAGCAGAAATTGCTCAAGCCAAAACCGGCATCGTGTTTTTTGATTACGAGCAGCGTAAAGTCATACCGGTACCCGAAGCATTCCAGGCGAGTATGCAAAAAGAGGCGGGCTAACGCTTTTTTATACATCTTTAACAGCCGGCCACTGAGTGTCGGCTTATTATTATCTATTCGTCAAAATCTTCGTAGCTTCCTTTGGCAAGGTTTTCAAAGCGGGTATATTTGCCAATAAACGCCAATTTGATCGATCCTATCGGACCATTACGCTGTTTACCGATTATAATTTCTGCGATCCCTTTATCTTGCGAGTCCTCGTTATACACTTCATCTCGATAGATAAACATGATCACATCGGCATCCTGCTCAATCGCTCCCGATTCACGTAAATCAGAGTTTACTGGCCGCTTATTGGGTCGGTTCTCCAAGCTACGGTTAAGCTGAGACAACGCTATCACAGGGCAATTCATCTCTTTCGCTAACGCCTTCAAGGAGCGGGAAATTTCTGAAATCTCTTCAGCACGGCTAGAACTTTTACCCGTTTTAATCTGCATCAGCTGAAGATAATCCACCATAATCATAGACAGATCACCATGCTCACGAACAATTCGCCGTGCTCGGGTTCTCATCTCATTAGGGCTAATGCCTGATGTATCATCGATAAATAGCGGCTTATCACGCAGCATATTGACTGCGGTGGTCAGTTTTGGCCAGTCTTCTTCATCAAGCTGACCTGTTCTTACTTTAGTTTGGTCGATTTTGCCAATAGAGGACAACATACGAGAAATTAGCTGATCAGCCGGCATCTCTAAACTAAAAACCAGCACAGGACGCTCTTCAGCCATAAGTGCGTTCTCAACCAAGTTCATCGCAAAGGTTGTTTTACCCATGGATGGACGGGCTGCAACGATAATCAGATCCGATGGCTGCATACCGGCTGTTCGGTCATCCAGATCGTCAAACCCTGTGGTTACCCCCGTTAGCTGATCACTGTTATTGAACAGAAAATCGATCCTATCGACCGCTCTTTTCAAAAGAGGATTAACAGGCTCAGGGCCACCTTGGTTGGGTCTATTTTCAGCTATTTGGAATATTTTCTGCTCGGCTTCATTGAGTATCTCATCGGAAGCACGACCCTCAGGATAGAAGGCATTCTCGGAGATCTCTTGTGCAACACTAATCATCTGTCGCAAAAGAGCACGATCACGAACAATCTCAGAATAAGCGCGAATGTTAGATGCACTTGGGGTATTTTTTGCCAGCTCTATAAGGTAGTCCAACCCCCCTGCTTTTTCTAAATCACCGGTTCGGTCCAACTCCTCCGACAGTGTAACCACATCAATAGGCTGCTGGTTATTCACCAGTTTTTGCATCACCCGGAAAATAAGACGGTGATCATGACGATAAAAGTGATCTTCAATGACCACTTCTGAAGCGGTATCCCACGTATTGTTGTCCAACATCAATCCACCAAGGACTGATTGTTCCGCCTCAATGGAGTGTGGAGCAACTTTTACGTTTTCAACTTCCTCATCATGCATTTCAGCAAATTGCATGTATTTTCTAACCCCTAAAAGTAAAAAAGCACTGCGCAGTATTCTACGCAGTGCTTTTCAAGACGTGAACGTTTTATGCGAATTAATTTTCGCCAACAACGCTCACAGTCACAGATGTTGTTACTTCAGCGTGTAACTGAACAGCAACTTCAAACTCACCTGTGTGACGCAGAGCGCCTTCAGGCAAGCGAACTTCGCTTTTGCAAACTTCCTGACCAGCAGCAACCAGCGCTTCAGCGATATCGCGAGTACCGATAGAACCGAACAATTTACCTTCGTCACCCGCTTTAGAAGCGATAGTAACAACAAAACCATTCAATGCTTCAGCACGCGCTTGAGCAGCAGCTAGTTTCTCTGCAGCTGCTTTTTCAAGCTCTGCACGACGTTCTTCAAATTTTGCAACATTAACCGCTGTTGCAGGAACAGCTTTACCTTGTGGAACTAGGTAGTTACGACCAAAACCAGCCTTAACTGATACTTTGTCACCTAAAGCACCCAGCTTACCAACTTTCTCGAGCAGGATAACTTCCATCTCGTAAACCTCTATTGTTCTGCAGATACACTGCAGTACTTAATCCTGACTGACGACAAACACGATCTGTCAGCCCCGTAATCACTTTATATTAGCTGCCTTAAAGACAGCCAAAACCTTACAGGTGGTTATCAGTGTAAGGTAGCAGTGCCAAGTAACGTGCACGCTTGATAGCAGTAGCCAGCTGACGCTGGTAACGCGCTTTAGTACCAGTGATACGGCTTGGTACGATTTTACCTGTTTCAGTGATGTAGCCTTTCAGTACATCCAGATCTTTGTAATCGATCTCTTTAACACCTTCAGCCGAGAAACGGCAGAACTTGCGGCGACGAAAAAAACGAGCCATGGGAATATCTCCTAATTAAATAATTACTCAGCAGTAGCTTCTTCAGTAGATGCTTCTTCAGCCGCAGGCTTTTCTTCCTGGCGCGGCTCTTCACGGCGAGGCTTACGCTCTTCACGTGCTTCAGCTGCTTTAATTGGAGACACTTCAGTCACTGCTTCTTTACGACGAATCATCAAGTTGCGCAGTACTGCGTCGTTATAACGGAACATATTTTCCAGTTCGTCCAGAGTTTCCTGGGCGCACTCAATGTTCATTAGGACGTAGTGTGCTTTGTGTGCGTTGTTAATTGGGTAAGCCAGTTGACGACGGCCCCAATCTTCCAGACGGTGGATTTTACCGTTAGCACCTTCGATTGCATTGGTATAACGCTCTACCATTGCAGGTACTTGCTCGCTCTGGTTCGGGTGAACCATGAACACGATTTCGTAATGACGCATTGTAGCTCCTTACGGGTTGTAGCCTTCGGTCATACAGTGAGTATCGTACCACTCAGCACTTAACGTCTGAGCATTGCCGAAAGCAAGGAGGTTAATAGTATTTTCTCAAAAGAGCGCGGCATTATACGCTTTACCACGGTGAGTTACAAGTATAGCAATGTAAAAAGCCCCGAATAGTCGGGGCTGAGAATAAACAAGGTGGCTGCTTAGCAGGGCCTATTCTACTTCGCGTATTTCATAGCTGTGGGTAATTTCTACCCCACCTTTTTCCAACATCAATGAAGCTGAGCAATATTGTTCAGCTGATAACTTAACAGCCTTCTCGACATGCTTTTCCTTGAGACCACGGCCGCTGACAATAAACTTCACATGGATCTTAGTAAAAACTGCTGGAATAGCATCAGCACGCTCAGCAGAGATCTCAGCAACACAATCAACAACATCTTGTCGTGTTTTCTTTAATATGCCGATCACGTCATAACTTGTGCAACCACCCAATCCTAATAGCATCAGCTCCATAGGACGAGGCCCCTGCTTTAGTTCACCATCAATAGTGATATTGAAGCCCGAACCGGTAGTTCCCTGAAAACGTACATCACCATCCCACTTTACCTGCGCATTCATCGTCACAGCGTATCCCCTTAAACAAATAATTCTTTGAGCTTGGCACCTGGGTCTTCGGCACGCATAAAGGTTTCACCAACAAGGAAGCTAAATACCTGGCGATCTTTCATTGCCTGAACATCATCACGGGTATGTATTCCACTTTCTGTTACAACAATACGATTTTCCGGTATAAATTTTAGCAACTCAAAGGTGTTGTCTAAGCTCACTTCAAAGGTGTGTAGATTACGATTATTGATGCCAATAAGGCGATTATTCAATTTCAACGCCCTTTCCAGCTCATCTCCACCATGCACCTCAACCAGTACATCCATCCCAAGTTTATGAGCTAAATCGTTTAACTCACTCATTTGCGCATCTTCTAACGCTGACACAATGAGTAAGATGCAGTCAGCCCCAATACTACGCGCTTCAAAAATCTGATAAGGGTCAACAATAAAATCTTTACGAATCACCGGTAACGAACACGCCGCACGCGCTTGCTTCAAATAGGTTTCGTGACCTTGGAAAAAGTCCGCATCGGTCAACACGGATAAACAGCTCGCACCGCCCGCTTGGTATGAACGTGCGATATCCGCAGGAATGAAAGGATCACGCAGTAGCCCCTTCGAAGGGCTGGCTTTTTTAATCTCAGCAATCACCGCAGGCAGGCCACCCGCAATAGAATGAGCCATAACGTTGGTAAAACCACGTGGACTCATTTCTGAGTTAGCTGATTGTCGTTTAATCGCCTGTTCCAAGTCGGCTAGCGTCTTTGAAGTCGAGCGCTCTGCAACTTCTTCAAATTTACGCGCAAGAATTTTTCTAAGTATAGTTGGGGTATCTGACATAGTTTTACTCTTTCAATCCTTGGCTAAAGGCCGCTAACTGTTTCATTTTGTTGGTCGCAGATCCATCTAAAATAGCACTCTTTGCTCTAGCTACACCAGCCGCCAAGGTCGCTTCAAGATCGGCCACATATAACGCCGCGCCCGCATTCAAGGCAATCATATCGATCGCTTTCTCATGCTTTCCAGCAAAAGCAGACTCAATCATAGCTAAACTTTCTAATGAGCCGCTAACCTGTAAACCATCCAAAGATTGGCTGCTTAAGCCTGCTTTTTCTGGTGTCAGGACATATTCGACCACCTCACCCTCTTTTAATTCAGCAACGAAGGTATCACCCGCTAAACTGATTTCATCCAGCCCGTCTGCTGAATGCACTACCATTGCGTGCTTCGCTCCCAAGGCTTTCAAAGCCTCTGCCAAAGGTCGGCAAAGCGATCGGTCAAACACACCCAATAAGTAATGCTTTACACCGGCTGGGTTGGTAAGAGGCCCTAAGACATTAAAAATAGTACGTAACGCCATCTCTTTGCGAGGCCCAATCGCGTACTTCATGGCGCTATGATGCTGTGGGGCAAACATAAAGCCAACACCGACTTCATCAATGCAGCGAGCAACATGCTCTGGACTCAACACCAAATTAACACCGCTAGCTTCTAACAGATCAGCTGAACCCGAGCTTGATGATACCGAGCGATTACCATGCTTAGCGACAACACCACCTGCAGCTGCTACAACAAATGCGCAAGCAGAGGAGACATTAAACAAGTTGGAGCCATCTCCTCCCGTCCCTACAATATCTACCGCATTACTGGACGAAATCGCTACAGGCACTGCCAGTTCACGCATAACTTGCGCGGCGGCTGTTATTTCATCAACCGTCTCGCCTTTCATCCGTAAGGCGATCAGCAAACCTCCTATTTGAGCGTCTGTTGCCTGCCCGGACATTATCTGATGCATGACGCTCTGCATCTCGTCTATAGAAAGATTTTGGCCCCCAACAATTGCAGCCAAAGCCTGTTTAATGTCCATTCATCGCTCCTGTTATCATCATTACTTAACGCCGCGTTGCAGGAAATTCGAAAAGAGTTCATGTCCCTGCTCTGTCAAAATAGCTTCTGGGTGAAACTGAATGCCCTCAACATCATACGTTTTATGTCGCACGCCCATGATCTCATCAGGCTCACCAGCTTCATTTAACGTCCATGCGGTTACCTCTAAACAGTCGGGCAACGTCTCCTTATCAATCACTAAAGAATGATAGCGTGTAACATCTAGAGGGTTGTTTAGACCTTCGAATACTCCTTTGCCCTCATGATGCACCCAAGAGTTTTTCCCATGCATCACTTTACCTGCTCGCACAATCATACCACCAAACACCTGACCGATAGTCTGATGCCCCAAGCAAATACCTAACACAGGAATTTTGCCTGAAAAGTGGCGAACGGCTTCAATAGAGATACCCGCCACTTCTGGCGTACACGGACCCGGAGAGATAACTAAATGAGAAGGGGCCATGTGTACCAGTTGATCAACAGATAGTTCGTTATTTCTCACAACATGTACATCCGCCCCAAGCTCTTTAAAGTACTGAACGACGTTAAAGGTAAACGAATCAAAGTTATCGATCATTAACAGCATAGATATCTTATCTAATTAATTCAGTAAACAGTGCTGACTCGCAAACATCATAAGCGCCAAAGATCTATATCTGCCGCCATAAATGCTTCTCGATCTAATATCGATTTAACATCCATTAGAATGCCGTTTTCAGTCAATAATGGCGTAAAATCCGATACCGAAAGCGACCGATAGAACTGATGCGCAACCGCAAGAATTACAGCATCTGCTTGCGGCAATTGCGCCCAATCCTGAAGCTGCACACCATACTCATGCATCGCCTCGTCAGCCTTTGCTATAGGGTCATGGACAACCACATCACAACAATAGCTTTGCAGTTCGTTAATAATATCTTCCACGCGAGAATTACGCAGGTCCGGGCAGTCTTCTTTAAAGGTTAAACCTAGGATAACCACCTTTGCACCATTGACCTGTTTACCTCTTTGAATCAAGTTTTTTACGGTTTGCTCGGCAAGGTATTTACCCATGCCATCATTAATCTGCCGCCCTGCGAGTATCACCTGAGGATGGTGCCCCGCGGTTTCCGCTTTATAAGTAAGGTAGTAAGGATCAACACCTATGCAGTGACCGCCCACAAGGCCAGGTCTGAACGGCAAGAAATTCCACTTAGTCCCTGCAGCTTCCAACACATCCAACGTGTCTATTCCTAGCTTGTGGAAAATGAGGGATAGCTCATTCATTAGCGCGATATTTAAATCGCGCTGAGTATTTTCTATTACTTTTGCCGCTTCGGCGACTTTTACAGACGCTGCTCGATGAACCCCGGCATCGACTACTCGCTCATAGAGCTCTGCCACTTTTTCAAGCGTCTGCGCGGTATCTCCTGCCACAATTTTAACTATCGTCTCTAGGCGGTTAACCTTATCACCGGGATTAATACGCTCAGGCGAATAGCCTATATAGAAGCCATTATTAGCTGGGACGGATGAAGAAGATTCATTGCCGGCCCACTTCAGGCCTGACTCAGCCTCTAAAATAGGCACGCAAACCTCTTCTGTGCATCCTGGATAAACTGTCGATTCAAAGATTACGATAGTACCTGCTGACAGGTTAGCCCCCACGGTTTTGCAGGCGCGCTCTAATGGCGTTAAGTCCGGACGTCGTGCCTGATCAATAGGCGTGGGTACTGCAACGATGATCATCGAGGCATCTTTTAGTCTGGCAGGGTCACTGGTGTATTCCAAGCCCGCAGCCGCTGCCAGCCCTTCTGGCTCGACCTCGCCACTGGGGTCGACCCCTTTACGGTAATTTGACAGCTTATTTTCGTCCAGATCAAAACCGATGGTTGGTATACGTTTTCCGAAAGCGACTGCCAGTGGCAAACCAACATACCCCAACCCTACCACTGCGATTTTTTTCATACCCAATCCATCCAAATTAAACGTTTGACTGCAACTGCTGAGCAGCAAACCATAAGACTGTTTCTTCTAACCCCGCATCGATACGGTGAGAAGGCTCATACCCTAACAGCGACTTCGCTTTACTAATGTCTGCTTGAGAGTGCCTCACGTCACCACCACGAAAATCTGCATATTCAGGCTCTATGCCGGCAAGCGCTGGCGCATATGGCGTAATCCGCTTTTTAAGTCCTTGATAAAGCTCATTCAAGCTGGTTCGATCCCCTAGGGCAACATTGTAAATCTGGTTAATTGCCGCCTCGTTCTGCGTAGTTGCTGCCAGAAGATTCACCTGCACAGCATTTTTCACGAAACAAAAATCCCGAGAGGTTTCGCCATCACCGTTGATGCGACAAGCTTGCGCTTCAAACAACTGTGCACACCATCGAGGAATAACCGCAGCGTAAGCACCTTGCGGGTCTTGTCTTGGACCAAAGACATTAAAGTAACGCAGACCAATCGCCTCTAAACCGTAGGTACGGGCAAAAACATCAGCATATAATTCATTTACGTATTTCGTGACCGCATACGGGGAAAGCGGCTTACCGATAACATCCTCGACCTTCGGCAAGCCTGGGTGGTCACCATAAGTTGAAGAAGATGCCGCATAAACAAAGCGCTTTACGTTGGCATCTCGGGCAGCGATCAACATATTCAGAAAGCCGTTGATATTAGACTCATGGCTGGTTAACGGGTCATCTATTGAACGAGGCACGCTACCTAATGCTGCTTGATGAAGTACATAGTCAACGCCTGCGACAACCGCGCTACAGTCTTCTGGATGTCGAATATCTTTCCTGTGGAGAGTAAAACGCTGCCATGCTTCTGGGCCAACTCTCTGCTCTACCTCATCAAGATTGATCTGCCGACCCGTTGAGAAGTTATCCATCCCAACCACAGTCTGCCCGAGTAATAGCAGTTCTTCTAGCAGGTGTGAACCAATAAAACCTGCAACACCTGTTACCAACCACGTGTGCGACTGCTGACTCAACCGAGACTTTAAATTTTCATAAGCAGACATTGATAAAACCTATTTTGTATCAATACGATGACTACCAGTTGGATCACAACACAAAGGCATGGCATTGACTGTTATTCACAACCCGATTATGAGTGACCATAAGATACAGGCGTTACTTTGTTGTCCGCAGTATACTGCATTTATAATGATAAACTTAGTCCGAAATGCGCTGGCTCTTCGGCCGATCTACTTTTATCACTCTGAACATTCGCTTAGTATTCAATCCTTTCTGTCCAGCTTATTGGTATAACTACATGTCGGAATTGATTGGCGACCTGATTCTCAAACAAGCAGCCTCGACTCCCAGCGCCACGGCTATTCTCTACAAGGAGCAAACCGTTACCTATGAAGCGCTGCTCCAACAGGCCTTTAGCTTCAAAACCCTCGTGGAGGATTTAGGTGTCACCAAAGGCGAACGTGTTGCCATCTATCTGCCTAAAGTCCCTGAAACCGTATTCTCTATTTTTGGCGCAGCGCTTGCCGGAACAGTGTTTGTGCCCATCAATCCTTTATTGAAGCCCCAACAGGTGGCCTATATATTAAAGGATTGCAATGTAAGAGCCTTAGTGACTTCACAAGACCGCCTGAAGCTACTTTCCGATTGCTTAGCCGATTGCCACGACCTGAGAAGCGTTATAGTCACAGGTAAAAAGCCGCTGGATAACCAAACAACTGTACACGTCGAGCCTTGGAGAGATGAGCCGGTCGTACCACCTCTTAACTTCAAAACGACTCGAATCGACAAAGATATCGCAGCGATTCTCTACACCTCTGGCAGCACCGGTAATCCTAAGGGCGTTGTTCTTTCACACCACAATTTAATCGCTGGTGCAAAAAGCGTGTCCAGTTACCTGGAAAATACGGATGCTGATCGCCTGTTAGCGGTCATGCCGTTCAGCTTTGACTATGGCCTTAGCCAACTGACAACCGCTTTTCATGTCGGCGCCTCCGTTGTGTTAATGGATTATTTGTTACCCCGCGATGTTATTCGTGCCGTCGAAAAGTACCAAATCACCGGTTTAGCGGCGGTACCACCTTTATGGACTCAACTGGCTGATCTTGAATGGCCAAGTGCCACTGTGCATTCGCTTCGTTATTTGACCAATACCGGCGGTGCCATGCCGATAGCCACGACCAAAAAGCTGACCGCAGCACTTCCCGATACAAAAATATTTCTTATGTACGGTTTAACTGAGGCGTTCCGTTCCACCTACTTACCGCCTGAGCAAGTTCATATACGCCCCGACTCGATGGGTAAAGCAATCCCTAATGCTGTAGTACTGGTACTACGGGAAGATGGTAGCGAGTGTGCACCCGGCGAGCCCGGCGAATTAGTCCACCGGGGTGCATTGGTTTCTATGGGGTACTGGAATGATCCCGTTAAAACCGCAGAACGCTTTAAACCCATTCCTGGGTACAACCCAGAAGTACCTTTGACAGACTATGCGGTTTGGTCTGGGGATCAAGTTAAAAAGGATGAAGAAGGTTATCTCTATTTCATTAGTCGTAAAGATGAGATGATTAAAACCTCAGGTTATCGGGTCAGCCCAACCGAAATCGAAGAGGTATTGTATGCATCCCAGCTAGTCAGCGAGGTCGCCGCATTAGGCATTCAACACCCTGTACTGGGTCAGGCGATTGTGCTCATCGCGGTAACCAACACTCCTGATGCGCAAAGCATCATCTTGAAACATTGTCAGAAAGAGCTGCCCAACTTCATGCTACCTAAACAAATTATTTTTGTTGATAAACTACCACGCAACCCAAACGGCAAGATCGACCGCAAACAACTCGGCGCTCTCTATAGCGACCTATTCCTAGAGGCCTAAGGTGATGAAAACAAAATTGCAACATGCACCAATGACAGCCTTCCCCATTATTGATGGCGAAATCTATGCGGGTGGCCACCCCATCAGTCGGCTCGCCCTGCGCGCAGGGCAAACACCTTTTTATGTATATGACCGGCACATCATGACAGAGAAGGTTAAACAGCTCAGGGAACATTTCCCAAGCAGCCTAGAGCTTCACTACGCCATCAAGGCCAATCCAATGCCTGCGGTTGTACAGCACCTATCCCAACTAACCGATGGATTAGATGTAGCCTCAATGGCCGAGTTACAGGTTGCATTACACTCAGGTGCAAACCCAGCACATATAAGCTTTGCAGGCCCCGGCAAAACAGATAAAGAACTCACGTGCGCCCTTGCTGCTGGTGTAGTCATTAATATGGAATCTGAGTCAGAAATGGAGCGCATTGCCGCTATTGGGCAAGCATCTGATCTTGAACCTCATGTAGCCATTCGTATTAACCCCGATTTTGAATTAAAAACATCAGGTATGAAAATGGGCGGTGGTCCCAAGGCGTTTGGCGTGGATGCCGAGCGCGTGCCTGCAATGATTCAACGCTGTTTACAGCTCGGCCTGAACCTTAAAGGTTTTCATATTTTTTGTGGCTCCCAAAACCTCCGCGCAGACGCCATCATAGAAGCCCACAACAATACGTTTGAGCTTGCCTATCGGATACTACAAGAATCCGGCGTTCAGCTTGAGTGGTTAAATATTGGTGGTGGGCTAGGTATCCCCTATTTTCCCGGCGAAGCCCCCCTTGATCTATCACCTATCGCTGATAACCTTACTCGTCTCATGGGCATCGCCGAAGAGAAAATCCCTGATACACGCATCATCATGGAACTGGGACGCTTCTTGGTTGGTGAATCCGGGCTCTATGTCAGCAAAGTAATTGATCGCAAGCTTTCCCGAGGTGCTAACTTCGTAATTACAGATGGAGGCTTGCACCATCACTTAGCAGCCTCAGGCAACTTCGGCCAAGTGATTCGTAAAAATTACCCCGTTACTATCGCAAATAAGGCAGACTTACCGCCCCAAAGCACCACACATATTGTCGGGCCGCTCTGCACACCTTTGGATATTATCGCCGACAGCGTGGAGCTACCTGAGGTAGCCGTGGGGGACTTAATTGCGGTTTATCAGTCAGGGGCGTACGGCTTTACAGCAAGCCCCCGTGATTTCTTGAGCCATCCACATCCTGTGGAAATACTTGTGTAGGAAAATCAATAGGCAGGCTTTAATAACGACTTATGAAAGGTAGCCTACTCTTAGGCGGCTACCTTCTCGTTTACGAACTGGTACAGAGATCCAACGGTTTCAAATACTTCTGCACTGATCTCATCGTCATCCACAGCCATGCCAAAGTTATCTTCTAGTGCAGTCAGCACCATGACAACAGCCATCGAATCAAACTCCGGTAC
This sequence comes from Neptunomonas concharum, assembly GCF_008630635.1. Lineage (NCBI taxonomy): Bacteria > Pseudomonadati > Pseudomonadota > Gammaproteobacteria > Oceanospirillales > Oceanospirillaceae > Neptunomonas > Neptunomonas concharum. Next base: position 818,415 of record NZ_CP043869.1, on the reverse strand, counting down.
ACTACCAAGCAACGGCGTATCCGCATCAAATTCATCAATCCGACTACCCAGCTGCAAAACTTCGCCGATAATCTGCTTAACCTGATCCAGCGTTACCACTCATAACCTCCTGCCACCACTACTAGGCCACTCCACATATTTCGGGCCATGTTAGCACTTAGAAACAGGCCGATAAAACAATTAAAACAACAGATCCAAACGTTCCACAACATCATCCGGCTCCGATAACTTGATATCTTCACCATGATTGTAACCATAAGGAACCGCAATCACCGGACAACCCGCGTTTCTAGCAGCGCGTACATCATTGACAGAGTCTCCCACCATCAACACTTCTGTAGGCGCGAGACCATATTTATCCATCAGAACCAGTAACGGCATAGGATCAGGCTTTTTCTTCGACAATGAATCACCGCCTAAAACGTCACGAAAGAAGCCATCTATTTGCAGATGCGACAGCAATGGGTGAGTAAACGCGATGGGTTTATTCGTCACAACCGCCATCGGAATGTCGAGTTCAGCACACCGCTCTAAGGCACGATTAACACCGAGATATAACGCACTTTTGCATGATAAATTATCCCGATAGTGGTGCAGAAAAAGCTCAAAGGCCCGATCAAAAGCAATAGCCTCGTTAGAGGACATCGCTTTTAATGCACGCTGAACCAGCATCTGAGCACCATTGCCTACCCAACACCTGACCCGCTCCTGCCCTGCTAACGGCAAATCCAATGCTTCGAGCATTAGGTCGATCGCTAAAGCAAGATCAGGAACGCTATCCACCAGCGTTCCATCCAGATCAAAGATCACTAAGCGGGGCAAGCCGCCATTAAAGTAGCGCCGAATTAGCACACAGCTGAACCCACTTTTGCTAACTCTGCACGCATCGCCTGAATCGTTGCCGCATAATCAGAGGTATTAAAAATCGCAGACCCTGCTACAAACGTATCCGCTCCTGCGGCTGCAATTTCAGCAATATTCGCGATGCCCACACCACCGTCCACTTCTAGACGGATATCACGGCCACTCTGGGCAATCATTTTACGAGCTTCTTTGAGTTTATTTAACGTCCCTGGAATAAACGATTGCCCACCAAATCCTGGGTTAACGGACATCAAGAGAACCATATCCACTTTATCAAGCACATACTCAAGGTGGTGCAATGGTGTGGCAGGGTTAAATACCAACCCTGATAAACAACCGGCGTCTTTAATCATCTGCAAAGAGCGATCAATATGCTCGGACGCTTCAGGGTGAAAGGTAATATAGGTAGCCCCAGCTTCGATAAAGTCCCCTATCAAACGATCAACCGGCTTTACCATCAAATGCACATCAATGGGTGCGGTTATGCCATAATTTCTCAGCGCTTTGCACACCATAGGGCCAATGGTTAGATTCGGTACATAGTGATTATCCATCACATCGAAATGTACAATATCGGCGCCTGCTTCGAGAACAGCGTCGACCTCAGCGCCTAGCCGGGCAAAGTCTGCTGAAAGAATAGAAGGGGCAATTTTAAAATCAGACATGGATATCTTTCCGTAACTGAATAAGAATAAGCAGTATTGTACCGAAGGCTGCTCGCTTATGCAGCGCTTATACTTGCACTCTAACCGGGTTTCCTGACAATTTAGTTATGACTTTTATTTTTGATACAAAAATTATACCCAGCCTGTGCCTATGGACGCTGGCCTTGCTGCAAATACCGACACTAGTAGCCGCGGAAGAGACCTCTACGACAGAAGAAACCGAGCAGAGTACACCTGAAACTGCGCAACAACCTGCACCTAGCATAATTGAAAGACCTACCCATACAACACCAGCGGCACATAGCACTCGTGATCTGCAGCAAGTTCCACCAGACAATGCAACAGAACTGATCCAATTGGACGGAGGAGACGATCCTTTTGTAGGTTTTTTTCGTCAACAAAGCGGAGCCGTTAATTTAGGGGGTATCATTCTTATCGCGGATGACCAGACTCACCCGTTGCAAAATGCAAACCTTGAAGCTCTGCGCAAAGGACTAACAGAGTTTGGCTGGGCAACGTTATCTATCCCCCTTCCTTCGCCAATTCAACCACTTTTACCCAAAAGAACGTTACCAGCACTTAAACCCATAAAGGCGCACACACCTAAACCTGAAAGCCCAGAGCAAGAAACAGAGACAGCCGCCACTGCTCCACCCTCTGAGCCAACCGATGCAACCGTCGTGGAAACAACGCCAGCAACGAATGCACCTGAAGAAACTTCAGAGGCCAGTGTCCACACCTCTGATAGAAAAGAACGTATAACTAACCGCGGAATGGCCGCTATTAATGCACTACAATCTCGCCAAATAAGCCGCTTTATCATTTTAGGTTCAGGCTCTGGCGGCGTATGGGCAACGGCATTAGCCACCACCTTGCAAGAAAATCTGGATATCAATCTGGTGCTGGTTGACCCCACACCTTCAACAGATATAAGCGCCCCAGATATACGCTCGCTGATTCCAGACTTAGAGATCACAACATTAGATCTCTACAGCGCAGCCCCCAGCGCGGAAGTCGGAAAATCCACACCACACCGCCTGCGACTTATGACAGCCAGACGTAAAAACCTTGGCAATTATCACCAAATACGCCTGCCGAATACGACACAAAGCCCGCAAGGCTACAACTGGTTACTACGCACAGTCAGAGGCTTATTAGAAACCTACATCATTAACGCAGAACCGAGCCCTAAGCTTAAAAAACCAAAGGCTGAACCAGAGAAAGCCAACCAACCCCCAGGGTCTTTTGCTAATACGGGCTAACCCGAGTGCTTACGCGCTGTTTTAATACGATCATATGCAGCTTGTATCTCTTGAGTTTTCTCTTTTGCCAACTGCATCATTTCTGGTGGTAGCCCCTTCGCTACCAGTTTATCCGGATGGTGCTGACTCATCAGTTTACGGTAAGCCTTTTTAATCTCAGCATCATTAGCGTTTTCTTCAACCCCTAATACGCCGTAAGCTTCTTTTAACAGTGCAGCATGATCAGCTTGCTGGAAATGCTGATGCTGAGAATAGCTTTGCTGGTAAAAAGCTTGCTGGGCCTGCATACGTGCCATCAGTGCCGACATTTCAGGGCCAGACATGCGCAACAAACCACACACCTGCTGAATAACCGAAAGTTCAGCCGGTGATATTTCGCCATCAGCCATCGCCGCTTGAAGCTGAATTTCAATAAACATAATTTTTACAGAGGCGCGAGTATGGATATAACGGGCCAACGGTTGTAATACATCTGCAATATCAAAATCCGCAGATTTACCCAATGTAAAGTGCGCTATGGCTTCTTGGCGGCGCTCCTCTGTAAGATTCATGCGGTCCATAACATCACGGGCAAAACGGATTTCATCCTCCGTAACACGACCGTCAGCTTTGGCTATTTTACCCATCACTGCAAACGTTGCTTTAAAGAAAACCGCCTGAGGGGAGGCCTCTCCCGTTAGAAAACCAACCACTAAATGGCTCAGGAAAGCGCCAACAGCCCCCCCCAATAGCATTCCCCAAATACCGCCACTAAATAAACCGATGACCGCGCCAATCAGGATGCCATTACGATATTTCTTTAGCGTCGTACCTATTTGCTGTCCCATTTGGGAATCAATTGCCATGTGCTTGTCTTCCTCGATAATAGTGGCTTGCCTGTTCCAAGCGTTCTGGTGTACCTACGTCAATCCAGAATGAATCGGTCAACTCTCCTGAGAGTTGATCTTTTGCTATCGCCCCCCTCAATAACGGCCCTAACGGAGATTTCCCAGGCCGACACATTTCAAAGAGTGCAGCGGTTAATACGCTAATCCCTGAAAAAGTATAACTAGACCCTTCACTTTCACTTAATCTATTACCATTGAGGAGAAAGTCCCCCTCAGGATGGTGAGGCGGATTGGGCACCATAATTAAATGCCCATGCGTAGGAGATACAGTTTTCAACGTGGAGAAGTTAAAGTCCGTAGCTATATCGCCATTAATTAATAAAAACGGCTCACCATGTGGAGAGAGGTGATCCAATACCTGATAAACACCACCTGCTGTCTCCAATGGCTCAGTTTCTGCCGAGTAGCGAATATTAACTCCCCACTTTTCGCCCCCACCTAAGTACTCCTCAATCTGCTGCCCTAACCACGCGTGATTAATGGTTATATCAAGAAAACCTGCACGAGCAAGGCGCTCAATGTGATACTCGATCAACGGCTTACCGTTGACCGGAATGAGTGGTTTAGGTGTCGATAATGTTAATGGTCGTAGTCGGGTTCCCAAACCCGCCGCCAAAATCATTGCCTTCATATGGACTGGCCAAAAAGTGTGGGACGTTGGTTAAGTTCAGGGAGAACACGCCGCTTGAGCCACTCGGAAAAAGGTGCAAACTCGGCATACTTATTTGCCACATCGACGACATACCCCAACGTTCTGGGAATATCCAGCAAATATCCATGCTTATTATCACGACGACTCAGCCTTGAGAAAATACCAATGGCTTTCAAGTGCCTCTGCATCCCCATTAAATCAAACCAACGTACAAATTGCTCATAGGAAACCTGAGTGTCCAACACACCTTGCTGAATCAGTTCATCCCTAAAACTTGCTACCCAGCGATACACATCCTCATCAAGCCAACGAATGTAACAATCTCTAAGCAGCGAAGCCAAATCGTAAGTTACAGGCCCAACAACCGCGTCCTGAAAATCTATGACACCGGGCGTATGTCTGCCACATATCATTAAGTTTCTAGCGTGATAGTCGCGATGAACCACGACTTGTGGTTGCGCAAGCGCATTAGCAACTAATAGATCTTGTATTCTATCGAGTAGATCGGACTCATCTTTTTGCAGCGGGAGCGACAATAAATCACCCACAAACCAGTCACGAAATAGAGCCATCTCCTGTAAAAGCAGTTGCTTATCATACAGAGGTAGCCCTGCTTCTGGACAACGTTGAATCAAATGAAGCTCCGCCAACGCCTCTCGATAAAGCGAATCAACCGACTCCGCTGTCAACGCCCCAAGAAATAACGTATCACCAAAATCCTCCAACAGCATAAAGCCTTGCTCAAGATCAGTATGAATAACTTCGGGGACATTCACTCCTGCCTGGCGCCAGGCGCGAGCTATACGAATAAAAGCCTCACTGTTCTCCTTCTCCGGGGGCGCATCAACTGCAATCCAGCTCATTTGACCAGACACCACCCTAAAGTAACGGCGAAAGCTAGCATCGCCGGACACGGGCATCAACTCCCACCCCTCTTCGAGTGTCACCTGCTTTTCTTCCTGCAGACGCTCAATCCATCCCAGTAGTGACGACAACCTTTGCCCCATTCGCTTCTTTCCTCTGGCACATCATCTTGTGAATGTTTATTATTCCAGACTTTGCCAGCGACTAAAACGAATACCCGCGTGTTTATACTGCTCGATTCGTTTCTCAGATATTGGACGATATGGAATGCCATCTTTGAATTACAAGCTATTTTATATATCTATCACATCGGCATTCCTAACCTTGAGCTCACAAGCGGCGATGGCTCAGGACAGCCATGAGGCCCCTTGTCAGTCATGTGGAGTTACGACAAAGGACTATTCTCATTTAGATTGGTACCCAAGCGTGCCTGCTGGTGACAATGCGTACTGTGGTGGTCGCTATATCGAACCCGATTTCCCTGAGGCAAGTAGCGACCCTATTCAATCACTACCCGTTGAAATTAATGCCGAACAAGGTATTTCTCACCTTGGGCAAGGCACAGAGCTTTCCGGAAGTGTAAAAGTTGTTCAAGGACAGCGCAGTCTATTTAGTAGTCAAGCAAGAATCGACCAAGCCACAGGCAGAATTGAACTTGAAGGCGGAGCAACTTATCGCGAACCGGGGTTGCTTTTAACGGGCAAAAATGCACTATCTAACACCAACTCGTTAGAAACAACGCTAAACGAAGCAGAGTATGTTCTACATGAGAAAGGTATTCGCGGCTCCGTCGCCAAAGTCACCCGAAATGAAGACTCTACTCTGACCATCAAAAAAGGCACTTATACACAGTGCCCACCTGGTGTTAACTCATGGCAGGTAGCGGCTGGGGAAATACATTTAAATCCTGAATCTGGTTTTGGCTCGGCAAAGCATGCCACATTGCGCGTGGGTGATGTGCCCATACTTTACCTTCCTTACTTCTACTTTCCTATTGATGACAGACGCCATAGCGGCTTCTTATACCCTTCACTGAAGTATTCCGATTCTGAAGGTTTCGATATTGCCACACCTTACTATTTCAATATCGCCCCTAACATGGACGATACGCTGACTCCTCGACTACTGGAAAAGCGTGGATTAATGCTGGAAAACGAATTCCGCTATATGGATCAATTTTCCACAAACACACTTAGTACGGCGTATTTGCCCAATGATAGAATCGAAGAAAAAGACCGCTGGCTGCTAGGTATTCGCCACTTTGGGCAGCCGAGCACTCGCATGAGAAGTAGTATTAATTATACACACGTCAGTGATGATGACTATTTTGATGATCTAGGCTCCGACCTCAACATCTCTGAAGAGAGCCACCTTAATCGCAACGGCAGCTTGGCATATTACGGTAACCAGTGGCAGGCTGAATTTATCCTTCAGAGCTATCAAACCATTGATGACAGCCTAACACCTTACCGACGTTTGCCAGAACTGCGTTTATTAGGGCAACCGTCTATTGGTCCTGATTGGCTCTCTTTCAGTTATTTTGCGAATTACACTAAGTTTGACAGAGACCTTTCAGGCCTTATAGGTAGCGATAGAATTATTGGGGACAGGCTTCATATCGAGCCTAAGCTAAGCGCTACATTCAGAAATACTTGGGGATATATTAAACCCAGCATTAAATATTGGCATACAGAATACTCACTGGATAATCAACTTCCTGGCGTAACAGACTCACCTTCCGTCAGCGCACCGGTATTGAGCTTAGACACGGGAATCTATCTGGATAAGAACACCACACTATTTGGTACTCAGTATCAGCAAACGCTAGAACCAAGACTCTTCTTCTTGTATGTACCAGAAGAGGAACAGGACGCTGCGCCTGATTTTGACACTGACCTTTACCGTTTCAATTATTCTGCGCTGTTTCGCGACAACCGGTTCAGCGGCTATGATCGAATCGGCGATACACAGCAGGTATCATTTGGCGTAACCAGCCGGCTTTTCGATCAATCAGGCAAAGAAACAGTATCCGCCAGCGTTGGACAAGCCCTTTACTTCAGAGATAGAGTAGCTCATCTACCCGATGGAACTATTGAGCGGTCCGACTACTCAGATATCGCAACACAAATTAATTGGCGGCCAAATAAACGCATCAATGTATCTTTCAACGGAAACTTCAGCCCTAATCAATTACAAAACACGGAGAATAACTTCTCGGTACGCTATCAGGAAGATCTAAACCATATCGTTAGCCTTAGTTACCGTTTCACTGAAGATACTAGGGAGCAAAGCACCGCCTCTTTCATCTGGCCAATTAGCAAGCACTGGTCATCACTAGGGGTTTGGCAATATGATTGGCAGAAAGAAGATGATGTGGATTTGGCATTTGGTCTCGAATATGAGAGCTGCTGCTGGAAAACCAGGCTGATTACACGGCGCTGGCAAAAAGATAATGACGAAAAAGATACCGCCTTCTACCTACAGTTTGTACTTAAAGGCCTTGGCAGTTTTGGCAGCAGTGGCGGATCTGATTTCGTTGAAAAAATAACCGGTTTTGAACAGCGTGAAGAAACTAATGCGTATTTTTAAATTACTAAACATTCGCCAATTTGGCACATTAGCACTTAGCTCTCTATTGCTTTCAGCAAGTGTCCAAGCAGCACCCGAGAAGCTCGACAGTATCACTGCGATCGTTAACGACGACATCATCCTGTCGTCTGAATTACAGCAGAGGATGTCGATTGTGAAAAGCCAACTGGCATCACGTAATCAACGCTTACCACCTGATAACATCCTAACATCTCAGGTGATGGATCGACTTATCCTTGATAGTCTCATTCTGCAAACTGCCGAAAAGCAAGGCATTAAGGTAACAGAGCGCCAACTCAATGATGCCATCGATACGATTGCTGCCCGTAATGAGATGACTCTGGAGCAATTTAGAGAAGCACTCATTGCCGAAGGCCAGGATTACATCTCGGCCCGTGAGCAAATTCGTAAAGAGATGCTAATCGCACAGGTACAACAGAATAATGTTAACCGACGCATTCGCGTATCCGATCAAGAGATCAAAGCATTTTTAGCCTCAGAGGATAATCAGTCCAACCAATCTGAACTGTTACTAAGCATCATCTTGATTGCCATTCCAGAAGAAGCCTCACCTGAACAGATACAGACAGCTGAGACACAATCTAACCTGATTCATCAAGAGCTTTCCAAGGGAGCAGATTTCTCTGAACTGGCCATTGCCGCATCAAGTGCACCTAACGCACTCAATGGTGGTGATTTAGGATGGAGAAAGTTGGTAGAACTACCAGAACCTTTAGCTGAAGCGCTTAAAGGCATGCAATCTGGCGAGATCAGCTCCCCCATACGCGCACCTAGTGGTTTTTATATCATTCAACTCAGGGATAAGCGCGGTGGCAGCATTCAATTAATTGAACAAACAAAAGTCAGCCATATCTTACTCAAACCGAGTGAAATTCGCTCATCAGCACAAACGAAGCGACTCATCGGTCGTGTCCATACGCAAATCAAAGAGGGAGCATCCTTTGAAGAACTCGCTAAGGATTTAAGTGATGATCCAGCTAGTGGTTCTGAAGGCGGCGATTTAGGCTGGGCGCAACCAGGGCAGATGGTTCCAGAGTTTGAACAGGTGATGCAACGCACACCCATTGGTGAGCTAAGTGAACCGTTTGAGTCTCGCTTTGGCTGGCATATTCTCAAAGTTGAAAATCGCCGCACTCAAGACGTAGGCGAAGAAATGCTTGAATCTCAAGCACGTAATACCATCAGAAAACGTAAGTTTTCTGAAGAGCTTAGTAATTGGCTTCGTGAAATCCGCTCCGAAGCTTATGTAGAGATTAAGCCGTAATGCGACACATCAAACGCCTGATCATTACCTCAGGGGAACCGGCAGGCATCGGGCCAGACTTGGTTATCCAACTGGCTCAGCACTCTCACCCTGATGAGCTGGTTGTCGCATGCGATCCTGAACTCTTAATACAACGCGCTAAACAGCTTGATCTACCTCTATCAATAGAGCGTTTCGATCCATCAGCGGAGCCATCCCCCTCCTTGGCACGTACGATTAAGGTATTACCTGTAGAGCTGCGCACACCGGTTAACGCAGGCGCCTTAAACAGCAAAAACGCTCACTATGTTCTTGAAATGCTCACATTAGCCACCCAAGGTTGTCTTGATGGCGTATTTGATGCGTTGGTAACAGCACCCATTCATAAAGGCGTGATCAACGATGCCGGAATTCCATTTACCGGTCACACTGAATTCCTCGAAGCACTAACCAAAACTGATAAAGTTGTCATGATGCTGGCAACAGAAGGTTTAAAAGTCGCGCTCGCCACAACCCATCTACCCCTACGTTCAGTACCCGACGCTCTAACTCAAGATCTAATCGGCGAAATACTAACAACCCTAAATACAGATTTAGTGAACGTATTTGGTATCGAAGCACCTCATATTCTTGTTGCAGGGCTAAATCCCCACGCAGGGGAGAACGGACATATGGGTAGAGAAGAGATTGATGTCATTCAACCTGTGCTAACAGCATTGAGAAATCAAGGGCTTCACCTAACCGGCCCATTGCCTGCCGACACACTGTTTACACCCAAGTACTTAGATCAATGTGACGCTGTACTGGCAATGTATCATGACCAAGGATTACCGGTTCTGAAGTTCAAAGGATTTGGCAATGCGGTCAATATCACCCTAGGTATGCCCATCATACGGACATCGGTCGATCACGGTACAGCGCTAGATTTAGCCGGTACCGGACAAGCAAACACCAGCAGTCTCAAATTAGCGATTCAATACGCGGGTGATATGGCCCGTCATAAAACAAAGAGTATCCATGAGTCATCATAAACCGGCTATGCATAAAGCCCGTAAACGCTTCGGGCAGAACTTCCTTCAAGACCAAGGTATTATTCGCCAAATTATACGCTCCATAGCACCATCTCCTAGCGATCATATGGTGGAAATCGGACCAGGGTTAGGCGCGTTAACAGAGGAAATTCTGGATGCTGCTGGCGCTTTGGATGCCATTGAGCTCGATCGCGACCTCCCTCCCATTTTACGAGCGAAATTTTTCCGTTATGAGGATAAATTTCGTATTTTTGAAGCAGATGCAATGAAGTTCGACTTCAACAGCTTACGTGAAGATGATAGGCCGCTGCGTGTCATTGGCAACCTGCCCTACAATATTTCTACACAACTGATTTTCCACCTACTAAGCCATTCGGGTGATATTCTCGATATGCACTTTATGCTACAAAAAGAAGTGGTCGATCGTTTGGCGGCTCAGCCCGGCGAAAAACACTATGGGCGTTTAGGAATCATGGCGCAATACTATTGCCAAGTTGAGCCTTTGTTCATTGTTCCACCTGAGGCTTTCGACCCCGTACCCAAAGTAGACTCAGCCATTGTCAGACTGATCCCACACACGACGCTTCCATATATAGCTAAAGATATTAAGACACTGGAGCAGGTTGTCAGAGTTGCCTTTACACAACGTCGCAAAACACTGAGAAACAACTTGAAAGAGCTAATCAGTCCCGAGAAACTGGAGCAACTGGGTATCGACCCATCATTACGCCCAGAGCGCTTAGCGCTGCAGGATTTTATTACAATTGCAGACACCCTGACATCCTCTGAAACAGCATAATAAGAGAAACTATGGATCACCTCGACCCTAACCGCTTGATCAAAATTGATGTGGTAACACGTTTTCTTCCCGAGCAATCGGATCAAGAATCACACCGCTTTGTCTTTGCCTATGATATCACCATCAGTAACCAGCTAAACCAGCCCGTCCAATTGCTTAGCCGACGCTGGGTCGTTACCGATGGCAACGAACACGTACAAGAGATTGAAGGGGAAGGTGTTGTAGGTGAACAGCCGGTCATACAACCCAATGAAAGCTACCAATACACCAGCGGAACGGTACTTGCGACCCGTGTTGGCAGTATGTACGGTCATTACACCATGGAAACAGCCAGCGGGGAGCGTTTTGATGCGCCCATCCCAGCGTTTACGCTAGCTCAACCTAATGCGCTTCACTAGGTTTCAAAAAATACCACAGGACTGACAAGCAACATGGCCACCTACGCAATTGGCGACATCCAAGGCTGCTATGAGGAGTTACAACATCTACTTGATCTGATCCAGTTCTCCGACTCAGATCAGCTTTGGTTATGTGGCGACTTGGTCAACCGTGGGCCAAACTCATTAGAAACCTTGCGCTTTATCAATTCACTAGGAGATCGCGCTGTTACTGTCTTGGGCAACCACGACTTACATTTACTGGCACTGCACCATGGCGGTGCAACGGTTAAACGAAGCGATACACTCAGTGATATTCTCGCAGCGCCTGATCGCGACGCATTAATGCATTGGCTACAGCAACAACCCTTATTTCATACGGACCCCGCCCTTAACTTTTCAATGGTCCACGCAGGCATCCCCCCAACTTGGTCCATTAAAGAAGCAAAGAAACGATCTTTGGAAGTAGAACAGATTCTTAAATCTCCCTTGGCTGCGCAGTTTTTCAAGCACATGTACGGCAATGCACCCGTCAAGTGGAACAAAAATCTAGAGGGGTGGGATCGTTTACGTGTCATTACCAATTACCTAACCCGAATGCGCTTTTGCACACCAAAGGGGGAATTAGAGTTCGCCTCTAAAGGCGGCCTTGAAACCCAACCTACAGGCTACTTACCTTGGTTTGCTTACCCAAATAGAAAGTCTTTCAAAGAACGTATCGTTTTTGGGCATTGGGCAGCGCTGGAAGGCAACGCCATAGCAGACAATGTATATGCTATCGATACAGGATGCGTATGGGGTTTATCCCTAACTGCACTACGGCTTGATGACCTTACACGCTTCCAAACCCCGAGTTTGCAAAAAGCAGCGTTTAGAATGGAGTAGTACATGGATCAATATATTTGTATCAACCCAGATGAGGCGGCGACTTTACTGCATGAAGGAGCAATCATAGCGGATATACGTGACCCGCAAAGCTTTGCTAACGGCCACATACCTGGCGCTTACAATCTCTCTAACGATAATCTGCAGGACTTCATCAATGAAGCAGAATTTGAGCAGCCACTGATTGTCTGCTGCTACCATGGTATTAGCAGCCAATCTGCAGCGCAGTTTTTAGCTCACCAAGGGTTTGAGAAAGTCAGCAGCCTGAATGGTGGCTTTGAAGGCTGGTCAGCCACCTACCCGAATCAGATCGAGCGCTAGCTAATGGAGATCTATCTCGTCGGCGGCGCAGTGCGTGACCAATTACTGGACTACCCAGTGTACGACAAAGATTGGGTCGTTGTCGGCTCATCGCCTGACGAGATGATAAGCCTTGGTTACAAACCAGTGGGCAATGACTTTCCTGTATTTATTCACCCTGAAACAGGAGAAGAATATGCGCTAGCAAGAACAGAGCGTAAAAGCGGTAAGGGCTATACAGGCTTTCAATATCACGCCAGCCCTGATGTCACGCTGGAAGAGGACTTATCAAGACGCGATTTAACCATCAACGCCATGGCGCAGTCGTCAAACGGCCACATCGTTGATCCCTTTGATGGACAAAAGGATTTAGAAGCACGTATTTTGAGGCATGTTTCATCTGCTTTTTCCGAAGACCCTCTCAGGGTGCTTCGTGTCGCACGATTTGCTGCACGCTATGCACACTTAGGCTTTAGCGTAGCCCCAGAAACATTGGCACTCATGCAACAGATCGCGGCAACTGACGAATTAGCTCACTTAACTCGCGAGCGCATATGGGCTGAAACGGAGCGGGCAATAGGAGAGCAATCCCCCCTGACATTCTTTCGATTACTCAATCAGGCAGATGCAACCCAAACGCTTTTCCCAGAACTACTCCCTTTGGGAAAACTGAACGAAGCCAAACAACTTGAAACACACTTTACACCCGACACGACAACAACGGTTCGTTTCGCTGCATTGGTGTATCTCTGCTTTGCCACCATAGACAATCCAGCCGAGCAACTAACACACTTTTGCCAAGGCCTCCGCTGCCCTAACGGATTCAGAGACCTGTCACTTCAAGTCCTGCACAGTACAGATAAGCTCTTAAATTGGGCACATACTTCTGCGGATGAAAGGCTCAACGTTTACCTAAAGTCAGACTTGCTCAGAAGACCTGAACGCTTAAGCCCACTACTGGAAGCCTGCAGCTTATTGGCACAAACATTCAAAAACAAAACACTCGATACCCAGTTTTATGTCAATTTGCAAACCGAGCTAAAGACTATTCAGCCTGCCGACATCATACAAGCAGGGTTCAAGGGAGCTGCTATTGGCGAAGAGATTAAACGTCGTCAGCTGGCACTTTGCACAACGTAGCTAGGAACGTGGGGATATTAGCCGCCCTTGCCAGAAAAACTCCACAGGCCAGAGGCTTTGACGAGTTTTATCATAAGCACTCCACAATGAAGCGTAGGTTTCTTTTGTGACAGGATGACGGGCATTAGGCGCTATTTCAGCCAGCGGCCAAAGTACAAAAGCGTTGTTAACAATTTCATCACGAGGCAACTGGACGCCTGAGATAACACCGACGCACTCATCATAGGTAAGAATATCAATATCCAAGGTCCTAGCGGCAAACTTAGGACCACCTCGTACTCGCCCGTTACTATCTTCAATCTTCTTCAACACAGTAGAAAGCGCAGCGATAGACAGGTCCGTTTCACCACCCACCGCAAGATTCAGAAATGGATTCCCTTTAAAGCCAACGGCTTCACTTTCATAGACGGAAGATATTTTTAGCGCGCCGAATACAAGTTCCAATGCATCCAAACCCGCCGTGACATGTTGGTAGCGGTTAATATTACTACCAAGACTTAAATAAACCTGAGCCATCAGAAAGGCTCACCTCTTTCAATCACAACACCCACATCCTCGGCGGTCGCAATCGCATCCGGCTTACCCACTTTTAGTCGCAACCAAGGGACTGAAAACTCCTGCATCACTAAAGTAGCAATCTCTTCTGCCATCGTTTCTACCAAAAGAAACTCACTAGCAGACACAAACTCGACCAAGCGATCACTGACACTCTTATAATTGAGTGTACTTTCGATATCTTCGGTCAATGCAGCTTGACGAATATCCGTCCCCATATCGAGATCAAGCACCACACGCTGGCGAATCTCTCTTTCCCAGTCATAGATGCCAATCACAGTCTCGACTTGAAGAGCTTTTATGTAAACAATATCCACTGATAATACCTATTTTGCCTTACAATCTAATCAAGCCGCTCAAGCAGATCCATCGCCCAACGAGGCTTTGCCTCGATGACCAAATCACTCGACTGCCCCGCCAACAATCTTTGGCAGCCTGCATAGGCAATCATCGCACCATTGTCTGTGCAAAATTTAGGACGCGCGTAAAAAAGTGCTGCGTGCTCTTTTGCCACCATCGACTCCAAGCGGTCTCGAAGACGTTGATTGGCACTAACACCACCTGCAATAATCAATTGCTTCAAACCGGTTTGCTGCAAAGCGCGTTTACATTTAATGGTTAGCGTTTCTACCACTGCATCCTCAAAGGCGGCTGCTATATCAGCTCGAGTCTGATCAGCTAAAACACCATCCACTTTATGATCATTAACGGTGTTGAGGGTGAAGGTTTTCAAACCGGAAAAACTAAAATCCAGACCTGGCCTATCTGTCATAGGTCGCGGGAAACGAAATCGCGTACGATCACCTTGTTCTGCCAATTTAGCAACCAATGGACCACCAGGATAATCCAACCCCATCATTTTAGCCGCTTTATCAAAGGCCTCACCAGCCGCATCGTCCAGAGATTCCCCCAGCAACTCGTACTGCCCTATCGCGGTTACTTTCACAAGTTGTGTGTGACCACCACTGACCAACAAAGCAACAAAAGGAAAAACAGGGGGGGACTCTTCCAACATAGGCGCTAATAGATGCCCTTCCATATGATGCACACCGATTGCGGGAACACCCCAAGCCATTGCCATCGCCCTACCGGTTGACGCTCCTACCATAAGCGCACCAATCAACCCAGGCCCTGCCGTATAGGCAACTGCATCAATATCTTGAGAACTTAAGTTTGCTTCTTTTAAAGTTTCACTCACCAAAGGCAACAATTTACGAATATGATCTCGAGAAGCCAACTCTGGGACCACACCGCCATATTCGGCATGCATTTTCACCTGACTGTAGAGCGTATCGGCCAACAGACCATGCTCACTGTCATAGATAGCCACACCCGTCTCATCGCAGGAAGTTTCGATTCCAAGAACTTTCATTGACGCTTTCTCTAAACAATTTACGAAATTGCGCTCATTATCCCTTATATCCCTGACAAATACACGAATTAGACTTTGACAATTACTTGGCTCAGGCTTAAAATTTCGCCCCTCATCCGGGAGCTTTTAGTTTCACTGGATGTAGTATTATGTAAATTCATTAAAATTAATAAGGTTAGGTTGATTACATGCCTGCAGTAAAAGTAAAAGATAACGAGCCATTTGATGTTGCACTACGCCGTTTCAAGCGTTCTTGTGAAAAAGCGGGTGTATTGGCTGAAGTTCGTAAGCGCGAATTTTATGAAAAGCCAACATCAGTTCGTAAGCGTAAAGCCGCTGCTGCTGTAAAACGTCACGCTAAGAAAGTTTCTCGCGATATTTCTCGCCGCGTACGTTTGTACTAATTTAATACCGAGATTAAACATCCTCTAGTTACAGGTCAGGCCAAATGTCAGTACTCAAAAAGCAGATTACTGAAGCAATGAAAGAAGCCATGCGCGCTAAAGAAAAAGAGCGCCTTGGGACTATTCGTCTTATTTTGGCAGAAATTAAGCGTATCGAAGTTGACGAACGCATAGAACTAGATGATGCAAGAGTACTGGCAACGCTAGACAAAATGTCTAAACAGCGCCGTGATTCTATCTCACAATATGATTCAGCGGACCGCACTGATCTGGCGGACATTGAGCGACGAGAGTTGGAGGTGATTAAAACTTTCTTGCCGCAACCGCTAAGCGATGAAGAGATTCAAAAAGCCATTCAGGAAGCCATTGCAACCTCCGGAGCTACCGGCATGCAAGATATGGGTAAGCTGATGGCCGAGCTAAAGCCCAAGGTACAAGGGCGTGCAGATATGGGAATGGTATCTAAACTCGTCAAAGAGAGCTTAACAGGTTAACATTCCGTCCAATCCCACCCGATTGAGCAGAATATGGCCGGACGCATACCACAGAACTTTATTGATGATTTACTCGCACGCGTCAATATTGTCGATATCATCGACGGCAGAGTAAAACTCAAGAAGACTGGCAAAAACTATTCTGGCCTATGCCCATTCCACCAAGAGAAGTCCCCCTCCTTTTCAGTCAGCCCCGATAAACAGTTTTATTACTGCTTTGGATGCGGTGCCGGCGGAAACGCTATCGGCTTTCTCATGGAGTATGAACGTCTAGAGTTTCCCCAAGCAGTTGAAGAAGTCGCCAAACTGGTAGGCGTCGATGTGCCACGAGACGAAGCCCAAGAACAAAGACACAGCGAGCACAAAGCGCAATACCATATATTGGATGAAACAACCAGCTTCTACCAAAACCAACTACGCAGCCACCCAACCAAACACATTGCGGTAGATTATTTAAAATCTCGCGGTTTAAGCGGCCAGATTGCACAAACCTTTGGTATCGGATTTGCCCCTGTTGGCTGGGACAATCTACTTAAAGCACTAGGCACCTCAGAAGAACGAAAAGACCTTCTCGAAAGAAGCGGAATGCTAATCCGGCACGAAGAAAAAGATAGCCTTTATGATCGCTTTAGAGAGCGCATTATGTTTCCTATACGGGATATGCGAGGCAGAACCATTGCGTTTGGGGGGCGCGTACTCGGAGATGAAAAACCGAAATACCTCAACTCACCTGAAACAGACACCTTTCAGAAAGGACGAGAACTCTACGGCCTGTACGAGGCTCGTAAACTAACCCCAAAATTAGAGCGTATCCTTATTGTTGAAGGCTATATGGATGTTATCAGCCTCGCTCAATACGGCATTACTTACGCCGTCGCCACACTCGGCACAGCCACATCAGCACAGCACCTAGAGCGCCTATTCAAAAGCGTACCGGAGATCATATTCTGTTTTGATGGTGATGCAGCAGGACGAAAAGCTGCCGAAAGGGCGCTGGAAACAACACTCCCCATCATCAAAGATGGGCAAGAAGCACGCTTCCTCTTCCTTCCCGAAGGAGAAGATCCTGACACACTGGTTCGGAAAACCTCAAAAGAAGCTTTCGAAGAGCATTTATCAGAAGCCTTAGAGCTCTCTGAGTTCTTCTTCCGGTATTACAGCGAGAATCATGACCTAAGCAGTATTGGCGGGCGCGCCAATTTCAGCACACAAGCACTCCCCAATATCCAACGCATGCAAACCAGCTTACGCCAGCAAATGATGCTAGACCGAATTTGCGAACTAACAGGTCTGACGCTAGAGCAGATTAATACAACTATCAATCTGACACAGTCCAGCCAAATAAATGAAGAAACGGAAAAAGCAGAACCGCATCGCCCTACATTTAGGCAGTCACGCCCCACACCTGCAACTATCATTAAGCACACAACAACCCTTTGCAGCCACTTAGTATCACTCTTATTACACCACCCTGAATTAGCTCAAAAAGCACCAAGCTCTATCGACCTTGCGGAGCTATCCGATCCTCAAGCAGACCTACTCTGCAAGCTACTCACCCACCTACAACATCGTCCAAACCAATCCATTGGCACACTCATCATCGACTGGAACGATGACCCAGAGTTGCGTACCCACCTCCTACAACTGAGCGAGATATCCCGCTTAGATCCTGTACTCAATGGTGATGCCAACCAACTATTCGACGAAGCCTGGCAGCGCCTTACCCAGCGACTACAAGAAAGCCAGCTGTCTCGTCTGCAAAAGAAACCCTTATCAGCACTAACAAACGACGAGAAAAAACTGCTATCTGAGCTATTGATTAGAAAATAATACTTGTTTTACCCCAATCTACCCCCATATCTACGAAACTAGACTAAAGTTAATATCAACCTATGGCATAGGTAATTTGCCGTATGGGATAAGCTAGCTTTAAACGAGCGTCGACGTTATAATGTCGCGCTTACTTTTTCGTCACAATTGCATCATCGTAGGACATCTATGTCAGGTACCTCTCAGCAGCAATCTCGTCTAAAAGAACTGATCGCCCGCGGCAAAGAACAGGGTTATCTAACATACGCCGAGGTCAACGACCACCTTCCGGAAGATATCGCCGATCCCGATCAGGTGGAAGACATCATCCGCATGATTAATGACATGGGTATCTCCGTGTCTGAAGAAGCTCCTGATGCCGAAACGCTTTTAATGACTGAAGGCGA
Source organism: Neptunomonas concharum (assembly GCF_008630635.1). Taxonomy (NCBI): domain Bacteria; kingdom Pseudomonadati; phylum Pseudomonadota; class Gammaproteobacteria; order Oceanospirillales; family Oceanospirillaceae; genus Neptunomonas; species Neptunomonas concharum. The sequence goes on along the minus strand of NZ_CP043869.1, from coordinate 799,795 downwards.
CTCTGCTGAAGAAGCCGATGAAGAAGCCGTTGCCGCACTGGCCGCTGTAGAGTCCGATGCAGGCAGAACAACCGACCCTGTTCGTATGTACATGCGCGAAATGGGCACGGTTGAGCTGCTTACGCGCGAGGGCGAAATCGAAATTGCCAAACGCATCGAAGAAGGCATTCGCGAAGTTATGTCTGCGTTAGCCAGCTTCCCAGGCTCTGTCGAATTTGTGCTTGATGCATACGATACAGTCCTACAGGAAGAAGGTCGCCTTAGCGATATCTTTAGTGGCTACATAGATCCCGACAGCCCGATAGAAGAAGCTGTCATTATTGAACCTAACGCCATTGTCGAAGATGATGACAGCGATAGTGACGACGACGATGATGACGATGACAGCACAGATGACGAAGAGGATGGCGATCGCGGCCCTGATCCCGAAGAGGCACGCCTGCGCTTCACTGATATCAGAGAAAAACTAGCTCACCTCTACAGCCTTCAAGAAAAAGAAGGGCGCCAGAGCAAAGCGTTCTCGATAGCCCTTGAAGAGCTATGCGAAGCTTTCTCCCCTGTCAAACTAACGCCTCGCTACTACGACATCCTCGTAGCACGCGTCAGAGACTTCATTGATAGAACACGCCAACAAGAGCGCACTATTATGCGTATCTGCGTGCAACGCTGCAAAATGCCCCGCGCAGATTTTATCAAAGCATTCCCAGGCAACGAAACCAATACCAACTGGTTCCAAGAACTTGCCGACTCTGGTGAAAGCTATGCTCGTTCTATAAGCGTCAACCTACCAGACCTACAAAGAGCGCAAAGAAAGCTAATCCAAATCGAGGGAGATGCCCAAATAGAACTGGCGGAAATTAAAGATGTTAACCGCCGCATGTCTATTGGCGAAGCTCGCGCCCGTCGCGCCAAAAAAGAGATGGTAGAAGCCAACCTACGTTTGGTTATCTCTATTGCCAAGAAATACACTAATCGCGGCTTACAGTTCCTCGACCTCATTCAGGAAGGCAATATAGGCCTGATGAAAGCCGTGGATAAATTTGAATATCGCCGTGGCTATAAGTTTTCTACTTACGCAACATGGTGGATCCGACAAGCGATTACACGCTCTATTGCCGATCAGGCTCGTACCATTCGTATACCGGTACATATGATTGAAACCATCAACAAGCTGAATCGCATCTCACGACAGATGCTTCAGGAGATGGGGCGTGAACCTTTACCGGAAGAACTTGCCGAACGCATGGAGATGCCTGAGGACAAAATTCGTAAGGTACTCAAAATCGCCAAAGAACCTATCTCCATGGAGACACCCATTGGTGATGATGAAGACTCAAGCCTTGGGGATTTCATCGAAGATTCTAATCACACCTCCCCTGTGGACTCAGCAACAGGCGAAGGACTATGTGAAGCAACGCGCGAAGTACTCGCAGGCTTAACTGCCAGAGAAGCCAAAGTACTGCGCATGCGTTTTGGTATCGATATGAACACCGACCACACCCTTGAGGAGGTCGGCAAGCAGTTCGATGTAACGCGTGAACGTATTCGTCAAATCGAAGCTAAAGCGTTAAGAAAACTGCGCCATCCGAGCCGCTCCGATCACTTACGCAGCTTCTTGGACGAATAACTTCCTGTTACATATCAAAGTATTGCGCCAATAGTATAGACACTGTATTATTGGCGCCTCTTTTGAAGGGCCTATAGCTCAGTTGGTTAGAGCGCCGGACTCATAATCCGTCGGTCCCAGGTTCAAGTCCTGGTGGGCCCACCAACTCAACAGACCTCCTAGTAGTTATCCTTTTTAGCTTTATCTACTTCAATCTTTATAAATTCTATAAAGTAGCCATTCAGCGACAGCAGCATAACATGTCAATATTCAGTCCCAGCAAGCTTTGCACTGTACGCCATTAGGCCAACAAAATCGCAAAAGCGCCTGAATTTATCTCTCTTTAGCAGTATAATTGAGGGTCTATTTGCCCCCCCCGGAGTCAGAGCTGTAAGTTATGGATAAACGTGTTGCCATTATAGGTACTTCTTTTCGCTTTCCTGGCACAACCCCCCAGACCTTTTGGTCCGACCTTCTTGACCATCGTGATTTAGTGTCCGAGGTAGAATCAGGCCGTTGGTCGTTTGACGCTTTTTCACATCCTGACACCAAACACCCTGGTACTAGCTACACCTTCAAAGCAGGTTCGCTAGGAGATGTTTCGGGCTTTGATGCAAGTTTCTTTGGTATTTCTCCTCGTGAAGCATCCCTGATGGACCCGCAGCAACGCTTACTGCTCGAAATGACATGGGAAGCGATTGAAAATGCAGGTAAACCACCCTCATCATTGAAAGGCAGCGACTGCGGGGTTTTTATCGGTATCGCTAGTGCTGATTATGCGTACCGTTTTGCCGAGGATTTAAGCATCGTCGACTCTAGTGTTGCGACCGGAAATACCTCCAGTATTGCAGCTAACAGAATCTCCTATCTCTTTGATCTGCATGGCCCCAGCATTGCCCTGGATACCGCTTGCTCCTCTTCGATGGTTGCTTTTCATCAGGCGTGTCAATCCATTCGCTCCGGCGAAACGGAGCAAGCCTTAGCCGGCGGTGTCAGCTTACACTTACACCCTTATGGCTTTATTGCTTTTTCTAAGGCAACCATGCTTTCCAAACAGGGTAAATGCCAAGTTTTTGATGCCGAGGGTGATGGTTATGTTCGATCCGAAGGGGGCGGCATATTCCTGCTGAAAGATTACGACGCAGCGATTAGAGATGGTGATGCTATCCTCGCGGTTGTTGCAGGCTCCTCAGTAAATACAGATGGTTATAAGTCAGGCCTGACGGTTCCTAACCCCCAAGCACAAGCCGCTTTAATGACAGCTGCCTATCAAAAAGCAGGCTTGTCACCGGAACAACTTGATTATGTTGAGGCTCATGGTACTGGCACAGCGGTTGGTGATCCTATAGAAACCCGAGCCATCAGTATGGCTTTAGGGAAAGGCAGAAGTACGCCTCTACCTATTGGTTCGGTCAAAAGTAATATGGGGCATTTAGAAGCAGCCTCGGGTATAGCAGGCCTAGCGAAAGCAATTTATTGCCTTAAGCATCGAGAAGTGCCTGCTACTATCAGCATGAAAACCCCCAATCCTAATATTCATTTTGAGGATTGGAATATTCGTGTCGTTACCGAAAACATGCCACTATCCACAGAAAAAACCCTTACCATTGGTGTTAATTCGTTTGGTTTTGGGGGAGCGAATGCGCATGTTATCTTGCAGACAGCACCCAAAGTTCAGGCAACGCCTCCTGCTCAAACACCATCAAAAAAGATTCCACTTATTATCTCAGCTAGGGATATAAACGCACTGGAGCAGTCGGTTCGTCAAGCGATAACCTTGCTAGAAACTGCTAGTGATTCCTTTTATGCACTGGCTTATAATTTCGCCTTACATCGCGAAATCCACCCCATCGTACATACAATTTGGGCAGAAAACTGCACAGATGCGGCTGCACAATTATCATCTTTACTTACTGATAAGGTCGACCCTTTTTACAATGACACACCTTCCAGCAGGATAGCTTACGTCTACTCCGGTAATGGTTGCCAGTGGGAGAAAATGGGCAATACATTACTCCAAAGCTCAGAAGTTTTTCGAGCTGCTGTCGAGCAGGTTGATGGTTATTTCACACCGCTGGCTGGCTTCTCACTAATTGAGGAGCTACAAGGTAACAATGGCGAGGAACGTTTGGCGCTCACGGAGATCGCACAGCCAGCGTTGTTCGCACTGCAAGTTGGATTAACCGAACTCCTTCGTGCTCACCATGTAATGCCATCAGCAGTGACTGGTCACAGTGTTGGCGAAGTCGCTTCAGCGTGGGCCAGTGGCGCCCTGACGCTAGAGCAAGCGGTTCATGTCATCTACTACCGCAGTCAACACCAGGGCAAAACAGCCGGACTTGGTGAAATGACCGCTGTTGGCTTTGATGCCCAGAGCACACAAGCACTTATTACAGAACTCGCCTTAACGGAAGTAGAACTAGCTGGAATCAACAGCATAAGAGGCGTCACCTTAGCGGGCAACCCTGATCAACTCTCTCAAATAGAGTCCCATTTAAAACAGCAGGGTACTTTTTACCGTCGACTAAATCTGAATTATGCATTCCATAGTTCCAAAATGGATTCAGTCGAAGAACAAATAAAGATCAGCCTTAGCAATTTAACACCTTCTGCTTCCCAATTGCCTTTCTACTCAACCGTTTCAGGCGAACTGCTGGATGGAAGCACACTCACCGCTGATTATTGGTGGGATAACATTCGCCAACCGGTGCTATTTCAATCCGCTATCGATCAGATGATTGCAGATGGCTATACAGCTTTTATTGAAATAGGCGCTCACCCTGTCCTCAAAAATTATTTAAACGATGCGCTTCGACATGCAGATCTTACAGGACTCACGCTCACAACGCTGACCAAACATAAAGATCAAATCGAGCTTATCGAAAGGGCCGCAGCCCAAGCACTCATTTGTGAAGACATAAAATCTTCCGGTCTTTTTGCGCAACCTGCAGAGAGAATTGAGCTACCTGCCTATCCGTGGCAGCGAGAAAGGCTTTGGCACCCTGAGTCTGCTAACAGCATTGGGCTACTCATGCGCCAAAAGCAGCATGATTTATTAGGCTACCCGGTTAAGCAGTTTTTACATACATGGGAAAACACACTGGATACCCAGGCCTATCCATGGTTGGCTGATCATGTCGTCGATGATCATGTCATCTTCCCCGGGACAGGTTACATTGAGTTATTGCTAGCAGCGACTCATTTAAATACTCCCACAGAGTTTGTAGAGCTTGAAGAGATAGAGATTTATAATCCTCTGACACTCGATAACCAACATAGCAAGAAGACTCGCGTTTCACTGCAACCCAAAAGCGGCGAAATCACTATTTCCAGTCGCGATTTAGTCGAAGGTGAACACTGGACAAAGAATGCGGCTGGTCGCTTTTTGAAGGCACCCACCCCACTGCATCTTAGCCAGCCCTGCCCTGCCTTGCCAAGACGTCCCTATGATTTGACCCTGACAGATCATCTCAGCATGATGATGTCAGTTGGACTAGATTACGGCCCGACTTTTCAAGCGATTACTCATGGCTGGGCAGAAGGTGATCGCGTGTTGGGGGTATTTGACCCACAATTTAATCAAAGTGGCTACTGGCTTCACCCTGCGCAACTGGACTGCACTTTTCAATTAATCATCCAGTTCTTGAAAGAGCAACTTAACAATAATGAAGGGATTGCATATGTCCCCGTAAGAGTTGGCCGCATTTTTGTTAGAACACAAGCCAAGTCGCTCCATGTGGCTCAAGCTCGGCTTCTAAAGCGTTCACCCCATTCAATTACCGCTGAATTTGATCTATTCGATATCGACGGGGTGCATATCGCTTCAATCAAAGAAGCCCGCTTTAAAGCGGTACGTGTGAAAAAGTCAGCAACGCAACGGGTAGATTATTTAGATTATCACTTAACTGGCACACCTGCGCAAAAACTCTCGGCTACTCCTATGGATCTGAGACTGGTATTACAAGATTGCCTTTCCTCAGAAACCTTAGTCAAATGCCAGCGTTATCAGGAAGAGATAGACCCACTGTTTGATGCACTAGCCAATGCTATTCTTACCGAGCATGTGCCTAAATTGGCAGCCAGAGGACTATTTAATAGCACATATATCGCAGAATTCACTGAAGCTTACCCAGAAAGTGAGCCTCTGCTGCAGTGTTTGATTCACAGTGCCGCCCAGAGTCAACTTATCACAGAAACCAGTGAAGGCTGGCAAATAACACCTCAGAATGACGATGAAGCTATTCCCGCCAATCTAATCTGGCAGATGATGGCGCGGGACTACCCTGAGGTGTTTGCTGTTACTCATGCACTAGGACGTTTTAACCTTCAGCTATCTCGATGGTTAGAGGCTCCCGACCAGCTGCCTTCTGTTAATCTAGAGGCATATGACACCCTCTTACAGGTACGTAATACACCGTTATTTGCTCATGATGTAGCAAGCGCCTTGATAGATAAAGTTCAGCAGTTATCCGCACAAGCAAATGTGCAACGCCTACGTATCCTTGAGGTTGGTGTATCATCTCCTGAGATTTGCCGTTACTTTAACGAGGCACTCGACCCTAAACAGTATGATGTCAGCTTTACCAGCCTCAATAGCGGCGCTATTAATAAAGCGGAGCATCTCCAGGAGGAATTCCCCTACCTGAATGTTATTCCGCTGCTCGATATAGAAGAGGAACAAGCTCCCCAACACCAATTGGTTATTATTAATATTAATGGGGCCACTCTATCCGACTTTGGCATCATGATGAGACACTTATCGGTGCTTATGGCTGATAATGCCCATCTGATACTGATAGTACCCACACCATCGCACTGGTTAGAGCTGTTAATGAGAAGCCACCCAGAATGGTTAACAGCAGGGCACTCTCAACAACTATCACCGTCACAGTGGGCTGATCTACTTGCAGAGTATGGTATTGATGACTGCCACATCCTAAAAGGGTATACGACATCCCAACAACAGCTGGTGATCGGCCAATACCAGCGCCCAGAGGAAATCAAACTCCCTATAACCTTAGAACACTGGCATGTCCTAACGGACAATTCGGATAATTCTCTGTTTCCGACTGACGGTCATAACTATCCACAAAACACGCTCGTTTCGTTATCTGATTTTGCAAATTGGACATTGGAAGCCTGCGCGAGCTGGTTGACTCAGAATGTTTCTGACAATCTGCTGTTCGCCATAGGATTACAATCAGCACCGACATCGCAAATGAAACTCCAGCAGATCAATGATCGCTGCAAGGGGCTGAACAACCTATTCAAAGCAATTGAGACATCCGCTTCAGAAGTTAACCTCTGGGTATTAACTCGACATGTTGCAAGCTTATACCCCTGTGATGACCCTAATGCGAGCTGGGAACATCACCAATCCGATGATTCTGCTATTTGGGGGTTTGTACGCACTCTCATGAATGAGTCGCAGCACACAAGACTGCATTTGATTGATCTACCTAAATCGCTCACTACGCCGGTTTACCAGACACTCTATGCTGAATATGCAGTACCTTCAGTTGAGCAGGAGCTCTTCATCGATCAACGGGGTCAGCGTTATGCACCTCGCCTACGTAAAAACCCTGTACCTAGCCTGCAGTCATCGTCTGAATGTGCCAGTACACCTGCAGTTAGTTATTACTTGGGTTTTGAAACACCGGGGCAGCTAAAGAGTTTAAAATGGTACGCCAAAGAGATCAGTCCACTTCATGAAGACCAAATCCGCGTAGACATTAAAGCCACTGGACTTAACTTCCGTGATGTCATGTACACCTTAGGGATGCTGTCTGACGAGGCGATCGAAAATGGTTTTGCAGGGCCTACACTCGGACTCGAATTTGCAGGTATTGTCACCGCAGTTGGGGATAAGATAAGCGACTACCAGCCAGGCGACACGGTCGTTGGCTTTGGCCCTGCCAGCTTTAGCGATTCAGTGGTTACGCAACCCAATGCTATTGCACATATTCCGGAGGGTATTTCATTTGAAGCGGCCTCCACAATCCCAAGCACGTTCTTTACAGTTTATTATGCCTTGCACTACTTATCGCGCCTTGAACCTGGTGAAAAAATCCTGATCCACGGCGCGGCCGGAGGTGTTGGCATTGCAGCGATTCAAGTAGCCCAATGGATAGGGGCCGAGATCTATGCAACGGCGGGTTCTGAAAGCAAACGAGACTTCCTGCGCATGATGGGTGTTGAGCATATTTATGACTCCCGTTCGTTGACTTTCGCTGAAGAGATCTTATTAGACACGAAAGAAGTGGGAGTGGATGTCGTTCTCAACTCCCTCGCCGGAGAAGCCATTAACCAAAACCTACGGGTGCTCAAACCCTTTGGCCGATTCTTAGAGTTAGGTAAGCGCGATTTCTACGAGAATACCCAGATTGGTCTGCGCCCTTTCCGTAATAATATCAGTTATTTTGGTATAGACGCTGATCAGCTGATGCAGTCAAAGCCAGAGCTAACTCACCGTCTTTTCCAAGAGATGATGGGGCTATTCCAAGACGGCACGCTTTATCCACTGCCTTACACACTGTTTGATGCAAATCATGTTGTAGATGCGTTCCGCTATATGCAGCAAGCTAAGCAGATAGGAAAAATAGTTATCGGCTATGATCAGCCGATTCGACCTAAACAGCCAATTACGACTCCACCAAGCGAGGTGCTGACACTGGAACCAAATGCCAGTTACCTCGTCACTGGCGGGCTGGCGGGCTTTGGCTTAAAAACGGCCCAATGGTTGGTTAGCAAAGGGGCTCGTCACTTGGTTCTGATTAGCCGAAGCGGCTTAGGAAACGATAATGCCGTAGAAGCTGTGCAACAACTAGAAGCTCAAGGCATTAATGTACTAGCGTGCGCCTGTGATGTTAGCAACCGGGACTCACTAGCTGAATTGCTAGACAATAGCGCCGAAAAAATGCCTCCAATTAAAGGGGTTGTTCATGCTGCAGCAGTCATTGAAGATAGCCTTGCAATGAACCTTAGCCAAGAACAACTGGAGCGTGTTTTAACACCTAAAATCGCAGGGGCGCTATGGCTTGATGAACTGACTGATCATTTGGATCTTTCGTTCTTCGTACTTTACTCCTCTGCAACAACACTGCTCGGCAACCCAGGGCAAAGCAGTTATGTAGCTGCAAACCACTGGTTAGAAGGATTGGCCGCAGACCGCATTCGTCGTGGTAAACCTGCTACTTGCCCTCGGTGGGGTGCGATTGATGATGTAGGATTCCTCGCGCGTAATGAGAAAATCAAGGATGCATTACAAAGCCGTATAGGTGGGCAAGCCTTACCTTCAGATAAAGCCTTGGAAGCATTAGAACAGATGTTACTCCACGGTATTGGTAGTCAAGGGGTACTTGAATTCGAATGGGGACCACTTAGCCGATTCTTACCGAGCGCAGCTCAACCAAAATTTAGAGAGATTGCGCTCGCCAATTCCGATAATGACCAAAGCGAAGATAACCGGTTGGACATCAATGAACTTCTAGCAATGAGCGATGACGAGTTAACAGAGAAGTTGCTCTCATTATTGAAAGCAGAACTCAGTAAAATCCTCATGACATCTGAAGATAAGCTAGACCCTAACCGCTCCATGTACGACATGGGTCTGGATTCACTGATGGGGGTAGAGTTGATGTCGGCAATTGAATCCAAGCTAGGTATTAGTGTTTCAGTGATGGCATTAAGTGAAACACCTACTTTGGGAAAACTCAGCCATAAACTGATGAACCAACTACGCGGTGAGCAGAGCGATGAAGATGAGATGACCAAACAGGTTGCCAGCCAGCACCTTGCAGAAGAAGACTCATCAGTATGAACAGTAAACTGTCTCAACAACTTAAAGAGAAACTGATACAACAGACACTCAAGCATAAGCTGAAAAAAGCTGAAAGCCCAAACACCGGCATTGGCTCACTGATTCGCGCTAATCAACAGGAACAAAAGTATTGTCAGTTCGATCAGCTACCAGGCTATCAGCAAATGACGATCATTAGAGAAGGTGCACACTCGTTAGGTATAACCAGCCCCTTCTTTAGAGTCCATCAAGGTAATGCAGGAGCCACCAGCTACATTGATGATCAGGAGATGATCAACTTTGCCAGCTATAACTACCTAGATTTATCTGGACACCCCGATGTAAATGAGGCCGCTGTAAAAGCGATCAACCAATACGGCACCTCTGTTTCTGCCAGTCGTATTGTATCGGGGGAGCGCCCTGTTCATCGAACGCTCGAAACGGCTATTGCAGAGTGCTATGAGGTCGATGATGCCGTAGTTTTTGTGAGTGGCCATGCAACGAATGTATCGACGATTGGGCACCTGTTTGGGCCGAAGGATCTGATTATTCACGATGAGTTTAGCCACAATAGTTTGCTGGTTGGCGCCAAACTATCTGGTGCAAAACGGCTATCGTTTCCTCACAACAATCTCGCTGCACTAGAGAAGACACTGCTCGAGCATCGCACTCAATTTGAGCGAGTTTTAATTGTGACGGAGGGAATGTTCAGTATGGATGGCGACTTCCCTGACCTGAATAAACTTGTAGAAATAAAAAATCGGTTTTCTGCTTTTTTGATGGTAGATGAGGCTCATTCGTTTGGGGTGTTAGGTTCCACAGGTAAAGGCTTACGGGAGCATTTCCAAATAGCGGGTCGGGAAGTGGATATTTGGATGGGCACCCTCAGTAAAACACTGGCAGGGTGCGGCGGCTACATTGCAGGAGAATCTGCGCTTATCGAACATTTACGCTATATGGCTCCCGGTTTTTTATACAGTGTTGGCATTCCGGCCCCTACTGCGGCCGCCTCTCTGGCGGCGCTGCACCTTATGCAGCAAGAGCCAGAACGCATTAAAAAGCTGCATCATATCTCTCAGTTTTTCCTAAAACAGGCTAAAGATATGGGCTTCAATACAGGTAGCAGTGAGGGTATCGCGATTATAGCCATTATATTCGGCAGCTCTATGCGAGCAGCTAATGCATCTGATACCTTGTTCAAACAGGGAATTAATGTACAGCCTATTGTCTACCCAGCTGTTCCCGAACGTAGTGCACGGTTACGTTTTTTCCTCTCCTGCGAACACACTGAAGCGCAAGTGATGAAAACCTTAGCTCATCTAAAAGCTTTTATTTAGTTTGACTGGATTGCCATGAAAAGTAGAAATTTTCTGTTTTTACAGGGGTCCACCAGCCCATTTTTTTCCAAACTGGGGGATGCATTAACCCAAGCAAAAGCGCATGTGTTTCGCATCAATTTTAATGCGGGCGATTATATCTACTGGCGCAATAAACCTTCTTGGCAGTTCCGTGATAAAGCATCAGCACTACCTGAGTACCTCCGCAAAAAAGTGCTCGATTATGGCATTACCGATATTATAATGTTGGGCGATACTCGCCCCGTTAATGCAGCGGCGGTGCCGCTTTCAAAAGCGCTGGGGCTTAGGTTACATATCTTTGATGAAGGTTACTTAAGACCCGATTGGCTGACGCTAGAAGAAGGCGGTATTAATGGTTTTTCTCAGCTTCCAAAAGAGGCCAACTGGTACCTTGAAGCCGCTAAGCATCTCCCCCCCGCCCCGCCCAGTCAATCTATTAGCAACCCCATTACTCTGCTGGCTTTACATGAAATCGGCTACCACTTTCCTGGCTTACTGAACCCTATTTTTTATCACGGTTATAAAACCCACCGCCCTGCAATTTCAGGTTTAGAGCTAGCCGGTTGGGGAATTCGATTTTCCCAAATGCCTTGGTATGAAACGCGCGATAAACGCACTATTCATCACTTGCTTAGCAATAACAAACCTTTCTACCTACTCCCTCTGCAACTGGATAGTGATAGCCAAATTCAGGTACATTCTGATATCACATCCATGTCTGATCTGGTCCATACTGTTGTGGATTCTTTCACAGAGTATGCACCACAAGATGCACTGTTGGTAATCAAAAACCACCCACTGGATACAGGCTTCACTAATTTTGCTGCAATAATCAAACAGCTATCAAAAGAAAAAGACATTGAAGGACGTATTCTCTATTTAGAAAGTGGCTCCTTACCCGCGTTACTAGATGCATGTGAGGGTGTCGTCGTAGTAAATAGTACCGTCGGTATCACCGCATTAGCTCACCAATGCCGAACACTGGCACTAGGCCAAGCCATCTATGATATGCCAGGACTAACAGCCCAGTGTTCGCTCGATGCTTTCTGGCACGACACCATCTATCCAGACCCACAGCTATTTGATGCATTCCGGCAGATAGTGATCCACGCCACACAGATTAATGGAGGTTTTTTTAGCTCTGACGGCATCCGTATTGGCGTTAACAATGCGATGAAGCGCTTACAAGAAAGCCAATCTCCCCTTGAAGTTCTCTTGGAATCTTATCCCGTATCACCTTCATGATAATTCCGCTTTTGTGTATCGAGAACTACTGACATCAACTCGCTAGCCAAACCGGAAACCGCTTTGGATTGCTCCTTTTTTGGAGCCTCAGCGCTTTGCCCTTTGTGGCTACTCCAAATAAAGTAGCGAGTATCACCACTGGGCGCTCCTAAGCACTGATAAACTTTAGACATAATAGGCACATGATCACCATACCAACACAGCAAACCACCGTTATTTCGTGTTTTTAGCAAATTGGATAGATCTACTGCCATACGATCCGCATTATGTAAGTGGCGCAGATAGACACTGAGATCCTCACAACCAACCGGTTGCTGATCAACATAGAAACGCTCTATATCCTCATCCGTTGGCTTTTCTAGATGCAAAGGACCATGATTTTCCATCGTAATGATGTAAATGAACGAAGGGCCTGATGTATGACTCAATAATTGGCGCACCTGCTCCGTTAGCGCATGATCACCAATGTATTGTCCTACTTTATCTTTGCTATCGAAGGCCTCAATGTCAATAAAACGATCAAACCCCAGTTGAGGGTAAAGTTTATCCCGTTGATAAAACGAGGCCGGATACGGGTGAATACAAACCGTTTTATAACCCATTGCTTTTAACTGATGTGCCACCGTCGTTTGTGGGTTCTTAAGGAAATGACGATAGGGGCTGAACTGATTAACACCCATGGCATGTGGTGCAATACCTGATAAAAATGCAGCTTCGGTGCGAATAGTATTTGCCCCCCAAGCAGGAACGTTCAGAGAACCATAGCTCAACGCCTGCTGACAAATCTGATCAAACCCCGCCAAAACGGCAGGATCTACACAATCGTAATAGATACGAGGATCAAAAAAAGACTCGCTCTGGACACACACAATATCCGGTAGCGAGTGAATGTGCGTGTCGGATACAGGCGGGGTTGTAAAAGACTGCGGCGCAGGTGCTGATCGCTTCTTCTTGCGAAATAATCCAGCACTTTTACGCACCAGTTTTTTGGCATGCTTAAGCTGTGGGTGCGAGAAGTGTAGCTTTGCGTAATACCAAAGAAAACCACCCTGCCCTAATTGCTTGAAATCCAGTTCTGGATCCAAATGTAGCGGCATATTTTGATCAATACGTCGATACCCCATCACCAGCATACAAAGTGAGATGACAAGTAAGCACAACCAGACCACTACCCAGAAATCGGTTTGTCCACTGTGCAACAAGCTAGGCTCAATGAACACGCCAACAGCAATCACAACTACTAAGACAATCAAGGCAATAACAGCATTCATTACTCCTACAAAAGGCAGGTATAGCCGGGGATGTTGGATGGCATCCACTAAGTATTCAAAATCGTAAAATAGAAATGGCTCTCGCAAAACATGATATTTGGCGTTGTTAACCAAAATGAGTACCAAATGCCATGCCACCACATTGGCCATCGCAAACCAAGGGCGCTGGAATAACAATAATTCAAAACAGAAGAAAAAAAGCCAACCGCCCACATGCAATAAGTTAGCAGCTAAAGGACGCTTCCAGAACACCTGAGCTTTGGGTATAAGCAGCAACTCAACTAAAAAGGCAAACAGCAAACCAACCAGCAAAGGCACTATGAGGTGATCAAACAATAAGGTCATGCTCACGATGATAACGTCCATTTTATCCGCCATAGCCTAACCACTTAAGTAGCTTTTGCGACACACCCGGCGGTAATGCAGCCAGCCCCCAACAACCTATATTCAGTGGAAAGGGAAAACTGATGCGCGGATGGTTTTTAGCGACACGACGTTTAATCGTTTTTGCGGCTCGCTCAGGTGTCCATAAAAAAGGCTTTGGCCCCGGCATTTCATGACACATATCCGATGCGACATAACCCGGCATCACCACACTAACCCCTACACCAAACGGTGCCAACCAACCGCGAATACCCTCACCATAAGCTTTGATTGCAGCTTTACTTGCGCTATAACTGGGCGTATCCGGCAAGCCATAAAATGCGGCTAAAGAGCTAATCAATACCAGTTGACCAGCTTCACGCTGTTTCATTGCTAACGCCATATGATGCACTAACTGAAGGGTGGATTTAACATTCAAATCTAAGAGCGCTTCGATCTGTGACCACTGCTCTCCCTGGTGCTGCTGCCCCGTATTAATATTCATACCTGCATTAGCGAATACGAGATCAGGTACCCCATCAGCCAGTAACATTTCACACCATGAACGAGTTTGCTCGCTGTCGGTTAAATCAAAAGCGTGGAAGGTCGCCTTACCACCTAATAACTGACATTCATCACACAATTTCTCTAAAGAAGCAGACCGGCGTCCCTGTAATACCAAGGAATGACCATCAACCGCATAGGCTTTCGCTAACGCAGAACCGATAGCGCCTGTTGCACCTGTAATCACAATTTTAAGCGGCATTAAACATCCCTAAAGGTAGCTTCCCTGTTTCAGGTATTTAGAAAGATAGACCGTATCACACGTTTGATACGCGACGCTAAGGTTAAACCATAAGGATAATGAGCATAACGCTGAGCTAAAAGGTGAGCAGTTTCAAAATTAATCACATCCCCCGTATCCGGATCATGATATGTCACATATTTTATCAGCAACATATAGACGAGCTCTTCTAAGGTTAAGCATCGAGCCCTTTTTATACTCAACATATTATCTTCTGTTAGTCCCCAACCTGCATAAAAAGCATCGCTGTAAGTCACCACAGGCACACTCAGCACCAATGCTTTAAATCCTATAAGTGATGAATGCGTATGCACCTCATCCACCCATTGGATAAAAGGCAAAATATCATCATAAGCAAGCCCTCTATCGCATACTGAAGGTAAAGGACATATAGCAAACTTATCAGCATTCCAGTCTTTTCTGGCATAGATAATATACGCAGTGGGATTTGCTTCACGAATCAAATTAAGCAGCACGAGTTCATCTTCTGCAGATAACTGCTCTCTATCTTCCACCACTAATAGAATTTTTCGATCCTTAGGAAACTGAAAAAAGCAGGTGTACGTTTCTGAAATTTGTTGCTGCAAATAGCGCCGGTAAACAGTATATAGACCCGAAGCCGCATCCTGCTCATACGATAATAAATCATATTGATTCAACAAACCCAAAAGTTCAGACTTATTGAGTAACTCGTTGACAACTTCAATACCATTGCTTAACCCGTAGCCCACACCTTTATATGGACCCACTGAGAACAAGTCTAACGCCTGAACCTTAATTACCCGTGAAGCCTGAGATTTATCTTGTAACCAATAACTATTCACGAGGGCAGGCTTATCTGCGCAACCGCTAACACCATCAGAAGCGATACGGATATTGGCAGCTAAGCCAAGTACACGATTCAAACGAGGTAGAAACGTTCGCTGATTTTTAGGGAGTAACCATGTTCCTCGCAAGCGTTCTAAATGCTGTTTTTGCAAAGAAAGTAATGCAACGGTATCTTCAAATGCACACCGCTCACCCGTGTAGGGATTGATATAGCGGCAATACTGCAGATAAGCTGCAAAAAACAGCTGCTGTAAAGATCTGGGCTGTTGGCGTCGATCGCACTGCTGCCTATCTTGCGTTAGCCCCCACCCCGCATAAAAGGGGATACCAAAACAGTGAACACGCTTACCCGCCAGCAAAGCTTCAAAACCTAGCTGACTAGTGACCACATAGACATCGCTGACACGCTCAAAAAGCGACCAAGGGTTTACCTCTTGCGCTACTAACCGGCAGGAATAAACTTTAGCAAGCTCATGCAGATAACCTTTTTTCTTACCCGCCAATACATCCGGATGAACTTTGACGAGTACCTCCGCTCCCGGATTATCGTGAATAGCCGCTTTTAGCATCTCTTCAAATTGTGTAGCGGAGGCCATCCCTAAACGCACCGAAGTATCACCATACGTCTGATCTACCACCAAAACGGCGGATTTTGCTTTTTGCGAAAAGACGGAAACATCAGGTGCAAGGTTATATTTGCTTAAACGCGCCTGCCGAAGCATCTCAATACAGCGATTAGCGCGCTCAAGGCTATCCGTATCCTGCGGTGCATGAATAATCAGGTTTTCAAGTAAAGAGGGCTTTGTCGCATCATAATAAACGCCAACTGGGTCGACGATAAAACTGTGCTCAAGATGACCATGAACGCCTAGCCCAATAGATCGCAGAAAACCATCCTCAAGCGCCCAATAAGGAAGATTATGCTTAGCAGCATAAGCCATTGCCCGCTTAGAGGAGGGCTTATATCCCCACCCAGCTACCGCATCTAAACCTTGGGAGGGATAGAACGGAGGGCAATATTTAACCCTTGCCTCAAGAACACGATCTAGGTGGCCTATAACAGCATGGCCTGCAGCGAAAAATCCAACGGTTTTCATGGGCCTTATTTTATCCCAGACAAATGATAAGTCTGTGAGGCGTTCTCGAATAATTGAGCTCGCAGCACAGAATCACTCACAAGAGCACTAAGCTCAGCAGCCCATATTTGCTGATCCATAGGGAGTAATAGTCCGTTAACTTGATGCTGTACTATAGCTTGGTAAACCGAATCTTGAGTGTATATCCCCACAGCTCCTGCCATTGTGATATCAAAAAACTTTGTGTAAGACCTAGCTCGATTAAAATGAGAATCCAGCAAAGGCGCAAGACCTATGTCAAAGCGCCCACTCTTTAGGAATTGGCGATACGTCGCCCAAGGCATGGGGTGCAGAACATTAACGCGTTCCAAACACCTAAATTGCTTATTAACAGACGCATCACCAATAATCTGAAAACAAACCGACTCGTTAGAGGTAATAACACTTTCTATAACCGGATAAAGCCATTGAATATCCGCTTTATGAGATCCTGAGCCATGATAAAAAACCGTAATTTGCGCGCCTTTTTCAGTCGATGCGACAGGCTTTGGCTCAATACCGACAGCCCCCCATCGTGCGTACTTTTGCTGAAGATAAGGATTGGAGACAAGTAACTTACCCCCTATAGACTTTAACCATCGTTGATGGATATAGCTTAAACGGAATAGCTTCCATTGATAATGAATCGGCAAACCAGCCCACGCCCTGAAATCAAGCAGATCATCATCAATAAAAAGGTAAACTTCCTTTGCAGAGTGTTGCGCTAATAGCTTTTTCCATTGCCATGGGATATACCTAACAAAAATGACAATATTTTCGCAAGCTTCGTCCATACGAGGCAGATCGGAAAAAGAGAAGCGCACGCACTCCCCCCCCCAACGCCTCACCAAAGGTAAGATAAAAAAATCTGTAGAAGGGTTAGGCTTCTCTTCAACAACCAGCACCCTGTTATTTTCTAAAGACAGCATCCTGTAGGCAGCACTCCACCACACTCACAAAAAATCGAGAAGTCCCCCCCTAATAGGACTACTTTCTCAACTTTTTGCTTTTTTAATAAGCGTGGAAGTATACATTAATTTTCTGCGGCCGCTTTCCAATAGTCACTGATCGCAGGGCACACAATAAAGAAAGGATTTAGTAACGTATCAGGGCGGCTATTGTAGATCAGCGGTTTAAGCGTACTCGCTTCGAGTACTTGCCCACCCGCCGCAAGAACAACAGCATGAGCAGCAGCCGTATCCCACTCACTGGTTGGGCCTAAGCGTGGGTACAAGTCTGCTTTACCTTCAGCCACTAGACATAACTTTAACGAGCTGCCCATCGCGACAATATCTGCCTCAGGCAAGCAGTTCATAAAAACTTTGAACTTCTCTGATTGATGAGAACGACTACCCACCACTCGCCAACCGGTAGCGACTTGCGGAACATCTGCCACTTGAATTTCCACAGGCGCATTACTGCTCTCTTGCTTCCATGCACCTTTAGCAGCCTCGCCCCAATACATCACATCCAATGCGGGTGCATACACAACACCCAGAACCGCAACACCTTCACGAACTAACGCAATATTAACCGTAAATTCACCATTCTTTTTAATAAACTCTTTGGTACCATCAAGCGGATCAATCAGCCAATATTCAGCCCAATTCAGACGTTCCGCTTTAACCTCTTCACCGGACTCTTCAGATAATACTGGAATCGACGGTGTGAGTGCCTGCAAACCCTCTACCAAAATATGGTGAGATGCCATGTCTGCTTCCGTTAAAGGGCTGCTGTCAGATTTGTCATAGACCGCAAAGTCCTTTTGGTAAATATCCATCACCGCCACACCTGCTTTTCTGGCAAGCTCTACCACTGCCTCTATTTGAATCGACATAATTAATCCTTTCTCAATTAGAAACCCCAAACCTGAGGGATAATAACAATTGAAGTGACAGCTACCAAAAAACTCATCGGCACACCGACCTTCATAAAATCTTTTGCACTGTAGCCACCTGGCCCCATAACCATCAAATTAGTTTGATAGCCTAATGGCGTAATAAAGCTGGCAGAAGCTGCAAACATCACCGCAACAACAAACGGCATATAATTTACACCTATCTGATCAGCAATAGACATCGCAATCGGGAACATCAAAATCGCTGCGGCGTTATTGGTGATAATTTCTGTAAAAATAGCCGTCAGGATATAGACCATAGCTAACATCAGCCAAGGAGATAAATCATCACTAAACAACATGAGTTGCGCTATCGCATCGGCAGCACCGGTTTTAGTCATCGCCGCTCCAAGAGAGAAAGATGCGGCAATTACGGTAATAACGGTTAGATCAATATTACGGCGTGCTTTGGTAATCGACACACACCGCGTAGCCAGCATCGCACCAGCAGCTAATAGTGCCGACTCAAGAATAGATAAAATGCCCGTTGCGCTTAATGCAACCATCCCTAACAGAATGTATAAGGCGATGGGGGCTTTTTCAAAAACAGGGGGGGTTGAGTCATTAATCGCACTGACCAATAAAAAGTCACGGCGAGAACGGTATTGCCCCACGAAATCCTGACCGGTTTCCAGTAGCAAGGTATCACCGACTTGCAGATAAATATCACCGATCTTCCCGCTGATTCGCTGACCATTACGCGACACAGATAAGATAGCCGCCTGAAAGCGTGTACGAAAGCGCGAGTGACGGATAGATTGATCTAAACCTACAAACTCTGGCCCGATCACCGCCTCAACTAAGCAGCGTTCATGGTGGGCAATATCCAACTTATGGACTTCGCCATGAACCGGACTAAGCCCCTGAATATGACGTAATTCCCGCGCACACTCCGGAGCCCCTACAAAAACCAATATATCTCCTGCGTTCAATTGGGTATCTGGGGCAACCGCTGAGAGAATTCTTTCTTCGCGCTGAATTTCAACCAAGTAACCATAACTTAAACTTCGTAGCCCAGCCTCCTCAATGCTTTTCCCACACAGTGCCCCACCTTCCTCAACAAAGACATCCACACTGTACTCACGTGCCGACCCTAACTGTTCAATCGCACCTTTCTTATTGGGTAGCAACTTATCAGCAAAGAGGTACAAAAAGGTGCCGCCAACCAATAATACTGGCAGGCCGACCCAAGCCAGCGAAAACATGCCTAATTTAACGTTTACGCTTGCTTGTAAAAGACCATCAACAACCAGATTCGTACTCGTCCCTATCAAGGTACACGTACCACCTAAGATCGCGGCATAACTTAGCGGAATTAATAGTTTCGATGAGGATATTTTAATGCGCGTAGCCCAATCCTGAATAGACGGGATGAACATCGCAACGACAGCCGTATTATTCATAAAGGCGCTCATGGCCGACGTAGGTAATACCACTTTCATCATTGCATGGCGTACATTATCAGGCTGCCCTAGCAGACGAGAAGCGATCCACTGAATCGCGCCTGTTTCTTTCAGCCCCGAGGCAACCACATACAAAACCGCTATGGTCATAACACCGGGGTTGGAAAAGCCCGCCAAGCCTTCCATCGGTGTTAATACACCACTCACAATGAGTACAGCCAAAGCACTCATCAAGATAATATCAGTGGCCACCTTACTGAAGATCAAACCAAGCAAAACCAGAAAAACAACTGTTAATGTCAGGTAGGCAGTCACATCCATCGCTCTTCAATCCTAAAAAAACACCCGAATACAAACACTTAGAAAAACAAACAACATCGGGACAAAAATTATTTAATAAACAGCATTGAGATATTAACCAGTATTACGTAACATCTCAACCAAACCGATTGCATGAGTTCATAACGGAATAGCATATGGGATCCCGCCAACCAACCGTTGAGTCGCTCGATAAGCTCAGAAAGCTTGCGGTTTCCCTACGGCTACAGAAAAAAAGTCTGAATGAGATTCAAGCAAAAACAGGCCTTAGCCACCCAACAATTATTGCTGCTCATAAAAAGTTCTTAAAAGGTGGCTGGGGGGCATTAATAGCAG
The DNA here is from genome assembly GCF_008630635.1 of Neptunomonas concharum. Classification (NCBI taxonomy): domain Bacteria; kingdom Pseudomonadati; phylum Pseudomonadota; class Gammaproteobacteria; order Oceanospirillales; family Oceanospirillaceae; genus Neptunomonas; species Neptunomonas concharum. The sequence continues at coordinate 779,452 of NZ_CP043869.1, read as the reverse complement.
GTGAAAGAGGTCGGCCCACTGGCGCCAGAAATGTAGCGATCTCTTCGCTTCTAGACGATCTTATCGCTACAACAGACGTTCTATGGGATCTAGATAAAGCGCAAGATTGGATCAACCAACAGTATCAGCGAACAGTTTCAACAAAATCTGTCCGCCGCTATCTGCAAAACATTCAACTCATACCTAATGATGAGCCTGACTACCTAAGCCGTGAGAATTTACTACGTTGGTTAAAGCAACGAGATACAAGCTTTAACTCTGCCAAGTACTCTCTATTAATTTGCGGTTTTCATACAGTGCCTAACAGAGCCGACTGCTATCAGATATATTGCCGTGATATGAAACAGAGTATTCGCTGGCAACATGGATACGGTAAACCAAACGCCTCTCGTATCATGGACTTTTTAAAGGCACTTATAGAAAGCACCAACAAGCCAATCTGCATGGTATTAAAAACATCTAAGCCTGAGCAGATAAGCCAGCTTGCACAGTTTCAACAGCTTCATGCGGATCGTTTAGTACTGATACCCTATTCCGAGTTACAGGCCACCCAAAGCCCGCATAACTCACGCATGTTTCATAAAAAAGATACCCACATTAACACTCTAATCCCGGGGAAGGATATGCCACTAACACACTTACAACGCCTGGAAGCGGAGAGCATCCAGATTATGCGGGAAGTTGTCGCTGAAACAGAAAATCCTGTGATGCTTTATTCTATTGGTAAAGATAGCGCGGTCATGCTGCATATAGCCATGAAAGCCTTTTACCCATCACTACCGCCGTTTCCACTCCTTCATGTAGACACTCGTTGGAAATTCCGCGAGATGTATGAGTTTCGTGACCAAATGGTTAAAAACCTTGGCCTCAAACTGATCTCCCACATCAATCCTGAAGGTATTGAGAAGAATATAAATCCTTTTACACATGGTTCCGCAATTCATACCGATATCATGAAAACTGAAGGTCTCAAACAAGCCCTAGATAAATACGGATTCGATGCTGCCTTTGGCGGCGCTCGCCGCGATGAAGAAAAGTCACGAGCAAAAGAGCGCGTATTCTCTTTCAGATCAGCCGACCATCGATGGGATCCTAAAAACCAACGTCCAGAGTTATGGAAACAATACAACGCCCGAAAACACAAGGGCGAGTCTATCCGTGTTTTCCCGATCTCAAACTGGACCGAGCTAGACATATGGCAATACATCCATCTTGAGAATATCCCTATCGTACCGCTTTATTACTCAGCAGAGCGCCCAGTAGTTGAGCGCGATGGCACATTGATCATGGTTGATGATGAACGTATGCCATTATTAGAGGGCGAAGTGCCTATGATGAAAAGTGTTCGCTTTCGCACGTTGGGCTGCTATCCGCTCACAGGTGCTGTTGAGTCAAACGCCGACACACTTCCTGCCATTATCCAAGAAATGCTGTTAACCAAAACATCGGAGCGCCAAGGCCGCATGATCGATCATGACTCCGCCGCATCCATGGAAAAGAAAAAACAGGAGGGCTACTTCTAATGGCACACGTATCCGACCTAATTGAATCCGATATCGAGCAGTACCTGAAAAACCATGAACATAAAAGTCTGCTTCGTTTTATCACTTGCGGAAGCGTCGATGACGGAAAGAGTACTCTGATTGGTCGACTCTTATATGAGTCTAAGATGCTGTTTGAGGACCAGCTAGCAGCGGTTGAATCAGACTCTAAGAAGTTTGGCACCCAAGGGGAAAACATAGATTTTGCATTGCTAGTAGACGGCTTAGCAGCAGAGCGCGAACAAGGTATTACGATTGACGTGGCATACCGCTTTTTCTCAACAGACCGTCGTAAGTTTATCGTTGCAGATACACCCGGCCACGAGCAGTACACACGCAACATGGTAACCGGTGCTTCGACGGCTGATGTTGCGATCTTGATGGTCGATGCCCGCAAAGGCATCTTAACGCAAACTCGCCGCCATAGTTACCTGACCTCTCTGATTGGTATTCGCCACATCGTAGTTGCCATTAACAAAATGGACTTAGTGGACTACTCTGAGCAGACCTTCAATCAAATTGTTGAAAATTATCGCTCTTTTGCTAAGCAAATCGGTGTCGAAGATATTACCGTTATTCCAATGTCGGCATTCAAAGGGGATAACATCACTGAGCCAAGCCCTAATATGCCTTGGTATCATGGCACAACACTAATGGGTTACCTTGAAACCGTTGAAATCGATGACGAACGCCGCCAGCACACCCCATTCCGAATGCCGGTTCAATGGGTAAATCGTCCAAATCTAGATTTCCGTGGTTTCTCAGGGCAACTTGCCAGCGGTACGATAAAGCCGGGCGATAAGGTACGTGTGCTCCCATCAGGCAAAGAAAGCACTGTCGCTCGCTTAGTTACCTATGATGGCGACCTGGAACAAGCCGTAGCGGGGCAATCAATTACTATTACGCTCAATGATGAAATTGATATTTCAAGGGGCGATCTACTTGTTGAAGCGACAGAGCCTGCAGCCGTGGCCAAACAGTTTGAGACCACAATTATCTGGATGCATGAAGAACCCCTACTTCCTGGACGCACCTATCTAATGAAGGTAGGCACCAAAACGGTATCCGCCACAATCACTGATATTAAGTATCAAGTGAACGTCAATACCATGGAACACATGGCGGCGAAAAAACTGGAGCTTAATGGTATCGGAGTTTGTACTGTTAGCTTGGATCAATCCATTGCATTCGACCCTTATAAAGAGAATCAGGATACCGGTGGATATATCCTGATTGACCGCCTATCCAACTATACCGTAGGCGCGGGCCTCCTGAATTTTGCACTACGCCGCAGCCAAAATATCACCATGCAGCATGTCGATGTTGATAAAACCGCACGCTCAGGCCAAAAGCACCAAAAACCTTGTATCGTGTGGTTAACTGGGCTTTCAGGTGCAGGGAAATCCACGATTGCCAATCTGGTTGAGAAAAAACTGTTTGCCATGGGCCAGCATACTTATTTACTCGATGGCGACAATGTACGTCACGGATTAAATAAGGACCTGGGTTTTACGGATGAAGATCGCGTAGAAAATATACGCCGTATTTCAGAAGTGGCCAAACTGATGGTTGATGCGGGCCTGATCGTTATCAGTGCTTTTATCTCCCCATTCAGGTCTGAGCGCGATATGGCAAGAAATATGGTAGACGACGGTGAATTTATCGAAGTCTATATCAATACACCTCTAGACGTTGCTGAGCAAAGAGATGTAAAAGGTCTCTATAAAAAAGCACGCCGCGGTGAACTCAAAAACTTCACTGGGATAGACTCACCCTATGAGACGCCAGAAAAGGCTGAATGCACACTAGACACTACCAGCATGACGCCGGAAGAGTGCGCCGATATGGTAATCGATTATATGCGTGAGAGAGGTTACATTTAAGATAACTTGACAAAACCTGACTATGGCAATCATAGTCAGGTTTTTTACAACCAAATATAAGTAAAGTATGGAAATCAATTTACATCTTGGGATTCACAAAACCGCTACAACCTACCTCCAAGATCAACTCACACTATCTAGAGACTTACTTAAGAATAATGGTATTCAATATTTTTCTCTTAGTGAAATGAGATCTGGCCTAACACAGGCTATTAGAAATAAACCGTTAGATGTTATACAACATATTTTAAGGGAAACTATACAGCAAGAAAAAGTCATATTGTCAGATGAAAATATGATAGGAAATGCTGGCGAAATCCGCAAAGGAATAAATTATAAACCTATAAGCGATGTGATTGGTAAAATTAGACAGTCGCTTCCTGAAAGTAAAGTGTCAGTTTTAATTTCTTTAAGAAATCCGCTAGAATTCCTCCCATCTATTTATTGCGAGTATTTAAGACACAACAACTTCGTCAGCTATGAAAATTATATAGCCAATCAAAAAGATGCATTAAACTGGGAAAAGCTATTAACGCCTGTAATAAACAGCAACAGGGATATAAATTTTCTGATTTTTAATTTTGACAACTTCCGAAATAATAAAAAAGAGATACTTAAAGCTATTTCTTTTAATAGCATAGATAGGTATAGCAACAATATTAACAGTAGCAGGGCCACGCTAAGCACTAAAGTTATTGAGTTACTATCCAACTTTCCTGAGACATCGAAGGAATTACTCACTGTGATAGAAAATCTGAATTATGTCTTCGGGGATAAGTTCAAACCTTATAGTGAGCAAGAGCTGAGAAAGTCAAAAGAAGTTTATTTAAGCCAATTAAATAACTTAAGCAAACTAAAAAACACAGAGGTATTTTTTTAAAATGCAAAAATTACACTTTTTACACATAGGCAAAACAGGTGGAACAGCAATAAAGCACGCTTTATCCCAATTACAAAGCAATACAGTGGAGGTAATACTACACAGTCATCAAACATCCATAAAGGACATCCCCGAGGGCGAAAATTTCATTCTAAGTGTACGAAACCCTATACAACGCTTTATAAGCGCTTTCTATAGTAGAAAACGCAAGGGAAGACCAAAATATAATAATGAGTGGAATTCCGTAGAAGTACAAGTGTTTACAACATTTGAAACACCAAACGATCTAGCAGAAGCTTTAGCATCAATTAATGACACTCCCGAGAAGAAATTAGCAATTACGGCCATGCAACAGATCGAACACTTTAAAACGATGGAGAAGTGGTATATAGATATAAATCTTTTCGAAGAAAGAAAAACAGACTTATATCATGTATGTCATCAAGAAAACTTATTTTCTGATTTCGAGGAGCTCAAAATAAAATTAAAATCCCCATATATTGCTCTGCCAGAAGATGATATAAACGCACACAGAAACCCAAAAGATATAAATAAATATATAAGCTGTAAAGGGGAAAAAGCTCTTAAAAGCTGGTATAAAAAAGATTTAGATTTTATAAGCCACCTTAAAAAAAATTTTTAAGTGCCATGTTCACCCATTTTACTAATCATAGAAAAAAAATTCTCAAGCCATAGAATCCCAAACTCATCATTCATATGCATATTATCGTTGAGCGGATGCTCCTCGTTATCATCAAATTCACCTATTGCAAGCCGCTTAGATCCAAGCGAATAGCAAGGATTTGTTAAAGAGCTATTAACAACTGTATCTTCAGGTTGATTAACAAAATAACCATTAGAGCACAACGGGGAGTATTTCCTTAAAATATCCATTCCTAAAACATAGTCACTCTTTTTCCTATTTTTCACTTGTACTGCTGCAGGTAAAGGATTATGCCCTATATAGATAGGCTTATTAGTTACGCCACATAGCAGCGAAAAAATTTTATATGACAAAGTCACTGTAATAAAATCTCTCACAGATGACCGAATTGCAGATTCAGAATAAAAGCAATCACCAAAAAGATAAGCCTTAGCATTTAAGCCATAAAGCAAAAAAATATCATACTCATTTGGACAGATATAACCCTTCCCTGAAGAAGTAAATAATAAGGCCTGCTCCAGTTCTTCATTTGCAGCAACAAGAGTGCTATCTTTTACAACTAGATCAGCAAGGCCATTATTTCTATGAGCAAAAAAAGTGAGTTGGATATTCGAGTAATTCCTAGTGATTTGATCCCAACCTCTTTTCAATGATCCAACATGACTATTCCCAATAATACATATTTTCATTTTTTTGTACCTGTGAATGCAGCTAAGAGCTCTTCGTCACACATCGAATCATCTAGCTCAGTAAGATTAGTGGCAGCATCTGTTTTTTCATGAAAAATTGTATTTTGAGAGACATTAAGGTTTTTATCTAAAGAAGTAAAAAAAGTATCCATCACATAACTAACACCAACTTTACTAACAGATCGCTGATTACTCTCAAAAAATATACCCTTAAATGGGGTTCCATTAATTATTTCATATGATGGAAAATAGTCTACGGAAGGTCTGTTTTTAGATAACTGCCCAGCAACAGCACGCAAAATAGACTTCGATTCCATTGTAGCAACAAGAACATGGCTTTCAGATTTTGTTGCGGTGAGAGGAACAGGAGATACAGTTAAAATAAAGCGAGCTTTTTTATTAACATGCTGGATAGAATCAATAGCTTCAGATAAGTTACGGCGTACAAACTCAAACTGCTGATTCATAAATATATGACTCTGCTCATCATAAACTCCTGCTATCGTACCTGGGCACATAGGGTATTCATAGCCAAGCTCTTTATTGAACCAACTTTCAGTCAAACCTAGTGTGAAAACGATAATATCGGATTCCTTAATAGCTTTTCCAAATGACTTTATTGCTTGCTCACGGGATGAAAACATCTCTTCGATAGAACAAAAACCTAGAGGTTCAATATTAGGACGAAAAGGGTCGTAAAAACGACCTTCATACTCCCAGTATTCAGAAGGAAAGTCACTTTTTTCTAAAGCCCAATTAACCCACTGTTTCAAAAGAGATGTAGTATATATATTACCCGTACGACAAGTGAAGAGATCATAACCGAATTTCTTTTTATTAGTATCTGATAACCCAAGTGGGGCTGGCTCCGTAATAAACCAATTAAAACCATGAGCTTTTAAGGAGGCCCCGAAATACTGAGCAAAACATGACCCAAATGTCGATACTCGGTGATGCGGCTCTATAATAAATTTAGGTGACCAGAGATTACCAATATCAAACATATTTTTGTCAGAAATGGCGACTTTCCAAAAAGAAGCCTCTGATAGATTCTGATATGGATTTTTTTTACGAATCATAATATTTCACAAATATATTAAGCAAATATTGACATGAAAAAACCAAAAAAAATACCCAATAAAAAGCAAGCCAAAATTTATATCTAACAGAAACACTAATAAATATATTCTTAGATATCTCTACAGAAAGTTTTAGCAACCATTTCTGCAACCTCTATATTAGAAGGCCACCCCTGTATATTATCATCACCTAGGTCAGGCAGAGCATCAAAAAATAAACCATTATCACGTTTTAGATACTTCCTAGCCAGAAAATTATAATCATCCATGTTCTCATCTATAATATTACATCTAACCTTCCCACTTAATAAGGAAAGATTTTGATGATTGGAATATGTATCATTACACACATGCCAAATTAGTTTTTTTCTAACAGAAACATCTACATCCATTCTCTGAATAATATCCAAAAACTGTATCGCTCGTGAAGGCAGACTGACATTCTTGTTAATAGCCATAACTGGGAAGTCATCTAGATTTTTAAGTTCGCTAACACAAGATAAAAAATCAAAAGCGATATTCGGAGAATTCTGCAAATTTTCATATGGTCTAATTATAATATTCTCTTCTCCAAACTCGGAGGCCCAACGTTCAACCAAGTAACGATAGTTCCCATATGAAATATTATTTTTTTTATTAAAGTTTATATAACTTTGAATTCCCAACCCCCAAGGTGGGTTGACCTTCATCTTAACAGCCTGAGCGTAAGCCGACATCCACCAATAGTCATGCCTTCTAAGATAAACTATTATTTTAGTTGAAAAACCTTTCAAAAAATACCGTAAACTCTTAAAATCCCTATCCAGAACAAAATCTTCCGAACTCAATATAATAGAATGAATATCCCTAGTTATTTCATCACAAAGGTTTTTTCTTAGACGCTTTAAATCAAAACTCCAGTCACTTCTTATAGGATTATTATAAAAGCCTACTGATGTACTTATTCCATAATGAGCAGAATTAATCAACCCCACATCAGGGTACAAAATACCACTTTTTAACAAAATATTTTTATTATCATAAAAATATTTTTGAATAGAAGTCGTACCTGTTTTATTAAAGCCTATATGTAAATATATAGTAGGCAATGTCTTACATCTGAACTTTGGAATAAACATTAAAAAACTCACATACCGCCACCCTATAAAAGGAGCAATCATAAACCAATATATTACATCTCATTTACCACTGTAAAAGCAGCAATATTTTCAAAATCCCCACTATCCTTAGAAACAGACAGATTATAAGGAGTTCCAACACTAAGGCCAGGTAGTATATATCTACTATTCCCAGAAACAGGCTCATCATCTGGATATAACTTAGATACTCTAGGCGATTTTAGTCCATACTCAGCAGTTATTGATAGTTCGTTATGGCATGCTTTAATTTTTAATACACTAGAGTCACTAACCAATAGGATCCCCTGCAAGATACACTCTCCATCTCTAAGAGATGATAGGGGAGGCCAAACTTCAAATACCCGACTATTGAATTTAGAATTTTTCTCTAATTTCAACTTAAGTTTTTTGTTGAACAAAGTAAATGGAGGCAAACCATCAGCTGCAATAACAAACTCTTCGGAATTTTTAAATTTTTTGTATTCATGGCTTGTTCCTTGAGAGCCTTTTCTCAACATCCTTTTCAAAAACACATCATCAAGCTCCGTATCTTCCATATCTAAATGTTTAAAAATATTCAGAACAAGATATTTTGAGTACTCAAAAGTGGGAAATTGGTATAAGTCTTCGAAACTAACTGCAGCAGGAGAGAGCCCTTCCATACTTAAATATGAAAATATTTTTCCCATTTCAGTTCTGCAATGTAGTTCATGATCAACTAAAGATCTAATATTTATAGGTTCATTAAAAATATTCTCATTTACAGAAATTTTTCTTTTGTGCTCTTTACCCCAAATATTAGTCTTCTGTGAGTAATTTAAGCTCAAAAGTCTATTAGTAGGATATTCTCTATAGAGAAAAAGATGATTATATCCATACTCTTTACTAATCTTTGCTAACGCAATATTTACTTCATGAGGAATTATTTCCAAACAATGTTTTATTAAAACTTTTTTAGATAAAATCTCTCTTAAATTAGAATATAGCTTTTCTTCGCTTTTCTCGTCAAGCCAATTTTTTACAACATAGCCAAACAGTCTATCACCATTAAAAGGCTCATGTTCGACAGTATCACAATTGGATGTCGAGAAAAGAGCTTCAGCCAAATTTGTTCCACCGGCTCTTCTAAGAGTCCAAATAATAAATGGTTGCTTTTTCAATTCTATTTCCTCAGATCGTCAAAAGTGACGTACATTTTTGAAACGGCCTTGTTACCAAAATTACCACTACCTTCTGCTAACATTGCAGAATATCTTTTATATTCTTTTGCGCCGTCATAGTGTTGAGCTCTTGCAATTTCATCTTCAATTTTCTTTTTAAACCCTGCATGGTATTTAAAGTGAGCAAAAGCAATGGGGGTTTCAGATACAATTGCACCGCTGATATCATGTATGCCTTGGGATAATCTTAGCCAAGGTTTATATTTAAACAGCGCATACTTCTGAGATGTAAACGCATTAGGTTCTGAATCTGGATCTATTCTGTGTCGTAGGCTACTTACGTGACTGGAACGATTTGAAAACCTTCCGCTACCTATATGCCATTCGGTCAGAGGAGTTGAATCAAACCAATTAGCGGCATCAAATGGTTTTTCTTTTACAAAATCGGCCTTATTAAGATCACCATATGGATACATGTCTATCATATCGGTGCGAATACAATCTACTCCTAGGCTTTCAGAAATTGATACAAAGTCTTGTATACTGACTTTATCATCGTCTGGGTAAACCAATAATTCATCTGCATCAGCCACCAACACCCACTTATTTAGACAATAATTAGCCAGAATTGACTGCTGCCATGCAACGCCATAATGGGAATATTTATATTGTGTATCTGACGAATAAAGAATTACATCTTCCTGCTCATATAGATACTCTCGAGTTCCATCATCAGAACAGTTGTCAGCTATGATAAAAACCTTTACACCGAGTTTTCTATAATGTTCTAGGAAATGTTTAATCATAATAATTTCATTGCGCATAACAGAAATCACAAAGAAATCATTATTTAATAGAGTGCTTGCCTTAGAGAGGTCTGTTAATAGCTCAAGCTGATTAGAATTCCCTTTAATAGAAATGTCCCAACAAGATGGCCATATTTTTTTCGGCCACAGCTCAGTTTTAATGTGTTTTTCTTCGACCAGAGTCTGATCTTTATCCGTATCTAAGTGCGTGACTCTAGAAGGTGTAAGATTTGAAGGGTAGAAAGTATTTTCATACATCCCTACAGGCAGAGCAGTGTTAAACGTGCGTCGACGTTGATAACACTCGTAATCTTCATTACTCGGCTCGAAGTAAGAGAAGGACAACAGATCTCCGATTAACTTATCTTCCATAAAAGAGTTCGCAATCAGACGTTTGCCTTGCGGGGTATTAGCATTAGCACCCAATGATGCCATTGCGCAACGCGATAAGGTATAACCTCCACCTCCGTCACAGTAAACCGAAGGTTCTGGGGACTTATCAATGGCATTTTGCGCGCGCAGGGTTTTCGACTTGCTATGATGCCACGCACGATCCATACCCCCTACTGGTCTATGTATTACCCTACCGTAATAGTGGTGCTTGCGATAGCTTAATGTATCAAAGTATTTATCCACATCAAGGTAACAGTCATCATCGATTTTTAAAACATACTGGGCGTTGGTATTCTTATAGACCCATTCAAACAATTTGAGCGACTTCTGCGGTAGATCTTCGTAGGTATCGGATACATTAAGTGCCAATACATCACCTTCGATTTCGTCACTGCCATCGCCAACGAGGATGACATAGGGGATAGCCCGTGCCTTAAGATCTTTTACCCAAGTCTCGCGAATCGCTTTTATACGGGTGTCAAGATAGGCTCTACAGGAGTAAATAACCACCAGAGTGTCCTGTGGCCACCCAGGTTCAGTGATATCGTATTTTTTCAGCTTAACTTCAAACAATGTGTTGTGTATTTCACCAAACTTTAGGTCAAGTGTTGTTTTAATGCCCGCTAGCCAGTTTTGGATATGGAGGTTTTTCGTTTGGCTTAAATTCGAAAGCGCTGTACATACTGGTGCAGGAAGATAAAAGCTAGCTTTGGACTGAGCAATCACATGCTGCATGACATCGTCTAGTTTTATAAGTTTAGACTCAATATCTTGCGGCTGCTTCAGCAGTTCATTAACTAACACATCTATACTTAAAAACATAGCAGGCCAATTATTCAATGCGACAACGCTCTGCTCAATAGATGCTTGGTGTCTCATAGCTTGTGCGGCCGTTTTTTGAGCCTGGTAGGTAACGCTAGAGGTCCGTTCGGTATTTAGCCTCAAGGCATGGTAGATTTGAGTTTTATGCTTTTCTATCAGTTTTTGTTCAGTGGCAGGTTGAATGAGCGGATGTGCAACATAGCGTACCAATTCAAAATCTTGTTCTTGTGATAAGTCTTCTATGAGTTCAATCAACACTGCTTGGTCTGCCCCAGCATTTTGCATGAGGCTTGCCGCTAACTCACGCATAAAGATTACAGCTTCTGGGTTATGATTTTTCTGGAAAAACCTTAGTGCTTTAACTAGCTCAGTCGGGTTACTAGCCGATTGATTTAGGGAATTAAACTGTTGATGGATAACTTTCCATTGATTCTGAGCTTGCTGGAAAAGCGAATCGTCAATATTGATGTTCGTATCTGTATAAAATTGCCAAAAATCTGGAGAAAGACCGTAGTGTTTTATTGCAGCCTTTATAACATCCGTCTTTTTATAGTCAGTCATTAAAGGTAAATGCTGTAGTAAGGCAATCATTGCTTTATGCAGCATTTTATCGTGTAAACGCGAAAACCATTCACCTTTAAAGTCTTCTAAAACCGCAAGAAAGGCGTAACGCATACGTTGCGACTGCTCCTGCGTTGCCTGACCTTCAATCTCTAACTGATTAATTTGCGTAATAGCAAACCATAAACACTCGGTATTTAACCAACCGGCACTGGTCATTTTACTCAGTTTCCACATCGCTTCAATCGCACGATTGGTCTGCTTCTCAGCAATCAAAACAGCAATGGCGATAGTAATTTCCCAGGCATTATCAGATTGAGCTAAACTATAATAAGTTTTAAGGTCATGTACGCGATTTAAGCTATGCAACGATTGCTCTTTCGCCAACAACGGGATAATTGACTTTATAAAATTTGACTTAACATCGCCTACTAGCTTTTTATTTTTTATAATAATTTCTATTTCTTCATGGAGATTATTATTGTCTTTCAAAAGCTGTTTATTCAATATTTTCTGCGCACTCCAAAGTGCACGCGTTTTAACATCAACACTTACCCCTTCTAACTTTAAAGGCTGAACTGATGAATGATTAGCATGTAAAAACTCAGACAAACTCATGCTTTCTGCATATTGATTAAAAAAAGACTTAGCCTTTAATGTCAGTTTTTCATAAAAATTTGAATAGCGCAGGTGTTCTAATGCTAAGAGTAAATTATATTGCCCATCCTGACCTTCAGGCCAATTTGCTTCAGTTTCCAACCAATCTATACAATCATTCTCTAAAATAGACAAGTTTATAGACTGATCTTTAACTTCTCTAAAGCTTAAATTAATTTTTAATTCATTAGATTTTATATCTTGCCATATATAGCCTGGGATTTCTATCTCGACACCATAAGCAAATTCCGTTCCTAATGAAATAACTTTATTAATAAATATTTTCCAGTCTTTTACTTGGTTATCCAGTTTTACTTCTAATAATTGTTCTATCTCATTTTTATCTTTCGTTGTAACCAGGGTTCCAAAAATAGAGAATAACCAGACATCATTTACATAAAGCAGAGGCTTTTTTGTATCTTCATTTATGATGAGACTTTCTTGATATTTTTTCGCACGCTGTGGTAACAGCGTCCAAAGCTTGTCATTTTCTTCAGCAATTAAGTTATTACTTTTTCTGCCTTCACCTAGAGACTCTATAGCACTGTGCTGGGTTAAGCTGTTCTTATCATCAATTGGCTTATCAATAAATACCTTTTCTGGCTGTGGCATTCTCCCTACAATTTCGAGACTTACATCGGATACTATGATCTTCAATTGTTCTGGCAGCACTTCTTTTAGCTTTAACTCTGTGCTTATTTTTTCAGGTAATTCACATGAAAAACCTGCTTGTAAATATTCAGGGCCATACTTTTCAGCCACATCATCGCGCTGGTGCCATTGTGGGGTTAACTCAAACGACTCATTGTTATAGGTTAGCCTTATATTGACCACTCCCTTTTGCAAGTGAATAACCCAGCCTTCAATAGAGTAGTGATCAAGTTTTTCAATATATCCGACTACCGGCTTCTCTCTTTTGAGTAACTTAGCCAATTCTGCCGTTCTTTTAACTATTTCTTTCATAAGCAACCTTTGCTGTTTTCAACTACTCTTGACTCTCGATATTTCAAGAAGTTAGTGGCTATTTTTTTTGGCTCTTTACTTATAGATAGATCCATTAACCCTTTATCCCAGCCAGCCCTACGTAATCTAGATGCAATAGCCCCTATATCAAATCCAAAAACAGGAAGGCTATTTTTTAATGCTAGTGACAGTGTATAGCTATAGGTTTCAGGCCATGTTGCAGGTAACCAAACCACATGCGGACTTAAAGACATAAGTACTTCATCAGCCAAATGATCATCATAACGCCCTGTCACTTTAATACCTTTTTTCTCAGCCAGCGTATCATTTAGCGTAAAACCCATAACGGTTAGCTCAATTGGCAATTTATTCTTCTTAATATAATCTGCAACTTGGACAAGAACATTAAAGCCTTTTATAACCCCTATAGCGCCTACAATTACAATTTTTAGTGGCTTTCCAGCTGTAATTTCAGGTTCAATGATAGTCAAGTTTTCATGTTGAATATCGCAATGAGGTGTAACATTAAACTTCAAATCAGGATAGTATTTAATAATTCTTTCGGATACATCTTGATCAGGCACATATATTTCAGAAGCTGCTTTTAGTACCTGATGATGCATATTACGCCACGCACTGATATTTTTAGCGCCAAAATCATTATTATTTTTACTCAAGCAACGATTGCATTCTGCCTCATCAGGCTCGCCGCAATAAGCTCCATCTTTATCAACAAGATTTATTCTTGGGCATATCACCTTATAATCATGGATATCAACAAGTAACGGAACCTTTAACTCCTCAGCTAATTGAGCTATCAGCTCTGGTGCATGCTCTCCATAATCAACTAAGCCATGAGTATGAATACTAGTAATTTGTAAGATACTAAGTAAGTTTACTAGCTGAGTGCGTTCCTCTAACGAGAAAAATTCTACATTAGTAATCTGATGACAATCAGGGTGTTCGATTGATGCGAATAACTCTTTCCCCCGAACAGGCCGTAAATAAAATACACCTTCTCCTCTTTCACGAAGCATTGCGGTGTCTTCTTCTACATGGCGCTCTGCCCCACCTCCTCGGCTATGGCTTATAATCAAGGTGTTTCGTTTTTTGCTGAAACGAACTAAGCGCGCAACATCCAATCGACATCTATGATCGTGTAAAATATTTTCATCAATAAACTTGTATACAGAATTATGGTATTCAGGGTAGCGTTGCTTGAGTATTTTCTTAACTTTACGATCGCGCTTACTCCATTCTCCCTGAAATGATGCACTGCCAAAGTGCCTAACAAAAACATCAGCTGCAATTAGGTTTACCCATCTTTTATTTATGGCTCTTTGACACCAATCGTTTTCTTCTCCATACCCCTTACCAAATGCCTTATAATCAAAGAAGCCGATCTCATTTAACGCCTTTCTACTTATATACATACAAAAACCAACCCCTGTCGGTGCAGTAACATATCTACCAGCATTAACATCAGAGGTCATCTGATCGAGCATTTCATATGAAATTTCTAATGGGTATGGATTATCACATTGAGGGACGGGGTAGCTGCAAATTGTCGCATTATTTGATAAAGGAGTAACACTTGCCACATTTGGTGAAGACTGCCCTGCTGTAACCAATCGATCAAGCCAATCATTGTAGACCTCAGCATCCGAGTTTAACAACACTACATCGCGATCTGGATGCAAGTCCATTGCTAGGTTCACGGTCTTAATAAAGCCAAGGTTTTTTTCATTAGCTATTAAGCTGAATAATCCACGATCCGATAATATCTGCAATACACTGGTGAGCTTCGCATCAGGACTTTTATCATTTATAACAATTAATGCATATGGTGTTTTCGGTGTGCTATTTAGTACGCTGTAAATCGCTCTGAGCGTTAGCTCGTAATCCTTATACACAGGGATGATGACATCAACAACTGCTGTCTCTTCATGCTCAGCCTTTGATACTTCTTTCCATAATGCAGAGTCTATATTTTTTATCTCTTCAACTGACCACAGGTCAGCAGCCCCATTGTTTTCTAGGAACGAAGCAGTCGGTGTCCGGCTTTTCCAACCATACTCTAAGTAGTGCAATAGTGGATTGATTTTATTTAAGTGTACTTCTGGGTACTTTTCCAAATAAAAGCGCCCGTCAAACTGCGGGTTCGGGGAACGCCCTTCTACCCCTCCCCAATGTAAGTAGTGAACTATTGGCTCAATTCCCGAACGTCTAACATCACGATTAACTTTTAAATAGAAGTCAATATCAATCCAAGGGGTAGGAGATAGTCTAAGGAATCGACCTATATATACATAGTGCAACAGAGCATTAACACTTACTGTGAAGCCTCTAGCTTTGCTCCGGTAAAGCTTTGTATCAAATAACGGATGGGGATTCCGCCCTTCTTTATTGCCATATGCAACAAAATGATAGAGCCCTGTAAAGCTGCTACCCTCGAGATCAGTATTAATCTTTTTATAGTATTTTTCATCAAACAAACCCGTTTTGCTAACTAAAAAGCAAAGAAGCGTCCGATACCCATTTTTAAAAACAGGGAGATATCTAGTAAAACTAAACAGCCAAAGTATGGATAGGACTAGATAACCCTTACCAACTCCAAGGACTTCCTTAAATGACATCTAACCCCGTAAACTCCGACTCTTGAAGGCCGTAGCCATATATATCAATCTTGGTGATCTCTAATGATAGTTATCATCATATTAATGATAAATGAAATCAGCAGCGTAATTATCGCAAAAACAGAAACGTTATAAAGCCTATCAGGGCTTTGTGAGTACTCCGGTACTGTTGGAGATTGTAAAATCGATACTTGCTTTAGTTTTCTTGCAGCTTCTATGCGCGTGCTCTCCAAAGCGCCTAAAGCACCCGCATAACTTTCTTGGGCAAACTTCAACTTCAGCTCTAATATCTGGTACTCAGAAGACAGTTTATTCAAAGATTCACCAGAATCGGTAGCCATTCTGGCCCGCTCTCTATTAATTTGCTCCTGCAACGCTTTAATCTCATTTTTCACTCGAACAACATCAGGGGAGCGCGGGCTTTGAAAGCCTAGCAATGCAGTTTCTCTGGCGTTAAGTGACGCAAGCTGGCTTTCCAAAGCCGCAACTACTTCATTTAGGCTTTGCACTGTACCTGTTGGAGACACCAATCCCTTTAAGTTTTGATAGTCTATTAATTCACTTCTCGCTTGTTCAAAACCTGCCGCAAGCTCATGAACTTGCTCCTCAAGAAAACGCACTTGCTCTTGCGCAAGTCGTTGCCCCATCAAGTTCATATGCCTCTCGCCCTGCTTCAGCAAAGCTGACGAAATGGAGAAGGCCTGCTCTGGAGTAAATGCTTCAACTTTTATACGCAGCACCTGTGCATACTCGTCCAGCTCAACAGACACCCTTTTTAAAAAATACTCATGCAACTCTTCAATTGAAACGTCTGATTCATCTAATCTAGAAAACAAATCAATATCAGAATTGGAATAATGCTGCCTAAACCCATTATTTTCTTCCAAATAGCGCAGCATATCGACCGATAGTAAATAGTCGCGCAGTAGTAACATATCAGCACTACCCGCTCCACCTCGAAGCAACGCTGAGAAGTTTAGAGAAGGCGTTGATATTTGCGGGCTTTCTAATACGATGTTACTTTGCGAAACATAACGATCACTGGCAATTATAGCCCAGTAAATACTAACCACAAATATAAGAAAACCTGAAACTAACCAAATCCCATATTTCTCTAGTTTTTTTAGCGGTATATTTTTCATCTTTTCCTTACTAAAAGCCTATTACTGATTCTTATGATATTCAGATAAAGCTTTATTTAAATCTTCGTACCAAATCGCCTGGCCTTTATCGAGTAATATAGCCGATTGGCATAGCTCTTTTAAAATAGCCTCGCCATGCGACACAATAATTAAACCGGATTTTCCTACACGTTCCTTAAAGGCAGCTATTGCTTTCTTTCTGAACACTTGATCACCTACCGCTGTAGCTTCATCAGACAAGTAAACATCAAAATCAAATGCCAAAGACAATCCAAACGCGAGGCGCGCTCTCATGCCTGAAGAGTATGTACTCACAGGCTCATCGAACGCGTCGCCGATTTCTGCAAAATTTTCTACATTCTCAATAATTTCCTTGGCGTCAACAGCATTGCCATGAATCCTCGCCACAAATTTTACGTTTTGCCGCCCCGTCATAGATCCCTGAAAACCACCAGCCAAACCTATCGGCCATGAGACACGACAATTTCTATGAATTTCCCCTCTATCGGGAATATCCATGCCACCTATTAATCTGAGCAAAGTAGACTTACCGGCGCCATTTCGCCCTATCAAACCAACATTTACGCCTGTTGGTATTGTCAGGTTGATATTTTCTAATACCCACTTTGAACCTTTACGGCTCATATATTTTTTTGAGACATTCTTCAACTCTATCATGCGGCTTTCAATTCATCGGCATACTTAACATGTAAAAGAAGCCCCAGTGCAACAACACTCAGCGACCAAACCCACATATAAACTGGACTTACGCCAGGTAAAGCATGATAAGTCGAAAAGAATCCTTGCCGGAGCATTTCGAGTGCATGAACAATAGGGATATATAGAATAATCTCCCTTACCTCATGATGAAGAAAGTTTAAAGGGACTATAGCTCCAGAAGTCAACATAAGAGGTAGAGTTGTAATTCTGACTATACGGCCTAGTTCTGGTATCAAAGTAGAGAGAACAGAAAAAATTAAACCGAAACCAGCCCCCATCATCCAAAGATTGATCCATGCTACTAAAGCCGCTAAAGGATTATCAGGGATAATATTAAATCCTAGAACAGCACCGCAGCCGACAAAAATAAAAATAATAAATGTTTTGAGAATACCTTCTAGCAAACACCTTACAAAGACAGTGTCTACGGGTCGAACCTGCCGGTACGAGAAGAGGCCTTTGTTAGCTTCGATAGCATTCAAAGGCCGCATCATATTTTCACGAAACAAAAAAAATCCTAACAGGCCCGTGATAAGCCACGGGATAAAGTCAGCCCCCATAATGAAACGATTGCTGCCAAATATCAGTGTTCTTACTGATACCATGAGCCCAACCAAGGCCATAGGCTCAAATACCATCCAAAACCAAGCAAACCTATCGGCTGTTGTCCGTGCAAGCGCTTCTCGCATGAAAAGCGCACTCCACACACTATATGTTATTTGCCAAGAGCTCCTGCTGGCATGTTGGTTGACGCTCATTACAAATCGATTGCCACTTTAGCAGCTACGGCTAACTGATACAGAATCTGAGTGATACTGGTTGCCAGCTGTAGATTTTTTGTTGGCACAGCTGGTAAGACCAGAATCTCATCGCCTGCCTGCAAACTCACATCAGTGGCTTTACGTACTTCACCGTTTAAACGGACAACTAAAATGTTGTCTTTGTCAGCATGTTGTGTAAATCCACCCGCGCGCTCAATGTAATCCATTGCATCTTTACCGGAAGTGAACACGGCCGCTTGTGGCACCAATACTTCACCGGTAATAAGTAACGAGTCTGTTGCTTCAGGAATAGTGATAACATCACCATCTTGCAAGCGAATATCAGAAACCTTTCCGTTATCCGCAATCACCATACGACCATTAGGTTCAACCTGTGCTGCGCGTTTGATGAAATCAGAGATCAGCTCCGCTTCTTTAATACGAATTTCAGCTTCTTGCGGCGTAGAGGATGGCGCACCCAAATAAGTCGTTTCCAAACGGCGTAAGCTCTCTTGTAAAGAGACTTTCTGTCGTGCGGCAACGCTTAAACGGCGTAATGAAACACTGTGAGTGTCAGTTAGATCCGATGGTACTGCAACGTTGTCCAAAAACTCGGTCAAAGAGGTATCTTTAGGTACTGCATAACGAGAAGGGCCGTAGTAGCTACCTTCTACCTGAACGACGATAGTGCCATCCTGAAGATCGGAACTAAACAGCACATCATCGCCATTGTGCAATTTAACATTACCAAACTCAGACAGTTTGTAATAACGTGACACAGGTCCTTCTGCACGCACACCTCTTACCAACACATGAGTAATACCCGGTTTGGTTCTTGCATATTTCAACAGACTTTTGCCTGTATTTTCTTTAACGGTCAGTTCGTAGAAGTACTCACGCTCGACATCACCCGTTACAGTAACAACAGCCTGACGGCGCTCTACAATAACACTATCACCATCACGGAACTGTATTTTAGGCAGTACACCATCACCTAAGAATTTATACAGGTCTGCTGAGGCAATAACTTTACCATTACGCTTTACTTTTACCGTACGGAAGCTACCCAGTTGAGTATCAATACCACCTGCTTGGTCAAGAAAGTAGAGTACTGAATCATGAGGTGCACCTGCATAGCGCCCCGGGTTTTCTACCTCACCCGTTACAAACACAGCAACAGGCTGAACACCTTGCAGGTTGGTGTAGACGCTTACATTCTCTGGATAAACCGATTGTACAGCGGATTTAACAATGCCATTGAGATTTTGCTGTGTGCTGCCTTGTACTTTGACAGGGCCAATCGAGGGGATAAACACATAACCTTGTGCATCTACTGGCAAGACACGCTCTAACTCCACAGCGCCCCATAGTCTGAGGGTAATTAAATCACCTGGCGCAATTCGATACTCAGGATTGAGTCCATCAGAGCGAACGCCACGAAATCCACCTGTAAACAGCTGCTCGCCGTAAGGCATTATAGCATTTTGCGCTGATGCTTTAACATTAGGGACGGCGCCATAAGTGCCACTGCGCCAGTTTGTTGTTGGCACATCCCGAACCGCTGTTACCGCTTGCACTTGATCCTGCTGGCTAAGTCCACCTGCACCTGTATTGATTGTTGTGGCACTTGCCGTTGCGCTGATGAGACCCATCACGCCGACTGCCAACCACTTTGCTTTAATTAACATGATTTATTCGCCATCCTTATTCGTTACAGGGCTAACTATTACTTTGAAGCAGATAAAACACGAACAGAATACCAATCTGCCCCGTTTTTTGAGCACGCTAGCGCGCGGCTATCACTATCTGGCTTTAAGATGGTTAACGGGCGACACTCTGAACCAGTAGCCGATGCATAAGACTCATCCGCAACAACCGTAACTTGTTCGCCCCATGGGGATTGATCAAATGCTTGTCTTGAGCCAGCCTCTGTGCTCTGAAGGAAAGCAGCGATATCTTCGCTTAGTAAATTTGCTGGGGGGGTAGCCGGTGCTTTAGCCTTATAGGATGACATCTGAGAAGAACACCCTGTAACGGCGAAACCTATTAAAACCACACTCAACCAACGACAGTTTCGTTTAACATCAAATCGCACGATACGACTCCCTTTAATTACATCCATTACGAATGTTATTCTATTATATTTGAGCACTCAAACAAACCCAGCAGGTTATTAACACTGATTTTACAGCTCACCTTATACCAAGGATGTATGACACTAGCTTAACAGTTACGCTTTTAAAAAGGTGGCGCATCAACAAATGCTACACCCGCTTTATCTTTCTCGGACAACGCTGGCTGCTCGTCCTCAGCTATCGGCCACTCAATGCCGATATCCGGGTCATTCCAATGTACTGACACCTCAGCACTTGGGTTGTAATAATCTGTACACTTATAGACAAACTCAGCGGTTTCCGAGGTTACATAAAACCCATGTGCAAACCCTGCAGGTACCCAAAGTTGTTGTTTGTTTTCAGCCGACAGCAGAACCCCTACCCACTGGCCATAGGTTGGTGATTCCTTTCTCATATCGACCGCAACATCAAATACTTCACCTTGAACAACACGCACCAGCTTACCTTGGGTGTTTTCTGTCTGGTAGTGCAAGCCTCTCAAAACGCCTTTCGCTGATTTACTGTGGTTATCTTGTACAAAGCACACTTCGCCACAGGCTTTTTCAAAAGCTTGTTGCTGAAAGGTTTCCATAAAGAAACCACGCTCATCACCAAACACTTTTGGTGTAATCAGTACGACATCAGGAATAGCTAACGGGGTAAACTCCACAGTCTTTAGCCCTCTCCGGCCAACTTCAATAGATATTGTCCATAACTGGTTTTATTCAGGCTGGCTCCACTCTGGCGCAGCTGATCAGCGCTAATCCAACGATTGTGCCAAGCAATCTCTTCTAGGCAGGCAATTTTCAACCCTTGACGATGTTCAATCGTCTGAACATATTGAGATGCCTCCAGCAAGCTATCATGAGTTCCAGTATCTAACCAAGCAAAGCCACGCCCAAGCTTTTCAACACGCAGGCCACCTCGGTTAAGGTAAGCATTATTGACGCTGGTGATCTCTAATTCTCCACGATCCGATGGAGTTACCTGCTTAGCAATCTCTATCACATCATTGTCATAGAAGTAGAGCCCGGTGACTGCATAGTTAGATTTTGGCCGCTGTGGTTTCTCCTCAATAGAGATCGCTTTGCCTGCATCATCAAACTCCACAACACCAAAGCGCTCTGGATCATGTACTAAATAGCCAAACACTGTCGCACCTTCTTGTATTGCCGAGGCACGCTTAAGCTGTTCAGAAAACCCTTGCCCGTGGAAAATGTTATCGCCTAATACCAAACAAACTGAATCGCTGCCGATAAATTCCTCACCAATCAGGAACGCTTGCGCGAGGCCATCCGGTGTTGGTTGGACAGCATAACTAAAATTGACACCATACTCTTCACCGCTGCCTAGCAGCTTTTCATATTGGGGCAGATCTTCCGGTGTAGAGATAATCAAAATATCGCGAATACCCGCCAGCATCAGCACTGAAATAGGGTAAAAGATCATTGGTTTATCATAGATGGGGAGTAACTGCTTAGATACACCACGCGTAATAGGGTGCAGACGTGTCCCTGACCCTCCTGCCAAAACAATACCTTTACGACTCATTTATACCGTTCCTTTCATACTGAGGTACTCTTCCAGCGTTAGTATCAGCTGGGCTTGCCAAGCAGGCATCTTAACATTAAGCGCCGCTTCAAGTTTAGAGAGACTTAAACGTGAGTTTTGAGGTCGTACCGCCGGGACGGGATAATCAGCTGTTGTGATGGCATGAACCGCATTCGGCAGAATAGTCAGTGGTTGTTCGCGTTTAGTCGCTTCACTAAAAATTAACTTAGCAAACTCACACCAGTTCGTCTCACCTTGTGGCGCTAAATGATAGATGCCAGCATCAATAGGCCGCTTTTGCACAATGCGATCTATCGCCAGAGCAGTAACATCGGCGATCAACCTTGCTGGCGTGGGCGCTCCCCACTGATCAGCAACCACATTGAGAGCGGTACGTTCAGAACCTAAACGCAGCATGGTTTTCATGAAGTTATTGCCACGCGCACCATAAACCCAACTGGTTCTAAAAATCAGAGCGTCGGCACCCGACTCAATAACTGACTCATCTCCAGCCAATTTACTGGCGCCATAGACCGACAACGGCCCCGTTGTATCTGATTCAGACCAAGGCTGTTCGCCATCTCCGGGATAAACATAGTCTGAGGAGTAATGGATTAACCAGCTACCATGGCGAGCACTATATTCTGCTAGTATTTTGGGCAGCCTGTGATTAAGTTGGTAAGCATCATCAGAACTGCTTTCTGCCAGATCGACTGCCGTCCAAGCCGCCGCATTCACGATCATATCCGGCTTCAGCTGCTGTAAGTAGTTGATCACAGTTTGCTCATCAGAAAGATCCAGTTCCATTCGGTTTGGCGCTACCACCTCACCATAGAGTGTGAGGCTGCGTTGCAATTCAAACCCGACTTGCCCACTACCCCCAGTCACTAGAATTCTCATGGAGCCACCCCTAGTCGCTCACGCTGATAGCTGCCATCTAATACTCGCCGCCACCACTGTTCATTATTCAGATACCACTGCACGGTTTTTCGCATACCGGTTTCAAACGTCTCGTCAGGCGTCCAGCCGAGTGCTTTTTCTATTTTGCTGGCGTCAATTGCGTAACGTTGATCATGTCCAGGACGGTCCGCCACATAGGTAATTAATTCCTTGTAGCTGGATAGCCCTAATGCAGAGTTTTGGCTAGCAGGCCTAAATTCATCCAACAGATCACACAGCAGATGAACCACTTCAATGTTCTGCTTTTCATTATGCCCACCGATATTGTAGGTTTCTGCAATATCGCCGTTCTGGGCTACGGTAATCAACGCTCTTGCATGATCTTCTACATACAACCAATCACGCACTTGCTTGCCATCTCCATACACAGGCAGTGGCTTACCCTCCAATGCGTTTAAAATCATGAGGGGAATGAGTTTTTCAGGAAAATGATAAGGGCCATAGTTGTTAGAGCAATTAGTGACTAACGTTGGTAGCCCAAAGGTTCTCTGCCATGCTCTAACTAAGTGATCAGAGCTTGCTTTGCTGGCAGAGTAAGGTGAGCTAGGTGCATAAGGTGTTGTTTCGACAAACAAATCATCCACGCCATGTAGGTCACCATACACTTCATCTGTTGAAATATGGTGGAAGCGAAAGGCGTCAGCTTTCTCGGGTGCTTTATTCTTAAGTTCAAAAAAGTATTTGCGGGCGGCTTCAAGCAGTGTGTAGGTGCCAACAATATTGGTTTGGATAAAGTCGCCTGGGCCATCAATAGAGCGATCTACATGACTCTCTGCTGCCAAATGCATGACAATATCAGGCTGATGATCAGAAAAAACAGCCTCCATTAGTGATTTATCGCAGATATCATAAGCGTAGAAACGATAGCGCGGGTTATTTGAGACCTCTGCTAATGACTCTAGATTACCTGCATAAGTGAGCTTATCTACCACCACCACTTGATGATGCGTGTGCTTAATTAGCTCACGTACCACGGCAGAACCGATAAAACCTGCTCCACCGGTTATTAAAAATACCTTAGATTCCATAACTACCCTTTAAAAATCAGACCAAACCTGCCCGTTTTTATCAATATGCCTATGATGCAATTTTTGCTTGGCTGAATGCTTCATTCGCAGGATGAAAGTTTAACGCAGCTGATAAAAATATCTCGATAATTGCCGCATCGTTTGATTCATCGCAAGCTTCCCGTAAACGCGCCAAAAGAATCGATAGCACTGGCCATTCAACGTATACCTCATCAGCCGACATGATACGCGCATGCTCAGTACCGCGAAGATGCTCGCCTAGCCATAGCTCTTCATAGAGTTTCTCACCGGGACGCAGCCCTGTAACTTTGATCTCCATATCGCCATTCGGTGTCTCAGGTTCCTTCGGAGTTAAGCCACTTAAACGAATCATACGACGTGCCAGCTCCATGATTTTAACGGGCTTACCCATATCAAGCACGTAAACATCCCCACCTCGCCCCATGGCTCCAGCCTGAATAACCAGCTGCGCCGCTTCCGGAATTGTCATAAAGTAACGTACGACATCTTCGTGGGTTACTGTGACAGGCCCCCCTTGCTTAATTTGCTGCCTAAACAAAGGGACAACTGAGCCTGAGGAACCTAATACATTCCCAAAACGCACGATTGCAAAACGAGTTACCGATTGCTCTCTGGCCAAAGCTTGCAAAATAAGTTCGGCTAAGCGCTTAGTCGCGCCCATCACATTTGCAGGCCTGACCGCTTTATCCGTGGAGATCAATACAAAGGTTTCTACTTGGGCCAAGATCGCCGCTTGAGCACAGCTAAGGGTGCCAAACACATTATTCCTTACGCCCTCAATAACGTTGGCTTCCACCAACGGAACATGCTTATAGGCGGCTGCATGATAAACCGTTTGCACAGCATAATCTTTGAAGACTTTGTAAAGCTGCTGTTCATTCTGCACCGTACCCAGCAAAGGGACTAATATGATATGCAATTGATCATGTTCAATAATCTGCCTTAGCTCTTTCTCGATTTGGTAAAGGGCAAACTCCGATAATTCAAAGAGCACCAACGTGGCAGGCTGGGAACGAACAATTTGCCTACACAGCTCTGAACCTATAGAGCCACCAGCACCACTTACCAGTACCACTTTATTCGCAATGTCAGCTTCCATCAGCTGTACGATCGGGCTTACCGGCTCCCTGCCAAGCAGATCGTCGATTGACACCTCTTTCAACTCATCAATTTTTGCATTGCCTTCGATGAGATCAACCACACTGGGAATGGATAATACTTCACAGGAAACAGACTCCAAACGCTTGAGAATGCGCTGGCGATCCACTTCATTACTCTCAGGCACCGCTAAAAATACTTTTTTCACTTCATGCTGTGCAATAAGTCCTTCCAAAGCTTCGGCGTTAAACACTTCAAGCCCTTGTATAAAGCTACCAATGACTCTCGGATTATCTTCTACATAGCCAACCGCAAAGTATTCAGCCCCTTGATTCAGTGCTTGGTGTAACTGTCTCCCTGCAGGACCTGCCCCATAAATAACAACAGGTATGCGCGAGCCACGGGTGTTTTGATAAACCATACGAAAGAACAAGCGCACCCCCCCTACTAAAATCAGCGAGAAGGCAAAGTAAATAACCGGCACGGAACGCGGCAAAAAAGTGTTGAAATAGAAAGCAGCCAAGACTAAAAACAGGGTTGAAAGAAATACGCCTAACGCCACTGTCCAGAGCACACGAAAGCTCACAAAGCGCAGGACTGCACGGTAAAGCCCAATACGAATAAAGACAAATAATGTCACCGGAATCACAGCCGCCAGCAGCAGCCACTGCTCTCGCCCATCGATAGGTGTGAGATGATCTAAGCGGACCCAATACCCTCCCCAAAACGCCACCGACAGTAGTATTACATCGGCGGCCAGAGAGATAAGCCGTTTCGCTGCGCGGGGTAATTGTAGAATGTAAGTTAGCATTTACTTTTCTTCTTCAAGCAGGCCTGCCCGCAAATATATCACACCGACCAGCAAAGGTGCGTAAGCGATACCCAATAGCCAGAAACTCTGTGTCGGCAAATGAGCAGCCAGTAATGCTAGAGGGCATAGCCATAAAAGATTGATATCCAGCACACCGTAGCTGACCCGCCCATGGCTTCCCCACATGGCGGTTAATTTTTGATAGCCATGCAGTCTGTGAGCATCGAACACACGCTGCCCTGTTGCCAATCGAACCAACAGTGTACAGGTCGCATCGACTATAAAGACCGCCAGCATAATCAGAATGGCTACCAAGTAATGACTTCCCTGCTGCCAACATAGTAGAGCGGCTCCACCCAGCATCAGACCTAGAAAACCACTGGCCACATCCCCCATAAAAACTTTAGCAGGAGGCAAATTCCAATATAAAAAGCCTGCCACAGCAGCAGCCAGCCCAAATAACAGGATAGCTTGACCCGTAGCTTGCGCATCCAGCAACAAATACCCCGCAACGAGCAGCACACTCACCGCTTCGATACTCGCGATGCCATCAATGCCATCCATAAAGTTGAATAAGTTAATCAGCCAGACCAAAGCTAACACGACGATGGGGATATATAGCACGTCCTCCAACAACACCCCAAAGAGCGCTGCTGTCTCTGGTACCGGTATAGCCCACAACAACAGGCAAGCAGCAAGAATATGCACGAGTAAACGCCATCTCGCAGGAATATGCTGATGATCATCCATAAAGCCAATTCCTGCCACGAGAAAAGCGGCCAAGAGTAACCCTAGAGGTTGATAGTCATGGCTGGAGA
This sequence comes from Neptunomonas concharum, assembly GCF_008630635.1. Classification (NCBI taxonomy): domain Bacteria; kingdom Pseudomonadati; phylum Pseudomonadota; class Gammaproteobacteria; order Oceanospirillales; family Oceanospirillaceae; genus Neptunomonas; species Neptunomonas concharum. Next base: position 752,576 of record NZ_CP043869.1, on the reverse strand, counting down.
ACCATAATGCGTGTAATACCCCGCCTAGCAAAAACGTTACGACAAAACCCAATCCACCGCCTCTGGGTGTGGGTATAGAATGTGAGCTACGCTCTACGGGCTGATCTATCATCTGTATGCGCAATGCATAAGTACGCACAGCGGCGGTTAGGAAAAAAGAGGTAATTGCCACCAGCGCCAAGCTAATAAAAAGCCAAGTATTCATGACCTATCAAGCTCCGACGGCACATTAAAAGTCGGCGATTTAAAGCCAACAAGAGCAACGGCTAAACAACTGATCAATAACAACCAACGCTCTTTTCTTTTGCGGCGATAATCAAAGGACTCTAACGCCAAACGCACAAAGCCTAAGCGCCCCTGACGAAGTTGGTTTGCCAGCGTTTGTGCTTGAGGATCAACGGGAGTTAGCAATACGGCTGTTCGATAAACTTGGTCAAACCAGTTCCCCATCAATACCGTTTGGGCACGCTTAAATTTAGATTTCCAACCTACATTTGCTCCCTGCTCGTTGGCATGGTGCTGGCGATATCGAACCATAGCATGGTCGTCAATCACCCAGCGAAAACCATGGGCTCGTGCAAAGGCATAAATAAACCAATCATGATAATGCAAACTAGCCACACAAGGCTGACGTTGGTTAACAAACCGCTGAAGCGCTGCAAAAAGCGGTCGGTTTAATAAAAATGTACAGCCGGGCCCCGGGGCTTCTAACAGGTAGTCTTTAGCACGCTGAGGTTGGGATTTAATAATCAATCGCTCTTTACCATCAGGCCAAAATGACAAAACATCACTGGAATAGCCATCAGCCTGCTGCTCATTAAGCCATTCAATAGCCCGTATGGTTTTTGACTCTAGCCAGATATCATCTTGATCCGCCAAGCAGATATAATCGGCCTTATCGGCAACGGCAGCTCGTATCAAATGGAAAAAATTCTGCGCCGCAGAGCCTAATTTAACGCTAGGTAGCAGTGTAATGCGCTGCTCGGTTTGGGCGCGTGTTTCAAACCACGCATAAGTGCCGTCATCACATTGATCAACACTGACCATTAACGTGATATCAACACCCGCTTGGCCTAAGATCGAGTCTACCTGTTCACCTAGCCACTGCACCCCATTATAGGCTGCCAGCAACACCGTCACTTTCGGTAATGGTTGATCGTTTTGACTAAGGGTGGTCATACTGGACCTGCCTGACTGTCTTCTGCGTAACGACGACTCAAGTCACGAATCACATCAAGATACTCATACCCAAAGCGCTGGTCAGGCTCTAAATAAGCACTTTCGGACCACTCATTCCATGCATTAATAAAGATAAGATCGTTGCCTTTGCTTTGCTCAATCTGTGTCAGCTTCTCAAGCTGTGTTGCAAAAACCTCAGGAGATGCCCCCTGCAGATAATGGCTACGCGCTCCATAGCGAGGCGTATTATCCCAATCCACTGCAACAGATTGCAGCACAGGGGGCGCATCATTTAAGGCATCCTGAATAATCGATCTCCATAGCTGTTCGTAATCAAAGTAGATCGCTCTCGCCCGCGCTTGTTTTATATGCGCAAGCTTTATTTGCATAGCTTCAGGCAGCATTCGTAACACAGGCTGCACGCGTTTCCAAAGTGTCGAACGTTGTGACTTTTGCTCATTAAAAAAGATCCGTGGCTGAAATTTAATGACCGCATCAAATAAGCGGTAAATAGATGTCTCATTCACCATAGGATAGGACTTGATTGCCACCCAATGGATACCCGCAAATCCCTGTTCTTTAGCCAATTGATTCCAGCAATCGATATACCCCTCAAGATAGCTATGCAGTTCAGGCCGGTAGATACAAAAAACCGGTTTATTATCGACTTTTTTATAGCGCTCATCCTGAAAGAAACTCAATAGATAGTTAAAGTGAATAATCCACTGAGACTTATCTGCTGAGTAATTTTGCTGTAGCAAGACTTCAGGATCACCAACCCATTGCCGTGTCCAAGTTTCATTCGCCCATGTGATGCAGTAGGAAAGTTGGTGATCTGGATTATCTCGAAAAGCCTCCATGGGCTTTTCAAGCATCAGCTTGCCATCAAACCAATAATGATAAAAATTGAAACCATGCAAGCCATACTGCTCTGCCAGCGACGCTTGCCAAGCGACAACTTGCTCATCCGCTAAGTCATAATAGTTCTCATTCAGGGGCTGCCTAGGTTGGTAGTGCCCATCATGAAGAGGTTGTGCATTTTTCACCAGCTGCCAATCGGTAAAGCCTTCTCCCCACCATCGACTATTTTCAGGAGTGGTATGAAACTGCGGAAAATAAAACGCCATATACTTCATAATCGACAAGCCTACAATAAATCACCAAACGGGCTATCGACGAATGAGACGAAGCGCCAATGAAACAGAGCGACCTATGATACCACGCAGCCATCGTGGAATTCTTGGCGTCCCTGTGAGTTTTGCCCGCGAGTACTCTAAAAACTCAACGAGTACCTGGCGGTAAGAAACTTGATGGTTGATGTATAGCGCACGCGGTTGCTCTTGCTGCACCGTCGCACCGACTTTACGTGGAAGCCGATAACGCTTGATCGAGAATTCCGGTAGCTCTGGTGCTTTTGCAAAATACGCATCTGCCATGTCCTCAACCGTTGTATCTTCAACCGACATAAGCTGTGTTTTTACGTGAGCAATCACCTCTCTATCGTCATTAAGAATTCGCAACTGAGATAGAATCGAATCCGGTGTTAGCTCCACTAACCAACCATTCTTACCATGGTGAATACGACTTTCAAAAGCACCGATTCTAGTAGCCATGACCGGCAACTTAGCCGCCCATAGTTCACTCAATGTGTAACTAAAGGTCTCAGGCACCGTAGACAATAGTAGCCCCATATCCGCTTGATGCTCGCGCAAGAGTTCACCTAGTTCATGCCAGGCATAATGCTCTACAACAGTAACTCCCGATTGCCCCTTAAACCGCTTACCTCCCTCGCCGGTACCTAGCAAAATAAGATCAGCAAATTTGGTCAGAGGTGCAATAATCTCAGCCAATAAGTGCTCCCCTTTTTGTACTGAGACACTCCCGAGCATGACGATCTTGAGTTTTTGCCCGCTTGAAGATGGACTATCTTTGTGGGGAGCTAAACCTTCAATCATATCTGACTTCAGGCCATGCTCAATTACCGCTATCGCACCGCCAGAAAACTGATCAGATAACTGCGCTAAGCGATCAACTGCCGACTGTGAAGGAGCCACCATCTGTATATTAGGTTGCACCACCCACTCAAGAAAACGACGGCGAATAGCTTCCCAGTGCTCATCATTATCATGGAGAAAGAATTCATGTAACGGATTATTACCCCGACACTCTCGCATTTTTTGGTCATCACAATGACTACAGGGGGTCGTATAAGTAGCATACAACGCTGGGCAAAATGGGAAGTAGTCGTGAAATAAGTAGAGGGTCGGCAGCCCAGTCTTGAGCAGATCCAACGAATGCCCTATCAACGAAGAGATCACCAAGGACTCCACATGATACTCTTCGATCAGCTCCCTCAAAATAGTCCGATACTCTTCATGAGACTGAGCAATGGATACAATAGGGCGAGCCAATGTCCAAGTTTTTAAAGGGACTGACATTTCAGCGGTTTCATAAAGAGCGATGGTTTGCCCAAATGCGCTCCAATCTCCAATAGGCCTGAGCACCCGATTGTGGTGATGTTTGTCACCTGCAATGTAATCTTCTACCCAACGCCCTAGTCCACCGCCCCAGCTATGGGCAACATGGAGTTGTATCGGTAGGCATTTTATAATTTTCGCCGGAGCTTCGGCACGCCCAGACAACTCAGTTAATGCATGCCGAATTGTTGCCAAAGGGTGGTACTGGGCTAATCGATCATATACCGCTTGTGGGTAGACATCTGGATAGTCATGTACAGCCAGATCACTGTCATCAACAAACAGCGAATCCATACCAAGAACGGCACAGTCAGTTGCATATAAAGCCTGATAAATCGCGCTATCCGATGCTTCCGTTGTTAGTGTGTGCCACCAACCACCACTTAATCGAGCTACCGATTGATTGATACACGGCAGATCAAAAATCCCATTATGAGAGTAATGGTTTAACCACTGATCAATCTCTTCCACCGATAAAGTTGAACAATGGCTAGGGTCAGAAAAGATAGAGAAAAGACGATTTCTGGATGACAAGGGCGATACCGCAGCTAAGGTATCACCTGCAGATGCAACCGCCATTAGTCGAGCATCCCAACGGTCAGGCAGATCAACGCCCGCCCTGACCACCAATAAATCCTGATCAGATGAACAAGGTAACAGCGGAAACAAGGTAGACCAATAGCCATGCGAAGGTAATACATCAGGCAAACAAAAGTCTGCAGTAACTCCCAACGCTTCAAACTGAGCGCGAAGTACGGGGGTATCACTAGCCAGTACCACCACATGCTGCTTTAACGAGCGCTCTTTTAGGGCAAGAAGCGTCTTGCCCAGACCATTAGCATCAGTGGCAAAACAAACAACAACAATCTGCCAGCTAACATTGTGACCTGAATGATCTTCCATGCTCATCACTTAGACCTTAGACGTTAGATAGCTCTGACCAATCGAACGCCTAAGTGCATACCGCGTCCCATGAGTTTCAGCAAAAGCTTCTTAACGCGATTACTCGCACGCGGTGTGTTACTGATATTTTCAAAGTAATCACCCATTGCTGACAACACATCGGTAAAGCCTGCATTTGCCTCAATCGTCACTACACCTGTTTGCTGAGGCTCAATCGCATTTTGGGCATACCATGCTTTATAACCGCCTTTATCTTGCGTAGAGAAGGGGTCAGGGAACGCCATTTTCAAATCTTCACGGTCACGATAAAGCAAGCGCTGAGCATTAGTAATGAGTGTGCCATCATCAAAGAAAGCATATTTAGACGGTAACTTACCCAACTCACTTTGGCCATTACGCTCGCATTCACGGATATACCAATCTCGCAGCTCAAACAACACCGGACTCTCTTTACCATACTTATTCAGCATAATCTCTTGCGCACCGCTATCAAACCCAGAGAAATGATAAAAACCTAGTCTCTCATCGTTGATCTTAACGCCTTCTGCGATGCTACCTGTTGCTCTACGATTGGTGAGATTCCAAGTCGCTACGTTGTAAGCAGGTGAACGCAAGACACCAATATCATCAAAGAAGCAGGGCGCAAGGTTGACCCATTTCTGATCAGTAAATAAACCACTCGGGCGGTCATCACGGCAAAATTGTAGTAATCGCTGGTTCCACCATTGTGCAAATCGGCGGCCTTCCGGTACATTTCTTACACCTAGAAAGCCCAGATTGAAAACACCGTACTTTAAGCTCGCCATTTCGTTATCCATAATGGCAGCTGTTGATGTCTCTGGCATAGTTTGGTGAGGAGTCAAGACAAAACTGTGCTCTGCCAAACTTGCTTGCAAATCGTCTAAGCGGGAAAAAACCGCCATATCTGGATCAAAATAGAAAACCTGTTCTGCCTGATGGTGCTCAAAAATATACTCAAGCGCAGCTCCTTTAACAGCAGTGCATAACTCCACAACCGCATGGGAGAAAACCCAAGGTTTAAAGTTTTCAATCGGCAGGTCTTCAGCAAAGATCACGGTATCAAAGGCTTCATTCTCTAAGTCAAAACCTGCAGGCAAATCATCCGATAGGATTAGGTGAAAAGTCACAGATGGATCAACACGCTTGATTGACTCAGCTAAAACACGTGCTTTCGGTAAATAGTTTGAAGTAATGCTGGTATATGCATGTGTGTTAGCTGTCATAACGTTCCTAATAATTTTCGAATAAAGGCGGTATAACGCCAAAATTTTGAGTTTTTAATCGTTTCTAGTTCACCAGAAAGCAAAGTAATCGTTGCATTTTTATCTGTAACTATATGCTGTGCCTGCCCTAAGGCCTGATCCGTTTTCTCAAACTGCTCTCGTATTTCGGCAATTTGCTCTCTAAGCACTATATTTTCAACAGTTAGGAGTCTCTCAGACTCAAATCGTTCAGAGACTGCGGACAATAGTTTATCACGATATTGTCGATGACTATTGAGTAAGTCAGTACTAGCCATAGGGTTATATTGCAGAAGCGCGTCATCTATACGATCTCGCCACATTTTAAGAGGATCTTGTCGCACGAATTCACTAACAACATCACCATAATCAGGATGTAGTTGATACATCATCTGCTCTGCATGTTCAATGCGAGCACGTGCGCCCTCACCGAAACTTACCCCACCTTGGTGAAGCACAAAGGTATCCAGAGCACACACGTTCTGCCAACCAGCTCGGCTGGCACGGCGACTAAAGTCTGTTTCTTCGCCATAGCCTTTGCCAAAATGCTCGACATCAAACAGTCCGATCTCGTTTAAACAGTCTCGGCGAATATACATACAAAAACCCACGGCTGTGGGAATCTCGATAGAGATGCCAGCATTCGTCTGCGCGACAACTTCATCAAGTTCACGCGTACTAAGTGATGCCAGTAAAGGGTTATCCTCAAGGAAAACAGGATAGGAGCAGATAGTCGCATTATTCGATAAAGGGGTTACGGTACCAATACGCTCAGATTGATAAGCACATTGCTGCATTCGCTGGAGCCAGCTTCCTGCAACCTCTGTGTCGCTGTTAAGCAGTATCACATCACGCTCTGGATGCAATGCCATCCCCAGATTGACTGAAGCAACAAACCCTAAGTTCTCTGGATTCTCAATCAACTGCCAGCCTGTTTTTTGCGCCCATTGACGGCAAAGCGTTGTTATATCCTCTTCGGGCGAAGCATCATTAATTAAGACAATATGGGCATGGATAACCCCTGATGACGCTAAAGAGCGCTCCACCGATGATAGACAGGCCTGAGTAACAGCCGCGTTTTTGTAGATAGGGATAACAACATCAACATCAGGTAATGCACTCATAGGGCCTTTTTCCTTAAGTTAGTTCTGTGCCGTCCGTTTGCGGAACTTTAATGTTACATTATCATTCCATGCCCACGTTTTATTAACTTCCCACAACCTATCGGTACGATCTTGTAATTTAGTTAGCACTTCTCGTTGTTGAGCAGCCATCGCCTGCCAATAGCTTTCTTTTTGTTGATAAGCAGCTACAGACATAATACCCAGTTTGCTTAAGATGCGCTCTTTCAGAGACTGTTGCGCCGAAGACTCAGCTGGCATATCCACAGGTGGTATAGTGATAGGCTCCGGCATAACTGGAAACCCCGTGACATCATGGGGTTGCTCCTCATAGCTACTCCACTCCAAAGATAGCATGGTCGACTGAGCCACCGCTGTCACTAACTCAGGATGGTAAAACCTTACGTGCTCAGGGTCTCGCCAAAAACCCAGTAACTGTGAACGAATAGATTCAGGATCAGGGAAAGTCATTATTAAACGCCCACCCTCTTCTAGGCAATTCGCTAAAAGGGTGATCAATTTTTGAACTAACTCAAACGGCAAATGTTCAACAAAATGGGAGCAGTAGATACCATCGAACCGATCGTTTGTTGATTCTAAATAGGCCAGAGCATCGGCTGTAACAATATCCACGCCTAAACCTCGGCCATAGGCTGCAATCACAGGATCACGCTCAACCCCTGTAGCGTTAATACCCTCTCTTTTTAACAGATCTACAAAGATACCCGCGCCACAGCCCAAATCCAAAACACGCTGACAACCAACAAAATGCCGCACATCAGGTTGCTGCATCCTAACCAATAAAGGGTGATCCCGAAGACAAAACTCGTAATGAGAATAGTTAAAAGACTGCTTTTCCACAGCCTGATACCACAGACTCTTACTCTCTAGCGCACTTTCAAGGGAGTTGAACGCTTGGGTATGAACAGCCAAATCCCCCCACAAAGCCAGAACATCCTTAGAAGCCACAATGGCAGAGCACTGCTTAAAAGCCTCCTCAATCCAGCGAAGCGTGTCTTGATCTAGAGATTCGAGTGGCTCTGACGGTTCATTTAAAATCAGTAAAGATGAAACTCCCATCAACGCAGAAACTCGCACCAGATCTAAGGATGCACCATCTAAACCATCAACAACCAACAGCTGTGCTTGCTGGTTCTGCAAATTTTTTGCGCAAAAACGATTTAGTGCCTGCTGAGAAAAGCCACCACGAAAAGCGCGACATAAGGAGGAAACAGCAACCTCTTCTCTACCTTCTCTTAAGGCAAGACTTCTTGCTGAAAAGCCATCACTAAACACATCTTCCGTAAATTCGTAGATAAGGGAGAAATTCACACCAAGTAACTGTTTGGCTAACACTACAGCCTTGTCAGCGCAGCGTGACACAATCAATGAAGACTTAAAGCACATCCGCAAATCCTTTTCTGACCTTATGGAAGAACCAATACCCAAAGTAAAACATCACACAAGACACTATTAGTGCAATCAGCGCAGAGATCGGATTCGGTATCTCACCTAACACCAACAATTTACGAAAGGACTCGATATAGTAAGTTAGGGGGTTAATATCCATTAAAAATCTAAACTTCTCAGGCACCGCCGATGCAGGATAAAACACCGGACTTAAAAAGGTCATGGCCGTTGCCAAAAAGCCTGATACATAAGTAACATCGCGAACATAAACCCCTAACGCGCCTAAAAACCAAGAAAGCCCCGCCAGAAAAAGGATAAATTGCAGCATGAGAAAAGGTAATAGCAATAAAGTAACAGCCAGCCCTTTTCCTGAAAGTAGAAGAAAAACCAACAAGACACCACAGGCGATCAAAAAGTGGAACAAACTATTAACCAGCGCCACCCAACTCATTATCTCCAACGGAAAGACGACCTTCTTAACATAATTGGCGTTATCAACGACTAATCGAGGAGACCTTGTTAACATTTCTGAGAACATCAAATAGACAATAATTCCACAGAACAATAAAGAAGCAAATCCTTCATCTACGCCGTTTGATTGAGGCCAGCGCGCCTTAAAAATCAAGCCAAAAACAAACATGTAAACCAGTAGCAATAAAACAGGCGTCACTAACGTCCAAAGAACGCCTAACCATGAACCACGGTAACGGCTTAATATTTCGCGCTTTGCCATACCATAAATCAACTCACGGAATTGCCAGCCTCGGGAAAACGGGTTAAAAAATGTTGTAAGTTGCATCAAAAACTCAAACCTTATTCGAGGGCTGTTATATCAAAATGTCCAACTGGAATACCCATTAGACCATGAACCACATGCCCACCTGTCACGGTAAACACCATCGCATCATGACGCCAACAATGCTGAACATGCTCTCCTTGGGAACCTGATGCCATACCCACCGACACCACATATTCACCTTCAGCCAGATAAGGCATCGTTAGGGCAAATCGAGCTACATAGCGCTGCCCTGCCAGCAGCTGGACGGGGCCATCTAGACTAAACAGGCAATTATTTTCGCCAAACAATACCTGCCCTAAGCGGTTTTTCACCAAAAAACCAACAATGAAGTCATTAATAGGAGATAAGGACTGCAAGGCCACCTCTAGAGAAACTTTCATCCCCCCTACGACCCAGGATAGCGGCCTACCTGACTCATCACGAAAGCAGATGTTCTCAAGGACAACTTTACCCGTGCCAAACTCTTTTGCATCCGGATCAAACGCATGGATACGATAGTCAGCGCGCAAGGGGGAAGCCTGTAAATAGGACTCCCTAGCATCATACCAGTGAGTGTAATCAGGTACAGGTGCTAAAGCAGGCTCATCAGAGGTCAGTTCTGCACGCTCACTTAGCGAGACGGACTGTTTTTCGGAATACAGATGTTCTAAATAGGCCTCAGAAACCTCCTTAGCCTCGCCTAACATCCGCATATTGCCATTTTCCAGCCACAGCGCACGATCACATAAACGTGTGACCGCACCCGAATCATGGCTAACGAATAGAATGGAGCCGTTTTTCTTAAACTCTTCAAGAAAACGCATACACTTTTGCGCAAAGAGCGCATCACCTACCGCAAGCGCCTCATCAATAATCAGAATATCCGCATCAACATGGGCAATTACGGCAAATGCCAGCCGGACAAACATACCGCTGGAATAATGCTGTACCGGCTGGTCTATAAACTCACCAATCGAAGCAAAGGCTATAATGTCATCTAACTTCGAAAGAATCTCTTCACGAGATAAACCATAAATGGCCGCATTGAGCAGAATATTCTCCCGCCCAGTAAATTCTGGATTAAAACCCGCCCCCAACTCTAGTAAGGCGGCAATACGGCCTTGTAACTGAACGTTACCGGCTGTAGGGGATAATGTCCCTGAAATAATTTGTAGTAATGTCGACTTTCCTGAGCCATTGCGACCAATAATACCTATGGTTTCTCCCTTTTTAAGGGAAAAAGACACATCATTCAACGCCCAAAATTCACGGCATTTATTTTGATACTGAGGAAAGAAATAGCTTAGTAGGCGGTGTTGCGGCTTATCAAACAGGAAGTAGCATTTAGATAACTTATCTATCTCCAAAATACTCAAATGCATTCCATACTCACTTACAAAAAATGGCCTGACAAAGCAGGCCATCATAAGCTCCTAAGAGAAGGAATTACTTCTTAAGCTCTTCCAGAACCTGAGCGGCCAACTCTGAATTAAATTTCAAGTCTGCAGCGGATCGTAAAGCGACAAATTTATCCTGACGTAATTTCTTAGCCATCTGCATCTTAAGCTGCTCGATAATATCAGATTTCACACTCTCAAACGACATTTTCACACGCGGCTTATGATCATGAAGCTTGATAATATGAAAACCAAAAGGTGATTTCACCAAACCACTAATTTCACCCGGTTTTTTCATAGAGAAGGCAACCTCCTCAAACTCTTTAACCATTTGCCCACGGGTAAAGTACCCTAAGTTACCAGAGTTACGTGATGCAGAGGGGTCTTCAGAACTCTCTTTAGCTAGCTCAGCAAAATCAGCCCCACCCTTGGCTTTAGCCAAAAGCGATTCTGCTATTTTTTTAGCCTCAGCTTCACTTCGCGCACCTGTTTTCACAAGAATATGGGATGCACTTACGCGCTCATCCTGATAGAACTTAGACTCATCCGCGATATAAACCTCATTTGCTGCAGCATCCCAATTCACACGGGACAATACTTTTTGCTGCTCATGGGCAAGCAGCTGCTCCATGCGGGCTCGACTTTTGTATAACTCTGCCGACCAAGCCAGCTCCTCTTCATTAACAATACCCTCCGATTTAGCCTGCTTGGATAACGATTTAATAATCAACAGACTTTCAGCCGCTTCTTTAATGATGCTGTCTTTTTGATAAACTTCTGCTTTTTTATCTGCAGGAACCGTATCTGACAAATAACGCTGAATATCGTTAGCGGTAATACTCACACCATTACCTTCAATAACAACATCAGAGGCCAATGAAAGGTTCGCAGAGCACACCAAAACCGCCATGAGAGAGTAAGTAAAACTTCTTTTCATAAAAACAAATACCTCACAAAAAAAAACGCCATATACATGGCGCTTTATTTAACACTACAAGCTATTACTTATGGTCTACCGTTTGTGTAAATATTACGGTAAACATCACAAGTTGAAGCTGTACAGTCCATATTCTGAACGTTGATATAGTATTCTTTATTAGGTGTCAACTGACAGAAACTACCTGTGTATTTTGTACCCTGCTCAAAGTAGATAACCGTTGAGCTTGTACCGGTTTTTGCGCAAGCCGTATTCGCTGCTGTATAAGCCGTACCTGGGCATTCGGAAACCCATACTTGGCGCTTCACACCAGAGTTACCCGTAGTTGAAGCAACTGAAATCTGTCCAAGATATGCTGTATTTGTAGTTGCAGTGAACGGCATAGACTTAATTTTTCTAGCCAAAGCTATACGCGTCTGCGTACCAGGTTTTGCCCAATTGATACCATCTGTAACATCAATTGTATCTGGAACCGCACCACAAGTTGGATTAGGGGTTGGGTCTGGGTCCGGGGTTGGATCTGGGTCCGGGGTTGGATCTGGGTCCGGGGTTGGATCTGGGTCCGGGGTTGGATCTGGGTTTGAACCGTCAATAGTTACAGTAAAAGAAGGAGTTGTAGTAACTACTACACCCGTTGCAGTAGAGCTTATCTTAACATCAGTTAGCCCAGTTTTTGTAACACCATTAATCGTCAAATCATACGCTAAAGCGCCTGCAGACAGGGTAACCCCCATCGCCAATGACACTGCTGTCGCCAACTTATGCATTATAAAACCTCTCAATTAAAATCAATAACATATGCGTTTCCATGCATTATGCCCATTCGATATTAAAGCAAACTGAACGCAGTATAGACAGCAACTGACGAAAAGTCTAACCCAGACAAAAAAAAACGCGGCTAAGCCGCGTTTTTTATTACATAGTTACTTGCTACTCATTAAGGAGCAGTAACGATAGAACGTGTAGCTTTGTGTGTAACAGCGCCAGCGTAGTTAGACTTAACGCCACCTACGTCACCGTTAACGTACTTCTGTACAGCAAAGCCAGTTACAGGCAGACCGTTGAAGGTAGTAGCACCACCAACCAACTGACGACCAGCAACATTGTTCAGGTTGATAGTCATCCAACCATTGTCGAAACCAGAGTCTAGAGCTAGGTTTTTAGAAACACGATCAGAACCGCTCAATACATTGCTGTTATTGAAAGTCAGAACGTTTGCTTCAAAGCACAAAGACAGTGGAGCCGCTGCTGGTGGCAGTGGAGAGAAGTCTAGGTCGTCTGGTGCCTGGTCTTTCTCTTCACGATCGTAGTAAGTGATAGAGATAGGCTCACACGCCTGAGTATTTGTTTTGCTCCAAGATACAGTGAAAGGTGCTGTAGCTGGCGCAGTTGCAACATAGTCACGCTTAGTTGGGAAAGTAATAACCCAATCAGTACCAGCGTTGATAGTTGGCTCTAGAACGTAATCGTTAGCGATTGCATCGTGCATCAGAACCGCACTTACCGCATCGATACCACGGCCGAAAGCTGCAGAAACAACTGTGTTGCCATCGATAACATCAGCATTTGCTGGTGAAGCGTTGTTCAGAGATGGATCCAAGCTACCTGGGTTCGTGTGAACAGAGATCAAGCTGAATGCATCCAGAGCTACTGCGTCGTAAGTTGCGTCAGTACCTTCAGCAACATTGATCAGCACGCCGTAACCGTATAGACCACCAGCTGGCCCTACAACACCGTTACCCTGAACAAATGTGCCGTTACCCTGCCAAGCAGACACTACAGCGCCACAGTTACCAGGAACGCCATTAACGTGCTTGATAGCAGTTTCTAAAGCTGCGTTTTCTACTTCACCCATTTCGATTACTTCGATGTAACCTTCACGAGTACGATCTACGCCTTTGTTTTTAGCGTCAGACTGGTATTCGAAGTTACGGAAAGGAACCGCAGTACCGTTAGAAATCGCTGCAGGAACAGTACAAGAAGTATCACCAGATTTGATGATAGCGCCTTCACCGTTTGGATCAGCAGTAATTACTGCAGACCAGTGATCCTGTGGAGACAGGTACAGGTTAAAGTCAAGAACCTCTTGGCTGTTCATAGCTTCAAGGATACGAACCTTAACAGCTTTAGTCTTGTCAGTAGTGTTAACCAGGTTTACGTAAGTGTCCTGACCATCTTCTACTGTGTAGAATGGGTACAGAAGAACCTGACCAAGACCGTCAGAGTTTACGTACACTGCTTGAGCGGTGCTAGCCACCAGACCAGTTGCCGCTGCCAGCGCCAGAGGTAGAAGTTTTTTCTTCATTGTGTTGCTCCTAGGTTTACAACAATCCGATTGTTTTCTTTTAAAAGGTTGCAAAAAAATCATAATCCAAATCTAACACAAGTTAAATCTGAATCTCCCCATACTGATATGAGCTTTAATATCAAACAGTGTTCTGGGTTACACCCAACATAGGGTTGTGATGCAAACAGCGCATAACTTAACACACGAAACCTCGCTAAACAACTGAGCATTTTAAGAAATTCCCCAATTTTATTAGCACAGATCACATGTAATCAAGACAACATCCCTATACCGACACCACCATTTAATATTTTATACTTTTTTAACGCATTTCGTGGTAAATCCACCACTCACCCTCAATGCGTATCCATTTTTCCGGAATCACTGTCGTGTTGGTCATTTTAAACCGCGGTGCCGAGTAGGTCACTAACGCTTTCACGTTACAGACATCCTCTTCACACACAATATCCCCCACTTCAGCTTTTTCCCACCGAGAAGACCCAATTACACGAGGAATATACCTATCCAGTGTCACTAAATCTCTATATGCCGGTGTAGCGTACGTTAACGCCGCTTCAATATCCCCTTCTAACAGCGCGTTTAATCGCTTTTGCGATTTTTCAGCAACCACGTCTTCGTCAGTTCTATTCGACTGATTAACGGTAGCGCATGCTGTAAGCAAACCAAAAGCGGCGACCATTATCAATACTTTTTTTACGTGATTGTTTAATCTTACCATGACAGATTCTACTCGTATAAGGTTAACAGTTTATTACATTGAGCTGATTAATAGCTTAACAACCTACTATCGCATTGATTTCTCTGACGTAATAGCAGGAGAGATAAGCTCTAAACCTCGAATTCTTGAACGCATCTCACGGCTGACACTGCGCAAGTCTTCTTCATTCAATAACACCTTCGGTGTGATCACAATCAAAAGTTCAGTACGCCTCCCAGTATCTGTCGTTTTACCAAACAGACCTCCAAATACCGGTATTTCATGGAGCCCTGGCACACCGCTCTTCGAATTAGTTTTGTTTTCTCGGATCAGGCCACCTAACACAACGGACTCACCGCTTCTTACAGCCACACGACTATTAATATCCCGTTTATTAAAAGAGCGCTGTCCCGTGGCCGAATCGACCGTGCCCACATCCGTTACCGATTGCTCCACCGACATTGTCACCAATCCCCCGGCATTAACAGATGGCGTGACAGCAAGTTTTACACCGGTATCCTTGTATTCGATAGAGGAGGTTAATACGTTACCATCTGTGCTCACCGACTGCCCAGTTCTTACCGGCTGCTGATCACCCACTTGTATAGTAGCTGTGTTGTTATCCAGCACCATAACCGAAGGTGTTGATATAACATTGAGTAACGATTTTTCGGCTAGCGCGTTTAGCACAGCTTCAATATTACCCGCCGAGTTAGCTACGGTGTAGGAGAATCCTGGAAGGATGGCGGCTATGGCATTCTCTGAAGTTCCCAGCTGCGCTGTACCTCTATCACCGCCGCCTATTCCGTTAGAGAACGCCCACTCAACGCCAAATTTAAAGTCGTCTGTCAACGTCACTTCCAGAATGCTAGCCTCAATCAAAACCTGAGCCGGAACTACATCGAGCTTTTTCAGGGCCGATTCAATTTTTTTGTACTCTTTACCTGTAGCGTAAATTAGTAGCGCATTATTATCCTCATCGGCAACAATACTGGTGCTGTCACCCAGCTGCACATTCACCTTGGAAGCCGTGCTAGCTTTTTGGTTACTCGATGCTGACGATGATTCTTTCCCATCGGATGTAACACTCTCTTTGACCAACCCTGGCGCTACACCGGAGTCTTTGCTTTTAGTACCACTCGTACTACCCGAATACACACTACTCAATAACTCAGCCAAATGACCTGACGACGTATTTTGCACAGGGTATACGTGCAACCGCTTTTCTAAGCTGTCACTAGGTGATCGATCCAATCGCTCAATCCATGTTCTAATGGTTTCAAGATAATGCGCACGAGGCGTAATAACCAGTATGCTGTTCAATCTTTCAACCGGTATCACTTTAACAACACTACCGATCGCCCCAGCCAATGCAGAAGCATCTTTGCCTCCCGCCGATGCTGGCTGCCCAACTAAGCCAGATAATGCTTCTTCAATATCACTGACAGAACTATTTTCCAACGGGAAGATACCAACCGACATACCTTTCAACATATCAACATCAAATGTTGCTACGATATCCAGCCAGCCTTCCATCTGCTTACGAGTGCCAGCCATCATTAAAAGGTTTCTTGTTGAGTCAACTCGCACAAAGGCGTTCTCATCCGCCATCGGCTTTAAAATTTCCGCCATGTCAGCAGCGCCGATATATTGCAAGGAAATAATAGTTGTACTGTATCCTGCACCCAAGCTTTTTGCGTTAGCTATCTGTGGCAATCTACGATTAATATCTTGTGAAGAGCTAACAAATATACGATCACTCGCATCACGAACCATCACCGCATTATTGGAGCGTAGTAATGATTCCAGAATAACTAACAGCTGATCTCTGGGTACTGGCGTGCGCGTTCGAAGCGTCACCTCGCCTGCAATTGGATGCTCAATCACGTAATCTAGCCCAAGCATATCGCCCAATATCGCATGAACTACATCAACCAACGGGGCTTGTTCAAAATTAAGCGCTACGGCTTCACCAAATAATTTTATAGGAGGCCTTACGCTTGGCAGTTTAATCTGCCGGTCGTTACCCTTAAATATGACAGGCTGGTCTTTTTGTTTGGTCTCTGCAACGTCACGGGTAGTTTGATCAGCACTTAACGGCGTAGTCATCAAACGATACGGTTCTGTATTAGACAGCTGCCGATCAAAAGGAAACTCCAGTGGGTCACTTGTACGTTTTTCATTTGCCGCACAGCCTGTTAACAGAAGGGCAATAACGGCAATGTTCAATACTTTTTTCATATGTCTCTCAATAACAGATACCAAACAAATGACGCTCTTGTTTAGAGCAATATATTGTCACGATCTATTTCTTACTAGATTGCTCAGTGGTTAAAGGCGGTTTCTCATTCACTCCAGACGCAGCCTTTGGAGTAACTAACGTACGCCCCGCAGATGCAGGCGGCGCGGTAACAATGGAAGCATGCTCCAATGGCACCACTTTATCTTCATCACCTTTTGTAAAGACAGCACTATCAGGGCTCATAAAAGCAAGTTGCCAACCTTCATACTCTTCTTCAATTCTTATTCTCTGCTTTATTCCATTAATATTGGCTATCACCCCCGCCTGATCGCCGTAGAGGTAGACACCCAGCAGTTTAAACTCCCTAAACGGATCCCGCAGGTTATTTACCGGCTTCGGTACTTCAGACGCCACCCCCTCAACCATGCGTCGCTCTTCCCAGAATAGCGGGCGAGATACAAAGTCATCAGATGAAATAGCCTTTACCATGTCAGCATCAACCTGTAGCGGTGATGTTAAATCACTTGCTAATGGATATGCTTGCGGTAAAGCCAAGTTCATCATTTTGTAGGCACCATAAGCTGCAACAACAAAAACAAGCAAGGCAAATACAACGATCAGCCGGACCATCAAAGACAATGCGTTACTCTTCAAGCAGCCCCCTCATAACAAATAGCCTAAAACGTGCGTTGATAACCTGGGAAACAACAGGGCCACGCCGTTGCCGAACAGGCTGAATATTAACCCACTCTGTATAAATTTTAGGGCGAGCAGCTTCCAGCACTGCCAGCGCATCATTCAAAGCTACAACACTACCAGAGGCTGTAATATCCAGATAAAGGCGGCTGAGCTGCTGCTCATTTTTCGCTGGTAAAATCTGACTTGCAGAAACGTTTAGCCCTACCCCTTCAAATGCACTTCTTACATCTTGCTGCAACTGACTAGTAATCGCTGTTTCATCACCAGACAAGTGCACCTGCTGAGCCAGAACCAGTTCACTTTGAACATTCGCAGCCTCAAAAGATTTCTCATGCTCTTGTGCAGCCAAAAAACGTGCTATACGGGGCTGCATCGACTCAATATCTGCTTGAGCTTCTTGATATGCCACAAACATACTTATATAAAAAGTAGTCAAGGTCGCCAGAATAATTACAAAAAACAACCAGACCACACGTGATGACTTTGTAGACAAACCAATCATTCCGCCACCTCAGAAACAACCACTTGCGGCGTCAGATCAAAAACAAAGCGCTCTCGCCCACTTCTTCCTTCCTTTCTAAAAGCCGCCGGCGAAACGACCTTGCTATAGCTAGGCTCTGCCAATAAAAGCTGCATCAAAGAGGATGCGTTATCCGCCAAGCCTTCAATACGAATCAAGCCTTCTTGCATATCTATTGATGTCAAAAATGCACTATCTGGCAACAATACTGCTAACCGCTCAAGCTCATTGATAACATCATAACGCTGAGTATTTACCGCGCTAACTTGTGATGCTATTTCTCTTTTTTTGCCCAGCGCTTCACGTAACTGGACAGCCGGCTGTGCCGCTTGCTTTACTTGCTCATATTGCTGCGTCACCTTTTGCATTTCCGCCTGCTTAAACACTACAGGCAGCCACCCCAAAAAGAAAAGCAGTGCTAGCATCCCACCGCATAATAACAAGAACCTTTTCAAACGTTTTATATAACGCGCTCTGCGATCACCTTCTGCGTAACCGAAAATTTCTACGCATGCGATGTCAGATCGGTACCAGACTTCATATTCATTGAGGTCTCGTTCTAAATCTTGACTCTGAGCAAAACGATGAACCAGCAAGTTCGAAGTAATCACCAGTAAAACATCCAGTACTCCCGCTTTGCGATCAATGATACGCCATCCAAAACGGGTGTCTTCCTCAGCAAAAGGGCTACTAGCTCGCACCTCAAGGGATAAAAAGTTTTCTAGGTCATCTTCTGCACTTTCAGGCAGTGTAATAGTTTTGCATAAACATTGCTCATCAGGTAAAACAACTGCTTCGCTATGAGCTGGCCCACTTGTTACGACTTTATTGTTCAAGATAAAGTGCGTCTGTCCTGCTTCGTAGACTCTGACCGTCTCTGCGAGATTTTTGGCCAGCAATGATTGAGGAGAATGACATAGTTCGTCCCAAGCGACCCGAACGGAGCGGAACAGATTGCGAAGATCGTAGCCAAGAAAGCTCCATTGATTGTTAACTACTGACATCTACTTTCCTAACTCGTTGACAAAATCAAACGCTTCTACCCGGACAACAGGTTCTGTCCTGATAAACCTCCAAGGCAACCCCTCATACCCCGTACTATTTTGTTCAACCCAACGGGTACGCTGGAACACCTCACCACTTGAAAAGCGTACTCTACTTTCTATGCGATACATTGCAACAGGAGACGCTGCCACCCACTCGGTATTAATGCCGGCGGGAGTAAATACTTGCTCTGACTGACGAGCCAACTGCCACTGAGAAGCTAATGCTTCATCGCCTTCAGCAAGTACCGTTAAAACAGAAAACGGCGCTGAAGGCATATGCACTTGAGCACTATCTAACTGACCCACATAGATTGAGTTTTTGACTTTATCATATATTTCTCTCGTCATACCCTCGACCATCATTAGATCCTCTAGCGATTCAAAGCGCCCATAGCGAATAACCTTGTAAGGAGAACCCCCCTCGCTATCATTCTCATTGAGCCTTGATGCAGAGCGCCAAGCCACCACCTTGCTCGCCAACAAAGAAGCTTGCTCTTCACTTAAGCCCGCATTTATCTTAAACACTGAGAGCAGCAACGTCTCGGGGGATGTATTCAGATCAACCAGCCCTGACACCGACAGCATGCGCACCTTAACATCATGATCAGCCAAGCGCATGTCATAATACGTAACCTTGTCGGAAAAACCGACATCCTGCTGCGCCTTTAACCTTTGCACCAATACTAGTTGAGCAGCACCATCACCTAACGCCTCAGCTTGTGCCTGCTGTATCCTGAGCTGGGATAGCTTTATATCAATACGTGCCTGATACATTATCGTGCCAACCAACAGCGACATCGCAGCAATAAACCACAACAATATAGCTAATGCGACACCCGCTTCTTTTCTAGCATCCATCATCTTGCGTGCAGCTGCCCATCATCTAAGCGAACCACAATTTCAGGAAGAAATCGCTCCGCCGATGATACCGTCAACTTAACTAATGCGGGACTTGTTTGCGAAAGAGGCCACTGCGTTAACCATTCTGAATCACGACCGCCTAGAAAACCTATTTCAAATACCGTTACATCGGCCAACAACTCATGCTTAATTAACCCATCCCAATCAGGCTCTGTCACAGGGTCAAGAAATGGCGCAAACTGTAACCATAAGTGGCTATCTTCCTGACTTAAGCGAAACACAAAACTACTACCCGCATCCAACCCAAAGTTCATTGGCGCAACCCAGATTAAGGATGTTTGCTCGCCTATAAAGTAAGTCCCATAGGACGATTCATGATTTCCTTTTGTAGGCGCAAACGGTATTGGCATTGCTTGTCCAATGGTTCTTCTTAAGAAATCTGTGACCTGTCGGGTGGTATTGAGTCGAGCCGTGACCTCTTCAATTTTTGATTGCGTTTGTGCAAAAGTACGCAGCGCCGTTAATGTCGCTAACATAATCATAGATAAGATAACCAGCGCGATAATCATCTCAACCATTGTAAAGCCGGACTGGCTTTTTTTGGCAATCACCGCTCAACCTCACCAGCTACCACGGAATTCAGCACAACTGAACGTCGTTTACTTGCATCATTCCACGCAACTTCAACAACAATATCCTGCAGGTCTCCTGGCTTTAGTGCCTGAAGTTCCTCCAAAGGATGAGCTGTCGATACCACACGCCATGTAAAACCGCCTTGCGTTTCACCTGACTGTTCAGACTCTCTCTCTACCACACTATTTAGCGCCAGTAGCGAACGCCCAAGTTCTACAGCATAAAGATACTTTTCATCAACTCGAATACTTTTTGTGGCACCGCCAACCGCTTGGTACAGTGCCCCAAGTGACATAGCCAAGATACTAATAGCGACCATCATCTCTAATAAAGAGAACCCTTGTTCACCACGCCGCCTCATAACGCTACCTGCGTAATGGAGCCAAGCAACCAATCAACACGAAGCCGGATCCCATGTCCGTTTTTATGCTCAAGACTAATACTTCCACCTGTCGAAGTACCATCTGGGAAAAACCGAATCACCCCAGCACCGTCGATCATCTGATTAAGAGATTGAGCAGAAGTAACAGAAAGCTTCACGCTATCGCTCAAGCTCACTTCCTTTTTGCCTACTCGGATCGTTCTCGCCTCAGGTGTCGTAATCACATCGACATACTGGCCTGAAGAGATGGCACCGTATCTAGCAGCGGTTAACGACGTCACAACATCCTTAACCGCACTTCGATACTGTGTCGACTCATAGAGCTTTAAAGCCATAGGGCCTGATACACCCAACACTAAGCCTGCTATTGCAAGCACAACCATAATTTCAAGTAATGTAAAACCCGACTGGCGGTGCAACAGCACAATTAATCCCTATTACCAGCTACCTATGTCTGCATTCTCACCATCACCGCCAGGAACACCGTCCTGTCCGTAAGTGAAGATGTCATATTCTCCATGATCGCCTGGCATTTTGTACTGATAGGGCTTTTTCCAAGGATCTTGTGGTACACCTGATTTCAGGTAAGGACCATTCCAGCCAACCACATTCGATGGCTTTTCCACTAAAGCAGCCAACCCTTCTTCTGTGCTCGGAAAACGTCCTACGTCGAGCTTAAATATCTCTAAGCTCTGTTCAAAGTCTTTAATTTGCACACTGGCCGTTTTCGACTTTGCCCCACCTAATTGATTCAATACAGCAGGCCCCACCAGCCCCGCCAGCAGACCGATAATGGCCAGCACAACCAACATTTCGACAAGTGTGATACCTTGCTCAAATCGATTTTTTTTATAACGTGTTGGCACAATCAACCCTCAACTTTACACTTTTAATTAAAATAGCTTTCTCAGCCGACATTATACTGCCAGATCATTCACCGATAGAATGCCCATTAAAATGGCGATAATAATCACCGCTATTGCTCCGCCCATCCCAAGTATCAACATAGGCTCTAACAACGTCAGCCCTCGTTTAACTCCTGACTGCACTTCGTTGTCATAAACCTTCGCTAGCTCTAGCATCATGTTATCCAAGCTACCAGACTCTTCTCCCACCCTGATCATTTGAACAACCATAGGGGTGAACGCCTCCGTCTTTTGTAACGCGAGAGACATTCGCTCTCCCTGTTTCACCGCAGGCTCGAGAACGCTCAATGATGCTTTGACCTGCCGATTACCCACAGCACCTATAGCGATCGACAAGGCAGACAACAAAGACACACCATTTCCTAGTAAGGTTCCCAAAGTACGAGAAAACTTTGCCATTTCATATTTAAAAGCGACACTCCCCACAATGGGCAAACTGAGAATAAATTGATCTTTTTTTAGCGCGCCTCTATCACTACTAGCCCACTGACGAATCATAAACCCGATGATAAATACAACAATCAGCATCACCCAACCATAGGACTTAACAGCATTACCTGCATCAATCACACCACGGGTTAAGGTAGGCAATGCATCCCCCATATCAGAAAACAACGTCTCAAATTGGGGAACCACAAAACCAAGCATTAAGAAAATAGAGAGCGTTGCTACCACCAGCAGAATAGCCGGGTACACCAACGCTGATACAACACTACTTCGAATCTCTTTCGCATTCTCCAAATAGGCAGCCAAGCGCGTTAATACATCACCTAATTGCCCGCTGGCCTCACCCGCCCTAATCATATTGATATAAAAGTACCCAAAGGTAGACTCATAAGGCGCCAGAGCCTGACTAAGACCTTTACCACTTTTAACGGTTTCAAGAATCGACGTAAGCACTCGGATCTGATTAGGCGAAGCGCTCATTTCGATTAGGATTTTCAAAGCCCGATCAATAGGTAACCCTGCACGGAGCAAAACAGCGAGTTCATTAGTGACTGACAACACCTCGTTTCGCGCTAAGGATGCTTGCTGAGCCTGACTTTTACCCTGCCGTGATCCATCACCCATTTCATCCAGCTTAAGCAGTGTTAAGCCTTGCAGCTTAAGCTGGCGTAGCGCCAACGCTTTACTATCAGCGGTAAGCACACCCTCTGTAAGGGAGCCATCTCGCTTGGCTGCTCGATAAAAGAACTCGGCCATTAGGCGACAACATCCTCTGAACCTTGATCTTGGGTCACGCGTATCACCTCTTCAAGAGAAGTCACACCCTGTGCCACTTTTCGCAGACCATCTTCATACAGTGTAATCATGCCATTTCGTCTGGCCACCGTGTGAAGCGTTGTTGCATCAGAGCCACTTAAAATTGCTTTGTGCATATCACTATCCATGACAAAAAGTTCATGAATGGATGTACGACCAGCGTAACCACTTCCCTGGCATTCAGAACAACCGCAGCTACGGTAAACCGTTTGGCCAGACTGCATAAAGCGGCCCAGCCCTGATGTTTCGATCACCTCTGCCGTCAATTCAACAGGGATCCGGCATTTTTGGCAAAGCTTTCGAAGCAAGCGCTGTGCGAGCACACCGTTAACAGAAGAGGTTATCAAATAGCGTTCGATGCCCATATCTTCAAGGCGTGTAATTGCACCGGCTGCTGTATTAGTATGCAGTGTCGATAAGACTAAATGTCCGGTTAGAGCAGACTGTACGCCAATTTGCGCCGTCTCAGTGTCCCTCATTTCACCGATCATAATAATGTCAGGGTCCTGACGGAGAATTGAGCGTAGCGCTTTACCAAACGTCAGATCGATCTGCGACTGCACCTGAATCTGGTTAATTCCTCTGAGCTGGTACTCAACAGGATCCTCAACCGTTACTATCTTTAACGATTGCGAGTCCATCGCAGCTAGCGAGGCATAAAGCGTTGTCGTTTTACCCGAGCCGGTGGGTCCTGTAACGAGCAAAACACCATGGGGGCGATCCAATAGCTCACGATAGCGGGATAAGGTATCTTGGCTGAATCCCATCTTATCAAGGCTTAGTTGAATACTTTGACGATCCAAGACACGCATAACAATGCTTTCACCGTGGACGGTAGGTATCGTCGACACCCTAAGGTCCAGCTCATGACCTTTCACCCTCGTCATAATGCGCCCATCCTGAGGAAGGCGACGCTCAGCAATATTCAGATGAGCCAGTAGCTTGATACGAGAAGCAATAGCAGGAGCTAAACTGAGCTGCGGAGGGTCTGGCACTTCATGAATTACCCCATCCACACGGTAGCGCAGGTGAAGACCATCATCGAATGGCTCAATATGTATATCGGAAGCACCTAGATCCAACGCTTTATGAATAATCTGATTAACCAATCGAATCACCGGTGCTTCGCTGGCCAAGTCTTTCAGATGCTCGATAAACTCATCATCTCCGGCGAAGCTATCCGATACGACTTCGTCGCTCTCAACTGCATCATCAGCAACCTGTAAATACTTCTGCAATGCAGAGGAGATGTCAGCATCAAGGCCTATACACAATTCAACAGGACAACCCAAAGCAATACGCAATGCTTTATTAACATAAGCATCTTGAGGAACACTGGCCGCAAAACAGATACCTGTTTCGGTTTTAGATACAGGCACAACATTGTTGCTAAATAGAAAATCCTGCGACAACCCTTCTATAATTATTGGCTCTTCAGGGTAAGCCGCCAGAGGTAAAAATCGGATAGACATCTGCTCGCTCAAGGCTGAGCAAATATCTTGCTCAGAAACGAGCCCCAGCTTAACCAAAACCTGGCCCAGCATATCACCCATTTCTTGCTGGGCGATAAGCGCACGCTCTAAGTCCCTAGTGCTGATTTTTTTCTGTGAGACAAGTAGCTCACCGAGTTGGACAAGATTGCTCATAAGTCGGCTAGTTTTTCCTTAGAAAACCTTTGGGGGCAAAGGTAAAACCAAACTTACCCTCTCTCTCTGTTTCAATCGTATAATCATCAGGGTAACGAGCAAAGTACTCTTCTACAGCCTCGTAAGGACCTTCTCCCCAACCTGGTAACACGGGGTGGCCATTGATATTTCCATCTTCAACAATCACATAATCACCGGACTGTATGACTATTCTCAGCAATTCAAGTTCAGCTAAAACGTGAGATTTTGTGTGGTCACTATCCAGAATAAAGAACACTTTCCCGGGAAATAGTGCACGCATTTTAGCAATACGAGCAGCAATAACTGGATCGGACGAGGAGCCTGTGGCCAGCTGAATAGCTGAGTCCAACAATACCTGCGGATACACATCCTCATGGGAAATATCTACACTCAGCACTTTAAGATCCGGATTGACAGCACGTCCCATAACACTAAAGAACAGAGCAGAACCGCCAAAACGTGTACCGAACTCCACAATCAAAGAGGGCTTTAGCTCTGCCAGTATCTCTTGATAATTCCACATATCAGAAACAGATTTATAACAAGGGACACCTAAAAACTTTACCTCTTGCCAAACTTCACTGTTGTAGTACCACTGGTGATAGGCTTCCTTTACATCTGCTTCGCTTGGCATCTTCACCTCAAACAATTATCAA
This sequence comes from Neptunomonas concharum, assembly GCF_008630635.1. Lineage (NCBI taxonomy): Bacteria > Pseudomonadati > Pseudomonadota > Gammaproteobacteria > Oceanospirillales > Oceanospirillaceae > Neptunomonas > Neptunomonas concharum. The sequence continues at coordinate 727,212 of NZ_CP043869.1, read as the reverse complement.
CACCGAACTTAAATAGGCGCAGAGTATAACACGATGTAACAAGGACTATATATCTCTACAATAAGGTATGATAGATAGCACCAACTCACCTTTAAATCACAACGGTTAACAAGCGCCCTATGCAGCCTAAACATGCCTCCATTCGCTGGCAAGACGGAAAGCCCTTCTCTGAAAGTTTCTGCGATATCTACTTCAGTCAGCACGACGGCATGGCAGAAACCCAACACGTTTTTATTGATGGCAACCGGCTCACAGAACGCTTTGCTAAAGTATCAAGCACAAACTTCATCATTGCGGAAACAGGATTTGGCACAGGCTCCAATCTACTGACGACACTAACATTACTCAGCAAGCTCCATCCGGCTCAACCCTCGCAACTTCACTTTATATCCACAGAGCTCTACCCCCTGAGCCGCAAGGACCTCCAAAAGTCACTCGAACTACTCCCTGAACTCAAACATTTTTCCGACCAGTTATTATCACAGTATCCGCCGGTTGTTAAAGGGATGCACCGATTCATCTTTGACCATGGCCGGTTCTACCTCACTCTCTGCATTGGTGATGCGACCACCAGCTTTCGCCAAATCGACAGTTCGATAGATGCTTGGTTTTTAGATGGATTTGCACCCAGTCAGAATCCTGAGATGTGGAGCACTGAGCTGTTCCGTGAAATAGGTCGCTTAAGTTGTGCTGATAAACCCTCCACACTCGCCACCTTCACATCAGCAGGTTTTGTAAGGCGAGGACTCTCTGATGTGGGATTCGAGATGCGCAAAGCTAAAGGATTCGGAAAAAAGAGGGAGATGCTAACAGGCACTTTTTCTACACTGCCTCCGACATCTGACTACTCTGTGCAACCTTGGTTTAAGCTACCTAAAAACCAAAAACCAAACACAGCTATCGTGATAGGCGCCGGATTAGCCGGATGCGCGACGGCTGAAGCGCTTGCACGACGGGGTATCAACGTTTCCCTGCTGGAAAAGAACAACGGTATTTGCCAAGAAGCTTCGGGCAATCGCCAAGGGGCGCTATATGCCAAGCTACCTATCCAACCCACCCTATCTGGAGAGTTCCACCTTTGTGGGCTTGAGTACAGCCTCCGGTTACTAGAGATGTACCAATGCCTTGACGGCTCTATTGCCGAACAGTGCGGATTGCTTCAGTTAGCCACGCAGCCTAAAGAGGTCGAGCGCCAAAAAGCCACCGTGGAAAGCGGTTTTTATGACGCAGAAACGGTCAGGCTACTCTCGGCAGAGGAGGCTAGCGACATCGCAGGAAGCTTGATTAAACACCCAGCCCTATGGTTTCCTCGAGCAGGCTGGGCCTATCCCAAAGGCGTCTGTGATGCACTTATACAGAGTCCGTTTATTGACCTTCAGACCCACTGTCATATCATCGAGATAAAACAGCTCCCCTCTGGCGAGTGGCAAGTAACAGATAGCAAAGGAAGCATATATCAAGCAAGCACACTTGTTGTGGCATCTGCATCAGAAGCGGCCTCATTCCAGCCCCTCCAACACCTCCCCCTTAAAAATATTCGTGGTCAGGTTTCCATAGCTCCCGAGCCTAACTCCACGCCAACACTAAAAACCGTTGTCTGTGGGGATGGATACATCTCCCCCTCAAAAGAGGGCTTGTATAGCTTTGGTGCGACATTCGATTTACGAGACCCCGAAACCGGCATCCGCCCAAGCGACCATACGAAAAACTTAGCAACGCTTAGCGCTGCGCTTCCAAACTTAGCCAACCAGCTAACAACACCTGACACCTGGCAAGGCAAAGTGGGATTTCGCTGCACGACACCTGACTACCTCCCCATCGCTGGGCCAGCTCCACAAGCAGACGCTTATCTGCAACGCTACGCAAAACTAAAAGATGATAAAAACTGGAAATTTGAAAATATGGAGCCACCTTTACATTCCAACCTCTATATAAATACCGGCCATGGATCAAAAGGCCTAATTACTGCGCCATTAGCATCAGAGTATCTTGCATCCCTGATTTCAGGGGAACCCCTGCCAATATCCAGAAATATAGTAAATGCATTGCACCCTGCGCGTTTTTTAGTTAAAGATTTAATCAGGGGCCGTTAAGGTTATCTAAAGGATTGCCGAATACTGCCGCTATTTTGGGTATTGCGAGAAGAGAGATCTATATGGCACTGATTGTTATCGATCATGGCAACCGAATTAAAACACCGGTTCGTTCCTTATTCCCAGCGAGAGGGGTAGACAGTACGACCCAAGCGAAGGCTGCTCACGATAGTGCGGGAGTTGAGAAACAAGTGCATGCTGACGGGGAGCCTTTTAGTCACTTCTTAGGCACTGACGCCAATAATCCCCATAACGAAGCGCAACCCGATACTTATAGTCCAACAAAACCCGATCAAAGGCTTGCTCACCATAAGCGGCTAAAAGCTGCACAAATCATGACCCACCCTGTTCATACCATCAGCCGAGAAGCGACTTTTAAAACCGTATGGAGCCGCATGCAAGAGCTACATATCAGCCATTTAATGGTGACTGATGCTCAAGAGCATCCGGTTGGCATCATTTCTCGTACAGATATCATTGAACACGGTAAAGATTCACCGGTGAGCATCGCTAATTTCTTCACGAAACAACTTATTGCTGCACTACCTGATACTGATGTCGCTGTCATCTCAGCAACGTTTATTGAGTACGAAATCAATGCGATTCCTGTTTTCAATGAAAATGAGCAACTCTTAGGCATCGTGTGTCGTTCCGACCTACTCCGGCTATTGATCAGTGGCGCTCATATTGAGGGATGGGCGTGAGACGATATTCACATCACCTCTTGTTTCACTATATAAAATGACGACATCCCCTCTTTTAAGTTGGGCTTTCACTTGTGTGACTTTATGAGCCAAAGAGGTTTCTATCTCGCCGTAATCGGTGCCATCCCGAGTAACAAATTCTTCAATTAACCCATTAAGCGCTTCATCTGATAGCGCATCCATTGGAATGATCATAAAACAGCAATCCCGTTGCTCTCTAGCAAGCCAATCAAACCCTGTTCATCTAGTACCGGTATGCCTAACGATTCAGCTTTGGCTAGCTTGCTACCCGCACCCGGGCCCGCGACCACACAGTCCGTTTTCTTTGAAACACTACCAGTGACTTTAGCGCCTAACGCCTGCAATTTTTCTTTAGCCTCATCTCGTCCCATCGTTTCTAGCGTTCCGGTTAGCACATAAACTTTATCCTTAAGAGGCAAATCATCCGCAATTACCGGCGCCTCTTCAGGCCAAACAACTCCCGCTTTGCGAAGTGAAGCAATCACTTCGACATTATGGGGTTGGCGAAAAAACGTATAGATATGATGAGCAACGATTTTACCGACATCAGGTACCGCTTGAAGCTGTTCCTCATCCGCCTGCATGAGAGAATCCATAAAGCCAAACGACAGTGCTAAATTTCGAGCGGTTGCTTCACCAACCTCCCTGATGCCCAACGCATATATAAAACGGGAAAACAGAGTTTGCTTACTTTGCTCAATGGCAGATAGCAAGTTGCTCGCAGATTTATCACCCATACGCTCTAAATTGGCAATATCTTCATGCTTAAGATGATAGATATCGGTAATCGAGTTGAGTAATTCTTTATCAACCAAGGTGTCAATCAGCTTTTCACCTAAGCCCTCTATATCCATCGCTTTGCGGGATGCATAGTGCCTAAGCGCCTCTTTTCGTTGTGCAGCACAACTCAAACCTCCGCTGCAGCGTGCAACAGCTTCGCCTTCGATTCGCTCAATATCTGCACTGCAAATAGGGCAGTGCTCCGGCATTTCCACAGAAGATGTACTGTCTGGGCGCTTATCCAGCACAACACTGACGATCTGAGGGATAACATCACCAGCTCTACGGATGATCACATAATCTCCGACTTGAACCCCAAGCCGCTCAATTTCGTCCATGTTATGCAAAGTCGCATTGCTGACGGTCACGCCACCTACAAAGACGGGCGTTAATCTGGCGACCGGCGTCACCGCCCCCGTGCGCCCTACTTGAAATTCGATTTTCTCAATTTGGGTTATCTCTTCCTGAGCTGGAAACTTATGCGCAATCGCCCACCGCGGAAAGCGGGATACAAAGCCTAACCTTTGTTGTAGTGAGTACTTATTAACCTTAAAGACCAGACCATCTATCTCATAGGGGAGGGAATTGCGTTTTTCAGCCATATACTGATAATACTCAAGACACCCCTGCTCTCCGGTAGCGGCCTTCAGTTCACCATTGATTTTGAGCCCCCAGCGGCTCAACTGTTGCATCATATCTGTATGCGTAGGAAGCAATTCCCCACCACTAATGACACCAATCCCATAGCAACACATCTCTAAAGGTCGTGTCGCCGTAATTCGAGCATCCAACTGCCGCAAGCTTCCCGCCGCTGCATTACGAGGGTTCACAAAGCGCTTTTCACCACTCAACTCTGCGCGCTTATTGAGCGCTGCAAAGCCAGCTTTAGGCATATAGATTTCGCCCCGAACCTCTAATCGTTCGGGTATAGCATCACCAAACAAGCGCAAAGGAATAGAAGGGATAGTACGCACATTATGCGTAATATCCTCTCCAGTTGTACCATCCCCACGGGTTGCCCCTCTCACCAGAAGCCCCTTTTCGTAGAGCAAGCTAACGGCAATCCCGTCTAGTTTTGGCTCGCAGGCATACTCTACGTTATCTTGTACACCCAGACGTTCTCTGACACGGCGATCAAAATCGATTAACTCTTCCTCGTTAAACACATTATCCAACGACAACATAGGTATTTCGTGAGCCACTTCACCAAAACCACTGATGGGCGAGCCTCCCACTCGTTGGGTTGGCGAATCAGAAGTAATTAATTCCGGATGCGCTTCTTCCAGCGTTTTTAAACGCTGAAATAGACGATCATACTCCGCATCAGGGATGCTTGGCTCATCCAACACATAATATCGATGGTTATGAAGATTTAAATCAGCACGTAGCTGCTGAGCTTCCTGAATAACGGAGGAGTCGGCGGACATAGGATTAAGGCTTTCAAAATATTAGATAAGGAAAGTCAAGCAGCCGTCAGTGATGACGGCGACTGCGGTTATGCATTTCATATTCTGTAATGCGCTCACGATAGTGCGCCTTAGTTTGCGGACGCATCACTGAGCGGTTTTCGTCAAGCAGATCCCCGCCTAAGTGTTTAGCAACGGTTTCAGCAGTAGCTAACATACACTCAAAAGCGTTTTTAGGGTCTTTTGGCTCACTCATAGACATAAAGAAGCTGACCCCCGGTGTCGACAGTTCGTTCATGCGCTCCAGATCAAATGTGCCTGGATTAACCGCATTAGCCATACTGAACTGGACAGCACCTTTATCGATTCCTTCTTCAAATCGATGGAATAAATTCATGTCGCCGTGACGCAAACCACACGCTAGTACGACTTGCAATAGCGCCTGTCCATCCAAAGGCTGCTGCTTACCGACAACGGTAATGACCAAAACCTCTTCGGGTTCAGGAACACTTTCCCTTGCCTTCCGGTCTGTTCGAGCTTGCTCTAGAGAGACCTCATCAAACAGGGAGTTTTGTTCTGGCTGTTCAGGTATATCTTCTTTCTGTTTAACGGGAATCTCTGTTATATGAGTATCTGGTAACGCTTGAGGCTCATTTTCAAATCTATCTACCAGCGTTTCTTGCGGCTCCTCAACAGGTTCAGATATTACTTCAACAGGCTCAGGCTCAAATTTTGCTTCTGGCTCTGGACTTGCTTGTGGCTCAGAGAACATTTCTTGCTGTGCCTGCTTGCGGCTATCCTCACGAAGCGCCGCTTGTGCTGATACCTGCCTCATTAAGGCCGTGATCGGCTGCTCAAGATCTAGTGAGCTGGCGTGAGCCACCTGCGAATCTGAAAAATCATGCTCTCTGCTTGGCTCTGGCTCTGGCTCTGGCTCTGGAGAAGAGAGTACAACGTCTGCTTGCTGAGGAGGGTGCACCGCTAGCGCTTCCTCCGCCTCAATGGAGCCAGTGGGTACAGCTACACGAACAGGCGACAACGAATCGGGGATTTCATCAAACAGTGGGTCAAGCTCTTCAGCTGGGTTTGCTGAAACGTCCCCACCACCATAATGCGCTGACGTAACGTCAACCTCACTGTAGTGTGTATCGATAATTTCGGCGTGGCGATCCGAAAGGGCTATCTCATCCATATGCTCGAAGCTAGGATCGATACGCGCTGCGCTACTCGCTTGAGCCTGTTCATTTACACTGTTATTAGCGTAGGCCGCTTCGCGCTGCAGCTCTTCTAAAGTTTTAACACGTGCGCCGCCGTTAGGAAGCTCCGGATTATGGTCATCGTCACCAATATCAGAGAACTTTTGATCGATATCCATTTTCAGGGTACTACGATGCCCCTTCATTCGACGCCAGCCATCAAATATGATCAGGCCAATAACGAGAATACCTCCAATTATTAACCACTCTCTTAAGCCAATATCCATGGTTTAACCACGTCCCCAGGAAAGATTTAACTTATTAATACTATTTACTATAAACTGAACCGACCTACTGGACAATCCGATCTATAACCAGCGATATTTCTCCTGTTACCTCTTCGACGGCAACTGGAACGTTAGCAGACTCCAGATCCCCTGTACTGGCTTGCGGCTGGCCTGATATAGATACGCGTGCGCCAATTTCTACATTGGGGTGCAGAGATAGTTTTGCCTGAGGCATCATGGCCATCGAGTCATCCAAAGTTACCTCTGCCGGAAGATCAGCTACCGAGAGCTTCACCGCCGCAACCGGCATGCGACTGCCAATAGGCCGTGCATAAACAAATACTGCCTGATCAGGAGAAACTTTATCTAACAACGCTTCAGAAAGGCTTATTTTAAGCGCTAAGGTAACATCACTTTCAGCCAATTCTGGTACTTCAGGCACAGGTTTTCCTGCTTGAGCCAGCTCTTGCATGGCTCTTCGGATTCCTGTTTTTAATGACTCTGCTGCCTGAGGCTCTGCGTTCATTAGCGCTTTTTGCCAAAAAGCAATCGCATCTTCATGCATCCCTTGCTCAAATGCATCAATTCCTAAAAGGCCTAATGCTGTTACTTCCAGAGGCTCGATATCTAATGTGCGCTGGATCTGCTGACGAACCTCCTCATCCATTTTGCCACTTTTTGAGAAATAAAGCGCTTGAGCGTATTGCCCCATCACACCTACATACTGCGGTGCATCAGTAGGTAGCAGTGCTAACACTTTCTCAAAACTATTAGCACCTTTAACAAACTCTCCGAGGTTCATATAAGTGGTCGCCAAAATGTACCAGCCTTCTGCATTCTCAGGATGCTTCTCTAATTCCGCTTCCAGCATACCGATCGCTTCATCTACTGTGGGTTGCTGCCCATCAGCAAAGAGTGTTTTGGGACTTTCCAGTGAAGCCCGCAAAGCTGGTGCATTCCCGTAGTTAAAGTAGAGACCAAAGGCCAGCACCGGCAATATTAAGGCAATCAACACAACAGTAAGCAGTTGTTTGGAACCAACAGCAACCGACTGGAGCTGCTGCTCAGCCTCAGTTGCATCTTCTAGCAAATTGCGTTCAAGCTCTAATTTAAGCTCTTCAAACTCCGTATCTAGCAGATTACCTGCGCCTCGTTCTGCTTCCAGCTCACTTAAACGCTCTTTAAAGATGGCAATGTTTTCTTCATTTCTATCAACATCTGTAACAGCCAGAGCATCACGCTTAGCACGAATAAAAGGTAGGAATACGAAGGCCAGCGCCAAGCATGTCAGTAGCGCAATACCGATCCATAGTTGTATCATTTCTTAGGCCCTTTCTCTAATAACGAAGCTAAACGCGACTGCTGATCTTGATCTAAACGACCAATACTACTGGTTTCATTTTCGGCCGCTTTACGCTTTCTCGTTATGAGAAGCACAACAACAAACCCTACAGCGAGTAATACAAAGGGGCCATACCAGAGGACCCAAGTGTTTTCTGCCATACGAGGGCGATAAAGAACAAACTCTCCATAACGAGCCACCATAAAATCTACAATAGTGTCGTCATCTTCTCCGTTATCGACCATTCGATAAACCTCTCTGCGAAGATCTTCCGCAATAGGCGAATTAGAGTCAGCTAGGTTTTGGTTTTGGCACTTGGGACATCTCAACTCATCCACCAGCTGCTGAAAACGTTTACGCGACTCGTCATCCTTAAACTCATAAGTATCAATCGCAGCATGGGCCGTCAGGGAAAAAAACACTATCAGCAGGCTATACAACAATCTCATCGTTTACCCCTTTGGCGCCTCAGACACTTGTTTTAAAACGTCGCGCAGTTGCAGCCAAACTTTCTCATCAACCGCTCCTACATGCTTATAGCGAATAACACCGTTTGCATCGAGAACATAGGTTTCTGGGGCACCGTAGACACCTAAATCCAAACCTAAAGTTCCTTTCTCATCAAACACATTTACCACATAAGGATCCATATAGCGCCGTAACCATTCTCGGGCAGCACTGCGCTCATCTTTATAGTTAATACCATAAATAGTAACGCCCTCTTCTCGCGCAATACGATTTAACTGAGCATGTTCCTGCTTACATGTAGGACACCAAGTTGCCCAAACATTCAGTAATGCAGGCTTCCCTTTTAAGTCCTTCTCGGTTAACAGCTTATTTTCATCCTGCAATGAAGGCAGGCTAAAAGCAGGTACAGGCTTATTCAATAGAGCCGAAGGCAGCTCCGTGGGATCAAGCTGAAGGCCTTTCCAAAAAAGCCCTCCCATTGCGATAAAGACAACTAGCGGTATAAACAGTAAAAAACGGCGCATATCTCGACCCTAAGCTACAGCTGATTGACGAATGAGTTGTTTTCGATAACGGGGATCACTGGCAGCCAGCAAGCCACCTGCCGTCATCAATAAAGCACCCAACCAAATCCAACGGACATAGGGCTTGTATTGAACTCTGACAGCCCAGGCATCCCCTTCAAGAGGTTCCCCTAGTGCCACATACAAATCACCAAAGAATCCAGGATCGATATCCGCCTCAGTCATCACATTGCCACGCGCCGTATATAAACGTTTTTCTGGGCGCATTACTGAGTAGGGCTCGCCATTTTTGAGTACTTGTAAAATTCCCATATCAGAAGTGTAGTTAGGTCCTTCTACATGCTGGGAACCTTCAAATATGAAAGTATAGTTTTCAAAGGAAAGTGTATCGCCAGGTGCCATACGTAGATCCCTCTCTTCACTGTAGAAAGAAACCATTGCCACACCTACCACAGAAACAGCGACGCCAACATGTGCTAACACCATGGCATAGTAACTACGCGATAACCCCTTCAAACCTTTCGCCTTACTGCTGCGATTCCATACTTTGTTATAGAGATCTTTCAAACCGGCAATCACAACCCAAAGAGCAAGGACACCGCCTAGCGCTACATTTAAGTTAAAGGCACCAGCATATATCATCGGTAAAGCACAGCCACCTGCGACTGCGATTATTGCCGGAATACCTAGCTGTTTTAGTAAGTAGTTCGGCTCTGTTTTTTTCCAGCGAGCGATGGCACCCACTCCCATAAACAAAACCAAAACAGCCGTCAGCGGCACGAATAAAGCATTGAAGTATGGCGGTCCAACCGAGATTTTACCAAGTGACAACGCATCCATCACTAGAGGATAGAGCGTACCAAGCAGCACCATCATACAGATCACAACTAAGACAATGTTGTTAATTAGTAAAAAGCTCTCTCGAGACACCAAGTCAAAGCTCGACTCGCTTTTTACATGCGCAGCTTTAATTGCATAAAGCAAAAATGATCCACCAATAGTAATAGCGAGTAACGCTAAAACAAAGTAACCACGCTCGGGGTCGGTTGCGAATGCATGTACCGAGGTGAGTACACCAGAGCGTACCAAAAACGTTCCTAATAAGCTTAACGAGAAAGCAAAAATAGCTAATAGAACCGTCCAGCTTTTAAAGACGCCGCGTTTTTCAGTGACTGCTAAACTATGAACTAATGCCGTCCCCACCAACCAAGGCATAAAAGATGCATTTTCTACTGGATCCCAGAACCACCAGCCTCCCCAGCCTAACTCGTAGTAAGCCCACCAACTACCTAGCGCAATACCTAAGGTCAAAAATGCCCAAGCAACGTTAGTCCACGGACGCGACCAGCGAGCCCAAGCAGCATCTAGTCGCCCACTCATCAGTGCAGCAATAGCGAAGGCAAAAGCCACAGAAAAGCCTACATACCCCATATACAGCATAGGCGGATGAATAATCAGACCTATATCTTGTAGCAACGGGTTCAAATCCCCACCTTCAACAGGTGAATTTGGCAATAAGCGTTGGAATGGGCTGGAAGTAAGTAGCGTAAACATGGTAAAGCCTACACTGATCATCCCCATCACAGCTAAAACTCTAGCTACGATATCTAAAGGTAAGCCTTTACTTTTCACAGCAACAGCATAGGTCCAACCAGCCAAGATGAGCACCCAAAGAAGCAGAGAACCTTCATGCCCCCCCCAAATAGCACTAAACTTATAGTAAACAGGTAAGGCCGTATTAGAGTTGCTTGCAACATAAGCAACCGAAAAATCATCCGTCAAGAAAGCATAACCTAGACATAACATGCTGATGCATAGGAATAAGAATAGGCCTTTGGAAAGAGGGCGAGCATAGCCCATCCATAACGTATTATTCGAATAGGCTCCGACTAGTGGCACTATCGACAGTACAACAGACAAGCATAAGGCAAGAATAAGGGAAAATTGACCAAGTTCCGGTATCATTTATTGAACACCTCTTTTGCAGGCATTGGCATTTTCCCAGCAGCTTCCAAAGCTTCTGCAACTTCAGGGGGCATGTAGTTTTCATCATGCTTGGCCAAAACCTCTACCGCCTGAAACACACCATTACTATCCAACTCACCTTGCGCAACGATCCCCTGACCTTCACGGAAAAGATCAGGAAGTATTCCCGTGTATTCGACTGTGACCGTTTTTGCATAATCCGTCATATCAAAGGCAACGTGCAGACTCTGCTGATCTCGGATAACACTGCCCTCTACCACCATCCCACCAGCGCGGATTCGTGTGTTTTTTGGTGCTTCTCCCTCAGCAATCTGAGTGGGCGAGTAGAAAAGATTAATATTCTGATTCAAAGCGTATAGAGCCAAGCCCACTGCTACCGAAACACCCGCTACTAAAAAGATTACTAACAATAGTCGCTGTTTTCGTTTTGGATTCATGGTGCGTTGTTCTCCCTACGAAGGCGTCGAGCCAAATTTTTGAGTAATTCTTTACGCTTAAAGACGGGCAATATTAAATTGGCGCTAATAATCGCTATGCCTAAGGCATAGGACAACCAAACATAAAGCCCATGACCACCCATGTTTAAAAACTCGGAAAAAGATTCAAACTGCAAAACAAACCTCACTTAGGCACAATCAGGTCTTTTACCCAACCTGCACGCCGCTCCCTACGAAGGATTTCGTTACGTAAACGGAGCATTAAAGAGACGGAGAAAAAACAATAAAAACCTATTACCATCACCAGCAAGGGCATCCACATTTCCGCTGGCATGGCGGGTTTCTCTGTTAATGTGAACGTAGCTGGCTGATGGAGTGTGTTCCACCATTCGACCGAGTACTTGATAATAGGAATGTTCACCAAGCCCACCAATGATAATACGGCTGCTGCCTTCGCTGCGGAAGCCTCACTCTCCATGGCGGCATATAGAGCCATAACGCCAAAATAGAGGAAGAGTAGTATCAACATTGAGGTAAGGCGCGCATCCCATACCCACCAAGAACCCCAAGTTGGTTTTCCCCAAATTGCTCCTGTCGCTAACGCAATTACCGCCATAGAAGCCCCTATCGGTGCTGTACAGTACGCCACCATATCAGCCACTTTCATTTTCCAAATCAGACCGATAGCCCCAGCGATAGCCATTAACATGTAACAAGATTGCGCAAGTATCGCGGAGGGGACGTGCAAATACATAATCCTAAAGCTATTCCCTTGTTGGTAATCCGGCGGTGCAAAACCCAGTGCCCACACAATACCAACACCCAATAGAAATACAGCTGCTATTAGAAAACCTGGTAACAATTTACCTGTAATTTCATAACACCAGCGCGGCGATGCCAGTTGGAAAAACCAACGAGGTAACCATTTACTTACAGCCATTAGCTACTACCCACTTACCGAAATTCTTACTGCAGCGCTGATTGCAAACGGCGCTAATACAAACCCTAATGCCAACATTGCACCCAGCAATGCCAGATAACCGACTACTGGCAAACCAATAGATGCGGCCTGAACCGCTCCGGAACCAAAAATCAACACCGGTATGTAGAGGGGCAATACCAATAAAGAGATCAGTACTCCTCCTTTTTTCAACCCTACAGTCAAACCCGCCCCTATTGCGCCTATCAAACTTAGCGTGGGAGTCCCTATAAGCAAACTCGCCATCAGCCCCACCATCGCGTCACTAGGCAAAAAGAGCATTAAACCTAATAGCGGCGACATCAAGGTTAGTGGTAAGCCTGTTGTCACCCAGTGGGCGGCTACTTTAGCCAAACAGACAACCATCAACGGTTGTGGGCTTAACATGACTTGCTCAAGCGTGCCATCATCAAAATCAGAGCGAAACAAACCATCAAGAGATAGTAGCGTTGCTAATAATGCAGCAACCCAAACCACTCCTGGCGCAACTTCTGCCAAGAAGTTTGGCTCAGGACTCACCCCTAAAGGAAAAAGCGTCGCTACCATAAGAAAAAAAATCAATGGATTGGCTAGATCACTCTTCCTCCGAAAAGAGAGGAGCAAGTCTCTTTTAAAAACCGCGGCAAACTGTTTTCCAAGCGAATTATCAGATGTGTTAGTACGCGAATCGGCCATCAAGTTCCCATCAATTCATCAAGATTTAACTTTGTAACAGGACCACATGCGCTCAGATCATGATGTGTTGTTAAAATCACACTGCCACCTTGGGACACATGACCGGCCAACAGCGCCTCTTTTGCAGCAACGCCTCGTTTATCGATTGCCGTAAAAGGCTCATCTAGTATCCATAATTGGGCTCGATTCATATAAAGGCGAGCCAAGCTTACCCTGCGATTTTGCCCAGCAGACAGTGAGTGGCAGGGTACATCCTCATAGCCTTTCAGTCCAACCGACTCAAGTGCAGAATTGATAGACCCTTCGTCTAATGAAGGATGGATTGCAGCATACCATCGAAGATTTTCTATTGGCGTCAACATGCCTTTCACACCAGGCTGATGCCCAAAATAGAGAAGAGCGGCAAGGAAGCTGTGTTTCGCATCTCGGATCGCCTCTCCCTGCCAATAGATATCACCTTCATAATGACTAGAAAGACCACTCAGAATTCTCAATAATGTTGTTTTACCGCTACCATTAGCACCTTCTATCTGAATTAATTGCCCTTCAGCCAACTCAAAGTTTAAGCCATCAAATAGAACACGCTCATCCCGCTCACAGTAGAGATCAACAACTTTCAATAGCGGTTCTGACACACATTTTCCTCAGGATAATATCGATGTCGGAAGAGAAGCTTCATTTTGTCTTGCTTCGGCCGATCTATAAGCAGAGCATTATATACAAATTCACCTGCTCATGGGCATTGCTCTTGATCAGAACTCATGTAAAAAATGTGACTATGATTCCAATAAACGCGCAATCCATTACTTTAGTCGATAGTAGCGGTGCCACACGTGCTGGCAAAGACGTTCCGTTGCCTTCAGGAACAACGATTCAAGCCACGGTAAAGCAGGTCGCGCAAGATCAACTCGACCCTAAAATATTTAGAGTTCGCTTAGAAGCTAATAGCACCTTATTGGAACTAAAAACTCCGCAGCCTTTAGCGACAGGAACCCAAGTTACTCTCTCAAGGAATATCGAGGGACGCATCAGTATTTTTTTGAACCAAGCCGGACAAGCACCCTCACAAAACAGCAGTAAGACAACTCAAGCACCTTCTTCAGGCGCTCCTGCCATTCCTGCGAGGACTTTTCAGGCTCCGGTTGTACCTCGTAACGACTCGCTAGCAGAGATTAATCGCTTGGAACAAATTATTCCCAGAGGGCAGCTGCAAACAGCACTGGTGATTACTCAAAACTCACCTCCAATTTCTATACAAACAACACCACCAGCTCAAGTAACACCAGCACCTGCTCAGGCAACACCCTCTTCACAAGCAACACCAGCGTCTGCTCAGGCAACACCCTCTGCGCAAGCAACTCCAGTGCCTGCTCAGACACCACCACCTGCACAAGCAGCACCTACGCCTGTTCAGACATCACCTTCTGCACAAGCAGCACCGGCGCCTTCTCAGACAACACCACCCGCACAAGCAACACCAGCACCTGCTCAAACATCACCATCTGCACAAGCAACACCAGCGCCTGCTCAGACAACACCCTCTTCACAAGCAACACCAACATCTGCTCAGACATCATCCTCTGCACAAGCAGCACCGGCGCCTTCTCAGACAACACCACCCGCACAAGCAACACCAGCGCCTGCTCAGACAACATCATCTGCACAAGCAACACCAGCACCTGCTCAGACAACACCATCTGCACAAGCAACACCTACTCAGACAACACCCTCTTCACAAGCAACACCAACACCTGTTCAGGCATCATCCTCTGCACAAGCAACACCAACACCTGCTCAGATATCATCCTCTGCACAAGCAGCACCGGCGCCTGCTCAGACAACACCCTCTGTACAAGCAAAACCGGCACCTGTTCAGACATCATCTGCGCATATAGTGTCAAGACAAGTTACAACACAATCACTTGAACAGCCCGTATTACCAAAACATTTTCCACAAACGCAGCCCTATAGCACAGGCGGAAAAACTGGAGATTTACAACTCAATATCAAGGGTGAAACCGTCAGTTTTAAGGCTCCAGCCAACCTCCCGCCTCTTAAAGAAGTACAAGTAGGAAGAACCGCCGAACAGATATTTATTCGTTGGTCCCTGCCTACCACAAACACCCCCGCTCCTTTAATTAAGGCGAACATTCCGGTTCTTACGAGTACCCAGCAAGACCTTGTTCAAACGACTCTTCGAGAAAACTTGCCCATACAGCAACCTATGGCCGATAACCTCCAACAACTCACGAATCTATTGCAACTCTCTGCACAAAATCCTAGTCCGCAGACCGACAAGCTGATTCAGTCTATTTTACAGCTTTTTGGTGTACGCCCTGGGGCTAAAGAGTCAGGGGAGCAAGTAAAACAGAATGTGCAATTCGGCGGGCTTTTTACAGAAAGCCGTTTAGCGAAGAAGCAGCCAGTCCATCAAGATTTAAAACAGTTTCTTGGCAAGCTGAAGCAAAATGCGGACTCACTTCCTCCATTGCAACGTGAATCAACTTTACATGTTGTAGATAAGATATTAGCCCGAGTCACTTCACAGCAACTTCAAGCGGCTCAACCTCGCCAAGAAAGGAGCGAAAATATAGATAGAATTTTCCAACTTGACCTCCCTATAAAACACGAACGTCAGTTAGAAAATGTAGAGTTATGCATTGGCCAATCACAACGCAAAAATTCAGCGGGACACTACGAAACCATCTGGAATGTACAATTACATTTTGATTTAAAAAAAGCAGGCGCTATTGATGTCGATATATCATTGAATCAGCAACACCAAACGCTAACAACCGCTTTTATTTGTGAAGAAGCCAGTACAGCATCACATGTTCGCCAACAACTCGACTCTTTCAAAACCCAATTAGAAAAATCAGGCTTTAGTAACCCTTTGCTAGCCTGTCGGACAGGAAAATCAAACGCCGATAAACAGACCCTATCAAAACAGCTAATAGATATAAAAACATGAAGAAAGCAGAAAACAGCTCAGAATCAGCCGTTGCCTTAAAGTATGACGCTAACAAATCTAGCGCCCCTACCCTTGTCGCTAAAGGCCATGGGGATATTGCCAAACAAATATTACAACTAGCGCAAGAGAATGACGTGCTGGTTCACCAAAGTCCTGAGCTATTAGAGGTCTTAATCAGACTTGAATTGGGTGATGAAATACCCGAAGAATTATATAGAGCGATCGCCGAAGTTATTGCCTTTGCTTACAATTTGAAGAATCCAAAAAGCCAGTAATCAATGCTTATGTTCTAATCCTTGGTGCGCGTGCAATTCCTTATGCAAAAGTGCCATCAATTCAGCTTCTGGTCTACCTATACCGCAGTTTTTGACTAAATCATCAACATCTGCACCCATTTCCATAAGACGCGCCGCTTGATTGTAGGCCAATTCACCGGGGTCACGATTTTCAAGCTCTAACTGTTTTTCAACCGTAATGCTCAATCTCTGTTCTATATCAACGAGTCGCTTACCCATGCCTATAGAGCCTCCGGTCATTGAACGTATTTCATTTCGGAGTACGTTGATCAAAGCCTTGTATTGACGTTCATGCTTACGTTGTCGAATAAACATATAGACACTTAGCGCTGAAAATACAGCGACCACTACAGATAAAAAATAAACTAACCACACACTAGATTCCGCCACTTCACACCCGTTAACCTTGAAGGGATAATACAGATTAACAGTTTTTGTTGCTATTGAAACGCCCGTTCTAGTTGTTCCAATAACTCAGGAATATCAACAATCGCACACCGTTCCGGCATGTAAGTACCAAGTAACCAAGGGCGACTCTTTTTATCTGTATTGATATTGATACGGGCACTCGGCACTTTAATAGATTTCACTAACTCATCACATGATATCGCCCAACGACGCCCCGCCAAGACAACGACTTCTTTATAGTGAGACTTAGTTGCATCATATCGATCAGGAATCAGAAAACCAGCCGTATCGACGATTTGCGTAAGGCTTAAAGGGCTACCAAAACTGCCTAGGATCCAATCGTGTAAGTTATCAAGCTGCAATGTGAGCATATTAATATGCTGCGTACCTTCGATATATTCCAAAGGTAATGCTAATTTTAGACCGTAAATCTCCACTAGCACACAGTTGATACTACTTGCTGGCTCTGGCTCTGGCTCTGGCTCTGGCTCTGGCTCTGGCTCTGGCTCTGGCTCTGGCTCTGGCTCTGGCTCTGGCTCTGGCTCTGGCTCTGGCTCTGGCTCTGGCTCTGGCTCTGGCTCTAAAGTATTTTCGTTATTGTCATACGCAACAACATCTACATCAGTTTTTTTTGCCTGAGCCGCAACTTCCTTATCTAAGGAGGCATCAATATCCTCAAGCTCCTCATCGAACAACAGAGCTTCTAAATACTCAAAAACAACTTTTTGCTGTCGCGCACCTTGCTTTTTATCTGACATCAGGATTACCTCCGCTGCTCTATGAGAGAACGGAGCAATCGGGCATAAGCATGAACGCCCCGGCTGCCAGCATCTAACGCAGAAGGCACTACCCCTTTCATACTGGCATTTCTGAATTTTGTATCTACGGGTATGACCGCACTAGCCAATTCATCAGGATAAAGCTTGTGTAATTCTCGTAGGCAGCTCACGGATGCTTGTGTTCGTCGATCATAAAAAGTTGGAATAATGGTGTATGAGAGCTTTTTCTTGCGGGCTCGATTAATCATACTGATCGTTCTTATCATACGTTCGAGGCCTTTCAGCGCCAAAAACTCAGTCTGTGCAGGTACGATCAGATGATGGCAAGCAGCAAGCGCATTAACCATTAGCACACCCAATACAGGGGGGCTATCGATCAAGACGTAATCATAACGGTCTTTTAGGTGGCGCAAAGCTCTGGCTACTTGGAGCCCCATACCCTCATGCTCCACTGCTCGTCGCTCTAACGTTGCCAATGCTGTAGATGCTGGCAGAAGTTGAATCCGTTCTACATTCGTAGAGCAAAGCAAAGAGTTCACTTGGTTTTCAGTAACATCACCTGCCGTCTGAAAGAGGTCGTAAACACTATGGTCAAGCTCATCAGGCTCATAACTGAAATAGCTAGTCAACGAACCATGAGGGTCCAGATCAATCAGTAAAACCTTGTACCCAACTTCAGCCAAAAGTCCGGCTAAAGTCACAACGGTTGTGGTTTTACCAACACCACCTTTTTGGTTTGCTATCGCCCATATTTGCATACTTTGCTCATCCGACAACGCTGACAGCCCTGATAGATACTGTTGTTTTTATTGTAGTTTAGCCGATATAACAAGATGGCCACTAAATTTTCCCGTTATTTTTCAATAAGGGGCCAATATCATTCAGGTGTAAAATATCATCAGCTAATCCGGCTTTCACTACTGCTTGCGGCATACCATATATTGTGCAACTCTCTTCGTTTTGAGCCCACATAACCGCACCACTTTTCTTTAATAACTTAGCACCGTCCGCGCCGTCCGCGCCCATACCGGTTAAAATAATACCCAGCACTTTGTTACCAAAAGCTTTTGCAACGGAGGCATAGGTAATATCCACACTGGGCCTGTAGGTAACTCGCTCGTCACCCGGCAATATTTTTACTCGATCAGGTGAGCGGCTCTCAATGATTAATTGATGTCCACCCGGTGCTAACAAGGCTCGACCTGGTAATAATTTATCGCCATCTTCGGCTTCTTTCACTGAGATTTTGCATTGCTGGTCCAGCCTCGCCGCAAAAACCGACGTAAAGGCCTTCGGCATATGCTGTATGAGCAAAATTGGATAAGGAAAAGAAGCCGGAAGCTCCATTAATATTTTCTGAAGTGCCGCAGGCCCTCCTGTCGAAGAACCTATTACAACCAAACGACAATGTGCAGGAAAGTGGGCTTGTCTTGCATTCCTCAGGGAAGACGACAAGCCTGGATCTGTCCGTTGTGACCGGCTTGTTAAGGAGTTCTGATTAGATCTAGAAGGGCTAGAGGGCTCAGCACCGCCTTTATCCGAACTAAACGTATGAACAGTAGATGACTGACCTGACTTCAGAGGTCGAGGCGCAAAAGCCGTGCTTCGGATAAACCGTTTATTACGGCCCAAAGCAACTACGCGCTCCACAAAAATGTTATGCAAGCTATCTGATTTATCAATCCAAGCTCGAATATCTTTTGTTAAATAGTCAGCCGCACCAGCTTCTAAAGCCTGTAATGTAACTTGCGCACCTTCATGGGTTAGGGATGACAACATGAGCACATTGGTTGGTGAATCCCGCATGATAAGCTTTACGGCCTCAATACCATTGAGCTGCGGCATCTCCACATCCATGGTTATGATATCAGGCTTTAACTTTCTAGCCTGTTCAACAGCTTCGCGGCCATTGGAGGCAACACCGATTACTTCTAAACGACTGTCCGAGGATAAAATATCGGTGATTCTTTGGCGAAAAAAGCCGGAGTCATCAACAATTAATACTTTTACCGGCATAAATTCACTCTTCCAACTTAACCATTAAGAAGCATATTGCTTCAATAGATTTGGGATATCGATGATTAACGCTATACGCCCATCTCCTGTGATGGTTGCGCCCGATAAACCAGGCGTGCCATGCAAAATAGACCCCAACGGTTTGATAACAACCTCCTCTTGACCAACGAGTTGATCAACCACAAAGCCAACACGGAGCGTACCAACAGTCACAATCACTACGTGCCCCTGTTCAGGCAGTTCAGCCTGCTCCTGTCCTTCAACCAACCACCGTTTCATATGGAAAAGAGGCAACGCTTGATCACGCACAATAATGACCTGCTGACCATCAACAATATTGGTTTTTGTCAGGTCCAGATTAAATATTTCATTAACATTAACCAGCGGTAATGCAAACGCTTGGTTCTCCAAAATGACCATCAAGGTTGGCATGATAGCGAGCGTCAAAGGTACCTGTATAGCAATCCTAGTCCCCTGCCCCATGACCGAATCTATACTTAACGTACCATTGAGTTGGGTAATTTTAGTCTTAACGACATCCATACCCACACCACGACCTGATACATCAGAGACTTCGGTTTTTGTCGAGAAACCAGCTTGGAAGATCAAGTTAAAGCACTCTTGCTCAGACAGCCTATTCGCTGCCTCTTGATCCAACATACCTCGATTGACAGCTAACTTGCGCAGCTTCTCTGGATCCATACCTGCGCCATCATCTTGAATTATCAAGAGAATATGATCACCTTCCTGCTCTGCAGAGAGCAGCACATGTCCTTCTCTCGGTTTCCCTAAACCTTCACGTACTTCGGGTGATTCGATACCATGATCTACCGAATTACGCACTAAGTGGATAAGCGGGTCGGCTAGCGCCTCAACCAAATTTTTATCTAGGTCAGTTTCTTCTCCACGCAACTCTAAACGTATCTCTTTTTTCAAGCTTCGAGACAGATCACGAATAAGCCTTGGAAAACGACCAAATACCTTTTTGACCGGTTGCATACGCGTTTTCATAACCGACATTTGCAAATCAGCCGTTACCATATCAAGCGTACCCAGAGCTTTAGCCATCTCTTCATCTTCACGGGTAGCGCCCAAACGCACTAAGCGATTACGAACCAACACCAGCTCTCCGACCATATTCATGATCTTATCAAGTAACCGAGTATCAACACGCACATTACTCTCTGGGGCAGCCGCTTTGGCGGGAGCTGCCTTGGTAGCAGAGACAGAGGCTTTAGCAACTGGTTTAGGCTCCTCTTCCGCAGGCATTACTGGTTCAGGAATAGCCTGAGCAACAGAAGCATCAACTGCAGAGAAAGCACCTTGCCCTTGCGACTGTAGCTCATCTAGAAGATTCTCAAACTCCTCTTCCGTTATAAGTTCATCACTAGAACTCGAGGCTGCAGCAGGCTCTTTTACATCTGTTTTGCTAATACCAGGGGCGCCATGCTCCCCATGCAGATCATTTAGCAGAGCTTCAAACTCATCTTCTGTGATTAAGTCATCACCAGAAGAAGCACTATCGGGAGAGGCGACATCATTCAGCAAAAGGTCAAATTCATCACTAGCCGATACACCCGGTGAAGGCGCCACCGGAGCAGCCACACTGGGTTCTACAATAGCAGGCTTTGTTACAGGAGCACTCATTTCCGATACAGAAGGCGGAGCCTCGGGGACTTGTCCGCTCGCGTATACTTCTAGCTTCTGCAGTAACTCGGGATCTGCGGGTTCAGGTTCTTCTCCAGCCCTAACATTGCCAAACATAATGTTTACAGCATCCAGAGACTGAAGAACAACATCCATGAGTTCAGAATTAACCTTAATCTCCCCATTACGGAGTAAATCAAAAAGATTTTCCGCTTTATGGCAGCACTCAACCATTGCCTCTAGCTGCAAGAAACCGGCACCACCTTTAACGGTGTGAAAACCTCGGAAGATTGCATTAAGAAGATCTTTATCATCTGGACTTTTCTCAAGGTCAACCAACTGCTCAGACAGCAGTTCGAGAATTTCTCCAGCCTCGACTAAAAAGTCTTCGAGGATTTCGTTGTCAACATCCAAACTCATAGGAAGCTCCTACTCAAAAACCTAGGCTTGATAGCAGATCGTCAACATCATCTTGATTACAGGCCACATTGGGGTTATCTTTCCCACCAATTTGCGGTCCCTCTGCTTCAATCGGATCTTTCTTGTTTTTCTTTCCATCACTTTTATCTAGTGACGGTCCGGCATCCAGCCCACTGATCCTTTCCACTTTAGCTGCCATATCCATTAGTTGAACTAAACTGGATTCAACTTGAGTCACGAGTGTGATAACTCTTCGGATTAGCTGCCCAGTAATATCTTGGTAGCTCTGTGCAACTAATATCTCCGTCAGCTCAGACCGCATATCAGCAACTGTTTTCTCAGACTCTTCCTTAAGCTGACACGTTCTATCATAAACCCCTCTTAGTCCTTCAAATTCAGCTTCCAGCTGGCCGACTAGAGAGAGTAAATCTTTAAAGCGCTCACTCTGTTCGTCCATTTTATCGACTAAGGCTAGAGATTTATCGACCCTATCCATGGTTTCATGAGAGGTTTTTTCTGTTACTTCAATTACATACGCCAACCTCTCGGAAGCATCAGCCATGCCTTGAATAGCTTCTTCATTCGGGTCATTCTTAATCGCGACATCCGAAGAAAAAGACTTTATGGCTTCATGCAACCCCCGCGTCAAATAACCGACTTCATTGTAGAAAGCACGGTGTTTAACCTGTTGCAAGTCGCTGATGATATTAAGACCTGCGGCAACATCACCGGTATCTAACACAGAAACCAGCTCACGGGCTTTATCCTGCAAGAGCACTTCAAGGCCATCTAAACCAAGCGAGAAATCTATTTCAGACATAATCTTTATTCCCTAACTTCTCAGGCTTGAATGCGCTCAAATATTTTATCGATCTTCTCTTTTAAAACTGCAGCGGTAAAAGGCTTAACAACATAGCCGTTCACCCCAGCTTGAGCCGCAGCTATAATCTGCTCTCGCTTTGCTTCAGCCGTTACCATTAAGATCGGTATACCTGACAAATTAGGATCCGCACGCACAGTTTTAACCAAGTCGATCCCAGTCATCTCAGGCATATTCCAATCGGTAACAAGAAACTGGATACCCCCTTGCTTAAGAATAGGTAAAGCGGTTTTACCATCATCCGCCTCAACTACATTATTAAAACCAAGGTCACGGAGTAAGTTTTTAATTATTCGTCTCATCGTAGAGAAGTCATCTACTACAAGAATCTTGATGTCTTTTTTCAAGACAAAATCCCCCAATTCAGACACACAAGTAAGGCGAACCTGATTGCTTTATTTCCGCCTGACTTAAAATCTAGACTAATTTTCAGAAAAATGGGGACTTAGAGAAAAATTTATTGCCAATCTCTAAGCCGTCCGCGTAAACGGTGGGCTGCTTGACTGTGAATTTGGCTCACTCTGGACTCACTTACACCAAGAATTTCACCTATCTCTTTAAGGTTTAATTCTTCGTCGTAGTAAAGCGCCAAAACCAACTTCTCTCTTTCAGGAAGGGTATCAATAGCACTTGCCAATGCTCCGGCAAAGGCCGTTGATTCTGTTAAATTTACAGGGCCCGGATCATCAGCAGATAGCTGCTCACCAACGGTTTCTCCTTCCGTACTTGTCAGCTCTTCAAAGCTAAATAATCGACTCTCTAAGGAGTCTTTTAGTAAGCTATGATAGTCAGCCACACTGATATCCATTTCGGCAGCGATTTCACTATCTGAAGCATCACGACCTAATTCAGCCTCTAATTTATGGATAGCTTCAGATATTCGGCGCCCATTTCTGTGAACGGAGCGAGGCGTCCAATCACCACGGCGCACTTCATCGATGATTGACCCTCGAATACGAATACCCGCATAGGTTTCAAAGCTAGCCCCTTTACTCGCGTCGTATTTCTTGGCTGCTTCTAGAAGCCCAATCATACCCGCCTGAATCAGATCATCCAGAACCACACTCGCTGGTAACCGTCCCATCAAATGATAGGCTATACGCTTAACTAACGGCGCGTATTGTTCTATTAAATTATGGCTTGAAACTTTATCTTGCGGGTTGTACATGAAGCCCCTTCCGAGCCGAAATTAAACACCTTGAACCAGACGTTCAACAAAAAACTCTAAATGCCCTCGCGGTACATCCTGAACTGGCCAACTATCCACTTTAGTTGCCAATTGCCGATAGGCAAGCGCAGCTTTAGTTTTAGAAAATGCTTTCAGAACAGGAATTTGGCGCTGAACTGATTTTCTAACGTT
This sequence comes from Neptunomonas concharum, assembly GCF_008630635.1. Taxonomy (NCBI): domain Bacteria; kingdom Pseudomonadati; phylum Pseudomonadota; class Gammaproteobacteria; order Oceanospirillales; family Oceanospirillaceae; genus Neptunomonas; species Neptunomonas concharum. The sequence continues at coordinate 703,537 of NZ_CP043869.1, read as the reverse complement.
TTCATCATAAGGTATTGAGCCTACGTATTGAAGCGTTACTTCAAGGAAGCGATCGGTTACCGTAACCAGCTTATTAAACATGTTACGACCTTCAGCGTCTGTCGCAACCATATTTGCCAATACGCGAAACCGTGTCGTTCTATAGTCACGATTTAGGAGTTTAATAAGTGCGTAAGCATCCGTAATTGAGGTAGGCTCATCACAGACTACTACCAAAACTTCCTGCGCAGCCCTCACAAAACTCACCACTGAGTCAGAAATACCCGCTGCCGTATCAATCACTAATACATCAATACTGTCTGCGACTTCATTGAATGCATAAATCAGCTCAGCGTGCTCATGAGCGCTTAGCGAAGTCATCTCCTGCGTACCTGAACAGGCAGGAACGATACGTACATTTTCATTTACGTCTAGCATGACATCAGACAAGCTGCACTCACCTGACAGAACATCGCTTATGTTCTTTTTTGCCCTTAGACCTAACAGCACATCCACATTCGCAAGCCCAAGATCAGCATCCATCAGAACGGTTCGCCTGCCCATTTCACCCAGAGCCAACGAGAGATTAACCGAAACGTTGGTTTTGCCTACGCCCCCCTTACCACCGGTGACCGCTATGACTTTAACTGCATGATTACTTTTCATCTATTATTTCTGAACTAACCAGCCGAGGAAAGTGCAGACCCCCCCTCTGCTGAGAGAGCTCTTTGCCGCTCTCTTTCTAGTGCCTTTTGTGCCGTTACAACGGCGCGGCTGACCAGATCATTTCTCTGCGCAACCTCAATATCATCAGGTACCCGCTGACCGTCAGTGATATAACTGATAGATAAACCTTTTTCTATCGCCAACGTTAATGCTTCCCCTAAACTGCCAGATTCATCAAGCTTACTGAGTACACATCCGTTCAATCCGATACTTTGGTAATTAGCATACGCATCTTCCAGCACTTGCCGCTGGCTGGAGCAAGAAAGCACCAGTAGTTTTTTTAGGCGAACTGAAACACTACTTAGCATCGTTTTTTGCGCTTCACTTGGACCTTCATGCTGACTCATACCTGCTGTATCTATCAAGACAAGTCGCTTACCTCTTAAGGATAGCAACACCTCTTCTAAGGAGTTGTTTTCATCAACGACTCTTACAGGCACATCCAATATCCGTCCAAATGTTCTTAACTGCTCATGAGCCGCTATGCGATAGGAGTCGGTTGTTACCATAGCCAACCCAGCACTACCGTGCTGCAATACATATCGAGCTGCTAGTTTTCCTATCGTCGTTGTTTTACCGACGCCAGTAGGCCCAACAAAAGCGATCATTCCGCCTCGATCGATAAAGTCTTCACCCATTACCGGAATAGCGTCAGTCAATTTTGATAACGTAATACGCCAAGCTTTAGCAACATCCAAGTCAGATTCCAAACCTTTAGTTAGGTGATTGGATATAGCGTCACTAAGACCTATTCGCTCAAATCGGCGACTGAGCTTACTAACAACAGAGTTCCCGCCCTCGGCAGGCTTCCTCACCTCTTCAACCCAAACTTTTCGCGAGGAATGACTTATCTGCTGTTCAAGCAGTGACTTAAGCTGCTGTATCTCTTGCTGCATTCCCTCAATGACTTGCTCTGAATGCTGGGCAGGGGGCGCGAAAGAAGGCGCAGGCGCTTCTAGCGGCTCATCAAACAAGGATAGTTTTTCCTCATCTTTAGCTCTCTGGCGCGCCTTTAAAGACTCAAGTATGGTCTGCAGATCATCGTCATCAGACTCCTCTACCTGTAAATTCTTTTGGCCATCACTGTGATAGGACTGAGACGGGTGAGAGGCTCGCTCTCTCGCTTCAGCGATATGCAAACGTGTTCTTTGCAATTCAGCATCCAGTTCTGAGCGCTGCCGACTTCCGGTTAGCACTTGAACCTGCTCATCCTTGCGTTTTTTTCTCTCATATTCACGCTTAAATTCGGCTTGAGCCGCTTCAAACTCATGCTCATGGGCAGCAACTACCTCTACGCCACCTGCGACCCGGTGATTAGATACAATCACCGCATCAGGCCCAATTTCCTCTCTTGCCCGACGCATAGCCTGACGCATGTCTGGTGCAAATATGCGTTTAACTTTCATAGACCGGTCATCCATAAATTCGCTACAACGTTAGTCATTTCAACCATGTTGGCCACCCACTGTTGCAACGATAGTAATGCGTTTATTTTCTGGCACTTCTTGATAAGAAAGCACATGGATAAGTTGCTCGCCATAGCGAACAAATTTCGCCATTAGCGGCCTAACCGGCGCAGCTACTAACAGAATAGCAGGCTGCCCCATCATTTCCTGCTTTTGAGCCGCTTCGATTAATGACCCTTGCAACCTCTCCGCCATTCCTGGCTCTAGAACCATTCCGGATTCTCCAGCTTGCTGACTCTGCTGTACAGATCCCAATAGCAACTGTTCCAATTGTGGATCTATGGTGATCACGGGAATTTCAGGGTCCGGGCCATTAAGCGTTTGTACGATTAAACGACTAATGGCAACACGCACGGCGGCGGTCAACGCCACAGGGTCCTGCGTCCGTACCACCGCTTCCGATAGAGCCTCAGCTATACTGCGGAAATCTTTCAAAGGCACCTGTTCCATCAACAAGTTCTGTAGTACCTTCAATAAACTGCTGATCGAAAGCTTCGCAGGCACCAACTCCTCTACCAACTTAGGTGAGCTTTTCGCTAACATATCCAACAACTGCTGCACCTCTTCATGCCCCAATAATTCATGAGCATGACTCTGGAGCACTTGATTTAAGTGCGTAGCTACCACGGTACTTGCATCCACAACAGTGTAGCCTAACGTTTGCGCATGTTCTCGCTGCCCCGGTTCAATCCAAATAGCATCCAATCCAAATGCCGGATCCTTAACCTCGACCCCTTTTAATGCGCCAAATACCTGCCCCGGATTAATTGCCAGATCTCGATCTGGATAGATCTCTGCCTCTCCGACAACAACACCCATTAGTGTCATTCGGTATGCACCTGGCATCAAGTCCAGATTATCGCGAATATGCACAGAGGGAACCAAGAAGCCCAGATCTTGAGATAACTTCTTCCTGACACCTTTAATTCGACTTAACAACTGTCCGCCCTGAAGTTTATCCACCATTGGAATCAGTCGATACCCGACCTCAAGACCGATCATATCCACCGGCATTACATCAGCCCAATCAAGGTCTTTCTGCTCAGATTCTTGCTCTGTTTCTACTGACTCTGCCGTCTGTCGTTGCAGTTCAGCTTCTGCTTTTACCTCTTCACGCTTCGCGTGCATCCACCAAGCACCAAAACCTGCCATAGCTGCCAACGATAAAAAGGCCACGTGCGGCATACCTGGCACAGAACCCATAATCGCAAGAATAACAGCCGCGACGGTTAACGCTTTAGACGACCCAAACAACTGATCTACGATCTGACGCCCCATATCCTGAGAGGAGTTCTGTCGTGTCACCATAATGGCAGCCGCTGTAGAGAGCAGCAAAGAAGGGATTTGAGCAACCAGACCATCACCAATGGTTAGAAGTGAATAGTATTCAGCGGCCACCTCAAACGACAAATCGTGCTGAATCATTCCGATCATTAAGCCACCAAGGATATTGATTACCAAAATCAAAATACCCGCAACAGCGTCACCACGAACAAACTTGGAAGCACCATCCATCGCACCATAAAAATCAGCTTCTTGTGTCACATCTTGACGTCGAGCTTTCGCTTCCTCTTGAGTGATTAAACCCGCATTTAGGTCAGCATCTACAGCCATCTGCTTACCTGGCATCGCATCCAGCGTAAAACGCGCACTCACTTCTGAGATTCGGCCTGCCCCTTTGGTCACCACGACAAAGTTAATAATAACAAGGATTAAAAACACCACGATACCGACGACGTAGTTACCACCAATCACCACAGAGCCAAATGCCTCGATCACCTTACCTGCAGCATCTCCACCTTCATGCCCATACAAGAGCACGACACGCGTAGAAGCCACATTCAAGGCAAGCCTCATTAACGTTGCTACTAATAAGATCGTTGGAAAAACAGCAAAATCTAATGGCCTGAGAGCGTAAACACCTACAAGGAGTACTACGATAGAGAGTGCTATGTTAAACGTGAAGAGCACGTCTAGAAGGAATGCAGGAACAGGCAACGTAACCATTGCCAAAATAACAAGCAGCAGCAAAGGAACACCCAAGTTCCCCTGACTTAAACCTCTGACATTATTAAAAAGGACTGCTCTATCCAACCCAACCTCGCGTCAAAAAAACAACAAAACCCCACAAAGAATGCCAAATTATTGACATATTGAGGGCATACAACCCAAATAAGACTTATATACGGTTAGTTTTTGCAAGAATTAAGCCAGATTAATCAAATCGATAAGCATCGGGAATTTCAAGCTCGTGCTCTGCAGGAAGCACGGGTTTACCTTCTGAGCGATCCGCTTGGTAGCGTTTTAGCTGGAATACATAAGCAAGTATCTGGGCAACTGTCTTATAAAGTGCCGTTGGTATCTCTTGGTCTATTTCCGTGCTGTGATAGAGTGCTCGAGAAAGAGGTGGGGCTTGTAAAACAGGGACACCATGCTCGTCAGCAATTTCACGGATTTTAAGTGCTATAAAGTCCACACCCTTTGCAACCACCACAGGAGCCTCGCGCGACCCTGACATATATTTTAATGCAACGGAATAGTGGGTAGGGTTGGTTATCACCACATCAGCGGTAGGCACTTCCTGCATCATCTGTCGCTGAGCAATTTCACGCTGGAGCTGCCTGATGCGACCTTTTACTTCAGGTTTACCCTCCGTATTCTTCATCTCATCCTTGACCTCCTGAAGCGTCATTTTTAATTTATGCGAGTAATCATGTAACTGATAGGGCACGTCCACTAAAGATATAATGATCAGGCTTGAGCTGATCACCAAAAAAGCCCAGCCAATCATCTCTACCGCATATCCTGCTGCTGCCCGGACATCTTGCCCCCCCAAGGCCAACAACTTAGGCTCAACCGCTAACAGGACGGCAACAGCAAATGAAGCCACTAATGCGAATTTCGCAAACGCTTTCCCTAGCTCCACTAACGCTTTTAAAGAAAACATCCGCTTAATGCCCGCCAAGGGATTTAAACGACTCATTTTAGGTTGAATCGCTTGCGCACTAAAGTTCCACCCGCCCAGAGCAATCGGTCCTATGAGAGCAGCCAAGGCGACCACAACCATAAAGCCAAGCACCGCCCACACTGCATCCTCAAAAGAGAGTGCCAATTGCGCAATCATGAGCTGACTATCAAAAAATTGCTCACGCCGAAGTTCAAAATTACCCGCCATCATTGCGGCTAACTGATGCGCTGCAGAACTGCCAAAAAGCAACATTCCGCCAGCGGCTGCTAGTAATAGCGCTGTTGCATTAAGCTCTTTGGAGCGAGGGATATCGCCTTTTTCACGCGCTTCCCTCATTCGCTTGGGGGTGGGATCTTCGGTTTTTTCCTGGCCCGTTTCTTCAGCCATGCGGCACCTCCAGCAACTGACCTATCAAACTCAATGCGTAATCCGCAATAAGCTCAAATTGACCCAAAAACCCAGATAAGCTCAACCATGTAATCAACAACCCAAGGGTCATGGTAAATGGAAAACCAATAGCGAAGATATTTAATTGCGGTGCAGCTTTCGTCATGATTCCAAACGATAAGTTAACCACGAGCAGTGAGGTTACCGCTGGTAGAGACATCAACAATGCACCGCTAAACATCCACGTTCCAGCCAATGCAATATCAATAAATTTTATAGCACCTAAATTGACCACATCCACAGGCATCACATAAAAACTCTGTGTGATGATGTTTAACATTATCAGATGACCGTCCATCGCCAAAAACATCAACGTTGTCATCATCATGTAGAATTGCCCCAACACGACGATAGATACCCCATTAGAAGGGTCTGTCATGGAAGCAAAGCCCAAGCCCATCTGGTTGGCAATAAGCTGCCCTCCGACTGCAAAAACTTGAAACATTACGTGCAATGTAAATCCAAGCGCTGAGCCAATCAGCACCTGCTGAGCAATGACAAGATAGGTATTAAAATCCAGTCCACTCATCACCTCCGGCTTGGGAAGTATAGGCACAAGCAAAGCCGTGATCAGAAGAGCAAGACCTAAACGTATTCTAACTGGCACTAAGCGCGTACCAATAATTGGCATAGCCATCAGAAAGGAAGCAACCCGAAACAAGGGCAACATAAAAGCGCTTACCCATTGCTCAATCTGAATCAGGCTGACATCTAACATATCAACCAATCATCACTGGAATACTGTCAAAAATTTTATGAAATTGATCAGATAATTTTGTCACCATCCAAGGCCCCATGAGCATGATAATCATCAAAATCACTAACAACCTGGGAAGAAAGCTCAAGGTCTGTTCATTGATCTGAGTTGCTGCTTGAAAAACAGCTATAACCAAACCCACCAGCAGACTCGGTACGACAATCACAGAAACCAGTATAACGACCAACCATAAGGCTTCGCCAAAAAGATCAAGGATCAATTGAGGTGTCATTCACTCCTCCCGATGCTTTAAATACCAAAACTAGCTGCCAACGTGCCAACTATCATAGCCCAGCCATCCACGAGCACAAACAGCATAATTTTAAACGGCAAGGAGATAATCACTGGTGACAACATCATCATACCCATCGCCATCAGCACACTAGCCACAACAAGATCTATGACCAGAAAAGGAATAAACAGCATAAAGCCTATTTGAAACGCCGTTTTAAGCTCACTAGTCACAAAAGCAGGTACTAAAACGGTAAAAGGGATATCAGCAGGCGTTTCAACGGGTGGGGATTTAGAGATGCGTAAGAAAAGATTTAAATCATTCTCACGCGTTTGATGCAGCATAAACTGATGAAAAGGCTCACCGGCTGCCTTAACAGCACTCATTGTATCCAACTCCTCATTCAAATATGGCTGCACCGCACGCTGATTGACCTCTTCCAAAACGGGCGACATGATAAAAAACGTTAGAAACAACGAGAGCCCGACTATGACCTGATTCGAGGGAGTCTGCTGCAAGCCCAACGCCTGTCTTAAAATAGCAAATACAATAATAATGCGGGTAAAAGAGGTCATCATCATGAGCATGGCTGGCAAGAATGTCAGCATGGTCATGAGAGCAAGAATTTGTATAGTTACACTGTAGTTTGTGCCACCCTCTGGTGTTGTCGTAACACTTACGGCGGGAATACCTGGATCTGCTGCGAACCCGATCATAGGAAATATAAGCGCTACAACCAAAAGCAAAATTTTCATTTTTGGCCCTCGGTACTACTAACCTCTTTCATCACCTTAGCAAACTCATTTGATGAGGTATCACCTACAACGTGCTCATCAAAGGTGACTAGATGCGTCACTCGCCCCGGCGCAACACCAAGCAGCACTTGCTTCGCTCCCACCTCAACCAACACAGCCTTCTCTCTAGTCCCCAAGGCTAAAGAGGCTACCACTTTCATTTTTTGATGAGGAAGATTTAAGGCAGACACTCGACGGAACAACCATGCCAAGCCAATAATCAGAGCCACAACCAACCCCAGCCCTAGAATAACCTGCGCTATGGACTGAAACGTAATAGTAGGATCCTGGCTCATCGTTAACGCAGACGCTTAATGCGTTCTTGTGGGCTAATCACATCCGTCAAGCGAATACCATAACGATCATTAACAACAACAACCTCGCCATGGGCGATTAATGTGCCATTTATCATGACATCTAAAGGTTCTCCCGCAACACGATCAAGCTCCACGACTGAACCTTGGCTCAGTTGCAACAAGTTGCGAATGGAGATATCCGTATTCCCCACCTCCATCGAAAGCGTCACTGGAATATCCAGAATAACATCCAATTTAGGGTCATTCACGGGAACTGATTCATCTTGCAGTTCGTCAAATTCAACAGCACTGGATGCGTCAGTAGTTTGCTCAGCTAAAGCGGATGCCCACTCATCAGCCATCGCTTGCTGATCGTCGTCCATTTCATTATTTTCTGTTGTTTCACTCATTACGACTTCTCAGAAGAACTGGCACTAATCGTGCCTAGGTATTTGACTTACAATTTTCACCGCTAGATTGCCGCGTGCGGTTCCCATCTTGCATTTGAACACAGGTACTGAATTAGCCTTTAACGTTAAACTTTCAGGAATCTCAACAGGGATAACATCACCTGCCTCTAATTCCATTACATCCCTAAGTGTCAACTCCCGCTCGGCAATACGAAGGTTAATTTGCATTGGCGCCAACATAATATCGCGTCGTAAAGCAACCACCCAGCGATCATCTTTTTCATCTTCAGCAGGCTGAAAACCTGACACCAGCAGGTCACGTATAGGCTCTATCATTGAGTAAGGCAAAGTAATATGAAACTCGCCCACTCCACCATCCAAGTCCACTTGGAACGTGCTCACCACAACCACTTCTGACGGGCTAACCGCATTGGCCATCGCCGGATTCATTTCATGCCCAACACGCTCGAAGCCAATAGCCATAACGGGACGCCATGCTTCTACCAAGTCACTAAAAAAAAGATCCAAGGTCTTTTGCACCAAGCGGGTTTCTGTTGGCGTAAAGTCCCGGCCTTCGATTTTAGCGTGACGACCATCTCCACCAAAAAAGTTATCCACTAACTTGAATACCAGCTTCGCATCCATAATGAAGAGTGCAGTTCCTCTCAAAGGAGGCACTTTAACCAAATTCATACTCGTGGGAACATACAGTGTATGAATATAGTCCCCATACTTCATCACCTGTACTTCACCGACCGTGACATCTGCCGTGCGTCGCAACAAATTAAATAAGCTGTTACGCGTGTGCCGAGCAAAGCGCTCATTAATCATCTCCAACGTCGGCATTCGGCCACGAACAATACGTTCATGACTAGCTAGGTCGTAAGAGCGAACAGCACCTTCCTCCAGTTCCTCCTCAACCTCGGCAGTTTCAACATCGCCGTCATCAACACCATGAAGTAGCGCGTCAATTTCGTCTTGAGATAGCAGATCTTTAACAGACATTGGCGTTTAGCTTCCTAAGCCTACTGCATAACAAAGTTAGTAAACAGGATCATTTCAACACCCGGTTTACCAATTTTTTCTTGAAGAATACCTTGCACTAACTCGGTCGAGGCTTGACGAAGGCGTTCTTTGCCTTCAATCGTTTGCAGCTCTTCAAAAGACTGCTTCGCAAACAAATTATTCATTCGCGCAACAATTAACGGCATATGCAATGTCAATGCGTCGACCACATCCTGATCTCTGCTTTTTGCCTCTACAAACGTTTGTAGGTAGTGCCTTTTACCATCACTTGACTGCAAGGTTGCAACAAATGAAGGTTTTCCCTCCAACGTCCTGACTTTAGAATAGATGGCTTCTTTTCTAACCGGCTCTGCGGGAGCCACCGTCTCATCTGATTGACCACCTAGAAGAAAAAAAGCAGCTCCTGCACCCAGCGCAGCGATCAGCAATGCCCCTATAACAATAAAGATGATAAGTTTTTTCTTTGATTTTCCGCCTTCAGCGGCCTCTGCTACCGATTCTGCCTCAGCCATGCACTTACTCTCCTGTTATCGCCATCCAAGACCAATATATCAATAGTATAAATATAACATAGAGATAGCGCGACCGGAGTTTAAGCGTAATAATCCACTAAAGATACATTCCCGCGACTAACAACCTCAGACGAAGTCTCCACTTCTCCAGCCGAAAGGTCATAGCCCATACGCCCTGAAGATTCGTCTCTTTCACCCTTGCCACCACCAGAAGATTGGTCATTTACAAAAGATTCACCCAAACTCATCCCCTGCTCTGCAAGCATTTCACGCAGGCGAGGCAGGTTTTGCTCTAATGCATCCCGCGTAGAGGCATGAGGAGAGACAAAAGTCACACTCACCTGCTCATTGCTTATCTGGAGTTTTACTTGCAAGGAGCCCAACTCTGGAGGATCAAGCTGTAACGTTGCACTTTGGACTTGCTGACCTGAAACCCAAGCCAAACGCTCAGACACCACTTGAGGCCACGCAGGATGATTAGGTGTAATACCTTGGGGCATTTGCAATACCACACCTGCAGAAGGGCGATATAAAGTAGGTTGATGCAGCGCCCCTATAGAGAACTGCTCAATCTGTGTTGGTTTTTCCGTAACGCTTTCAGCTTGTGCTGAATTAATAGGCGAATCTATTTTCTCGGCACTTACCCGTACCGGAGATACACCAGAAAGTTGTTTCTTAGCTACGATTTGATCACCGCTCTTCACAACAACCTCAGACTTCAAGTTAACACCGACAATACTAGTGTCAGCGCTGCGCTGCGCTGATTCTGCAGCAGACAAGCTATTACGCGATACCTTCTTATTATCCGACTGCACTGTTTGAGCCGGTTGAGCCGGTTGAGCCGCTTGAGCCGTTTGAGCCGTTTGAGCCGTTTGAGCCGGTTGAGCCGGTTGAGCCGGTTGAGCCTTTTGCGCCAGTTGAGCCGTTTGAGCCGTTTGAGCCGTTTGAGCCGTTTGAACCGTTTGAACCGTTTGAGCCGGTTGAGCCGGTTGAGCCGGTTGAGCCGGTTGAGCCGGTTGAGCCGTTTGAGCCGGTTGAGCCGGTTGAGCCGGTTGAGCCGGTTGAGCCGGTTGAGCCGGTTGAGCCGTTTGAGCCGGTTGAGCCGGTTGAGCCGGTTGAGCCGTTTGAGCCGGTTGAGCCGTTTGAGCCGTTTGAGCCGTTTGAGCCGTTTGAGCCGTTTGAGCCGTTTGAGCCGGTTGAGCCGGTTGAGCCGTTTGAGCCGGTTGAGCCGGTTGAGCCGGTTGAGCCGTTTGAGCCGGTTGAGCCGGTTGAGCCGGTTGAGCCGTTTGAGCCGTTTGAGCCGGTTGAGCCGGTTGAGCCGGTTGAGCCGTTTGAGCCGTTTGAGCCGTTTGAGCCGTTTGAGCCGTTTGAGCCGTTTGAGCCGTTTGAGCCGTTTGAGCCGTTTGAGCCGTTTGAGCCGTTTGAGCCGTTTGAGCCGTTTGAGCCGTTTGAGCCGTTTGAGCCGTTTGAGCCGTTTGAGCCGTTTGAGCCGTTTGAGCCGTTTGAGCCGTTTGAGCCGTTTGAGCCGTTTGAGCCGTTTGAGCCGTTTGAGCCGTTTGAGCCGTTTGAGCCGTTTGAGCCGTTTGAGCCGTTTGAGCCGTTTGAGCCGTTTGAGCCGTTTGAGCCGTTTGAGCCGTTTGAGCCGTTTGAGCCGTTTGAGCCGTTTGAGCCGTTTGAGCCGTTTGAGCCGTTTGAGCCGTTTGAGCCGTTTGAGCCGTTTGAGCCGTTTGAGCCGTTTGAGCCGTTTGAGCCGTTTGAGCCGTTTGAGCCGTTTGAGCCGTTTGAGCCGTTTGAGCCGTTTGAGCCGTTTGAGCCGTTTGAGCCGTTTGAGCCGTTTGAGCCGTTTGAGCCAACAACCCCTCCTCGACAAGCGGCTGTATATTTATACTCTTAGCGATGGCAGGCTCCCTTATGAGCCCAGGCCCCAACAAAGCCTTATCTTGCTCTTCTATTGCGAGCTTTATTGCCTTGGCAAGCTCACCTTCCACCAATTCGCCATTAGAGCTATTTAAATCAACGCCATTTCCAGACAGATTTTCTACCACATCTCCTGATACGGCTTGATCACTATTTGCCAGTTCCTGATAGCTTACAGAAGATGATTCACTTGCCGCTGAAGGCAAAACACTTCCGCTCGGCGGCAAATCTTGACGACTCGAGTCCTGCTCTGGGTTTGTATTACTTTCTGCCCAACGTGCTTGAGAGTATGCACCTGACAAATAGTCACCAAAAGCCTGCGTTGTAGGCACTACAGCCGTATTAGCCGCTAGCAATTGGCTATTAAAGCTTTGCGACACTGCACCGCCAGACATTGGTAATAGTGATAGACTTGGAGCGACTGAATTACTCATAATACCACCCATGAACTTATCGATGGTGGAGTTAAAGCAAAATCAAGGCCATCTTAAATAAAAGCGGAAGGACGAAGCTGAGAACGCTCATCTAGCAATTTTTGTAACTGCTTATCTTCTACCTGTTTCTCTTGCGCAACCACTTTTGAAACCAAGTTATCAACAGCTTGGTGCTTACCGTGCATTTGAGCCCAGTATTTCTTTATCTGCTCTAGTTGAACAAGGTTGTGCTGCATCGACTTACGATGTTTCTCAATGGCATCAGAAATTTTCGCCATAAATGCCTGATAATTTTGCAGCTGCCCTATATCAAGCCCTCTATTGACCGCCTCTCGATAAGCCTGCTGGTATTCAGCCAAATAGTCCTGCAACTGTGCTAGCTGTACTTTATCAGTCTCAACACGCTTTACTTGCTCACCCAAAAACTGCTCAGCTTGTGCTTTGCGCTGCTCAGCCAAATTGAGAACAACCTGAAGCCGAGAGGAGCGTTTTTTCATGCCCGTACAGGCTCTGCAGGCTGTAGAGATATCGACATCATACGTAAGCTATCATTGACATTCATTGCTTCATTTAGCCCCTGTCTTAGGAATTGACGCATTGTTGGTACGCGCTCTATAGCAAAATCGGTATCGGGGTCACTACCACGCACATAAGCTCCGACAGCAATCAAGTCCGCATTTTGCTGATATTTTGAGTATAGCTGCTTAAAGCGCATTGCCAACGCCATATGCTCAGAAGTAACAATAGATGGCATCGCTCGACTGATTGATGCCTCAACATCAATTGCAGGATAATGCCCCTGCTCAGCAAGTTGACGCGACAATACTACGTGCCCATCTAAAATCGCACGCGCTGCATCAGCTACAGGGTCTTGCTGATCGTCACCTTCCGTCAACACAGTATAAAAAGCCGTGATAGACCCTTGCCCCGTTGCATCATTACCTGCGCGTTCAACCAATTTAGGAAGTTTTGCAAACACTGACGGCGGGTAGCCTTTAGTTGCGGGAGGCTCCCCTATTGCCAAAGCAATTTCACGCTGAGCTTGTGCATAACGGGTGAGCGAGTCCATTAGCAGGAGCACACTTTTACCCTGAGAACGAAAGTATTCTGCAATTCGAGTGGTTAATTGTGACGCTCTTAGCCGCATTAATGGAGAGTCATCTGCCGGCGAGGCCACAACGACAGAACGCGCTAATCCTTCAGGCCCTAGGTTATGCTCAACAAACTCTTTAACCTCTCGCCCCCTCTCCCCAATCAGGCCTACAACGGTGATATCAGCCTCTGTCGCTCGAGTCATCATCCCCAACAGTACTGATTTTCCCACACCACTACCCGCAAATAAGCCCAAACGCTGGCCTTTACCTACAGTCAGCAGCGCATTAATCGCTTTAATTCCAACATCTAGTGTTTCGTTGATAGGATAACGTTCAAGCGGATTAATCACCTCTCCCGCCATAGAAACAGATTGCTCACACTTTAAAGCCCCCTTACCGTCCAATGGCTCGCCAACTCCATTGAGCACACGCCCAAGAAGTTCAAAACCAACCGGAACATCCCGATCCGCATTTAAAGCGATCACCTTGGCACCCGGTGCTAAGCCATCAACTGGTTGAAGAGGCATCAGATAGATACGGTCCCCCGAGAAGCCAACCACTTCAGCCTCAATTCCAGCACTGGGCCTCATAATAAGACAGTTATCGCCAATAGCCACATTCAGACCAACTGCTTCAATAGTAAGGCCAATCAAACGGGTAATACGCCCTTGCAACATAGGTTGAGGCGAACTAAGAGGGGCTTGCAGTGCCTCCATTGCACGCTTTAGATCCTCATCCTTCATGGGTATCACTGGATGTAGAGTTAGAAACTCTAAGATGCTCAGCAAGGCGCTGATTCACTTTCGCCACCACATCAGAAAAACGGCGCTCAATGGAATCATCTATACGCGTATTTTGAGACTCAACAAAACACCCCCCCAACGTAACCGAGGGGTCTATCACAAACCGAATTCGACTATCAGGTAGCTCAGATAGAGAAGCAACAGCCAACTGATCATCGGGATGTATACGCACGCGAATTTCAGCCTCTGGATCAGGCAATTGAGAGAGCGAGGCTTTTACCGATTCAAGAATCACTTCTTTTTGGTAAACGGCTTCTGTGCGCAGCACAGATTCTGCGATATTGATTGCCAAAGTAGAAACCCACTCAGCACATGCTTCATTCCTTTTCCACAAGGGTGATTCCAAAGAGGCTAACATAGAGGACAGTTTTTCTGTGAGCACTTTGACTTCCTGCTCTCCTCGCTCTAAACCCGCTTGATATCCGCGCGCCTCTCCCTCTTTTTGACCAAACTCGTAACCTTCCTGCTTACCGCTTTCAAATCCTTCTTCAAATGCGCTTTCACGAATGGACTCTAGCTCAGCCAAGGTAACTTTTTCAGCAACAATTTCCTCTTCCTGTACGATAACATCTGGTTCAGGCTCGCCTTTTTTAGCGTGAATACCAATCACATGACTGCTTCCAACTTCTGGCAACAACCAGCTTTGCGTGGCGCTTGTAATATCGGCAGCTTTAATCCTAACAGGTACCTTTTCAAAGGGTTTCATAGGTACACCTAAATCATGTCATCGCCGCTGCCACCGAGCATAATTTCACCATCATCTGCAAGGCGACGAGCAACAGCAAGAATCTCTTTCTGGGCTTCTTCCACTTCACTGACACGCACTGGCCCCTTCGCTTCCAAATCATCACGAAGCAACTCAGCCGCACGTTTTGACATATTCCTAAAAATTTTCTCCTGAAGCGCGGTCTCCGCACCCTTCAATGCCAAAATCAGTACATCAGTTGATATTTCTCGCAAAATCACCTGTACGCCTCGATCATCCACATCAATGAGGTTATCAAAGACAAACATAAGATCCTGAATTTGTACGGCCAGCCCTTCGTCGACTTCTCGAATACCTTCCATCAACTCGGCCTCAATCGTGCTATCGATAAAGTTCATAATATCTGATGCCTGCTTCACACCGCCCAACGTCCGAGATTGCCCGCTGCGTGAGCCGCTGAACTGGCCTTCTAGCATATCATTCAACTCTTGTAGTGCTTGCGGCTGAATACGATCTAAAGCAGCTACACGCATGATAATATCCAAACGCACTTTGTCATCAAAAAAGGCCAATACACTGGCAGCTTGATCAGGGTCTAAATATGAAACAACCACTGCCTGTATTTGAGGGTGTTCGAAGCGAATCGTTTCGGCGATCTGTCTAGGCTCCATCCAGCGCATCGTATCAAGCCCAGAGGTATTCGTACTCATAAGAATACGATCAAGTAAGGTTTTAGCCTTTTCTTCCCCTAACGCCTGATTAAGCATTGCCCTGATATAACGATCATTATTGATTCCAATACCCGTTTGATCGCTGACTAAATGCATAAAGTCAGAGACAACACCTTCAACACGGGATTGAGGAACGTTGTCCAACTGAGTCATGGCTTCACCAATCAGCTGTACTTGCTTAGGGCCCAGATGCTTGAGCACCTCGGCCGCGTCATCCTCTCCTAAGCTTATGAGCAAGATAGCTGCCTTCTCTATGTCCCTCAGCTCTTGATCATCGCTCATCGGTGTTAATCCACTGTTTTACCGCCTGCGCAACACGTGCTGGATCTTCTGCAATCATGCTTCGTACGGCATTTAGTTGGTATTCAAAGCTTTCATTAGGTGTCGGTAACAAGGAATCCTCTCGACCACCAAAGGTTACCCGATCATCTGAAACGTCAGTACCATCTAGACCATCAAGCTCGGCCGAAACATCTCCTGCGCCGCCAGCTGCCACTGCAGGAAGCGCAGGTGCCGCCAGCCCCTTTAGAATTCGCAGCAACCCAAACCCTAAGAGCAAGACTAATAGCACAGCACCTACTTGCTTAATCAGGTCTTGCAACCAAGGCTGCTCCCAAATAGGCATTTCTTCTTCGACAAATTCCTGCTCCGGAACAAAAGGAGAGTTAATGACATTAACACTATCTCCCCTTACAGCAACGTAACCAACAGCGTCCTGCACCAAGATCCTGAGACGCTCCAACTCACTTTCTGACCAAGGCGTTTTAACCGCTTCTCCTGTTTCACTGTTGATAGAAATCAAATCATCCACCACAACAGCTACACTTAACCGCTCGACACGCCCACTCTGGTGTTTTGTATAGGAAATAGAGCGATCTAACTCAAAATTTCTGGTCGCCTGTTTGCGGCTACTACCTGGTACAACACCGTTAGTTGCCGCTGCGTTTGAGCCATTTGCTACTTCAGGCACCGTAGCCGGGCCTGGGGGTTGATTAGAGAGTGCGCCTGGAATACCTTGCGCACTACCTACACCAACACGACTTTCATCAACCGTTTGCTCGCTCCTGAGAGAGGGGAGATCAGGATTATAAAGTTCATCTGTTTGCTCTACTGCTGTAAAATCAACTTCAGCAGAAACTTCTGCCCGAAAACGCCCCGTCCCTACTACCGGCAGGAGTATGCTGTTAACCCGATTTAGCAGCGTTTCTTCCACTTTTCTCGCATATTCGAACTGCTTCGACGCTAAGACTACATCTTCGTCTTCATCCCGCGCACTCAACAATTGCCCACGCTGATCAACTACCGTCACATCTTTAACATCTAAAGACGGAATTGAAGAAGCTACTAAATTCGCAATCGCAGCCACATGCTCCCGCTCTAATTTCCGACCTGCAAATAACTCTAAGAAGACGGAAGCACTGGTTTTTCGTTGATCCCGCACAAATACCGTATCTTTAGGAATGGCTAAGTGAACCCTAGCATTCCTGACTGCCACCATGCTCGCTATCGTTCGAGAAAGCTCCCCTTCAAGCCCTCGACGATAGCGAGCATTTTCCATAAACTGGCTTACACCTAAACTCTGATCTTTATCCAATAGCTCAAAGCCTACCGTCTTATCAACAGAGAAGCCTTCTGCAGCAAGCTTAAGACGCGCCTGATGCACATATTCATCCGGTACAAGGATTGCCCTACCGTCACCCTCAAACTTATAAGGGATGCTGTATAGCTTTAGCTGCTCGATAACCTGATTAGCATCGACAAACTCAAGATTGGAAAACAAAACACGATAATCTGGGGCACGCGACCACAGCACCACAGCAAAACCAATGGCAATACTTGCAGCCAAGCCCACCATCAGACCCAATTGGCGGAGAATAGTCAGCTTATTAAAGCCTGACATTAGCCCACCAGATTGTAGCGCTGCTGCATTATTATCCATACGTGTTTATATCTTATATAAAGCCATCAAATTGGCATTTTCATAACATCTTCATAAGCCGTCACTAGACGGTTGCGCACTTGTGTCATCGCCTGAAAAGAAACGGATGCCTTCTGCATCTGAATCATTACTTGGCTTAGCTCTATTCGAGGATCGCCCTGCTCATAAGCAGTCGCCATTCGACTAGACTCCATCTGGGTACTATTGACTTTATCAACCGCATTTTTCAATAAAGACCCAAAGCCTTCATTATCTATTCCTTTTACAGAATCCAGCTGCGTCGGAATTTTGACAGCCTGAACACCTTGTTGTGCATCTGCTTTCATAGCACGCATCTGCATCAAGACACTATTGATATCAGCCCTCTCAATCACAACCCACCTCTACGACAATTTATTGACATTATATTCAATAAAAGCACTTTAACAAGCCGCATCAACCCTACTGGCGCCATAAATGTGACGTTTCTAAAGAAAATACGTTTTAGTATACTCATAAATGCAAAAAGCGAGCCAAGCTCGCTTTTCTAAATTTAAACATTTATATTAAGCTACATCTGGAGGGTCGCCGTATTTCAAGCGAACATACATTAAGGCAACTGTAATGGCATCCCCCAGAGCTGTATGTCGCTCAAGCATCGGGATATCTAGCTTTTTAGATATAGTATCAAACCGAAGGTCAACGTTACCGCCAACCGAGCGCCACTTAATTATATCGTGATAGACATGAGATAGCTCAATCGCCTTACAAGGCAACCCAAAGCCAAACTTGGGGCGAATAAACTTATCCAGCATCCTGATATCATAGTTCACGTAATAACCAAGGATTGGCCTATTCCCTACAAACGCCAATACCTGCTCAAGAGCATCATCCAGCTCAATACCATCAATAAGATCAGCTGCTCTTATTTTATGGATTTTAATAGAATCCCCCGTGAGACTTTTAGGCGGCCTCAACTTAATATCAAGACGGTCGCTAGTGAGTACCTTTCTCCCTTTAACTTTAACTGCACCAATAGAAACGATATCAGCCGTTTTCACATCCAGCCCGGTTGTCTCACAATCTAAGGAAACAACCTCATCACCCTCATATGGTTCAAAGAGATGAGCATAGGGACCTGTCCTATGCTCCATTTTTTCTTTCATTCTTCTTATTGTTCTGGGGATAATCATAAAATTTAACGACTCCCTAAGTGATAACGCAACTCTAAATGCTTTTTAAACCCTTTCACTATATGAAATGCATCCCTCAACAGATCACGTTCCATTTTATTCATAGACTGGAGATCAAGGGTATTAGGCGTTAGGTCAACACCCGCTTCTTGCTCTTCCGCCCTTTTGATTTGCTGGCGCAGCCGCAACTGAATAAACAAACCTAAGGCTTCCGATAAATCCTTCGCATGCTTTTCTTTCATAATGCCGGCTTCTGCCAGGGCCTCTAAACGCTTAAAGGTATTTGTCGCTAAAATACGCTGCTCTAATGCCATTGTTCTAACACCGTGAACAATAGGGAAGATACCGCCTTTTTTGACATCCAATTGCCCTTTTTCCTTTAAGTTTCCAAAAAAAGTCAGAGGTGTATCAAACTCCAGCGCCACCTTGGCAAAATGAGAGAAGAAAACATCATTGTTTTTCAAATACTTAAAAAACCAGTTCCTCGCCGCTTTAAATAAAGCAGGATTACCAGCAACGGGTTTTGCATCAACAGCGATCGCCAAATTCATTTGATCAGACTCTTTCCAACTCGAAGACCAGTCTCCCATCTTCTGAGTCCAATCACCCAGTGAGTTCACCCATTCTGGGTTTGAAACCATGATATTACCCGGACAAGGCGGGTACCCAAATTTCATTAACTCTTCACTAAAGCGGTTCATCACGTCTTGCATTTGAGGCCAAACAAGCCCGTCACGATAAATAATTGCATTATCCTGATCCGTTTTCATGACCTGCTCACCACGCCCCTCCGAGCCCATAACAATCAGGCAAACGTGAGGCTGCATATCCACAGGAACCATTAAATCAAACAGCTTAGCCATCACACGGCCATTCATCGCAGCTAACAGATCCATCGCAAAGCGTGTCTTAACCCCATGAGATACCAATGAGCGAATTAAATCATTCAACCCTTGAGCAGCCACATGCAAATCTTCGACTGTTTTTGCACGCTCAATACGCAAACCAATGACATGCGAGTGACTTGAGAAAAAGCTCAATACATCAGTTAAATCAACTATACCGACCAGCTCTGCGCCCTCCATTACAACCACTCGTTCGATGTGCTGCTGTGTCATGGTAATTAGAGCGTTGAACAGATACTCGTCTGGGTTGATACTTATTAAGCGATACGTGGCTATATCAGCCACCGATGTCGATATCGGTAATTCATTCATCACCACTGCATTTAACAGGTCCGTACCCGTTACCATTCCGTATCGAGTCCCTTTTCGAACCAGCACACAGTCCACTTTTTTCTCGCGCATCAGAACAGTGGCTTCTTTGATTGAGGTTTCTTCTAGAACAATCAGAGGCTCCCTGATTACACCCTCACTCACTCTGGCTAACATAAACTCAGCCATGTCCTGAGATTCACCGTGCTGCTCAAGAATCTCAGTCTTTGCCGTTAAATTTTGTTGAAAATAATCAGCAAACAAGGAGTTAGTAGAAACTAGATCCAACACCGTCTTAGTAGGAATGATATGGCAAATCGTTTCCTCTTCTGCGGTAAAGTTATGAATAGCCCTGCCTTTAATTGCCGACCAAGCACCAAAGTAATCCTCATTCTCATAGTGAACAAATATATGCTCCTGACCATCATCTTCACCGTCAGGTGCTTCACTCTCCGAAACTCGTCCTTTCAAGACAACATACACACCTTCAGGAACAGATCCGGCCGCCATTACGACCTCACCTTTCTGAAAATAGCCAATATCAAGATTTTGACGAAGCAATGCTTGCTCGCTATCACTCAGCAGGCTAAATGGCAAGTTATCCATATTGAAAGATGAAGGCATAGAAATTTCCTCTATTTCATAAAAAAGGGCACATCAACTCTCGCTGATGCGCCCTCGGTATTTTGAGAACTAACTCAAATATTAGTGAGCGTGAGCGTCACCAGCACCACGTGGAATACGTAGATCTTCAACGATACGCTGCATCTCTTCAGATGGAGGCGGTGTCATTGAAGCAACAACAATTGCCACAACAAAGTGCAGAATCATACCAACAGTACCGAAACCACCTGGCGAGATACCCATGAAGTAATCAGCAGAGTTACCGCCACCGAATACGAAGTACCACATATAGCCAACAGTAGAGATCAGACCTACCAGCATACCTGCAATAGCGCCCTGCGTGTTCATGCGCTTGTAGAAGATACCCAGCATAATAGTTGGGAATACCGACGCACACGCGATACCAAACGCCAACGCTACTACCTGAGCCACGAAGCCTGGAGGGTTGATACCGAAGTAACCTGCAATACAGATCGCCACAACCGCAGCCAAACGAGCATACATAAGCTCTTGTTTGTCTGTGATATTTGGATTGATAGTTTTCTTCATCAAGTCATGCGAGATTGCAGTAGAGATTACCAACAATAGGCCAGCAGCTGTTGATAGTGCCGCTGCAACTGCACCTGCAGCCACCAAAGCGATTACCCAGTTAGGCAATTGAGCAATATCTGGGTTAGCCAATACCATGATGTCACGGTCTACGTAAACTTCATTAGCAAAAGGCTGTTTAGCTGAATCGAATTCAGCACCCGCTTTAGCATTAACTGCCAAACGCTGTCCCATTTCGCCACGAGTATCAGCCCCATCAAACTGAGGCTTACCACCTTTACCATCAAATGCAGCACCGGCAGCGTACTGGATTTTTCCATCGCCGTTTCGGTCATTCCACGCCAGAAGACCTGCATTTTCCCAGTTTTTAAACCAAGATGGAATTTCGCTGTAAGCAGTACCTGCGTTATCAGGGCCATTGATAGTCTGAATCAGGTTTACACGACCGAAGCCTGCAACACCAGGAACCGCAGTGTAAAGCAATGCGATGAAAATCAACGCCCAGCCAGCAGAAGTACGCGCGTCTTTAACACGAGGTACGGTAAAGAAGCGTACAATTACGTGCGGAAGACCTGCTGTACCACACATCAGTGCAACCGTCAGGAAGAAAATATCGATAGTGGACTTTTTGCCTGCCGTATATTGCGCAAAGCCTAGATCCATAGATAGTTTATCCAATGTTGCCAAGACGGACTGACCAGACTCCAGCGTCGCACCTAAACCAATCTGAGGTAGAATGTGGCCTGTTACCTGAGCAGACAGGAAGAATGCAGGAACAGTAAACGCCAGAATCAATACACAGTACTGAGCTACCTGAGTGTAGGTAATACCCTTCATACCACCCAATACAGCGTAGAAGAATACGATTGCCATACCGATAACAACACCTGTGTTGATATCAACATGTAAGTAACGAGAGAATACGATACCTACACCACGCATTTGACCTGCTACGTAGGTGAAGGAGATAACAATCGTACAAACTACAGCAATAGTACGCGCAACGTTTGACTCGTAGCGGTCACCGACAAAGTCAGGCACCGTGAACTTACCAAATTTACGCAGATAAGGTGCAAGCAACAACGCAAGCAATACGTAGCCACCTGTCCAGCCCATCAAGTAAGCAGAACCATCACGGCCGATAAAGGAGATCAATCCTGCAAGGGATATGAAAGATGCTGCTGACATCCAGTCAGCCGCAGTTGCCATACCGTTAGCAATCGGGTGTACACCACCGCCAGCAACGTAGAACTCTTTGGTAGAACCCGCTCGGGCCCATACCGCGATACCTATATATAGGAGGAATGATCCACCAATAAATATGTATGATAATACATCAACACTCATATTAACGCCGTCCTATGTAAATTATTATTATTCGTGAACGTCATATTTTTCGTCGAGTTTGTTCATACTAAACACGTATGCCCAGATCAACAAAACGAAGACGAAGATAGACCCTTGCTGGCCGAACCAGAACCCTAATGGAAATCCACCCAACTGGATGGCATTAAGCTGATCAACAAACAAGATGCCACAGCCGTAAGAAGCTACGAACCAGATGGCAAGGTAGGTCATAATTATGCGCAAGTTTTCGCTCCAATAAGCTTTTGCGCTATCACTACTGATTGACATGGCACTATCCTTTATTTTTTGTTATCGGATTAGATTGAAAAAGTAGACAGAGTGAATCTACCAAAGAGTGATGACAAACAAATCCCCGACTTTAGTCGGTAAACATTGTCAACATTGTTACATTCTTCAGCGCAAACCTGCGCCACGTATCACTTACAGCCTATTTAAAGAAAACTCCTTAACATACAACAAGCTATACAAAGGTATAACGGAGTAGTGAGTCCCACTCACATTTTCGGTTACACTTAAGGTTCTCGAGCAATTGTTTCAAGGTATGTCGACATGTTAGCGGGCTGGTCCATTATTCTTATCTCCCTATTATATGTAGGCCTGTTATTTGGTATCGCCTACTATGGAGACAAAACGACACGGGGCAAATACTATGCAACAAACCCCATTATTTACTCACTATCCCTTGCTGTTTACTGCTCTTCTTGGACATTTTATGGTGCCGTTGGTAGATCTTCATACTCTGGCTGGGAGTTCGTTGCTACCTATTTAGGCCCTATTCTTGTATTTATTTTTGGCTGGAGGGTTATTGAGAAAATCATTCTTGTCAGCAAGCAGCAAAATATAACAACTATCTCAGACTTTATCTCATCCCGGTACGGAAAAAGCCAAGCGTTGGCTGTGATGGTAACCATTATCGCAGTGCTAGGCACCATCCCGTACATTGCCATGCAGTTGAAAGCCGTTGCCATCAGCTACAACGCTCTGGCACCAGGCACCACAGAAGCATTGAGCAAAGGTAGCGATACGGCACTTTTTGTGGCCATTCTTATGGCTATTTTTGCCATTCTCTTTGGAACACGTCATATCGACGCAACGGAGCACCACGAAGGGCTCGTACTAGCCGTTGCGTTTGAGTCCATTATCAAACTAACCGCCTTCATCGCTGTGGGTATCTTTGTATCTGGGCAAGTGTTTGACGGCTTCTATGACACCTTACTCCATATTCAAGAACAATTGGTAAGCGATAGTAAGTATGAGAGTTTTTTAGGCGGCAGTTTCTTGACAGAGATTCTCTTAGCCTGCGCCGCCGTGTTATGCCTACCTCGACAATTTCATGTCACCATCGTTGAAAACACCAACGTGCGAAACCTTAAAGTTGCCCGCTGGCTATTCCCTATTTACATGACATTACTCAGTCTTTTTGTGTTGCCTATTTCCAGCGCAGGCAACGTCTTCTTTCAAGGCGAGCAGATTGACCCCGATACCTTTGTACTCATGTTACCACTGGAGTCAGGGTACAAAGGGCTAGCAACGTTTGCCTTCATAGGCGGATTATCAGCTGCCACAAGTATGGTTATCGTCGCCAGCATTACGCTATCAACCATGGTATGTAATGATATCGTGATGCCCTTGCTGTTCCGCATTAAGCGGCTTAATTTATCCCAGAGTCACAATTTAGGCTCTCTGTTACTCAAAGTACGCCGCCTTACCATTATTGCTTTATTGCTATTAGCTTATTTCTATTATCGTATTTTTGGCGACCAAGGGCCGCTTTCCTCTTTTGGTTTACTGGCGTTCGTCGCCGCCGCACAATTTCTTCCTGCCATACTCGGAGGTATTTTCTGGAAAAGTGGCTCAAGAAAAGGCGCTCTGACGGGTCTTTGGGCTGGGCTTATACTTTGGGTTTACACTTTGGTCATTCCCACATTTATTGACGCACAAATTATACCCCCACACTTTCTTGAGAATGGGCTGTTTGACTATCAGTTATTGACACCGACCGCTTTGTTTGGCATTTCAGGACTAGATCCCTTAACTCACGGGACGCTCTGGAGTCTTTTCGCTAACCTCCTCCTTTACGTAGGTATCTCGCGCTATAGCTCCCAACGCCTTGTCGATCGAATCCAAGCCAGTGCTTTTGTTGATGTCTACAACAAAGACCTTACAGAGCCATCACGCCAGCTTGGCACTGTGACGGTCGGCGATTTACAAATGCTGACAGAACGCTTCCTTGGGCTCAGTAGGACGCAACATGCTTTCACAGGCTATGCCTTACAAAGAAATGAAGACCCACCACTTTCGGGAGAAAAAGCCTCTGCAGAGTTTATTAGTTTCACAGAGCGTCTTTTGGCAGGCGTTATCGGAGCGTCCTCTGCACGTATTGTCTTAGCATCCACTTTGCGTGGAAAAGAGATGCAAATTGGAGACGTCGTTTCTATCGTTGATGAAGCCTCTCAAGCACTGAGATTCAATCGTTCCTTGTTGCAATCCACCATAGAGAATATCGGGTTAGGTATTAGCGTTGTTGATCAGCAATTACGCCTCGTAGCTTGGAATCGTCCCTATATTGAGATGTTTGGATACCCTGATGGATTAATCTGCATCGGCCGCTCAATCGAAGAGATCTTCCGCTACAACGCCATAAAGGGAGAATATGGTCCGGGTAATATAGATGAGCAAGTCGCTAAGCGTGTTGAAAGCATTAAGTCAGGCCGCCCTCATAGCTATGAGCGTTATCGACCCGACGGAACCGTTTTAGAGGTGCGTGGTAACCCTATGCCCAACGGTGGTTACGTCAACACCTATATGAACATTACTCAGCATAAACAGGTAGAAGAAGCCCTTAGGGAAAGCGAACAAAACATCCGTATCTATACGGACAATGTTCCGGTACTCATTGCCTACTTAGACACTGAGCGCCGTTATCTCTTCGTGAACAAAGCCTACGCTGAAGCCTTTGGCTTTGACCGACAAGCATTAATTGGCATGCCTGCCTATAAGGTAATGAGCGGCGATGAATACGATAAACGCCGAGGCTATATCGAAGAAGCACTGAAGGGTAAGCGGCAGAAATTTGAAACCGACCTACCCTCACAAAAAGAAACTAAACGTTTTGCCGAAGTAACCTACATCCCTCATATTGGTGAGTATGGTGACATTCTCGGCTACTTCACGCTCTATCAAGACATTACAGAGCGCCGCGAAGCAGAAGTCGCGCTTCAGGTCACTAATGAAACACTCGAACAACGCGTGAAAGAACGTACTCACGCGCTATCTGTGGTAAACAAGGAGTTACGTAAAGAAAACACCATTCGTGCCTTAATGGAAGATGAGCTACGTCAGGCGAAAAGTGATGCAGAAGCCGCTAACTTTGGCAAAACTCGCTTTCTGGCAGCAGCCAGCCATGACTTACTCCAACCCTTGAATGCAGCAAGGTTATTTACCTCAGCATTGGCTCAACAAAGTCACAGCTCCCCCAGCACGACACAGCTCGTTGATAACCTTGATGGCTCCCTTAAAGCAGCAGAGGAGCTTATTACAACCATTTTAGACATCTCGAAACTTGATGCTGGCGCGTTAGAGCCCGTCATTAGCCACTTCTCGCTGGATACCCTCTTTAGCAACCTAAGCACCGAATTTCACGCGCTTACCCAAGAAAAAGGCCTCACGTTTAGATTCGTAAATTGCCAGAAGACTGTTATTTCCGATCAGAAATTACTGAGAAGAATATTACAGAACTTCCTTTCCAATGCTGTACGTTACACACAGAGCGGAAAAATACTGCTCGGCTGTCGCCGAAGAAAAGATAAACTTCGCATCGAAGTCTGGGATACCGGTGTAGGCATTCCCAACAGCAAAATCGGCGAGGTCTTTGAAGAATTTAAGCGCATAGACAACCCCAAACACTCCCAAGTCAAGGGGCTCGGATTAGGATTGGCCATCACTGATAGAATAGCACGCATGTTGCACCACCCCCTCAACGTTCAGTCCTGGCCTGGTTCTGGAACCGTATTTAGCGTTGAGGTGCCGCTAGGCGACCCTGCAAAAGCAGTACAGGCGAAACCTGAACAACGCGGCTGGATCCGAAGCAAGGCCCTTAATGGCACCATCGCACTCATTATCGACAACGAGCCTAAAATCCTTGAGGGTATGACAGCCCTTTTACAAGGTTGGGGCTGTAACACATATACAGCACTCTCCATTAATGAAGCGCTAGCACTCTACTCAGATACGACAACCGCCAAGCCTGATATTATTCTGGCAGACTACCACCTAGGAGAGACAGACACCGGCATCATGGCACTTCAAGCCCTATATAGCCTTTGGCAGGAAACCATTCCCGCGTTAGTGATTACAGCAGATAGAACAGACGCCGTAAAAGAGGAGATTGACACCTTTGGTGCCCACCTACTAACAAAACCCATCAAGCCCGCTGCTCTTCGCGCAATGATCAACAAACTATCAAGTAGTCATAAGGATACATAAAAAAAGCGCCAGACTGGCGCTTCTCAAAATATTGGAGGTAGGCTGTTTGCCTTTTAAGACTCCATATCCGTTCTGGCAGGGTCTACGCTCAATCGTTGAGCAGCGATAACTGCCTGTGTACGACTATGAACACCAAGCTTACGTAAAATTGCGGTTACATGAGCTTTAATCGTCGCTTCAGACACATTCAGTTCATAAGCAATTTGTTTGTTCAGCAACCCTTCGGTCAACATCGTAAGAACACGGAACTGCTGCGGCGTAAGGGAGGCAAGTGCTTCTGCAAACTTGCGTTCTTCAACGCTTACATCTTCTGGTTGATCCTCATGAATCTCCTGAGGCAACCACTCCTCACCTTCGAGGACAGCTACAATCGCTTCAGAGATAGTTTCTAATGGAGCCGACTTAGGTATAAAGCCAGAGGCACCAAAATCCATCGCTCGCTTCATTACACTTACTTCTTCGCTACCCGACACCACAACAACAGGTAGACCAGGGTTTTGCCCGCGAAGGAAAATCAGTCCAGTAAATCCATTGGTGCCCGGCATATGAAGGTCTAACAATACAAGATCAGCATCACTATGCTGAACCACCGCTTCTTGAACTGCGGCTAGTGAATCGGCTTCAACAATTTCAACACCTGCGATAGCTTGTGTGACCGCTTGTCTTAGAGCCGCACGAAAGAGTGGATGATCATCTGCAATAATGATTTTACTGGCTAGTTGCATGCTTTATCCTCCGGACGCTGTCGCACCCGTTTCACTGATCTTCATTCTTGAATGCGTAGAATAATACCACCTCTTTAAACGCAAAACTCCCCCTACAGATCAACTGAAGGGGGAGTTTTAGACGAATGTACTGCTTTATCAGCTAAATTTCATTAACCTTTGCGGTTCATTCGGTTTTCGATCAAGTCATCAACTACCGTTGGATCAGCCAAAGTTGATGTATCACCTAGCGCGCTAAAATCATCTTCTGCAATTTTACGCAAGATTCGACGCATAATTTTACCCGAACGCGTCTTTGGCATACCTGGTGAGAATTGAATCAAGTCAGGAGATGCGATGGGGCCAATCTCTTTACGAACATGATTACGCAGCTCTTTCATCAGCTCATCCGACTGCTCAAAACCTGCCTGAAGCGTCACGTAAACGTAAATACCCTGACCCTTGAGGTCATGGGGATAACCAACCACCGCAGCCTCAGCTACAGCTGGATGAGCAACCAATGCTGATTCAACCTCTGCGGTACCCATACGGTGACCAGAGACATTGATAACATCATCCACACGCCCTGTAATCCAGTAATAACCATCTTCATCGCGTCGCGCGCCATCACCTGTGGTGTAAACACCTTTGTAGGTGGTGAAGTAAGTCTGCACGAAGCGATCGTGATCACCCCAAATTGAGCGAGCCTGTGAAGGCCAAGAATCCGTAATAACCAAGTTTCCGTCAGTAGCACCCGACAACTCGTTCCCTTCGGCATCCAACAACGCTGGCTGTACACCAAAGAATGGACGAGAAGCAGAACCAGGCTTAGCTGCTGTCGCACCCGGTAAAGGCACAATCATGACGCCACCTGTTTCCGTCTGCCACCATGTATCAACGATTGGGCACTTCTCTTTACCTACAATACGGTTATACCATTCCCAAGCCTCTGGGTTAATTGGCTCACCCACAGATCCTAAGATGCGCAGTGTAGATAGGTCAGAATCACCTAAGACATCTTCACCCTGCTGCATTAATGCGCGAATAGCAGTCGGTGCCGTATAGAACTGATTAACTTTATGTTTTTCAATGACACGACCAAAGCGGCTGTTATCAGGGTAGCTAGGAACACCCTCAAACATCAACGTAGTTGCGCCATTTGCCAATGGTCCATAGACGATATAGCTATGGCCGGTAACCCAACCTACGTCAGCAGTACACCAGTAAATATCACCTTCTTTATAATCAAACACATACTCATGGGTCATGGATGCATAGACCATGTAACCCCCTGTTGTATGTTTCAGGCCCTTTGGTGCGCCTGTTGATCCAGAGGTGTAAAGAATAAAGAGAGGATCTTCAGCACCCATCTCTTCAGCTGGACAATCAGCAGACGCATTCGCCGTTATCTCTTCGTACCATTTATCACGACCGGCAGTCCACTCGACATCTTGCTCAACGCGGTTGACTACAATCACGGTTTTACAGTGGGCAGCAGCGGCTTCGTGAGTCAAAGCGATATCAACATTCGATTTCAGCGGTACAACTTTACCACCACGCAAAGAGTAGTTAGATGTAACCACAACTTTTGACTGAGCGCCTTCAATACGAGCAGCCAACGCTTCTGGTGAGAAGCCGCCAAATACGATGGAATGTACTGCACCAATGCGAGCACAAGCCAACATGGCTACCGCCGCTTCAGGGATCATTGGGAGGTAAAGCGTGACCACATCACCTTTTTCAACGCCTTCCGCTTTTAACGCATTAGCAAAACGGCAGACACGTTCATGCAAATCTCGGTAAGTGATATTTTCGGATTCGCTTGGATCATCCCCTTCCCAAATAATTGCAACCTGATCACCACGAGTTTCCAAGTGGCGGTCAAGACAGTTGTAAGCAGCATTCAACGTCCCATCTTCGAACCATCTAATATCAACATTATGTGGATCAAAGGAGGTGTTTTTAACTTTCGTGTACGGTTTGAACCAATCGATACGCTTTCCATGCTCACCCCAGAATGCATCAGGGTCGTTCACAGACTGTTCATACATTGCTTCGTATTTTGCACTGTCAATATGTGCCTGTGCCGCCACTTCTGGTCTGACTGGATATACCTTTTCACTCATGGTGATGCCCTTAGCTTGCTTGTTTTAATTATTGAGTCGGCATTTTTGCCTGTTCTTATTATGTTCTTTTCATGCAGACAAAGCCGACTTACAGACTGGTTTTATACCCAACTGAAAGCTCCCCTCTGAATTAGACATTGGTCTATTCGGGCACATCCAATGGTATTACATAAACCATAACTCATTGTTATTTAATGAATTTTTTTAAATATTTCTTAGACTCTCAAGAGCGAAGCAAGCTATCTAGATCGATACCTGCATCTCGTATACGTGCTAGCTTATATCGAAGTGTTCTAGGGCTAATAGCCAACCGCTCTGCCGCCTCTTTCCGGCTTCCCTGCGTCGCTTTCAGTGCTTCTATAATTAACTGAAACTCATGCTGCCTAAGATCGCTACCTAGCTTACCCGCTTCATCTTGCAGCACCTTGTCAGGCGCATCTCCCTGTTCTTCCTGAGAAACCTGACTCATGCTAATAGCACCGCTTATCATATGCAGATCACTTGGGAGTATTAAGCTTCCCGTTTGCAATATCAGTGCTCTCTGCATGACATTATCCAACTCTCGGACATTACCTGGCCAAGCATGCTGTTTAAGTGCTAATTCAGACTCAACACTCAGAGAAACAGGCTGTCGCTTCATTTTTTTACAATACTTATCCAAGATCTGTTTTGCCAGCGGCACGATATCAGCGGGCCTTTCCCTCAAGGGTAGCCATTGCAGCGGGAAGACATTCAAACGATAGTAGAGGTCTTCACGAAACTTACCTTCGGTTACATACACTTCCAACAACCGGTTGGTCGTTGCTAAAACACGTACGTCCAATTTAATGACACTGCGCCCACCGACACGTTCAACTTCCTGTTCTTGCAGCACACGAAGCAACTTTGCCTGAAGACCTAAATCCATCTCTGTCACCTCATCAAGTAACAGAGTGCCGCCATTAGCCTGTTCAAACTTACCCGGTTGGCTGGCTACAGCTCCGGTAAAAGCACCTTTTTCGTGCCCAAATAGCATTGCTTCCAACATATTTTCAGGAATAGCAGCACAATTGATCGCAATAAAAGGTTCGGCTGCCCGGTTGGAATGTTCGTGAATATAACGAGCTAATACCTCTTTACCTGTACCCGACTCCCCCGTAATCAGTACCGTTGAGTCGGTTGTAGCAACACGCCGAGCTAGCTGCAACAATTGCTTACTCGTTGGTTCTTCTGCGATCGGCTCGCTGGTGCTGTTACCACTGCCAAAAGCAAACTGCTGAACAGCACTGATGAGTGTATCGGCATCGAAAGGCTTTAATAAATAATCCACAGCGCCATGACGAATAGCATCGACCGCTTTATCGACTTGCCCATAGGCGGTAATCAGTAAAAAAGGGATGGCTGGGAATTGTTCGCGAACGTATTCCAGGAGGGCATGTCCATCCATCCCTGGCATGTTGACATCTGAAATCACCATATCGATCACACTTTCTTTTAGGCGCACGACAGCGGCTTCTCCATCCTCCGCTTCGATAGTGCTGATACCTGCAAGCTCCAGTGTATCAACCAGCGCTTCTCTAAGATCCAGATCATCTTCAACAACCAGTACCGTGACCGACATTTAATTACCCTGTTCCATTTTTATATAAGGCAGATATAACTGAGCTGCAGTACCTTGCCCCGGCTCAGACTTAATATCAAAACGCCCACGATGGGCTTTGGCCACCACTTGGGCTACCGCCAACCCAAGCCCTGTACCATGGGACTTAGTGGTAAAAAAAGGCTGCATCGCTTGCCGTATTAGCTCAACGTCCATTCCAGGGCCTTGATCAACCACTTGGAGCAGCAGATTATCGCCAACAACTGAGATATGTATTTTGATTGTCTTTTGCTTTCCTGATGCCTGAAGCCCGTTATTCACTAAATTTAGAATAGCACCGATCAGAACTTCCTGATTACATTGCAGCTGATATCCCGGTGCCTCATTGACCAAATCACAGTCCGCATCAAACTGAGCAAGCGGAACATCCAAGGCATCATCAATAGCTTGTAGCAGCGCATCTGTAGTCACGTACTCCTCTAGCTTAGTTTCGCCACGCGCAAACACCAACATGTCGCTTACTTGCTGTTCTAAATGCGTCAATCTGGACTTAACTTTCGCTGCAAACTTCATACGCTGAGCTTCAG
The DNA here is from genome assembly GCF_008630635.1 of Neptunomonas concharum. Taxonomy (NCBI): domain Bacteria; kingdom Pseudomonadati; phylum Pseudomonadota; class Gammaproteobacteria; order Oceanospirillales; family Oceanospirillaceae; genus Neptunomonas; species Neptunomonas concharum. The sequence continues at coordinate 671,892 of NZ_CP043869.1, read as the reverse complement.
TAATAGAGTTAGCGGTAAGGTGGCTTGTATACAACATAGCCGCAGATAATGGGGTACGGATTTGATGAGCCAATGAAGCCATCATTCTTCCCATTTCAGAGAGGCGTTGATACTGGGATAAGCGGGCTTGAAGCAAGCGTGTTTCTGTTTGATCCGTAAGAAGAACTAGCTGCCCAGGTTCATCTGCCATCGCTTTTGTCAAAATACTGACGCGTCGGCCATCTTTCAGCGAAATTTCGTGACCATCATCACTTTTAGGAGCAAAGCTTCGTTGAATGACTTGCATCCATAACTCCCCCATCAGCGGCGTTCCTAGTAGCCCTTCTGCAGCAGGGTTACACAACGATATTCTGCCGTGGTTATCAATCAACACCACACCGGCCGGAATTAAGTCCAGTAGCTGCCGCATCCTTACCGCCAACAAATCACCATGCGCCATCTCTCGATCCCGGTCCTTACCGGCATGATCCAATTGCCTGCGAGTCTCTTCAAGCGCTTGTTGCGTCTCTTTCAGTTGCTGCTTTAGGATATCTATCTCTGTCATCAGTCAGCCTGTCTCTGAATACCATACTTACGCATCTTTTCTACAAGCGTTGTTCGGCGTATCGTTAGTAGCTCTGCTGCCCTAGCCACCACGTAACCGGTGCGCTCTAGAGAAGATACAATCAATGAACGCTCCAAACTTTCCAGATGCTGCTTCAGATCAATTCCCGACTCTGGCAGTGCTGTCACTGTATTATGTATTTTCCCCGTTGCGGAGTTCTCTGGCTCATCTACTAAGCGATCTAAAAGAATATCCGAATCTAATGTAAAACTTCCCTGACTTTGGTAACGACTAGGTTCAGGCTCGGCGATATGACGACACTTCTCGGGGAGTTCTGATACACCAATCACACCATCAGGATGCATAATCGCCAACCGCTCAACAAGATTTGCAAGCTCTCTGACATTTCCCGGCCACGGATGCTGTTGTAACGAATCTAATGCCGATGCATGAAACCGTAAGCGACCCAAACCATTATTTTCTGCCTGCTGAGCCAATGCATGCAATAACATAGTGATATCATCTCGCCGTTCTCGTAGCGGGGGAGTCTCTATCGGATAAACGTTTAAGCGATAATAGAGATCTTCCCTAAAATCACCCGTTTCAATCATCGCCTCTAAGTTTTTATGGGTAGCCGCAATAATACGAACATTTACATCAATAGTTTTTGTACCACCCACGCGCTCAAAACAGCGTTCTTGCAACACACGTAATAGCTTAACCTGCATCGCCAGCGGCATATCACCGATTTCATCAAGAAACAAAGTGCCACCATCAGCCATCTCAAATCGACCAATGCGCGCACTAACCGCCCCGGTGAAGGCACCTTTTTCATGGCCAAACAACTCACTTTCCAGAAGCTCCGGCGGTATAGCGCCACAATTAACCGGAACAAAAGGAGCGGTAGCACGTTTTGACAAATCATGAAGACTACGCGCCACGAGTTCTTTACCGGTACCTGACTCTCCCGTAATCAGTACATTCACATCCCGATCAACCACTCGAGCCATAACTTTTTTGAGTTGACTCATGGCTGGGCTTTGCCCGATTAGCAACGGAAAACGAATACCTGTTGGCAAGATATCCTTGCCTTTACCCTGTAAAACCTGGGCCTCATGAAGTAAGTCTGTAAGCGTACTCTCCGTCAACGGTGTATCCAGTACACGTACTAACTGCGTTTTGGACAATTCACTTAACTGCTCTACTTCTTCCCACTTCTCAAGCAGACATAGAGGCGTGCATTGCATATCGTTACGAAACGACGCCATCAGTTTTTCCAGAGAAACTGGCAACGAGCAGCAACCAATCAGTGCTATTTCAGGAAAACGTTCAGCCGGCTGTTGGAACCAATCAACGAACGTAAGAATACGATGGGGAACATCCAGAAAAGTAAAAACGGTACTTAACGCTTCGCGACGTTGATCATTGTCATCGACTAAGAGAACCATCAAGTTGTTAGGTATTTGCATAGGTCAAAAAACAAGTCATTTTTTTGACATACTAGCAGAGAGGGAAGAATAAACAATGAATACAGATCAAACAGTGCCAATTAATTGGCTTTATAAAAATAAGAAGGAGGGAAAAGCATCTCCCTCCTGCACTGGCACTAACTATTTGTTTCCATTGCGGACCAACCTGACTTGACCTCCAATAACAAATTCATCACTTCTTGAACTTTTTCTTGGTCGTTATTGCGGTTTGCCTGAATCAGTGTGCGTACCATATAGTCATATAGTGCATCTAAGTTGCTGGCAATCTCTCCGCCTTTCTCATGATCTAAGAAATCTTTTAAGCCCAGAATAATATCATTGGCTTTGTTCAACTGAAGGGTGCGCTCACCAATATCTTTTCGCTCAATGGCGCCTTTAGATTTTGCTAAGGCCGTTAACGCACCATCCAATAGCATACCAATCAGTTCTTTAGGAGACGCCATCTCCACAGAGGCTCTCAGGTCTACACTTTTATACTGCTTTAAAGCACTTAGGTTAACGCTCATTTCTTCTATTACTCCAAAAAGCGAGACTCAAATGGATACTTAATTGTTGGACGCTGTAAACGGTAAGCGATCGAGAATACCGTTTAGTGAGTCACCCGTCTGCTGTAAACTGGCAATGATTCGCTCCATGGCCAGATACTGTTCAGTAAGACGAGACTCATAGATTGTCATTTTACGATCAAGGTTCTCTTGATCATCAACAATACCATCCAATTGCTTGTTTATATTTTCTTCGCGGGTATTAATAATGCCAGAACCAGATAAAAAGCTATCAATCAAACTGGTTAACTCACCCGCCAAACCACGAGAATAAGTGATACTAAAGGCGCCAGAAGCACCCTCTTTTACTGTCAAATTCAAGCCGTAGGGGTCTGAATCAATTTTCGGTAGGAGCACATTGCCTGACCCAAACGCAGCTTCACCATTAATCGTACCTGCCACATCGACACCACTGGTTGAAGCCGATGCGGTAGATAAACCGGTTTGAGTTGCAAAATCAGTGCCCGTAGCATCAAAGCTGACCTTAGACGCAGAGCCATACTCCCTAGAAACCAGCTGTAACTCGCCACCGGGAGCAACAATCACATCTACAAAGGCTTTTGCTTCTTTTAATGTATCATCATTATTAATAAGCGATTGTAATTCCGCTCTCAGACTTTCAGCGGTTGTAAAATCACCTGATAAGGTTAAGGATGATGAGGTCGTACCATCAACGGTCACACTAAAAGAAAAGTCACCAGCTGGCGTATCAGCGGTGTTGAACGCAGCAAAAGCAGCATCCCCGATCACTGAGCCCTTACTCGGCGCCGTGCTGATACTACCGCTGTAAGTGCCGGGCACTGTTTTGGAAGCGTAACTACCAATGGATACATCAACACTACTTGAAGTCGATGACGTCTGCGGTGCGAAAAGCGACGCTACTTGCTCAAAATTATCTTTAATAGCCGCACTAAAATCTTTATCAACAATCTCAAGCGTGCCATCTAGCTTAGTGCGAATGCCCACATTGGTTAACGCATTAAAGTCACTGACGCCAGGCACCGCAGCTGTAATGACCGAACGAATACGGGCAATCAAACTTTTGGCCGTGCCGTCGGTTGCCAAATCACCACGAGTGGTTTGGTTCGTTTCAGCATCTTTCGATACGCCGGTAAGCGACTTAGCTGTCTCAAAAAAAGTGTTGTAAGCTTCTATAAAATCACGAATCGCTTGCTCACCGGTGTTTTTATCCTCAGACACCGTAAAGGTAAACTTCTCACCCGGGCTCGCTTTATTAAGCGTAAACTCAAGCCCCGTAATCACATCATCAATATTATTGGTTTCACGATAAACCGTTAAACCATTGAGTTGTACTTTGGCGTCTTTACCTTGTTGAGTTTCAGTCACATTAGCGTAATTAGCCGCATTAAATGCGAAAACATCTAAACTTGGATCATCGCCACTGACTTCCAGCGCATTATGAGCACCCGATGGTGCGGACATCATCAGCTGATAACTGCCATCCACCAGCAATACCGACGCTTGCACATCAGAATCCTGCTCATTGATTTTATCGGCAATATCCTGAAGCGAATCTTCCGCTAATACCTCAATGCTCAATGAAGTCTGTTTTTCGTTTTCAGCAAAGGAAACAGGATTATCGCTAACATCATAGGTCCACGTTCCCAAACGGATCGTCAGGTTTCCCGTAGCGCCTATACCGGAATCCTTATCGCTGTAAGTGGTATTTGATGCCAATGAGTGCGCTTGTGCGACACTTTCCACTTCAATCTGATAGGTACCCGTTTGAGCATCCGCAGCCAAGCTGCTAGGCGTAATGACATCCGTTTCGGGGAAGGACACTGAACGTGAATTAAAGGTGTCATTGTTGGCAAGAGGAGCCAGTATATTTTTGAACTCCGAAAGGCTGCTCTTTAACGTGCCATAAGCAGATATTTGAGCATCTAGTTGCTCTTTCTTAGAGTCTAATCGCTGTTGCTGGGGCGCTTTCTCAAGCGAGACCAGATCTTTTACTAGCTTTGTGGTATCGATACCCGAACCACCTCCTAGTGCGGAAACGATATTGGTATCCATAACCCCTCCCTCATGCTCGTTGATACGCTGTTAACTATAGATGTAGTTTACACCGATTTAAGCACGATCATTAAATATTAAACCCAGCATACCTTCTATGTGCTTCGTCAGTTTTAGTGTTTCTTCTGAAGGAAACTGCCGAATCACTTCCTGAGTTTGCTTGTCCATAACTTTGACGACGACATTATCGGTATCTTTATCGACAGAAAAATTCAGATTACGCTGCCCGTTCTGCATAAACTCATTAAGTTTATCTACAACAGCCTGAACTTCCTCAACCGACATCTCTTGGTTTTGCTTCACCTGCTCTACTGCTTGAATAGCCTGTTTTTGCTGTTCTGCTGCATCAGGTTTAGCTTGCTGTGTCTGCTGCGATGCCGTTGTTTGTACTGCCGCAGCAACATTGTTTGCATTCATTGATTCTACTGACATGTGACACCCCCTTAACCAAAAATCCCCCACCAGCGGTGGTGAGGGATTTTAACTGGTATGCTTAGCTCCCGGTTAAACTTACTGGAGCAGTGACAGAACCTGCTGAGGTGCCGCGTTAGCCTGGGCCAACATTGCAGTACCTGCCTGCTGTAGCACCTGTGCACGAGACAGTGCAGCAGATTCAGCAGCGAAGTCAGCATCTTCGATTCGTGAACGAGCTGCTGCTACGTTTTCAGATACGTTGGACAGGTTGTTCACTGTGAAGTCCAAACGGTTACTGACCGCACCCAAGTCACCACGAGTAGAGTTGATCTGCTCTAGCGCGTTGTCGATGATACCAATCGCTTTCTGAGCACCCGCAGCTGTTGAGATATCCAAGCTGCTGATAGCCGCACCGAATGAACCACCGCCAGCAGAGTTAGCATCTAATAAACCAGACTTGGCTTCAGCTGCAGCATTTTTATGGTCAACACTGATCGGGTTGCCATTATCAGAAGACAGTTTAATACCGCCCGCTGCATCAGCAACGGTTACACCACCACCCAAGATTGCAGTCAGGGCTGCACCATTATCAGCTGTACCAGAAGCATCACCAAACGCGATCTGAGATACATCTCCTTCTAGTAAAAGGTTCTGACCTGACAATGTAGCCGTTACACCAGTAGAGTCTTTCACACCATTAATAGCTGTGACTAACGCGTCCAGATCTGCGCCGGATGTGATAACTTCACCATTGATTGTAAAGTCGCCAGCAGCCCATGCACCTGTTGCAGTAGACGTATCAATCTCTACCCCAGAGAACACACTTGCAGTTACGCCTGTCTCATCACTGATATCATTGATAGCAGCAACCTTATCGATCAAACCACCGGTTTCACTGACACCAACGTCTACACCGTTAATCTTCAGATCACCTACTGCAAAGGCATTAGCGTCCACAGCTTCGCCTTCAATAACACCCGCTTCGTTACTTTCACGGAAACCGAAAGACTCTAAGTCAGACAGAGTGCCGGTTGTTCCTCGCTCAATAGTGACTTCAGCACCATCATCAGAGGACAGAGCAATCGATGCTGTCGTTGCTGCCAACGTACCACCTGCACCATTAGGACCAGAACCACCATCAGTAAATGTTAAACTTTCAACATTCTCTGCTGTGATGGTTAGTTTTCCATCATCACCTACAGAAGCTGATATTAATCCACCACCTTCAGCGTTCAGCTTATCAACAAGCTGATCCATATTTTCGGTATCAGTTACCTCAACAGAGGTAGTAGTGCCATCCAACTTCTTAACATCTACTTTGAATGTTTCACCTTCAGCCAAGATACCATCACCAACATCTGTTGATGTAGCGCTTGCAATAGTGCTTGCAGTAACACCGTTCACATTGGTATTAATTTTATCGATCAACTCATCCATATCATCTGTACCACCGGTCCAGGTTTCACCGACGGCCATAATGGATTGTCCGTTAATCATAATATCGTTGTTGTTGATCGCTGTAGTATCTGCAACCAAGCTATTCTCGCCACCAACGATATCTACACTAGTAGAACCTAAGCCTAACGTTCTTGAATCCATAGCCTGGATAGATAGTTCAATGGTCTGATTGGCTTCAGAACCAACCTGTAGGTCCACTTTACCCAAGGAACCATCAAGGATATTCAGACCGTTAAATGAGGTAGTTTCTGCGATACGGTCCAGCTCAGATACCAGCTGCTTAACCTCGGCATTCAATGTGCCACGGTTGCCAGAGTCGTAAGTACCGTTGGCAGACTGAATAGACAGTTCACGCATACGTTGCAGGATGTTAGTAGACTCATCCAGTGCACCTTCTGCAGTTTGAATCAGGGAAGCACCATCGTTTGCGTTACGAATCGCTTGGTTCAAACCACGAACCTGAGATGTCATACGGTTAGAGATGGACAGACCTGCTGCGTCATCTGCCGCAGAGTTGATACGCTTACCACTTGTCAAACGCTCCATCGAGGTGTTCAGTTCGTTCTGAGACAGAGTCAGATTACGCTGAGCGTTTAGGGACATAATGTTTGAGTTAATTACCATTGCCATGAGATTTCTCCTCATATCAACCAGGTCTGACTGGCTGCTTTAGTGTTCATTTCCGGCTTCGTGATCTGCTCTCGTTACCGGCTATGATTCAGTTATCGACCAATTTAAAAGATGCTTTAGTATTTCTTTTTTGTTTCTTATATGGCAGCGTTCTGCCTCGGTTATCTTTTATATCGGCCCATTACCGCGTCTCTTTAGGAAAAATTCAAAAGGAGTGTCTGATGATTGATACACTTTCCAAAGCACTTGAAATTACAAAGAAAATTGAAGCCGCTTGTGAGCAAAACGAGTGGCCTACAGTAGAGAAATTGCAGTTTGAGAGAGAGGCTCTTGTTAGGAAGGCAGCACAACAGCCACTACCGGAATTAGAAGCAGATCAGCAAAAAGTCCGGGAAATAACGGAGTTAATTCGCTCAATAGACCAAACTATTTTTCAGTCTGTAGAGACACACCAACACGCTTTAATTAAAGAGAGACAGCAAGCCAATCGTGGAAGAAAAATGAATAAGGCTTACCAGTCCAGCGGAAAGTAAGCCTAAGCGAGGCAGTTTAACGCAGGTAATTGAAAAGCGATAACTGAGACACACGTCCAAATGTCGCTTGAGCTGCCTGTAACGTTGCTTCTTCAAGCTTAAACTTACTAATCACTTCAGCCATATTGGCATCTTCGAGCGTAGAAAGCGCTTTTTTAGTAAAAAGCTCAAAGTCTAAATTAGAGCTACTAATACTCTCTAAAGTTTTAAGACGACTACCCAGTGTTGCCCTAGCTTCTACATTTCTATCAGCTGCTTGACTGAACTGCTCCAAACCCGTGGCAATAGCTTCAGATAACGCCCCTCTATCAGCATTGCTTTTTACTGGATTTGCCAATACTTCTGCCAAATCTGCCGCCACATCCAAGAGGGTTTTCTTCTCTGCTGCTACGTTGATCGTAATGCTATTTGCCGTCATATCCGCTGGTTCGTGCAGCTCAAATGACATGCCCAGCAAGTTAACCTCAAGCGGCGTTGTGGAAAGATCACCCGCTGGAACATTAGTGATATCATTGCCATCCGTATCTTTTACAGGGTTACCCCCACTATCTACGACACTGTACTGAAAAGCCGGAGCAGTTCCTGTCACCGTTAGGGTGATATCACCCAACCCCTGTGTTGCTTCACTAAATTGGGTTTCTGCTGCCAGTGTTTGAAACTCTGCCACGCGGATAAAAGGCTCACTTGCTGCCAGTTCAGCGTCATATACGGCCTGCCCCGTTAGCTCAATTTTCAGCCGATCATCCACCGCATCAAAAAGATACTTACCTGAATCATTAGAAGGCACATAAAGCTCTGCGCCTACCTGTATTGACCGCTGCCCATCATCTCCGTTGTATTGATAGCGCCCATTTGCTAGCGCTTCATAGGGTTTAGTCGTACCTTTACTGCCTGCAAACAGATATTCTCCCTCGGAGTCCTGAGTATTCATCAAACCCGCTACATACTGTGTCAGCTGCGTCAGCTCTTTCGATATAGATAAGCGGTCTTGATCGTTCAAGGTAACGCCACCCGCTTGGATGGTTAGTTCTCGCATACGATCAGTGGCTGTATTGATATCATCAAGAATAGAGTCTTCAAGCTCTAAGCGTCGCTGAGTCACATTGATGTTGTAATCAAATTTTTCATACTGCGCGAGCTCTCGCTCCAGCTTCACAACTTGTGCTGCTGCCACAGGGTCATCTGAAGGCCTCAAAAGCCGCTTACCCGTCGAAATTTGGTTCTGCAGGTTCGCTATCTCAGATTGTTTATTCTGCATCTGATCAATAGAGCGAAGGTATTGTTGCTGGGTTGAAATACGCATCCTTCATACCTCCTTAAATACTATTCAACAGGGTATCAAACAGTGTTTGTGATGTGCTTATCAGCTGTGCTGAAGCTTGGTATGCCTGCTGAAACTGCACTAACTTAGCAGCCTCTTCATCCAAGTTGACGCCAGAGACACTCGATTTTGCGGTAACTGTGGAGTCCAACACTGCTTTATTCGCATCAACACTGATACGTGCTGTAGCCGTTCTTGTACCGACACGCTCCACCAAACTACCGTATAAATCCTGATAAGCGCCACTATCAAACAGATCGGTCTGCTGAAGATCCGATAACGTTAGCGCGTTACGGTTATCTGAAAAACCATCTTTATTAAAGGTGAAGCTAAACCGGTCACCTGGCTGAGGCTGGTTGCCTATTACAACATCATAACCATCAAGCTGTATTGTTTCACCGGCGGTGTAATCAATGGCTGCAAGTGGGCCAGCACCCAAATCAAGAACGACAGGGTTACTTGGGTTACTCATATCATAGATCGTATAAGTCATCACACTATTTGGCGTACTTGCATCGGGTGCATTGAAACGAATATCTATTGGTGGTGATAGCGTGAGCGGTTGATCAAATGAGGCGGCATCCGGGTCCGTAACCACAGCTTTAGCTACACCACTGCCTAAATTCTCTGTTCCCGCCGTAACCCTGATCGGTGATGCCAGTGCAAGTTTACGACCATCGTTCACCACCAGATTAAGATCTTCAGCACCATTACGCACGGGCTGAATCATAAACCGATCCCCTCGTGCTAATGTCACCTGAGTATCAATGGTCACTTTCATACCATCGACAGAAAACGATAAAGTACTACTACCTGGATCAAGGTAGTATTCGCCATCACCAACAGCCGCGATCCCTTGAACAACAGTAGGCGCAGTGACTTGGGAGAGTTCATGCACCTTCAGCTGCTTACCATCACTGTTTCGTACGAGCGTAATTTGGTTTTCGCCGTCATATACCAACTCATAGTCTGTTGCTTTCAATTTGGATATGTCAGTTATCTCTACGCGTGCTGTCGATATATCAGACTGGTTATCTGATTGCGCCATGATACGGCTATATTGAAGATAAGGAGCATTAATGTCGCCATAGAGATCACTACCTAGCTGGTTATTGAGGTCCATACCTGAGCGATGCTGGGTGTTCATGCTTTCGGCAAATCCTATTGCGATTCGGCCTAACTCATCACGTGCATCATTGAGTGTCTCGTTTCGGTATTGAAGCAACCCACCAATACGCCCCCCACTTAGCTGGTCATTTACATTGACTTGGTTACCGGCGACTACCAGTGATAGTTCAGTTACCGAGCGATCAGGGTCGCCCGGTGTAGCAATCATAGGGTTCGCGCTAATACCTACAACAAGAGGCTGCCCGTTGCCCACAAAAATACTAAACTCATCCAGATCCTGCTCAATCACCTTAATACCTACCAACTCGGAAAGCTGATTTGTCAGCTCCTCTCGTTGATCACGAAGTTCATTGGCTGGATTGTTCGATGCGACTGCAACTCTAATTTTGTTATTAAGATCAGCAATATTAGTTGCTAACGTTGTCACTTGACTGGCTAAATCAGATACTACCTCATTGATAGTATCGCTTTGCCGACGGATATTAGCATCTAAGTCATTGAAGCGTTTTACAACGGCATCTGCTTCAGCGATAAACAGTTCCCGATTAGGCATCGATACCGGGTCATCAACCACATTCTGTAGCGCACCAAAATAGTTATCCAGCGCATTGGAGACACTGGTGACTTCCGTCGCCAAAAGATCATCCAACTGACTTGCAAGCTCGGTAAAGGTAGAGCTTTGGTTATAAGTAGATAGATCAGACCACAGTTGCTGCGTCAGGAATTTGTTGGTGATGCGATCTATATCATCAATTTTAACCCCACTTCGGTCAGGCAGGGTCTCAAAGTTCGCCACCTGACGGCTGTAGCCCGGTGTATTTACGTTCGAGATATTTTGGCCTACCGTCGACAGAGCTGTCTGATTCGACCGTAACGCCTGAGTACCTAAGTTCAAGAGACTAAAACTGGACATATACTTTCTCCCGAGTAGGCCGATACTAGTTCACGACGACTACTCTTGTTCATCTTATATATAGCGGCAAACACCTAACCTTCTTTAACGGCGTTTAGATTCATTGCTGCTATTCGTCGCTCAAAAATATCTGTTATCTTTTCCGCATAGGCTGGGTCTGTTGCATAACCGGCAGCTTGTAATTCTTTAAGATAAGCTCTGGGATCCGAGGCCATCTCTAGTGCCTGCTGATAGCGCGGGCTATTCTTTAGAAAATCAGCATAATCCCTGAAGCTCTGCTCATACGATTGGTATGAGCGAAAGAAAGCCCTTTCTTTTTGTGCAACCCCATCTCGATATTCCAGCGTATTTACCTGAGCTCGCTCTCCACTCCAACGCTTATCTGCTTTGATGTTAAACAGGTTATAACTACTGTCGCCATTGGCGTCTCGAATAATATGCTTACCCCAGCCAGTCTCCAGAGCGGCCTGTGCCAGTAAGACTTTGGGGTCGACTCCCAACTCTTGAGCCACTTTTTCAGCTTGTGGCAATAACGCGGTTACGAACGCCTCCGGCGACTCAAACTTTTCGGGTAATGATTCGTTGTCTCGTGCGGGTGCATTCTGAGCTCTATCAACCAGCTGATCTAACGCTTCTTCTATTGGAGTAACGGAAGGTGCTTGTTCTACCGGCCTCATAGCCCGACTTAGCACAACCGATGCGGCCGATACAGCACCCTGATCAAAAGCCCTATTCAGTAACTGCTCGGCTTCTGATAAAGGTTCTGATCTGTCGCGCTCTTGTTTATCCTGGTCCATACGGACATCAAACTGCCGACTCAACTGACGCACTAACACATCAGCAAGCCCAACGCCTTGACTCTGTGACATCTCTGTCGTGAGCTGGCTATCCAACATATCCTGATAAAAGCGTACTTCACTACTGTTAAATACGTTATCTTCACCAAAGGATTCGTTCGCATCACGCATGCTTTTAGTAAGCATACTCAAGAACATTTGCTCGAACTGTTGTGCAACTTGCTTAAGCGCCTCAGGCGTATCAGTTTTTGCCTGACGCTTTAGCTGCTGCAAGCTGCCTAAGTCAGCATAAAACTGTGGGTTTTGCCCTGCATCACCTTTAATCACCATAATCAGATCACTATCAATTCAGCTTTGAGCGCACCGGCTTGCTTCAGTGCTTCTAAGATGGCCATAAGATCACCCGGAGCTGCTCCGACTTGGTTCACAGCCTCCACAATATCTTGTAATGATGTACCAGGCGAAAACTCAAACATGTGCCCTGACCCTTCATCAACTTCGATGCCTGTTCTGGGTGTAATGACTGTTTCACCACCTGCAAGTGTATTCGGCTGGTTGACGTCTAAATTCTCCGTGATGGCGACCGTCAATCCACCATGTGTTACTGCAACGGGCGATACTCGAACATCCTGACCAATAACAATGGTGCCGGTACGGGAGTTGATGATTATTTTTGCTACCTCTTTAGCGGGTGTGACCTCTAGGTTTTCCAGGACGGAGATAAAGGATACACGCTGGCCGGGGTCTCTTGGCGCCCGAACACGAATCGAGGTTGCATCAATCGTCGATGCCGTATTCGCACCCAATAAACTATTGATCTCTTCAGCAACGCGCCTTGAGGTCGTAAAATCAGGATGGTTCAAATTTAAAACTAAGCTATCACCGTGGGCAAATGCATTAGGCACGGTACGCTCAACGGTTGCTCCATTTGGAATACGACCGACACTCGGTACGTTAACCGACAGGCGGGAACCATCCCGTCCCTCTGCACCAAAGCCGGAAACAACAAGGTTACCCTGAGAAATTGCATAGACTTGACCATCAGCCCCCTTGAGCGGAGCCATCAATAAACTACCGCCTCGTAGGCTTTTCGAATCACCGATGGCCGACACGGTGACATCAATCGTTTGACCTGGCTTAGCAAAAGGCGGTAACTCCGCATGGATGGCTACTGCCGCTATATTTTTAGAGGAAGGGTTCGTTGTCGGCGGAATAGCCACACCGAAATTATTCAGCATGTTACGAAACGTCTGGGAGGTAAAACTGGTTTTATCCCCCGTACCATCCAGACCGACCACCAGACCATAACCAACCAACTGGTTATTACGCACTCCTGCTACCGAACTAATATCCTTAATCCGTTCAGCAAACACCTGAGAGGATAAGAACAACACCAAAACTGACATAAAAAATTTGTTCATATTTACTCTCCTACTAGAAGGGCCACAAAGGACTAATAAAGAAGCGCGACAACCACCCCATAACATTGGTGTCATGCACGCCCCCTGTACCACTATAACCAATACGCGCATCGGCAAGTTTTGTAGAAGACACAGTATTATCGGCACTGATATCCTGAGGTCTGACCATACCACTGATTTGGATATACTCATCACCTTGGTTTAGAGTCAGCCACTTTTCACCGCGTACCACCAACACCCCATTAGGCAAAACCTCATGAACCGTCACCGTAATATTACCATTCAGGCTATTGCTCATATCTGACTTCCCTTCACCTTCAAAACTATTCGTGGATGCGCCTCCACTATTTGCACTGATTGGAGCGCCAAACAGTGCAATGGGATTCCCCAAAACGGTTGCCTGAGGCAAGTTCACATTACTGGTTTTGTCTGCTGTGGTTTTCGCAGTTTTCGAGGATTGCGTCTGTTCGCTTAATACAATAGTAATGATATCCCCGACACGATGGGCGCGCCCATCACTGTAGATATTCATACTCGTAGAGGCGTTAAAAATGGCACCGTTAACCGGTTTTGGTTGCTGTAACTGCTGAGGAGCTACCGGTGCGTAATACGGTCGATTCGGTTGCACAGGTTTATTGACACACCCCACTAAGATCGATGCAGCAACCATTAAGAAAACAAACCGAAGTGACATTTTCAACCTACCTATATTTAAAGCTGCTGTGTTACAAATGAGAGCATCTCATCTGCAGTCGAGATCACTTTAGAGTTAATCTCATATGCTCTTTGCGTCGTAATCATATTGACCAACTCTTCAACCGCATTAACATTCGACGCTTCTAACATCCCTTGGCGAACAATACCTGTCCCCGCTTCGCCAGGAGCAGCTACCTGTGGTGCGCCACTAGCTGCTGTTTCGGTGAATAGGTTTTGACCTATCGCTTGCAAACCGGCGGGGTTCACAAAGTCAGCAATCTCTAACTGAGCAATCTGTATTGGGTTTGGATCACCTGCTACAACCACCTCGACGATACCATCGACGCCAACCGTAAAGGTCTGAACTTCGGCAGGCAGAGTAATAGCAGGCTCCAACAAATAACCTTCAGCCGTCACCAGCTCATTATCACCATTCAAGTGGAATTGACCGTTTCGGGTATAGCCAAAATCCCCATTGGGCATCGTAACTTGAAAGAAACCCCGGCCGCTGATCGCCACATCAAAAGGTTCCTCAGTAACCTGAATTTCACCCGTTTGAAATAACTTCTGAGTACCTACGATTCTGACACCATTGCCGAGCTGTAAACCTGACGGCAACTGGGTCTCTTGTGTAGAATCAGCACCTGGCTGTCGTTTGATTTGATACAGTAGATCCTCAAAGACCGCACGATCCTTTTTAAACCCGACTGTGCTTACGTTGGCTAGGTTATTCGCCGTTACTTTTAACGAGGTATCTTGAGCAGATAAACCAGTTTTTGCTACAAATAATGCGCCGTGCATACGTTATCCCCTACACTTAACCTAACTGAAGAATTTTAGTTGCCGCTGTTGAGTTCTCTTCGGCGTTCTTCATCATTTTTATATTCATTTCAAACTGCCTCGACAAACTGATAATACTCGTCAGTTCATGGACAGCATTGACATTACTGGACTCAAGATATCCAGAACGCAGTCTGATATTTAAATCCGGTGGTTGTGGCAAATTACCATCGACATGCATTAAACCATCAGCGCCTTTATAACTTGTCTGCTTATCCAAATTGACGACTTTAATACGATCTATTATGGCGAGTTCAGCGGCTGCTTCGCCTAACGGGCGGATGGTAATCGTGCCATCCGTACCAATATCAATCTGCTCTGCTGGCGGTATAACAATAGGAATCCCACCATTACCCATAACCGGCAATCCACTGCCTGTAACCAACTGATTAGCGGCATTGATCTGCAGCTCCCCCGCACGGGTATAGGCTTCATTACCATCAGCACCTATCACCGCCAACCATCCACCATCTTCTACGGCAATATCCAAAGATCTGCCGGTTTCTATAAAAGTACCTGTCGTGGTATCCGTCGCTGGGCGCTCAGTCATCGCATAAACGCGCGAAGGCAGCCCCTCTCCAAACACTTGCATAGCACGGGCTTGAGCCAAGTCAGTCTTAAACCCAGTCGTATTCGAGTTCGCCAAATTATTTGCATGGGCCTGTTGAGCCAGCATATTCTCGCGGGCCCCACTCATGGCGACAAAAACAACTTTATCCATACCGTTTACCTGACTCTCTTGATTTGCCGTTTTATTAATACCTCAAGCTATTGCAATCCATATGCCAAAAAAAAGAGCCGCTAAAGCGGCTCTCTTTCCTAGAACAAATTAACCATTAAATCTGAAGAATTGACTGAGTCACTGTGTTCAATGTTTCCAGTGTTTTAGAGTTCGCCTGGAAGTTCCTCTGCGCTTCGATCAACTTGACTAGCTCGGCAGATAGATCCACATTAGATTGCTCCAGCGCGGCCGAACGCAGCAAGCCATTTAGACCTGTGCCCGGCGGGTTGAGGATAGCGTTACCTGACGTCAGCGTAGCTGTCCACTCCGTATCACCACTAGGCTGCAAACCTGATTGGTTTTCGAAAGTTGCCATCGCGACAATTCCTAGAGCTTGGTTTTCACCGTTGCTAAAGGAAGCCATCATCTCACCATTTGCGCCGAAAGATACCCCAATCAAATCACCTTTAGTATAGCCATCCTGTACTGAGGATTTGATGATAGAAGCAGAAGCAAATTGTGTAGACCCGGCAATATCCAACTTAATCTCTTTATTCGGATCAGCTGGGTCAGCGCCCTGGATAGTCAGTGTTGGGACAGCAGATCCTGCACGTACTTCCTGACCATTAATACCCGATAACAAACCATTAGTGGAGTCAAACTTAATAATCACGGGACCAGGTTCCGTGCTGGTACCAAACCCAGGATCCTGTACCTTACCGATATCTAACGCTTCTTCACCGTTAAGGTAAGCGTACATACGATACACACCGTTGTAGGAATTATCCCCTTCAACGCGGAAATCTGTATTCTGGAAGCCCTGCGCATCCACATTAGCACCATCAAACAGCTGGTTGCCGGTGTCATCTTTAACTAACAGCGTTGATGGACCTAAATTATCTGGATCAACTTCAGGTTTGTATTCAATGCGCAAAGCACCATTCGCACCCTGAGTCGCATCAAAGCTGATGGACTTAATTAGGGGGTTAGCCTCTATGATTTCTGACTCTCGATCACGGATAGCCAGTGCCATCTGTTCGGGGGACCATACATTTTGTCCTGTCGTAAAGGTCACCGGCACACCGGATACTTCAACGGTGAACTGGGTCTGGGCAGGGTAGGTTGTTGAGGCAAACTCAAAGAAGTGTTTCTCGTTACTATCTACAAACCCTTCAGGCTGGATCGTTGCCGGTGTCAAGGCAACTGGAGTGGCCGCTTGGTCAGTAACGGATAGCTCACCATAACCTAATGAGTCAGCCGCGCGTAATACCCTTAGCGTTCCTGCCGGTGCGTTTGCCGCATCTGGATAGAACTCAACTGCGAAAATACGCGGATCCGCTTGTTGTAGCTCAGCAAGCTTCGCTCCGGATAAACGCCAAATCTCTTGTGAACCGCTTCCAGCCGTTGTCGTCACGACTTCAAAAGGTGCCGCTACGGTAGCCGGGGCAGCATCATCCACATTAACATCAATTCCGGAAATACGGATTGCAGCACCATCGGTGGTATCGTATTGCTGAAACTCTTGCTCTGGTCGCTGCTCTACAAAATTATACTTGATGGTATGTTCATTACCTAAGCTATCAAACGAACGGATCGTTGTACTGTAGGTGAAAGATGAGGGTTCATTTTTATCATAGACAGGGAGTAGCGTTGTAGCATCGTCTCTGGAGTCGATATTAAAAGATAGACCCATGCTTTCAGTCGCTTTAGGCGGGCTCTCTTTTTGTGTAACCGCCAAGTCGCCTATAGGCAAACGGTTACCTTCACCATCTAAACCATATCCCTGCAAATACTTGCCGCTCTTGGATACGATAAAACCGTCTTTATTCAGTTCGAATGCACCTGCACGCGTGTAAGTAACGCCGCCTTGACCATCATCTAACTGAAAGAAACCGGACCCGTTGATCGCCAAATCCAGATTGTTATTAGTAAATTCAATCGTCCCAGCACTGAAATCCTGAGCGATATCAGATACCGTGACGCCCGAGCCTGCCGTGTTACTGGAACCGGCACCAACTACTGCCGTAGCATAGATATCACCAAATTCCGTACGGGATGATTTGAAACCGACTGTACTTGAGTTTGCAATATTGTTACCCGCCACATCAAGCATAGTTGACGACGCTTTTAAACCGGTAACTGCAGTATTAAAACCTGCCATAACTATATCCTCTCGTTAGCCTATCTGCTTGATGTCGTTGATATTTACAGCACCAACATCTGTATTAACTTTCATTCCAATGCCATTTTGCCCCAAAGACACGCTGTTCACGGTATGCCCTATGTAACTTTCAACGGCTTGGTATTTACCTTCAGCATCCGTTCCTTCAACCAAAACTCTATACTTCCCTGAAGGCAATCCCTCTCTCGACCAGCTAAAATTATGATCTCCTGCCGCTTGCGCCCCTAAAGACCAACCATCCACAACCGCACCGGTAGCATCCTGAATCGTGACACGCACGTCGCTAACACTGGCAGGCAATGAGAAAAGTCCTTCCACTTGCCCGCCTTCAGAAAGCATGGCCTGATCTGTTTTCACAAAGGCTTTTTGCCCAACCATTGAGGATGCCTGCAATGCAGCCTGGCTTGTCATCAAAGCATTACTCATATCAGTAACTGATTTATTGAGCGTATTAATACTCTCAACCGTGCTCATACTGGATATTTGCTGCATGAAATCGGTAGTATCTGCTGGACTGGTGGGGTCCTGATTTTGCAGCTGTGCAATCATCAACTTCATGAACATCTGGCTGTCCGACTCCGCCTGTGTAGGCTGATTAGATGCCGATCTGTTTTGCTGATTTATCTGCTCATAAACAGACGTTGCACTGTTAACACCGTTGATATCCGCCATAATGCGACCTCAACTTATTTATTTACTGACCCAGCGTCAGCACACGCTGCGCCATCTGTTTTGCGGTATTCATAATCTCTGCATTAATCTGAAAAGATCGTGAAGCCGTGATCATATCTGCCATCTCTTCCACAACATTTACATTGGGATAATGGACATACCCCCTATCGTCAGCCATAGGATGAGAAGGGTTATATTCGGTTCTTAGCGGTGCATCACTTTCAACGATGCCTGCCACATTAACTCCCTGCCCTGGTACCAGACCTGCGTCTACATCGGTAATTTGCTCAAGGGTAGGTGCTTTTAGCTCAAATACCGGTTTACGCGCACGATAGGTTTCATCCACGCTCGAACTGATGCTCTCGGCATTTGCTAAATTACTCGCCGTTGTATTAAGACGAATGGTCTGCGCGCTCATGGCAGAACCCGCAATATGAAAGACATTAGCCAACGACATAATTATTCACCCTTAATAGCTCTTGTGAGGCCTTTAAACTTTCGATTTAGAAAATCAAAAGAGGCCTGATAACCCAGCGCATTTTCAGTGTATCGAGCCATCTCTTCCTGAACTTCGACAGTATTACCATCGACCGCCGGTTGAGAAGGAACCCTGTACATTAGATCTGCAGCGAAGTCAGGATGAATGACCGAGGTATTATGCGCCTCATCCGTAACTGCCATTTTCAATGGCTTTTGCACCGCACTGACGCCCTGAAGTACACTTTTAAAATCGATATCACGCGCCTGATAATGAGGTGTATCAGAATTGGCAATATTATTTGCTAACACCTCAGCACGTCTTTCGCGAAGCGCCAATGCGTCATCATGTATTCCCAAAGCTCTATCAAATGAAATTGTCATAACATTCCTCACTATCTTGTCAAAGATAGAGCAAACACTATGCCACTTAATGAGAAATGCAGTAGGTAAGAGGGGTACAGCCGTAGCGTATGCAATACCCCATTAAAAAAGCGGCAACTGAGTGCCGCTTTTTTGCCGGTCGGGGTTTTAGATAGCCTGATATATAATGCCCGGACGGCAATGGATCATTTTATATTTATCTGACAGTCCCGACAAAGACTCAGAAGCACCTAACAAAAGATATCCACCTGGCACCAGCTGCTTGTGCATTTTTCTAAGTATTTCCAGCTTCAATTCCGATGAAAAATAGATAAGTACATTTCGGCAGAAAATGATATCGAACTGACCTAGTGAGGTGTACTGGCCTAAGAGGTTAATACTCTGAAACCGAACTCTAGATTTGATTGTTGGGCTCACTGTCCAACTACCATCAGGATTTGAACGAAAGTGCTTTTGAAGGCGCTCTTTATCCAAACCTCTCCCCAATGCAAGCATTTCATATTGCGCAGCACGCGCCTGTTGTAATGCGCTTGCAGATATATCAGTAGCAATAATCTCTTCACCAGACAAGAAACTACCCGGGTTAGATTTTTTAAACTCATCAATCACCATACTCATCGAGTAAGGCTCTTGACCCGTAGAGCACGCAGCAGACCATATTCTCAACTTTTGCCGCTGTTTCTTATCTTTAACCTCAGGAAGCAGTTTATTTTTGAGGATTTCATAGGGATGCGAATCCCTAAACCACAAAGTCTCATTTGTGGTCATAGCGTCAATAACGCGGTCTTTAAGTGCATTCCCCCCAGGGCGCTCCAACAGTTTCACAAGATCAGCAAGGCTTGCCAGTGCATGCTCTTGCATGATCTTCCCTAACCGACTTTGTACTAGATACTGTTTGTGATCAGCCAGTAATATACCGCAGCTTTTCTCGAGAAATAGGCTAAAAAGGCGAAACTCGTCTGGCGTTATCTTAAAAACACTGCTTCGTTCATTCATAAACAAAAACCCATCGGCTAGCGTGTTCGCTCAAGTTTTTGAATCCGCTCGATAACTACTCCGGCAAGGTCATCTGGATTGAACTTCGCTAAAAATCCATCAGCCCCGACTTTTTTCACCATTGATACATTGAACCCACCACTTAAGGATGAGTGAAGAACAATATGCATCTTATCCATACGAGGATCTTCACGCACCATCGCTGCCAAGGTATAGCCATCCATTTCAGGCATTTCGATATCAGAGATCATCATTAAGAACATCTCTGTCACATCGATCCCCTTATCCGCAAAGCCAGCCAACATATCCCAAGCTATCTTACCGTTGTTGCATGTCGTGACTTTGACACCCAGATCTTCGAGACTGCGCTGCATCTGATTACGAGCAACACTGGAGTCATCAACACAAAGGACGTGATATTCGCGAGCTTTAGTTTTCACGTCTGACGTTGCTACTTCTTCACTCACCTTCGTGCTCATTGGATACAGATCAGCAAGAATTTGTTCTACATCCAGTATTTCAATCAACCTGCTTTCGTACTCAAACACCGCTGTCAGGTAGTTTTCCACCCCAATTTCAGCCGGTGGCGCCATGATTTGATCCCAGTGAGTATTCAAAATCCGATCGACCTTTCGCACCAAGAACGCCAAAGTTCGCTTGTTATACTCGGCAACGATCAAAAAGCAACGCTGCTGTTCGTCTTTTGGCACAGCCGTTCTGCCAATCGCCTCAGACAAATCCAGTACAGGAATGGTTTCACCCCTGATATGCGCCATACCCTTGATGGAGGTGGTCTGCCTTGGAACCTCCGTGAGCCTAGGGCACTGAAGCACTTCCCTCACTTTAAAAACATTTATCCCGTATATCTGATCTGTCTCCAAACCAAATAACAGAAGTTCTAATCGGTTCTGCCCCACCATCTGTGTGCGCAGGTTTACAGTATCTAGAATACCTGACATGATCTACACCAATGCAATGTCACTAATAAAGTCAGCGGCACCACGACAACTATCCTGTGTTCAGGAGCCCCCGTGAGTTTTTTTAGAGTAACGTTTTTAATCGGCTACATTACCCTTTTTTTTAGCTTTTTTGTTCAAAACGCTTTGGCTGCTAAGGACCTTCAAGGCTATATCACTTCACGCCTCACGGAACATTTCACAGCAAAAATACCCAACGCTGATATTACTATAGTCATAAACTCGATAAATGATCAGGTAAATTTAAGAAAATGTTCAAATTTTGACTTTTCTCTCCCAACAGAGCTACCTAAAGGAGGCAGAATATCCCTACGAGTCACCTGTACGTCACCCGATTATTGGGCTACCTATGCAGTAGGCAAAATCAATGCCTATGCCCCCATTGCCGTTGCAGCAAAAGCCATTAGCAAAGGCTCTGTTGTTCGTGCAAACGATATCCGGTTCGTTCGCCAAAATCTCAGTCTGCTATCCCAAGGCTTTTATACACAACCAGAAGAGATCATAGGCCTATCGGCCAGACGTCACATAGCAAATAACGCACCAATCACTCCTCAAATGATGTTACCAGCTGATTTGATCAATAAAGGCGAATCCATCATTATCGAAGCTAAAAAAGGAGCGCTTGTCGTACGTACTCAAGGACTTGCTTTAGAAAATGGGTATCAAGGCCAGCAGATTCGTGTTTTAAATGAGCGCTCTCAAAAAGAGATCCGTGCGAGGGTTGTTCGCCGAGGTGTCGTATCAGCCTCTGAGTAGCTATTTTGCTAAGGGCTGCTATACTTAGAGCTTGATAAGTATAGATTTTAATTATTTACAAATTTTTTCCTAAAGTTTTCCGTATCCAAGCCGCTAGCTAGGTATAGACGTTAATTTTGAGGGTAGAAAAAATGGTTATTGATCTTAACAGCTCTTCGTCGCATCAAGCGCTGAGTGCTCGTGAGAAGGTCAGCACCCAAAGAAGTAATGGGGGAGCTGCACCTGTTACTAACGCCCCAGCGAAGCAAGCGCCAAAAGATACTGTAGAGCTTAGCGATACAGCCAAGGCGTTGAAGGCGGCTGATGCAACAATTGCTAATACACCCGATATAAACAGTGACCGCGTAGCACAAATAAAAGCGGCTATTGAAGACGGTAGCTATAGTGTTAACTCCGGACGTGTTGCGGAAAAGATATTGAGCTTTGAATCCTTACTTGGCTGATCAGTAATGACTGATACTAAATCTACTCTCGCACATATCAATGCCCTCACATCAGAGGGCATTGCTCTTTTAGACAACCTTTATCAATTATTAGAAAAGGAATTGCTGGCACTTAAGGCCCGAGATATTGATCTTATCATCGAGCTAAACCAGCAGAAACAGAGTGTATTAGTCGCCTTCGATCAGAACAATCGCTCACGAGCCGAAACACTCCTAAACGCACAAGCCAGTGTTGATAAAGCAGGTATCGAATTCTTATTAGAGCAATCTGATGACCTACGCTTTAACCAACTGTTCCGCGAGAACTGGAACAGTTTAGAGATTACCCTCCAAAAAACCATGAACGCAAATCAGCGTAATGAGCAAGTGCTTACCAGAAGCCGACAATCCCTCGAGCAATTTATAAATGCCTTACGAGGCCAAAAACCTGCGAACACACTCTATAACGCAAAAGGCACCAAAGGTGACTATTCGGGACAAAGTCGAATCGGCAAGGCCTAAATAGAAAAAGCCGCATGAGATGCGGCTTAAGGCTTAAACCATACTAATCTAATCAACGACCACTTGAACGCATGTTCTGCACGCTAAACTTGCTTGGCGGGCTCAGCTCTGGATCAACTTGACCTTTAAACTGGCCTGTTGTGCAATGATTAGCTTGTACATCAATCATAGTAAAAGCATCATCAATCGAAACCCCAGATCCTTTGTTTTTAGGTAAATGATAATCTGGGTGTGCTTGTCCAATGGTCCATATCTTCCATAGGTCCCCCTTGCGGTCATACACACTGGTGCGAGGAATGGTGAAAGTCTGCGCATCCATGTAATGAATACGCTTACTGATTGGGTGATTCGGATCTACAGGCTCAGCTTCTACTTCATATACTTTACGT
Organism: Neptunomonas concharum; assembly: GCF_008630635.1. Classification (NCBI taxonomy): domain Bacteria; kingdom Pseudomonadati; phylum Pseudomonadota; class Gammaproteobacteria; order Oceanospirillales; family Oceanospirillaceae; genus Neptunomonas; species Neptunomonas concharum. Next base: position 648,630 of record NZ_CP043869.1, on the reverse strand, counting down.
AGCTGCCAAGTCACATGTGGGAAACACGCGCCTTTACCCGTGTAATCAACAAATTGATAACCATCCGATTCAGCAGGCATGTCTGTCGCCAATGGCATTTCATTATGCTTATAGAAAGGGAGTAACATGTTACGAGTACCTTTGTAGGTCCACTTCATATCACTAATACGGCCGTTATATCCCTCAAAATCCTCAATCATGATGTCTGACCCAAGAAACGCATCAGTCACCTGCCCTGTTGATAGTCGACGGACTCGGCGCTGGAAACCTAAATAAAGATAGGCATTATCTCGCTTAGCATCATCTTCAAAGCGATGAATTAATAATTGCGTATCTTTGACATCGAAAGGCTCCAATACCTGAACATAAGTCCCGCGAAACAACTCAGATGGATTCGGTTCGATCGCAGGCTTTGGTTCTTGATTCACTCGATGGGTAAAGTTCAAGAAATGAAAGTTAAACTTAAGTGTTCTCTCCAGCTTTCCAGACTCCATATCCCTGAATTTCCAATAAAAGGGATAAATCGCTGCAGAGTCACCCCAGTTGTAACCATATTTAAAATTCCAAGCGAGCTTCTCACCGGCTCTGGGGTCCGACATGGATGGCTCTTCAGGAAAAGGACGGCCCGCATCAGCGCCTTCAATCTGACCTGTTTCATTACCTAACTTAACTTTTCCTAAGCGATCTTGCGTTGCAGCAATATAATTGGGGTGCAAATCAAAGGAATCCGTTTCCCCAACTTTGATCGTGTAATTACCCTGTTTAACCTGCTCTAACATAGCGGGGTCTAACACATCTTTTGCCACTTGCCAGTTATTCTGGTCAATAGTCATCCCCACACTAATGCCTGGAGCCGTGGGCATTCCATTTTTATAAGGGTAGAAAGAATTTTCCACATCTTGAAGGGTTGCAGCATAACTACCCTGTGTAGATGCCACCACAGCCATTGCGATAACCAGTTTCTTAAACATCACTATTTTCCTTATTCTTATTCATTTAAAAGCTATAACGGACTGTCAGTTGCACTTCATCTTCCTGATTAGCTACACCTATCGGACCATTAGTAAAGCGGGCCAAAGGTTCATAGGTATCAGGTTGGTTACCATTCACACTCCATGGGAATGTTTCATCACCACCAAATTTAATATTTGCACCCAGTGTTATTTTCCAGTGATCATCGGGTATCCACTCAACAGAGGGAGCCACTGCGGTTGCTCCAGCTCGAATATCATGAGCAAGAATAATCTGTGGACTGATACGGTCATTCTGCCACCAGCCTTTAAAGAGCAAAGTGGCGATCCAATTGTCTTCGAAGTCAGGCATATCCGATTCGTGTTCGAGTATGTGTTGCCCGAAAACCTGTGCGGAAATAAGGAATGCACGATTTGGATTAAGCGCCGGAATTAACTGATTTTTATCGAAACCAATAACGTAACGCAGCATATCCGTTCTTTTATGACCATTGGTATCTCGCGGTAGCTCTTCGCCATTAGAGTAAGTTGTTTCCAAACGCCATACGGCATCCATAGTCTGAGAATAGTAGTCAACCGAACCACCGATCATACGTACCCATGGAAAGTGAATATCAAATACACCATCTGCTGCAGGTGCAGGAATACCGGGTGCGAGAGGTCGAAAATGCAGAGAAGGTAGCTGCTGACGATACACCAGACCATTCAAAGAAAAGGTCGAATCGCCATAAACACCTTCCCATTTTAGGCCCAACTGGGTATTCCCAAGCTCCCAATCCGGACGCTTAACATCATGTATGATAGGCACAGCAGTTCCGTAAGGGTTAGCCCCTCCTGGGAAAGCAGCTCCTGGCAAAGTATCTAACCGCATATATGAGCTGAAGAAGCATCCTGCATCTAAGATACGGTAAGATTGCCCACAGGTTCCCAAATTGTTGGGACGAAACTTATCAAAATTCCAAACCATAGAAAGATTCGAATCATCAAACGTTTTCGTCGGTCCCATCCGCCACTCGACATTCAACATCCATTGAGGAATACGAATATCTTCTAACTCGTCATAGATATTGTGCCGGGAGTAATCAACAGGATTAATGACATCCAGTACGCGGAATAGATCGGTTTTTCCCCAAACCACCTGCTGCTTACCCACACGAACGGACAACTGATCACCGTTACTCAGATCCGTTGTGGCATCCAAGTAGAGCTCTCGAATGAAATCCAATTCGTCATTGAACTCAGGGAAGCGAGCATCTCGCTCTTTATGATCCATATAATCATCCAGATTACGGCATAAAGATGGATCGTTTTCACATGGAAAAGGCACACCCGCTGTCAGAAAAGGGCCTCCCGTTGCACTTCCTTCGGGGTGCCAATTAGATCCTAAGTAGGGCTCTGTCGCGTTCTTCCCAAATTCATTTTCATTGATGTCATAGACACCATCATACGTTGCTCTGAGTGTCCCGTTCAGCGTGACATTGTGCCATCGCCCAACACTATCAATAGGTTTCACAAACTCGGCTTGAGCCGTGTTACGAAATTTCGAGATACCCACACCATCTCGATGGTAAGTAGCATTCTCTACGTAGCCTGACCAATTTGCTTCTTCAGCTATCGATTGTGTTGCAGTAACGCCTACCCCTAGCGCAGTCCCCGCACCAAACGCCAACTGAGTTAATGTCGTTGTTATTTTTTTCGACATATTATTTAACCCCTTACGGTTTGTTTTTCTAAAACAGACAAAGCTTCGCCAGAGGTATCGTTGTGAATCACACCGTCCTCATCAACATAGGCTTTGCAAATGAATTTAGGCTTGAATACCAAGACCCAGCTAGGTACCAAAAGCATAGCGGCCGCGCCATTTAGGATAATCATCACGATTAGCAAAAGAGCAGCATCCGCTTGAAAACGCAGATCCGACAAGAGCACCCACATAACAATGCCGGCGATTAATGTGATTGCGGTAAAACTTACTGCCAATCCTGTTGTACTAATCGCCCGCCCAACCGCAGCACCCAAATCTTGAAGGGTTACCATTTCGGCACGGATTCTATCCATCATGTAGATTGAGTAATCGATGCCTACCCCAACACCAACCGCGATAATGGGTACGGTATTACTATTAATACCCATGCCTATGAGCCCCATGTATCCATAGGTGAGCGTCGTTGCAAACAGCATGGCTCCCAGCATCATCGTGCCGGCCATGACCGAGGTATAGAAAAAAGTTACGAAGATAAAAATCAGCAAGAAAACCAACGGCAGAACCCACAGGTTCGTTTCAAAAGCCGCTTCGTTTTGTGAGGCGATAACTCCAATCGTGCCTCCAGCCAAGCGGATCGTTAAGCCCTCAACTTTGCCTTCGTTATCCGCAATCCATGTCTTGGCAGAGTGGATCGCCCTTCTGATGGTCTCACCTTGGTGATCTTTGTAATAAAACACCAAGTTGGCGACTCGTTCGTCTGTATCAACGAACTCATTGAGCGCCCCTGGGATAGGATTTGACATCATATAAGTAAACATCAACCCCCCAACATATCTCTCATCATCTGGGATTTGTGCCCAACGAGGGTCATTGTTATGCAGCAGTCGATTCACCTGTACGACCAAATCTGGGATACCTTTGGCCCCACCCACTTCAGGATCCAGCAACATATGTCGCTTAAAATCAGCCAAAGCAGCTAAGACGTCAGGACGCTTTATTCCACCTTTTTCGGAGGTTTCAGCCACGATGTACATCTCTTCAGACCCGGGAAAACTATCATTGATAGCCCGTGAAGAGAGGTTGTAATCATGGTCCTGATAAAGAATAGGAGACCCCGGCTCAGACTCACCAATCACCACATGCGAAGCGAAGTACAGACCCGACATCAGCAAAAATGCAGCAAATAGCAGTGCACGCTTGGCAGACTTTTCACTACTGATCAATTCAGCACACAGAAACCCCACACTGCGAAACAGGTTGTGTCGTATATCAATATCTTTGGGTTTAGGCAGAATAGAAAGAAGCAAAGGTACTGCTAATAAAACGGTTAAAATAATACTAAGCGCCCAAATGGATGCATAATGCGCCAGCTTCGTATTAAGAGGGATAGACCCGATAGCGATAAGCAGTAGACCTATCGCATCCGACACCACACCTAAACTTCCCGGACGAAATAGATTCTCAAACGTCAAACGAGCCGCTTTATGGTGATCAGCATGCTCGTTTAACTCTAGATAATAGCGCTCCACCAGCTGAATACCATGGGACATTGCACGGGCAGAAATCAGGAATGGAATAACGAGACTGAGAGGGTCAAGGTTATAACCAAACAACGAAATAATGCCTAACCCCCATATGGAAGAGACAATTACACCCGCCAACGGCACCAGAATTCCATACGCTTTGCGAAAATAAAACACCAGCAAGCCGATCATAATCAACGCAGTAAAGAGGAATATTTCTATAATCTGCCCAAGATACTGATACGCCCAGCCCACCAAAACCGGTTGGCCCGTTACATGAATACGAATGCCATCAGCAGCCTCTTGTCCACGCAGTGCCTGAATTTGCTCAAACGTTGCAGCATAATCCAATTGCCCTTCATTCAACTGAGCTTTTACCAGTGCCATTTTCATATCGGGGCTAACTAATGGCCCAAACACACGCGGATCAGCTCCAATCGCTTTTCGCATTTGCGCAAGCTCATTATCACTCAACGATTGATGCTCAGGATTGTAGTAAGGTTCGGAGTTAACGTTGCCTTCTGGTGTTAGCCAGACTTGACGAGAGTTTCGATGTGTAACACTCACCACCAAGTTGTGGTTAACTCCAGGCAAGCTATCAACCGCTTGCGTAATACGGTGAATACGCGCCAGCGTATCGTTCGTAAAAATGTCACCCTTTGTCGACTCAACTCCGACAATAATGACATTCGCCCCCCCAAAAGATTCTTTAATCTCGTTATGAAGCTCAATATAGGGATGCGTCTGTGGTAGCAAATCAGCAAAATCGGAATAGATCTTCACTGCGGGTATTTGAGCTGCAAAAAATAAAGTTGCCGCTAAAATCAGACTTAAAATAATTTTTGGATGACGAAATGCTTGGCCATCCAATCGGTGCAACCAATGTGTTGCTTTATGCGCATCAGCAGAATGTTTATCCGTCATAGCAATACCTACAAAGAGTTAAGGGAGGCTCAGCGTTTTGAGCGTGCCATTGCCGCCCGCTAACAAAAGCGTTTTATCGTTCAACCAAAGCGCGTCGCGAATATAGGCCGATATGCCGGTGGGGTTGCTCGATTGCCAGACGTCACCTGATGTATCGTTTTTAAGCAAAACACCGTTCTCACCAACGGCTACTCTTTGCTTTCCTCCAGTGACACCATACAAAGGAGCTACTGTTCCAGACGTTTGTCGTTCCCAGCTTTCACCGGCATCACGCGTCGCCATCACTCGACCATCTAAACCGACAACCCAGCCATGTTGACGATCCTGAAAAAAAGCGGCTTGGGGGTAGAAGTCTTCGGGTATGGGTTCAAGTGGGAACCAGTTCTTACCGGCATCATCTGTTCTGAATACCAGACCAAATTCACCTGTAAGATAGGCCGTCTGTTTGGTGAGAAATTGGATACCCGTTAACATGGCATCTTCATTTAAGGTGCTCTCTTGCCAACTCTTCCCATGGTCTTTAGAAACCATTACGGTAGAGAAGCTACCAACAGCCCAAATGCTGTTATCTGGTGAACACGTTAAGTCGAGTAAGTTTTCAGACGTAGGGATTGATTGAGGTTGCCAAGACTGTGCGCCATCAGTGCTCGTCCATAATGTCCGATCAAAGCTCAGAGCAATAAATCGTCCATCTTCACATGCATCAACATCTATCAACCCTGGCTGTCCTGGAAGTTCAGTACGCCGCCAATTTAAGGAGTTCACATCTGCTGCCAGAATGACTCCTTGATTCCCAACAGCAACCACTTGTTGAGTATGATGTGCTAGGGCTTGAAATTGATCGGTTCGACGTATCGGGTTTTCGAGTTCTTTTCCGATACCGCTCAGATCCAACTTTGCTTCACACCCTCCCATCACAACGGGAAGAGTCAGCATGACTGCCAGCCGATAGCTGGCCGGCTTTTTTTGTATCTTAGAATCATTCATTTTTATTTTTCTTTTTTGAATTTACGACAGGCTATGTGCCTAAACTGATGTAGAGCAATGGCTGTGCCAGTGCCAAAAAAAGCAGATAATTTTTTAATTATTTCTTATTATTCATAAGGTTATAGATTCAAAACGTTAGATATTCTAAATATGCAGCTGTAATCAGATGCGCTAAAGCCTCATTAAACTGATGAAATAATCACTTATTCACACGGCGATTTAGCAAATCATCACTTTTTACTAAACCGATTTTTAGGCATAAAAAACCCCGCCGAAGCGGGGAAAATACGGTCAGGTACTAACCGTCGATGAGTTGAAAAAGCTCTGAAACTAACGCCCCAGTTTTTTGGCCGATTGGCCCCCAATACCAAAATGCTGTTTAGGCATTTCAGTAATGATCACACGAATATTTTGCTCAGGGGCGTCGATTGAGCGAGCGATGGCAGATGTTACTTCTGCTATCAACTGTTCCTTTTGCTCATCACTACGTCCCTCCATAATGTGCAGCTGTGCTATTGGCATAGACCCTCCTATACAAAGCGTGCAGTGATCGCACCTAAACCTTGATAACGAATATTAATAGCATCCCCTTTATTCACAGTAACAGCCGCGGTAATGCCCCCTGTCATAATAAAAGTACCGGCGGGTATCTCTTCTCCTCGCTCACCCAACATATTAGCTAGCATGGCAACCGAAGCGGCGGGATGACCAAGCACGGCTGCACCGGCTCCCGTAGCCACGATCTCACCGTTGATCTCCATCACTACACCCAATGTTTGAAGATCAACATCTTCAACATTCGCCATACGACCACCGGTGATAAATCGACAAGAGGATGAGTTATCTGCGATCACGCTTTTCAAATCAAACTTGAAATCCTTATAACGGGAATCAATGACTTCTACCGCAGGGATCACAAAGTCAGTGGCTCTTAGTACATCTCCAATATGCACACCTGGGCCTTTCAGCGGTGCTTTTGTCACAAAAGCGATCTCTGCTTCAATCTTTGGATGAATCAGTTCATCCATCTGAATTTCCCCACCCTCTGGTACGCTGAAATAGTCCGCCAGATAGCCATAACAAGGGTGTTCCACCCCCATTTGGGCCATTTTCGCCCACGACGTCAGCCCCATTTTCATACCCACAATTTTATGGCCACGTGCTTCTTTACGGCGACGTGCCGCCCATTGAATATCAAAAGCATCTTCGTAGGTCATGTCGGGGAAATCATCCGTGATCTTGGTGATTTCGTATGCCTGCAACTCTGCATTCTCACAATGAATCGCCAGTTCTTCTATCTGCGCTTGCGTCAAATTACCCATTAGATCAGCCCTCGTTGCTTAGCCATCGTTAACGCCAGATCTTCGATCATATCTTCCTGGCCACCTACGGTGCCTCGACATCCCAACTCAACCAGAATATCTCGTGCCTGAATACCGTATTTAGCTTCAGCGCGTTTCGCAAACAGCAAGAAGGAAGAATAAACACCTGCATAACCCAACGTTAAAGCATCGCGGTCAACACGAATCGGATGATCCATCATCGGCACAACAAGATCTTCAGCCACATCCATGATCTTATACAGATCAATACCTGTCTGGACTTCCATACGATGCAATACAGCAACCAGTACTTCTAAAGGTGTGTTACCAGCACCGGCACCCAGCCCCGCAACAGAACCATCAATACGATTAGCGCCAGCTTCAATAGCAGCTAACGAGTTGGCAACACCCATTGCCATATTATGGTGGCCATGGAAACCTAGTTCTGTTTGAGGATTCAGTTCTGCACGTAAAAAGCCCAGTTTCTCTGTAACCTCATCCGGCAACATATACCCAGCGGAATCAGTGCAATAAATACAATTCGCGCCATAACTCTCCATCAAACGCGCTTGTTCCAATAGCTTATCTGCAGTCACCATATGCGCCATCATAAGAAAGCCGACCGTATCCATCTCCATTTTGGCGGCCATACCTATATGCTGCTCAGATACATCCGCTTCTGTACAGTGTGTTGCTACCCGAATAGTCGTTACGCCATGATCTTTCGCCATCTTCAGGTGGTCGACCGTACCAATGCCCGGTAACAATAAAGCCGACACCTTAGCATTTTTCATTTTTGGAACGACTGCACTGAGATACTCCTCATCACTATGGGCAGGGAAGCCATAGTTAAGCGAAGTACCGCCAAGACCATCGCCGTGGGTAACTTCGATCAGGGGCATACCCGCTTCATCCAAACCTGTTGCAATGGACACCATTTCGTCCAATGAGATCTGATGACGCTTGGCATGCATCCCGTCTCGCAAACTCATATCATGCAGAGTGACCTGTTTACCTTTAAGATTCATACTATTTCTCCTCTGCTTAGCCGCGCGCCGGTAAAGTGATTGTGCCGTTTGCCGCTTCTTCCGCGAACATTTCAGCAGTGCGTAATCCCGCCGCCGTCATAATGTCAAGGTTGCCAGCATACTTGGGAAGGAAGTCACCCAGCCCTTCTACTTCCATGAAAACAGAGACTTTATTTCCATCAAAGACAGGGCCATTCACAAGACGATAGCCAGGTACATACTTCTGTACCTCTTTAACCATGGCGTGAACGGATTCGGTAATAGCCGCCTGATCAGGAGCACTTTCAGTCAGACAGTGGATAGTATCCCGCATCATCAGAGGTGGTTCGGCTGGGTTGATAATAATGATTGCCTTACCTTGTTTCGCCCCACCTACCTTCTCAACCGCACCCGACGTAGTACGGGTAAATTCATCGATGTTCTGACGCGTCCCAGGCCCAACAGAACGAGAAGAAACAGTCGCCACAATTTCACCATACTCAACTGGCTGCACTCTTGAAACAGCAGCCACCATAGGGATAGTGGCTTGACCACCACACGTCACCATGTTGACATTCATCTCAAGATTTTTCGCATGGTCCTGCAAATTAACAGGGGGCACACAATAGGGACCAATCGCCGCTGGTGTCAGATCCACCATAATGACCCCAAGCTCATTTAATTTACGGCTGTTTTCTGCATGCACATAAGCAGATGTTGCATCAAACGCCACACGAATATCGTCAGCAACGATATGCGGCAAAATTCCATCCACACCGGTAGAGCAGGTTTTGATTCCCATCTGCTCAGCACGCTGCAGCCCTTCAGAAGTAGGATCAATACCCACCATCCAAACAGGTTCGATCCACTCAGAGCGCTTCATTTTCATAAGAAGATCGGTACCAATATTGCCGGGGCCGATAATGACGGCTTTTAGTTTTTTACTCATAGTTGATCTCCTACCTTAAACGAAACGAACGGAGGCACGACCAATACCGCCGATGCTCACGCTCATAAAGTCACCAGCCTGAACAGGTTCTAAAGGCACCAATGAGCCTGAAAGAATGACTTCACCAGCCTTCAAACCAATACCAAAACTACCTAGTGTATTAGCTAACCAAGCCACACAGTTAACCGGGCTACCCAGCGCAGCCGCACCTGCGCCTGTGCTGAGAATGGCACCATTTTTTTCTACCACCATGCCACAGGTTGCCAAATCTACTTTACGCGGATCTACGGCAGAATCTCCCAACACGAAAAGACCACATGAGGCATTGTCTGCAACGGTATCCTGAATTTTGATTTGCCAGTTTTCGATACGCGAATCGACGATTTCAAAGCACGGCATCACACATTCAGTGGCGGCCAGAACATCTGCATTAGTAACGCCAGGTCCCATCAAATCTTTTTTAAGGATAAAGGCGATCTCACCTTCAGCTCTGGGTTGAATAAGCCGCTCACTGATTGGCATCTCTTCACCTTGGTTATAAGCCATCTTATCCGTCAGATAGCCAAAATCTGGTTGGTGAACATTCAGCATGTTTTGCACTGCTTTGGAGGTCACACCTATTTTTTTACCTATAATCTTTTCGCCGGCTTCAACACGGCGCTCAACCATACGAAGGGAGATGTGATAAGCATCTTCAATCGAGATATCACTAAAACGCTCTGTGAACGGTCGTAATGTGTGGCGTTGCAGCATCGCTTCAAAAAGCTCATCGCCACAGGCCATAATCTGTTGTTGATCCATAATGATTCCTCGTAGCGACTCAAAGTTTGATGCAGATGTTTTTCAGCTCTGTATAAAATTCCAATCCATGGACACCCCCTTCACGGCCAATGCCTGATTGTTTAGCGCCACCAAATGCTGTTCGTAAATCTCGTAAAAACCAGCTGTTAATCCAGACCAAGCCCGTTTCCATCTGCTCGGCTACCCGCACAGCTTTTGCACTGTTCTCAGTCCAGATCGCGGCCGCAAGCCCATAATGGGTATCGTTAGCCAGCGCGATAACTTCCTCTTCTGTATCGAAGGGACGAATGTGGCAGCAAGGGCCGAATATCTCTTCATTGATTACACGCGCATCATCCTTGAGGCCTGTCCAAATAGTCGGCTCAACCCAAGCACCATTATTCAAATCCACTCCCATATCAGGGATACCACCACCAATCTCTACGGTCGCACCTTCTTCCACCGCCAGCTGATAATAGGAGATCACTTTATCCCTATGCTCCAAGCTGACTAAGGGGCCGAAATTAGCTTCGGGATCTTCTGGGCGTCCTAGCTTGAGCTTGGCAACTTCTTCTTTCATTCTTTTAAGAAAGGCGTCGTATATAGGACGTTCAACATAGACACGCTCCGTTCCTAAACATACCTGCCCACAATTGACGAAAGCAGAACGCATTGTGCCCTCAACAGCTTTTTCCAAATCGCAGTCTGCAAAGACAATACCTGGGTTTTTACCACCGCATTCCAATGAAATATTTCGTAAGCCTACTGAAGCGGCTTTCATGATTGCCTCACCCGTACGAGTTTCACCCGTAAAGGTAATGGCATCCACCAGCGGATGAGTGGTGAGAAATTCACCTGCTGATTGCGGCCCAAAGCCATGAACCACATTGAACACGCCCGCAGGTACGCCACACTCATTCATAACTTCTCCCAACAACGTTGTTGTTGCAGGGGTTTCCTCAGAAGGCTTCACCACAACCGTATTACCACAGGCTAGCGCAGGCCCCACCTTCCACGTCATCAATAGCAGAGGCAGATTCCAAGGAGAGATCACAGCAATTACGCCTTTTGGCGTACGATGCCCTACATTAAGGGCTCCTTTTCCGTCCGGTGTATCCAGTCGAAATCCTTCGGTAGGATGGTTGGATAATGTTTCAGAAAACGCTTTAAAATTAGCAGCGCCCCGGGGAATATCGATATGACATGCGATACTGTGAGGCTTTCCTGTATCTAGGCACTCCGCGTGCAAAAACTCATCAAAACGCTCATTTATTCGATCCGCTACTTTATTCAGCAAAGCAGTACGTTGTGCTGCAGTCATTCGACCCCAGGGCCCTTTGAGCGCCTGTTTTGCTGCTTTTACAGCAGCATCCACTTCTATTTGGCCCGCCTCATGCACCATACCAATGAGACTGTTATCCACAGGGCTGCGGTTTTCAAAGGTCTTGCCGTTCACCGATGCGGTGTATTCACCGTTGATAAAATGTCTGAATTCTTTCATGTTGTTCTCTCATTACTGGCAACCCAGTATCGACAGCAGGCAAACGAAGGGGAGGTAAGCCTGCTGTCGATCTCAATTAGGTTAAGGCCGTCAGGAAGCGCTCATTTAATTGACGATCGTGATAAAAGATTGCTTTGCCTAAGGAGTCTGTTGTCCACGTCACTGGCTCATGATCAGGGTAGTGATAATCACCTCCACAGAAGACTTCTGAGCGGTTTCCCGATGGATCAAAGAAGTAGATCGTTTTGCCATGGGTCAAACCATGTCGTGTAGGGCCGATATCGATAGATGTATCCGTCATTGAAATCAGATCCGCTGCGCGCAGCACATCCTCCCAAGTTTCCAGGTAGAAAGAGGCATGGTGGAACTTGTTTTTTTCTGGATGTTTTATAAACGCAACATCGTGAGCTTTCATTGAAGCGGTTAAAAACTGCGCTACTCGCGTATTATTTTCATCCAACACTTGCTCTGCCAAATCAAAACCCAATACCTCAGTAAAGAGTTTCAGAGTCCCATCCAGATCATCACCGTAAAGCAAGCAGTGATCAAAGCGTGTTGCCTTGATGCCGGTTAAGCCCCGCGGCCAAGCCTCTGGATTGGTTGGAGAAAGGCCCCATTTTCCGGTTTGCTCTTTTGTCGCATATATTTCGAAGTGATGCCCTGTTGGTGAGTCAAAGCGTACTCGACGACCGCATCCCTTTAGCTCACCCGCAGGAATGTCTTCGAGCTGGCAGCCAAACGCGATCAACTCTTCACGTAATTGGTCCACAACAGCCTCGCTGACACATTTGTAACCGGTGAAGTCCATGCCCGGTGTATCAGACTCCCTTAGGACAACCGAGAATTTGTCCACCTCTGTCCACCCTTTCAGGTAGACACGTCCTTGATCATCTCGATCCATCTCGATGAGTCCTAAAAGATCTCGGTAGTGTTTCAATGCCTCATCCATATCCAAGACCCGAATCTGGATATGACCAGGTCTCATTACGCCTTTTTTCATTGTTCCATCCTCTTCTTATTCTTCACGATAAGGGTGTGTTTCTTTCTTAAACTCAAAGTGATCCGATTCAATACACAAATCACCCATAGGTATCACGCGGCACGCTAATGCATACCCCTCCTGCATCTCTTCTTCTGACACATGGGCACGGCTCATGCGTTTCGTGCTGTAAGCTCCTTTGACTATGCGGACTTTGCACATGCCGCACCCTCCCCCTCGACAACCGATATTGATTGCTTGGCAACCAACCTTTTCCATCCCCTGAAGCAACCCTTGTCCAGGTGGGCAATGGAAGCTCTCTTTGCGGTTAACAACGAAGATTTCATAGGTTTTCATGCACACCTCAGATTCGCTTGAACAAAGCTGAGCGAGTTTGATCTTCAACGCCATCGGCCGCTGTTAGAAACCGTTCCATATGGATATCGCGTTCAAACAAGCGCCCTTGCATCAAGGTAGTAATCGCGGCATCAATCATGGGAGGGGGCCCACAGAGGTAAGCTTTATGACCCGAAAAGCGATTATCGAAGTAGCTCATCGCTGCTTCATGCACATAACCGGTAAACCCATCCCACTGATCACCCGCTTCTGGAGCATTTAACGCAGGAATATAGTGGAAATTGCTATTTTCAGCCGCTAGCGCTTCAAAGAGGTTTCGGTTATATAGCTCCGAAACGTTGCGTGCTCCTTGAAAAAGATAAATTTGTCGCTGATCCCCCTCCTCTAACAAGTCAAGAATCATTGATTGCGGGCTGGAGAGGCCGGAGCCTCCGGCAATAAAAATCGCATCCTGCTCATCGGACTTGCGTACAAAAAACTGCCCGTATGGGCCGCTAATATCTAACGTATCACCCACCACTAGTTTATTGTGTAACCAAGAGGTACCCGCTCCTTCTGGCACTAAACGCACATGCAGCTCCAGCTGTTTATTGTCGGAAGGCTTATTAGCAATCGAGAAAGCTCGCACGCCTTCAACGCCGGGAATACGAAGGTTGATATACTGGCCTGCCTGAAATTCCATCTCTTCATCCAATGAAAACCAGATTCCCTTAATGGTGGGAGACAGATCTTTTATCTCAGTAACCGTGCCTACAAAGTCCATAACGGGATAACCCGCAAAATCCGGATCGACATCGATATCAGCCTCAATCACCAAATCTGACTCAGGAATAGCGCAACACGCCAGTACTTTGCCCTCCTCCCGCTCCATATCCATCAATGCGAAAGGAGAGGCATTACCAATATCAACATCTCCCTCTACAACCTGTACCTTGCACGTTGCACAGGTCCCGTGACCGCAAGCGAAGGGTAACCAGACACCTTGGCGTAGTGCCGCGTCCAGCAAGGTCTGTCCCTCTTCGACCTCTATAATGTCACCGGTAGGTTCCACTGTGACTTCAAAGCTCATAGTCGACTCCTTAGACGCCAGCGCCGGCGAATCCTTTAAGCTCAGGGGTACAAAAGCGCAGTACGGATTTGTGACCAATGCCTTGAGCTTGCAACGACTGATTAAAATCAGGCGCAAAAGGAAGTCCATCCAACAGCCATGTTGCTTTTTTCAAATCAACTTTTGACCACTCGGGGTGCAGGCTGAATGCCTCAGGCATGACATCATTAGCCAATGCTTCAAAGGGCATCTCTGGCGGTAACGGATACGCAAAAGGCGCACAAAACATTAAGTGGTGATCCCACCCCACATAAACCACTTGGTTGCCATGGAAATTTTCCAGCCTATCTTTCATATCGCCTCTATAGTCCGGCGTAATTGCTTTAACTGGCATATTTTTTGTCCTATCACTGCGGGGCGTCGGGCGCCCCAATGGTTATTCTTATTAGGCGACACCTTTCCACGCATTCCAGCGTTTCTCATCGGGCGAGTCTTTCATGTCCATATTGTCCGCGCCCAAGTTCATGCGGTAATACTCACTGAGGATTTCCTCAACGCCTGGGCCTCCACAATTACCTTGGAAAATCTGATGTACAGGCAGCCAAGACTGGATATATTTTTCCGGCTCATCATCGAAGATGTCCTTACACCCATCTGAACAGAAGTGATACTTGTTATCTTGATAGTCAGAACTTCGATAAGCCGTTAGCGTTGGATCATCCATCTCGGTAAACAGCATAGGAATCTGGCAAGTGGTACATAGCTGCGGCAATGCTTTGGTATAGAAGCGCTCACCTTTTGCCTCCATCTCTTTAGCGAGTTCCCAGCGCGGGCGATAGTACTTATCAAACGTATCGGGGTATTTTTCACTTAACCAGTCCAACTCTTGGTCTGTTGGAATCCATGTATGGAATCCCGCCGCGTGACCGTGGGTATAGAAAGTCCACCATGCTTGGTGAGAGATATGCTCTTTCTCTTTTTCGATAATATCGGCGTACTTCGGCATACGGATGCCATAGCGGGCTAGGTCTTTAAATAAAGCACCACCGGCCTCTTCAAAGTACACTTCCCACGCCTCCTTCCAGGACATCACTTTATTAGGAAGCATGTAGTCCATCATCATCGCAACGATGGTTAATAAACGCGTTCCACGCCAGAACCACTTATCAATCCACTTTTGCACAATGGGTACATTGTCTTCATGCTGTTCAAGAAGGAACTTGATGACTTCCAACCCTAATGTCATGTGCCTAGCCTCATCTGACTGAGCAGAGAAACCGAAAGTTACGGTAGCCATATCACCATTGTGTGCAGCACCCGACATAAATGGCACAAACAATAGATTGGTCAGTACATATTCAAAACTAAATCCAATGGCCACCATGAATTCAAACGGGCCAGCGCTGCGGGCATCATTAAAGAAGGATTTAGGAACGGAGAGATACCAAACGCGATCATGCATATGCGGCCATTCCTGCAGTCCATCAAAGAACTTGTTGTAATGGCTCATTGCATGAATCTGTGTCTGAACATGACGCAGCTCATCGATAGATTGCATTTGGCAGGCTACTCGTGCCCCAACACCACCAAACTGGCGCCCCGTATGGGCAAACCCCTGAAAAGCCTGATACTCTAAAGGCGAGACACCTGTCAGGAAGATCTTCAATGCATTGATATAGCGCGGATCAGTGACATTAAGGTGGCCGTTATTTTGGGAAAAGGCATCAAAAATAGCGTAAAGCTTCTTCTCTTTTTCCGCTTGGTATTTCCAATAAGAATCCATCGTTAAGCGAAACGGATCTTCCCATTTAGACCAGTCCGTAATTTTAATGCCTTCAAACTCTTCGTAAGGAAACGCCTCTTTACGATCTTGGTAAGAAAACTCCCAATCCAAGTCGCGGGTTAAAAGACGATATTTATCTTTAAGGTTTAGTTTTTTAGCTGCCATGGGGTTACCTTTTTATTATGTGTTCCACGTCAGACTGAGCTGATCGTCATCTTCATCAACATGTCCGCCTAACGTAATGAGGTTCAGGTGTAACTCCTGTACGTCCCAATCACGTCCTAGCTTTTCCTCAACGGTTTCCCGCTTCACCACGAGATGCCCTTCATTTTCAATGCGAATCATCGCGGGCATATGGATCACGGTTGCATCAGGATTATCATCTTCGATCGCTTCAACGATGTAGCGGGACAGATCATTGTCTTGTAGTGCGATATATACTTTTGACATAGGTGAATTCCTTATTGTTCTAGCCCAGCTTTCTTCAGGCGCTTATCCAGTACACTTAAAGCCTGCTCTAGTGCCTCGTCATTTAGCATCTCCTTGGCAACGGGAGATAGTGCCTCGGCGGCCTTGCCTCGCCATTTATCAGCCCAACCGCTGATCAAAACTTTATTTGCCTCACTCGCAACCGCCGTTTTCAAAACACTGTCACTCCATCGAGTAACCTCTTTGCTCCACTCCTGCATAAACTCCGTTAACATGGCGATATCCTGACCTCCATGGGCAACCAACCACTGATCGAACTGGTTAAAAAACAGGTCATATACGAGGGTGTCGATGACAACATCCTGTGCAACAAACAGCTCGAACCAATCTTTGGTCACCAGTGTTTCTTCGCACAATGCTCTAACGCCCTGCCACACGGGGTCGCTCATCCAACACGCTTTCGCTTCACTTAGAGAATCACCGGTATTGCCATCGAGAATCAGGCCAATTCGGGAGAGATACTGAGCATTGCCTAGTCGATCCATGCCATCAAACAACAACGCTTGTGTCATTGCTGTGCCATAGCCATTAGCCGTGCCATAGAGGTTGTTTAAGTTGGCTGTATGCTCAACGTGACGCAGAGGAATCAGGTAACGAATAATTTTTTCACGCACATCTTCGCCTAACGAGGCTGCCAAATTACGCTTCTCAAAGAAGGCATAGCTGTTTTCGGCCACTTCCTGCATACGAGCACGCTGCTGAACATAAGTGCCGTAGTAAAATTGACGAGGGTCTTTAAACGCATACCAGTCTTCCATAATGACAGCCGTCCGACGGCTATCATTCAGTTCAAATTCTGGTTGCCACAAAGGCTTATAATGAAAATTCGTTTCTGACTGGACGTCGTAGGTAGCTTCCTGGTAGCGAGTCGCAGGCTTATCCCCGAAACGACGCTCAATATGGGCAAAGGTGTTTCTTACCGGCTCTAACGTTGCCGTTTTTATCTCGATAGTCATTGAACTACCCCAATAGTTTGTTTTTATTCAAGAGGTTATTGGTGATCGTGATTGCGTGACATCAAAGTGTTATAGCCATAACGCCACTTCTCCATGTCCGCATCGACCTCAGCCATCTGCGCATCGGTCATGAAAAGAACATGGTTGTTTCGACAAAAATCATCAAAGACGCGTTGTGGCATGATGAGCTCAACAAACAAGCCTGGGTCACCAATGGCGAAGTCAAATTCCACAAACCGAGCCCCTTCGGGACTGCGAATTCGGACGAACTTTTTAAACTCAGGCATACCATCTGAGCTTTTGGTATGTAGCGGGACAATCTGGCCCTTTTTATTCTGTTGAGAAGGCGACATATTGCTGACCTGTTTTTGTTTTTATAGTGACCAAGGTTTAGCAATGGGTGTGCCAGCGAAAGAAAACGGTCAGGCAGCTATAGAATTAAGTATTTAAAAACATAAACTTAGATAAGAATAAAAATAAAAAATCAAACTAAACCCAGCAAAGTATTCTGATAAGTCACCCCCAACTTTCTTGATGATATGGTGAAAAAATACAGATCAATTCACGATTTGATGATCTAGTCTTGCGAGAGCATTCACCAAATATATACTTTCGTCTTACCCTTAGCTTAGGCTACTTCCATTCCTGTCCAGAATGGTTCATTAATAAAAAAAGGGTGCCCTAAGGGGTTTTCAAAATCAGCGCCGGTATAAAAAAAACAATGGCTAATCCACATGATTTGAAGTTTCCAGCTTTTGGAGATCTGCTGTCTAAGATTCGTTTTGAAAGTGATCAAGGAAAAATATGGCTCGATGAGCAACGTATGATTCTTGTTCATTCCAGCGTGATGGGTTTGCTCAGAAAGGAGCTAGTTGAAACTTTCGGCATTGAGCGTACCAAGGGTTTTTTAATGCGATTCGGCTATCACACAGGCTGGAAAGATGCTGAACTTGCTCACAAGCTAAGACCGAATATATCAACAGATGAAGCCTTTTTTGTTGGCCCCCAGCTGCATGGCATCAAAGGGATGGTGAATGTTAAGCCCATTGACCTCAATTTTGACGTAAATAAAGGCACGTTCTACGGAGAATTCAGCTGGTTCGACTCTTATGAGGCAGAAGACCATGTGCAAAATTTCGGTCTTTCAGAGGACCCAATTTGCTGGACATTGATCGGATATGCTAGCGGATACACCACTTATTACATGGGTAAAACTATCGTATTTAAGGAGGTCGAATGCGCAGGCTGTGGTGAACCTAATTGTCGTATTATCGGAAAACCAGCAGAAGAGTGGGAAGACCATGCTGAACTAGAACGCTTCATGCTCCCAGACCCCATTGCCGATGAACTTTTCTCTTTGCAATCTCAACTACAAACACTAAGAGAAAACTACCGTGATAGCAGCGCAGAGGAGGATCTTCCGTTTAATTCCGTTGGCCGCTCGGGAGGATTTAAAAATGTTTGCCAACTCATACGTAAAGCCTCCAGCAGCAAAATCACCGTCTTGTTGCAAGGCGAAACAGGTGTAGGAAAAGAGGTTATTGCACGGGATCTTCATTTAAACTCAGATCGCGCAGATAAACCATTTGTTGCGGTTAACTGCGCGTGTATCTCTCCAGATCTAATTGAAGCGGAACTATTTGGTGTAGAGAAAGGCGCATTTACCGGTGCAACTCAATCCCGAGAGGGACGCTTTGAGCGTGCTCATGGCGGCACTATCTTCCTAGATGAAGTCGTTGAACTCTCGCCAAGAGCTCAGGCATCCTTACTTCGTGTACTGCAAGAGAGCGAGTTAGAGCGCGTAGGCGATACCCGCACACGAAAAATCGATGTTAGAGTGGTTGCAGCAACTAATGAAGACCTTGAAGAAGCCGTACAACAAGGGAAGTTTCGGGCAGACCTTTTCTATCGGCTTAATGTGTATCCAGTGTATATTCCACCATTAAGGGAAAGAACCGAAGATATCCCCCTGCTCATTAACCACTTTCTGGAGAAGTATCACACGCTCTACAACAAACGGACTATCGGGGTATCAGATATGGCGATGCAAGCCCTGATGAATTACAAGTGGCCTGGTAATATCCGTGAGTTAGAGAACATGATTGAACGCGGCATTATCCTTACCGATAATAACCACCAGATTGAGCTTTCAAGCTTTTTCCCCTCCCTTAAAGAGCCTAGTCACCCATTAAATGTTATTAATAACCAAGGTCAACTGGCACATATAAACACCTCGGAACCAGATAATGAAGATTGGCTGGAGCAACTGCTCGGCGAGGACTTTTCACTCGAAGCGTTAGAACAAAAAATTCTCCTGCGTGCCATGGAAAAAGCAAATGGCAATGTTGCTCATGCGGCGCGTAGGTTAGGATTAACTCGCCCTCAACTAGCTTATCGCCTTAAAAAGCGAGAGGAGTGAAATTGAAGCTTTCCAGAGCAATAGAAAATACGTAAAATATTGATTATTAAGACCTCCCTGTAGTTCAACCGGATAGAACGAGGCCCTCCTAAGGCTTAAATCGGGGTTCGAGTCCCTGCGGGGAGGCCATTTTTAGCGTAGCAACGGGCCAAAGCTCCCATCGGGTAAGACCTCTGGGGACATACCCGACAACTTTTCAAGTAACAAGTATTTTTGTTTTTCCGCTTCGGACAAATTCATTCTAGTGGTCAGTCTGAGATAACGCTCAACCATCTTGATACGCTCCTCTCTTCTGGCTGACTGCGAGCGCGTGGACTCCAAAAAAAGCTGAGCCAGATTCAGTAGCGCTTTTGCATTCTTTGGATCATGCTCAATTGCCAACCCAAAATATCGGATAGCTTGTGGAACCTTCTCAGCCATATAATGCTTAACGCCCAAGCGATTCACTCGCTCGCTCATTTCTGGGTCATGAATCTGACGTTTTTGCACAACATCAACTGCTTCCTCTTGGAGCACAGGTAACTGATCCCCAGTGACTTCCAAAAGCGCTCTTTTAACATTTGCCTCTTCTCCCAGTATTTTTGCTTGCCGCTCAGCCTCTTGCAAATAACGGTTCGCATCATCAGTTTCACCTAGGTCACGGCTTAGCTGGCTCTTCAATAAAGCCGATTTAAATTTTAAAGTCTTGTCCTTCGGAAACTGAAATGAGGCATGATTCAGTATTTCATCGAATTGATTTCTAAGAACAATTTGGTCTCTTTCCGAAGCGCCTTCCATCTCCAGACGACGAACATTAGCGAGTTTTAGATAGGGGTCGGCTGAACGATAGCAGCTTTCTTTACCTAAGGAGATTGATTTGCGATAGGCAGACTCTGCTAGTGGCAAAGTTTTCGTATAAACAGCCACACGACCAAGCTCCATATGGCGCAAAAGGCTCAAGGGAGACTTTTTAGTAGCAGAGTGGAGTGCTTCTTGGGCGGGAACAAGCTCCCCTTGTCGCTCTAGGACATCCGCTAACAAATCGTAGGCAGACATCAGTAGAGGATATTTTTCGATAATATCTGTCAGTAATATTTTTGCTTCATCCAAGCGGCCCTGACCAACATATGCCTCAGCCAATGCGATACCGCTTTCTTTCTCATTGAAATGTTTGAAGCGATACTTGAAAAAATGCTCCGCCTCATCAAAGCGATTCATCTGCAACAACAAACGACCTTTGATAAGCTGAACATAATCATAGTTTCCGCCAGAAAGCTCAACTTGGTCACACAATTTTACAGCTTTATCCAGTTGCCCACGGCTGACGGCTTCATCCACGGCTGCTAAGGCTTCTTTTCTATACATCAAAAGATCTAACCTAGCTTTTAACTCTTCCATGGTGAAGGGCTTAGTAATAACCGCATCAGGTTTACTTTCTATGGCATGCAAGATTATCTCTTGGGAGGAATCACTTGTCATAAACACCCAACAGGCACCGGGCTTGATATAACCACGGTAACGAGACTCCTCCAGTAGCTGAATCCCTGAGAGACTATCACTGCTATTATGCCCAAGCAAAACAATATCAAAGACTTCTTCTCGAATCAGATCTAAAACCTGCTCATTGATAGTGACGGCTTCAATATTAGATACACCTAGCTGCCGAAGCATATATACAACAGTCGAGCGCATATTGCCGCTACTTTCGATAAGCAAAACCCTTTTGTTGGCGTAATCTATTTTTAACTCTGACACTCAGCGTGAAGCCCTTATGAGGAAAAACGTAATAGAGTACTCAGTATAAAAGTCATTGGGCGACGGGGGAAGCAATCTTCATAGGAAACAACTAGGTAAAAAAAAACACCGGCGAGGGTGAACGCGCGGTGTTTAATACAGTTCTATGCTGTCAGGTCATACTATCTTTCCGGGAAGATCTCACCATGATTCAGATCAAGCAAAATGAACTCTTTACCCTACTTAGACCTTCGACTAAGCAGTTCTATCGTGTATTTTCCAGTACACTGGAGAAAAAATATAATCAGAGTTGAAAGGGATTATGGCTACAACTTTTATCACCCATGATGATTGTGGACTTCACAATATGGGCCCGGAACATCCTGAAAGCCCAATACGTTTATTAGCAATTCGAAAAGTCCTTGAGCGCACCGGGCTGATTCAACAACTTGAAAAGTTGGAATCAGTTCATGTGACGCCTGAGCAGATTGCTATGGCTCATGCTTCCCTTCACCAGAAGCGCTTAGAAATGAAGCTTCCTTCCGAAGGGGTCGTCTATACCGATGAAGATACCGCGCTTTGCCCAGATTCACTCCATGCGGCAAGTTTAGCGGCAGGGTCGGCGATTCTCGCAACGAATCGAGTGCTCGCCGGTAAGACCAATAATGCTTTTTGCGCAGTACGACCACCAGGGCATCATGCCGAGCATAATGCTCCTATGGGCTTTTGCTTTTTTAACAACGTCGCCATTGGTGCAATGCAGGCCTTGCAGCACCCTGATATCAACCGCGTTGCCATTGTTGACTTCGACGTTCATCACTGCAATGGAACGGTAGATATCTTTAAAGATATACCTGAAGTTATGGTTTGCTCTACCTTCCAACACCCTTATTATCCTGAGCGCTATACCGATATCAAGCGGCCTAACATTATTAACTGCCCTATGCCAGCTTATAGTGAAAGTGCCTTTTTCAGAAACATGGTTGAAACCAATTGGCTACCAGCCTTGCAGAACCATAAGCCTGATATGCTCTTTATCTCTGCAGGATTTGATGCTCACCATGAAGACCCAATGGCAGATATAAACCTGAATGAAGATGACTACCGCTGGGTAACAAAATTATTAATGGATGTAGCAAGGGTTTACTCCCAAGGGCGTATCGTTTCCGTGTTAGAAGGAGGATATAACCCAGTCTCATTAGCGTTTAGTGTAGAAGCTCATATCGAAACACTAGCAGGCTACTGAAACAGTAATTTTATCGAAAAAAAAGGCCGCTCATTGAGCAGCCTTTTTTATTGGTTTGTATTTGCTAGTTAGCCAACAAACTTGATCATTACGCCTGCGGCCACAGCTGAACCGATAACACCGGCAACGTTGGGCCCCATCGCGTGCATCAACAAGAAGTTCTGGGAGTTCGCTTCCAAACCTAGCTTGTTAGAAACACGTGCCGCCATAGGTACCGCAGATACACCCGCAGAACCGATCAACGGATTAATCGAGTTGCCGCCCGCTAATTTGTTCATTAGCTTAGCCATCAGTACACCCATCGCTGTACCAATACCAAATGCAACAATACCTAGTACTAGAATACCAAGCGTCTGTACATCTAAGAACTTATCAGCGGATAGTTTTGATCCAACCGATAGACCCAAGAAGATAGTAACGATGTTGATCAATGCATTCTGAGCGGTATCGCTTAAACGATCAACCACTCCACATTCACGCATCAGGTTACCAAAGCAGAACATACCCAGTAGAGGGGCTGCATCAGGAAGCAACAACGCGACCAAAATCATCAAAGAGATAGGGAAAAGAATTTTCTCTGTCTTTGAGATATGGCGTAACTGCACCATTTTGATCTTACGTTCAGACTCAGTGGTCAACGCTCGCATAATAGGAGGCTGAATCAACGGAACCAACGCCATGTAGGAGTATGCCGCTACAGCAATCGCACCTAATAACTGAGGTGCCAGCATGCTTGCAACATAAATAGCTGTAGGGCCGTCCGCACCACCGATAATACCAATCGCTGCAGCGTCTTGGATACTGAAGTCCATGATGCCTAGTGTGGTTAGAGCAACGGCACCTAAGACGGTTGCAAAGATGCCAAACTGTGCAGCCGCACCTAAAAACAATGTCTTAGGATTAGCTAACAGCGGCCCGAAGTCCGTCATAGCCCCTACGCCCATGAAAATGAGCAGAGGCGCAGCGCCTGAAGCAATAGCTACAGTATAGAAGTTATACAACATACCGTTGTTGTAACCCGCATCATTAGCAACTAAAGAAGCAGCGGCATGAGTTGATGCGTTGGATACATGATAAGCATGAACCAATTCATGAGGGTCTGCGCCAGATGTTCCAAGCACGGACGCCAAAGCCGACAACACTTCCGGTTTAGCAAAGTGTATAGCATTCTCTACAGCTGAGAATGCCATACCCGCTTCCGGAATATTTGCCATAATACCGCCAAACCCAATCGGCACCAGCAACAGCGGTTCAAAATTCTTACGGATAGCCAAAAATAGCAGCAGCAGACCCACAAGGATCATCACAAACTGCCCAGGCGATATGTTATATAAGCCTGAGGCGAACCAAAGATCTAGAAGCTTTTCCATTCAAATTGACCTCTTACGCTAGAGATAGCAGCGAATCGCCTACCTGAACAGCGTCACCTTCTTTCACGTCAACAGAAGTTACGGTACCTGCACGAGCTGCACGTACCTCAGTTTCCATCTTCATCGCTTCCAGAATAACCAGAACATCACCTTCCTGAATAGCCTGACCAACAGATACCTGAACTTTCCAGATATTACCAGCCAAAGGCGCAGGGACAGGTTCCCCTTGACCTACAGGTGCAGCAACAGGCGCAGCGGCAGCAGCCGGTGCAGCAGCAACAGCAGAGATATCTCCGCCTTCTGCTACTTGAACAACATAATTCTGACCATTTACAGTGATTGTATAAACTTCTGGTCCAGTTTTCTTAGGTGCAGCCATAGCTTTCGCATCCTCCAGTGTAGGTGCAGGTTCAAACGCGTCTGGGTTGCCGCGATTTTCGAGGAATTTCAAACCAATTTGAGGGAATAGCGCGTACGTCAGTACATCGTCGATTTCATTTTCACCACCAACGAGAGAGATACCCTTCTCTGTTGCTAAATTACGCAATTCAGTGGTTAATTTCTCAACTTCAGGGTCTAGCAAATCGGCCGGGCGACATGTAATCGCCTCACCACCGTCTAGCACACGAGCCTGTAACTCCGCATTATAAGGAGCAGGTGCAGCGCCATATTCACCTTTCAAGACACCCTGAACTTCTTTCGAAATCGTCTTGTAACGCTCACCCATCAAAACGTTAATAACAGCCTGAGTGCCTACGATCTGGGAAGTTGGCGTTACTAGAGGTATCCAACCTAAATCTTCACGAACACGTGGGATTTCAGCTAATACGTCATCAAACTTATCGGATGCATTCTGCTCGCGAAGCTGACTTTCCATATTGGTCAACATACCGCCAGGTACCTGAGCAATTAGGATACGGGAGTCAGTACCGCGCAGAGAGCCTTCAAATTTTGCATACTTCTTACGCACTTCGCGGAAGTAAGCTGCGATCTCTTCCAGCTGTTCCAGATCCAGACCGGTATCACGATCTGTACCTTGTAAAGCTGCAACAACAGATTCAGTTGCCGTATGCCCATAGGTCATAGACATAGAGGAGATTGCCGTATCAACACGATCAATACCGGCTTCTACAGCTTTCAGAATTGTCATATCAGACAGGCCAGAAGTCGCATGAGCATGAAGCTGCACTTCTAAATCCGTTTGCGCTTTCAGACGAGATACCAAGTCGAATGCATCGTAAGGCGTCAGAATACCCGACATATCCTTAATAGCGATAGATTCAGCACCCATATCTTCCAAGGTTTTCGCGTATTCAACCCACATATCTGTGGTATGAACAACACTCTTCGTAAAAGAGATTGTTCCTTGGGCATGCTTTCCAGTTGCCTTAACTGCTTTGATGGCAGTTTCTAGGTTACGGGGATCATTCATCGCATCAAAGATACGGAAAACATCAACACCGTTTTTAGCAGCACGCTCAACAAACTTATTCACAACGTCATCAGCATAATGGCGATAACCCAAAAGGTTCTGGCCGCGTAATAGCATTTGTTGACGCGTGTTAGGCATTGCCGCTTTTAATTCACGGATACGATCCCAAGGATCTTCGCCAATATAACGAATACAAGAGTCAAATGTAGCTCCGCCCCAGCTTTCTAGGGACCAGTAGCCTACTTTGTCTAATTTTTCTGCAATCGGTAGCATATCATCGATACGCATACGGGTGGCAAAAAGAGACTGATGAGCATCTCGCAGAACTACGTCAGTAATTCCTAGCGGTTTCTTTGCATCGGACATGGGTAAAAGGCCTTCTGTCGATAATAGTGCACGAAATTTTGTAGTTACTTATCGTTTCTTATGAACGATATTTGTGAACAGCCGCTGACATAACAGCAACTAATTCATCGTTACCACCTTGTGCTACAGCAGCTGTCGCGACTCGCTGTGGCGCAGCTTTTGGCTGAGGCGCTGGTTCAAACTTTACAACAAGCTTTGACATAAAGTTCGTTACAAAAACCAGCAAGGTGAGGAACACAAAAACAAAGCCCATACCATAGACCATGAGGGAAAGGCCTTCTGATATCAGATTTTCCATCTGTGGCTGCTCCTAGTTGTTGATAGAAATATTGCTTTTCCTTAGATGGCCGCCCGTTTTTTGAGAAAATCGGCAACAGTAACATCCAAGTCTGCAACACTGGCATTAAACATTAAAAGCGATTCTGTAGCAACTTTGCCTTACTGTTATAGATCAAAAAGCAGCCTGTTTAAGCCATTAGCATCATCAGCCAAATAGATCTATAAATCATATAGTTAGAATAAAAAATTCCACAAAGCCCAATAAAGTTATACTAAGGGACGGTATACCTTGATATTAGAATATCCTTTGTCCTGTAGATTTTGAGCATGTAACACGCTCATAACACCCTTATCACAGTATAAAAGGTACTCTTTCCCTTGGTCCCAAGCGCCTACCGCACTTTCAAGCTCATAGAAAGGCACGCAAACCACCTCACACCCTGGCATATTAAGCGGTTTCTTTTCCTGCTCGACGGGAGAGCGTACATCGACAATCACTTGATTATCCGAGACTTTACTTAACGCTTCGATCTCAGTCTGAACGTTTAAGTTCTCTACAATCTCATCGATGATCAATACTTCAGCTTTGGCAATCACATTATCGAGTATATGGTCATCAAGCCCCTGCTCTTCTTCTAACACCCTTTCGATACGAGCACGTGTCGTCGGCTTATCGGAAATGACACCACAATATTCCGGAATTGTTTTGACGATATCAAAACATCCTAATTTCTTTGTGATATCAACGATATCTTGCTTATCCATAGTAATTAATGGGCGCAAAACAAGCTTGTTTGTAGATTGATCAATCAAGGTTAGGTTCGGGATAGTCTGGCTAGATACCTGAGCAATACTTTCACCTGTTACGATGGCATCGATTTTCATTAAATCAGCCACTTTTTCTGCAGCACGCATCATCTGGCGCTTTAAAACAACCCCCATATGAGAGTGATGAACATTCTGCAAAATATCACCAACAACCTCATCAAAAGGCACTGTAATAAACTTCACACGAGCAGAAGCGCCATACTGCTGCCACAAATGTAACGCAACTTGTTTCACACCAATCTCATGCGCCTTTCCTCCCAGATTAAAGAAAAGGAAGTGTGTTTTTGAGCCTCTGCGCATGGTCATATAGGAAGCAACCACCGAATCAAAGCCACCCGAAATAAGGGAGAGCACCGCCTCTTGCGAGCCTAACGGATACCCTCCTTGGCCTTTATGTAAACGCTCAACAACATAAAACGTATCTTGGTCAACTTCGATATCGACATATTCATCAGGCTTTCGCACGTCAACACCAGCGGAATCAGAGTGCTCTAGCAACCCTCCTCCTACATATCGCTCAAGATCGATGGACGTGAAATCGTGTTTACCTTTTCGCTTTACTCGTACTTTAAACGTTTTATCTTTCAGACGAGAGGCATAAAGCGGTAGTGTTTTTTCAAAGACATCCTGAAAGCTAACCAGCGGATACTCAGCCACTTCAATAAAGTGCGCTATCCCCGGAACTCGCGCCATCGTTTCACACAGTTCATCACGGTACTGCAAAGACTCTTGCGGCAATACCACTTCGACCTTATCCCAAAAGCCACTGACTTTGATATCGTCACTAATCCTTTTCAGTACAATTTGAAGATTGTTTTGTAGTCGCTGGATAAAACGGCGACGAACAGGACGACTTTTGATAGTAATTTCAGGAAACAGCTTAACGATAAATTTCATGAGGAGGACTTTGAGTTTATTGTGAGGGAAGCAAAGTTGATAACTTATGCTTTTTGTAAGGTGGCGCGCCCGGCACGATTCGAACGTGCGACCGCCTGGTTCGTAGCCAGGTACTCTATCCAGCTGAGCTACGGGCGCTAATAACCGTTAAAGAGATGGTGCGCCCGGCACGATTCGAACGTGCGACCGCCTGGTTCGTAGCCAGGTACTCTATCCAGCTGAGCTACGGGCGCGGCACTTTAACTTTTATTACTACCTTACTGCTTGTTGATGGTGCGCCCGGCACGATTCGAACGTGCGACCGCCTGGTTCGTAGCCAGGTACTCTATCCAGCTGAGCTACGGGCGCAAATGGCGGTGAGAGAGGGATTCGAACCCTCGATAGAGTTTCCCCTATACGCCCTTAGCAGGGGCGCGCCTTCAGCCACTCGGCCATCTCACCAATCAACGGCGCGAACTATACTAGACTGATTTTCAAAAGAAAAGAAAAACTTTCAAAAAAATCAATCTTTAGACTCTTCGTCGCTTTTCTCACGCTGTATACGCTGATATATCTCTTCACGATGAACAGAAACATCCTTCGGAGCGTTTACACCGATACGAACCTGATTGCCCTTTACTCCCAAAACGGTAACTGTTACTTCGTCACCAACCATCAACGTCTCGCCAACACGGCGTGTTAAAATCAACATATTTAGATCTCCCAATCTTCCCTAAGACACTATCGACTACCTATCGGGTAGCGTGCTACCCGACTACTACACTGTGACAGCCATATAGTCTACGGCCGATACTATAGACTAAATACTGACCGTCGTCATTCACTGACAGTGTCTACTTTATCCAAATCAAATGCTGAATGAAGGGCACGTACAGCTAATTCCAAATATTTCTCTGCAATCACCACAGAAACTTTAATTTCTGAGGTAGAGATCATCTGAATATTAATATTTTCACCCGCCAGTGCATCAAACATTTTGCTTGCTACACCTGCGTGTGAACGCATTCCAACACCAACAATAGATACTTTTGCGATCTTATTGTTGCCAACTACTTCACGAGCTCCAAGATCAACCGCTACACTTCGAAGAACCTCTTCCGCTTTAGTATAGTCGTTTCTGTGGACTGTAAAGGTAAAATCTGTTGTTTGATCAGCTGCGATGTTCTGAACGATCATATCAACTTCAATATTCGCTTTACTGATCGGCCCCAGTATTTTTGAAGCTACGCCTGGTATATCCGGCACACCTAGTACAGTAAGTTTCGCCTCATCACGATTAAACGCGATTCCTGAAATAACGGGTTTTTCCACTGCTTCTTCATCCTCTATAGTAATCAGAGTACCTGGGCCATCTTCAAAGCTCGATAGTACACGTAATGGAACCTTGTACTTACCTGCAAACTCAACTGAGCGAATCTGCAGAATTTTGGAACCTAGGCTAGCCATTTCCAGCATCTCTTCAAAGGTAATCTTCTCAAGACGCTGAGCACCTTCAACCACCCTTGGGTCTGTTGTATATACGCCATCGACATCCGTGTAGATCTGACACTCATCCGCTTTTAATGCAGCAGCCAGAGCAACGCCGGTCGTGTCTGAGCCGCCGCGTCCTAGCGTGGTAATATTGCCTTCAGCATCAGCTCCCTGAAAACCTGCCACGACCACTATCCGTCCTTGTGCAAGATCTGACTGTATCTTTTCGACATCAATGTCCTGAATACGTGCCTTCATGTGAGCACTATCAGTCAGGATTCTCACCTGGCTTCCTGTGTAAGAGCGCGCGGGTATTCCCCGCTTCTCTAATGCCATGCACAAAAGTGCAATGGTCACCTGCTCTCCTGTAGAGACCAAAACATCCATTTCTCTGGGAGTTGGATTATTTTGAATCTCATGGGCCAGACCTATCAACCGATTGGTTTCACCGCTCATGGCTGATACGGCTACCACGAGATCATGTCCCTGATCCTTAAATGTTTTTAACTTATCAGCAACTGCTTCTATACGCTCAATAGAGCCTACAGATGTGCCGCCATACTTTTGTACGAATAGAGCCATTGTTCTCTCTGTCTCCATTGGCCGCTCACGCGCGACCTGCCCCAACTATAAATTATTTACAAAGACCTCTACGCTCTCAAGCGCAGCTGGTAAAGCGGGAGCATCAGTGCCCCCTCCTTGAGCGAAATCAGGACGCCCGCCCCCTTTACCACCCAGTTGTGCCGCTAAATCTTTGACTAAATCACCAGCTTTTACCTTAGCAACCAAGTCTTTCGTCACACCCGCAGCAACAGACACTTTTCCATCACTCTCTGTAGCCAACACCACAACTGCCGAACCTAATTTGTTCTTTAACTGATCAATCGTATCTCGCAGCGCTTTGGGATCAATGCCAGGCAGTATAGCTGTGAGTACCTTAATACCTTTTATCTCTTTTGCCTGAGAAACGAGGTCACCACTTTGTGCTGTCGCTAGCTTTGATTTGAGCTGCTCAAGTTCTTTTTCAAGTTGACGAGCCCGGTCCGATAACGCCTTAACCTTGTCTAACGCTGTATCTTTAGAACCTTTTAGCAAAGCTGCTATTTGTCCTAAAGACTGATCCATCTCAGACGTATAGGATTGCGCGCCCTGGCCAGTCACCGCTTCTATACGGCGCACACCAGACGCAATACCACTTTCTGAGATAATCTTTAGAAAGCCAATATCGCCGGTTCGCGTAGCATGGGTTCCCCCACATAACTCAACAGAGAAGTCTTCTCCCATTGAGAGCACACGCACCTCATCATCATACTTTTCACCAAATAGCGCCATTGCACCTTTCTGGCGAGCTTCGTCAATCGCCATGACTTCGGTGACAACTGCACTATTTGCACGAATCTGATCATTTACCAACACCTCTACCGCACTTAGCTCGTCGTCGGTCATCGCTTCAAAGTGGGCAAAGTCAAAACGTAGACGCTCTGGATCCACAAGTGATCCTTTTTGCTGTACATGTTCTCCCAGCACGTTTCGTAAAGCAGCATGTAATAAGTGAGTCGCTGAGTGGTTTAACGCGGTCGCCTGGCGTGCACTTTTATCCACTTGAGCCACCACTTGGCCACCCAGAGTCAAAACACCTTGCTGAACTTCACCATGATGCAGATGATTTCGCGCTTCTTTTGTGCAATCTAGAACCTGAAAAACGCCTAAATCGCTACTTAGCGTACCGATATCACCAACCTGTCCGCCGGACTCACCATAAAACGGCGTGTGCTTCAGTACAACAATACCCTTTTCACCCGCACTCAGTTGTTTTACCGGTTCACCCTCTTTAAACAGTGCCACGATATCAGCTTGTTCTTCACAGTGGTCGTACCCTGTGAACGCTGTTTCACCATCAATTGACAGTTTATCGTTGTAGTCAACAGAGAAACTGCCTGAAGCACGTGCACGCTGACGTTGCTGTTCCATCTCAGCATCAAAACCTTCCATATCAATTCCCAACTGATGCTCTCGCGCTACGTCAGCCGTTAAATCGACAGGGAAACCATACGTATCATAGAGCTTAAAGACCGTTTCACCGCTGATGATATTACCTTGCAGAGCGTCAATCGCCTCACTCAATAATTTCATGCCGTGATCCAGTGTTTTAGCGAATTGCTGTTCCTCTTTTAGAATGACTCGCTCGACGTGTTCCTGAAGCTTAACCAACTCAGGATAAGCACCGCCCATCTCTTTTACTAAAGCAGAAACCAACGTATTAAAAAATGCACCTTTCGCCCCCAGCTTGTTACCATGGCGAATAGCACGACGCATGATACGGCGTAACACATAGCCTCGCCCTTCATTAGAAGGTGTAACACCATCGACTATAAGAAAAGCACATGAGCGAATATGATCAGCTATCACTCGTAGCGACTTATTATCAAGATCAGCTGTACCTACCGCTTCAGCTGTTGCTTTAAGCAGGTTCTGGAACATATCGATTTCGTAGTTACTGTGCACACCTTGCATAACAGCAGCAATACGCTCCAATCCCATTCCTGTATCTACAGATGGTCGCGGTAAAGGTGTCATTTCACCATCAGCCGAGCGGTTATATTGCATAAAGACGACATTCCAGATCTCGATATAACGATCGCCGTCTTCATCAGGGCTACCTGGAGGGCCACCAAAAACCTCTTCACCATGATCAAAGAAGATCTCAGTACAAGGCCCACACGGCCCCGTGTCACCCATTGCCCAAAAATTATCCTCATCCAGTTTTGAGAAACGCTCTGGGTCGACACCTATTTCTTCTTTCCAGATACGCTCTGCTTCATCGTCTGTATGATGCACCGTTACCCAAAGTTTCTCTTTTGGCAGCCCCATTACTTCAGTTAGGAAAGTCCAAGCAAAACGAATAGCATCAACCTTGAAGTAGTCACCAAAGCTAAAGTTACCTAACATTTCAAAGAAAGTATGGTGTCTTGCCGTATAACCAACGTTCTCTAAATCATTATGCTTACCGCCTGCACGTACGCAGCGCTGCGAAGAAGTAGCACGCTGATAAGGGCGTTTATCGTCACCTAAAAATACATCTTTGAACTGCACCATTCCGGCGTTAGTGAAAAGCAGTGTGGGATCATTAGCAGGTATTAGAGAACTTGAAGCAACTACTTCATGCCCTTGCTGATTAAAATAGTCCAGGAAAGCCTGGCGAATTTCGGCACTTGTCATGTATTTCATATGGATGAATCGTTCCGCTGGCTGGTTATACGCCTTCTGTTAGCCCTAACTGGCTTGTTAGACGCCAATCACACGCAAAATAGCGCCCAAGTATATATCGAGGTTAAAAATTGTTCGAATTTTTTCTGCTAGAGAGGATAACTATTACGATGGACTATAGTCTTAATTGGGGTAGTTTTTGATGCTTTCTAGATGATATTCATGGGCAGCCTTCGCCTGATCAAAGCTAAATCCGCGGCTGGTAATATAGCGCATTCTTTTTTCATAGGCCTTGCGGTCCGGCTGCTCAGGCTCTTTAGCAAACTTCCTTTGATAGAGCTCTGTAGCAATTGCAAACCAATCAGGGTTAGCTTCAGTCAGCGCAGCGTTTATGTACAGCTCGTCTAAACCTTTTCTACGGCCTTCCTGGAGTATTTTTAGTAGCCCGTAGCCTTGTGAGATTTTATTACGTACAAGTGATTCCGCACATCGTTGATCGCTTTGATATCCCATTTCTTCACATTGGTCTAATACCTCTGATAAAGCATTAGCATCAAATCTTGAAAGATACTTACGCTCTATCTCACACCGACTGTATTCACGTCGTGATAACAGCCCCATCACTGCTTGCTTGATCTCCGTTAATACTTCCATCTTGCTTATCCCACTAAAAAGGGACTTAAGAAGTCCCTTTATTGGCAACAGAAACTCCGTTGTTACTAAAAATTAAACACTTTTGTATTCGGAGCCATTAGCATTTTAGCCATCTCTGGCGGCTTAGCAACAGACACCCCTTCAATAAGAGCATCCTTATTTTTCCCTGCATTAGGTAGGTAAAGTGCGCAAACCTTTACACTCGCTCCCGATTTAATCAGTTTCTGCATTAACTGCTCAGGAGTAACATTTTTCGGTTTTAAGGGCATCGACTGGTAATTTTGTAGTGCCATATCACCTGCGCTATCGCACAGAAGAACATCCACCTGAACACCTTGCGTTTGCATGGAGTTTGCTAGCACCATTGCCATACCTCGCGTTTGTTGCTGCTCACTGGTCAGGGTAATCAGGGCTTTCTGACCGTCTTCGGCCTGCGTCAGAAAAGATATGCTCGTTAGTAAAGCGAGTAGAGCGATTTTGATCATCTTCATGCATTAACTCCTTTTAGAAACTATTTTTCCACGCTATGTCTGCATCCACCTTGTAACCCCAAGGCAACCCAGAGTTCCGCCAACCATCTTTTGCCCTCACACCTTTTGAGTTACCACTCTGCAGCTTGCCACCTTCAAAGCCATCTACAATTGTCCAGACTCGGGTATAACCCTTTTCTGCTAATAGGTTGACGGCTGGGGCACTTCGAGTAGAACCTGAACGACACATTACAAAGATAGCGGTTTCTGGATTCGCCTTCTTACTGTCAAGTGCCGATATCATTTGTGACTCGAAGTGCGGATTTTTTTTCATAGCCCAGCTGGATCTTTTTTCATCCCACTGCTGCGGGTCGGACACCATCCAAGGCACATGAATGTCTGTTCCAGAGGCAAATCCCGTAAATTTGATTTCAATAGGATCTCGCACATCAACAAGTAGCGCGTCGGGATCTTTATTCAACAACTCCCACGCCTCTTGCGCGGTTACATACAAACCCAAAGTTGTTTGGGCTGTTACTTTATCTGGCTTCTCAGCAGCATAAATTGTAGGAGAGATCAGCGTATAGCAAAGCGCCATCGCCAACACAGAAGGAGATTTAAAAAACATAAAATTAGACCTTTCTAATTTAGAAGAACTAAATATATTAGAAAGAACTAATAAAGAAAAGAGATAACTCTATAAATATGTAAAGTAGTGAGCTATATGCGCAGAAAAACCCTCTGTTTATAAAGCCCACCCAGCTTAAGAGAAAACAATCTCTAGAAATCTAACTCGCCCGCTTCAGCTGCATCTTTTTCTACCGCCTCGACTTTAGGCAGGTTGAGTAATTTCTCACGTAAAGCGGTTTCTATCGCCTGT
Source organism: Neptunomonas concharum (assembly GCF_008630635.1). NCBI lineage: Bacteria > Pseudomonadati > Pseudomonadota > Gammaproteobacteria > Oceanospirillales > Oceanospirillaceae > Neptunomonas > Neptunomonas concharum. Next base: position 614,118 of record NZ_CP043869.1, on the reverse strand, counting down.
GCAGACTCAGGATGCTCTTCCAAATATTTTGCAGCGTTAGCTTTACCCTGACCAATTTTATCACCATTGTAGGCATACCAAGCACCGGATTTATCCACAAGCCCTTGCTGTACACCCAAATCGATAATCTCACCCATGCGGTAAATTCCCTGACCATAAAGAATCTGGAACTCTGCTTGTCTAAATGGAGGCGATACTTTGTTTTTTACAACTTTGACTCGGGTTTCATTCCCGGTAACCTCGTCACCTTGTTTAACAGAACCAATACGACGGATATCTAAGCGCACTGATGCATAAAACTTCAATGCATTACCGCCCGTTGTTGTCTCAGGAGAGCCAAACATTACGCCAATTTTCATACGGATCTGGTTAATAAAAATAAGTAGGCAGTTAGAGCTTTTAACATTGCCGGTTAGCTTTCTTAACGCTTGCGACATTAGGCGCGCTTGCAAACCAACATGAGAATCACCCATATCACCTTCAATCTCTGCCTTAGGTGTCAGCGCAGCAACCGAGTCAACAACAATGACATCGACCGCATTGGAGCGCACCAGCATATCCGTGATTTCTAAAGCTTGTTCGCCCGTATCAGGCTGAGAAACCAAAAGATCATCTACGTTAACACCAAGTTTCTCAGCATAATTCGGATCTAACGCATGTTCAGCATCCACGAAGGCACAGGTTTTACCCAGCTTTTGCGCCTCTGCAATAGCTTGCAACGTCAGTGTTGTTTTACCAGAGGATTCAGGACCATAAATTTCAACAATACGCCCAAAAGGAAGGCCACCAATACCTAGCGCGATATCCAACCCCAGTGAGCCGGTGGAAACAGAAGGAATGGCTTCACGGGGCTGATCCCCCATACGCATAACCGCACCTTTACCAAATTGGCGCTCAATCTGTGACAGTGCTGCATCTAGTGCTTTTTTTCTGTTATCGTCCATCATTCAACCCTTTCGTATATCACGACAATAATACTGTATAGATGGACAGTATTATTGCGAGATAGTTTTTTAAATGCAAGCCTTTATCATGCAAGTTTTCTAATGGCACCTAGCATCCCCTCAGCCACAGCTCGCGATCTCACTTGAAGTCTATCCCCTGGGAATAAAAACCTAGACGCTGATACATCCTTACCTCTCTGAGCCCAAGCCAGCCAGACGGTTCCAACGGGCTTTTCTTCAGAGCCACCACCCGGCCCTGCTACCCCACTCACCGCAATGGCAATATCTGCCCCGCTTTTTTCCAATGCCCCCTGCGCCATCTCCACAACAACCTGTTCGCTCACAGCGCCATATGACTCTAAGGATTTGCTTGTTACCCCTAGAAGTGCCTGCTTAGCTGAATTTGCGTAGGTAACAAAGCCATATTCAAACCAAGCGGAGCTCCCTGAAATAGCCGTAATAGCCTCAGATATTCCTCCACCGGTACATGACTCAGCCGTGGTTATTTTCAGATCACGGGCTTCAAGCAGTTCCCCCAGTTGGCTAGCCAACGTCAAGATAGATTCCCTGTTCACGTCATTCACTACGCATACCTCTCTAATTACCGTAGAATGTCGTGATTATGATGCCCGTCTGGATGCAGACACAACCTCAGTTAGCCTAAGAAATCATGAATAAAGCCACACAGCCCCAACACACCCCTATGATGCAGCAATACCTGAAGATCAAGGCGGAATACCCTGATCAACTCGTGTTTTATCGCATGGGCGACTTCTACGAGCTTTTTTATGATGATGCGAAAAAAGCAGCGGCTTTACTGGATATATCGCTGACAGCCAGAGGGAAATCAGGTGGCAATCCTATTCCTATGGCGGGCTTGCCCTATCATGCCGCTGAAGGATATATAGCGAAAATAGTGCGAGCGGGTGAGTCCGTTGTTATTTGTGAACAGTTTGGCGACCCCGCCACCAGCAAAGGGCCACTAGAAAGGAAAGTAGCACGTATTGTTACTCCCGGCACTCTAAGTGATGAGGCGTTTTTAGATGCGACTCAAGACAATATTTTACTCGCTATCCATCAAGACAACAGCACATTCGGCATCTCACTGATGGACATAAGTACCGGACGCTTTAGCCTAATGGAACTAGCTGACGAAGAGAGTCTCACCGCTGAATTAGAACGACTAAAACCCTCTGAAATTCTCTACAATGATGAGCTCAGCCTTACGGCTATTCTCCAAAACAGGAAAGGCATCCGAGCTCAGTCGCCTTGGCATTTTGAAATCGAGACCGCGGAGCGGCTACTCTGCCAACAATTTAATACACAAGATCTACAAGGGTTTGGCTGCGCTGAAATGAAAGCTGCTATCAGCGCTGCAGGATGCCTTCTCCAGTATGCTAAAGACACCCAACGCTCGGCGCTGCCGCATATTCGCCGCCTCCAGATAGAGCAGCGTTCAGATACAGTTATCCTCGACGCTTCCACGCGACGCAACCTTGAGATAGATCAGAACCTAGCTGGCGGTCGGGACAACACGCTGGCCAGTGTCATGGATAAAACAGCCACGCCAATGGGCAGTCGAATGCTAAGACGCTGGCTCAACCAACCGCTTCGCAACAGAGAACAGCTACTTGCTCGACAAACCACGATCCATTGGTTAAAAGAAGGGTATCGTTACGAAGGTATCTCTGAAGTACTCAAACAGATTGGCGATATTGAGCGCATCCTATCTCGGGTTGGCTTAGGCTCGGCACGACCAAGGGATTTAGAGCGTCTCAAAGAAGCACTTGCCTGCCTACCTGATTTGCATACATTACTCACATGCTCACAACGCCCTCACCATCTAAGCTTATTGGCAGAAAAAATTCGGACCTTCCCCGCCGAATCAGAATTACTTAACAAAGCCATTATCAATAACCCTCCTGTAGTCGTCCGTGACGGCGGTGTCATTTCCGAGGGGTATGATGCAGAGCTAGATGAGTTGCGTAATATCAGTGAAAATGCAGGCGATTACCTGATTAAGTTGGAGCAACAAGAACGAGAGCGAACCGGTATTGCTACATTAAAAGTCGGTTATAACCGTGTTCATGGTTATTTCATTGAAATCAGTAAAGGGCAAGCCAGCGCCGCGCCTGCCGATTATATCCGCCGCCAAACCCTAAAGAACGCAGAGCGCTTCATCACACCCGAATTAAAAACGTTTGAAGATAAAGCGCTAAGCGCTAAGAGCCGTGCGTTAGCGCGCGAAAAGGCATTATATGAAGAGATCATAAGTTTACTTGCTAAACAGATATCACCTCTTCAAGAGGCTGCACAGGCCATTGCTGAACTGGATACACTGGCTAACTTAGCAGAGCGGGCCGATACGCTTAACTTTTGTGCACCAACACTCAATGAGTCACCGGGCATCTCAATCCAAGGAGGCCGCCACCCCGTCGTGGAAGCGGTATTAGACACTCCTTTTGTTGCCAACCATTTAGACATGCACCCCGATAGAAGAATGCTGATTATTACCGGTCCCAATATGGGAGGTAAATCCACATTTATGCGTCAGGCAGCACTCATCGCCTTGCTTGCACATACTGGCAGCTACGTTCCAGCTGATCATGTTGAAATCGGCATTCTGGATAGAATTTTCACTCGTATGGGTTCCTCCGATGACCTTGCAGGCGGTCGTTCAACGTTCATGGTTGAGATGACTGAAACCGCAAATATTCTCCATAATGCTTCGGTTAACAGCCTTGTTCTGATGGATGAAGTAGGCAGAGGAACCAGCACCTTCGACGGCTTATCTCTTGCTTGGTCTGCAGCGGAATACCTCGCCCGAGAGATTAAAGCCTTTACCCTATTCGCGACTCACTACTTCGAACTCACAGCGTTACCCGACCAGCAAACAGGTGTTTTTAATGTGCATTTAACAGCGTTGGAACATAAAGATAACATTGTATTTATGCATGAAGTACAGGAGGGCCCCGCTAGCCAAAGTTATGGCTTACAGGTTGCCCAATTAGCAGGTGTACCTAACCATGTTATTGCTCAAGCAAGGAAGAAACTGGTGCAACTTGAGTCGGATGCCGTCTCAACAAATGGTGCGCATACACCACCCCCACCAGTTCAGAATGACATGTTTAACACGGCAGTACATCCCGCTATCGAAAACCTAAAGCAAATTGATCCAGATAGCTTAACCCCACGGGAAGCGCTGGAGCTGCTATATTCGTTAAAGGCTAAACTCTAATTAACCGTTAGGAGATAATAAATGGCCTATGTCGTGACACAAAACTGCATCCGCTGCAAATACACAGACTGCGTGGAAGTCTGCCCTGTGGATTGCTTTTATGAGGGGGAAAATTTTCTCGTCATACACCCCGACGAATGTATTGACTGCGGACTGTGCGAACCCGAATGCCCTGCCGAAGCGATTTATCTGGATGATGAGGTTCCCGATACACAGCAGATCTTTATTGAGATTAATGCTCAACTGTCAGAACAGTGGCCAAACATTAAGGAGCGCAAAGAACCGCTACCTGATGCGCAAGCATGGGATGGCAAGCCCGATAAACTTGCCCTCCTGATTAAATAGAGATACTCAGTAAAGGCTTGCGCAACTACTTGAGCAGGTCTTCACTAGACAAGCCGTTCTTTTCAACTATCTCACGCAATTTGCGTAGCGCTTCTACTTGAATTTGACGTACACGCTCACGGGTTAGCCCTATCTCACTACCCACCTCTTCTAGGGTACTCATATCATAGTTTCGCAAACCAAAGCGACGCGATAGCACTTCAGCATGTTTATCTGGCAACATATCTAACCACTTTTCTAAGTTGCCACTAATATTCGAGTTTTGTAGCAAGATTTCAGGGTCAGAATTCTCACGATCAGCGATGGTTTCAATAACAGCCTTATCAGAGTCCCCCATGGGTACATCGATAGACGCAACGCGCTCGTTCAAGCCCAGCATCTTTTGGACACTCTCTACGGGCTTACAAACCACTTCTGCAATTTCTTCTGCAGTGGGCTCATGATCCAACTTCTGCGATAACTCCCTAGCTGCGCGAAGGTAAACATTAAGCTCTTTTACAACATGGATAGGCAATCGAATAGTACGGGTTTGATTCATGATAGCCCGTTCAATCGTTTGTCTTATCCACCAAGTCGCGTATGTTGAAAAACGAAAGCCTCTCTCTGGGTCAAATTTTTCAACCGCCCGAATCAGCCCAAGGTTCCCCTCTTCGATCAGATCTAAGAGCGTCAAACCACGATTGATGTAACGCCTAGAAATTTTAACCACCAAACGGAGATTGCTCTCAATCATTCGTTTTCTTGCTTTTTCATCACCCTTAAGGGCTAGGCGCGAGAAATAAACCTCTTCTTCAGCGGAAAGAAGCGGAGAGAAGCCAATCTCATTTAAATACAGTTGTGTCGCATCCAGTGACTTGGCATTCATCAAATCCTTATGCGCCAAACTCCCCCTCCCTCGACCACTATTTAAAAACTCAGGCTGCTCATCATCTGAATCGGCTTCCGAATCGAAATCAAAATCATCCTCGGAATCGAGCAACACTTCATCATTTTCTAGATCTTTGCTGTCGAGACTTGTCATCACCGTCTGTACCTTTCGAATAAATTATAATTTTAATAGCCTACCGTCTTGGCAGATACTGTAGCGGGTTTACAGGCTTACCATCCTTGCGTATTTCAAAGTGCAACATTGTTCGCGTTGCCCCACTACTACCTATTTCGGCAATTTTCTCTCCAACATTAACATTATCACTTTCTGTCACCAAAATGCGACTATTGTGCGCATATGCACTTAGGTATTCTTGGTTGTGATTGATAATAATCAAATTTCCATAACCCAGCAGACCACTTCCCGCATAAACAACCTTACCAGCTGCTGCTGCATAAACCGGATCTCCTTTTCGGCCAGCTATGTTAATGCCTTTGTTCATTTCGTCACGAGGTTTAAAACGTGTTATTACACTGCCATTTGCTGGCCATTTCCAAACAAGTGCCTGGCTTTTCGGTGTACCAGAGGTGTCAGGCTTTTTAACTTTCTCTGGAACAGACGGAGAAACAACGACTTTCGCGGGTTTAGTCTGGTTAGGCTTGACAGTAGCTTTAGGTATAGTGGTTGGCGAAGTTTTAACCGGGGTCTTAGCTGTAGGAGCAGGGTTGGCTATTGGCTTTGCTTTGCGAGGTGCTTCCTCATAATAATTGGTTAGCTCGTTTTTCATTTCAGGCAGCTCTGCAACCACCGACTGAACTGGCGCTTGGGTCAATTTCAAACGCTGCCCGACATAGATATGATCAGCACTACCAATGCGATTTCTTTTAGCAATATCGCGGTAATCTAAGCCATACCGCCATGCGATTGAATAAAGCGTATCTCCCCTTACAACGACATATTCTGCAGGTGAATCTCCAGCCTTTTCTCTTTTATTGCCTCTGTCACCTCGAACAATCTCTACCTGTTGCTCCAGCTGAATCGACTGATCTGTCACAGGGGCGTACCCTGACGCACACCCCTGTATGATCAATAACATAAATATCAGCCAAACTGATGACAAAATTTGAAAAAACGCTTTAAAAGATTTGATCACAATTTACCTAACAGGTGTTTGTCCTCTTTCCATTAGTAACACTATCACCGCTCCTACTATTAACAAGCATAGAGCAAATAGTGCATAAGATTCTTGTCCTGTCAGTGCCTCATAGCTAAAAGGTGAAACATTGCTTTGAACCAACGGCACCTGTTCACCATGTCGATCAATGGTATAGGATGTGGTGTACTTCCAAGGCCAGACCTTATTCAAGGATCCCAATAAAAAACCTGATAACAAAGATAACGTTACTAACCGACAATGCTGAAACAACCATGTCAGCACTCGTGAAAAACTGAGAATACCAATAGCACAGCCACTCAGAAACAGACCCAGTGAGATCACATCAAACGTTTTAACAGCTTGTAAAACGGGGGTATACATACCCAACAGCAGTAAGATAAACGAGCCAGAAATACCAGGCAAGATCATCGCACAAATAGCAATCGCACCTGATACGAAATAAAACACAGGGGTTGCCTCTATTGGCGTTGGTGACATGGATGTGACCAAGTAAGCACTTAATGCTCCCACAGAAAACATCATGATCATAGAAAGGTCCCAACGTGGAATATGCCGCCCGATTACCCATGTCGAGGCCAATATTAAACCGAAAAAGAAAGACCACAGAAGAACCGGATAATGATCAAGTAAAAACAGGACAATGTGGGCAAAGCTGGCAAGACTAATCACTATTCCACCAATAAGCGTCACCAAAAAATTACCGTTCACATGCTGCCAAAAAGCACCTATTCCTTTACTCAAGAGTAATTTCAGTGCCTCAAGATCAAAACGACGAATACTCCCAATCAATTCTTCATATATCCCGGTAATAAAAGCAATCGTACCGCCAGATACCCCAGGGACTGCATCCGCAGCACCCATCATCATGCCTTTCAAGGCCAGTAATATATATTCTTTAGGCGAGCGCTTCTGATTCAAATGTTTCTCCTTAACGTACCGTTCCCGAAAGCAGCGGTACAAACTTTACGCGCTCAATTATTCGAGTTTCAAACTCTTTATCAGATTTTTTAACCACTAATTTAAGCTCTTGCTGGTTTTGCCCCACAGGAATCACCAGTCGCCCACCTATTGCTAGCTGCTCTAGAAGCTCTTCAGGAATGGATTCAGGTGCTGCGGTAACAATGATGGCATCAAAAGGTGCCATAGATGGCCACCCCATACCGCCGTCAGAGTGCTGTAGATAAATATTTCTCAGCCCCATAACGCGAAATCGTTCCTTTGCTTTTAACTGCAAGGGCTTAATACGCTCAACGGAATAGACTTTATCGATCAACTGGGCCAAAACTGCTGTTTGATACCCTGACCCTGTACCTACTTCAAGTACTGACTTCACCACACCCTCAGAAAGCAAAAGCTCCGTCATTCTAGCAACAATATAGGGCTGGGAAATCGTCTGATTGAAGCCAATGGGTAAAGCCGTGTCTTCATACGCTCTGTGCGCTAGCGCCTCATCAATAAAGAGGTGACGCGGCGTACCTAATATAACATCCAATACGGGCAGGCTTTTTATACCTTGCTCACGCAAGCGTGTAACCAGACGTTCCCTTGTACGCCGCGAGGTCATACCTATCCCTTGCAGCTGAACACTACTCAAAGCAAACCCTCCAACCAGTCTCCTAATCGTTCCATCCCTGGGTAAAATGTCATATCAATATGCAGGGGAGTGATCGAAACAAACCCATGCTCAACCGCATAAAAGTCCGTACCCGGGGCATTATCCAAAGCATCCCCAGCACCCGCTACCCAATACCGAACCTTACCCCGCGGATCTTTTGAACTTTCTGGTTTGCCTGCTGCTGCACGATGGCCTAGCCGAGTAATATGAATACCTTGAATGTCACTAAGAGGTAGATCTGGCACATTAACATTCAGAACAGACCTTGCTGGCAGCCCTAAAGAGCTTACATTTTCAACGATCGTTTTCGCAATTGCAGCCGCTGTTTCGTAGTGCTTAGGGTAATGCCCCGCTAAAGAGACAGCAATCGGCGGCAACCCTAATGAGCGGCCCTCCATCGCTGCGGCCACTGTGCCTGAATAGATAACATCATCGCCTAGGTTGGCACCCGCATTAATACCAGAGACCACAATATCCGGCACCGCACCAAAAAGACCCGACACTCCCATATGAACACAATCCGTTGGTGTCCCAGACAAGCTTACAAAGCCATTATCATGACGATGAGCATCGACAGGCCTATCAAGAGTAAGCGCATTACTTGCTCCACTACGGTTTCTATCTGGGGCAACAACTTGAATCGATGCCACCTCAGATAGAGCATTAGCTAACGCAGCCAAGCCCGGCGCAAACACTCCATCATCATTTGATATCAAAATATTATTCATGGCTGCGGTTCCGGCCCTTCCTGAGAAAAATCACATAGCTCTCTAAGTACACTGGTAGCAAATGCGCCAGCAGGTAATGAAAAGTTCAATAGCCAAGTGCCATCCGCTTCTTTTTCAGCCTGCAACCCGTCAGGTATCAGTCGCATCGATCTACGCTCTTGCTGTAGCCCGACGTATGCAAGACGCTCTGTGATTTCGTCCCACGGTTCTACCGTTTTGGACTCCCACTCGGCTGCCTCATCTGTACTCTGTAAGCGCCCTCTTCCCCAAAGGGGAGCGCTCAGATGCACATCGCCTTTAGCTAAACGCTCAGGCAACACTTCATCTAGCGCCTCAGCGACAAAGTGGCTTTTACTACCGGAGAGCACCATCGCATCTCCCGGCAAAATAGTATTCCATAAATTTTGTCGAATTCGCTCAGAAACACAATGGTTAAATAACCAAGAGCGTACCGCCGAAATATACAAACCTTTTTTATGACGTTGACGCTCTTTAAACTCGCCTTTTAATAATGCGACACCTTTCGCGAGATTCCCGCCATCGAACCCAAAACGCTGCTCCCCAAAGTAATTAGGAACACCTGACTTAATCATATCAATACGCTCTATAAAGGACTGCTCATCTGTGACATTGCGCAGACGTAATGAAAAGCGATTTCCTAATAGAGAGCCCAGTCTTAGTTTTCGAAGATGCCGCTCTGCTTTTAAAACCTGAATGGTTTCACCGCCAAATAAAGACCATGTCATCTGCCTGTTAATAGGTAACTTCACACTAAACCATTGCTCGGTAACGGCGTGACGATCTTTTTTACCCGCATATCCCACATCATTAACAGGTATTTGGCAAAAGCCAGCCAGCTGCCTAGCAACCCAGTCTGTATTTTCACCCGTTTTACGTATCAGGAGAAATACATGCTCACCTTCACCTTCCGGTAAGAATGAGGGTATTTCTGATACTCGAAAATCTTCCGGAGTATGCCTAATAATGGCGCGGCTCACAGGCTTGCCATAAAGAAACTGATAATCAGTAGGCAGATTCATGCTTTATTTTTCCTTTCGAACCGGGGATGGCTCAACCAATTGATAGAACGTTTCTCCTTGCCTAATCATCCCTTGGTCGCTTCGAGCACGCTCCTCAATGGCCGATAAACCTTTTTTTAAATCCATCACTTCTGCTTCGAGCTGTCTATTACGTGTTTGCAAACGTTCATTCTCACTCTGTTGATCTGCTATTTGGTTTTCTAGCTGCCGGACTAATAGTAGGTTAGCTTCGCCAAACCATAAGCGGTACTGCAAACCTAGAAAAATGATAATCAGCACGAATAGAAACCAGCGAAACACGAATAGCATACCTCAGAGTCTAAAAAGGGGGCCTCAGCCCCCTTTTCTAACAGGTCTTGGCTTAATTACGCCTGACCTTTGATTTCAGAAAGGCCATTATAAATCGCCTTATCACCTAACTCTTCTTCAATACGTAATAAACGGTTGTATTTAGCTACACGATCAGAACGGCAAAGTGAACCCGTCTTTATTTGACCTGCGGCCGTGCCAACAGCCAAATCAGCAATAGTCGTATCTTCTGTTTCGCCAGAACGATGCGAGATAACCGCGGTAAAACCAGCATCTTTGGCCATTTTGATGGCATCCAACGTTTCAGACAGCGAGCCAATCTGGTTAAATTTAATCAGGATAGAGTTACCAATGGACTGCTCAATACCACGCGATAGAATCTTCGTATTGGTTACGAACAAGTCATCACCAACCAGCTGAACTTTGTCACCTATTTTCTTAGTAAGATAAGCCCAGCCATCCCAGTCAGACTCATCTAAGCCATCTTCAATCGACACAATAGGATAGTTTTCTGTGAGTTCAGCCAAGTAATCGCCAAAACCTTCAGCGTCAAATACTTTGCCTTCACCAGACAGACTGTATTTACCCTCTTTGTAAAACTCAGAAGCGGCACAATCTAGAGCTAAGGTGACATCTTTACCCAACTCGTAGCCAGCTTTCTCAATCGCTTCTTTGATCACAACCAGCGCTTCTTCATTAGATGCCAGATTGGGAGCAAAACCACCTTCATCACCGACGGCCGTATTCAAACCTTTGGATTTCAAAACAGCTTTGAGCGCGTGAAAAATTTCAGCACCACAACGCAGCCCTTCAGAAAACTTATCGAAGTTAACAGGCTGCACCATGAACTCTTGGATATCTACGTTATTATCCGCGTGTTCTCCACCGTTAAGAATATTCATCATCGGTAGAGGCAGAGAGAACTGACCCGGTGTGCCATTAATGTCTGCAATATGCGCGTATAAAGGGATACCCTTTTCAACGGCTGCCGCTTTAGCTGCTGCTAATGAAACCGCCAGAATCGCATTGGCGCCTAGGTTCTCTTTGTTTTCTGTTCCATCAAGCGCTAGCATTTTATTATCTAATGCTCGCTGGTCGGTAACATCCATACCTTTCAGTGCATCACAAATAACACCGTTAACCGCCGCTACAGCCTTTAATACACCTTTACCAAGATAACGGCCCTTATCGCCATCACGTAATTCCAGTGCTTCACGAGATCCCGTTGATGCGCCAGACGGTGCACAAGCGGAACCGATCACGCCTGATGTCAATATAACGTCCGCTTCAACCGTTGGGTTACCACGAGAATCTAGCACTTCACGTGCTTTAATATCGGCGATCTGAGCCATTTTTTCTCTCCAATTTTCCTAAAACAATATAGTCTTGGTAAAAACGTTACTGGCCTCGGCGCGCTTGCTCGACCAATGCGGCTTCTATAAAGCCTGTAAACAAACCATGTCCATCACGAGGTGACGACGTAAATTCAGGGTGGAACTGACAAGCAACAAACCAAGGGTGATCAATAACTTCAACCACTTCGACCAGTTCGCCATCGACCGAGCGACCAGAAATACGCAAACCTGCTTTTTCTAGCGCATCAACATAATTGTTGTTCACTTCGTAGCGATGACGGTGCCGCTCAACAATCTCCGTACTACCATAGCAACGAGCAGCCACAGAGCCTTCCGCGAGGTGACATTTTTGTGCACCTAAACGCATCGTGCCACCTAGATCGGCGTCTTCGCTACGCTGCTCTACATCTCCCTCTTCTGTGGTCCACTCCGTGATCAAACCGACAACGGGGTTCGCAGCGTTCTTCTCAAATTCCGTTGACGTTGCCCCTTCAATGTTTGCCACATGACGAGCATATTCAATCACAGCTACTTGCATACCTAAACAGATACCAAGGTAGGGTACTTTATTCTCACGCGCATATTTTACTGCGGCAATTTTACCCTCAACGCCACGCTCACCAAAGCCACCTGGCACCAATATCGCGGAGACACCTTTAAGAATATCAACACCCTCTCGTTCAACTCGCTCCGAATCAATATATTCGATACGTACTTTGCGGCGCAGCTTAATGCCGGCATGAGAGATTGCCTCAATCAGAGACTTATAGGCATCCAGCAACTCCATGTACTTGCCCACCATGGCAATACGCACTTCTCCATCTGGGTTAAGATGTGCATCGGCTACCGCAATCCACTCACTGAGGTCAGCGGCAGGCACATCCAGATTAAACCGCTCAACAACGATATCATCCAACCCCTGATCACACAGCATCTTAGGAATGTTATAGATAGTATCCGCATCAGGCATGGAGATGACCGCGCGCTCTTCAACATTCGTAAATAGGGATAACTTGCGACGTGAAGAATCAGGAATAGGCTGCTCTGATCGACACACCAAAATATCGGGCTGAATACCGATTGAACGGAGTTCTTTAACAGAGTGTTGAGAAGGCTTCGTTTTAATCTCTCCAGCTGTTGCTATGTAAGGCACCAACGTCAGATGCATAAACATCGCACGCGTGAAACCCAGCTCAGCTTTCAACTGGCGAACCGCTTCAAGGAAAGGCTGGGATTCAATATCGCCCACCGTGCCACCGATCTCCACCAATGCAACATCTGCATCGCCGGCTCCCTCAATTACCCGACGCTTGATTTCATCAGTGATATGCGGAATGACCTGGACCGTACCTCCCAAATAATCGCCGCGACGTTCTTTGCTTAAAACATGTTGATATACCCGACCGGTCGTAAAGTTATTACGTTTGGTCATCGTGGTACGAATGAATCGCTCATAGTGACCTAAATCGAGGTCAGTCTCTGCGCCGTCTTCCGTAACGAATACTTCACCATGCTGGAAAGGACTCATCGTACCTGGATCTACGTTGATGTAGGGGTCCAATTTCAACATAGTGACTTTTAAACCGCGTGCTTCCAAGATAGCTGCAAGCGAAGCGGATGCGATGCCTTTGCCCAATGAGGACACGACACCACCTGTGACGAAAATGTAGCGCGTCATGTGGAACCTGTTCTGGCTGTAAGTGAGGGAAAAAAACTAAATAAAGATGGGGCTACAGGATAGCAAAGAGACGGCCTTACGACAATCAGAAAGGTTCCCATATTACGGTAAAACTGGGCTTATCTTGCGCTTGGGACTGCCAACCCTCGCAAACACAAATACCGGGGATTGCAACCACTTCATTTTCATGGACTAAAATCGGCCATTTCGCCCTCATCCACGGTGGAACACCACTCTCTTGAAAAAGCTTTTTGAGTGACTTGCGTTGCCGTCCCACAGGCTGGCACGACATACCCTCCTTTCTATGCACACAGCTAATTCCCTCTAGCGTTTTCAAGCCGCCACCTTCGCTAAGCTTCACGGTCAGCTGGCCCTCACTCCATAAGTGCTGCCCTAATCCTAGAAGCAAAGGCTCATAGGAGCCTTCAGACTGCGTACTGACATTCAAATAAAGAGAACCGCGATAACGCCTTAAAATAAACGCCCCTATCACCAGCTCCGGCAAACGATCCTCAGCACTTTGAAAAAAATCGTGCTCTATTTGAGCAAGCTGATTGCTCCCCAATAACTGCTGTGTCTTGCGAAAGATCCAACGTCGCAGCAAGGCCTGTCGCCTGAAGCTGTTATGGCCTGCTAATCGCCCAATGTTAAAGCTATTACCTGACAGTATAGATTCCAACTGCTCATCCAATAACTCATCTAGTAAAGCCTGTTCAGATTTTATTAACCGCTGGCTAGCAATTAGCGTAGATGTAACCAAAGGCCACCGCTTGTTTAGCAGCGGAAAGATATGTAGGCGTAGAAAATTCCGATCGTAATCCACTTTATGATTACTTGGGTCTTCAACCCACGACAGGGAATGCTCAATCGCCCATTGTTTAATCATCGGTTTTGGTACTTCCAATAACGGTCGAAGCAGTGCCGCTTTACCTAAAACCCGATACTGAGGAATACCTGCCAAGCCCCGTGGCCCTGTCCCTCTCACTAAACGAAACAACATGGTTTCGGCTTGGTCATCTCCATGATGCCCCTGAAGCAATAGATCACCGGGTTGCAAAAATGCTTCAAATGCATGGTAACGAGTTTCTCTTGCCGCAGCCTCACTACCATCTTTTGGGTAAACATCAATCTTGGTAAAGGGGATGGACAAACTATCGGCTTGCTGCTGACAAAATAGCGACCATTCATCTGCATCAGGCTGCAAATGATGATTGATATGCAAAACATGAAGGGTTTGGTGATCTAACGTCAACGCCGCAAGGTGCAGCAACACCATAGAATCGATGCCTCCACTGACCGCTAATACCCAGCGATCAGGTGAGTACTGTTCACAGATCGCTGAGAATGTATCAGCAGCCAACGAAGGCTTCATACTTACGCGGAAGCGGAAGTAAGTCCGTAGGACATAAGACGCTTGTAGCGACGCTCCAGCAGCTCATCAGTAGACAGGGCATCTAGTTTATCAAGCGTCTGAATAAGCTGTTGTTTGAGGTCAGCGCACAGTTTGGCAGGATCGCGATGAGCACCACCTAAGGGTTCTGGCACAACCTTGTCCACTAACCCCAACTCGTGCAAGCGTTCAGATGTGATCCCCATCGCTTTGGCCGCATCCGAAGCACGCTCAGCACTTTTCCAAAGAATCGATGCACAGCCTTCTGGTGAGATAACCGAGTACGTGGAGTACTGAAGCATCATCAGCTCATCGCACACACCTATCGCTAAAGCACCACCAGAGCCACCCTCACCGACAACAGTAGAGATAATAGGGGTTTTAAGTTGAGACATTTTTGCCAAATTAAATGCAATCGCCTCACTTTGACCACGCTCTTCAGCATCAATGCCCGGATAAGCTCCCGGTGTATCAATAAATGTTAAGACTGGCATGCTGAAACGTTCTGCCATTTCCATCAAGCGTAACGCCTTGCGATAGCCTTCGGGTCTTGGCATGCCGAAGTTGCGACGGACTTTCTCTTTGACCTCTCGGCCTTTCTGGTGACCGATAACCATGATCGGGCGCCCGTCCAAACGTGCAACACCACCAACAATCGCCGCATCATCAGAAAAATGACGATCGCCGTGAAGCTCTTCAAACTCTTCGAACATCAGGGCAATGTAATCCAAGGTGTATGGACGCTGTGGATGACGTGATAACTGGGAAATCTGCCAGGCAGTAAGATTCGTAAAAATAGACGCGGTCAAACTGCGGCTTTTCTCAAGCAACTTACTTAACTCGTCAGCAATATTGATTTCTGTATCATCACCAACCAGTCTCAGCTCTTCAATTTTGGCTTCGAGTTCAGCTATTGGCTGCTCAAAATCCAGATAGTTCGGATTCATTCGATTCTTTCCGCCTTACCAGTGATCGTTTAGATATTCAAACCGGTGATTTTACCGTCACCCCGTCAGGATAACCACCCTGTTCAGTACGCTAAAGAGACGCAATCGTCACCAAAGTGTTCTTTTAAGGTGATTAATAACTCATCAGTCGCTTCGAGCTTCCACTCCTCGCCCAATTGAATGACTCCACCGGCATCACTTCGCTGATATTCCAGCTCCACACATAGACCTTGAGGAGAACGATAAGCTTCTATCGTTTTAGTAAACGCCTGCAAC
Organism: Neptunomonas concharum; assembly: GCF_008630635.1. Classification (NCBI taxonomy): domain Bacteria; kingdom Pseudomonadati; phylum Pseudomonadota; class Gammaproteobacteria; order Oceanospirillales; family Oceanospirillaceae; genus Neptunomonas; species Neptunomonas concharum. Next base: position 598,208 of record NZ_CP043869.1, on the reverse strand, counting down.
CCTCTCCCTGATAGGTACTTTTCACCGCCACAGACATGCACACAACGGGCAAACTGCTGTCGAGCCATGGGTATACTTGATAGCTTATTACAACGAACCTTGAGACCACCTGAATAGTCATCTTGGGTAATTTCGCCCTCCATGATGACAATCGTATCTTTTACTGCCCATTCACGCGTTTGTTCATAGAGTTCACCATAGACCGTCACATCAATTCTCGCGCTTCGATCATCTAAGGTCAGAAAACACAGAGAATCGCCTCGCTTGGTCTTTTTTACACGCTGATCAACAATTAAGCCCGCTATCTTCTGCTGTTTACCTCGCCCGGGCTGCAGATCAACAATTTTTTTCGATATAAAGCGGCTAAGCTCTTTTTCATATTCATCTATAGGGTGGCCCGTCAAATAAAGACCCAGCGTATCCTTTTCTCCACGCAGTCGCTCCTTGTCAGTCCACCGCCGCACACCTTGATACTCCTCGTAAGGATCTCTGGGTGCCTCAGCTTCCACTTCGCCAAACAGGTCGAAAATTCCCGCATCCTGATTGCGCGCACTTTGCCCAGCCGCCTGCAGAGCGTCGCCTATTGCCTGCCAAAGTACCGCTCTATCGGCACCCAATTTATCCAACGCACCTGAACGAACTAGTGCTTCAAGTACGCGTTTATTTAGATTTTTAGCGCCTACTCGCTCACAAAAATCGAACAGATCTTTGAAATCCCCTTTGCCATCTTGGCGTGCAGCAACAATGGCTTCAATCGGTCCTTCCCCTACCCCTTTGATTGCACCCAAACCATAAACAATTTCACCGGCCTCATTGACGGTGAACATATATTCACCGCTACAGACATCTGGCAATGCTGGCGGCAACTTCATCTTGCGGCACTCTTCGATAAAGATCACAACTTTATCGGTATTTTGCATATCAGATGACATGACCGCCGCCATAAATGGCGCTGGGTAGTGTCGTTTCAGCCAAGCGGTTTGGTATGACACCAGTGCGTATGCAGCCGAGTGGGATTTGTTAAAGCCATAACCGGCAAACTTTTCTACCAGATCAAAGATATTCCCCGCCAGATCTTTATCGATGCCGTTATTCCCGCACCCTTCAAGGAAGATAGAGCGCTGTTTCTCCATCTCTTCCGGTTTCTTCTTACCCATCGCTCGACGCAGCATATCAGCACCACCCAGCGTGTAACCCGCCATCACCTGAGCAATTTGCATTACTTGCTCTTGGTAGAGGATGATTCCGTAGGTTGGCTCCAATACAGGCTGAAGGCTATCTAACTGATAATCGGGATGAGGCCATGCCATTTCCGCACGCCCGTGCTTTCGGTTGATAAAGTCATCCACCATGCCTGACTGCAACGGACCAGGGCGAAAGAGCGCCACCAATGCCACAATATCTTCAAAACGAGAGGGGAGAAGGCGCCGAACCAGATCCTTCATACCGCTGGACTCTAACTGGAACACCGCTGTCGTTTCAGCTGACTGTAAAAGCTCAAACGTGGACGGGTCTTCCAAATTAATTAAGGTGATATCTAACGGCTCTTCACCTTTCTTTGCACGAATATCATTGATCGTCTTTAAGGCCCAATCAATGATTGTCAGAGTACGCAATCCCAAGAAGTCGAACTTAACAAGGCCAGCTTCCTCAACATCTCCCTTGTCAAACTGAGTAACCAACCCTTGACCTTCCTCATCACAATAGGTGGCCGAGAAGTCGGTTAGTTTTGTCGGCGCTATCACGACACCACCGGCATGCTTGCCGACGTTGCGGGTGACCCCTTCCAGCTTATATGCCATCTCCATGATTTCCTGAGCTTCTTCGCTACTTTCCACGAAGTCGCTTAAAGCAGGCTCTTGCTCCATCGCCTTGCTCAGGGTTATACCTATTTCAAATGGGATCAGCTTAGAAAGCTTATCCGCCAACCCAAACGCCTTCCCTTGCACACGTGCAACATCACGCACCACCGCTTTCGCTGCCATCGTTCCAAAGGTAATAATCTGGGAAACAGCGTCACGTCCGTATGTCCGAGCAACATAATCAATTACCTGATCACGATTATCCATACAGAAATCGATATCAAAATCGGGCATAGAAACACGTTCAGGGTTTAGGAATCGTTCAAATAGAAGGTCGTATTCCAGTGGGTCAAGATCTGTAATTTTTTGCGCATAAGCGACTAATGAGCCTGCGCCCGAGCCACGACCTGGTCCCACCGGGATGCCGTTATCTTTGGCCCATTGGATAAAGTCCATAACGATCAAAAAGTAACCAGGAAAGCCCATTTGAGTAATGATATCTAACTCAAATTTGAGACGCTCATCATAAGGTTTTCGTTTCTCTGCATAATCTGGATCGTTTTTATCCAGCAAAATCCGCAGACGTTCTTCAAGGCCGTCTTCAGATACCTTGCAAAAGTACTCATCCATCGTCATCCCTTCAGGGATAGGGTACTTGGGTAGGTAGTAGGTTCCCAAATCTAGTTCAATGTTACAGCGCTTAGCAATCTCTAGGGTATTTTCGACAGCACTTGGGATATCAGCAAACAGCTCAACCATCTCTTGAGGCGTTCTAAAATACTGTTGAGGCGAGTAATCCTTGGGGCGGCGAGGGTCATCCAAAGTACGCCCTTGGTTGATACAAACCCGAGCCTCATGGGCATCAAAATCATCTTCTGCAAGAAACATAACCTCGTTTGTTGCAACCAAGGGACACCCCAAGGAGAGGCCTAGGCGCACACTTTCACTAATAATCTTGTCTTCACCTTGACGTCCTGTTCGCTGAACCTCTAAATAGAATCGCTCAGGAAACACCGCCATCCATTCCGCCAGAAGCGCATCAGCCATTCCATTGCCTGACACCATTGCTTTGCCGATTTCGCCCTCTTTCGCTCCCGATAGCGCAATCAAGCCTTCAGACTTTTCAGCCACCCAAGACTTTTTCACTAAAGCTTTGTCAACGAGGTAATTCTGGCCTTCGGCGTATGCACGGGAGATCAGCTCCATCAAGTTTCGGTAGCCTCGGGCATTTTGCACCAGCAAGGTTAAACGAAAAGGAGTGCCTTCATTATCTGACTCATTCAGTACTAACAGGTCTGCACCGCAAATAGGCTTAATACCTGCACCCGTAGCGGCTTTATAGAACTTCACCAAGCCAAATAAATTAACCTGATCTGTTATCCCTACCGCCGGCATACCAGCTTCTTTTGCTGCCGCTACTAACCCTTTAATTCGAGTCAAGCCATCAACTAAAGAAAATTCAGTATGTACCCTGAGATGGACAAAGTTTACGTCAGACATCTAGTTACCTAGTTAAGAGAGTTTCGATATGCCAAGAAGTGTTGCAACAGGCCTAAATGAGCGTCGATAGCCCGTTAATACACCATACTTTTTCAAGGCGGCCAAATGCGCTGGCGTAGGGTAGCCTTTGTGGCGATCAAACCCATATTCCGGATGCACTTCGTGCAGTTCCAGCATCTCCCGATCTCGCTCCACTTTAGCTAAAATCGAGGCCGCACTAATTTCAGGAATTTTCGAGTCGCCTTTCACCACCGCTTCCGCTGGATAAGGTAATTCAGGACAGCGGTTACCATCAACCATGACATACTCAGGCGGAATATCCAGCGCCAACACTGCCCTTTGCATCGCCAACATTGTAGCGTGAAGTATGTTAATACGATCTATCTCATCAGGGCTTGCGGAAGCGATAGCCCAACAGAGTGCCTTCTCTTTGATTTCAATGTATAGCGCCTCACGCTTTTTCTCTGTGAGTTTTTTGGAATCTGCCAGACCATTAATTGGCTTTTTAGGATCAAGGATAACGGCGGCCGCAACCACATTTCCAATTAAAGGCCCTCTCCCCACCTCATCAACACCTGCAACCCTTTTTGCTACTGAAAAGTCAAAGCCCAGCGATTGCATCTTATTTTACCCTTTCATCCAATAATGCTTTTACGGCAGTTGCTGCACATTCATCTGCGTTTTTGCACACTTCGTTGAATATGTCTTCAAATCGTAGTGTAAGCGTTTGCTGATAAACCTTGTCTTCCAGTATGTGTTCAACCTCTTGCGCTAGCTTTGTTGCCGTCACATCACCTTGTAGGATCTCAGGAACCAATGCCTCACCCGCTAGTATGTTGGGCAATGAAACGTAAGGTGTTTTAAGCATTCTTGAATAAATAGCGTAAGTTAGAGGTGACATTTTGTAGGCAACGACCATCGGCTTTTTAAGTAATGTCGCCTCTAAGGTTGCCGTGCCAGAAGCGATCAAAACCACATCAGCAATCGCTAAAGCTTCTCTGGAATGCTTCAAGGTCAAACGAATATCGAGATCCCCGTACTTTTGGTCGATCAGCTTCTTCAGAACGTCATAGCGTTTTTGATTTGCCGCTGGCAGTATAAACTCTATATCCGGATATTGTTTTTTCAGAAGCCTTGATGCCTCTAAAAAGGGCTTGGCTAAATACTTAATTTCTGCACTTCGACTACCCGGTAAAAGAGCAACAACGGGATACTTCCCTTCTGTGCGGCCCTGCAAGCGTACTTGCGTCAATGCTGACTGCTCCTGCAAAACAGTATCAGCCAAGGGGTGGCCGACAAAAACAACCCGTTGCCCAGTCGCTTGATAACAATCAGGTTCAAAAGGAAATAGCGCTAACAGTAGGTCTACCGATTCCTTTATTGTATAAATCCGTTTTCGCTTCCAAGCCCACACTGAAGGGCTAACATAATGCACCGTGAGAATATCCGCCGCTTTAAGGCTTCGCTCAATGTGCAAATTAAAGTCAGGAGCATCTATACCAATAAAGATGTCAGGCGGAGCCTTCAGGAAGTCTTGAATCAGTTTTTTACGAAGTTTTAATAGCTCAGGTAGGCGCCCTAAAACTTCAACAAGCCCCATAACCGATAGGGTTTCCATAGGGACATAGCTCTTAAACCCTTCTGCACACATAAGGTCTCCGCCAATACCTTCAAATTGCGCATCGGGGAAGTGTCTCTTTAATGCTTTAATCAGTCCGGAGCCGAGGATATCACCGGACGATTCGCCGGCAATCATAGCAATCCGCAGTTTGGCCACACACCCTCCTAGCGGATAATCCCTCGAGTAGAGGCTTTAAGAGAAGCAATCAATGGAAGTATTTCAGGAGTTAACTCAGCCATGAGGCTCAGTTCAGATAGTGCTTGTTCTACTTTCAGCTTTTTACGGTAAATAACTTTGTAAGCCAGCTTCAAGGCCTTAATAACTTCTGGGGAAAATCCACGGCGTTTCAGTCCTTCTGCGTTAATACCATGGGGCTGCGCAGGGTTACCGGTAGCCATGACATAATCAGGCAGATCTTTCAGCAAAACCGTCCCGGCACCACACATAACATGAGAGCCTATATGGCAAAACTGATGGACAGCAGTAAAGCCCCCCAATATCGCATAGTCACCCACATGAACATGGCCAGCCAGCGCTACGTTATTTGCCAAGATAATATGATCACCTACCATGCAATCATGCGCAACATGGGCATTCACCATAAAAAGATTGTGGCTACCAATACGCGTTAGAGACTGATCCTGCACAGTACCACGATGTACCGTACAGCTCTCTCTGAATACGTTGTAATCTCCAATCTCTAAACGCGTTGGTTCACCAGCGTATTTTTTATCCTGACAATCTTCGCCAATACTTGAGAACTGGAAAATTTGATTGTGCGAGCCTATCGTTGTTGGCCCTTTGATCACAACATGTGAAGCGATTTGAGTTCCTTCACCAATCACAACCTCAGGTCCAATATAGCTCCATGGACCTATGCTCACACCATCGGCTATCTGGGCTCTTTCATCAACAATAGCACGCGCATCAATCACTTCTTATACCTTCCGGTCCGCACAAAGAATAGTAGCTGAGCTTACCATATCACCATCGACCGTCGCTTTGACATCAAATTTCCAAATACCGCGTTTTTCTGATTGAACTGAGGCTTCTAATCTCAATTGATCACCTGGTACCACTGGACGCTTAAAACGTAATTTGTCAGCACCCACAAAATAGTAGATAGAGCCATCTTGAGGTTTTTTATCCATGGTTTTAAAACCAAGGATACCAGCAGCTTGCGCCATAGCTTCTACGATTAATACGCCAGGCATGACTGGATGATCTGGAAAATGCCCGTTAAAAAAAGGCTCATTGACGGTTACATTTTTAATAGCAACAATGGATTCTCCTGGGTTTAGCTCTAAAACGCGATCAACCAGCAGGAACGGGTAACGATGCGGGAGATATTCCCTGATTTCCTTTACATCCATCATTATGTCTTAACCTTCAGTAGAAAATTGTTCAAGTTTATGTTCAAGCGCTTGAATACGTTTAGCCATCTCATCTAACTGCCGAAAACGAACCACGTTACGTTTCCATTGGCGATGAGCTTCTTGTCCTGTGCCTGACGAAACCGTTTGTCCAGGCGAGGAAATGGACTTACTCACTAGAGTCATCGCGGTTACATGGGTATTATCTGCCAAGGATAAGTGCCCTGTTATGCCGCTTTGTCCTGCGATCGTACAGCGGCGGCCAATTCTAGTGCTTCCTGCAACAGCCGTACAGCCTGCAATTGCAGTTTCTTCGCCTATTTGTACATTATGGGCAATTTGTATTAGGTTATCGAGCTTCACACCATTGCCAATGACGGTATGATCCAAAGCGCCACGATCAATGGTCGTCCCCGCACCAACCTCTACATCATCACCTATTCTCACGCCACCTAGCTGGCAAATTTTTTGCCAGCCTTGCTTAGATGGAGCAAAACCGAAGCCATCAGCACCGATAACAGCTCCGGCATGAATTATATTTCGTTCACCTAACTGCACATTACTATATAAAGTAACACTGGCCTCAAGACGCGTATTCTCACCGATCAAACAGTCGTTGGCGACAACACAGTTAGGACCTAAATAAGCTCCCGCTGCTACATGCGTATTTTTGCCAATACGAACACCGTCAGACACAATAGCAGAAGGATGGATATACGCGGTTTTATCGACGGTAGCCGAAGGTGCTACACCTGCCGTAAGAGGCTCGCGCCAGTCAAAACAACATGAGAGCTTTGCATAAGCAAGATAGGGATCATCAACGATGATACAATCGCACGGCGCGTCCACAGCGAAGTCTCGCTTCACTAGGACAGCCGTAGCCTTTGTTGTAGCCAGCTGATGAATATAACGACTATTCGAAAGAAAGGAAAGCTGGCAATCTTTGGCTGATTCTAGCGTGGCGAGAGCGTTGATAACTTTGTCAGGATTACCCTGCAGTTCCCCCTCTACCAACGCCGCGACATCAGACAAAGTAAATTGTTGAACACGGCGCTCCATTACTGCTTGTTTAACATCTCAACAACCGTTTTGGTGATATCAACGCCTTTAGCGGTAAACACCGTCGCTTGCTTTGCCACAACAATGTCATAGCCATTTTTTTCGATCAACTTTCGAATCACTTCGTCCAATTTAGGACGCATTTTGCTGATAAATTCCTGCTCTTTTTCAATGCGCTTTTGCTGCAGCATTTGACCTGTACGTTGATATTCATCAAATGCTTTCTGAAACTGCAAACGGGTCTGCTGACGCTGTTCCTGAGACATATTAGCTCCCTCTTTTTGAGCCTTCTCTCTCAGCGTCTTGGCTTGCTTTTCCAACTCAACCAAGCGCTTTTCATCAGCTTTTAGCTCTTTATCTAAACTTTCTTTAAAGCTTTTCGCTTCATTGGAGGCTAGCAGCGCCTCCTGTACACCCAGTACCGCAATTTTCTCAGCCAACGCCCAAGGAGACGATAGTAGTACCAACGCGATAGAAAAAACTTTCAGCAACTTCATTATCTATTCCTTTTCTAGAAGCTTTGTCCAAGGGAGAACTGAAACACCTGTTCTTCATCGCCCTTTTGAGAGTTTAATGGTTTAGCTATAGAGAATGACAAAGGCCCCATAGGCGATAGCCATGTCATCCCAAAGCCTGCCGAGTAGCGAAATTCATCGAACTGAATTCCCTCTTGGCAGTTCGACGAAGCCGAGCTGGAAGCTAAACAATCTGATGCAAAGACGTTACCACCATCCACAAACAGTAAGGTTCGCCATCCACTTTTATCTTCGACCAGCGGCATTGGGAAAATCAACTCAGCACCGCCAACGGCCATAACGTTCCCGCCAAATGGGTCGCCATTAGAGTCACGGGGCCCTAACGAGTTATTTTCAAAGCCACGGATTGTTTTAATACCGCCTGCAAAGAAGTTTTTGAAGAATGGGTAGCTTTGACCACCATAGCTTTGTGCATAGCCCAATCGGCCTTTCAGGCCAAGAATCCAACCACTATCTTCAACGACAGGTCGATACCACTTTGTATTGTAGTGCAAACGATAGTAGCCCAATTCGCTGCCAGGGATTGCACTCTCAAAGCTTGCGCTGTGGTAGTAACCTTCGCTAGGAAAGATAGCTCTATTCAAGTGATTATTGGTCCAACCTAGCGTGCCTTTAAGATTCAAGAAGGAGTTACCCTCTTCATCAATGAAAGACTGTATCTCTTCAACAGGCTTGCTAGAATTTGGGTTAATAGTAATATTTTCAATGCCTAGTGAGAAACTTAAGCGCTGATAATCATCAATCGGATAACCAAACGTCATACCTGCGCCATACTCATCCAGAGAATAGCTACTCACATCATCTTCTTCAAAGTCACGTTCACGGTAGAAAATATCAAAGCCTCGGCTAACACCGTCCACCGTGTAATAAGGGTCTAAATAATTGAAGCTTGCTTCTCGCTTAGTCGTACTCTTAGCGATGTTAAAGCCAACCTTCTTGCCCGAACCAAAGAAGTTATCCTGCTGAACACCCAGATCTATAATAAAGCCTTCACTTTGAGCAAAGCCTAAACTTGCCGTAAATTGACCTGACTGCTGCTCCTCTACCGTATAGTTTAGATCCACCTGATCGTCGGTGCCCGGTACAGGCGAGGCTTCCATATTAACAGACTTAAAGTAACCTGTTTTCTGCAGTTTTTGTTTTGTTTTTTCGATACTTTCTGTAGATGCGATTGCCGCTTCCATCTGCTGCATCTCGCGGCGAACCACTTCATCTGCCGTACGACTATTTCCCTTAATATTGATACGGCGAACATAGGTTTGCTTACCAGGATCAACAAAGAACTTTAGAGAAACCGTTTTATCCTCTTCATTAACCTCAGGTAAGGGGCTTACATTGGCAAACATATATCCTTGATCACCCAAAGCGCGCGTAATCGTTTCCTGAGCATTCGTCATAGCTTTACGTGAGAAAGTTTGCCCCGCCTCCAGGGCTATAGACGTTACTAACTCTTCTTCTGGGATCACCAAATTACCAGCAAGATTAACATCCTTGAGTGTGTATTTTTCACCTTCATGGATATTGACTGTAATGAAGACATTCTTTTTATCAGGAGTTATCGATACCTGTGTAGAGTCAATAGCAAATTTAACATAGCCACGATCCATGTAGTACGAACGCAGTCGCTCTAGATCTCCCGATAACTTTTCACGGGCATAGCGATCATCTTTGGTATAGAAAGACCAAAAACTAGGTAGTTTTAAAGAGAAAAGATCTTTCAAATCTTCATCATCAAAAACCGTATTACCGATAATATTAATATGCTGAATGGAAGCAACACTGCCCTCCTTAATATTAATATTCAGGCTTACCCGGTTGCCCGGCAAAGGTTCAACCTCCGTGCTAATCGACGCGCCATAACGCCCCTGCCCAACGTATAAACGCAATAGGTCTAACCGAATCTGATCAAGCGCAGAGCGTTTAAAGACATCGCCTTCTCGCAAGCCTGACTGCTTAAGCCCCAATAGCAAATCTTCATCTTTAAGAACTTTATTACCATCCAGTTTAATACGACTGATAGCAGGACGCTCTCTAACCTTGAGTATCAGGTAGTCGCCCTCGCGCTTAAGTTCTATATCTTCAAAATACCCCGACTTGAACAACTGTTTCGTAGCAGTAGCAAGGCTAGCTTCGCTTACGGTATCGCCAGAAACGATAGGGAAGTTGCGAAAAACAATACCCGGCTCAACACTTTGAACACCTTCTAGACGGATATCTTTTACAGCAAAAGGTACAAATGATGCCTGCGCAACACCCGCCATCAATACACACCCTAGTACAAGCCCAAATCTGTTCTTCATGAAACCTCTTCCCAAAAAAAGAGCACTTGCTCTCTATAGACGCATTACATCATTAACAATAGCCAGCGTCATCAATGACAATAATAATGTCATCCCTATTTTAAAACCTACTAGCTGTATTCTTTCACTAACCGGCTTTCCGCGAAACAATTCAATTGTGTAATAAACCAAATGCCCTCCATCCAAAACAGGAATAGGAAGAAGGTTTAGTACACCTAAACTGATACTAAGGTAAGCAAGAAAGCTGATAAATGGCTCAAACCCCGATGCCGCAGAGGCACCAGCCACTTTAGCAATGGTTATCGGGCCACTCAAGTTTTTTACAGAGATAACACCTTCTATCATCTTCCAAATCGAATCTAATGTCAGCGCTATCATATGAAGTGTTTTATTAATTGCTTCAGATATCGCTTCAAAAGGTGTGTACTGGATACTCCGTTGCATAGACTCGGGCCAGTCAGGTAAGCGCACACCAGCGCCAATCTTACCTATCGATTGCCCATCAGCGGCCGCCTCTGCACGCGGCGTCACCTCAAAGGTAAAGCGTTGCCCATCACGTTCTATATCAAACAACAGCGACCTATCCGCTGAATCCTGAACCAACTCAACAAGGGTACCCCAAGTCGACACAGGGGTGCCTTCGATAGATACGATACGATCTCCAACCTTCAAACCTGCTAAATCTGCAGGACTTTTTTCAACAACCTGACCTAAGACTGGTTTAACTTCAGGCCTGAATGGCACCAATCCCATAGCCGAAACAGGCGATTCCACCTCAAGATCTACTTTCCAATCAATCAGGTTGACTGTGTAGATCTGAGGTTCAGCACTCACAGACGGTTTAACACCCACTCGTATATTACCTGTCTCTCCCACATGAGCGGCTAACTGAAGATTAACCTCTTCCCAAGATTGAACTTTAGAATCATTAATAGAGACAATTTCCGAACCGATAGGTAAAGCACTGAATGCTGCTGGCGAGTCGGGTTTCAGTCCCCCAATAACAGGAGCAATAGCAGACACACCCACCACAAACATCAACCAATAGGCAAAAACCGCAAATAACAAGTTAACAAGCGGCCCTGCTGCTACAATAGCGATACGCTGCAAAACGGGTTTATTATTAAAAGCCATTGACTTTTCGGACTCTGCAACCTCCCCTTCTCGCTCGTCCAGCATGCGCACAAACCCACCAAGAGGAATAGCTGCCACCACATACTCTGTACCATCTGCTCCTTTACGCATCCAGAGCGGTTTACCAAAACCAACTGAAAAGCGTAGCACCTTGACACCACACCTGCGAGCAACCCAGTAATGCCCCCATTCATGGATGGTCACGAGAATACCTAACGTGACAATCATCGCTAATATGGTTTGTAATATATCCATTAGACCGTCAATTTATTGGTAAGAAGTAGAGACCTAGGCAGAAAAACGGGGCTGCCGCCAAGATACTATCGATGCGATCAAGCACACCTCCGTGACCTGGCAGAATCGAACCACTATCTTTAATGCCAGTAAAACGTTTCAATAAGCTTTCAAACAGATCGCCCATAACAGAAACAAAGCCCACAATAATACTCAGTAGAACCAAATAGACTATTGCTGCACCTGTCAGTTCATTCCATAGCGCAAAAATCAGAGCCGTCACCACAACAGCGACTAAACCACCATACACACCCTCTCGCGTCTTACCGGGGCTGACATTCGGTGCTAGCTTTACCTTTCCCCACCGCTTCCCGGAAAAGTAGGCACCAATATCAGCGGCCCACACGATAAGCAAAACCAACAAAAGCCATGCATTACCTGATTCCAAGGATTTTAGCTTAAGTAGGCTTAACCATGCAGCAGCCAGAACCAGTACGCCGATAGCCAACCTGACCACCGAGCTAGACCACCCCCCTACCGCCGGGTAACGTAGAACCCACACAAAACTAATACACCACAACAGCAACGCAGGGAGAAGAAGATAGAGTTCAATACCAGCCCCAAACAAACCCCAGCAGAGTATTAAAGAGAGAAACACCACCATCACATAAGCTAGACGCAACGCAGGTGAACGAATACCTGACAGCGGCCCCCATTCCCAAGCGCCCAGTAGTGTTACCACTCCCATAAAAACAGCGAACGCCTCAAGAGGCAATAAAAACACACCACACAAGACAATCGGTGCCAATATAGAAGCGGTTAATATTCTTTGTTTAAGCACCGACCCCAGCCTCTAATTGTTCACTTGTTTTACCAAATCTACGCTCACGGGTACAAAAGTCACGAATAGCCTCTGCGAGCGAAGCCTTGTTAAAGTCAGGCCAAAAGTCGTCAACAAAGTGAAACTCTGTATACGCCATTTGCCAAATCAAGAAGTTACTGATTCGACTCTCTCCACCTGTCCGAATGCACAGATCAGGTTTAGCTTGGTCATGAAGCGTTATATAACTATCAAATAGCGTTTCCGTGAGTTCTTCAGGCTTAAGCTTACCTTGCACACAAGCCTCTGCAAAACGCTGGGTAGCTTGCAGAATATCCCATTGACCACCATAGTTTGCTGCGATATTTAGATTAAGCTGCGTGTTATCTGCCGTTAGCGCTTCAACTTTCGCTATTTTCTGCTGCAAGCTTGCACTGAAACGACTTTTATCACCAATGACGTTAAGTCGAATATTATTCTTATGAAGTTTCTTCGCTTCTCGATCCAAAGCCAGCATGAACAGCTCCATGAGGCCTTTCACTTCTAATTCGGGTCGCTTCCAGTTTTCACTACTAAATGCAAACAGAGTTAGCGATTCAACACCAAACTCCATGCAACCCTCAATGACACTACGCACACTATCAACACCAGCTTTATGGCCAGCTAAGCTAGGTAGTCTACGCATTTTCGCCCAACGATTATTTCCATCCATAATAATGGCTATATGCTTGGGCAACACCTTTTCAGGCGGAATATTTAGCTTTTCATGTACTGACATAAAATGAATCAGACAGGCCAGAACTAACTGGCCCTCCTGCTGCTGAATTAGATTTCCATCAAGTCGGCTTCTTTCTTCTCAAGCAAACTATCCACTTCAGCGACATACTTGTCTGTCAACTTCTGAATCAAATCTTCGCCACGACGTTCTTCATCTTCCGAAATATCTTTCGCTTTCAACAGTTCTTTCAAGTCTGAGTTAGCATCACGACGAATATTACGTACTGATACACGTGCTGTCTCAGCTTCAAGGCGCGCCTGACGCGTGTAGCCTTTACGCGTTTCTTCCGTCAACGGCGGCATAGGTACGCGAATAACACCACCATTCGTAGCAGGATTTAGACCTAAATCAGACTTATAAATGGCTTTCTCAACATCGGGCACAATCTGTTTTTCCCAAGGAGAAATCATCAACGTACGCGCATCTTCAACAGAGATGTTAGCAACCTGCTGAAGTGGAACTGGCGATCCGTAGTACATCACCTGAACGGAATCAAGGATACTCGGATGAGCACGCCCGGTACGAATCTTCTTAAAGTGTTCAATCAACGCTTCAATACTTTTTTTCATGCGTACTTCAGCATCTTGAATAATTTCATTCAGCATAACCATCTCCTGTTACTTCACCACTAATCAGGGTTCCTTCGTCACCCCCACTTAGCAGATTAACCAAAGCGCCTGGTCGGTTCATATTAAAAACTCTAACCGGCATATCGTGATCCCTCGTCAGGCAGATCGCCGTCAAATCCATCACACCTAATTGTTTATCCAATACTTCATCATAGGAAAGATGCAAGTAACGCTTAGCAGAAGGGTCTTTCATCGGATCAGCCGTAAAAACACCATCAACTTTTGTCGCCTTCAAGACCACATCTGCCTCTATCTCGATACCTCTCAGGCAAGCCGCAGAATCCGTAGTAAAGAAAGGATTACCCGTGCCAGCAGAGAATATAACCACATCGCCCTGGCTAAGATAGCGCATCGCATTGCGTCGGTCATAGTGGTCAACCACACCACTCATAGGAATAGCAGACATCACACGTGTTGCTATATTCGAGCGTTCGAGCGCATCTCGTAACGCCAAAGAATTCATAACGGTTGCCAACATACCCATATGGTCGCCGGTAACACGGTCCAGCCCAGCTGCACTTAAAGCAGCACCACGGAACAAATTACCACCACCAATAACAATACCCACCTGCACCCCGATACCTACGAGTTGACCAATTTCTAGCGCCATACGATTCAGCACTTTCGGGTCTATTCCAAAATTCTCCTCTCCCATCAGCGCTTCACCACTGAGTTTAAGTAGAATTCGTTTATATTGGGCGTGTTTGAAATTTACGGCAGGCATGGCAAGTCTCCGCATAGGCAAAGTTATTTGAGAGTCAGAAATGTGTGTACTGTAGCACAGCACACACATTTTTTAGCGAATAGGCTTAGCTATTCTGAAGCTGAGCAGCAACTTCTGCAGCAAAGTCAACGTGCTCTACTTCAATACCTTCGCCAACTTCCAAGCGTGAGAAGGACACAACTGAACCGCCAGCTGCTTTAACCATGTCACCCACTTTTTGGTCTGGGTTTTTAACAAACGCCTGTTCTAGCAAGCTATTTTCTGCCAAGAACTTAGCGATACGACCCATGACCATTTTTTCAGCGATTTCAGCAGGTTTGCTGGCCATATCTGGCTGAGCAAGAATGATCTCTTTCTCTTTAGCAATTACTTCTGCTGGCATATCTTCTTTAGAGATAACCTGAGGGTTAACTGCAGCCACATGCATAGCAACATCTTTAGCGACATCAGCATTCGCACCTGATACAGAAACCAATACAGCAATGCGGTTATTGCTATGAACGTAAGCACCTACGCTTTCGCCTTCAACAACAGACACTCGGCGTACACTGATGTTTTCACCAATTTTCTGAACCAGCGCTTCACGTGCAGATTCCAGATCGCCAGCCATCAGTGCTGCAACATCTTCAGATTTAGCAGTGAATGCCGCGTCTGCGATCTTGCCTGCAAAACCAAGGAAGCCTTCATCACGTGCTACGAAATCAGTTTCAGAGTTAACTTCAACGATTACACCATAAGAATTATCATCAGCCACACGCACAACAACAACGCCATCAGCCGCCGTACGACCTGCTTTCTTAGCTGCCTTCATGCCAGAAGACTTACGCAGCTCTTCGATTGCCAATTCAATATCGCCACCCGCTTCAGCTAGTGCTTTTTTGCACTCCATCATACCTAAGCCAGTACGGTCGCGTAGTTCTTTAACCAGCTTTGCTGATACACCCGCCATTTCAAATACCCCTTTATGCTTTCGCGTTCAATCTAAATCTAAAAAAGGGGAGCGCAGCTCCCCTTGAATATGACCCTGCAGAAGAATAGTCTTCTCAGTTGACAGAGAAATTACTCTGCAGCTGCTTCTTCTACTTCAACAAACTCACTTTTGTCGCCACCAGCAACTTCAGCACCTTCTCCACATGCATCAGCTACGGATTTAACGTAGATCTGAATAGCACGCAGTGCATCATCGTTACCAGGGATAACGTAATCGATACCATCTGGATTGCTGTTTGTATCAACGATACCGATAACTGGAATACCAAGCTTATTTGCTTCGTTTACCGCGATGCGCTCGTGATCAACATCAACAACAAACAGCGCATCTGGAAGACCGCCCATTTCCTTGATACCACCGATAGAGCGCTCTAACTTTTCCATTTCACGCTGACGCATCAGCGCTTCTTTCTTAGTCAACTGAGCGAACGTACCGTCTTGAGCAGCAGACTCAAGCTCACGCAAACGACGAATAGACTGACGAATAGTTTTGTAGTTTGTCAGCATACCGCCTAACCAGCGATGGTTAACATATGGCATACTTACACGCTGAGCTTCTTCTTTGATGATCTTGCTAGCAGCGCGCTTTGTGCCTACGAACAAAACTTTATTTTTGTTCTGAGCCATGCCTTTAACAACATCCAAAGCACCGTTCAGTGCAGGTAGCGTGTGCTCCAGGTTGATGATATGAATTTTGTTACGAGCACCGAAAATGTACTGAGACATTTTTGGGTTCCAGTAACGAGTTTGGTGACCGAAGTGAACGCCTGCTTTAAGCAGGTCGCGCATTGTAACTTGTGCCATTTTAGCAATTTCCTGTAGATTGGGTTTTACCTCCACATATCCCAACATCCAACCGCTAAGCGGCACCCGGACACTGTGTCGATATGTGTGTAGAATATCTCCGTCGCACTTACGTGCAGATCGGGAGCGCGTTTTATACCACAAGCTGCAGCTGATTTGAAGGTCGAACTTCGCTACAGGGGGAAATTTCGGTACAATCGAAATCCATTACTGTATATACAGAACTTCTGTTGAATTAACATCGGTTTGCACCCAGACCAAGGAATACTATGTCAGTTATTATCAAAACCCCTGAAGAGATAGAAAAAATGCGTGTGGCAGGCCGTTTGGCCGCTGAAGTATTAGAAATGATTGAGCCGCACATTCGCGTAGGGGTAACCACCAACGAACTGAACAACATTTGCCACGATTACATTGTTAATGAGCAGCAAGCGATTCCCGCTCCCCTCAACTATCATGGCTTCCCCAAATCTATCTGCACTTCGATCAATCAAGTAGTCTGCCACGGAATCCCTAATGACAAGCCACTGAAAGACGGCGACATCATCAATGTCGACATTACCGTTATCAAGGACGGTTATCATGGTGACACCAGCAAGATGTTCTTTGTAGGTAAAGAGCAACCTCACGCCAGACGGTTAGTCGACGTAACCTTAGAGTGTTTATACAAGGGTATTGAACTGGTAAAACCGGGTACTTTTCTAGGAGACATCGGCCATGTTATTCAGCAACACGCAGAATCCAATCACTATTCTGTTGTTCGCGAATATTGCGGTCATGGTATCGGTAAAGAATTCCATGAAGATCCTCAGGTACTGCACTATGGACGCCCAGGCACTGGCGTTAAGCTCGAAGCCGGAATGATTTTTACGATTGAACCTATGATCAATGCTGGCAAGCGTAACGTAAAACTTTCTAAGCGGGATGGATGGACCGTAGAAACGACCGACAGACGACTATCCGCTCAGTGGGAACACACTATTTTGGTAACAGATACCGGCTACGAAGTCCTCACTCGCCGCTCAGAAGAGTCTTTTTAATTCGCTGGAGTAGTAGAAATGGGCACAACGTTGCAGCAACTGGCCGATACCGATGCCTTTCTCGATGCCGCTGCCTTTGAAAAGCGGCTGGAGGATGGAGAATCTCCCATTCGTGTATTCAAAGACACTATTAAAAAAGCTCGCGCCGAAATGGATGCCTGCTTTAAGTCTGGAGAGGATATTCGTCGGCTAATTTATGGCCGTGCTGCTGTCATTGACCGAATCTTGATTTCAGCATGGAATCAATTTCAATGGCCCGCCGAGCATCAAATTTCTCTCATTGCCGTCGGTGGCTATGGCCGAGGAGAGTTACACCCGCACTCTGATATCGACTTGCTAATATTGGTCGACGATATTGACGCTGCAACCTATGAAGAGAGTATTAGCAAATTCCTGACGCTTTTATGGGACATTGCCCTTGAGATAGGTTCCAGCGTACGCAGCATTGAAGAATGTTATGCTGAATCACGTGATGATATTACGATCGCTACCAATTTAATTGAGTCCAGACCACTAACGGGCGATCCGTCTTTACACCAACGCATGTATGATCGAGTCACTTCAGAAGGCGCATGGACAGACAAAGAGTTCTTCATAGCTAAACTCCGTGAGCAGAAAAATCGTCACGAGAAAACCAATAACACCGAATACAATCTAGAGCCCAATTTGAAAAACTCCCCAGGCGGCCTTCGGGATCTGCAAACGATTGGCTGGGTAGCAAAACGTCACTTTGGTGCCACCTATATTCGCGACCTTGTAGATCACGGCTTTGTCACCGAGTCAGAGCTGGATATTCTAAATAAAGGCGAACTCTATCTATGGACTGTTCGCTATGCACTGCACATGCTATGCCGTCGCCGAGAGGACCGACTTTTATTTGATCACCAACGTACACTTGCCGACTTCTTTGGTTATAAAGACCAGCAAGGCGCATTGGCGGTTGAGCAGTTCATGAGCAAATATTATCGTGTCGCTATGGCAATGGCTGAATTCAACGACATGCTATTACAGTATTTTGATGAAGCCATTCTAAAAATAGATGACGAACAAATAACCACACCGCTCAACAAACGATTTAGAGTCCACAATAACTATCTTGAAGCGACTTACGATAAAGTTTTTGAGCATCACCCGTTCGCCATTCTTGAAGCCTTTGTACTGCTTGCCCAGCACGACGAAATACTCGGTGTACGCGCCAGC
The DNA here is from genome assembly GCF_008630635.1 of Neptunomonas concharum. Classification (NCBI taxonomy): domain Bacteria; kingdom Pseudomonadati; phylum Pseudomonadota; class Gammaproteobacteria; order Oceanospirillales; family Oceanospirillaceae; genus Neptunomonas; species Neptunomonas concharum. The sequence continues at coordinate 579,664 of NZ_CP043869.1, read as the reverse complement.
ACAATCCGCCTAATTCGAGATCATCGCCACTTAATCGATGATGACTTCCGTCATGACTTACGCAATACCAGCTTATTCATGGAGCTATTGAGATCCCCCAACGGGGTGTCTACCGAACTTAAGCGCATGAACCGCTATGGCATTCTAGGACGATACCTGCCTGAATTTGGCCGCATTGTGGGTCAGATGCAACATGATCTTTTCCACATCTACACCGTCGATGCCCATACCATGAAAGTGATACAGAAGATGCGACAATTCCGCCATTCTGATCACCGCGAACAGTTTCCCATCGCTCATCGCGTTGTTAACCAATTACCCAAAATTGAGTTACTGTATATTGCAGGCCTCTATCATGACATTGCAAAAGGCCGGGGTGGGGACCACTCTGAGCTGGGTGCCGAAGATGTTCTGCATTTCTGCGAACAACACCATCTTGGCAAGTGGGACTCACATTTAATCGCGTGGCTGGTACGTAACCACTTACTTATGTCGATGACTGCCCAACGAAAAGATATCTCCGATCCCGAGGTCATCCACAACTTCGCAATGCAAGTTCGTGACATTATACATCTTGACTACCTCTATGTGCTTACCGTGGCTGATATTAATGCTACTAACCACACACTATGGAATAGCTGGCGCGCCACTCTACTACGCCAGCTATATATGGAAACCAAACGCGCCCTGCGTCGCGGCCTGGAAAACCCAGTCCACAAAGAGGATCGTATTGAGCAGCAACAAAGCGAAGCGATGTTCTTACTGAAAAGGCACGGCATATCTGAAGAGGAAGTACTTGAGTTTTGGAACATGCTAGGGGAGGACTACTTTCTTCGGGAAGATGCTCAAAATATTGCCTGGCACACCCGCTCTATTTTAGAGCACGCCCACAACGAACTTCCCCTCGTATTAATACAAAAAACCTCTTATCGAGTCTACGAAGGCGCTACCGAAATCTTCATTTATAGTCACGACCTCCCCAACCTGTTTTCCGCAACCGTCGCTACACTTGATCAGCTACACCTTAACATTCAAGACGCTCGCATTATTGTGACGGATGATGGCCGCACTCTGAACACCTATACGGTGCTAACAGAAAATAATGAACCATTGTCTGAAAACCCAACCTATCTGAACAGCATCCGAGAACGCCTAATTGAAGAACTGGATGACCCCGATGATTACCCAGATATTATCCATCGTCGCGTTCCCAGACAGATGAAACTCTTTGCCATGCCAACAACCGTCAGCTTGAGCAACGACCCCAATACGCAATTAACCGTTATGGAAGTACGTTCACCTGACCGCCCTGGCTTATTGGCAAGAATAGGGCAAATTTTTGCTGAGCTTAACATTTGCGTCCGAAAGGCAAAGATAGCCAGCGTCGGCGAAAGAGTAGAAGACTTCTTTTTTCTAACTGATGCCGACGGTCTACCTATAAGCGACCCTGCTTTATGCGAAGCCCTGCAAACCCGCGTCTGCCGGGAATTAGATGAACATATTCGTGATGAATAGAACAATAGAAGAGAGCACTATGGACACAAAAACCAGAACCGAAGTAGAAGCTGCGGCTTTCAGACAACTCATTGCCCATTTAGACAAACGTAAAGACGCTCAAAATATTGACCTAATGAACTTAGCGGGATTCTGCCGCAACTGTTTGTCCAAATGGTACAAAGCAGCAGCAGAAGAGCGCGGAGAAAGTATCGACTATGAGGCTGCACGCGAAATCATTTATGGCGAGCCTTATGCCTCATGGAAAGAGAAGTACCAAAAAGAAGCAACGCCCGAACAACTAGCGGCTTTTGCTAACAGCGAAGCTAATAAGGGCTAAACCGTCTTACCTCAGTGGGCTTCTACCCAAGCCCGCTGCAATTGATTTATATCGACTTCTAAGGTTGTGGCATAGGTATCATCCTGCACCGGGTAACTCTTAATAACCCTCGCACCCCGCACAAACCCAGCCACAGCTGCTTTAAATGAATCATCCTTTACAACCATGTCCTGAACTGTCGTGGTTCCAAATATATATTGGCCATGCACAACACCCGCCAACTCTTGGTAAGCCCGCAGTTTTGAGGCACGCATCGCCATAACCACTTTCTGCTGCCGCGTCGCACCCGACTGCAAACTAATAGGTGCATAACCGGTAGCTTGCACCCACTGCGGTGGCAATGCTTCGCCCTGAGGTATAGAAGAGTCAGGCAAGGCATCTACTAAACTATGCGCCGTATCTTTAATCGTTTCACATCCCGAAACGATCACCAACGCCAAACTTAAGCACAACCATCTCATCTATCCATCCCCACAGGTCCAGAACCATTTTCGATAATATACCCATTACTTAGCGCTTTAACAGGATCATAACCCGGCAACGCCCCCTCTAACCGTTGATGGGTAATATGCGTCTGGGCGGACGCAAGCACCTGCCGCGTGGTCGTATCCAATACTCTGGCATTAATGACAATACCATCTGGATGATGAGCGTAAGTACCGGTCAATACAAAGTAGATTTTGTATCGTTGCCGCAACGCAGAGATATTTTGGCGAGATACCATCGGTTTTTCTGTCGTCGCCAAACTCACAGCACGGTAATCAACAAGATTGTAACCACGCTGCTGCATGGGAAAAATAAAACTTTCTGACAAACGCGCCCCGATCAACGGATCTGGCACGCTATTTCTCAGCGAACTAAAAGGCAACACAGCGATAGGAAAGCGCTTAACACGATTTTGTTGCAGACCGTTCAGTAACTGCTCTGCCATTTGTTCAACGGCATCACTCACCGGATCAACTGCAGGAACCTCTCCAACAATCTGCCCGTATGACATAGGCTTTGAAATCACCTCACCTCGGGACTGCGTAACTAAACGTGCTCGGGCATCAGGTGAGATATTTTCAATGGTCACAGGTACGGGTCGCTGATGAGAACACCCCGCCAACAACGCCAACACAACACCTAAAATACTCAACTTTATCCACATAAGAAATTAACTCTTCTTTGATAGAAACGACTTTCTCTCTTCAATAAAAGCCCAGATGATTTGCAACTCAGACCTAAATTGCATACCTTTTCGCTTATTCTCTCTGTATCGGTCAGGTTGCTCTCATGTTGAGACATTTTCAAGGTTATTTATTCACACTACTACTCTCCCTCCTACCCTTAGGGCAATCAAATGCCACGACTATTGAAGCGGTGGGGCAAGCTAACATATACAACAATGATATAGACATAGCACGCGAACAAGCTGTAAATGACGCAAAACAGCAAGCATCCCTTCAGGCTGCCGCATACATCAGCAGCACTCAGCAGATCGACGATGGCATTCTAGAGATAGACAATTTACGCATATCCACCCTCAGCCATATTTCAAACATTGAAATACTTGATGAGCAGATATATGGCAACCGCCTACACGTGCGCATTCGAGCTGACGTTAAAGTGGAGACCGCTTGCCCTAATGGCAACAGCGGTAACAGCTTCAGAAAAACCGTTGCAATCGCTGCATTTCCGCTAGAAACACCTGCACATGCAAGCCTTGGAAACCTGCGTAATATTGAATCTGACCTATCTGGCCAACTTACCTCCCAACTTAATAAAAGAACTGGGGTATATGCACTTAATGCAGGGCGCTTGCTGCTGCATGATAATTTAAACTCGGCAACAACCCGGCAACTTGATGATGGCACATTGACAACCGTGCTAGCACATACTCAGCAGTTGGATACACAGTATATAATTTCCGGGGTTATTCGTGATATGAGCATGCTTGACCCTTCAACAGTATCCGAACAAAACTGGATAAAAGATACCTATAATCGCTTGGACTATAAAAGCAAAAAGCATCTAAGAAACTTTGCTGTTGACGTCTTTATTCATGATGGTTTTAGCGGCGTCCTACTCGACCAGAAAAGCTATCAGACACAAGGTCGCTGGCTTTTCTCTCCAACGGAACAACCAAGGTTTGCTACTCCTGCATTCAATCGTAGCGAGTACGGGGAAAACTTAAATGCTCTTATCAACAATATAAGCAGCGATTTGGGCGACTCCCTGCGCTGCCTGCCATTTTCTGCCCGAATTACACAAACCGACGATAACCAGGTCTGGATCAATGCAGGCAAAAGCAGCGGGCTTTCTCGAGGTGATAAGCTCACTGTGCTAAGAAAAAGAACCTTTTACAATCCAACAGGTCAATCTAGCGTCGAGCTTATTAATACTCGTCTATCCGTCATGATCGAGGATGTACAACCGACTTCAGCGCGGGGCTCCCTATCCGGCTCTGCCTCGCAACAGAATATTCAGCCAGACGATATTGTTATGTTCTGGTAATAGTTTACTTACCTCGTATCGCCACTATAATCAGCGTCTTTACGTGAAATAATTAAGGATCCAACATGCAAACCGAACTGTTCAATCAGTTAGAAAGCAAAATTGAAGGGATGATTGAAGAAGTAGAGCTACTTCGCATGGAAGTTGCCGAGCTTAAAGAAGCAAAGCAAAAGCTTGAAGATGAAAAGCAAAGTTTTGAAACCAACCTGCAGCGCCTATTGCGCAAATTTGACGACCTAGACACTGCAGAGTAGCTTCAAAAAGGTGGAACTTAGTTTTATTGCTGAGTTCCTCTGATATTTATTTCGACGCGTCGATTTAACGCTCTTCCCGCTGCTGTCCCATTATCCGCAACAGGATAACGCTCTCCATAGCCTTGCGTACTGATTCTCAACGCAGCGATGCCATTAGCAGTTAACGTATTTGCAACACTGGCCGCTCGTTTTTCAGACAAAGTCTGGTTATATTCAAATGATCCTGTGCTATCAGTAAAACCATCGACGCTCAAAGCCGTTTTATCAAACTTTGTTAGCACCTTGGCCACCGAGCCTAATACAGGGTAGAAATTATTAGCTATCTGATATGAGTCCGTTTGGAAGGTAATATGCCCTGGCATAATCAAACGAATATCATCACCAACACGCTCAACAGCGACACCCGTACCTTCTAATTCCTGGCGCAGTAACGCTTCTTGCTGATCCATATAATAGCCGATACCACCTCCTGTCGCTCCACCGACCACAGCACCTAACACAGCCCCTCTCGTTCTATTCCCCTTGCTCGATACAGCAGACCCCAATACAGCCCCCGCTACAGCACCGATACCCGCACCTTTTGTCGCATTGCTTGTCTTTTGTTCTCTGGTGTAAGGATCTATGGTCGTACACCCTGATATTACGACCGTAGCAAGCAGAGCCATCGTTAACTTTTTCATAGTAATCCTCGTACTGTTCATCTTACGTTACCCAAAGCCGACAGATATACTTTTTCAACTCAGGACACACCTATATCCAATCGCTTTTATTATGACGTAGACTGTCTGACAACAATATGAATCATTTTCTCCATTGAGCAGTTTAAAAGATATAGCGCTAAATTCTTCTCACTTTTACCTATGCTCGGATACCTAGCACTTTAATGGGTAATTTTACCCATAAAGCGCCCTATTAGATCTGGTCAGCTGTCGGCTCAGTCGCTAGAATAGGGGTTTATCCGCTTTCTGTCGTTCGTTCCAGCCGAGGAGTTATCTTTGTCGCATTTACCTCTTATTGTGGGTTTTGGTGGTATTAATCCGGCAGGCCGTAGTTCTTTTCACCACGCTTATCGACGCCTCATTCTGGACAAATTAGACGCGAAAAGCCAACAAGAAACGCTGCTGGGGCTTGCCACGTTAACCGGGCTTGCATCCTTTAAAGATGGCACTTACATGACACAAGCGGGTGAGTCCTGCTCTGTAGAAGATTTACTGGAAAATATTAAAGAGCAGCTTCTTGCTTCAACTTTAATCCGCAAAATTGAGCCTGAAACCTTTGATACTGAACAGGTTATGTTCAATAAGCCGGCAACCATCAGCGAATCTGCAGGTAAATATTTCGAATTTAGTCTGAGAAAACGGCAATTACCCACCGTTATCCCCGCTAATTGGACATTGACAGAGAATGCAGGGCAAACCGTCAATATTCGGATAGAAGGCAATCTGGATGTCATCTTTCCTGACAGTAAAAAAGCCCAAGTAAAAGCAGCAGGACAGCTACCTTCTGGATTTAAGCCCGGCAAACTCTACCAATCACGTAATCACCCTAGAAATCTGCAAATGACCATCTTTGCAGCTTCCGATGCCCTGAATGCATCCGGCATTCCTTTTGAAGAGATTATGAACCATATCGCACCAGACCAGTTAGCAGTCTATGCGAGTAACTCCATTGGCCAGTTAGATGATTTTGGCTTTGGTGGTTTGACCAAATATCCAGCGTTAGGCAAACGAACTTCATCAAAGCAGATGCCTCTTGGTTATGCACAGATGCCTGCTGATTTCGTCAACGCTTATATTTTAGGCAATGTGGGCACTACCGGCGGTGCACTAGGTGCGTGCGCAACCTTTCTGTACAACCTTCGCAGTGGTGTGCAGGATATACGTTCAGGAAAGCGTAAAGTTGTTCTGGTGGGCGGTAGCGATGCTCCGGTTACTCCAGAAGTGATTGAAGGTTTTAGGGCGATGGGCGCTCTAGCTGAAGACAAAGATCTATTAGCCCTCGACAACATCACGACTCTGTCTGATGAGGACTATCGCAAGGCTTGCAGACCTTTCGGTAATAACTGCGGTTTCACGATTGGCGAATCCAGCCAGTTTATTCTTTTAATGAGTGACGATTTAGCTCTGGAGATGGGAGCCGAGATTTATGGCGCAGTACCTGAGGTTTTCGTAAATGCCGACGGCCATAAAAAATCCATTTCAGCACCGGGTATCGGTAACTACATCACCTTAGGTAAAGCTGCATCTTTGGTGAAAACCATGCTTGGTGAGCAATCTTTGCGGAAGCGCTCCTTTGTCCAAGCTCATGGTACCAGCACACCACAGAACCGCGTTACTGAGTCCCATGTTATTAATGAAATTGCGACAGCATTTCAGATAGACGCATGGCCTGTTGCCGCCATCAAATGCTACCTAGGGCACTCACAGGGCACAGCTGGCGGTGACCAACTGACAACATCGTTAGGGACATGGCAGTACGGCTATATCCCAGGTATCGCTACCACATCTGAAATTGCCAGTGATGTACACCAAAGTCATTTACGCTTTTCTCAATCCCATATCGAAGTGGGTACGGAAGGCATGGATAGCGTTATTCTGAACTCTAAAGGCTTTGGCGGTAATAACGCTAGTGCGCCCATTATTGCACCCCATGTCACCCACAAGCTACTCGCGTCCAAACACGGCTCAGAAAAGATGGCATCATGGCAAGACAAACGTAGCGGCGTTCTGGAAGCCGCAATGGCTTATGACCAACATGCCATCAGAGGGGAAGCTAAACCCATCTATCGGTACGATCATAATGTGCTTGAAGGTTATGATCTGGAGATATCATCAACGTCTATTAAACTACCTGGCTATTCCCATAGTATTAGTTTAGAAATGGATAACCCTTTCGATGATTTTTCGATTTTCGACAAATAAAAGCATTGGAGTTTCGGCTATGAAAAAAAGGACACTGCTACCCGTAATAGTGACTACCTTATTGTTAGGCGGCTGCATCTCCACCAGCTCTCTAGTACCGGAGAAAAGGGATACCAGCTATTACTTGGTCGACGCGCAGTCTGGCAATATGTGTATTGGCGATAGCGGTGATTGCATCAGCTTTAGCATCATTGCCAGCCAAGATGGGGACTTGCCCGTCATTGAAAGCGTTTATAATCAGCAAGTTGTGGGGCCAAACTATCCTCGCAGCCTGATGCAGATGCTGGTTTTCCCAGAGAATGGAAGCTATAAGGGCACACCAATTGACAACTCCGGCTCACGCTACCGTATTCCCAAAAATGATGCGACAAATACGACATGGCGCGAACTAAAACGTATCTATAAGTATATTTACGACTAATCTCAAACACCCGTCGAAAGATTTAACTTTTGGCGGGTATTCTTCGTTATCTCTGTACCTAACACGATTCTAGATTCCCCTCTCAAAGCGGATAGCGTATCTAGTACCACTGACATACGCGCCGGCTCATTTGGCCTACCCTGAAACCCATCTAACGGCATATCGGGCGAATCCGTTTCTAACGCTAGCGCCTGCAAAGGTAGCTTAGCGATCACAGACCTTAAGCGCTGCGCGCGCGAGTAAGTAATTGCACCACCCACACCGATTAAAAACCCCCGATCAATATAGCGATGCGCTTGCTGCTCACTGCCACTAAACGCATGCACAATACCACCTTCTGAAAACTGCATCTCACGTAGGACTTTTAGCATCTCATCATGCGCTTTGCGAACATGTAAAATGAGCGGCAGTTGATGGGCTTTAGCCAGCTTAATTTGTGCCTTTAACAGCGCTAGCTGGGCTTTTTTATCAGCTTCCTTATCATAGAAGTCCAGCCCGATCTCCCCTAATGCACACACAGGTGTCGTATCCAGATAAGCAGCTAGCACCTCCACATCTGTCTGGGCGTGCTCTTTCATAAAACAAGGGTGTAAACCCAGCGCAATACTTACAGTCTCAGGATAAGCACGCTGAACAGCTAAGACACGAGGGAAGTCCCGAGCTACGACACCCGGAACCACAATATGGGCAACATTTACCGCCTGAGCACGTTTGAGTACCTGATCACGCGAGTCATCGAAAACAGGAAAGTCGAGATGGCAGTGGCTATCAATCAGCAAATACGCCATCTCGATCACTCCTTAAGTGTTATTAATGTTCCCGCGTTGCGCGGAAGCGGATGTCAGGCCAACGTTCTTCCATCAAACTAAGATTGACGCGCGTCGGCGCTAGGTAGGTGAGTAGATTCCCGCCATCAACCGACAAGTTTTCGTAGCCTTTCTTACGGAAATCCTCAAGCATACGGTTATCATCGCACTCAATCCAACGGGCCGTTTGAACGGAAATCGGCTCGTACATACAATCAACCTTATACTCATCTTTGAGTCGGAACATAACCACTTCAAACTGTAACTGGCCTACCGCCCCTAAAACCAGATCATTATTTTTCAGAGGTTGGAACAACTGTACTGCCCCTTCTTCCGATAATTGCTGCAAGCCTTTTTGCAGCTGTTTCATTTTCAGCGGATCTTTCGGGCGCACACGACGAAACATCTCCGGTGCAAAGTGGGGAATACCGGTGAACTTAAGATCTTCACCTTCTGTAAACGTATCACCGATCTGAATCGTGCCATGGTTATGTAAACCAATTATATCGCCAGACCAAGCCTCTTCTACGTTTTCACGATCACCCGCTAAAAAGGTTACCGCATCCGCAATTTTAACGTCTTTACCGATACGGGCATGTTTCATTTTCATACCCCGGCTATAACGACCAGAGCAGATGCGCATAAAGGCAATACGATCTCGGTGCTTTGGATCCATATTGGCTTGAATTTTAAAGATAAAACCAGAAAACTTAGCCTCATCAGCTTCCACAGTACGCGTTATTGTTTCTCGGCTGATAGGTGAAGGTGCCCATTCAGTGAAACCATCCAACATTTCTCGCACGCCAAAATTAGCCAGCGCCGTGCCAAAGAAAACCGGGGTCTGCTTACCTGCCAAAAATGCTTCCACATCAAATTCGTAGGTAGCTCCCCGCACCAACTCTATTTCATCAACAAAATCGCCATACTCATCGCCCAACAAAGCACGCGCCTCGTCTGAGTCCAACCCTTGAATACGAATATCCTCAGGTACAACAGCGTTCTGCCCTGCCTTAAAAACATGGATCGTATCAGTGTAAAGGTTGTACACACCCTTGAAGAAACGCCCCATACCGATAGGCCAATTAATCGGGGCCGCTTCTATTTTCAGAACATTTTCGATTTCATCAAATAATTCAATGGGATCACGAATATCTCGGTCCATTTTATTCACAAAGGAAAAAATAGGCGTGTCACGCAGTCGGCATACATCCATTAACTTAATGGTACGTTCCTCAACACCTTTTGCTCCATCAACTACCATCAGTGCTGAGTCCACCGCGGTCAGGGTACGATACGTATCTTCGGAGAAGTCCTCATGACCTGGGGTATCGAGCAAGTTAACAATACGCTCATTCCAGTGAAACTGCATAACAGAGGAAGTAATTGAAATCCCACGATCCTGCTCCATCGTCATCCAATCAGATGTTGCATGACGATCGCTTTTTTTACCCTTTACCGTCCCTGCTTTTTGTATCAAATTACCCAGCAAGAGTAATTTCTCTGTGATCGTCGTTTTACCCGCATCAGGGTGAGAGATAATGGCAAAGGTGCGGCGTTTAGCAACCTCTGTAGCAATAGCATTAGACATGAATAGATCTTCTGAAGTAGACACAAACTCAACGAAAATATTCCCTTTGGAGTATTAACGGCTTGTGGGGTTAAAAGTATTAATGATTGCTATTTTCGCTGATCTTCATTCGATAAACAATGAATGGAGATAATTCTTAGCCTCAGAAACTTTAGCACTGCGACAATCTGCCTCAATCACAAACAAACCAATTTCCGTTATACTTCACTGTCCATGTGAGGGGGCTCTCGTGTCGGGGAATCATCAGCAGTTACTGCAACTAACTTATATTCGATTTGTGATACTGCTTGGCCAGTGTTGTGCCGTTGTATTTGCGCTCTTATATCTGCATATAGATCTAGACCCATGGGCTCTGGGCTCTGCTTTAGGTTTATTAGGATTACTCAACTTAATGACCTATGCCAGACTGCATTCACCTTGGCCGGTCACACAACCCGAACTCTTTTCACAACTACTGGCTGACTCCATCGTTTATGGTTTTATTCTTTACCATTCAGGAGGAGGCACCAATCCCTTTATTTTCATGCTACTAATCCCATTAATTATTACCGTCATGACCCTCGATAGCCGTTATATTTGGATGATGGCCATTACCGTGACAGCCATTTATGGCTCGTTGCTGGTGTATTACATTCCCGTGATCAAAGACACAGGTCACCAGCACTCGCTCAGCGCGTTGTTTGATATTCATATGGTTGGTATGTGGCTAAACTTCATCATGACAGTGATCGTGATTACTTACTTCATTGTCCGCATCAACCGCACTATCCAACACCAGCAGCAAAGACTGATCGAGGCACGAGAGGCAAAGGTACACAATCAACAAATTCTGGCTCTTGGCACCATGGCGGCCGGTACGGCTCACGAATTAGGCACTCCCTTAAGCACGATGCGTGTGTTATTACATGAAATGGATCTGGACCCTTCTCTTTCTGAAGAACAAAAAGAGGATATTGCCATCTTGCAGCAGCAAGTAGAAATCTGCGCAGATAAACTACAAACTATGGCTCGATCCGTTGCAGAAGAGCACAATAGTGAAAAAACATCCTTAGTGACCGAGTTTCTGAGCGAAGTACTTGAACAGTGGAAAATCACACGCCCAGAGGTCACCTACCACTTAACCGTGCAAGATGACCTCCCCCCCGACCTTCGCAGCAATACAGCCCTACGCCAAGCGATTTTAAACCTGCTGAATAATGCCGCAGATGCTTGCCCGCACAATATACACATAGACCTTAGTTGGGATGAAACTGATATTTGGTTAATGATCAAAGATAGCGGCCCAGGGCTACCTATTGATAAAGCCAGTGAGCTTGGCAAGCCTTTTATCACGACTAAAGGCAGAGGTTTAGGGATTGGATTGTTTTTAACTTCAACTACACTGGCCAGACATGATGGCGAGGTAAAACTCTATGCTGCCCAAGAGCGGGGCACCGTCACTGAAGTCCGCCTTTCCAGGAGATCTGTACATGGCTGAAACGGCAAAATCATTCTTAATTGTTGATGATGACGCAACCTTCACTCGCGTCTTATCCCGCGCTATGACCCGTCGCGGCTTTGACGTTAAAGTAGCACGCAGTGCAGAAAATGCCATTGATCTATTACAAGAGTGGCAACCTGATTACGCCTCATTGGATCTAAAGATGGAAGGTGCCTCAGGGCTGACCGTTATCCCCGCCCTCACTGCTGTCAATCCAGATATCAAAATTGTTGTACTAACTGGCTATGCCAGCATCTCCACCGCCGTGGAAGCGATAAAGTTAGGGGCAACCCAATACCTCCCGAAACCGGCTAATGCAGACGATATATTGCAAGCTTTAGAGCAGACGACCCCGGATGAAAGTATTGAGATAGCTCCACAGCCTATGTCAGTCAATCGACTGGAGTGGGAACATATACAGAAAGTATTGGCTGAGCATGAAGGCAATATTTCCGCCACTGCCCGCGCTTTGGGTATGCACCGAAGAACCTTACAGAGAAAACTCTCCAAGCATCCTGTTAGGCAGTAATAGATAGTCCAGATGAGACTATTGCTCATCTATATAGGCTTTTGCATCAAACGTACGAATCCAGTCTGGGTAAAAAACCATAATCCCCGTCATTAAAATGCCATTCATGAGGGCTTCTGGGAACATAATCAAAGGCAGATAACGCACATACTCGTGCTCAATTTTATTCCAAGGATAGACACCGTCAAACCATAGCAACAAACTCATGGATAGACCGGATATAGCAATAATGATAGCCGATCCAAGAAAGGCACACAGAAAAAGGTAGATAAAGAAATTTTTCCCGAAAAGTCGCTCCACCCACTGATGAATAACATGGGAAAGCAGCGCCGGAATGATCACTAAGCATAGTCCGTTAGCCGATAGACCATCCCAACTCTCCTTACCAATCAATGTCATGGCCAGTAAAACCAAGCTACCTGACAATACCGCCAAGTCCCAACCAAGGATCAGGGTCAAGGTCGTCATTCCCAAAAAGTGAATGCTCAGGCCAGGAGAAATACCCGCTCGCATACTCCACATTAAAGCTAACAGTACAGTCGCTCCAAAGAAAAGATGCTGAAGCCCTTTATTACTGACAACTGTCCGCCAAGGTGCTCGATAGAATGCATAGCCTAGCGCAAGTCCATAAATAGCATGTAGCCACCATAACCAAAGCCCGGTTAATAAGCCTTCTGATATACTCATAGTGATTGGGAAGTCAGATTGAGTTAGCGAATAGGCCCATTTTAACTCAAGCCCAGTGTAGCCGCACTGGATTTCCGATAGCGGCTTATAACCTATACGCAGCGACTAACGTTATCGATTAACCTGATAACTGAGTAATAAGGCATCTTCCCTTCCACACTCAATCCAGTAGTAGTCTTTACGCCGCCCATCAACAGTAAAGCCAAAACGTGTATAAAGGTCGATAGCCCGCAGGTTGGAAGCCCGAACTTCCAGCATCACACGCGCAATACCCTCTCTTTTTAGCTCAGCAACTAGAGCATTCAAAAGCAACTGTGCCATCCCCTGCCCTTGTTGATCAGGCGAGACAGCTATTTGATACAACTCTGATTCATCAAAAAGGGACTTAGCGAGTACAAAACCTGCCAAATTCCCAGCTACACATACCCCTAAATTGGTGCTCCGTGCGTCCGTGAGTTGTTGCTCCAATTGCGAGCGCGACCATGCATCAGACGGAAAACTTAACGTTTCTAAACTGAAAAGAGCATCACCATCAGACACAGTCAATCTGCGTAATTCAGACATCTATCGGCAAAACCTTTTGTAGATCAGCCCAAACCTCTTTTTTACATTCGGGTATCTGCATCATCTGTGTGAAACTTAAGGTAGAGATCGCACTGATTTTGCTGCTATAGCTAAACACCACGCCCCGCAATTCATCAAGTGCTTCAGAGCGGTTCATAACCATCTGAGCGGACGCTTCACCTAAGAGTAAAATCAGATCAGGTTGATGCTCTCGGAGCAACTTGCTTATCTTATGACGAACCGCTTTAGAAGCTTCTTCGGGGCCTTGGTCCAACCCCTCACCCACTAACATCGGCCAGTTAAGCGTATAGGGTTCAAGCCTCAACTGGGCAGACAAGCCCATCGCCCGAAGCATATTACAACATAACGTTTGGTAAGCTTTGCGCCCTATGCTTCCCCGACTTTGTGGGGGCAAAGAATCGATAACGATAACCTTGTCAAATACCCAATAAACCAACTTAAATCGCGGCGGCTTAACTTTACCCTCTCGCTTTGCTAAATCCACAGCCGGAAGCGGCGCTGTACTCTCTCGGGATGCAGGACGCGAAGCCCCATCCGTTTTAGCAGCACTACTGAGAGACTGTTTCGGCTCATCAAGATGCAAGTCTTTGGAAGAGACAGGAGCAGAGGTAAGCGGCTTTCTAGGCGTAACAACTGGAGACTCCAGCGAATGAGGCTCATCAAAGTGATCTTCATCCCCCTCTAAAGCCGATAGATCACCATAAAGAAACTCAGCAACCCAATCAGCCGGAGCTGGAGCACCCGGCAGCGCAGTACGGGGCAACCAACTCGTTACCCCAAGGACCTCTAGATACTGATGCCTTAACTGCTCTTGCTTAAGCCGCTCTACATCCATGCCCATTAAACCTGCGGATGCGCCTTTTGAATATTCGCATCCATCAGATTAAGCGCATGAACATAAGCCTTCGCTGATGCGATGATAATATCCGTGTCCGCTCCAACACCATTAACAATACGACCCGCTTTCTCCAATCGAACAGTCACCTCACCCTGAGAATCTGTACCACTTGTAATCGCATTAACCGAATACAATTCAAGACTGGATTCGGAGTTAACGATCTTCTCGATCGCTTTAAGCGCTGCATCCACAGGCCCGCCACCTTCAGATTGCGCTTTATGCTCGTTGCCATCTACTACCAGAGACACCTGCGCCACGGGTACTTCCCCGGTTTGCGAAGTCACATTCAGAGAAGACAGTTTATATTTCTCATAAGCATCTGCCGCTTGCGTGTCAGACACTAAAGCAATCAAATCTTCATCGAAAATCTCATGCTTTTTATCCGCCAACTCTTTAAAGCGAGCAAAGGCATTATTGAGTTCAAGATCCGATTTAAATGTCGTACCCAGCTCTACTAAACGTGAGCGGAAGGCATTACGCCCCGAATGCTTACCCATGACCATACGGTTGGTATTCCAACCGACATCTTGGGCAGTCATAATTTCGTAGGTTTCACGATGCTTTAACACACCATCTTGGTGAATGCCTGACTCATGGGCAAAGGCATTAGCACCGACGATTGCTTTGTTAGGCTGTACAGGGAAGCCCGTTACACTAGAGACCAAACGCGATGCAGGTACGATCTGTGTAGTATCAATGCCGGTTTCCAGATTCAAACGATCTTTACGCGTACGGATCGCCATCACAATCTCTTCAAGTGAAGCGTTACCGGCGCGCTCACCCAAACCGTTAATCGTACACTCAACCTGTCGCGCACCTGCAGTGACCGCAGCCAATGAGTTCGCCACTGCCAGACCTAAATCATTGTGACAGTGCACGGAGAAGATCGCTTTATCCGCATTAGGGATACGCTGCAACAGCTGACCAATGGTATAGCCGAACTCTTCAGGGATAGCGTAGCCCACGGTATCTGGGATATTAATAGTACGTGCGCCGGCATCGATCACTTTCTCGATGATACGACACATAAAATCTAAGTCAGAGCGGCTGGCATCTTCTAAGGAGAATTCCACATCACTAATCAGATTATGCGCACGTTTCACCGCATAAACTGCCTGCTCTACAACCTGATCCGGCTCCATTTGGAGCTTATATTTCATATGAATAGGTGACGTGGCTATAAAGGTGTGAATACGCCCAGAAGCTGCGTTTTTAAGCGCTTCGCCCGCTCGATCAATATCAGCATCCAGTGCACGAGATAATGAACATACGGTGCTTTCAGTGACCGCCTCAGCAATCGCTTTAACCGACTCAAAATCCCCCGGCGACGCAATGGCAAAGCCGGCCTCGATAACATCAACCCGCATCTTTTCAAGCTGTTTTGCAATCCGCAGCTTCTCATCCCGAGTCATAGAGGCACCGGGGCTTTGCTCCCCATCACGTAAAGTGGTATCGAAAATAATAACTTGATTATTCTTACTCATGAGGATGGCTCCGACCTATATACACTGTGCAAATATCAGTAACTGCTATAGAAATGATTTTAACCTATTTGGTAACGGGGTGATTACCATAAAGACAGTCACTCAAGATGTCGCAAACGAATTTGATTTGATAATCGTTAAACTATAACGTGAAGCTTACACTTTGTAACCTATCTCACTTACCTTTGCATGAAGGTAATTTGCTTTGTTAGCGCAGGAAAAAGCCCATGAGTCCAACGAATTTTGATGTATTTATCGACCGACGCGATACCGCCAGCCAAAAATGGGAGCGCTATCGAGATACCGAGATTCTACCTATGTGGGTTGCCGATACAGATTTTATGGCACCACCGGGTGTTATAGATGCCTTACACAAGCGGGTCGACCACGGCGTGTTTGGCTATACAAATACGCCCTCGGAATTAAATGATATTGTCATCAAGCGCATGGCTGAACTGTACCAGTGGAACATACAAAGAGATTGGTTGGTATGGTTACCCGGTTTGGTATGCGGCCTCAACCTCGCATGCAGGAGTGTTGGCGAAGAGGGAGACCGTGTGGTGTCACCCCAGCCAATTTACCCGCCTTTCGTCTCTGCACCACATCTATCTAAACGCCAAGTAACACAAGTGCCTATGACTCAAACCGATGGGCATACACGGCTTGATCTAGCCAAGTTAGAAGCAGCCATCACCCCCGACACCCGCCTCTTACTGTTCTGTAACCCACATAACCCCGGCGGAACGGTTTATCGTGAAGAGGAGTTACAAGCGCTCGCTGATATTATCGAAAAACACGACCTAGTTGCCTGCTCTGACGAAATACACTGCGATCTGATTCTGGAACCGGGTTTAAGACATATCCCTCTTGCCAGTTTAAATGACACCATCGCACAAAGAACAATCACACTCATGGCCCCAAGCAAAACTTATAACATTGCAGGGCTGGGCTGCTCTTTTGCAATCATCCCCAATGATCAACTAAGAAAACAGTTTATTAACGTCCGCAAAGGCATTGTTCCAGACGTTAATCTGTTTGGCTATACCGCCGCAATCGCCGCTTATGAAGCAGGGGATGAGTGGAATCAAAAGCAGCTAGACTACCTGCGCGGCAACCGAGATTATTTAGTTGAGGAGATCAATCGAATACCGGGATTAAAACTCGACCCAATTGAAGCCACCTATTTAGCCTGGATCGATGTATCAGCCGCAAAGCTGGAAAATCCCGCACGCTTCTTTGAGCAAGCGGGTGTGGGAATGTCCCCCGGTAGGGATTTTGGCAATGCTAATTTCATGCGTCTTAACTTTGGCTGCCCCAGACCTTTGTTGGAAGAAGCCGTAAAACGCATACGTAGTGCTTTGATCAATCACCTACCTGCCTAAAACGCTCTACCCATAAGCGCCAACGGTTTAAGCATGTCGAAAGGTAAAGGGAATTACCTCGGCAATATGCTGCGCCTCTAGAGCCAGCATCACCAGTCGATCAACACCTAAGGCAACACCTGCACAATCAGGCAAGCCCGCCTGCAACGCACTAACCAAACGCTTTTCCAATGGCCGCTGAGGCAATGCTAACGCTGAGCGTACCTGCTGATCAGCCTCCAAACGCCTTGCTTGCTCTGTAGCATCGGTCAGTTCGTGATAACCGTTCGCTAACTCCATGCCACCCACAAACAGCTCAAATCGCGCAGCAACGTGCTGACCTGTTTCAGACATTTTTAATCGCGCTAAGGCAGACTGGCTCGCTGGATAATCCGTAATAAAAATAGGCTCATCTTTTAAGGTAGGCTCTATAACATGAGACATCAGCAAATTGAGCCATGTATCTCTGTCATCCTCATCCAGCATGACATCAACATATTGACGCAAAATCCTAGCAAGCTCCGCTGTCGAAACCTTATCAATATCAAGATTTAACTTTTCGATGAAAATCTCTCGATAACTAGCCCGCCGAATAGGACCTATCGTCAAAATAGTGCGTACTAATTGCTCTACATCATCCATCAACTGAGCATCATCATAACCTAACCGATACCATTCCAGCATGGTGAACTCAGGATTATGATGTCGCCCCTCCTCTCCATTACGAAACACCTTACCCATTTGATAGATATCACCGCTGCCCGAGGCCAGAAGCCGCTTCATGGCGTATTCTGGAGAAGTTTGCAGGTAGCAGGTTTCAATATCCGCTGTAGGATGACCGCGAAAATTCACCTCTAACGAGTCGATAAAGGGATCACTAACGGCACAGTGAGATAAAACCGCAGCATCAACTTCCATCACCGCCTGATCATTAAAATAGCGACGAATTTGCGCGAGAATTTCAGCCCTACGCCGTAGGTTATTCATCGTTGCCGTCGGCTGCCAACTTTCCATTCAATCTTACTCACTACTAAGAGACAAAAACGGCAGCCGAGGCTGCCGTATCACGAATAAATATCTAATACTAAGCGCGGCTAACGTAGTCGCCAGTACGCGTATCGATTTTCAGCACTTCGCCTTGTTCAATGAATAGAGGAACACGCACAACAGCGCCCGTGCTCAACGTTGCTGGTTTAGAACCACCCTGTGCTGTATCGCCTTTCAAACCTGGGTCCGTTTCTGTTACTTCCAGCTCAACGAAGTTAGGTGGCTGCACAGCGATTGGATTATCGTTCCAAAGCGTGATCAAACAAACTTCGTTTTCCTTGATCCACTTCGCGGAGTCACCCATCGCCTTGGCATCAACACCATACTGTTCAAACGTAACAGGCACCATGAAGTTGTACATATCACCATCGAAGTATAAATACTCCATATCGCGATCAACCACATCTGCCCCTTCAACAGATTCGTTAGATTTAAAGGTACGCTCCCACACGCGACCAGTAAGTAAGTTCTTCATTTTCGCGCGGGTGAAGGCCTGACCTTTACCCGGCTTAACGAAATCAAGATCCTGAATGGAACATGGATCGCCGTCGATCATCACTTTCAGGCCATTTTTGAGCTGGTTAGCGGAATAACTTGCCATAGTTTTCTCTGATAAATAAGTGAATGCAAATGGGGCCGATCCCCGAAATTGACACGTATTCTACTTGAAAGGAGAATGCGAGCAAAATTAATCGACACGAGCCACCTATGAATTTGATCGCTTCCACCCCAGAAAACGATTGGCAGAGCCTGTTAAAAGGAGCGATATCCAGCGTTGACGACCTACTTAGCCAAGTAGGACTCTCCCCTGAGCAGGTCGATTTAAGTTTGGAAGCCACACATGCCTTTGCCCTGCGTGTGCCTCAACCCTATCTGTCACGTATTGAAAAAGGCAATCCACACGACCCGTTACTTTTGCAAGTACTACCACAAATGGCAGAGATGATTTCAGCCAATGGCTACTCCTCAGATCCTCTTGAAGAGATGGACAGCAAACCGGCACCCGGACTCATTCATAAATACAAGGGCCGCGTGTTACTCATCCTTAGCGGGGCTTGTGCTATCAACTGCCGCTACTGCTTTCGCCGACACTTCCCCTATGAAGATAACCAGTTAGGGAAGGCCCAATGGCAACAAGCATTGGCCTATATTCAAGCTGACACAAGCATCAGCGAAGTTATTTTCTCAGGAGGCGATCCCCTTGCCACAACCGATCAGCGGCTTGCACGCATGATCGCTGACTTGGAATCAATTCCTCATATTCAACGCCTAAGAATCCACACACGCTTACCTGTGGTTATCCCACAACGAGTTACCCAAACCTTATGCCAGATGCTGAAAGATAGCCGGCTTCGTACGGTCATCGTCTTACACATCAACCATCCAAACGAAATAGATCGCCACGTTTCCGAAAGCTTACAAAGATTACGTATCGCGGGTATCACACTGCTTAACCAAGCTGTCCTACTCCGGGGGATTAATGATCACGCAGAAATTTTAAAAAGGCTCAGCGAAAAGCTGTTTGAGGATGGGGTACTGCCTTATTACCTGTTTCTTCTGGATCGTGTCATCGGCGCAGCGCACTTTGACATTAACGACACAAAAGCTAAGCAGCTAGTAAAAGAGCTGCAGTCCTGCTTGCCCGGGTATTTGGTTCCTAGGCTGGCACGGGAGATTCCAGGGCGCCCCTCCAAAACATTGATCAACCTTGCGTAATCAGTTTACCTTAAGGTTTTTGTGGTATAAATGGGAACCGGAAGCCTGAGCTCCGGTCACACTTTCACACTTGATTAGTACGGAATTTCAACATGCGCATTCTAAAAATCACAGCTCTCATTGGTGCCGCGCTTTGGCTAAGCGCCTGTCGCCAGGAAAAAGTCGTTGAAACCCCACCACCTGCGCCTGTCTATGTTCCCCCGCCTTTAATTTCCTTAGAACTGGCCCGCCCTGTACTTAAAAACAAACGGGGTCCAGTGGGAGCCAATATTAACTTTATCAATATCTCTCCCAGCACATATCAGTACATCTTGTTCCGTACTACCGCCTACGATAAGAACGGAAAAATCGTCAAGCCCAGGAAAAGCCGTGACCATAGAGCCTACCTGCGTGTAGCTGGCCCCATTCCACCTGGCGAATATAGCAGCGGACACAACTGGGAAAACACTTGGAAAGGCACTAACGTGCAGTGCATCGACATCGACCATGTTGAGATTGTCTTTGCCGATGGCAGTATCGAAGAAGCATCTGGAGACCGTTTAACGAAGCTAAATACAGAGTCCTGCTTTAATTAAACGACCTTACTTCGAAGGTGGCTGCATAACTGGAAAGGCAGTCACCGTTCCCTTGGCTTCTGTAATTTTAGCCACACCCTCTTTTTTCACTTCATCAATACGAATAATGGCCTGCATTGGGATATAGCTTCGCTCTACTTCAGCAAACTGCTGTTTTAACTTCTCCTCGCTCGGATCAACCAACAGATCAGATTTGCTACCAAATACAAAACCTTCCAGTTGGATAAAACCCCACATATCGCTCTGAAAAACATGATTCACAAACACTTCGTAAACTTTGTCTTGGTTTACAAACATCACACGATAAATACGCTCATCTTTGGCCATAGCGCTGATTACTCTCTAACCTGTTGAATTACCAAAATCTGCACGTTATATGGGGGCATTTACGCCATTTACAAGCACTTTAAGATGCTATTAATGGAGCAGCCCATCCAGTATAATGACCGGTCTTTTTGTGAACGATCCAACGTAAGGTGTGTAATGGCAAAAAAGCTGTTTATTAAAACTCATGGCTGTCAGATGAACGAGTACGATTCCTCCCGTATGGCGGATCTGCTAGGTGAAAGCCATGAACTGGAATTAACCGACAATCCGGACGATGCCGACGTACTGCTGTTAAACACCTGTTCCATTAGAGAGAAAGCACAAGAGAAAGTTTTTCATCAACTGGGACGTTGGCGCAAACTAAAAGAAAGTCGACCAGACCTTGTGATTGGTGTTGGCGGCTGCGTAGCCAGCCAGGAGGGGGAGAATATTCTCACTCGCGCGCCTTATGTAGATATGATCTTCGGTCCACAAACCTTGCACCGCCTGCCCGAAATGATTGACCTCACTCATCAGGGACAAAAAGGCGTTGTCGATATCAGCTTTCCTGAGATCGAAAAGTTTGACGCTTTGCCCGCCCCCAAAGTAGAAGGGGCAGAAGCTTTTGTATCCGTTATGGAAGGCTGCAGCAAATACTGTACATTCTGTGTTGTACCCTACACGCGTGGTGAAGAAGTTAGCCGTCCGCTAGATGATGTCATTACCGAATGCGTCGAATTAGCCGAGCAGGGCGTTCGCGAAGTCAACTTACTGGGTCAAAATGTTAACGCCTACCAAGGTACTACCCATGATGGCGATACCGCTGATCTTGCAGAACTGATCCGCCATGTAGCGGCAATTGATGGCATTGATCGCATCCGATTTACCACATCTCATCCAGTGGAATTCACAGAAAGCCTGATTGACGTCTACGCCGATGTACCAGAACTGGTCAGCCATTTGCACCTACCGGTTCAATCAGGATCAGATCGCATTTTGATGGCAATGAAACGCGGCCACACTGTTTTAGAATACAAATCCAAAGTTCGTAAACTGTTAAAGATACGGCCTGATCTATCGATGTCTTCTGACTTTATTATTGGTTTCCCAGGGGAAACCGACGCCGATTTCGAAGCTACTATGAACTTAATCCAAGAGATTGGTTTTGATAATTCGTTTAGTTTCATCTACAGCCGTCGCCCTGGCACACCGGCTGCCGACTTACCCGATACAGTAACGGAAGAGACGAAAAAAGAGCGCCTTTCTATTCTTCAGAATCGCATTATTCAGCAAGCCATGCAGATCAGCCGTCGTATGGTTGATAGCACCCAACGCATTTTGGTGAATGGCTATTCTAAGAAAGATCCTGGCATGCTGTCAGGGCGCACCGAAAACAACCGCGTCGTCAACTTCCGTTGCGATAATCCAGACCTGATCGGCCATTTTGCGGATGTGCGTATTGTTGAAGCCTATGCCAACTCCCTTCTAGGGGAATTAATCAGCTCCGAACTCGATTAATCCGACACGACTGAGCAATAATATTTTATGACTTCTCAAGAAGCACCCAGCGTTAAATTCTTACTAACACCTTTTCATGCAGAGGCGCTTGCCAGCCTCTGCGGCCAACTTAACGAACATCTTAAGCTGATTGAATCCCGTCTGAGCGTGCAGATTCATAACCGCAGTAATGAGTTTCAAGTAAATGGCGAAAATGACCTCGCTGAAGCCGTCGCCACCATGCTTCGCCAACTGTATCAAGAAGCGGTCAGCGGTACGGAAATTACTCTGGAACTGATTCATTTGCACCTGCAACAATCAGGCATCGAACAACGTTTATCCGTAGCCGGGCACGACAAGATCGATGTCGCCATCCGCACAAAGAAATCTCTGATCCGCCCTCGCGGCCCTAATCAACAGAACTATGTCCGCTCCATCTGGAGCCACGACATAAATTTTGGCATTGGGCCTGCCGGGACGGGCAAAACCTATCTCGCCGTTGCTTGTGCGGTTGAAGCCCTAGAGCGGGAAGAAATTGAACGCATTTTGCTGGTGCGCCCTGCTGTAGAGGCGGGCGAGAAACTTGGTTTTTTACCAGGTGATCTTTCTCAGAAGGTCGATCCATACCTTCGCCCTCTTTATGATGCGTTGTATGAGATGCTCGGTTTTGAAAAGGTCACCAAACTGATTGAGCGCAACATTATTGAGATAGCCCCGCTTGCTTACATGCGTGGACGCACACTTAATGGCGCCTTTGTTATTCTAGACGAAAGCCAGAACACTACCCGAGAGCAGATGAAGATGTTTCTGACACGTATCGGCTTTGGCTCTACCGCCGTCATTACCGGCGATGTTACTCAGGTAGACCTACCTAAAGGCACCTTCTCTGGCTTAAAACATGCCATTGAAGTGCTCGACGGCGTGAAAGGAATTGGCTTTACTCACTTCTCATCAAAAGATGTCGTGCGCCATCCATTGGTACAACATATCGTTGAGGCCTATGACCGCTACGAGAAGAAAAGAGAGTCAGCATCATGAAGATCAGCGTCGATGTACAACGGGAAACCTCTGCTATTGGGCTTCCTGATGATTCCGCCTTTGAGCAATGGGTCACCGCTGCTCTCAAAGGCCGCCAAGAACGTGGCGAAATATGCATCCGCCTTGTGGACGCTAATGAAAGCCAAGAACTGAATGCAGCCTATCGTGGCAAAGACTACCCTACCAATGTTCTTTCATTTCCTTTTGACGGCCCTGTTGGCATACCGACCGACCTGCTAGGCGATCTTGCCATCTGCGCAGAAGTCGTTGCTAAAGAAGCGAAGGAACAGAAAAAGCCCTTAGTGCACCACTGGGCACATATGGTGATACATGGAACCTTGCATCTGATCGGTTTCGACCATATAAATGATGCAGAGGCAGAAGAGATGGAATCCTTGGAAACCGAACTTCTGGCGAGCTTGAATATACCTGATCCTTATCAACAAGGAGAATGAGGAACTGTTATGAGTGAAGATCGATCGGGACAACCCCGAAGTTGGTTCGGGCGTCTGGCCCAAGCATTTTCTGATGAGCCTAAAACCCGTGACGAAGTGCTCGATGTACTACGGGATGCAGCTGAAGAAAGCGTATTGGATCATGAGGCTCTAAGCATCATCGAAGGGGCAATTAAAGTTGCCGATATGCAAGTGCGGGATATTATGATCCCTCGCTCGCAGATGGTCAGCGTCAGTGCTGAGCAAACACCCAAAGAGTTTCTACCGGTTATCATTTCCAGCGCCCACTCCCGCTTCCCTGTGATTGGAGACAACCCTGACGAGGTGATCGGTATACTTCTTGCGAAAGATCTTCTGCCGCTGATTATCGAAGAGGGTCAGGAAAGCTTCGACATTTACAGCAAGCTTCGCAAAGCAACCTTTATCCCCGAAAGTAAGCGTCTGAATATTCTGCTTAAAGAGTTCCGCGTTAATCACAACCATATGGCGATCGTTATCGATGAGTATGGTGGAATTGCAGGTCTTGTCACCATTGAAGATGTACTGGAACAGATTGTGGGCGAAATCGAAGATGAGCACGATGTCGACGATGATGACGGTAACATCCGCCCGTTTGACGAAAATGCTTATATCGTTAAAGCCCTGACAGAAATTGAAGACTTTAACGAATACTTTGACGCCAGTTTCTCGGAAGATGAGTTCGACACCATAGGCGGTATCGTTACTAAACGATTCGGACACCTGCCCCGCAAGGATGAACAGGTCACTATTGATGGCTTTAGTTTCAAAGTTTTGTCATCTGACAACCGTAGAATTCGACTTCTACAGGTAACCCGAAAGTCCTGAGCAACAGATGCAAATACGCACTTTAGCTTACCGTGCACTGCTTGCTGCTTTAGGCGGTGCACTGGTCACACTATCTCTGGCACCGATTCATTTCTGGCCACTGATCTTTATCAGTCCTGCGCTTCTCTATTTCACGCTCAAAGAGACCACAACAAAGCAAGCAGGCATTCTTGGCTGGTGCTACGGTGCGGGTCTATATGGCAGTGGGGCCTCATGGGTCTTCGTCAGCATTCACACCTTTGGCGACACACCCTTTTTATTATCGGTACTGATGACTGCTGCGTTCGCTGCCGCATTGGCTCTGATATTTTCGTTACAAACTTGGGCTTATCGTCGCTGGTTTAATCAAACTCGCTATACAGCCCTCGCATTTATCGGCCTTTGGGTTGTGTTTGAATGGCTGCGCAGCTGGGTGTTTACCGGCTTCCCATGGTTATATCTAGGTTACGCACTCACGGAATCCCCTTTTAGAAGTTGGGCACCCATTGGCGGAGTCTGGCTGTTATCTTTGGGGATTCTCACTATTTCCATCGGTATGCTTGAGATCGTAAACGCCAGAAGTAAACGGACACGCTTTAACTGGGCTATCCCTATCACTTTATTTTGCCTAGCCCCTTTTCTAACCACCGAGTGGACAACAAAAGGAGAGAAATTAAAGATAGATATCGTTCAGGCGAATATTCCACAACACCTTAAGTGGGATCGCAGCTACTTACCTGAAATTCTCGGCACCTATACTCGCATGACGGAAACACAAACTGACGCGCCCATTATCATCTGGCCAGAAACAGCGATATCCACCTACCTTTCTTCTGCTATGCCCTATCTCGTCACCCTCTTTGATCAACTAGAAAATGAAAACCGTATGTTGATCAGCGGATACCCTGCCATTGAGCTAGATGAAACTCACCCCGAAGGATTTCGCGTACATAACAGCCTCGGGATTATGACGAACGGCTTCGGCATCTACCACAAACAACGCTTGGTGCCTTTTGGGGAGTACGTACCCTTTGAACGTCAAATACGCGGGCTTATCAGCTTTTTTGACCTGCCGATGTCTGGTTTTAGTTTACCGGAGCACCCTCAGTCTCGATTGCTCGCTAAAGACACCCGTATTGCTGCGGCGATCTGTTATGAAATCGCCTATCCAGAGCTGGTAAGGAGCTTATCCGCGGATAGCGACTGGATTCTTACACTATCCAACGACACGTGGTTCAGCCACTCCCTTGCCCCGGCTCAACATTTACAAATCGCTCAAATGCGCGCCCTCGAAAATGGCCGCTGGGTAGTTCGTAGCACCAACAATGGACTGACTGCGTTAATTAACCCTCTAGGGGAAATCACAAACCAAGCACCAGCCTACCAAAAAGCGGTACTCAAGGGCGAGATTGAAGAACGAAGCGGCGTTACGCCTTATCAACAAACAGGCGTACTGCCCGTTTTACTAATAAGTTTTGTATTGATGGGAATAGGCTTTAGAAGACGAGCAACCTAAAGCCTATTTGTGCAGCGAAGGCCTATTTTACTGCAGCGACAAACGCAATCTCAACCAAATAGGCCGGGTTTGCGAGCTCTACCTTTAAACAGGCTCGGCTTGGTGCACAGCCTGCTGGCAGCCAGTTTTTCCAAGCCTCATTAAAAACCTCTAAATTGGCAAAGTCCGTCACATAAATTGTCACCGAGATAATACGAGACTTATCACTATTTACACTCGCTAGAGAGGCTTCAGCTTGAGCAAAAACCTGCTCTACCTGTCCTAGCATATCCGCACTTTCATCGTCAGCCACTTCAACAAAATGCGCCATTTTGTTAAATACTGTGACATCAGACCACTTTTCACTGGGGTTTATACGTTCTATATCCATCTTTTCGCTTAATCTTGATCGTTAATTAAACTAGTTCGGTTATTCCATAAACAGGAAATTACCGATCAGCTCTTTACCACCTTCCGTTGCGAAGGATTCTGGGTGGAACTGAATACCTGTAATCGGGTACTCTCGGTGTTGCACCCCCATAACCTCAAACTCACCGCCTTGATGGATTTTGCTGTAATCTTCAAACTCATCTTCAGCTAGTGCCCCAACGACAGAGGTCAATTGCAAACATTCAGGGAAACTTTCGGCCTCTGCCATAAGAGAGTGATAGCGCATGACTTCAAGCTGATCAGGAATATTCCTAAAAATACCCTGTCCATTATGGGTAATCGGGCTGACTTTCCCATGCATAGGCAAGTGCGCTTTCACTACATTGCCGCCGAATAGATGGACTATGCCTTGCATCCCAAGGCAGACGCCTAACAGCGGCGTCGTTTTACCCATCTCAAGTATTACTTGTGAACAAACCCCAAAGTACTGCTCATCATCTGGTGAGCCAGGGCCTGGGGAGATAATAATACGATCAGGATTAGCCGCTTTTACTTCTTCCAACGTGACCTGATCATTTCGCTTAACGATGATCTCAAACGATTCAACACGGCCGCGGTTTTTCTCTGTTTCCAACACTTCACCGATAAACTGATAAAGGTT
Source organism: Neptunomonas concharum (assembly GCF_008630635.1). Lineage (NCBI taxonomy): Bacteria > Pseudomonadati > Pseudomonadota > Gammaproteobacteria > Oceanospirillales > Oceanospirillaceae > Neptunomonas > Neptunomonas concharum. Next base: position 552,315 of record NZ_CP043869.1, on the reverse strand, counting down.
GTAAGTAAAGGAGTCGTAATTATCAATAATATAGACTTTCATATTTACGCCTCCCCTTTGATAAAACGATCCAACACTTTTTTAGTACCGGCAAACTTACGGCGAATCTCTTCATACTCATCTTCTGGATTAGAGTCATAAACATTACCACCACAGGTTTGCACATAAGCCTCTTCACCCTTGGCGAATACCGTACGAATAGGAATCGCAAAGGTGCAATCACCATTAAAAGAAAAATGACCAACCGCACCGCCATAAGGGCCACGGCCATCAGACTCCAAATCATCAATGATCTTCATCGCTTCAATTTTAGGCGCGCCCGTTAAGGTACCAGCAGGAAAGTTACTCGCTAATGCAGAGAACATATCGTGCTCTTCGGAGATAATGCCCACAATTTCGCTGGATATATGCTGGACATGACTAAAGCGCTTAATATCCATCAAGCTTCGCACCTTCACCGTTCCAAAGCGCGCGACACGACCAATATCATTACGATGCAGATCAACAATCATGTTGTGCTCAGCAATCTCTTTTGGGTCATTAAGCAGGTTACGCGCTAATGTGCGATCTTCCTCCTCTGTTGCTCCACGCTTGGCTGTTCCTGCTAGCGGGAAGGTTTCCATCTCGCCTTGGCGCAGTCGGAACAGTAGCTCAGGGCTAGCCCCAATCAATTTTTGCTCACCAAACTTTACGTAATACATCTGCGGTGATGGGTTCACTTCCCGGAGCTGCTCATAGATATTGATAGTATCACCCAGCAACTTAAAGCGCTTTTTAAAGCCTACTTCAGTCTGAAAGATTTTCCCGTTGATGATGTCTTGTTTAACCTTCATCACGGCTTCACGGTGCTCTTCTTGGGACATAGTCTCGCCCGTCGGAATGATCTCCAATGGACCATTACCTTCGTAAGGGGCATCGATTAAAGCCTGTACCAGATCCATGCGACTATCAGTGTAATAGAAATAGATCACCTCACCGGTCATTTTGTCGAGGATCAAACCATCCTTATAAAGGCCAAATTTAAACGCATCGAACATCTCACTGCTTTGCAATTTCAGCGTAGGCTCGAAATAATTCATGCTGTCGTAGCCCAAGTAACCGGTTAACCCACCCGCATATTTACGCGAGATCACATCCTGAGGAATAAGCTCCCGCAGCAGATAGTAGGGATTCTCACTTTCGTATTGCTCGGTATGGCCTTCACGATCCTGAATAAAGAGGGTTTGCTCTTGAGCCCAGATAATTTTTTCTGGATCAAAGCCAATAATCGAATGTCGGGAGATAAAGCTTTCTTCCCCTAAGGATTCCAGCATGAAACACGTTTCATACTGCTTTTCTATTTTCTTAAAAAGCGCAAAGAAATCGCAATCTGCCGTGAGTGTTACATAATGCGGCTTTCTCGGAAGATCGATCAGATCAGGTTTGGGTAACATAATTCTCTCTAGTCCTATTCGCCTTTGAGGGCACGGGAGCCACGGGTTACGGTGGCTATTCCCACCCCCAATGTATCGGCTATCTGACGCTGAGGCACACCTTGCTCCAGCATCTTAAATATCTGTAACCGTTTGGTAACTTCTGTGAATTCCGTGGGGGTTAGTAAACTACGTAACACCTTCTCCATCTCATCTGGCTGCTTAACAGCTAGGAGATAATCCACCAATTCTGTTATATGTTGTTTTCCTGTATTCATGTACTAGTATGCTAGTGCATTTGAAAATTATGTCAATAGTGTGCCTAGCATTTCTTAATCTGCTAAAATTTTCATTTTATTTCACCTGATACAGGATCATCCATCCATGAGTCTCGCCGATAAAGTTCTGGCTGTTAATAATGATCTGCCTATCCGTACGGACCGCCCGGTTCATAGCGGAAAAGTTCGTTCAGTTTATTGGCTAACCGAAGCAGACAGCCGTCGCCTGATCAAAGAGAAAGGCTACGATGTCGCTGCCGATGCACCATTGGCCATCATGGTGATCAGTGACCGCATTTCGGCGTTCGATTGTATTTGGCATGGTGAAGGCGGACTAAACGGCGTACCGGGTAAGGGAGCCGCTTTGAATGCAATCTCCAATCATTGGTTTCGCTTATTCAAAGAGAACGGCTTAGCTGACAGCCATATTTTGGATATCCCTCATCCATTTGTATGGATTGTACAAAAGGCGAAGCCCGTCATGGTAGAAGCGATTTGCCGCCAATATATTACCGGTTCTATGTGGCGCGCTTACAGCAAAGGGGAGCGGGAATTCTGCGGCATTCAACTGCCTGAAGGTTTACAAAAAGACCAGAAGCTTCCGGAAATTCTCATTACTCCTTCAACTAAAGGTATTCTAAAAGGCATTCCGGGGGTACCGGAAGCGGATGACGTCAATATCACGCGCCAGAATTTAGAAGACAACTTCAGTGCCTTTAATTTGAGCTGCAAAGCTGATATCGATCTGTACGAAAAGCTACTGAAAGAAGGCTTTGGCGTGATTAGTGATGCCTTAGCCGAGCTTGATCAGATCTTTGTCGATACCAAGTTCGAATTTGGCTATGTTACCGATGCTTCCGGTAATGAAAAATTAATCTATATGGATGAAGTAGGCACACCCGACTCTTCACGTATATGGGATGGGGCCGCCTATCGAGATGGCAACATTATTGAGAACTCGAAAGAGGGATTCCGGCAATGGTTGCTCAACTACTTCCCAGATCCTGACATCCTGCTCAATAAGGAGCGTATGTCGGAGCGAGAATCGTTGGCTCGTGATAACGCTCTACCGGTCGAAGTAATGATGGATATCTCATCCACTTATGTCGGAATTGCCGAAAAAGTTACCGGTCAAAAGCTGGTGTTTTCTGACAACCCAAAGGCCGACATTATTGAAATACTGCGCGATAAGTATGGGCTAATCGATTAAGCGATCAGCTCTGCTCAACGCCCTCAACAACGGATTGGATAGCATGATAAGACAGCTCTCTTTTCTCTTAACATTCCTATGTCTGAGTTCAACGAGCTTTGGCGATGAAATCTATAAGTGGCGGGATGACGAAGGAAAGTTACACTTTTCTACCACGCCCCGAGTACTCGGCCCACAGGTTGAAGAAGTGGATATTAAGCCCATGCCGGCTGATCGCTCTAACGCGCATCGTCAAAGATATCTGTTACAGCAACAGAAATACGAACTTCAAGCTAAAGAGAGAGATAAAGAGCGCGCACTTAACAAACAAAAAGCAATGTTGCTTCAAGAAGAGCGCGAAAAAGAGATGGCAAAAGCGCAGGCCATTCGCGATCAAAAGATGTGTGAAAAATACAAAGAGCGCTACAAACGTTACCGAGACCAAGGCGTTATGGGCTACAACATAGCCACTGGCGAGAAAAAAATTATGCATGGCGATTCAGCGCGTCGTGTCATACAAAACACAAAAGAAACCATGGAGCTTTTCTGTCAGTGAGTACCCACCAACAAAACAACCCACTACATGGCCTCACACTAGAGCGCATCGTAACAGAACTTGAGGCCCGATACGGCTGGGATGAGTTAGGTTCACTCATAAACATACGCTGCTTCACAAGTGACCCAAGCATCAAATCCAGCCTGAAATTTCTACGCAAAACCCCATGGGCGCGAGAAAAAGTTGAGCAGCTCTACATCAAGACATTCGGGTAAACCGATAGCCTGCCCTACCAATCAGCCACCCCATGGATGAGATATCCGCTTAAACAAAGTCGCACCGCACGACTCACAAGCGCTCAAAATATCAGTTTGCAACAAACGCTGATTCTGGGCACAAGCTTGGCATTGGAAGGTTCCCGCTGCGGCAACCTCCCCAGCAACATATTCATCTTCCTCATTCGCCAATTGCTCGCGAAGCCTCTCTTGATCTATGCGAGTTTGGTCCGCTAACGCCAGCAACTTATCCATTACGGTTTTTTCAAGAATATTTAGATCAAAATTCAACCAAGCTGCAATACCTTCACCGGTCTCATGAGCATAATACCCAAGCTGCTTTAAATCTCGTTTGAGGTAAGCCGTCAGCAGATCCATCTCATCACGAGTCATCTCCTCTGCCGCCAGCTCTAACTCTACCGCTTCTTCAATCTTCTCTTGCAGGTAATCCCAAGAGTTCAACTCCGCTTTTTCCAAGCTTTCCTGCAAACGGTCCAATACTCGGTTATACAAACTGGGAGCATTAGATACCTGCTCATCCAATTTTTTCGACTCTTTATCCATGGTGTCCTCCAATACAGCACATTTGACGGGCTATTCTGCTGTTGATAACAAGGCTTATATTGTATGCTATACAGCATAACCCGAACTTACATTAGACAACATAACCGGCATCAAGAGTTGCCGGTTTTTATTGCCAGAGACTGCGACTCGATACTACGATGAACGAACAATATCAGCCCCAAGAGATCGAAACCCAGGTTCAGCAACACTGGGAAAATAATGACAGCTTTCAATGCACCGAAGATGCCAGTAAAGAGAAATTTTACTGCCTGTCCATGTTTCCTTACCCCAGCGGTCGACTCCATATGGGGCATGTTCGTAACTACACCATCGGCGATGTAATTTCTCGCTATCAGCGCACACAGGGTAAAAACGTTCTGCAACCGATGGGGTGGGATGCCTTTGGCCTACCTGCTGAAAATGCAGCAATGAACAACAATGTTCCGCCTGCTAAGTGGACCTATGAAAACGTCAAGTATATGCGTAACCAGCTTCAGCAGATGGGCTTTGGTTATGACTGGAATCGCGAGTTAGCCACATGCCACCCTGAATACTATCGTTGGGAGCAGTGGTTCTTTACTCGTTTGATGGAAAAAGGGCTGGTTTACAAGAAAGAAGCAGAAGTAAACTGGGACCCTGTTGATCAAACCGTACTTGCAAACGAACAAGTTATCGACGGTCGCGGGTGGCGTTCTGGCGCGCTGGTTGAGCGTAAGAAGATTCCTCAGTGGTTCCTGAAAATCACAGACTATGCCGACCAACTTTTGGATGATCTAGATAAGCTGGAAGAGTGGCCTGAACAAGTTCGTACTCAGCAACGTAACTGGATTGGACGCTCCCAAGGTGTAGAACTTAAATTCCATGTAGAAGACGGTTCTGATCTGGAAGTTTTCACAACCCGTCCAGATACTTTAATGGGTGTAACCTATGTAGCCGTAGCTGCACAGCACCCCTTAGCGCTCAAAGCAGCAGAAACAAACCCTGAACTGGCTCAGTTCATTGACGAATGTAAGAACGTTAAAGTTGCCGAAGCTGATATGGCTACCATGGAAAAGCGTGGTATGGCACTGGGTATTAAGGCGAAACACCCTCTGACGGGAGAAGAAGTGCCCGTTTGGACCGCCAACTTTGTCTTAATGGATTACGGCTCAGGTGCCGTTATGGCCGTACCTGGACATGATCAGCGTGATTGGGAGTTTGCCACAAAATACGGCTTGCCTATTAAACAGGTGATCGAATCCACCGATCCTAATATCACCGTTGATATCACCAAAGAAGCCTTCACCGATAAAGGCATATTAGTCAACTCCGGTGACTTCGATGACCTTGAGTTTGATGTCGCTTTTAAAGCGATCGCCTCCGAATTGGAACGTTTGCGCAAGGGCCATGTAACCATCAACTATCGCTTGCGCGACTGGGGTGTATCTCGTCAGCGTTACTGGGGTACACCGATTCCAGTTATCAATTGTAATAGCTGCGGCTCCGTACCGGTTCCAGAAGACCAATTACCTGTTGTTCTTCCTGAAAACGTCGAATTTGATGGCAGCGGCTCACCGATCAAAAAGATGGAAAGCTTTATCAACACCACTTGTCCTAAGTGTGGTGGCGCGGCTGAGCGAGAAACGGATACATTCGATACATTTATGGAATCAAGTTGGTACTACGCACGCTACGCAAGCCGTCATACCGAAAACGCCATGCTTGACCCTGAAAAAGCTAATTACTGGTTGCCGGTCGATCAGTATATCGGCGGTATTGAGCATGCCATTCTGCATTTGTTGTACTCTCGCTTCTTCCATAAGTTGATGCGTGACGAAGGGCTGGTTAACTCCGATGAGCCTTTCACGCGCCTGCTTTGCCAAGGCATGGTACTGGCAAGCACTTACTATCGTGAAGACGATAAAGGTGGCAAGGTCTGGATTGCGCCAACGGATGTCATTACTGAAACCGACGAAAAAGGGCGCATCACCAGCGCAGTTCATAAAGATGATGGTCTTCCGGTTGAGCAGGCAGGCGTTACTAAAATGTCGAAGTCCAAAAACAATGGCATCGACCCTCAGGTAATGATCGACAAGTACGGCGCAGACACAGTCCGTTTATTTATGATGTTTGCCGCACCGCCAGAACAATCTTTGGAATGGTCAGACTCTGGCGTTGAGGGCGCTAATCGCTTTCTCCGCCGTTTATGGAAGCAAGTGTTTGATCACCTTGCAGGCGGCCAAGCAGTCTCTGCACTGGACACATCCAACCTCACAGAGCCGCAGAAAGAGTTACGCCGCAAAGTGCATGAAACCATCAGCAAAGTAACTGATGATATCGAGCGTCGCCAAACTTTTAACACGGCAATTGCTGCTGTCATGGAGCTACTCAATAGCATCAGCAAATTTGTCGATGTTAGCGAGCAAGGACGTGCCGTTATGCGCGAAGCATTAGAAGCGGCTATCCAGCTACTTTCTCCTATCGTGCCACACATCACCCACCATCTCTGGACTGAGCTGGGGCATACTCAGGATCTGCTCACCACGCCCTGGCCTGTGTGCGATGAATCGGCACTGGTTCGCTCATCCATAGAAATGGTTGTGCAAGTCAATGGTAAAGTACGTGCAAAAATCGAAGTCTCTGCTGATGCGGATCAGGATGTCATTTTGCACACAGCGCTAGCCAACGATAATGTACAGAAGTTTATGGCGGATAAAGCGATTCGTAAAAAGATTGTTGTTCCAGGTAAATTGGTCAATATTGTTGTTGGTTAAATGAATAGGGAGCTTTGAATACGGATGAAAAACTATCGTTTCTTCAATACCTTTTTATCTCTATCGCTTATTGCGCTGCTGCTGTCGGGTTGCGGTTTTAAGCTACGGGGCGATGTTGAAGCATTAGCAGGCGCCAAGGAGGTCACGCTGGTATTGAAGAAGACGGCTCCGATTCAATTACAACAATCGCTTGAGCGGGCATTCAAACGGCAAAATATTACTTTGCTAGAGAATGCCCCTTATCGCCTCGTCATTGAAGAGATACAGGAGAACAGACGTTCGATTACCCTTGATAGAAAAGGCAATGTCGATGAGTATGAGCTTCTGCTGTTGATCGCATTCTCAGTACTCGATGACAAAGATCAGCCAGTCTCGACCCCGCTAGTCGTTCGTACTGAGCGCATCTACGATTACAATGCTGATGCTGCAACCGCTAGCTTCTTACTGGAACAAGAGATTCGCGAGGAGATGTGGGATACATTAACGACTCGCATCGTTAATCAGTTCTCAGCCCTTACACGCCAGCAATGAAGCTCACCCCGGAGCAACTACACGGGCACTTGCAACAACCGCCGCTGCCCGTTTACCTCATCTCTGGTGACGAACCCCTTATCCTCGAAGAGTGCTGCGATTTATTACGCGCCTCGATTCGCGACAGAGGTTTTCAAGAAAGAGAGGTTCTGCATGTCGAAGGGCATTTCAAGTGGGAATATCTTCTTGAATGCGCCAATGCACTCTCACTATTTGCAGAACAGAAACTGATTGAACTCCGCCTAGGCAGCCATAAGATCAATAAAGCGGCCAGTGAGATTCTACAAGAATATGTGCGCCACGCCCCTCCTGAAAATGTTTTACTGATTATTGCAGACAAGCTAGATAGCACTGCGAAGAAGTCTGCCTGGCATAAAGCTATTGAAAAATCAGGTGCTTTCATCGAGGTATGGCCTGTTGACATTCAACAATTACCTGGCTGGATTCGTCACAGAGCCTCTGGCTTAAACCTACAACTGGATGATTCTGCGGTCCAACTTCTGTGTGATCGGGTAGAAGGCAACTTACTGGCCGCTAAGCAAGAACTGGATAAACTTCAGCTGCTTTATCCTAGCGGCACATTAACGGCCGAGCAGATCGTTGAAGCCGTGTCAGACAATTCTCGCTACGATGTTTATGGATTAATGGATGCCGTGGCTTTAGGGCAAAGTGAGCGCTGCATCAAAATCCTTAATGTTTTAAAACAAGAAGGTACAGAGCCCCCCATTGTTCTCTGGGCATTAACGCGGGAGATTCGTACCCTATATGCTATCAGCAACGGGCTGCAACGAGGGCTGGCTTATGAGACTATTTGCCAAAAAGAGCGTATTTGGGGAAAAAGAAAGCCACTATTAAAAAGATGCGCTGAAAGATTAAATATGGCAACCTTGGAACACCTTATTCGACAAAGCCAGTTTCTGGATCGAACAATTAAGGGGATGGGTGATGCCTCTCCTTGGCTTTTGTTATCTGATATTGCCCTGACACTTTCAGGTAAACCTCTCAGATTACCAGCGGATTATTAATTCCCATACAAGTAAAGGTAATCTAGACTGCTATAAAAACAGCGGATTTGCCTATGTTTAATACGCTTTTGAAATTTTGCCTTGCTATAACACTGGCCTTTATCTTGAATGGTTGCGGCGCGGACGACCCCGCCAGAATGAAAAAAGGCGACGAGCTTTATAGCTATTACTGCAAAGACTGCCACCTAAAGAGCGGTTTAGGGGCGTTCTATGAAAACCTACCCAAAGAGCGAACAAAAATGCAGGATTACGAGATTGTTCTGATGATTAAACACGGTTACAGCTCAGGGCATCAGATGCCAGTCTTTACTCAGCTCTCAGATGAACAAGCCGATGCCCTTGCCAGATATGTAGTAGAAATACAGAATCTCTAGTAGCTACAACCTACTCCGCCAACGTATGTACAACAGCTGTAGACATCTTAATATTGTCATGCAGTGGGCAACGATCACAAACCTCATCCAGAAATGCCTGCTTTTCGATACTAGACATACAATCAGCCTCAATCTCAGCCGTTACACGCATAACTTGGAATCCTGAGCGGTTCTCTGTTTCTTTCCCTAGAAGCCCTGCAGGATCATAATCTCCCTCAACCGAAACCGCAAAACGCTTAAGCTCAATTTTCTTCTGCATCGCAGCAACACGACCAATAGTGGCAATACATCCAGCCAGTGAGAAGAGAAAATACTCTAAGGGCGTTGGGCCAGCATCCTGACCGCCACCACCTGCAGGTTGGTCGATAAACACTTTATGCCCACGAATATCGGCACTCACCTGAAAGGAGTCGTTCATTTCAGCTTCTATGCGAACAGTTTTAGTAACAGACATATATACCTCATATAAGTAATAACTAATATAATTATATCAAGTTATAACAATATAAGAAGCATGCAGTTTGTAAAAAGTAAGGGGAATCCCAAGCACCACCCAGATCACAGGGTGCTTGGGATGATCAGAGGAACTACTTGACGCTTTCGCCCTTCGCCTGAAGGTCTGCATGATAAGAGGAGCGTACCAGTGGTCCACTGGCAACATGAGAGAATCCTAACGTTTTAGCAATGCGGGCAAATTCATCAAACTCAGCTGGGGTTACAAAACGGTCAACAGGCAAGTGATTACGGCTTGGCTGCAGATATTGGCCAATCGTGATCATGTCGACATTGTGTTCCCTTAAGTCTTTCATTACTTGGACAATTTCATCATTGGTTTCACCGACACCCACCATAAGACCAGACTTAGTACGAATAGAGGGTTGGCGCTCTTTAAAGCCTTTTAGCAAATCCAGTGACCACTGATAGTCGGCACCTGGGCGAACTTTCTTATATAACCGTGGGACTGTTTCCAAGTTGTGATTAAATACATCTGGAGGGGTCGCACTAAGAATTTCCAGCGCAATTTCCATACGACCGCGAAAATCAGGTACCAGCGTTTCAATCTGTATTGTCGAGGAACGCTGCCGTGTCTCAGAAATACAGTTAGCTATATGTTGAGCACCACCATCACGCAAGTCATCTCGATCCACTGAGGTGATCACCACATAGCGCAACCCCATATCAGTGATGGCTTCAGCCAGTTCCCTTGGTTCATTCTCTGCTAATGCGTTTGGGCGCCCATGGGCCACATCGCAAAATGGGCAACGACGAGTACAGATATCACCCATTACCATAAAGGTTGCGGTACCATGACTGAAACATTCACCTAAATTTGGACAACTTGCCTCTTCGCATACAGACGCTAATTTATGATGGCGTAGTTTATCCTTGATACGCTGAACCTCTTTACTTGAGCCCATACGCACACGCAACCACTCTGGTTTACGCGGCATCGCATCTTTTTCTGTCGGTATCACTTTTACAGGAATACGTGCAACCTTCTCAGCACCACGTAATTTTACACCCTGCTCAACCTTGGTTGAGGTTGCCGCTTTATCGGAACTGTTCGCCATTTTTTATTTGTCCAAGCAGGTTTTATGGGAGACTAAAGTATACCCTATTTCTTTAGTCAAGTAATCGACTAGCCTTGTTGTCGCAACGTCAGGCTCAGCGGAAGGCACTAATGCGCATAGCTGTGTCATCGCCATGCCCGCATAACCGCAAGGATTAATACGTAAGAATGGCTCTAAATTCATATTCAGATTCAACGCAAGACCATGAAAGGTACAACCTCGGCGTACACGCAAACCTAAGGAGGCAATTTTAGCCTCGTTCACATAGACACCCGGAGCATCAGGCTTGGCATAAGCATCAATACCAAAGCTACCAAGCGTAGCAATAACGCCCTCTTCCATCAGAGATACGACATCACGAACGCCAAGCTTATTTCTTCTCAGATCCAGTAATAGATAGATAATTAGCTGACCAGGCCCATGATAGGTAACCTGCCCACCCCGATCCACTTGCACAACAGGGATATCACCGGTATGCAGCAGATGTTCTGGCTTGCCGGCCTGGCCTTGAGTAAAAACAGGCTCATGCTCCAACACCCAGATCTCATCGGGGGTATCGCCCGATCGCTCATCAGTGAATGCCTGCATAGATTCCCAAATCGGCTGATAGGGCTGTAAACCTAACTGTCTAATAATCAGTTGTTTATCCATCAGAGAACAAGATGGACGCGGTCTGATGCGATCAGCTCTTCATGTAGAGATTTTAGCTGATCTTCCCCAGTAGCTGTAATAAACATTCTTACTGACTGATAGGTACCTTTGCTGCTATCTTGCAAGGTGATACGACTCACATCCAAATCTGGCGCATGAACACGCACAATCTCTATAACAAAATCACGAAAATCATCTGCGTTTTTACCCACAACTTTAATGGGATAATCTGGACATGGAAATTCGATTTTCGGTGGTTGTATCTCACTCATCGCTCACTCCCCCGTTATCAGCTGGTGCTGATAGCGAGTAAATAATTCAAACATACGCTTCCATAAAGCGCCCTTTAATCCATTGCCGATACAATGTTCATCGACCTGCAGCACCGGTACAACACCGCGTGTAGAGCTGGAAATCCAGACTTCATCTGCAGCAATTAGCCGTTCATAAGTGATATCCGTTTCTTGACGAGGAATTCCATGCCAATCAGACAACGACAAGATCAGCTCTCTTGTTGTGCCGCTCAAAATACCTGATCCCTGAGGAGGGGTATAAATCACACCTTGCTCAACAATAAAAAAGTTACAGCTAGCGCCTTCTGATAACACCCCGTCACGCAATAACAAAGCCTCCTGAGCACCGGACTCTTTAGCCTGCTGCAAGACCAGTATATTAGGCAGCAAATTGGTCGCTTTAATATCACAACGATGCCAGCGTAAATCCGCCGTCGCGATCACTTTGATACCATCTACCTGATCTGCCCCTTCGTGATAGATATCTCTAATAGGCTGGCAGCAAGCAAATATCGTTGGCTGCAACCCAGACTCTATATGATGAGAGCGCTTACCAGCACTCCCTCTGGTCACTTGCAAATATACAGACAGGCTACCACCACCGTTTCGACTTACCAGCTCTGACAGCATGCTAGGCCAATCAAACTCCAGCTCTATTCTTAATGCTTGAAGGCTATACTGCAAACGTTTGAGGTGCTCATCTAAGCGAAACCCCACTTCCTGATAAAAAGGAATCACTTCGTAGACACTATCTCCAAACAGAAAGCCTCGATCAAATACCGATACTGTTGCTTGATCTGCAGCAATAAACTTACCATTTAAGAAGACTATATCCATGTGTACCCTATAAACACAAATGCCCACATAACGTTATGTGGGCATCCTTGCTGTTCTTCAATAACCTGCTTTAAATCTTAGCCAATCAAACTCATAAAAAACAGCATAATTGCGTGCCATATGCGCTTCAATAAGCCGCCTTCGCTAACATCTTCCATTGCAACTAATGGTACGGTTACGACCTCTTCATCGTTTAAAGTGACTCTTACCACACCGTACTCTTCACCTTTAATCACAGGCGCTTTTATGACTTTATCAATATCCAGCGTAGCCTGCAGTTCATCGGCCTGACCTCTAGGAATAGTGACAGCAAGCGCTTCATTCAAACCAAGGCGCACTTGATCCTGTAAACCACCCCATACTTTGGCGTTGTTTAGGATATCACCCTCACCATACAATTTATGGGTACGGAAATAGCGAAACGCGTACGCCAAAATTTTCTGACTTTCCTGAGCTCTCGCTTCTTCACTGTTTGTGCCCATAACAACGGAAATCAGTCTCATACCATCCCGCTTAGCAGAAGCAACCAAACAATAACCGGCTTCATCCGTGTGCCCTGTTTTAATGCCATCTACGGTACGATCACGCCATAGCAACTTATTACGGTTAGGCTGTCGAATTTTGTTATAAGTAAAATATTTTTCAGCGTAAATACCATAATGCTCAGGGAAACGTTGAATAATGGCTTTTGCAAGGATGGCTAAATCCTCAGCAGACGAATAATGGTCTTGGGCAGGCAAACCAGTCGAGTTAGCAAAGTGCGTATTTTTCATACCTAATAGCTTGGCGTGCTGGTTCATTAAGTCTGCAAATGCAGACTCACTGCCGGCTATATGTTCGGCTACTGCAACTGAAGCGTCATTACCAGACTGGATAATAATACCTCTGAGTAGGTCACCTAGTCTGACTTGCGTCCCCTCTTTGATAAACATCCGTGAACCTTGTGTCCGCCAAGCTTTCTCGCTGACGAGAACAAGATCATCTTCGGAAATATTGCCTTTACTTAACTCATACTCAACAATATAACTGGTCATCATCTTAGTGAGGCTGGCCGGTGCAAAACGCTCATCAGCCCGATGAGACAAAACAACTTTACCCGTATCTGCGTCCATAACCAGATAGGAGGTCGCCGCTACCTGCGGAGCTGACGGAATCAGGGCCGTTGCCGCGTGCAGATATCCGCTGGTAAGGAAAATAAGAAGTAAGCTAAAAAAGGCTGTTTTCAGTCTTTGCACAGTAAGTTCCTGATTTCTACTTGTTGAATTTGCCACAGAATAGACGTTAAATGCGGGATTAAGTTCTACTCTACTGAGTGCTCTACGGGAAGTCTACCCGATGTGCTCCCGGATAACCGTTTTGTGCCAGAAGACCAACCCACTTTTCGACCTCAGCCTCACTAGCATCTGCCACCAATAGAACCCGGTATAAAACGCGCCCCGAGCTTTGCGTCTCACCGATTCGCGCTTTAGCCCCAGTCAAACGTTCAGCCTCCTGAGCCACTCGCTCAGCCGATGCTCTGACAGAATACGCCCCGACCTGTAAATAGCGTCCCTGATTTGCCATATTAGACTTACCTAGTGCCCTGACTGATTGGCTGGATTGCCAGCTTCGAGGGTTAATCGCTTCCACTCTGACACGCGCGGTACCATGACTTAACATCCCCAATTTAGAGGCCGCCGCATAAGAAAGATCTATGATTCTGCCCTTATGAAAAGGGCCGCGATCATTCACTCTGACAATAACTTGTCGATTATTAGCAAGGTTCGTAACTTTCACATAGCTCGGAATGGGTAAAGATTTATGAGCAGCTGTCATTTCATACATGTCATACACTTCACCATTGGACGTCAGATGCCCATGAAACTTTTTACCATACCAAGACGCACCGCCCTCTTCTCGATAGCCATTTGCATCTTTCATAACATAGTATGTTTTACCGAGCACAACGTACGGGCTTTTATTTCCGCCCCGGCTTCTAGGCTCTACTTTAGGCACAGCATCAGGCACATGAGAAACATCAACCGGCGAAGCCGGTCCATGATCATTTTTGATACTATACCGCCCGCCGCTTTTGCTGGAACAGCCACTGATTAACGCTAGCATCAAGATAGATACCCAAATGTGTTTAATCATAGATTAGCTCCCCCTTTACAGCTTTTTTGCTGCGGCAATTTCACGACTCAATTGATAAACCGCCATGGCATAAAGCCGGCTACGATTGTATCGGGTAATCGTATAGAAGTTGTTAAAGCCTAACCAATAGGTGGCTTTATCTTGATCCATCATTCTCAATAACGCAGCAGGACTTTTTTCATTTGCTTGGCCCGCAAAGGAAATGCCTAATTCACGCCACTCTTTTACTGACCGCGTCGGCGGCAAGCCTGTGTTAACCCAACCATCCTCAGGGACACGGGTAACTTCAACCTGGCTGGCAACCGGCGCCCCCGATTGCCAACCATGCTCCAGAAAGTAGTTTGCCACACTACCAATCGCATCAACAGGATTGTCCCATATATCAGCCGAGCCATCTCGATCAAAATCCACAGCATACTTTAAGAAGCTGGAAGGTATGAACTGACCATACCCCATAGCTCCAGCGTAAGAGCTTTTTAACTGCCTGATATCTCGCTTTTCTGTTTCCGCCAATATCAGCAGGTCTTTTAATTGACTCTGAAAAAATTCGGCGCGCCGAGGATAATCAAAACCTAAGGTCGCCAAGGCATCCAGTGCACGATAACTCCCCATGTTCGACCCATAGCGCGTTTCTATTCCGATAATAGCCACCACCATCTCTGGCGGGACACCATAAACCGATTCTGCACGAGACAAGGCCGCTTCATGGGTACTCCAAAACGCAACCCCCTGCGACACCAGCTTAGGTTGAATAAAGCGCTGCCTATACTCCCCCCAATCTAAACGCTTTTCTGCAGGACGATCCATCGCCCGCAAAATAGAGGTTTGCTTTCGTGCATCACTCAAAATTTGATCCAACGACTTTCTGGAAAATCCCTCTTGCTCCATTTTAGCTCTCCAGGCCTGAGCTTCTGGGTGCGCTAGATACCCCTCGATGTCTGAAGTTTTAGCCACTACCAACATAAAAGAAGAGCTTAACCATAGAAAAAAAGCATACGCTAAGAGCTTCATAATCCCTCTAACTTGTGCATGATTACCTGAGTGCCAACTTTTGATGAGTGAACACTGACATCAAAATACCAAAGCCCGCCATTAAGGTCACGATTGATGTACCACCATAACTTACCAATGGAAGTGGTACACCCACAACGGGCAAAATCCCACTGACCATACCAATATTTACAAAAACATATACAAAGAAAGTCAGTACGATACTTCCAGCGACTAATCGTCCAAAACTATCGTTAACCTGAGTGGCCATCCATAACCCTCTGCCGATAATAAGAAGGTAAATACTTAGAAGTACAATCACACCGATAAAACCCAGTTCTTCGGCAATCACCGCAATAATAAAATCGGTGTGTGACTCTGGAAGAAAATCTAACTGCGACTGGGTTCCATGCAGCCATCCTTTTCCCCAAACCCCACCAGAACCTATGGCAGTTTTAGACTGAATGATATTCCACCCAGTGCCTAGGGGGTCGCTTTCTGGATCCAGAAAGGTAAGTACACGTTGCTTTTGATAATCTTTCATTACCATCCACAAACCCGGTAGCGCTGCGCCAGCTGCGCCTAAAGCGCCAAAAATATATCGCCAGCGAATCCCCGAAAACAGCAAAACAAAAATACCTGAAGCCGCAATCAGCAATGATGTGCCTAGATCTGGCTGCTTCATGATTAACACCGTAGGCACACCAATCAATATCAAACTAATCATGCAATGCTTAAAGCGTGGGGGCAAAGAACGCGATGCAAGATAATAGGCAATCATTAACGGTAAGACTAACTTCATAACCTCTGAAGGTTGGAAGCGAAACCCCGGCAGCGCTATCCAGCGTTGTGCCCCTTTAGCACCCACACCTACAAGAATAACGGCCACCAGCATCAGCACCCCAAGCACATAGACCCAAGGTGACCACCTAGCCAAGACCCGCGGGCTAACTTGCGCCAAAATAATTAAGGCCAAAAGCCCAGCTCCCATCCTTACAGCTTGGCGCGACACATAACCAAAATCCTTACCCGAAGCACTATAGAGAACAAACAAACCAAAGCTGCATAGCACCAGCAGCAAAAACAGCATCCAACCGTCAAGGTGAGTATAGCTCCACCATCCTCGTTTACGGCGCAGATGATGCCCTGCCCCTGGCATGGTTCTCTCGAAGTCGCGACTACTCACCAACGTCTCCTTGAGCATCTTCAGCGGCTGGCTGAGTTGGATCAACCCCCAGCAAGTAGGCATCCATCACCTTTCTCGCCAGTGGCGCTGCAGTACTGGAGCCGCCGCCGCCATTTTCAACAATCACGGCTAAGGCAATTTTGGGTTTTTCGGCAGGCGCAAATGCAATAAATAAAGCATGATCATGGAAGCGTTTTTCTAGCTTATCCGCATCATAGCGTTCATCCTGTTTAATACCTACAACCTGTGCTGTCCCTGTTTTTCCAGCAATTTTATAGGGAGCATCCAGCCCTATTTTCCGTGCGGTTCCACGCTCACCATGGACCACCTCTACCATATCTTCAACAATCAGTTCCCAATACTCTGGATGCTTTATCTCAACATCTTCAGGAAAACCGCGTTCTGACGAAAGATTTAACATGTCTGTCTTAACGTTACCCTTTTCATCCAGCGTTCTGATCCCTTTGAGCATTTTAGGCTGCACCCATTTGCCCCGATTGGCTAAAACAGCTGCCGCAGTCGCTAGCTGTAACGGTGTGGCTAGAAGAAAGCCCTGCCCAATACTCAAATTAAGCGAGTCTCCCGGATACCATGGTAACTTACGAGAACGTTTTTTCCATTCACGGGACGGTAAAATACCGGGCAGTGCCTCAGGCAAATCCAGACTGGCTACTTGACCAAACCCAAATCGACCAAGGTAATCTGACATCGGGTCGACCCCCATACGGTAACCCGCATCATAAAACCAGACATCACAAGACTGAGCGACAGCGAGCTTCAGATCGACTTTTCCATGCCCCCCACGCTTCCAGTCTCGATATTTTCGGCCCCCTTTGGTTAATGAATACCAGCCAGGATCCCAAACCGTATGTGTCGGAGGTACCGTTTCTGAATCAATCGCTGCAAGCGCAATAATTGGCTTTACAGTGGAACCGGGAGGATAACGTCCACGAAGGGCGCGATTAAATAGTGGTAGATCTTCTGAATCCCTTAACGCATTGTAATCTTGGTTAGATATGCCCGTCACAAACAGGTTAGGGTCATATCCAGGAGTAGACACCAGTGCAAGTATTCCACCTGTATCAGGATCGATAGCAACAATGGACGCTTTTTCTCCTTCCACCAGTTTTTCAGTAATTTGCTGCAAACGGAGGTCAATATAAAGTTGCAGATCCTGCCCCGGTATAGGATCAGTACGCTCTAGAACCCTCATCACACGGCCGCGCGCATTGGTCTCTACCTTTTGCATACCAACCGTGCCATGAAGTGTGTCTTCGTAGAACTTCTCAATCCCTAATTTGCCAATGTAGTGAGTGCCCGCATAATCTTGAGGGTCAACTTCCTGCAGCTCTTTTTCGTTAATACGACCAACATACCCCATGGCATGGACCAAGCTTTGTCCATAGGGGTAATACCGAATCAAGTCGGCTTCAACCTGAACACCGGGTAATCGATGGTAATTAATGGCCAGCTTGGCTATCTCTTTCTCCGTCAACCGAAAACGTACAGGAACTGTTTCATAAGGACGCCGCCTCTGATTTAATCGTTTACGGAAACGCTCCAGATCTTTATCTGTTATCTCTATGATTTTCTGAAGTTCTACCAGCGTAGCTTCAAGATTCCTTCCCACCTCCTCTTTGAGGATGGTTACACTATAACTAGGCCGATTATCAGCTAGCAGGACGCCATTACCGTCGTAGATCAAGCCCCGAGTTGGAGCAACCGGTTGTAACTGAACACGATTTTGCTCAGACATCGCTGCGAAGCGGTTATATTGTATAACTTGCAGATAGTAGAGGCGCGCCAGTAACCCTCCTATCATGATAAGGACGATCAGAAAGGCTAATACCGCACGAAATAGAAATGTACGGCTTTCCTGAGAGTGATCTTTTAAGGGCTCAAATCGAGACATAGTTATTTATGATAGGGGTGTCCCTGAATAACCGTCCAAGCACGATAAACTTGCTCAGCAAGGATAACTCGCACCAACGGGTGCGGTAACGTCAGCGCAGATAGCGACCATTTTTGATCAGCAAGCTGAACACATCGCGGATCAAGACCGTCAGGCCCACCCACAAGTAAAGAGATATTCCGACCATCCATTTGCCAATCTCGAATATGCTCTGCCAACTGTTCCGTTGACCAGGACTTACCTTGCACTTCCAACGCGATAACACGATCATTTTTTGGAATCGCCGCTAACATGGCATCGCCTTCCTGCTTGATCGCTCTGGCTTTATCTGCCCCTTTACCCCGGTGTCCTAATGGCAACTCCACCAGTTCAAAGGTCATTTCAGCAGGCAAGCGTTTACTGTATTCATTAAAGCCTTGGGAGACCCATGCTGGCATTTTCCCCCCTACAGCGAATAAGCGGATTTTCATCCCGGCTGGCCAGACACTTCGGTCGCTTGAGATTCATCTTCCATCGGATCAAATCGCCATAAGCGTTCAAGATCATAGAAGCTACGGGCATCCGGCATCATGACATGGACAACCACATCACCTAAATCTACCAGAACCCAATCACCTACATTCTGACCCTCTGTTCCAATCGGCATTAGACCGGCTTCTTTCGCCTTATCCGAAACCTCTTGCGCAAGAGACATAACATGCCGCTTGGATGTACCGCAGGCGATCATCATGTAATCAGTGATACTTGATTTTCCACGCACATCAATCACATCAATATCGCGTGCTTTCATATCTTCAAGTGCGCTACGTACGATCTCAATTAGCTGCTCAGTTTGCATTGATGGTTAACTACCTTTTGTTAATTTAGCTGTAAAGTTTATGTTCTTGAATATACTGACAGACGCTATCAGGTACCAGATAACGCGTCGACAACCCCTGTGCCCTAATGGCACGTATCTGGGTTGCCGAAATACTTAAGGGTGTTAATTGGTGTACGATTATCGACCCATTTGGCCGCTGCCATATTGTCTCTGGGCTTGTCACTTGATGCTTCTTTAACAATCCTGTGAGGGTTGCATTTGGCTCAAAATCATACCCCGGACGCGCTACCACAAGAATATGGCAAAACGTGAGATACTCTTCATAACGCAACCACTGATCTAACGATAAAAAAGCATCCATACCCATGATCATACAGACAGGCATCTGTGTTCCCAGTTCCTGCCGTAAAGCCTCAAGAGTAAAAATCGTATAAGATGGCTGATCAGACATAACCTCTCGTGGGTCGCACGCCAACCTAGGTTCATCCTCTACAGCACATTGCACCATCGCTAATCGGTCACTGCTTGTAGAACCAGGAAGATCTCGATGGACTGGGCGCTTAGATGGCATCAGCCACACTTTTTCAACACCTAACCATTCACGAATTTCAAGCGCTGTACGCAGATGTCCGTTATGAATGGGATCAAACGTCCCACCCATAAAGACATGCGCTTGTTTAGATGACTTATTGGCGAATATGTCCGTCACCTAGCACCACATATTTTTGCGAGGTTAGCCCTTCCAGCCCTACCGGGCCACGGGCATGAATTTTATCGGTTGAGATACCAATCTCTGCTCCCAAGCCATACTCAAAACCATCAGCAAAGCGAGTAGATGCGTTGACAATGACAGAGCTAGAATCCACTTCTCGTAAGAAGCGGCGTGCCAAAGTATAGTTTTCAGTCACGATAGCATCGGTATGGTGAGACCCATAACGATTAATATGCATGATAGCCTCATCCATACTCGACACAACTTTGACCGATAATACCGGTGCTAAATATTCTGTCGACCAATCATCTTCAGTTGCCTTCTTCATGGAGGGCACCAATGCACGGGCGGACTCACAGCCACGCAACTCAACACCTGCTGATAAATACCGATCCGCCAAATCAGCTAGCATCTCAGGGGCTACCGCCTCGTGAACCAGAAGTGTCTCCATCGTATTGCATGTGCCATAACGATGAGTTTTCGCATTAAGCGATATGTTGACGGCTTTTGAGCGATCCGCTTGCGCATCTATATACACATGGCAAATACCATCAAGATGCTTGATAACGGTCACTTTTGCATCTCGGCTGATACGTTCAATCAGGCCTTTACCACCGCGTGGAACGATCACGTCTACATACTCTGGCATCGTAATTAACCGGCCAACTGCTGCCCTGTCCGTCGTTTCCACAACTTGCACCGCATCCATTGGTAACCCAGCCCGTTGCAAACCTTCCTGTATACAAGCTGCTACCGCCTGATTGGAGTGAATCGCTTCAGACCCGCCACGCAAAATAGTCGCATTTCCCGATTTCAGGCACAGACTCGCCGCTTCCACCGTTACATTTGGACGAGACTCATAAATAATCCCAATCACCCCCAACGGAACACGCATTTTTCCAACTTGGATGCCTGAGGGGCGGTAATTCATATCGGTAATTCCGCCTACGGGATCGGGAAGGGCCGATACCTGACGTAAACCTTCAATCATGCCATCAATGGTAGACTCTTTAAGTGCAAGCCGATCCAACATTGCAGGATCTAACCCATTCTTACGCGCCGCCTCCAAATCCAATGCGTTCGCCTCTATTAACGCTTGTCGCTTTTTATCAAGTGCTTCAGCCATCATCAATAAAGCTTTATTTTTCAAACCTGTATCAGCCCGAGCAATAGCACTGGCTGCAACTCTGGCTCTCTGGCCCAAGTCGTTCATGTAATCTTCAACGTTCATCACTTACCCTTCTCGCGTTCACGTGAACCCACCATTATACAACGCTATTATTCTCTGGTCATGAACTGCTTAACAAGAGTGACCAGAAAGATAACAAGCTGGTATGATCTGCCCAACGAAAATATATCAAAACTAACGGGAAACGAGCCCTCTAATGCGTTTTGGATCTCTACATAGCAATTTACGGATTATTTCAGCTCTCGCGTTGGTGCTCATCAGCGGCTGGATAATGAGTTTCGTATATCTTCATTACGCATCAAAGGGGTTGGCTAAAACTGAATCTTTACAGGCCGCCCACTTCGTCGCAAAGCAAACGGCCCTGACTATTCAGCCTTACATATTGGCAGAGGACAATATTAGTCTGAATTTCTATTTAAATAGCCAAACCGAAACACCTTTAATTAATGGGATTTCAGTCTTCAACGAAAAGAAGCAACTACTGGCGCGATCAGGTGAACCTATTGGTATTGAGAAGCAGGTGATACTGGGCAGTCAGCAAACGCCGACAGGAACGCTCACCTTCTATGTCAACACCCAACCAATACAGGTTTTACTCAGCCAACTGCTCTGGCAAATCGGCATTTTATCGGCGATCGTCATTGCTGCCACACTGTTAACAGTGTGGTTATCGCTAAGACAGCGCCAAAAGTCTCCGCCACAAACAGCGGTCATCACCAGCGATGATTTAAGCCTCCAAGCAGCAAGCCTGCCAGATAAAGATGGAGTTTTTGCAAAAGCATTAAGCGAAGCCGAAGCCGAAGCCGAAGCCGAAGCCGAAGCCGAAGAGAATAACGAAACCCACTCCGATGCCAACGAAATAGTTTCAGAAGATCCCACAACCTCCTCTGATGAAACGCTCAATGATCAAGATCTGGTACAACTACTCCGCCCAGACAGTCAAGTACGTATGCCTCATTTCGTACCTGCACCTATGCAACCTGAAGCCGACTTGCATACCAATGCCCCATTACACTCACAACCTACAGTCCCAGCGAAGCAAATAAGCTATACCCAGATTGCTGCTATTGAACCCACTGAAGCGGCTGAAGAAAAGGCCGAAGGCATAGAAACAGTTACCGACAACTCTAACCCCCTCCGGCAAGGACGCCCTGAAATCCAACTAGATCTTTACTCTTTAGAGCATCAACTTGAGCTCAGCCTACAACCTCAAGAAGCGTCTTATCTCTTTTTAATTGATGCAACAACAGGTCATGCTGACTACGTAGAGCCTGAGGAACATAACTATCTATTAGCTGAATATGAGCTGCTTATCAGAAAAGTCAGCTCTATTTATGGTGGCGATTTAACTGTCGAAGCCAGTGGCGACCTACAACTTATATTCGATCAACAAGATGAAGAAGATGCCCATGGGGTACACGCGCTGTGTGCAGCAAAGCTATTCACGCTACTCTATCGAGCTTTTAATCAATCACGTATTCGCGCGTTCAAACCGGTCCTAAACCTGCATATGGCATTAGTCAGAGGTAACCGAACCAAAGCCAACCTTATTAAGGAAGAGGCATTGTTCTTAACGCGAACAACCCAGTCCAATGAATTGATTAGCCATACGGCTTTAACAGAAGCCAAACACCTGAAAGAGACCCTACTTGCGCAAGCCGAGATTCGCCGCGAAGATGAAGATAAAGTATTAATTCTAAGCCTGACAGAATCCTATCACGAACTTCTATCCCGACAGGCAGAACACATCCTTAAACAGTACTACGAAAACAAAACAGAAGTGGATATCCCTTCATAAAACTGACATATATCTCGCGCATAATAGCTGCATATGGAGATTTGCTGAGACAGGAAGTTTTGGCAAGGACGGCCAAGGAAGGCTGCACGGATGCCCTTTTACGGAATAAGCCTCCATTTATCCACACAAAACTGCATATAGGATAGTCAAGAAGGCCGAAGGGATTCTTCATTCAGTCAAAAAGGCATCTAAGGATGCCTTTTTTAGTAACACCTTAGTCATTCATTTCTGCAATAATCACCTCTAAACGATCCACTCGCTGGTAACCTCGCGGCAATTTATTTCCTCTACGACCACGTTCACCTTTATAGTGTTCCAGATCACTGCCTTTAAGTTTGAGATGTTGACGACCTGCGTGTACTTCTAACTGAGCACCGGGTGGTAAAACAGCCAATCCGCAGACGACCTCTTCACGAGTGGACGCTCTCACTGTGGGTATATTGATAATTTTATTGCCTTTCCCTCTTGCCAATTCAGGAAGTTCAGCCACAGGAAACACCAGCAATCGACCTTCATTGGTAATAGCAGCCAGCAATGAACCCTCGAGATTGCCTAATAATATAGGAGGTAAGACTTTCGAATTTTTAGGCAGCGTAAGTGCGGCTTTACCGTTTTTAGTCTTACTGGCTAAATCACCCATCGTGGTAATAAATCCATAACCCGCATCACTGGCCAACAGCACTTTATCTTGTTCTTTGCCCGTCACAGCCGCATCAATCGTTGCGCCTTTAGGTAAGGTAATACGACCTGTAATAGGCTCCCCTTGCCCTCTTGCCGAAGGCAATGTATGCGTTTCAACCGTGTAACTACGGCCGGTTGAATCCAACAAAATCATGGGCTGGTTCATTCGACCAGCACAGGCGAGCTTAAAGCCATCTCCAGACTTATAGCTAAGTCCGGTCGCATCAATATCATGCCCTTTTGCAGCCCGCACCCACCCCTGCTTGGATATAACCATCGTGACAGGATCGGAGGAGAGCAGGTCTTTTTCGCTAAAAGCCTGAGCTTCCTGGCGCGCTACAATAGGTGAACGTCTGTCATCTCCATAGGTTTCCATATCCTCTTTAAGTTCTTTCTTGATCAAGGTACGCATACGCTGATCAGAACCTAATGTTTGCTCAAGTCGCTTACGCTCCTCTTCCAACTCATCTTGCTCTGACTTGATTTTAAACTCTTCAAGCTTGGCCAAGTGGCGCAACTTCAAATCAAGAATGGCATCGGCCTGAATATCCGTTAGGCCAAAACGCGCCATCAACTCCTGCTTTGGCTCATCTTCGTAACGAATAATGGCGATTACTTCATCTATATTCAGATAAGCAACCATCAAACCTTCAAGGATATGCAAACGATCCAACACTTTCTCAAGACGGTACTGCAAACGACGGCGAACAACACCTGTTCTCCAACTGAGCCATTCAGTAAGAATTTGTCTAAGATCTTTAACCTGTGGTCGTCCATCAATGCCTATCATATTCATATTGACACGATAGGTACGCTCTAGATCCGTCGATGCAAAGAGATGCGCCATCAATTGCTCGACATCAATACGGTTAGAACGAGGCACAATCACCAAACGTGTTGGGTTTTCATGGTCAGATTCATCACGAAGATCAGCAACCATTGGCAGCTTTTTCTGCTGCATCTGCTGAGCAATCTGCTCTAAAATTTTAGCGCCAGATACCTGATACGGAAGGGCAGTAACAATAATATCGCCATTATCTTTAGTGTATACCGCACGCATACGCAGGGAGCCACGCCCCGTTTCATAAAGCTTGCGCAATTCGTCGCGAGGGGAGATGATCTCTGCATCAGTTGGCATATCTGGCGCAGGCACAAACTCACAGAGTTCTTCGATACCCGCTTTAGGGTTATCCAATAGATGAATACACGCAGACGTGACTTCCCGTAGATTGTGCGGTGGAATGTCCGTCGCCATACCCACAGCGATACCACTACCACCATTTAATAAGATATTAGGTAACCGAGACGGCAATACAATAGGCTCATCTAATGTTCCATCAAAATTAGGCTGCCATTCGACTGTCCCTTGCCCTACCTCTTTTAGAAGGACTTCAGCATATTTAGCGAGCTTCGCTTCTGTATAACGCATCGCCGCGAAGGATTTAGGATCATCCTGGGACCCCCAGTTGCCTTGTCCATCAATGAGGGGGTAGCGATAGCTAAAAGGCTGAGCCATCAGTACCATCGCTTCATAGCATGCACTATCGCCATGAGGGTGATATTTACCCAGCACATCACCGACAGTACGGGCAGACTTTTTATACTTAGCGGCTGCTTTTAAACCCAGCTCTGACATTGCATAAACAATGCGTCGCTGGACAGGTTTCATACCGTCGCCAATATGGGGTAGCGCACGGTCCAAAATCACATACATGGAATAGTCCAAGTAGGCTTTTTCGGTAAATGACTTGATAGATAATTGTTCGATGCTGTCGTCGGTTAATACTTCACTCATATTTTCACTATCCATCAGACCGGCTAAATGTCAGCCAGGTTACCTTTACTTTCAAGCCAGCTTTTTCTGTCTGCTGAGCGCTTTTTGGCTAGCAGCATATCAAGCATTTCATGGGCATTATCTTCTGCATTAATCGTGAGCTGCACTAAACGCCGCGTATCAGGATTCATAGTCGTTTCCCTTAACTGCAAGGGATTCATTTCACCTAGGCCTTTGAATCGCTGAACGTTAATTTTGACATTTTTGCGCTCGGCACGAATACGCTCCACAATGCCTTCGCGCTCATCATCATCTAAGGCATAGAAAACATCTTTTGCAGCATCAATACGATATAACGGCGGCATCGCGACATATACATGGCCAGCATCCACCAGCGGCTTAAAGTGCCGCAAAAACAAGGCACAGATAAGTGTGGCAATATGAGCCCCGTCGGAATCCGCATCCGCCAAGATACAAATCTTACCGTAGCGAAGACCTTCGAGATCCGTAGATCCGGGCTCTACACCAATCGCGACCGAAATATCATGAATCTCCTGAGAAGCGAGAATCTCTCCTGAGTCCACCTCCCAAGTATTCAGAATTTTTCCTCGCAAAGGCATGATCGCTTGAAATTGCCTATCGCGAGCCTGCTTCGCTGACCCACCTGCAGAGTCGCCCTCCACCAAAAAGAGTTCTGAGCGTTGAGTTTCTGCGCCAGAACAATCTGCCAGTTTTCCTGGAAGCGCCGGGCCTTGTGTGACCTTCTTGCGCACCACTTTTTTGCTGGAACGCAGACGCCGCTGAGCATTGGCAATAACACTTTCAGCCAGTACTTCACCCTCTTCTACATGCTTATTGAGCCAAAGTGAGAAGGCGTCTTTCACGGCCCCTGAAATAAAGGCCGCGATATGCCGCGACGATAAGCGTTCCTTCGTTTGCCCTGAGAATTGTGGATCACGGGTTTTAGCTGAAAGAATATAGGCACAGCGCTCCCAAATATCCTCTGCTGTTAACTTAACACCACGGGGCAGTAAGTTGCGGAACTCACAAAATTCACGCATCGCCTCCAGTAACCCAGTTCGGAAACCATTGACGTGGGTGCCTCCTTGCGCGGTCGGAATTAAGTTAACGAAGCTCTCACAGGTCAACTCTCCTCCCTCTGGCAACCATTGCACCGCCCACTCAACCGCGTCCTCTTCACCTTTTAGTTCACCGATGAACGGGTCGGCAGGCAACGTCTCGTAGACCTGCGTGGTTCCCTTGAGGTAGGCACTTAAACCATCTTCGTAGTACCACTCTTCCTTTTCACTTTTGCCAGACGTTTGATCGGTAAAGGTAACTTTCAAACCAGGGCAGAGTACCGCCTTAGCGCGTAAGTTATGCTTAAGACGCGAAACACTGTATTTGGGGGTATCAAAATATTTAGGGTCTGCCAAGAAACGCACGGTTGTACCGGTGTTGCGCTTGCCACAGGAATCCACAATCTCTAAGTCAGATACCTTTTCACCATCCGCAAAGCCAATGCGATGCACCTGCCCATCTCGCTTTATCTGTACTTCCAGTAGTTTAGATAATGCATTGACTACTGACACCCCTACGCCGTGCAGACCGCCCGAGAAGGTGTAGTTTTCATTATTAAACTTCCCCCCTGCATGTAGGCGCGTCAATATCAGTTCGACGCCACTAACCCCTTCTTCTGGATGGATATCCACTGGCATTCCACGGCCATCATCACTCACCGATAGGGAGTTATCTTTGTGCAAAATGACATCTATCTGCTTTGCATGGCCTGCCAGTGCTTCATCTACCGAGTTATCAATCACTTCTTGAGCAAGGTGGTTAGGCCGATCAGTTTCAGTGTACATCCCCGGTCGACGTTTAACCGGATCAAGACCACTGAGTACTTCTATAGAATCAGCTGTATATTGCTTTGACATCTGTTTCTTATTTCCTGTCACGGGATAGTGGATCTCAGGGGTATAGCATCGGGTAAAGCTATCTTGCCCTGTGAAAATTGTAAAATGGCGGGTATCAAGACTTCAAATTGATCAAAGCCATGACTACCTCCAGACTGCACAAACTGCGGTGCCCCTGCCAAAAAGCCCACGGCCTCGGTGTAATCTAAGGTTTCATCGGCTGTTTGGACCAACAATAAATAACGGTTTGGGTCAGCCAACCTATCCATCGCCAACGCCTCCAACTGGGAGAGATGTTCGCGCGTCAATTCATAGGTCTCATGGGTATAGATATTTTCATTATTTCCCAGCCAATCCGCTAATAAACGGTATGGATATATAGCCGGATTCACGAGCACCGCCCGACAATTCGCATAATGCTCCGTTAGCCATAAACTATAGAAGCCACCCAATGAACTGCCGATGAGTATAACAGGGCGATGACTGTACGCTTCGATTAAGTTTTTCAGCTGCTGCATCGCTTTAGCAGGCCAATGGGAAAGCTGAGGAACTCGATAATCTATCTGTTCATGACAGGCCTTAAAAAACTCACCCAGCAGGCGTGCTTTCGCGGAATCTGGCGAGCTATTAAAACCGTGTACATAGATAAAAAGCGGTGACGTCATACTGGTTATCCTTACAGCATTTGAGTGAAAGTTACCTAAGCTACACGCAGGATGCAAGGTTAGATTACGACACGGACCACTTGCGTGGAAAATTCACCACTTTCGAATAGATCTATCACACGATACCCTGGCAAAGAAAGATACTCATCTGTTTCAAGTACGGGTTGTAGCATCGCCTTCTTAAATTGAGGCGCTGTAGCAGGCGTCACTAACAGTGGGAGCGGTAAGTTGTAAACCTCATGATCCTGATGCAGATGTCCACAGACAATAAGCTTAGCCGCACTCGATTTAGAATCCTCCAGAATACGCCAAAATGCATCCTTATCTCCAAGACAAATAGCATCCTGCCATGGGCTACCCACGTGGACAGGCGGATGATGTAGTGCTATCAGGAGGTATTTACTAGGAGGCGCTTGCAGTATTGCTTCTAAACGTTGGAGCTCACACTCTCCCAAAGAGCCACTACCCTTGCCATCAGGTGAAGAGGTAGAGTCGAGACTAACTACGCACCAATCATGCTTTCGCCATTGCAACAGGTTTAACTCTGAAAACACGCTCATATGTCGAGCATCATCATGGTTTCCCGGCAACCAGCGAATCTCAGTAGCTACCTTCTGGACATGCTCAGCCAAGCGCTGATACCCCTGCGGATAACCATGGTGTACAAGATCACCGGTCAGTAACAGCAGATCTGGCTGCAGGTTTCTTCCTACCATATCCTCCAGAACTTTACATAATCGTTCCTCAGGTAAACAGCCTTTAAATACCTTATCAGGCGCTTCCTGAAGATGGCAGTCCGTTACCTGAACAACGCGCAATAACTTACTCAACGACTAAATACCGGTTCGAGCATCTGTCCATGATTAAGGCAATGGCTCAACCACTCACCCAAGTAGTTATTTAATTGTACTTTCTCATCAGGCTGATGCATCTCCCGGTTGGGATAAGGGTAAACTCCTGAGAGCTGGCGCCTGCGCTTCATACATATCACTTCAGCCATGGCTGCATCATGGTACAACCGCACAACCAGTGCTGGAGAGTCTAGCCAATCAGAAGCACCTTTTAGGTTCTGGGATATCTGTAAAGTTGTTGTGTAGGTGAAGCGCTCCTCTACTTCGATGCGTATGTGTGCCTGATGACTCTCACCCCATTCAATTTGGAATTCACGTCGATCACAACCCTCAAGGTCGGGCATCAACTTATTTAGACGTGCATAGTTGGCTTCACAAACGGCCATCTGCTTCGTCAAATCAGGCACATATTTACGCTTCATTCCGCTCCAATACTCCATTCGTTTTGCAGCCTATGGCGGTTTAATTGCAACCATTGTAGTGCAATGATCGCTGCTGCATTATCAACATCCCCAGTCTTCAGCATAGCAAAGGCGACCTCAGAGGGGAAAAGGTGTACTTTTATATCCTCTCCTTCCTCTTCCAAACCGTGAACCCCACCGATGTGACGAGCATCGACACAACCACAAAAAAGATCAATATATTCCCGAACACCACCTGGGCTTGGTGTGAAGCGCGATATATGCTCTAGATGCAGCACATCTGCCCCCGCTTCTTCTATCGCCTCACGTCTAGCGACTTCTTCAATAGCCTCTTCAGGCTCTACCAATCCAGCCACCAACTCTAGCAACCAAGGACTACGCGGATGATCGATTGTGCCTATGCGGAACTGCTCTATCAGCACCACTTGATCCTGAACTGGGTCGTATAGGAGCACACACACCGCATCAGGCCGCCAAAAAAGGTCTCGCTTTATCTTAACTTGACCACCTTCAAAGCGCTGATGAGCAATAACGACTTCTCTCAGTTGATAGAAACTCTGACAAATAACCGCATCTTCTTGAATCGTGAAATCATCGCTTCCAAACTCAGGATCCCAACTGTTTTTCATTGTGAACCTCCTATAGAAAGGAAAAATATAGCATGTGCACTTTGTAGCTTATGCTATTATTTATAATCTTTAGATATAAAGTTATTCCAAAAACCAAATGGTCGAACATTTTGTGTTATCAGCTAAAACCTTTGCCCAACAGTTAGTTCGCTACCTACCTTTAACTAAGTGGATAGCCACTTACCAACGCAAAACCTTTGCTGATGACTTGATAGCAGGCATTATTGTTGCCATTTTACTGATCCCACAGGGGATGGCCTATGCCCTGCTCGCAGGCTTACCGCCCCAGTATGGTCTTTATGCCAGCATTTTACCCCTAGCTCTCTATGCTTTATTAGGTAGTAGTCGTACCTTAGCGGTTGGTCCTGTTGCTATCGCCTCTCTCATGGTCAACTCCGCCTTAAGTGAAATTGCATTCAGCGGTCCCGAAGCTTATATCAATGCAGCGATCAACCTTTCTATGCTTGTTGGGCTGATATTGCTAGGGCTTCGGTTGCTCAATTTAGGCAGCATCGTTAATTTCATTAGCCATTCCGTCATCTCTGGATTTACCAGCGCTGCCGCACTCATAATTGCCATCACACAACTCAAACATCTTTTGGGAATTGAGTTCCCACGAGAAGCTTACGTCAGTAACACCCTTATCCAACTTATGCGCCATTTGCCTGAGATAAACCCTTGGACGCTACTCATTGGAGGGTTATCTCTATCGATATTATGGTTATCAAAAGGGCCGCTTTGTCACTTTTTGAAGGCGATGTACACACCATCTTGGTTACAAGAAGCGCTATGTAAGTCCGGCCCCATGTTTGCTGTTCTCTTCGGGTCTTTATTCACGTTTGGTTTAGGAGAATCCTCTGGCGTCAATAAAGTCGGTTTTATACCGCAAGGGTTACCTGATTTATCTCTGGGTGTCATTAATTTTTCCCTATGGGAAAGCCTTTTTGTACCTGCCTTTCTTATCGCCTTAATCGGTTACATCGAAAGTGTATCCGTTGGCACCGCACTGGCCAGCAGACGCCGTGAGCGCATCGACCCAAACAAAGAGCTAGTTGCCTTAGGTGTGGCCAACTTAGGGGCCGCATTCAGTGGAACTTATCCTGTTGCTGGCGGGTTTGGGCGCTCTATGGTGAACTTCAGTGCCGGTGCTAAAACAACCATTGCATCACTCATATCAGCGATGCTGGTCGCGATATTCTTACTATTTTTCACGCCACTGTTTTATTACCTACCTAAATCTACCTTGGCCGCTATCATCATCATGGCCGTACTTCCTCTGATAGACTTGGGTAGCTTTCGTCACTCTTGGCGATTTAACCAAGGTGATGCCTTAACTTTGCTATTAACGTTCACTGCCGTTGTGGTGTTCGGCGTAGAAATCGGTATTCTCAGCGGTATTCTTCTATCAATCACCATCCTTTTATATCGCACCAGCCAGCCCCATATTGCCATCGTGGGACGGGTCGGTGATTCAGAGCATTTTAGGAATAAAGAGCGCCATGATGTGCAAACCTGCAAAAGCATCTTAGCTATCCGTATTGATGAAAGCCTATACTTTGCTAATACCCGTTACGTTGAATCCTTTGTGCTTCGCCATGTGAGTCAGCAACATGAAATAAAGGATGTTGTTTTAATTTGTGCTGCTATCAATTTCATTGATGCCAGCGCTTTGGAAACACTGGAGAACATGGCTCACCATCTTCAAAATGAAGGGGTTACTTTACATCTATCCGATGTCAAGGGGCCTATAATGGATCAACTGAACAAAGTTCGTTTTCGCGAACAACTAGGTGATGGGCAGATATTTTTTACAACAGACCAGGCAATAAAAACACTGGAGAGACGAGACTAGTTATTACCCTCCTTACGGGCAGACTCTGAGCGCATTTTTCTACGCCGAGATAAGAATATCGCATTCCCCCCCATCGCTTTTGCTTCTTTCTTAGCCTGCGCTGCTAATTCTGCGACTTCGTGGTAACTCTCGCAGGCATATGGATCGGGATGAACAACACCAATCGCCAGACTCAGAGTCTCGTAGAAAGAAACCTCCTGAGTTCGACCTTTCACCCACAACCCACCTTCTTGTATTGCTTTTGGGGAGTAGAGGTCTTTCACTTGCTGCGCAAACTGGTCTAGGATTTTTTGACAAACAACTTGCCAATTATCTGATCCGAAAATCACAACAAAATCATCTCCACCAATATGCCCTATAAAATTGGCAGAATTACTTGCTTCCCGCTTAATGATCTGACTCAATAGTTGAATAACCAAGTCACCTCTAGCATAGCCGTAATGATCATTGAAGGGCTTGAAATTATTTAGGTCAAAGTAAGCTAAGTAGAAATCCAAAGCACTGTTCAAACGCCGGTCAAGCTCCCTATTAATCGGCACACTCCCGGGCAAGAGCGATAGCGGATTCGAGTATGTAGCATTCTGTATTTTAAGATCCGTAATGCGTTTAAGCAGGTCCCTTAAACTCCCTATACCCACATAACACCCATCCTCTACGACGATAATTTCGTTGTTCAGATTGTTGTTATCCTGATTGGTTAGTTGGTAGGAGACTTTTGAGAGACTCACATAACCTTCAACAATTAGTACGTCATCCCTTAATAATCGGGTAACCTGTTTATGCTCATATAAAGCACGGCCATATTGTGTCGAGAAAAGCTCCATGAGATCACTACGCCGCACAACCCCCACCGGCGTAGCATTCGACAGCACCGGCACCGCTTGCAGTACTGGGTTACTCTTAAATAATTGTCCCACAGTCCCAAGATCGGTATCTTTACTAACGGAAGGCACCTCTTTTGCCAAAGAGCTCACTCGATCTCGCTCATCAACGGCGTGTCGTAACTCAAAACGACGAGAGGAATTAGTCAAAAACTTACTCTGTTTACAGCTAGGTTCGATTACCGGACGTCCCAGCAAAAAACCTTGGCCACGAGTAATACCTAAATCTAGCAAGCTCTCCAGTTCGCGAGGCGTTTCAATCCCTTCAGCAATGACCTCGCAACGTAAACTCTGCGCAATGGCGATAATCGAGCGAATAAATTCACGTTTAACTGTATCCTTATCTACGCCTTGAACAAAATGCTTGTCAATTTTGACATATTCAGGCTGTAACTCAGACCACATCCTCAAACCTGAATACCCAACGCCCAAATCATCAATAGCAATGTTGAACCCCATTCGTCTATAGTATTCGACCGAAGCTCTAGACAGTCCGAAATGGTCATAAGGATGCTGTTCTGAAAGCTCAATCACGATCCTGTCACGCGAAATATTCAGCTTTTCCAGCAATGACAACGTCATTCCTTTTTGGTGGTCAGGAGAACTCAGTAATGAAGCGCTAATATTCAGGAAGAGCTTTCCTGAAAGACCTAGTTCAGAAAAGCGACGTAGTGATTTTTCACGACAGAGTAGTTCCAACTCATGTAATTTCCCACAGTTGATCGCTGTACTAAAGAGCTTGTCAGGCATTTCCAACGGGCTGCCCAGTGGCCCCCTAGACAGAGCTTCATGACCAACCACATCACCAGATAAGAGGTCGTAAATCGGTTGAAAGTGTGGCGTTATGGCAGCATCGTCTAAGATACGATACAAAGCGTCTATATCTTCAGAAAAGGATGACTTATAAAGTGATGACTGCATAATCACGCACAACCGTAGTAAAGGAGTATCTTACATACAGGTTACGAGCTTACAATGACACTTTTATGACGCTAGTCGATATGGTAATCAAACTCCACATCGATTAAACGCATAATATCTTCCATGCTGGCAGGCTTAGCCAATAAGAACCCCTGCCCCATCTCACAACTGTTTTCTCTCAAGAAGGCTAACTGATCATGGGTTTCGATTCCCTCTGCAACAACCTTCAGTCCCAGCTTATGCGCCATCGCAATCACCGCAGCGGTTATCTCCATATCATTCTTATCATGTGGTATATCGCGAACAAAGGATGCATCTACTTTTAGATGATCAAAAGGTAGGCGTTTTAAATAACTAAGTGAGGAGTATCCCGTTCCAAAATCATCGATAGCTAAAGATACACCGAGCTTTTTGAGCTCCTGAAGCGTCTCGATAACCGTTTCAACATCTTCCATAATCATCGACTCAGTTATCTCCAGCTCCAACAAGCTTGCTGGGAATTGGTGCTTAGCCAAGGCCGCTGATATTTTATTAAGTAGCTCTGGGTCAAAGAACTGACGCATAGACAGATTAACGGCAATCCTGATGTGATGGCCTGAATCAATCAGCTGTTTACCTTGCAGACAGGCTTGATTTAATACCCACTCCCCTAGCTCGACAATTAACCCTAGATCTTCAGCTATAGGAATAAACTCTGCAGGAGACACTCGCCCTCGCTCAGGATGATTCCAACGAATCAATGCTTCCAAACACACTGGCTGCAACTCGCTCATGATGGTCCATTGCGGCTGATAATGTAGACAGAACTCCTGGCGCTCTAATGCATTTCGTAGCTGGTGCTCCATGTTAACGCGGTTTAGTACTTCTTCGTTCATTTCCCGCGTAAAGAACTGGTAGTTATTTCGACCTTTTCGCTTAGCACGATACATAGCAAGGTCTGCATTTTTCATCAATACAGGCCAATCTTCTCCATCAGTAGGGGCCATTGTCACACCAAGACTCACTGTTGCCTCAATCTCACTGCCTCCTAATTGAAGAGGCTGGCAAATAGCAGCTAATAATTTTTCGGCAACCACGCCGGCTTCTTTGGGCCCGCTGACATCAGGAAGCAACGCAATAAATTCATCTCCACCTAGACGCGCTATCAAGTCTGAATGCCTTAACGTTTGCCGGATACGATCAGCTAGCGCCTGTAGCAACCGATCTCCTACATCATGCCCCAAAGTATCGTTAACCTGCTTAAAGTTATCTAAATCTAAATAGAAGAGTGCAAAGATAGAGTCATTGCGTTTTGCTTTTTTAAGCTCAAATTCCAGTTGCTCTCTAAACAGGCGGCGATTACCCAATCGGGTTAACGGATCATAAAAAGCTAGCTGCTCGATCTGCTCCTGCGTCTTTTTCTGAGAGGAGATATCTTCGCTCACACCAATAAAGTGAGTGATCTCTCCCTGTTCATTTAAGATCGGGGAGATGGATAGCATCGACCAATAGATCTGCCCGGATTTAGTTTTATTACGCATCTCCCCATGCCAATCATGCCCGGACTTAATGGTTTCCCACATATCCTTATAAAAAGCACCCTCTGTTTCGCCCGCATTTAGGATAGCCGGGGTCAACCCCCTCACTTCACTAAGCTGGTACCCGGTAACATCAGAAAACTCCTCATTAACATACTCAATAATCCCCAGAGCATCCGTAATAATAACCATGGTTGGGCTTTGCTCGACAGCACGTGATAGCTTGTTCAGCTCCTCCTCTACTTGCTTACGCTCCAGAGCTAAACTGACTAAACGTGCAGATTGCTCGATCATCGCTAAATGCTCATAGGTTGGAGACGATGGTTTTCGCTGGTAGAAGGCAAAGGTCCCTAAAATATCGTTCCCCGTCCCCATAACGGGCTGAGACCAACAGGATGCTAGCCCCGCCTGTTTGGCTAAACTTTTGTAATCTTTCCAATAAGGGTGGGTATCGATATCTTCAACGATCACCAGCTCTTTTTTCCAAGCCGCAGTACCACATGACCCGACTCCGTCACCAATTTCTACACCGTTGATCGCGTCAATATAAAAATCGGGTAAGCTCGGAGCAGCCCCGTGTACCAAATGCTGTCGTTCTTTATCCATCAGTAAAATTGAACACAAACAATCGGGATATACCTTCTCCAAACCTGCAGCAATCTCCTCTAATATGGGCGTGAGAGGCACCCCTCGAATCAGCATATCCAATACTTTACTATTTTGGCGCAACTGTTCATTTTCGTAATAACGGCGAGTAATATCCCGATTGACCGCTAACAAACCAATAAGCCGGCCACTATTATTCCTGAGAGGTGTTTTAATACATTCAATTAAAGCCATCCGGTCTTTAGCGCCTTTAACCCAAGACTCCCGGGTAATTTCTTCCCCCTTGCTGAAAACCCACTTATCTTGCTCATCAATCACTTCCACAAGTTCCGCTGGAAAGAAGCTGTCTGCCATACAACCGACTACGTCCTCCTTGGGGGCGCCGATAAAATCAGCGAAAGATTGGTTACAAGCAAGGTATTTACCGTCAAGCGCCTTTGCATAAATATGGTCGGAGTTGGAATCCATTAGGGTAGTCAAGAGGGTGCTCTCATCTACCACATGGCTAAATTGATCCGATAAATTACCCAACCGCCGCTGATTCAGTCGCCACAGATATACAAACCACAGCAGTGAAAATAGCAAAAGGCCAAGAATGACAAGGAGGTAGTCACTGTAGTGAGGCTTCTTGACTGGATTAAGGATAACAGCATTACTGGGAAGCGCTTTGGGATCTAAACCATATTTTTCCATTGAACGACCGTTAAATACAGGCTCAGAAGGGCTTTGAGCCATCACGGGTAACTCAGAAATTGGGCGGCCTTTGAGAATTTCAATTAAATAATCTGCTGCGAACTTGCCTTGCAAAGTAGAGGTCGCCACAAATCCACCTACGGCTCCTTGAGCAATAGCTGTATCCCACGCGGAATAAACCGGTACGGGACTATTCTCTAATAAAATACCTACACTTTCTTGAAGGGTCATCGTTAGCCCTTCTTTATCCTTATGCAGCGGGAGGCGAAATACGATCGTATCATCGGTAAGCTTCGCAAGTCTGGCTTTTAGCTCGGAGACTGTCCAACTGGAATAGGTCTCTACTACGAAATCTTGGGCATATTGCTCGGCATGTTGAGCAAAGCGCTGCTGCTCCGCCATTCCAGAAGGGGTAGCATCACTGACTAATAGAAGCCTTTCCATATCAGGATGCATGTGTTTTATCAGTTTGAAGTTTGCTACGGGATCCGTAACCTCAGCAATACCCGTTACGGACGGCTCTCCTTCTATTATTTCGGGGGAAAAGTTATTAACACCAACAAACACCAATGGAATATTTCCAAACAAAGCGCTTCGATACTTTATTGCAAAGGAAAGGGCATTATTGTCAGTTGCCAATATCGCGTCGACATGCTGGATATCCTTTTCCTTTAGCACATTAGCGACTAACGGGAACATCTTCTCTGGCGAAAAACGTTTGGTATCCAAATACTCAATTTGCAGGTCTACTGGAATCCCTAATTCCGTAAAACGTTGATCAACGCCTTTCAAAATGCCATCAGACCAAGGAAACCCCTGATGATAGGAGTTAATTACTAGAATAGTTCGACCATAACTGACATCCACAGCAATACCCTCCTGGGAAAGCGTGGAAAAGAAAAATAAGCAAACTAACGGCCGAGTCCATTTTGGCAAGCGCATAGATAGTGATCACTTTTTGCTCTGATTCTCTGAAGTATAGACCGTTTTCTGTAAGAGCTTTACTATTGCACCGAGAATTGACGCAAAAGTTGAATTTCATCGGCCCATAGCGTGTCATCTATCGTTTCTAATATAAGCGGTATACCTCTAAATCGGGCGTCTTTCATAATAAAGCGAAATACGTCAAGACCGATTTCGCCTTGTCCAAGACTGTGATGACGATCCACTCTGGCCCCTAGGGCAACTTTAGAATCGTTTAGATGCATGCCAGACAAGAAATTAAATCCAACGGTTTTTTCAAACTCATCAAACGTTGCCTGACATAAATCGAACGTTTGCAATGGATAACCTGCTGCAAAAATATGGCAAGTATCAATACATACACCTATACGGCTTTTATCTTCAACAGATTCGATTATCTCGGCAATTTGCTCAAATGAATAGCCGAGATTACTTCCCTGGCCAGCTGTCGTTTCTATAACTGCTTTAACGCCTTGCGTTACATTTAGTGCCATATTGATCGAGTTGGCGACACGCTGAAGCGACTCCCCCTCGGAAATCTCACGCAAATGACTTCCCGGGTGAAAATTCAGATAACAAAGCCCTAACTGTCCACAACGTTGCATCTCATCGATAAAGGCATGGCGTGATTTATCTAATGCGATCGCATCAGGATGACCTAAGTTTATTAAGTAACTATCGTGCGGCAGTATTTGCTCCGGCGAAAAGCCTAATAACTCACAGCGCTCCTTAAAGAGATGAATACTCTTATCGGTTAATGGCTTAGCTTCCCATCGACGCTGATTTTTCGTGAATAACGCAAAGGCGTTCGCGTTTAGTTTGTGTGCATTAAGCGGCGCATTTTCTACTCCACCACTCGCACTGACATGAGCCCCAATAAAATAGGGGGTATCTTCACGGCTCACAGCTTACAAGCACCACCTAGACAATCATCAAAGTCCATGCTTTCAAGCTCCAAACGCTCATCATGCGCCTGCTGTAAGCGACCCAATAAACTCTGCTCCAGAGCACCCTCACACTCTCCAGCTCGTTGAAACACAGCTAATAGGGCAGCCAATTCTTCTAAAGTAAAATCATTCATCCGGTTGTATCTCTTTTTAGTATCCGTTTTGTGGCTCTATATATTCGATCAGTAACTGTACCGTTCGCTGACCTCTAAACTCATTCACATCTAATTTATAGACAACTCTTACCGATTTACAGGCCTCATTTGGCCATGAAGATAAGTCTGTATTAAACTGTATAGCATCTAGGTGCATGCCGCTCGCCGGGTCCATTAAAACAAGCTTAAGGTGCTTTTTCCCTACTAAGCGCTGTTGCAAAATCCGAAAGTCCCCATCAAAAAGCGGTTCAGGAAAATGATGTCCCCATGGCCCCGCCTCGCGGATATGCTCCGCTAATGATATCGACAGTTCTTCAGGTAGCAAAGAACCATCCGTTTCCAATCGTTGATCAAGGTCCTCGGCGGATAACTGTTGCCTTACCACCTGATCAAAAGCTTCGCAAAACAGGTCAAAGTGATCAGCGGCCAATGTTAAACCTGCCGCCATAGCATGGCCACCAAACTTGGTTATCAGCCCGGGGTGATAGGTTGCGATCTGATCTAAAGCGTCACGAATATGCAACCCTGGGATCGAGCGCGCTGAACCTTTAATCTCCCCAACGTCACCTGGTGCAAACGCGATGACAGGCCGGTGGGTTTTTTCCTTAATTCTGGAAGCTAGTATACCGACAACACCTTGGTGCCAACTCGCATCATATAAACATAACCCAAAGGGTAAAGATGTTTGATCCAACTGTATCTGATCCAGCAAGCTTAATGCTTGCTGTTGCATCTCCTGCTCGATACCCCGCCGTTCTAAATTAAGCTGATCGAGAGTTTGTGCTAACTCGCGCGCGTAGTCTTCATCATCTGACAACAGACATTCGATGCCAATCGACATATCCTCTAAACGTCCCGCGGCATTGAGTCTAGGAGCCAACGCAAAGCCTAAATCACTGGCCACTAAACGCTCTTTACGCCGCCCTGAAATTTCAATCAATGCCAGCAATCCAGGCCTAGCCTTCCCTGCCCGGATACGCTGTAATCCTTGATATACCAAGGTACGATTATTGTGCTCCAACGCGACTACGTCAGCGACTGTGCCCAGCGCCACTAAGTCCAACAAACTGGCCAAATTAGGCTGCTGCATACCCTGCTTAGCGAACCAATCATCAGCGATTAAAGATCGTCTTAAAGCAATCAACACATAAAAAATCACACCGACACCGCATGTCGATTTTGCAAAAAAATCGCAGCCGGGCTGATTAGGGTTAACAATCGCAACCGCATCGGGGAGTTGGCCGCCTGCCAAGTGGTGGTCGGTAACAATGACATCCATACCCAATTGATTTGCTCTGGCGACACCTTCAACACTGGAAATACCATTATCAACGGTAATTAACAGCTGTGGAGATTGGGTATATGCGACTTCAACGATTTCTGGGCTAAGGCCATAGCCATATTCAAAGCGGTTGGGTACCAGATAATCGACCTGGGTAGCCCCCATCATTTTCAAGCCAAGCATAGCCACTGCTGTACTGGTTGCACCATCACAATCAAAATCACCGACAATGAGTATCGACTGATTTTGTTTCACTGCCATAGAAAGCCGTTGTACCGCTTCGGGCATACCTTTCATCGCTGTATCAGGCAGCAGCTCTTTCAGATGCCTTCCAAGTTCATGCTTACTCTGAATACCACGAGAAGCATAAATTTTGGCCAGCGCACTAGGCACTTCACTAAAAATGGGAAGATCGCTTGCCGGTATTTTTCGACGATGTATCGATACGTGTTTCACGCGATCTCCTTTAGAAGTTAGTTAGCATAAGCCAAAAAAAAGACCCGTCAAACGGGCCTTTATTCTACACTGTAATGGTTACTCAGGATGAACATGCTCTGAAATAAATTTTTGTACAGCAGATAGATCATTTTCCAAAACCGTTAAGCGCTCTTCACGCTCAAACAGATCAGTAAGATGAGTAGGTAGCGCAGGTGCTGTGAGTTCCGCTTTGATAACTGCATCAGGGAACTTAACAGGATGCGCCGTAGCCAGCGTGATCATAGGAACCGCTTTATCGCGAATACACTCACGCGCAGCTTTGACGCCGATAGCCGTGTGTGGATCCAGTAAATAGCCCGTTTCAGCGTGAACGTCAGCAATAGTTTGGCAAGTCGCATCGTCATCAACCGCAAAACTATCAAACAGCTCACGTACTTTCTCCCAACGTGCAGGATCAAGGCTCACTGATTCGGTACGGAAACGATTCATCAAATCGCTAATCGCAGCACCATCACGGTCATAAATATCAAACAGCATACGCTCAAAGTTTGACGAGACCATAATATCCATCGATGGGGATAATGTATGCACAAGCTGGCTCTTAGACATATCATTACCAGCAATAGCACGATGCAGAATGTCATTACGATTAGTAGCAACCACTAGCTGTGAGATAGGTAAACCCATCTGCTTGGCCAAATAACCGGCAAAAATATCACCAAAGTTACCCGTAGGTACTGAAAAAGCCACTGTCCGGTGAGGCCCGCCCACGGCTAGAGAAGCTGAGAAGTAATAAACAATCTGAGCCATAATGCGCGCCCAATTGATCGAATTCACAGCCCCCAGCTTCATCCCTTTTAAGAATCCCTGATCGGCGAAGCTTGCTTTAACCATCTCCTGGCAATCATCAAAGTTACCTTCCAGCGAGATATTAAATACATTATCCGCAAGAATAGTTGTCATTTGACGGCGCTGGACTTCAGAAACTCGATTATGCGGATGCAGAATAAAGATATCCACATGCTTAGAGTGACGGCATCCTTCGATCGCCGCCGATCCAGTATCACCGGACGTTGCCCCCATAATAACAAGGTGTTCACCACGCTTTTCTAAAACGTGATCCATCAGTCGACCCAATAACTGAAGCGCAAAGTCTTTAAACGCTAACGTCGGGCCATGGAACAATTCCAAAACCCATTCGTTAGTGCCTAGTTCTTTCAATGGCGCAACAGCAGAATGATTGAAGCCTGCGTAGGTTTCATCAATCATCACTTTCAGGTCTGCATCACTGATACAGTCATTGACAAAAGGGGATATAATTTTGAACGCAAGCTCCGCGTAGGAGAGCCCTGCCCAACTTGCAATCTCCTCCTGAGTAAAGACAGGCAACTGCTCAGGCACATATAAGCCACCATCACTCGCAAGACCTGCCAGTAACACCTCTTCAAAATTCAGAGCTGGTGCTTGTCCACGTGTAGAAATATATTTCATCGTACGTTCCTCTGCTCCAACTTAACCTTTTAGGTGCTCTACACGAATACGCGTGACCTGACCGATAATATCATCCAAGGCTTCAATCGCTTCGATGGCTTCGTTCATCTTCTGCTCTTTAACTCGCTGAGTTAGCAGAATGACAGGTACCTGCTCTTCCGAAGTCTCTTTCTGAACGATAGCTTCGATATTAATGCCATTATCACCCAGAATTTTAGTGATGCTGGCCAAAACACCAGGCTTTTCTGCTGCTTGTAAACGCAGATAAAAGCCCGTTTCTGTCTCAGTCATAGGTAAAATAGGCTGATCGGAAAGCGCTGTTGGCTGGAATGCTAAATGAGGCACTCGGTTATCACGATCAGCCGTCAAGGTACGAACTACATCAACAACATCCGCCACAACGGCTGAAGCGGTAGGCTCTGCGCCTGCGCCTGCGCCATAGTAAAGCGTACGTCCAACAGCATCGCCATCTACCATCACCGCATTCATAACACCATTGACGTTTGCCAATAGCTCTGACTCAGGAACTAATGTCGGGTGAACTCTCAACTCGAAACCATGTTCTGAGCGACGGCTAATGCCTAGATGTTTAATTCGATAACCTAACTCTTCCGCATACTCAACGTCTTGAGGGGTAATACAACTGATACCTTCGGTATAGGCCTTATCAAATTGCAAAGGAATACCAAAAGCAATCGATGCAAGAATAGTTAACTTATGCGCCGCATCAATACCTTCAACATCAAAAGTAGGGTCGGCTTCTGCGTACCCAAACGCCTGAGCTTCAGCCAAAACATCGGCAAAGTCGCGCCCTTTCTCACGCATCTCTGTTAGGATAAAGTTTCCCGTACCATTAATGATACCGGCGAGCCAGTTAATGCTGTTAGCAGCCAGACCTTCACGGATTGCTTTAATAACAGGAATACCGCCAGCAACTGAAGCCTCAAAGGCAACCATAACATTGTGCTTCTGCGCTGCTTCAAAAATCTCATTACCATGCACTGCAATGAGTGCCTTGTTCGCTGTGACAACGTGCTTGCCGTTTTCGATAGCCGTCATTACCAAACTTTTAGCAACGTCATAGCCACCAATCAATTCTACGACAACATCAATTTCCGGATTGGTCGCTACTTCAAAGATATCTCGCGTAACCTGCGTCCCTCGAGTATCGCACGCCGCATTATCGCGTCGAGCACCTACTTGCTCCACAATAATTCGACGGCCGGCTCTACGGGAAATTTCTTCTGCATTACGATGCAGAACATTAAAAGTACCGCTACCAACAGTACCCAGACCACAGATTCCAACTTTTACCGGTTTCAAACCAATACCTCGCAGTTTACAAGCCACATTCGTAGCTGTTTCAGCATAACGAACAAAAAATGGGCAAACATTATAGCCAATATCTTTACCAGACTCTATTAATGGCCTCCCAATCAAACGTAAAAAGGGGCAAAAAGCCCCTTTTAAATTGAAAGACCTAGTTAGGTGAGTTTAAGGCTTAATACCTAGTGCAGCAGCTAAACGCTCCGCTGGCATATACCCAGGCAAAAGCTGCCCCTCAGACGTTATGATCGCAGGTGTGCCTGTCACACCAACTTTCTGTCCTACCGCATACTGCTTCAGAACGGGATTTTCACATGCTTCAACATCTAAATCCTTTCCTTGCTTTGACTGTGTCATCGCTTCAGTACGGTTTGTTGAACACCAGATATCAGACATTTTCTTGTGTGCAGGAGATCCAGGCCCCTGGCGTGGGAAGGCCAAATAAGAAACGCTGATTCCCATCGATTGCAACTTCGGCACTTCTTCATGCAGCTTTCTGCAATAAGGGCAGTCCACATCGGTAAATACAAACACAGAGGCTTTTTCAACACCTTCTGCCTTAAAGGTCACTAAATCCTTCTCAGGCACTTTGGCCATTTCAGCCTGACGCTGACCATTCGCTTTCTGCTCAGAGAGGTTAACAAAGCCTTTCTCATCCGTTAATTGGTAAAGTTGACCTAACAGAAAATATTCGCCGTTAGCATCAGCGAAAATAGTTTCGCCTGTGCCTAATTCAACTTCGTAAAGCCCAGCCATTTTTGCAGGCGTAACGGAAACAACCGGAATCCTCTGATCAATTTTACTGATTTGCTGCTTAATCCGCTCTTCAGTACTCTCAGCTGAAGCCATAAACGAGATAGACAACAAAGCGCTGGCCATCAGTAACTTATTTCGCATAGATCCCTCAAATTTTATCGTAAATATGATTTTCAGACGGCCCTTTGACCTAAAAGTTCACTCACCCGCGAGGGTGATGCAGCTTATGAAGCGACTGCAAACGCTGCTGTGCAACATGAGTATATATTTGCGTTGTCGAAAGATCACTATGTCCAAGCATCATTTGCACAACACGCAGATCAGCCCCATGATTAATCAAATGCGTTGCAAATGCATGACGTAGCACGTGAGGCGATATGGGCTTTTCGATACCCGCCTCAACCGCATACCGCTTAATTCTGTGCCAAAAAGTTTGTCTAGTCATCTCTTTGCCCTGTTTACTAGGAAAGACCACTTCCAAACACGACTCTGTTACCAGCAACTCTCTATCACCACGAAGAAAACGCTTAAGGTAACTAATTGCTTCTTCGCCTATCGGCACCAAGCGCTCTTTTTCGCCCTTACCTGATACCCTAATCACACCATGGTGTAAATTCACTTGGCCCAAATGTAGTGATACCAGCTCTGAAACACGAAGGCCCGTAGCATAGAGCAACTCCAACATCGCCCGATCTCTGCTGCCCAAAACCGTATTCAAATCAGGCGCATTAAGCAAAGCTTCTACATCCATTTCTGATAGCGTTTTAGGTAGTGGCCGGCCTTTGCGGGGAAGTTCGATCCGTAACATAGGATCTTCAAGTAAAATCGTTTCACGTACAAGAAAACGGAAAAAGCGACGGGCCGATGAGATAAAGCGCGATGTCGAGGCAGGGCTCAGTGACTCCTGAACACGCCACGAAAGATAACGTCTAACATCTTCGGCCTCGCAATGCTGCAAATCAAGCTTACGATCATTCAGCCAGCATGCAAAGAGCGAAAGATCTCTGCGATAAGCAACCTGAGTATTTTTACTCAACCCCTCTTCCAGCCAAAGCACATCAATAAAGCTATTGATTAATCCTACGTCAGCATCAACTGGTTGCTTTTGAGTAAAACGACCGTCAGATTTTGAGAGAACCACACAAC
The DNA here is from genome assembly GCF_008630635.1 of Neptunomonas concharum. Lineage (NCBI taxonomy): Bacteria > Pseudomonadati > Pseudomonadota > Gammaproteobacteria > Oceanospirillales > Oceanospirillaceae > Neptunomonas > Neptunomonas concharum. The sequence goes on along the minus strand of NZ_CP043869.1, from coordinate 507,414 downwards.
TCACCAACCACTAACGATATACCTCAATCGAAGCTATCTTCTCTTTGGATACAGGGAACGTCGCTCTGCCTTGTTCAACCTGGTGACGAACACTGATTGAGCTTGCGCTGGTCTCCACAAGAACACCATTAATCTCGTTACCAAAAAACGTTCTTAACTTAATCTTGCGACCAACATGCTCTGACAACTCATTAAAAGGGGTTACTTGATACGTCTTTTGCACAACGGGGGCATGAATCGGCACGACCCCCGGCACAATCTCAGAGATCCTTGGTTCTTCAGGCTTTTCTTCCACTTGAACACTTTCTTTGGACACAACAGCCATTGCCGCCTTACGCACGTTTGAGCCAAACAACGCTTGTAAGTCACGCCAGTCATCATCACTAATTTCAAGTACTTTTCCATTAACCTGAAGCGCAAACTCAGATCCAGAGAAGACATTATCAAGTCCTTTCGATTGAGCCAAAGCCCCTACTTCAAGCCTTTCTGCGGGCTCCAACCGAGCCGCAACAATCGATTGGGCGGTCTTCGCACTCACAAACGCATCCAGCAAGGATCCATCAACGGAGCGCCCTTCGGCTATCAACCACTCATTGATTTCACCACGATAGGCGTCTAAATAGGTGCTCTCTGAGAGGTTCTCTGCTTGAGAACAAAATGCTTGCCAACGTTGATTATATCCAAGATCGCTCAAGGTGAGACCAAACAACTTGATTGAGGTCTTAGCCATTCCTTCCCTACGTAGGGTTCCGCCTTGCGATAAGCCTAACCAGACACTTGTATCTGCTTTAAATAACAAGGGAAATTCAGCAGCTAGGTTTAGCTTCACAAGCTGGCTATTTGCAGAGGGCTCGATCAGCAAACTCATTTCCCCACTTAGACGATCGTAGCCCATACGCAGCAGCGACTGTCTACCAATACTACGCTCATCACCACACAGCAATACTTCCAAGCTCGCTTTTTCTTCCTCTGCCTCTACTTCTGGCATAGGCTGCTCTCTTGCATAATCAGCGTTCAAGTCGTACCGGATATTGATTAGCTTAAGATCTAGGGCATCCTTAATGACTCCACTACGAACCTGCGTCTTTAGCGAGAGGAAGTTTGACCATGAGGAGGACTGAAGGACAATACGCTCAATCGTGATAGCATCACTGAAAGGTACGGGGCGAGCTTGTATGCCCTGAAGTTCAACATCGTTGAATAGGGATGCTGAAAGATCGGCGTACTCAATTTTCACGAAAGGACGAATAGACGCAATCAACTCATCAAGATTTGACTTAACCTGATACCAATAATACCCCTGCACTACAGCAAGCATAATAATAGGCATCAAAGCTAGTACTATCCATTTCAGCCACTTACGCATCCACTACTTCTCCATGCATACTCTGATATCGCTCACGAGTAATTTTAGAGCCCTTTCTGTCTGTTTGCTAATAACAAATAAAAAAGGTGACCCGTTGGTCACCTTATCTCTGCGATAGCAGCGAATCAAGTATAGCTTAACCCAGCTTTTCCTTGATACGAGCAGAACGACCACTACGCTCACGCAAGTAGTACAGTTTAGCCTGACGCACATCACCACGACGTTTCAGAGTAATCTCTTCAACCGCCTGGCTGTAAGTCTGGAAAGTACGCTCAACGCCCACACCGTGAGAGATTTTACGTACAGTAAATGCAGAGTTCAGGCCACGGTTACGCTTGCCAATTACTACACCTTCAAACGCCTGTAGACGGCTACGAGTACCCTCTACAACACGTACCTGCACAACCACTGTATCGCCAGGGCCAAATGCAGGAATTTCTTTTGCCATCTGTTCAGCTTCTAATTGCTGAATGATTGTATTTTTGCTGCTCATCGCTCGCTCCTAATATTCTCCCACAAGACACTTAGGTCTGGTGGATATAATCGGTTAACAACGCTTGCTGCTCCGCGTCTAATTCGAGGCCTTCCAACAGATCCGGACGGCGTTGCCAAGTCCTTCCCAGTTGCTGTTTCAGGCGCCAACGCCTGATCTCCTCATGATTACCGCTAAGCAGCACATCAGGTACGCTTAAGCCTTCTATTGATTCTGGTCGCGTATAATGAGGACAATCTAAAAGCCCATCGACAAAAGAGTCCTCTTCTGCCGAGCCTTGATGCCCCAAAACACCAGGTACCAACCGAGATATCGCATCTATCATGGTCATTGCAGGCAACTCACCTCCACTTAGGACAAAATCCCCAAGCGACCACTCTTCATCAATCTCTGTACCGATTAGGCGCTCATCAATACCTTCATAGCGCCCAGCCACTAAAATCAACTTCTCACAGGAAACAAGTTCCCGCACTCCTGTATGATCGAGCTTTCGCCCTTGAGGAGAAAGATAAATCACTTTCACCCCTTCACCTGCCGCATTTCGTGCAGCATGAATAGCGTCTCGAAGTGGTTGAACTTTCATCAACATTCCAGGACCACCGCCGTAAGGACGATCATCCACTGTACGATGCCGATCAAATGCAAAGTCTCTTGGACTCCAACACTCGACATTGATTAAACCACTTTTTACCGCCCTTCCTGTTACGCCGTACTGTGTAACAGCATCAAACATTTCAGGAAAAAGCGTAATAACGCCAAACCACACAGGTCAGAACTCAGGGTCCCAATCGACCCTCATCGTACCTGCTTCCAGGTTAATTTCTTTGATCACTTGATCAGGCAAGTAAGGAATCATTCGCTCACGACGATCTATACTTTCTGCGTTACCCCGAACGACTAACACATCATTCGAACCGGTTTCCATCAAGTGACTTACACGCCCCAACAACTCATCGGAAAGCGTATAAACTGACAGTTTTTCCAGCTGGCTCCAGTAGTACTCACCTTCACCCAAATCGGGGAGAAGACTTGTTTCGACTGCGATATCAACGCCACAGTATTGGCGTGCAACTTCGCGATCATCCACCCCATCCAGCTTGGCAATCAAACCTTTGGCATGCCGTTTAGAAGCTTCTACCTTAATCGGTTTCCACTGACTACCAACTTTTAGCAGCCACGGCTTATAGGTCATGATATTTTCCATCGGGTCGGTGTGAGAGTAGATTTTTACCCACCCTTTAACACCATAAACCGATGTTATCTGGCCGACTACAGTTACATCTGGTTGTGTATTACGGCTCATTGACCTATCCAGCAGCTTAACTTACTGTGCAGTTTTTTTAGCTTCTTTAACTAGCTGAGCAACACGCTCAGACAACTGAGCACCTTTACCAGTCCAGTACTCTACACGCTCCAGGTTCAGACGCAGGCGCTCTTCCTGACCACGTGCTGATGGATTGAAGAAGCCGATACGCTCAATAAAGCGACCATCGCGAGCGTTGCGTGAATCAGCAACTGTAATTTGGTAGAAAGGACGCTTTTTAGCGCCGCCACGTGACAAACGAATTGTGACCATATGATGATCCCTTTATATTTTGCGTGGGCTTTAAAATCACCCAGCGTTACTGTTCCGACAGAATATATCCCTGTCGGGCCAAATCGAAAATTCAGGGGGCGGATTCTACGCGAATCCACCTCCATTGAAAAGCTAAACTGTTTGTTTTTTATTCAGGCTTCACATACGAGGAAAGCCACCCGGGCCTCCACCCATGCCAGGAGGCAACATCCCCTTCATACCCCGCATCATTTTACTGATACCACCTTTGCCAGAAAACTTCTTCATCATCTTAGACATCTGCTTATGCTGCTTAAGCAAACGGTTAACATCCTGAATTTGCGTTCCTGAACCTGCGGCAATACGCTTTTTACGTGAACCACTAATAATATCTGGGTTGCGGCGCTCTCCAGGTGTCATGGAGTTAATAATACACTCCATCTGAATAATTCCTTTTTCCGCTTTACTGGCATCAGCTGCCTGGGCTAGTTGCCCCATACCAGGCATCTTATCCAGCATTCCCATCATGCCGCCCATATTTTTCATCTGCTGAATCTGCTCACGGAAATCTTCCAGATCAAAGCCTTTTCCTTTTTTGATCTTGGCCGCAAATTTCTCAGCTTTATCTTTATCTATTTTGCGCTCAGCTTCCTCAATCAAAGAAAGCACGTCACCCATACCCAAAATTCTGGATGCTAAACGGTCTGGGTAGAAAGGCTCCAGCGCATCAATTTTTTCACCCATACCAATAAACTTAATGGGCTTACCGGTAATATGACGAACAGATAAAGCTGCACCACCGCGAGCATCACCATCAGCTTTCGTCAGAATGACGCCGGTCAAGGGCAAAACTTCGTTAAAGGAACGCGCGGTATTCGCTGCATCTTGACCTGTCATCGCATCGACAACAAACAAGGTTTCTATGGGATTAATCGCCGCATGAAGGCGCTTAATTTCGTCCATCATGTCGCTGTCAACATGCAAACGACCTGCCGTATCAACTAACAACACATCATGATGCTGGATTTTTGCATGCTGAATCGCTGCACGGGCGATATCAATAGGATCTTGATCAGCCGAAGAGGGGAAGAAATCCACACCCACTTCTGCCGCTAACGTTTCCAACTGCTTGATAGCTGCCGGACGATAAACATCGGCAGATACCACCAAGACTTTTTTCTTTTCACGATCTTTTAACAGCCGAGAAAGCTTTGCAACCGATGTTGTTTTACCAGCACCCTGCAAACCAGCCATTAGCACAACGGCAGGAGGCGTCGCTGCTAAGTTAAGTGCCTCATTCGCCTCCCCCATAACGCGAACCAACTCTTCGTTAACTATTTTTACGAAGACCTGCCCAGGGGTTAAGCTTTTGGATACTTCAACACCCACCGCACGCTCTTTAACACTATTAACAAATTCCTTAACAACCGGCAGAGCCACATCGGCCTCTAATAGCGCCATACGCACTTCGCGGAGCGTATCTTTGATATTGTCTTCAGTTAACTTCGCCTGCCCGGTCACAAAGCGAAGCGTTTTCGTTAACCGTTCTGAAAGATTCTCAAACATAGATGCCTCTACTGGGATGGAAGCATACGAAACAAGCGACAACTAATCCGACGCGCTTGCGGGGCTTCCCAATCCGGAAATAACTATAACTTTGTGCGCATTATAGCCTAGTGCATGGCTATGCCACACCCCATATTTCCACCACCGCACATTTGTGCCAAACTAGCCCTCTTTAGGAGGAAGAGATGTTTATAATTTCCACATTGCTCGCCATATTTCTTTATCTAATCGCGGCGTTTCTTCAATTTCGTGTATTAAAAGGGCAACCAACGAAAGGCAAAGTCGTCACGTTACTTGCTTGTGCTGCCGTTCTCTTCCATACCCATTCCGTTTATGGCGTACTTCATCAAGATGATGGAATAAATTTAGGCTTCTTTATTGCAGGTTCGCTTGTCGCCTGGCTCGTCGCCACCGTAGTTATTATTAGCAGCTTTCGACAATCCATTGAAAATCTTTTTATCGGTGTGCTTCCGATGGCGGCCATTACGGCAGCATTATCAATGTGGGGGCCCGATCTTGGTACTGCTAAGCTTTTTAAAGGCGGCCTGATCATCCATATTCTCTTATCTATCCTTGCGTATAGCATTTTCACAGTCGCTACTTTTCAAGCCTTCCTGCTAGCCAAACAAGATCAGGCCCTTAAACAACACCACACCCGCGGGTTAGTGGCATCACTCCCCCCATTGCAAACAATGGAACGCCTACTCTTTGACTTACTGTGGATCGGGATCATATTGCTGACTGCCTCTTTGGTGACAGGCTTTCTCTTTGTAGATAACTTATTCGCCCAACACCTTGTACACAAAACATTACTCTCTATTTTGGCTTGGGTTCTTTACGCTGTTCTACTCTGGGGCAGGACTGTTTTGGGCTGGAGAAGCCACCGAGCTGTTCGCTGGACCGTTAGCGGCTTCTTCCTTTTAATGCTTGGTTTCTTTGGATCCAAACTGGTTTTAGAGATTCTAGGATCTTAGACCAAAGACGCCTCTTGACACACAGTCGGCTCGCACTGAAAATGGCCTTCCCAATAGTTATGTAAGGCCTTTTGTTTTGGAAGATGCATCGATAGGTTTTCTTCTCGGCGTACTTTGTTTTCTGATTTTCTGCTCAGCTTTTTTCTCAAGCTCAGAAACAGGCATGATGTCCCTCAACCGTTACCGGCTTAAGCACCTTGTAAAACAAAACCATCGCGGCGCACGGCAGGCCAGCAAGCTATTAGAGCGTCCCGACCGACTCATCGGCGTTATCCTGATTGGTAACAACTTTGTTAATATTTTAGCTTCTGCTATTGCAACGGTAATCGCTGTTCGCTTATGGGGGGATGCAGGTATCGCTATCGCGACTGCAGGCCTAACTATTATCATTCTTATTTTTGCAGAAGTCTCACCTAAGACGGTTGCAGCACTCTACCCGGAGAAAATCGCTTTTCCAGCAGCGTTTCTCCTTACCCCGCTATTAAAACTAACCTATCCTCTGGTCTGGGTAGTTAATGGTATCACTAATGGTTTACTCAAAGTCTTTGGTATTAGCACTGACGGCAGCGGCGAACATCATCTCAGTACAGAAGAGTTACGCACGCTGGTGAATGAGGCTGGCGCCTTGTTGCCTAAACGTAAGCAGTCCATGCTTTTGGGGGTATTAGAACTAAATGATGTCACGGTAGACGATATTATGATCCCAAAAAACGAGATTCAAGGGATCGATCTAGACCAAGACCTTGACTGTATTTTAGAACAACTGTCTAAAACCAATCACACTCGGTTACCTGTCTATAACGGTGAGGTAAATAAAGTGGTTGGTATTTTACATATGCGTAATCTGGCGCAACTTATTCAACAAGGGAAAGTGACCAAACCTGCCATTTTACAAGTTATTCGTGAACCTTACTTTATCCCGGAAGGTACGCCACTACAGACACAGCTTCTAAATTTCCAGAAAGAGAGCCGCCGTATCGGCTTAGTGGTTGATGAGTATGGTGATGTACAAGGCATTGCCACACTGGAAGATATTTTGGAGGAGATCGTAGGAGAGCTGTCAGCTGAACACCGAGAAGAGAATTCAGACATTCACCCTCAGGAGGATGGCAGCTACTTTATCGAAGCTTCAGCCTATATTCGCGAGATCAATAAGTCGCTCTCTTGGGAACTCCCAACAGACGGCCCTAAAACCCTCAATGGCTTGATCATTGAGACGCTTGAGGCAATTCCCGATGCAAACGTTTGCCTACAGATTGCCAACTACCGGATCGAAACATTACAAATGTCTGACAACCTAATTAAAAGCGCTCGCATCATAGAGCTACCTAAACGTGAGGACTAACTTCACAACTTTGAAAGAACGCTTTGCACTTTATCCGAGATCGTTTGCTCCCTATCAGTACGTGTACCTACTCTCATAGAAGTAGTCACACGGGGGGCTCCCATCTCGTGTACCACTTCGTGACAACGCTTCACCACGGCAAACACGTCATCCCAATCACCTTCGATATTAGTACCATAGGCATGCATTTGATGAGATAAACCCGCGGCTTGAATCTCTCTTTGGCACGCGGTAACGTACTCAGATACAGAAACGCCTACACCTATCGGCACAACACAAAGATCAACCATCACTTTCATTGTTTATCATCCCACCTAACAAATTTCACCTTGATATCGCCGCTCAATTTTCTTGATAACATCACGTCGCTGCTCATTCGTCATAACACCCCATTCCGCTATTTCGATACCGCTGCGTCGGCAAGCGATGCACAAGTCATGCTCATCCAAGGCACAAACGCCCATGCAAGGGTTGCGCACAAAAGGCTCATCTTTTTTATCAACAGTCACGATAATGCTCCGGTCTCGGTTTCATAGGAATATCAGCATCAAACCCGACATTAAGCAGCTCGACCAACATATAGGCAGTCAAGCCCCAAATAATATGCCCGTCGTACTCATATGCTGGAACAAAGTGGCTTTTCCCCTTGAAACGAATCTCGTCTGTATGATGGCGGCGGTCCTCCATAAAAAAAGAGAGAGGAACGCGAAAAATGGCCTCCAACTCATCCGGGTTGGGTGTTAGCTCAATAGCCGCAGGAACAATACCCACCCAAGGCGTCACCTGTAAACTATGCTTTGACATCACTTGTCCCAACGGCGACAGGATCTCAACATCCCTTGGCGATAATCCAATCTCTTCCTCAGCTTCTCGTAGCGCTGTAAACAGAAGGTCAGGATCAGTACTATCGTGTTTCCCTCCGGGAAACGCCACTTCTCCACTATGAGTAGATAAACGCGAAGAGCGCTTCGTTAAGATTACCTGAGGGTCAGGCGAATCGGTTAACGCAATCAGAACCCCTGCTTTAGGGCTTCTACTTGGAAACTGGCGGGGCTCATATGTTCGTAGTCTTTGGCGAAGTTGATTAAGCATAAAACTCCTATATCAATTCTCCAAATATCATACCTTAAAAACAGTTGTTCCTGTCAGTAACAATGAACCAGCATATGATGCCGTCTCGTAATTAAACCGGAGTTACAATCGCCTCTGGGCGCTTAGGCTGCCACTGGCTTAGTAAAACACCCCCTAACACTAATGCGGATGCACATAACTGCTGCAAATTAAATGTCTCTCCCAGTATGAGAAACGCCATTATCAATGTAAAAACAGGAATTAAGTTGATAAAGGCGGAGGCTTGAGAGGCTTTTATTTTCGAGACTGCTAAATTGTATAGCCCATAAGCACCTATATTAATCAGCGTACCTAGATAGACAATAGCTGCAAGCCCTTCCATATTCACAGACGTCGGCAACTCAGTACTAGGAAGCAGCATAAAAGGGGCAAAAAACAATGCGCCACAAAACGCCTGCAGCGCCGTCAAAAACCATGTGGAGTAGCGAGACGACAAATGCTTAAGCGCTAACGTATAGCCCGTCGCGCAAATCATGGCACACAATTCTAAAAAGTTTCCTAGCAACGGATTAGGGGCATGATCAGTCTCATTACTCGCCAAGCTCAACCAGATTGCCCCCGCCACAGCTACACCAAAGCCCAGCCATGCCTCACGGTGAAGACGTTCTTTCAGCACATAAAAGGCACCAATAGCCACTAGCAACGGGGCCAAGGCCGTAATCATACCAGCTTGAGCGGCACTGGTGTTTTGCAATGCATGTGCTTCGAATAGAAAATATAAACAAGGCTCGGATACCACCATGAAAAGCAAAGGCTTCCAGTCACCCTTACGATAATCAATCCTGACAATATATTTAAAGAAGAGAAGAAAACAAACAGATGCCACCAGCATACGCCCAAGGATAACTACCATGGGATCGTAGCTTTGAAATGCTATTTTTAAAGCAATAAAAGAGCTTGCCCATAACAACATAGCAAGGCATAAGCTAATAAAAGGGATTAAGCGTACCGGCACCATTAGGAAGCTTCCACAAAAAAGAGCTAGGATACTCTCAAGCCACCATAAGCCAAATTAATATTTATTAACTAGCATAATTTTTTTTAATGAGATCAGTAAAGTCTTTCGCAGGAATGGCTTTAGAAAAGAGGAAGCCTTGCGCTTGTTCACATCGGTACATCGTTAAAAACTCTGCTTGTTCGGCCGTTTCAACACCTTCAGCTATTGTCTCAAGTCCCAAATGACGTGCCACATCCAATATAGAACCCACTATCGCTTTATCATCCTTATCATTTGGCAGACCATCAATAAAAGCTCGATCAATTTTCAGTTTATCCAATGAGAACTTCTTCAGATAAGCCAAACTTGAATAACCAGTACCAAAATCATCTAGTGCAATTTGAACACCTAATAGCTTTAATTTCATAAGCAGCTGCCGAGCCCTAACCGCATCTTTCATCAGGGTGCTTTCCGTCACTTCAAGCACTAAGCGCTCTGCAGGGAAACCGGTCTCTTTGAGCACCTCTTTAACCGTTGAGTAAAACTCATAACGAAACTGAACCGCCGATACATTAACCGCAACCGAGGGCACATCATACCCTTGAGACAGCCACTCAGCACCTTGCCGGCACCCTTCTCTAAGTACCCATTCACCAATAGATAGGATAAGCCCGGTTTCTTCAGCCAACGGAATAAACTGGTCCGGCGCTATTAGTTCACCCTCATGACACCAACGAATCAGTGCTTCGCAACCGGATAAACGTCGAGTCTGCATATCATATTGAGGCTGGTAATAGAGTTCGAATGCTTTTTTCTCGAGCGCCTGCCTTAGTGCATTTTCCATAATCAAGCGCGACGAGGCCTTTTCATTCATCTCAGCACTGTAAAATTGGAAATTATTTCTTCCTAGGGACTTCGCATGATAGAGCGCAGCATCAGCATTGCGCAGTAACGTTTCAAAATCCTCACCATCCGCTGGATAACTTGCTATACCAATACTGGGGGTTACGATAAGCTCCACACCTTGTTCAACAATAGGCTCAGAGACCATCCGAAGCAAACGCCTCGACAGGTTTGCCGCCGATGCGATAGCGTCGTCACCTTTACCTGAGATTAAAACAACAAACTCATCCCCCCCGATACGGCTGACCGTATCTATCTCTCTAACCGCCCCTTGTAAACGCTGTGCCACTTCCTGTAAAACTTGATCACCCGCACTGTGGCCCAATGAATCATTGATATTTTTAAAACGATCTAAGTCAATAAACATCAATGTAAAGCATCTTAGTTGCTGACGTTTTGCTCTGGCTATCGTTTGGTTAACACGATCCATCAACAAGCGCCTATTGGGCATGCCTGTTAAATCGTCATACTCAGCCATGTAGCGAAGCTGCTCTTCAGCCAATTTTTGTTCGGTAACATCACTAAAGGTAGCAACATAATTTACAACTTCGCCTTGTTCATCGCGAAACGCTGAAAGAGATAAGTGCTCAGGAAACGTTTGCCCCCCTTTTGTCGTGTTCCATATCTCCCCTGCCCATTGATCTGTTTCCATTAAAGATGTCCACATTCGCCGATAGAAATCGGGAGAATGCCTACCTGAAGAGAGTATTTTGGGATTAACTCCCTTTACCTCATCCGAGGTGTATCCTGTTATCTCTGTAAATGAACGATTAACTGCAACTATTCTATTTTCAGGGTCAGTTACCATAATGCCTTCACGGGCAGTTTCAAAAACACGCGAAGCTATTTGCAGCTCTCGAGCATCTTCATCTATCTGGTATTTCTGCGCTTTAATATCAGCCTGATAGTCAAGAAACAAACGCCTTAGCCACTGCCCATATGCCCATGAAATCAATAGCATCACTAAACCAATAGCACTCAACACCAACAGCAGAAACCATAAATCTTCTGTTAGATCTTTCTGCTCCTCTTGCACTTGCCGTCTGAATATCTGATCAATTTCTTCAGGATAAACACCCGCAACTAGAATCCAATTCCAATAGGGGACCACCTCTACCAGTGATAGCTTTTTAGAGGAATGACCACTACCATCAGGAAAGAGCCACTCGTACTCTGTAAAGCCTCCCCCTTGCTTAGCCACATCTAGAATTTGCTGTACGACTTTACGCTCTTGCTCGCTTCTTAATAAAGAAACATGTTTAGGCAATTGCCGCTCTTGCGTATTCGGAGAGAAAAGCACGTAGCCATCTCGATCCAAAACAGATACGTAACCATTACGTCCAAAGCGCAACGACGATATACGTTTTAATGCTTCTTGCTTAAGATCATTCTCTGTTTGATACAAGTAATCCCCAGTTCCTATGACCCAATCAAAAGGCTCAAAGTAACGAACATAGGCTAACTTTGATTTCATGACTTTATTATCATCGGGAGGATACCAGCGATAACGGCTAATACCGGCACGCTCTGGGTTTTTCACAGCATCTACCAAGCCACGCATGATGAAATGCCCAGTATCATCTTGATTATCCCAAAGGGACGTGCCTTCTAATTGTGGTGCTGTTGGAAGAAGAATGCATTGGCCTTGCATGTCATCAATAAAAAGATACCCTCTTCCGTTGAAAAAGCGCACCTCCCTGAGGGATTCACGAATAATCCCTTGAATTTCCGCATCAGGAAACTTGTCCTTTAAGGAGGTATACAAGGATGTAGCTACTGAGTGAGCTTGATTAACATGACTCTTAGCGTCTTCGGCTAAAACACTTTCTGCCTGTTGGCTCATGAAACGAATATAGTCTAGAACAGACGCGAGCTCCGTCTTGAGCCGCCTTTTTTGAGTACTTAGAACCTCTTCATGGAGATCAGCCACTTTAGATTGATCGAAGTACTGTCGTGATATTAGAAACCCAAAGATAGTCACCAATATCAGAAGCACAACACCCACCATGCCCCATGTTTGATAGCGAGGTAAGTTTTGTGGATTGATATTTAGCGACATAAAATCAGCGGTTCCGAAATTAACAACTGCTCATCCTGAAAGGCGAAAAGCAGACGAGTCCTAACTGCTCTAATTAAACAAGATTGTATACCAGCAAGACACTTCAAAACAGCAGTTAGGTTAACACAAGCTTAATAAACTACATGGCTTTAATCTCGTCTTCATACTTGCGGTAGTCAGGGCTATGTAAGCGACTGTAATTCAAGTTCCGAAAAAGGCCTGTCAATTTGGTGAAGTGAGCGCGGACTTTTTCTTTGCTACTAAACTCACGAGGCATGGTCAAACAACCCAAAAGATTAATGAACAGTGTTTTCTGTCGTTCAACGGATGTTGAAGCATCAACCGGATCAAATGCATCCTGTTGCAAGTAAACCTGATCCAAGCAAATAGCTTTATGATAGGTTATGTAATCATCGAGGGTGACACCTTCTTCACCGGTGACCTGCATCATCTGCTGAATTTCTTCGCCGGCTTGTAGTAATTTTTGCATAGATTTAACCTGCTCAACCCAGTCCTCTCCCATATGAGCACTATACCAATCAGATAACTGCTCCAAATAGCGAGACCACGATAGTAATGGGTCCACCGCTGGATACGCCCTTTTATAAGCGCGCTCAGCACTTAATCCGAGAAAGGACTTAACCGTACGAAGCGTCGATTGCGTCACTGGCTCTTCGAAGTTACCCCCAGCTGGTGACACCGTCCCGATCAAGGTTAAACTCCCTCGTTGCCCCTCATTATTTTCTATCAAGCCAGCCCGTTCATAGAGTGCTCTGACAGACGAATCTAAGTAAGCGGGGAAAGCCTCCTCGCCAGGAATTTCCTCTAATCGCCCAGATGTTTCACGCATCGCTTGCGCCCATCGTGATGTTGAGTCAGCGATCAGCAGTACATTGTTACCCATTTGCCGGTAGTACTCTGCAATCGTAATACCTGTATAAATAGAGGCTTCCCTTGCGGCCACCGGCATGGATGAGGTATTACAAATAATCACGGTACGATCCATTAAGGATCCGCCCTTAGGGTCCGCCATATTTGGGAATTCGGTAATTGTTTCTACAACCTCCCCTGCTCGCTCACCACACGCCACAATCACCACAATATCAACATCAGAAAAGCGTGATATTAAACTTTGCAAAACCGTTTTACCTGCACCAAAAGGCCCAGGTATACAGGCAGTACCACCCCGCGCAATGGGAAAGAAGGTATCAATCAACCGAATAGTGGTCAGCAAGGGCTCGTTAGGGAAGAGCCGCTTTGAGTTGCCAGCCCTCAGTAAGGGTTCCGAAACCGGCACCCTGACAGGCCACTGCTGTTGCATCGTTACTTCAATTTCATTGCGATCCGTTTTTAACCGAGCAACCGGTGTCGTCACATTGAAGGATCCCTCTTGCACCCAACTGACTTCAGCCTCTCCTTGCAAACCGAAAGGTGCCATTATTTTGTGCTTAAAACGACCTTCCTGCACAGCACCTATAACATCGCCTGCACGCACTTTAGCGCCAATTTTCACGACAGGAACAAAAGCCCAATGCTGGTGAGGATCAATACCCGATACCTCCAATCCTCTTGGAAGAAAGAACCCATGTTGTGAGGCTATCAACTCCAAAGGGTTCTGCAATCCATCATAAACTTGCCCCAATAGTCCAGGCCCAAGAGAGACAGATAGCATATGCCCCGTTTGCTCAACCGGGTCCCCTATGGCCACACCACGTGTGCTTTCAAACACTTGGACATCAGCTTCACCAAACCGAACCCTTAACACCTCAGCCTTTAAAAACTCTTGCCGGCCCTCTACTCCCAAACGGGTTGGACAGATATGCACCACTTCATTTTTGATAACCGGGTAAGGAGCACCCTCAGCATTGGATAACATCTGGATAGTCACGATATCATCGCGAACACCTTTGACTTTAGCAGTCACTTGCCTGCTGTTCATGATTCAGTTTTCTCCTTCTCCAGATCATCATGCAATGATGTGCTGCCAATCAACGCATTTGTCATCGTATCAAATATTTGGCGGGTTTTTTGCGCATCCGCTTTGAGCGCTTTTGCTAGCACTCCCCAACGAAGTACGTAGCATGCGACGGCTTCAAAATTAAAATCCTGCTGCTTCTCGCAGTAAAAGAGGTCTTGCCATAAGTGTGCTAGAAACGCACTCTCAGCTTGTCCGGGAAACCCTTTCTTGAGCAAACGGACAGTGAATGCCATCTGTGGATGAAACTCATCCATAGAAAACATGGGCTCATACCAGTGCCTGCGGATAAAACCATTCCAACGCCCTATGCCTGAAAAATGCTCAGGATGATTCATATCGGCTTCCCGGTAGCGGATAGCCGCAATGACACTTCTCATTTCTAACTGATAATAGACTCGCTGCTTTAATACATCAGACTGCAGGTTGCCCAATGCTTTAGTCCAATATCGGACAACATCTCGGTCCGATAACTGAGAAAGGGTATCCTCCTCAGGAAAGTAAAGTGACTCCAAGCACTGTAATTGCTGGCTGTCTTGCTCACTGAGCATACTTAAACGCCGATCTAATGCGAGACGCGTAATCGGTAGCACTTTACCACTGTCCAGTTTGGGCAGATGGGGAAGCGACGTCAGCAACGTGTAGTATTCACTCACTAGCGAATAACCCCTTCAAGGATAGCGCGAAACCTAGGCTGTAGATGTTTCAGCAACAGTTGTGATATCGCCGCACTGCTCAGATCAACCTCGATCTCCTGACCGACAAGAGAAACCTTGATACCCTTCCCTTCATGAAGTCCAATACTTAGCCCTTCACGCAACTGCTCAGCAGTCAGCGATTGAACAAATTTACTCAGCTGACCGTCACGATACTCACTGGGGTTTCGTCGCAACTCCTCTAACCCAATAAAGGTTTGGGGCAACAGTACTTCCACTTTTTCTGTAGCATCTAACCCCATATCGACACGGCTCTTACCTACCAGCTCAATGATTAAGCGTTGCAAGAACTCAGGATTATCCATCTGTTGCGATACAAGGCGCTCTACTTGGTCCGTGAAGCTTTTGCCCAAACTCTCTTTAACTTCGAGATTCATATCCCTTGCTGCTATACGCAGTGCATCTTCGCCAGCCTTACGTAAGTGCTCGGCCTCACGACGCGCATTAGCAACCAATTGCTCAGCCTCTTGGCGCGCTTGAGACAACAGCCAGTCAGCACGATGTTCAGCCTCTTCAATTAAGCGTGATGCCTCTTGCTGCCCTGTGCGTACGCCTTGTTCTCTCAACTGCTCTATGAGTGCTTCAACACCTGAAGAGGCATGTACTCCGTTGTCATTCATTCGGCCTCCTAGGCGGGAACACCCGCACTGATAACCAGCGCAAAAATAAAAGCAAACACAGCAAACCCCTCAACAATCGCAGCAGGCGCCAATGACATACCAAATATCTCAGGGCGAATTTTCGAGACATTAATCGCTGACGCGCAACAGCGTCCCTGATACGCCGCACTGAATAGCAGCGCCAAACCACAAAGAATGCCAATACCTGCCAACCCCGCAGCGTTTTCCGGTGTAACTGTGCGATTCAAGGCAAACATCACGACGATGCCATAGATAGATTGTGAGGAAGGCATAGCCGAAATGCCTATGTATCGACCATGTCCTGACTCCGTTTCCAGTAATGCACCACACGCCGCCTGCCCCGCTAAAGAACAGCCAATCATACTGCCGATTGCACCCAGTGCCATGGGCGCGTACAAACCTGCCCATCCTAATGCCATAATCAGGTTATCCAAGGTAAAACCTCCCGTTTTGCGAACGGCTGGAAGGCATAGCCTTCATCCGCCAGACTCCAGTTATAAAATTCGATTAAGTTTAAGCGCAAGCCATGAATGACCCCACTGATAACCGTCAACACAAAGTTTAGTAAGTGCCCTGTGAGCAGAATCAGTACTTTCAATAGCAAGCCGATACCCGGAAGCGCAACGGCCACATCAACCGCAAGCTGATTGAAAGTAACGGCAAGTGAAGCACTGGCTAACCCCAGAGCAAACAAGCGCAAGTAGCTCAACACATCACCAAACAGCTTCGTGACATTTGTGAGTGCCAGCAAACCGCTTAAGAGACGCTTTAAACCCCAGCCAGAGGTTTCAGTGGTAAATAAAAACACCATTACCAACCCCAATCCGGCGCCCAGCCAATGGATGACTGTGAAACCTGACAACCAGCCCCATAAAATAGAAGCGATAGCAATCGCCCAGCCTAGCGGCCCCCAGCGTGTTCGTTCTTTACGTCGAACCCACGCCATCATTAAATTGCCTAATATCAGATGACCTGCCCCGATGCTGATAGAGAGCATCATCATACTGTCGAAGTCATTCAGATCCATGACCTTAGCTGGCGCTAGCCATGAGGGCGGAGGCGCACCAAAATAGCTACCCACCAGTACCCCCCAAACCACACCCGCCAAGGTTAGCGCGACACCCATTACACGAAGTCGTCGCAGGCTCTGCGTTGTACCCATGCGCTTCCAGTAAAATGCCAAAATCCCCCCCAATAAGAGTGAGTAGCCAGCATCAGACATGATCAAGGCAAAAAATGTTACGAAAGAGAAGAACACAACACGAGACGGATCCCAGCCGCGATAGCCTGGCATCTGAAAAAAATGCACAACTTCTTCTCCGCCGGCAACGGAATTCGGATTATCAAGGTAGGTTGGCGGTAACTCATTCGTTTCCGGCTGCAGAAGCTGAAGCACCATACCCTGCTCCATTGCAAACCCTTCTAGCAACTTAGCATCTCGCTCTGCAACCCAACCTTGAACTGCAAAAATCTCTTGCCGATCCATCGTCTGATCCGCAACACTTTTTAAACTGTCTTGGTCAGCGATGCCAGCGACCGAGCGCTGTAAAAGATAGATCCACCGAGTTAGGGCTTCTCGCTCCGCCTCCAGCGTTTCGAGCAAGATCTCCACATCTTCCAGATCTCGCTCTAGAACATCCATGGGCACTGAACCGGTATGCGTGCGCTGCACAGGCATTAGATTCGCAGGAGGCTCTTTAGGAGAAACAACCGCGACATAGGTATGCCGATTATCTCGATAGACGGCAGACCAAGGGAGTGGCACATCACTTAGCTCGCGCATCTTATAATTTGGCACCAAGTAAAACCAAAGCTTATGCTCATACAGTTCACCATGCTCTGGGAGAATAAAACTCCCCCATGGGCGCAGATCTTTGATGCGTTTTTTAAGGAAATCTCTACGCTCAAGTAAAGCCAAACGCCGATTCCGATTTTCAGAGACCTCCGCCAAAATAGTATCTAGTTTGAAATGCCGCTCACTGAGCACCTGACGGCGCTTGTGGGAGCAGGAAAGCAGATATGCCAGCAATGTGGATAAATACTCGGGGCTAACATCCGCTTCTTGAGGCGTATGAGACTCACGCATTTTCTTAGAGGAGAGTGGGATGATGTGTAGCACGCCTAACGTCTGCAGCTGATCCAGCAACTGCGCTTTGTGCTCCGTCAGTCCAATCAGAGTCGCTTTTTGGAGTTTCAAAATACTCATAAAGTTACCAAACTCCGACGTTTATTCTTCGCGATCTTGGCTCTAACTACGCCCGCACGCTCCGCATCAGAGAGCGCAATGCGTATTTTTCTCAGGTTCTTTTCACTTTGCGGGATCAAAACTTTCTCGAACAAATTCAGCCGCTGCGTCGTTTTTTGCAAGCCCTTTCCTAATAAATCTAAACGCTTATTCTCGATCGAAATACGCACTTCTAATTGCAACGCCTCTTCAAGGCAAGACACTAAGAGGTCAACCCAAAAAGGGGTCACTAACCGCGAATACGCCTGACGCTCAACGACTAATTCATCCAGCAGCGGTAGCTTAAGTCCCACTAAGTTTTGTGAAACTAGGGTAAGTTTTGTCACTTTTAGCAGGGTTGAAAGATCAATTTCGTGAGAGGCTAATAGGGTCAGCTCACCTTCCACCTTTTCGCGTAGTTGCGCTAACTCTGCTTGATGCGCTAGCAACAACTTTTGTGTTTCCACGCGGGCCGCCATCAACTGCTTTCGCTTAAGATCCAACGCCGGCACCACCTGCCGGTACGACTTTAAGCGGCGGCTCTCTTTATTGAGAGTGCTTTTATTAAGTGCCAACTTCGCCATATTAAGGATCTACTTGCGATAACGTATCAGCAGGCGTTGGGAAATATTTTTCCACCAAGGAGTCTTTCATTAACAGCTCATCCCGCGAAAAACACTCGGCTAATACCTGCCAACAACGATCCAGAGCATCTTCTAGCGGCATCGTAACGTTGATATCCATGAAATCCCGCTGGAATAACTCTCCAAACTTCAACAACCGATGATCATATTCACTCAACTCAAATGACATCGCTTGCTTTTGCTGCGCATCCTGAGCAGCGGCATAGAAGCGCACCATGGTATTCATAATCTGGCTATGATCTTCACGAGTAACCTTACCAATAACATGCTGTTTTAATCGAGACAGAGAACCAAAAGGATCTATAACGCCATCATGAAGGTAGAATTGACCCTCAGTAATGTAACCCGTGTTATCAGGGACAGGATGGGTTACATCATCACCGGGCATCGTTGTTACGGATAAAATCGTTACCGACCCTGCGCCTCGGTAATCGCAGGCTTTCTCATAGCGTCGCGCCAACTGAGAGTAGAGGTCTCCAATGTAACCACGATTAGAAGGCACGTGTTCCATGGAAATACCTACCTCTTTCAGCGCATCTGCATATGCGGTCATATCGGTTAGCAGCACCAAAACACGCTTTCCCTCTTCAACCGCAAAACGTTCAGCGACCGCGAGCGCCATATCCGGCACTAACAACCCTTCTACCACCGGGTCTGAACCTTGATGCACAAACATAACCGTGCGTGCCAGAACACCCGCATCTTCGAAGGCTTTACGAAAAAAGTAATAGTCATCGAAAATTAATCCCATACCGCCAAATACAACAATATCGGCATCAGCATGGGTACCAATTTGCGCAAGAAGCTGATTATAAGGCTCACCTGCCACCGAAAAGATAGGAATTTTCTGACTTTCAACCAAGCAGTTGAACACATCGATCATAGGAACATCGGTGCGGATCATATGGGACGCTAACACTCGCCGCGCCGGATTCACCGTCGGGCCATCAATTTCAATACTCGGTTCGTCATTCAGTTGGGGGCCGCCATCAATTGCGCGCCCAGTGCCCGAAAAAGCACGCCCGAGAATGTTAGGCGAAAAAGTCACTTCCATAGATCGACCTAAGAAGCGAACAACCGAGTGAGTCGACAACCCTTTTGTGCCCGAGAATACCTGAAGAGAAACCTCCTCACCTTCTAAAAGAATGACCTGCGAAAGGTGTGGGGGGCGAGCGCTATCGGCAATACTCTCAATCAGCGCTAAGTCACCAAAACAGATAGCCGTTTGTTTATTTTCTGTGGCAGGGACATGAACTTTAACTATATCCCCAACAATTTCCAAAATCCGGGAATAGCGCATGAGTAACTGTGTCACTGAAATCTCCCTATGCAGCCGTGATTTACTAATAGATCAGTAGATTAAAACTCTGCTAATTTCCAAACATCATAGGCCACTTCCTCGTAGGGGTGGGCCTGCTTTAACACCTCAACCACTTGTTTAATAAGATGATCTTCACACACCATCTCCACCTTCCACTCAGGAAGTTTCTCTAACTGATTGAATGTACCAATAAAAGGCTGGCTCGCTTCGGTTGGCCTAAACTGACCTTGACCTAACGTTTGCCAACAACAAGCCTCATAATTGCCTATTTTTCCTGCACCAGCATCAAACAAGGCACTTTTTACCTCTTCCAGCTGCGCTTCAGGCACAAAGAAAGCTAACTTGTACATACTCTACCCTGATGTCGTTTTTCGCATATTGATCTACAACATAGGACATGCCAGATAGATTGTGCAAGTGCGTTATGACAATTTAATGTTGCAGTCTCTCAACAATAGCTTGTGCGATAGCGGGAATCTGATCTTTTAGGGATAACGACAGATCAGCCAGTGGGCAACATTGTTCCAATTGCACAGCACAGACCACGCTCACTGGAAGCTCTATGGATAACGCCGCGGCCAGCTCAAACGTGTCTTGTACACCCCAAGAGTGGCCACTGGTCATTTTGACCCGCTGATTCAGCATCAACTCATGGGGAGCCAGAAAGCATACATCACCTATCTGTTGACCGAAATCTGCCGCATCGATAACCAAGACGGCACCTCCCGACTGCAGATGAGGTAATAATGACAACCCAGGCCGATCTAAACAGAGCCACTCAGTGACACGGGGAAGTAAGTTATTAACATGAAGGTGGTCAGCTATTGCCCAAGCAACTTGGTCATCACCGTGAGGCGAACCTATCGCTATGACTTTTGATATCGTATCCATACCGTTAACGTTATCGCCGCTTTATGTTCAGCGTTAGAAAGTGAGTTGCACAAGATATACAGGGATCATAATTGCGAATAACCTGCTCACAATGTTTCTGCAGCGCTTCATCCGTCTGATCTAAGCCGAAAGCTAACAAGGATTCATGTAGGTCTTGTTCGATTCTCGCCTGATTTTGGCTGGTAGGCGGCACAATACGCGCAAACGTAATATGGCCTTGCTCATCCACCTCATACTGGTGCCATAGCAACCCTCTGGGTGCTTCGCTCCAACCATAACCTGTTCCTGGCACCACCTTCCAAGCAACCGATGGCGAGCATGGCTGACAATAACGCTTTAATATCTGAATAGACTCATGCAGCGCAAAGCAAATTTCAATACCTCTTGCCAACATACTATCGAACAGTGTTTGGCTAGGAAAACGAGGGTTACGGGATAACATATCTAACAAATAGTCAGAGCCCTCTCCATGTTGTTTAATTAGATTGAGCCTCGCTAACGGGCCAACCAAGTACGGCTGCTGATCAAGATGGCTCCACAATGCGGTTGAGTAGGGTGACTGAAACTCTTCAACATGCTCCGTGAATTGCTCGGCCAATAAACGGTGGCCTTGCGTTGAGTGCAGAACACCTTGTTCAATAGCGCCTTCTGGATACACCAAGGCAACAGAAGTAAACGTTTGGGCAGGCCCTGTTACTGGGAGTTGATTAAGCCAGGCCAACATTGCTTCAGCTTCAGGGAGTGCTGCCTCCAACTTAGCCAGCAGCTTGCTGATCGATAATCTATCCGGCGCACGGTGAAAACCACCTATTTTGACGCCAATCGGGTGAACAGAGCGTCCGCCAAGCAAACGCATTATTTCATTTCCCAAGCTTTGCAGCTTCAGACCTCGCCTGACTTGATCAGGGTAATCCTTTGCCATGGCAATACCACTTGCATACCCTAGGAAATCGGGCAGCGCCAGCATATGGACATGTAAGGCATGACTCTCTATCCACTCACCACAATATAACAGTCTGCGCATCTGCTGAACCCAAGGGTCGGGCTCCACCGAAAACAGAGACTCGAAAGCATTAACAGCGCTGACTTGGTAAGCAACTGGACAGATACCACAGATACGCGCCACCATATCGGGTACTTCGCTAACGTGACGCCCTTCAAGGAACTTCTCAAAAAAGCGAGGTGGCTCATATATTCTCAGACGTAAGGTCTCAATGTTGCCGTCTTGGATAATTAAATCTAACGCACCCTCGCCCTCTACTCTGGCTAAGATAGGTACCGATAGATCCACTCGGCGCTTACTCATCTGGCACCTCCTAGGTCACTGACCAGTCCGTGCGCGTAGAATGAATCAACCGAAAGCGCCTTGCTATACGCTCTGGTTGATACCCTAAACCGACAAAACGGTTAGCCAACCCCTGCGCATTACAGGTATCTGATGGCCCAAAACAGCCAAAACAATCACGGCCAAATGCAGGACACAACGCGCCACATCCTGCCCGAGTAACAGGCCCTAGGCAGGGCTCCCCCTTAGTAACGAGCGTGCATACATATTGGGCCCGTTTACAAGACATACACACTTTTTCAGTATCATCAACAGGCCATACTCCGCGCAATAAGGCGCCGACTAACGTCACGATCTGCTGGCTCGTAATGGGACACCCCCAAAGTTCAAAATCAACGGGGACGTAATCAGCAATCGCCGACGAGGTACGAAGCGTGTCGATATAGGAAGGCGTTGCATAGATCGTCCCTGTCCAATCATCGGGGCTTTGCGCAGCATTTTTTAAGGCCTGAATCCCTCCCGATGTCGCGCAAGCACCGATGGTAACGAGTCTATTACTCACCGCACGAATTGAAGCTATACGATTTTCATCATGAGCCGTCACGATACTACCTTCAATAAAAGCGATATCGACATGGGCCAACTCATCGACATAACCGGCTTCAGGAAAGTGCACAATCTCTACTGCTTCGGATAATTCAATCAACGCTTCGCCCATATTGAGAAAGGCTAACTGACAACCATCACAGGAACTAAATTTATGCACAGCAATGCGTAGACGTTCCATCAAAACCCCCGCTTACCTAGCAACTCTGCGATTTCAGGGTAACTAAAGACAGGCCCATCTCGACAGATAAAGGCAGCTCCAAATTGACAATGCCCACACAACCCAAGTGCACATTGCATATTACGCTCCATGCTCAGAAAAAGATTTTCTGGGGCATAGCCAGAATTGATTAGAGCTACAGCAGAGGCACGCATCATACCTTCAGGGCCACACATCATTACGTAGCTATGCTCAGGATCAGTTTCTAGCTGGCCAAGTAGTTCTGTCACTTTCCCCGTATGGAACGGCCAAGCCATGCCCGCTTGATCAGCTGAGAGCAAGACCTGAGTGCCTTTAACCTGTCGCCAAATCTGGTATTGCTCTGCCCAAATAAGATCATCACTATGCTTAACACCCTGCACAATCGCAAGGCGACCAAACTGTTCCCGCCGCTGCACTACGTAGTTAATCAGTGAAACGACGGGCGCGCAGCCCAAGCCGCCCGTCACCACCACAATATCTTTCCCATTCAATAATTCGAGCGGCCAGCCACGGCCAAAAGGACCACGCAAACCTAATTTATCGCCGGTTTTTAGTTTCGATAACCCTGCGGTAACCCGGCCAACCTGTCGGATCGTATGATCAATTGACATCCCATCCCGCGGGTCCGATGCGACCGAGATGGCAACCTCCCCCACACCTGGCAATGTCAGCATATTAAATTGCCCTGGAAGAAACTGATAAGCCTCACGCATCGCTTGGCCACAAATACGCAGTTTCAATGTAAAAATGCTCGGCGTTTCTTCAATGCACTGTAAAACTTGGACCTCTGCGGGCACGCGCTTCATATCCATCAGGAGTCCTCCGCACAAACTGCATTAGCAACGGCGACGAAGTCGATACCGGCAGGGCACCACGTCGTGCAGCGGCCACAGCCGACACATCCACTACGGCCATATTGTTGGTGCCAACTCCCCAGCTTATGAGTCATCCACTGTCGATAACGACTCGCAATATCCGGCCTGACCTGATGGCCAGCCATATAACCATGCCCTTGCGAGAAACAACTATCCCACGATCGATAATGATCACTAACGCTCACATCCAGAGAAACCTGTTCTGTTTCTTTATGACAAAAGCAGGTCGGACAAACGGAAGTGCAGTTGCCACACGCTAAGCATTGTTCTGCTACGCGTTGCCACTGTGGACTATCTAAATGAGCAAATAATACTGAAGATAAGTCACCTGAGGGCAGAGCTTTTGATTGCGCCTCAATCGCTTGTTGGTGCTGGTATATGGCCTCATCTCTTTGAGATTGCGTCGGCATCTGCAGCAAAGAGGCACGCTTTTCGAGCAAGCGCCTGCCCTCATCCGTACCTGCGCGTATCAAATAGCCGTTATCCAGCTCGGCTAGATTCCAATCCGCCTCCCCACCTGCATGGGGGCCATCGCCCGTAGAAGCACAGAAACAAGTATCGGCAGGGTGAGAGCAATCAACAGCGATCAAGAATAACGATAATCGGCGCTTTTGGTATCCTAAATCTTGATGACTTGCCTGTAAGAAGTGCTGATCTTGTAAATTCACGGCTGCCATATCACAACCACGAACGCCCAGAATGGCAATCTTTGTAGGTTGAGGATCCGGAGGTAAAAAAACCAAACTGCCATCTTCCATACGCTTTGAAGACCATAGCAGCTCGTCAGATGGAAACAGAAACGGACGAATCGCCTGAGGGCCGTTAGCCCACGCAAACAAACGCTCCGACATATCATGGTACAGCTGATAGTGCCCTGAAGATTGTTGATCATGCCAACCTTTAGGAAGATCGCTTTCTTGGTAAATGGGTTTGTACTGAATAGTTTGATCGGCCACCGCAGGCCCTACCACATCAAAACCCTCAGCAACCAAGGTTTGCAATAAAGGCCACAAACCAGAGCGCTCGATAAAGTAGGTTGAATCCTCAGCCATGGATGATCCCCTATACCGTTTCTTATTCAGCATAGAACATCGCGAGCGGAGAATAAATATCTGTCTACTTCTTAGCCTTTATCCTGCAAAACAGACATCTTAGGATATAATGAGGCCACAGGATCGGGAGGGATAATGATTAGATTACTAGGAGCGCTTGCCGCTATCGTTTTGATGTTCATTTGGCTGTCGCCAGAGCCAACGCCTTCCAACGATGCGCCTGCTATCACCCTACCGCCGACTACAAGCGCTCAAGGGAGTGCTTTACAAGCGCCTATCCAAATTCCTATTACCCAATCATCACCTCACCAGTTAGAAAAGTACACGCTGTACCCCAAAGCAGACATTCATTTTTCGGCACGCTTGCTTAGTAAAGAGTATTATCGATTTGATCGGGAGTCTGACTTATCACCGGTCGATCTCGCCCTAGGGTGGGGACAAATGGCAAATCCCACTGTCACTAACCAGCTAACCATCTCGCAAAGCGGTCGCTGGTTTCGCTGGAAAACAGATCAACTGCCAATCCCCCGCAAAGAGATTGAGATAAGTGCAGCCAATGTACATATCATACCTGCCAATGATCATATTAAAGACCAGATATCAGACATAAAAGAGGGGGAAATGATTCGGCTTTCAGGGCAACTGGTGAATATCAAAAGCGACGATGGCTTCTACTGGAACACCTCCTTAACCCGAGAGGATACAGGTGGAGGGGCCTGCGAAATACTCTATACCACACATATAGAGCGCCTACCTGACCCCTTTCAATAGAGAAGTATTAAAGCTCTTCTATTTGGCGACGCATATCTTCGATTTTGCGGGAAACTACTTTTTCCAGATGCTCAATATCATCAAGCAATCGCTGCTTTTTAGTTTGTGCGGATTTGTCTTCAGCAACCAGCTGGTCTAATTCAGCCACCGCTCGGAGAAAATAAGGGGAAGACTCAGTCGTTGCGATATAAGGCACACGCCCTTCATTAACACGCATGTTCTTATGCATACGCTTAAATTTAAACTTTTTGCTTTTTGCCATCCAGTCGCCTTGATGACGATGGAAATAGATTTTCAAGATATCTACATCGCCTTCGATACGCGAGGTATAGCGCTCAATATCATGAGGCTCATCGATACCCATTTCTATCAATGTTGGAAACTTCTCTGCAGACATGTCCTTTTAACTCCCTACGGGTCGCTTCTTATTTATACGAAAGTATAGAGCACCTTAGGAAAAAATTTCATCAAAGGAAACAAAAATCTGACATAGAGATTAACTTTTTTTGACCAATAAAAAAGCTGCTCGAAAGCAGCTTATAAAACAAACAGTTAGGAGTCTACCTAGCGAAGCGATAAAACATCCTGCATATCAAACTGTCCTGCCTCTTTATCAGCCAGCCAAGCTGCAGCTCTAACCGCACCTTTAGCAAAAGTCATACGACTGCTGGCTTTATGGGTAATCTCTATGCGTTCGCCTTCCGTTGCAAACAGTACCGTGTGATCACCCACCACATCACCAGCTCTGATCGTCTCAAAGCCAATCTCTTTACGGGTACGAGCTCCTACCTGCCCTTCACGGCCATAAACAGCGCACTCTTTAAGATCGCGCCCCAACGCATCAGCCACTACTTCACCCAAGCGTAATGCAGTACCCGACGGTGAATCCACCTTATGTCGGTGATGCGTTTCAATTATCTCAATATCGTAATCATCTCCCAATGTTCGGGCGATGGTATCTAAAATTTTAAAGCAAACATTAACCCCAACGCTCATATTCGGTGCGAACATGACAGCGGTTTTTTCAGCACAAGCGGCTAAATGTGCTTTCTGCTCATCATCGAGCCCTGTCGTGCCTACGATAATTTTTTTACCATGCTCAGCACAAAAGGAGAGGTTTTCCATGGTGGTTTCTGGTGAAGTGAAGTCAATTAACAGATCAAATTGGTCTTTCACTTCTCCCAGTGTCGCCACCAATGGTACACCCAGCCTGCCAACACCTGCGACTTCGCCTGCATCTGCGCCGATTAACGATGAATCAGGCAGTACCGTGCCCACTGTTAACTGCACACCTTCTGCCTGACAAATCGCCTCGATCAGAGTCTTACCCATGCGCCCAGCGGCACCCATTACAGCTATTCTCATTACTTTTCTCTCAGTTTCGCTAGCCGTATTAGTCTTTTGCTAACTCAATTTTCTGATTCATATCTAAGGCAGGTTTTTCGCAACCTGCGCAGCCAACAACGCGTGCAGGGACACCCACAACCGTCGTATGGGGAGGTACAGTATCCAAAACGACACTGCCGCCACCCACTTTAGCCCCGATGCCCACTTCAATGTTACCAAAAATATTAGCGCCGGCTGCAATCAGCACACCTTCGCGAATTTTCGGGTGACGATCGCCGCTTTCTTTACCAGTACCACCGAGCGTAACATTCTGAAGAATAGACACATCATTTTCGATAACGCATGTTTCACCAACAACAATACCTGTGGCGTGGTCAAACATGACACCATGCCCTATTAATGCTGCGGGGTGGATATCTACTTGAAAAACAGAACTAACACGGCTCTGTATATACAAAGCCATTGATTTACGCCCCTGCTTCCACATCCAATGAGCCACGCGATACGCTTGTAACGCATGAAAACCTTTCAGGTACAGTAACACGATAGATGATTTATCTACGGCAGGGTCGCGAGTGCGCACAGCAATAATATCATGGCAAGCTGCAGTGATAATTTCAGGATCAGACTCCATTGCCTGCTCCAGTAATTCACGCAATAAAACGGCTGACATGACATCATCCGCAAGCTTACTCGCCAAAAGATAGGACAATGCCGACTTCAAACCTGAATGGTTGATAATGCATGAGTGGTAGAAGCTCGCCAAACAAGGCTCTGTTTGAACCTCCACTTTAGCTTCTTGCTGAATACTCAGCCACAAGACTTCTGGCTCTGCACTTAAATCAGTCATTTAACCACTCTCCCCTATCAGACAAATCGGGCCGCTAAGCGGCCCGTTGCTGATCAATCTTCAAAAAACTTTTTCACAGAATCAAAGAAAGAGTGTTTCTTTGGACTGTGTTTTTTATGGCTATCGTCGGTCGTTTCTTGGAACTCCCTTAACAGCTCTTTCTGACGGCTGGTCAGATTCACTGGCGTTTCTACTACAACACGCACCATCAAGTCCCCTGCTCCACCACCACGTACAGGCGCGACACCTTTTCCACGTAGTCGGAACAGTTTACCCGTTTGCGTTTCAGCCGGAATCTTCAGTTTAACGCGACCGTCCAGCGTAGGCACCTCTAATTCGCCACCTAACGCCGCATCGATAAAGCTGATAGGCACTTCACAATACAAATGGCGACCATCGCGCTCAAAGATCGCGTGCTCGCGGACCTGTACCTGAACATACAGATCACCAGCAGGACCGCCATGGGAACCTGCTTCGCCCTCACCAGAGAGACGAACTCGATCGCCCGTATCAACACCCGCCGGGATTTTAACCGACAGCGTCTTAGTTTTCTCAACCCGACCATGACCATGGCAGTGCTGGCAAGGATCCGTAATGATCTTACCTTCACCGTGACACGTTGGGCAGGTCTGTTGTACGGAGAAGAAGCCTTGCTGCATACGCACTTGGCCCATACCACCACAGGTACTACAGGTTTTAGCGCTGGTGCCCGGTTTTGCTCCTGTACCATCACAAGGCTCACAGGCTACGAGTGTGGGAACCTTAATCGTTTTCTCTACACCACGCACCGCCTCTTCGAGGCTGAGATCCATGGTATAACGAAGATCAGCGCCCCGTTGAACCGAACTGCGCCGACGGCCGCCACCACCGCCAAAGATATCACCGAACACATCACCAAACACGTCGGAGAAGCCACCATCAAATCCACCAGCACCGCCACGCATATTAGGATCAACCCCGGCATGGCCATACTGATCGTAGGCGCTCTTTTTCTGCGCATCTGACAGTACTTCGTAGGCTTCGTTGACCTCTTTGAATTTCTCTTCGGCTTCTTTATCATCAGGGTTTCGATCAGGATGATACTTCATCGCTTGTCGACGAAACGCCTTTTTAATATCTTTATCGCTGGTATTGCGATCGACGCCTAATACTTCGTAATAATCTCTTTTAGACATATATCCGGATCTTGTCAGTTTGAGCGGTTAGCTCCCTCCGGGAGCCGGACACGACAACGCGGGCTGACGCCCGCGCTGCCACACTTTAGTGTTTACAAGGGCAAGCGCTTAGCTTACTTCTTGTCATCCTTCACTTCTTCGAACTCAGCATCAACAGCATCATCCGCAGCGCTGCCTGATGCTTCTGCAGCATCACCCGCTTCAGCCTGCTGTGCCGCTTCGGCATACATCTTCTGAGCCAAGCCAGAAACCGCTTCTGTTAATGCCTCAGTTTTGCTGTCGATCTCTGCTTTATCATCACCCTTCAAGGCTTCTTCCAGTGCTGCAATCGCGCCTTCAATAGCCGTTGTTTCTTCAGCCGTCGCTTTATCGCCGGCTTCTTTAAGGGTTTTCTTCGCAGAGTGAACCATCGCATC
Organism: Neptunomonas concharum; assembly: GCF_008630635.1. Classification (NCBI taxonomy): domain Bacteria; kingdom Pseudomonadati; phylum Pseudomonadota; class Gammaproteobacteria; order Oceanospirillales; family Oceanospirillaceae; genus Neptunomonas; species Neptunomonas concharum. Next base: position 478,094 of record NZ_CP043869.1, on the reverse strand, counting down.
ACCTTGGTTGCGCGCTTGGGTCAGTTCTTCAAACTGTTTATCAGCATCCGCATTGGCTTCTGCGTCACGAACCATTTGCTCGATCTCTTCATCACTCAAACCAGAAGAAGCTTTAATGATGATCGACTGTTCTTTACCCGTTGCTTTATCCTTAGCTGATACATTAAGGATACCGTTGGCATCCAAGTCGAAGGTTACTTCGATCTGTGGAACACCACGTGGCGCTGGAGGAATATCAGCCAAGTCAAAGCGACCCAACGATTTATTCTGAGAAGCCTGCTTACGCTCACCTTGAACAACGTGAATCGTTACTGCGTTCTGGTTGTCATCCGCTGTTGAGAAGATCTGAGATTTCTTAGTAGGAATCGTTGTGTTCTTCTCAATCAGTGCTGTTGCAACACCACCCATGGTTTCGATACCCAAGGTCAGTGGCGTAACGTCAAGCAACAAGACATCTTTCACATCACCAGACAGTACCGCGCCCTGAATCGCCGCACCGACAGCAACCGCTTCATCCGGGTTAACATCTTTACGTGCTTCTTTGCCAAAGAAGTCAGCAACAACTTGCTGAACCAATGGCATACGCGTCTGACCACCCACCAGAATTACTTCATCAATGTCTGAAGCACTCAAACCGGCATCTTTCAATGCTGTACGGCATGGATTGATTGAATTAGTAACCAGCTCTTCAACCAACGACTCTAGTTTTGCACGCGTAATTTTCACATTAAGGTGCTTAGGACCTGTTGCATCAGCCGTAATGTATGGCAGGTTTACGTCTGTAGATTGCGCAGTAGATAGCTCAACTTTTGCTTTCTCTGCCGCTTCTTTCAGACGCTGTAGTGCCAGAGGATCGTTGTGCAGATCAATGCCAGACTCTTTCTTAAACTCAGCTGCCAAGTATTCGATCAAGCGCATATCGAAATCTTCACCACCAAGGAATGTGTCACCGTTGGTAGCCAATACTTCAAACTGGTGCTCGCCATCAACATCAGCGATTTCGATGATAGAGATATCGAATGTACCACCACCTAAATCGTATACAGCGATTGTTTTATCGCCTTTGGATTGATCCATACCGTAAGCCAGTGCCGCAGCTGTTGGCTCGTTGATAATACGTTTAACGTCTAGGCCCGCAATTTTACCAGCATCTTTCGTTGCCTGACGCTGAGAATCGTTGAAGTAAGCAGGTACTGTGATTACCGCGCCCGTCACTTCTTCACCTAAATAGTCTTCTGCTGTTTTCTTCATTTTTTTCAGAATCTCAGCAGAGATCTGAGGCGGTGCCATTTTATTGCCTTTGACTTCTACCCAAGCGTCACCATTGTCTGCTTCGATAATTTTATAAGGCACCATGCTAATATCTTTCTGGACCACGTCATCTTTAAAACGACGGCCGATCAAGCGCTTAATAGCAAACAGCGTATTATGAGGGTTTGTAACAGCCTGACGCTTAGCTGACTGACCAACTAACGTTTCGTCATCTGTATAAGCGATGATGGAAGGGGTTGTACGATCACCCTCTGCGTTTTCGATAACGCGCGTTTTGTCACCATCAAGAACCGCAACACAAGAGTTGGTGGTTCCTAAATCGATACCAATAATTTTACCCATGTCTACTCACTCCGATATTCGTTACCCGATTGGACGGGCTAAAAATCTGTTTTAAAACCGCTTGCCTTGTATATGGATACGTTTCGTACAATTTCAAGGCTTTTAATACGGTTTTTTAACCTTTTGCCACCATAACCATCGCTGGGCGAATCAAGCGTCCATTCAGGCTGTAACCCTTTTGCATAACACCTACAACTGTATTTGGTTGCGCGTCCGGTACATCAATCATTGACATCGCTTGGTGTAATTCCGGATTAAACGACTCCCCTTCCGGGTTCACTTGCTCGACATTGAACTTGGCGAGCCCAGAAACAAACATGCCATAGGTCATTTCTACACCATCGCGTAGCGCCTTAGTCGCTTCATCATCGGGTTTGCACGCCTCTAGCGCACGTTCCAAACTATCGATGATTGGTAGCATTTCTGCGGCAAATTTTTCTGTACCAAATTTATGTGCTTTTTCGACATCCTGCTCCGCACGACGACGTGCATTTTGAACATCCGCAGCGGCACGTAACATTTGATCTTTCAAACTCGCTGCTTCTTCTTGCGCTGCCACCAGCTGCTTTTCCAGATCGGCTATCAAAGCGGCTTCCTCTGAAACCTCGCTTTCAGTTGAGGGTTCATTATTCACAACATCCGCTTCGTTAGTCGTAGCGTCTGTCGCATTGATATCAAGATCCGCCATTTCAGGCTGATCACTTGGCTTAGTCTGCTCATTTGCCATTGGGAGTCTCCAATTCAAGCGGGCATAGTTAACTTTAAAGATTGCCGTATTGATGGGGCCGGACCCTTAAAAATCAACCCATCCTAAAATTTTTTTTCAAATCCCTGATCCATAACGATTGCGCCCGTGATTAAAATCACCTATATATAAATCACTGTATAAATACACATGTATGGAATATCCTCATGCTGACCCAATTGATCATTCGCAACTACGCTATTGTTGAGTCGCTCGACCTAGAACTGGAACAAGGCATGACCGTTATTAGCGGTGAAACAGGCGCAGGCAAATCGATTATGCTTGATGCCCTTGGCCTCACGCTAGGTGACCGAGCAGACAGCGCGACAGTGCGACATGGTGCAGAACGCGCCGAGATCATTGCCAGCTTTGACATCAGTGCGCTACCGGACGCCAAGGCGTGGCTTAAACAACAAGACATGGATCTTGACGAGGAAAACGAATGCATTATTCGCCGCGTTATTACCAAAGAAGGGCGGTCTCGCAGCTACATCAATAATCAAGCCTGCCCATTAAATTCGCTCAAGGCACTCGGCGAACATCTGATAGCTATTCACGGCCAACACGAACATCAACAGCTACTTAAAAAAGACCACCATCGCACCCTTCTGGATCAATTTGCGGCTTTATCACCCATCGCGCAGCAGGTACGACAGCATTTTCACTTATGGCAAAAGGAAAAAGAGCGACTGGAAAACCTGCTCAATCTTAGTGATGAACACCAAGCCAAAGTCCAGCTACTTAGCTATCAAGTCGAAGAGCTAAACCAGCTCGGGCTAACTGAAGGCGAGTTGGAACAATTAGAAGCAGAACAGAAGCAGTTATGCGAGGCTGGCGATATTCTACACAACGGCCACCAAGTGCTAGCACTGACCTCAGAAGGGGACGGTGACAACTGTACTCAACTTCTGAATCACGCATTGCATTTGCTAGGCGAACTGAAAAGCCAGTCACCTTCACTCACTCAGGCTAGCGAACTGCTCAATAGTGCACAAATCCAAATTGAAGAAGCCAATCATGAACTACGCCATTATTTAGACCGTATAGAAATCAACCCAGACCGTTTATCAGACGTGGAGGAGCGGCTATCTACTATTTACGATCTTGCGCGCAAGCATCGTATTCGCCCCGAAGCGCTCTCTGCACTCCACCAAACACTGCAAGAGGAGCTGGACAACCTTAATCATTCCGATGAGGCCTTAGACACACTTCACACAAGAGTCGCTCAACTAGAAACGGAGTATCGCAGCCTAGCTACCACGTTAAGCGATGCCCGCCAGCAGGCTGCGATGAAATTAAACACATTAATAGATGAACAACTCCACCAGCTAGGCATGACCTCCGCTTGTTTTATAGCCAACCTAACGCCATACAACAAACCAACGGCCAACGGTTTAGAAGAAGTGGAGTTCCTTATTTCAACCAATAAAGGACAGCCCGCTCGGCCTTTAGCCCGTATTGCCTCAGGCGGGGAACTATCTCGTATCAGTTTGGCTATTCAGGTCATTACCGCTCAAACCTCAACAACACCGACCTTAATCTTCGATGAAGTAGATGTAGGAATTGGGGGCGCGATTGCTGAAGTGGTTGGACGCATGTTGAAACAACTTGGGCAGCGCTCACAAATAATGTGTGTGACCCACCAACCACAAGTTGCATCTCAGGGGGATCAGCATCTGTTTGTCAGCAAGCAAGCAGGAACTGAAAACACTCACACCCAGATCAATCAGCTAAAAAGCGCCGATCGTATACACGAGATCGCACGCATGCTGGGCGGTATTGATATTACGCAACGGTCCATCGATCATGCGAAAGAGATGTTAGGGCTACAAACGTAGAACCTATTTCTTTTCACATCCTTCTGTACACAGACCGTAAAGATAGAGGGTGCGATCCGTGATAGTAAAGCCTAACTCTTTGGCGATCTCATTTTGGCGCTGAATTAATTGGTTATCGACAAACTCACGCACCTTGCCACACTTTACACAAACGATATGGTCATGATCTTCATCTCGAGCCAGCTCAAACACGGAGTGACCACCTTCGAAATGGTGTCGCGAAACCAAGCCCGCCGCTTCAAACTGAGTTAACACACGATAAACCGTGGCTAAACCGACATCTTCACCCAGCTCCATTAACAGCTTGTAGATATCTTCAGCACTGAAATGATCACCCTCTCCGGCCTTCTCCAGAATCTGGTAAATTTTAACGCGCGGTAGCGTCACCTTAAGGCCCGCTTTTCTTAACTCTTGATTTTCGAGGGACATAATCTTTACTCTATTGATTCTGACGTCTGAATGTTAGACTGTATTATCTTTATTTACACGTGAAAGTGGAAGTCATTTACAGATGCGAAAGTTTCTAATTTGCATTGCGACTATCGCAATGCTCTCAGGTTGCTCCGATTTTCCGGGTGTTTACAAAATTGACATCCCTCAGGGTAACATTATCTCCCAAGAAGCCATCGACCAGCTTCAGCCCGGCATGACACCTTCCCAGGTGCGGTACCTCATGGGTACGCCTCTGGTGGTGGATACCTTTAATGGGCAACGCTGGGACTATATTTACACATTCAAGAAAGGCTGGGATGCACGCGTTCAGGGCAATTTATCCCTTTTCTTCAAAGATGGTTTGCTAAGCCACTACTCAGGTGATTATAAACCAGCAGGCTTACAAGAAGCTCAATAACTACTGAGCTTCTTTTTGCGCCTTCATTTTCGCCGCCCGCTTTGCTCTCGCCTCTTTAGGATCAGCAATTAATGGGCGGTAGATCTCTACCCGCTGCCCTTCACGCAGTACCGTATCTTTTGGGTCTTTGATCGCCTTACCAAAAATACCCATAGGATCAGCCTCTGCATCAATTTGCGGAAACTGCTGGCAAATACCCGATGCAATAACCGCCTGATAAGCCGTTGTGCCCTCTTCAACCTGCAATGCGACAATCCGCTGCTGCTTAGGCAAGGCGAAAGCCACCTCGACATTAATAGGGTTATCCATATACACGCTCCGCCCGCTGCACAAAGGCATCCACCAATGTAGTAGCTACCTGATTAAACACTTTGCTCATCGCCATACCGGTCAACTTGCCTGAAAATTCAAACACTAGATCTAAACTCACTTTGCAGGCCTCACTATTGAGAGCCTCAAACGTCCAGACTCCGGTTAAACGAGAAAACGGGCCTTCAACCAGCTCAATCTCTATGCGATCAGGCCTCGATAATCGATTGAGGGTCGTAAAGCTATACTTCAATCCTGCTTTTGCAAGATGAAGCGTGGCTTCCATGCTCTGATCATCTTCACACAACAACTCAGTGCTAGCGCACCACGGTAAAAAATCCGGGTACGCTTTCACATCGTTGACAATATCAAACATCTGCTGTGCGCTGTGTAGCACCAGCGCACTGCGATTTACTTGGGTCATTATTTTCGTTCCGCTCTAACTTGCGAGCTTATTGTACAAATTTAGAGCGAAAATAGCTGCAACCGCGACCGGCGCAATATAGCGAATAGCTACATACCATGCATAGAACCAAAGCTCATTCTGCAAAGACAGCTCATTCTTGAGGATTGTCTGCTTCACTTTCCAACCCGCAAAGAGCGCAATAAACAACCCACCCAGCGGCAGCATGATATTGGCTGTTGCAAAATCCATCAGGTCAAAGAAGTTCATCCCGGCAATCTTGAAATCTGCCATAAAGTTGAACGAACCTAAGCAAGCAATACCCAGCGTCCACACAATCAAGCCCAAAATCGAACACGCCGGCACACGCTTAATGCCAAATTTCTCGACCATCCACGCTACCGCAGGCTCCATCAAAGAGATCGCCGATGTCCAAGCAGCCACTGCAATTAAGACAAAGAACAAGAAGCCAAAAATATGGCCACCTGGCATTTGACCAAAGGCAACAGGTAGAGTGATAAACATCAAACCAGGGCCTGCACCAGGATCTAACTGATTAGCAAAGACGATTGGGAATATTGCTAATCCCGCAACCAAAGCCACTAACGTATCCAACAGCGCGATCATCAATACCGTGCCGCCGATACTCGCTTTTTTAGGCATATACGAGCCATATGCCATGATAGAACCCATGCCTAGTGACAATGTAAAGAAGGAGTGACCTAAAGCAACCAACACAGCATTCCATGAGAGCTGAGAAGGATCAAAATGGAACAAGAAATCAAACCCTTGCCCAAAAGCCCCCGTTGTCATGGAATAACCTAACAAAATAAATAACAGAACAAACAGCGCGGGCATCATGATGCGCGTTGCACGCTCAAGGCCTTTATTAACTCCTCCTGCAACGACTGCCATCACCATCACAACAAACGCCGAGTGCCATATCAGCAACGTCTCAGGATCACCCAGTAAGCTTTCAAAACGTTTACCGGCCATTTCGCTACCGATATCGATAAAATCGCCATTCCCCATACCCGCGACATAGTAAAGCACCCAACCAGCCACAACCGAATAAAAGGAAAAGATCATCACACCTGCTAGCGCACCGACCCAACCAACAAGCGACCAGCGGCTTGTGTGACCGGACTCTACCGCCACATCTTTCATCGAGTTAATAGGGCTTTGACGGCCACGACGCCCAATCAAAACCTCAGAAACCATGATTGGGATACCCACGAGTAAAATACACACGAGATACACCAACACAAAAGCACCACCACCGTTTTCACCGGTGATGTAGGGAAACTTCCAGATATTCCCTAGTCCGACTGCAGAGCCAGTTGCCGCTAGGATAAAGATCCAACGGCTCGTCCATGCACCATGGATAGATAATTTTTCTTGCATACAAGTCTCAGACTAAACGTCTTTTCTTCTAAGTTTTATGAATGAAAGCGCGCATTGTTCACATAATTACCCATGATGACAACTTTAGTCGAAGAAAACTGTAAAAAAAACGTACAATTCATCCCCAACAAAAAGCAAACGACCGCTTCCTCACAACCTTACACCTCGCTATAATCGCGCCCTATGACTAAAAAGAAAAAATCTCAAAACACCAGCAGCACCATCTGCCAGAACAAGCGCGCCCGATACGAGTACAGCATCGAGGAAAAACTTGAAGCTGGCCTTGCGCTCGCCGGTTGGGAAGTAAAGAGCCTGCGAGAAGGTCGCTGCCAACTCATTGACTCTTACGTCGTGATAAAAAACGGAGAAGCCTGGCTGGTCGGCGCCAATATGACGCCACTCACCCAAGCCTGCACTCACTTTGTGACTGAACCACGTCGGGATAGAAAGCTGCTACTGCACCGCAAGCAGATCGACAGGCTTGTAAGTGCGATCGAAGCAAAAGGCTACACCTGCGTTGCCCTGAGCCTTTACTGGAAACAAGGCCGCGTAAAATGCGAAATCGCGCTGGTAAAAGGTAAAAAACTGCACGACAAACGTGAGACAGAGAAAAACCGCGACTGGGATCGCCAAAAACAACGCATCATGGCCGCACACTAAATCACGAAACCTCTTTCCATAAGCAGGGTCATACCACTATAATGGCCGACTACTTGGGGGTGACATGGCTTCGACGCCGGTTACAAAACCTTAAGTGCATGTCGTGAGTGTAGTGAATCACGTAAATCCATTACTACACAGTTATAGTTGCTAACGACGATAACTACGCTCTAGCAGCCTAAGGGCCGCTAGCGCCGCACTCAGAGGTGTCTGTAACTCAGAGGTTCGCGGTGTCATTCGAGACAGAATCGCCCGGAAGCTTCGCCTTAAGCTGAACGGTTAAAACTAAAAAGGCTCGCCCTAAACACCCTGACTCTCGGGTCGTGCTGGGTTAACTCAATAGAGAAGTCTAAACATGTAGATCTTATGGCAGCGGATTGGCGGACGCGGGTTCGAAACCCGCCACCTCCACCAAATTTTTCCTTAAAAACCAACTAGTTAGACAGCTTTTTGGTTTTTACTGTCCACATTTTGTCCACTTTCTTATTCCAAACCTTCTAAACGTCCATTTATCCAAGGCTGAACACAGCTTGTATAGAGTTGACCTAAGTACGCTCTAAAGTGGTTACTGTTATGCGCATCCGGACCAATAATGGTTAACAGTAGGTAAGTATCCTCCAAATCATCATAGGCATATATCAGCCAGAAATCAGACTCAGGACGCTTTGCATCATGAGTTCTATAGAAGGAATACTAAATCTTAGACCACCGAAGAACGGTGTCTTCATCTGTAGCTAAATGTATATGATGAACGTCAGGATAAGAAAGATCAGCATCACGACCATAAAACTCAGGCTGAATCCCTAGAATTTTATAGTCTTCGAAGGTTCGCTTATGATTCTCCCAATTATCCAACATTCTGAATATAGGAGCAGTAAGGACTCTTGCAGCCACTAATTACTTTTTAGACTTGGCTATCTGTAGCTGCTCTTTAGACTCTGGAAGCTTTCCATGCTCTAAAAAATAGGCAAAAATCGCATCACCACAGACAGCAGCGCGTTTCACATCAGCAGCATTAGCTCTGCGAACCCGAGTGTTAGGCATATGTACGACGGTTTGAGGCATAAAATAACTCCGTTAATATCAACCAAAGTATATCAGAAAACTCTATTAGAGCAATTTATTGACCATTATTTAACCAATTCATCACGCCGCCTTACCAACCATTCGCCTATCTATCAGGGATTGTGTGATCATCTCGAAAAGCTGTGAAGGATCAATTCCACGGTTTCCGTAATACTCTACGATGTCACCAAACATTCCTGACTTTTTTAGACATTTCCACGCTGTATGACTGTTCATTTTTGATCTAGCAATAATGGATATCCAGTTTCCCAAAGCTAGCGTGACGTTTTTCTCATTACCTACACCGGGCTTTTTATAGGCTCTTTTGTACGCTTTGCCTTGATGACACCAGTGAAAGTCTGCATCTTCTATAAATAGTTGCCAGTATGGGTCTATCACATCCTTTATATAGTCCAAACGAAAGCAATTCATTCCGTAACGCCACAAAGCCCCCAAATGCTCATAGGCTTGAAGGTAGCTTCTCAATTCGATATCAGAACCCCTTTGGAATTGCTTCATGACGGAATGGTGTAAACGCATCTCTATGCGTCTTACATTCTTTTCAGAGTCATAATCTACGTTCTCTATCAGTCCGTTTTTATCCTGACCTTGCCACACTGATTCCATATAGTGGATTTTATCTGACTTTTTAGCTTCAGCTGTTTTGTCATAGCAGCACATCTGTACTGATTTAACAGAGCCTGCGGTTATTGTCTGTCTGTTCCCATACGTCACCGCCACCTCAGATAAACTAAAATCTACTTTCTCTATCGCATCATGACAGAAAAGCCTTTTAGAGCGCGTTGTAAGACGTTCAAGGAAATTTTCTGATGGTTCCCATCCCTGTACATCCAAGGCCAGATGTAATGCCACTCCCCCATGCTCTGGAGCATCGACAGAAACCCATTGAGAAACCGCATCCGCGAAATCTTGTACTTCCTCAGGTTTACGGTTTAACAGGTAATGAGGACTGAACTCTATTTTCAGATGAGATCCACGACAATCACTTGACTGGCGTCGATTCTTAAGAAAGATGATGATGCCTTCCTCATTGTTCTGAAGACGGTACTTATAGCCAGACTGTCCACCACTTCCAACAGCAAACCAAACACCATGTAACTCTAGGCATTGGGATTCATGCATAGCTTTTTCATAGCATTCATGCACCTGTGCTAAGAAGGGTTGATCAGGAGTAAGTCTGTAGAGTTGCCTAACGGTATCTATCGTTGATGCCAAGAGCTTTGTATCAAGCAGATCAGAGAAAAAGCCTGCTTTCTCATTTACGAAGTACATTCCTTTGTCATGTGGTTCAAAGCTGCCTTGTCCAAGGGAGCCCCTCAAATTGAGGAAAATCTCATCAAAAAAGTGGTTCTAAATATAAGGAAAGGTCATTTCTATGTTAAAAAATTGACAACTATTTTATATGCACTATCTTTATATGCTAGCTAATAATAAAACAGGCTCTCTAATATGAACTCTCGTGTAAATAAATTCATGCCTGCCCTTTTTTCCTCCTTAGTAATATTTATTTATGGAAATATCGCCAACTCTGCTGAGGTTACACTTGGTAGTGGGGATAGTCCCATTACGTTAGATTCAAAGGATTTACACAAAATAGAGAAGTTTTCTGCTGACTGGACCGGAACAACATTTGATAAGTGTAATCATCATCCATATCAAAAAAGAAGCATTTTCTTTTTAACTAATGAAAACATAAAAGCAGAGTTCACACATAGTTTCAGACACATCACCCACAACTGTATGTCTGGTAAGCATATACCTAATGATATCCTTAATACAAAGGGAGGTAACGCCTATGGCTTCTCTCTTACTTGGAGCATTCATGAAAAACACCCAAATCTTATAGGCACTTTAAAGCTTATCAATACAGATACAAAGGAAAGCAAAATAATTCATGTGAAAATATGGGGATATAGTCGTCACCGTGAAGATTTACTTATTAAAATTGGTGATCATCCTCAGTATTCCAGCGGGCCTGAACAGAACAATAACATTCTTTCTGTGACTTTTGATGGATTCAAAATTAAAAGCATTCAAAGAGTTGATTATAAACCAAAAAATTAAGATACCTATGAAAGTAAAAATATTTTTCATCACTATTTGTTTTTTCATTTCAGGCTGTTCAAACCTAGGTAAAACCTTTTCTGGTGAACTCTATGAGCGAGACGGAATCAGCACAGTTGTACTACCTAGCGGATCAGAAGAAACATATTTCTATAGTGAAAACTCTAGAGAACGCATATGTAGAACACCCTCTCCAGACTATGCAGTAGGTATTAGTGAGGGGGTCAGCTTTGGCGTTAACTCTCGAGTAGGTTTAGGAAATAGTGCTGAAGAGAGCACTGGCGAACTAATATCTTCACTGGGTGGAAGATCTCCATCCGTATTATTAACCCGGGATCTACTCTATCGAGCATGCGAATTAAGTAGTAATCTAAGGCTGCCCCCCGAAAAAACTATAGAGATTTATGAGAAAACACTTCTTACGATTGAGAAAATCGCTTTATCTCAAACTGAGAATGGAACATCTTCTAAGGGTTTTACCACACCAGGTTCAAAAACAGATAATACATCTTTACTCAAAGAAACCAAGAACGACGAAGACGAAGACGAAGACGAAGACGAAGACGAAGACGAAGATAAAAACAGGGACAGATAAATATTATTTAGTTAATAATCTCAAAGAACCTTATAATCACTACCAAAATAAAAAGCTCACTTTACAACTAGATTATAATTATCAAAAAAACTAAGTCGACAGGCCTAGAAATTATCTAAAATACTCTGTGTACCTGAACACCAGCGATGGCTATGCATCGCGCAAAAATAGCAGCAATCTGCACCCTATACTACGAATCTAGAGAACCCTTTTTACTCCAAGGTGTCTGGCCTGGGTTTCCTTTGGATTCCAAGTGCTGATATTGCTGACGAGATACGCCCACACGCAGCATCATGTCATTCTGTTTGAGACAAAGTTCCACACGCCGCTGTTTAATCTGGTAGAGCATCGACTTTATCATGGTAAACACATATGTTGCTCAACACTCCAAAGGCAACTTATTCGTTGCCATAGAATTTGAAAACGTTTCCAAATAACGCTTTCCGTCATCAAACTATCAATAAACCAGAACAAATTCGCAATATTTGCTCGCTAGAGTGTGGTCCACGTTGCTGATTGCTTCCAATCCAAGTAATGCCAGCATTAGATAGGCTCCCACCTCTAGGAAAAACTAGGAGACGGATATGCGTCGCTTCACATTCGCTTTAACTGTAGTCACTACTATGCTGTCTGCATCGGCTAGTTATGCCGCCAGCACTACGGCAACACCTGCTGTTATGGACCAGAACACTGCACATGTTCAACTAGGCCCGCGTCCTTTCTTTTTGATCGATGATATGAAGGAAGGAAAGCTAAAAGAAAAATTGAAAAGTTGTGAAAACGGCCCTTTTACTCGCTCTGATTTTTCCATCGGCCATCGTGGCGCTGCCATGCAATTTCCTGAGCACACACGAGAGTCTTATATTGCCGCTGCAAGAATGGGGGCCGGCATTCTTGAGTGTGATGTAACTTTTACTAAAGACACTGAGTTGGTTTGCCGTCATTCACAGTGTGACTTAGCAACAACCACTAATATTTTGGCCACTCCCTTAGCCGCTAAATGCTCGGTTCCTTTTCAGCCAGCGCAGTTTAATGAGTCCGGTGAACTGGTAACGCCCGCAACTGCTAAATGCTGCACGAGTGACATTACCCTGGCTGAGTTCAAAACACTCACAGGCAAGATGGACGCCTCTAATAAAAAAGCCACAACCGTCGCTGAGTTTTTAAACGGCACCGCGAGCTGGAGAACCGATCTTTACGCTAGCCTAGGCACGGTGATGTCCCATAAAGAGAGCATTGAGTTATTTAAGGCTCTGGGGACAAAAATGACACCCGAGCTTAAAGCGCCCAGCGTCGAGATGCCTTTTAATGGCTTTTCGCAAACAGACTATGCGCAAAAAATGATTAATGAGTATAAAGAGGCTGGCGTGCCAGCCACACATGTATGGCCTCAATCATTTAATATTGAAGATGTGCGCTACTGGATCAAGTCGGAACCTTTATTTGCTCAACAAGCCGTTTATCTGGATGGCCGTTATGATGATGAATCTTTTGATCATCGCTCTCCTAAAACATGGAAGCCTTCCATGGAGCAGCTCGTAGAGGATGGCGTAAATATTATTGCCCCACCTATGTGGATGTTGCTAGATGCAGAAAACGGTAAAGTTACCCCTTCTACTTATGCTAAAGCAGCTAAGACAGCAGGCTTAAAAATTATCACATGGACGTTAGAACGCTCTGGGCATCTAAAGACCGGCGGTGGTTGGTATTACCAGACATTAAATGGCCAAAACCCAGATGCTGATAAAGAGATGGCCAACGTGATTAGCACGGATGGTGATATGTTTACGGTTGTCGATGTGCTAGCCAAAGACGTGGGTATAATCGGGTTATTTTCTGATTGGCCAGCGACCACAACCTACTACGCTAATTGCATGAAGCTATAGCTATTTATATAGTCAAAGTCGAGACTTGAACTCGGCTTTGACTATATCGCACGACAAGCGATGAGGTTACAGCTCTTTCTCCAACCGATATAGTCCTGATGGGGAGTCACTTGAAATATATACCCTATTATCAGGCCCGATAGCGATCCCCACAGGCCTCGCCCATCGGTCGCCGTTGGGTAATTGAAATCCACTCACTAGCGTTTCGACTTTGCCTTTGTCACTTCCCTCGACCGTTATAGCAACAATTTTTGGCTCACGGCGACTCGCTTTATTGCCACTCTCATCGACTGCCCATGAGCCCCTTAAGGCGACTAACGCATGTCCAGCCAACTCACCAAAGGCAGCATGATTAGGCACAAAGGTCACGGCCATAGGCGCATTACGTGCAGGAAAGGTTGCCGTCGGTTTTACAACACTTTCTATTGGGTAAGGCGCTGGGCTACTCTGGCAACGGTCGCGATGTACACGCTCACCGTCATACTGATACCACGGCATTCCATGAAAGCTTCCTTGCGATAATTGCGTAAACTGCTCGGGAGGTTGCTGAAAACCAAGATGATCAGGACCATTGTTTGACGCATACAAGGTTTGATCTGAGGGGGACCAATCAAATCCAACCGGATTTCTCAAACCCGATGAATAGGTGCGCCATTGCGGTGGGTTTATGCTCTCATCTAAGACAAACACGCCTCCTCTGCGTTTCTCAAAAGGGTAGGTGTCATGTAAATATTCATTACTGCAGTTACCTGATATACCTAAGCTGGCATAGATCCGCTCGTCCGGCCCTACTTTAACCGTTCGACTATTATGACCTCGACCTTCAGGAAGTTTAGCCAGTAGATTGAGGCTCTCAATATCGCCTCCGGATTGATAACGGCCATAATAAACTGCTTCCGTACTGGCGACGAACAACGTACTTCCTCGAAAAGCAACGCTGTGTGGATATGCAAAGTCAGGTCCGATTGCTTCCACCTGTTTATAGGGAGGCTTGAGCCGATAGATCCGACCCGAACGAGAACCAGCAAAAAGCTCCCCACTTTCATGAAAGGTCAGTAATCTCGGCTGTGGAATTTGGTCAGTTAGCAACGTCAAACGATAGCCTTTTTTTACGTTTACCGTATAGGGTGTTTCAGCAATCATGATCGTTTGCTCTACCACAGGGGCAGCCGCGCTACCCACTGTCCATAAACATACTAGTAGGACCAGACATGGGGATATTTTCTTCATCTAGTTGCTCTCCCAAGACGTATAAGATTACGATTCAGACTCATTAAGATGAGTTTTGGCTGTGCATCTTTATGGTACGCTTCATCAACATAAACCAGATCAAATAATAATAGGAGCCTGGTGATGAAAACTGCTTTGCTTTTCTTACTCTCGTTACTCCCCGCCTCGCTAATGGCCGCTAATGTGACCTACCAAATTAATGGTCAAGCCTATGAAGGCTACTACGTTAGCGCAGGCGATAATACACCTTTGGTTTTGTTGCTCCATGACTGGGATGGCCTCACTGATTATGAGATTAAACGTGCTCATATGCTGGCGGATATGGGCTACAGTGTTTTCGCTGCAGACCTGTTTGGTGCAGGTATTCGCCCCACCAAGATGGAAGACAAAAAGCAACATACCGGTGAACTCTATAACGATCGTATTAAATTACGCTCTCTTATGGATGGTGCACTTAATAAAGCCGTGGCGCTTGGCGGAAATCGAAACAATGCCGTTGCAATGGGTTACTGTTTTGGTGGTGCTGGCGTATTAGAAATGGCACGTTCGGGAGCCGACCTTAAAGGTTTTGTAACTTTCCATGGCGGCTTAAAAACACCTCAAGGGCAGGATTACAGCCAAGCTAAAGGCAAACTATTGGTGTTACATGGCACCGCTGATACAGCGATCACTATGGATCAATTTGCCGATTTAGCAAGTGAGCTGGAGTCAGCGGGTATGCCCCATGAGATGATTACGTACAGTGGTGCACCTCACGCTTTTACCGTGTTTGGCAGCGAACGTTATAGAGAAGACGCTGATAAAAAATCTTGGCAGCGTTTGAGTATGTTTCTAAATGATATAACACGCTAACCCTCTACGTAGGCACTAAAGCTGAACTCTGCGGTGCAATCAAGGTCTGAGCCTCTAGATAACAAAGAGATCAGATCATGTTGCACCAACGCTTTACTCAACTTGCCTGCCTACTGCTATTACCGTTAAGCGTAACCCATGCTGCAGCCGAGCAAATATTTACTCAGTCTGGCAATGTTCCGCAATTAGTGGAGCTTTATACTTCTCAGGGCTGCTCCAGCTGCCCACCAGCTGACAAAAAGCTCAACCAATTACTTGAGGACCCCGGGCTATGGAAACAGCGGATTCCTGTCGCTTTTCATGTCGATTACTGGGACTATCTGGGCTGGAAAGATCCATTTGCCACTGCTTTAAATAGCCAGCGCCAATACCATCTCAAGAAGACGGGTGCCATTAGCAATGTCTATACACCTGGCTGGGTGGTTGATGGAAAAGAGTGGCGAGGCTTTTTCATCGGAAAAGCATTACCTAAAGTCGCTGCAAAAGAGGCAAATACTTTAACAGCTAACCTCTCTGAAGATCGCCATGTCAGCATTCACTTTCCCCAAGAGGAGCAACTGGCGGCACACGTTGCGATATTAAGTTTTGATCTAACGTCAGAGATTACTGCAGGAGAGAACCAAGATAAAATCCTGCAAAATCAGTTTGTTGTCACGTATTTTAATCAAGCTCTATCTAGTAATAACTGGGCATTCTCATTACCTGAACGAAAGACTGAACGAGAGGCGATCGCGATTTGGCTAACTTATCCAAATTCTGCAGAGCCCGTACAGGCCGTTGCAGGATGGATAGAGTAACCATTACGGGAACACTCTTATCCCTAGAAAAACTATTCCGTTTCAATACGCTTCGCTATAAGGTGACTGTACTTTTTGAATGAATATTCATGATTGGAGGTTTAAATGAAGCTTGTAGGTTCATCCATGTCCCCTTATGTCCGCCGCCTGCGCCTTTTTCTTGAGGGAAAGTCATTCGAATTCATAAATTTGAATATCTACTCCCCAGAGGGAAGAGAAGCACTAGCGCGTTATACCCCAGCCATGAAGATTCCAGTCCTGATGGATGGCGAGCAGACGATTTATGATTCAAGAGCTATCCACCGCTACTTAGTTAGTACGCACTTCCCTGAAACACCCATGAGTTGGCACCAAGAGAACTTACTATCGCTGATTGATGCCGCCAACGACTCCTATGTCATTCTTCTGCTGTCTAAGCGTTCAGGTATCGATACCGATGCCGACATGCTAATCGCCAACTTGCAAAAAGAGCGTATTGAGCGCACCCTTCAATTACTCGAAAAGTCCGTCGCTAGCGGCGAATTGGCCGACTGGAATTACCCTGCAATGTGCCTGTTCTGTTTACTGGACTGGATCAGTTTCCGGGAGCTAGAAGATTTAAGTCGATATACAGCTTTAAACACCTTCCACCAACAACATCTGACAAGCCCCGGTGTAAGTGACAGTGATCCTCGCTTAGTTGACGCATAGAGTACAAAACAGCAAGCCCACTCGCGGAGAGGGCTTGCTGATAGCCGTCGATTAAAACTCCACCCCAAATACCCAGCTTGCCAGCAAAGTAAACAGGCCAAATGAGACCACAATTGCAACTAAATTCAGCAAAAAGCCTGCACGCACCATATCCCGTAGCTCCATTCTCTCGTAGGAGAAAACGATAGCATTCGGCGGGGTTGCCACCGGCATCATAAATGCCATTGAAGCCGCTAATGCAACTGGCACACAAAGAATGATCGGGTTGAGTCCAAGCCCCACCGCTACTGCCGCAAGAATTGGTAAGAAAGTAGCCGTCGACGCGGTATTAGAGGTGATTTCTGTCAAGTAAACAATGGCAATCGTTACCACCAGCACCAAGGCAAGCGTGCTAATGTCGATACCCGAAACACCATTACCTATCCACTCCGCCAAGCCTGTGCCCTTAAAACCACCCGCTAACGCAAGGCCACCTCCAAACAGTAACAACACGCCCCATGGAACATGACGAGCCGCTTCCCAGTCCAAGGCAAATTCACCCTTCTGACGGGAAATAGGTACAGCAAACAACACCAGTGCAGCCAATAAGGCTATTATCGTATCATTTAGAGGTAAACCCGTCAGATCAACCAACAACTTACGGAAAATCCAGCTAGCAGCGGCAGTAAAGAACACGATAGCTACCAGCTTTTCTCCCCGTGACATAACACCTAACGCACTTAACTCACGCTTGACCACAGCAGAAGGATCATTAATAGCTATTTGGTGAGAAGGAAACAGGATACGTGTCAGAATCAGCCACGTAATAGGCAACATTACAACCACGACTGGAATACCTAGCAACATCCAATCAAAAAAACTGATCTCAATGTTATAGTTGCTTTGTAGGAAGCTCGCTAGTAACGCGTTAGGTGGAGTACCAATCAAAGTGCCCACACCCCCAATCGATGCGCTATAAGCAATAGATAGCATAAGCGCTACCCCAAAATTACGCACTACACGATCATCATCCGTCTGACGTGAAATAAAATCAATCACCGAAAGGCCAACAGCAAACATCATGATGGTTGTAGCGGTATTAGATATCCACATGGATAAAAAGGCCGTTGCCAACATAAATCCTAGGATAATACGAGACGGAGACGTACCTATTCGGCTAACGATTTGAAGCGCAATCCGACGATGCAAGCCTACTCGTTGCATGGCAGCTGCCAACAAAAAACCACCCAGAAATAAAAAGATCAGCGGGTGAGCGTAATTCGCAGCAACCGGCTTAATTTTATCTATTTCCAAAAGTGGCATCAAAACAATAGGTAACAGCGCGGTAGCGGGAATCGGCACAGCTTCGGTTAACCACCAGATCACCATCCAGCTAGCCATTGCTACTAAACGCCAAGCTTCAAGGGGCATATCCCCCGGCGCCGGCATTAATATCAGTAATAAAGCAACTATAGGACCACCAAGCAGGCCCGCTAAACGTCCATTGCTTACTGGCACTGGAGATGGCTCAGGCCGGCCTTTATATTCAGGATTACGACGATCACCCGGCGCTAGATAATCCTCATTATGTGCGTGAATGTCTTGCTTATTCGTTGCCACAGCTGATCTATCCTCGTTTCAATGAGATGACTTAAAACATGCGGTATCAGTTCGATTCCAACCATCAAGCATAAGAGCAAAAAGCGAGCCAATAAAAACACATCCAAGAAAAGCCCTAACTTAGTCATTAAATGTAGGTAAAACAGCCTATCTGGTTCAGAACCATCGTAACTCCATAACTCAGCTGGCCACATACACTGGGGGAAGTTCGCCACTATTTTTAGGTAAATGTGTCAAAAGCCCCACATTTAGCCCTCCTATGCGGGTGTCACTGTAAAAATAGAATACGAATAGACAAAAAAGCAAAAATCGAGTAGCGAAACATAGGATTAGCGTCTTTAATTAGATACAAATCAATTTTATGAACAAACATTCTTAAATAACTTAAACCCTAACAAGCGGATTTTTATTGTGACTAGCAAGGATGATATTGGAGGAAAGGTGGCTGGAACCAAACAATACACTTTAATTAGCCAACTCATCCTGAGCTTTTCCTCACTATTGTTTTTTGTCACCTCCCCACTCTATGCAGGCGTTGACCTTACACCAGAAGAACAGACGTTTATTCAGCAACACCCCGAGATCAAACTGGGCACAGACTTATCTTGGGAGCCCTATGTTATTGTCGGTCAAGATGGCAGCGTTTCTGGGTACGACGCTGAAATTTTAGACGCCATAAACCAAGTCACAGGGGCAAACTTTTCTCTGGTTACCGGTAGCTGGCCAGAAATGCAGCGTCTTGCCCAAGAGCGGAAGATTGACGGGCTTAGTACCGGGGCCCCTATTGAAAAGCGCAGAAGCTATCTCAATTTTTCAGATATCTACCTCACACTAAAAAAAGCAGTATTCGTTGCAACAGGAAACCCCAAAGAAATACATGCTATTCAGGATATAGATGATAAAACTATCGTCATCCAAAAAGGCAATCTAGCCGATATAGAGTTAGCGAATCAATTCCCAAAGTCTAAAATCTTATTAGTCGATACAGTTGAAGACGTTTTCAGTGCACTGTCGGCTCAACGGGCGGACATCGCTTTTGGTAATGGCGCAACACTCTACCTAGCTAATAAACTAGGTATGCCCTACCTACAAATAGCATTTCACTTAGATGATCAACTCGACCTAGTATTCGCTACACGAAACGATTGGCCAGAAGCCGTTTCAATCCTGAATAAAGGACTAGCCGCCATCCCTGATCATGAGAAAGTTCGTATCCAAACTAAATGGTTTAGCCCACAGGTCAGGCCAACGAGTAATTTAGAGAGTGGCGGGTTGCTTTATCTATCCGAAGAAGAGAAGCGCATCACAAATAAAACGCCTAACCTCAGACTCTGTATCGACCCGAATTGGCTGCCCTTTGATGGATTCTCCTCTTCTGGCAACCATATTGGTGTATCTGCAGACCTAATGAAACTCATTAGCCAGCGCTTGGGAATCACCTTTACTTTAGTAAAAACAGATAGCTGGAGCGAAACAACTCAGCTCTACCGGCAGCAAAAATGCGACTTAGTCACAACAATTACTCCAACTAAAGAAAGATCGCAATATCTTAACTTTACCCAACCACTCTTTTCGTCGCCTCTTGTGCTAGCAACACGACTTGATCAATTTTTTCTATCCGACATCAACAGCGTGGCTCAGAATTTACATGCGGTAGTAAAGGATACCGCTGCTATCCCCTTTTTAAGAAGCCGATATCCAGACATTAATCTTTTAGAAGTGACATCTGATCAGGAAGGGCTAAAACTACTGAGCGAAGAGAAAGTTTTTGGTTTTATCGGCTCTTTAGAAGTGATTGCACATCAAGTCAACGTCGATAAATACCTCAATATAAAAGTTTCCAGCACACTCCCTGATAGCTACTCCTTAGCAATAGGAGTACGCAAAGATTGGCCTGAGTGGGTGTCGATTCTTAACAAGGCGATTCACTCAATAGATGAGACTGAGCGTCAGCAAATCTATAACCGCTGGGTAGGTATTCAATATGAGAGTGCATTCGATTACCGCCCTTTCGTGAGTGTCATGGCAGTTATTGCTGCACTAGGTTTTTTGTTGATCTATCGTTACCGAGTTATTTCCAGCTATAACAACAAGCTTCGAATACTCAATGAGCAACTAGCGCAACAAGCCACAACTGATCAGTTAACCAATTTACCGAACCGTTACTTATTGGTCCAAGAGATGCGAAAAGAGATCGCAGCTGCTAAGCGTTATCAAGACCCCTTTTCAATCGTTCTCTTTGATATCGATCTTTTTAAACAGATCAATGACCAATTTGGGCACCAAAAAGGCGACGAAGTACTTCAGGAAGTCAGTCTGATTATGAATAGCCTCTGCCGAGAGATAGATATATTAGGACGGTGGGGCGGCGAGGAGTTCCTACTGCTGTGCCCAAGAACGGAAATTAATGGTGCATTGAAACTGGCAAATAAAATCAGGCTTAATATTCACAAACAGTATTGGCAAGCCGATGCAAAAGTCACCCTAAGCGCAGGCGTTGCAGAGTACAGCCAAGGCGAAGACTATCACGACTTGCTCAAACGCGTAGACGACGCACTTTACATTGCTAAAAATCAGGGCAGGAACACAGTGGTTTGTTCTGACCCTCCGCCAATATCCATACCAAAGTGAACTGATGTGAAGAAGTAGCCACAAAAAAACCCGGCAAGCCGGGTTTTTTTAATATCCAAAAATGCTTATTTAGCCATTTTCTGAATTTCGTTCATTGCATTCTGGCTAGCTTCAGTAGCTAATGCTGTAAAAGCTTCGCCCTGTGCCTTCAGAATTTCGAACAAGTTTTTGTTCGCTTCAACATTGAACTTAACTACATCTTCAGGTGTTTTCAGTTCTTTCGCTTTTTCTACTTCAGACTTGAAGAAAGAAGCCAGCTCTTCACCAGACTGTTTCTGTAATTCTACAGACTTGCTTACTGTAGCAGCCTGAAGAGTCATAAGTGTTTTAACAGCTTCTAGCGGTTTCTGTAGATCGATATTGTTTGTCATGATGCTTCCCCAATAATTTATGTTGCACTGCACAATACGATGTATTCTATCTTTATCCCAACGATTGTCAACTTCTTTTTTTGTGCAGTGCACAAAAAGTTGAAATAAAACTATCCCACACCTTTATGACGAAATAATGACCACTTTCCACAATACCTCTTTCGATATACTCTGTCTGTACAATAGTGTGAAGAGGCATACCTACTTAAGATGTTTGCTATGAATAGAAAACCGTACACCTTTGGCCGGTTCAGGGTAAGCCTTCTCTTGTCGCTTTTGCTGAGCCTCTCAGCTCCTATACGTGGAGAAACCGTCAATATTGCCGTCGCAGCTAACTTTTTATCAACCGCACAACAACTGGTTCAAGCATTCAGTCAATCCAACAGCCACAATATTCTTATTAGTTCAGGTTCTAGTGGCAAACTGTTTATTCAAATAAAACATGGTGCGCCTTTTCATCTTTTTTTAAGTGCAGATACAGATCGCCCTAAACGTTTGATAGAAGAAGGGATAGCCCTAGATGATTTGAAAATTTATGCCACAGGCCAACTGGCGCTCTGGAGTAAACATTACCCCGGAATTGAACAAGGCTTGGAAGCACTCGACAAAAATCACGTAACACGTTTGGCTATTGCCAACCCCAAAACCGCACCTTACGGCGCTGCAGCTATTGAAGTACTCGCTTCACGAGAACCCGCCTATGATGGTGTCATTGTTCAGGGAGATAATATTGCCCAAACCTACCAGTTTGCAGCCAGTGGAAATGTCGATGCCGCTTTTGTGGCGCTATCTCAGATCAAGAAACTACCTCAAGGTTATTACTGGCAAGTACCTCATGAGATTCATACACCCTTGCATCAAGGTGCCGTCATACTCAAAGCTGCACAGGATAACTTAACCGCTAACGCATTTTATGATTTTCTGAGTAGCCATACCGCCCAACAGATTATTCGCCAAAGTGGCTATTTAACCTTTTGAGACAACCATGACGGATGCCATTCTTCTCTCTTTAAAACTCGCAACACTGACAACCTGTGTCCTATTAGTGATTGGTATACCGCTCGCCTGGTGGCTTGCTCGCTCTAAAAGCCTCTTTAAAGATATGATCTCCGCACTGGTATCAATGCCTTTAGTTTTACCCCCCACTGTCTTAGGCTTTTACCTGTTAATATCCCTCGGGCCAGACAGCCCTTTAGGCCAACTATCAACGACCCTGCTTGGATCGCCTCTTACCTTCACCTTTACAGGTTTGGTCATCGGCTCGGTTGTATTTTCATTACCCTTTATGGTTCAACCCTTAAGAAATACGTTCGAATCTATTGGGGTACGGCCGCTAGAAGTTGCAGCAACACTGCGCTCATCCCCTCTCAATACATTCATTCGCGTCGTGTTACCCATGTCGCGCGGCGGCCTGTTAACCGGTATTGTCATGTCGTTTGTACATACGTTAGGCGAATTTGGCGTTGTTTTGATGATTGGCGGTAATATCCCAGGGGAGACCAAAGTGCTCTCCATTGCGATATATGATTATGTGGAATCTCTTGAGTGGGATAAAGCCCACCTCATTGCTGCGGGGATGGTCGCTTTCTCATTCATAATTATTCTGTTGCTGACCTTATTAGAGCGTAAAAGCCGCCGGGGGCTACAACGATGAGCCCTATGCTTAACATCCGAATCAATACGCCGCTTGAGCACTTTCCCTTGTCGGTTGACATTAAGATTCCAGGGCGTGGCATTACTGCTTTATTTGGCCCATCAGGATGCGGGAAAACCAGCCTTTTACGCTGCATCGCAGGGCTTCATAAAGCCACACAGGCTCATATCGAGATCAACGGACATAGCTGGCAGAATAGCGCCCATTTCGTCCCGCCTCACCAGCGCAAAGTCGGTTATGTTTTTCAGGAAGCAAGTTTGTTTGAACATCTGAGCGTTAAGAGCAATTTGCTATTTGCTCACGACTCAAATACCAGCGGCAACGACGCTTTAACATTTGAAGAAGTTACTCACCTGCTAGGCATCCAACACCTTATCGATAGAATGCCAGACACCCTCTCCGGTGGTGAAAAACAGCGAGTTGCCATTGGCCGCGCTTTATTATCAGCCCCTGATATTTTACTCATGGATGAACCACTCTCGGCACTGGACTTTAAAAGTAAGGCGGAAATCCTGCCTTACTTTGAACAGCTGCATACCCGGTTGTCTATCCCTGTGATTTATGTCACCCACGCCTTATCTGAAGTAGAAAGTCTTGCTGATCATATTGTATTAATGGACAGGGGGCAGGTGACTGCACAAGGCAATATTCAGGAGATTATGTTGGACTTGGCATCACCTCTTGTCCTCTTCAGCAAAGCAGGTTCGCTGATCGACGCCACTGTAACTCAATACGATAGCGACTATGACTTAACCTATTTATCTGTGGATGGTGGTGTGCTCAAAGTACCGGGCAAACAAGGAGCAATAGGGGAACGTAAAAGAATTCGTATAGGCGCCAACCACATCAGCTTAACCCGCTCAGCAAACAATGACTCTACCATCATAAACACGCTGCCGGTCACCATCGAGAAGATAGATATAACCGATAAAGCCCAATGCAATCTGATTCTAACACTCGGAGAACACACTCGCTTACTCGCTCGTGTGACACGCTGGTCTACCGACCAGATGTCACTGAACGTAGGTGATCAGCTGTATGCCCAGATCAAAGGGGTTTCGCTCGTAAAGTATTAAAGCCCACGTTTCTCTTTGCGATACATCAGAACACCTGCCACAGCAACCGCAATACTAACCGTCACTACAATAATAGTCGCCAATGCATTAATCTGCGGACTAACCCCCAACCTCACGCTGGAATAAACAACCATAGGCAGTGTTGTGGCACCTGGCCCCGAAACAAAGCTTGCAACCACTAAATCATCCATAGATAAGGTAAAAGCAAGTAACCACCCAGCCACTAACGCTGGCGTAATTAAAGGCAATGTAATCGCAAAAAATACTTTTCGTGGCTTAGCGCCCAGATCTAATGCAGCCTCTTCTAATGATTGATCCATATGCGCTAAACGGCTTTGTACCACAACAGCCACATAGGCCATCGAGAAGGTCACATGAGCAATCGTAATGGTCAACTGACCTCGACCCTCAGGCCACCCTAACACCCGCTCCATTGCAACAAACAGCAACAACAACGACAAACCAATAATAACCTCAGGCATGACCAAGGGAGCTGTCACCATGGTTTCCATGACTTGCCGCCCTTTAAAACGCTTATAACGCACCAAAGCTAATGCGGCGAGTGTCCCAAGGATTACAGCTAAGGAGGCATTCACCGAGGCAATTTTGACACTCAACCAGGCCGCACCCAATATTTGATCGTTTTGCAGCAACTCAGCGTACCACTTCGTGCTAAAACCCGACCACACGGTTACCAAACGGTTTTCATTAAAAGAATAGACAATCAAACTGGCAATTGGCCCATAAAGAAAAGCGTAGCCAAACATGAGCGCTGTCATCAGCAGCGGCATCTTACGCCACATCAGAGCACCTCCTCAGTGCGTCGCTCATAATGCCTTAGTAACACAAAAGGAATAATCAATACACACAGCAGAACCGCCGCCAACGCAGAGGCCAACGGCCAATCCTTATTACTGAAAAACTCGGTCCACATCAGTTTACCGATCATCAAAGTTTCAGGCCCGCCCAGCAGATCAGGGATGACAAACTCACCCATTACCGGGATAAACACGAGCATCGCGCCAGCTAACACACCCGGCATAGAGAGTGGCCATGTAATCTTCATGAACTGCTTCCACGGTTTACAACCCAGATCAGAAGCAGCCTCCAGCAGTGTGTCATCTAAACGGATCAAGGTGGCATACAGCGGTAAAACCATAAAGGGTAGATAGCTATATACCACACCGATATAAACCGCGATCGGTGTATGCATAATCTCCAAAGGCGTATCAATAAGCCCTATGCTCATCAACCACTGATTCAGCAAGCCGTTGTTCTTTAGAATCCCAATCCATGCATAGACACGAATCAGAAAAGAGGTCCAAAACGGAAGGATAACCAGCATCAACAACGGGAGCCGCCAATGATTGGGGGACTTAGCTATAGCGTAAGCCATCGGATAGCCTAATAACAAACACAGCAAAGTTGAGATCGTAGCTACCTTGACCGAGCCCCACAACGCTTGCAGATAGAGCGGATCTTCCAGCAAAAACAGATAGTTACCAAAGTTCAGCTTGATAGTCATCAAGCCATCACTCACTTCGCGGATCAGATCAAGGTAAGGAGGCTGCGCCAATGCCGCCTCTGATAAACTGATCTTCAGGATAAACAGAAACGGTAGCAAAAAAAATAATCCAAGCCACAACCAAGGCACACCAATAATCAATGTGCGCCCTCGTAACCACTTAGGCGTACTCGGCGTCATTCTTCCAGCACCCCACAGCTGTTCGATTGCCACGCCAGACACACCTCTTGCTCCCACGTTAGGGGTTGCTCGGCCAACGCCTGAATATTCGATTGAGTGAATTGCACACGCTTACCTGAGGGTAGATCTACATGGTAGATAGAGACATCACCTAAATAGGCAATCTCTTTGATAACCCCTTTAATCTGATTCGGAGCACCGGTCAGCTCTGCCATCAAACGACACTTCTCAGGGCGAACAGCAACGGTGACTTCCATACCGGCGACCAAGGGCTGGCTATGTTTCACTTGCAGTAGACCACCGGCCTCTTCACTTTGGATTAAAACATGATCATCTTCCTGACTAACCACATAGCCGCTAAACAGGTTCACCGTCCCAATAAAAGAAGCAGCATAACGGGTGGAGGGGTATTCATACATGCGCCGTGGCGGATCGATCTGTTCGATTCGGCCATCATGCATTAGCGCTATACGAGACGACATGGTCATCGCTTCTTCTTGATCGTGAGTGACGATCACGAACGTCATCCCCAAACGCTCCTGAATATTGACCAGCTCAAACTGGGTTTTTTCCCGTAGCTTTTTATCAAGCGCGCCTAATGGCTCATCCAACAGTAAGATTTTTGGCTGCTTAGCCAGCGCTCGTGCCAACGCAACACGCTGACGCTGCCCTCCCGATAATTGGTGAGGTTTACGCTTAGCTAGTGCATCGATTTGCACTAAGGCCATCATCTCCTGAATACGTTGCTTACGCTCAGACGATGGCATGCCTTCTTGCTTTAAACCAAAGGCGATGTTGTCTTCGACCGTCATATGCGGGAAGAGCGCATAGGACTGAAACATCATATTGATTGGACGTTCATAAGGCGGGGTGTGAGTCATATCCACACCATCAATAAAGATACGTCCAGCAGAAGGTGTTTCAAAGCCTGCCAACATACGAAGCAAGGTTGTTTTACCGCACCCTGAAGAGCCTAATAACGAGAAGAACTCCCCTTGGTGAATACTCAGGCTGATATCATCGACAGCGTAAACATCACCAAATTTTTTAGTCACGCTCTCAACACGAATAACAGGCTCCCCCTCTGGAGCCTGCCAAGACTCTAAAGGGGTGGATGAACGAAGCTGTGCCATCCGTTATTGACCTGTCTTCACGCGGGTCCATATGCGCGACATCATACGAGTCTCTTTAGCGGATGGCGTGTTAATGGTGACAAATCCTTTTCGCGTCTCTTCTGATGGGTAGATACCCGGGTCATTACGAATCTCTTCATCCACCAGCTGTGTTGCCGCAGCATTAGCATTAGCGTATGCCACATAATTAGAAATAGGCGCAATCACCTCTGGCTGAAGCAGAAAGTTGATAAATGCATGGGCTGCCTTTGGGTTAGGCGCATCGGCAGGAATCGCCATCACGTCTGTCCATACGACCGCACCTTCTTGAGGAACAAGGTAGGCAATTTCTACACCATTGTTAGCTTCTGCGGCTCGATCACGCGCCTGTAAAACATCGCCACTGTAACCATGAGCCACACACAGGTCACCGTTGGCCAGATCGTTAATGTACTGAGAGCTATGGAAATAGCGAATATGCTGGCGTACCCCGTTAACCACGTCAGCCGCTTTGTTTAGCCCATCTTTACTGTTGTCTTTAACATCTAAGCCAGCGTAAGCCTGAGCTGCTTTTAATACCTCTGAAGGATCATCCATCAAGCTGATACCACAACGGCTCAGTTTTTCGGCGTTAGCAGGATCAAAGACCATTCCCCACGTATCTAATTTTGCATCAGCACCGAGCACTTCTCTCACTTTAGTGACATTAATACCAATACCGGTTGTGCCCCACATATAAGGCACAAGATACTGATTACCCGGGTCAATATCGTCCAAAGAAGATACGATAGTGGCATCCACATTACCTAATAGTGGCAAAGCGGTTTTATCTAATGGTTGATACAGATTGGCCTTAATATGGCGATCTGCAAAAGGGCGAGCAGTAGGAAAGATCAAATCATAGCCGCTTTTTCCGGCTAATAATTTAGCCTCCAGCACTTCATTGGAGTCATAAACATCATAAACAACATTGATCCCTGTAGCTTTCTGAAAGCGCTCAATGGTGTCTTCGGCTATATAGTCGGACCAGTTATAAACATGGAGCGATTCCTTCGCAAAAGCAGATACGGATAGAGTCACTAAAGAGGTCGCAACTAGTGCGTTAACACTCGCCTTCCAGTTGTTCATTGAGGATCAACTCCTTAAAGAAAATTATGCTCCAGTGAGGAGGTTTTGGATTGAGTAAGGCGTTTATAACCGCCTCGGTTCAAAGGGCAGAATATGAACATTTCACCATGAAAAAGCTATGATTTTCTAACCAAAGAAGAGATTTTTTTAATTTTCCGCTAACACAAGGCACAATACCTCCCACTGCATCGAAAAAGAGTCACCCTAATACCGTGAAAATACTCCTGTTATCGGCCTACGACGCTGATAGTCATGCCTACTGGCGGCAAGGGCTTCTGGACAATTTAACGCATTACGATTGGACGGTTTTAACCCTGCCTGCCCGTTATTTTTCATGGCGTGTGCGTGGCAACGCCTTAAGCTGGGCATTCGGCGAAACCGCAGAAACGCTGCGTCAGCCTTATGATCTTATTATTGCCACCTCAATGACGGACCTGGCAACGTTAAAAGGCTTCGTGCCAGAACTCGCTAATATACCCACGCTGCTGTATTTCCATGAGAATCAGTTTGCTTATCCGACATCAAAGCAAGCCTATGCTAGCGTAGAGCCCAAAATCCTCAACCTCTACTCCGCACTGGCCGCCGATCAGATCGTGTTTAATACGGATTTTAACCGCCAAACATTCTTAAACGGTGCCAGCACACTATTAAAAAAGCTACCGGATCATATCCCTTCAGGCATACCGCAAACCCTAGAAGAGAAAAGCCACGTACTTGCCGTACCGTTACCGCAGCATTGTTTCCAAACACATCAAGCCGTTGCAGGCCCGTTACACATCGTATGGAACCATCGCTGGGAATATGACAAAGGCCCCGACCAACTACTCGCGGCCATTGAGGCGCTCTCTCAATCAGGCGCTTCGGTGAAGTTCCATATCGTAGGGCAACAATTCAGGCAACAACCCAGCGCCTTTGCAACAATCCATGAAAAGTACCCAAACATGCTGGGTGAGTGGGGATACATCCCAAGCGCACAAGCCTACCGAAAACTGCTACGGCAAGCGGATGTCGTGTTATCAACAGCACATCACGATTTTCAGGGCATTGCCGTACTCGAAGGTGTTGCAGCCGGAGCAATACCCGTTGTTCC
The DNA here is from genome assembly GCF_008630635.1 of Neptunomonas concharum. Classification (NCBI taxonomy): domain Bacteria; kingdom Pseudomonadati; phylum Pseudomonadota; class Gammaproteobacteria; order Oceanospirillales; family Oceanospirillaceae; genus Neptunomonas; species Neptunomonas concharum. Next base: position 448,705 of record NZ_CP043869.1, on the reverse strand, counting down.
AGATAGGCTGGCCTACCAAGAACTGTTCGATCAGCGTTTTCGCTACCCTTCAGGGGAACAGGAGACCGCGCTTTTGGTAAGCCAACTGACACAGCTCGCCGCACTCAAACAGGAAAACACTCTACCTGCTGCGCCAGATGTTAACTCACTGAGTTGGCAACATATGACATCAAAATACCAGGCACTAATCGAAGCCGTTTACCTAAAGCATAAAAAATAACTGCTTGCCTTTTAGATCCATTCGATTAACCATTAGTGGGTTCTAATATAAAAACAAAAGAAGGATCGCCACCATGGTTTTTGCTCGTTCACTGGGCGCAGCACTGCTGCTCTCCTATGCCACTATTACTTGTGCCGACATTATCCCCGACCGTTATCCAGAGTCGTTACTCTATGACAAACCCATTCAGGTGGCGGATAACGTGTGGTCAGCTATAGGACAAACCCAGTACTATTCCTACGAAAACGCCGGACACAACAACAATCTATCCTTTGTCATCGGCGATGAAGCCGTCCTTGTCGTCAATGGCAGCTCATCTTATCTGCTCGCAAAAGCACTCCATGATGAGATCAAAAAACTCACAAACAAACCTGTCCGTTATGTCGTGGATGAGAACGGTCAATCCCATGCCGTGGTAGGTAACAATTACTGGAAAGAACAAGGCGCTACCCTTATCGCTCATAGCGAAGCTGCAGAAGAGGTTGAAAGCCACGGTGCCACCGGACTAAAAAACTTACAAGGTATCCTAAAAGAGCGCGCTGAAGGCAGTGCACTTGTCCCCATCGATCAAACCTTCGATGATAAAATGACACTCGACCTAGGTGGCCTTACCGCAGAATTAATCCACTTTGGCCCAGCCCACTCACCTGGCGATATTTCGGTCTATATCCCCGAACGAAATGTCCTCATAGCCGGAGATATCGCATTCCACATACGCCTACTGCCCATTTTCCCTGACACAAATACCGCTGAGTGGCTCGATACATGGCACAACCATTTTAGCGATTTCGCTCAGGATAAAATCATTATCCCGGGACATGGTGGCCCTACAGACTTTGCGACTGTCGACCAATGGACCCGCGGCTATCTTGAGTATTTACGAGGTAAAGTGGCTGAACTTTTAGAGGAAGGCGGCACATTAGAGGATGCTTACTCCATTGATCAAAGCCCCTATACTCACCTAGAAACTTTTGACGAACTCGCTGCCAAAAATGCGGGCCGCGTGTTTGAAGCGATGGAATTTGAATAATATCAATTCAATGGTAGGGGCACAGATTGTGCCCCTCATTGACGGGTTACTTTAATAACGACCCTAATATCCCGCGTAAGAGGCTTTTTCCCACACTGCGGCCTAAGCTGCTGCCGACACTTCTGACAACGCTTTTCATTAAGGCCTCGGTAACCGATTGACGATTACTACTACGGCCACTGGAACGGCTGGCTTTGCGTTGTTCCTTCTCTTGCGCCTCATGTTCTGCAGCTTCTTCTGCAGCTTTCAGCCTAGCCGCTGTTCGCTCTAGCAGCACCTCATGAGCAGAATGGGGATCAACGGCATCGGCATACAAGCGGTGCATACGGCTACCATCAATTACCGCTTTACGTTCTGCATCAGTCGCAGGCCCCATCCGTGAAGAAGGTGGACGAACCAACGTGCGCTCTACAACAGTAGGTACCCCGCCTTTTTGCAAAACAGAGACAAGCGCCTCACCCACCCCCATATTCGTAATAGCATCAAACGTATCCAGATTGGGGTTAGGCCGGAAAGTCTGAGCAGCCACCTTGACCGCTTTTTGATCCCGAGGTGTAAAAGCACGTAAAGCATGCTGCACACGATTACCCAACTGGCCCAGCACATTATCCGGAAGGTCACTCGGACTTTGGGTAATAAAGTAAACCCCTACCCCTTTCGAGCGGATCAAACGCACGACCTGCTCTACTTTTTCGATCAGCGCTTTCGAGGCATTATTAAATAACAGGTGCGCCTCATCAAAGAAGAAAACCATTTCCGGTTTTTCAGGGTCACCCACTTCCGGTAGATTTTCAAAGAGTTCAGATAATAACCAGAGCAAAAATGTTGAATAGACACGTGGGCTTAGAATCAACTTGTCCGAGGCGAGGATATTAATCACACCTCGGCCATCACGATTAACTTGCATAAGGTCTTCTAACTGCAAGGCGGGTTCCCCAAAAAACAGATCCCCACCTTCTCGCTCCAACATCAGCAAACGGCGTAAAATGGCGTTAACCGATGCCTTGGAGACATTAAGGCTAGAACTGATCTCTTTACCCTGATCGGCAATAAATTCCAGCGACGTTCTCAGGTCATTAAGATCAACCAGGAGCAAGCCTTCATCGTCAGCAAATTCGAAAACCAGAGTCAGGATGCTTTCTTGGGTTTCATTCAGATCCAATAGCCGTGACAATAACTGCGGCCCCATTTCAGAAATGGTAGAACGAACCGGCGTTCCTTGTTCACCAAACACATCCCAAAAAGCAACGGGAAAGCCACGTTGCTCAAAGCCCTCAATACCAATCTTTTCGACGCGCTCATCCACTTTTGGGTGCGGATTGCCTGTTTGACTCAGGCCTGACAGGTCGCCTTTAACATCCGCCATAAACACGGGTACGCCCATATCAGAGAAGCCCTCTGCCAGACACTGCAGAGTTACCGTTTTGCCTGTTCCGGTCGCCCCTGCAATCAATCCGTGGCGATTGGCATAACGCGGATCCAAAAATACCTTACCCGTTTCACAACCACCAATCAGAATACCTGTTTCCATGATTCAGCCACCTTACCCGTTTAGTTTGTCAGTTTGCAGTTCAATAACCTTATTAAAACACTTATATAACAACAGATCTGTAGTTTATCGCAGCTGAATTTTAAATCCCCCTTTATGCACCTGCACTCAGTTTCCGTTCAGTTAAGGTTTAAATGCTTCACTTTAGAATGTCGCACCGCTAACCAAGGAGGGCTTACGCGATGGCTACCATAAAAGGGCGCTTAAAGGACTGGAATGAAGAGCAAGGCATCGGCATTATCACGGTTGCCGATAGCAAAGACGATATTCTGTTTGAATTAAAAGACTTTATTGCCAATCACCAGCCGCATCTGGGTGAGATGTTAATTTGCTCCCTCAGACCCACACTGGGTGGCCGATTACAGGCGTTCCGTGTACAACCTACTGGGTTGGTCATGGGCGATTTTCGCTTTAATCGTTTGCAGACACTTGACTGGTTACTTGCCGGCCTTCCATTTATTTTTAGTCTTTTAGCTGCGATTTTTTCCCTGATTCCACTGCTTGCTTATCTCGTTTTTTCCGCAGCGTCCATGATGACGATCTATCAGGATCACAATAAAAAAACCGGTCGTTTCTCTGTACCTGATTGGCAACTACTGGTTGCCGAGTTACTGTGCGGTTGGCCGGGCAGTTTAGTGGCTCAAGTAGCGCTTAACCATCACTGCCCAACTCGGGAATATCAACTGCTCGCCACTCCAATACGTTATTTACATATGGTTATCTGGTTGATAACAATCACTAGCTGGGTGCTTCTGACGCTTTAACCACATCCAGCATTCCTTGTTCTTTGATAAAGCGAATGATGTCTGGCAACCCCTTACCCTCTTTCAAATTGGTAAAGACATAAGGGGATGTTGGCCTCATCCGCTTTGTATCTTGATCCATGACGTTAAGATCTGCACCAACATAAGGAGCCAAATCAATTTTGTTAATAATCAACAGATCAGAGCGTGTAATCCCTGGCCCCCCTTTACGCGGGATTTTTTCACCTTCGGCCACATCAATTACGTAGATGGTCAGATCAGCCAGTTCAGGGCTAAAGGTCGCGCTCAAATTATCACCGCCACTTTCGACAAACACTAAATCGAGCGTTTTATGACGACGTGCTAACTCTTCAACGGCCGCAAGATTCATTGACGCATCTTCACGAATAGCCGTATGCGGGCAACCACCGGTTTCCACACCGATAATGCGATCTGCATCTAAAGCCTGTGCTTGGGTAAGAATTTTGGCATCCTCTTGGGTGTAAATATCGTTAGTGACCACCGCCAGATTGTAGTCATCACGCATAGCTTTACACAGAGCTTCTAACAGCGCTGTTTTGCCTGAACCCACCGGACCACCGACGCCGATGCGTAACGGAGATTTATAGCTATCACTCATACTCTATCCTCAAAACCGTGCGATTAAGACCGAAACAACCGCGTATATTGTGTTTCATGCTGGCTACTAGCGATTGCCAGTGCAGGGGTACTACTGCCCACATCCTCATCTGCCACCATCAAAGCGGCATCAACCATCGCTGGGATCTGCTCCCCAAGGCGCAACATCAGCTGTTGGCCAGCGGTTTGCCCAAGCGGTACAAGCTTTACCCCTGCCATCACCATATTCTCTAACCAGCCCCATAAGTAGCCACCACAGGCCTCACGCAGTGGGATATCAAAGTACGAAGCGGCCAACGCAAAACCGGCCACTTGTGTCGAACGCACCGCCTCGTCATACGGGGGCATCACTGGGACACCCAGATTGGGCAACAAGGTTGCCAATGCCTGCCCACGCTGTCTCTCCTCTTTACGTAGTTCAGCAGTCTCACGACTGGCGCTTAGCCACTGATTCCAGTAAAGAAAAGACTCGCTATCTTGTTGCTGTAGCGCTAAATAAAGGCGCCGTAAAACGGGCAGCTCTAAGGTTGCTATGCTATGTGCCATCACCGAGGCCAACCACGCTTCTAAATCTTCTGCCGTAGTCACCCAGCCCGCCTCAATTGCCCACTCCAGCCCCTGCGAATAGGTAAAGCCGCCAATCGGCAGCGAAGGGCTAATCAGCTGATACAAACGCACGTTAGCCAGCATAGTTATCTACTTTTTATTACGGATACGACGGATCACAGAGGGCATAAACGCAATGCCTGCCACCACAACAGCCGTCATCAGCAAATGATCAGGAGCCGTTAATTGATGCACCAATGTAGCCATCATGCTGCTGGTTGTTTCATTATCATGGGCTAGAACAGGCGCACTCGATAAGGCACCAAACGATATAGCGGTTACTCTCTTCATTCTGTTACTCCAAATGTTTAATGTTCATGATGATGGTGGCTATGAGAGTGCCCGTCAGCGCTACCGCCACCATAAGCTCCCGCCTCAGGTTCAAACGGTGCTAGCTCGCTGGTAACTTCTCCACCTAAACCACGTACCATATCGTCTAGCACGTGATCATGTTGATAACGAATAAAATCCGCTTCGATCTGTAACGGCACATGCCGATTACCTAAGTGATAAGCGATACGCATTAATAGATGACGACTTTGACAAGTCACCGAAGATACCTGCTCTGGCGCCGCGCAAATCTGCACCACATAACCCGTATCGCTTTGTAGCTGATCGCCGTCTCTTAGCATAATGCCGCGAGGTAAAAATAAACCGGCCTCCTGGCCATTATCCAGCACCACTTTAAGGCGGCTCTTGATACGTTTATCCACCGGTAAACTTAAGGTTGCTTGATAGTACGTCACCACGTCTCTGACATGTGTTAACTGAATCATCATCACCTCAGAATAGAAAATAGCGTTGCGCCATCGGTAAGCACGTTGCCGGCTCACAGGTTAACAACTGCCCATCCGCCTTCACCTCATAGGTTTGTGAATCTACCGAGATATCGGGCTGATAGTCGTTGTGAACCATGTCGGACTTTTTCACTGTCCGACAACCTTTCACTTCGCCAATCAGGCTTTGTAAACCCAACCTCTCTGGCACACCATTAACTATGGCTGCTTGGGATAAGAACAACATCGATGTGTTGTGACACGCCGCTCCCATCGCCCCAAACATAGGCCGATAGTGCACTGGCTGAGGCGTAGGAATAGAAGCATTAGGATCACCCATTGGGGCTGCTGCAATCATCCCCCCTTTCAGGATGGCGCTGGGCTTAACGCCAAAAAAGGCGGGTTTCCACAACACCAGATCAGCAAGTTTACCCACCTCGATGGATCCCACTTCATGGGCGATACCATGAGCCAATGCCGGATTAATCGTGTACTTCGCTATATAACGTTTAATACGGAAATTATCATGTTCGGCGCTATCTTCAGGTAACGGGCCGCGCTGTTGCTTCATTTTATCGGCTGTTTGCCAAGTACGAATCACCACTTCACCCACTCGCCCCATCGCTTGCGAATCAGAAGCGATCATCGAGAACGCCCCTAGGTCATGCAGGATATCCTCAGCAGCGATGGTTTCCCGTCGGATTCTGGACTCTGCAAAAGCCACATCCTCCGCGATAGAGGGATCAAGGTGGTGGCACACCATCAACATATCCAAATGCTCATCCACGGTATTGACGGTATAAGGCCGTGTTGGATTGGTCGAGGAGGGCAACACATTACTGTACCCTGCCGCTTTAATAATATCGGGGGCATGGCCACCACCGGCACCTTCTGTATGGTAGGTGTGAATCACACGGTCGCCGATAGCAGCCAAGGTATCCTCAACAAAGCCGGACTCGTTCAAGGTATCGGTATGGATAGCCACCTGAACATCCATCTCCTCCGCTACGCTTAGGCAACAATCAATCGAAGCGGGCGTAGTGCCCCAATCTTCATGCAGTTTAAGCCCCATTACCCCAGCGGCAACCTGCTCTCTCAATGCGTCGGGCTGGCTGGCGTTACCCTTACCCAGAAAGCCAATATTCATAGGCAAGTTATCCACCGCTTGCAACATGCGGTGGATATTCCAAGGCCCGGGTGTGCAGGTAGTCGCGTTTGTACCGGTAGCCGGCCCTGTGCCACCACCGATCATAGTCGTCACCCCTGACATCAACGCATCATCAATCTGCTGCGGGCAGATAAAGTGGATATGCGCATCTATTCCACCTGCCGTCACGATAGAGCCCTCACCCGCCAGTACCTCAGTACCTGGGCCAATCACAATATCTATACCCGGCTGCACATCCGGATTACCAGCTTTACCAATCGCTGCTATGCGGCCTGCCTTGATACCAATATCAGCTTTGATGATGCCCCAGTGATCAATAATCAACGCATTGGTAATCACCAAATCTGCCGTTTCGGCACTGGGTCGCTGGCTTTGGCCTTGCCCATCACGGATCACCTTGCCGCCGCCAAACTTCACCTCATCGCCGTAAACCGTTAGATCCTTTTCAACCTTTAAAAACAAAGAGGTATCTGCCAACCGTACGCGGTCACCCATTGTTGGGCCAAACATCTCTGCATAAGCGCGTCGTGAAATCGTTGCCATATTAGTCTCCTAGCGCCCCCATGATCTTCCCCTGAAAACCAAACACCACCCGATCGCCGGCATACGCTACCAGCTCCACCGTGCGACTCTGGCCCGGCTCAAACCGCACCGCTGTACCCGCCGGAATATTCAGCCGAAACCCCAAGGCCTTTTCACGATCAAAAACCAACGCATTATTCGCCTCATAAAAGTGATAGTGAGATCCCACCTGAATAGGCCGATCACCCGTATTAGCAACCGACAACGAACACGTCACACGCCCCTGATTGATCTCGATATCGCCCTGCTGTGTAATCATTTCACCGGGAATCATTACAGCCTCCTACACAATAGGGTCATGAACGGTGACCAGTTTAGTGCCATCCGGAAAGGTCGCCTCAACTTGCACATCATGGATCATCTCCGCTACACCGGGCATCACATCATCTGCACTCAACAAGGTACGGCCATAATCCATCAACTCTGAGACCGTTCTGCCATCACGCGCCCCTTCCAAAATCGCCGCACTAATCAACGCAACCGACTCGGGGTAGTTCAACTTTAAACCACGCGCCATCCGCCGTTCCGCCAACAACGCTGCAGTAAACAGCAACAACTTATCTTTTTCTCGCGGTGTGAGCTCCATCGCAACCAACGCCTCCCCATCAACCGTTTAAGATAAGGAGTAAAAGCAAGTTACATACCAGAACATAAATAGGGGATTAAACGGCACTATTGCGGTGCTCAAAGAAACTTTATAAAAGGCGTTGCACCGATAAAGGACATTTAAACGCACTAAGATGAGGCGAGATATAATGTCATCGACTTATAGGATTGAAATCGTCCTAACGAACTTTCTATCTAAGCTGCCTGTGCGGCAGTGAACGAACTCTACGCCGACATATCAGCCCGGATGATTTTCTAAGCTGCCTGTGCGGCAGTGAACCGGGCTAGAAAGCGTCAAGATCACGGACAAGATTTCTAAGCTGCCTGTGCGGCAGTGAACAGCGGCATTGTTAACAATGATGTTTTTGAGATTTTCTAAGCTGCCTGTGCGGCAGTGAACGTATCGCTATTGCGGTACCTAACGGTCATGTGTTTCTAAGCTGCCTGTGCGGCAGTGAACAGATCCTACGACATTGCCCTGCGCGTCGTGTATTTCTAAGCTGCCTGTGCGGCAGTGAACCCTGTGACGATTGAGTTTGAAAACTCTCCATCTTTCTAAGCTGCCTGTGCGGCAGTGAACAGATTTGACAGAAACGGGAAGAATCAGAATATTTTCTAAGCTGCCTGTGCGGCAGTGAACTGTCCAATCGCTAGGGCGACTCATTACTATTCTTTCTAAGCTGCCTGTGCGGCAGTGAACCTTTCAATGCCGCAATAGTCGCGAATTTGTTCTTTCTAAGCTGCCTGTGCGGCAGTGAACATTGAGAAAACAAAGCTTGATGCTGATAAAGTTTTCTAAGCTGCCTGTGCGGCAGTGAACTTGGCTGGCGTTGCAAGCCAACTAGCCAGTCATTTCTAAGCTGCCTGTGCGGCAGTGAACCCGTCTGATGTTGATGTGCTGTACACTATTCATTTCTAAGCTGCCTGTGCGGCAGTGAACTATAAAAAGTCGCAGGCACTGATTGAGGGATCTTTCTAAGCTGCCTGTGCGGCAGTGAACTCATCAGGCCCGAAGAACGTAGCCATCTGCATTTTCTAAGCTGCCTGTGCGGCAGTGAACTGTGAACATTTCTGGATGTCAAAACAATGTAATTTCTAAGCTGCCTGTGCGGCAGTGAACATAGCTCGATCTACACCCGTGCCGATTAGCCCTTTCTAAGCTGCCTGTGCGGCAGTGAACTATTTCAGGATGTGGATGTAGTTGCTGATATTTTTCTAAGCTGCCTGTGCGGCAGTGAACCCCCGGTGGCATCAGTGGTCATTCTGATTGGTTTTCTAAGCTGCCTGTGCGGCAGTGAACTTTTTGTTATCCGGTTTCCGGCCTGCTCTGGCTTTCTAAGCTGCCTGTGCGGCAGTGAACGAGCCACCGCCCCCAGTTGTCGTGCTTGTACCTTTCTAAGCTGCCTGTGCGGCAGTGAACTTAATCTCCTCGGTTTTATATGACAGCCATACTTTCTAAGCTGCCTGTGCGGCAGTGAACCATATGGGGACGGCATTGTTATAGGTGTCAGTTTTCTAAGCTGCCTGTGCGGCAGTGAACAATAGATTAGCAATATAAAAATAAGTTACAACAGGCAGTTAGGATAAAAACGAATTTTTACCTTGTTAAAAACCACCCATTGTAACTTTATGAATTTAATACATATTTTTAAAGAGCATAAACAAAGGGTAAAACTTACCCTTTTTCTCAATACCTTTAAAAGTACGGTACTGTGGCGACTACTTGCCTGCCATTTGTTTTGGTACTCAAACCGTAGCAGTCGAACTGCCCAGCGTGCTCTTCACTTTGAGGCTGCATTTCAATAAACAGTGGGAACTTGCTACTTTTATCTGGCGAGCGCTGCTTAGTTTGCTGGCTGTGTAAGTAGACAAATGGCAAACGACATAGAGTTTCTGGCTTGCTTTTTTCAAGCTCAATTAAGCATTCATCTAGTGGTTTGCCCGACTTCTCAGCCCACAAGACGGCTTTGTTCTGCATATCACGCTCGACCCGCTCGGGCGATTTCACCTGTTTACGGAAAAAGCTTACGTAAGACACATCGCTGGGTACGGCTTTGATCCCTTTGATATGCACATAGTCCTCCAATCGAGTGAGCCACTGGCCGATGTCTAACTTTTCTAGTGTCATTTGCTCTTGAGCGAACAATCGCAATTTACTGCCTAATGGAAACTTCGCTTGGCGGTAATCTGGAAAGCCGACTGCAACGGCTGATTGATTCGCCCCCACTTTGTGCTCAACAAGTGCAATATGCACTTGTTGGAACACGCTTTGCCAAAGAAAACCTAATGATATTTCAGCGTCTGGTAGTAAAGTAATTTCTTGGTAGTAGTTCATAACCGCCACCTATTTATCACTTTCGCCAAACACTCCGCCGCGCACTAATACGGCAACCACATAATGCTCGTCTTCTTCGCGAGGCAAGGCCTCACCGCGCGCCCACTTATCGAAGTATGTGTAAAAGTCGTTCTTTTTTGGGGTACGAAATGCTTTACCTAAATTGGTAACCGCCCCATAAACTTCAACAGCAATCGCACCTGCACTTTGCTCCTCCAATGCATATTCTGGATACCAAGTATCAATAGAACGCAGCGCGTTACCAATCTTTTGAGAATGCATTGCCGCATGGTCATTAACAGCATAGAGAATCTTGCTTTTCTTGGACTTGCTGTTGCCTTTATCCATTACTAACTCTTCACTTGGGTAAACTTCTTGCGCTTTACCCACTTTGGCATAGCAGTCAATTTGTAGCATTAGATGTTCAGATTTACTGGCTAATACATTGGCAATGCGCTCCGCTAAGATGTTTACCTGCGAATCATTATGATCAAAATCACGCGTACTAAACTTTTTCGCATCGAATATCCAAGCTTGCTCAGCCCCTTTGTTAAGTGCTTTGACCTGTACTTCAATCTCTTCTGCTCCCACGCGGTTACGCCATAAAAAGCGAGCATTGGCAAGATTAGTCGCATAACGTTTAGCAAGTTCTAAACAACCATACTTAGCGATGTACTGTTCTACTGCAGCACTATAACTCTGTTTAAATAGCGCGTTATTGCAAGCCGATGGCTTAGATAGGTCTCCTAACACTTTTAAAGTAAAGTGGAGTTTAAGAGTGTCTTGATCTTGCCCAAGAGCACAGGCATCTACACGCTGTGGGTTTGGGGATGCGATATCCATATCTAGTTTCATTATATCCTTTTCACCACTTTTCTTTAGCCGATGAGAAACTGTACCGCGCACGGACTTTTCTTGCAGCGCTAGCGGAGTTACTTGCTCTTTAGTATCCCAGTTTGTGCCAAACAAATAGCCATCCGACGGAACCAGTTTCTTTTCAAACGCTAATACTGAAGCGGTATCGTTATTTTTAGCCATGATATATTTCCTTATTAATATGAGTTATTCGCATTAACTTGCTGACAAAGGTAAAGATCGTTTTCTACTTCTGGGGCATACTGCCAAAGCATGTCATCGAGATGCTTAACTTTATGCGCCATAATGAATTCACCGAGTGTAACGACGCTTTCGGCGAAGCGGTGTGGCACAGTGGGGTCGCGTTGATTTTTAGCCTCACCAAGTGGGGATATACCCTGAAAACCCGTTGCTATCGGTACAATCCAACCTCTGGCTTTGCGTTGACTACGCCAAACAATACTTTCGTCGGGGAGTTGCTCACAACTGTGATTAACTGTGAGATAGCTTAGCAAGGCATCTAAAGCATCAGCGCCCTCCTGCATCGCTTCAATCATCAAGTCTCGCCTTTCAATCAGTACATATCCTGGCATGAGTGTACGTATCAGACGCGATCTATCTTGTGAATCAATCACAGAGTCAATGATAGGCTTGTATAAACTCAGTACATCGCCACCAGCAACCTTCATCCCAGCTATCACAGATTGTAATTGCTCAACAAAGCTAGCATTTTGGACTTCCTCATCATTGCCACTCCACTCAATCACTAGCGAAACATCTAAGTGACAACGTGCCTCTTCGATAAATGCTGAGCGCGAACCATCCTTGTCCAGCGGATTACCTGTACCAATAATTGAATGAACAAAGTCACCTTCACCTTTATAGGTTTGCACATCACAGTGATGGCTCACCACAGCTACACTGTGTAGCATCAAATCAGGAAAACCCTTTGAGTTTAGTTTGCGCTCTAACGCATGAGTAAAGCCCAGCCATGCAGTCATCGCAGGAAAACCTATTGTGAAAGGACTCGATAACGCATTTGCGTTATGAATCTTAATATGCGGTAGTATCAGCAGATTCATCGCAAACTCTCCTTGTTAACATTGACTATATCCTCAATAGCTAATAGCTCTTGGTCTGCCAGCATCACGGGTGTAGAGATAAATTTGTTACGGCTGTAATGGTTAATTAAGCTGCGCGCAATATGACGGGTAATTTTATTGAGCCATTCATTCTCTTGCTCCCGTTGCAGTTCACGATCAGGATAAAGCCAAATTTTTTGCTCCAGCGGCAACTCGCTGGACAACTCCCCTTGGTGCTCAGCAAGAAATAAACGAACTTGCCACATTTTTTCAATCACCAGATCAACGTATTGTTGTATGCGATAGTCGCGCCCCTGACGAATATCTATGTTGTTGTGATCGGTTATATACAGCCGATGAAGCGCTTCTAATATTTCTTTAGCTTGCCAAGCGGTAAAGCACTCTTTGAAAAAATCAGTTCTCGGCAGCCGGATATCTCTTTGCCTTAGCTCTGGCGGAACGGATGCTAGCAAATGCGCTTTTCCCGCATTTTGGTTGTTGAGTACACTTATATTTGCTGGTTTAGTACCGCCATAACCAATCGTTGTTATGCCAAAAATCTCGCTATAGCCTAGTGCGTGATATTTATCATTTTTCCGGCACTCTCTAGCCACTGTAACCTGTTCAGAAAAGCGCAAATCTTCAATACGTTTTCTCTGTTCAAATAAATGGCCTGAGTGCGTAAGTAAAGAAAGAAGGTGGTATTTTTCGTCTGCTATGGGAAAGTAAACCTGTTTGATTTTTGAATTCGTAGAGATAGGTTCATTGGAACTTTTAATAACTAAAAGACCTTCTCTTAGCTCCTTGTAGCTACATCCATCGACTTCCAGTATTTCCTTACCTAAACTCGTTTCATTTTCGATATGCTGAATTACAGTCATCCCATCTGAAATAACAATTCGAAGAAAATCCTCTACATCCAACTCTCCAGCGTTACCGACAGAATCTATTAATTCAAAGCGCACGTTACCAGACCTTAAATAACCATCGATCCTATAAGTTCCTTCGAAAAGTATGGGCGAAACAAAAGAACCGTCTTTCTTATTTGTTTTGCCAACACCCGTGCTTGGGTGACTGAATTTACTTGGATGTGTAGACAACGCTCTACTGCATATTCGTTGAGCCGCATTGGGTATCCAGTTTTTAAGTGAAAAGCGCTGTTCACACTCTTGTTTCTTCTTGATAACTTGTGACTCATCCAGTTCTCCTTTGAGATTCTTCTCAAGCCACGCCTCTTTTCGTTCTGTAAAAAAGGCCTCTATTGCTGGGTCTAACATTGTATTCCCCTCCATTATTTCACCTTTACCAACCCCAACTGGTCGTTGTAGCTATATTGCGTATTTCCATCGCGGTGTATAAAACTGATTTCGCCATATCGCATTGAAGTCACCGATTCCTGCTCAAGACTGGGGCTGTATAAACCCACTAGCTCGCTGTAATCTCGTTGTAGCCATAGTTTCTGCTGTTGCTCTAGTTCTAGTGGCTGATGTCCAATATTCAAAGTGCGCTCAACTGGGCAAAATCCACCTTGATCACCACGTAAACAAAACTCGATACTTCGCGCCTTTTTTATTAGGTAAAGCTGCACTGAAGGTTCGCTTTTGCGAAAGCGTTTGAAGTATTGCGGCAGTGCCGTAAGCCACCAGTAACCATGAATATGACCGTGTAGATGATCGCACCAGTAAGATTTAGGTTGGCTGTCACGACGGTTACGACTGTATCTATCCTGTCGACTAACCGTGCCCTTTTTTAATTGACCAATTTGATCAGTCCCGAGCGTTTTGGCAGTGGCGAAGTGTTCTAAATCCACCAAGTTTTTGTGTGGCTCTAACATCGAGTGCTTTTGAATACGGGCAACAGCGTTTACCGACTGAAGTAGTGCTTGCTCATCCACTAATTGTTTTAAATCATGCGATTGTAATTGTGTCGTTTGATCCGCCTCATACCCGGGCCGGTTGAAAACGCGTTCTTCTTCACCTTTAAAACCTCTGTAGTTGTACTGCAGTAAACCAATGTTAGGCGAAGTTACCTCCCCATCACGATGCCTTCGAACCCGCCCAGACATTTGGATAATCGAACGAAAAGAGGAGGGTTCAATCACTGCCCAATCAAAATCGTGATCTCGCCCAACTTCTTCCACAGGGGTTGCTACTAAAATGAAAAGCAGGTTTTTCTTACAGCTGGAATTTAAATGCTGACGAATGATGGAGTTAGCAAAGGCTACGGGTAACTCACCAATACTTTCCTTGCGTTCAAGCACCTGATCAAGATGTTTTTCTTGCTCATGGCGCAGTAGCAGCACTTGCTGACTGTGATAAGCCATACAGCGCACTTCGATATCTGCTGGCCAGTCGCAACTGAGTAAATACTTAGTTAACTCAACGCAGGGTTGAATGTTTGCAACTCTGACCACACCAAACGAAACATGCGTTTGGCTTTGTGGATCTAAAGTAAAATGCTGTTGGTGTTTATCCAATATCGCTTGTTTCACATAGCCAAAATACTGCTCATTCACCGGTGCATCAGGCTGCTTGATACAGGGTATGATCTCAGCTTTACGCCTAGCTATCTGCTGCTTGAGCTTATCTACACGCTTGGTAATAAAGTTTTGCCCGAACAGCTGATAGGCATCTAGATCATTATCATCACAACCAACTAAATCAGTATTCGTGGCAAATTCATCGACATAAACACAGTTAATACTGGCTACGCGATCACGGCTCGCAGCAAAGATAGCCCAGCCCTGACGGTAGGCATTGAACAAACCGAGCGCTAAATCTGGAGGGATAGTTGCTGATGAAATCATTACTTTACGCCCGAGCATCCCTACAAGGTGTATTAACCGCCCAATCGCAATTAAATCATCACCCGTGAAATCATCTATTTCGTCGATCACCAAATCCGAGGACATTAAACGTAAGCAAGGAAGAATATAACGTCCACCGCGTTTGGTTTCAGTTGCAGCCATAATGTGGTCAATGGTGCAGGCTAGCACCGGCGCATAAAGCAAAGCTCTGTATTTCTGGCATTTTCCTTTATCAGTCGAGAGAATTGTTGTGAGTTCTTCTTCAGGTAACACCCCTTGCCAATGCAATTCATCTGTTTCTTCTTGCAAGCTTTCTATCGATTCAGAGCCAACCTCTTCTTGGGTTAATTCGACTTCGTCTTTATCAACTTGTTGACCTGACTGATGTAACTCGTAAATGGCTTTGGAGCCAATCAACACAGCCAAATCGCTATCTTGTAATTTAAGGCGTTTTTTATATTCATCTCCGGTTTGTAGCGTGAGCGTTCTCAACCCCAGAGCTAGAACAAAACGCAGGCTTTCACCATCATCCGAGAGAGCTTGCATAATTTTGGCATTAGCCATGGTTTTCCCACAGCCGGTACTCGCCATATTTACTACAAAGTAACCTTGGCTTTTATCCTCTGTATGCTCACGCCACCCAAGAATTTTACGTACAGCTTTGTCTTGCCAACGAAACGATTTAGACGTACTTGCTTTAGGTGCTAATTCAGCAATATCGGTCGATTTAAGAGGCTCAGATTCAAAAAACGGCAGCAATTTAACGGTATTAACCGTAACTTTAGCTACATTGACTAGGTGTTCATCCAACTTTTGCTTCAGCGCTTTCGTCTTCGGGTCTGTATTCGCGTACAATTTACTTGATATTTGCCATTGGGGGTCATTGGCTTGCGAAGAGTAATAATGATCACCCAGCATCAAGCACAGCCGTGCATGGTGCAATATGACACGCCAACTGCCGTCACTTACAGCGAGCTCCAATAAGGGAAGATAATGCAGTAAATCTTTGGCTCGATTTTGCAGTTCTGTTAGCCAGACATTAGAATTGGAGAGTAGCCCTAACGGAAATGCAAAGCATTTGGGCAAAAGTGTATCGTAATCTTCAGAACGGTTTTCATAACCCCACGCTTGAGTAATTCTAGCCAGCAAACTTGCCAAATCAGCATTATCCTTGTCTCGCTGTTCACGACATAACTTTTCGTCTTTCGGCAATGGTAGTCTGTGATGTGACACTATTAACCAAGCAATTAGCGCAGCTCCGCTGGGTAATTCAGAAAACGGTTTCTCTCTTTCTAGAGTATTTGAAGAAAAGCTGGACTCATCAACACCTTCACTTATAAGTGAGTTCAACCACGCTTGATCGTCATTTCCTCTAATTTGGCGTGCAACAAAATGGTGAAACAACAAGCAAGAGATCCACTCATGACGTAACGGGTCACCTTTGTGCTTGGTTTTGATATCTGGGTTTAATTTTTCTTGAAAGAGCAACGAGGCCTTACCCCAGTCATGTAATAACGCGGCCATCGCAGCAAGTGCTTTAATGAGTGGTAGGTACTTCCAATCACTTTCATATTCGCTATTCAGCAAATCCTTTTCCGTGCTATTAACCGGCACCACGCCCTCTACATTAAACTTCTTCTTATTACCCACGACCCATAAAAACTGGCTCCGAGATCGACTTCTAATCCAGTGACAACTAACAGCGGTACTGCGGCTAGCGGTTTTGCGCAGCATTTTTTTTACAGTTAACAGCCCTTCTTCGGTGATGAGGGTCTGCCATGTGTTATCACCAATGCGATTAGCGAAGGCATCCAGTACGCGGCGGGTTTTCTTGAGGGCGTTTTTTTCGCATTGAGAAACAAAAATCACCATCATAGGCCATGCTCCTCGATTTGCTGTGCGGTGTAGTCTTGTAATGCGATCGCTTTCACCGTATCGAACATAAAGTCTAACGCTTTATGATCAGTGAACTTTTGGAGGATTTGTTGGCGAAACTCCTGTTCGGTGGCATTTTCTTTGGCGCAGATAAAAGCCCATGGGAGTACGATGGCATCTTTGATTAAGTCTGCGACATCAAACACCAATGCTCCACGTCGTGTTTTGCCATGCATCACAGCAAAGCCGTGTGGGATACCTAGCACCCATAAGCAACACGCGGCAAGGCCATACGCTAAGTAGTTTCCGTGGTTTAAAAAGTCGTTGGCCTTATCAGTGGACTGGTGCTGGCGAGTGAAGTCGCTTATATCGACGTTATTAGCCGCGTATTTGTAGAGCACTTTGGTTAGCTGGGCTTCTGTTAGCAGCAGGTCGGATTGTTTGGTTGCGGCTTCTGTGCGTTGATAAAATGTTTCGAATGGGGCTACTAACAAGGCATCTTTTATGGAGAAACCTTCTCCTTTGAGGTCTTTATCTCGACTCCAGACGCGCTCAAGGTAATCTATTCTCGCTGTTTGGAACTGTTGTGCGGCTTGCAGGCGCTTGTCGTCCTCAAACCAGAACTTTATCCACCCATGCAAATATTCAGTGGGGCGATATTCACTTTGGGGCGTCAGCCATTCCACTTCGCACGCCATATGTAAAGGTGTACCACCGCCACCACAAAAACCGACCAACACCCCCGCTTGGGAGAGCATTCGCATAGCCGCTTGAGTGATGGATGTTCCTGTCCCTAGCATGATCACCGTTGTGTTGGCGATAGGTATATTGAAGTACTGATTCTCTTTGCTTGCTTCGGTCAGATAGAGCACGCGTCCATCTTTTTGCATGACTCGGCAGTATTCGAGGTAATACATATTGGCACGCTTTGAGTGCAATATGGTTTTCATATCTGATGGTGAAAACTGTTCCATCCTCTTTTCCCTCAAGTCTGAGCCTTCCTTGGCGTTCCCTATTCCTTGGTATCCTTTACCTTGTTCTTTCATCCTTCTGCCTTCCTGACGATTGCATTCAATCCTATGCGCTGTGTGCGCTCAACACTGTGGATAAACACATGTCGCTTTTTAAGGCAGGTAGGGTTTTATGGCTTTGTGGCTGTCCGGTGTTATGGTGATTTGTTGAGCTTCGGGGTCGGGGGCGTAGTGATCCAGCCGTAAGCGTTGCCATACATAAAGTACAAGTGCAGCGCGTACAGGTATCACTCGCTGGTTATTGTCCATTTGATAGTCCATGGCAATAATCCGGCGTTTGGCTGGCGGCAGGCGCGGATCGGGTTCTATGATGATGTCGAGCCATGTGTTCCAGCGTTCGTCATCTTCGGCGGTATATGAGGCGGGGCCTTCAAACTCGACTTCACCACTAAATCGGGAGAGCACAAAGTCTCTGAACTGTTGGTTTTTTTCACACCATGCACGGACATGCCAGCGTATGCCGTCAAAAACCAAACAATGAGGCGAGATGATGCGGGATTCATATTCGGGTGTGGTCACAGAAGCGTAGCCGATGTCGAGCCTGAGTTTTTCTCGTATCGCTCGAATAATCGGCTGCACCAGTGCGGGGGATATATTCCGCAGCGGGGCTTCAATAAGTGAGAAACCTGTCTGCATAAACGACAGATACTCTGGATAGCCACTATGAGCAAGTATGTGGTGGTATTCATCAAAGGTGTTGCCCGCATGATAGGCTTGAAAGTGTTCTGTCGGTTGGTGGCCTTTGATGGAGGGGTTGTAGATGAGGTTGTTTGGGTAGCGTTCGCTATAGCTTTTAATGATGTCGGAGGCTTTTTGTCGACCCACGCCAAATATATTTTGGAGGTGCGTGGTGTTGATACGCCCCTCCCATCGTGCGAATAGTTCGATAACTCTATACCGTTCGTTGTCGATATAGCGGAGCTTTTCACTGACTGCGTCCATGGCAGTATCCCTGTGCTACGTTGCTTTTACTGAATCCATACTAGTCGCTAATTCAGTAATTACAATGACTCAGGTCGCCCAAATCCTCGGTGCATGGGCTGGTTGGTTAAGCCAATGTTCGCGCAAGTAGTCACGCGCGGGTATGAGCAGTTGCTGTATTGCTTCGGTGTTATTGCCTAAAACCCGCACAATCAGTAAATCGTCCATCCAGGTCACACCAAACTGGCAGTCGGTGTCGATCTCGCCAAGACATGCGCGCACCCCTTCAAGATGCGCTTCACCCAGCGTGCCTGCGATAAGGGTAGCGTTCATTGCATGGCCGCGTAGCCCTGATGCACTGCGGATCAGTTCGCTACCTTGGTTACGCAGTTGATCCACTAGCACGAGCTTTTTGCCCATCCACACACGACTGGCTGAATTAATCAGCCCCATTTCGAAGGTTTCGCCATTCGCTGGGCGACCTAAGCATTGTATTTCCCACCCCAAGTATCGACTCCCTAAAGCAAGGTAGATGTCACTGGTGATCTGGGCGTGTGCACCGGGAAAACAGATATTTTCCTGAGGCAACCACTCCAGCGTGCTACCAGACTCTACTGTGAGGGTTTGCCGCTGGTAGGCTTGCTTCCCTTCTGATCGGTAAAATTTGGTGGCTCCCGGTGTGGTAATAACGGCATGAGCACCCTCGCTGGTCTGTACTCGAATATCCAACTGATCTCCACCAACGACGCCGCCGGGCGGGTGTAGCAAATAGGTGTGACAGGTCGCGCCTTCGGGATAGAGGGAGCGCTGTACCGCAAGCGGTCCACGCTGCGTGCGCCGAACAAGCTTGGTAATATTTTGACGGGGTTCATACCCTAGGTGCAAGGCCGCTTTCCAACCTTGCGAGGCCTCGATATTCGGCTTAGTGTCAGTATTCATACGGTGAGGTACTCTTTTACCAGAGCATCGCTGAGTGTATCCATGCTGCCTTCGGCGACAGGCCGACCACGATCCAGAATACAAAATTGATCACCGACTTTGCGCGCAAATGGCAGCTTTTGCTCCACCAGCAAAACCGTGAGGCCCATCTCCCGGTTGAGTTTACGAATGATGTCGCCAATTTCGGCAACCACGTTGGGCTGTATACCTTCGGTGGGTTCATCCAACATCAGCAGTTGCGGATCAACAACCAGCGCACGACCAATAGCAAGTTGTTGTTGCTGCCCTCCCGATAAATCGCCACCCCGCCGTTGTAGCATTTCATGCAGTACAGGGAACAGCTCGAAGATGTAGCCGGGGATTTTACGATCCCCTCTGGCACGCACCGGCAGTCCGATCTGTAGGTTTTCTTCTACGGTTAAGAGAGGAAAGATCTGCCGCCCCTGTGGTACATAGCCAATCCCTAGTCTGGGCCGATCTTCTACCGATTTATTGAGGAGTTCCTCGCCTGCTAAGGTGATTCGGCCACTTTTGACGGGATGGTGCCCCATAATGCATTGCAGCAGTGTGGTTTTACCAACGCCATTGCGCCCCATAAGTACGGTGCATTTGCCCTTTGGGATGTGCATATCCACATCCCAAAGGGTATGGCTTTGCCCATAAAATTGATTCAGGCCTTCTATTTTTAACATCCCTACTCTCCCAGATAGACTTCAATAACACGGGGGTCGTTTTGGACTTTATCCATGGAACCTTCTGATAAGACACTCCCCTGATGCAGCACGCTGACGGTTCGATCTTTACCTGCCAGACTGCGTACAAAGTCCATATCGTGCTCTACCACCACAACGGAGTGCCGCCCTGCCAATGATGTTAGCAGTTCAGCGGTACGATCCATCTCTTGGTGAGTCATGCCCGCTACCGGCTCATCGACCAAGAGCAAACGTGGCTTTTGCATCAACAGCATACCGATCTCTAGCCATTGTTTTTGCCCATGGGAGAGTTTGCCCGCCTGCATCTTGGCGTGGCTTTTTAGGCCGATCAGTATCAGTGTTTCATGCAGTAGATCCTGCTGCTCACTGTTTAGGCGCGCGTGCAGGATAGACCATACGGCGCGATCATCCGCCATGGCGAGTTCGAGATTTTCCCACACGGTTAGTGCTTCAAACACGGTGGGTTTCTGGAACTTCCTGCCGATTCCTGCTTGTGCGATAGCAGGCTCATCTAGGTCGAGCAAGTTAATCGTCTGGCCAAACCAAGCCGAGCCACTATCAGGTGTGGTTTTACCAGTGATGATATCCATCATGGTGGTTTTACCCGCACCATTAGGTCCGATGATGCAACGCAGCTCGCCATCGTCGATGTAAAGATTCAGATCATTAATCGCTTTAAAGCCATCAAAGCTCACCGAAATCCCTTCTAGATAGAGCAGCACATTATGAGAGACATCCAAAGCGGGGGCTTGTTGCGGCATCATAAACGGGAAGACATGGTGGCGATCGGCCACCTGCTCCAAGGTGTTTAGAATACTCATGCTTGCACCTCCTTCCGTTTAATCAAGCCAATCACACCTTTAGGTAATAACAGCGTGACCATGACAAATATACCGCCCAGCGCAAACAGCCAGATCTCCGGCAGTTCAGCAGTCAGATACGTTTTCGCGTAGTTGATCAGCAGCGCGCCGACCACCGCGCCGTATAGTGTGGCTCGACCACCAACCGCCACCCACACAACCACCTCAATCGAGTTAAGCGGCGAAAATTCATTGGGGTTGATAATGCCTACTTGAGGCACATAGAGCGCGCCCGCGATACCCGCTAACATGGCAGACAGCGTAAATACCCACAGTTTGACGTTTTCTACTCGATATCCCATAAACCGGGTGCGAGATTCTGCATCCCTCACCGCAACACAAACACGTCCCAAACGACTATTGGTGAGATAGCGACACAGTAGATACCCCATCGCGAGTGCAATAGCTGAGGCCACAAACAGCGCCAAGCGCGTGCTATCTTCCTGCAGGGAGAAACCCAGCAGGTCTTTAAAGTCGGTCAGGCCATTATTGCCACCAAAACCCATTTCGTTACGATAAAAGGCCAGCATCAGAGCGTATGTCATGGCTTGCGTGATAATGGATAAGTAAACACCGGAGACTCTCGAACGAAACGCCAACCAACCAAAGATGAACGCCAACAATCCTGGCACCAGTAAAATCATGAGTGCAGCAAACCAGAACTGATCAAATCCCTGCCAAAACCAAGGCAGTTCCTGCCAGTTAAGAAAGACCATAAAGTCAGGTAGATCGGGGTTCCCATATACGCCCCGATCACCAATTTGATGCATTAGGTACATCCCCATGACATACCCACCTAGCGCAAAAAATGCGCCGTGGCCTAAGGTCAAAATACCTAAGTATCCCCATACCAAATCAACCGCAACCGCCAACAGCGCTAATGTCAGGTATTTACCCATCAGGGTTACGGTATACGTGGGTATATGCAACGGGTGATCAGCTGGCAACTGGTTCAAAAAAGGCACAGCTACGGTCACTACTAGCAGTACGCCCAACATGATTTGACCGCCTCGGTCATTTTTCAGAAGATTAAACAGCATCGATCAACCCTCCGCCGCACGGCCACGTTGTGGAAACAAACCACGAGGGCGCTTTTGAATAAATAGAATAATGAACACCAACACGAGAATCTTCGCCAGCACAGCGCCTGCCCACGGCTCCATAATCTTATTTGCGATCCCTAAGCTAAGGCCTGCAACCAACGTGCCCCACAAGTTACCCACACCACCAAAGACCACCACCATAAAGGAGTCGATAATGTAGGCTTGGCCTAAGTTTGGTCCTACGTTGGTTAATTGCGATAAGGCGACACCGGCGATACCCGCCACACCAGAGCCTAAGCCAAATGTCAGGGCGTCCACACGATTTGAGCGCACCCCCATTGCTTGTGCCATAGCCCTATTCTGGGAGACAGCACGCACTTGGAGCCCTAATGGTGTTTTCTTCAGCACTAACGACAGTAAAACGAACACCACCAAGCAAAAAAGAATGATATAGAGCCGACTCTCTGTCAGAGCAAACACAGGGTTAATTTCGATTAAACCACTCATCCATTCCGGTGTTTCTACACTGCGATTTAACGGCGAAAAAATAGAACGTACCGCTTGTTGTAAAATCAAGCTAATACCAAAGGTAGCCAGCAACGTTTCTAAAGGACGACCATACAAGAAGCGGATCACGCCTCTTTCGATAGCGATACCGACCAAGCCCGACACAACAAAAGCCGCAGGAATGGCCACGATAATGGATAGTCCAATATGGTTTGGCATCAACTGCTGAATCACATAGGTGGTGTATGCGCCAATCATAATGAGCTCACCATGTGCCATATTGATCACCCCCATCACGCCGAAGGTGATCGCAAGCCCAATACCGGCCAATACCAGTACAGAACCTAAACTTAAGCCAAAATAGAAGGTTTCAAGCCAAGCAAAGTACTGGACTTTATCCTCAATAGACTTCAGTGCAATTTGCGCCTGTTTTTTTAATGCTGGGGACTCTGTTTGCTGAATAAAGCCCACTAATGAAGCTCGTGCTTCTTGCTCCAGAGAGCCGCTTAATTGTTCAATCGCTTGCGACTGTAGAGCGATATCGGGCTGCTTAAGCTGGTTAATCGCCAATGCAACCTGTAACACCTCTCTAACCGATTTTTTTCCTTCTACCGCCAATCGCTGACGTAGAAGATCAAGGGTGCGGGGAGAGAGGTCTTTGAGCAGCCCTCTAACGGAATCAAGCCGTTCGGAAGCAACAGGTGCGTTCAGGCCTATTTCCGCAAGAATACGATGAATCTGATTCCTAAGCTGATTATTCAGAACAACTTTTTTATAGTCCCTTTTGCGGGAGATTTGCTCTTCCGACCCGGAAATTGACGTGGCCTTGGCCCCTTCTTCAAAGGACTCAATGATCACCAGTTTTTTATCTTTTTTATGATAATAAAGCTGACTATCCAACAAGCGTTGTAACAATCCCTCATCGGCAGCATTAGAACGCTTTCCTAACAACGCAATGGCTTTACCCTTATCTTGGAAAGCATTACTCATCAGAAGTTTTTCAATGGTTGAGAAATCAGACGATTCAGTCGCATTGACAGGCACACAGATTACTAACAGGAGAGCCAACAGACTAAACAGTGAATTCCGAACCGTTTGCGTGTTCAGATTCAACATAAACATTACTCTTTGAGATACAGCGTCAACCCGTCAGCACCACTGGCCGACGGGTTTTGTAAAAACTCGGGACGATTAGAAGTTCTGACCAGAGCATTTTGCAGTTTTGACGTTGTAGTTACCGCACGATAACGGAGCACGCCAATCGGAGATGATATCCTTGGAGCCTTCTAAATAATCAGACCATGCATCCCCGGCAACCGTGCCTGCAGTATTCCATACCACGGCGAACTGACCATCGTCTTGAATCTCTCCAATCAATACCGGCTTAGTGATATGGTGGTTCGGCATCATGGTCGCGTAGCCACCCGTCAAATTGGGTACCGTCACACCAATGATGGAATCTTGAACAGCGCTCGGGTCTGTCGTCCCTGCTTTTTTCACTGCCTCTACCCACATTTTGAAACCTAAATAATGCGCTTCCATCGGGTCATTGGTTACACGTTTATCATCTTTGATATATGTATGCCACGCATCAATAAAGCTGTCATTGGCTTCACTATCTACACTCATGAAGTAGTTCCAAGCCGCAAGGTGGCCAACCAGCGGGCCAGTATCAATACCGGATAGCTCCTCTTCCCCAACCGAGAAAGCAACCACCGGAATATCAGAGGAGGCCACGCCTTGCGAGCCTAGCTCCTTATAGAAAGGGACATTGGCATCACCATTAATGGTGGAAACAACCGCCGTTTTCTTACCCGTAGAGCCAAACTTTTTAATGTCAGAGACAATTGATTGCCAATCCGAATGACCAAATGGCGTGTAGTTGATCATGATATCGTCAGCAGCTACACCTTTTGCTTTTAGATAAGCTTCCAGAATTTTGTTAGTAGTACGCGGGTAAACGTAGTCTGTACCAGCCAACACCCAACGCTCTACCCCTTGATCCATAAGATAGTCAACTGCAGGAATCGCCTGCTGGTTTGGAGCTGCGCCTGTGTAGAATACATTTTTAGAAGATTCTTCCCCTTCGTACTGTACCGGGTAGAAAAGCAAGCTATTGGTTTCTTCGAAAACAGGTAATACCGACTTACGGGATACCGATGTCCAGCAGCCAAACACGGCATCGACTTTTTCTTTCGATGTTAACTCTCGCGCTTTTTCGGCAAAGAGCGGCCAGTTAGAAGCAGGATCAACAACCACAGGCTCAAGCTTTTTACCCAATAAACCACCTTGCTTATTTTGCTCTTCAATCAGCATCAGCATGGTGTCTTTTAAGGTTGTCTCACTGATCGCCATGGTGCCCGACAATGAGTGCAGAATACCGACTTTAATCGTCTCTTCTGCGAAGGCGGAACTAATTGAAGCAGTCATTGCCAAAGTACATGCAGCACCGAGTAACGTCTTTTTAAATGCTTTCACTGTTATTGCTCCTCGTAATTAAAACTCTTAGAGGCAATAGCACAGTGCATACCAATTCTTAATTGTTATTTATTTTCATAAAGTTAGGAACGAAAGCAGATAATTCAAGCAGATTTTATTTTTTGCAGCGCACAATAAAAAAGCACGTATGCGTTTTTACAAGTCCGGCTGCACCATCGCAGCGCAATGATTAAAAAGCCTACGGGCTGACACAAAAATGTCATTTAAAAAAGGCATGATGTGACCGAGAATTAATGGAGGAAGATACGATGGAAAACCATCATTTAAGCGCACAGCTGAAGCAGTTACTGAAGCGCGGATATTCAATAGAAGATGTGAAAAATTTAGTGACAGCGCCACGTGCTATCGTGGATCAGGCTATTTTAGAGTTTCAATTAGAACAACAGACAGCTCGCCAACTAGAGGCCAGCCAACAAAACCAAGCACGTTATGCCATGGGCCTTGGTTCCAATCGCTAGCGTATTAGTTTCTGTCGTAGTACTTGCCCGGTTAGCCGGGCATTTTTTTATAATCTTGATACGTGTCAATCAACTTACTGTTTTTTTGTTAATCTATCCTTATTCACTAAACATTCATAGCTAATGGCCTATTTACTGGTGCAGGCTAAGCACCTAAACTGCGTGCATTAAAAGATTCCGATACATTAACTTGTGAGCACTAATAAAGGTATTACCATGAAAAAAGCATTTGCACTTGCAGCTGTAGCTGCTCTGATGCTGCCCGTTGCAGCTAACGCTGAACGTACCGGCGAAGAAGTTTATAAAACTAAATGCGCTGTCTGCCATGTAGCAGGAGTCGCGGGCGCACCTAAATTTGGAGATGCTGCAGCATGGGCTCCTCGTGCGGAGAAGGGCGCAGACGCTTTGCTAGCAACCGCTAAGTCGGGTATCAACGCTATGCCGCCTAAGGGCACTTGCATGGACTGTTCTGATGCTGAGCTAGCTGCCGCTATTGACCATATGCTGAGCAACTCTAAATAAGCATTTTAGCCAACAAAAAAGGAGCCAATGGAGGCTCCTTTTTTTATGCGCCGACCTTAAAAAATTTCGTTAGGCGCGAGGCGCGCTCCTTCAGTATCACCCAACCCTCTTGCCTGAATTTTCTCTAACAACTCTTTATCTTTCCCTTTTTGTATAACGATCTCTACACGACGATTGGTCGCCCGGTTGTTGGCTGTATTATTAGGTACCAACGGCTTTGTCGCTGCATGACCAATCACTTGATATTTGCTTTGATCAATACGTGGATCATCAAACAACTCATTGGCAACAGCCAGCGCACGAGCTGCCGAAAGATCCCAGTTAGATAAGAACGTTCTGCCTGAATAAGGTACGTTATCGGTGTGCCCTTCTATAGATACTTCACCTTCGACCTCAATCAGTACATCCCGAATTTTTGCCATCACCGGAATGTACTCAAATTTCAGCTCTGCTGACCCTGAGGAGAATGACCCTTTCTCTTTAACACGGATAATGATTTTTCGCTCATCCGTTTCGACTTCAACACTACCATCGCCAATTTCCTGGGCGAGTGCAGTCGCGAACTTCACCGCTTGCTCCTTCGCTTCTTTTTCCATCTGCTGCTGCATCTGTTGAAGCTGTTCGGCCTCGCCCTGCTGTTTATCGAGGTTCTCAGACTCGCCCTCTTTTGATCGAATATCTAAAGTATTCATATCATTGTTAACCGTCATCTGACGGACTTCATTCAAAGGCGTAGGCTCGGGGCGTCCCGGGCTAAACTCTTGCGCGATAATCGATGTACCTTTTGGGATATCTTCAACTTTGATCTGGTTTTGCACCCCAAAAGCTTCCCGCATAGAACCGGCTAGCTGCTTGAACTTGAGTACATCCATCTCCGAGAAAGAAAGCAAAAGTACAAAGAAGCACATTAGCAGTGACATCAAGTCAGCAAAGGTTGCTAACCAGCCCGGTAAGCCCGCAGGGCAGGGAGGACATTCCTGTTCGTTTTCGTCACTCATTTACACTACCCTAGCTGCTCGCTGCGATACGTTTTTTCTCTGGCAGATAGTTTCTTAGCATCTGCTCAATGACTCGTGGGTTTTGGCCAGCCTGGATCGCCAATAATCCATCAATCGTTAGCGCCTGATTTAGCGCTTCTTCATCTTTGCGCACAGCCAACTTATCAGCAATGGGGAGTACAATCATGGTAGCGACCATCGCACCATAAAGGGTTGTTAACAATGCCACGGCCATCGCAGGCCCGATCGATTTAGGATCACTCATGTTCGAGAGCATCTGTACCAGACCGACCAGAGTACCGATCATACCCATCGCAGGCGCTACATCTCCCATCGCACTGAAGATCTTTGCGCCGAATTCGTGACGATCTGCTGTCAACTTGGCTTCTTTATTAAGAAGTGTTCTGACAATATCGGGATCATGACCATCAACCAGCAACTGTATGCCACGCTGCATAAAGTCAGTGCTGACCGTTTTGTCTTCTAAAGAGAGCAAGCCACCTTTACGCGCTGCATCCGCCAGCTCCACTGTCTCACTAATAATATCTTCGGGGCTAACCGATTTAAACATAAAGGCCTTACCAGCAATTTTGCCTGCCGCTAAGAACTGCCCGAGTGTGAACTTCATCAATACTACAAGTAAAGTGCCACCAATAACGATCAAAAGGGATGGCGGGTTGATAAAAACACCGACATCACCTCCTGTCACCATGGCCGCTATAACAATACCGAAGCCGCCTAATAAGCCGACAAGCGTCGCTATATCCACACAAATCTCCTTTTACAGTACATCGTTTACCACGGATTCACGTTTTTTAAGGATAATACCAGAATAGAGGGCTGGTATACTCTCCCGACCATAGGTTTATGTCGGCCATTATCAGGATTGATTGACCCTTAGTTGTCGATTCGTTAGTTTATCGCATCTTTTCATGTAGGAATTGTTGCCCATGCCTCGTAAAAAACAGCCTCTAGACTTCGAACAATCTTTGGCCAGCCTTGAATCCATTGTATCGCGCATGGAGCAAGGCGACTTATCCTTGGAAGAGTCTTTAGCCGCTTTTGAAGAGGGTATAAAACTCACCCGTGAGTGCCAATCTATTTTAGATAACGCAGAACAAAAAGTTCAGGTGCTTTCGGTCGAGAACAACCAGTTAAAAACCGAGCCCTTCATATTGGAGCAGGAATAGCCGCCGTGTCATTGCAAGCAGCCATCACGCAGTACCGAGCAAGAGTCGAAAGCAAACTTGATCATGCATTATCACATAGCAGTATAGAACCTTGTCTTCAGGATGCCATGCGCTATGGATTATTTAATGGCGGCAAGCGAGTTCGCCCTCTATTGGTATACCTTATCAATGATCTATTAGGCGGGCGGCCTGAGCAAGCTGATGCAGCAGCCTGCGCCATCGAAGCGATGCATAGTTATTCTCTGATTCATGATGACTTACCTGCCATGGATAACGATGATCTGCGCCGCGGCAAACCAACCTGCCACATTGTATATGGCGAGGCGACCGCCATTCTTGCCGGAGACGCATTACAGTGCTTTGCTTTCGAGCTGCTGGCTGGTAGCCATCTACCGCCAGAGCGTATTGTTCGCTTGATATCCACACTCGCCAAAGCCAGCGGCGATACCGGAATGGTTGCAGGCCAAGCCTTTGACCTCAGTCATGTGGGACAATCGCTATCACTGACTCAGCTTGAGGCCATGCATCGATGTAAAACTGGTGCGTTAATTAACGCTTCTATCGAAATGGGGTACTACGCATCTGGCTGCACAGACACAAACACATTGTCGTCGCTGCTGCGATACGGTCAAGCAATCGGGCTTGCGTTTCAGGTAAAAGATGACATTCTCGATATCGAAGGCGACACCGAAACGCTCGGCAAGCCACAAGGCTCAGATCTTGAGCTGAATAAGCCAACCTATCCCTCGTTATTAGGTATGGATAGCGCGAAAACCAAGCTAGCCGATCTCCATCAAACAGCGCTTGATACACTAGCCTCTTTTGGCGATAGTGCAAATACGCTGAAAGCGCTGGCCGACTACATCACTCACCGGTCTCACTGAATGATCACGCAGATTCCAACACAGAAGCCCAACACTCCACTTCTGGATAATATTCATCTACCGAGTGACCTACGCCAACTCGATGAGTCCCAGTTAATAAGAGTAGCGGCGGAATTAAGGTCTTTTTTGCTCTATTGTGTCGGACAAACAGGTGGACACTTTGGTGCAGGCTTAGGTGTCATCGAACTGACAATTGCTTTACATTATTTATTAAACACCCCGAGTGATCATTTAATCTGGGATGTCGGCCATCAGTGTTATCCCCATAAGATATTAACAGGCCGACGGGAGCAGATGCTAAGTATGCGCCAACAAGGCGGCCTGGCACCTTTCCCGAAACGGGATGAGAGCGCCTATGATTGCTTTGGAACCGGACACTCCAGTACCTCAATAAGTGCAGCACTCGGGATGGCTGTTGCAGACACGCTTCAAGGCAATCATCGTCATTCCGTTGCGGTTATTGGTGATGGTGCAATGACTGCGGGCATGGCATTTGAGGCACTTAACCATGCTGCTCATACGCAAGCTAACCTGCTGGTTATCTTAAACGATAATGATATGTCTATCTCCCCGAATGAGGGAGGGTTAGCCACCTACCTAGCAAAAAATCTTAAGTTAAAAGCTCGTCGCAGCGAAACAACCGCAGCACTCTTCGAGGCCCTTGCATTCGAATACCAAGGTCCTGTTGATGGAAATGACCTTGACGCCCTTCTCCCTGTACTAAAAACAGCTTTAGGCAAATCCGGCCCGCAGTTTTTGCATATCACAACCCAAAAAGGGAAGGGGTTTCAGCCTGCAGAAAGCGATCCAGTGGGTTATCATGCCATCACAAAACTTGAGCCGATCAACAAAGTATCAAAGCCCAAACAACCTACCTTCGCTAACATCTTTGGTCGTTGGATATTAGCTACGGCACAGAAAGATCAGCATCTGGTGGGCATTACTCCAGCAATGAAGGAAGGGTCTGATATGGTGGCGTTTGCAAAAACCTACCCGCAACGCTTCTTTGATGTTGCTATTGCTGAACAACATGCAATGACTTTTGCGGCAGGGTTAGCTTGTAATGGGATGAGGCCAGTCGTTGCCATTTACTCCACTTTCTTACAAAGAGCCTATGACCAGCTTATTCATGATGTGGCAATTCAAAATTTGGACCTGCTGATTGCTATCGACCGAGCAGGTCTGGTAGGTGAAGATGGTGCCACACATGCTGGCTGTTTTGATATCGCCGCTCTGCGGTGTTTACCCAATCTTATCATCATGACGCCCTCCGATGAGCAAGAGCAGTGGCTGATGCTGAACACTGGCTACCATTACAAAGGAACAGCAGCAGTACGATACCCTCGCGGTTCAGGAAGCTGCCTACATCCCATTACAACCGATGAGCAAATTCCCATCGGAAAAGCCAAGCTCATAAGAAGTGGTAACTCAGGGACAGCGCTTCTTAACTTTGGACCACTCTTAAGCCATGTGGCTGACCTCGCTAAAGAGCGGGATTACACCCTCATTGATATGCGGTTTGTTAAACCGTTGGATACGGCATTATTAAGCATACTGATGGAAACCCACCAACAATTCATTACATTGGAAGATCATGCCGCTCAAGGCGGAGCAGGGTCGACAGTCGCTGAATGGGCTGCACAAACAACATGGGCTGGACGTTTAAAAATCATTGGCATTCCAGATCTTTGGGTAGAGCATGCATCCAGATCAGAGCAAATAGCACAACAAATCATAAATCAGCTATAAACCCTATCTAAAACATTGACGTACTCAAACAGCCCCTGTCTAATTAGGCCTATTGATTGCTAATGATGCTGTATACTCAGCCGATAGCCACATGACTATGCTTATCCACTCAACAAGGAGTTCTCGGATGCCTCGTTTATCCTATATTATTGCGACCCTAATGCTTGGCACTATGCTAACAGGGTGTGGCGGTGGCGGCGCCAATGACACACTTTTAACGCCTGGCGGCGGCGGAATCGGTACCGGAGGAGACGGTGATGGCGGCGATGCAGGTGAAGACAGCGGCATTGTTACATCAGAAGATATCGACCAGTTCACCCGTACCAATGAATTTATTGGCTTCTTTATTGAAAGCCCACAGTACAACCCTGATGACTACAGCGTTGGTACTATCTATCTGAAGACCCTGTATCTCGACGAGAATATGGAAGAAGGCTACCCCTTTGAAGGCCTGACGTCCTACAAGTTTTTACCTTGCCAAGGCAATAACCTTATTAAGTTCTTAGGTTTTAGAGACACCGATGACAGCTTAGACACATATCAATCCCCCGCTATCATTGACGGCACGTCTCAGCAGTACCGTTTATCATCGATCCTGTTTGATACCTCAAACTATAAAGGGCCTTATAACTTCTCCGGCTCTGATAATATCTCTAAGACCGATTGTATTGACTACACGTTGGCGGTTCGCGGTAAGGTCGAGCTCTACCCTCTGAACACAACCCAGTTCACCGACACACTGAAAGACGGCACCATCAGCTTTGACGCCTCTACACCCAACAAGATTATCTGGAATTATGATAATTTTTCCGATGTAGCTGAGAACTTTGAGCACATCACTATTGGTATTATCGATAAAACCAAACTGGATAGCTTGAATCTTTTCCGTCCTATCTACCAGGCTCAAGCTAACCTTGCAGCTGTACAAGCACTTGAAGAGGACAACATCGCAGCCGCTCAAGCAGCCGTTGATACGGCACAAACCAATGCCGATAGCGCTCAAGCCGCAGTAACAGCCGCACAGGCTAATGTTGCAACGGCACAAGCCAAAGTTGACGGGCTCAACGCTTTGCAAGCAGAAGCGACGCGCTTAGAGACTATTTATAATGCGATAAGTGGTGACCCCGCTTATACGGCTGCCGAAATCCAATCGGCCTACGATGCATGGCAGGCAGCACTTAAAGCCTATAATTTGGAAAACATTTTTGCGACTCAGTATCAAACAGCACTTAGCCAAGCGCAGGGGCAGCTATCCTCCGCTCAGAGCTCACTGAACTCAGCTAATGCGGTTTTAGCTTCTCGTGAAGCAGCACTTGAGGCAGCAGAAGCGTCAGTAAAAGCCGCGGAAGCCGCACTTAATGCTGAAATTACGGGTTACCAACCACGCCTGACTGATGATGTTTTCTTATGGCAGCAAACGGTACCTGGTTCTTCTACCAGCTTCCAGCTCCCTGAAAACGTGACACTCCTGAAAGATAACTACTACCTGCTAAACCTAGTAGCTTGGTCTTCTGAGGGTGAGAAAAACTATGTTTACTACCACTCTAGCCATGTTTTCCGTGCTGACTAAACAGCACTAACCGCTAGATATAAAAAAGGCAGCTATTTCAGCTGCCTTTTTATTTTAGAGGTTAAAAGCGTTCGTTTACTTATCATCCATGAAATGATGCTCTGTCATCATATGGCCGAGCTTACCCATTTTTGTTGCTAGGTACTCTTCATTGTGGCGGTTCTTACCGACTTGTAGAGGGACTCGCTGGGCAACATTTACGCCGTACTTTTCTAATGCAGCTACTTTACGAGGGTTATTGGTCATTAAATTGACAGCTTTGATTTTCAAATGCTCAAGCATCGGTTCACACATGCTGTAATCGCGCATATCCGCTTCAAAACCTAACTGCTCATTCGCTTCCACGGTATCTGCGCCCTGATCTTGCAGGTGATACGCTTTTATTTTGTTCAAGAGGCCAATGCCACGCCCTTCCTGACGTAAATACAGCAGTACTCCCCGACCATTTTCAGCGATACGCTTTAAGGCTTCTTGAAGCTGGAAGCCGCAATCGCATCTCAAACTAAACAACGCATCCCCTGTCAGGCATTCCGAGTGTATACGGGCTAAAACCGGAGCATCACCACTGACATCCCCATAAACCATGGCTATGTGCTCTTTACCTGTTTCGGTATCTTCAAATCCAACCATCGTGAAGGTACCCCATGGCATCGGCAATTTGGAGTCAGCTACGTATTCGATCGTCACTCAACCATCCTCTTATAAATAGGCGGGGTATTTTATCAGTGCTCACCTCGTTTGGGTAATCATTATCCCTGACAAAAATCCTCAGGCGCTAACAGGCGCTAAAACAGAATCCTTTTGCCGAGGCAATAACAGATGCACATGAAGTCCGCCTAGTTCGGATGGAATGAGTTCTATCTGACCCTTATACTGACGAACAATCTCCGTCACTATGCTCAACCCTAGACCATGGCCTGTGGTGCTTTCATCTAACCTCACACCTCGGGACATAATTTCCTTAGCTTTGTTGGCTGGAATCCCCGGGCCATCATCTTCAATACACATCTCAAGACAGTGTTCATCCATCATACCCCGTATACGTACTTTGCTAGCGGCCCACTTACTGGCGTTATCAATTAAGTTACCGAGTAATTCAATCAAATCATCCCGTTCACCCGGAAAGAAAGTGGTACTTTTGATAGAAACCTCAAAGGCAAGCGCTTTATCTTGATGGATCATATTCATCGTTTTCACAAGCTTAGCCAACTCATCCTCAATGATCACTTTTTGCCCAGGTAAAGCAGCACCGGCAATACGCGCTCGTGTTAGCTCCCTTTGCAGTAACTCCCTGAGCACCAGCGATTGCTGGGACAGAGCCTGAGCACACTCTGGGTTAGTTAGCTTTAGTGTTTCAATATGTCTATCAATCACAGTTAAGGGGGTTTTAGCGGCATGTGCCAAGTTACCCACAGCATGACGAGAGCGCTCTAAGCGAAGCGTCATACTTTCTATAAGATAGTTAATTTCATCTACTAACGGGGCCACTTCCTGCGTTTTTTCAACAGGTAAGCTACAGATATCCCCCTCTTTGAGCTTTACAATGTTTTTACGCACACGGGTCAGACTCTTTAAGCCAATCCGAATGATGATAATTTGCGCTATGAGCAAAGCTACAATAAATTTCGCACCAACGCCGGCTAACCACCAGCTCAAACGATCCAGCTCTTCCTCAATATGACTAACATCTTCGGCAAGAACAATACGAATTTTATGCCCTGACTTCTCGAAAATATGGTCATAAACCAACCAAGGTTGATCATTTTTTATTTGTAGCTCAATACTCGACTCACCTATCGCAAGGCCATCATATGTAGGGATTTCTTCATCCCAGAGGGATCGCGAGAATCGCCACTGTCCATCATCGATTAAGTATTGGTAGTAATGACCCGACATGGGGTTGGAAAATATAGCGGAGATATAGCTTTGATTAACGACCCACTCTTCATCCTTTTTTTCGAGGGCCTTAAGCACGGTTAAGCTATCGCTCTTCATGCGAGAGCCAACAAATTCATAGGTGATATCACGAAGTGTCTGGCTTTGAATAACCCAAATGACACTCAAGAGAACCAGGATCAATCCAATAAACGCTGCATTCAGGCGGCTTTGTATCGATCTCATCATAGTGTATTCACGAACAGGTACCCCTGTCCTCGTTTCGTCTGAATCCGCTCTTTCCCGATCTTTTTCCGAAGCATTTTGATATAAGCCTCGACCACATTACTGTCATTTTCTGTGGAGTCATCGTAGATATGCTCAACAATCTGTAGCTTAGAAAGCAGGCGTCCAGGGTTGTGCATTAGATAGCGTAATAACTTGTACTCCATGCCCGTCAGCTCATAGCGACTATCACCTTCCACGATGACGGATTGGGTTTTTTCGTCCAATACCAAACCGGATGTTTCCAACACGGTATTAGGCACTTGTTTTGCGCGGCGTAGGAGAGCCGTCATCCGAGCCAACAACTCTTCGGTATGGAACGGTTTCGCTAGATAGTCATCAGCACCGGCATCAAAGCCGTCTATTTTCTCCTGCCACGCTGATCGGGCGGTCAGAATTAGCGTTGGAATATTGTTATGGCGTCCTCGCCAGTTTCGTAATACATCCAACCCCGGACGAAGCGGTAACCCTAAATCAAGGACCACCAGATCATAAATATCTTCATCTCCCAAGGCTTCTGCATCTATACCATTATCGGCCAAGTCCACAGCATAACCTTCCTGTGATAGCGCTTTACTTAAGTCAGGCCCTAGAACGGGGTCGTCTTCTACAAGTAATATTCTCATATACACTTACTCAGATACTAAATCGCCAGTGGTAGCATCAAGATAAAACATTCGCACGACACCATCGATCCCCAGAGACTCTATCTCATAGATGTAACGGTGATTGGTTCTGATCAGATAGGCATCCAGAATCTGCTCACTGGACTCTTTTGTGGATCTAGCCATGAGGTGTGCCATAGAAAGGATTTCGCCTTTTTGCACTAACACCCGGCAAGCTTCATAATCTAAACGCTCGCCTTCCATCTCTGTAGCCATGGACACGCTGGAAGTCAGCAGCAAACTACAACAAAGCAAGGGCATCTTTTTTATATTCATTTTTCCCCCTTCTGTCATTTGGATATTGGTTTAATGAGTGTTGCAGAATACTCTCTGAAACTGAAATCAAGCTGAAATACTGTCAGACAATGCAATCTACGCTAACAAAGCAATCAGTAAATGAAGCGAACCCAACGCCATCAATCCTGCCAATATATCATCCAGCATAATCCCTAACCCGCCTGCAACCTGACGATCAACCCATTTAATAGGCCAAGGTTTCCAGATGTCAAACAGCCGAAATAACGCAAAACCTGCCAACAAAGTCCAAAGAGACACAGGTATTGCGATCATTGCTATCCAAAAACCGACAAATTCATCCCAAACAATGCCTGGGTGATCATGCACATCAAGGTCTTTAGCTGTCTGTCCGCAAAGATAAACCCCGATAACGGATGTAAAGACAACGACAAACAGGTATTCCGATAGGGATAGAGAGGATATGAGTAAAAAAATCGGTACGGCCGCCAAGGTGCCAAAGGTGCCTGGGGCTTTAGGCGCTATGCCGCTCCCTAGGCCAAAAGCTAACAGGTGGATAGGGTTTTTCAGGCTGGGACGCGCTAATCGAGTCATAAGTAGGTTAGTCGCTCACTCAGTAAAATGATTAAATCCTTGAACATTCGATGCTTGCCAAGTGTCATCGAAACGCACCTGCACCTCGTTGGAGGATGTTATTTGCCCAATCGCCGTTATCTCAACAGGCCAATCTGGCCGTTGCTGTTGAAGCGCCTCCCAATGGGTTTGATCAAGCGTAAAGCAAAGCTCAAAATCTTCACCACCGGACAAAGCCCATTGGCGAGCTTGCTCCTCGCCCACATAACGCTTAAGTGGCGTCGATATAGGCAATCGTGCAGAGTCTATCTGCACACCAACACCAGAGGCGGCGGCAATATGGCGGATATCACCTAAGAGTCCATCTGATAAATCGATGCAGGCTGAAGCGAATCCACGGATTAAACGCCCTGTTGAAACTCTGGGCGTAGGACGATAAAAACGCTGACGAAGATAGGATACATCTTCATTATCCGAGGCGCTTTTGAGTAACGTTTCTAGACCACCCCGGCTATCACCTAATGTGCCGGTTACACAGATAATATCACCCGCTTTAGCACCTTTGCGCAATAATCCACGCCCCGCCTCTACCAGCCCATGAACTTGAGCGGTAAGCGTTAATGGCCCCCGCGTGGTATCGCCACCAATCAAGGAGACATTATACGCTAATGATGCAGCACGCAGCCCCTCTGAAAAATGGCTGAGCCATACTTCATCAACAGAGGGCAAGGTAAGCGCGAGGGTTAGCCATCGAGGCTCTGCTCCCATCGCTGCCAAATCACTCACAGAAGCGCCCAATAAACGCCAAGCTAAGTCGTAAGCCGGGGCATCCGATAAGAAATGCGTTCCTTGCACCAAGGTATCAATAGAGACGACCAACTGGTGGCCTTGGGGGAGATCCAGCACAGCACAGTCATCGCCGATACCCTCTACAACCCCTCGATCTTTAGTGAGACCTAGGGGTGTAAAATAACGCTGTATCAGCGAGAACTCATCCATACCAACTATTTGCCGCGAGCTGCCCGAATTTCGGTCATACGTACGCGCTGTGCAAGCTTATCTAAGATGCCATTAACATAGCGGTGGCTATCTGTCGCACCAAAGATCTTTGCAAGATCAACACTTTCATTGATCGCCACTCGGTAAGGCACTTCAATGCGGTTGATCAGCTCGTAGCTGCCAATTCTTAAGACAGCCAATTCAACCGGATCAAGATCTTCCAGCGCTCGATCTAGGAAAGGCCGATAAGCTTCATCTAAATCGCCTTTACTGGTCGCAACACCTTTTAGGATTTCGCTGAACAGCTTTACATCCGTACCGGACATATCGTTATCCACACGAAACTGCGCTTCAATCTCGTTGATCGGTTGTCCTGCCATTTGCCACTGATACAGCGCTTGTAATGCGAAACTGCGCGCTGAACGACGTTGTGCCGTTAAGGATGGCTTTTTTGCTTTACGAGGAGCCGGTGAGCTTTCGTCTGTCATGTTCTTTATGCCTCAAGATTACGTAACAGACTTACCATTTCCAGTGCAGACAATGCCGCTTCAGCACCTTTGTTACCTGCTTTTGTACCGGAACGCTCGATCGCCTGCTCAATGCTGTTAACGGTCAAAATACCATTTGCGACCGGGATGCTATATTCCATAGAAACTTGCGCTACGCCTTTGGAACTTTCGGCTGAAACATATTCAAAATGAGGTGTTCCACCGCGAATAACCGCGCCCAAGGCAATAATCGCATCATCTTTTTTCTGTGCCGCTACTTTTTGAACCGCTAATGGAATCTCAAACGCACCGGGTACACGAACCACACGAATGTTTTCTTCTTTAACACCATGGCGCTTAAGGGCATCCAAGGCACCTTCTAATAAACTTTCAACGACAAACGCGTTAAAACGACCCACTACGATGGTATATCGCCCATCAGCAGAGATGAAATCACCTTCAATAATTTGTACTGACATTTTGCTTTCCTGTTTGTTACTCATCGCAGGGGATGTATTCCACGATTTCCAGATCAAAACCAGAAATCGCATTAAATTTAATAGGGGAGCTTAGTAAGCGCATTTTCCCAACGCCTATATCACGGAGTATTTGCGACCCCGTACCCACGGTCAGATAAGCACCTGACGCACTCACATTGGCTGGTCGGGTTTTAGGCTGACGACCCAGTACACGCGACAACGCTGCACCTAAGTCTTCTCGTTGGCCATTATCCAATAGTAAAACAACACCTTTGCCCTCTTTAGCTACACGCTCCAGAGCACGATGCATCGTCCACTTGGACTCACCCTCTTTGCTGACACCCACCAGATCACGCAAGACATCACCACGAATATGCACACGTACCATTGATGGCTCTTCAGGTGTGATATCGCCTTTTATCAAGGCCATATGGGTTACGTTCTGGATTGTGTCCTGATAGGTAACATAATTAAAGTCACCATACTCAGTGGAGATAACACCTTCATCCTCTTTCTCCACGGTTCGCTCAGTGGTCGTGCGATAGTGGATCAAATCAGCAATGGTGCCAATTTTAAGTCCGTGCTTTTGCGCGAACTTTTCCAGATCTGGGCGACGTGCCATCGTGCCGTCATCATTCATAATTTCGACAATTACTGATGCAGGCGCTAGACCAGCCAAGCGGGCTAAGTCACACCCAGCTTCAGTGTGGCCTGCACGGCTCAACACGCCGCCAGGCTGGGCCATCAGCGGGAAAATATGCCCTGGCTGGACAATATCTTCTGGTTTAGCATCACCTTTTACCGCCGCGCGTACCGTATGAGCACGATCAGCCGCAGAAATACCTGTGGTAACGCCGGTAGCCGCTTCGATCGACAGTGTAAAGTTAGTCGAGAATTGAGCGCCATTACTTTGAACCATAAGCGGTAGCTTGAGCTGCTCACAGCGATCTCGGGTAAGTGTCAGGCAGATCAGCCCGCGCCCATGAGTTGCCATGAAGTTGATATCTTCCGCACGCACCTGATCGGCAGCAATGACAATATCACCTTCATTTTCACGATCTTCATCATCCATCAGGATGACCATTTTACCCTGACGAATATCATCAATCAGTTCTTGAGGGCTGTTCAGCTCCATCATTAATCTTCCTGTTCTATGCGCCTTAGCGCTTCATAAAACCATGCTCAGCCAACTTGGCCAGCGTTAAACCTGATTCGTTGCTTTCACTTTCTTCTTTTACTGGAGCCGTCAGCAAACGTTCCAGATATCGAGCAATGAGATCGACTTCCAGATGCACTTCTGTACCGGGCTCATAGTGATCAATTAAAGTTTCCTGAGCCGTGTGCGGCACAACATTGAGCGTAAAAGTTCGCCCCTCAACACTGTTCACCGTTAAGCTCACACCATCTACCGTAATTGACCCTTTTGCCGCTATGTAACGAGATAGCTCAGGAGGTGCTTCAACAACAAAACGGATAGATCTAGCATCGGCTTGGCGTTCAACAACCTGACCGATACCGTCAACATGCCCCGTCACAATATGCCCACCTAAACGGCTGGTTGGCATCAAGGCTTTTTCAAGGTTAACCTTATCGCCGACATTTAAGGTATTAAAGCGTGTGTGAGCCAACGACTCACGAGACACATCTGCCCAGAAGCCATCACCCGGTAGCTCAACTGCTGTCAAACAAACCCCATTAGTCGCTATGCTATCGCCCAACTTCACATCAGAAAGATCCAAAGCGCCCGTGCGAATATAAAGCTTCATATCACCCTGAGTTTGCAAAATAGCGCCTACGGTACCTACCGCTTCAATAATTCCCGTAAACATCAAGCAGCCTCTGTGCTAAATCGATAAGTAAAGCGGCAATCTTCACCTAATTGCCTGACATCTAATAGATGCAACCGCTTTTGTTGTTGCATATTGTGCAGTGGCAAATTGAGCAGTGGCCGGGCGCTTGAGCCTAACAAGGTCGGCGCCATATAAATGATCAACTCATCCACTAAATTTTGCTCTATAAAAGAGCCCGCTAACTGCGCCCCAGTTTCTACTAAGACCTCATTACATTGTTCAGTTTCAGCTAAAAAAGTAAGCAACCAGCTCAGATCAATTTTACCATCGAGCACCTCAGCACTTATCACCTCCGCGCCCGGCATCGATCGTTCCCCTTGCGTAAACCACAAGGTTCTACCCGGTTGTTTTAGTATGTTAGCCGTAGCCGACATCTTCCCTGTAGCATCCAACACACAACGTATTGGCTGTCGATAGTGGGAGGCCTCAGTCTGCTCATCAATCAACGTCCGTACCGTCAACGCAGGATCATCCAACTGTACCGAACCGATGCCTGTGATAATTGCAGAGCTTCTACCACGCAACCGTTGAACATCTTGTCTGGCAGACGCACCGGTAATCCATTGAGACTCACCGCTTTGCATCGCCGTGCGACCATCCAAGCTCATCGCCATTTTTAGCCGCACAAAGGGTCGCCCACACTCCATACGCTTTATAAAGCCCGGATTTAGCGCACGAGCCTGAGCCTCTAACAAACCCGATTCAACCTCGACACCGGCATCTGCCAGCATCTGTAAACCTCGCCCCGCCACCAACGGGTTAGGGTCTTGCATCGCTGCAACCACCCGTGTGACACCGGCGTTAATTAACCCCTCAGCACAGGGTGGGGTTCGACCCAAATGACTACAGGGTTCGAGTGTCACATATGCTGTGGCACCTTTGGCTTTTTCTCCAGCCTCATTGAGTGCATAAACTTCAGCATGAGGTTCTCCGGCACGAACGTGGAAACCCTTTCCGACCACAAAGCCATCCTTTACCAGCACACACCCGACACGCGGATTCGGATCAGTGGTATATAGTCCTTTTTCCGCCAGACGAATGGCTTGTGCCATAAAGGTTGAATCTTCTTTGCTCCAGATGGACATTACGACGCATGCCCCTCTTTCTCTTCAGAAAGGCGGTCAATCTCAGCTTTAAACTCGCTGATATCTTGGAAACTGCGATAGACAGAAGCAAAACGGACATAGGCAACCTGATCGAGCTGTCGAAGCTCAGCCATCACTTCTTCGCCCACCTGACGCGAAGGTAACTCACGCTCACCGGTAGCACGCAGACGGTGTTTAATCCGATTGATACAGGCTTCTATCACTTCTACGCTAACAGGACGTTTCTCCAGCGCTCGCTGGATACCTGCTCGCAGTTTTTCTTCATCGAAGGGCTGTCGCGAACCGTCGGCTTTAATTAGCCGTGGCATTAAGAGTTCGGCGATTTCAAACGTGGTGTAACGCTCATGACAACTAATACACTCGCGACGACGACGCACCTGCTGGCCTTCCGCCACTAACCGGGAGTCAACGACTTTTGTTTCATTGGCGCCACAAAAGGGACAATGCATAGCGTATTCCTGTCATCAAAAGAGCGGGAGATCTGACTATAAAAAGCAGTCTCGAAATAAAGAGCGTTATATAAAAAAGGGCGACCCTATGGTCGCCCTGCTATTCTACCCGATTTACGGCTTATTTATAAACCGGGAAACGTGCACAGATATCAAGAACCTGCGATTTTACTTTTTCGATAGTTGCTTCGTTATTGATGTCATCAAGTACATCACAAATCCAGTTAGCCAACTGCGTTACTTCCGCTTCTTTAAAGCCACGACGTGTTACTGCAGGTGTACCGATACGAAGACCAGAGGTCACAAAAGGAGAACGTGGATCGTTAGGCACGGAGTTTTTGTTAACCGTAATGTTTGCTCGACCTAACGCTGCATCCGCATCTTTACCGCTGTACTCTTTATCGATCAGATCCATCAGGAACAGGTGATCATCCGTACCATCAGATACGATATTGATACCACGTGACTTGAATGTCTCAGCCATCGCCTGTGCATTTTTTACCACTTGTGCTTGGTAATCTTTCCACTCAGGCTCCATCGCTTCTTTGAAACACACCGCTTTTGCAGCAATTACATGCATCAACGGGCCGCCTTGGGATTCTGGGAAAACAGCAAAGTTTAGCTTTTTCTGCAGATCTTCATCAGCACGAGCAGACAGGATCAAACCACCGCGTGGGCCGCCTAATGTTTTGTGGGTTGTCGTTGTTACAACATCTGCAATCGCAACTGGAGACGGATACACACCCGCAGCCACCAAACCTGCAATGTGCGCCATATCGACAAACAGGTAGGCCCCCACTTGATCGGCGATATCACGAAAACGCTGCCAGTCAACAATTCGAGAATAAGCAGAGAATCCCGCAACAATCATTTTTGGCTTGTGCTCAATCGCCAGACGTTCAACTTCCGCGTAATCAATTTCGCCCGTTTCTGGGTTCAAGCCATACTGCACAGCATTGTAAATTCGACCAGAAAAGGAAACCGCTGCGCCGTGAGTCAAATGACCACCGTGTGCCAGACTCATACCTAAAATCGTATCGCCTGGCTTACAAAGCGCCATATAAACAGCTGCGTTAGCCTGAGAACCTGAGTGCGGCTGAACATTGGCGTAAGTTGCACCAAATAGTTCACAAGCGCGATCAATCGCCAGTTGTTCCACAACATCAACATACTCGCAACCACCGTAGTAGCGCTTGTTAGGATAACCTTCAGCGTATTTGTTTGTCAGTGCAGAACCCTGAGCTTCCATTACACGTGGGCTGGTGTAGTTTTCAGAAGCGATCAGTTCGATGTGTTCTTCCTGACGCGTGGTTTCAGACTGCATGGCTGACCACAGATCAGCATCAAAGTCGGCAATTGACATATCTTTGCTAAACATTAGCTATCCCCTAGAGTGACAGGTCGTGTCCGGATCGATACCGGCACCTTTAAAAAAGGACAGCATTATACTCTGATCTATGTATAAAACGCACATGAAAGTCGGTCAGTTTGACAGGAATTAGATTCATTTACGGACGAATACCGAATAACGCCGGAGTCATGTTAAACTGCGCCACCAAAACATCACTAGCTATCGAGATTAATCCATGGCATTTATTCGCTGGTTTCTAGGCAAAATTATTTTAACACTTAACTTTTTAACGCCCCCTAAAGGCATTAAACGCTCACCAGAAGCGCAAGCGCAGGTCGACAAACAAACGCGCTTGCTCGCCCTTTACCAATTCCATGCCTGTCCGTTTTGCGTCAAGGTTCGACGTGCTATGAAGCGTTTTTCTCTGGACATTGAGCTTAGAGATGCCAAAAACAATGACACGTTCCGCCAAGAGCTACTTGAGAATGGCGGACGTGTAAAAGTGCCTTGTCTTCGCATTACGAATGATGATGGCAGCGTCAGTTGGATGTACGAATCTAACGATATTATTCGTTACTTAGAGCAGCGTTTTGTATCGGAATAAATCGTTAGTTATTCGCTTTCCTTATTCTGGTTGGTAAAATTACGTTAACCCTTCATCATTTCCACACTGAGGACTTATGGCACAGTACGTATTCACAATGAATCGCTTAGGCAAAATCGTCCCGCCTAAGCGTCAGATTCTAAAAGATATATCTTTATCCTTCTTTCCCGGCGCCAAAATCGGCGTACTCGGACTCAATGGTTCTGGTAAATCAACCCTGCTGAAAATTATGGCCGGTGTCGACACTGAGTTTGTTGGTGAAGCGCGCCCAATGCCTAATATCAACGTGGGCTATCTCCCCCAAGAACCCCAACTTGATGATAGTAAAACTGTTCGGGAAATTGTTGAAGAAGCAGTTGCTGACGTAAAAGAAGCCCTTTCCGCTTTGGATCAGGTTTATGCAGCCTATGCAGAGCCTGATGCGGATTTCGACGAGTTAGCAAAAAAGCAGGCTGAGCTGGAAAATCTGATTGAAGCTAAAGATGGACACAATCTGGACACGGCACTAGAACGTGCAGCGGATGCTATGCGCCTCCCCCCTTGGGACGCAAAAGTGGAGCATCTTTCAGGTGGTGAACGCCGTCGTGTTGCGCTATGCCGACTACTACTCGACAAACCCGATATGCTGCTATTGGATGAGCCCACCAACCATTTGGACGCAGAGTCGATTGCATGGATTGAGCGCTTCCTGCAAGAGTATCCTGGCACCGTTGTCGCCATTACCCATGACCGCTATTTCCTAGACAATGCGGCAGGTTGGATTCTGGAACTTGACCGTGGTCACGGTATTCCTTATGAAGGCAACTACTCTTCTTGGCTAGAACAAAAAGAGAAGCGATTGGAGCAAGAATCCAAGCAAGAAGCAGCCCACCAGAAAGCCGTTAAATCTGAACTTGAGTGGGTGCGCCAAGGGCAAAAAGGGCGCCAAGCCAAATCTAAAGCTCGTCTGAAGCAATTTGAAGAGATGAACTCACGCGAGTTCCAAGCACGCAACGAGACTCAAGAGATCTACATTCCTCCCGGACCTCGTTTGGGCGATAAGGTTATTGAACTGAACAATGTTACCAAGTCTTACGGTGATAAGCTTTTGTT
The DNA here is from genome assembly GCF_008630635.1 of Neptunomonas concharum. Lineage (NCBI taxonomy): Bacteria > Pseudomonadati > Pseudomonadota > Gammaproteobacteria > Oceanospirillales > Oceanospirillaceae > Neptunomonas > Neptunomonas concharum. Next base: position 403,878 of record NZ_CP043869.1, on the reverse strand, counting down.
TGAAAACCTTACTCTCAATATTCCACAGGGTGCCATCGTTGGCGTTATCGGTGGTAACGGTGCGGGTAAATCCACGCTTTTCAAGATGATTGCCGGTGAAGAGAAACCCGACTCAGGCGAAGTCGTTATTGGTAGCACAGTTAAGCTGGCCTATGTTGATCAAATGCGTCAACTCAATGGTGATAAAACCGTCTGGGAAGAGCTGTCTGACGGACAGGACATCATCACCATTGGCAACTACCAAACCTCATCTCGGGCATATTGCGGACGTTTTAATTTCAAAGGATCTGATCAGCAAAAACGTGTTGGCGACCTGTCTGGTGGTGAGCGCAACCGACTTCATTTGGCAAAGTTGCTTAAAGAAGGCGGCAACGTACTCTTACTGGATGAGCCAACCAACGACCTTGATGTTGAAACACTGCGCGCACTGGAAGAAGCATTACTGGCATTCCCCGGTTGCGCAATAGTGATATCCCATGATCGCTGGTTCCTCGACCGTGTCTGCACGCACATGCTGGCCTACGAAGGTGATTCACAGGTTACTTTCTTCGATGGTAACTACACAGAGTACGCCGAAGACTTTAAGCGTCGCTTTGGTAAAGACCACCAGCCTGAACGCATTAAGTACAAGCGTATCGGCTAATGCCCACTGGCTACCCTCGGTTTACCGACCGAGGGTAGCTTTTAATGCCTCAGGTAAGTTGTTTCAAATATCTCAGCATCCACTGGCTTACCAAACAGATATCCCTGACCATAATCACAGCCTAATGTTGCCAGCAATTGATACTGCGCCTCTGTCTCTACCCCTTCTGCTATTACCTTCAGTCCAAGCCCTTGCCCCATAGCAACAGCAGCCCCAACCAATTCTAGATCAGCGGGATCAACGGTAATATCCTGAATAAAGCTTTTGTCCACTTTTAGCGTATCAAATGGATAGCTACGCAGGTAACTTAGAGAAGAATAGCCTGTACCGAAGTCATCCATGGATATGCCTATGCCCATTTTATTCAGTGACTCCAGAGCCTGATCAATCAACGTGTGCCCACTCATCAAAACACCTTCCGTTATCTCAAGCTCAACATGCTCAGGTGATAGCCCCGTCTCATCCAGTACTTGCTTGATATAAGGCAGCAAGCCGTCGTCACGAAACTGTCTGGGGGACAAATTAACTGCTATTCGCAACGGTGTGTTATAGCGCCTTTTCCAATCTGCATTCTGCTGCAAGGCTTTTTGCAAAACAAACCGACCTATGCTCACAATAATGCCAGTTTTTTCAGCAATCGGAATAAACTCTTCAGGACTGATTGAGCCGAGAACCGGGTTATTCCATCGTAGTAACGCTTCAGCCCCCACAAGAGAGCGGCTATCTAGTGCGACAAGCGGCTGATAATGCACACTCAGCTCATTGCGCGACAGTGCTCCTCTAAGCTGCTCTTCGATCAATAACCGATGAGCGACATCCTCATTCATTCTTGCGGTATAAAAGTTGTACGTGTTTCGGCCCTGCTCTTTTGAATGATACATAGCCGCATCCGCCTGACGGAGAAGCTCAGCAGGTAATTCACCATCCGTTGGGTAGATTGAGACACCGATACTCACGGTAGAAACTAACTCACGGTTATTCACTTTAAAAGGCGCTCTAAAACTGTCTAATAATTTCGCACAAACTGTTCCAACAACTGAGTCGTCATCCAATTGACCTAGTAAAACAATAAACTCGTCGCCTCCTAAACGTCCTACAACATCATCATCTCTAACCGTGGATCTCAAGCGAATTGCCGCCTCTTCCAAAAGAGCATCACCCACTTCATGACCAAGCGAATCATTCACTTTCTTAAAGTCATCAAGATCAAGAAACATCACCGCAACCTTCTGGCCGCTTCGACGAGACTCTTTTATCATTTGGGTTAAACGATCTAATGATAAAAAACGATTGGGTAAACGCGTCAAACTGTCAAAGTGCGCTTGATAAAGAATTTTCTCTTCTTGAGCTTTTTGCTCGGTGATATCTTGTTTAACCGCCAAGTAGTGCTCGATCGCACCCTGATCATTTTTGACAGGAGCTATATGTGCATACTCCCAGAAAATCTCACCATTCTTTTTGCTATTTTGGAACTCACCTTCCCACGCTTCACCTGATGTTAAAGAGGCCCATAACTGTTGATATTTTACAGGCGATGTATGGCCCGATTTAAGGATTCTTGACGTTTTACCAATAACCTCCTCACTGGTGTAGCCAGTTACGCGCTCGAACGTGCCATTTACATAGACAATCGTCCCTTCTGTGTCCGTCAAGATAACAGATACAGGGCTTTGCTCTAACGCTTGCGACAATGTACGAATACGCTGCTCCGCTTGCTTTTGAGAAGTTAAGTCCATATCAATGCAATACATTTCAGGTTCGCCTTGAACACCTGACACCATGATATGACTGGAAAATACCGGGATTGGCGAACCATCAGCACGCTGTAAGACCATTTCGGATGCAGGTGGGACAGATCCACCTTCTACCCAGTGACTAACTTCACGAATAACATTGTCTCTTATAGACTCCGGTATAATCAGATCTTCCAGCTTGTTGCCAAGCGCTTCTTTAGATTTGTAACCGTATAGCTGCTCACTGGCGCTGTTCCAAAAAATCACTTCACGTTTATTGTTATAACCCTGAACGGCAATGGCAGGCATGTTCTCAAAAATATGACGAAATCTTGCTTCGCTTTTAAGCAAACGCTGCTCTGAGAGTTGCTGCTCCGTTATATCTTTAATAAAGACAAAAAAGCGCCCCCCTTCTTCAGGCCAATAGGAGACATTAATTTCAACATCAAAAACAGAGCCATCTTTGCGGCGATGCGCACTCACAAAACGTTGTCCACGCTCTTTAATGACTTGCTCGATATGCTCTTTGGATAATTTTTGACTCTCTAGTGCGTCTAATTGATGGATTTCCATCCCCTGTAGTTCGTATAAAGCGTACCCAGACATCTCAACATACGCCTTATTGGCATCTAAGATAACGCCGTCAGAAGATGCGATCCAAAAACCATCTAAAGCGGTACTGAGCACATTTCTATAGATATTTTCACTACGGCGCAGCCTAGCATCGGCTTCATAGCGGTTTGTTATATTTCGGCTAATACCAACCAAACCATACAATGTACCGCTCTTGCCAAAAAATGGGGTTTTGAGTGTTTCTAAGAGTACTTTCTGACCATCAGGATAAACGACCCACTCTTCATTTGTAGTGGCTTTTTGTCGTTCCAACATTTGTTTATCTTTGTCACGAAAAAATGCAGCCACATCTTGCTCAAAAAGATCGAAGTCTGTTTTGCCCACAATTTCCGGTTCTTTCAAGCCAACAAAGGTTTCAAAGGCATGATTGCAGCCTAGATATACCCCTTTCTTGGTTTTGTAGAAGATAAGATCAGGAATACCGTTTAGCAGCTCTTTTAATAGCCCCCGCTCCCTGTCCAGCATCATTTTATGATCTAACAACTCAGCATCATGACGGCGCCGTTCTTTTTGACGCTGCAGCATCACCCCCAACAGCATAGTACCTAAGGGAAACAAGATGAGCAGAGGAGCAACTAACGCCATAAAGATTGTCATGCGCATCCCTTCCGGCATGAAGTACATACTGCATAACACGTTAATTTGAACCGTTAGCCCCATCAGCCAAAGCCACCCCCACCCCATGGATGTATGAGTTTTTCGGCTCCAATACCGCCATAGCAGGCCAATTATCGCGCTGGATATAATGACCCACGAGCCCACATATATCCCAGCGCCACCTTGATATAAGCGCAAGGCCACTGTCATCAACACAGCGATAAGAGTGGGCACAAAACCGAAGTAGAGGGCGCATAAGCTGATCAGCACCCAGCGCGTATCAAAGAAAACACCCGGAAGCAGTTCCCAAGGAGTTAACATCACGGCTATACCAATGATGCCGACAATTAAGCCCGTTGCGAGCTTTCTATAAAGGCGCCTCTCAATCTGGTCAAAACCCAGAGAGTCATAAACAACACCTAAGGCTAACAACAACACCGCATTATTCAGCAGACCTGCAAAGCTATCCATCGCAATCCATTCGCTAATTTTGTTTTTTATTCAGTGTAGTCGAGATAGTAGCGAAACCACAAAACAGCACTATACTTAACCCACGCTGCCAACTTTAAATGCTTTCTCTATCCAATAACAATGAAGGAGATGGTTTGTGGATGAAATATCTCAAGAACGTCGACGCTTTACTCGCATTCATTTTGATGCAGATTGCACGCTTAAAACACTTTCAGATGAATGGAAGGTTAGGCTTGTAGATATTTGCTTCAAGGGTGCTTTAGCCGAGACGACTGAACCTCTCCCCTTAGAAAAAGGCGCTGAGGCACAATTAATCATTCAATTGGATGAAGGCGAAGCGTGTATTGAGATGCCCGTTGTACTTAACCACAAAGAGGGGTCGCACGTAGGCTTCCAGGCACAAAATATGGAACTAAACAGCATGACCCATTTAAAACGCTTGGTAGAGCTCAACCTAGGTGATCCTGATCTCCTAGATCGGGAGCTGGACCACCTGTTTGATCAGTAGTAACGTTATTGATTACTAAAGCGCATCTATCGCTTCACCGAGCTGGCTAACACCCACTATTTCCATCCCTTTCAGTGGTTCTTTGGGCACATTGCCTTTTGGGACAATCGCTCGCTTGAATCCATGCTTGGCAGCTTCTCGAATACGCTCTTGCCCGTTTGGCACAGGGCGAATTTCACCCGACAGGCCCACTTCTCCAAACACCATCAAGTCCTGTGGCAGTGCTCGATCGCGAAAACTGGAAACAACCGCCAATAAAAGCGCCAGATCTCCACTGGTTTCCAATACCTTGACCCCACCAACCACGTTGACAAACACATCCTGATCCCCCGTATGCAACCCTCCGTGACGATGCAAAACCGCTAGCAGCATCGCCAAACGATTGTGATCCATACCGACCGCCACTCTGCGAGGGTTATTCATATGAGACTGATCCACCAGCGCCTGAATCTCTACCAAGAGCGGCCGAGTCCCCTCCCATACCACCATCACGACGCTGCCAGGACTGGGGGTTTCGCCTCGGTTAAGAAAGATTGAACTTGGATTTTTGACCTCTTTCAAACCGTTTTCCAGCATCGCAAATACACCGAGTTCATTAACGGCGCCAAAGCGGTTTTTGTGGGAGCGCAAGGTTCTGAAACGGCTATCAGAAGAACCTTCCAATTGGAGAGAGCAGTCAATCATATGTTCTAGTACCTTAGGCCCTGCTAAAGTACCATCCTTTGTAACATGCCCCACCAAGAACAGCACTGTCCCAGTTTGCTTGGCATAACGCGTTAAATCAGCAGCAGACTCTCTCACTTGTGCAACTGAACCTGGGGCCGACTGAATTTCCGCCATATGCATCACTTGAATCGAGTCGATGACGATCACCTTAGGTTTTAACTCAGCTGCCACCTGGCATACGGCTTCCACGCTCGTTTCTGATAGCATTTTTAACTGATCAGCTTTTAAACCTAGGCGGTGAGCTCGCATCGCCACCTGTTGCAGCGACTCCTCGCCTGTTACATAAAGTGCTGGGAGCTGTGCCGCAAGGTAACACATAATTTGTAATAACAAGGTACTCTTACCGGCCCCGGGATGTCCTCCAATGAGAATAGCCGAGCCGGGCACTAAGCCACCGCCCAATACCCGATCCAGCTCTTGCGTACCGGTCGTTAATCTTGGCATATCCTTCAGATCAACGTCAGAAAGACTCATAACCCGCTGGCTGGTTTGGCCTGCATAGCCATCAAAGCGAGGACGAGCGGCAGGGCCCGATGATGCCGAGGAAGAGAGCCTCATCTCTGTCAGCGTATTCCACGCTTGGCAAGCACTACATTGCCCCTGCCACTTAGTATAATCAGCGCCACACTCTGTACATACATAGGCGGTTTTAGCTTTCGCCATGAGACTCTCCCTCGTTAAAGATGAGTGGCATTCTACCTAACCTGCACACTTCTCATAAAGCTTTAGTCGTTTGTCTATTTATTTGCTAGGGATAACCTTTACAATCTATGTCGATCTAATAACACCAACCATAATGAGTTCGCTCGCAAAGCGTTGTTCCTAGGAGAGTTACATGAAGCTGGAAACCATTGCCGTTCACGGCGGCTACACACCAGACCCAACCACCAAAGCGGTTGCGGTGCCTGTATACCAAACCACATCTTACGCATTTGACGACGCACAACACGGTGCAGACCTATTTGACCTAAAAGTCGCTGGCAATATCTACACTCGCATTATGAACCCAACGACCGACGTACTGGAAAAGCGCGTTGCTGAGTTAGAGGGTGGCGTTGCCGCGTTGGCGGTTGCATCAGGTATGTCAGCTATCACTTACACGATCCAGACAATTGCCGAAGTTGGCGATAACATCGTCTCCACCAGTGAGCTTTACGGTGGTACCTACAACTTATTCGCTCATACGTTACCGCGCCAAGGCATTGAAGTTCGCTTTGCCAACAAAGATGACTTTGCAGCAATCGAAGCACTCATTGACGAAAAAACCAAAGGGGTTTACTGCGAATCGGTGGGCAACCCTTCTGGCGGTATCGCCGATATTGAAAAACTCGCCGAGATTGCGCACCGCCACGGCGTACCATTGATTGTCGATAATACCGTGCCTAGCCCACTGATGTGGCGCCCGATCGAGCAAGGTGCTGACATTGTTGTACACGCAGCGACAAAATACATGGGTGGCCACGGTAACTCTATTGCTGGGGTGATCGTTGATTCTGGCAAATTCCCATGGGCTGATAACAAAGAACGCTTCCCGCTCCTGAACACACCGGATGTTTCTTATCATGGCGTAGTCTATACCGAAGCGTTTGGACCTGCTGCGTTTATTGGCCGAGCACGTGTTGTACCATTACGTAATATGGGTGCAGCCCTGTCTCCTATGAACGCATTTCTTATCCTGCAGGGCTTAGAAACGCTCGCTCTACGCATGGAACGTGTTAACAGCAACACACAGAAGGTGGCTGAGTTCCTTGAAAAACATGAGCAGGTTGAGTGGGTAAACTACGCAGGCCTTGCAAGCCATAAAGACCATGCACTTGCGAAGAGATACATGAACGGTCAAGCCTCTGGCATTTTAAGCTTTGGGGTTAAGGGTGGTCGTGAAGCGACGCGTAAATTCTACGATGCTTTGAACATCTTCTTACGACTGGTGAATATCGGTGACTGTAAGTCACTGGCTTCGATCCCAGCGGAAACAACACACCGCCAGCTCAATGATGAAGAGCTCAAATCTGCAGGTGTCGCTCCAGAGATGGTTCGCCTATCCATTGGCATCGAGCACATTGATGATCTGTTAGCCGATCTTGAGCAAGCCTTAGCTGCAACCTGCTAGCTTTGACAAAAGGATTCGCGGCGAAGTTGCGGCGAATCCTTTTAAAGAAACTGAGTGCTGTATCTACCCTGCGTGGTACTTAGCACTTAGCTCATGAACAGCATCCACAAAGACTTTCGCATGCTCTGGATCGGCAAACTGATGTATACCGTGACCTAAGTTAAAGACATGCCCATTACCGGTACCAAACTTCTCAAGCAAATTTGCTACTTCTTCACGAATTCGTGCCGCAGGCGCATATAGCACAGAAGGATCCATATTACCTTGCAGAGCGACGCGTTCGCCTACACGGCGACGAGCATCACCTAAATCCGTTGTCCAGTCCACCCCAAGTGCATCAGCGCCGGCATCAGCCATCACTTCCAACCATTGCCCACCGTTCTTTGTGAACATAATAACCGGCACTTTACGTCCATCATGCTCTCGAATTAAACCTGAGATGATTTTGCGCATGTAGTCTAATGAAAACGCTTGATACATTTCGCGGCTTAACACACCACCCCAAGTATCAAAAATTTGTACAGCCTGGGCACCACAACGGATCTGCTCATTGAGGTAATCCGTAACAGACTGAGCCAACTTATCCAACAAAACATGTAGTACATCAGGCGTCGCAAACATCATCTGTTTAATGTGTCGGAAATCTTTTGACGAACCACCCTCTACCATGTAAGTCGCCAGTGTCCAAGGGCTGCCAGAGAAGCCAATCAAAGGCACACGACCATTTAGAGCACCGCGGATTTCAGTCACTGCATTCATTACATAATCCAGATCCGTAGCCGCATCCGGTACTTTAAGATCCGCAACATCTTTTTCGGTACGGATAATTTTCTTAAAGCGTGGCCCTTCACCTTGCTCAAAATAGAGACCTAAGTCCATCGCATCCGGTATGGTCAGAATATCTGAAAACAGAATTGCAGCATCAAGATCAAAACGCTCCAACGGCTGAATCGTTACTTCACACGCTAACTCTCGGTTTTTACATAAACTCAGAAAATCACCCGCTTGGGCACGCGTAGCCCGATATTCTGGCAAGTATCGTCCGGCCTGGCGCATCATCCATACTGGCGTTACATCTACAGGTTCACGCATTAGTGCGCGTAAAAAGCGGTCGTTCTTTAATTCAGCCATGTTTCTATCAGCCATCTTTTAATTCATAAATTGGTGCGTATTCTACCGACTTCTTGGCAAAATTGCCCTTAAAAAAGCCCATACAGATCAACAGAGAGGAGATTCATATGAAGTTATTTCAGATGGAGCACGCAGAATTATCCTGTACAATAATCAATCAGCACTTGTACGGCACCTAATAAAAATAGATATGGTCACGACTACCGAACTCCTAACACTGCCCGATACGGCTAACCATCACGATCATGAATACCACCAGTTGGTGTTTGGTCTGGAAGGTAATACTGAATTTGACATTCAGGGGCGAGGTGCGCATGTCAGTCTAGGACAAGGATGTTTGGTCCCCTCAAGCACCGACCATGCGTTTTGTGGTGTTGGCGACAACCAGATCGTAGTTATTAATATTCCTACGGAGAACATCGCACCGCCACCTTTAAAAACGGAGATCGCCCGCCTATTTGAACAAGCGACGTATTTCACATTAGATAGTCAACGCCAAGTGTTACTGCAAGCGATTAGCCGAGAGATCAGGCAAACGCCTGCGAATTCTCCTTTACTTCAAGCCTGTGGCCATACCCTGTTGCTATCAATGCAGAATCATATGAACCTAGCACCCAAGCGGCGCTATCTTGGCGCGATCGACCAAGCAGCGATCGATCAGTATATACAGCTAAATCTACATCGGCGTTTATCCGTACAAGAACTGGCGGGGGTCACGTTCATGAGCCCCAGTCACTTCCACGCTCGCTTTAAAGAGATAACAAACCTTACCCCTCATCAATATGTCTTACAAAAACGTTTATCCGAGGCGAGAAATAAGCTTGCTCAAGGCTGGACGATTTTGCAGACTGCAGAACATTGTGGATTTAGCAGCCAAAGTGCCTTCACTCATGCTTTTAGAAACCATTTTGGAATAACACCATCACGCTGTCGTAAAACTTCGCGAGAGCACTAAACCGTCACATATAACTATCAGACCTTGAAACAAAAAAGCGCTTCTCAAAGAGAAACGCTTCAGGAAGAAATCTAGAGCAGACTTCAAGAGACAGGCAGGTTCTTCTCAACCCACTCAAATACTTGTGGATAAGGCTCGGGGAACATGGGCTTTAACTTTCCCAACGCACTATTAAGAGCAGATAAGCTAGGCTGGGTCAGATTGATATGCCCTACCTTGCGGCCTTCTCGCACCTCTTTACCATACCAATAGAGTTCAGCTGCATCGACTCCAATCCAGCGGTTATCACGAGCTACACCAATCAAGTTAATCATCACCGACTGGCCTTTAACCACAGCATTCGCTAAGGGCAGCCCCGCAACAGCACGCACATGGTACTCAAATTGGCTGATACTCGTACCTGCTTGTGTCCAATGACCACTATTATGGACGCGAGGCGCAAGCTCATTCACCATAAGATGATCACCTACACGGAAGCACTCCATTGCCATAACACCCACATAATCCAGTGAACTAAGTAGTTTTCTAAGCATACCTTCGGCTTCTTTTTGCAGCTTACCTAAACGTTCCAAAGGCGCAATAGAAGCCATCAATATGCCGTTGACATGCAAATTCAAGGTCAGAGGATAGAAGAACATATTGCCTTCTCGGTCGCGCACACCAACGATCGAGACCTCCTCATCAAAAGGGATCTTCTTCTCGGCAATCGCTTCATTGTGCCAACCCTCAGGAACAGCCGTCGCTTCTGCTTGCTTCAGCCAAAATTGACCACGGCCATCATACCCACCCGTACGGCGCTTTAACAAAACCGTATCGCCTAAAGCGGAAAATAGCGATTCAGATTCTGTTTTCTCGCAAACCAGTTGCCAAGGAGCCGTGGCAATATTGAGCTCATCAAGCAGCTGCTTTTGCGTGTATCGATCAGCTAAACGTGGAAATACCGCTTTATTGGCAAAATTCGGATGCGCTGCCAATGTTTGCGTTGCTGGCGTTTCAGGCCATAACTCAATCTCTGCCGTGACTACATCTTCTTCAGCCAATACCACCTCTTGGGACTGGTTAAAATCAACCGGCTGAACTTCAATACTTAACGGCATCGCCGCATGACGCATCATGGCACCGAGTTGCCCGGCACCCAGAACCCACACTTTACCCATTATGCTTCTCGAGGATCAGGATTTTCCAAAATCGTATCCGTCTGAGCTTGACGGAACGCGTCTATTCGTTGTGCCAGTTCAGCATCAGTAGTCGCTAAAATCTGTGCAGCCATTAGACCCGCATTAAACGCACCGGCTGCACCAATTGCCAAAGTACCTACGGCAATACCCTTTGGCATTTGTACAATCGACAACAAACTATCCATGCCATTTAATGCACGGCTTTGTACAGGCACACCTAGAACCGGCAAACGTGTTTTTGATGCCACCATACCTGGCAAATGCGCAGCGCCACCCGCTCCAGCGATAATTACATGATAACCCTTCTCTGCCGCTTCCGAGGAAAAGGAAAACAGCTTATCGGGTGTGCGATGGGCTGAAACCACCTCTACATGATAGGAAACATTCAACTGATCTAAGATTTCAGTTGCAGGCTGCATGGTTTCCCAATCACTCTTGGATCCCATGATGATGGCGACTTTCGGTTGCATATAACTAGGTCCGACTTAACTCTGACTGTATTAAATGGCACTAACTTCGGTTAACGCCGTAAAAGCGAATAATAGCAAATTACTCACCATTGATCGCTAAAAAAACTGGATTTTTCCCAGAACCCAACACACATTTATAGAGACTAAACCGATTAAATGCCGCTTTTTTGGGCGAGTTCAGAGGTTTAAACAAAAGAATCCGAGAATTTAGCAAGACGAAAACCGCTGATTGTCCCTAAAGTGACACATTCACGTTATCCGAGTGACGGCAACGCTACCGTCCGAGTGTTTAGGGAGCATTATAATGTTCAAAGCCACAGACGTTCTTTCCCCCGGCTTTACTGATCTGCCGCTATCATCTTTATGGCAGCTGATCTCGCCTTTGTATGCCATTGATGAAGACACATGGCTCAAGGAATTACTACCTCTCGCCGCTCCCGATAATGCTGAACATGCCCGCATTACTCAAGGTGCAACCCAACTGATAGAGCAAGTGCGCGCAGATGATGGTGCTATCCATATGATTGATGCACTGCTGCTGGAATATAGTCTGGATACAAAAGAGGGAATTCTCTTGATGTGTCTGGCAGAAGCGCTCATGCGCATACCGGATGCTGATACGGCAGATGCACTGATTCGTGACAAGCTATCTGTTGCCGACTGGAAAACGCACTTAAGTAACTCTGACTCCCTTTTTGTCAATGCTTCAACCTGGGGGCTGTTGCTGACAGGCAAAGTGGTCACGATGGATGAAAATGAGGATGGTGCCCCCTCAAATGTCATCAATCGCTTAGTCAACAAACTGTCTGAGCCAGTGATTCGCAAAGTGATGAATCAAGCGATGAAAATTATGGGACATCAGTTTGTTTTAGGCCGTAATATCAAAGAAGCTTTAAAGCGAGGTCGCGACTTCAGAGAAAAAGGCTATACCTACTCATTCGATATGCTGGGAGAAGCAGCCTTAACATCAAGCGATGCCAGCAAGTACTTCAATGACTATATCAATGCGATTGAAGCGGTCGGCAAAGACTCTTACACAGGTTCATCCCCTCGACCTACCATATCTATCAAACTCTCCGCATTACACCCCCGTTATGAAGTAGGGCAGATGGATCGTGTTCTTGGGGAGATGTCAGAAACCGTATTACAGCTGTTAAAAAAAGCTAGATCCCTTAATGTCGGTGTCACCATCGACGCAGAAGAAGCGGATCGTCTAGAACTATCTCTGCAACTTTTTCAGCAGCTGTATCAACATGAAGAATTACGTGGCTGGGGTGAGTTTGGCCTAGTTGTACAGGCATACTCTAAGCGCGCACTACCTGTACTGGTATGGCTGGCGGCATTAGCAAAACAGCAGGGCGATCGTATACCTTTGCGCCTTGTTAAAGGGGCTTACTGGGATAGTGAGATCAAAAACTGTCAACAACGTGGGCTTTCGGGATACCCCGTTTACACGCGCAAAGAAGCAACCGATACCGCTTATTTAGCCTGCGCTCGCTTTCTTCTGAGCGAAGGTGTTCGGGGTCATATTTACCCTCAGTTCGCCAGCCACAACGCACACACTGTTGCAGCAATTGTTGCTATGGCCATGCACGATGAGTTCGAATTTCAACGACTACACGGCATGGGCGATGCCCTCTACAACACCGTTATCAATCAGCATGATGTCAATGTACGTATTTATGCGCCTGTTGGTAACCATAAAGACCTGCTTCCCTATTTAGTTCGTCGCCTACTAGAAAATGGCGCAAACAGCTCTTTTGTACACCGCCTTGTTGATGCGCGCTGTCCTATCAGTGATTTAGTACAACACCCAGCAGAGGTATTGTCTTCACGTCAGTCACTCGCCAACCCCTATATTCCGAAACCTTGGGAACTATTTGGCAATGAGCGTCAAAACTCACAAGGCTTTAATATTGAGATCGAACAGGAATGGTCGGATTTTAAGGCATTGATTACCCCGTTTATGGAACATCAGTGGAAAGCAGGTCCAATCATCTCTGGCCAAACCCTTGAAACGTCTAATGTAGAAACAGTTGTCGCGCCTTACGACCACAATCAGGCGGTTGGCCAAGTCCAGTGGGCAGGCACAGCCGAAGTAGAGCAAGCGTTATCCAATGCACAGCAGGCATTCCCTCTTTGGCGGGACACACCCGTAAATGAACGTGCAAAAATCTTAGAAAGACTAGCCGATTTATTGGAAGCCAACTACGGCGAGTTGATGGCTCTATGCCATCGCGAAGCAGGCAAAACGCTTCAGGATAGCATTGACGAAATCCGGGAAGCCGTAGATTTCTGTCGCTACTATGCGGTGCAAGCTCGAAAAGAGATGTCAGAAATCACTCAGCTCCCCCTACATGATGGCACCACTGCGCAATTACAGCGCCAGGGCCGTGGAGTGTTTGTTTGTATCTCTCCTTGGAACTTTCCTCTTGCGATTTTCCTTGGTCAAGTAACCGCAGCATTAGCTGCCGGGAATACCGTCATCGCCAAGCCTGCAGAACAAACCAGTTTGATCGCTTTTCGGGCGATTGAGTTATTACTGGAAGCGGGCCTGCCTGCTGGAGCTATTCAGTTCTTACCCGGCGACGGCGCAACGGTAGGAGCTCCTCTGACATCCGATAATCGAGTTGCTGGTGTTGCCTTTACAGGCTCAACCGATACGGCACGCCTCATTAACCGCGCATTGTCGGCACGTGATGCCGAACCCGTACCTTTTATTGCAGAAACCGGCGGTCAGAATGCCATGATCATCGACTCAACCTCCTTACCCGAGCAGGTAGTCAGAGATGTGATTCGCTCAGCATTTGCCTCAGCCGGGCAGCGCTGTTCAGCACTTCGCGTACTGTTTGTACAACAAGATGTCGCCGATCGTATTATTCCGATGCTACGTGGCGCCATGATGGAAAGAGTCATTGGAGACCCAACTCTGCACAAAACAGATATTGGCCCAGTCATCGATCAACAGGCACAACAAGGTCTGCTGAACCACATCGAGCGTATGCGCCGAGAAGCCAAGCTCATCGCGCAAAGCGAGCTTCCAGAACATGCTAATCAAGGTACATTCGTGGCACCCACTGCGTTTGAAATCCAATCCATTGACCAGCTGACCGAAGAACAGTTTGGCCCGATTTTGCATGTTGTTCGCTATAAAGCCAGCGAGCTAGACAAGGTGATCGATTCTATTAATGCCACAGGCTTTGGTTTAACACTAGGCGTTCATACGCGTAACGAGACCACTGCACAGCACATCGCCCGACGCGTTCGAGCAGGCAACATCTACATCAATCGCGATCAGGTCGGTGCGGTTGTGGGCGTGCAGCCATTTGGCGGGCAAGGCTTATCAGGGACAGGCCCTAAAGCAGGTGGTCCTCATTATTTGAAGCGTTTTACCTTAGAAGTTCGTCAAGATAACGTATGAGCTGGAGAAGTTAATTATGAAACCTGAAACGTTAAGCGTTGCTATTGATAAGACTCTTCAGGCTCACGAGCAGTGGAGCCATAGAACTCTGGCATCTCGACTTGCGATACTTGAAGCCGCAGCAGCCTCACTGGATTCCCCTTTAGCGACATGGGTACTAGAGCGTATCTCCAAGGAGATGCCCTATGAAACCTTGTTACCCGGCCCCACCGGTGAAGCCAACAGCCTACATTGGGAAGGTCGCGGGGTAGTCGCCGTTTTGCGCGATGAAACAGCAGCCTCAGCGGCATATATTGCACAGCTGTTTACAGCGCTAGCCACCGGCAATGTGGCCATCATTCAGGTTGGGGAACTAGCGTTACATGTAGCTCAAGCACTACAAACAGCAGGCTTACCTGAGGGCGTATTACAAATCACTGAAGCTGATACTGATCAACTAGCAGCACATCCAGCATTTGCGGGATACGCTTTTTCTGGCTCCAGCGCTACAGCGTCAGTGCTGAATCGCAAGATCAGCCATCGCGATGGGTGCTTAGCCCAGCTGATATCAGAAACCGACCCTCTGAACTTCAGCCTTATCACCAGCCAAGACTACCCTTGGCGCTTCGTGACAGAGAGCACACTATCCATTAATACAACAGCCGTAGGTGGCAACGCAACGCTACTAGAGCTTGGCGGGAAAACCGACGGCTAATCTTTTAAAAAGGCGCCAGGTAAGTCTGTACTTCGGCGCTTTTTTATTTCCTATGGTTGGTGGAGAGCCTCCTAACCCCACACGACCGGACTAATAATAAGCAAGAGGTATGCTGTATGATTGAAAACAACGGCGCCATTATTGGCACCTTTATCGTCTACTTAGGCTTGATGCTTGCCATCGGCGTCTATGCATATAAACGCACATCCAACTCATCTGATTATTTTCTTGGCGGTCGCTCATTAGGACCTTGGCCGGCAGCGCTTTCCGCTGGAGCCTCTGATATGAGTGGCTGGCTACTGCTCGGTTTACCAGGCTACGCTTTTGCCGCAGGCTATGAATCGCTGTGGCTGGCTGGCGGTTTATTGCTGGGCACGTGGCTGAACTGGTTATTGGTAGCTAAACGCTTACGTACTTACAGTATTGAAGCGGATGATGCCCTGACATTACCCGAGTTTTTTGCTAAGCGCTTTGAAGATAAGTCAAATCTGCTACAAGTTATTTCAGCGTTCTTTATTTTGCTTTTCTTCCTTTTCTATACAAGCTCAGGACTGGTTGCAGGTGGGAAGTTGTTTGAAACGGTCTTCGGCCTTGATTACACCTGGGCGGTAATTATAGGTACGGTCTGTGTCGTATCTTATACCCTGTTTGGCGGCTTCTTAGCGGTTTCATGGACGGATCTGGTGCAGGGCTTGCTTATGGCAGCCGCACTATTAATCGTCCCTATTATTGCCATTCAAACGGAGGGCGGTTTTGGTGCGATGTTTAGCGCCTTGGAGGCAAAAAACCCTGAACTGCTGACCCTATGGAATGATGCAAAAGGCGAGCCGCTAACAGCTATCGCGATTATCTCCTTAGCGGCTTGGGGCTTAGGCTACTTTGGACAACCTCATATTCTTGCACGTTTTGCTGCGATTCGGAGCAATGAAGAGATTCCGACAGCACGACGTATTGCCGTAATTTGGTCTGCCTTAGCAATGATTGGCGCCATGCTCGTGGGCTTAGTGGGTATTATCTATGTGGATAATCAGCTAGGCGGAAACTTAGGTGACGGCGAAAAAATCTTCATGTTGCTGGTCAATGCAATTTTCCACCCTGTGGTTGCTGGTATCCTGCTTGCCGCCATTCTGGCTGCCATCATGAGTACAGCAGACTCCCAACTTTTGGTTTCTTCATCTGCTCTGGCCGAAGACTTTTACAAACAGGTTTTCCGCAAAGATGCCTCTCAGCAAGAGGTGGTGATGGTAGGACGTATTGCCGTCATCGGCCTATCCGTTGTTGCACTGATGCTCGCCATGAACCCCGAAAGCTCTGTTCTAGGCCTTGTTTCCTATGCATGGGCAGGCTTTGGTGCAGCCTTTGGTCCAACACTGATATTAAGCCTTTATTGGAAACGGATGAATCGTTTAGGCGCGTTGGCCGGTGTACTCGTTGGCGGCATTACAGTCGTTCTGTGGAAACAAGTGAGCGGTGGAATTTTTGATATCTATGAAATCGTACCTGGCATTATCTTTGCCACGATCGCCATTATCATCGTCAGCTTGGTAACCACTGAGCCATCAGCGTCAGTACAAGCACGTTTTGACCGCTTTAAAAATCAGCTGTAATTAAAGACTTCTCCAGAGGCCTCAAGGATGGGGCCTTTTTTTAAACAGCAACGATAGGGACGGCATACTCCAATTCAAATATCTCGTTTTCATCAAGAAATTGATTGCGTCGATAAATAGCGTACGCCGGTGTTTGACCTAGCTGATAACCGCTCTGCGGTAACCAACGATGGTAAAAAGCATGTAAAACGGGCAGCAAATCCCCTAAACGCCCAGACGCTTCTATAACAGCATGCATTCCTGATGGGATCATCATTACGCCCACTTTACCTTGTCGCCACACTGTCTCATCAACTTCAATACAGGCTAAGTAACGACATCTATCTAAGGGTACGATATCGGGGTTAGATGGATGTAGTCCCAACATTTGCGCACGCTGAAAATCAATACAATGCTTAAGCGCCCACTGTTGCAAAAGCCCCCAAGCCTCACATATAGAGCGATCGTACCCTTGGTGCCTAACATACGCTACGCGCCACGCTTTTATATGGCGTATGGTAACAGCGGGTAATTTAAGCTCCTCTCCTAACGCTTCGATATCCCGACGTTTCACATCAGAGTGGGCTTGTTTGTAGTGAGAGTAGCCACCGTTACGCCATTCTCTTGGTGATGAACCAAACTGTTTTTTAAAGGCATGGGTAAATGAAGCATGAGAGAGAAAGCCACAGCGTGAAGCCACCTCTAAGACATTGGAAGATGGCTCATAAATGAGTAAGTTAGCCGCTCGCTCCAATCGACTACGCCGAATATAGTCATTTAAATTCTCCCCCGTCACCTCTTTAAAGACACGATGGAAATGATAGGTAGAATAAGCCGCGACTTTAGCCAGATCCTTAGCATTCAAAGGGGCGCTGATATCACTGTGTATATGGTACAACACATCATTGATTCTCGTTTGGTGTCGTAACTTTCCTGCGTCCACCTGACACTCCCTCAAATCGCACATTTGGACAACTTTTTTAGCACATATGACAAAGCGTCAACTTCCGCCTCTTCGTTATGCTGGTCAGAGGAGGACAATAATAATGATCACTTTATCACAACGTACACAGAAGATGTCGCCGTCTTATATCCGTGAGATTCTCAATGCCACTCAGCAACCAGACATGATCTCATTTGCAGGCGGTTTACCCGATGAATCCCTTTTTCCAAAGCAAAGACTTCAAGATGCCGCTGCAAAAATGCTCGCCGATACTCGCTGCTTTCAGTATGGCGAAACTCAGGGCGATCCAAAACTTAGAGAATGGATCAAAAATCATCAGATACCTGACACACTTGAGGTCATTATCACGACAGGTTCGCAGCAGGCGTTGGATTTGATTGCCAGAGCATACCTAAATCCCGGCGATACCGTATTGGTAGAAACGCCCTGCTATCTTGGTGCGCTACAAGTATTTGAGTTAGCCGAGGCTAGCATCATTACGCTGCCGCAGACCATATCCGGTCCTGATATCGAGCAATTAGAGCAAATACTCCAGCAACATACCCCGAAACTCTTTTATTCCGTTCCCGACTTTCATAATCCATCGGGCAGATGCTGGAGCTTAGAAACGCGTCAGGCGGTTGCTCACTTACTTAATACTTATAGCACATTATTTATCGAGGATGCTCCCTATAGAGCATTACGTTATGAGGGTGATCATATTGCTCAAGTATCTGATCTCACTGATGCGCCGACTATTCGATTAGGGTCTTTCTCTAAAGTTGCGACACCCGGTATGCGCATAGGCTATGCAGCAGGCGCGGCCACTTGTATACAGCCACTTATCTTACTCAAGCAAGCGGCAGACCTGCACTCTACCTTACCTATTCAGCGAATGATGTATCACCTGCTAGCAGATGGCTTACTTGAAGAACACTTACCTCGACTCGTACACCATTACAGAGAGAAGAGCTTAGTAATGACCCATATGTTACGCAAGACACTGGGAGATCGGATCTCCCTATCCGACCCGGTAGGGGGCATGTTCCTATGGGGAGAGTTACATGGGATCAGCGCACACGCTTTAGCCAAAGCTTCATTAGAAAACGGGGTTGCGATCGTCCCCGGCGATGTATTTTACCCCAGCGGACATGAGGGACCAGAGGCTCTGAGGCTAAATTTCACCCATGCTTCAATCAGTATGATTGAAGAAGGTATTAAGCGACTCACTCATGCCGCTAACATGCTATAAAACAAAGAGGCCGCACAAGTGCGGCCTCTGGTATTACTGAGATAAACAATTACACTTTCAAGTAATCCATTATCCCTTCAGCGGCTTTGCGCCCTTCCCAAATAGCGGTAACCACCAGATCAGATCCGCGCACCATATCACCACCTGCAAACACTTTATCATTGCTGGTCTGGAATGGCTGACGACCCAGCTGTGGTTTTTCAGGTGCAATGACACGTCCATCCTCATGCAGATCAATCCCGAAATCTGCAAACCAAGGCGCAGGGCTAGGACGGAAGCCAAACGCAACCAATACTGCATCTGCTTCAAGCACCTCTTCTGAGCCTGGTACAACCTCTGCGCGCTGACGACCATTCTCGTCTGGCTCACCCATTTGCGTTGTGACCACTTTAACGCCGGACACTTTGCCGTTTTCACCCACAACTTCCACAGGCTGGCGGTTAAAGAGGAACTTCACGCCCTCTTCACGTGCGTTTTCAACCTCACGCTTAGAACCTGGCATATTGGCTTCATCACGACGATAAGCACAAGTAACACGCTTCGCTTCTTGGCGAATAGAGGTACGGTTACAATCCATCGCCGTATCGCCACCACCAAGAACAACCACTTGTTTACCCTTCATGCTGATATATTCAGATGGGTCTTTTTCAAAGCCAAGGCAGTGATTAACATTTGAAATCAGATAAGGCAGTGCATCATACACACCTTCAAGATCTTCACCGGGGAAGCCACCTTTCATATAGGTATACGTTCCCATACCCAAGAAGACCGCATCGTACTGATCAATCAAGTCTTGCACGGAGATATCTTTGCCAACTTCCGTTTCAAGACGGAACTCCACCCCCATGTCAGTGAAGATTTCACGGCGACGAGACATGACATTCTTTTCGAGTTTAAACTCAGGAATACCAAAGGTCAGCAAACCGCCAATTTCAGGGTTACGATCAAAAACCACAGGCGTTACGCCATTACGAACAAGCACATCAGCAGCCGCTAATCCCGCTGGGCCCGCGCCAATAATCGCAACTTTTTTGTCCGTTTTAGGCACATCAGACAAATCTGGTCGCCACCCCATGGCAAACGCCGTATCGGTGATATATTTCTCCACCGAACCAATGGTCACCGCACCAAATCCATCATTCAGCGTACATGCGCCTTCACATAAACGATCCTGTGGACAAACGCGGCCACATACTTCAGGTAAAGAGTTGGTCTGATGGCTTAATTCTGCCGCCTGAATAATATTGCCCTCAGACACTAACTGCAGCCAGTCAGGAATATGGTTGTGCACAGGGCACTTCCATGAGCAATATGGGTTACCGCAATCTAAACAGCGATGCGCCTGTTCGCACGCATTCTCTTTAGGAAAGGGTTCATAAATTTCAGCGAACTGTTTTTTACGAACAGACGCTTTGACCTTTTTCGGGCCTTCTCGGGATACGTCGAGGAACTGGAAATCGTTGTTAAGACGTTCAGTCATGGTCCCCACCTCGTTAGGGCGCCTGAAAACAGGCGCACGTTAAACTATAAACTCGTTACAACGCCTGTTATTCAGGACGCTTACGGACGCTATTCAGAAGATCATTGATTCCGGCAGCCTTCGGCTTGACCAACCAGAAGCGAGCAATGTAATCATCAAAGTTATCGATGATCTCCTGCCCCCACTGGCTACCTGTCTCTTTGGCGAACTCAATAATGACCGAACGTAGATGGTTCTTATAGATCTCCATCTGTTCCGTGTGAATACGGTGAATCTCTACCAATTCGTGGTTGTACTTATCCACAAAGGTATTGTCCTGATCCAAGACATAGGCGAAACCACCTGTCATACCGGCACCGAAGTTATAACCTGTCGGCCCAAGAACGGTGACAAGACCTCCAGTCATATATTCACAACAGTGATCTCCGGCACCTTCGATCACGGCATGGCAGCCAGAGTTTCGAACAGCAAAGCGCTCACCCGCACGGCCTGCTGCAAACAATTTACCGCCCGTTGCTCCATACAAACAGGTATTACCCATAATGGAGGTTTCGTTAGACTTGAATGTCACTTCAGAGAATGGGCTCAGAACCAGCTTACCACCGGCCATGCCTTTACCCACGTAGTCGTTAGCATCACCTTCAAGGTAGAGATACTGACCACCTGCATTCCACACACCGAAAGACTGACCAGCATGACCTTTAAAGCGGAAAGTAACTGGCTGATCTTCCATACCTAAATTGCTATATTTTTTAGCAATAGCGCCTGACGTACGAGCACCTACCGAACGGTCACAGTTAGTAATGGTAAGCTGCCACTCACCACCGGCTTTCCGCTCAATACTCTCTAGTGCTAATTCAAGCATGTGCGTATTAAGATCACCGCTGTCATAAGGCTCGTTCTTAGCTTGCTGGCAAGTATGCGGATATTCCGCAGGCACACCACCATCACTAATGATTGGGCTTAGGTCCAGCTTCTGTTGTTTAGGTGTAAAGCCTTCTATCGCTTCCAGCAGATCGACACGACCGACGAGTTCTTCCATGGTGCGAACACCCATCTTCGCCATCCACTGCCGCGTTTCTTCAGCCACAAAACGGAAGAAGTTCTTCACCATTTCGACGGTACCACGGAAATGATCCTGACGCAGTTTTTCGTCTTGTGTTGCAACACCTGTCGCACAGTTATTCAAATGACAGATACGCAAGAACTTACAGCCCAATGCCACCATTGGCATCGTGCCAAAACCAAAGCTTTCAGCACCGAGCATCGCCGCTTTAACAACATCCAAACCGGTTTTGAGACCACCGTCTGTTTGCAAGCGAATTTTACCGCGCAGGTGGTTACCACGAAGCGATTGATGCGCATCCGATAAGCCCAATTCCCAAGGAGAACCCGCATAATGGATCGACGTCAGCGGTGACGCTGCTGTACCACCGTCATAGCCAGATATCGTAATCAGGTCTGCGTATGCTTTAGCCACGCCACACGCGATCGTACCGACGCCTGGTCGCGATACCAACTTAACCGAAACCAAGGCATCAGGATTGATCTGTTTCAAGTCAAAGATCAGCTGCGCTAAATCTTCAATCGAATAGATATCATGATGAGGCGGCGGTGAAATCAGCGTTACCCCCGGCACAGAGAAGCGTAAACGTGCGATTAGGTCATTAACCTTACCACCCGGCAACTGCCCACCTTCACCCGGCTTAGCACCTTGCGCGACCTTAATTTGCATCACTTCAGCGCTCATCAGGTACTCTGGCGTAACGCCAAAACGACCAGAGGCAACTTGTTTAATTTTGGAGCGTTTCATCGTTCCGTGTCGCGCTGGGTCTTCCCCACCCTCACCGGAATTAGAACGGCCACCCAGTTCATTCATGGCAACCGCTAACGCTTCATGCGCTTCTGGCGACAGAGCTCCTAATGACATCGCCGCCGAATCAAAGCGCTTCAATATCGCTTCAATGGGCTCAACTTGATCCAGAGGTATCGCTTTAACATCTTTCTTCAGCGAAAGCATATCGCGTAATGTTGCAACACCGCGGTTATTAACCAAGTCCGCATAGATCTGATATTTTGCTGGGTCACCTGACTCTACAGCTTCATGAATGGTGCGAACAACATCCGGATTATAGGCATGATATTCACCATCATGCATATACTTGAGCAAACCGCCTTGCTGGATAGGTTTGCGAGCAGTATTGGCTTCCTGAGCAAGCAATGATTGCTCAAACTCGAAGTCCTCAAACCCAGCACCCTCGATACGGCTGGTTACACCCTTGAAGCACAGATCTACGATATCTGAATTCAGGCCAATCGCTTCAAATAGCTGTGCACCACGGTAGGAGGCAATCGTTGAAATACCCATCTTCGACAGGATTTTCATCAGGCCTTTATTGATACCCTTACGGTAGTTTTCATGGCTATCCAAAGGCGCCAATGCAATCTCACCCGAAGCACACAACTCATTAAGGACGCGATACACCAAAAATGGATAAACTGCCGTTGCACCAAAACCAAACAACACAGCAAAGTGGTGCGGGTCTCTAGCAGTAGCCGTCTCAACAATGATATTGGCATCACAGCGCAAACCTGTATCGATAAGACGGTGGTGTACAGCCCCCGTTGCCATTGCAGCATGAATAGGTAACTGCCCTGGCTCAATGTGTGCGTCCGTCAAGATGACCAGTACTTTTCCATCACGAACCGCTTGTTCTGCCTTATCCGTCACAGAAAGCAGCGCCTCTTTCAACCCCATCTCTGACGGGTCATAGTTGAGGCTGATTTTCGCCACTTCAAAACCTGATACGGTATTGTCTCGTAAACGACGGAATTTGGACGCTGAAAGTACCGGCGTAGTTAAGATAACACGACGCGCATGAGCGGGTGTTTCTTCAAATACGTTTTGCTCACGACCTAAGCAGGTTTCAAGCGACATAACGATCGCTTCACGCAGAGGGTCGATTGGCGGGTTGGTCACTTGCGCAAACTGCTGACGGAAGTAGTCATAAACAGAACGCACACGGTTAGACAACACAGCCATTGGCTTGTCATCACCCATGGAACCAACGGCTTCCATACCGGATTCGCCAAGAGGGCGAATAACATGATCACGCTCTTCAAAGGTAACTTGGAACATTTTCATGTTCATCTTAACCTCTTCCGGCGGCATATCACGGAAGGACTGAGACTCCTCTTTGAGATTCATGGTCTGCTCGAGGCGCAACGCATTTTCTTTTAACCACTGCTTGTACGGTTGTGCCTTCTTCAGTCGATTATCAACATCCGCAGTATGCAGTATTTCACCGTTTTGCGTATCGATCGCCAAGATCTGACCGGGCCCAACACGGCCTTGTGCGACTATATCGCCCGGCTCATAATCAAACACACCGATCTCAGAAGCCGTACAGATATATCCTTGCTTCGTCATGACCCAGCGCGATGGGCGCAAACCGTTACGGTCAAGCATACATACAGCCACACGACCGTTAGTCATTACCATGCCTGCTGGGCCGTCCCACGGTTCCATATGCATGGAATTGTATTCATAGAAAGAGCGTAACTCTGTATCCATGGTGTCAACGTTTTGCCATGCAGGCGGGACAATCATGCGCACTGCACGATAAATATCAATACCGCCTACCATGAGAAACTCAAGCATATTATCCATACTTGAGGAGTCAGAACCTGTGGTATTTACAATAGGCTGCAACTCTTCCAAGTTAGGTAGTAGTTCCGTTTCAAACTTACGTGCACGTGCTCGAGCCCAATTACGGTTACCCTCTACAGTATTGATCTCACCGTTGTGAGCCAAAAAGCGGAAAGGCTGAGCCAGCGGCCAACGAGGAGCCGTATTTGTAGAGAAGCGCTGGTGGTAAGTACACACTGCAGTTGCCAATGACTCATCAGCCAAATCTTTATAAAAGACGGGCAGATCAACAGGCATGGTCAAACCTTTGTAGGAAATGACTTTGTCCGACAAGCTACATATATAAAAGTCAGGGTCATTGCTAAGGGCTATTTCCGCCTTACGACGTGCTACAAACAGGCTAATACCAAACTCACGCTCAGTTTTGCCTCCACCTTCAACAAAAACCTGCTCGATGCGAGGCATCGTATCTTTTGCGATGGGGCCTAGACAGGAGACATCCGTTGGCACGACACGCCAGCCGACTACCTTTAACCCTTGTGCCTCAAGCTCACGGTTGATGGTTTGGCGAGCTGTCTCAGCCAGCGCAGCCTCATGCGACATAAACACCATGCCAACTGCATACTGCTCAGACAAATCGACACCTAAGTCACGCTTCGCAGCCGCTCTTAAAAAGCTGTCCGGCTTCTGCATTAGCAGACCACAACCATCACCTGTCTTACCATCCGCGGCGATGCCACCACGATGGGTCATACAAGCGAGGGCTTGAATCGCTTTTTGTAATAGATCATGACTGGCTTCACCCTCAAGGTGCGCCATCAGACCGAAGCCACAGTTATCCTTAAACTCACCGGGGCGATACAGACCTGTGCTCATAAGTCATACTCACTCAAAGTTCTTTAAAATCAAAGCCTTATTAAAAGACCTCTTCGACTGTACGTTTTCTTGGCAGGCAAAAAGGGACGGCTATTTTACACAGAGAGGGGCCTTGGGACAAATTTTAAGCAGTGCACCCGCAGCAAAAAGCATAAAAAAAGCGGCAAAATGCCGCTTTAACAAAAATTTTACCTGTTTTCTGTAAAGAAAAAAAACTATTTTTTCCTTATATCCTGCTGAACACCCTTAATACTCCTTGCCCATGGTTTCAGTTTTCGAAGCTCCTCTGGCAAACCTGCTACTGCGCGGTTAGCTGCCTGCTTGTTAGCATACTGCCCATAGACTACAACGTGCCAAGGCGCTCCCTTAAACACCGTTTTGAAGTAGTAAAGCTTATTACTATTTTTTAAAGATGCCATAAATTCGTTCACACTCTCTTCGGAGCGTGCACCCAAGAGCTGCAAAGTGTAACCATTGGATGGCCACGACAAAAGCTGATCCTCTTTTAGCCACGGATTATTGCTTGTGTCTTTAGAAATAGTCGCAGCCGGTGTCTTTTGGGCTATCTTAACCTCAGGCGGTTTGGGTTTTGCGACGGCTACGACAGGTGTTGGAGCTGGAGCTGGAGCTGGAGCTGGAGCTGGAGCTGGAGCTGGAGCTGGAGCTGGAGCTGGAGCTGGAGCTGGAGCTGGAGCTGGAGCTGGAGCTGGAGCTGGAGCTGGAGCTGGAGCTGGAGCTGGAGCTGGAGCTGGAGCTGGAGCTGGAGCTGGAGCTGGAGCTGGAGCTGGAGCTGGATCAGCGTCTACAATTTTAGCTGTAACTTCCAGACTTTTTTCTGCCTCAACACGTACTTTTTCCTCTAACTGCCTCTCTTGCTCCGCCAAACGCTTGGATAGTTCACTTCGCATATCCAACGACGCAGTATCACCCTCAATTTCGGGAGCGTCCGCTTGATCAATATTTACGTCAATTGGAACAGATACTCGCCCTGCTACGATTTGAGGCTCGCTATCAGGCTCATCCTTAGAAAACTGCCAAAATGAGGCCGCCAATACAGCAAAGAGTACCGTTCCTATTCCGGCAAGGTGCGGCACAGGCAGAGGTAACGAGAATTTTTTATCCTCTATGCGGCCGGAGCGATATAGCGCAGAGGCTGCCGAAGTCAAACGCCCCGGATAGCCCGAAGATGCTTGAAAAACCGCCTTGAACTGCTTTGTAGATAATTTGGGTAAGTTAGGAAAGCGTAGCTCCAGAAATTCTCTGGCTTCAGCCTCGACGAACGAGGTGAGCTGTTCGTTATGCAGCCGACCTTCCAGTAACTCATTAATACCCAAAGAATTCAGACGACGTACTAGCGCGTCCTCACCGGATAAAACAACTTGCGGCTTGCCTGAGCCTGAAATTAATAAGCCCGATAATAGCTCTAACGCTTCATCATTAAGCCATTCAGCGTTATCAATGAGAAGGCTAAGATGCTGCCCTGCCTCATGTAATGCTCTACTCTGCTCATAGAGTGATGCTAACGGGTCCTGCTCATTCGCTTCTGCGGATAATGCACGAGCGCAAAACATAGCCAGCTGACTGGCACTGGTTTCTCCTTCCAATGTCATCATGATCTGTCGCGTATCTGATGACTTAGCCACCGCTAATAGCTGTTTAGCAACCGCACTCTTACCGCTACCTTTAGGCCCTGATATCACCACTAAGAAATCCGAGTATCTTAGTAGGTGAGCCATTTTATCTACTAACTGCAAGCGGCTTGGCGGCTCATAGTAAAACTGCTGGCTCATGTATAACCCCTAAAACCGCTGATTACTGACCTTGCAGAACAGCGTTAAGTTGATCTTGAGGATAATCGTCTGTAACAGTCGCTCTCCCCAATGACTCGAGTAGCACCAAACGAATACGACCATCAAGTACTTTTTTATCAACAGCCATGAGGGAAAGAAACGCCTCAGGCGTCATATCATCAGGTGCAATTACTGGCAAATTAGACTTCTCAAATAACAGCCGGATGCGATTCAGTTCATCGGACGAAATGCATCCCATTTTTTGGGACAACGATGCTGCCATCATTGTGCCTGCAGCTACCGCTTCTCCATGCAGCCACACTCCGTAGCCTTGATGGGTTTCAATCGCATGGCCAAAAGTATGACCCAAATTTAACCATGCCCTGATACCACCTTCTCTCTCATCCTGCGCAACAACTTCTGCTTTAATTTCACATGAACGGTACACAGCATAGCTCAGTGCTTCAGAATCCCGCGCAAGTAGACGCTCGATATTTTCTTCCAACCAGCAGAAAAAGGCTTCATCGTAGATCAAGCCATATTTAATCACTTCTGCCAAACCCGCGGATAGCTCTCTGTCCACTAGACTCTTGAAGACACTGATATCAGCAACCACCAGTTGTGGCTGATAAAAAGCACCAATCATATTTTTTCCAAGCGGGTGGTTTACACCGGTTTTTCCCCCTACAGAGGAGTCCACTTGTGACAACAAAGTTGTCGGCACCTGAATAAAATTAACACCTCGTTGGTAACTAGCCGCTGCAAACCCAGTCATATCACCAACGACTCCTCCGCCCAGAGCAATCAAAGTTGTCGTACGATTGTGGCGCTTACTTAGTAACTCATCAAAGATTTGATTTAGGTGCTGCAAATCTTTATATGCCTCTCCATCAGGTAAAATAGTCACATCCACCTGAAATTTAGTTAGGCACTTCCTTAGGTCATCAAGATACAACGGCGCAATGGTCTCATTGGTCACAACCATTACTTGGCGGCCATAAATATAGGGGGCGAGTAAATCTTCAGACAGGATATTTTCACCTATATAAATAGGATAGGATCTAACACCTAAGTCAACATGTAACGATTGCAATCTGGGTACTCCGTGATACACAACTAAGCGGGCAAAATGCCGCGGCTAACTAACTGCTTAATGATCTCATTAACTACACCCCTCGGGTGCCTACGGTCAGTTTTTATAACGAGATCACAGGTGCTCATGTACAGCGGGTCTCGATGTGCCATGAGTTCATCTAGTACTTTGCGCGGGTTGTCTGCCTGTAACAGCGGGCGGTTTTTATCTTTTGCTGTACGTTCTAGCTGTTGATCAACAGATGTTTTGAGGTAAACAACAAAACCGCGGCTTTGAAGACAGGCACGATTAGTTTCACGTAAAACAGCCCCGCCACCCGTTGCTAGAATTTGATTAGATTTCTGAGTCAGATGATCGATGGCTGCTTCTTCGCGCTCACGAAAACCGGCTTCGCCTTCCACATCAAAAATCCACGGTATATTAGCCCCAGCACGTTCTTCTATTTCACGGTCCACATCTACAAAGTCTAGACCTAACTCTTGGGAGAGAAGACGACCAATAGTACTCTTCCCCGCTCCCATAGGGCCTACTAAAAAAATATTCAAATTACTCTCGCCCGTCCCCGATTATCTGGATGAGAGGGACTCTCTAATCAGCTTTGGTGTAATAAATATCAGTAGCTCGACTTTTTTATCTTCGACTTCCGATTTCCTGAACAGTGTTCCTACAACAGGCAGGTCACCCAATAATGGGGTTTTACTAACGGAATCGACTACTTCGTTACGATACACACCACCCAGCACTATGGTATCGCCATCTTTAACCACAACTGAGGTTTCTAATTCATTATTGACAATACTAATCTCACCATTAGGTAGAATCTCACCTAAAGAGTCCTGATTAATTTTGAGATCTAGTGCTATACGATCACCTGGGTTGAGCTGAGGCGTAACATCTAAGCTAAGCACCACATCTTTAAACTCAATTTTCACCTCACCATCTTCAACCGTTTGGTATGGAATCTCCTGACCGGACTGGATTCTCGCGGCCTTACCATTCGTCGTAATTACTTTTGGCTGAGAGACAATTTCCGCTTTACCTTCACTCTGTAACGCTGACAGTTCTGTAGAGATCAAGAAGTTACTGGTTGCATAACCTAAGCGAATAGAGGACTGCGGCGTTACTCCCAAATCAATATTCAATGGCGTATTAACACCTCTTGCTGGAAAGTCCTCAGCGTAATATGGAGCAGAGCTGGTTCCACCGCCACCCGCTACAAAATTACCCTGCTGTAAACCGAAACCCCACTTGATACCGAGATCGCGTGTAAAGTCTGTAGATGCCGTTACCAAACGGGCCTCAACCATAATCTGTGCAACTTCAGTATCAAACTGACGGAGAGTACGGCGAATCTCTTCAAGTTGAGAAGCAGTTTCACGCACCATCAACACGTTGGTTTGATCATCTGCAACAATAAATCCACGCTCAGAAACCAACTCAGCCTCGTAAATACGCGCTCGCATTTCAGATGCTTTTCGGTAATCCACTTGGATAAAGTCAGTTACCAAAGGAGATAGTTCTTCCACCTGCTTTTGGCTTTCCAGTTCAATACGCTCCCGCTCCGCAATCTGCTCAGCAGGGGCTACCAGCAGCACATTCCCGACTTGACGCTTATCTAAACCACGTGTTTTTAAAACAATATCCAGCGCCTGATCCCAAGGAACATGTTTAAGCCTGAGGGTTATTTCTCCATCAACCGCATCATCAACAACCAGATTCAACTGAGCAACTTCTGCAAGGATTTGCAGAACCGAACGAACACTTACATTCTGGAAGTTAAGGTCAATTTTTTCGCCGCTGAATGGGAAGTTATTCTTTTTAACCTCCTCTTTCTCTGCACGGCTAAGCGGTTTAAAGTCAAGAATCAGACGATTACCCGTCTGATAAGCCATATAATCATACGGCGCTGCTCCTGGCTTAACCAAAATAGTTGTGTTTCGACCTGAGGCCATGGCATCAACAAACATAACGGGTGTAGCAAAATCTTGAACATTAACGCGCTGCTGCAAACCCTCAGATAGCATAGCCCCACTGAGATTAACGGCAACATTGTTGCCTTCTTCGTCGATTTCAAGGCCTGCTCTATCATCTGACAAGGTAACAACGACGCGCCCTATACCACCATCGACACGTTCGAAATCAATGCCCTGAACACGTGTACGATCATCGTACACTTCACGAGTAGTTTGAGCCTGAGCCATGGGAGAAGCGGCCGTAACAACCGGCTGACCCGAGGAACTATTTTTCTCACCAAATACGATAAAAAGGCTATTACCTTCAGTAAAAGTATGATGATCTGTCATTCCCTGAAGATTGGTAACTATGCGTAAGCGCCCATCACCCTGAGCAAAATTGAGTGAGCTAACAATGCCCGTTCTAACATCTAGCGTTTTCTTACCCAGATCGTTCGCCACTCCCCAGAAGTCCAATACTATACGTGGAGGGCTATCGATAGAGTAAGCTTTAGGCACTGGTGGTGCCCCATCAAAATCTAGCTTTACTTCCACCTTGTTACCAGGCAGTGTCACAAATGAGGTATTTTGCAAGGAAACATCACCTGCAAACGATTTCTCCACTAACAAGCCAAGCAGAGACAAACAAAGCAATAATCTCAGCATCTTCATAGGTGTCCCCTGCATCCGAGAGTGAAAATAGGAACTCACATTTTTCATCTTTCTATCCTTTGCTCAATTACTGCTCAGTCAGCTCAATACTTCTAGGGCGCTGCATCCAGCCTCCACGCCCATTTGAAATAATCTCAATAACGTCTATTTGCTGTTCAGAGACAGCTACTACACGCCCAAAATCCAGTCCTAAATAGTCACCGATTGCGACCCGGTGGATCTCTTTGTTCTCATCCAAAATCAGGGCCCAGAAATGCTTTTCTTCTGCCTTTCCTATTGTACCAACCATAGACAGATCATCAGCTGAAAACTGTTCCAGATAGCTTCTTGGGCGATCAAAATCAGGCTGCAGACCGTCACTATCATCCAATTCAAAGTTAACGAGAGAAGACTCAACTTTGACTAACGGCACAAACGGGTCCCGTAAGCTCGCCCCCTGATAGACAAAGCTATGATAAGGTTCAAATGTTGGCAAAGGCTCAATTCTACCCTTAGGCTTAGCTTGTACATCTGTGACAAACTGTGACAAATCGCTGGTATCCTCTACCCAGATACATCCCGATAGTGTCGTCAACAGAGCCAGCGCTGCGAATGCTCTCACAACAGAACTCCTTTTCCTACTACTCTTCATCATCATAGCGGTATGTCTTCGCACTGATCACCATCCTTAATTGTCCATCATCAGTAGGCTCAATTTTATAATCGTGAAGCGTAACGATACGTTCAATAGCCGCCACCCCGCTCACAAATTGTCCTAGTTGATGATAAACCCCTTTTACTTCGATATTTATCGGCAGCTCAATGTAGAACTTATCCTTTCGTTCTGCCTCAAGCGCTATAATCTCGATCTGCAGTCCCGCTGCTTTACCTATATCACTGATATCTTCTAAAAGCCCCGGCACTTCTTTTTGAGTAGGGAGCTGCCCCAGCAATTCAGAGAACTTTCCTTCCACATCCTCCATCTGCTTACGAAGGGCAGCCAAATTCGCAACCTGAAACGACTTACGTTCATATTCTTGCTTTAGTTGCGCTTCCTTCTGAATCTCTTTCTCTAGCAAGTTGTGATGTTCACTGACATAAAAGTGGATACCCGCAAATATCACCAACCCTAGCACCAGCAAGTAAACAATAACCTTTATTCCGATAGGCCAGTTTCCTGCAGCATTAAGATCAAGATTATTAGGATCAAATCCCTGAAAGGCACTTTTAAAGGATGATTGAACGCTCATTTCGCTTCCTCTGCTTTTGGTTTGACCAACGGTACGGTCAAGTCAAACTCCCGAACGCCTGATAGCGTGACCTTTTTGGACGGCTTGGAGTCATTGCTATCTAAAGATACAACTTTCGAAAAATTAGCCTCTCCAAACCAAATAGAGCCTTGAAAACCACGCATAAGCTCAGAAACATCCTTATTCTGTGCAGCTAACCCTTTGATACGTACAGCATCAGCCAGCATGGTTTCCTGATTCTGTTCTGCAAAACCACCCTCTTTACGCTCCAGACTTGTGTAATGAAGTCCATCCGGTAATACACGGACTAATTCATCAAAATTACGTACGATCACAGGTCGGTTGCCTTGTAGTGCTTGAATCGCATTCAAGCGTTCCAATAATCGTTCACGCTGACGTTTTAAGTCTTCAATTTCTTTTATTTTTTCATCTAGTTGGGAAATATTGGTTTTAAGAAAGCTGTTGCGCGTATTCTGCCGATCCATTTGCATGTCGTAGTAATACCCCATTAAAAAAACAAGAGCAGCTGCGCACAGTGCAGTGGCAATCAAATTGGTAACGAAATCCTTTTGCCTTGCTGCAGCTTGCTCTTCTCGCCAGGGCCGTAAATTAATTTTTGCCATCATTCATCCCTATTGATCAAAAGATCTTAATGCCAAGCCACACGCTTTAACTAAGGAGGGCGTATCTTTCAGAAGACGCTCACGATTCACTCTCGATCCAATATCCATCTGCGCAAATGGGTTGGCAAGACTCACCGGAACCCCTAGCTCTTCTGTCAGTATATCTACCAAGCCATCAATAGCAGTTGCACCACCACAAACGTAAATTCTCGTTAACTGATGCTGCACTCCAGATGAATAAAAGAACTGCAGTGCGCGTGAGACTTGCTGAGCAATAGTAAACCGGAAAGGCTGAACCATCGCTTCCTGCACCTCTTGGCTGATTTCACCAAGACGCAAGGCCTGCTCCACCTCATCAACCGACATACCAAATTGGTGGTGAATACTCGTTGTTAAATCATTCCCGCCAAATGACTGTTCACGATTGTAGATAATTTTCTGATCCCGTAGAACATTTAATGTCAGTGTAGCTGCGCCAACATCTACAATAGCAATCATCTCTTCACTACTATGCTGTTCGGTTAGCAGAACAGGGAATACCCGCTCCATAGCATACGTATCGACATCCACTATTTGGCATTTTAAGCCTGCCGCATTAATAGCATCTTCTCTCTGGTCAACATCATCTCGACGGCACGCCACAAGCAAGAGTTCATTAAGGTCTGGATGCGCTCTGGATGCACCAATAACCTCAAAGTCCAAAGCGACCTCATCCAACGGGTAAGGAATGAACTGATCGGCTTCAACCTTAACTTGATCTTCCAACTCTATGTTGGTGAACGCTTTACTTAACTCCATCCGTTTGATGATAACAGCAGAAGAAGGCACCGCCGCCACCGCTAACGCCTGCTTAAGACCACATATTTTGGCAGCCCGACTGATGGCCTCAGCCACAGGCTGAACCTCTTGAACACTACCATCAACAACGGCCGTTGGGGGCAACGATACGGTAGCATAGGCATCCAGCCCTATTGTGCTGCCGTGTCTCGATAAAGCTACAAGCTTAACAGACGAGGAGCCGATATCTACTCCAACCCAGCTAGCCGCTTTCTTTCCGAAGAACATGACCACGTGTTTTCCCTTTAAAGATATAGATTTACGCCTTATATACAGACTTTAGCTATAAATGAAGAAAAATTAAACTCTAATTCATCTAGAGAGGCTATATTAGCGTCGATATAATGCATTTTTCTCAGAAAAAAGTTTAAGGCTACCAATGCGCATCCTAAAATCGCTACTCCGTTTCTTTCTAATACTTGGTGTTATCGCCATTTTAGCAGGCGCTATTGCAGCCTTTGGAATCTATCAACACTTCGCCCCTAACCTACCGGATGTCGAAACACTCAGAGACATTAAACTACAAACCCCCCTTAAAGTACTTTCTGCGGATGGGAAACTTATCTCTGAGTTTGGAGAGAAAAAACGTACGCCCATCTCATTTGATGAGATCCCAGAACAGTTCATTAAAGCACTGCAAGCTGCAGAAGATAGCCGCTTCTTCGAGCATCCAGGTATTGACGTTATCGGCCTAGCTCGTGCAGCTTATCAGCTAGCCTCAACCGGCAAGATCCAAAGCGGCGGCTCAACGATCACTATGCAAGTCGCCAAAAACTACTTCTTAACTCGGGATAAGACTTTCGAGCGGAAATTTAACGAGATCTTACTGGCACTGAAAATTGAGAGATCTCTGACGAAGCAGGAAATACTAGAACTCTATATTAATAAAATATACCTAGGGCATCGGTCATACGGCATTCAAGCAGCCGCCAATGTTTACTATGGCAAAGATATAAACGAGCTCCCTCTTGAGCAACTGGCCATGATTGCCGGGTTACCCAAAGCGCCTTCCGCTTTCAACCCCATCACCAATCCAACCAGAGCATTGGAACGAAGAAACTGGATCTTGGAGAGGATGCAGAGTCTTGGGTATATATCCAGCGAACAAATGAAAGAAGCTCAGGCCAAACCTGTGACAGCCAAATACCATACAAAGGAAATCGAGCTGTACGCACCTTATATAGCAGAAATGGTGCGTAGCGAACTGTATGGAAAGTACGGAGAGGAGCTATATACCGACGGCTTCACCGTCTACACAACGATTGATAGCAAGATGCAAACCAGCGCCAACCTAGCAGTAAGGGACGGATTGATTGCTTATGTAAAACGACACGGCTATAGAGGTCCTGAAAAGCAAATAGATATTACTAACTTATCCATACCAGAGATCGTCGAGTTACTCAAAGATGAGAGCAGCTTTGCGCAATTGGAACCAGCAATCGTACTCGAAGTTACAGAAGACAGTGCGACAGCTATTCGAAAAAATGGTGAAACTGTATCAATTAACTGGGACGGTTTGAAATGGGCGAAAGCATTCAAAACGGTCAACTATACCGGCCCTTCGCCAAAAACTGCCAGCGACGTAGTCACACCTGGAGACTTGGTGCGAATTATCAGCACAGAAACTGATACATGGGAACTAACCCAAATCCCGAGAGTACAAGGCGCACTCGTAGCCCTTACCCCACAAACCGGCGCCATTCGATCGTTAGTAGGTGGGTTTAGCTTCACTCACAACAAATTCAACCGCGTAACGCAGGCTCATCGCCAGCCAGGTTCAAACTTCAAACCCTTCATTTACGCAGCAGCGCTTGAAAACGGCTTCACTCCAGCGAGCATCATCAATGATGCTCCAGTTGTTACGCAAGATGATGGAATGGATGGTGGATGGAGGCCAGAAAACTCAAGCCGAAACTTCTCAGGCCCTACACGTTTGCGAGTAGGGCTATACAAATCTCGCAATCTCGTCTCAATCAGACTATTAAGATCTATTGGGATCAGCAACGCAGTCGAGTACTTAACACGTTTCGGCTTTGATGCCGCAAGACTTCCTCAAAACTTGTCGCTTTCCTTAGGAAGCGCCGACGTCACACCACTTGAACTGGTAACCGGCTATGCGTCTTTTGCTAATGGCGGCTATAAAGTATCACCCTATTTTATCGACAGAATCGACGACCAGAATGGCAATACGATTTATCTCAATCAACACCCTACGGTTTGTGAGACATGCTCTGAAACATCAGACAACCATCAGATGCCTATTGCACAACGCATTATGGACAAACAAACCAACTTCCTCTTGTATAGTATTTTGCAGGATGTAATCCGACGAGGCACTGCAACTAAAGCGAGAGTATTGGAGCGTAATGACCTCGCAGGAAAGACAGGCACAACGAACGAACAGAAAGATGCTTGGTTTACCGGCTTCAACAACCAGATCGTTGCCAGCGCCTGGGTGGGTTACGATCAACCAGCACCATTAGGCAGATCAGAGTATGGCGGCACGGCAGCCCTACCTATTTGGATAGACTTTATGAAAGCTGCTCTCGCTGATCAACCAGAGTCCCCGATTCCACAACCAGAGGGAATTATCCAACTCAGAATTGACCCAACGACAGGCCTACGTGCAGGCTCGGGTCAATCTGGTACAATTTTTGAGTATTTCAAGGCCACTCAAACACCAAAAGAAAGTACATACAGTCACGGAAGCCCTTCAGGATCTTCAACTGAAGAGATATTTTAATACACTCTTCAGCACATAAAAAAACCCGGCATTGCCGGGTTTTCTACTTACACCTAAAACACTTATTTATAAAGTGCATCCAGCGTAGTTAAAGGATAATACGCAGGCAAAGGTAAGCGCGCTACGCCCGTATCAATCGCAGCTTGTGCAACCGCCATTGAGAGTGCGCTAAACAAACGAGAATCCGTAGGCTTAGGAATGATGTAATCACGCCCAAATTCCAACGACTCCAATCCATAAGCATCCAGCACTTCCTGAGTCACAGGCTCTTTAGCCAAATCAGCCAAAGCACGCACCGCGGCTGCTTTCATCTCTTCATTGATTACAGATGCACGAACATCCAACGCACCACGGAAGATGAATGGGAAGCCCAATACGTTATTAACCTGATTAGGGAAGTCAGAACGACCTGTGCCAATAATCACATCCGAACGCGCTTCATGAGCCACTTCTGGACGAATTTCAGGATCAGGGTTAGCACAAGCAAACACCACAGGGTTGTCTGCCATCATTTTAAGTTGCTCTGCAGACAGAAGATTAGGACCAGACAGGCCAACGAAAACGTCAGCACCATTGATCGCGTCATCCAATGTACGCTTATCTGTTTCTGTTGCGAAAATTGCTTTCTCGGTAGTCAGGTCATTACGGCCAGAGTGGATCACACCCTTACGGTCGAGCATATAAATGTTCTCAACCTTGGCTCCCATATTCAACAGTAGCTTCATACATGCCACTGCTGCTGCACCTGCACCTAGGGTAACGATAGTAGCGTCTTCAAGTTTTTTCCCTGCTAACTCTAACGCGTTGATCATGCCAGCGGCAGTCACAATAGCTGTGCCGTGTTGATCATCATGGAAAACAGGGATATTGCAACGTTCGATCAGGGCACGCTCAATTTCGAAACACTCTGGCGCCTTGATATCTTCAAGATTAATACCACCAAACGTTTCTGCAATACGTGCAACTGTATCAATGAAAGCCTGTGGGCTTTCTGCATCCACCTCAATATCGATCGAGTCGATACCAGCGAACTTTTTGAACAGTAATGATTTACCTTCCATTACTGGCTTAGAAGCCAATGGACCTAAATCACCCAGACCCAGAATAGCAGAACCGTTTGAGATCACTGCCACCAAGTTACCCTTGGCTGTATAGCGATAGGCATTATCGGGATCTTTGGCAATTTCGCGGACAGGTTCCGCTACACCAGGGCTATAAGCCAACGCAAGATCACGGGCAGTTGCAGCTGAGGTTGTCAGCTCGACACTAATTTTACCTGGACGAGGAAACTCGTGGTAATCCAATGCCGCTTGTTTTAGATCTTCAGACATGGTTGCTTTTCCAATTTTTAACAAAAGACGGACGCTCAATCATATAGAAAAGCCGGAATACGAACAACCTCCCAAAGTGCCCAAATAGGGAACCAAAGGTATCATTTGATCTTCGTCAATCCTGCTCTATGAGCAATAAATTATCACGATCATTCAGATAGATCGTGTAAGGAAAAGAAAGCCGATCTCTTTTAAATGAACGCGTAACAACCCAACCGCGAACTTCGACTGTCTGGCCGAGCATGTTAACTGGCAACCTTATACGCTTAAAAACAACTGCCAGCTTATTATCCAGAACCAACACATCAACCGTTTTCAAACGCCATTGATGACTCACCATCCCTTTCAAGAGGGAAAAACCCCCTTCCTTCAGATCTCGGACCCGCGTCAGCTTATCACCCCAGACCCCCAACCGCGCTTTACGAGCCGCCTGCTCCGCTGAAAAATAACAACGCTTCTTTCTGACTTCAGGAGCCATCGCAATTGAAAAAGCTAACCCCTTCTTTAGCAGACGCTCAGCCAGATCCACGCCATTGAGATCTGACACATAAGCAAGCATCCGCCCATAAGCATCTCGTTTCTCCAAACCAGGGTAGATAACAACATCCCCTTCGCTATCAGCCACCCATGCCTCAAGAACCGTTTTAGCTTGATGGGCCCACCGCTGCAAATCACCGTCATCGTCTAGCTCAGGAGTATTAATACCGATCAAACGCACACGGCGGCGATCAGATAGCAGCAATGTATCACCATCTAGCACCTGTCGAACGGAAACACGCTCTGATTGAGAAGGAAATGAACATTTGGCCTGAGCATCATTGATGCCTAGCCCAGAGACAAAAAAGGCACTCGCTATGAGTGCCTTTTTGAAAGAATGCCTTAGCATTAAGCAGATTTGGTACCGATACCACCAAAACGCTTGTTGAATCGATCAATACGGCCACCAGAAGTCGCTTCTTTCTGTTTACCAGTATAGAAAGGGTGGCACTGGCTACATACGTCGACGTGCATATCGTTAGACATAGTAGAACGTATTTTCATTTCATTACCGCAAGAACACGTAACGGTAACGCCTTCATACTTAGGATGGATATCCGCTTTCATCATTAACCTCGAGAGTAGTTTCTGCACCGCCACCTGATCACTTACGCCAAGCACCGTACAAAGATTAAAAATACACTGGCAGAAACCAGCCTATTATTGACAGGCGGGAGATTATACGGATGAGTCGCTCTGTTCGCAACAACCCATGAGCATTTAATCCTAAGAGAAAACCCCTTAGACTAGCCTATCTATTGCATATTCAGGAAACACATGAAAATTCTTCGCGTCGCCATTCCCTCTCCTTTGAGGAAGCTGTTCGACTACTTACCGCCTATCGATTGCAAAACCGATACACTGGAAAGAGGCTTACGAGTGCGCATCACCTTTGGGCGACGAGAAGTGATTGGCCTTATTTTAGAGATAACCGATAAAACCGATGTTCCTCTTTCAAAACTTAAATCTGCGCTTGAAGTTCTGGATCAGCAACCGTTACAGCCCAATTATATTTTAGATTTGGCGATCTGGGCAGCTGACTACTATCAATACCCTATAGGTGAAGCCGCCTTACAGTCGCTCCCTACTTATTTGCGCAAAGGCGGCCTTAACGAACCCAGTCATACCTTTATTTGGAAAGCTGTACCACCTTTTACCGTTGATGACATCTCCCAAAGAGCCAATCAACAAAGAGATCTATTTAAACTTATTACAGAACACCCTCATGGCATCAGCAAAGAAGCCATAAAAGCGGAAGGCGGCGCTACACAACTTCTATCTACGTTACTTGAAAAAGGGCTCATCAAACAGGAGCGCTTAGTTCATGCACTCCCCGCTGCAGAGCACCTGCTCAAAGAAGCCCCCCTTACCTTAAACACCGAGCAATCCACAGCCCTGAAAAAGATCACTTCGCAACAAGGTTTCAACGCTTTTTTGCTCGATGGCATTACCGGCTCAGGAAAAACAGAAGTCTACCTTCAAGCCATTCACCACTATTTAAAACAGAACTTGCAAGCACTCATCCTTGTTCCAGAGATAGGCTTAACCCCACAAACCGTACATCGATTTCAGAGTCGATTTCGTGTACCCGTGGCCGTTCTCCACTCAGGCTTAACCGACAAGCAGCGTTTTGATGCATGGGCCCAAGCAACGCAGGGAGAAGCCCCTATCGTGATTGGAACACGCTCAGCTATTTTCACGCCCCTTAAATCACCCGGCATTATTATTCTGGACGAGGAACACGACTCCTCTTTCAAACAACAAGAAGGCTTTCGTTATTCAGCAAGAGATCTGGCTGTCGTTAGAGCACACGCCGAGCAGGTCCCTATCATTCTTGGCAGCGCAACACCTTCACTAGAGTCATTACAAAATTGTGTGCTAAGCCGCTATCAGCATCTCACTCTGAAGACGCGTGCAGGCAATGCAAATGCTCCCGGCTTTCAGCTATTAGATATCAAAAAACAACCACTAAATAACGGTTTATCCGCCGCTTTACTTGAAGCGATCCGTACTCACCTGAACCAGGGCACTCAAGTACTGGTATTTATTAATCGTCGCGGGTTTTCTCCGAGCCTGATTTGCCACGACTGCGGCTGGCTGGCCGAGTGCCGCCGTTGTGATGCGCGTATGACACTGCATCATTCTCCTGCGCACTTGCATTGTCATCACTGCGATAGTCAACGTCCCGTCCCAAAACAGTGCGACCACTGCGGTAGCCAAGACCTAAAACCTGTAGGAGCAGGCACCGAGCGAACAGAACAAACACTCGCGGGCTTATTCCCCGATACTCCTGTTATTCGGGTGGACAGAGACAGCACATCCCGAAAGGGCGCCATGTCTAAAATTATGGATAAGGTCAACACCGGTGCACCCTGCATTCTGGTGGGCACACAAATGCTGGCTAAAGGACACCACTTCCCCAAGGTTACTTTAGTCGCCATTCTCGATGCCGACGCCGGATTATTTAGTACGGATTTTCGAGGCATGGAACGGACTGCACAAATGATCATTCAAGTAGCTGGCCGTGCAGGACGCGCAGACCATCCTGGGAGCGTCATTTTACAAACTCACCATGGTGACCACCCACTACTCACACTGCTTACCACCCAAGGCTACGAAAAATTTGCACTAGAAGAACTAACACAACGACAAAAGTTCCAGCTCCCACCTTTTTGCTATTTAGCTATTATTCGAGCAGAAGCTACGCAATCAGGCAGAGCAGAAGCTTTTTTACAAAGCATGAGAGAGCAACAGACTAACTTCCCTGAATCCATCCAGTGGAGCGGTCCGTTCCCATCTCCTATGGAGAAAAAAGCGGGCGTATTCAGAGCACAGTTACTTCTCTCAGCAACGAATCGCCCTTTGCTGCAAAATACACTAAGTCGTCTATGCTTATTACTAACCGATCACCCTTTGGCAAATCGAGTTCGATGGTCGATTGATGTCGACCCTTACGACCTTAACTGAATATTAATGCTTTTTTGGTATCGGCCGACGTAAAGGGCTACCCTTACGTTTAAAGTCTAATAATAAAAGCGATTAAATACAGATGAATATATCAAAGAAGATCATTCTGGGTTTTGCTGTTCTTGCCATCACAATACTGATCGTAGGGACAGGAGGGATTCAAGGCATTAGCGAGATCAACAAGCAATTGCACGTTGTATCCAATCAATCAATTCCTCAATTGACGGGTAGCTACCAGCAAACGTTAGCGCTCAACCAAGCCAACCAGTCTCTACTCAAATACCTGAACAGCCGAGAAGATAATTTCCAGATACACAGCGAAAATTTTGAGAAGCAATACAGCAATTTCAAGGCAGCGTTGGAACAGCTGAAGAGCACGCAACAGGAAGGCAGTGAGCTCTTCAGCGCTCTCAGCAAAACACAAGATGCTGCACAAAGATATGCCGAAACCGCTCAGCAGGTTCAAGTACTACATGGTGAACGAACACTGTTAAGTAGCGAAATTATTACCGAAACCCAGATGTTCCAAGCACAAATTGACTCGATGTCTAACTGGGGGCAACGCTACCTCACAACCAATCCTCCTCAAGATGCACTTGATAGTATTCGCGTGCTCATGAGAACCGTAAATCGCGTGAGACTTGCCACACGGATATATCAAAAAACCAACAACATCGACACCCTCAAAAAAACAGCACTTAAGCTAAAAAAGCTATTACGCGAAAACTATCAGGCCTTTCTATCATTTGACAAAGAAGCTGAACGCATAGAGGGCATTATTGTTGGCATTGAAAGCTCCATCAATGAAGAGATCGGCCTGTTAGGTGTATATATCCGCCAAGACGATACCAGTAAGCGCCTCCAAATTAAGATGGAAGAAGCAGAATCTCATTTAAACAATGCAGAAACAGCACTAGGTGAAGTACTTAGCCTTTCATATCAACAAACAGAAAGCGCACAAACTCAGGCGGCAGGCACGATCAAAACCAGCCAAGCTCTCATTTATGGTTTGAGTGCTGCAGGCTTATTAATCGCACTACTTGTTGGCTGGATCGTCTTTAATGCCATTCGCAGGCCTCTGACCGTTATACAAACGCAGTTAACTTCTGTAGGCGGTGGCGATTTAACGGTTCGCTTTGATGATCAACGCAAGGACGAGTTTGGCGAGCTCGGCGGCAGTTTGAATACCGTTGTCAGCGGGCTGCAAGATATCCTTCAACAAGTTATTAACAACTCACAAGAACTTTCGCGAGTCGCCGAAGACAATGCCAATATCAGCCGGGAAGCAAAAGCAGCCATGGCGGAACAAAGCCAGCAACTGGAAATGACCTCATCTGCTGCAACGGAGATGGAAAATACCGTATCAGAAGTTTCTCACCACTCAGACTCTACACTGTCGGCCGTGCAACATTGCGAAGAACTCAGCAGTGACGTAGACAACAAAATGGAGCTCACCCGTTCAAGCATTACCTCCCAAGCCTCCGTTATAGAAGAAGCCGTCAATGCATCCA
The DNA here is from genome assembly GCF_008630635.1 of Neptunomonas concharum. Lineage (NCBI taxonomy): Bacteria > Pseudomonadati > Pseudomonadota > Gammaproteobacteria > Oceanospirillales > Oceanospirillaceae > Neptunomonas > Neptunomonas concharum. The sequence continues at coordinate 361,537 of NZ_CP043869.1, read as the reverse complement.
ACGAGCTGGAGCAAGATAGCAAGAAGATCGACACCATATTAGAAACGATCAACACCATCGCAGAACAAACCAACCTACTTGCCCTTAATGCTGCCATAGAGGCCGCTCGGGCCGGGGACCATGGTCGCGGATTCGCCGTAGTAGCTGATGAAGTCAGACAGCTTGCCAGCCGTACACAAAACTCCACAGAAGAGATTCAATCTATGGTCGGCAGCATGCAGATGCGGATTCGAAGTGTCGCCGGGCGTATGCATGAAAGCCACGACCAAGCAACGGAATGTGTTGAGTATGCTCAATCCTCCAGCGATGCGCTAAAAGCGATGCGCGCGGCCATAGAGACGATTCGAGATATGAATACCCACATTGCAGAAGCCGCCTCTCAGCAAAGTACGGCCGTACAAGAAGTAAGCCGAACGCTGGTCAGCATCAACCATGCCGCAACCGAGACGGCTGAGGGCGCATCCAAAGCATCAGAAAGCAGCTCAACCTTATTAAGAATTGCCAAGATACAACGAGAACTGATCCAAAGGTTCAGAATCTAAGCAAATTCTTCACGACTTCTGTTGGCAGGGGGGTTAACATAACCCCGCCAACAGGGGATAATAGCCGGTTCCTTATTGATCGTAATTTCCCCGGACCGGTAACAACAGCCAAATGAAACAGCATATTGCAGATCTGATCAGTGCAGCGATTAAAACACTGAGCGACAACGGCACGCTGGCTGCCGATACACAACCGCAGATCATGGTGGAGAACACCCGTGATAAAACCCACGGTGACTTTGCTTCAAACATCGCCCTTACTTTGGCAAAAGCGGCCCGACGAAACCCTCGTGAATTAGCGCAGTTGATTGTAGATGCACTCCCGGAGTCAGACACCTTAGAAAAAACCGAAATCGCAGGACCCGGGTTTATTAACTTCTTTGTTACACAAGCGTCAACCGCAGCTGTTGTTGCGCAGATATTGGCGCAAAAAGACAAATTCGGCCGTGGCCTTGCTAAAGAAACAGCAAGAACACAGGTGGAATTTGTTTCTGCCAACCCGACAGGTCCATTGCATGTTGGCCACGGGCGCGGTGCGGCTTATGGTGCCTCTGTGGCCGATTTACTGGAAGCGGCAGGCGTACCTGTTGAACGTGAGTACTATGTCAATGACGCTGGCCGTCAAATGAATATTCTTGCCACCAGTGTATGGCTTCGCTATCTCGAACAAGCAGGTAACGGTATCACCTTCCCTAGCAACGGCTATAAAGGCGACTATATTTACGACATTGCTGCAGCGGTCCGCAACAACCACAGCGATGCGTTTAACCACTCCCCTGAGGACGTAATGCTAGATATTCCTGCTGACGAACCAGCAGGGGGCGATAAAGAAATACACATTGATGCGCTGATCGAACGTGCAAAAGCGTTACTGGGCGAAGCAGGTTACGCCATCTTCTTTGATGCAGCACTCGACTCCATCTTAACGGATATTCGTGATGACCTGTCTGAGTTCGGCGTCACCTATCAGGAATGGTTTTCAGAACGCAGCCTAACCACCAACGGCGATGTTGATAGCGCACTGAACAAGCTACAAGAAAATGGCTATCTATTCGAAGAGGAAGGCAACCTTTGGTTCCGATCCACTGACTTTGGCGATGATAAAGATCGTGTGGTCCGAAGAGCTAATGGCCAAACCACCTATTTTGCCTCAGACATCGCTTATTTAATGAACAAATTTGAGCGTGGTTTTGACAAAGTACTCTACATTTGGGGCGCGGATCACCATGGCTACATCGCCCGCATGAAAGCAGCCTGCCAAGCATTGGGCTATGATCCAGAAAGACTTCTCGTGCGTTTGGTACAATTTGCCATCCTGTACCGCGGCGAAGAGCGCGTTCAAATGTCCACCCGTTCAGGCTCTTTCGTAACGCTACGCGAACTTCGTGAAGAGGTCAGCAATGATGCCTGCCGCTTCTTCTATGTGACCCGCAAAGCCGATCAACATATGGACTTCGACCTAGAGCTGGCCAAGTCACAGTCAAAAGATAACCCCGTCTATTATATCCAGTACGCTCACGCTCGCGTCTGTTCGGTACAGCGCAAACTTGCAGAGCAAGGCTGGGCTTGGGATCGTGAAGCAGGACTGGCCAATCTAGATAAACTAGACACGGAATATGAGAAAGACCTCATAGCCAAACTATCTAAATACCCAGAAATACTCACTCACTCAGCACTTAACTATGAGCCCCACCAGTTGGCAAACTACCTTCGTGAGTTAGCGAATGACTTCCATTCATATTATAACGCGAACAAAATGCTTATTGAGGAAGCCGACTTGCGCAATGCCCGAGTTACATTGAGCGAAGCCGCTCGACAAGTTATCTATAACGGCCTGACACTCTTAGGCGTCAGCGCGCCTGAGCAGATGTAACCGGGAGAGCATCATGGCTTCACGCAAAGATTTTGTCCAAAAGTCCCGAAAACGCTCAGCGGCCAGCCCTTCTCGGCCAGCTGCTAAACCTAGGACAAAACCCGCGCCCGCTCCACCAAAGCGTAAGCCATGGAAACTCGCTTTATTAAGCCTGCTAGCATTGGCAGGCTTAGTCTATATTCTTAATCAGCTTATCAGTGTCACTCCACAGACTCAGCCTGTCGCGATACAAAAACACTCTGACAGCACATCCCAGAAGCCTATTGCTCAAAAACCACAACCAGTAAAAACACAAACCACAACTAAAGCACCCGCTCCCAAACCACAACAAAAGCCTGCCCCTGCTGCAAGTGCAGACTCGAACGCAACGCCCGTTGTTGAAAACTCAACACCAGCCAGCGAAGAAAGCGTCGGCAATAAATATGAATTCTATGAGCTATTACGTAAAAACGAGGTCACTCCTTCAAAAGTAGAAGCTTATAAATCAACCCCCAAAGATGCCAAGCTGGATAAGCGTTATGTTCTACAAGCGGGCTCATTTAGAAGTGAGTCTGATGCTGAAAAGATGCGGGCACAACTCCTGTTATCCGGACTACCGAACGTACATACCAACAAATCGGATGGGCAAAACGGTGTTTGGTATCGCGTTAGAGTGGGGCCATTTGACAACCGCTCGGCGATGAATAAAGCCCACGACAAACTCGCTCGCCTAAACATTAATGCGATGACAATACGCATAGAATAATGGCTTTTTGTGGTCCACCCTTGAAATACGCCACTAGGCATCCCATATCAAGGGTATTCGAACCTCAATAAGGTCAGTCTCTATGACAACAATTGTATCAGTACGCCGTGGTGATCAGATCGTCGTTGGCGGTGACGGTCAAGTTTCCCTAGGCAACACCGTCATGAAGGGCACCGCCCGCAAAGTAAATTGTCTGCAAAAACATAAAGTTATCACAGGCTTCGCCGGCAGTACCGCTGACGCTATTACCCTACGAGATCTCTTTGAACAACAACTGGATAAGCACCAGGGCAATATTGTTAATGCAGTTATCCACCTCGCAAGGGAGTGGCGAAGTGATCGCGTTTTACGCCGCCTAGAAGCTCTGATGTTAGTTGCCAATGAAGAGAAAACCTATCTACTCTCTGGCACCGGCGATGTCATCGAGCCGGAAGATGGCGTTATCGCAATTGGCTCTGGGGGTAACTATGCTCAAGCAGCCGCGAAAGCCTTACTCGAAAATACTGATTTCAGCGCCAAAGAGATTGTTGAGAAGAGCCTGAATATCGCAGCTGATATTTGTGTATTTACCAACCACAATCTCACTATCGAAACCTTGCCATCCAAAGTGTAAGCCAACTATTCAGGAGCTAAAGATGTCAAATATGACACCCCGTGAGATCGTTCACGAACTGGATCGCCATATCGTTGGCCAACAGGATGCCAAACGCTCTGTTGCGATTGCCCTGCGCAACCGTTGGCGCAGAATGCAGCTTAATGAAGAGCTTCGCGCTGAGGTCACCCCGAAGAATATTTTAATGATTGGGCCAACAGGCGTCGGTAAAACCGAGATTGCCCGCCGTCTGGCAAAATTAGCGAACGCCCCCTTTATTAAGGTGGAGGCCACAAAATTCACCGAAGTAGGTTACGTAGGCCGTGATGTTGAAACGATCGTTAGGGATCTTATCGACATGGCCGTGAAGATGATTCGCGAGCAGGAAACCGAAAAAGTGCGCTTTCGTGCAGAAGATGCAGCAGAAGAGCGCATCCTAGACGCACTGCTTCCACCAGCAAGAACAGACTTCGGTGCTGCAGAGTCCACCCATAAAACTGACAACGCTACCCGTCAGGTCTTCCGTAAAAAGTTACGTGAAGGGCAGTTAGACGACAAAGAGATCGACATTGACATTGCGCCACCCAAAGTTGGTGTCGAAATCATGGCACCTCCCGGCATGGAAGAGATGACCAATCAACTGCAAAGCATGTTCTCTAATTTAGGCGGAGGTCAAAAGCAAAGTCGCCGCATGCCGGTTAAAGAAGCTCTGAAACTCCTGATAGAAGAAGAGGCAGCAGGCCTTATTAAAGAGGAAGATATCAAGCAAAACGCTGTGGAGCTCGTCGAGCAAAATGGTATTGTCTTTCTAGACGAGATCGACAAAGTCTGCAAACGAGCCGATGCAGGTGGTGCGGATGTTTCCCGTGAAGGCGTACAAAGGGATCTATTACCACTCATCGAAGGCAGCACGGTCAATACAAAATATGGCATGGTAAAAACAGATCATATTTTATTTATTGCCTCGGGCGCTTTCCATTTAGCACGCCCTTCAGACTTAATTCCTGAGCTTCAGGGACGTTTACCTATCCGCGTTGAATTAAGCGCGCTCACACCTGAAGATTTTCGCCGTATATTGACAGAACCCAGTGCTTCACTCACTGCGCAATATACCGCACTATTGAAGACTGAAGGCGTTGATGTCAGCTTTACGGATGATGGCATTGCACGTATTGCGGAACTCGCTTTCCAAGTTAACGAGAGTACCGAGAATATTGGCGCACGCCGCTTGCACACCATGATGGAGCGTTTGCTGGAAGATCTTTCCTATCACGCCTCTGACGAAGCGGGCAAACAGATCATTATTGATACGGACTATGTAAACTCCCAGTTAGGCGAACTCAGTCAGGATGAAGATCTCAGTCACTACATTCTGTAAAATGTGACCATAAAGCCAGCTTATCGCTGGCTTTTTTCCTAAGGGGTGAATCATGGTTCCTGATAATATCAAACTACACAAAAAATCCCGCACCTTAGAGCTGGTGTATCCTGATGGCAGTTTTGAATTAAGCGCCGAGTTTTTGCGTGTCCACTCTCCTTCTGCCGAAGTTAGAGGGCATGGAATTGGCAACGGCGTATTACAGACCGGTAAAAAATTCGTCGCCATCAATAGCTTGGAGCCGGCAGGTAATTATGCTCTAAAGATCTTTTTCAGTGATGGCCACGACAGTGGACTTTTCACATGGAGCTATCTACGAGAGCTTTGCACACACCAAACGTCGTACTGGGAACGCTACCTAGCAAAACTGGCCGAGGCAGGAGAAAGCCGAGACGAAGGCCTGATCGGTAAGTTCTAAGCAGGACAAATTACTGTAGGCTAGGTACAATTACCGTCAAATGCACTGGTTGAGCTAAACATAATGAGCGAACAAAACAACAAATCCACTACAGACTTTGGCTTTCGCGAAGTACCCGTCGAAGATAAAGTAAAGCGTGTTGCGGATGTCTTTCACTCTGTCGCTGGTAAGTATGATCTGATGAACGATCTGATGTCAGGTGGTGTTCATCGTCTTTGGAAAAAACTCACCATTGAGCAAAGCGGTGCCCGACGTGGCAATACAATTCTTGATATTGCAGGTGGTACCGGCGACTTGACCATGCGCTTCTCTCGGATTGTAGGCGCTGATGGTAAAGTCGTTTTAGCCGATATCAACGACTCTATGCTAAAAGTAGGTCGCGACCGTCTTATGGACAAAGGCGTAGCCGGTAATGTGGAGTTCGTCCAAGCAAACGCCGAGTGCTTACCCTTCCCGGACAATACGTTTGATATCATTACTATAGCTTTTGGTTTACGCAACGTTACAGATAAAGATGCAGCCTTGCGCTCTATGGCACGTGTTTTAAAACCTGGTGGAAAAGTGATGGTATTGGAGTTTTCCAAAACCGATAATATCGCACTCACAAAGCTGTACGATTTTTACTCCTTCAACATTCTTCCTAAAATGGGACAGATGATTGCAGGAGATGCCGAAAGCTACCAATACCTTGCAGAATCGATCCGTATGCATCCCGATCAGGAAACCCTCAAAGGAATGATGCAAAATGCCGGCTTAGTTAACTGTAAATATCAAAATATGACAGGCGGCATCGTCGCACTACATACTGGGATCAAACCCTGAGGATAGCGCTATGGCAGCGGATATGTTGAACGCTTTTATCCTGACATCCCTTGAAGCGGCAATGAATAAGGCGTTACGCTCAGACCCTGTCACTTGCAGCGCGCTGGCAACTTTAGAGGGTCGTATTATTCAAATACTAGCTGAGGACCTTAATCAATCCGTTTACATTTTGCCGTTTGATCAAGGTGCGCAGCTACAGGCGTATTTGGAAGGCGACGCCGACGTGACTCTCTCTGGCAGCTCAACCCGACTGCTGCAATTACTCACCAGTGACGATAAAGCAGAACACTTCTTTGGTAACGGCATTAATATTCAAGGGGATGCCAGTTTAGCCAATCGTTTCCAAGCATTACTGGCTGATATGCAGATAGACTGGGAGGCCTTGCTTGCCGATGCCGTTGGCGATCTACCGGCACACCAAATTGCCTCTTTTGGGCGCAGCCAACTGACGTTCCTCCAGCAGGCAACTCGCAGCATGAAAGCGAATCTTCAGGAATATATACAGGAAGAGATTGCCGCCTTACCCACACAACCGGAAACCGAGCACTTTCTTCAGCAAGTTGATGAGCTAAGAGAACGCTCTGATCGTTTAGCCGCCCGTATCCAGCGGCTAGAAGAACAACTTTGAATTAAAACGGCTTAACCACGACAAAAATCAGAATCGGGATAAAGATGAGTAAGGGCAGCTCATTAAATAACCGAAAGTACCTGCCACTACGATCCAGCACATCTGCTTGCATCCTCTTTAAGTAGCTATGGCACCAAAAATGATAACCCATAAGCAGCACAACAAAGGCTAGCTTTGCGTGCAGCCAACCACCACTAAAACCGTACCCCAACCACAGCCAGAGCCCCAACCCCAAGGTAAAAATAGCCATAATGGACATAAACCCATATAGCTTTCTTCCCATAATTTGTAACCGAGCAACATCTTGTCCCGCTTCTTTACCTTCAACGTAATGAACGAAGATTCTAGGCAGATAAAAGATACCCGCCATCCAACTCGTCATAGCGAGAATATGAAACATTTTTACCCACAGCATACTGATTCCCTTTAGCAGTCAACTTCTTTTATTAGCAAAGTCTGTTATTTTAACGGCTCTAGCCAATCGTACAAAGGACTTTGCTGTCGAACCCGCTGCTCTGCTGTCTGAATCATCCCTTGGCTTTGTAAGTCTTTTATGATTAAAGGCACCTGCTGACGAAGTGCACTCCGATCCATACCCGGTTGAATACGTTGATCAAAAAGTATTCGAAGTAATAGATCATCTAAGCCACTCAGGAGATTATCGGTAGAATGGTCATTAAATATCGAAGGGAAAACCTTATCGGAATCTCGCGGCAAACCGAGCACTTGCGTTAGCTCTTCAACAATACACGCAACCAGCTTACCGCGCTGTCGGGCACGATCCACTGGAATATAGATTGTGGCCGCCACAATCTCACCACTTTTTTTACCTCTTACACCGGCTAAACAAACGGCATTACTTGTTTGCTTTGCTGTGGGCTTGCCTGAGTACTTCAATGCCATCTCATATAGCTGCTGCTCTTGGGTGAAGAGAACTCGAACATTCGCTAAATGGGCTGAGCTCACTCGTTGAATATTATGTCCCGAAATAAGTTTCAGATGCCGGATATGAGCATTGAGCATACGATCATGTAGCTGCACATCCCCCACTTGGTGATCCACATACACTTTTACTGGCCTCAGCCATTTATGCACGATGGGCTTAGCCCGGCCATCTTCACTGCCTAATGCAACCTCTTCAAAGCTTTGTAATAAGAAAGCAGGCTGTTGCCAATGAATGGATGAAGCGACGGCCGGATGAATAGCAGCCATAACCCAGATAACGAACGAGCGGAAAATAGTGATGCTCAACTGGTCACCTGCGTCTTACAGTTTAAAATACCAGTCAGTTCAACTTCGAGACGGTCACCGCTCTCTATAGGCCCCACACCAGCAGGCGTACCGGTTAACACAACATCCCCAGGTTGCAGCGTAAAAAACTGGCTTATGTAACTGATCAGGGGGACAACCTTGTTCAACATATGACTACTGTTACCATCTTGTCGTACTTCACCGTTAACCCTTAAACGAATCGAAACATCTTGCAAATCTGGCACAAGTGCAGGCTCAACAAAAGCAGACAGCGGGCAAGCACCATCAAACCCTTTTGCTTTTTCCCAAGGGTGGCCTTTCGCTTTTAAGTTATCTTGAACATCCCTTAGAGTAAGATCCAGCCCCAAACCGATACCGGCTATCGCCTGTTTAGCCTCTGCCTCACTGGCATGACACAACGTATTGCCAATAAGAATCGACATCTCGGTTTCAAAGTGGACACTACCCAGCGTCTTCGGTATGGAGAAAGGGCTCTCAAGCTCAACCGCAGAGGTCGCAGGTTTGATGAACAACATAGGTTCTGTCGGTATTGGATTGTTTAACTCTTTCGCATGATCTGCATAGTTACGCCCTACACAGACAACTTTCCCTAACGTCCACGAACATGGCTGCCCATTGGCAAAACGGTGTTGATACGCCATTTTTTATCCCCACGGTTTGGTTATGACATAATAGCCGTTATGCTATACCCTTCTCTCTACGAATCAATAAGAGGATTTACTCATGGCTAAAGCCAGTGCGCGCCATATTCTTGTCGACACACAAGCCCAATGCGAAGAACTAAAACAACAAATTGAGGCCGGTGCAGACTTTGCAGAGATCGCAAAACAGTTTTCTACCTGCCCTTCTGGCCGCCAAGGCGGTGAATTGGGTTCTTTTGGACCAGGCCAAATGGTTCGTGAATTCGATGAAGTCGTCTTTAGTGCTGACCTGAACAAAGTACAAGGTCCAGTGAAAACTCAGTTTGGTTACCACCTTCTGGAAGTGACTAGCCGCTCTTAAGCGGTATCGTAGCGGCATTTCATCATGCCGCTCCTTCATCTAAAAACATCCTGTCCGTTTTTTGCGAGCATCCTCACCGCATTAGACTTATAGTCAGGAGATGAACACACACGAACACTATTATCAGGCACTGATCTCCCGAGACCCTCGGTTTGATGGTGCGTTTTTTGTCGGCGTTTCCAGCACCGGAGTTTATTGTCGGCCAGTCTGCCGTGTTAGAACTCCAAAGCCTGAGAATTGCCATTTTTACGCATCCGCGGCTTTAGCTGAAGCAGCAGGCTATCGCCCGTGCTTACGCTGTCGACCAGAACTCGCCCCAGCCCATACATGGCATGACACGCGAGGGCAGGCTATCATCGCAGCCATAGAAACAGTCGAGCTTGCAGGCCACGGTGTGTGTGATCTAACCTCTGTTGCCAAACATCTTGACCTGAGCACTCGTCATCTAAACCGACTGGCCCTTGATCACTTAGGTGTACCTTTAACACGCTTCCTACAGACTCGTCGCTTACTTAAAGCGAAAAAGCTGCTCACCGAAACACACCTAAGTATCACTGAAATCGCTTTTCTTTGCGGGTTTGGTAGCTTACGTAGTTTGCACCACCACTTTCAAAAAGCATATCGCCTAACGCCCACGGCGATTCGTAAATCTGCTCAGCACAAGAAACCTCCTACAGATAATATATTAAGTTTGATGCTCAGCTATCGACCGCCCTATGATTGGCATGGTCTTATACAATTCTTAGGCAACAGAACCATTGCTAAGGTTGAACATGTGCACGAAGGCGTTTACTACCGTACCGTGCAAGTACACTATCAATCAGCTATTCACCAAGGTTGGTTAGCAGTAAAACCTCACCCTACGATCAACAATGCGCTGAACATCGATATCAGCGAACGCCTAAGTGGGGCGCTTCCTCTGATTTTATATCGCTTACAGCATCAATTTGACCTGCATGCTGACCCAATGCGTATCGATCAAGCATTGGGGGCGCTTGCCGTACCTCATCAAGGAGTGCGTTTGCCAGGAGCTTTTGACGGTTTCGAGATGGCTATACGTGCCATTTTAGGCCAGCAAATCACCGTTAAAGCGGCTCATACCCTCGCAGGTCGCTTCGCTGAAGCCTTTGGGGAAAAAGTAGATACGCCCTTTGAAAATCTTTCGGTTCTGTTTCCCTCCCCTCAAACAGTTGCATCTTTATCTAAAGATGAGATCGCTTCATTAGGCATTATCGGGAAACGGGCCGATACCATCATTACACTTGCTAAAGCGATTGCGGAGGGTAACCTTGATCTATCACCGGCCGCCGCTCCAGAAATGACGATTCAATCGCTTGTTTGCTTACCCGGTATTGGGGACTGGACAGCCCACTATATCGCGATGCGTGCACTACATTGGCCAGATGCCTTCCCCCATAAAGACCTCGGCATTATGAAGGCACTCAATGAAACGCACCCTAAAACCCTATTAGCCACAGCGGAGCAATGGCGACCATGGCGTGCCTATGCTGTCATGCATTTGTGGAAGCGACTGGAGAATCCCCTATGATCACTTACCGTATCTGGACAAGCCCTTTCGGAAAAATATTGGCCACTCAAGAAGGTGGCCAGCTCACAGGGTGCTACCTAATCGGGCAAAAATACCAACCTGAAATCGCCTCATCTTGGTACGAGAATCAAAGCGATTCCCTTTTATGCCAGACAGAAGAACAACTTAATCGCTATGCCGAGCAACCTGACTCACCCTTCACACTACCACTGGCCCCAAAAGGTACCCCTTTTCAGAAAACCGTATGGCAAGCCCTGACACAAATTCCTCCAGGCGAAACCTATTACTATCAAGAATTAGCAGAGAAAATCGGTAAACCTGCATCCGTACGAGCCGTTGCCGCGGCGATAGGAAAGAATCCGCTACTGATCATCATTCCTTGCCACCGCGTTCTCGGCAAAAATGGCAAACTAACAGGGTTTGCAGCAGGACTAGAGCTTAAGCAACACTTATTGGCAATAGAAGCTCAAGCATGACAACTGAGTAAATTTCGCTTGGTTGTTCTTCTGTGCAGCCACATAGACAAACTTAGCGTAACACTCAAAATCAGCAGTGACGCCAGCACTACACCTGGCCACCCCTGCCATTGCCAGAACGGCTGTAGATAAAAACCACCGGAGCTAGCGCCCACATAGTAAAAAACAAGGTACAAAGATGAAGCACTCGCTCTCCCCTCGGTCGCCTGATGACTCACCCAACTACTAGCAGAAGAGTGCGCAAAGAAGAATCCAAAAGCGTTAATGAAAAACCCTGTAATAATTGCAGTAAGCCCCGGAATTAACGTCACTAACGTACCGCTCATAAAAATAACAATGCCTAACAAGATGCAGCGAGGTTGGGATAACGACTGCACGATGCGACCCGACAACGCAGAGCCAATCGTCCCGGTTAGATAGGTTAAAAACAGCAGGCCTAACCATGAAGGTGAAAGATGATAGGGAGCATCCGCCAGTAAGAAAGTGACAAAACTGTACTGATTAATAAAAATAAAAAAGTTTAAACCACCAATCAAATAAGCCACCAATAGCAAAGGATTAGCCAAGTGGCATCCCAATTGACGTACCATCGCCTTCGGTTTAGGGGGCTTTGCAACAAAGTGTTCGGATGCCGGTAGCAAAAAAGCGAATAGCGCGAGTAATAGAAAACTGAGTAGGGTCATGACCAAAAACACCGATGGCCAGTCCAACCACTCACCTACAAAACCACCAATCAAGCGCCCACCGATCCCGCCAAGCGTATTGCCACTAATGTAGAACCCGACAGCTAGCAACATCGCATTACGACGAAACTCATCTCCCATATAAGCAATCGCAATGGCAGGCAATCCACCCAAGCAAAACCCTTGCATACCCCGTAATACAAGTAGCGTTGTGTATTGCTCCGTCTGCGACAGTAGAAATGTGGTTACTACCACGCCCGCCATACTGATCAACATAATATTTTTTCGGCCAAATGCATCAGACAATGGCCCATAAATAAGCAATGAAAAGCCCAACGCCAAGGTTGTTATCGTAAAGCTCCACCCAGCCTGAAGCTCTGAAATCGCAAAATGATTCATCAGCGTTGGCAGGAGCGGCTGAGTTACATAGACATTGGCAAAAATCATAAACGAGCCAAGACATAGCGCTAATGTTGCCCGCCAGAATGCAGTGCTACCGGACTCAATCATCGTTAGAACCCCTCAAAACAGTAGCGCTAACAATAGGCAGTCACTTAGAATCAGTAAAATATATTATTTTTACCTTAGTCATCAAAAATATTGATATGAACCTTAAACAACTACGCTACTTTCATGAAATTAGCCAACAACAAAGCTTTTCCAAGGCAGCAGAGCGGCTGCATATTGCGCAACCGGCTATTAGCATGGCGATGAGTAAACTAGAGAGCGAACTCGGCCTTAGACTATTCCATAGGAATGAGCGAAAAATACGTCTGACCGATGAAGGAAAGCGCCTTTTACCCCATGCAGAAACACTACTAAAGAACCTTAAAGATGCCGAAACCGAGATGTCCGAGCTAAAAGGACTACAAAGGGGCGCAGTGCGCATCGGTATCCCTAGCATGTTGGGGTCGTACTACTTTCCCCCCATCTTGATGGCATTTAAACACCAATACCCACTGCTAAACCTCGAAGTGATTGAAGGCGGCACGGGGCAATTACAACAAATGGTTGAGCGGGGCGAGTTAGATCTTGGTGTTATTGTCTCAGAATTTGTCCCTGAAAACTTACACACCGAACTATTCCTTAGGGAACAAATGCTTGTCACCGTTGCTAAAGATCACCATTTTGCAGCGCAACATGCTATTCCCTATGATGCTTTTTTTGCAGAAGAACTGGTGATGTTCAAAGAGGGCTACTTCCACCGTAAAATCGTTGACCGCATCGCAACCAGCATTGGTGCTAAACCCAATATTGCCTTCGAGACAAACCTGATTCCCTTAATAAAATCCATTGTGAAGCAGGGGTTTGGTATATCTACTCTACTCGGTATGGTGGTAGAGGACGATGCAGACCTTATCTCTATCCCTTTTACCGAGCCAGTATGGCTGGACTTATCAATAGCTTGGGCAAAAGACCGATACCTGTCCCACGCTAACCAAACCTTTGTCGACTTTATGCTAGCGTATCGAAGTAGCCAAACTCCTTCCTAACGACTATGATTCGCGCATTACTAACCGGAGAGTTTTCCCATGCTGAATGTAAACGAGTATTTTGATGGCCAAGTAAAATCCATTGGTTTTGAGAATAAAGAAGGCAACGTCACCGCAGGCGTTATGGCACCTGGCGAGTATGAATTTGGCACTTCCCAAAAAGAGTTAATGAAAGTCGTCAGTGGTGAGTTAATCGTTAAGCTGCCCGGTGCTGCTGAGTTTCAAAGTTTCCCAGCAGGTACTGAGTTTAATGTTGATGCCAACCAGTCTTTCCAATTGAAAGTCGAGCAAGCAACCGCTTACCTTTGCTTCTACAGCTAAACGGCTGCTCGGGTTTGCTGCCAGCCTCTTGTGCTCTGCAGCAAACCTATTCATCATAAATTGAATATTTTTCCAACAATTCCCTCTTTAGACGCAATCCCTTTCATTTATCACTGTGGTAAGATAGCGCCCTTTCACGCTGTCGAGTACTCGGCATTTTTTTCTGACCACTATCGAAGAGTTGCAGAAGATGAGTAAAGCTACCTCTCTGGATAAGAGCAAAATTAAAATTCTGTTGTTGGAAGGCGTACATCAGTCCGCAATCGACACCCTAAACTCCCAAGGCTACACCAACATTGAATTTCACACCGGCTCGCTACCGGAAGAGGAATTACTAGAGCGTATAGCTGACGTGCACTTTATCGGTATTCGCTCCCGCACTCAATTAACTGAGCAAGTGTTTGAAGCCGCTCAGAAATTAGTAGCTGTTGGCTGTTTCTGTATCGGCACTAATCAGGTAGATCTAGCAGCAGCGACTCGTCAAGGTGTGGCTGTCTTCAATGCACCGTATTCTAATACCCGCTCGGTAGCTGAATTAGTACTGGCTGAGGCGATCATTTTGTTACGTGGCGTTGCCGAGAAGAATGCAAAAGCGCACCGTGGAGAATGGCAGAAGTCCGCAAAGAATTCCTATGAGATTCGTGGCAAGAAACTAGGTATCGTAGGTTACGGTAGCATCGGCTCGCAGCTCAGCGTACTGGCTGAAGGGCTAGGCATGGACGTGTACTTCCATGATGTAGTCAATAAACTTACTCTTGGTAATGCGAAACAAACCGCAGATTTGAATGAGCTGCTACGTACATGTGACATCATCTCCCTACACGTGCCTGAAACAGCATCCACTAAAGATATGATGGCAGCTGCTCAATTTGAGCAGATGAAAGATGGCGCTATTTTCATCAACGCAGCCCGTGGTACCGTGGTTGTTATTGATGATCTTTGTGACGCGCTTCGTTCAGGAAAACTCCATGGTGCTGCCATTGATGTATTCCCTGTTGAGCCACGCTCAAACGATGACGAGTTCATCTCTCCGCTACGTGAATTTGATAACGTAATCCTGACACCACATGTTGGTGGTTCCACCATGGAAGCGCAGGAGAACATTGGTTACGAAGTAGCAGAAAAGCTGGTGAAATACAGCGATAACGGCTCTTCTATCACCTCTGTTAACTTCCCTGAAGTGGCGTTGCCTGAGCATCCAAACGTTCACCGTTTGTTGCACGTTCATCGCAATGTGCCAGGCGTGCTTTCAGCCATCAACAACGTATTCTCTGAGAACAACATCAACATCTCTGGTCAGTATTTGCAAACCAATGACAAAGTTGGCTATGTAGTAATTGACGTAGATGCCGATTGCTCGGACGTTGCTCTTGAAAAACTGCTACAGATCGAAGGCACTATTCGCTGCCGTCGTTTGTTCTAATCTTATCTGGGGGCAGCCTTCCCCGCTGCCTCCAGTCGCTTTCCACTTGACGAAGTACTACTTCAACAGCTTCCCACACCTGCATAAACCATGCGTCAGCTTCATTAACTAAATGATGACGTCCTTCATCTATCAAACGCACCACACTGTGGGGATAAATCTTACTGATGATCGAAAGATTGTGTTGCCAGTCAACTGTCGTGTCCGCCGTTCCTTGAATAACGGTTAGCGGATGCTCATTTACCTCTGATTGCTCAATTAACGGTACCCACTCCAGCATCGCACCAATCCAATCGACAGAAACCGTTTGCTGCTGAAGTGGATCCTCATTACGAATAAAGCTCAAGAATGCAGAATCATGGGAGTTATCAGAATAGTATCGTTTAACCCGATTGAGGAAGGGCTTAAGTAATAGGTATTTGGCCTGAATAAGCCGATATTCAGAAGGCCTGACCAAGGGCGCTAACAGGATACGGTGTAGAATCGAATCATCTGATTGGGGGTATAATCGGTGGTGTTCAAGAATAATAGCACCACCCGTACTTTGCCCCACCAATACCATAGGGCCATGATCAGCATGAGGTATTAAGTTAAGCACACGCTGCAATTGCAGCGCGTACTCAGAAAAATGCAAAATAGCATGGGCATCACCCGAGGAAACGCCATGCCCTGGGAGATCATAACTGAGCACATTCCAGTTCAAGGCAAGCAATTGGCGAATAATCTTGGTATACAGCCCAGCATGGTCCATATAACCGTGAACAATAATGACCGTACCAGCGGCTGGTCGTTGTACTTGCTGGTATGAGTAAACGGCAAGCTGATGCTCAGCACTTTCTACTAAGCCAATAGAAACATGATAACTCGATAATATGTTATCTAGTTCATAGATCTTAAAATAATTCTGCCAATCCGATGAAGGCGAAAAACTATGCTCATACGCAAAAACAGGAAGCACATCTCGCAATATTTTCCCTGTGAAAAGGGCCATTAAGATCCTCCTGTGAAAGCCGCACTATTTTTAATTCTTATAGTCAGAGATACTATCAATTAGCACACACCATCAATACGTTACCATTTTTTCAGGGCAACCATGACTAGTATTCGCTTCATCCTCATTTCACTCTTCTTTTGCATTAGTGGCCTGACGTTTGCCGCCAACCAAGATGCCGTAACACAATACAAGCAACGACTTGAACAGATCAATGTCGATGAAAGCAACCCTCTATCTGTTGCCCAAAAAGAGCTATATCAACAAATTCTGAGCGCCTACCAAGAGGCAGTGCAACACGAAGAAAGAGCTGTGCAGCTCAGAAACCTGCTGGAGAGGCAACCTGAAGAAACTAAAAAGTTAGAAGGGTTGCTAAAAGAAGAGGCATCACCGCCTAACTCATTCGCACTCCAAAAATTCAGTCTAGCGGAACTTGAGCAAAAACTCGCCCTAGCAAAAGCTCGCTCTCTTGAACTTGAGCAATCAAGAGACCGATTACGTAAGGAGATAGAACAGAGTGATCAGAAACTTATCTCCCTTCGAGAGACACTCGTTCAACTAAAACAGAAAGCGCTCCCTAACGGTCAGGAGAATGTCGAATTATCAGATGCACTTTTTGCATTGCGCGCTGCGAAAATTCAGGCGCTTGAGTTAGAGATACTGAGTTTACCTGGCCAGAATGAGCATAACCGCCTCAACTTAGAGATTACCAACCGAAAGCTAGACCAAGAGAGCCTGCTCATTATCCAGCTGCAGGACCTTATTCAGTCAAAGCGTCGCGTCGATGCTGAAGAAACCCTACAAAGCCTCAGCGCCGATGATGCTAAAACATCCATGAATCCGCTAATTGCGGCACAACTCTCTGAAAACCAAGCGCTCAGCAAGCAACTAAGGGATGTGCTTGCCGATGGTGAAAAAGCGCTTAAACAACGACGATTTCTTGAAGCAAAGCTCAACCTTGTGAGAGAGAGCTACATCGCCGTACAGCAACAGCTTGAACTGAGTACTAAACCGCTTGGTGTCGAGTTACGCAAATTTACCCGACGACTCACGAAACCCATCAACACAGAAGAGACGCGCGGACAAATTAATCAATTACGATTGATTAATTTGGAGATCGCGCAGCAGCAATTTACAGCAGAGCAACCTGAAAAATCGCTTCCTTTTTTGACAGAAGAGGAAGCCAGTAAGCTGGAGCAATTACTGAATGATAGACGTACACTCTCAAATCGTATTCGCGAGGCAAGTAATCAAACCATTAATGAGCTGTCACAGCTGCTATCGATTCAGGAACAGATTAACAAGCAGATTAAACTCGGTAAGGATTTGATATCCAAACACCTGCTTTGGATTCCAAGCATTTTACCTGTTTCAACCAACTGGTTAACAGAGATCCACCAAGGACTACCTGCTTTACAGAATCTGATACTGCCCAACCAAACGCATACGCTTTGGAAAGCACCCGAAAATTGGCTTCCTGAAGCAGTTGTATTGGTGCTACTTAGCCTTTTGGCAGCCTTTGCAAGAAAGCACTATCGACGTAATGCACTTCGTTGGAAAGAGCAGATTGGCAACGTCATACATGACCGATTTAGTCACACCTTCAATTTAGTTTTGCTTCCATTACTTATTACACTACCGATTCCAGCCAGTATCCTGTTTCTATCGCAAGAGGTGTTCAACACGCTGGCATGGAGCCACGAAGCAATCCCCCTTATCAGTCAGATGCTAGCCGTATTTAGCTGGGCCTATGCAACATTACTATTATGGCTCAACTCCGAACACGGGCTGATGCAACACCACTTTTCGGCACCCGAAAAGCTCTGCAGCACACTGATCAAACTGCTACACCCTCTCTTTTGGATCGCGACCCCATTGGTCACACTGATTCTATTAATTGATGAATCGGACTCTATAACACTTCGTTCAGGTATTGGTCGCTTGGCATTTTTGATGTTGGCGATACTGATTACACTGTTCTGGACCGCCCTTTGGAAAGTTGCCCCGCAGATTAATCAGGTGACTCACAGCACTCATTGGTGGCAACGTGCCCAACTTTGGTTAGCGGGTTTAGTCGGTGTCCACTTACTGATTATTCTGGCGGCTTTTTTGGGCTACGTGTTCACCGGCAGCGTAATCATGCTGATTCTGCTGGTACTTACCAGCATTTTCTATGCGACCTTCATTTTCTTCAAGCTAGGTAACCGCTGGCTGCTGATCGAAGAACGCTGCCTTGCATTCGACCGTGCAAAAGCACGCCGCACAGAAATCCTTGAAGCAAGGGAAAAGAATGAGGATGTTCCGCCTTTAGAAGAGAACTATATCAACCTGCAAACCATCTCTGACCAAGCTAGGGTACTGCTCAAGGCAGCTACGGTGCTCGTGTTCTTTTCATTGGTGTGGCTATTATTGAAAAATGCTCTGCCCACACTGGATGTGCTGGATAAAATCGTACTCTGGAGCAATGATATCACGACCTCAACAGGCATTATTTCGGAGTCGATCACCCTTAAGAACATTCTTTTTAGTATCAGTATTATTGTGCTTTGTATCCTTGCAGCTTATAACCTCCCTGGCCTGCTGGAACTACTCGTACTCAGGCACATAGACTTATCCCCAGGCACCTCCTACGCCATTACCAGCATAACCAAATATATTCTGTTGGTTGTCAGTATTATGGCCGGAGCTTCCCAGTTGGGTCTGGAGTGGGCCAAACTACAATGGCTAGTGGCCGCCTTGGGTGTCGGTTTAGGTTTTGGCTTGCAAGAGATCGTCGCTAACTTTGTCTCCGGTTTGATTCTGTTATTTGAAAAACCGATCCGTATTGGCGATACCGTGACGATCGGTAATTTTTCGGGCACCGTGACACGGATACAAATTCGAGCCACGACTATTGTCGATTGGGATAGAAAAGAGGTGATCATCCCCAATAAAAACTTCGTCACCGACCAATTGATTAACTGGTCTTTGACCGACCCTATCACCCGCCTTGTCATTCCTGTGGGGGTTGCTTACGGATCCGATACCCATCTGGCGCAAGAGCTTCTGCTAGACGTTGCTCATCAGCATCCCAAAGTTCTCAAGGACCCCGAACCTAATGCGTACTTTTTAGCTTTTGGTGCCAGCACGTTGGATATGGAACTGCGCTTATTTGTGAGTAGCATGTCAGATCGTCTGACGACCACTCATGAAATCAATCAAGCCATTGATGCAGCGTTTAAAGCCCATAATATAGAGATTGCCTTCCCGCAACTGGACATACATCTTCACCGAGGCAATAAACCCTGAACGAAAATGTTATTCACAAACGGCAGCCGCTCACTTATTGTCTCTGATCACACTAAATGATCAGAGACACGCCAATGAGTACCGACAAGGGAAAACTAATCTACAGTTGTGATATCGCTGTCCGCTGGGGAGATATGGACGCTTACGGACATGTGAATAACGCCATGTACATGCGATACCTCGAAGAGGCCAGGGTACAATTACTGGCTGAGATGGGCGCATCCATGGACGGGGGCGGCACCGACCCTGTTGTGATTAATGTCGGCTGTACCTTTTTCCAACCTGTCGTCTATCCTGACACGCTCAAAATCAACTGCTACGTTAAAGATCCTGGCCGCTCCAGCTTTATGACGCTATATGAAATTTTTAGTGCATCCAACCCAGAAAGCCCCGTCAGTGAAGGTTACGCCAAGGTCGTCTGGATGGATCATCACAGCGGAAAGTCTGTCCCGCTTCCTGATGCAATTCGCACTAAAATCATCCCCTGATCTTTATGCCCGAAGCTCTCATACTTTAGGCGTGACAGGGGCGACAAACACGTCTTTTTTGATGTATTTTTGCATTGCACAATCCCTGTTGTCTGGGATGTGACTAACCATAACGACCGGCCATGGTTGCCTCGCTCCAGGCTGGACAATATACAATGAGGCATTACTACTATGAGTCAAAGGGTACAGACCGGCGGCCTGAGCGTTGCACAAGGTCTATATGATTTCGTTAACAACGACGCAATTCCTGGTACAGGAATCAGCAACGAACAGTTCTGGGCAGCGCTGGATTCTATTATCCACGACCTAGCGCCACGAAATCGCGAATTATTAGCTAAGCGCGATGATCTGCAAAAACAGATCGATCAGTGGCACTTGAGCCGAAAAGGCCAAGGGTTCGACGCGCAAGCATACAAAGCGTTTCTACAGGAGATTGGCTATCTGCTGCCAGAAGGTGAAGACTTCACAGCAGAAACCAACAATGTCGACCCTGAAATGGCGACGATGGCAGGCCCACAGTTAGTGGTACCTGTGATGAACGCTCGCTTTGCCCTGAACGCTGCAAATGCACGCTGGGGTAGCCTATACGATGCGCTCTACGGCACCGACGCCATCTCGTCAGAAGGCGGCGCAGAAGCTGGCAGCAGCTATAACCCGGTTCGCGGCGCAAAAACCATTGCTTTTGCACGCAGCTTTTTAGACGAAGCGGCACCATTATCCGCAGGCTCTCACAAAGACTCTGCTGGCTATAGTATCCAGAATGGACAACTGGTTATCTCCTTACGTGATGGCAGCGAGTCGGCTCTGGCACAACCAGAAAAACTCGTAGGCTTTATCGGCGAAGCAGGCGACCCTGACAGCATTCTTCTGAAAAATAACGGCCTGCATTTTGAGATCCAGATCGACCGTAACAGCCAAATCGGTAAAGATGACGCTGCTGGTGTAAAAGATATCGTCATGGAGTCTGCGCTAACCACGATTATGGACTGTGAAGACTCCGTTGCTGCTGTGGATGCTGACGACAAAATCGTTGTATACCGTAATTGGTTGGGCCTCATGAAAGGAGACCTGTCTGAGGATGTGAGCAAAGGCGGTAAAACCTTTACCCGTGTTATGAATCCTGATCGTGAATACACCGCTCTGGACGGCAGCACGATAACACTGAAAGGCCGCAGCCTAATGTTCGTGCGTAACGTAGGTCATTTAATGACCAACAGCGCCATCATCGACAAAGAGGGTAATGAAGTACCAGAAGGCATTATGGACGCCATGATGACCACACTGGTGTCGTTACACGATATGAAGGGCTTAGGTAAGTTCCGCAATACGGTTACCGGCTCCATGTATATCGTAAAACCGAAAATGCATGGCCCTGAAGAGGTTGCCTTCTCTAACGAACTGTTCGGGCGCGTCGAAGACGCACTTGGTCTCGATCGTTATACCCTGAAAATGGGTATTATGGATGAAGAACGTCGTACTACCGTTAACCTGAAAGAGTGCATCCGCGCCGCTAAAGAACGTGTGGTCTTTATCAATACAGGCTTCCTTGACCGTACCGGCGACGAAATCCATACCTCTATGGAAGCTGGTCCAATGGTTCGTAAAGGGGACATGAAAGCCGCGAAATGGATCAGCGCTTATGAAGACTGGAACGTTGATACTGGCTTGATGTGCGGTTTAAGCGGTCGCGCGCAAATTGGTAAAGGCATGTGGGCAATCCCTGACCAGATGGCTAACATGCTGGAAGCTAAAATTGCACACCCAATGTCGGGGGCTAATACCGCATGGGTTCCGTCACCAACAGCGGCAACACTCCATGCTTTGCACTACCATAAAGTCGATGTGTTTGCCCGTCAGACTGAGTTGCGCAGTCGTCCGCGCGCAAGCTTGGATGATATCCTTACGATCCCGGTTGAAGCCAATCCAAGCTGGTCAGCTGAAGAGGTTCAGCAAGAATTGGATAACAATGCTCAAGGCCTATTAGGCTATGTGGTGCGTTGGGTAGACGGTGGTGTAGGTTGCTCAAAAGTACCCGACATTAACAATGTTGGCTTGATGGAAGACCGCGCAACACTTCGAATCTCCAGCCAACACATCACTAACTGGCTGCACCATGGCATCTGTACCAAAGAGCAGGTAATGGAAACCCTCAAGCGCATGGCAGCAGTGGTCGACGGTCAGAATGCAGGTGATCCAACCTATCGCCCAATGGCGACTGATTTTGACGGCAGCGTTGCCTTTGCAGCAGCGTGCGAATTGATCTTTGAAGGTTGTGCACAGCCTGCCGGTTATACCGAGCCCGTGCTGCACCGTCGTCGTATCGAGGCTAAAGCCAAGTTTGGTATTTAAAATCTAGTCTTACACAAAAAGCCACCGACCGGTGGCTTTTTTATACCCGTCACTTAAAACCAGCGTTTTTTCTTAAACAACCAAACCAAACCAGCCGCCAGTAGCAACATCACCCCGAGCAGTACAAAGTATCCATAACGGTAATGCAGCTCCGGTATATGCTCGAAATTCATTCCATACAAGCCAGCCAGAAAGCTCAAAGGTACAAAAATCGCCGTGATGACTGTTAATACACGCATCGTGTTATTTAGCTGATGAGAGGTAATCGACAGATAGCCATTGATTAGATCACCACAAATATCGTAGTGCATCCGCGAGAGACTATAGAGGCGTTCAAATCGATCATTCAAATCGTTAATGCGGTGCTGGCTCTCTTGTGAACAACTGACCGGCAATCCCCCCTCCTCCTCTGTGACTAAGCAGTGAGAAATAGAAAGGTGGTAATTAAAGGTTCTTATTAGCTTCAATAGCCGGGATTGATAACTGGTGAGCTCACGTAAAGTTTGATCATTACCAGCATTCAGCAGTACATCCTCAAGAGTCGCTAGCGTTTCATCAAATTCTAATATCGACTCCAAATAAATGCCTGCCGATAAGTGCATGATTTTACAAGCCAAATCCAAAGGGATATTAATTAACGACTGGATATTGCCCTGTAAAACTTTATTGATCCCCTGTACCTCTCGCCGATGAACACTGATCAACAGGTTTTCCGATATAAAAAAAGCAATCTGCTGGTGCTCAAAAGAGAGCGTATCCTCCACCTGATGAATACCTCGGTAAAGGATAAAAATCTGATCATCAAAATACTCTATCTTAGGCGGATGTCGATGGCGCAAAGTATCCCCTATCGCCAACTCATGGCAATGCAATGCAGTCAACAGTGTTTTTATTAACTGATCATCATTGGAGTAGAGATCCACCCAAACGGGCTCTGTCACCTCAGGTAACAGATCCAGCAGCTCACTCACCTGTGTACATTGTTTTTCAGGCTTATTAACATACCTAATCGTAATCACTACATCTCTCCCTCAAGGCCATAAGCTGATGACTAGCTCCAAACACCGTTGTCATATACCCTCACACCTTATACTTCATCATCATGGTCTGTAGTTTGACATATTCTGAACATCAAAAAGGGATTTTTATTGCCGCCTGCGGTGTGTTTATACTCAGCTTTGATGCCATGCTTATTCGCTTGGCAGGTGCTAGTGCGTGGGATATTGCTTTTTGGCGGGGCTGGTTAATGTGCGCCACCTTCACTACTCTGAGCTTACTGGCACGAAAACAAACCGTACTACCACCAAACGCGCGTAGCTGGCAGCTGGCACTTGCGGTTGCTCTCCTTTATGGCATCAACACTTTACTGTTTGTCTACTCTATCAGCCATACAAGCACAGCGAATACGGTTATAATTCTTGCCAGCTCCCCATTATTTTCGGCGCTTTTTTCTAGCCTGTTTTTAAAAGAGAAGCTAAAAACGAGCACGCTGATCACAATGCTTATCACCTTTTGCGGCGTGATTTACATCTTTGCTGGATCATTAGACTCATTGCATTGGAAAGGTGATCTGGCTGCCCTGATCCTCGCTATCTCTACCGGTGCGGTACTCACTTTGCTACGCCGTGCTCATAATTTCTCTATTTTGCCCGTCATTGCCCTATCTGGGGCTGTCGCAGGCTTGCTTTCTAGCAGCCAAGCTAACCCGTTATCACTACCGCCACAAAGCTATATCTGGCTGGGCATTATGGGTATTTTCCAAATCCCTGTAGCGACTTGGTTACTGATGAGAGCACCCCGCTATTTACCCTCAGCGGAAGTCAGTTTATTTCTACTGATAGAAACGATCTTAGGCCCAATTTGGGTATGGTTCGCTGTCAATGAACAGATCCCAGAGCGCACTTTCTTAGGCGGTGCCATTATTCTATCGGCCATCGCACTGAACTCTGTTTTAACGATGAGGCAAAGAACAAAACCTGAAAGCTAGCGTTAAAGTCAGGTAAATGGAATGGGCCGCTGGCATAGCATGATGTCCAGCAGCCTCATTAGCCAATTATTTTATTCTATTTCATGACACACATTATCTTTTTCATTAACTGCACTATCGGTAGACACTTTAATGCAAACAGACCGGCTTCCACTGAAACCAATTGTATTGCCTTGTATATCAATATTGTTACTTCCTGTATTAACATGAATACCATGCGACAAGGTCTGATTAATAACATTATCCAAAATTGATAGATCGTGAGATTCTGTAGATATCTGCAATCCATTAATTTCATTTCCTTGAAGTGTTACATTTTTCGCCTTGCTAAAAACTGAAACTTTACTATCAGTAGATGTTGTGAAGACATTATCTTTAACTTCCATCATATAAGCACTTTGATTTGGTTCGGTATTTATTCCCTGAACCCATAGCGGGTTACCCCTTACATGTACTTTATTACCATTAAAGCTAACATTATTTACTGAGAATCTTGCTCGCATACCATTATAGCTTTTTACTCTACCATCACTATCAGTGCTAGGAGCATCGTTATCAACCACTGCTTTATTATTAAAGATATTTGTATCTTTTGCTCTATATATAGAGAAGGCCAATGGAGCATTTATTATAGTGTTATCATAGATATCAGTATTACTTCCCGAGATAAAGATACCTGCATTTCGGAGCTCATTATTAGCAATAATATTATTTTCCAGTGGCACACCATCAGTGATTGGGTAAAAAGTTGTTTCCCCATCGTGACCATTGAGTATGGCAAATTTTGCGGTATGAGAGCTGTCGTTGTACGTCACTTTATTATCAGTAATAGTTACAAAAGAGGACTGTCCTATACCTAAACGACTTTCAGTCGTATTTTTGATGATGTCGATATGATCACCTATAGCGGCAATGAAAGCACCCTCGTAGCTATTTTTCTCGACATTGTTACTGATAACAATGTTATGCGGACGTTCAATATAGTAAAGCTCGCCCTCGTTATTGCGTAAGCGAGCCCCCTCAACATCCAGCGCCCAACCGGGAGAGGCAAAAGTAGAGTATTCAGTAGGTTGGCCTGAGTTTAAGAATGTATTGCTATCCACTAAGATATCGGAACCACTGGTGATAGCCATACCAAGTCGACGGTTATTGTCAAAAGTACTATTAATGACCGTAACATCTTTCGTTTCAATGTGGTCAGGTCGACCATACCCTCGAAGAGAGCTGATTGATAGGCCATCACCCATCGCATCAATAAAGCTAACGCCATCAATCAAAACATTCGTCGAACCTTGGATCCGCATTAGCGTGCCAGCCCACTGTTTATTCTTATCTGAAAGCGGGTCTTCGTAGTTATGCTGATCTCGCTCACCAATTAGCACCCCACCTTTTACCTTAACATTACTAGCATTGAAGGTACCAAGCAGACTGTACTTTTCGTATCCATTTGGTTGTACACGCAATGTAGTATCTGCGTGCATTACTAAATTAGTGTTCGAAGGTAATAGCATTCCACTTTTACTACCATCAATACGCGAATCGTATTGCCCTACTAAGAAATAAACATCAAAGCTAGGCAATGTAAATGTAGCTATCTGGATAGCGGCCATTTGATTGAAAGCGTGCTGAAGAATTTGTCTATTTATTTTTGCAACAGAATCTTCAACAACACCCTCAGTAAGAGGCCAGCGTTTTTTATCTAACAGATAATTGTCCGATGTAGGACTAACCCCCACACCACTAACGGTAACAGACGAGTTCAGTAATCGAGGATCGATTTCACCATCAGGCATATGCAAAGTGCCGTTAATAACGTCGCCACCAGCCGCAAGTAAAGAAACACCTTCATTAAGGAATACATGCTGATTATTTAAATCAAGCAAACAGTCTAATTTAATATAACTGTATGCAACGATATCACTCACATTATAATTACAAACCTTGGTTGTTCTTGGGGTAAGAAAACTATTTACAAGGTACTCAGGCTCGGTTGTTATCTCACTCTCTGTAATTATCGCAAGTTTTTCAGGATCAAAAAATTGAATTTGCTTATGGAGATTTCCGTCTGCATCTTCGACGTGAACTTCTAGTCGATAAAACAAACCAGGAATCAACGATGGTAATCGAATACCATGCTCTTTCTTAAAATCTGATACAAGAGAGGTATTAGGCCTGAAGCTTGGACCAAAAGTAATCCAGACACGCGTGTCCTCTGCAGTAACTACCTTGGCAAAACCTTCGTTTTTTAAGTAATTCAGGTAGCTGACCTCTATTTTCGCAATGGATGGCTGTTCAGGTGAGCTATCCAGTGTGTAGAAAAATAATGATTTGGATGCGGAGGTCAAACCATTAGCATCAGCTGATTCAACAAAGAATTCATATTCAGAGTAGTCTGCTAAATTGGGTAGTGTAACGCTATGCTCTTTCAGAAACTCAAAGCTTTCTATTTTTTGGTAGTCTGGCTCACCAACCTTACGGTATAAAACACGTCCGGTTGCATGGCGGCTGGTATTCCAGGTGATGGTAGAAGATGTGGTACCTCGTTCGCTCACAAACAGGTGGGTAATATCTGGACCCGATGCCTCTTTGAGACGAAGTAGCTGATCTGATCCATCAGCGAAAAAGCCGTCAGGCGTTTCTGTATCGATTTCAAAATGATAGATTTCCCCTTCATCCAACCCACTTAACTCAAATTGGTGATTAACAGCAACAGAGGAAACCAAAGTCCCCCCATTATAGGCCCCTCGCCCAAAATTTAACGTAGCAGTTGCCGCTCTATCAAGCTCAACGTTAATAGTTGCACTAGAAGAGGTAATGTTTTGCTTATCTATTTTATTAATAACAGCGACAGGAAAGGCATCACTCGTCTTTTTAAGTCGTAACAACTGCCCATCACTAATAAACTCTTCGCCAATACTCGACTTTGCGACAACACGATAGTGATAAATGTGCCCCAACTTTAAGTTATTTAGAGAGATAGCATGATTTCTTTTACTACCAGACACTTGAGAGTTAACAAAATTGGCGGAGTTCAACCCATACTTAACATAGACTTCGCTTGGCTCGTCAGTTTGCACATTTATCTGCGCCTCTCTAACATCGACATTGCTGTTAGCAATGTTTACAAACTCAAGAGCTTGAGCCTCTGATACTAGAGCTAAACTGCATGTTGCAAGCAGGCTAATCACTACTTTTCTAACACTATCTATTCTTATTCTTTTCATGTTCCACTCCTTCAGAGGTAACTTACCTGTACCCAGGGTGAGATTTATGATGCAAAGCTGGCTAGAGACTACTACTTTAGTCATCCTCTTACGAGTTATTCAGATTCTTGATCATAAACCTACCTATTCGAATTTTTGGGCGAATATAGATTGAAACATAGTAGGTAACGGAAGCTACATTCTCGTTGCAAGGAAAATACAGTTAAGGCTGCCTAAGAAAATCCAGACAAAAAAAACCCCGGAAAACCGGGGCAAAACGTCTTTTGTCAATGAAGAGCAGAGTGTCAATTAGCGGTGTGTAAACTTTGCATCGGTATAGATACGGAAAGCTTTTTCCCAAACTTCACCTACGGTGCCATCACCTACAGGCTTACCGTCTATCTGTGTAACAGGGGCTATCTCTTTAGATGAGGAGCTGATCCATACTTCGTCAGCGGCATAGACTTCATCCATGGTCACCGTACGCTCTTCAACCTTAATAGAGCCTTCCTCTTTTAGGCTATCAATGATGATTCGACGGGTAATGCCTGGCAAAATCTGGTTATCTTGGATCGGAGTAATAACGACACCATCTTTAACAATGTAAGCATTGACCGAACTACCTTCAGTCAGTTCGTTTTTGTCGTTGTACAGCAAACATTCGCTGTTACCCGATGCATAGCCTTGCTGAAAGTGCATGACATTACCCAACAGTGCCGTTGATTTGATATGGCAACGGCGCCAGCGCAGATCTTGCGCAGTAGTCACGGTATAAGCGTGCACAGCTGTGCGATCTACCGGCTCAGGGTCTTTGATGTCAAAAGTAAAACAGAAAACCGTTGGCTCTACGTTTTCCGGGTATGCATGAAAACGCTTAACATCTGCACCGCGAGAGACATGAACATAAACGCCCAAGTTCTTTTCTGCGCCGCCGTTACGGCTAATCAGATCATTTAAAAGAGCAGACCATTGTTCCAGCGTAGTTTTTGACTGGATTTCAACAGCGGCCAAGCCATCAATCATACGTTCGATATGAGCTACCAAACCAACTGGCTTACCTGCGTAGTAAGGGATCACTTCATAGATACCGTCACCAAAAAGAAAACCACGATCTAAAGGAGAGATACGTGCTTCTTCGAGTGGGAGGTATTCACCATTTAAATATGCAATACTCATTTGTTAACTGCCCCTTAAGCTACTTGACTAACAGTCAGATTCAATAGCGACTTTATATTACAAATAGGCAATTATTTGCAATACGTATAAAAATTAAACAAAAAACACCCAATATTTTTCATTTAGCATAAAATAATATCAAACCTTTACAATAAAACAGCAAAAAAAACCATTACAAAAAAACCTATAATGCAAACACAAAGCCACGTTATAGTATTTTGCTTATTTAGCACGGTGCCATCATGCGATTACGCAACCTTTCTACCTTTATTAAAGTAGCCCGCCTTGGCAGCTTCCATGCAGCCGCTCAGCAACTGCATACAAGCCAACCGGCAATCTCCGCACGGATTGCTGCACTAGAGGCCGAGCTAGGTGTGGCTTTGCTTCTAAGAGATAAGAGCGGCACCCAACTCACTGCTCGTGGCACTCAACTGTTACCTTATGCCGAAAAGCTCATCGCCATAAGTCAGGAGATGAAAGCACAAATTAGCCAAGAAATTCCTGAAAAAGGCAGCTTACGTATCGGTATTTCCGATACTTTAGCGCATCTTTGGTTAACCAAATTACTGAAACACTGGCAAACTAAACATCCGCTGATCTCTTTTGAACTGACCAGCGATATGACCCCTATATTGATACGCCAATTGCAGAACCACCAGATCGACTTTGCGCTCATGGTAGCAGATCAATCAACGCCAGCTGATATCAGTGTCGGACAATTAAGCAGCTACCCTCAATGCTGGGTTTGCAGCCCTAATCTTCACCACCACTCAACGCCACTGAGCGTGGCAGACTTAGCCACCTTCCCTATAATCAGCTTCCCCCGAGACACACGACCTTGGCATTATTTGCATCAGCTTTTCAATACATTGGATGAGCCGCCGCCGATTCACACCTGTAGCTCGGTTGCGAATATGTTAAAGCTGATTCAGCAAGGAGTGGGGATCGCTTTGTTGCCAATTCCACTTTTAGAACAGCCTCTATCAGAGGGCTCACTGATCAAGATGGAAACCGAACAGACCCCTGCCGAACTAACGTTTTGCTATGCTTGGCGACAGGATGATGACCGAATACTACCCCAGCAACTAGCTGAAAGTAGTCTGGCCATCATGCAAATACCCTAAAACTTATCAGGCCACATTAATCAGCTGACGTAGCGCCAATAAAACGGACTCACCTTCACTCGGATCCAGACCATCTTCGGTCAACTCATTTTGGCGTGTTACGCCATCTACACTGCCTAACCCCGATAGATAGTCGAGAATTTCACGGGGTTTCACCTGACCCAGTAGATCCGTTTGGTTCCAGACACTTAAAAATGCCATGATCCCATAGGCTCCCCAGTTAGAGACGTCGGCAATCAGTAACTCATCTACACAGGTAGCCGATGCAACAATATCTAGATCTTTTAAGGCACTGACTACATTGCCCATGCCGATCTCATTGCCGCCATCACCAATACCAATGGTCGGACATTTGGCATGTTTTACAAACGTATCGAAACAGGCTGTCCGCGCACTGATGCTTTCACCACGCATATTGTAATAACCACCATCCTCGGCTTGCCCTGGGCGCTCAATCGAGACTACGGCATCAGGGTGGAATTTATAGAGCGCTTCAAATGCTTCCAGCTTCTGCTCTTGGTGCTCTCCCACTCGGATTTCATGAACCCGAAAATCCTTCATAAGCGCTTGCGATACCGGCGGACCACACACCAACACGGGGGTTGCACCTAATGTCTCTAATGCACGATATAACGCAATCGCACCGACGGGGCCATCCGTTTCAAAGGTGTCTACAACAGGAAAGCCAGTGCCTATCAGCACGTGGCCTCGACATTTATTCAAGATACGCGCAGCACGTAAGTAGTAACCTGTCTGCAAGGCGGGTTGAATAGTCTTCATACCTCGCAAGTTTCTAGCGACTAACAGGTCTTCAATAAGTTTACTTAACGCTGTGTCATCTCGCGCTATACTTGCATTCGTCACTTTAATTTCTCCACTATCGACAGTTAAGCGATACGTTCTAAAGGGGTATTGGCAAAGCGGTGTGCTGCCAAACAGATAAGGTTATGAGATTGCTCGATCGATACTTCTTCAAAGTGGATACAGCTTCCCGGCAATAGTTGGCTTAGTTTTGCCGTATCAAGGGAGATGACAGAGCCTATCTTGGGATAGCCACCGATAGTCTGTCGATCATTCAAGAGTACGATTGGCTGCCCATCTGCTGGAATCTGTACAGCGCCATGACAAATCCCCTCTGACAAAATACCCGTAAGCGAGGAACGTACTGCCTGCCCCTCTAAGCGAAAGCCCATACGATCAGCACGATCAGTCAGACGGTATTCACTGGAGAAGAACAAACGCTTTTGCACATTATCAAAACTTGCATGCTGATAACCTAATACCAATCGCAGCGTTTCCTGCTGTGAAAAAGAGGGGCGATAAGCTGCTGCCAAGCGATACATCGCTTTTGTTGCATGAGGAGCGCAGGGCAAAAAATCCCCTTGTTGTAGCTTATCTCCTGTTAAACCTCCGATTCCTTCACGGGTCACGGTTGCGCTGCTGGCAAACGAGACAGGAATCGAGAAGCCACCAGCAACGGCCAAATAAGCCCGTGCACCAGCTTGCGTAAAGCCCAATTCAATACGATCACCCGCTTTAATTGCGTGTGTTTGCCATCCTTCTAATTCCACACCGTTTACTTTTAACGGAAGGTTAGCACCGGTCACGGCAAAGTAGGTATCCAGCTGAGCTTCCATGACCAGACCACCAATACTCACCTCCAGTGCAGTAGTACCTTCTGGATTACCACACAATTGATTGGCCCAGCGAAAGGAGGCCATATCTAAGGGACCACCATTGGTGAGTCCTATGCGATGATACCCAAATCGACCAGCATCCTGAATCAGAGTGAGAAGACCTGGCTGGAGTACTTTAAATCCTGTTTCAGCAAGGCTCATAACTCACCTCCCAAGGATAGAAATTCTTGCTTTGAGATCGGTGCAAACTTTACACGATCACCGACTTGTACGGGCATCGTCGGCTCAGCAGCAGGGTCAAACATACGAATCGGGCACAAGCCAATCAGATTCCAGCCGCCAGGGGATACTGCTGGATATACCGCCGTTTGCCGGTCAGCAATCGCCACCGCGCCGCGAGGCACTTTCAAGCGTGGCGTACTTAAACGTGCCGCTGCAATACGCTCATCAACTTCACCTAAGTAAGCAAACCCTGGAGCAAAGCCAATGGCGTAAACGCGATATTCCATCTCGCTATGGATCTGAATCACTTCGTTAGTAGTAAGTCCCGCATTATCTGCCAGTGACTGCAAATCTGGGCCTGCATCCGTTCCGTAATAAACGGGTAGCTCTATTAAATTACCTGTTTGGGGCTGGTCACTTTCTTCTGCATATTGCAGCGCCCTAATCTGCCGTTTAACGGCAAAATGATCTGTCACGAGTGGATTGTAGATCACCAGTAACGAAGCGTAGGAAGGCACCAAATCCACCAGCGCATCACCCATTGTCTGAGACAGCAAATCTACTGCCTGCTGCACGCGTGCCGATACTTGCGGATTAGCCGTTTCGCCAAAATAGACGATCAGTGCATTCTCACCTGCAACTTCTATTAGCATGGCCTAACATTCCTCACTATCAATCATAGCGCGAATGGTTTGAATCGCTTGTACACCCGCCATATTGTCACCATGCACGCAGAGGGTGTCAGCATACAGATTGAGCGTATGCCCACTAATGCTGGTCACGGTTCCTGTTTCTTTGAGCTGCTTTACTTGCGCCAGCATCTTCTCTTTGGAATGAACTGCACCTTCACGTGTTCGTGAAAGCAATTTCCCATCATCGTCATAACAGCGATCAGCAAAGGCTTCGAAAGACAGCTTCAGACCATACTGCTCGGCTTCGGCTCTATGCTGTTCAGCATCCGGCGTACCTTGCAATACCAGCACAATAGGCCGGTGGTAGCTTGCCACCGCAGCCATAACCGCAGCACGTACTGAACTGTCAGCCATCATGTCGTTATAGAGTGCTCCATGGGGCTTTACATAACTCATAGTTAAGCCCTCACAGGCGGCCATTCCATCCAGTGCAGACATTTGATAGCACATTAACGCGCGTATCTCATCCGAGGTAGCTTTTAGTGAGCGACGACCAAAACCTACCAAATCAGGGTATCCAGGATGCGCACCCACTTCTACACCATGAGTTTTCGCCAGCGCCAACGTCTTTTGCATGACCAACGGATCACCCGCATGAAAACCGCACGCAATATTAGCTTGATCAATATGGGGCATAACCTCATCATCCAGACCCATTTTCCAAGCACCAAAGCTTTCGCCTAGATCACAATTTAGTTTGAGACGCATACTCTTCTCCTGCAGCACATTACATAATAGCCAAATGGCTGTTCGGGATATCAGTTACCAACATGTGGCCTGGACTATGGGTGATACAAAACGGAGGACGCGCTTGCTCAATAGCAACCTGCGGTGTCACACCACAGGCCCAAAAGACCGGCACTTCACCATCGTTAATAGTTACCGCATCTCCAAAGTCAGGCGCGTTAATATTACTGATGCCAATATCTTCTGGGTTCCCAAAGTGAAGTGGTGCACCATGAACCGAAGGGAAGCGCGTACAGATCTGAATAGCCCGTATCGCATCTTTAGGCTTCATCGGTCGCATACTGACAACCGTGGTACCACTGAAACGCCCCGCTGGCCGACAAGGGATATTGGTACGATACATAGGCACATTGACGCCTTCGGTTATATTGCGCACTTCTAAACCGTCAGCAATCAGGGATTCTTCGAAGGAGAAGGAGCATCCCAGCAGGAATGTCACCAGATCATCACGCCAGAACTCACGTACATCCGTGACCTCCTGCGTCATTACCCCCTCTTCATAGATTCGATAGCGGGGTAGGTCTGTTCGAATATCTACATCCCGACCCAGATCAGGTAACAAAAAATCACCGGGGTTCGCAGACATACCAATCACAGGACACGGCTTTGGATTCAGCTGGCAAAATTGTAAAAACTCATTCGCCCACTCTTGCGGCATGATTGCTAAGTTACCCTGTACAAAACCTTGCGAGTAACCGGAAGTATTTCCACTAAACTCGCCCTTGCGGATCATTTGTCTCAGATCATAGGGTGTAATATTTAAGTCCATCACGCCTCCACTTGGCCTGTTAAATCAGCACTTATAGCCATTGTTGTTATGACAATAGATTGCCTCGACTCTTAACACCCTGTCCAATGAAAAATAATTTCTACGACTGATAAATAATTTTTATCAGAAAAACAAGCAGCTGGCTTTTCCGGACATAATCGGTAGAGTATCAGCAGCCTTAGCTTATAAACCATGGAATCTGTATGTTGCTTTCAGATACTGCACTACTTGCTCTCATTGCTTTAATCAGTATTGCCTGCCAGTGGAGCGCCTGGCGGCTTAAGCTGCCCGCTATTCTCTTTCTATTGATTGCAGGTGTTTTGCTTGGCCCTGTTTTCGGTGTACTCAATCCTGACCAGCTACTGGGAGACCTGCTTTTCCCTGTTGTTTCCTTATCGATCGCAATTATTTTATTTGAGGGCAGTCTGACACTTCATTTTTCAGAAGTACGTGACGTCAGCAAAGTGGTCAGGCGTTTAGTCACATGGGGCGCTTTAGTGACTTGGGGAATGATTGCTTTAGCCAGCCATTGGCTTATTGGTTTATCGGTAGAGCTTTCAGCACTCTTTGGCGCCTTGGTCGTCGTCACAGGGCCAACCGTTATTGTCCCTATGCTGAGAACCTTACGCGCTACCAGCCGAATATCTAACGTCTTACGCTGGGAAGGCATTATCATCGATCCAATCGGTGCTCTTATGGCAGTATTAGTCTATGAATGGATCATCAGCAGCCAACAGGGAGAGAAGCTCGCTCATACAGCATTCCTCTTTGCAGAGATCATCTTGATAGGTACCTTTCTGGGTGGATTGGCCGCCTACTGCCTTGCCTTTGTTATCCGTCGCCATTGGCTGCCCCACTATTTGCAGGCTTTCGGAACCCTTGCATTGGTACTGAGTATCTTTACCCTATCCAACCATTTAGCGCATGAATCCGGACTTCTGGCGGTTACCGTCATGGGGATCTGGCTGGCAAACTCGCGCAATATTAACCTGAGCGAGATTCTATCGTTTAAAGAACATCTCACCATTTTACTGATCTCTGGCCTATTTATTCTATTGGCCGCACGTCTTAATCTTAACGAACTTATAACGCTGGGAGTTCCTGCCCTTTTGTTACTGGCGGTTATCCAATTTGTTGTACGGCCGATTTCTGTCGCCCTATGCACACTAGGTAGTGATTTGAATTGGCGTGAGCGCACGCTAATTGCTTGGGTAGGACCACGCGGTATTGTTGCAGCTGCGGTATCAGCACTGTTTGCTTTACGGCTTGAAGAGAGCGGATATGAGCAAGCCAATATTCTGACAGCACTTACTTTTGCGGTCATCATCGGGACTGTAGTCTTTCAAAGCGCCACCTCAAAATGGATAGCAAAACGCTTAAAGGTCACGGAACCTGAACCTAGAGGACTAGTTATTATAGGAGCAAACAGAGTAGCCAGAGCTATTGCTGATATTCTTCAAAAGCAAGATATTCCGACCCTATTAATTGATCCTAGCTGGGAAAATATCAGCGAAGCACGTATGAAAGGCCTAAACACCTTCCATGCCAATCCACTATCTTTACGCGTTTCAGAAAAGCTGGAGTTTGGAGGTTATGGACAACTCTTAGCCACCACGCCTCAGCGCGATGTTAATACGCTCGCAAGCCTGCACTTTAGAAACGAGTTTGATGAGCGCAATATTTACTCTGTATCAACCGAAAAACCTGAAGAGTCGACCGCTAGAGCGTCAGTATCCCATACCCACCAAGGACACTTTTTAGGTGAGGATGCCTTTTCCTTCAAAAAGCTTTCCAGTTTACTAAGCCAAGGTGCCAATATTAAGGCAACACGCTTAACTGTGGACTACTCTCTAGAAGCATGGCGCGAAGCAAATCAATCTGACCGCTCTCTATTAATGGCGATATCACCAGAAGGGCGACTGAGAATACTCTCGCCTGAACACCAGACCACCATTAAAGAAGGCTGGATAATTATCTCGATAGATAGCCGTCAGGAAAAACCACCAGAAACATCTACAGACCCAAAACATGCAGCTGTTTAATAAGACCAACGAAGCTGGCAACGCATTGCGTGACTTCATCGAGAAGCACCCACGCTTGGTAGTACTGACCGGTGCTGGCATCAGTACCGACTCTGGCATACCGGACTACCGCGATCAGCAAGGCGAATGGAAGCGCAAACAACCCGTGCAACATCACGCTTTCATTACTGATAAAGCCACACGTCAACGGTTCTGGGCAAGAAGCCTAATAGGTTGGCCTATCATGCGCGATGCAGAGCCTAACCAAGCTCATCACCATTTAGTACAGCTTGAGCAGCAAGGCATCATTGAGCTTCTCATTACACAAAACGTCGACGGGCTGCACCAAAAAGCAGGGCACAAAAATATTATTGATCTTCATGGCCGCTCAGATCGAGTTGTATGTATAAACTGCTCTGTAATACTGAGTAGGGACGAAACGCACAATATGATGATGGATCACAACCCATCATTTATGCACTTCAAAGCCTCACCCGCTCCCGATGGCGATGCCGACCTAGACAATGTCGACTTTAGCCAGTTTCACGTATCAGAATGCCCAAACTGCGGCGGCATCCTCAAACCCGACGTTGTATTTTTTGGCGATAATGTACCCAAATCAACCGTAGCA
Source organism: Neptunomonas concharum (assembly GCF_008630635.1). Taxonomy (NCBI): domain Bacteria; kingdom Pseudomonadati; phylum Pseudomonadota; class Gammaproteobacteria; order Oceanospirillales; family Oceanospirillaceae; genus Neptunomonas; species Neptunomonas concharum. Next base: position 324,995 of record NZ_CP043869.1, on the reverse strand, counting down.
GAGACCCTTCAGACACTCAGCCAAGCAGATGCTTTATTAGTCATAGGTTCCTCGTTGATGGTCTATTCCGGCTATCGCTTTTGCAAACGAGCTTACGAGTGGAGACTACCTATTGCTGCACTTAGTTTGGGAAAAACCCGCGCAGACGAGCTACTCACTTTAAAGCTTAACACCTCTATCAATGACACATTGAAACACTTAATCAAAAGCTAAGTATTCCCTTTTTCAGTATGTAACTATCTTTTTATACTTCCTTGTATATATGAAAATTCTATCCTAACCTCAAGGTACTGATGTAATCACAGATGGTCCATTTCATCTGTAGTTGAGTACTGCATGATAGTCAAAAATAAGATCAAAGAGCCGCATATTTATACTTAATATATCTCTTTGGTCGCCGACAAGGAGGGCAGTTCTATTTCAATTTTTGTTGCTACGAGGCACGACTATGCTGATATCATCCCTGAGCATTCGCATAAAACTTCTTATCCTGCTGGTTTTACCCATTATTGCTCTTATTGCCGTATTGCTGATTAGCCTTTCAGAACTCAAAAACTCCCACGATGGGCTTGAGAGGGTTTATCACAATAGAGTCGTTCCACTTAAAGACCTTAAGGTGATCGCTGATGACTATGCCGTACTCGTAATAGATACCGCTAACAAAGTTAACGCAGGCCTGATGGATTCCAATGAAGCCATCTCCAACTTAGATACAGCCACAGCACGCATAAAAGAGAAATGGGCTGACTATCTATCATTAAAGCATTCACCAGAGGAAAAACGTCTTAGCAAAGAAGCCGAGCAATTTTTCGGCCCCGCGAATGATTCTATTGCAGGATTTCGCTCTTTTCTAACGGCCAACCAAGGCACCAATCTAGAAGGAAAAGTGGATAAATATGACGGCCCGCTATACGCCACGATTGATCCTATTGGTGGAAAAATAACTGATTTAGTTAATTACCAATTAGCAAACACGCAGAAAACGGTAGACACTCTCGATAAAGCTTACGAAAAGAACTTTACGCTGCTGCTAACGATCTCCGGTATATTAATTGCGGTGTTAGCACTACTTGGCTACTTCATCTACCAGTCGATTCGCCAGCCCATTGAGCATCTAAGGTCAACCATGGAGGCGATATCGCAACAGTCTGACCTAACGCTAGCTGTCAATGTTAAAGGTAAAGATGAGCTGGCTACAATAGGCCTCAGTTTCAATACCATGATTGCACAAATGCGCGAGTTGATTAACCAGATCAATACCTCATCCAAGCATCTCTCAACATCCGCTAAAGAGCTAAATACCGTCAGTGGAACTGCACAGGAAAATATCAGCTTCCAAAACCAGGAAGTGCAGCAAGTTGCTGCAGCAATGAATGAAATGGCCTCCACCGTCATAGACGTTGCCAAAAGCGCAGAGATGGCGGATTTGGCAGCCCAAGATACGCTAGTGAAGGCACAAGAAGGTAACAACATCGTGGCGAAAGCGGTGAGCGCTACCAACGAGCTAATAGAAGAAGTACGTTCAGTTGCTGATAAAATTGGTGCTGTTGAAACTGATAGCAACAATATCGGATCAATTATCGAAGTGATACGGGGTATCGCAGAGCAAACTAACCTACTAGCATTGAATGCGGCGATTGAAGCAGCCCGCGCAGGTGATCAAGGGCGTGGTTTTGCGGTAGTTGCCGATGAAGTAAGAACCTTGGCGCAACGCACACAACAATCCACTGCAGAAATTCAGCAGGCCATTGAGCGCTTACAAACAGGAACAAAAACAGCGGCTGAAGCAATGGAACATAGCCGTCAACGGGCAGAAGCAACGGGTGAGCAAGCCGCTGCAGCCGGTGAAGCTTTGATTGCTATCCAGCAGGCAGTATCTAGCATCACAGATATGAATGCGCAGATTGCCAGTGCATCTGAAGAGCAAAGCAGTGTAGCGGAAGAGATTAACCGCTCTTTAGTAACCATAAACGATGCATCGGATGCCTCTACCGCAGGCACAACTCAGATTCTCCAATCCAGTGATGAACTCGCCAAGCTGGCTGCAAACCTGGATTCATTAGTGAGACGCTTCACCGTCTAACAAACGCCTACCTCTTTGATCCTCCCCTAAAAACGGACTTTAGGGGAGTCTATCGTTTATGAGAATCACTCGATAAGCCCCTTCCTTTCTTCTGATAGATTTTTTACCTAAGATATTTGCGTTACTTTAAATGAGGATATACACTCGATATCTGATCTGTGTTTTGAGATCAAGTGTTTTGTGTTGAAGTGGTTACATCTTACAAAGCTTTATCTGCTCCAGCCCTCTCTCTTGTGCTCCTGACGCAGTGATTAAGCCCTCTTGGATTATTCTAAGAAGCTACCGTTAATTACTATTGAGTGTTATTACCGTGTCAGATACACAAACTGGAACCGTTAAGTGGTTCAATGACGAAAAAGGTTACGGATTCATCCAGCGCGATAGCGGTTCGGATCTGTTCGTTCACTTCCGTTCAATCATCGGTGAAGGTCGTCGTACCCTAACTGAAGGTCAGGCTGTAAGCTTCGTTGAAGTGCAAGGCCAGAAAGGCCCACAGGCTGATCAGGTAACTCCGCTGTAAAGCGTAATCTACCCGATTCCTAAAAAAGCAGGCTCATCAGAGCCTGCTTTTATTTTATCTGTTAGAAAGGGTGTGACTAGCGAAAGAACTTCGAAGCCATACCTGCCAGACCACCGACACCGCCAACAGCATCCAGCAAACCACCTGCAGAGCTATTCTGATCAATAAGTTCAGGAATCATTTCAGATAGCGCTGAGCTTGCATCGCTCTCTTCTATGCCCAAACCTGCCGAAAACTCACTCACTTGAGATGCACCCAGTACTGACAAAACTTGGTCAATAGAAAAATTAGCGTTAGCACCGTCACCTAACCAAGATTGTGCCAACGATGCTAAATCCCCTTGACTGAATTTTGCCACTAAGGCACCTAAATCCAGTTGGCCATTCTCCCCACCTAGCAATGCGCTAAGCGCCGACGCTACTACGTCGCTATTAAGGTTTCCTGCAGAGCTGCCCAGCTTCTGAAGAAAAAGGTCAGTCGCCATTTTCATTAAATCCATCTGTTCGTTCCCCACATAGTCTAGATAGTTACCCGAAAGGTTACGGGATGTGTTATGAATCCGGTATTAATTTACTAAACCAGAAGTTGCTATAAATCCATGAATACCTGTCAGTACAATCTGCGACGCCATAGCCGCCAGAATCAAACCGGTTATTTTACTCAGTACATTTAACCCTGTTTTGCCTAAGATTCTCTCAAGCCAAGTCGATAGGTGTAAGCAGATCAGTAAACAGAGCAGCGCCAATACCAAGCCTACTAATCCATAAATAATATCTACACCATTCAACTCTGCACCATAAACAAGAATGGCACCAATCGTCGCAGGGCCGATAATGGTAGGAATAGCTAGCGGCACCACAGATACATCATCGCGCTGCTCTGCCGGCACCTCTGCATTCACTCTAACACCATCTCTTACCAAGCTGATAGCCGATAAAAAAAGCAGAATTCCCGCACCAATCCTAAAAGAGTCCAAGGTTATGCCTAACAACTCAAACAAGGGTGAGCCAAAAAAGAATAATACCAAACTGGTCAGCAATGCAGCCAAGACGGCTCGGTTAGCGATTTTCCTCCGCTCTGCTGCGCTATCCGTTCGCGTGAGTGCGAGAAACATTGACACCACGAAGAAGGGTGCAAATAAAAATACAAACTTTATCCACGTGGATACAATCAGGGCCATTTAGATCTCTCTGCTCAGGCATTCATCATTAATAAAAAAGTACCATCAAAAAAGCCGCCAAAAAGCGGCGGCTTTTCAGTATTTCTCAAAGATTAAGCAATCTTTGCATCCAGCTTGCCCGCTTCATAGGCTGCCGCCATATTCTCTAAAGAGATAGACGTAATTTTAGAAGCCTGACCTGCTGTGCCAAAGGCTTCATAGCGAGCAATACAAATCTCGCTCATTGCATCTATCGTCTTCTTCAAATATTTACGCGGATCAAATTCAGACGGGTTTTCTGCCAAAAAGCGGCGAATCGCACCCGTTGATGCTAAACGCAAGTCGGTATCGATATTGACTTTACGAACGCCATATTTGATCCCTTCTACAATTTGCTCAACTGGCACGCCGTAGGTTTCTGGGATCTCTCCGCCAAATTCGTTAATGATCGCCAACCACTCCTGCGGTACAGAAGAAGAGCCATGCATAACCAAGTGCGTATTAGGTAAACGCTCATGAATTGCACGAATACGGTCGATGGCCAGAATATCCCCTGTCGGCGGACGTGTAAATTTATAGGCCCCGTGGGATGTTCCACAAGCGATCGCTAGAGCATCCACATTGGTTTTGCTGACAAAGTCAGCCGCTTCATCAGGGTCTGTTAGCATCTGATCGTGGGACAAAATACCTTCAGCACCGACACCATCTTCTTCACCAGCCTGCCCTGTTTCCAATGAGCCTAAGCAGCCTAGCTCACCCTCAACAGAAACACCACACGCATGTGCCATTTCAACAGTGCGACGAGTCACATCAACATTGTACTCGTAGCTTGATGGTGTTTTACCATCACTCATCAAAGAACCATCCATCATGACGGATGAAAAGCCCATGGCGATTGAGCGCTGGCAGATCGCCGGAGATGTACCGTGATCCTGATGCATACATACAGGAATATGCGGAAACTCAGCCGTTGCCGCCAAAATCATATGACGCAGGAAATTTGAGCCTGCATATTTTCGGGCACCGGCAGAAGCCTGAACGATCACTGGGGAGTCGGTCTTATCAGCCGCTTCCATGATGGCACGCATCTGCTCAAGGTTATTTACATTGAATGCAGGAATGCCATATCCGTTTTCCGCCGCGTGATCCAGCAGCTGACGCATTGAAATTAAAGCCATGCTTGTTCACCTATTTTAAAAAATGATTGTCGCTCAACGAGCACTCGATTACTGAGCCGCGCGGGTCTCTAAAATCGCTACTGCAGGTAAAACCTTGCCTTCTACAAACTCTAAAAAGGCGCCACCACCTGTCGAGATATAGGATACCTGAGCGGCAATGCCATATTTATCAACAGCCGCCAGCGTATCACCACCACCGGCGATGGAAAAGCCTTCACTTTCCGCAATCGCCAATGACAATACTTTGGTGCCGTTACCAAACTGATCAAACTCAAAAACACCCACAGGACCATTCCAAATGATGGTGCCTGCGCTTTTTAATAAGGCTGCTAAATTTTGTGCTGATTGAGGCCCTATATCTAGAATCATGTCATCTTCAGTAACATCATCTACCAGCTTGACAGTAGCTTCTGCGGTCTCCGCAAACTCTGTCGCCACGGCCACATCAACCGGCAGAGGAATATTGACTCTCTTCATCAACTCTTGGGCAACAGGAATGAGATCATGTTCACAAAGCGATTTACCAACCGGTTTGCCAGCTGCCGCCAAGAAGGTATTAGCGATCCCACCACCTACAATGAGCTGATCAACTTTGTCTGATAAAGAGTTCAATACTTCCAGCTTAGTCGACACTTTGGAACCCCCAACAATCGCTGCAAGCGGTCTCGCTGGGTTATCTAACGCTTTACCTAATGCATCTAATTCATTAGCCAATAAGGGCCCCGCACAAGCAACCTCTGCAAAGCGTGCTACACCATGGGTTGAAGCTTGAGCGCGATGTGCCGTACCGAAGGCGTCCATCACATAGATATCACATAAAGTTGCCATTTTTTGTGACAAGGCTTCGTTATCTTTTTTCTCGCCTGCATTAAAGCGAACGTTTTCAAGTAATACCAGTTCACCTTCTGCCACATCAAAGCCGCCATCCAACCAATCTTTAATCAGAGGCACTTCACAACCTAGCATTTCAGACAGATGCGCCGCCACAGGTGCTAACGAGTACTGCTCTTCATATTCACCTTCGGTGGGGCGCCCAAGGTGAGACATCACCATCACTTTTGCACCGGCTTTCATAGCTAACTCAATGGTGGGCAATGATGCACGGATACGCGCGTCCGAGGTTACCCGTCCATCCTTAACGGGAACATTGAGGTCTTCACGGATCAAGACGCGTTTACCGCTTAGATCCAGATCAGTCATCTTCAATACACTCATGGTCATGTCCTACTTACTTAATTAAACATAAAAATTAGTTAATTCGATCTTCAAGCTGCAGCCAGTCGGTAGCAACATCTAACATTCGATTAGCGAAACCCCATTCGTTATCAAACCAGCATAGCAACTTAATTAACGAGCCACCGCTGACACGGGTCTGCGTTCCGTCCACAATGGCCGAGCGCGGATCACTATTAAAATCTACGGATGCGTGGGGTTCTTCGGTATAACCTATTAACCCGCTTAGATGGCCTTTGGCTGCCTGACTTAGCAATTCATTGACGCTTTGGGGTGTGACACTCTGACTTACATTAATACTCATATCCATCACCGAAACGTTGATGGTCGGCACACGCAGATGCAAACAATCAAAGCGCCCTGCAAGCGCCGGTAAAAGACGATCAATACCTTTCGCAAGACCGGTATCAACGGGGATGATGGACTGCATAGCACTTCGAGTCAGGCGCAGATCCGTTTGATGATAACTATCAATCACAGGCTGGTCATTCATAGCCGAGTGGATAGTTGTTGTCACACCGTTAATAATCCCAAAGGAGTCATGTAACAATGACAAGACGGGCACCACACAGTTAGTGGTACAGGATGCCGCTGATACAACTTGCATATCATTAGATAGTAACCTTTGGTTCAGACCATAAACGATGGTGGCATCAACCTCTGGACGGGCAGGCTGCGAAAACAATAAGCGCTTAGCACCAGATTGGATGTGTAGATCTGCTGTTTCCCGATCACTAAAAGACCCCGAGCACTCAATGACCAGATCAATATTTAACTCACCCCAAGGAACGCTTCGCGGATCCGGCTGATTCAAGATATGGATACGGTCCCCACCAACCCATAAGTCTTTACCATCATGCTCAACCGCGATCGGAAAACGTCCGTGAGTTGTATCATAGCGGGTCAAATAAGTGACCGTTTCAATATCAGAAAGCTCGTTAATGGCGACAACCTGCAATTTTTTTTGCAAATTATTAGCATAGATAGCACGCAACACGCACTGCCCGATACGACCATAACCATTAATTGCTATTCGGTAGCTCATTGGATTCGCTATAACACAAGAAAAGAAAGAAGCCGGACATGATTGCCCGGCTTGATATTTATCACAGAACGGATTTAGCCGTGGCAACAACATTATCAACCGTAAAGCCGAAGTGCTTAAACAGTTGATCTGCAGGGGCCGATTCGCCAAAAGTAGTCATACCAACGATAGCACCATTGAGGCCAACATATTTGTACCAGAAGTCAGCCTGTAGCGCCTCTACAGCAACACGCGCTGTGACAGACGCTGGCAATACAGATTCGCGGTAAGCTGCATCCTGTTTATCGAACACACCCGTTTCAGGCATCGAGACAACACGTACTTGCTTACCTTCTGAGGCTAATACTTCTGCAGCATCCATTGCCAAGCCCACTTCGGAACCTGTCGCAATCAAAATCGCATCAGGCTGTCCGTCTGTATCGCGCAAAATGTAACCACCACGGGCAATGTTAGCGATCTGTTCAGGTGTTCGCACCTGGTGTGGCAGATTCTGACGAGAGAATACCATAGCTGTTGGGCCATCTGTACGCTCTAGAGCCGCCTTCCATGCAACCGCGGATTCAACCGCATCCGCAGGGCGCCAACAGCTCATATTGGGCGTATGACGAAGGTTCGAAACTTGCTCGATTGGTTGGTGAGTCGGGCCATCTTCACCAAGACCGATCGAATCATGCGTATAAACATGAATCGTGCGCTGCTTCATAAGAGCAGCCATACGCAAAGCGTTGCGCGCGTACTCCATAAATACGAGGAAGGTAGCACCGTAAGGAACAAAACCACCATGCAAGGCGATACCATTCATGATGGCAGACATGCCGAACTCGCGCACACCATAGAATAAGTAGTTACCGGAGGCATCATTTTTCTCGATACCTTTAGCACCGGACCACAAGGTCAGGTTAGAACCTGCCAAGTCTGCAGAACCACCCAGTAGTTCCGGTAGAAGCGGGCCATAAGCATTGAGTGCGTTCTGAGAGGCTTTACGTGACGCAATCGTCTCACCTTTTGCAGCAACATCAGCAATATAGGCATCCGCTTTCTCAGCGAAATCAGCAGGCAGTTCACCAGAAATACGACGCAGCAGCTCGTCAGCCAGTTCAGGGTAAGCCGCTCGGTAAGCCGCAAAACGCTCATTCCACTCATTTTCTGCGTGCTGACCAGCTTCTTTTGCATCCCAATCGGCATAAATATCTTCTGGCACCTCAAACGCTGAATGTGTCCAACCCAAACGTTCACGGGTCAATGCGATCTCATCATCCCCAAGTGGAGCACCATGACAATCTTCTTTGCCTTCTTTGTTTGGTGAACCAAAACCGATAATGGTTTTGCAGCAGATCAGCGTCGGTTGATCCGTGTTTGCTTGAGCCTGCTCAATAGCGGCACGGATTTGATCAGCATCATGGCCATCAACACCCGGAATCACTTGCCAGCCATAAGATTCAAAACGTTTTACGTTATCGTCGGTATACCAACCTTCCACTTCACCGTCGATAGATATGCCGTTGTCATCCCAAAATGCGATTAGCTTACCTAGGCCTAAGGTTCCTGCCAAAGAGCACGCTTCATGGGAGATACCCTCCATCATGCAACCGTCTCCCATAAACACATAGGTGTTATGGTCAATCAGCGCGTGGCCTTCTTTATTGAATTGTGCGGCCATTGCTTTTTCGGCAATCGCAAAACCTACCGCATTGGTAACACCCTGCCCTAATGGTCCAGTTGTTGTTTCAACGCCAGGGCAGTAACCATATTCAGGGTGACCTGCCGTTTTAGCATGAAGCTGACGGAAGTTTTTGATGTCATCAATCGATACATCGTAGCCCGTCAGATGCAGCAGAGAATAGATCAACATGGAGCCATGACCGTTCGACAAAATAAAGCGGTCACGATCAAACCATTGTGGATTAGTTGGATTATGTTTCAGAAAATCATTCCAGAGCACTTCGGCAATATCTGCCATGCCCATTGGCGCGCCCGGATGGCCCGATTTTGCTTTCTGAACAGCATCCATACTTAATGCACGAATAGCATTAGCCAGTTCTCTGCGAGAGGACATTCAATCAACTCCTGGGATATACCCAATTTCAGTAAAGGGGAAGGAAAAAAACTGGCGCAATTTTCTCGCAGATGCGGTTTATCTTCAACGAAAAAACCGGAATAAAACAAAAAGTGAAGGATTTTCATGATGATTCATGAAATTTTCATTAAAAATTGAATCATAAATCATGCATTACCTCAGTAAGGGCGATAAAATGCTTCCCTGACTTTCATATTGCTATGATGTCCGTACGTACCTTTTTACCGACATCTACTTAACCCAGTTTTTGAGGATACCCACACGCGATGAGCGAATACAGCCTATTTACCTCTGAGTCCGTTTCTGAAGGACACCCAGACAAGATTGCCGATCAGATCTCTGATGCCGTACTGGACGCTATTATCAGCGAAGATAAATATGCGCGCGTTGCCTGTGAAACACTGGTAAAAACCGGGGTTGCTGTTGTTTCTGGTGAGATTACAACATCCGCATGGGTCGACCTTGAAGATCTAGTACGTGGTGTAATCTGCGATATCGGTTATACCTCATCGGAAGTGGGCTACGATGGTGAGACCTGTGGTGTTATCAACATCATCGGTAAGCAATCACCAGATATCAATCAAGGTGTCGATCGTGCCAAACCAGAAGACCAAGGCGCAGGCGACCAAGGCTTAATGTTTGGTTATGCATCTAACGAAACAGATGTTCTAATGCCAGCACCAATCACTTACTCACACCGCCTAGTGGAGCGTCAAGCGGAAGCACGTAAATCAGGCCTACTACCTTGGTTACGTCCCGATGCAAAATCTCAGGTAACTTTCCGTTACGAAAACGGCAAACCTGCCGGAATTGATGCAGTTGTCTTATCAACTCAGCACAATCCTGAAGTCTCTCAGAGCGACCTGAAAGAGGCAGTAATGGAGCTGATCATTAAGCACGTTCTGCCCGCAGAGTGGATCAGCAAAGAGACCAAATTCCATATCAACCCAACAGGCAATTTCGTCATTGGTGGCCCAGTGGGTGATTGCGGTTTGACTGGCCGAAAGATTATCGTTGACACCTACGGCGGCATGGCACGCCACGGTGGAGGAGCATTCTCTGGTAAGGATCCTTCAAAAGTAGATCGATCTGCTGCATACGCTGGCCGCTATGTTGCTAAAAACATTGTAGCCGCTGGTTTAGCGGATCGCTGTGAAATCCAGGTTTCCTATGCAATTGGCGTTGCGGAGCCGACATCAGTATCATTAAACACATTTGGCACAGGTAAGATCTCTGACGAGAAGATCATCGAGCTGGTCAACCGTCATTTTGACCTTCGCCCTCATGCCATTACACGTATGCTAGATCTGCTTCACCCAATGTACCGAGCTACGGCAGCCTACGGTCATTTTGGTCGCAACCCCTATGAGATGACGGTAAACGATGACACGTTCACCGCTTTCACATGGGAACGCACGGATAAAGTTGAAGCACTTAAAGCCGACGCAGGCCTTTAAATCTTCTGACGCTTCTCAAGAAAAGGCGCATTAGCGCCTTTTTTATTGCCTTTAATCTAGTATAAGACTAGCAAAATCAGATAATTCAGCTAATGATTAACAGCAGTATGTAAAACGCAGTAGGATTAATAAGGATATTCAGAGAACTCATGCGCCTAAAAGATATCAGCATTCGCTGGAAGCTCCTAAGCCTTGTTGGGCTGATGGTAGTCAGCATTTTATCGTCCTACACACTCTCTCTAAGATATTCCCAACAGGACCTTATAAACTCCCATAAGAATGTTATACAAAGCGTTGTCGAGAGCACTGCAAGCATCCTTCAGCCTATGCTAAATGCCAACATCAGCGAGGCAGAAAAACTCCACCAAACACGTTCAATACTCAACAATTTACGCTACGACGATGACAACTATTTATTCCTCTATAACCTAAACGGCTTCAACATTGTCCACCCGATCAAGCCAGAATTAGAAGGTCAAGACCTTAGCCACATCACCGATAAAAATGGCGTCGCAATTACACAACTCATGCTCACAGGCATTAAAGCGTCAGGGCAAGCTTACTGGCAATTCCTTTGGCCAAGACCTGGAACAGACTTACCTGTGGATAAATTGGGGTACGCCATGCTCATACCCGGAACAGACTGGATTCTAGGTACAGGTATCTATCTTGATGATTTAGACCAGACCCTATCTCAACGTAGCATGACTTATACACTAGCGATTATCGTCTCTTTACTATTAGCGTACCTGATCGCCTCTTGGATCGCTCATAACATTACAGCACCAGCTTCAAGAATCGTCGACGAAATAGAAAGAATCACACGTGATGAATTTGACGGGGATATTCAAGATACTGATAGGCAGGATGAATTGGGAAAAATCGCACAAGCACTCCTGCACTATCGAAAACAAATCGAGGAAAACGCCAAACTCAGACAAGAAAACGAGCAAGCCAAATACCTCGAAACTTTCGACCCTGCCACTCAGTTGTTAACTCGCAAGGCTTTGAGCGAGCAACTTTCCTCTCGACTGAGACTCGTCGGCCCCAATTCCAATCCTTGTACCTTGATCATCACAAAAATCCCATTGTTACGGGACATTCAAGCACAGTGGGGAACAGAGTACTGCAACCAAGTGCTTAACAGCCTGACGAACAGAATAAACACGCTGTTAAACACACATGATCTGCTCGCCAGACATAGCGACGACTCACTTGCCATCGTAAAAAGCGAAGTGGTGGGCTTTCATGAGATAAGCAGCTTTGTAAATGACCTGCAAGAGATCATCATGCAACCCACAACAATAGAAGGTCAGCAGCTGTCTTTTCAGTCAAGGACAGGGATTAGCATCTCACCAGAGGACGGATCACAAGAGTTACAATTGATCAGTCATGCAGAAGAAGCGCTCGGTGAAGCCAGACGCCTAGAGTTAGACTATATGTTTTTTAATCAGCTCAGAACCTTCGCGCTAGATGAAAGACTGGAACTCTGGAAAGATATACAACAAGCCCTCGAAGAGGACCAATTCTACCTCGTATTCCAACCGCTCTATGATCTTAAAAGTAATCACATGATTTCTGCAGAGGTGTTACTGAGATGGGAGCACCCTACAAGGGGGTTTATCTCCCCAGCTAAATTTGTCACCTTCGCTGAACAGAGTGGTTTGGTATCCCGCTTAGATAACTGGGTGCTAAATGCTGCGGCCAAACAGATACAGCAGTGGATCGACCAAGGGATCGAACCACCCCATTTAGCTATTAACTTATCAGGCTTAACCTTTATGCGTAGCGATTGGGACTCGATAATCAGCAGTATAACCGAGCGCTATCAGTTTCCCCTTGCAATGCTGGAGCTTGAGTTAACCGAAGGCGTTCTTATCGAATCCGTAGATTTATTACAGAAAAAGATCGCAGCTATTCGTAAAACCGGCTTATCAATCTCTATAGATGATTTTGGGACAGGCTACTCCTCACTCAGTCGAATCCGTAGTTTAGATATCAACAAAGTCAAAATTGACCGTGCCTTTATTGAGGATCTTGATGGCAGTACAGGCGATAAGAAAGTCGTCGAGGCGATTATTCAAATGGCACAAGGACTAGGCTTTAGCGTCGTTGCAGAAGGGGTAGAAACGGCTGAACAACTGAGTATTCTACGCAACCTGAACTGCGACATCGTACAAGGATTCTTGCTAAGTAAACCCCTAATGGCTTCGCAACTGGAAAGACTGATGGATAATCAGAATTTAGTCATAGAAGTGGCCTAACTCGCTCTTAACAATGGCATAATAGCCCTTTTAGTTTGCCGGAAAACGACCATGCGGATACCCCGATTCTACGAACCCACGCAATTAGCAGAAGGGCAACTCCACTCCCTAAGCGACACAGTGGTTCAGCATGTTTGCAAAGTATTGCGCATGAAAACAGGGGATCACATACATCTATTTGACGGCAACGGCAATGAGTACTCGTGCATCATTGAGCAAGCAGACAAACGTAGCGCAAGTGTAAAAGTACAAGCCACCCGCGCTATCAACCGCCAGAGTCCTCTTAACATTCACATAGGGCAGTCCATCTCCCGCGGCGAGCGTATGGACTATGCCGTACAAAAAGCAACCGAGATGGGAATGTATGCGATGACGCCGCTGTTTACAGAGCGCTGCGAAGTCAGATTAAACAGTGAGCGGCAAGATAAGCGGATACGCCATTGGCAACAAGTCGCTATCAGCGCCTGCGAACAATCATTGCGCAATACGTTGCCTGTTATTAACCCTGCAGACAAATTACAAGATTGGCTTGGCAGCGTAGAAGCCGATTTGAAACTAGTCTTGCATCACCATACGCAAACCCCTCTTAACCAAATGGCAACACCAACCAGCATAGCTCTGCTGATCGGGCCCGAAGGTGGGCTAACTGATGAAGAAATATCTATGGCGGTTGATGCAGGCTTTCAACCCGTAACTCTGGGGCCGCGAGTTATGCGCACCGAAACCGCGCCTGTTGCTGCTTTATCAATTCTGCAATACTTATGGGGCGATCTGGGCTAGGTACAGACACCTAAATAGACTACACTTTGGCGGCAAATAACCTGAGGAATCGATCAAATGGCACTAAAAGTCGGCATCGTCATGGATCCCATTGACAGTATCAATTTTAAAAAAGACAGTTCGCTTGCGATGTTGCGTGCCGCCCAGGAGAAAGGCTGGGAGCTTTGGTACATGGAGCAAAGCCATGTATATCTTCGAGATGGTAAAGCTTTAGCGAAGATGGCACCGCTGACGGTTAGAATGGATCCAGAAAATTGGTTTACCCGCGGCGAATATCGTAGCGCACCTTTAAGTGACCTAGATGTCATTTTAATGCGCAAAGATCCTCCGTTCGACAATGAGTTTATGTACACCACTCACCTGCTTGAAATGGCTGAAAAAGAGGGAACTTTAGTTGTTAATCGTCCCCAGAGTTTACGAGACTTCAACGAAAAGCTGTTTGCGACACATTTCCCCCAATGCTGCCCTCCAGTCTTGGTTACTCGCGACAATCAGCTTCTAAGGGATTTTCACAAAGAGCATGGCGATGTCATTTTCAAACCATTAGATGGCATGGGCGGCGCTTCGATTTTTCGTATTCGCGAAGATGGTGTCAACTTGGGCGTAATCATCGAAACGCTGACCGATCATGGGAAGCAGACAATCATGGCGCAAAAGTATATCCCCGAAATTGTAGACGGTGACAAACGTATTTTAATGATTAATGGCGAACCTATCCCTTATGCGCTTGCTCGCATCCCTACAGGGGGCGAAACACGAGGTAACTTAGCAGCAGGTGGGCGAGGAGAAGGCAGACCACTGACAGATCGTGACCGCTGGATCTGCGAACAAGTAGGCCCTTCATTAAAAGCACAGGGATTGCTTTTTGTTGGCCTAGACGTGATTGGTGATTACCTAACCGAAATCAACGTAACCAGCCCAACCTGTATCCGCGAGTTGGATACGCAGTTCGATCTAGACATTGCTGGTCAACTCATGGATGCCATCGAAGCACAACGGAAAGGTTCTGAGTGATCAACGCAGCACCTTCTCTACCAAAACCCAAGTCGATCACCCCGGTTGACCGACTTGGTTTCACCCTGTTTATGGCAGTGGCTCTACATGCTGTTGCCATTATGGGTAGCTCCTTCGTTAACACCCAAAAAGCGCCTCCTATCAGAACGCTAGAGATCACCTTGGCGCAACAGCCCACTGAAACCAAACCCAAAGAGGCCGACTTCCTTGCCCAAGCGAATCAGGAAGGAAGCGGAACACTGGAAGAAAAGAGACTACTTTCTACAACGGAAAAGTCTGTCTTTCAGGATGACAAAATACGTGACCAAGCAGCACTACCCACGCCTCAGATTGAGGAGCCAACACCCCTCACCAGCGAACAGCCTAAAGCGGTAATATCTGATAAAGACGGTAGCGCGGAGCGGACCGAAAAAACACCTCGCAAGGTTGTGACAACAACAGAAAAGAAAAAGACGCAGCGCTCCCCTAAGCCTAAAAAAACCGAAGCGACTAAGAGCCAACCCAAGAGCGGTCAATCCAGCGCACTACTCGCCCATAGTTTAGAGATTGCTAATTTACAAGCGCAACTCAAAATGCAGCAGGAACAGTTTGCAAAGCGGCCTAGAGTTCGCCGTTTAACCTCCGTTTCAACCACTATTCATGAAGATGCGATCTATCTTGATAATTGGCGACGACGTGTCGAGATGATCGGCAATCTTAACTATCCAGAAGATGCGCGGAAGAATAAGCTGTATGGCACGCTAAGGGTATTAGTTTCTATCAAACCTGACGGCAGCCTGAAAAACGTTGAAATACTGAAGTCTTCAGGGCATAAAACCCTTGATGATGCTGCCGTTCGTATCGTCAGACTCGCCGCGCCTTTCCAACCGTTCAGCGTCGAGATGCGAAAAAGCACAGATATTCTCGAAATTATCCGCACCTGGAAATTTGAGAAAACCACACATTTGTACTAAACCTATTAAGGTCAGTTTCAACTTTAACGTGTGGTTTTATCATGTCTGAAATGAAGACCTGTTTACGCGATAACTTTCTTATCTCAATGCCTCATCTCGACGATGATGAGTTTGCCGAGACTATTATCTATATCTGCGACCACAGCGAGTATGGCGCTATGGGGCTTGTCATCAATCGCCCCATGAGTTTCTGCTTAGACGAGATGCTCAGCCATCTAGAACTCCTCTCCAAGCCTGAAGCAGCCACAACCCCCATCTACGCTGGCGGCCCTTTACAAAATGACAGAGGCTTCGTACTACACAGGAACTTATTAGGTAATCCATGGCTTTCTAGCCGCTCCATTACCGATGAGATCACATTAACCACCTCCCTTGATATTCTGGAAGCACTAGGGCAAGGCCTCCCTACAAATAATGAAATACTCATAGCACTTGGCTATGTAGGCTGGGGGGCTGGCCAACTGGAGCAGGAAATTAGTGACAATGTCTGGTTAAGCTGCCCGTCAAATTCAGATATAATGTTTAATATGCCTGCAGAGGAAAGAATGCAGGCCGCCGCCGCATTGCTGGGGGTTAACTTAAATCTACTGACAGCCCACTCAGGGCATGCTTAATAAGATAACTAATGATACAACCCAGCCAACAACTGCTGGCTTTTGATTTTGGTACGCGCCGCATAGGGCTTGCCATCGGCCAGTCATTAACTGCCACCTCTACGGCACTTGCTCCTATTTCAGCACAAGATGGCAAACCTGACTGGGTAGCTTTGGATAAAGTCATGGAAACATGGCTGCCCGACGCACTGATCGTAGGCATCCCTCTCAATATGGATGGCTCCATCAGTGACATGTCACGACGCGCACGTAAGTTCGCCAATCGCATTCAAGATCGCTATCAAAAGCCTTGTTACCTCATTGACGAACGCCTCTCCACCAGCGAAGCCAAAGAGATACATTTTTCGAGAGGCGGAAGCAATAATTTCCGCAAAGAGTCGGTAGATGGGCTTGCCGCTCAAATTATTTTTGATCGCTGGATCAACAGCACTCAACACATTCCAAGTCACACCCGACTGGAGGACCTTTATGGTAACGGGAACGCTTAACGTCGACATCCTGCTCGACAAAATGGCATCTGAATTAAGTACACTGCTTACGCACCGACAAATAGATAACCCCTTAGTGATTGGCATAAGAACAGGCGGCATCTGGATCGCTGAGCGTTTGCATAATGCCCTTGAGCTTGATAGCCCAATAGGTACCTTAGATATTTCATTCTATCGTGACGACTTCTCGCAGATTGGCCTTAACCCTAAAGTACAGGCATCTCAACTACCCTGCCCTACGGAAGGCAGAGATATTATTCTGGTTGACGATGTCATTATGAGCGGCCGTACAATTCGCGCAGCGATGAATGAGTTATTTGACTACGGGCGCCCAGCTTCTGTCACTTTGGTAACCCTGTTAGATTTACAACGTAGGGAGTTACCTATTCAAGCCGATGTATACGGCGGCACATTAACACTCGGCCCAAATCAGCAAATAAAACTGACAGGGCCAGAACCTTTGTCCCTCGACATTCGCCAGAAAGACTAACCCCGACCCGGAGCATGCCATGTTTGCAACAAAAGATCCCAATCGCATTCAGCTGAACCGCGAAGGGCACCTAAAGCACTTTATTACGATTGAAGGTCTGTCTCGTGAGACGCTTACTGAGATACTGGATACCGCCGACTCTTTTGTGGACATGAGCGCCCAACAGGTCAAAAAAGTTCCACTGCTTCGGGGCAAGACCGTCGTTAATCTTTTTTTTGAAGCCAGCACTCGGACTTTAAGTACTTTTGAGTTGGCGGCAAAGCGTTTATCCGCAGACGTATTGAACTTAAATATTAGTACCTCTTCCACCTCAAAAGGCGAGACCCTCAAAGATACATTGCAAACACTAGAGGCAATGCATTCTGACATGTTCGTGGTGCGACATTCAGATAGCGGTGCTGCGCACTTTATTGCAGAACATGTTACTCCTAATGTTGCTGTCATTAACGCAGGCGATGGACGCCACGCCCACCCTACGCAAGCCATGCTCGACATGATGACAATCCGACGCCACAAAGGTGACTTTGCACCTTTGGTTGTGACCATTGTGGGTGATATTCTCCACTCTCGGGTTGCCCGCTCACAAATACATGCTTTACGCACGCTAGGGGTTGCCGAAATACGGGTCGTTGCCCCCATTACTCTACTGCCTCGGCATATAGAAATGCTGGGAGTCAAAGTGTTTACCCATATGGAAGCAGGTCTAAAAGACGCCGATGTTGTCATCATGCTGCGGTTACAAAAAGAGCGTATGCAAAGCGCCCTACTCCCTAGCGAAGCTGAGTTTTACAAACTTTATGGTTTGACTAACGAAAAACTAAAACATGCACACCCTGATGTCGTGGTAATGCACCCTGGCCCGATAAATCGAGGGGTCGAGATAGAGTCTGCGGTTGCCGATGGTCCACGCTCGCTAATTCTAGATCAAGTAACCAATGGCATTGCCGTACGCATGGCTGTCATGTCTATGTCTATGAGCGGCCAAATGGCCGAGAAAAACTTTAAGGCGGAGGTCTGATCAATGTTGGTGATTAAAAACGGGCGGGTTATCGATCCCAAGAATCAGATTGATCAGGTACAAGATGTTTATATCATCGATGGAAAAATCGTTGACTGCGATAAGGTTGACCCCCAGATACAAATAACCAGCACACTGGATGCTACAGGTAAAGTGGTCGCCCCTGGGTTCATTGATCTATCTGCCCATGTTCGCGAGCCTGGGCAAACCCAAAAAGGCACCATCGCCAGCGAAACGGCCGCCGCTGTTGCCGCCGGTATCACCATGCTGGTAACGCCTCCGACAACATCGCCTGTTGTGGATACCGCGGCAGTCGCAGAGTTGATCATTGATCGCTCTGAAGCAAACGGCTTAGCTAAAATCCTTCCAACCGGCGCACTCACTCGCGGCCTCGAAGGACAACAGCTCGCCCCTATGCACGCTTTGCATCGCTCTGGCTGTATCGCTTTTAGTAACGCCCGTGAGCCTGTCCCGAGCGCGTTAGTGATGCTGCGCTGTTTGGAGTATGCAGCCACTCATGATTTCTTGGTTATATTTAAGCCACAGGATCCGGAGCTTACTGGGAAAGGCTGCATGCACGACGATACGACGTGTACCCGCCTGGGTTTAGCAGGTATTCCCGAAACCGCAGAAACAGTTGAATTAGCTCGTTGCTTATTACTTGTTGAACAAACAGGCGTGAGGGCTCATTTTGGGCAGCTTTCCTGCGACCGCTCCGTCAGAATGATTATGGATGCCCGAAAACGCGGCCTAAATGTAACGGCCGATGTTGCGGTCCACCACCTGTTCTTGACCGATGAAAACGTCGATGGATTTGATAGCCAATTCCACGTCATTCCACCATTGCGCAGCCAACTGGATAGAGCAGGGCTACGTCATGCTCTGGTAACAGACGGTATCCAAGCGATTTGCTCAGATCACCAACCCCACGACCCGGCAGCTAAACAAGCGCCCTTTGCTGCGACAGAGCCTGGTATATCCAGCCTTGAAACCCTGCTGCCCCTTGGTCTGATGCTAGTCACACAGCAATTAATTACACTACCTCAGTTAATTGATAAATTAACAGCATCGCCTGCCGCCATACTAGGACTCAATTCTGGCTCTTTAGAGCATGGCGCAGCAGCAGATATCTGCATTTTCGACCCAGAACTTGAGTGGCAATTGAACAGTGAAACCTGCACATCTGCCGGGAAAAACACACCGTTCATGGGAAGTAATCTAATCGGGCGCGTAACGCATACACTGGTGGATGGTAAATTGGTTTATCAGCTCTAGCCGCCCGAGCAGTTTATACTCAAAAAAAAGCCGCGATCGTTCTTCACTTTCGCGGCTTTCTTATATTTACCAACGTTTACATATTACGCACTTCCATCTCACCGGAGAGGTTCATGAAATCTTCCTCTTCCTGCAAGAAGAGCGACTCAGCACTTTCGTTCGCCGATAACTCAGGATTAGTATCGGCACTGAGTTTAATCATCAAGCGCAAATCGTTTGCTGAATCGGCATGGGCTAGTGCCGTGTCGTAATTTACTACGCCATCTTTGTAGAGCTCAAACAACGCCTGATCGAATGTTTGCATACCTAAGTTGGTAGATTTCTTCATAACATCTTTGATTTCATGGACTTCACCCTTACGGATCATATCCTGAATCAGCGGCGTACAAATCATAACCTCGATTGCAGCGCGACGCCCTTTGCCATCTTTCGTCGGCAATAGCTGCTGTGCAACAATCGCCTTAAGGTTCAGCGATAATTCCATCCACAACTGATCATGGTGCTCAGGCGGGAAGAAGCTGACTATTCGATCCAGTGCTTGGTTAGCATTATTCGCATGCAAAGTTGCCATACACAAGTGACCTGTTTCAGCAAACGCTAAGCCATACTTCATCAGTTCCTGAGTTCGGATCTCACCCATCAGAATCACATCAGGCGCTTGTCGCAGCGTGTTTCTAAGAGCAACTTCGAAAGAGTCCGTATCAATACCCACTTCGCGCTGGGTAACAATGCTTTCTTTATGCTCGTGAATATACTCAATAGGGTCTTCAATGGTAATGATATGCCCACGGCTATGGCGATTGCGATAATCAATCATCGACGCCAAGGATGTAGACTTACCCGTTGATGTACCACCAACAAACAGAATCAAGCCTCGCTTCGTCATGGACAGGTCTTTCATGACCGGTGGCAAGTTCAGCTCTTCAAACGAGGGGATAGTGGTATTAATACGTCGCAAAACCATACCGGGGGAGTTTCGTTGCACATAAGCACTGACACGAAAACGCCCTAGTCCTGGCGCACTGATAGCAAAGTTACACTCACGAGTACCTTCGTACTCTGCTATCTGCTTGTCATTCATAGTGGAGTAAACCAATGAGCGCGCTTGAGAAGGCTTCAGCGGCTCTTTCGTCAGCGGCTTGAGCGTACCATCGACTTTTATGCTCGGACGTGCACCTGCCGATACGAACAGATCCGAAGCACCTCGTTCAATCATGACCTTGAGTAGTTGCGTAAACTCCACTATCTCTTTCTCCTAAAAAAATCCTAACAAGCCTGACATTAGAAACCTTGTGGGTTTTTCGCTTTTTGGCGAGCGGACTCACGTGAAATCAATCCCTTTTGTACCAACTCAGTTAATGACTGGTCGAGGGTCTTCATACCAAACGCTGCACCAGTCTGAATCGCCGAGTACATCTGCGCGACCTTATCCTCTCGAATTAAGTTTCTGATCGCTGGCGTGCCTATCATTATTTCATGAGCGGCTACTCGTCCACCATTAATTTTTTTCAATAATGTTTGAGAAATAACACCCTGCAGTGATTCAGATAGCATCGAGCGAATCATATCTTTTTCGGCTGCTGGGAAAACATCGATAACACGGTCAATGGTTTTTGCTGCTGATGTGGTATGCAAGGTACCAAAAACCAAATGCCCAGTTTCAGCAGCAGTGAGCGCAAGACGAATGGTTTCTAAGTCTCGCATCTCACCTACAAGGATCACATCCGGGTCCTCACGAAGTGCTGATCGTAGCGCGTTAGAAAAGCTATGGGTATCACGATGTACTTCACGCTGGTTAATCAGGCTTTTTTTACTTTCATGCACAAATTCTATCGGGTCTTCGATGGTCAAAATATGATCAGAGCGCACCTCATTCACATAATCCACCATAGCCGCTAGTGTCGTAGATTTACCTGACCCGGTAGGCCCTGTTACTAGCACAAGACCACGTGCCTGTAAGGACAAATCCTGAAACACTTTACCCATACCAAGCTCTTCCATCGTAAGTACTTTACTAGGAATGGTACGGAAAACTGCCGCAGCGCCTCGGTTTTGGTTAAATGCGTTCACACGAAAACGCGCCAAACCTGGCACTTCAAAAGAAAAATCCGCTTCCATAGTATCTTCATACTCTTTACGGATCTTATCATTCATAATGTCGTAAATGAGAGTATGGACTTGCTTGTGCTCAAGTGCCGGGAGCTTGATACGACGAACGTCGCCATCCACACGAATCACCGGCGGCATACCTGCAGTAATATGCAGGTCGGAAGCTCCTTGCTGCACCGTAAAAGAGAGAAGTTCTGTAATATCCATAATCTTTAAACTCAAGGCTTACTTAAAATCGTTCGTTCCTTCAGAATAGAAGCATGCATCTAAACCAAAGAACTATCAATTAACTTATGTCTAGCATAGCAGAGAACTTCCAAAGCGTTCGACAACAGATCGATCAGGCAGCGACCCAATCTGCTCGTATGCCGCAAGATATTCACTTATTGGCTGTCAGCAAAACACGTCAGCCAGATGAGCTTCGTGCTCTGTATCAGCTGGGCCAAACCGCTTTTGGCGAAAACTACTTGCAAGAAGCACTGGATAAAATAGAGGCCCTTAACGACTTGCCGATCACTTGGCATTTCATTGGTCCAATTCAATCCAATAAAACCCGTGCAATCGCCGAACACTTCAGCTGGGTACACAGCGTTGATCGGTTAAAAATCGCACAACGTCTCTCAGAGCAACGACCAGCAACGCTACCTCCACTCAATATCTGTTTGCAGATCAATATCAGCAAAGAAGACAGCAAAGCGGGATGTTTACCCAACGAAGCTGAAACATTGCTGAACCAAATGGCTTTGCTGCCCAATATTGTTGTAAGAGGCTTGATGGCGATTCCCAAAGCAACCACAGACTCTGAAGCACAAGCGCATACCTTTACTCAGATGCAAACCTTATTTCATGAGTTAAAAAAGCAACATCCCCTGCTTGATACGCTGTCCATGGGGATGTCAGATGATATGGCAGTCGCCATTGCGCACGGAGCAACGGTTGTCCGCATTGGCACAGCGCTCTTTGGCCCCAGACACTACCCACAGAATTAAGTATACATAGGTGATCACTTTGAAAAACTACCCTACCCTTGCTTTTATTGGTGCCGGAAACATGGCCCGCGCTATTATTGGCGGTCTGATAAAACAGGGATACCCTGCCAATAAAATTTGGGCGAGCGAACCTGACTTATCCCGTATTCAAGACCTGCAAACACAGGGTTTAAATGTTACCGACAGCAATATTGATGTAGTAAGTAATGCTGATGTAGTGGTTCTGGCGGTGAAGCCTCAGATATTAAAAGCAGTGCTCTTGCCTCTAAGCGAGGCCGCTCAACAGAGCAAGCCGCTGTTTATTTCGGTTGCTGCCGGTATTACCTCTAGCAGTATCAATAGATGGCTAGGCGGCAATCAATCCGTAGTTCGCTGTATGCCTAACACACCAGCGCTGGTAGGCCTTGGTGCCAGTGGCTTATTTGCCAATAGCGATGTTAGCGACGAGCAACGCAATCAAGCCGAAGCGGTTATGTCGGCTACTGGCTTAACATTGTGGGTAGAGGATGAACAACAGCTGCACGCGATTACAGCCGTTTCAGGCTCAGGGCCTGCTTATTACTTCCTGTTTATGGAAGCGATGATCTCAGCTGGCGTTCAACAAGGGCTTACCCTTGACGCGGCTACTCAACTCACTTTACAAACAGCTAAAGGCGCTGCCGAAATGGCATTGCAAAGCGATGTAGATCCTGCTGAGCTAAGGCGTCGAGTCACCTCACCTAATGGCACAACAGAACAAGCTATCTTAGCGTTCCAGCGCCATGATCTCGAAGGGATCGTTGCCGATGCTATGGGCGCCTGCGCGACACGCTCTATCGCCATGGCTGAAGAATTAGGTAAATAAGACTAATAACCGGGGTGTTCATTCATCCCCACAAAGACACTATACTGGCACGCAAACAGAACTAACGGGGAATCAATCCAGCCATGGAACAAGATCCGATTACACTCATCATCAGGACACTCGGTGAACTTTTCATTTTCGTCCTACTGATGCGCTTTTTGCTGCAGCTTGCAAAAGCGGACTATTACAACCCGATCTCCCAGTCGATTGTGAAACTGACGCAGGTGCCGCTGACGCCTTTGCAACGGATTCTTCCTAAAGCAGGTCGCATGGACCTCTCCCCCCTTGTACTGGCCTTGGTTGTAAAACTAGGTATGATCGCACTGCTTATCGTGATCTACAAAGGCAGCATTCAGGTTGACATTATCTCTTTAGTCCTAAGAAGTATTGCCGGTCTGGCGAATAGTATTCTCTCAATCTATTTTTGGGCAACGTTAGGTTCCGTCATTATAAGTTGGGTTGCGCCGGGTAGTTATCATCCTGCGCCTCAACTCATTTCTCAACTGACAGAACCACTATTTAAATTAGCGCAAAAAGTTATTCCGCCATTGGGCGGATTGGATCTTTCACCGATTCTGATTTTTCTGGCGATCCAGATTATTCAGGGGCAGCTTGCGCCATTTGCATTGTAGGAATGAACATTGAACGCACGTGAACTGATACCTTATCAAACACCGACCCTCGGTCGCGTGCTGCTATTGCTGTACGAGATGTGATGCTCGACTAAGACCACCCCTGCGTTTTAATTTTTTGTCGAGGTTAATCACGATGCCAACTACATTTGCGGCTGACTCTGTCGGCCTTGTTACTCCTCAAGCGATTGAGTTTACACAGCCTTTAGCTTTGGCTTGCGGAAGAACATTAGACCAATACACGCTCATGGTAGAGACTTATGGTGAGCTAAATGCGGATGCATCCAATGCCATTCTGATCTGTCATGCACTGTCGGGCCATCATCATGTTGCTGGCTATTATGAGGGTGATACCAAGCCGGGCTGGTGGGATTCAGCCATCGGCCCAGGCAAGCCGATTGATACCAACCGCTTTTTCGTGGTTGGGTTAAACAATCTGGGCGGCTGCCACGGCTCCAGCGGCCCTAACCAGATAGACCCAAAAACGGGCAAGCCCTATGGCCCAGACTTTCCTCTGATGACCGTGAAAGATTGGGTCGAAAGCCAAGCACGCCTTGCCGATTATTTAGGTATTCAGCAATGGGCTGCCGTCATCGGTGGCAGCTTAGGAGGCATGCAAGCCTTACAGTGGTCTATTACTTATCCTGACCGCCTGCGCCACTGCATGGTTATTGCCGCCGCGCCTAAGCTCTCTGCGCAGAATATTGCTTTCAATGAGGTCGCACGCCAAGCAATCTCGAAAGACCCCCAGTTTCATGATGGCCGCTACTACGATGTCGGTGAAGTACCTAAAACGGGTTTAATGCTTGCGAGAATGGTTGGGCACATCACCTATCTCTCTGATGATGGCATGCGCGAAAAATTTGGCAGAGAGATGAAAGAAGGTAAGCTTCGGTTTGACTTTAATCCTCAGTTCGAAGTGGAATCCTACTTGCAGTATCAGGGAGAACGTTTCTCAACTGCCTTTGATGCTAATACCTACCTGCTGATGACCAAGGCACTGGACTACTACGATCCGGCCTCTGAGTTTAATGATGATCTGTCACTGGCACTCCAGCAAGCAACCGCGAAATTCATGCTGATCGCGTTCACGACTGACTGGCGCTTCTCCCCAGAACGATCACGCGAGATTCTTGATGCTCTTGTCGATGCAGGTAAAGATGTCTCCTATGCAGAGGTCGACTCACCACAAGGCCATGATGCGTTTCTTATTCCAATTCCACGCTACATGGAGATCTTCCGTGCCTATATGGAGCGCATAGCCGCTGATATACCACCGTCAACACAGGAGAAAGGCAATGCGAGCTGATCTGGAAATCATCCGTGAATGGATACGCCCTAACACCCGCGTCATTGACTTAGGCTGCGGTGAAGGCGAGTTGCTGCGCCATCTGATCAATGAAAAGAACGTACGTGGTTACGGCATCGAGAATGACCATACTAACATTACCGCCTGTATCGAAAAGGGTGTGAATGTTATCGAAAAGGATATTGACCAAGGCTTAGCTTCGCTTAGAGACAACAGTTTTGATACCGTTGTAATGACGCAAGCACTGCAGGTCATGCACCGCCCAGACCTAATCGTTGATGAAATGCTACGTATCGGCAAAGAGTGCATTGTCACTTTTCCAAACTTTGGCCACTGGCGCGCACGTGGCTATTTAGCGCTGCGTGGGCAGATGCCGGTATCTAAGTTTCTGTCCTACTCTTGGTACGACACACCTAACATACATTTTTGCACCTTCAAGGATTTTGAAAGCCTTTGTGTACAGAAAAACATTCACATCCTGAATCGAACCGTTGTGGATAATGAACATCAACATAGATGGTGGACAAACTTATGGCCCAACATGCTGGGCGAAATTGCTATCTACCGAATAACCCGTTAGAAAGAGGTAACACCATGAAAACCTTTATAGCGTTACTACTTAGCTTAATGATTCAGCCAGCGTTGGCAGAGCAATCGGTAGAAACCGATAATTACGTGATCCATTACAACGCTTTCAACAGTACTATCGTAGCGCCTGAAGTAGCCCAACGGCACGGCCTGACACGCAGCCGCTTTACTGCCATGCTCAATGTTGCTGTTTTCGAAAAACAGACCGACGGCAGTGAAAAGGCAGTGCCTGCCGTACTCACTGGGAAAGTGGCTAATCTGATGCAGCAAACCCAACAGTTGCAGTTTAAACCAATCAAGGAAGGCACTGCCCTCTACTACATCGGCAGCTTTACTTTCGGGAACGAGGAGATCATGCACCTGACCCTTGATGTACAGCCAGACCCGAACAAACCGGCAAAAACCATACGCTTTACCCAAAAGTTTTACACGGATTAACCCCATGATTGATCAAATCGTTCTTGCCAGTGGTAACCAAGGCAAACTAAAAGAGTTCGCTCAGATCCTCAAAGCCTATGCTATTGATCTGATACCCCAAACTCAGCTAGGCGTAACCGACGCTGATGAAACGGGTCTCACCTTTGTTGAAAACGCTATTATCAAAGCACGACATGCCTGTGAAGCAACCGGCTTACCCGCGCTTGCAGATGACTCAGGTTTAGAAGTCGATGCACTACTTGGCGCGCCAGGCATCTACTCAGCTCGATATGCCGGTGAAAAGAAAGGGGATAACGCGAATAACGCTAAGTTAACGGAAGCCTTATCCAACACACCCGATAGTGAACGCTCTGCTCGCTATCGCTGCGTGCTGGTATTTATGCGCCACGCAAAAGATCCCATGCCTTTAATCTGCCAAGGAACCCTAGAAGGGATGATTGGCCACACACCTCAAGGCGAGCAAGGCTTTGGCTATGATCCGCTTTTTATCGTCAAAGGGATGGATAAAACAGCAGCCGAACTGACACCAGAAGAGAAGCATGCCATTAGTCACCGCGGCCAAGCGGTACGTGAGTTTATGGAAAAAATTCAGGGCTACCTGAACTAATGCTAAGTTTGCCTCCCTTATCGCTGTATATTCATATCCCTTGGTGCGTTAAAAAGTGCCCTTATTGCGATTTTAACTCTCATGCTGTCAAAGGGGATGGCATACCCGAAGCGGATTACGTAAAAGCGCTTCTGAATGATTTAGCATTAGAGCGACATGCCGCTCAAGGAAGGTCGATCCAAACGATATTCATTGGCGGTGGTACACCTAGCTTGTTTTCAGCACAGGCCATCAGCGATATTTTAGAAGGCGCAAATCAGCTCATACCCTTTAGCCAAGATATAGAAATTACGATGGAAGCTAATCCTGGCACCTTTGAGCAACAACGTTTTGCTGGGTACCTAGCCGCTGGCGTGAATCGTTTATCCGTCGGTATCCAAAGCTTTAACTCAACCCATCTTAGCCATTTAGGCCGAATCCACAGTGGCGAAGAAGCCTATACTGCTGTCGAAACCGCCTTAAAGCTCGGCTATAAACGCCTCAATATCGACCTGATGCATGGGCTACCCGACCAAACGCCAGAACAAGCCCTGCATGATCTAGACACGGCCATAGCACTAGGCCCTGACCATCTTTCTTGGTATCAACTCACCATTGAGCCCAACACCGAATTCTATACCAGGCCGCCAATTATCCCTGCAGACGAGACCTTATGGGACATTCAGCAAGCAGGACAATCACGCTTAAAAGAAGCAGGATTTGACCAGTATGAGATCTCAGCTTATGCGAAAAGCTCCCAGTCACAAGCCCGTCACAACCTCAACTATTGGCAGTTTGGCGACTACATCGGTATCGGAGCGGGCGCGCATGGCAAACTCACTTTCCCAGAAGAAAACCGCATCCTACGCCGCTGGAAACAACGCTCCCCAAAAGCCTATCTACAGCACATCAACCCTTGCGGCGACGAACAGCCAATCTCATCAGATGACCTACCTTTTGAATTCATGATGAATGCTCTAAGGCTACAATCTGGAGTGGAAGAAAGTCTATTCGAGCAAAGAACAGGGCTAAGCCTAACGGTAGTAAGCGAGCAACTGACGCAAGCCCGTAAGCAAGGCTTACTGGAGCCATCACCAAAGCTACAGCCCACTAAACGCGGTCATTTATTCTTGAATGACCTTTTGGAAATATTTATTCCATAAACTTGAAAACGCCGGATTTCTGACTCCTTTACTCTAGAGAAGATACTATCAGTAGTGTTGACGAAGCAATGTAGGCTTTCGCCGAATTACCAATAAGCACTGTAAAAAACCGAAAAGAAATCGCTCTCTGATGTGTAAACAAACTCACTCCTTGCCCACAGCATCTAAGGAAAATGAGTTGTAACTTATTATTAGATATGTAATGATCATTCCATTATGTATTTATGAGTCTAGATTTGACATGGGAAGACCTCGAGTTTTTAACGAAGATCATGTGCTGCGCGGCGTTATGAAAATCTTTTGGCGTAAAGGGTATATGGCAACTTCTGCCGAGGACTTAGTAAAAGCTAGTGGTCTAGGACGCGGTAGTTTATATAATGCTTTTTCGAACAAAGAGACCTTATTTGAGCGCGCCTTAGATTATTACTTAGTACACACGCGCGAGGTGGCATCGGTACTCTCGGACGAGAGCTCTTCAGCAGCAGTGGCTATTCAAACAGTACTTATATCCACTCTTGAGTCGGAAGCTTTAATAAAAATGGGCTGTTTAGTGACTAATACTGCAATTGAGAGAGCCGGGCATGATAAACGCATAAGCCAAATTCTACAGCGACACTTTGATTTATTACGAAAAGCTTTAGTCTTAGCTATAGAGCGAGGGCAAGCGAATAATGAAATAAATTCGGAGCTGAATCCGACTATCGCCGCGGAGCTTTTGCTTACTGTGTTGCAAGGTTTACGCGTACAGGCAAAATCTGGCACAGATTCTGCGATACTTCTTCAGACAATTGATCAAACTTTGAACCTTTACAGGGCTTAATTACATGTAAAAAATATCGGTCTCTTTTCGTATAAACAATGTAACTATTTTTTTATTCAATTTTGTAACAATCGTTACAGAAGGTAAGATAATGAATAACGTAAAAACTCACTCAATCGTAATTGCAGCCTCTGTAATTATAATTGCTCTTAATCTTCGTCCGGCAATAGCCGCTATTTCGCCCCTAGTGGAACAAATTTTAAACTCTACTACATTGAGTGCTTCTGATATTGGCTTACTTAGCACCCTTCCTATCCTACTAATGGGATTAGGGGCTCTACTAGCACAACCATTACGCCAATTTTTGGGAGAAAAAAGTGGCATCACACTAGGTATTGCTATGATTAGTCTTGCCTGTTTCTCGCGCATTTGGGGTGACCGCGATGGATTGATGATTATTTCAGCGATTGTTGCAGGCTTAGGAATTGCTGTAGTTCAAGCCCTATTGCCTGGATACATCAAGCGCGTGTTTTCTAAATCTGCAAGTGGAATGATAGGATTGTATTCTAGTGCTATTGTAGCCGGCGCTGCACTTGCTGCCGCTTCAGCAGTCCCCTTGGCCGAATGGCTAAACTGGGAATCAGCATTGGCTTTATGGGGGGCCCCTGCTGTGCTCGCAATTATGTTATGGCACGTTACATTCTATAAAGACAAGGCAAAAGGGGGTTCCCAGAGCACAACAAAGATAGCGTATCGTCGTGATGTAAGGAGCTTATCTTTACTTATGTTTTTTGGCGTTGGAACCGGCGTGTTCATGTTAATCCTCGCTTGGCTGCCGGCCTATTTTTCCGCACATGCTATGACTGCTGAAACGTCTGGTTTTCTACTAACGTTTTTTATAGTGATTGAGTTGGTTACCGCGCTCCTGTTATCAATGAAAATCAAAAATATAGAAGACAAGCGCTTACTACTTTTGATATCCATTATATCCACTGTCGCCGGCTTAGTTTTTTTGGCATTGTTTCCCACTCAGCTTTCACTGATATCGGTGGCTTTATTAGGACTAGGAATTGGTATTCACTTTCCTCTGTCATTGATAGTCGCTTCTGAACATTTTAACAACCCTCAACATGCAGGCAATCTAACAGCCTATGTCCAAGGAGGCGGTTACATTGTTGCAGCTACTACTCCTGCCTTGGCCGGTTGGATACGGGACAGCTTTGGTCAGATAGATATAATCTGGATGATTATGGGAGGGATGATGGCTTTGCTAACGCCTTTGGCACTTAGCTACTCCCCGCAAAGTTATAGTATTTATTATAAGCGGGTCACTAAAGCAGAAAATGAAAACTTATGAATAAATGCAAGTTTCAACTCGATAGGCTTTATAGCCATGGTCCTACGCTAGGATAGAACCTAAAAATCAATTGCGGTTGCTTCAGCAATAGCGCCAACGCTCAGTTGATTTAAAGAACTATGGCCTTTTTGCTGCACCAAACATGGTTATCGCATCAGGTATCTCCCGCAGGCTCCGGACCTCAGCATCTGGAGCTTTGCCCGCCCCCCATAGTGTCCCATGCAAATTAACCCAGATCGTGCGCATACCCATCTGTTGTGCACCGAGGACATCATGCTCGGGGTGGTCGCCGATATGCACCACTTCATGCGGGTACATGCCGGTATACTGCAGCATTTGTTGGAAGATCTCAGCATCCGGCTTTTCTACGCCTACCTGATCTGCGCTAAACTGAAAGTCCATACAATGGGATAGCCCCACATGCCGAATATCAGCATTACCATTGCTGATAGCGCCAACGATATAACCTGAAGCTTTTAGGGATTCTATAGTTTCCAGCGCGCCTTCAAAAAACTCAACTTGCTGGCGTGCCTGATGAAAAACCTTAAAGCCCTCCTCAGCTAAGGCGCTGGCTTGATCGCAAGAGTAGCCCGAATTCACTAGCCCTAACTCCAGTACTGCCAAACGAATACGGGTGACGCTATAACCTATTTCAGGTTGTACAGTTAACACTTGTTGCTTTAGTTGATTAAGATCCCGCAAGGTGTACATCGCATTAAAGAGAGGTGCATTCTCTGCAAGCCACTCGTACATCGTGTGGTTGGCAGCTCGTACCACTGGATTAACGGCCCACAACGTATCATCAAGGTCGAATGTAACGCACTTAATCATCTTTTTTCCTTGCTCTAGGGTGGGCTTTCTCATACACCTCCATCAAATGTTGAAAATCGAGGTGGGTATATATTTGCGTTGTAGATATATCTTCATGGCCTAGCAGCTCTTGCACAGCACGTAGATCACTGCTGGACTCCAGCATATGACTGGCAAAGCTGTGACGTAATCTATGCGGGTAAACTTTTCCTTGAGTATTCATCTGCTTGGCCCTATGATCAAAGCGCAACTGTGCGCTGCGCACCGTGAGCCTCTGTCCTCTGGCAGAGATAAACAAGGCTGACTCTGCATAATTTGCCCACGTTTCACGATATTTAAGCCACACCTGAAGCGCTTTAACCGCCTGCCCACCCACAGGCAACATACGGGTTTTGCGCCCTTTACCGGTCACAATAAGGCTTGCCGCTCCAAAATCAATATCATGGATATTCAGGCTTATTAACTCAGAAACTCGCAAGCCAGATGAATAAACCAGCTCCATCATCGCTTTATCACGAGCTGAAATCGCATCATCAACCGGAAAAGACAGTAGGTAATTAATCTGATCAACATTTAAAGTTTCAGGCAGAGGTCGTCCGACTTTGGGTGCTTTAACCCCTTGGGCTGGATTTTTTTCCACTAAACCCTGTTTCGCCAGATAACGATAAAAACTACGTATGGATGAAAGGTGACGCTGAATACTCTTAGCTGATAAACCTTCTCGATGGATTTCGGCGACATGGGCCCTGATTTGCCGCTCACTAACATCCGACCACTCGCTTATACGGCAGTCGGCTACAAAGTCGATCAATCGTTGTAGGTCTTGTTGGTAATTGGCACATGTATGAGGAGACAGCTGCCGCTCGGTCTGCAAGTAAACCAAGAAACGGTCAAGATAAGGCGCTAACTGTTCAAGAAAGCGTTGATTTAGCATACCTTACTCAGACTTGTTCCTCATGCAGGATACGGCTGGTTACCCGGCTCATCACTTCCCCAACATAACTAAGGAAAAGTGTACCTTGGCTACTCTGAAAGTAATAAGGGTCGTAGCTGCCAATTGCTAATAAACCCACCGCTTCACCCTTGACCAAAGGCACAACTGCCGCTGATTGTATCTTGACGGCTTCTTCGCCAAACAAGAAACGGTTTTCAATGAGTTGCAGTTGTCCGCACGTCGGCAAGTTGGTGCGAATTAAGGATTCAACGACCCCTGCTGTTTCTCGGGGCAGTATGCGTAAGTTATTAACATTAATAGGCTTTTCACTAAAGAGAATCAATGACGTGGCATCACCATAAAAGTCTCGACACAGACTTTCTTCGATAGCCACGGCAACATCATCCAATGTGGCAGCATCAAGTAGCGCTAATACCATACGCTTCGTTTTTTCAAACTGGCCATCATTATGCCGCGCTATGTCAATCAGGTCCGACAAATGCGTGGTTAGCTGCAGGTTTCGCTCCCTTAGCAATGAGGTTTGCCGCTCCACTAACGATACCGCTTTACCGGTATTATGGGGCACCGTCATCACCTCAAGCAGTGCTTTATGGGTCAGAAAGAAATCCGGATGGCACGCAAGGTAATCTGAAACATCCTTTTCACTCAATCCCTGTTCAGCCTCAAGCCGATTTTCTTTCTGTGTCATAAATATATCTGCCCTTCAAATACCGTAGCTGTCGGCCCTGTCATCATAACAGGATCGTTTTCACCACCTTTCCAACTAATTTTAAGCACACCACCTGGCAGGTTGACCCGAACCGTTTCGTCTAAAAGGCCCCGTAAACGACCTGCAACCACCGCAGCACATGCACCAGTTCCACATGCCATGGTTTCACCAGCACCGCGCTCGTATACACGAAGCCGTACTTCGCTAGGAGACACTACCTGCATAAAACCAATGTTAGCCTTAGCAGGGAAGCGCGAATGAGGCTCTAGCAGCGGCCCCAGCGTTTCAACCGGTGCGCTATCCACATTATCGACCACCAACACACCGTGGGGATTACCCATAGAAACAGCGGACAGCGTAACGCTTTCATTACCAACTTCTACCTCGTAGGTTGGCGAAGCCTGCTCTGCCTGAAATGGGATATTCGCAGGCTGCAACTCAGGCGCTCCCATGTTGACCTCAACTTGCTGATGATCACGAATCCGCAGCACCGCTTGGCCATTTGCCGTTTCGACATGGATTTCATCTTTCGTCGTCAGACGCTTATCTCTGACAAAGCGAGCAAAACAGCGCGCACCGTTACCACAATGTTCAACCTCCGACCCATCGGCATTAAATATGCGGTAACGAAAATCCATATCGGGATTGGCCGGAGGCTCGACCAGCAACAACTGATCAAAACCTATACCTAGATGACGATCGGCTAACTTTTTGACTTTATCTTCGCTAAAGCGTACTCGCTGTGTGACGAGATCGACTACCATAAAGTCGTTACCTAGCCCATGCATTTTTGTAAACCGAACCAGCATACTAGTTACCCTTTGGCAGCAGTGTCTCACCACGCATTAAGTCATGCAGCGTTTCTCTGGCACGGATTTCATGCATGGCATTGTCATCAATCATCACCTCAGCCGCACGAGGACGCGTGTTGTAATTGGAGCTCATTACAAAGCCGTAGGCTCCTGCCGAGCACACCGCTAACAAATCACCTTCTTGCAAGTTCAGCTGACGATCTTTACCCAGAAAGTCACCCGTTTCGCACACAGGCCCCACTAGATCATAAGGCTGAGTCTCACCTTCGCGGATCTCTACAGGGATAATTTCTTGATAAGCGCTGTACAGTGATGGGCGTATCAAATCATTCATAGCGCCATCAATAATGGCAAAGTTTTTATGCTCGTTGCATTTCAAAAACTCTACACGGGTTAACATCACCCCCGCATTGGCAACAATGGATCGACCAGGTTCGAAGATCAGCCCCATATCCCGATCAGCCATTTTTTCTAGCACCGCAGCAATATAGGCTTGTGGCGTAGGGGGCGTTTCATCGGTGTAACAAACACCCAATCCACCGCCTAGGTCGAGGTGCTGAATAATAATGCCCTTCTCTGCCAACGCATCCACCAGCGCTAACAAACGATCTAATGCATCCATAAAAGGGGCGATTTCTGTTAACTGACTACCGATATGGCAGTCCATACCCACGACATGAACGTGCTCAAGGCTAGCGGCATGTGTGTAGATACGATCCGCTTCTGCGATCGCGATACCAAATTTGTTCTCTTTCAGACCCGTCGAAATATAGGGGTGAGTCCCCGCATCCACATCAGGATTCACTCGGAAGGAGATATCCGCCACTTTGCCACATTCACCAGCTACCTGATTGACTCGCTCAAGTTCAGACTCTGACTCGATATTGAAGCAATGAATACCCACGTCCAACGCTCGAACGATTTCATGAGGTTGCTTGCCTACACCAGAGAAAACAATCTTCTCAGGCTGAGCGCCCGCTTTGAGTACCCGCTCCAACTCTCCAAGAGAGACGATATCAAAACCCGCCCCTAAGCGAGCCAGAATATTTAAAACCGCCAAGTTGCTATTGGCCTTTACCGCGTAGCAAACAAGTGCTTTTTTTCCTTCAAGCGCTTGAGAATAGGCGAGATAAGCACGCTCAATCGCATCACGAGAATATACATAAGTAGGTGTGCCAAAGCGCTCCGCTACTTGGCTTAATAGAACTTCTTCGCAATGCAAGCGACCATTGCGATATTCAAAACTATCCATTATCTATCTCTATTGCAGAACTTATTGCGCGTTTTGCTGGGCAGGGGCATCTGGCTCAGGTAGATATAACGGCCCTTTTTGCCCGCAACCTGATAGCAGTAATACTCCAGCAATAATTCCAATCCAGCAAAATTTCACGATCATGTTCTCATTTGTAGGTTAATGGCCAGATTATAACCTTGAATGTGGGTTAATGAGTACCGTTCAAAAGCTGATATACTCTACAGCCTGCTATTTATCTTTCACTAGAGTCTAATGATGAGCATGATGACAGAATCCGATTTTTACCAGCATGTCGATGAAACACTTCAGAAGATTGAAGAGCAACTCGATGAAGCAGAAACCGATCTTGACTACCTGATTAGCGGTGGTGTGTTGACCATTAAGTGTGAGAACGGCAGCCAGATCATTTTTACACGTCAGACTCCTGTCAGACAGCTATGGTTGGCAACTAAAGAGGGCGGGTATCACTTTGACTACGACGCTTCCTCTAAAACGTGGCTAAGGGATAGCGATCAGGCAACGATAAAAACAGTGTTTGAAGCGGCCTTCACCACTCAAGCAGGTGAGCAGCTATCTTTTGATATTTAAAATAGATAGGGCGTGACTTCGTGATAGACACGATCCAGCGCCCCTCTCTGAGAATCCGCGTAAGCTTTCGCTATGCTACCTAGCTGCTGGCGCTTTTGTGGCACCTCAATTAGTTGATTTATACAGGCTGCAGTCTGTTCAAAAGAATTAACCAGCAACATGCCACCTTTTTCTGCCATCGCAGCACTTATCGCCGCAAAGTTATGGTGATATGGCCCCATAATCACAGGTGTGCCCAATGCTGCTGGCTCCACAGGATTGTGCCCGCCCACATCAACAAAACTGCCTCCCATAACGACCAGATCTGCCGCCGCATACAGCCCCATTAATTCGCCCATGCTATCTCCAAGATAAACACGCGTACGCTTATCGGGCAACACCCCTTCAGAGCGACGCTTCGCCTGCGGGTCTACCTTCAAGCACTGATCCCATACTGAGTCAAAGCGCTCTGGGTGTCGGGGCACAATAATCAACAGAAGGTCAGGGTAACGCTGCCAAACAGACTGCATCATTGTAAGGCATTGTTGCTCCTCATCAGAATGGCTGCTCGCTAAAACCACCGTGAAGCGTTCACCCGCACGTGTGCGCACAGCATGCCCCTGCGCTAATAGAGAATCATCAATAGAGAAGTCAAACTTAATGCTACCCGAAATCCGGACCCGATCAGAAGGCATGCCTAAGGCAGCAAAGCGCTTTGCATCAGCCTCGCCTTGTGCAATTAGCAGGGTTAGCTTAGATAACATCTGCGCCGTTAAGCACTCAATCTTCTGATACCCTTTTAAGGAGCGCTCGGATAAACGCGCATTCACCACCATCACTGGCACGTTCTTTTGGTGGCATGTGTGAATCATATTTGGCCACAGTTCGGTCTCAACAATCATACAGGCCCGTGGTTTGATACGACTTAAAAAGCGGTTAAGCGCAAAAGGTAGGTCGTATGGGCAATAAATATGATGGACACTTGACCCAAAGTGAGCACTTACTCTACTCGCCCCTGTGGGTGTCATGGTCGTTATTAAGATCGGCATATCCGGCCGCTCGACTAACAACCGTTCGACGAGTGGAATAATCGCAACCGCTTCTCCTACAGAAACGGCGTGTATCCATAGCGGAGGATTACCCGTTAAGGCAGGCACATAACCTAACCGCTGCCACCAACGCTCCCGATAACCTGCAGCGTTTCGTCCGCGCCAATAAAGGCGCAGCAAAATAACAGGCAAGGCCATAAAAAAGATCAGGCTATACAGCCAGCGACGCCATTCATGCATCGTTCGACTCACTGAACTGCAAACGGTGAAGCTGGGCATACGCGCCCTGTTTAGCCATCAACTCTTGATGCGAGCCCATCTCTACGATGCGTCCCTGATCCATCACAACAATCTTATCTGCACTCTCAATGGTAGACAGTCGATGGGCTATCACGAGGGTAGTTCGGTTTTTCATAACCTCTTCAAGAGCGCTTTGAATATGACGCTCAGATTCGGTATCTAACGCAGAGGTTGCTTCATCCATAATTAAGATGGGTGCATCTTTGAGGATGGCGCGAGCAATGGCGATACGTTGACGCTGGCCACCGGACAAGAGAACACCACTTTCCCCTACACGGGTCTGTAGCCCCTCGGGTAAACGCTGAACGAACTCCATAACATGGGCCGCCTGTGCTGCTGCACGTATTTGCGCCTCGCTCGCACTGGCCATAGTACCGTAAGCGATATTCTCGGCAATGGTGCCATTAAACAACACCACATTTTGGCTAACTAATGCGATCTGCGCCCTTAGAGAAGCTAACTGATAATCCTCAATCGACCTGCCATCTAATAAGACCTTACCAACCCAACCATCATTAAACCGTGGAATAATACTGGCAATGGTTGACTTACCACTACCGGATTTACCGACAAGGGCAACGGTTTCACCGGCCGCCAGCGTTAATGTTAAATCCGACAGCACCGGCTCCTCAGTCCCCGGATAGGTATAGGACACAGAACGAAAAGACAACTCGCCCCGGACTCGGCTTACCTTTTTTTGGCCTTTATCCTTTTCGCCTTCACAATCCATAATGGCAAACACAGCCTCAGCGGCCGAGATCCCTTTTTGGATCATCACATTAACTTCCGTCAGCATTCGCAACGGTTTGGTGATCATACCAGCAGCCGTTATAAACGCGACAAACTCTCCGGTAGACATGCTCCCCATCACAGAAGGAGCCATGGCCAAATACATAAGTGCAGCTAGGGCCATCGCAACCAATAGCTGAACAATAGGCGTATTGATGGACTCTGCGACCACCAACTTCATAAACTGCCGACGGTTCAATTCACTGGCATCATGAAAGCGTTTCTGTTCAAACTCGCTACCACCGTAAATACGCACCACCTGATAACCTTTAATCGACTCAGATGCAGAGCTTGTGATATCCCCTACCGATTTCTGAATTCTACGGCCCAGTTTGCGCATACGCTTGGAGGCGATACTCACCACGATACCAATGAAAGGTGCTGCGGTTATAAAGATAAGCGTTAGCTTCCAATTAAGGTAAAACAGATACCCAAACAAGCCAATTACCGTTAACCCCTCCCGAATCAACACCTTTACCGCATCGGTCACCGCACCGGTCACCTGCTCGACATTAAAGGTTAACTTAGAAAGCATCTCACCGCTGGAATGCTGATTATAAAAGTTTGCAGGCAAGAGAAGCATCCGATCAAACAAGTCGGTTCTCAACCCGTGGACGACAAAGCGAGCTACATAACTGATACAGTAATTCCCCAGAAAAGTACCGATTCCCCTGAGTAAAAAAATGCCGAGCACCGCCAACGCCAGCCAAGTGCGCTCATCCAAGCGCCCCTGCTGTACGGAGTCCACTACGCTTTCCAGCCATTTTGCAGACATCGCTTGAGATGCACCATAAAGTGCATACCCTATAAACGCGACTAGGAAAACGGGCCAGTAGGGCTTGGCGTAAGATAATAATCGCTTATAAACTGCCCAACTTTTGGGTGGTTCCTGATCAGTTTGTGTATCCAACGGAGCAACTTCTCTTGATTCAGCATGAGATAAGGCATTATAACCTGCTTTGTTAACGATTTGCTGCAACAAGCAAAGGCTCATACAATCACCTCATGTTTACAGACCCTTTAAAATAGATGACTAAGATTAACCGAACCTTTTTAATGCCAAAATACTGGCCAACCTGGCTGGGGCTCGGCTGTTTATACGCTTTGTGTTTACTTCCCTACCGATTTCAAATACACCTTGGAAAATACCTTGGCGACCTGATGTATCTTGTATTTCGCAGCCGCCGGCATATCACCGAAGTCAATATACGGCTGTGTTTCCCCGAAAAATCTCCGCAACAGCAGAAGCGCATGGTGAGGGAGATTTTTCAGCACAACGCCATTGGTATGTTGGAAACCAGTATGGCTTGGTGGATGTCAGATAAACGTTTAAAGGTGAATGTCACTTTTAAAGGCCAGCACCATATAGAAGAAGCCTTGGCTCAAAATAAAGGCGTTATTCTTCTCGGTGGCCACTTCTCAACATTAGATATGGGAGGGCGTTTATTTACGCGATTTTTCCCAGCTGATGTCATGTACCGGGAACACAACAACCCTCTCATGGAGATCATTATTAAAGCCTCACGAGAGATTCATCTTACACAAGCCATTGAGAGAGAAAGCCTACGTAGTGTGCTGCGGGCGCTCCGCAAGAACCATATCGTCTGGTATGCACCGGATCAGGACTTTGGGCCTCGCCATTCGGTGTACGCTCCATTTTTCGGTATTGATGCAGCAACAATTACGGCCACCTCTCGCATGGTTAAATTAAACGACTCACCTATTTTAATGCTCGCCCACCACCGAACCCCAGACAATAAAGGCTATGAGCTGGAAGTGTTCCCTATCATTGGCGACTTCCCAAGAGGAGATGATGTAAAGGATGCCACTCGCATCAATGCGGAGCTAGAAAAAGGCATTCGAAAAGATCCAACGCAATATATGTGGGTACACCGCCGGTTTAAGACCCACCCTAAGGGTAAAAATTACCTTTATCGACGCAGTCGTTAAACTTGAGAAAGGCTATCCCTAAAGCGATCGTGCTGTTGTGCAATAACTTGCTGATGAAACAAGTGCAGTGCCCTTTGATGCGCCTGTTTTGCAAGCCTTTCTGCATCGCTAGGCTGATCAATAAGATGCTGTAACGCTGCGGAAATCTCTAGTGGCGACTCTGGATCAATAATCAAACCATCACTGCCCACAACCTCAGCTAATCCGCCTCTATCTGAACTGACCAAGGCACAGGATGAACTCATGGCTTCTAGCGCTGTTCGGCCGAATGGCTCTTCCCAAATAGACGGAACCACAGCGATTTTTGCTCTCTGGTAACATGCCATCACCGCTTTGTGGGGAATAGCATTAAGATACTGCACTTGTTCGCCTAAATCGGCTAACTCTGCCAGCACCGCTTTTTCATAACCGGTCGTCGGTTGAGTATTGCCAAAGTGTCTTGCCCCAACGAACACTGCGCACCAATCAGGGTGATTGGGTAATACCGTTTTGAGAGCACGTGCAAGCTGCAAAACGCCTTTTTCGGGAATGATCCGACCAACAAAGAGTATCTGTTTCTCTTTCTCTGTATAGCTTTGAAAGATGATGGGATCAATGCCATTATGCAGGACATGCACCTTATCACCACCTTCTGTGAGACCATCAAGAAACCTGTTCTTAACGAACTCACTCACTGCGTAAATACAGGCCACCTTGGACAGCAGTTGACGGCGCTCCTCAGCCGTTTTAGATCCTTTCATACCCAGCGGGTCATTATGCAAATACAGGCAGTACTTGTGCTGCGGCACTCGATCACTCAGGTGCATCAGCAAGGGAATTCGATTATGAACTTCGACAATGCCCGCTGGCTGTCGCTTCAGCCACGTTTTACAAGCCCCTGCGTAAGCTCGGCTACGACTTCGTAGACGATATAAAAAAGGCGCTACAGGATGAAATGGAGCACCACTCATCGACTGAGAGCAGGCATCGCCGATCACCGTCGGAGTATAGTCGCTATGCTGGCTCATTGAATTGACGACAATGGCAACCGCCCCGCCATTGTATTCACTGAAATACTCACCTGGCGGAAGAAGGATATACACTGGCTCACGCTGCATGGATCAGATCCCGATAAAAGGCTTCTATCTTGCCCGTTTGAGTCACCAAGTCGAAATCCTCTAAGTTGTAATCTAAACGCTGCTTTTTATCGTGGTACTCATCATAGGCAGCGACTAGTGCCATCGATAGCTGATTAACATTACCTACATCAACCAGCTTGCACAGACCAGTCTTGGCGCTAATTTCCAACGGCCCCTGAGACCTTGTCATGATAACGGGTAAACCACAACTCATCGCTTCCAAGATGACTAAACCAAACGGCTCAGACAAAGATGGCAACACGAAAATATCAAACAAGTCATAGTAGGGGGCGATATTCTCAACGACCCCGGGCAAAACAGTCGTGAATGTAGACTGCTTTTTTATCTCAGCTCTTAATGGCCCGTCACCAACCATTACTAAATAGGTATTCGGCAATTGAGCTTTCACGAAAGCTTGCAACAACAAATCCAAACCTTTCTCATGAGCGAAACGCCCTACGGCACCAATAATAAAAGCATCGTTACTAATATCGTGTTTTGCTCTTAAAGCATCGCTACCTAAAACAGAATCCGCCCGCAGAGCAGGAACCCAATTATTGATCACCCTCACTTTGCCGGAGTATTTAGCCAACGCTGACTGCTGCCACTGCGCAATACACACCAAACCATCAAAGGCTGAAAATTCAGTCTGATACTCCATATGCAGAGTTCCCACTTTGGGTATACGGGGAAACAGTCTCGCAATATATTTGGCGTCACGTTTATGATGAGAATGAATAATATCAGGTGCGTAGCGGTAAACACTCCACAACATCCAGGGTTGTGGATATGAACGAGGCACTTTGAACACGCGAATTCGGCTATCCAACCAGCTCAAAAATGATAAACCATTCTCAAGCTGGTGATCGCAGCGTACCAGAATAGCAACATCATGCTGCTTCACCTGTTGATTGCAAAGGTCCGCCACATAACGTTCGGTTCCCGCCATACCTTTAGTAAGAATCGTATGTAATATTCTCATAAAGCCTTTTTAGACCGAGCTTCATAGGCAATAATTAAAGCTACCATAAACCAGAAAAAGACCCATTCTACATCGGCACTTTTAATCAATGTAGAGAAATCAAATAATCCTACCCACGTAAAATAAAAGAACAGACCAACTGGAAGAAGATCACGTTGATTGAGCCAGCAACTAAACGCGCTAAAACATATCGAAAGCCATACTAATATCAATAACGTTAAACCGACGATACCACCATAAAGCAGGTGAGATATAAATATATTATGGGGATGCACATAGGAAACACCTGATGGTAATATAACTTCTCTTTCAGGGTATATCCCAAAACCAAATATAGGGTGAAGTGACCAATCCCTGAGCGCTTGCTGCCATATTTCATAACGAACATCCTGCAGTGTTAGCATACGCGAAAAAATATCAGCATAATAAACATAAGCAAGCCCTATTATCGCAGCTACCAACATAGCCAGAATGCTTCTAATTTTTCCCTTTAATAACAAGCAAGCACTGATACTAGCCAGTGTAGCTATTAAAATACCACGGGTTTGCGAAAGCAAAACAAATACCATAAAAAGCATCATGGCTATATAAGCAAGCCACCTGTAACGCTTAATTTTATCTAAGCAGCAAAACAGCGTAACCAGAACTGCACCATACATAACCGGAGATTTAATAGCATGGCCCCCGCGATCAAATCCTTCTAAGCGAGACTGCCAATCATTTCCTAAATGGATATAGTAATAATAAATAGACAGCAATACGCCTATAAAAGCTCCCAACAAAAGGCCTCGAAGCAAGTATTCTTGATAACCCTGATTCCAAAGCCAAGCTAGCGAGATAATAAAAAATAAAACCAGCAACTCTTTCCTTACTATATTATAGACTGCATCGATATCGGGACCCTGACTCCACAAGAGAGATACCAAAAAATAAAGAAGAAAGAGATATAATGTTTTAATGGTTCTCGTTTTTAATAGCTCCACTGGTTTATTATCAAAAAAAACAAACAAGTAAGGCAGCAAAACCAAAATATAGTAAAAGTTACGATGTATGGAATTACTAGGAACAAAGAAGAACATGGCCAAGAAAAAAGACATTGAAACAGCCAAGAACTGTTCAGCAGTTATTTTACTTGGCTTTTCTAGAATTCGAGCCAGGAATTTAGTCATTCATCTCTCGTTTTATTTCTTGCTCAAATAGCTTCGCCTCTTTTAGAAAAGCATAAAACGCATTAATTACACTAGCGATAAATCCTCGACGTCCATTGAGACAGTTTCTACGAAAAAAGTAGGATTTCAAAAACATAACCGGAAACACACCGATCAACTTAAGCAAACTACTTTTTTTACCCTTATCAAACTTATCTAAGGCTCGGCTACTGGAGTACTGATTAATTTTATTAACCTTTACTGCTACAGAAAACTCTCCGTAGTGATTAACCACCCCCGATAATATGGCCACTTCGCCTTGCAAGTGGAGCGTTTCATGATCACGCTCTTCACCATATTGCCCTAAAGATGATTTAAATAAGCGGATATGGCGGTTTTTCTTCGTTTTTGGATGTATTTTTTCCCCCAGAAAAAACTCCTGAAAAGGAATGCTTGCACCTGCCACTTGATCTTCAGACACGACTTGGTCAATCTCTTTCTGAAGCTCGGGCGTCACCTCTTCATCTGCATCTAAATTGAGTACCCATTCATGCCGACACAGTGATTGCGCGAAAGCTTTCTGTTTTGCCATTCCTAGCCAGTCCTGATGATAGATACGATCAGTATATTGGCGAGCCAGCTCCAATGTTCTGTCCTTGCTGCCGCTATCTACGATGACAATATCATCGTACTGCTTCACACTTTCAAGGACACGAACGATATTGCGTTCTTCATTTTGAACCACCAAAAAAACACTGATCATACTCTGTATCTACCTCGCGTCATCGCAATATGAAACTGCAGTGCATTGGTACTGCGAAGAATGGATATCCGCTTAATTCTAAAAAGATCATTAAGTGGCTCAATACCTTTTTTAACGGTGACTGCACTTGTGAATCCACACTGTTTAACAAACGCTGCATTATCATCATGATATCGTCCAAAAGGGTACGCAAACGCCTGACAATAACCTACCAATTGCTCAACGTAGCTTTTAGAACGCCGAATCTCATCCTCTGCTATGGTTTTTTCTGCAGTCGACACATTAATGTGCGACATAGTGTGCGCCCCAAACTCAACCCGACCCGATGCATGCATCTCTTTAACTTGGTCGGTTGTTAAGAGATCCATGCCAGCAAACTCCGGGCTTAAAAAGATTGTTGCTTTTGCATCATATTGTTTGAGCAACGGAAACATTTTTGTGAAGTTATCGCGATAGCCATCATCAAAGGTCAAAGCAACCGCCTTATCCTCATGGGGAGATTGCACCAGCTCAGATAACGTGTAGAAGCGATAACCGCGCTGCATTAAGTATTTCAGCTGTGTTTCAAACTGTTCGGGAGTCACAACCAAGTCGGGTACTAAAGGCCCTACCTCCCTATTGATACTGTGGTACATCAATATCCTTGGATACCGATGGGACACTTTAGGGCGCCACCAGTTGTAGTGTGCCGACAGGTATAATCCACCAAGCAGCAATAACCCAATAATAAAAAACCACATACGAAACCAATCCTATAACAAACCCAACACCTGAATGTCGAATATCAATCTATCTTGATGAGCCAAGCATCTCGGTGACGATCGCCTGCAGATACTCCGCTGTCTCTTTCACCATATTATCTAGGGTTAACGTATCAGCCGCCCAAGCAT
Organism: Neptunomonas concharum; assembly: GCF_008630635.1. Taxonomy (NCBI): domain Bacteria; kingdom Pseudomonadati; phylum Pseudomonadota; class Gammaproteobacteria; order Oceanospirillales; family Oceanospirillaceae; genus Neptunomonas; species Neptunomonas concharum. Next base: position 280,475 of record NZ_CP043869.1, on the reverse strand, counting down.
ACAAGGGAGCTAATTCATCATTACACGCATCCAAGCGCCCCAAGGCCCATTCGATGCGATTTGCTAATAGCTCTACATCTCCTTTGGGCACTAAATACGCTGCAGGAATGATTTCATTAGGCGCAGGCACATCCGTTGAAACAACAGGAACCGCCGAACGCAGCGCTTCTGCCATAACATAATTAAACCCTTCTTTATGGGAGGAGATGACTAGCAAGTCGGCTTCTTGTACGTAGGCTCCAGCGTTTTCAACAAAGCCCATTAAATGTACCTTTGCTGCAAGATCTAGCTCAGAGATTAAGTTCTCCAATAGTTTCTTTTCTGGCCCGTCTCCCATAATAACCAGATCAGCATCCATAGTTACCCAAGCTCGGATCAGGAGATCAAAACCTTTCACCGGTACCAAACGCCCTACCGCAAAAACTTTGGGCCGCTCCCCCATGCCTCGGATTTTATTCAGTACACTTTCATTGCCCTGTGGCGCTTGTAAAGCAGCAATACCATTGTAAATCACACGCGTACGAGGGCAGTTTACACCCATTAACACTCCTCGACTCACGCCAATAACAGCATCTGCTTTACTATAGAGCGCTTTATGCTTTTTCAAATTGTGAAGCGTCACCACACAAGGAGCCTTAAGCCAAGGCTTAACCATGAGCATCAGACGAGTTGCTTTACCCGCATGAGAATGAATGACATCCGGAGCGATTCTGTTTACTATTTTTACCAAGTCAATCAGTAGCAACGGATGGATCCTGACGCGAGTAAAATCCGTTGTATGTACCGTCACCGCAGATGTAAAACGATCTCTAAAGCGTTTATCCACTATGACATGAACCTCATGCCCCAGCTCAGCTAAGCCATTACACAGTGCAATAAAATGATTCTCTAGGCCACCCTCTTCATAGCTTGCCATGACCTCACAAATCACCATGCTCACCGCTCCCCCTGACTCTTAAAAGGCTGCACCAGCTCTTGATAAACTGCTAAAGTCTTATCCAGCATAGTCTTGCGGGTAAAAGCATTACTGGCCAAAGGAACACTGCTCTCTTCTAAAATGCGGCGAACCGTATCATCCAATGCCGACTCATCATTTAAGGCAACTCGCCCCTGAGGAAATATTTCAGACAGGATTTCGCCCACACCGCCATGATCATAGCCCACCGTTGGGATACCTAACCTCAGAGATTCCAGCACCGTGCGCCCAAAAGATTCAGGTTTGGTTGAAAGAGATAAAACCACATCACTGATCGAGTAAATCTCTTTAATATCTTTTCTCGCTCCGGTAAAGATCACGTCATCAACCAACCCAAGTGCTTCCACTTTTGCAACAAGCTCCTGCGCATACGCTTTTCGTTTAGGGTCTTCGCCACCCACAATTAAACCGCACACATCAATCCCTTGTGCTTTCATTCGATGAATCAGATCAATGAATACATGATGTCCCTTTAACCTTGTCAGGCGTCCTGGCAACGTGAGTACTACCTTACCCCGAAGCTGTGGATACTGCGTAAACCATGCTTCACACCACGTCTCGCTCGCTTTGTAACCGAACGGAAACGCATCCTGATCTACCCCACGAAAAATACGAACGACACGCTGTAAATCCGTTTGAGGGTAATTCTGCGCTATATAAGCTTTAACGGTATCGGAAACGGCAATAACACGCTCCCCTTTACACATGATCTCACTATACCAAGAGACAGAGTATAAACCGTGTACTGTCGTTACCAAGTGAGGGCGTGCGCTATCAGGCAGGCCACGCCATGCCAACCAAACAATCCATGCTGGCATACGAGATCGTAGATGGATAATGTCGGGCTTTTCCTGTTTTAACCACTGTCTTATTGCCCCTATATGACGCAGTGTCAATAAAGACTTTCTACCCAGATCACATTGGATATGTCGACTCCCAGCGGCTTCTAACTCAGCAACCATCGCGCCACCTGCCGAGATAACAAGCGATGTGTGGCCAGCGGCGACCAACGCTTCTGCCACCTCTAGCGTACCACGCTCTACTCCACCGCCGTTAAGGTCGGGCAATACCTGTACAACTTTCATAACCAACCTTTTTCCATGATTTTTTGTGCACAACGATCAGCTTCTCTTAAGGTACAAGACAACTCCGATAAGGTAGGACAAGCATCCAGCATTTTAACTTGCCCTGATACTTTCAATTTATTAACGCCCTCAACAACACGACTATCACCGAGTGGTTTTAACTGTATTAGCCCAACACCACATCCTGCACTTAACGCCTCATAAATCATTGACACACTATCTTCAGATACGACACATGCCGCCGCGCGCTGTAATTCCTCTTTGAGCCAATCGCTATCCGTATCCTCATGAGGAACGACTTTGAGCGTCTCAGGTAGCGATTTAAGCTCCGACTGAAATGAACTCAGCCAAGATTTAGGGGTTCTGCGCGAAGTAGCAATAGTCCACACTTTGTCATTATTTTTTTCAAGCCACACTCGAAGTTGTGAATTTACTGTATCGTTGTCCCACTCGAAATGTTTTGAGGGACCACCGAGTAACACCAAGGCTTGATTGACCCGCTTCTCACCCGGCTGCATTCGATTCAAAACACCCAAAGTTTCGATCACATCAGAACGTGCAGGTGGTTGATCGTGCTGAGGAATAATAGATAAATCAAAAAGTCCAACAGGCAGTGAGGGCTTCATCAAAAGCACCGTTTTAGCACGCCATGCCCAGCCATACACTAAGAGTGTCAAATGCGTTCGATGTCCGGCTGCAATCACCAAGCGAGGTCCTGCTATCGGCTTTTTCCACAAGCAACGGATTAAAAAGCCGAGCAAAGCTAAAGGGGTCGAAGGCTCAACAACCTGATAGGCCAAATTCGCGTTTTTACGCTGCAGCGCCTCCACCAGCCCCATTGACTGATTCAGATGCCCCGGCTTACCGTCACTGACGATACAGACATCATATCCTGATAGTTCGCTCAACAACCCGCCTGCCCAAATAGAAATAAAGTCCCCTATAATACGCGACTCCTGTTTAAACTCCCAATGACCTGCCTATTTATTCGCTTAGATAGAATTCCCTTTTCACCCTCGGGTGATTACAATCAAGAGCCATGAGTCAGCGAGTTAACGATGGGAGATACGTAAGCATAAAATTCCCTGATATTTTTGACTCATTTCACAACATTCTCCGTTTTCTTGAGGTAGAGCACATGGCAGCGTTTGGCACTGTTTTTATGCCAGAAATGGCAATCTCCTGGTTTGACAACTCTCAATGGAGTCCTGCCGAGTTCGTCTCCAGCGACAGCATTCAGTTACACCCTGGCGCGCATGTTTTGCACTACTCAAGTACCTGCTTTGAAGGGTTGAAAGCGTTCCGTCACGAAGATGGCTCTATCAAAATCTTCCGCATGGATAAGAATATCGAACGCTTTGCTCAGAGCAGCCGTTTACTGGCTTTGCCTGAAATTGATAAAGCGGCCACTGCAAAGATGATCATCGATATTGTGAAGCATTTTGCATCAGAAGTACCTGAGCCACCGGGGTCCATGTATATCCGCCCTACCCATATCGGCACAGAGCCCGCTATCGGAAAAGCGGCGGCGCCGTCTGTTTCTTCTTGCCAATATGTCTTGTTATCTCCTGTAGGCGATTACTTCTCAGGTGGTGACACAACACTTCGCTTGTTATTGGAAGAGAACGGTGCACGCTGCGCCGCGCACATGGGCATGATTAAGAGTGGCGGCAACTACGCTAGCGCTCTTCGTCCGATCATGAATGCAAAAGCATCACACAAAGCAGATCAAGTGCTGTTTTGCCCTAACGGCGATGTCCAAGAAACCGGTGCAGCCAACTTCCTGCTAATCGATGGAGATGAAGTTATCACCAAAGCGCTGGATGAAAGCTTCCTGCATGGTGTTACTCGCGCCTCCGTTTTAACCATTGCTCGCGACTTAGGCATGAAAGTTTCTGAGAGGCAACTCACGGTAGATGAGCTGCTGGAGCGTGCCGCCAAACCTGGTTGTGAAGCAGCGCTTTCGGGCACAGCGGCGGTACTCACCTCTGTCGGAACCCTATTGCACAACGACAAAGAATACAAAGTCGGCAACGGCGGTGTCGGGGCAACCACACTAAAACTTCGCCAAGCACTCAATGCTATCCAATGGGGAAAAGCGGAAGATAAACATGGTTGGCTAACCAGCATTTAAACGAGAAGCGTCTGTTTTTCGTGCTGAAATTAACAAGCCTGACACTAGTCAGGCTTGTTAAGGACTTCAAACCATAACATCCTGCCAAATACGTGTAACCTCGCCTCTAGCATCGCTGATTTCCGACTCATTAATCACATTAGACTGATCCTGTAATGTTAAACGATGCCCCAGCGCACGATAGGCTTTATAAGCTTCCCTGAGCAGTTCTGCGTCTTCTGCACTTAATAAAGCGGTTTTCTCGACGGCATCTAAAATACGAATATTATCTGAGTAGGTATAGAGATCCGGATATTGATGTCCATAGGCTAAGGCATGGTATTGCACGAGAAACTCTATATCGACGATGCCTCCCTGATCCTGCTTAAGATTAAAAGTCCCCTGTTGCTCGGCTTCTTTTTCGGATGTACCTAAATGGGTACGCATTTTTTCCCGCATCTCCGACACCGACTGCTTGAGCTCAGCCGAGTCTCGCTGCATTGAAACAATGCTAGCTCGCACTTGATTAAACGCCTCACCTAAGCGCTCAGACCCTGCCACAACTCGCGCACGAACAAGCGCCTGATGCTCCCACGTCCAAGCTTCTTTACGCTGATACTCCTCAAAGGCACTTAATGAGGAAACCAACAAGCCGGAATTACCCGATGGACGCAAGCGCATATCCACTTCATAAAGCTGCCCACCGGCGGTGAATGTGTTGAGGATATGGATAATCCTCTGCCCTAATCGAGTAAAGAAAACCGAATTAGCAATCGACTTATCGCCATCAGTAAACTGGTTAGGATCACAGTCATGAATAAACACTAGATCCAGATCCGAGCCGTAGGATAGCTCGATACCTCCCAGCTTACCGTAACCGACAATAATAAAATCCCGATCAGCAGGATCACCCTCGTTCTTGGTTGGACGTCCATGTTTTTCGACCATTAATCGCCAAGCAACATCCAAAACACTTTCTAGGATAACTTCCGCCAACCAAGTCAGATAATCACTGACCTTCATGAGAGGTAGTGCTCCGGTAATATCCGATGCCGCCACTTTCAATAGATGTGCACTTTTGAAATAACGCAACGACTCCATGACCTGCTCGACATCTTCCTCAGGCACTCTCAGCAACTGCTGCCTTAATTCTGCATTTAGCTGGGCCTTGTCGGGAGGCGAATAAAGCGAGTGAGGGTCAATCAGCTCATCCAGCAGCACCGGTTTTTTTGCCAACTGCTCAGCAAACCACACACTGCTTGAGCACAGTTTAACCAGTTGCAGCATGGCCGCTGGATTCTCCGCCAGCAACACCAGATAGGCGGAGCGGCGCAGCACCGCTTGTACCAACTGCAAAACCCGAGCTAATGTCTCTGTTGAATTTTCAACATGGGCAATCATCTCAAGCAGCGAGGGCAACACGGCTTTTAAGCGCTCCACCCCCGTCTGCTGCAAAAACTGAACGGTTCTGGAGGACTGTAAATCCGTTAACTGCGTTAACGCTTTTTGCGGATCATCATAGCCCTTTTCAGCAAGCAAATTGAGCGCCTCATCCTCCTGAAGCTGCTGCTCCCACAGTGCTATCCACTCTTTGCTATCGGAGCCATCACTTTGAGGCTCTTCAGCTGGGGCGATAACATCTGCAAAATGAGAGCGCACCGCAGCTCTATGCTTATCTAACTCGATAAGAAAAGCATCCCAATTTGCAAACCCCATACTAAATGCCAACCGTGCTTGTGCACTGGCATCAACCGGTAGTTCTTGTGTTTGCTTGTCAGCAACAGCCTGAATAGCATGTTCAGCATTACGTAAGAAGGTATACGCTTCTGTTAATTCCTCTACTGCATTTTCAGGCATACCCACCACTTCTGGCAGTAGCGGTAAAATATTGAGCAACTCTCTTTGCTGCAGTCGTGAGTCTCGGCCACCACGAATCAACTGAAAAGCCTGAGCAATAAACTCGACTTCGCGAATACCTCCAGACCCTAGCTTAACGTTGTTTTCCAGCCCTTTTCGTCTAACTTCGCGATTGATCATCTCTTTCATTTCACGAAGCGACTCAAAAGCGCTGAAATCAATATACTTACGATAAACAAAGGGGCGTAACGCCTGAAGTAAGCGCTCACCTTGCTGTTGATCCCCCGCAACAATACGCGCTTTGATCATGGCGTAACGTTCCCAGTCTCGACCATGATCTTGGTAATACAGCTCCATTGCATTAAAACTGCAGGCTAAAGGGCTAGCAGAGCCAAACGGACGCAGGCGCATATCAACACGAAATACAAAGCCATCACCATTAAGCGTATCCAAGACTTGAATTAATTTTTGCCCTAGTCGAATAAAAAAGTCTTGATTCGCCAAGCACTTTCTCGCCCCTTCTGTTTCCCCATTTTCGGAGAAACAAAACATCAAATCGATATCCGACGACAAGTTCAATTCATTGGCACCCAACTTGCCCATACCAATCACAACCATGTACTGCTGATGTTTGTTACCATCTGCATCTGGCCGGCTGAATGGTGTTCCCCAGCGTTCACAGGCAAAGCGGTACAAATGTTTCAAAGATACATCAATGAAGGTATCTGCCATCCAGCTGAGTTCTTTTGTGGTGTCACGCATACTGGCTTTGCGCGTTAAGTCTCGCCAAATAAGCCGAATCATTTCAAATTGACGCTGATCCCGAAGGTGCTTCATTAGCTCCTCCTCCGATACAGCAGACGCCGTCACCTCTTCCAACCGCTGGCGATAGTCATCGTGCTTATAACCTCGATCCAACGCACCACTTTCTAGCAAACTGCTAAGAAAGTGAGGATGCCTAACCAACTGATCGACAACAAAGTCACTGCCAATAATAACTTTGCCGAATTCATAGGCCTCAGCTTCCGTCAACAGCGCTGACCAATCTCCCAAAGCCTCCTCTAAGCGGTTATATTGGTGTCGTAAAAGCTCATGAAAATCGGCAGGGTATCGCGAAACATCTGGCAGTAGCATAGAAGGCTCCATCCATTACAAATGACATATCAACAGCTTACCAGAGTTACTAGGATTGCGGCATGACGCTTATCACAAGGTATGATGCTTTTTAGCCTGTTCGTAAAGTTGATAGCCTCGCTGGGCTTTGCTGATATCACTCGGTTCCAGTGCTGGCATCGCCTTACGCATCTCATCAGCAACAGATAACAGCCAGCCCACATCACCTTTTTTAAGCTCCAACTCTAGCTCACAGATAGGATCGGTGAGAAGCTCGCCATCTGGCCCCTCAACACTGACACGACCAACATCCAGCGCAACCTCAATCTCGCCGCTAGGGTGTTTTACCATCCAAACTGTGCGATTAAAATCCGTAGAAAATATTTTCTCTAACCGCGAACCCAAATCGTTAATAGACAAACCCGTTGGCCATTCCGCTTCATACAACCTAGATGGATCCAAAGCATCCTCAGAAAGTGGCCATTCCCATTCTTTACGTTGGTGAAGCCCCTGCGAACTGACACCTTGGGTCTTTAAAGTTTGAATAAAATATTGACCAGCCTGCCTAATCCTTAGGGCAATCTTATAATGTGTTAACGCGAGGTCAGGTGTATCAAAGTACCGATTTAAAAGCTCGTATTCCCCTGTTTTCTCAGCCGTTTTAATGAAAGGCAAGCCAGCAATAGTGTCTAGGTCAGAGGGCGGTAGTATCAGCTTTATCTCAGTTTCTTGGGCCATCACATCTTTTCCTATCTTTATATCTCAACTTTACATGGGAGTGATGAAAGTCAAAAGGTTACATTTTGGTTATATTTTTACTACAAATTGATGACATCTCCCCGTATACTGCGCGCGTTATCAAACCCATATAGGTGAAGGTCATGGTCACCAACAATCCGATTTTGCAAATGTTTGCACGCTCTCCGTTCAAACCAATGCAAGAGCATATAGCCAAAGCACAAGCTTGTGCTGTTGAGTTACTTCCTTTCTTTGAAGCAGTTATCGCTGATGATTGGGAGACTGCCCGAAAGATTCAGCATACTATTGCTGTGCTAGAGGGTGAAGCAGACTCTATGAAAAAGGATGTTCGCCAACACTTGCCTAACAGCATTTTCTTACCAGTACCTCGAACGGATTTACTTGAGTTACTGAGAATGCAGGACAAAATCGCCAATCGTGCTAAAGATATATCCGGCATCATGTTAGGCAGAGAAATGCCTGTTCCCGAACCGATTCAACCACTTATGTTGGATTTTGTTCGCTCCGCACTAGCCACCTCCGAGCAAGCCTTAAAGTCACTTAACGAGTTAGACGAACTTGTTAGCACGGGCTTTCGTGGAAGAGAAGTCGATGTTGTCGAACGCATGATTATTGAGCTAGATGATCTGGAACACAAGAACGACGAACTGGAGAGACAGATACGTTCGGAACTTTTCTCTATCGAAAAGCAGCTACACCCTATCGATGCAATGTTCCTTTATAAGGTCATTCGCTGGATAGGAGATCTTGCTGATCGCGCTCAGCAAGTCGGTAGCCGCCTACAACTTTTATTAGCTCGATAATCTTTAGCACAAGGTAACTGCATGAATATTATTGCGCAATATGGCGATATTATCGTCATCCTAGCCTGCCTTTTTGGATTCTTTATGGCTTGGGGCGTGGGAGCGAATGACGTAGCTAACGCTATGGGTACGTCAGTTGGCTCTAAAGCCCTCACCCTTAAACAGGCCATTCTTATAGCGATTTTCTTCGAATTTGCAGGGGCATACCTTGCTGGCGGCGCGGTTACCGCCACCATTCGAAAGGGGATTATTGATCCTGCACTGCTCTCTGGCACGCCAGAGCTATTAGTGTTCGGTATGATGTCAGCGCTACTTGCCGCCGGTATCTGGTTACTTATTGCCACCCATTACGGCTGGCCAGTTTCTACAACCCATTCTATTGTTGGTGCTATCGTTGGTTTTGCGGCTGTCGGTATCTCAATGGATGCCGTGAACTGGGGCAAAGTGTCTAAAATCGTCGCCAGCTGGGTCGTATCGCCCGTAACGGCCGGGTTTATCGCCTTCTTTCTCTTTAGAAGCGTACAACGGCTGATACTCGATACCGAAGACCCTTTCAAAAACTCAAAACGCTACGTCCCCATGTACATTTTCCTAGTGGGCTTCATCATTTCGATGGTGACGTTCACTAAAGGTTTAAAGCATGTCGGCCTACACCTTTCGTTTGGCCAAAGTGCAGCGATTTCTGTCGGAGTTGCGTTCATCACCATGATCATCGGTATTTTTATGCTTCGGAAAATCACAGTTGATGAAGCGGCTGATCGAGATTACCACTTTGCCAGTGTTGAGAAAGTGTTTGGCGTTTTAATGATGTTTACAGCATGTGCGATGGCATTTGCTCACGGCTCTAATGACGTTGCAAACGCAGTTGGCCCGTTAGCTGCAGTGGTTGGTGTTGTTGCAACCGGAGGTGAGGTAGTGCAAAAATCGGCCATGCCTGCTTGGATACTGTTGCTAGGCGGTGCTGGTATTGTCGCTGGGCTTGTCATGTATGGTCACAAGGTTATCGCTACCGTCGGTAATAACATCACCGAATTGACCCCTAGCCGCGGTTTTGCAGCAACGTTGGCCGCTGCAACCACTGTTGTCGTAGCTTCCGGCACAGGTCTGCCAATCTCAACTACACATACACTGGTTGGTGCTGTACTGGGTGTCGGTATTGCCAGAGGCCTCGCCGCATTAAACTTAAGAGTTGTCGGCACGATATTTGTCTCTTGGATCGTGACATTACCTGCTGGCGCCCTACTCGCTATCATGTTCTTCTTCATGTTTAAAGGTATGTTCTCATAACCCTAACATGAACCATTAGGGACTCGACCTCTATCGAGAAAGCCTGCACAATAGATCAAAATCTTTGTGCAGGCTTTTTTATGTCTACCAAAACCCCTGACATTTTAGGAATGCTGACTGAGCTTATCAGCACCCCTTCCGTTAGCTGTACTGTTCCAGAGCTGGATCAGAGCAATATTCACGTCATCCACAAACTTGCTGGATGGTTGGACGACCTTGGATTTCATACTGAAATTCAGGAAATACCGGGGACAATCGGCAAAGCTAACCTTATCGCAACACTAGGTTCAGGCCCTGGGGGATTAGTGTTATCAGGGCATACGGATACGGTGCCTTGCAATGAAGAGCTTTGGAAAAGCAATCCATTCCAATTAACGGAGAGAGATAATCGCCTATATGGGTTGGGAACCTGTGATATGAAGGGTTTTTTCCCCTTAGCGATCGAGGCTGCCAAACGGTTTTTAGATACCCCGCTAAGTGCTCCTTTAATCATTCTCGCCACAGCAGATGAAGAAACCTCTATGAGTGGAGCCAAAGCACTAGCGGAAGCAGGCCGCCCAAAAGCGCGCTATGCCGTGATTGGTGAACCCACAAGTATGCGCCCTATTCGTATGCATAAGGGGATAATGATGGAAAGCCTACGCATTAGCGGTCGGTCCGGACACTCTTCCGATCCATCACTGGGTGCTAGTGCATTGGACGCCATGCATGCTGCCCTAACAGAACTGGTTAGCTTTAGACACGAGCTGCAAAGCCGTTACAGAAACAGCGCTTTTAAAATTGATGTACCTACACTCAATCTAGGCTGCATCCATGGTGGCGACAACCCTAACCGCATCTGCGGCAAGTGCGAGTTGGAGTATGATCTACGACCTCTCCCGGGGATGGACCTGTCCCTATTGAGAGAAGAAATCTACCGTCGTCTGACGCCTTTAGAAGATAAGTTTAGTGTCACTATGGAATATGAGTCTCTGTTCCCAGGTATCCCCGCCTACGAAACAGAGGCCAATGCATCGCTAGTGAAAGCCGCCGAAGCGTTGACGGGCCACACCGCCGAATCCGTTGCATTTGCAACAGAAGCACCGTTTCTTCAAGCAATGGGAATGGAAACGATCGTTATGGGCCCCGGCAGTATTGATCAAGCCCATCAACCGGATGAGTTTCTTGCACTGGATCAAATCAAGCCTACAGTGGATATTCTCGCTCATCTAATTAAACGTTACTGCACAGACCAGCAAGAGGAAGAACAGCGTGTCTGACGCAAGCAATAAATATGTAAACTGGTTCCGTCACTCGTCCCCCTATATTAATGCCCATCGGGGCAAGACCTTTGTTTTGCTGATCGGTGGAGAGGCGATCGCAGATGACAATTTTGATAACATCATCCACGATATAGCCTTGCTAAATAGCTTAGGTATTCGCTTAGTTTTGGTCCATGGTGCCCGACCTCAAATTGAGGAAAGGCTACAACAACAAGGGATTGAAACACGCTTACATCATGATATTCGCGTGACTGATAGTGCCTCGCTTAAGTGCGTCATTGAATCGATTGGCATACTTCGGAGCACAATAGAATCCAAGCTATCTATGGGGTTGATCAATACCCCCATGCATGGCGCAGGCATTCGCGTCACCTCAGGTAATTTCATCACAGGCCGACCAATTGGTGTCTATGAAGGCGTAGATCTTTGCCATACCGGAGAGGTAAGAAAGATTGATCATCAAGGCATCCGGGACCAGCTCAACCTAGGTAACATTGTTCTCTTATCCAATCTAGGATATTCACCCACAGGTGAAATTTTCAACCTACCGGTTGAAGAAGTCGCCTCACAGACCGCTATCGCACTAGGCGCGGATAAGCTGATCCTTTTTGGGGCAGAGAAAGGCATCATTGATAGCCGTGGTGAGCTGAGAAGCGAGTTACTATCAAAAACCGCTGAACGCTTTTTACAGCAATATCACGCTCAGCTCAGCGACCCAGAAGAAGCTCATACGGAACTATCACGACTGCTGTTAATGGCAACACAAGCCTGCGCTGGCGGCGTGCCTCGCTCTCACTTGATTAGCTATCGCGATGATGGCGCATTGCTTTCTGAACTCTACACCCGAGATGGCGCAGGAACCATGATCATTCAGGAATCCTACGAGAAGGTCAGGCCCGCCATTGCAGAGGATGTTGGCGGCATTATTGAGCTGATCAAGCCTTTAGAAGAAGCGGGGATTCTAGTCAGGCGCTCCCGTGAACTATTAGAAGCAGAAGTTGAGCAGTTCTTTGTAGTCGAGCGAGATGGCGCAATTATTGGTTGCGCAGCACTATATCCGTTTGAAGATGAGCAAACCGGTGAACTGGCATGTGTCGCAATTTCAAAGAGTTACCAAGGTGGTGACCGAGGTGAACTCTTACTCGACGCGATTGAAGCACAAGCCAAGGCCTCAGGCCTTAAATCGCTGTTTGTTCTAACCACAAGAACCGCTCACTGGTTTATCGAGCACGGGTTTTCTGAAATGCCGCTGGATCAACTACCAGCTAAAAAGAAAGCGCTTTACAACTTTCAGAGAAATTCCAAAGCCTTTAGCAAACCCCTCACATTAACCGAGAGGTAATGTAATTTTGAAGCGAGCGCCTCCCAAGGAGGACTCGCACACCTCAAGTTGGCCGTCATAGCTACTAAGTATATCTACAGCGACTGTTAACCCAATGCCTTGCCCTGGGGCCGCAGATGTATCTACCCGCGCACCACGCTGCAGAATCATATGGCGCATATCAGGTGACACACCAGGACCATCGTCCTCAATATCCAGCTGCACTGACTCCTCATTTTTTATCAGGGAAACCCTGACACATGAGTAACCATATTTAAACGCGTTTTCTAATAGGTTACCCAATAACTCCATCAGATCACGTTCATCCGCACCAAAGAGTGCGGTTTCATCTAACAATAAAACGACTTCCACATCTTTTTCGCGATAAACCTTACTGAGGGCCGACGTAATACGTTGAATTAATGGCGCTAATGGCGTTGCATGGGCAATAACATTAGTTTGGCTACGTACCGCACGGGCAAGCTGGTATTGGACAATTTGATCCATACGCTTAACTTGCTCTTCTACTACAGAACGATAGTTGTCGTAGGACAAATGCTCATTTCCCGCACCCCTTACAACCGCTAACGGTGTCTTCAAGCTATGCGCAAGGTCGCCTAGCGTATTGCGATAACGTTCCCGCTGATTCCTTTCGCTATGTAATAGGTGATTCAGGCTATCTGTGACCCCCTGCACCTCTTCAGGATAAAGGCCGGCCAATCGCATCGACTGCCCTCTTTCGATCGAATGCAAGTCATCAACCAGCTGACTCAGCGGGCGAAGCCCCCAGCGGGTAATAAATGTCTGCAACATCAACGCAAGCACCGCAACAGCAAATAGCCACCCTCCTAATTGAGTTCGATACGCATTAAGTTCTGCCTTAAGCTGCTCATCATGCTCTATGATCGAGAAAATAAAACGTGCTTCTGTCGCTCCAGACTCCCAAATTACTGGGTATTGATAGAGATATAAGCCTAAAGATTCGAAGTGAACAAATCGGGTCTCCCCTGACCTTAGCCGCGTACTCTCTATATCTTCCAACACAAGAGAATCGAGTCGATTCGTGCTCGGAGAAGCCCATTGAAGCAACCCTAACTGACTATGAATCAACCCATATGCTTCGTGGCCTAGGCGAGTTTGCTGCTGTGCATCAGAGATGATGAGTTTACCTTGGCTGATTTCAGCAGCGCCTATCATTAAATAAACCTGCAGGCGCATGCGCTTTTCAAGCGAAGCTTCCAAACTATAGGCATAGGAATTTTGAAGTGCATAACCTGCTACCGCAATGATTACAGGCAGCAGGACAAACGATGCTATTAACAACCGCGCTTTAAGGGAGCGGGGCACCCAATTTGCGGCTAATGCCATAGGTAACTATTAATCAGCTGAGAGATCGAACCGATACCCAAGACCGCGTACGGTCGTGATCGGTTGCAACTTTTGCTCGGGATCCAGTTTTTGACGTAATCTCCTGATGAAGACCTCAAGTACATTACTATCCCTGTCAAAATCCTGGTGATACAAATGCTCGGTCAATTCAGCTTTTGAGACCGTCTTACCCGCATTTAACATGAGGTATTCTAGTGTACGGTATTCATAACTGGTTAGTTTGATAGGCCGCGAATCATAGGAGACAACTCGCCCAATCGTATCCAAGCTTAATAATCCAAATGTTAAAACCGGCTTGGCATGACCTGCAGCTCTTCGTAAGAGCGCATTTAAGCGAGCAAGTAGCTCTTCCATATGAAAAGGCTTCACGAGAAAATCATCAGCACCCGCCTCAAGGCCCTCTACCTTATCTTGCCAATCGCTTCTAGCCGTCAGGATAAGAATCGGAAAATTACGCTCTTCTGCCCGCCACTTTTTAATCAGATCAACGCCTGATAACGATGGTAAACCCAAATCCACTATTGCCAGATCATAAGAGAACTCAGAGCCAAGATAGAGCGCTTCCTGCCCATCTGCTGTTTCTTCAACGGTATAGCCATTGGATTCCAGCCCGCTGACAAGCTGACGTCGCAGATCTGCATCATCCTCGACTACTAATAGTTTCATCCTATACTCCTGATCTTATTCGGGTAATAGCTCACCACTGGCTGCATCAACCAGCACTTCTCGTACATGCCCATTGTTCACTAAACGGATCTTATATGCCAAGCCTGATTTACGATTTTCAGTATCCGTTTTAACAACCCGCCCCCCAAATGCTTTTTTTGCAATCACCACAGCCTCGCTGAGTGTGACTTGTGGCTGCGCTTCCTTGGCATAAGTTGTAGTACCAGCGCTCAAAAATGCCATGTAAAGGATGAAGACTAATACCCTTAATCTGTGGATAAAACCGGGAGGCGACATGCAAAGTCCTCATAGCACATGATTGCTTGATAAAAAAGGGAACGACCCAAACCACCAAGATTATACCAAAGCGTAGCTAATATGAGACATGCCGCAGTAAAAAATAGCCACTATCCATGCTTAAACTCTCCATGGAGCAAAGGATCTACTTTTAGAACTGAATATTTTGTGAATAAGAAGGCCGGCAACCTCTACCGTGCCGGCCAAAGTCAGTTATTCGCTACACTTTTTGCAACTGCTAAAGCCAACTAACTTATAAAGAGGGCACCAGCCAACTAATGCGATCAAAATAACCGGAACGCCAATCCAACCCCAAGGGGTTTGAGGTCCAACAAAGACCAAGGCAATTAAGGCTAAACCCACCAATATACGAACAATTTTATCGATTGTACCAATATTCTTTTCCATGCTATCAATCTCCTGAAAATGGATATTTCGAGCATTATTCTTACCCCTTTGCCATGTCTAAACAGTGACAAAGGTCACACAGTTCCTTCATTTTTTACCAGCCGCCTCAATATATCAGGCTCCAGCATCAGCACTTGGCCACGAGATAGCGCAACCCATCCCTGCTGCTCCATAAGCTTTAATTGGCGACTGACTACTTCTCTGGCAGTACCCAACGCATCAGCGATTTGTTGGTGCGATACAGACAATACCAAACTTCTACCACTCTCCTTGAGTAAATAACGCGCCAACCTAACATCCATTCTCTCAAACGCAATTGACTGAATAAGCATCAAAAGACCGCTTAAACGCTCGGAGTAGGATGTAAATACATAGTTTCGAAAAGCACTGGATCGATCCATAAGAGCACTAAAATCATCCGCAGGAATGACAACCGCTTGACCTGCGGCCTCCACGCAAGCTTCCGCTGGATATACTTGTCCCGACAGTAAACAAGAAGTCGTCAACACACAGGTCCCCAAGGGCTCGATGCGATACATATCCAACTCGCGACCTTGCAAAGAACGGCCGAATACACGCACACAGCCTTCTAATAAAACGAGGAATCCGCCGCATTGCTCGCCCGGCCTGAGTAGCGTTCTACCCACAGGTAAATTAATGACAGATGCGTTCTCAAGCAGACTTCGAGCATCGCTATCCAGCTCATTAATAAAGGGAAGACGATCAAGCATCCGAATCTGTGTCCGACGCTGCACGCTGAGCTTTAACCGCTAACATCACATAACGAATGTTATAGACGAACCCCATCACCAAAACGACAGGCATCGTTACAAGAAACACTTTACCTAGTGCCTCGTTAGCCAAGAGATGCCCACCCCACAAGCTTGCCAAACTCACGATCGCCAACGGTATACCAAGCTTCATCATTAAGCTTAACCACTTATCTTTTCGAATTGCTTTCTTATCCACCTATACAGTCCTCGCGGTTTATCTGGATCAATTGTAAAGGGCACCTCGCTTTTTTTATATAAACTTTGGTGCAAGCGCCTAAAAATCGATCATCGGCGGTTCCTGTTAGCCATCATCTTTCTGTTATACTTCTTGGCCTGATTAATGTCGCTAACGAGGGAAGACCCATGCCCGCATACCGCTCTAAAACCTCTACTGCTGGTCGTAATATGGCAGGTGCCCGCGCGCTGTGGCGTGCCACTGGCATGAAAGATGAAGACTTTCACAAGCCTATTATTGCTGTAGCTAACTCTTTTACTCAATTTGTACCCGGCCATGTTCACCTAAAAGACATGGGGCAACTGGTCGCCAGAGAGATTGAGAAAGCAGGTGGAGTCGCCAAAGAGTTCAACACCATTGCTGTCGATGATGGCATTGCTATGGGTCATGATGGCATGTTGTACTCTTTACCTTCTCGCGACATTATCGCCGACTCCGTTGAATACATGGTAAATGCTCACTGTGCTGACGCATTAGTCTGTATTTCTAACTGCGATAAAATTACACCAGGTATGTTGATGGCAGCCATGCGCCTGAACATTCCTGTGATCTTTGTATCAGGCGGCCCAATGGAAGCCGGTAAAACCAAACTATCCGAGCATAAGCTAGACTTGGTTGATGCAATGGTTATTGCCGTAGATGATTCCGCATCCGAAGAGAAAGTCGCTGAATACGAGCGCTCCGCTTGCCCTACGTGCGGCTCCTGCTCTGGCATGTTCACAGCCAACTCGATGAACTGCCTTACTGAAGCGCTGGGCCTTTCACTACCCGGAAACGGCACCACGTTAGCAACACATAGCGATCGCCGTCGTTTGTTTGAAGAAGCGGGCGAGCGTATAGTGACGTTGGCAAAACGCTATTATGAGCAAGATGATGAGTCCGTATTGCCGCGGAACATTGGCAACTTTAAAGCGTTTGAGAACGCTATGGCTCTGGATATCTCCATGGGTGGCTCTACCAATACGATTCTGCATCTATTGGCGATTGCACAAGAAGCTGAAATCGACTTCACCATGAAGGACATTGATCGTCTATCTCATGTTATTCCGCAGTTATGTAAGGTCGCACCTAACACACCGCAATACCATATTGAGGATGTACATAGGGCAGGCGGTATTTTTGCTATTCTTGGCGAGCTAGATCGCGCAGGTAAGCTCCACACTGACCTTCCGACTGTCCATAGTAACTCTTTAAAGGAAGCGCTGGATCAATGGGATATCATGCGCAACCCCTCACCGGAAGTGATCGAGTTTTATAAAGCCGGGCCTGCAGGCATTCCCACTCAGACCGCCTTCAGCCAATCTACTCGCTGGCCAACGCTGGATGGTGATCGAGAGAATGGATGTATTCGTTCAATAGAGAATGCTTTCTCTCTTGAAGGCGGCTTGGCTGTACTCTATGGGAACATCGCCCTTGATGGATGCGTTGTAAAAACCGCAGGTGTTGACGATTCCATTCTGGTATTTGAAGGACCCGCCCATGTCACTGAATCTCAAGATGAAGCAGTAGCTAATATCCTAAACGATGACGTAAAAGCTGGTGACATTGTTATTGTACGTTACGAAGGCCCGAAAGGCGGCCCCGGTATGCAAGAAATGCTTTACCCAACCTCGTACATTAAATCAAAAGGCTTAGGCAAAGACTGTGCACTGCTAACCGACGGGCGCTTCTCTGGCGGCACATCCGGACTCTCAATCGGCCATGTTTCCCCGGAAGCGGCCGCAGGTGGTGCAATAGGCTTAGTCGAAAACGGCGATATGATCCGTATCGACATACCGAATCGTACTATTAGCTTATTGGTTTCTGATGAAGAGCTTACAGCTCGCCGTGCAGCAATGGACGCCAAAGGCAAAGATGCATGGAAACCTGTTAAGTCCCGCCCACGTAAAGTATCAGCGGCATTAAAAGCCTATGCACTATTAGCCACTTCTGCGGACAAAGGGGCCGTGCGAGATCTGTCTAAATTAGACTAAACACCCCTAAGATTAAGGCAGCGGATAGCGCTGCCTTAATCCCCTCAATAACTTACAAACTCTCCATTACCTGCCAAAGCAAACGCATAGCCAGCAAAGTCACCACCACTTTGTAAATCTGTTTGAACAACGCCTCTGGCACACGATTGAGTAGCTTTAACCCCACCCAAGTGCCCACCAGGCCACTCAAGATCATTAAGATAATCATCGGTAACCACTGCCAAAATGAAAAGCCAATCGCGGTAAAGACCAGCATCTTCAAAAAGTGCTGCAAACTCATACACGCTGCGAAGGTGCCTGTTGTTTCAAACTTACTGTAACGCTGACGGTGCACAAAGCCAGCTACTAAAGGACCTGTCGCTCCGACAAACATCGAAACAACGGTTGTTACAGCACCAGCAAGCACATGGCCGATACTAGATACTTCGTGTTTATATAACTTAGGCCCCCACACCAAATACAGTATGAACAGAGCCACGCTCAATTGAATCCAATACAGCGGCAACTGCACAACAATCGAGGAAGCGATAAGTGCACCTAAAATCGCACCGCACCCAAAATAGATCACCATCGACTTATCAACATATTGTCGCATCAACCAAGCTCGGCTTCCGTTAGAGCCCAACTGCACAAGACCGTGGACAGGAATAAGCGCATTAACAGGTAACAACTGCGCCATAGCCGCTAATAAGAGGACTCCACCACCGATACCGACAGCAGCCGTCAACATGGAGGTAATACCACTGAGCGCCACCAACAAAGCGGCCTCGGGAATAGATAAAGACTCAGGTAAGAACTCAAACATGCTGCTGTGCTAATTGTTCAAACAATTCATCCAGAGGCACGGGCTTACTGAACAGATACCCTTGGCCCACATCACAATGATGCTCTTCCAAAAAAACCTTCTGTACGTCGGTTTCAATGCCTTCGGCAACCACTTTCATTTTCAGACGATGTGCCATGGAGATAATAGCGGCGGTAATCTCCATATCGTCCAAATGATCAGGAATATCTTTGATAAACTCCCGATCAACTTTGAGCACATTGATAGGTAAGGTTTTCAGATAGTTAAACGAAGAATATCCGATGCCAAAGTCATCAATTGCAACCGTAACACCTAACTGCTGCAGTTCAGTCAAGGTACTAATTGCCAAATCAATATCCTGCATCAGCAGCGTTTCCGTAATTTCTAACTCTAATCGAGCAGGGTCAATACGGTAGCGGTGCAAGGCTTGCCGAATCATATTAAGCAGTTCTGGGTCACGAAACTGCCGGGAAGATAAGTTAATAGCGATACGCACATCATCATATTGCAAATCCGACAGCTCACGTAATGCTCGGCAAGCCGTTGATAAAACCCAACGTCCAAGGGGCACGATAAAACCTGTTTCTTCAGCAATAGATATAAAATCCAGAGGAGAGACAATACCAAGTTCAGGATGCTTCCAACGCACTAACGCTTCGACACTGATAATTTTTGAGGTTTTCAGATCTACTTGAGGTTGATATAAAAGATAAAAATTTTCATCCTCGAGTGACTTAGGCATTTCACGAGAAAACCGGATATAGGTTTGCAGCTGCTCATGCAAACTTTCGGTAAAGAAACGGAACTGATTGCGCCCCATCTCTTTTGCTTGATACATAGCAAGGTCAGCATGTTTGAGTAGAGCTTCGGGGGACTGACCATCTTTAGGTAACCACGCCAGCCCCAAACTGGTGCTGATCTGTACTTCATGATCATTAATTAAGAATGGCCGCGATATCTCTGCCAGGATTCGCTGCGCAACACGTTCAACATGACCGGCCTCTTGTACAGGGTGAATCAAAATCGCAAATTCATCACCGCCTAAACGCGCCGCTATATCATTATCTTGCAGCGTATCAACCAGACGCTGCGCTACCTGAATCAGCAATTGATCGCCGACACTATGCCCTTGTGTGTCATTGACTGTTTTGAAGTAATCCAAGTCCAGCAACATCACCACAGATGGGAACTCTTGAGTATCTTGCTCAAACAGAGCAGCTAGCTCCCTAAAGAAGAAACGCCGGTTTGGCAACCCAGTCAACTCATCATAGAGCGCCAAGCGTTCCATTCTTGCATGCGCGTCTTTTAACTCAGTCACATCTTCACAAACAATGACAAAGTGCGTTAATTCACCATATTCATTGTGAATAGGCGATATAGATACCAACGACCAGAATGTTGTCCCATCTTTACGCCGACTCTGTAGCTCTCCCCGCCAATGCTTACCTGAGAGAATAGATTGCCATAATGCTTCATAGCGGTCGGGGCTAATCCACTTACGGCTTAATAACTCAGGCTGATTACCTTGTATGTCCGCTAAGTTATACCCCGTTGTCTCTGTATACTTCGGATTAACATATTCAATTGTGCCGATTACATCGGTAATCATGACGCTCGAACCGCTGTGAGTAATCGCGCTAGATAACTTTTGTAAGGACGACTCTATGTGTTTACGATCAGTGATATCTTGGCACGTACCCGAGATCCGTTTTAAATCGCCTTTCGCGTTATGCACCACATGGCATATCAGATGCACATGTCGATAAACGCCCGTTGGGGTAGATACTCGAAAATCGATAGTTCCTGCTTGCCCCTTATTCAACATGTCCGTGAAATGGCGCATCACTTCGCTTCGATCAGCAGGATGCACCCGCTGAAAGAGACTCTGAGCATTTTTAGGGTACGCTTCTTCTATTAGCAAAATAGCCTGCAAACTGGTGGAGACCCAAAAGCGCTGTTCCTTTAACAGCCACTCCCAGCACCCTAACTGAGCAATTCGGTGAGATTCATTGAGCCTCTCTTCGGCAAGCCGACGCTCCTGAACCTGTGACTCCATTTGATGCTGCTGCTCTAATAACGAACCGCGCATGGTTATAAAAGAGCGTATGAGCGGTGAGAGAATGGAGCGATGAGTCACCGCAGGAAATGGGAACTCAGAACGCCCTGATCCTAAGTGTTCTGCCGCCTCAATCAACTGTGTCATGGGCTTGAACAATAACCAGCGCTGAAGGAGTGCAATCACAAAGAAGGTTAGTAATGAAGAAACTATGATGAGTAACTCCGTCCACCTGAATTGATTTGTGACCTGCTGTGCAATAGCCCGCTTATCCAGCCACGCATCAGCGACATACGCCCCGACCTCAACCGACAGATGTACCCGCTCTCTATGAGTAGTAAAACCAACAGGTGGGGAGGGTACACCGTTATTTGTACGCCGAAACGAGACACGCAGCCATGACGATCTGTCGGTAAACAAGCGCCCACTAAGGCTTTGTTGCAGAGCCGCTTCAGTAGACTGATTATATTTCGCTAACTCAGCGAGTAAGTTAAGAGTTTCACGCGTGTCATTTACTTTTTCATTAACGGCATCACTGACTTTAAGCGGCAACCAAACCAGCTCAGCGACCAGCAAAAAAACACTTAATATGCCCGCAATAGGAAGCAGTAACTTAATGGTAAGTCGCTTCACTGAGGAGTACTCACACAGCAGGAGATCTGGGCTAAATGACCCGACAACATATATCCACCCTTTATTCTTAGTTGAGCAGTGCAGACATAACCTGATCAGCCCACTTTAAGCTATGTCGGTAAGCCACCTCATAAAACGCACGATCAATTCCGCGAGACAGCTCTTCAAACTGGCCTCGTTCATAGTGTTCAACATCACTCAAAACATCGCCGAGCGTTCCCGTATAGTGCAATAGCGCATTCTTAATCTCACCACTTAGGGGCACTTCCGTCATCAGTTCAGCCATTTCAATATCGAGCATTGCATCCAGTTGGGATAACAAGCCGACGATAAAATAGTTCATACCATTGGGGTAACCATTAATCTCAGCTAGCAACTCACACATACGTCCTCTTACCAGCATGGTACGTGTCAGTTCGTTAGGTCGGCCATCCGCTGCTGTCGTCAGAAATAGCATAATCCAACGACGAATCTGCTCCATGCCAAGCAATGTGATCGCATGACTCAATGAGCCAATTTCTTTAGGTACCGCAAAGGCGGCTGAGTTAACAACCCGTAAAATTTTATAGGTTAAAGCAGCATCATTAATCGCAATTTGCTCTAGTGAAGCACCTGTTGCTTGTTCATTATTTAGCTCGGCCAACAGCTGTAACAGAATAATTTTACTACCACTGATTTTTTTGCCTTTTACTGGTTCAGGTCGACTTAGGAAATAACCTTGATATAGCGAAAAGCCCATCTCTAAGCACTGGCGAAACTCTTCTTTGGTTTCCACCTTATCGGCAAGCAGATCGAGCTGATACGGCCGCAGCTTTTGAATAATCCCTGGCAGCGCGCCCAGTCCCAGCAATTGAATATCCAGTTTGATAACATGAATGACGTTTAAGAGGGGCTCAAACTTAGGATCATCAGGATTATAGTCCGCTAAAACAATGCGATAGCCTTTAGCTGCAAACTCCCTCACTTTGCTGACAAATTCTGGCGATATCGATGATCTGCCCAAAATTTCCAGGGAAAACAGAGCTGGGGGTAATTCTGGCAAGGTACCTGCCAGCAGCACTTCATCAGTGACTTTCAAATAGCAGGGTAAGAACTTTTTGCCACCATCCGCTACGATGTTAGCGTAAGTGTTAACGACGACATCAAACGTCGCTTCTTCATCTTTGATCGCAGACAGGTCTTCACCGCTTTGCCCCCGAAAAAGTAATTCGAACGCCACAATATCTTGGCTTTTGGAGTAAATGGGCTGACGCGCCATTAAGACATCCAGTCGTTCCTCTCCTTCAAGAATCTGATCTAAATCTGTCACACAAAACTCCAACCGCTATTTGCCATCAACATTAAAGAGAATAACATAACGACCATTCCCCCAAAAAATTGAGAATGATTAAAGTTAATGTTAGCACTCTATTATCATTTCTGACTAACGAATATCTATTGGAGCACTACCCTTTCAAAATGGTATGGAGAAAGCGCGCATATCGATCACTTCGTACTGCGCTTTTTCAAGGGCGCCAAAGGGTCTGGCAGATGACTAAATACGCTATTCAAATGCGCTAGGGAAGGCCGAGGGGGCAGCAACGGTCGTACCCATTTCATGGGGGAGCTTTCATCCATTTGTTCTTCGGTTAACGACTGCATGATCCATTTTTTAACCGGTACAATGTTATTCGCAAGCCTCAAGGTCGCCTTTCTCGCCAATTTAGCTGCAAAGGTTTCATGGGTAAAAAGTCCTACCACAACATTGGTACCGTGATACAACACTCGGGTCACTTTAATATGATCACGTTCGTAAGCCTTTAACACCACATCCGAGCCGATATCCCGACCATCCGCAATAGCTTCCGCAATATGCTTTGCTAGGGATGCCTGACCGCGAAGACCTAAATTAAAGCCATGTGCAGTAACAGGGTGCATACCTACAGCTGCATCACCAATCACAGCAAAACGCCTCGCGACAAACTGATTGGCGTGCACAGCCACCAACGGATAAACATGGCGCTTACCCAGTAAAACCATATCCCCTAACATGCCATTCAATTGCTGCTCTATACATTGATTAAAGTGTGCTGGCGACATATCAACATAGCGCTGAGCATCACGACTGTTGACCGTCACCACGATCGACGAGCGATTACCCGTCATTGGTAGAATTGCGGTGGTCTGCCCATAATGAAAACACTCAAATGCGGTCTGTTGATGAGACTTACTATGTGACATACGACACACAATTGCGGTACGGGAAAAATCTTTCATTGTCGCCGAAAGCCCCATTTTTCTTCGCATATCGGAAAAACGCGTATCTGCTGCAATCACTAGCTTCGCAGTCACCGTTTCACCGTTTACTAAGGTTACAACGCCGAACTCAGCCTCAGTCGCTACACCTTCTACCGTTGCCTCTGTGCGCAGCTCTATATTACTTTTTGGTAAAACGGACTCATAAAATGCTTTACGAATTAAATGATTAGGCACCAGATAACCCAGCGCCTCTAAATCCGTTTTATCCCGTTCAAAGTTCAAGCTGTACGACGACTCGCCATCAAATACCTTTGCGCCCTCTATAGGAGAGACTTCCTCCTTCGGCAAATGCTCCCATGCACCTAACCCCTTCATCAACGAAACGGAAAGATGTGTTAGCGCTATTTCTCTACCATCCTCTGGCGGGTTTTGCAGGGTTGCCAGCGACGAGCGTTCCAGAATTAGCACCTTTAAAGGAAGCTCGCTCAAAGAGCGCGCAAAGCTTAACCCTGCAGGCCCTGCTCCAATAATGACAACATCATAATCTTGCGCCACGACACACCTCTGCACCCTAGTTCATCAGAAATCTCATCCTACGGATTCTCAGGGCTATTTCCTCGACATATATCAACAAATCTTGGGATAATCAGCTAATCTTAAATGAAAGCCATTCTGCTCAGCGAGCAAGGAGTATTTATGAGTCAGCAAGGGAGCGCCGGAAACGTCATTGCGGCACTGTGTAATATATTCATTCCGGGACTGGGCCACTTAGTTCAAGGCAGGTTACTCGCCGCGTTCTTTTTCTTCGTTACAACTGCCGTCGGCTATGCTCTCTACTTCCTAATCTTCCCAGCAATTATCGCTGCAATTATTCACCTTATTAGCATTATCAGCGCAGCTCGCTATAAACCCGATACGAGT
This sequence comes from Neptunomonas concharum, assembly GCF_008630635.1. Taxonomy (NCBI): domain Bacteria; kingdom Pseudomonadati; phylum Pseudomonadota; class Gammaproteobacteria; order Oceanospirillales; family Oceanospirillaceae; genus Neptunomonas; species Neptunomonas concharum. The sequence continues at coordinate 255,505 of NZ_CP043869.1, read as the reverse complement.
AGCTGAGTAATAACCACTACCACTGCGGACATAGCTATGACAAAACCGATACTAACCCCTCAACAAACTGAATTAGCGATATTGGAAGCGCTAGAGGATTTAGTATCGATTGTTGACAATAAATATCGCTATCGTGCCGTCAGCCATGGCTATACGCGCTTCTTTGGGTTACCCGCAAGGTCTATCGTAGGAAAAACTGTTGCTGAACTACATGGCACTGAGCGGTTCGAGCAACACATCAAACCTGATTTGGATAGATGTTTAGCTGGCGAGGAGGTAAAACTTAGCTTTTGGGGGCAAAACCACCTAGGAGAACCCCGCTTCATCGATAGCCGACATACTCTCTACACCGGCAGCCTAGTGGAAACCACGGGGGTAGCTGTTGTGGCAAGGGATGTAACCGACCTGATTGAAGCACAGAACGCTCTAGAAAAAGAACGCTATCTGCTTACTCTAATGGCCGATGCTCTACCCGACTTCATTTTTGTAAAAAGCCTGAACGGCGTCTATCAACACTGTAATAAGAGCTTTGAAGCTTTTCTTGAATCCAACACCGAAGCGATCATCGGAAAAACCGACGCTGAACTCATGTCCAAGCGATCTGCCAACTACATCAAGGAGCGCGATCAAGAAGTCATCCAAAGCAAAAAGCGCAAGCGTAAAGATGAATGGGTAACCTACAATGATGGCAGTCGACGACTGATCGATATGCTAAAAATTCCCATCCTGAACCAGCAAAACGAAGTAGAAGGTCTCATTGGTATTGGCCATGATGTAACGCGAGAACGGGAAACTGAACGCAAACTACAATTAGCAGCCCTTGTCTTTGAAACCACCTCAGATTATTGCTTTATTTTATCAAGCAAAGGGGTGATCGTGTCTGCCAACAGTGCTGCCAAATCAGAGTTCTCGACTCTGAACGATACGCAAAACATATCGATTCACGACCTTTTGCACTGTTTGTCTCCAGCCTGTGACCTCGCAACCATCCTAAGCACGCAGCTTAGCTGGCAAGGAGAGCTATTATCACACTCTCACGTCCCATATCTAGCTACACTTAATGCCGTCTTAGACGGCGATGAAGTCCCTGAAAAATTTGTATTAACGCTCAGGGACAACAGCGAACACAAAGCCCTAGAAAAAGAGCTGACAAGCAAAGCCTATAATGACTCGCTAACCGGTTTACCTAACCGATTACTGCTACATACTAAACTGGAAACCGCCATCATCAGAGCCGAGCGTCAGCGACGGCAAATAGCCGTACTATTTATTGACCTAGATGGTTTTAAGCCCGTAAACGACAAGTACGGCCACTTTGAGGGGGATAAAATTCTAGTTGATGTAGCACAACGGCTCAGGGAACATCTCCGTCAATGCGACACTGTCGCCAGACTAGGGGGTGATGAGTTTGTCGCACTGCTTGATATTTCACTACCTGTTCATGCCGGTAAAGTGGCTAATAAGTTATTAGCGAGCTTAGATAAATCATTTACTATTGAAAACAATCAAATCAGCATCTCAGCGTGCATTGGCATTAGCCTCTTCCCAGGCGACGCCAGCTGTGCCGACGAGCTGTTACAACATGCCGACAGCGCCATGTATCGCGCAAAAAGCCAAGGTTCACGACAAATTTCTTTCTACTGCGAACTATAAGGCAGCCTTAACCGATTTCTAACGTACCACGCAGTAAATCCTGCAAAGTCTCCAGCAGAGCACCGACCGCATCAGCATCGCCACTAAGCTCAGCATTGACTTGACTATCATACGTTAGCGTTATTTCTACCCCGTACGTGTCTGCCTGATGCCTAAGCAGTGATTCAAACTCAAAACCAACACGAATTCTAACGCTGGACTGAGGCTGAACCTCAATCCACTGGGCTTCAGTTAGGCATTCACTAACCGCCTGCGTATAAGCTCTAACCAAGCCACCCGCCCCCAACTTTACACCACCAAAATATCTGACCACTGTCGCCAATATATGATCAGCTCCCTGATGCTGAAGCACATTTAACATAGGCCGTGCGGCTGTCCCGGAAGGCTCACCGTCATCTGACTGGCGCACCTGCCCACCAACTAACATTGTAAAGCAGATATGGCGAGCATCAGGGTGAAGCTCCCACAGTTTCGCCACCTTGATTAAGCCCTCCTCATGGGAAGTAACCCGCTCCAAGCGCCCTAAGAAGCGCGACTTTTTGATTTCAATGGCAGCCTGAGCAGGCTTTGCGAGGGTTTTGTAATGTTTCATGGCGTTACCATGACAGAATAAGAAGATGATGTAAAAAATGGCGCGCCCGGAGGGATTCGAACCCCCGACCAACAGGATCGGAACCTGCTACTCTATCCAGCTGAGCTACGGGCGCAAAATCAGGAAGTTTTCAGGCCGGTAATGATACGGAGGTATATGCGTTTTGCCAAGCGCCCATCTTGTTTTTTATTTTTGCCACCGCTTTTTTCATCCATCTATGTTTGAGCAACGTAGGGATCTATGGCAAGGTAACAAAAAAGCATTAGCATCCTCTAATTTATCATGGAGATCCTATGGAAAAGGTTGATATTGCGATTCTCGGCGCAGGCACAGCAGGTCTTGCCGCTTATCGGGCCGCTAAAGCATACACCCCGTCGGTCGTACTGATAGACGGTGGCCCTTACGGTACCACCTGTGCCCGTGTTGGCTGCATGCCAAGTAAATTATTGATTGCCGCCGCAGATCGAAAACACCATATTGATCATGCATACCCTTTCGGTATCTCAACCACCAGCAGCGTTGATGGCGAAGCTGTCATGAAGCGGGTTAGAGATGAGCGGGATCGCTTTGCAGGGTTCGTTGTAGAATCCATCGAAAGCTTCCCTGACGAAGACAAAATACGCAGCTTTGCCCAATTTAAGGACGACCATACTCTCCAACTAGAAGATGGGCGCTTGTTGCACGCCGAGCGTATTATTATTGCCACCGGATCACGACCCAGCTACCCTGAGTTTTTTAAGCAAGCTGGGGATCGACTCCTCATCAATGATGACCTGTTTGAGTGGAAAGCACTTCCCAAGTCTGTTGCCGTGTTTGGCCCAGGTGTCATTGGGTTAGAGTTAGGGCAAGCACTATCCCGGCTGGGCGTACATATTCGTATGTTTGGCGTGGGCGGAAGCGTCGGCCCAATACAGGATTCGGAGATACGCCAATATGCTCTTCAAACCTTTAATGAGTCCTTCTATCTCGATCCAGACGCGAAGGTAGAAAGCATTGAGCATCGAGATAATCAGGTTGTTATTCGATTCCACGACGTTTCAGGTCAGCTGCAAACCGAGTCATTTGACTACTTACTCGCCGCAACAGGCAGACGCCCTAATGTCGATAAGCTAGCCCTTGGAAATACCTCTCTAGAGCTGGACGAACGTGGCATTCCTACATTTAATCCTTATACACTGCAAAGTTCATTACCGCATATTTTTATTGCGGGCGATGCTAACAACGCTCTCCCCCTGCTGCACGAGGCTGCTGATGAAGGTAAGATCGCGGGATTAAATGCTGGCAGATTCCCTGATGTACGTGCGGAAAAGCGTCGCACGCCCTTAGGTATTGTGTTTACTTCACCGCAAATAGCTACGGTCGGATTAACCCCATCCCAAGTAGATGAGCGCTGTCGAGGCTGCTTTGCCGTTGGCCGTGTAAGTTTCGAAGATCAAGGCAGATCACGAGTGATCGCCGAGAACAAAGGTTTAATGAAAGTCTATGGGGAACAAGGTAGTGGGTTACTGCTTGGCGCTGAAATTTTTGGCCCTGCAGCTGAGCACCTAGCGCATCTTTTAGCTTGGGCCGTACAACAACATATGACGGTAGACCAAGCACTTAATATGCCGTTTTACCACCCCGTCATCGAAGAGGGGCTACGCTCAGCATTACGAGACCTGAGCAAAAAACTCAATATTGGCCCAGAGCCTGTTCACCGTTGTTTAGACTGCGGACCGGGGAGCTAATGGCAGAAAAGATGCAAATTACTCCCCAAATCAATGAATAATCGAGGTTATACGCCATAAGGTGCAGATAAACCCCATTTTCGTTGGGTGCTTTTGCCGGTATAATCTTGGCCAGATTATTTTAATGATGCTGATAAATAAGCATCCACAAGAAACCGTAACGAGGTCACCACTGTGAAATTGACTGCTAAAGCTGCTTCAGTTCTGAGCATTCTGGGTTTGAGCGTTGCGCTATCAACTACGGTTGGTGCAGCATCCTCTGATGATAAAATTGTTGAACGCATCAAGCCAGCTGGCCAGGTATGCGTAGAAGGCGACGACTCTTGCGGCGGCGCAGTTGCTGCAGCAGCGGCCAGCACCGGAGGAGCCCGCTCAGGCGAAGACGTTTACAAGGCTAGCTGTGCGTCCTGTCACGCGATTGGCGTTGCTGGCGCACCTAAGTACGGTACAAGCGAATGGGCTGACCGCGGCGCTAAAGGTATCGATGCCCTGCTAAAAACAGCAATCAGTGGTATTAACGCTATGCCTCCTCGCGGCACGTGCGCAACCTGCTCTGATGATGAACTAAAAGTAGCTATCGAATATATGATGGATAGTGCCAAGTAATAACTGGCTTATCGTTAACAAAAAGGCTGCTTATGCAGCCTTTTTTGTGCCTAGTTGGCTATAAATTCAATATTACTACTATAAACGACGCTATCTTGCGATACGCTCGTGACCGAAATCGCATACCGTTGCCCACCTACGAGTACGGAGGACACAGCTACAGGCAATGTAATCGAATTAATTTCGGCGGGTAGCAACTCCTGCCAAACCATGGCCGATTGTAAATTTTGCTCTGCTGCTTCCAGACTTATCACACTCACTACTGTCAGCTCTGCGTCAGGAGCCACTCCCCAGCCAATTATATTATTTGATATATTAACACCTGATACAGAACCATTATCTTCGCCCTGAACATACAAGGTATTTAGGGGAAATAACCTCACCTCTCCTTCTGGCGCAATCCAATATTCTATACATTCCTGTATTACAACATGCTGCTTACCGGCTGCAACATTGTAAGTTCCAATATAACTCTGTGTTTCAACATCATAAGTCAACTGGTAGTCACCATTTTGAGGACGCCCGTCAACCCTTCCTAACCACTCACCATTGAGCTGCGTATTGACTTTTGTCCCTGTTATATTGCCTATGCCTTCCGACTGACAACCAACGTAGGTAAATGACATGCTGCCATTAAACAAACCGTCAGCCTGAGGGATATTTAGATAAACAATACCTGGTGTAGGGTCTTCTGGATTGAGGGTGAAGCTCTCTTGATAGTAGCCTAAGTAAAGCCCACCCGGCGCTACCTTATCTTCAACAGGTTGAGGTAAAGGCTCGACATTAGGAGGCTGTACGTTAGGTTCAGGCATCGTACTCGGAGTCGAAGTATTGGAGGAGTTCGAGCCCCCACAAGCCGTTAAGAAAAAGCAGGCAGAAGCAGTAATAAGTAGAGGTTTAATCAAAGTGTAGTTAGACATCATTCCTTCCCTGAAGTCAAAAATGAGGCAGCAAGAGAGCTTTACGCAAAAATACGAGCTGCTGGCTTCCTTGCCTGACAAAATTTACAGAGGGATTATAACGTTAAGCACGTGGCCCAGCATACTGTAATTATAAATCATCAAACATATTACGCAGGCTATTAAGGGTAGCTCTGCCTCGCGCTTTATTTGCTTCTGGGTTTTTCTCACCATTTCCCTCCACTTCCAAATCCTCTTGGGGTAGCTCGTCAAGAAAACGACTCGGTGTGCAATCAAGCAACTCACCGAACTGCTTACGCTGCCTAGCGAGTGTTATGGTCAGGGTTCGCTTCGCACGAGTCACACCTACGTAAGCTAAACGGCGTTCCTCTTCTATATCACCGTTTTCAATACTATTGCGATGCGGTAACAGTTCCTCTTCCATCCCCATCAGAAACACATGCGAAAACTCCAACCCTTTTGAAGCATGAAGGGTCATAAGCTGCACGCGATTGGAGTCATCTTCCTCCTCCTGCCGGTCCATTAAGTCCAGAAGAATCAAACGGGCAATCGCCTCTTCAATACCTGCATCAGGATCATCTTCCTGAAGCCGTTCAAGCGTATTTTTAAGGGAATCCACAAGAAACCAAACATTCTGCAGGCGCTTTTCAGCCACATTGTCACTGGACGCGTTTTGGTAGAGCCAGCCTTCATAGTCGATGTCATAGATCAGATCTTTGATTGCCGCTATAGGATCGCCCTCGTAACATTGTCGGTATTTATCATGTAACCAACGGGTGAAGCGCCTTAACTTTTCTACAGCGCTGGCAGAAAGATGTTGTTCCAGCCCCACCTCTTCACAAGCATCAAATAAACTAACATCTCGCTCTGATGCGTACTCCCCTAGCTTTTGCAAAGTTGATGGGCCAATTTCCCTACGGGGAAGGTTAATGATACGCAAGAAAGCGTTGTCATCATCTCGATTAACCAACACCTTGAGATAACCCATTAAATCTTTTATTTCAGCACGCGCGAAGAACGATGTACCTCCCGATAATTTATAGGGTACTTGGTAGGCTTGTAGCTTCACCTCCAACAGGCGTGCCTGAAAATTACCTCGATAGAGGATTGCGAAATCTTTAAAGGGCGTGTGTTTGCGTAAGTGATTATCGAGTATCTCCGTTGCTATTCTCTCACATTCAGCATCTTCGTTACGGGTGTGGATAACCCTAATGGGATCACCAAACCCCATTTCACTCCAGAGAGTTTTTTCGAACGTATGAGGATTGTTGGCAATTAAAGTGTTCGCAGCTTTTAGAATACGGCTAGTAGAGCGGTAATTTTGCTCTAGTTTAACCACTTTCAAACTTGGGAAATCAACCTGTAGCTGTTCTAAGTTCTCCGGCCGCGCTCCGCGCCAAGCATAAATAGACTGATCGTCATCACCTACGACTGTCAAGGCTCCTCGGTGGCCTACGATTTGCCTGACCAAGCGATACTGGCTTAGGTTGGTATCCTGATACTCGTCCACGAGCAGATAGCGGATGCGATTTTGCCATCGTTCAAGCACATCAGGATGCTCTTCAAATAACTGCACCGGCACCAAAATTAGATCGTCAAAATCCACAGCATTGTAGGCGCGCAAATTACGGTTATAAGCTTCATAGGCTCGCGACGCCAAGATTTCTTGAGGACCAACCGCACGGGCTTGTGCTGATTCCGGAGAAACCATCTCGTTTTTCCAATTTGAAATCATATTACGCACATAATCCACTTGATCACTGTCTTCGTCATGATGCAGTAATAAGTCTTTTATCAGCGTTTTACTGTCTTGATCGTCGAATAACGAGAAACCTGACTTTAATCCAAGTTTTTTATGCTCTCGACGAATAATACTCATACCCAAATTATGAAACGTCGAAACCGTTAACCCTTTCGACTTCCCCTGTAGAATCTGTCCTACACGCTCTTTCATCTCACGAGATGCTTTATTGGTGAAGGTGACCGCAGCAATGTGACGCGCTTCTATGCCACATTGTTCAACCAAATAGGCAACCTTACGAGTTATCACACTGGTTTTTCCTGAACCAGCACCGGCCAAAACCAATAGTGGACCACTGATATAACGAACCGCTTCACGCTGCCGAGGATTGAGTTGGCTCATAAGACAAATTATTACCGATAATTAAAGTACAGGATGAATAAAGCACATTTCATCTGCGCTTATCATTTAAAACACTTGTTTGACCCACTCAGGCTTCGTGGTAGAGTTGGGGTTAAGACGATAGGTTCATTATATACAATTGAGCTATCAATGCGGTTAGGTCCGTACCCTTTTTTACTAGGGATATACCTGTAGTAGTCTGCAATGAGATACTCAAACACGACGCCAATCAAGATTCTTGTGTATTCGCCGCAGGGCAATCCCCAAGCACTGTTAGCCCCCCACTTTACAGGGGAGCTGGTTGTCGACTATGTTAACAGCCTGTCTAAAGCGCTAGCACACATCTCGGATAGAAGCCCTAATCTGTTTTTAGTTCATTGCCCTGCTGATGAAATATTAAGCAGCTTAGATACCTACCAGCCTTTTTTTGATCTCCCTTTTATCCCCGTCATTGCGATCCATGAACAGATCCCCTGTGAGTTGGGCGAAACATTGCTGAAAGCCTCCTTCGCTGATTATATTTCAACGAATAACCTGACTCAGGAGTCGCTTTCGAGAAGTTTTCGTTTACTCACTCAAGCGCAAATTAAAGAGTCTGAAATCGCCTATTTACGCGATTCAGACGCTTTGACTAAAGTGAATAATCGATCGCGTTTCGGTAGCGCAATGACAGAAAAGCTCCACCGCGTGACGCAACGTCAGCATGGATTAGCCTTACTCACCATCGACATCGATGACTTGAAAGGCTTTAACCAGCGCATGGGACACAGTGCCGGCGACTTGATCATTCGGGAGCTATGCAACCGTTTACTAACATGTGCGCATAAGTATGAGGTTTTTCGTCTTGGCGGGGATGAGTTCGCACTCTTAATAGAGACACCGTCTCAAGATTTAATTCACAGCGCAACACAGAAAGTGCTTGAAAAGCTCGTCCTACTTTTGCATCAAAGTTTTGATCTATTTGGGCAAGAAAACATACTTGGCACGAGCATCGGCGTAACCTACGCACCGGATCATGGTATGGATGCTGACACCTTAATGGTCCAAGCCAGCCACGCAAGACGCCGAGCTAAGCGTATGCACGGTTGCAGCTTTTCAATTTTTGAGCCTGAGCGGGACATTACCTCACCGCGTCAAAGCTCTCTTGAGGCTGACCTCTGGAATGCACTCAAGAAGGAGCAGTTTGAACTTTACTACCAACCCCGCATTGCACTGAAAACCGGAAAGATCGTAGGAGCAGAAGCCCTGATTCGCTGGCATCACCCACGACATGGCTTAGTGATGCCAAACGACTTTATTCCTATCGCCGAACATACCGGGCAAATTGTGCCAATTGGTTTTTGGGTTATCCAACAAGCAGGGCGCGATCTAAAGCAGATACGAAGTAAAGGTTTCCATCTTGAAAAATTGGGCGTTAACCTGTCATTTCGCCAGTTCCAAAATGATTACTTAGCCAATACCATTGCGCGTATTGTTGCATCCGAATCCATTGATACCCGCATCTTAGAGTTTGAGCTAACAGAAACCTCTCTATTTAGCGACGACCAGCATGTGCAACACAGCGTTGAGCAACTTTGCCAGCAAGGGTTTGACTTCTCGTTAGATGACTTTGGCACAGGCTATTCCTCCTTTGCTTTGCTCCAAAAACTTCCTATTAGTGCGCTGAAAATAGATCGTTCTTTTGTAGCCAAGCTGCCCGACAGTGCAGATGATATCGAAATTATTCGCGCCGTTATTAGCCTCGCCCATAATCTCAATATGTGCGTTATTGCCGAGGGAGTAGAAACCAAAGCACAGCTGGAGTTTTTGATCCAAAATGACTGTGATCAAGTACAGGGGTTCTTTTTTAGCCAACCTGTACCCCTAGCCGATTTTATGAAAATGCTGACGACGGGCCAGCAAGACCCTCCCTAAAGCCTAACGCCTCCGTTAAGTCTGCTCGTTCAACCTGCTCACTTCCCCGAAGGTCAGCCAAGGTTCTGGCGACTTTCATTACCCGATGACAAGCACGGGCTGATAAACCAAAGCGCTCAGCCGCAGCCGCTAATATATTTCTGTCATCGCTACTTAAAACACAGTAGGTCTCCAGCATTTTAGCTGTGAGCAGACTGTTACGGCACCCTTGCCGGCGGTGTTGCCTGTCCAGTGCCAGCGATACCCGCTCTGCTACTACTACGCTTGTTTCAGAAGGTAACTGATCTAGTTTAAGCAACGTCTGCGGCGGTAAGGCCTGCACATTAACGAAGAGATCGATGCGATCCAGTAAAGGACCTGAGAGCTTATCTTGATAGCGCCTGATTTGATCTGGTGTACAACGGCACCGGCCACTCGGATCGCCAGCATACCCACAAGGGCACGGATTAAGCGCGCCTATTAATTGAAACCTTGCGGGATAGTGGGTTTGCCGTGCCGCTCGGGAGATCAATATTTCGCCCGTTTCTAAAGGTTCGCGCAAAACCTCTAAAACCTTTCTGGAAAACTCTGGTAACTCATCTAAAAAGAGCACGCCTTGATGAGCTAAAGAGATCTCACCTGGTTTCGGGTGACTACCGCCTCCTACTAGGGCTGCTGCCGACGCTGTGTGATGGGGCGACCTGAAAGGCCGAACACCCTGACATATCGCCTCAACCGGCAAACCAGCTACCGAGTATACTGCTGCCGTATCAAGACGTTCCTCTTCCGTCAGCTTAGGCAACAATCCCGGCAACCGTGCCGCCAGCATACTTTTACCGCTACCTGGTACGCCACTCAATACCAAATTATGACCGCCTGCTGCTGCAATTTCTAAAGCGCGTTTTGCTTTTAATTGACCTTTAACATCCGATAGATCCCATTGGTTAGGAGCTGAGCTGGATATAGGCTGAGTCGGAACAACTTGCTCCAGTTGCATTTTCCCGCTCAGGGCCGCGCATATATCGAGAAAATGGCTTGCCGCTCTGACATCCAGCCCTCGAACTAATGCCGCTTCCTCACGGTTATCCTTTGGAATCCAGAAAGCACGCCCTTGTTTTTTACAAGCCACCGCTGCAGGCAAGACACCTGTAACTTGGCGTAACTCCCCCGACAAGGCTAATTCACCCAAGAGTTCTGTCTTCTCTAATATATCAGCGGGAAGCTGTCCAGATGCCACCAAAATGCCAACAGCGATAGCTAGATCGTATCGCCCACCCTCTTTGGGCAAGTCGGCAGGAGCTAAATTAATGGTAATTCGTCGTTGGGGGAACTCAAAACCTGAGTTAATAATGGCACTACGAACACGTTCTTTACTTTCACGCACCGCCGCTTCTGGCAGCCCAACTAGTGCTAACGCAGGCAAACCTGCCGACAAGTGAACCTCGACCGTGACAGCAGGTGACGATACGCCCAACTGAGCGCGGGTATGAACAATAGCGAGAGACATGCATCCTTCCGTGGACGAAAACCGATGAGTTAGGTTAGATATTTTCCATAATTAGCTGCTCATAGAGCAACTCAACGCTCAGTAGATTACCAAAGTACTCGCCTTGCATAAAGTCCACACCCTGTTGCGCTAATTGCAATCGCTGCCCCGCAGACATAACGCCATCTGCAGCCAAAGGAATTTCAAGATCTGAAGCCATATCAGCGACCTTTTCTAGCAGTTTACGTCGCTTAGGGTCTAGCGACATGTCATGCACCAACCCCTGATCCAGTTTGATCAGTTGAGGCTCCAACTCTTTTAATTGCTGCAAGGGTGGTAAGTAATCACTCAGCCCATTCAGTACAATCCTAAACCCCAAAGCCTCTAAATCAAACAAGACCCCTTCATGGTCTCGGGTTTCGATAGCATCAACCTCTAGCAGCACCAAATTTCTGACCAGTTCGGAAAGGTGCAGCCTTGTTGTCATGAACTCCATGAAAGACGGAAGCTCCAGCACATCAGGAGGAATACGTACAATCACTCCCTCAAATCCTTTCTGCTGAGATAACGTCTGTAAAGGGGCTTCAAGCTGATTAAATATCAACCCTAAATAGGTATGCCACCCTGCTGCCCCGTCTAAAATTTGGGTGAGTAGATACTCTTCTTCGCCCACACAAGGGACACCTTTTACTAAAGGTATCAACTGAGCGGCCTCAATTCGATGGCTATGCACACCATAGATAGGGCGAAACCCCATATCTAAATTCTGCACATCGGGTTTTATTAGCTCGGCTAGGTCTTTTAGATGCAGCGCTTTTCGCTGGCGTATCGGGTCATATAATCTAACGCCAGATATACCTGAACGCAGCTGGGCTTTCAGCGCTTGCTCTGCTGCTCCTAATAACTCCGCCGCATCACTGGCCTGTAAAGGCGCTAATGCGACCCCTACTGAGGCACTCAAGTGCACTTCTCGCCGCTGGTAGCGCACACCATAAGACAACTGCTCGACTAAGCGATGCGCCACAGCTAGCACGGCCTCTTCACTTTCGATGCGTGCTAACTGGACAATAAACTCATCATCACCAGCCCGCAGAAGAGTGTCATCTTCTCTCAAAGTGCCTAGTAAACGCACAGCAATCTCTTCAAGTATATCGTGATTAGTCTCGCCTAAATTTTCCTGTATCCAGCTAAAGCGCTCGATATGGATTTTCAATAAGCCGACCTGCCTTCCTGATTTTACTGCTGATCGAATATAGGCATTAAGTGCCGATTTGAAACGCGGAACCTGATCGGTCGCATTACCGGTTAAGAATTGAGCGTAAAGGTGAGGCTGTTCTGCGCAGCGTTCAACGGCCAAAACAGCATGGTCAGCCATAGGCGGATAAATAATGCGTGCATTATATAACGTATGTTCATCAAATAAGCGCAACGAAGTTTCTGCAACGCCTTGCGTTACTGCCTCATTCAGCAGGGTAGTGAGCACATCAGCCACAGCAACTGCGTGCAGATCCGCCAATGCAGTACCTTTAATACACACATCTGAGCCAAACAAACCGATATATTCTTCTGTAGCATGGACGTAATGCCCCTTCACATCCAGCCACGCAAGGTGATTCCTCATTCCTTTCGCCCCTTCTACTTCCGACGATACAACACCTTTAAAATTACTGCTCAGTGCTGGCTTTCGCTTCTAAAGCCTCAACACGCTTTTCCAGTTGCTCAACTAGGGTACGAGTCCGCGCCAATACCGCACTTTGTGCATCAAACTCATCTCGTGTAACCAAATCCATTTTGCCTAGCGCGCTTTGCATCATCGCACGCACTTGTGACTGCCCAGGCAATTCTGCGCCATTATTGAGTGTATTCATCACCTGTGTGAACTGTGCGGATAAGCCTTCTAGTATCTTGTCATTCATTCTTTATTCTCTGATATTTTGAGCGGTTTAACACACTATAACCGCTGAGTTCATCATCTTCTATCGATCCAAACAGCTTTCGCTATATAAACCCACCTATCAAGCGCACCAAAAACGATCACGCACCAAAGGCGTGCATCTTTTCTTATCACCAGCCGTCTAGTTATGAGCAAAAACGCCCAAAAAAAACCTTAACCCTATGTTTATTATAACTTTTCATAATTCAGGCACAGGATTCGCTTAGTCCCAAGCAACCGTTTCGAGTCACCAAGCCCGTAAGCGGCCGGTGGAAAAAACAGTTTAGCAAGAGGGAAAAGCCCCATGAAACTAGTATCGGCAATTATTAAGCCATTCAAATTAGATGATGTACGTGAAGCGCTTTCAGAAATCGGCGTACAAGGCATCACGGTCACTGAAGTAAAAGGCTTTGGCCGTCAAAAAGGTCATACCGAGTTATACCGAGGCGCTGAGTATGTCGTCGACTTTCTACCGAAAGTCCGCGTTGATGCCGCCGTGTCTGATGAAATTGCTGAGCAAGTAGTTGATGCAATTAGCCAAGCAGCACAAACAGGAAAGATTGGTGATGGAAAGATTTTTGTCATGTCGCTTGAGCAAGTGATCCGTATTCGTACTGGCGAAGCGGGCGATGACGCACTGTAAATAGATTAAAAAGATCGAGCCTGACGGAGGGCAGACGAGATGGAAGAGTTATTAAAATCAACAGCGAGTGACTTAACACAGCTGAAATATGCAGTAGACACGTTCTACTTTCTCATTTGTGGCGCGTTGGTAATGTGGATGGCAGCAGGTTTTGCCATGTTAGAGGCAGGTCTTGTACGTGCCAAAAATACCACAGAGATTCTGACCAAGAACGTCGCATTATATGCAATCGCCTGTACCATGTACCTGCTTTGTGGTTACTTCATCATGTACAGCTCTGACGAAGGCGGTATTCTGCCAAACCTTGGGGCACTGATTGGTGATGAGAACGCCTTAGACGCCGTATTATCAGGCGGGGACGACGCACCTTATTACTCCGCACGTTCTGATTTCTTCTTTCAGGTAGTCTTTGTTGCTACAGCTATGTCTATCGTATCCGGTGCGGTGGCTGAGCGTATGAAGCTATGGGCATTCTTGGCTTTTGCTGTTGTCATGACGGGTTTCATCTACCCAGTAGAAGGCTACTGGACATGGGGTGGTGGCTTCTTAAGCGAAGCAGGTTTCTCCGACTTTGCTGGTTCAGGTATTGTCCACATGGCAGGCGCAGCAGCAGCACTAGCAGGCGTACTGGTGCTAGGTGCCCGCAAAGGTAAATACGGTAAAAATGGCCAGATCAATGCGATCCCTGGTGCAAACCTGCCGCTCGCGACACTGGGTACTTTCATCCTGTGGATGGGCTGGTTCGGTTTCAACGGCGGCTCGGAACTCAAACTGTCTGATGTGGGCGAAGCTAATGCCGTAGCTCAGGTGTTTGTTAATACCAACGCGGCAGCAGCAGGTGGTGTCATCGCAGCTCTCATTACAGCTCGCTTACTCTTCAAGAAAGCTGACTTGACCATGGCACTTAACGGCGCATTGGCTGGCCTTGTGGCAATAACAGCAGACCCTCTTTCACCAACGGCTCAATTCTCAACCCTTATTGGAGCCCTTGGCGGTGTGTTGGTTGTGTTCTCTATCCTAACACTGGATAAGCTACGCATTGATGACCCAGTCGGTGCTATTTCAGTTCACGGTGTAGTAGGTATTTGGGGACTTCTGGCGGTGCCTTTGAACAACGCAGATGCCACCTTTGGTGCTCAGATTTTAGGTATTGTCTCTATCTTTGGTTGGGTATTCTGTGCAAGCTTGGTTGTATGGCTAGTACTCAAAGCGGTAATGGGTATCCGTATCAGCGAAGAGGAAGAGTACGAAGGTGCTGACATTGCTGAGTGTGGCATGGAGGCATACCCAGAGTTCAAATCTGCTGGAAAGTAATTAAACTTAAGTCTCAATCCATAACTTCAAGGGTGCTTCGGCACCCTTTGAGCGTTTTTCCAACAATGCGCAACCTCGAAAATAGGGGTATACTGAGCGCCATATTTACTGAGTATGCTCGACTGCCGGTATTGCAGCCGGCACAGAAGGAGACGTCTATGAAACTTGTGAGTGCGGTTATCAAACCTTTTAAGCTGGATGATGTGCGCGAAGCCTTATCTGAAATTGGCATTCAAGGGGTCACTGTTACCGAAGTAAAAGGCTTTGGTCGTCAGAAAGGCCACACTGAGCTCTACCGTGGGGCTGAATATGTAGTGGACTTCCTACCTAAAGTAAAAATCGAAGTCGCCATCGATGAAGATATGCTGGATCAAGTTATTGAAGCTATCAGTAAAACAGCCAATACTGGAAAGATTGGGGATGGCAAAATATTTGTTATGCCACTAGAGCAAGTCATCCGTATTCGTACTGGCGAAAGTGGTCCAGACGCGCTTTAGGCAATACCGGTTACCCAAAAGCACCTTTCTTTAAAGGTGCTTTTTTTTGACCTCACGTCATTTAAGTATCATATTAGAGACACTTTTGACTTGGATCATAAAGAGGCTATTTTAAAACTGTATGATATGCGGTAGCCAAACTTACCCTATGAGATTAGATATTCAACCATGAGCCAACGGAATGGTCTTAGCGAAACTCAGCTGCATATAATTCACCAGGTTTATACACCGTTTGATGATGCCCACATTGGTGTTGCCTGTATTGATGCACAAGGATTTTGCTTACTGTCTAATCCACAATTTTCCGCAATCTTAGGCTTTCATGGAGAAAGTTTAGCGGGAAAGCCGCTCGACAAAATTTGTCCGCCTGAGCATTACGAAGCAACCAAAGCAAGGCTACAAGCCCTTTTCAATAATCAGCTGGGCAGCTACAAGCTTAGGCGGGATCTCTACAAAAAGAATAACGAAATTTTCACAGCATCTGTTTGCGTTTCAGCCATTAGAGACGAAAAGAACCAAGTTATTGCAGCCATTATCATTATATCCGATGTTGCCATTGATACGACCCACGAACTTGAATTAAAGAAACTATCCTACGCTGTTGAAAACAGCGGCAGCGCAGTGCTGATTACAAATGCCGAGGGGTTGATTGAATATACCAACCCTCGTTTTTCAGAAGTCACAGGGTACTCGCCTCTAGAACTAATCGGAAAGAAGCCCAGCCTGCTTCGCTCCGATCAAACATCAGACCACATTTATAAAGGTTTATGGCACAACATTCTCAGCGGAAAGCAATGGAGAAACACCCTTCTTAACCGTCGAAAAGATGGTTCTGAATATTGGTCATTCCAATCTATATCACCTATTTATGACCAGAACGATACCCTAGTTAACATCGTCTCAGTTAGTGATGACATCTCCCATATTAAAGAGCATGAGCGCCAGATGGAGCAGCTTGCTTACTTTGATGCATTGACAGGTCTTGGGAATCGCCGACGTTTTCGTGATGATTTAGATAACTTGATCCACAAACCCGCAGAACAAGTATCCGCGTTACTGCTACTGGATCTAGACCACTTTAAGCAAATAAACGATACGCTCGGACACGATACTGGTGATGAGTTACTGATGGCGATAGCGAACCGTCTTCGTTTTTGTACAAATGAAGCCTCATCTGTGTATCGCTTAGGAGGAGATGAATTTACCGTCCTCGTCCATACTGCGGACTCTACGGAAGACCTGATTACCTTAACGACCGAAATTCTTTCACTACTCGGCCAACCGTTACATATTGGCCCGCATGAAATACAAGCCACCGTAAGCATAGGCATAACACTCATTCATACAGATGGTGACGATGCCAGCGGCCTTTTAAAGAATGCTGACTTAGCGATGTACGAAGCAAAACGCTCAGGTAGGAACACATTTGCGTTTTTTCACCCTAAAATGGATCTAGAAGCTAAACGAGCATTATCATTAGAGCTTGATCTTCGCCATGCCATCGATCATGAAGCGTTGCATTTACTTTATCAACCGATCATGGATTTAAGAACAGGCCGGGTCGTTGCGGTAGAGGCGCTCTGTCGATGGTGTCATTTGCTCGATGGGGAAATCGAGCCCTCTGAGTTTATCGAAAAAGCAGAAGAGACCGGCCTAATACTCCCCTTAGGACGTTGGGTAATCAAAGAAGCGCTCGCCATGCTAATGCGTCTGTTAAATAGCCAGCTACCTACGATTAATCTGTCGATTAACCTTTCAACACGACAGTTAGAAGATCCCCTACTTATCCCAACGTTTAAGGCGCTGATTGAAGAGCACCCAAGTATTAAACCCAACCTAACCTTGGAAATTACGGAGGGAGTTTTACTCCAAAACCCTCAACAATCAACCGACACACTTCATGCACTCAAGCAGTTGGGAATATCCTTGGCCATTGATGATTTTGGTACAGGCTTTTCTTCACTGAACTATTTAAAGAAGATGCCAGTAGATATTCTTAAAATTGATAAAAGTTTCATTGCAGACCTGCCCCATGATGAGGACAGTGCAGCCATCACAGAAACTATTATTGCTATGGCAGAGCGCCTACAACTGACTCCCTTAGCAGAGGGTATAGAGACACTCGAACAAAAGCAGTTCTTGATTAGCAAACAATGCTTTATGGGTCAGGGTTTTCTTTACAGCAAGGCGATCACTGAGGCCCAGCTATTCGAAATGCTCGCAAAGCAGCAGGACCACTGACTAGACACGCTCCAGCGTTAGATCACTTACAGGGGTTCATCGGCAGATGAATTCTTATGCTCAAACCACCTTCCGGGTAGTGTTCCGCCACAATAGTACCATTCAACCGTTCAATCGCTCGTTTAGCGATACTCAGCCCCAGCCCATAGCCGTTGGTATCATTATTATGACGATAAAAAGGCTCAAACAAACAGGATAGCGTATCTTTAGACACCCCTTTTCCATGATCGCTTATCACGATCTCGTAATGGCTGTTACTCTCTTGAATAACGACATCAACAGGACAGTCACTGTCTGTATGCTTGATAATATTATTGAATAGATTATTGATCGCTCTGGAAAACAGCTCAGGATTACCTTGATAAACACCTTGTGTTTTCAACACGGGCGCCCAACTAATAGGCCGTTCAGGCTGGGTGAAAAGCAGGTCATCAATCGCCTGTTGCAGCAACTCCACCAGATTGAACGTCCCTTGTGTCGCATCAAGATTATTGAGTCTTGCCATAGACAGCATCTCATCAATCAAACGACTCAGGCGCTGGCACTCTAAATCTATCCGCTGGCTAATTTTACTATCACTACCCAGCTTTTGTTCAGCAAGCCCCGCAGCCACTTGCATACGTGCTAAAGGGGCACGCAATTCATGTGAGACATCCTGGACCAAGCGCTGCTGGGATTGCAGCGTTAACTCCACATAACGTGCCATTTGATCAAACTCTCTAGCCAAATCACCAATTTCATCCCCCCGTTTTAGCAGTGAGGGATCAATAGATACCGGCTCTTCCCCGCTATGTAATTGATTAACGTAGCCCTTTAAACGATTCACGGGCCTGACAACGATGAGCGTCAATAACAAGCTTGCCAAGGTAGCCGCGATTAAGACAAAAACAGCCTGAACAGATAACAGAAACGACTGAAGGCGCGCTAAATGGCTTCTCACAGGATCTAACGGCAAACGAACTTGGTACGCAATCCCACGCTCTGATGTAAATTTGAAAGCCAGTTGATCGCTCTGCTGTGTCCGGGGTGCAGCACCGAAAATCAACCTGCCTGAAGCATCATAAATCTGCAACGGGAGTATCCGCGGATGGCGACGACGGCGTTCCGTTCGCTCATCATCGTCCCCATCATCGTAACGGTGATTAGATGACAGCCCGCCTTCGTAGCGACTGATCATATTTTCCGCTTGAAGGCGGGCTTTATATTCCAGCGTATCTCTTACACTATCCCGCTCGATAATCCCCCCCACCACAGCGACTGTTGCGAGGATCACCCCAAAGCTGGCCAGCCAAAAAGCAAAAAATATTTTCCAAAAAAGTCGATTAAAACGTAACATCAATTCTCCGCCACTAAGAGGTAACCTTCTCCTCTAACCGTTTTGATCAATTCCTGCCCTTTGATGAAAGGGGCCAATTTTTGCCTGACTCGACTAACATGCACATCAATAGCTCGGTCATAAGCGGTCAAATTCCGATGAAGTACCCGCTCTGTCAGCGCGGATTTACTGATAATTTCTCCTGGGTGCTGCATAAACTGATGTAGCACGTTGAACTCTGCACTGGTCATATCGATACAATCTGCACCATACGAGACCTCCCGTTTGGTAGGATCTAACGTAATACCCCAACAGGTCAGTCGGCTGCCTTTAGGTGCTGGCATAGTTCCGTGGGCGCGACGTAAGACAGCACGTATTCTCGCCAACAACTCCCGAGGATTACAGGGCTTTGACAAATAATCATCGGCCCCCATTTCCAACCCTAGTATGCGATCAATATCCTCACCTCTGCCGGTCAGCATAATAACAGGCACAGACCAAGCAGGCCGCAATTGCTGAAGCAAGGCCAAACCGGAGATTCCCGGCATCATAATATCCAAAACCGCTAAATCAGGTTTTAAACCTGACTCTATCGTTTTTAACGCTGCTTCTCCGCTATTTGCAACAGACACCACCAATCCTTCCGCTTCTAGGTAATCCATCAGCAAATCGGTCAATTCTTGATCATCATCAACCAGTAGTATATGTGCTTCACTCATATCCTATTCCCCGCATTAACTAACCTCATTGTATGCGATCAAATCAGCAGAACGACACGCCTTTACCAAACTTTACACCCGCGTAACCCAACTTAGCATTGCGTTAGCGCACACTAGACTCATCAATAAAAACACGGAGAACCACCATGAAAAAGTTAACAATGGCACTTATTGCTCTACCGATATTAGCAATCGGTACAACAACCATTGCAGGTATGAAGTACGCATCAGATGATGACCGATGCGAGCGAGGTGAGCGTTACTCTCAAGAGGATCGGCAAAAGAGAAATCCAGATAAAATGGTTGAACGGCTGGCTAAAAAACTAGAGTTAAGCCAAACACAGAAGAACGAAGTGAAGCAGCTATTTATCAATAAACAACAGCAACGTGAAACCATGCGTGAGCAGATGCAATCGCTTCACAAAACACTTCGAGGGCTTGATCCAAGTGCAGCTGACTATGCCAGCGCCCTAGCACAAGCTAAACAAAAAGCAGCCTTTATGGCCGAAAGCAAAATCGATGAGCGTATGCACATGAAAGCAGCTATGCAAAAGATTCTGTCGCCAGAACAAATGGCGCAATTTGAAGCAATGCAGAGCAAACGCAAGCACCATCAAGGAATGGAGCGTTAATCCATAATTGCGACAGCCTACGAAAAGCCTAGGTTTTGACACTTAGGCTTTTTCATCTATTTATCACATTTCTGTCAAAGCCTTCACATAACAGTAACAATTATTGGCAACAATCGCCCCCTTTCCTGTATTCTATCCAGCGGTCTATTTTTCAATCACGGATGCGATTAATGCCATTAAAACGGATAAGCCAACTTATCTTTGTACTTATTTTACTGCTGTGTGCTTATGTATTAGCACAACTCAGCTGGCAGGTTATTGCCCTTTTCTATCCAAATACAACGCAAACACTTGATACGGCATCCTCGCCAACGATCAGTCAGGCCGTTCCCTCTCAGCAAGATTATCTACAACGTATCAGAGCAGCTAATCTGTTCGGCACTCCCGTTGATAACACTAAAGACATTGCCCCGAAAACCGTCATAAAAACCGATAACATCCGCGAAACACGCCTAAATATCACGCTACTTGGGCTAATAAAAGGTGATAATAGTGTCGCAGTGATTAACTACCAAGGTAAGCAAGGCGCCTATAAAGAGAATGAGTGGATTGCAGATCAAGGGCGCACTAAAGTGCGGCTAATCTCTATTGAGACTGACCATATCATTATTGAAAATAACAGCGTACCTGAGAAGCTACTCCTGCCTGATGCAAAACGCCCTCAGTCGTTTTCTACCGCCTCTAGTGCACGATCAGGTAGTCCATCACAATCTATTGACTTTGGATCGGATAACATTCAAAACCTGATTGGCGGTAACATCCGCGAGGTAATGAGCTCCGACCCGCTTTCCCTGATGAAATATATGAGCCTTGTCCCTGAAAAATCAGGCAACGCTATGACGGGCTATCGTATTAATGCAGGGCAAGACAAACGGCTACTGCAGGCCACTGGAATCAAGCCTGGAGATATCATTACTCACTTGGATGGTGTCCCCGTTAACACCATCGACATCTCCAAATTTTATCAACTTCTGCAAACCGCTAACCATGTTGCTTTAACACTACGTCGCAACGGAAAACCGGTCACAATGGATATTAGGCTGTAATGAAAAACCTACGTCACTTTCTCAAACCTCTTTCCCTTGCCCTTCTGTTAGGTTGCTCACTCGAAGCCTACTCACAAGATTACACCCTCGATATGCGAGGTGTTGATATTCGCGAGTTCATCAACACCATCTCCAAGATGACAGGCAAAACCATCATTACGGATGACAAAGTACGTGGCAAAGTTGATATCCAAAGCCCTTCTCAACTGACTGAAGATGAGCTTTATGAGATCTTTTTGGTACAGCTAGGCATCAGTGGTTACTCTGTAGTTGATGCAGGGAGCAATATTCTCAAAGTTATTCCGGCCCAAGGTGCTAAACTCGAAGGTTCTGAGGTATCTAGTGGCATTCCAAGCCGTAGCAGTGAAGAAATTATCACCCGTGTAGTGGAAGTAAAAAATGTTAATGCTAACCAACTAGCAGCAACCCTTAGGCCTCTTATTGATAACCGATTGGGTATTATTGCTGCTTACGACACCTCCAATGTTATCTTGTTAACTGATCGAACCTCTAACGTTCGACGTATTGCGCAGATCATCAACCAGGTTGACCAAGCTGACTCTCAGACGCTAGAAATTATTACGCTAAGCAATGCCTCGGCTAGCGAAATTGAGCGTATTCTTACCAGCCTAACCAATGACACAAAGAAAGATAAAGTAGGCCCGTCACCGGTTATTACCTCAGATAAGCGAACCAATACCCTGATTGTACGAGCAGACGACACGATGCGGGGGCGCATTCGTCGCATCGCAAAAGAGCTCGATGGCGAAGTCCAAACCACCTCCAATACTCGAGTGGTTTACCTTAAATATGCAAAAGCTAAGGATATTGTTCCGGTATTAAAAGGTGTCAGCGACACTATCATAAAAGAGGAAGGTGGCCAGACCGGCAACGCACCCACAGCACCAAGCAATAAAAGCGCACTCCATATTGATGCCCACGAACAGACCAACACAGTGGTGATGTCCGGCAGCCCCCATATCATTAAAACGCTAGAGTCCATTATTGAGCAACTCGATATACGCCGCGCTCAGGTGATGGTTGAGGCGATTATCGCCGAAGTATCCGACACAGCTTCCAAAGAACTAGGGGTTCAATGGCTGTTCTTTGATAGCAACCAGGGCAGCACTACCCCGCTAGGGGCCGTAAATTATAAGTCAGAAACCAGCACAGGTATCGTCGATCTTGTTGGGGCTGCGGCATCCAACAACGCGACAGCAGGCTTGGTACAAAATGGCCTGTCAATTGGTATTGGCCGTTTCGATCGCAATGGTTTTAGCTTCGCGGCTTTCCTTAACGCCTTAGACAAAGATACTGACTCCAACGTGCTATCCACACCAAGCCTAGTCACCATGGATAATGAAGAGGCCTTCATTCAAGTAGGCCAAGAAGTGCCCATTATTACCGGATCAACGGCCAGCTCCAACAACGATAATCCTTTCCAAACCATTGAACGAAAAGATATCGGTGTAAAGCTTAAAGTTACGCCTCAAATCAATGAGGGAGACGCGATCCGCCTGACCATTGAGCAGGAGGTTTCTTCGCTTTCAGGCATTAAAGCCTCAGATATCGTCACCAACAAACGGGTTATCTCTACCACCGTATTAGTTGATGACGGCGCCACCTTAGCACTGGGTGGCTTGATCAATGAAGATGTTCAGGAGTCTTCCTCTAAAGTGCCTCTGTTAGGCGACATACCAGGTATAGGCCAAGCGTTCCGTTCAGATGGCACTACTCACGTTAAACGCAATCTAATGGTGTTTATTCGCCCGACCATTATTCGTGATCAGCGCGTTGCAAACTCCGTTAGTCGTCAAAAATACAACTATATCCATGCACGCCAGTTGATGCATGCAGCAGGTAACCCAAATCGTTTAACGAAAGCCCCACCTCCGAGCCTGCCCCAGTGGAAGAATGATCAACCTTCGCCACCAACTATCGAAGAAGCGGCCGCAAAAGATCCACAAGTGGAAGAGATCTTTAAAATGATGGGCGGGGATCGCTGATGCCATGATCGCACAGCCTATTTTTCCTTTTACATTCGCCCGTAAACACCGCATTTTAGCCACGGCAACAGAGGACTCACAGGAGACCTCTGTCAGTGTCTGCCCAGATACTTCCTTAGAGGGCCTTCTGGAAGCAGATCGTTTATTGGGCAACACCTTGCATGTTCAGCATATGGATAGCGGAGCCTTAGATGACGCAATCAGCCTAGCCTATCAGGCGGCTGATAATGCCTTTGAGAATATCGCAGACCTCAACGATGTTATTGATTTAGATGCACTGGCTCAAAGCATTCCTGAATCAGAAGATTTGCTCGATGCTCAGGATGATGCTCCGGTCATTCGTCTAATCAACGCCCTCTTTGCTGAAGCGTTGCGTCAGCAAGCCTCTGACATTCACCTTGAAACCTTTGAGAGCAGTATGTCTGTTCGCCTAAGAGTGGATGGTGTATTGCAAGAGATTCTACAGCCTAGCCGCCCACTAGCGCCTTTACTCATATCGCGCATCAAGGTGATGGCAAAGTTAGATATTGCAGAGCGCCGCATCCCTCAGGATGGCCGCGTTTCCTTAAAAATGGCCGGTAAAGCACTGGATGTGCGCGTATCGACCATGCCGTCGATCCATGGAGAGCGAGTCGTGATGCGTCTTCTCGACAAGCAAGCGTCTCGCATGGATCTGGTACAGCTGGGCATGCCTGACAATACCTTGAAGCCCTTTACCCACCTGTTACAACAACCTAACGGCATTATTCTTGTTACCGGCCCCACAGGTTCAGGTAAAACTACAACGCTTTACGCGGGTCTCTCTCTGATTAATAACAAGAGCCGCAATATCCTCACCGTCGAGGACCCTGTGGAGTATGCGCTCGAAGGAATTGGGCAAACCCCCGTAAACCCGAAAAGCGGCATGACATTTGCCAAAGGCTTGCGCGCTATTCTACGCCAAGACCCGGATGTAGTGATGGTAGGTGAGATTCGTGATGCCGAGACGGCGCAAATTGCCGTACAGGCCAGTTTAACCGGCCACTTAGTGCTGTCCACCCTGCATACCAACGATTCGTTAGGGGCAATTACACGCCTAATGGATATTGGCATAGAGCCTTACTTGATCGCTTCATCACTCAAAGGTGTTTTGGCACAAAGACTGGTTCGTACACTCTGCCCAGCCTGCAAAACAGACTACACGCTTCAGCAAGAGGATGCTCTGGCATTAGGCGATAGCGCCCTAACCGGCCAGGTTGTTAAAGAGAGCCAAGGCTGTAACCATTGCCACCAAACCGGCTATACCGGTCGACAGGGCCTTTATGAATTGCTCCTGATCGATCCGGCGTTATCCCGTCTTATCCATGATCGTGCGGGAGAACATCTCATGGCAGCCCACGTTGAGGGCCGCTTACGCACCATGTTAGATCAGGGAAGGGCGCTTGTTATCGCCGGTGAAACCTCACCATCTGAAGTACTCAGAATGGTTAAGGAGTCAGCAGAACATGCCGTCATTTGAATATCAGGCGGTTGATCCCCATGGGAAAAAAACACGCGGTTATATCGATGCCGACTCCGAACGCCAAGCTCGCCAGAACTTGCGCGAGAAAAGTCTGATCCCCGTATCCCTGAGTGCAACTGCGCAAAAATCAGCTAGCGGCGCAACACGCAGCGGCCGAGTAGCTACTAGGGATATTGCGTTATTTACGCAACAGTTTGCCGCCTTGGTACAATCAGCCATTCCTTTAGAGGAAGCACTGCAAGTTGCTGCCGATCAAACACGAAACAAAGTGTTAAGGCGCGTTTTAAAGTCGGTGCGTAGTCGCATCCTTGAAGGGCACACACTCGCTGAGGGCATGAAAGACCACCCTAAAGTGTTCCCCCCTATTTACTGTGCGTTAGTGTCTGCTGGCGAGCATTCCGGGGACCTTGGCAAAGTACTGATGCGTTTGGCCGATTATACTGAGCGCACCCAGCAATTACGCAGTACCGTGATGCAGGCAGCTATCTACCCTGCGGTTTTAACGTTGGTATCTATCGGCGTAATCACACTATTAATGGCCTATGTTGTTCCAAAAGTGGTTGAGCAATTTGATGGTGTCGGACAACAGCTTCCTCTACTAACCCGCATCATGATCAGCATCTCTGACTTTATCGTTAATTCGGGCTGGTTGGTTCTAGCCGTGCTGATAGCTGCAAGCTTTGTTTGGAAGCAGCTCTTAAAAAACGAAGCGTTCCTTACCCGCATTCATCGCTTGATGCTTCGCATACCAGGGCTTGGAAGCTTGATTACCCAACTGGAAACAGCACGATTACTGAATACTTTAAGCATTATGGTCAACAGCGGCTCCCCGTTACTCGAGTCTCTTAAGATCAGCCGTGAAACCCTTCATAACCGCGTTATCCGACAGGCCGTGGCCGACGCCACCGAACGGGTAAGAGAGGGGCAATTGCTCAGTAAAACCCTAGCAGACAGTAAAGTGTTTCCGCCCATCTCTGTCTATATGATTGCTAACGGCGAGCACAGTGGAGAATTGGGTCAGTCTTTAGATCATGCAGCGCGCCAACAGGAGAACTTGCTCACCAGCGTTATTAGTGTCGCCACACGCTTGATAGAACCCCTGCTTATCATTATTTTTGGCGCGTTAGTACTGGCTATTGTTTTAGCTATTTTGTTACCTATTCTGCAACTTAACAACCTGACACAGTTTTAAAACGGAGAGAGTCAATGATCCGCAGCAACAAAGCACAACAACGGGGTTTTACCCTCTTAGAGATTATGGTCGTCGTGGTAATCCTAGGGCTTTTGGTAGCCATCGTTGCACCCAATGTCCTAGATAACCAAGACAAAGCGATGGTCGAGAAAGCCAAAGCCGATATTGCCGCACTTGAACAAGCATTAGATATGTATAAGCTTGATAATCACAATCACCCCACCACCGACCAAGGTTTAGAGGCACTAGTCAGCAAGCCACAAATTAATCCAGAACCCAAAAACTACCGGCCCGACGGTTATATTAAGCGCTTACCAAAAGACCCATGGGGCAACCCTTATCAGTACTTGCAACCAGGGGAGCATGGTAGCTTCGATATCTACTCTTTAGGCTCAGATGGTGATAATGGCGGCGAAGGGCAGGCAGCAGATATTGGCAACTGGTAAGCACCAAGCAGGCTTCACCTTGCTGGAGTTAATGGTTATCGTCACGTTGATCGGTTTGTTATCAGCTGCGGTAATCGTTAACTTTTCAGGGGAAAAAGAGGAAAACCCTCTAACTGGCAGCATGGCTACCTTAAAGTTACAACTTCGCAGCCTAAGCGATAAAGCGTTCATTGAGCAGCGTTGGTTGGGATTTCTATTCACCCAGCATCACTACGAATTAATGACTTTCTCATCGACACAGGGTTGGCAAAAAGTGCCCAGTTTTACTCCTAAAACATTCCCTGACGCACTGTTAGTCAGCTTAGATAGTGAAGGAAAACCCGTTCGTTTGGCCGAAGAGTCAACGATTCCTCAAATCCAAGCTTCTCCGGATGGCCTACTAACGCCCTTCAAGCTATCGCTAAGCTATTTAAACGAAACGCTAGAACTGACAGATCCTTATGCATCGGCCGAGTAAGCAGCGGGGCTTTACGCTATTAGAGGTGATGGTCGCTTTGTTTATCTTGGCCGTCTCAGCAGCGGCCTTAAGCCGGGCAGTATCACAAGCGACTGAAAGCACCTATCAACTGGAAATTCGACAACATGCGGGCTGGGTAGCGCATAACCAACTGTCGTTGGTACTCGCTGGAGCAGAGCAAAATCTAGATGGGTTTAGTCAATTTGCAGGCCAAAGCTTTTATTGGAAAGCTTCCATAGCTACTACCGAGCTGAAGAACTTTCGCCGCATCACCATAGAGGTCAGCGAAAAAAGCCAGCCTGATTATTTGCTCGCCGAACTAACAGGCTTTCAACATGAATAGCAGTACACCACAAAAACAGTCCGGCATGACCCTTATTGAACTTGTCATTGCTATAGCGATTACTGCCGTGGTTGGCCTAATCAGCGCTAATCTTTTACAAGCAATGACGGCAAACAACCAACAAATCGCCGAGCATAATGAAAAACTAGCCTATTTACAGCGTAGCTTACGTATTATCCAAGCCGACTTGGATCACATTTCCTTACCGATTAGATCCAATAAGCTACCCGAAGGGGACGATTTGATCACCGCACGAGGCTCGAGTGAGCCCGGTCTGTTGCTAGAGTTTACCCGCTTCAGAAGCCAGCCTAGTCAAAAACCGCCTTACGAGAAGTTAGAACGGGTTCGCTACCAAATAATCGAGGATACCCTAGTTCGCAAAACTCAGCCTGTAGGTCATCCCGTTAATAACAGTGATTGGTATAGCCAGACGCTATTTAGCAACATCCGCTCTGCTGAATTCTCATTTCTGTTTGCTGAGTGGCTAAACGAAATACCCGATTCCAGTAATAGCCCCCTCAAAGCGATTCAGCTCGCAATCGACCACGAACAATGGCAAGAGCTAACACTCATTAGCCTAGCGTCTGGGGCAAAAATATGACCAGACAACGTGGCGCAGCCCTGATTATGGTGTTGGGCATCATGGCGATTATTACGGTACTCGCCACGCAAGTAATGGACACGGTTCGCCAGCAAACCCAACAACATAGTGCCAGCCGCGATCTGCGCCAAGGTTACTGGTATGCCAAAGGCGGAGAAACCTACGCTCTGAGCAAGCTCGAAGACTTTATAGACAAACCGTTACTAGAAAAAGAAGATCTTGAAGTGGCCTTTCCTATTGATGGCGGGGGAGTGCGTTATCGTTTACAGCCAATGCATACTTGCTTAAATGTTAACAGCCTAAATCAAAATAAAGAGGCAAATGAAGCTCTCTACCAATTTACGACTAACGTCTGGAAACAGTTTTTAGAGCAAGAGATCAAGCTTAGTGCCGCCAGCCAAGAGATGCTCATTGACCGAATACGCGACTGGACAGACGAGGATACGTTACCCGAGGGCGGCTATGGCGCAGAAACGCCTTTCTATAGCGGCCAAACGCCTCCTCAAGCAGCGGCTGATGATGATATGGTGAGTGTGAGTGAGCTTTTGCAATTAGAAGCACTCAGCAACGAAGAAGCCGCCCTTTTACTCCCCCATGTCTGTACTCGACCGGGCGATCGAACACTTGCTTTAAACGTTAACGATCTAAACACAAGCTCCGCTCCCCTGATCAGCGCGCTGATTAAGGGTGCCATTGATAGCGTACAAATTGCAGCGGTCATTAACGACAGACCCAAAGAGGGCTATGCTCATGCTGCAGACTTTTGGCAGCACCCTATATTTAATTCCATCACCCTGAGTGACCAAACCAAAGCCGCCTTAGTTAATAAACGACATTATTTTCAATTAGAAACTGAGGTACGATTAGGCAGCGTTGAGTTCAGTCTAACTTCGTGGCTTTATATTAACGACGAAAAAAATGCCCGCGTATTGGGACGGCGTTACGGAGTAGCACCATGAGTAACATTTTACTAATCAGGGCACACGACTATCCTGCCTCTGAACTAAGCTGGGTCGTTTGGAATACACCCAAACAACTTGCCACTCAACAGGGTAAAGTCAACTCAGCCGACCTCAGTAGCCTTAAAACGTTAAATGAGGGAGCGATCACAATATTAGCCATACCCGGCGAACATGTACGTGCCTTTAATGTCAGCTTGCCTGGGAAAAAACGCACTTTGCTCAGCAGCCTACCCTTCATGATAGAGGAGCACATCAGTGAGCCTATCGAGAAAATGCATGTAGTGTCAGGACAGTTCAAAGATAATCAAATAGAAGCCTTCGCGATCACCCACGACAACATCCGTTATTGGCAAACATTAGCGTTCGAATCAGGCTTGGACATTCGTTATATCACACCTGACTATCAGCTTTTATCTACACAAGAGCCCACCACATTATGGCAAGAGGGCACTAGAGTAATGGCGCGGTTGCACCAGCTACAAGCAACCTTCAGCGAGCAAACGCTAAATTTGTTACTGCCAAAACTACAACTGGCAAACCACTGCACACTTTACACCGATTCATCTGTGCAGTTTGACTCCCTCACGGCTAAGCCGTTGCCTCGTCCATTAACAGAAGTCTTAGCAGCCAACTTTTCCCTAAAAGCACCTCCGGTTAACCTGCTGCAAGGGGACTATCAGGCTCAAAGCGCACTCCACACATTCTGGCCATTATTAAAGAAACCCGTCATCGCCGCCGCGTGCCTCATTGGGTTACTTTTCACAGGCGTCGTTTTAGATAATATGAAACTCTCTCGACAGATAGCAGATATCGACCAAGCGCTGATCGATACCTATCGCCAAAGCTTCCCTAATGCCCGCCGGATCAATGACCCTGTTCGCCAAATGCGAGCTCAGCTTCGACAGCAAAATAACCAAGGGGATAGCAGTCAATTTTTATCGTGGTTAGCGGCAGCCTCTCCATTGTTATCCACACATAATATACGCCTGCAAAATTTACGCTTTAGCCCATCTCCCGCAGCCTTAAGACTGCAACTGCAAGCCAATAGCTACAACGCAATGGAAAAACTCAACAGCGATTTACAAGCAGCAGGGCTTAATACAGAACTGGGTACTTTAGTGAAAAATCAGGATAGCGTTTCAGGTTTATTAACGCTGAAGGGGCAATAAAATGTTAAAAGAAAAATATGCTGCACTTTCTAGGCGCGAACAACATATACTGCTCTTTGCACTGCCTATCGGTATTGTATTAGTACTTTGGCTACTCCTCATTCGCCCTACATTGGCACACCACTCAGCTTTACAAAGCAAGCTTGCTCAGAAAACAGAAGATTTAGCATGGTTGCAGCAGGCAGCTGCTCAAATAAAGGCGCCATCTGGGCCAAGGAGCACTAATGGGCAACCTTTAAGACAACGGGTAACCCAAACGTTTGCTCAGCACAGCATTAACCTCAGCCGCATACAGTCCGGCAATAATGAAGAGATCAGCGTGTGGAGTGACAACGCTTCATTCAACGGCATGTTGAGCGCTATCCAAAGTGGCATCGAACAGAATATTCAGATCTCACAGGCGCAAATCAGCACAGCGGAACAGTCTGGCCGAGTCAATGCACGACTCAGTTTTATCGAGGCCGCCAATACACCATGAAAAAGCTTATCTCTCTCTCAGTACTTGTTTTCACTATCGCTTTTATAAGCAATACGCCGGCGTACTTTTTCTACCAGCCATTCTCGGCAACCATTCCGGCACAATTGTCTAATATTGAAGGTACACTTTGGAAAGGCTCTGCCCGCCTAACGATAGCGGGTACACCTATTGGCAAAACCCAGTGGCAGTTTCAACCAGTGAAACTGATACAAGCTCAACTGGGCTGGCAGCTTTCTTTCCCGGAAATCGAAACCATAGGGGAGTTTTCTTTTTACCCATGGGACCCACAAACGGTTAAAACGCTATCTGTAACAAGCTCAAGTCTTGGACTAGCTCGTATCAACCCCGCCCTAAATGGTATTCACGCTAATGTTAACGCTGAGCTATCTGATCTGAATGCACTAACGTGTTTGGATAGCATGAAAGGTACGGCATCTATCAGTGATACTCGCGCTCTTGGTTTATCTTTGGGTGTCGTTGATGCAGAGATTAGCTGCGATAAACAGCAATATATCTTTTCATTTGCGAACACCAAAGCCCCTATCAAGTTACAAGGCGATGGCTCTTTTGTAGCAGCAGGCCGATATCTGATTAAGGGGGAGTTAGCAACAGATGACCCAGCTACTCAGTCGAAACTCATCGCCCTACTCGGTCCAGCACAGGGCGGACGTTTTGTTTTCCAAGAAAGCGGCCACCTTTAAATCTAAAAACAAAAAGGCTACCTGAAGTAGCCTTTTTTAAAGAAAGCAGATTATCTATGCCTGATAGTTAGGCTGTTTCTTTTTTCTTAACCTTTTCAGGCTCATCCTCGTCACCACCAGCAAAGATAATCTCATCATCAGGATTATGCTTGCCTAATAGTTTTGGACGCTCAATCAAGTAGTACAGAATCAGACCGATTGCTACGGCATAGACCGTTGATTTAGGATCTGGCATCGCTAACGTAACCGCTACGATACCCGCAACACCACGCTCGGTAGGGTTCTTCAACTGCTCCATACCCACCATGATGCAGATATAGGCAGTTAGTACTAACGTCAACGATAAAGCAATAGGCAATACTGGCTTAAACAGCGTAACTAGAGGCAAAATAAACAGCGCCACCAACCCTGTAATCCAGAATGTACCGCCACCACTATAGATAGAGTCCATCGCTTTACGACCCATCGCATAACGTTCTGCTACGGTAGCATGAGCTGCCGTCCATAAGGGACCTGCCAAACCCGGCCAAGGCGCAAAGAAAGAATGAATTGCGTTACGAATCGCTGTCACCACATGAACGCGGTCAACACTTGTTTCAATTTTCTCGTCATCACGAATGTGGTCTACGCGTTTTACCAAGGTAAAACCAACAATAATGTCACCGAACGCGATAACATAAGCAATCACCGCCGTAGGGATCGCAAGCAAGAATACATCCCAACCTGGGAAGCCAACCGAGAACACTAAGTATTGCCACATCAGCGCGAAGTCTGGCTGAGTAATACCCCACTCAATATCCGGTAATGGATACTCGCCAACACCCCAACCAACAACCATCGCGATTAACATACCCGGCACCATGCCAAAGTTAGCAATCTTTTTCGCCAACGGATTAGTATCCACAACATTTTTAAATGACAGGGAAAATAATACGTAAGCTGAGATCAACGACCCTACAATCAGGGAGAAAGGTGTCGCATCAATACGCCCACCGACTTTCAGCTCTCCCATCATTGCGGCAATGCCTGCACCAATGATTATTCCTGACTTCAGTGAGTTTGGAATAATATCAACCAGTTTCGAGCCCCACCGAGTAATACCCAAGATTAAGAAGATAATGGTGACTTCAATCTGCAAGGCAAACATAGCTTTAATGGCTTCAGGCCCCGGCTCAAATCCTTTTAAGTAAAGAATAACTACAGGGATCGCCGGCGTTATCCACCCAGGAACCAGAGGGACACCCAACATTGCCGGCAATATATAACCTAAACCCGCTATAAAGGTGAATGCTAAAGCTGCCTCGTAAGGCATACCAAGGTACTTTTCCAACAACGGTATCATTGCCAGACCTACCACAAACATTACCAAGCCTTGAATCACTTCAGGCATCTCAATTCGGTAATGCAGCAAGGGTAAGCGTATTTTGAAAGGCCCAAACGCCCAATATGGGTGTTCAGCGCCATGTGCTCTTTTTATCAGCGCCATTTCTTCCACCTACAATCAGTTTGCTCTTCGAGCACGACAGCCCTGACTAGCTATAGTGTTCGATATAAAGCGATTTAAACGACGCTACGGTATGACTTTGCGCTGCAACAAGCGAGGCTATAAAAGTCGACTTTAGTCGAGATTTAAAACTAAAGAATTAGGTGTAAATACCTATTTTTACGAAATATTTCAAAATGTATCAATACTGAAAGCTTTAAAGCGCTGTTCTGGCAGCACATGCAAAATGTATGATATATCGAACACCCACTCACATAGAAAAAAACCACAAAAAAAGCCCGTAAACGGGCTTTTTGAGCTTCCAGTTAATCTAGACTTT
Source organism: Neptunomonas concharum (assembly GCF_008630635.1). Classification (NCBI taxonomy): domain Bacteria; kingdom Pseudomonadati; phylum Pseudomonadota; class Gammaproteobacteria; order Oceanospirillales; family Oceanospirillaceae; genus Neptunomonas; species Neptunomonas concharum. The sequence goes on along the minus strand of NZ_CP043869.1, from coordinate 222,466 downwards.
AAACTTGTCCATCTCTCTATTCTGGCGGCTGGTTAAATCAACCATCGTAACGCAGTGGCCTTCTTGCTCTTTGGCCCCGTCAGAAACCATCTGGCTAATATCACGAATATTTGTGGTATTACGATTAATCTCTTCGGAGGTTGCACTTTGCTCCTCTGCTGCCGTCGCGATCTGCACGGTCATCTGGTTAATTTCCAGAATACTGTCACGTATGGTCGCCAGTACCGTATCAGCTTCACTCGCAACCGCTTGCGTATCATTCGCTTTTTGGCGACTGTTCTGAATGATACTTTCAGCATTACGCACACCTAATTGCAGCTGATGGATCATTTTTTTGATCTCTTCTGTAGATTGTTGTGTACGTGATGCCAAAGCACGTACCTCGTCTGCAACCACTGCGAAACCACGCCCCATATCCCCAGCTCGTGCAGCTTCTATCGCTGCATTTAACGCCAACAGATTGGTCTGATCAGCGATATCCGTAATCACGGTTAATATCGATTCGATATTATCACTGTAACCTGCCAACTCATTAATGGTATTAACGACTCCGTCCATCTCACCAGCTAAGGTTGCAATTGAAGATGTTGTTCGCGAAACCACATCAACACCGTGAGATGCTGCATTATCCGCCTGATGAGCAGCATCCGCTGCACGTTGGGCATTAGCTGCAACATCTTGCGCGGTAGCTGACATCTCATGCATAGCGGTTGCTAACTGATCCAATTCAAATAGTTGGGTTTCCAAATTAGCCGATGCCGAAGATGCTGAAGATGCCGTTAGGTCGGTGCTTGTGCGTATACTGGTTGAAAGCTCTTTTACATTACTTATCAGGTTCTGCAAATAGGCAATGAAATGGTTAAAGTCATTAGATACCTGACCAAACTCATCTTTACTAACCACGTCTAAACGCTTAGTAAGATCCCCCTCCCCTCTGTTAATTTCCAACAGAGACTCACGCAATTTCTGCAGAGGTAATAACTGTTTGGATACAGCCACATAAAGTGCAACGGAGCAAAGTAGAGCCGATATTATCGTGCCAATTAGCGCCGCCCAGCCAAACGAGTTGGCATCCGCCATCACCTTGCTCTTGTCCAGAACAACCCCCAATAACCAGTCGCTTCCATATAAGCCATCGAGTTGGTAGAAGGAAGTAAATACCGTAGCGCCCGCAACTTCAACTTCATTCAAACCTTCTTTAAATGCAGGTACGCCTTCCTTAAACAGTTTAGATACAGGCTCACCATTTAAGGTATCATCTGGGTGGCTAATAATGTTTCCGTTGGCGCTCAGTAAGAAGGCATAACCCGTCTCATTGAAGTTTAATGTATTAACCGCTTCCGAGACGGTTTTAAGGCTAAGATCACCGCCAAAGGCTCCTTGAAATACGCCCTTATCCGAAAAATTAGCAACCGCAGATATCAGAATCTCTTTTGTCGTTGAATCCGCATAAGGATCAGTTAATACGGCTCTCTGATGGCTCTTTGCTACAGGATACCAAGGCCTTTTACGTGCATCCCACCCTTCTGGTGCCCAATTCGCATCATTGGTGATCGGCGCCCCATCTGTATCTAACCCTCCGAAAATTAACAAGAACTCCTTCTTGAGCATAGGAAGGTGAAAGGCTCTATTAATCGTCTCCTGATTGAAGTCCTTATCAATGCTTTGTGCCATCATATCAATTAACGCTAGCTTTCCATTAAGCCAATTGGTTATTTGATGGCTTAATACCTTAGTAGATTCAGCAACATTTTGCTCCGTTTTCGTATAAAGCGCATCCCGCACTGTGTTGTACTGAAACCATGAAAAAATAGAAAAAGCGGCAACGACAATCAAAGATGCCAGTAGCGCCACTTTATGGGATACTTTCATTTAATCAACCTCGGTCATATTATTTTTATCCTCAGCAGAACCCATGCCACATTAAAATATGAACCCTGCCTACTAAAGTATAGGCAAGTTTATGCAGTCTGCTAGAAACAGATGAAATTAATCGACAAAAGTGATTTTTATATAAGGCGGGATCAAAAGCACAACGAGTGTTGTGCTTTTATATAAGTAGGAAGCTGCTCTTTAGCAGGTACGCTCAAACATCAAATCCCATACACCATGCCCTAAGCGTTCACCACGCTTTTGAAACTTAGTGACAGGTCTCCAGTCTGGCTGAGGTGAGAAAACCCCTTCACCAGCTTTGTTTTGATATCCTTCAGCGCTTGTCATCACTTCCATCATATGTTCTGCGTAATTTTCCCAATCTGTTGCCATATGAAAGTAGCCGCCGATTTTGAGCTTTTTACGCACAGTCTGGGCAAACTCCGGCTGAACAATACGACGCTTGTGATGTTTCTTCTTATGCCATGGGTCAGGGAAAAATAGCTGCAACACGTCAAGGCTGTTATCAGGAATACACTGTGCAAGTACCTCGATGGCATCTTCTGCATATACCCGGATATTACTCAGACCAGCCTCCTGAGCGCGCGACAGCAATCGACCAACACCCGGTCTGTGAACCTCTATACCAATGTAGTTTTTTTCTAGCTGCTGGCTCGCCATCTCTATTAAGGAGTCGCCCATACCAAAGCCAATCTCCAGCACTACCGGTGCATCACGACCAAACAATTCGGAAAACACAACAGGACCGTCTTTTACTTCCAATCCCATGATTGGCCACACGTCATCCAGTGCTTTTTGCTGCCCTTCCGTAGTGCGTCCCGCTCGCATAACAAAGCTACGAATGGTACGCATGTATTTCTTTTCTTCAGTCATTAATAATTCGCTTCACGCTTTTTAATTTATTGACCAATCACGCCATCCAAAGGAGAAGACGCACTGGCATATTTCTTTTTAGGCATACGCCCGGCTAAATAGGCTTCACGCCCTGCTTCGATCGCTTTGCGCATCGCAGATGCCATCAAGATAGGATTCCCAGCTGCCGCAATCGCGGTGTTCATCAGTACCCCTTCACAGCCCATTTCCATGGCGATCGCAGCATCTGAAGCAGTACCCACACCCGCATCTACGAGGACAGGAACACGAGCGCTTTCCATAATGATATTGATATTATGTGGGTTCAAGATACCCAAGCCAGAACCGATCAAAGAGCCGAGTGGCATAACCGCTACACACCCCATCTCTTCTAACTGTTTAGCAACGATCGGATCATCATTGCAGTACACCATCACATCAAAGCCATCCTTAACCAAGGTTTCGGTAGCTTTGATCGTTTCGACCATGTTGGGGTAGAGCGTTTTTTGATCACCTAGGACTTCAAGCTTGACTAAATTATGACCATCCAATAGCTCACGAGCTAAACGACAGGTTCTTACAGCATCTTCTGCGGTATAGCAGCCTGCTGTATTCGGTAAAATGGTGTACTTGTCTGGGGAAATCACATCTAACAGATTAGGTTCACCTGCCGTCTGACCTATATTGGTGCGTCTAACAGCAACCGTTACAATCTCAGCACCACTGGCAGCAATGGCATCACGGGTCTCGTCCATATCCTTGTATTTCCCAGTCCCCACTAATAATCGAGACTGGTAACGCTTTCCTGCAATGATTAAGGCGTCATCTTGCTGCATTGGTTGTTTCCTTCTGAATACTAATTAAGGGCTATAAACTGAGCGATCTACTTAACCGCCACCGATCGCTTGGACGACTTCAACTGCATCGCCTGCTTGAAGTACATAATCGCTGTGCTGGCTTCGGGGGATAATTTCCTGATTGACTTCAATAGCTATACGCTGCCCCACAAGCTCCAATCGTTCAATCAGATCAAACAAGGTAGACCCCGCAACAATTAGCTGCTGCTCACCATTAACCTGTAGTTCAATCACTCGCCATTCCTCTTTTCACTTACTACAAAACCAACCAGTGACAACCAACCAGCGAGCAGGGCAACGCCTCCCACCGGCGTGATAACACCAAACCAATGAATACCACTTAAAGCCAACACATAAAGGCTGCCGGAAAAAAACAGCATACCTAGGATAAACAGTGCTCCGCTCACTTTAAGCCACCGAGAGTGACTATTACTGAGGAGTAATCCAATCAGAAGTAACGCTAACGTGTGATAAAACTGGTACTGTACGCCCGTTTGGAAAACACCCAGCAAGCGATCAGTTAACTGATGCTTCAAGCCATGGGCGGCAAAAGCCCCTAAGCCAACCGCTATAGCACCACTCACCCCAGCAACTGCCAAATAGCACCGCACGATACACAACCCCAACTTCGGCTCAATCAGTGGCGGGGATTATATCACCGATTATTCTCAGGTTCAGGCTGTAAACAACAAAGCCGCCCGAAGGCGGCTCTGTTCAAGAATAGATAGATCAAGCTAGGTTAACTGATACTCTTGCCCTATGGCTTGCTTGATTTTTTTCATTGCATTCTTCTCTAACTGACGAATACGCTCAGCAGACACACTGTATTTATCAGCTAGCTCATGCAGCGTTGACTTTTCATCCATCAACCAGCGTTGGGATAAAATATCTCGACTACGTTCGTCCAAGGCTTCCAAAGCACCCATTAGCTTGCTTTGTGAGTCCTGCTCCCAATTAGCTTCTTCAAGCTGTAGGGCAGGGTCAGCAGAATGGTCTTCAAGGTATTGAGACGGAGCCAGATAAGCACTGCTATCGTCGTCATCGTTTAAGGTCGCATCAAAAGAGGTGTCCACCGACGCCATACGCCCTTCCATCTGACGCACAACCTGTTCATCAACTCCCAGATCTTCGGCAATGGCGGTAACTTCCTCACCATTCATCCATCCAAGACCCTTTTTTTGAGAACGTAAGTTAAAGAAGAGCTTGCGCTGTGCCTTGGTGGTAGCCACTTTAACAATGCGCCAGTTACGCAAGATATACTCATGCATCTCTGCTTTAATCCAATGTACAGCAAAAGATACAAGGCGAACGCCCATACCCGGATCAAAGCGCTTAACCGCTTTCATCAGACCAACATTACCTTCCTGCACCAAATCACCTAAAGGAAGGCCATAGCCAGAGTAGCTACGGGCGATATGAACAACAAAGCGCAGATGAGATAAAACCAACTGGCGTGCGGCTTCCAAATCGTCTTCATAATAGAGACGCTCTGCCAGTGCTCGCTCCTCTTCAACACTCAGAACAGGTATTGTACTGATTGTTTGCACGTAAGCTTCCAGATTCTGACCTGGAGATACATGTTCGATGAGTTGTAAGCTTTTACCCATTAAATACTGACCTCGTTATTTTTACATCTATTTCAGCCAAAAGTATGATGCTAAAAACGGTAAAAAGTTCCCCAGCAATCTGCTATGGGGGAACAAAAGATAGCGTCACTTTAGACAAATGGCAAGTGGGGCAACACTGAATTCCGCTCTCACAATAAAGTCTAACGAGGCTCTATTTCACGAAGATGACGCCGTACTGATAACCATGCTCCCAACCAGCCAAGTAATAAGCTGACAGCTAACAGCAGCAAACTGCCAATCACCCCTAGCCCATGCAGTTCGATCTGGCTATGGTAAAGGTTGGCCAACTCGGCCGCAGGCGTTTTAAGCATCATCCATGCGATCTGTATCACTAACCAAGCCAGTAAAGCACCCGATAAACCATACCAAAAGCCCGTATAGAGAAACGGCCGTCTTACCCAAGCATCAGTTGCGCCCACTAACTTGCTGACAATGATTTCATCACGCCGGCTTTCAATCGCCATCTTGATGGTGTTTCCCACCACCAATAAAACAGCAACACCCAGCAATAGTCCCAAAACAAACACCGTACGTTTGGCTACAGCCAGCATCGCATCTAAACGCTGCAACCACTCCAGATCTAATATGGCCTCTTGAACTTCTGGCATCGCTTCAAAGCTTGCCCGTAAAAGCCCTAGATCTTTGGCAGCCTGCGCTTTAGGAATAAGCATGACCACAGCAGGAAGTGGATTTTCCTTAAGTGCCTCCACCACCTCACCAAACCCTGAATATCTCTTAAATTCTAATAAACCTTGCTCAGCGCTGATGTAATCAATGGCAGCAATATCATCTCTCAGTAAAAGGGTTCGACTGAAACGATCTGCCTCTTCACTGGAGAGAGTAGGTTGAAGATATAGAGATAAGCGTGTTTCACCTTCCCAGCCTTGTGTTAGCTGCTGAAGGTTAGACAGCGCTGAAAAAAGAAATCCGGGCAATGTTAACGCAATCGCCAAAACCGCTACCGTCATAAACGTTGCAAGTGGCGTAGCCAGTAACCGCTTTAATGAAGAACGGGAGACTTCACTGTGGTTTCTCACCCAGCTTTCACTATGTCCTTTTAAATCAACCTTATGATGCTCTGCTCCTCGTTTTGCCGGTGCCGCTTTAGAGGCTGGAGCTGGAGCAGCTGTTGCGCGAGGGGTGACTCTCACGGCTCCACGACGCTTATCCATCAGCAATCAACCTCCCTGAACGCAATGTCATCACACGACGCCCCATTCGCTTGATTAACGACAAGTCATGGCTGGCGATGAGTACCGTTGTGCCGACTCGGTTAAATTGCTCGAATAAACGCATTATCTCTTCAGATAGCAGGGGGTCTAAGTTACCTGTTGGCTCATCCGCCAACAGAACTTTAGGCTTGTGTACAATAGCGCGGGCAATACCTACCCTTTGCTGCTCACCACTGGATAGGGCAAGCGGATTCATCTTTTCACGATCCAGCAGACCTACTTTATCTAATGCGGCTCGCACTCGCCGCGCAGCGTCTTGCGGCGAATATCCACAAATTTGCAAGGGTAAGGCGACATTTTCAAAAACCGTGCGATCAAACAGCAGCTGGTGGTTTTGAAAAACCACCCCAATAGAACGCCGCAAAAAGGGGATTTCATGGCGCCCTAGGTGCGTTAGTTGCTGATCACAAACCTGTATATGTCCAGCTGTAGGCTGCTCCATCAGCATGATCAGTTTGAGTAACGTGCTTTTACCGGCACCCGAATGCCCTGTCAAAAACGCCAGTTCACCTGTCTGCAGCGTAAAGCAAATATCCTTGAGCGCATCGTGACCTTCACTATAACGCTTACTGACATGTTCAAAATGAATCATGATGCCGAGTCTTATCCTGATTAGGTCTATCCTGAGTTAGGTTGGGTATCTTATCATAGTGATTCTTTGCGCATAGCAGCTTCGCCTACAAGGAAACCAAGAGTGACAGAATACACACCCATCTTTAACCGTACTTATCTTAAGATTCTACCTTGGTTTCTGGCAATTGCGATCTTGCTGCTGACACTCAACAACCAACCCGAGACGGTTAAACAACCTGAACCATTAGAGACGCCTCAAACCTACCTTTACCAAGATAAAGCAATCTCTAATGACCAGATTTTACTCGTTTACCCTTTCCCGGCAGCCTTTGGCGAAACCCAACAAGTGCAAAGACGAGGTGTGCGACTAGCCTTGGATCAGTCTATCCAGACGATGCCTGACATAACGATAAACGCGTACCCCGATCACCTGATCATCACCTTGCCTCTATCTTCGATAAATCAAATACCAGCGACCTTAGACAACTTAAGGCTCCAGCAAAACACCCACTTGGCAGCCATGACTCAGCAAGCCAGTGCTGAACGCTACCTAGCTTCCAGCAGCATAGAAGAACAAGCGCTGATCAATTTCAAACTACAAATTGCCACCCAGCTACCGACGTTTGATTACAGCCGAGCATTAGCCAGTCCGCAAGTGATTCTCTTTACGCTCAATAGATCTTCTAACGCCACCCTTCAATCTCTACAAACATTGTCAGAAAAGATATTAGACAACCACCCTCTTTCATCACAGCCATCTACCCCTGCATTGCCAGATACACTTATCGAATTAAAACATCGCTCCCCGCTTCACCAACTTCTGATAGGCCAACTGGAAACGGAGCGAGACAAACGACTTCCCAAAGAGCTGGCATGGCGTTATTTAGGCCAACAACTGCTCGCTTTGACCGAGGGAAAAAGCACACAATTCCGTCTTCTGTCTGAACACAGTTATCCGGTAGGCTTCAGTGCACTTCTCATTCGCCAGCCAGACTCCTTTTCAGAGCCACTTTTTTCCAACCTTCGCCAGTATTTAAAACAATCCATAGCAAGCTCACCACCAGCACCACTCAAAGTCTTTATGGTAAAAGAGTATGAACAACGACTCAGCAATGCTGCACAACTACCCTACCTACTGGCAAATAACCTCTTTTATCAGGAAGAGACCCTCTCTGCCGACCAATATCATGATAAGCTTTCTGCTATTACCGACGCTGATATTATCTCAGAGATAGAAAGCTTATTATCTCCACAAGCAAGCGTTATCATTCGAACGACACCACTATAGACACAAGTTATGCCACGTAAACACCCACCAAGACCCCAGCAATCTTCCTCAAAAGGCCATGCTCCCATGCTTCGTATTATTGGTGGTGAATGGCGGAGTCGACGGGTGCCTTTTCCCGATATTGAAGGTCTTCGGCCAACACCTGATCGCGTCCGAGAGACCCTTTTTAATTGGCTACAAAATACTACTCCCGGAGCACGCTGCTTAGATCTTTTTGCAGGCAGTGGCGCATTAGGCTTAGAAGCACTATCCAGAGGTGCAGCTTCCGTAACCTTTGTTGATCAGTCACCGGAAGTAGCTAAGCAGCTGCAAAACAACCTGAACACTCTTAAAAGCCAACGAGGTGAAGTGATCGCCACGTCTGCCATGACTTGGCTTGAAGGCCGTCAAACAGATAACGAACCCCGTTATGACTTGGTCTTTCTCGACCCACCTTTTAGAAAAGATATGCTGCCTGTCATTTGCGAATTGCTCGAGAGCAAGAATTTACTAGCCGACAATGCGGTTATCTATATTGAAGCAGAATCAGAGATTAAGCAGCTATTGCTGCCCTCGAACTGGCAGCCCCACCGTGAAAAGACCGCGGGACAGGTCACCTATCGTCTACTCTATCGTGAAGCTATCGCAGACACTGATCAGACTCTTTAGTCTTTAGTCGCATCTAAACCGCGTATAGCATTCTCGATACCCGTAGCGATAAGCGTGCTCACAGGGGCAGACTCGTCTTCACTCCATAGGCAGAGGATTAATAAGCCAAACATTTGGCTTAACAATACTTCAGCCATAGGCTGTGACTTAGTCTTTTTACGAATCTGCTTTTGTTTACGTGCCTGCTTTAAAAATCGGTCGATATAATCCAGCCAAAGCATCCGCTCAGACTGGAGTATCTCATTTAAGGCGGGGACTTCAGGTAGCTCTGCTCGTCGCTGATAAAATACAGAGAAGGTAAAGCTCGCCTGCGTTTCTCTAAGAACAACCTTGGCAGTATCTGTAAGAAAGCCTGCTAGCGCACTCAATGCATCCTGATCAATAGCCTGAAGGTGCTCCATATAAGCACGCTCAAAAGGCAACGTATACGTAGACGCCAACGCGACTATGAGATCATCTCTATTTTTGAAATGCCAATAGAGTGCACCATGAGTGACACCTGCATCCGCTGCAATGGCTTTCAAGCTCGTCTGATGAATACCATAGGTTGCGTAATGCCTAAGAGCAGTTTCCAATAACAACTGCCGGGTTTGCTCTGCTTCCTCCCGCGAACGACGCGCCAAAACAGACTCCTTTTTTATCGCTAGGTTTGGCAACAGTCTAGCTTATCCGAGATGGCTTATCGACCTTGTAAAATAGAATTAACGATAGGCTTTCGCATCATCTAAGTAGTACTTTAACTGCATCTTTTTTAGCTGCGGTATTGTCAGGTCTGATAATTGAAACTTCCCGATAAAACGCGCACCCGGGCGAATGACACCGGGAATATGCACAACATGACGGCGTGTTTTTCCCTGTGAATCTCGAATCAGAACCCCCATCACAACATCCTTAAGCGCTACGTTATTACGATTTTGCCAAACCACCTGCCATGAAGTCTGATTAATGACCTGCTCACCCAGCGCTTTAATGTTTGAATTGAGTGCCTGCATCACTTTGATTTGTTGCGCTTGCCTATTAGCCTCCTGCTTAGTTTCTTGATGCTGTACGTAAGCACCCAGAGCCGTACCCAAGAAAGCAGAGAGGCCGCCTCCTTCACCTGCTTTGGCTGTTTCATTCTGTTTTTGCCATAAAACATTACTTTCTAGTAAAGCGGCATAGTTTGGATTTTGCTGTCCTTTGCGGTAGTAAGCTTTTACTTTATCGGCAACCCGACGAGTCAATAATGCCCGCTCAGGGTTAACGGGATGATCGTGGAAAAACAGCCCCCGCGCGCTCCCTTCTTTGCGGTACTGACGTTCCCAAATACGGCTAGCGGCATAAGGATCAAACCCTGCAAGAGCAGAATACAGAATGCCTACTTCATCTGCTTCGATTTCCCGTTCATGGGTAAATGCTGCCTGATAACCGCCCTGTCGGGCAGCTTCTGAGCCAGCGATTAACGCGGCGGTCTGGTGAGTTTGCCGCTCAAAAACATGATTTGCCACCGTATGAGCTATCTCATGACCTAGCACAGCCGCCAGTTCAGCATCATCAGACAGCTGCTCCATCAACCCCAGATGAACAACGATGTAGGTACCACCTGTCGTAAATGCGTTAAAAGACGATTTGTCGATCAAGATTGGGCGCCACCTTTCTTTGCTAAGATGGCTTATTCTGTGGATACGATCAAACACACGAACGAGCCGTTCGTAAGCCTTGCGGTTTAATTCACCATTAACCTTACGACCGGCTTTGTTTTCGGCCGCTATGAACTGCTCCACCACCGCATTGCCCTGCGCAATCTGCTGCCCTCGACTTGCAGTACTGAGCGTGCGCTGCCCTGTTATTCGATCACGCTCACTGATTGCCTCTGTTGCATTGTACAACCCTTGATCAACAGAACGCATCGCTTCACAGCCGGTTAGCAGCCCCACCAGCGCTAAGCACCCCAACAGTACTGGTATATTTTGTACTCGAATTTTCAATTTATTCATCTTTGATACCGATACCCTTATATTCTTAATGGAAATATAAAAATTATTTTTTATAACTGATTAAGATCAACACATTCCATTATTGTATTTGTACCACTGTTATAATTCCGATAACATGCCGCACTTGCAACAGTGCTAATGTGCATAGCAAAACAAGGTTTGAGTGAATCAACTATGAATATCGCCATTTATCCCGGGACATTTGATCCAATAACAAATGGTCACTCGGACCTCGTGCAACGTGCCTCCCGGTTATTTGACAAGGTAGTGGTTGCCGTTGCTGCGAGTCCAAAGAAAAAGCCGTTACTCCCGCTTGAGGTACGCACCGAACTAGCAGAGGAGGTTCTTGGACATTTATCCAATGTTGAAATCATTGGTTTTGACTGTCTATTAGCGAACTTAGTGAAAGAGCAAAACGCAAATATCATACTTCGTGGACTAAGGGCAGTTTCAGACTTTGAGTATGAATTCCAGTTGGCAAATATGAACCGCCAACTTGCTCCGCAGGCAGAAAGCTTATTTCTAACGCCTTCAGAGCATCTCTCGTTTATATCGTCTACGCTGATCAGAGAGATAGCAACATTAAACGGGGATGTGAGTAAATTTGTTCACCCCTCTGTCGAAAGAACATTAAAACATTATCTGGGCACACTGTAGCCCCGAACCGTGAAACCTTGTGAGCCAGTGAGGTAGCCGACATGGCATTGATTATTACCGACGAATGCATCAACTGTGATGTATGCGAACCAGAATGCCCGAACGAAGCAATCGCTCCGGGCGAAGAGATCTACGAGATTGATCCTAATAAATGTACTGAGTGTGTGGGCCATTACGACACGCCTCAGTGTGTTGAAGTATGCCCTGTTGACTGTATTCCAAAAGACCCTGATCACGTCGAAACTGAAGATCAGCTGATGGAAAAGTACAAAAAACTCACAGCATAAACGCTGCTGTGCTAAGACCCTGCTTCGGCAGGGTTTTTATCATCCCCGTTCCTATTGCCAAACATCTTATCGATGTAGGGTATACAACTAACTCAAAGTCTCTCCATCTAGTAATCCCTGTTCACAGAGCTTACCAATCAGCTCGACGAGTAAAGCCTCCAAAGCACGACAAGCGGTTGTCACAGGACGGTCTTTCAAGCGCACCAATGAGTGAATTCTCTCGATACTCGGCTGAATAATCTTCAAGGCACGAAGCTCTCCCCGCTGCAACTCAGCATTCATCACATCACGTGGAATAATCGCATTGGCAATTCCGCTGTTAATTAAGCAGCGCAGTCCTAACCCCGTATTTTGCTCGTATCGAATATCTAATGGGCGACGCGCTTCCAAAGCGGCCTGCTCAATATGCAATCGAATATTATGCGGTCGAGAAGGCGCAACCAGAGGATAATCCGCCAACTCTTCAAACAAGATAGTCTCGTGCTCCTTGGACGTATTCAGGTTTTTACCCACAAGACATAGCGATTCACGATAGACAGGCAACACCTCGACACCGCTAAGATCAGCAGCATTCGGGATTAAACCAAGATCGACCTTACCATCAGCGATCTGCTGTGCAGCCACCAAACTCATGGCATCAAACACATTCAATTGCACTTCAGGAAAACGATTTTCAGTCTCAGTAACCAGTAGGGGTAACAGGGTATAAGCCTTGGAAGCATCGATCACAAGGCGCACCTCTCCTCTGGGCGAAAATTCGTTAGAGATAACATCCGCTCGGGCATTCTCAGCCTGTCGCAGGATCAACCCGGCATGATGCAACAGCTTTTCTCCTGCCGTTGTAAGTTGAACACCTTTGACTGTTCGGGTGAACAGTTCAACCTCAAGCTCTTTCTCCAAAGAAGCTACTTGGTGACTCAAAGCCGGCTGAGCGATATATAGTTGCCGTGATGCCGCGGAAACACTGCCAAGTTCTGCGATTTTAAGGAAGTACTTCAATTGGTTGAGTTTCATGCCACCGCTCCATTCATCACGTTAGCTTATTCTGACCATATTTATTTTATATGGAATACCATAATCAATATGTATTTTTAATTATATAAAATGATGATTACAGTAATTTAAATCGCTTTCTTCCTGACTTAATACATAGCTGTGGATTAAGTCACCAGCTGGTATAGACGGCATCAAATAATAACAATCTGGCTTTTCAGAGGAATAGACAATGAGCGTCATTCATAAAGAGAAAATTAAAGGTCCATCAGCGTGGAAAGGTAAGGATATTAAGGATGACGGCTCATGGATTTATCATTGGTCTGATGAATCTATCAGCGTTCTCGAAAAAGCCTTAGAGAAGGTCAAAGAGAAAGGACTAAAAGTTCCTGATTTCACCAAAGAAGATTTTCCGATTACTGAGCTCGCAGAAGAAATTGCTTATTTCAATGAGGAGCTGGAAAACGGCAAAGGCTTTATCTTAATTCGCGGTTTACCTATCGAGCGATACACCGATGATGAAGCCGCGATTATTTACTACGGCTTAGGTCTGCACATGGGCACGCCGGTTTCTCAAAATATCAAAGGCGATATGCTCGGACATGTCAGAAATATTGGGGAGATCAATACGAGAAACGTTCGTGTGTATGAAACAAACGAATATCTGCCTTATCACGCTGATCTATCCGACGTGGTTGGTTTGCTCTCTCTGCGCAAAGCTAAATCAGGAGGCATGAGCAGCCTTTCCAGTGCGATGACTCTTTACAATGAAATTCTGGAAAAGCACCCAGAATATCTTGGCTTGCTGCACCGCCTGTTCCTCTTAGAGCATCTTAATGACGGAGATCCCGGCTTAACGCCAATCTTTAGTTACCACAAAGGCAAATTAAGCGCTCGATACCTACGCCAATATATTGAGATCGCTCAAGAGAATGCAGGACTACCGCTATCAAACGTAGAAGTAGAAGCGTTAGACCTGATTGATTCGACGTTAAACGATCCGGATATTCGCTTAGATATGATGATGGAACCCGGTGATATCCAGTTCGCAAACAATTATACGATTTTCCATTCACGCACCAGCTTCGAAGACTACGATGAGCTGGAGCGTAGACGACTGCTATACCGACTGTGGCTAAAAATGCCTAACGCCAGAGAACTTGCTCCCGATTTCCCTGGACGTAACGGCATCCCTAAGCGCTAAACAAATCGGATCACGCCACATGACTATCAGCGTCGAGCATAACCACCGAGAGCACCTGCTAAAGAGCCTTGTTGCTATGCTCGGCCAACAGATACCGACAGCAGCGATCATTACTGAGATTGAGCAACTACGCGCTTTCGAGTGTGATGCCTTCACCACCATGCGCCAACTACCGCTGTTAACCGTACTGCCCGAGACGATCGAGCAGGTTCAACACGTGATGCGCTGCTGCTACCAGTTAGATATTCCCGTGGTAGCGCGGGGTGCAGGTACCGGCTTAACGGCGGGCTCCATGCCCGTTGAAAACGGTGTATTACTCGGGATGAGTAGGTTTGATCAGATCCATAACATCGATTTGGATAACCGAACGGCGCTGATTGGCCCGGGGGTTCGCAACCAAGCCGTATCCGATGCCACAGCGCCCTACAATCTCTACTTTGCCCCTGATCCATCCTCCCAACTGGCGTGCTCGGTCGGAGGCAATGTTGCCGAAAACGCTGGCGGCGTTCACTGTTTGAAGTACGGGCTAACGGTACACAATGTGCTCGAACTCGAGATTGTGACTATCGAAGGGGAGCTGATTACGCTAGGCAGCGCAGCACTGGATGCCGCGGGATATGACCTAACTGCCGTTATGACCGGCTCCGAAGGCCTGCTGGGGATCGTCGTCAAGATCCGAGTAAAACTGCTGCCTATCCCTGAGTACAAAAAAGTGATGCTAGCGGCTTTTGCCACGATTGAAGATGCCGGCCATGCTATTGCGGCGGTTATTGGCGCAGGCATCATCCCTGCCGGGCTAGAAATGATCGACCAAACAGGTATTCGCGCCATTGAAGAGCTTATGCACGCAGGCTATCCGGTGGACGCCGCTGCGGTCATTATTTGTGAGCTGGATGGCAGCGCTGCTGACGTTGAAGACGAATTAAACCGCGTCATTCGTATCTTTAGAGCTCTGAATGCCGACGATATTCAGATCGCCAGCAATGCTGTCGAGAGCAAACGCATATGGGCAGCCAGAAAAGCGGCTTTTCCCGCGCTCGCTAGGCTTGCACCGGATAATTATATTATGGACGGTACTATCCCTCGGCGCGCACTCTCACAAGTGTGGAACCAGATTAATCAGTTAGCCGAAGAGTATCAGTTACAGGTCGTCAATGTGTTTCATGCAGGTGACGGTAACATGCATCCCTCTATTCTTTTTGATTCCTCTGATGAGTCCCAGCACCAACGCGCTTTCGAACTGGGTACGCGTATCCTTGAACTCTGTATTGAAGTGGGCGGTACCATTTCAGGTGAGCACGGTATCGGCTTGGAGAAAATCAATCAGATGTGTCTGCAGTTCTCAAGCTCTGAGCTACAACAGTTCCATGCGCTCAAACGCGCTTTTGATGACAAGCAACTACTCAATCCCGGTAAACAGATACCCACGCTCGCTCGCTGTGCTGAGTTTAATGCGATGCATGTGCATCATGGCGATATGCCGTTCCCTCACTTGGAGCGCTTTTAACGATGCAATCCATAGACTTGGCACACTCGTCACCCACGGCTCAAGAGCTTGCAGATCAAGTCAGACAAGCTTTTCTTCATGCACAACCACTTCGCATTATCGGCGGCGGTAGTAAGGCGTTTTATGGCCGCCACGTTGAAGGTAAACCCTTATCGGTTAATCAGTTACAGGGGATTATTAACTACGAGCCCTCTGAACTTGTGATTACTGCAAAAGCAGGAACGCCCCTGCATGTCATTGAGAGCACTCTAGCAGAACAAGAGCAAATGCTAGGATTTGAGCCACCCTACTTTTCACCCACCGCCACACTCGGCGGGACGATTGCTTGTGGCTTATCTGGCCCAAGGCGCCCCTATAGCGGAGCTGTTCGTGACTTTGTACTGGGCGTCACCATGATTAACGGTAAGGGAGAGATTCTGCGCTTTGGCGGGCAGGTCATGAAAAACGTCGCCGGTTACGATGTATCAAGACTGATGTGCGGTGCTCAAGGCACCCTCGGTGTACTGCTCGATATTAGCTTGAAGGTGGTTCCGAAACCGGCTTTCGAGCAAACCCAGCAGCTACAGTGCAATCAGCAGCAGATGCAAACATTGCTAAGCCAACTAGGGCGTCAACCGCTCCCGATATCCGCCACTCTACTACATAACAATCAGCTGAGTATTCGCTTATCCGGTACAGAACCTGGCGTACGTGCTGCTGCTTTGAAAATAGGAGGTGAGTTACCGGCGACAGCTCCTCTATGGCAACAACTAAAAGAGCAGCAGCACGCTTTTTTTCATTCGACAGACAACTATATCAGGCTATCCCTACCACCAGCAGCACCCGCTATTCCTGAGCACTTAGTAACTGATCAACTGATCGAGTGGGGAGGTGCACAACGTTGGGTGCGGCCACATGATAACGACCTAATTGAGTGGACAACTTCTCACGGAGGACACGTCACTACGATAGATCGAGCTGTTCAAAAATCAACTCAGTTTCACCCCTTGAGCCGCCCGCTGTTACAGCTAAGCCAACGAATTAAAGCGAGTTTTGATCCTGCTCGCATTCTTAATCCCGGCCGACTCTACCCTGATTTGTAATCGATACATCGATGGAATAATACGTGCAGACTAATATCGCTTCATCACTAAAAAATAGCCCCCAAGGCCAAGAAGCCGAAGCGATTCTGCGCAAGTGCGTGCATTGTGGTTTCTGCTTAGCCACATGCCCAACATATAACCTGACCGGCAATGAGCTAAATAGCCCACGAGGACGTATCTACCTGCTTAAGCAGTTACTAGAGGACAATCCAGTCACGCAAAGCACCCAACAGCATTTGGATAGCTGTCTTAACTGTCGAGCTTGCGAAACCACCTGCCCCTCCAATGTTGAGTATCATCGTTTACTGGAGATTGGGGCACCCTTAGTCGAGCAACAAGTGCCACGTAACTGGAAGCAGCGACTACTCAGAAACGCTATTCTCAATGTATTGCCTTTTCCTCATCGCTTTACGCCTCTGCTGCGCAGTGCACAACTGATACGTCCGTTGTTACCTTCATCGCTGTCACGAACAATTCCGCCACGGCAGCAGTCAGGTAACCGTCCTGCTAAGCAACACCCTCGCTCCATGCTGGTTCTGGAAGGCTGTGTACAACCGGGCATCGCCCCTGATATTAATGCCGCCACTGCACGCGTACTCAACAAGCTAGGTATTTCGCTTATCCGAGCACCCAAAGCTGGCTGCTGTGGTGCACTCAGCTACCACCTTCATAGGCAGCAGGATGGCTTGGATTTTATGCGACAAAACATCGATGCTTGGTGGCCATATATCGAGAAAGGGTGTGAAGCCATCATTATCACGGCGAGCGGCTGCGGTACGACCGTAAAGGAATACGGCAAGCTCCTCAAAGAGGATGCAGCTTACGCAGACAAAGCCGCACAGGTCGCCAAACTGGCAAAAGACCTGGTGGAAGTATTAAGCAAAGAGCCCATCGAAACACTACCGGTGCGCCCTGATGCCAGTCTCGCCTTCCAGTGCCCCTGTTCCTTGCAACATGGGCAGGGGTTAGCAGGCTCAGTGGAAACACTGCTTGGCCGTATGGGATTTCATATCAAGCCGGTAAGCGACAACCATCTGTGTTGCGGCTCGGCTGGAACCTATTCGATCTTTCAACCCGAACTAGCAACCGAGTTACGCCAGAAAAAGATTCAGGCGCTAAAAAATTCGCAAGCCGACCAATATGTATCTGCCAATATTGGTTGCATAACTCATCTGTCAGCGGGCTTAGAGCAACCCGTTCGTCATTGGGTACAGGTGATTGATGACGCATTGAACGACACACCTTAATCACTCAAATCTGAGCCTTATTTAAGGCATAACAATAAAAAGAAGGTCATTACTATGAAACTAAGAACCTATTTTAAACCTGCAGCCTGCCTTGCTATGGGCATTGCTTTAACATCCAACGTATTAGCCGAAACTAAAATGCGAGTTGCTAGCTGGCTTCCGCCCACCCACCCTCAGAATGCTATTGTGTTAGATACATGGGGGAAATGGATAGATGAAGCCACAGAAGGCCGGGTAAAAATGGTTATTGAGTATGGCATGGGACACCCTAAAACCATGTTTGAGCTAGTAGAGGATGGTGTAGCAGATGCCAGCTGGAGCGTGCACGGCTATATGCCAGGGCGTTTTAAGCTAACCGAGTCCGTTGAACTACCCAATTTGCAGGCTCCTAATGCAGAAGCCTCATCAGTCGCCCTATGGCGCGTGCACGATCAATACTATAAACCAGCCAATGAACACGAAGGCTTAGTACTAGCAGCCCTCTTTACCCACGGTCCGGGACAGATCCACTTAGCGGAGCCCATTAATAGCTTAGCGGACCTAAAAAGTCGCAAAATTCGCTTAGGTGGCGGTATCCAGTCTCAACTTGGTGAGCGCATGGAGGTGACGGCTGTTGGCGCACCCGCCCCTAAAGTCTACGAGATGATGCAGCAACGGGTGGTAGACGGCGTCTTTATTCCTGTCGGCGAGCAGAAAACGCTACGCCTAAATGAAGTGACCAAACAACTGGTGCTACTGCCCAATGGTATGTATACCATGAGCTTCTCAATGTTTATTAATCCTGACTTTATGGATAACCTAAGCCCAAAAGATCAGGAAGCAATTATGTTGGTTTCAGGTGAAAAGCTCTCTGCCTTGGCAGGCCGAGCTTGGGATGAAGGGGATGCAGAAGGCCTGAAGGCAGCAAAGGAAGCAGGCGTATCTATTCTTGAGGTAAAACCTGGCGACCCGATCGATGTGGAGTTCCAAGCGCTTATTCAAGGCATGGATAAAGAGTATTTAGATCGTGTTTCTGATCGGGATGTCGATGCAGCCGCCGCACTGGCAGAACTGCGTAACATCGCACGCAACTATACACCTTAGTTGCCCCAATCCAGATTAAATGATTCAGAACCCTGCCTAGGCAGGGTTTTTCTCTGCCACTTTACTAAGCTGAGCAGTCTTGTAGATTCAGGCCAAACTCATCATCCATAAGTGCACCGATAACGTTCCCTTCTGCTAAATGATGCGCATATTGCATATGCAAGCAGCGCACTTTATCCCACTGAGAAATCCCCCCAATGCCATAACGTTCAAACATTTCGGTAAAGCCTAGCGCCTCGATCCTAGCTTTATCTTCAGGAAGCATCAGCTCCCAACGACGAGCCACATAGCTTCTTTGGTTTTCTAAATAGGCGTTGCGCAGTACTTCATCATCCTGCAACCGTGTTTCAATTTCTTTCACCCAGCCTTGCGTTTCAATAGTTCCGATCGCTTTGCACAGCACCTTAGAGGTTAGCCAATAGAGCGTAGGGAAAGGCACATCATCGACTAAAGAGCGCATCTGTACTACAAGAGGAATCCCTTCTGGCGTCGCGACACTAATTGCCATCAGCCCTTTAGGTTCTCGCCCAATTTGCTCTGCTACCTTGGCTCTCATCACTTCAGATACGTTCACACATGCTCCTGTTATTATACATGCCCATACTCTTCACCTTGCCCTAACCACCGACGCGTAACCGCTTCTATAAGATCAGGTTGTTGCTCCAATTGAGCAGCAACCTGACGTACACGCTCCAACAAATCACCGTCGCGCTGAAGATCTGCAATTCTAAACTGCATCATGCCCGTTTGCCGTGTGCCTAATACTTCGCCGGGGCCACGTAGTTCAAGGTCTTTTTCCGCGATTTTAAAGCCATCGGTCGTCTCCCGCATCACTGCCAAGCGTTCCCGACCTTGTTTAGAAAGGGGTGCATGATACATGAGCACACAAAAGCTTTCGACTGACCCTCGCCCTACGCGACCACGTAATTGATGTAGCTGTGATAACCCTAAACGCTCAGGGTTTTCTATGATCATGACGCTGGCATTGGGCACATCGACGCCCACTTCAATTACCGTTGTGGCAACCAGCAAGTCCAGTTCTGCCGACTTAAAGCATTGCATCACATCAGCTTTTTCTTGAGCTTTCATACGCCCATGTACCAAACCAATACGTAACTCTGGTAGTAGCTCCCTTAGTGTAGCTTCGGCTACCTCGGCTGCCTGACATTGCAGCGCTTCCGACTCTTCGATCAGGGTACAGACCCAATACGCTTGCCGCCCTTCATTACAAGCAGCACGCACTCGCTCGATCACCTGATCTCTGCGGCTATCGGCAATCACGACGGTACTGACGGGAGTCCTACCCGGAGGCAACTCGTCGATAATAGAGCAGTCTAGATCCGCATAAGCACTCATGGTTAACGTTCGCGGAATGGGGGTTGCCGTCATAATCAATTGGTGGGGTGTTTTCTGACCATCACGCCCTTTTTCTCGCAAACTCAAGCGTTGATGAACACCAAAGCGGTGCTGCTCATCGATAACAGCCAGCCCCAGATTATAAAAGCGCACCTCATCCTGAAAAAGTGCGTGGGTACCGACCACGATTTGTGCACTGCCATCAGCAATCGAAGCCAGTTGCGCTAAACGCTGTTTACCTTTCACTTTCCCTGCCAGCCAAGCTATTTTAACGCCTAGAGGCTCCATCCATTGGGTGAAATTTATGTAGTGTTGTTCTGCTAATATCTCTGTCGGCGCCATCACAGCAGCTTGGAAACCGTTCTCCACGGCTTGCAACGCTGCCAACGCCGCCACAACGGTTTTCCCTGATCCAACATCACCTTGAACAAGGCGTAGCATAGGGATCGCTTTATTCAAGTCCGCTGTAACTTCACGACTGACCCGTTCTTGCGCCTGTGTCAGCGAAAAGGGTAACTGCTCAAGAAACGGAGTACATAATTGCCCATGGTAAGGCAACCGTGGTGCACCGCTCTCTTGCACCCGATGGCGCAACTTCATTAAAGTCAGATGGTGAGCCAGTAGCTCTTCAAACGCTAAACGACGCTGAGCGGGATGACGCCCTTCAAGCAGTAGATGCTGATCGGCATCTACCGGTGGGGCATGTAGGTAGAGCAAAGCGTCCCTTAAATCAGGGAGCTTCCAGCGTTGCCTCAATGACTCAGGGAGCAGTTCTGGCAAATGGCCTGTTTCCAACCACATGAGTGCTTGAGTTATCAGTGAGCGCACACGGTTTTGCTGCAACCCTTCCGTCATGGGGTACACCGGTGTCAGCGCCTCTTCTACCGGCGTTAAGTCATCCGATGTACTCGCTCGGTACTCAGGATGCACCATCTCTAAACCGGAAGGGCCTGGGCGTACCTCTCCAAAGCAGCGAATCGCTTTACCCGTAGATAACTGCTGCTTTTGTGCAGCCGAAAAATGAAAGAAGCGCAGTGTCAGCGTACCTGTGCCATCCTGTATTCGACAGAGCAAACTGCGGCGCTTTCCCATAACAATATCTGAGGCGCGAATCTCTCCTTGAATAACGCACTCATCACCTGGCCTAAGGGAACCAATAGGTAAAATACGCGTACGATCTTGATAGCGCAGTGGCAAGTGGAATAACAGGTCCTGAATCGTATGTATACCTAACCGTTCCAGCTTGAGCGCGAGCGCCGCACCAACGCCTTTTAGCGAAATAATATCCGTAGCAGATGACACCGGCTCAAGCCGCTCCCTTACGCTCAGCAATCTGGCAACGGCTGACTGCTTCTACCAACACATCGATCGCCTTAGGGCGTGGAAAACTTGCTCGCCAGGCAACCGCCACCGTTCGAATAGGCTGCGGCGCCTTAAAAGGGCGCGTCTGAACCAGATTAGATTGATAGTGGCCATCTGTGGCAGAGACAGGCAACACACTAGCTCCCAAGCCTGTAGCAACCATCATACGGATGGTTTCAAGTGAACTGCCTTCTGTTACCGTGTGCTGCTGTTGAATCGCCTGCTGCAATGTAGGGCACGACTCTAGCACCTGATCGCGAAAACAATGTCCTTCGCCTAACAGCAGTAGTTCCGTTTCTGCTAAGTGACTGGCATCGATAAGTTTCTGCTCGCACCAAGGGTGTTGATTGGGCAGCAGCATAACGAATGGTTCATCATAGAGCGGGCGCGTTACCACATCGGGTTCGTCAAAGGGCAAAGCTACGATGATGGCATCTAACTCGCCATTGCGCAGCTTCTCACGCAAACGCGCTGTAAAATTTTCTTCGATATACAGCGGCATATTCGGTGCTAATTGTTGTACCTGAGGCACCAAATGAGGGAACAAATAAGGACCAATGGTATAGATAGCTCCAACACGTAAAGGAGACTTAAGTTGGTCTTTGCCTGACTGCGCTAAATCTTTAATGGTTTCTGCTTGGCGAAGAACGTTTTGCGCTTGATCAACAACACGCTGACCAACATCGGTTAACCGAACCGAGTTCTTGCTTCGCTCAAATAGCGCCACTCCTAACTCATCTTCCAGCTTTTTAACAGCAATGGACAAGGTTGGCTGACTGACAAAACACTTCTCAGCCGCCCGACCAAAATGCTGCTCTTTGGCGAGTGTCACAATATAACGCAACTCAGTCAGCGTCATGCTTTCAATCCTCTGATAAAATAAACCTTCACAGTCAGGAGCACCTATGAACAGATTTCGAATACTCATTGCCGGTTGTGGCGATGTTGGTACCGCAACCGGAGTTTCCCTCGTAGAAGAAGGGCATCACGTTGTCGGGTTACGACGTACTATAAACCAGCTTCCTGAAGGCATCCATGCTCTTTCGGCTGACCTCAATGATAAATCTACACTATCAAACTTACCAGATACCGATATCCTGATCTATTGTGCTGCAGCAAATGGCCGTAGCGAAGAAGCCTACCAACAAGCGTATGTAGAAGGCTTTGCGAATATCCTCGCAGCTCTGCCTAATCCGCCAAAATATACGTTCTTTACATCCAGTACCAGCGTATACGGACAGCAAAACCATGAGTGGGTCAATGAAAACAGCCCGATTGAGCCTGATACTCTTTCGGGAAAGATCATGGTTGCAGCAGAACAACAAGTACTCGCGCACCCCAACAGCACTGTAGTACGCTTTAGCGGCATTTATGGCCCCGGAAGAATGCACCTGCTCAATAGTGTTCGCGCCGGTATCATCGCGCCTTCAGATCCTGTTCACTACAGCAACCGAATCCACCGAGATGATTGTGCCGGTGTATTAGTCCACCTCGTTAAGATGCTTACTCAGGAAAAGACGCTATCGCCCATTTACCTAGCCAGCGACGAGCAACCTACACCAATTCACAACGTCACGACCTGGCTGGCAGAACAACATCAAATAAAGCCTACTCAGGAGCAAATGATAGGAAGGGGGGGCAGTAAACGCTGCGACAGCACGCGCTTAAAAGCATCTGGCTATCGCTTTTTATATCCGAGCTATCAGGAAGGGTTTACCAACGTGATGGCATCAATGGCATGAGCTAAATCAAAGTCCCGTTGAGATAACCCGGCCACATCGTGCGTCGTCAGGGTTATCTCAACACGACCATAAACATTAAACCACTCGGGGTGGTGGTTTGCCCTTTCTGCCAAAAGAGCAACCGAAGTCATAAACCCAAAAGCCGTTACAAAATCGGCAAAGTTAAACACTTTTTGCAAAGTGCCATTCTGTAAAGCCCACGGCTCATCCGTGCTGTTATTTAGCTGCAATAACGCAGTATCGATCTGCTGTGTATCGAGCCGTATTGCGGTTGTCATTGTTTCTCTACACCCAATGGGTCTATGTGAGGCTTGTAGTATTGGTAGCGGTTAAAGCGGTTTTCCATAAAGCGGAATAAACCAATCACCACAGCCGCCATCACTAAGTAGATCACCCCAGCAGCGGTGAACAACTCAACTGGCGTATAGGTACGTGCTTGAATGGTACGCGCCATGCCTGTCAGATCCAGTAACGTAATGGTCGAAGCCAACGCGCTACTTTTCAGCATTAAGACGACTTCATTACCATAGGCTGGCAGGGCAATACCAAAGGCCCTAGGTAAAACAATACGGCGTGTTTTTAACAGCCAATTCATACCAAACGCATCAGCGGCTTCCAACTCACCCTTAGGAATCGCCTGAATAGCGCCCCTAAACAACTCAGCACTGTACGCTGCGGTATTTAGTGTAAAGGCGATGATCGCACACCAATAAGGCTCTTTGAGTATATTCCATAGCACGGATTCGCGTACTGCTTCAAACTGCGAAGCACCGTAATAGATCAGGAAGATCTGGATCAGTAATGGCGTACCTCGAAAGAAATAGATAAAGCAGAAAGGTAAAAAGCGCACCCAAGGCTTATCAGAGGCTCTTAGTAACGCCACTGGCACGGCAATTAACATGCCTACCAACCCAGAAATGGTAACGAGTTCTAACGTCAGTAGCGCGCCTTCCATTAACTTTGGAAAGTATTTGATGATGACATCCCAATCCCAATTCATCCTTTATACCTCGCCTGTGGGTTTGTCAGACGCTCCATCCAAAGCGTGGCGCCCGTTGCAATGGCGGTGAGTATGAGATAAATGACCGCCGCTGCCAGATAAAAAGTAAAAGGTTCTTTGGTTGCGCTGATTGCTGTTGTTGCCTGACGGATCACATCTTGCAGACCAACAACCGACACTAATGCCGTATCTTTGAGTAATACCTGAAAGAGATTTCCAAGCCCAGGCAAAGCAACCCGCCACACTTGAGGCAGGATGATACGAAAGAAGGTTTTCCCCCGCGTCATACCCAGCGCCTGCGCTGATTCCCACTGCCCCTGAGGGATAGAAATAATGGCCATACGGAAAACTTCTGTCGCATAAGCGCCAAAGGCGATGGATAACGCAGCAACCCCCGCCATAAAAGGGTTTATCTCAATATATTCGTCATAACCAAACACGCTAGCGACTGCCATAACGAGGGCAGAGCCGCCAAAATAGATGCCAAAGACGATCAACAACTCCGGAATACCGCGAATCAGCGTGGTATAGGCTGTTGCAATAGCGCGTAGCAGCTTAAATTTGGATAGTTTTGCAGAGGCCCCGAGCAGACCAAAGATCAGGCCGAAAAAGAGACTGACTAGTGCCAGCTTTATCGTAACCCATGTACCGGCCAATAACAGGTGACCAAACCCATGCAGATCAATCACGATTATATTCTCATACAGCGGGATAAAAATGGCGACGTTAGCCGCCTGATTTAGCTGCGCGGATAGTGAACAACCTACCCGCGCTTATCTATCAGTAGATAGAGAATGGGAAATACTGAGCGTTAATCTTCTCGTATGTTCCATTTTCAACGATGGCTTTCAGAGCTTTATTGAACTTCGCTTTCAACTCTGCTTCGCCGTGACGAATACCAATACCGATTTTATCAACGGTTTCAGTTTTGATCGTCTCGCCCTTAAACTCGAAACCTTTACCAGCGTCAGTACGTAACCAGTCATAGGCAGGGAATTTATCAGACACCAGACCATCCAAACGACCAGAAGCCAGATCTAGATAAGCATTATCCTGAGTGTCATATAGCTTAACGGTTACCACATCGCCTAGCTCGTCTTCCAAGTATTGGCCCGCGATGGTCGCACGCTGCGCACCCAATGTTTTGCCTTTCAGAGATGCTTTGTCCGTAGCAAACGCTTTGCCTTCTGCCGCGACAAATGCCAGCGCGTTGGTGTAATAAGGGTCTGTGAAGTCGATCGCTTTCAGGCGATCTTCAGTAATCGACATTGAGGCAACAATGGCATCAAACTTACGGCCTTTCAGGGCAGGAATCATACCGTCCCAGTCCTGCTCAACAATGGTGCAGTCTGCTTTCATTTCAGCACATAATGCTTTAGCGATTTCAACATCGAAACCCACTAATTCACCCTGCTCATTTTTCATATTGAATGGTGCATACGCACCTTCAGTAGCGATACGGATTTTATCGCCAGCCATTGCCTGAGAACCGACAAAAGCACCGGCAACTAATGTAACAGCTGCAACAATTTTACGAACACTCATCAGGTTTACTCTCTTTATTATTGATCTAAATTGATTAAACGAATCACATGTGGCTGGACATAAAGTCACGGACACGCTGCGATTTCGGATTTTCAAAAACCTGTTCTGGGGGGCCGATCTCTTCTATCTGTCCTTGATGAAGAAACACAACCTGACTAGATACTTCCCGCGCAAAACGCATCTCATGGGTAACTATCAACATAGTACGCCCCTCTTCAGCCAACTCACGCATAACGCTTAGCACCTCATTAACCAACTCTGGGTCAAGCGCAGAGGTTGGCTCATCAAAGAGTAATACCTGAGGATCCATTGCTAGCGCACGCGCAATCGCAATACGCTGCTGCTGACCACCAGATAAGTTACCAGGGTATGCATTACGCTTTTCATAGAGGCCAACTTTCTTCAGCAATACCTCAGCACGGGCTACCGCCTGCTCACGAGATTGCTTTAGTACATTCATGGGGGCTTCTATGATGTTGCCGAGGATGGTTTTATGAGGCCAGAGGTTGAAGTTTTGGAAGACGAAACCGATGCGCGAACGCATGTTTTCAAGCTGCTTACGGTCTGCGGCGATCATTTCGCCATCTTTACCCGCCTTTAGCTGTAAGTTCTCCCCGCCGATTATCACCTGCCCTTTGGCTGGCTTTTCCAACAGATTGATACAACGTAGCAGCGTGCTTTTCCCCGATCCACTGGAACCAAGAATGGATATTACATCCCCGTCATTCGCCTGAAGAGAAACACCCTTCAGAACTTCAAGACTGCCATAAGACTTATGAATATCGACCAGTTCGAGCGCGATCGAGGTATCAGACATAGTGTTTTCCATTATCGGGCGTATCAGTTAGAACAAGTTCACTCGCAGTTTAGTTTACAAACGAGTTATCAGACATGATACGCCAACTTATTTCTTATATGAAACATTTGACTTGAGGGTCTATTTTCCTGATCTGAGTCTAAAAGGCAACGACGCCTGTTCGATAAGGGGACAAGATGTCTGAATTTACTAAAAAAAGGTCGCCATAACGAAAAAGAGCGCATGAAATGCACTCTTTTTGTTTGGAACTTCTGGCCGGTTAAGCGTTAGCTGGCAAAATCCTGCAGTAGTTGCTGTTGAGCGCTGAAGGGCTCTTCTCCCTCGGCCGCCGTCAGTAATGTATAGCTACCATCCGCTTTTA
Organism: Neptunomonas concharum; assembly: GCF_008630635.1. Classification (NCBI taxonomy): domain Bacteria; kingdom Pseudomonadati; phylum Pseudomonadota; class Gammaproteobacteria; order Oceanospirillales; family Oceanospirillaceae; genus Neptunomonas; species Neptunomonas concharum. Next base: position 195,276 of record NZ_CP043869.1, on the reverse strand, counting down.
ACTCCCAGCTTTGAGTATTATCAGCCAAGTAGTAATCCAGCTCTTTTTTCACCCGCTCACCGAGTTTTCCTGTAAGCGGAAACCCCGTTTCGACACGATTGAGCATATTTCGCTCCATCCAATCGGCGCTGGCACAAAATACATCAGGCTTACCGTTGTTCCCGAAATAATAAACACGCGTATGCTCAAGGAAGCGCCCAATAATCGAGCGCACGGTAATGTTTTCGGAGATCCCCGGCAACCCCGGACGCAAGCGACACATACCACGAATAATCAGCTCAATTTTAACGCCAGCCTGAGAGGCTTCATACAACGCACGAATCATTTTAGGCTCAGTGAGGCCATTCACTTTTACAATGATATGCCCAACCTTACCACTAGCAGCGAGCTTAGCTTCACGCTGGATAAGCTCAATCATCTTGGCATGCAGCGTGAAAGGCGCATTATAGAGCTTTTTAAGACGCTGAATTTTGCCCATGCCCGTTAGCTGTTGGAACACTTTATGCACATCTTCACCAATCTCATCATCGGATGTGAGATAACTATAATCGGTATAGAGTCGGGCGGTACCAGAGTGATAGTTACCCGTACCCAAATGGCAGTAGCGCACCAGCTTCGTACCCTCTCGACGCACGATCAGCATCGCCTTGGCATGAGTTTTATAACCCACAACCCCATACACTACCAAGCATCCCGCCTCTTGTAGGCGACTTGCCAAGTGTAGGTTACTTTCTTCATCAAAGCGGGCGCGCAGCTCGATAACGACCGTCACCTCTTTTCCGCTTCGAGCCGCCTCCACCAGTGCATTAACTATGTCGGACTTATCGCCGGTTCGATAAAGGGTTTGCTTGATAGCGATCACATCAGGATCTTTCGCGGCTTTCATTAGCAAATCGACAACCGGCGTGAACGACTGGAAGGGATGCATCAGCAGCTGGTCATTGGCTTTTAGCGCCTGAAACGCATCAACATCTTTCTCCTTCTTGAGTTTTCCAGGAACCCCTGGGGAGAATGGCGGCCAACGCAGGTCTTGCCGACCCACCAAGTCACGTACTGCCATTAGGCGAGTCAGGTTAACCGGCCCATCAACTTTATAAACCTGCTCTTCATCAAGATTGAACTCCTGTTTGAGGAACTCCACCAGCTCTTCGGGTGTGCGATTATCCACCTCAAGACGAACCGCATCGCCATACTTTCGAGAGTGCAACTCACCACGCAGTGTACGCGCCAGATCATCCATCTCTTCAAAATCGAAGGTTAAATCCGCATTTCGGGTGATACGGAACTGATAGCAGCCTAAAACACTCATGCCCGGGAACAGCTCATCGGCGCATTCATGAATCATGGAGGAGAGGAAAATAAGATTATCCCCCTCTTCACACAGTTCATCCGGTAAACGAATGAGTCTTGGTAACGAACGAGGGGCGGGAATAATCGCCAAGCCGGTTTCACGACCAAAAGCATCTTTACCGTCGAGCTGAACAATAAAGTTCAGGCTCTTATTAACCAGTTTAGGGAAGGGGTGGGCAGGGTCTAAACCAATAGGGCTGATCACCGGTACGATCTTCTCTTCGAAGTAGTTCTTGATCCACTCTTTCTGCTCCGGCGTCCAGACACTGCGACGCTTAAAATGGATACCCCGCTGCTCCATCTCAGGGAACATAATCTCATTGAGAATTCGATACTGGCGATCCACATTGATCTGGCAGATTTCACGAATCTTTTCCAGCACCTTTTTAGGGTACATGGCATCTGGCCCAACCGTCTCACGGCCATATTTTAACTGGCGCAGCTGCTCAGCTACGCGAATCTCAAAGAATTCGTCCAGATTGCTGGAGAAAATTAACAGGAACATCAGTCGTTCCAACAATGGATGACGTTCATCCAATGCTTGCTCCAGTACCCTCACATTAAACTGAAGATGGCTTAACTCACGATTGATATAGAGTTCAGGGGCTTTGAGATCAACCGGCTCAACTTCAACCGGGTGATCAACTGTCGGCAAGATTTCACGACTCTCTACCAGCGCTTGAGCCGCTTGGTTTTGTAATAATTCTTCACTCATTGTACTTGCCTCTTGATCAATCGTGACCTGGCCTGTCATTGTTTTCTCCGCAATTCTGTGGAGTACTGCCTATTCGTTCATCAGTTGAGCGGCGCGTTTTGCGAAGTAAGTCAGAACCCCATCTGCACCCGCACGTTTAAATGCCAGTAGGGATTCCATCATCACACTGCGCTCATCCAACCAACCATTCTGGAAAGCGGCCATATGCATAGCATATTCACCACTCACCTGATAAACAAATGTCGGTACTTTAAATTCATCTTTGACCCGGCGCACAATATCTAAGTACGGCATACCGGGTTTTACCATAACCATATCCGCGCCTTCAGCCAGATCCAGCCCAACTTCGTGAAGGGCTTCATCGCTGTTGGCAGGATCCATCTGATAGCTAAATTTGTTGCCTTTACCTAAGTTCCCAGCGGAACCTACTGCATCTCTAAACGGCCCATAGTAAGCACTCGCATACTTGGCAGAATACGCCATAATTCGAGTATTAACGTGACCCTCTTCTTCCAATGCTTCACGAATACCGCCTATGCGGCCATCCATCATGTCGCTTGGCGCAACCACATCCGCCCCTGCCGCCGCATGAGAGAGCGCTTGCTGAATCAGGGCTTCTACGGTGCGATCATTCAGGACATAACCGCTGCTATCCAAGATCCCATCCTGTCCATGGATCGTAAATGGATCTAACGCAACATCCGTGATAATGCCTAAGTCTGGGCATGCATCCTTAATCGCTTTAACCGCCCGCTGAGCCAAGCCATCGGGGTTGTAAGCCTCTTCAGCAAGCTCAGACTTTGCCGAAGCTGGCGTAACCGGAAACAGCGCCATGGCAGGTACCCCTAGGCTATCCAGCTCGCGAGCTTCTTTAACCAACAGATCGATACTCATCCGTTCAACACCCGGCATTGAGGCAACAGTCTCTTTGCTGTTATTACCTTCAATAACAAAAACGGGATAGATCAGGTCCGCAGGTGTGAGCAAATTCTCTCGCATCAAACGCCGTGAGAATGAGTCAGCACGCATACGGCGCATACGGGTATCAGGGAAGAAACGCTGGCTATCGTTAAAGGCCACGGCTATATCCTTTTCATCTAAATAAATTTGACCCGAAAAATATGACAGAGAGATGACAGCACTCAAATACTCGTCACTGAAGCCACTTTTCGGTTACTGGTTATGGGATTAATCTTAACGTAATCTATCCAGATGTGGATATGACAGATATCAGCGAGAGGAAAAAAGGATGAAGAAAGTTGCCGTCGTACTTTCAGGTTGTGGTGTATTTGATGGTGCCGAAATCCATGAGTCGGTACTGACGTTACTCAGATTAGAACAACAAGGGGCAAGCTACCAGTGCATGGCTCCTAATATCGATCAACTACACGTCATTGATCATCTTAAAGGTGAGGTTGCACAGGGGGAATCTCGAAATGTCCTAGTTGAAGCGGCTCGTATCGCCCGCGGTGAGATTATTGATTTAGCAACAGCCAACCCTGCAGATTATGATGCACTCATTATCCCCGGTGGGTTTGGTGCAGCCAAAAACCTTAGCGACTTTGCGGTAAAAGGCCCAGATTGCCATGTCAATCCAGACCTACTAGCCTTTGCACAAGCGATCCATCAGGCCAACAAGCCAGTTGGCTTAATCTGTATCGCTCCCGCTATGACCCCACTACTCTTTGGTGAAGGCGCTACCTGCACAATCGGGACAGATCAAGAAACAGCAGCAGCGATAGAAGCAATGGGCGGCCAGCATACCAACTGCCTCGTGGATGACATCGTCATTGATGAGCAGCGAAAGCTAATCACGACACCGGCTTATATGCTGGCAGGTTCCATTATTGAAGCAGCCAGCGGCATCAACAAGCTGGTCGATGAAGTCTTAAAACGCACATAGAAAAGAGAATATTGCGAATGCCAAAAGCTTGCGCACGACACATTCTGGTAAAAACCAAAGAAGAGGCAGAAAAACTTAAGCAGCAACTGGCGAAAGGTGCAGACTTTGCTACGCTTGCTAAGCGGCATTCGCAATGTAATTCTGCCAAACGGGGTGGGGACTTGGGCGAGTTTTCGCCTGGTAAAATGCTAAAAGCATTCGATAACGTGGTATTCAAAAAGCCTTTACTCACGGTACACGGGCCAGTAAAGACTAAGTTTGGTTACCACTTGATAGAGACGATTTATCGTACTTAACACTTACCTTCTCTTATGAACAAGGTAAGCTTCGGCCATTCACGCGAAAGGGAATAAAGCCAAGGATGATAAATAACTTTTTCCTGTCACTTTTACTTAGCTTCTTGCTTATCACACCCTTAATGGCTCACTCCTCCCTCACGCTTGAGACAGGAGATCACTATGAAATCAGCGAAGAACAGCTTTGGTACCCAAGTGACAATCATCCAACAACACTCGACTTATCCACCTTACGTAATGCATTAGTCGATGCGCATCCGATTGAACACTCTCTGGCCGGCCATTCGGGCAGCTATATTGCAAAAATAGTAGTCAAAAATAGTAGCCACGAACCTCGCACCTGGTTTGTTAATCCAAACACCACTTTTGTTGATAGCGGGATCGCTTTTTGGGAAAGCGCTCATAGGGATGCTGTCCGACGCATTGATTTCTCACAAACAAGGGGTGCCATAACCCCAAGTTTGATGCACTCTCAAGCGTTCAGTCTTACACTAGAAAAATATGAGCAAGGCAATCTATGGATATTCATAGATGCCAAACATTATGCCAATCCGCTTTCTATTAGCTTTTTCAGCGAGGCTGCATTTTTTCATCGTCAATTGATCATTAACTCAATCACAGCCTCATCTATTGCTGTGATGCTGACACTGGCCTTAATCGCGCTCATTATTTTCATCAGAGTACGAAGTGCAATCACCATCGCTTATGCCGGTTATGTAGGATTACATGGTATCGGCTGGGCCGCCGCTGCAGGCCTGATGAATGATCTGTTTCCCACACCTTTCTATAATTCCACCTACTGGGGAATGTTGATTTTTCCTATCGCGATAGCGTGCGCGGCCCAATTCACCAAACTGCTGTTTAACTGCCAGCAAGGCTACTCCAAACTGGCTCGCGTCTTAGATCAGCTCTGTTTGGTGTGTCTAGGTATTGGACTATTACTCCCTTGGGTCAACTTTTCATTCGCTTTTGTGATCTCTCACATCATTGCTCTGGTATGGATAACCACCAGTATCGCGATTGGTTTTAACATGCTGCGGGCGGAGTACTCCCGTGCTAAATACTATCTAGCAGGCAACCTTGTTTATGGAGCATCCTTACTTATTTATGTCCTTACTCATGCCAAACTCATTGATACAGGACTGAACCCAGCGCTAATCGTCTTGCTTGCGTTAGCAATAGATTGCTTTTGTATATTACTGTCATTAGCCGAATGGTTTTATAACAAGCAGAAAGACTACAACCGCTCTTTTTATCTCGCACGCATTGATCCGCTAACAGGCACAGGCAATCGACATTTATTAAGCGAAAGCTTTAACGAACTAGAGCATCATTTCATCATCGTCTTTATAGACTTCGATGGTATTAAAGCGATTAATGACCAACTAGGGCACGACAAAGGCGATCTGTTTTTAATCAATAGCGCGCAACTGATGCAGAATAAACTTAAAGGACTAGGGAGTGTTTTTCGTACAGGCGGCGATGAATTTGTGTGGTTACTTGATGTACGTAAAAAACAAGATATTCCTACCTTAAAAGCGACACTCCAAGAGATCGTTATACAATGCGAAAAAGAGCTTCGAAAACAAGGCTGGGATAAATCAGGTATCAGTTATGGTATAGCTTCCAGCCTTGAAGGCAAAAATCAGTCCGAGTGTTTAACCTTGGCCGACAAGCGCATGTACGACCATAAGCGCAGTAAAAGCCCGCAAAAACACAACCGATCCCCAGCTATTTAGATGCCTCTCATCTTTTAAGTAGACCGTTATTCTACTTAGACCTTCGCCCAATTCATTCTGATTTATTGATCCAGGTCGGTATTTTCCCTAATCCCCGCTATTACACTCGAGTGCTTATTTATTCAGCATTCTGCCCCAAGAATGATCATCATGTAACGGAGTGGTGTTATGTCGGTCGCCCAACAGGTCCAGAGCAACCCAGCTATTTTTATTTCTGGTAACGAAGCAGTCGCCCTTGCCGCTCGGGACGCAGGCTGTCGCGTCGCATCGGCTTACCCGGGAACACCTTCTACTGAGATTCTGGAGTTCATCGCCGCTTACCCTGATCTGTATACCGAGTGGTCTATCAATGAAAAAGTCTCATTGGAAGTCGCCATTGGTGCATCCTTGGCTGGCAGCCGCGCTTTATGCGCTATGAAACATGTTGGTATGAACGTGGCATCTGATGCCTTAATGACTCAAACACTGATTGGGGCGGTGGGCGGTTTAGTCATTGCGATTGCAGATGATGTAGGGTTGTCATCTTCTCAGAACGAGCAAGATTCTCGTTACTGGGGGCGCTTTGCCCACCTGCCGGTACTGGAGCCTTCAGACTCTCAAGACGCTTACGATATGACACGGTTTGCTTTTGGCTTATCTGAGCAATACGCAGTCCCCGTTATCCTTCGCTTAACAACACGCATCTGTCACGTAAAAGGATTAGTCACCCTATCAATACCACAGGTTAAAGAAGGGCGAAAATTCACCAAAGACCCTAGCCGTTTAGTAATGGTTCCGGGCAACGCTAGGCAACGTATTCCCCTTATGCTGGAGCGAGATAAAACTTTGGCAACCTTTTCTGAGTCCTGCTCGCTCAATGTTATTGAGCAAGGTTCCACTCGGCAGGTCGGCTTTATTACCTCTGGCGCTGCTTATTGCCATGTCAGGGAAGCTTTTCCTGATGCGCCATTGATAAAGCTAGGAATGAGTCACCCAGCCCCCATTGAAATGATTCGTGAATTTGCCGACTCGGTTGAAAAATTAGTCGTTATCGAAGAAGTTGAGCCGTTGCTGGAAACGGAATTAAAAGCCGCCGGTATACAATTACATGGTAAAGAGGCCATCCCTCGCATGGGCGAACTGACACCTGCGGTCATTACACCAGCCGTCGCACGCCTGCTAGGAAAAGAAAATACCATTGCGGCTGTCGGTGTGACAGAGGTATTCCCACGTCCGCCTACGATGTGCGTTGCTTGTCCTCACTTAGGGATCTACTATTGCTTATCTCATGTCAAAAATACCATTATTGCAGGCGATATTGGTTGTTACACCTTAGGGGCTGGCCACCCATGGAATGCGTTAGATACTTGTATCAGTATGGGCGCATCCTTAAGTGTCGCGCAGGGCATTGATAAAGGTCGCAGCGAAGAGGACGCCAATAAGAACGTGTTAGCTGTCATTGGCGATTCGACCTTTCTACATATGGGTATGCAGGGGCTCCTGGATATCACGTACAACAAGGGTAATGTCACAATCTTATTGCTGGATAATCGCGCTGTGGGGATGACTGGCGGCCAAAATGCACCATCCTCTGGGTTAAATATTCATGGGGATGCGACCGTAAAAATTGATTTTAGAAAGCTTTGTGAAGCGTTAGGTGTCCGGTCTGAGAGGATTCACGAAGTCAACCCTTATGAGCTTCCGACGCTGTTTAAGGCACTCCGTGACGAAGTCAAAGTTAAAGAACCGTCGGTCATTATCACCAATCAACCCTGTGTGCTAACAGAGCGCTACGCAAAACAGCCTCCTCTCACTGTCGATACGGATAAATGTACGGGCTGTAGCAACTGCTTAGATGTAGGCTGCCCAGCTATTTTGGTAGCTCGCCGGGAGACCGTTATCAAGCCGAATGGAAAAGAGAAAGTACTATCCTTTGTTAATATCGATAGCGCGGCTTGTACTGGCTGTAACCTTTGCATTAACACCTGTGCACCTGATGCTATTGTGCCTGTAATTAGCACGGCCCGAATCGACACTGTGGAGCTGAAGTAATGGAACAGATTACCAATATTCTGGTTGTTGGGATCGGTGGACAAGGCGTCATGACAGCCGCCGATATCATCTCCCAAGCGGCCATCCTTGACGGCTATGATGTAAAAAAAACCGAAGTAGCAGGCATGGCTCAAAGAGGCGGCGTTGTCACCTCCCATGTTCGCTTTGGCAACAAAGTCTTATCGCCCTCTATCACCCCAGGTCATGCCGACCTTATGTTAGCGTTCGAGCCGGCTGAGGCTCTGCGCTGGGTAACTCACGTAAGAAATGGTGCAACGGTGATGGTGAACTCTTACCCACAGGCACCTCCCGTCGTATCCGTTGGGTTGTTTGATTATCCCGAAAACCCAGAACAACAACTCGCTGATCATCCCATAAATCTTGTAAATTTTGACGCGGGCAATATCGCGATTCACCTGGGAGACCGGCGTTTAGTCAACTCTGTTATGCTTGGCGCCATCGCTGCACATCTGACGCTAAGCTCCGAGGTATTAAAAACGGCATTGCTTTCTCGTTTTAAAAACAAAGGGGCCGAGATGCTCGCATTAAATGATGCGGCTTTTGAAGCTGGGAAACACGCCTCGCTCACACCTACCCAATAAGCATATAATCAGGCAAACCGCCCAACATTCAGCTATAGTTAAGCGGCCGCTAAAGATTTGACGATCTAGTAAGGAATCAAAAACCAGACAGGTAAATACTGTGAACATAAGCATCAGTTGGTCAACGGTTAATCGTTATCTAGTAACGCTTTTAATCAGTGGCACCCTGACCACATTGGTTTTTTGTTCCTTTTACGTAGAGCACTTCACGAATGAGAAAGAGCTGCGTCGTGAATCTTTACTCAACAAAGCAACAAATATCGCAGATTGGCTGGATCAAAATTTCAGTGCTATCAATCTGGTTCTTTTAGAACTAGAGTCTACTCAAAGTAGTTGTTCCGAAGATTCATTATTCCAAATCAGAAGTGCGCTATTTACACTACCTCAAATCGTAGAAATTGGTTTTGTCGATCACCACGGTACTTTATTGTGTACGAGCTGGGAAAAAATCAGACCACAAATCAAGGTTGCCAAGCCTGAAAAAGTGTTCGGATTACGCTTTTTAGGCCCATTAATTGTCGAGTTCATGCAGCAACCGGCTTTCGTTTTGGCAAGAACCACTAGCGATTTTGGCGAGGTCAATGCACTGCTTCGTATTAGCTGGCTACAAAACCAGTTGCTCGGCTATACCAGTACTCATGGGTATACCGCTATTATTGATAACACAAGCGGAGTTCCTATCACGCTAGAAGGAGAGTATAGCCTCCCTCTGCGGTCTGCTCTCATTCATTTCCCTTTGAGCTCATCAACTATTCGGGAAGGCACCTTCGATAACGGGAAAGAACACGTTGTTGCCATTCGGCCCTTATTGACACTACCCAACTTAAGCATCGCTATCAGCGAAAGAAGCGATATTTTGTATCGAGGTGTAGATGAAATACCTATGGCTTGGTATTCAAGCGCTTTTGGCTTGTTTCTACTGCTTTATCTTTTGAGTTGGCAAGTACAGCGGTATCTTATTAACCCTACGCAACAATTAAAAAAAGCGGTGTATAACAAAGAGTTCTTCTCTGTTTTTCAACCCCTTGTAGACTCTAAAACCCGTTGTTTAATCGGAGTAGAAGCCCTTGTGCGCTGGCAACATCCAACTGACGGAATAAAACCACCCGCTATGTTCCTTCCCCATGCTGAGCAGTCCGGTTTACTGAAGAAGATGACATCTCAGCAGCTGGAGCAATGTAGACGAGATCTTGCGCCCTTCATTGAAGAGTGCCCACAGTTTACCGTTCATATCAACATTGCCGCTTGTCATTTATTGGATAAAGATTGCCTCAATGAACTCATCTCTTTTCGTGAAACGATTCCTGGATTAGTACTCGAAGTGACCGAAAACAGTATGTTGGCGCTAGACTCAGATAAAATACAGCAAGCCTTAAAACGGCTTGATGCAGCTAATATACCTATTGCCATTGATGACTTTGGCACAGGCTACTGCGGGTTAAGCTATCTGCGTTCACTCCCGGTCAGCATTCTAAAGGCGGACAAGAGCTTTATTTCCTCCATGAGCACTGACTCTGTTAATGCTGATGTGCTCCATACAATTCTTAAATTAGCTAAAACGCTTAATCTGACAACGGTTGCCGAAGGCGTGGAGACCCAGCAGCAATGGCAGCAACTCACAGAGATGGATGTAGATATTCAACAAGGCTGGCTACACGGAAGACCGATGACAGCAGAAGCCCTCCAAACGTTATTCACGCTTGGAGGACAAAGGCGTTCACAATAGGAAGAGAAGCGGCTTAAATAATATATCTAGCCTACAGACCGTTTCATAAACAGTCGATACAGCAAAGGCACAACAAACAGTGTCAGGATGGTAGAGAAAGCTAAACCGCTGACAATTGAAGTTGCTACAGGCCCCCATATTAGCGACTTACCTCCTAACCCCGTTGCAAGAGAGAACAAGCCCGCTATCGTTGTTAACGAGGTAATCAGAATAGGTATTACACGCCGCCGAGATGCATAGAGTGTTGCGTGTAATACGCTCATCCCCTTATCAAGACGCTGGTTCGCGGCCGAGATCAAGACAATCGCAGCATTCACCGCAATTCCCGCTAACGCTACAACACCGTACAAAGTGAACAAACTCAAGGGATTACCCGTCACCCATAAACCCAACACGACACCCGTGAAAGCCATCGGTACGGTCGCCAATATCATGAAAGGCTGCCAATAACTTGAGAATTGCGTTCCTAAGATGAGGTACATCAACCCCACACCAAACAGGAAAAGAACGGCAATAGAGTCCATGCTTTCTTGGATATCATCTAACTCTCCAGAAAAATCCAAGTTGATCGCTGGATACTTCGCCTGTAACTGTTTATTCCAATTATCCAAAAGCCATGCATTCGCTTGTACCGTATCCATGCCACCCTCTTCAATATCCGCATCAACCGTGATCGCTCGACGGAAATTATAGTGGCGGATATTCCCAATACTCTCAGCATACTCTGCGCTAACCAGCGCATTTAAGGGGATCATGCGGCCTTGGTGATCAGGTAAGCGGAACAGCAGGAGGTCATTAATATTCTGATACGCTTGCGTGGCGGCTTTAACACGCACCTCCAGTTTTCTGCCCTTCGATTGCATATCTGCAACGACTTCACCATCGACCAACAGTTGCACCGTCCTTAAGACTTGTGAAGGATTCAATCCGGCAGCCGCAATCGCCGTATAATCAGGCTTCAGCGTCATCGACATACGGCCACTACCGGCATCATCACCAATATCTTTAACACCGGGAAGATCCAATAACATCGCTTGCATATCTGAAGCCGCTTGGCGAATCTCTTGGTAGTCATCACCACGAATTTTCACGCTAATGGGTTTGGAGACGGGCGGGCCTCCGGCCATACGCAAGAAAGATACCCGAACGGGGCCCGCTATACGGGTAACATCTTCACGCATCGCCTCTATAATCTCATCCACATCACGGTTATCTGCACTTTTAGGCTTAAGACCCACTAATATCTGGCCATACTGATCGCCGAAAAATGGCTCCATCTCGGTAAACATCTGCCCTGCATAACTTGCGACAGCGCGTACATCCTCAGGATTCAGATGTGCTTTTACCCGTTGCTCAACCTCCAGAACTTTTTGCAGTGTTTTTTCAAGTGGTATATCCGGCGGCATCTGTACGTTTACGTAGAATAATCGCAGTGGATCTGAAGCAAAGAAATCCATCTTGATCTGACCTGATCCGATCAAACCGATAGAGCCCATAAACAACAGTACGATCGACGACAGCGTGATAATCGGTCGGCGGAGAGTTTTCACTAATAAGCGAAGATAGAAACGCTGTATGTTACTGGTCATTTTCTGACGCAGTAACTGGGTACGAGAGGGTTTATCAAAGCGGATTTTAGCAACCAGAACATGGGCGGGTAACATCCAAAAAGCCTCGATCAGCGAAATAGCCAAGGCGATGGTGACGACCATCGGGATCACTCGCATGAAGTCACCCAAAATACCTGGTAACAGCATCAAGGGTAAAAAAGCGGCCATTGTCGTTAACACGGCACTGGCAACTGGCTGAGCCACCTCTTGTAAGGATTCGATCGCCGCCTCCATTGGATGAGTCCCATGTTGCAGCCGATAATAGATGGCTTCTACGACGACTACAGCATCATCAACCAACATCCCCAGCACGATCACTACGCCTAATAGCGCCACAACATTGAGGGTTTCGCCCATCGACCAAAGCACCCAAAAAGTACCTGCCAAAATAAAAGGAATACCGATCGCGGTGAGTATAGCGATCCGCATACCGAGAAATAGCCAAGCGACTAGCAAAACTAAAAGCAGACCAATGCTGGCATTATTTTGCATCAAGGTGATCGCTTCACGAGTCGGCACCGTTTGATCATCGATCACAAGAAGCCGTACGCCTGTCTGCACTTCAAGCTGATTGCGCTCATCAAGATAGCTTTTGACGCGCTCGACTAACTCAAGCGTATTGGCACTCTCCTTCTTCATGACCGCCATCATCACAGCGGGGCGACCATCAACTCTCGCTAACTGCGTAGACTTTTCGTGGGAACGGACAACATCAGCGATACGCTGCAGGCGAATATCTCCTCCCGCCCCGACCAAAGGGATTTCGGCAACCTTATCCGCTTCTGCATTTCGGCCTGCCAACCTCACCAACCAACCTTGATCGCCAACATTGACGCTACCTGCCGAAACGTCTCTGAACCATAAGGCAACCGAATCGGACACTTGTGTGGGAGAAATACCCAAAGCCTGCAAGCGATCCAAGTTAAGATTTACTTGTAATTCAGGATCATCCAACGCGACAGGGTCAACACGCTCAACGCCTTTTAAGCGTTCTAAATCTTGCTCAATATTAACCGCCTGCTGGCGTAGATTATCGCCATCTGACAAGGCCGTTACGGCCACCATCACGCTTGGGAATGCATTCGATGATGTGATTTCTAAGATAAAAGGATCCGTTGCTTCTGCCGGAAGATCAGCTTCAGCATTTTGAATTTCCCGCCGAATCGAGCTGACATGTTTATCAAAGGTGCGATCATCAATATCTTCGAAGCGGATCAACATACTGGAGATCCCTTCTCGACTATTAGACGATACAAAGCGAATATCCGAGATTGACCTCACCGCATCTTCTAATGGATTGGTAACGCGCAGCTCAACATCTTGTGCCGTCGCCCCAGGCAAGGCGGTTGTGACCGCTATCCAGTTAAAGTTAATAGTAGGATCTTGCTGGCGGGGCAGCATCATGTAAGCGATCGCGCCGATCATCAGCACCAGCACAAACGTCAGGTTCGCTAAGACATGGTTATTGAGCAGACGTTGTAGCATTATCCATTGCTCCAGAAGCTTTTTCAGTAGTAGCACTTTCTACAAAAATCATTGAGCCTTCATTCACGACATGCTGCCCTTGAATAATGACCAACACGTCTGGGGAAAGCTCAACATTAACCGACTGCCCTTCTCGTGCATCGGACAAAGGCCAGAATCTCGCCTTATCAGCTTCTGCTAACATGACACCCAATACACCTTCTCGTTTGACCAAATACTCAGGTGGCAAGCGCAGCTCTGACGACTGCCATACCAACTCACCAACCGCTCCCGTTAGCGCTTTAGCACGTTCAAAAATGAAACGTACCTCTTGGGTTCGAGTAGTTTCATTAATAAAAGGGATAGATGATCTTAGCTTCAGTAGGTAGCTATCTTGTCCTAAGCGAAATACTATTTTGTCGGCATCATCCAACGTACTGAGCAGGTGCTGCTGTAAGTTTGCACTTACTTCCATGCCATTATCACTGAGCAATCGAAGGACTGGACTACCCACAGATAACCAAGCACCTGCCGCCGTTTTCACCTGAGTAACTACCCCAGAAAACGGGGCTCTCACTTCGCATCGGGAGATATCACGTTCAGCTTGCTGCAAATGAACTTGCTGCCCTTTAACTTGGGCGCTTAATGCATTAAATTCGGTTTGACGCTGATTTAATAACTCTACGGAGGCACTACCCGTTTTTTGTAGTGCACGGGCACGTTTAAGCTGTTGCTGAGCTAAGGTAAGCTGGCTATTTAACGCCACCACGCTATGTCGCGCTTGTTCACCTAATAGCTGATAATCCTGACAATCAAAGCGCGCTAATAAATCACCTTTAGCAACTCTATCACCCACTCTCACTTCGAATGCATTCAGTAAGCCACTTATCTCTACGCTAACATCAAGGTGTTGCTCATTGACTACCTTCGCTGGAGCCCTGTAGCTCGCCTGATCAACGATCGCTTCCAACGTACTAACTTGAACAGGAGTTAGAGTAACCTCGGTGGCATAAGCGTTAATTATGACCAACCCGCTAATCGCAATTAATAGAACCTTTTTCATGGGTGTCTTCCTAACATAAAAAAGCCCGACACATGGACGGGCTTATCTGAATCAACTATAGCCGAACTTCTATACCCCGATCATGCATATACGCTTTTGCTTGAGGGATGCTATATTCATTGAAGTGGAAAATAGAGGCCGCTAACACCGCATCCGCTTTACCCTCAAGAATTCCCTCGACCAGATGATCAAGATTGCCAACGCCACCCGATGCTATCACCGGCACACTCACCGCTTCAGAAATCGCACGGGTCACACCGAGATCATAACCATTCTTCACACCATCCTGATCCATCGAGGTCAGCAAAATTTCACCGGCGCCTAGCTCGACCATTTTCTTCGCCCATTCAACGGCATCTAAACCCGTCGGCTTTCGGCCTCCGTGCGTGAAAATTTCCCAACGATCAGGTTCGCCTTCAGCAGAGACTTTCTTGGCATCAATGGCTACTACGATACATTGCGAACCAAAGCGTTCTGAGGCTTCGCGCACAAACTCCGGATTAAACACAGCCGCACTGTTGATTGAGACTTTATCAGCACCCGCATTCAACATCGTGCGAATATCTTCACAAGTGCGGATACCACCACCGACGGTCAATGGAATAAAGACTTGTGAGGCCATACGCTCGACTGTATGCACCATGGTATCGCGTCCTTCATGGGTCGCCGTAATGTCCAAAAAGGTGATCTCATCCGCGCCTGCTTCATCATAGCGCTTTGCGACTTCAACAGGATCGCCTGCATCTCGAATATCAACAAACTGCACGCCTTTAACAACACGACCGTTTTCAACATCCAGACAAGGAATAATGCGTTTGGCTAATGCCATGTTAATTCTCCGTACCCTCTATGGGCCATCAGGTGCACGACTTAGGGCTTTCCATCCCAATTCAGGAAGTTTTTTAATAGCTGCAAACCGGCTGTATGACTCTTTTCTGGGTGAAATTGCACCGCAAATACATTGTCATGACTCAGTGCCACATCAAATTTCACACCGTATTCACAGGTCGCAGCCACTTGCGCTCGTTGCGCTGCTTTCACATAGTAGCTGTGTACAAAGTAAAAGCGGCTGCCATCTTCAATGTTGTTCCAGAGTGGGTGATCAATCGTTTGCTGAACCTGGTTCCAACCCATATGCGGCACTTTAAGGCGTTCGCCCTGAGCATCTAGAAGATGGTCACCAAAATAGTTCACACTACCTTCAAATTCGCCTAGACAATCAATGCCACCATTTTCTTGCGACACTTGCATTAACGCTTGATAGCCAACACAAATACCTAGAAAGGGTCGACCAGAGCGGATCGCTTCGGCAACTTCTTTGTCTACACCTTGCTTATAAATTTCAGCCATACAATCGCGAATCGCCCCCACACCGGGTAGCAATACACGATCTGCTTCGGCGACTTTTTTAGGGTCTGATGTGACCCAAACATCCACACCTGGTTGGACATGTTCTAAAGCTTTAGCAACCGAGTGCAGGTTCCCCATCCCATAATCAATAACCGCAATACTACTCATGGTTAGAGCACACCCTTGGTTGAAGGCATCATGGTCTCTGCTCGTGGATCAACTTCTAGCGCCATCCGCAGTGCGCGCCCAAACGCTTTAAAGATCGTTTCCGCTTGGTGGTGAGCATTAAAGCCTTTGATATTATCAATGTGCAATGTGACGCCTGCATGGTTTACAAAGCCTTGGAAAAACTCCCAAAACAGCTGGGTATCTAATCGACCAATGGATGCGCGCGTAAAATCGCAATTAAAGCTGAGCCCAGGGCGGCCCGAGAAGTCGATAACCACACGAGATAAAGCTTCATCCAGAGGCACATAAGCGTGTCCATATCGACGAATACCGGTTTTATCTCCCACGGCTTGTTTAAACGCTTGTCCTAACGTAATACCGATATCTTCTACCGTGTGGTGATCGTCAATATAGATATCGCCATTGGCTTCAATGCTCAGGTCGATAAGGCCGTGGCGAGCAATCTGATCCATCATATGCTCCAAAAAAGGAACACCGGTATCTGCGCTGAACTGCCCGGTGCCATCCAAATTGATGGAGATGGTAATCTGAGTTTCCAGAGTTTCCCGATTTACTGTGGCCTTGCGATCAGACATGCTGCTCTCCGCTGATAAGAAACAGAAAAGACTTATTATATATCTACCTGACTCAGGATGCACCGCAACAAACAATTAACCCACGATTCACATCTTACATGCATTCTATAGCGATAATTCGTTACACTGGGTCTCTGTAACAGTGTTGGCTAAACTATAAAAGAACCTAGAAGGGCGTTGCTATGGGTAAGTTGATCAAAATCGTTCTTGGACTTGTCGCCATATGTGCCGTATTGGTGGCAGCGGGCGGTGCCATCCTCGGCGCTTTCTTTAATCCAAACGATTTCAAAGCAGAGATAGAACAGGCAGCGCTTGAGAAAAGCGGAATTGAATTAAAGATTGGCGGTGAGATCAGCTGGTCAGTATTCCCGTGGCTTGGCCTTTCTGTCGCAGAGATTGATGCTAACTTCCCACAAAGAGCTCCGCTGGCTCACTTGGGCCGTGCGGAGGTGTCAGTTAAACTCGCCCCACTCTTCTCAGGGCAGGTTCAGATGAGCAACATTGTTATCAATGGGCTTAAGCTGAATTTAGTAAAAGATAAAGAAGGCAACACCAACTGGATTAGCCCGCCATCTTCCGCCAATTTACCAGACACTCAAGCTAACCAAGAAGCCAGTGGATCAGAGCTGACATTAGACATTGAAAGCATTCAGCTCAGCAATGCTTTGATCACCTATCAAGATGATCAAAGCGGACAGACCAGCCAGCTATCCAATGTCAACTTAACCACTGATCGTATCCAAAATAACCAACCTTTTAATCTGACTCTTGGCTTACTGCTCAAACAAACCCAAGGAAGCAAGACCACACTACAAGCTGCTGCGCAATTAACTAGCCAAGCGGTCATGGATCTATCCCGCCAACAGTACACTATCAACAACCTAGCAGGCGATTTGGAGCTGCAAAATGGAGCAAACCTACAACTAGCTGCTCAGTCCGATACTATTCAGCTGGATTTACTGAAACGAAGCCTAATAGTGGATGCTTGGGCCGCAACATTTGCCGACCTAAAGCTCAGCGGCAAGCTTGATATCAAAGATTTAGACACATTGACAATGGCCGGCTCAATCTCTGCCGAACCTTTCGCGCTTAATTCCCTGCTTACCTCCCTTGGCCAAGCACCGATTGAAACCACCGATCCCAACGTACTGAAACACATCAGTCTCAATAGCAGTTTCAGCGGTAATAGCAACGCCATCAATACTGATCTTTTAGATATAAAATTGGATGACACAGCGTTGCAAGGTAATGCAGGCATGAATTTCAAAACCGGCCGTATTAACGTCAAGCTTGCAGGCGACCGCATCAATGTAGACCGCTACTTGCCACCAGCTTCACAAACCGTCTCAACCGAAAAAACAGACACCAAACAAGGCAGCAATCAAGGCTATAGCAAAGAGGAGATCATTCCACTTGAGCCTTTGCAACAACTTAATTTAGCTGCCGCGCTCACGATCAAAGATGTCACCGCTAATAAAATGAAACTCAGCAACGTCGATGTTTCTGTTAATGCTAACAAAGGCCTTGTGGAGATCCCTCGGCTTAACGTTAACCTGTATGGCGGCAGCGTAAAAAACAAAGTGGTTCTTGATGCCCGTAAGGCCCCGTTAAAAATCTCTAGCGAAAAATCGGTCAACGGCATTCAGATAGGCGATATGCTGGTCGCGCTCACCGGAGAAAGCCAACCCGCCATCACAGGCACACTCAGCTCTTCTTCCTCTATCACAACGCAAGGCCAGTCGATCCATAGCCTCATTAACCAAGCTAACGGCAGCGCCAACCTCTCAGTCTCCAATGGTGTTGTTAACGGTATTAACATGGCTCAAGAGATCTGCCAAACCATCAATACACTGTCAGCGCTAGGCACAACCGCACCAGCACAAACGGTCGACACCTCAACACCGTTTGCCAAAATGGGCGGTAATTTCAGTATTAAAAACGGTGTAATCAGCAATCAGGACTTGAAAGCCCAGCTCGACGCTATGCTCGTCAAAGGTCAGGGCGCTGTCGACTTACCCAATGCATTGGTGGATTATCAGCTTGCCTTGGTGATTCAAGAAAATCTCTTTAAAAAGACCTGTCCGGTAAATAACCGCCTTGAAGGTGTAGAGTGGCCTGTTCGCTGCAAAGGGTCATTTGATCAAGAGCCAACTGAGCTCTGTAAACCTGATACCCGCATCATCCGAGATATTCTTAAAAAAGCAGTGACCGATAAGGTAAAAGAAGAGCTTGGCAACAAAGTCAAAGATCAACTTAAAGATAAACTCAAAGATGATGAGGCCGTTAAAGGCTTGCTTAAAGGATTATTTAAATAAGCAATGACAACTCCTTCATTCAGTAAAGCCGTGTTGGACTGGTTTGACCAGCACGGCCGCCACAATCTACCGTGGCAACGTAAAAAAACCGCCTACTTCACATGGATCTCCGAAATCATGCTGCAACAAACGCAGGTGACTACCGTTATCCCCTATTTTGAACGATTCATAGAGCGCTTCCCTGACATCGATGCTTTGGCAAACGCGCCTCAAGACGAAGTTCTACATCTATGGACAGGGCTGGGCTATTACGCCCGCGCACGCAATTTGCATAAAACTGCACAGATTATAAGCCAAGATTACCAAGGCGACTTCCCCGAAACGGTCGAGGAGCTAGAACAGCTACCCGGCATAGGTCGATCCACAGCCGGTGCTATCTTATCGATATCAACAGGCAAGCGAGCAGCCATTCTCGACGGTAATGTCAAACGGGTATTAGCACGATATTACGCACTCGATGGCTGGCCCGGCAGCACAGCCAATCTCAAGCGTTTATGGCAATACGCAGAGCAAAACACACCGAACGAACGTGTCGGTGACTATACTCAAGCGATGATGGATATGGGGGCAACCCTATGCACCCGTAGCAAACCCAGCTGCCTACTATGCCCTTTACAAACACACTGCGCCGCCTATCTAACAGGTCGACCGACAGACTACCCACATCCAAAGCCCAAAAAGAAGATTCCCACTAAACAGACACTCATGCTGCTGCTACAAGACAGCGACGGGAAAACACTCCTACAGCAACGACCACCCAGTGGATTGTGGGGGGGATTATGGTGCTTACCTGAAGTGCAAGACCTAAGGGATGCTGAGAGCATTACGGGCTTTTCCCTTAATCTGGATCGCGCACAGCCCCTTGAGCCACTCAGGCATACCTTTAGTCACTTCCATTTAGATATCACACCAGTACGCATCCCCATCAATAACCCTACAGACTGTGTCATGGAAGGAAATCCCACACTCTGGTATAACATACGCCAACCACAAAATATTGGGCTGGCTGCTCCAGTAAAAAAATTACTGGAAACCTACACCCCACACTGAATAACTGACCGGAGATACTCATGAGCCGTACAGTCATGTGCCGCAAATATAAAGAAGAGCTGGAAGGCTTGGAAAAACCACCTTATCCAGGCCCAAAAGGGCAAGAGATCTATGAAACCGTTTCCAAAAAAGCGTGGGAAGAGTGGACTAACCATCAAACCATGATCATCAATGAAAAGCATATGAGCCTGATGGATCCATCTACACGAAAAATTCTTCAGGAAGAGATGGAAAAGTTTTTAGACGGTGGCGATTACACAAAAGTAGAAGGCTACGTCCCACCTACAAAATAGTTGAGGCAAACCCCTTGACAGAGCAACAAAGTCAGGGTTTAATACGCGCCTCTTGAGTTGCCCGGATAGCTCAGTCGGTAGAGCAGAGGATTGAAAATCCTCGTGTCGGTGGTTCGATTCCGCCTCCGGGCACCACTTTAAAGCCTCGCTAATAGCGGGGCTTTTTAGTTTCTAGCCTGCTGTAGTTTCAGTACGGTCTAATTGCCCGATATCCAATACCGGCGCGGCATCTAGGTGCTGTGCATCCAACATAAAAGCAACCCGCTCCAACGCAGAAACCACCATTGACTGCTCCCAGTTTTGCATATCATCAAAACGACGCGTAAATAACGACTGCTGTGTTGTTGGTGCACCTTTCATCAGCTCCCAGCCGTCATTGGTCAGATGAAGCCATACTTTGCGCTTGTCATCCACCCCCCGCTCACGAGCTACCAATCCCTTCTTTTCGAGACGATCTAGTATGCTGGTAACGGTCGCCTGAGTGAGGGAAATCTCTTTAGCTAGCTCCCCTGAAGTGATAGGTGAATTATTTCTTAACGTTTGCATCACCATTAATTGCGGTAGCGTTAAGCCAGTACTGCGACTGATCTCCTTCTCCTGCATATCAGTTGCCCGGATAATTTGACGTAGAAGAATTAAAGCCTCATCACTCTTTTCCATATACCAACCATCTCAGAATAAACTGGTATAAATTCTACTATCAAAGCGCCTATCAAACCATTGTTACATCTTTTTTACTTTGTAAAGCAAACTTAAATCACACCAAAAAACACTATAAAACAGATAATAGGTTGATAAACGCCCTAGTAAATGCTTTATAATATGTAGCATTACTAAACATTAGATAGGCTAAAATTTACAAATACTATGTATATAACATATAGGAAACCTACTCCGGCTGATGGACAAGCCGTGTATCAACTTATTCAACGCTGTCCCCCTCTCGATCAAAACTCTCTCTACTGTAACCTGCTTCAGTGTCGTGACTTCTCCGACACTTCAATTATTGCCCAGACAGAAGATGGCACTATTGCGGGATTCATATCAGGGTATATTCCTCAATCCCGCCCTGATACGTTATTCATCTGGCAGGTCGCGCTGAGCAGCGAGTTCCGTGGACAAGGCATTGCCAACACCATGCTAACCGAGCTGTTCCGCCGTGACGCTCGTCTTACCCATATGGAAACCACTATCTCACCAAGTAATCAGGCTTCAAGAAAGCTGTTTACACGCTTTTTCAAAGAACACTTCACATCGGTTGAAACTAAGACACTGTTCAAACAGGGTATCCACTTTAATAACGACCATGAAGACGAAGTGCTCTATCTTGCTGGGCCCGCTATACGCCTTGATCAGCAATCGGCGTAACGGAACATCCCACTCTTTAGTAAATTATTTAGGAACACAAAGTAATGAAAATATTTGATGAAATCGAATCAGAAGTTCAATCCTATGCGCGCTCATTCCCTCGCATTTTTAATCGCGCTAAAGGTGAGTACCTTTATTGTGAAGAGGGTACAGAGTATTTGGACTTTCTGGCGGGTGCCGGAACCCTCAATTACGGCCATAACAACGATCTTTTCAAAGAAAAACTTCTCGAATATATCCAGGCAGATGGAATCACTCATGGCTTAGACCTGCATACAAAAGCTAAGGGAGAGTTCTTAGAAGCCTTCAATGAAAAAATCCTGAAGCCTCGTAGTCTAGACTATGTCGTTCAATTTACAGGCCCTACCGGCACAAACGCTGTTGAAGCAGCATTAAAACTGGCGCGAAATGTGACTGGCCGCGAAAACATTATTGCCTTTACTAATGGCTTTCATGGCGTAAGTTTAGGCGCATTGGCTGCTACCGGTAACTCCCATCATCGAGGTGCTGCAGGGGTGAGTCTGAGCGGTGTGAGCCGCGTTCCCTACGATGGTTACTTAGGTGAAGATATAGACACAACAGCCTATCTCGAAAAAGTACTGGCTGATTCCAGTAGCGGTATCGATTTGCCTGCCGCCGTCATTGTTGAAACCGTACAAGGTGAAGGTGGTATTAACGCCGCTAGTTTTGAGTGGCTCAGGAATCTAGAAAAAATCTGCCGTGCTCATAAAATTTTACTGATCGTCGATGATATCCAAGCCGGTTGTGGCCGCACAGGTAGCTACTTCAGCTTTGAAGAAGCGGGTATCACGCCTGATATCGTTACACTGTCCAAGTCACTTGGTGGTTATGGCTTGCCTTTTGCCGTCGTGCTCTTCAAGCCTGAACTGGATCAGTGGAAACCCGGTGAGCACAACGGTACCTTCCGTGGCAACAATTTCGCTTTTGTCACCGCTAAAGCCGCTATTGATTATTATTGGTCGGATGACCATTTCTCCAACGAAATCAAACGAAAAGGCGAATATATTTCCCAGCGTCTAACCCACATTGTCGAAAAATATGGTGACGGTAACTTTACAACCAGAGGACGCGGTATGTTCCAAGGGATCAACTGTGTCGATGGTGAGCTGGCCAGCAAAATCACGCGTAAGGCTTTCCAGCAAGGTGTCATTATTGAGACCAGCGGAGCCGATGACCAAGTCATCAAATTCCTTTGCCCACTTATTATCAGCGATGACAATCTTAAGCGCGGTATTGATATTGTCGAAGAAGCCATTAAGTCCGTATGCGCTAATGAAACTGAGATACCCGAAGACACCTGTTACTTTGATGACGTATACCACGAAGCTAGCTGATTAAGGAGAGCAACATGATTGTCAGAACATTACAAGAAGCAGAGCAAAGCAGCCGTCGCGTTGTATCCCCTGATAACCACTGGGAAAGCACACGATTACTACTTAAAAATGACAATATGGGGTTTTCATTTCATATCACCACTATTTATGCCAACACGGAAACCCATATTTGGTATCAGAACCATTTGGAGTCAGTGTACTGCATCAGCGGAGAAGGCGAGGTGGAGACGCTGGATGATGGCGTTATCCATCCCATCAAGCCCGGCACCATCTACATTTTAGACAAGAATGACGAGCACCTGCTCAGAGCACATTCAGAGCTCAAACTGGCGTGCGTTTTTAATCCGGCGTTGAGTGGTCTGGAAGTTCATGATGAGAACGGTGTGTACCCTTTAGAACAAGTAGAAGAGCAAAGTGCCTAATGGCACTAAAGAATATGATGCATACTATGCAAGACGATTACCCCTCACGCATAGAGACCAGAGCCAAGGTGCAACCGCGCCTTGATCCGGTTATTTATCCTGAAGCGGAAACACCCATACTATCTTCCTGTACGTTGTCCACCCAGCAACTTAACGATTTTGAGAAGAATGGCTACCTTTTGCTTCCCGGACTGTTTAATTCGTCGGAGGTCAATGAGTTTCACCAAGCCATCACTGCTATACAGCAAGATGAGTCTCTCAAAAACAGCCCTGTTGCCATTACCGAAAGGGGCAATTCAGAGCTACGCTCTGTTTTCCAAATTCACCAGAATCATCCGCTGTTTTCAAACGTTGCCCGCGACCCACGCATTGCTGATATTGCACGGCGCATTCTTGGCGGTGATGTTTATATTCATCAGTCACGTCTTAACTTCAAGCCAGGCTTTAAAGGCAAGGAGTTTTATTGGCACTCGGATTTTGAAACCTGGCATGTAGAAGATGGCATGCCTCGTATGCGAGCAATCAGCTGCTCCATTCTTTTGACCGATAATAATGCGAAAAATGGCGCTTTAATGTTGATGCCAGGCTCTCATAAAGAGTTCATCAGTTGCGTTGGCGAAACGCCTGAGAACCACTACGAGACATCATTGCAAAAGCAAGAATATGGCATTCCCAGCAACGAAAGCCTGCAATACCTAAGCGATAAATATGGTATTGATTGCGCGGAAGCCGCCGCAGGCTCTGTGCTGTTTTTTGATTGCAACATCATGCATGGTTCCAACAGTAACATTACGCCGGACCCTCGCAGCAACCTATTCTTTGTCTACAACCATATTGACAACATGGTTTATGAGCCTTTTTCTCTACAACCTCCACGGCCAGAATATATCTGCTCGCGCGAGACCATAAAAACCCTTTAAACGAAACGAGAGGTGGGTAACCTCCTCTCGAACCTACTATGACCCATACTGTTGAAAAGATTGGCGGCACATCCATGAGCCGCTTTACCGAAGTACTTAATAACATCTGGTTAAGAAAAAAAAATAACGATCTGTTTAACCGTATTTTCGTCGTTTCTGCTTATGCAGGTATCACCGACCTGCTACTCGAACATAAAAAAACGGGAAACGCCGGCGTGTATAGCTGCTTTGCAGAAGCCGAGCAAGAAGATGCCTGGATAGACCGCCTTAATCTAGTAGAAGAAAAGCTGCTGGCTATTAACAAGCAGATGTTCGTAGGAGCAGATCTGGAAGATGCGAATCGCTTTATTAGCCGCCGCATTCGTGATGCTGAACAGTGTATGCAAAGTTTGCACAGCCTATGCTCCTATGGGCACTTCCAGCTGGAGGAACACTTATCTACCGTTAGGGAAATGCTGGCTTCCATCGGTGAAGCTCACAGTGCCTACAACTCGACCAAACTCTTAAAAAACAATCAAATTCCCGCACGATTTGTCGACTTAACGGGGTGGAAGCAAGAGCGCCCCTTAGCGATTGATCAGATGATAACGGAGACATTTAAAGGGCTCGACCCCAGTAAAGAGCTATTGATTGTAACGGGCTACACCCAATGCTCCGAACAGCTGATGCGTACTTTTGATCGCGGCTACAGTGAAATGACGTTTGCTAAAATCGCAGCCTTAACGGGTGCTCGCGAAGCAGTGATTCATAAAGAGTTCCATTTGAGCAGCGCCGACCCAAGACTGGTTGGCGAAGAAAACGTTGTCACAATAGGCATGACCAATTTTGATGTGGCAGACCAGTTATCAAACTTAGGTATGGAAGCGATACACCCTCGCGCGGCTAGAGAGATTCGTAAAGGGGGGATCCATATCCGTATCAAAAACACATTTGAACCGGATCACCTAGGGACAATTATCGACAACAACTACTGCAACCCTCGCCCCTGTGTAGAGATTATTGCGGGCCGTAAAGATGTAGTGGGCATCGAAGTCTTCGACCAAGATATGCTCGGCAGCCCGGAGCATGACATCCATATTAGCCAGACCATAAAAGAGCTGAAACTCCAGCTCGTTAACAAAGAAGCGGACGCTAACAGTATTACCTTTTACGTCGCGGGCAACCGCAAAAAAATTAATCGCATCATGCGTTTAATTGAAGAAAAATACCCACTCGCAGAAGTTAAAATGCACAATGTAGCGATTGTTTCAGCGGTTGGTTCTGATATAAAAATCAAAGGTATGCTGGCAAGAACTGTCTCTGCACTCTCCGATGCGGGTATCAATGTGCTTGCGCTGCACCAATCGGTACGTCAGGTTGAGATGCAATGCATTGTGGCAGAGAACGACTATGAAGATGCAATTCGCGCCTTGCACTTTTCTTTAATAGAAGCGGAAAATCACGGCGATGTGATTCGCAAAATTGCCGTATAAGTGTACAGAGCCACAAACAAAGCAGCTTGATAAGAAAAGCCCTTTCTCACCAAGCTGCTTAAATTCACCGCGGTAAACGTGCCATCGTGTAGAACTCTGCATTGGCCTGCATAGATGTCACAATCGCCATCCGGTTGGAAAGTCCAAAAAATGCCGTAATACCGGCTATATCCCAAATGTCTTCATCGTTATACCCGACCTGATACAACAACTGATAGTCACGATCACAGATCTGTTCAGGCGTGCGAGATAACTTAATGGCAAAATCTAACATTGCCCGTTGCTTTTCACTCAACGGTGCATGCAGGTAGTTAATAGCTATTTGATCAGCTAATAAAGGCTCTTTGGCAAATACTCGTAACAATGCGCCGTGGGCTACAACGCAATACTGGCAACCATTTGCCGAGCTGGTCGCGACAATAATCATCTCTTTCTCAGCGGGGGTTAACGTACACCCTTCACGCTCCATAATCGCGTCGTGATATGCAAAAAAAGCACGAAACTCAGCTGGACGGTGAGTCAAGGTTAGAAAGACATTAGGGATAAATCCCGCTTTCTCTTGCACTGTTAGAATTCGCTCGCGTATATCCTCTGGCACTGTGTCTAATGCCGGCACAGGATAGCGACAAACTTCAGAATGACTCATTTTCAATACCTCGCTGTTTTGATTTATGATGCATTGACTGTCATGCTATCAGGGCAAACCCGACATAATTAGTCATAACCATGCCATAAATCGAGCAGAACCGGACAGATGTATCACATACTTGGCTTAGCTTTTGATGGATTTCAATCCTCTGGTATTTCAACCACCTTTGATGTCTTTAATGTCGTGAATACTCTGTGGCAGCAACGCGGTAACGATACCCCCCTCTATCAATGCCACTTGCTTAGCGCACAAGGCGAGAGGGTAACCGCATCCAACGGTATGACTGTATTGGCAGATACCTCATTAGATGCTGCCCCTGAAGCGGACTTGATTATTATCCCAGGTCTACACCATATCGACGGGGATGATCTTCTCCACAAACTCAGCAAACTAAAAACAGAAAAACAATGGCTACAACACCAGCATCAACAAGCTAAGTTGATTGCCGCAAACTGTAGTGGCGTGTTTTTATTGGCCGAAACCGGGGCACTAGAGGGCGAGGTAGCAACCACAGCTTGGTGGCTTGGCAGCTTATTTAAGCAACGCTACCCCATGGTTACTTTGAAAACAGATACGCTTCTTACCGAAAACCCCCATAACTTTTGCACAGGTGCAATGGCCGCCAATATTGGTGTCATGCTTCAAATTGTTGAGCGTCAGGTAGGCAGGCAACTTGCTTTAGATTGCGCCAAAACCATGCTGATTGATGCAAACCAAAGTTATGCCTCCCCCTACCTTTTTATGCAAGAGCAATACGACCATCAGGACAGTTTAATATTAGCGGTTGAAAGCTGGATGCAACGTCACATGACTCAACCTCTCGACCTTAAAGCCCTTGCAGACTTACATCATGTAAGCGAGCGCACGCTTTCAAGGCGCTTCCAGAAAGCCCATAAGATGAGCCCATCAGAATACTTACAGAAACTTAGACTGGAACACACCAAGCTGTTACTGGAAACCACAAATTTAAATATCGAACAGCTCGTTGAGAGAGTCGGCTACAGTAGTCCAAGCTCTTTACGCCGTTTATTCAAAAACACGCTAGGTATATCGCCAAGGGAGTATCGATCCCAATTAAAAACCTCAAAAAGAGGAAAAGAAAAGTGACGCTCATCCCCTTGCTTCTTTATACTCGTCAGCAGACATAGATCTTTCACGTCGTGGGTACACCTCAGCCATGCAGCACCAACAGATTGATAAAGCACGCTACAACAAACACATTAAAATCACCTTCTTTGCTATCTGCGGGTTTATGCTTGCCGTTTCCCTAGGTATTTCCACACTTTTAATTCACTTTTGGGGCGGCCCTGAAGGTGAAAACTTATGGCTCAATGTTGCGGGCGTTGTTATCGCTGCGCTGCTGCTTGCCCAAATACTCAGCACAGTACAGCACCATCCTTTTCTCTATGAGGTCGTCTACGTCCGCAAGCTTAAAGCAGAACTCAACCGGATTTACCGTAAGCAACGCAAGATCAAAGCCTCTGCAGAGGAGGGAGATATTCAAGCCATGGCGATTTTAGATTATAGCTATCGCACCTCTCGTCATGTGTTTGAACTGGACAACAACACACTGACGCTGGAAGAACTGACCAAGTCTCAAAATGAGCTACACGCCTTACAAGAAAAATTTGGGTTCCATGATTTACCGGACTACCAATCTGAGTGGTTAGATACTTACTAACTCTGACTTAAAGAGCTTTGTTACGCGTGCCCTGAACCCATTTCCAACACACCCATACGGCCATTCCCGAAAGCCCACCGAGCAGATGCGCTGGGCTATAAAGTGCCCATTCTGTTGATACGATCAGAGGGTCGTGCTGCCCAAGTTCTAGTAATGTTTTACCTGACAATAAGATTAGTGGCACCCACCCCCATAAACCTGCCTCCTTTGTGCGCCAGTAAAGTGCGGCTACCAGCATCACTGCGTATAAAACCCCAGAAAGGCCAGAATATGCCGCTAACTGGCTATAGGACGACAGTAAAAATAGGCTAATCAACGTCATTGATGCCAATAAAGTAACCACAAACAACGGTCGACTCACGCGTTCAAGAAAAACCGATACCGGCATAAAGATAAGCAGATCCCAAAACAGATGACTGAAGGAGCTGTGTACAAAGTGCCCGGTAAGCAACCGCCAGTACTCCCCCGCCAAGATCGCTTCATAGTCAAAACATAAATTTTCAAGACTGTTCGGTAGCCACTCAAGCAACAGGACTAACGCCCCTATTAAGCCGCTCAACCAGACACCTCCCGCTTGAGGGCGGGAGATCGTCATCGTCAAAGGGCTGCTCTTTTGAATGATCATCCCTTTCATTACTTTATACCTCATCACCACGACGGCGCAGGGCTAATATGCCTATCAAGCACAGCGCCACCAAGCCATAGACAGGAGAGATTGCACCACCGCCTGACCCAGAGCGGCTTGGCGATACATTGGCACGATTTCCTTGAAACATCGGCTGCTGACTATCGGCACGATGCGGAGCAGCCACAACGGGTTGCTGAGCACGAAGCTCACGTGCTTTTTGTTCGGTAGCAACACGTTTCTGGTTGGTCCGTTCAATACCTTGTGCCTTGAACACCTCATCTCTTAAAACAATCATGGAGGTGTAATCTGTCACTAAACCATACGCTACAGCAGTATCGGTAATCGCTTGCTGTGTATCCGAACTTTCACCGAGATAATCCATCTCCGCCTGCATATTCTCAATTGCAGCAAATGCCCACAAACGCTCTAGCTCGGGTGTCTTGGTGTGTTGCGCAGGCAAGTGAATACGCGTGCTATAGGTTTTAAGCTCATCACCGACCTTGCCTTTTAAGGTAACCTTCACATCACCCGGTTGGTAATAATGCCCAAATACTGAAAGCTGTTGGCCTCGGTACAAGGTTTTGCTTAATCTAGGCATCACAATATCTTTGACACGCCCACCCTCAATATCCAACTCAAGATCACGTAGCGCTTCATGGCTCATCTTGTTTTTCGCTAACATAAGCTGACCGACAATATCATCAGCATTGGAGATCGACATCGCAAAGCCATTGGATACCCGCGTCATCTCTTCTAACAAAGGGCGGTTAGCACTATTACCCATCACGAATGTAAACAAACGAACATCGTGCTTTTCCAACAGCGACAAAAATCTATTTTTTTCTGTTGTACCCACATTAGCAACACCGTCCGTCACCAAGACGATGGCATTACTGCGATCAGCATCCAAACCTTTAATACCCGTGTTCAAACCGGCGTATAGATTCGTGCCACTACTGGGTGAAACCTGATCTAGGCGTTGTAACACCTGCTCAATGGCGGCAGCATCTACCGGAACAAAGCCTTGCGTGAACTCAGTTGCCTGATTATTAAATAACACGATTTTGAAGCGATCCTGACCACTGAGCTGTCCCAAACCTTGTCGAATACCCTCAACTAGCGACGAGAACTTACCTTGCATCGAACCAGAAATATCCAGAACAAACACCCAGTCCCGTCCTGCCGTTATGCTCGGCAAGTCATCCCCTGGTGATAGGGTCAACATAAACGTACCTTGAGTATCACCCTCTGTGCGGTAAGCTTGCATGTCCAAACTCGCCGGTTGATCTGGGGTTTGACGCCAGTAAAGCAGAATATCTTCGCTCAAGTTCGCAGCGGTTTGATTAGGTACACCAGCCTCTTGTGCGACCTCTGTCCGCTCCGCCAAAGCAGAATCAACCGTAGTGTTTTGATTACCTAGTGCTACATGCCACTCATGCTGGCTTATCTGGGCAACCTTCGCATTGGGGTGCTGTGGTAAACGTATACCATCAACCGGATAGCCCGAACGCAGCTTCACATTAAAGCTAAAATCTTGCTCAACCGCTTCATTACGGCTCCAAAAACTCAACGCCTGCTCATCAACCCCGCCCTCTTCCAGAGGATACACATAACGGCCTATACCTGAATCTGTCTGGGTGTTTTGCAAGTAGACCAGCTTAATGCGCACATCTTGATTAGCCCGTACAGGAAATACGCTGATATCAAAGGTTTTATAACGGTCTTTTTCAACGATAACCGCTTCTCTTCCCGCCTGTTTCTCTGCTTCATAGATCTGTCGCGCACGTTGTTTTTCAACAACCTCACCGGTAACGGGTTGTCCATCAATCCAATAGCTAAACTCACCGACAGCCGCCTTATCCGGCACCGGGAATGAATAGATCGCTTCAAGATCCGTAGGGTTGGGATTATGGAAAACCTGCTCAACGGTTGTCGTCGCGTACCCCTCTTCAATAACCACATCAACATGGTGCTGTTGAATCGTTAAGGTACTATAGCTTGATGATTTTGGGGTCAACAAACCCGCCGCTTCTACGGTGGGGGTTATTAATAAGGCAGCACTCAACCCCATGGCGGCAGCGAGAGGTGTGTGGCGTGTCTGAAAGTACTTCATCTTTATTACTCCCTATAATTTATATCCTCACCGGTGGCGAGCTGGGAGCAAGATTGCCTAACCGCCGTCAGGCGTTATACCTTTACAGAAAAAGTCCTACCCTCTACGGCCAAAAGTATCGGATATCGATACTTCCATACCAAGGTTGTGACTTACCTACTTACTCAGTTTTTTGAACAGACTGTAGTTCCATTGGCGAATAGCCAAAACCATGGTGGTACCGTGCTTTTTATCAATCGGAATCGATTGGTCCTCCTGCATCAATTCATTAAACTCTACTGCTAGACGCTGCATTTTCTTCTGAATTTGTCCATTAGAGTGGTGAGTCAGCAAGGCATTGGAGACAATAAGTTTTTCAGTTGAACGGTCAAATCGTGAATTGAAAAAATCCTGTTCAACTTTCTCCTGAAAGAATTTTTGGATAGGACCATTCGGTAACCAATGAAAATTGGGCGCCACTAGCAACTTCACCCGATTGCCCGGTAACAGATCAATCACTTTGAGGCGATCCAGCTTTGCCAACTTACGAATGCATTCTGTTTCAGAAATATCATAATGAGAAAGGATATCTGCCGCACTCAAACCATTAATCACACTGACTGCCACCAGCAATAACAACAAATCGCTGGCAATCTCCTTTTCCTGATCATGAGTTAACTGTGTTAGTTGGCGCTGCTCGCGATTCATCTTTTGCACTAGATCAGAAAAGTCTAAGTGCAAGAGTTCACAAATGGTTTCTAAACGTTGCAAGGTAAAGTTTTTCTCCGAAAACAGCCGTTTAACCGAAGCTTCGCTCAGCTCCAATACGTTCGCCACATCGGTATAGGTTTTACCTTGAGACTTTAATTCTTGTTTAAGTGTTTTTACCAATGAAGCCACTTGTGCCATTTTTTGATTCTCCCACCAACATATTGCACCCATAGCAATCGCACATTGCGAATGGGTAATCCTTAATAAAACTGACCCAAAGGTTTATTCTGTGAGCTAGATCAACGACGATCAGCACATATCAAGCGTAGAGTTGCGTAAAAAATGAGCAACAAAACACATGATCTTTGAAGCACTCCTTGATGTATCCAGCGACAAGCGGCACTCTCGGTACTTTAATCAAACCCGAAGCCACTTTTTATTCCGTCGCATTCGTATCATTGCACTCATGCTCGCAATTATTCAACCCGCGTGGCTAGCGATTGACTACTTACTGCTTCCTCAGAGCATGTTTGAATCTATTGCCTATAGCCGGGCTATTGCAGCGAGCGCTTGCTTAGCGTTGGGAATCTGGACGCAATTTAGATATAGCCTACGTACAGCTCAACTGAGACTACTGTTGCTTGTTATGATCTTATCAGCATTTCAAGTGGCGACCAGCGAACTATTGATTATCCACGGCTATAGTACCAATGTGGCTGGATACCAGTTTTTTCCTTTCATGATCATATGCATGATCGCCATCTTCCCTCTTTCGATAACTGAAGCGCTCATTTATATTCTAGTTGTTCTTTTTATTGAGTTATTGACGCAATTTGCTAGGCAAAAACTAGGCGATGTTGATTCTATCAATAACCTTTGGTTACTAGCGGTCCTTGGCAGCATTTCTGGCTGGGCCGCCATTAATCAATTAAGCATGTTGCTGGGCCTTTACCGGCAGGCCACCAGGGACGCTTTAACTGGTTTGGCAAACCGGCGTCAAGCATTGGAGCAATTAGAAAGCGAGCTATTACGCCATCAGCAGCAACAGCACTCGATATGTGTACTTTTATTTGATCTTGATAAATTTAAGCTCTTCAATGATACCTACGGCCACGCCGCCGGGGATATTGTTCTTAAAAGTTTTGCACACATTCTAAAAAAGCAATCCAGACGCCGAACCGACCTTCCTGCTCGCTATGGGGGCGAAGAGTTTCTGATGATCCTGCCGGGCACAACCGCTAGCGATGCACTTGTCATTGCAGAGTCAATCATGGAGGCCTGCCGCAACGCCAAAGTAAAAACGCCTAGCGGGGACAGCATAGGCTTCACGACGAGTATCGGTATCGCTGAATATCAAGCAAAAGAAACCTGCGACCAACTGATACACCGTGCAGATAAGGCCCTGTATGAAGCGAAAGCGAATGGCCGGGACCGAGCCTGCATTGCTGAAGCAAATCAAGACTATACGGAGGTCATCGCCTAAAAAGTTGATCTTCCAAAAGGTCTGTGTTGTTATCTCCCTTCAAAAATAAACGGAGAGCTGTCTGTTACTTAATTGCCATACGATTAAGGCAAACTGTTAAAAGACAGATGAGGTGAGGATCAACCTATGGAAGAACATCTATCCCCAAAGCGACCTAAATTCAACCTGCCGATTGCCGGGCTTTTAATCCCAATTTTTGCGCTGGTAATGCTAGGTTTCGTGGCGTCGAAGTCCATTTTTTATGCAGAGCCTGGCTATGTTTATCACGTTCGTACTATCACGGGTAATGAACATGTCGTTTCAGATGTGGGTTACCAGTTTTACCTTTGGGGGCGTTGGAATGCATGGAAACGCGCGCTCACGGTACAATCTATCCGTGGCGGTAGCGACAATCTTCGTTACACAGAGACAGAATCAAACGAAACCAGTGCTAGTTTACCACCTCTGAATATCATGTTTCTTGATCAAGTCGATGCAAATGCAGAAGCCACTGTGCGCTTTT
The DNA here is from genome assembly GCF_008630635.1 of Neptunomonas concharum. Classification (NCBI taxonomy): domain Bacteria; kingdom Pseudomonadati; phylum Pseudomonadota; class Gammaproteobacteria; order Oceanospirillales; family Oceanospirillaceae; genus Neptunomonas; species Neptunomonas concharum. Next base: position 161,722 of record NZ_CP043869.1, on the reverse strand, counting down.
CCATTCCGACAGACCAAGAAGGATTTCTTAAACTGGCTCATGAATACCGCTCCCCGGAAAACCTATTACGCACAGCGATGATCCCCGCTTTTAAGGAGACACTGCAGGCCACAGGTGCCCTGATGAGCGCCGAAGAGTATTACAGTGGCGGTCGAACAGAGTTTAACAGCGAATTTGAGAAACAGATGAACAACGGCATCTATCTGGTACGCCGTGAAGAAACACGTATCAATACCCGCCGTTCAAAAGCCACAGCAAATGCGGCATTAGGAACGAATCAAGAAGAGTACGGGGATGAAAACAAAACCGAATTTACCGTACGTAAAGTCACTGGCGAGGATGGTATTCCATTAAGGAAAAAACAGCGTTTCACGGAGTTCGGCATCAGTGTGGTAGACGCGCGTATTACCAACATGCAGCCCAATCAGCGCTTTGTTGAACGTATGCAGTTAAAACAAAAAGCTTCAGCCGATCGTGCCATTGCCCGTGAGCAGCGTATTCAAGAAGAGGAACAACGCTTACTGGCCATCGCCAGAGGTGAACGTGAAGTAGCAGAACGACAAGCCAAAGCTAAAGTTGAGCAGATCCAAAAGACGACTGAGGCCGAAACAGACAAACAACTGGCACTTACGACCGCTGACAAATTACGCCAGCAAGCCCAGATTGAGAAAGAAACCGCAGAGATCAGTTTGGAAAAAGCCCGCATCGAAGCGGAAACACAGCGAACTCTCGCCGATGCAGAAGCCTACCAGAAGAGCGTCATTCTCGAAGCAGATAACGCGTTAGCCGACAAGTTAAAAGCTGAAATCGAGATACATAGACTCTGGGCTGATGCGTTCTCCCGCCGAGCCGTGCCGACTAATGTATTTGGCAGTGGCAACTCCTCAGATGGTGCGCCCGTTGGATCAGATGGAGAGGTTAAAGCATTTATGCAAATGCTGACATTGGATGCCGCAAAACGTCTAGCATATGAGCGGGATATTCCTGCCGAAAAGTAAACATGCCTCCCGCTCACTGGGGTTAACAATGCTTTGGTGAGCGGGGCTTACACTTTATTCTATGACTACTTGGTTGCGACCTAGCTCTTTTGCACGATAGAGTTGATCATCGGCACGGCTCATCACCTGGGTAAAGCTATCTTGATCACGGCAGGCGACACCAATACTAACGGTCACCGGTATCCGCTCTTCGTGAAAAATAAAATCTGTGTTATCAACCAGCTCGCAGAATCGACTCATTAGCTGCTCGGCTTGCGACCCACTTAAATGCTCTAAGACGACACAAAACTCTTCTCCACCAATTCTCGCGAAAGAGAAGCGAGAAAACGCCTGCCGCAACATTTGTCCAAACTGCTTTAGTACTAAGTCACCTGCATCGTGCCCATACTGGTCATTTATTCGCTTAAAGAGGTCCAGATCCATAATAGCAACACACGCATTCAATTTTAGATCATGAAAGTGCTTCTCAACCTCTTCAAATAAACTACGCCGATTAGGTAGCCCCGTGAGATAATCACTGTAGGCGGCTAATCGCACCTCCTGAATCAACTCTATCTGTTCAAGGTTGTGCATCACACGACAGTGTAATTCCTCATAATTAAAGGGCTTTCTTAGGAAGTCATTGGCCCCATTTTTGATGAACTGAGCTGATAATGCGGGTTTGTCTGCCGCAGATAATCCGATGATTTTCAGGTCAGTTGTTTCGTATTCGCGTCGGATATTCTGCACAAGTTTGACGCCATCCATGTTCGGCATCTCGTAATCTGTCAGTAACAGTTTAATCTCGGGATTCGCCTTTAATGCTGCGAGGGCTGCCACGCCATCCTCAGCTTCAATGACTTGATATAGGTGCCTTTCCAACTGTCTGCGCACCAATTTTCGATAAGCTAAAGAATCCTCTGCAACTAGAATTTTGATGTGCTGATTTTTTAACAAGCGCCCCACCAATTGCAGGGCAAACTCATATGAAAAGCGACTCTCTTTGACGATGTAGTCGACCACGCCTTGCGTTAAAAGCGCTTCACGGCGAGTATCATCATAGGTTGCGGATAACACAACGGTGGGGATACCCTGCGCCAATGTCAGATCAACAATTTCGCCTTTGGGCGCATCGGGTAAATTCAGATCAACTAGCGCAACAAAAATATCGTTGGATTGGTCAATGACTTGTTGCGCAGCCTGCATCGTTTCGCAAAATACAGGCTGCAGAGGTAGATTCGAGCGGTTAAATAAATGCTTTACAATCTTAAGAACAACTTGACTATCTTCTACAACAAGTACCTTCATGCCCTGCTTCCGCCGTTTATCAATCTAACTTAAGTCCACCCATACCATCCAGTGTAGACTAAGAAAAGCGCTGGCGGCGGAAGTAAGCTAAGATTTTATGCGCATCGACTATTGGAACTGAGCAATCGCCTCTTCCATCCCTTTTACTATCGTGTCTGATAGTTCGCATACCTCCTGATAATAGACCTCAGCCTGCTGTTTATTACCATTTTGGTTAGCTTCCACGATCAAGCCTATCAATTTATGCATGCGCTCATGGGGGACTTCCAAACCTTTTAAAATAGGTTGATGACTACATATCTGCGCCCCATCTCCATAATACCAGCGTCCAAAATCACACTCTGTATGGGATACCGCCTGATCCGCACTAAGGGAACTATGACCATCCAGAAACGTGCGTAAACGCATCTTCCAAGCCTGATGGGCACTTCGCGCAACCGCAAGCTCAATCGCAGGATCTTTTTGAACCTTGAAGCGACGAACAATCGCCATCAAGGAGTGTAGCTCTGATCCTATTTGAGACGATGTCGTCATAATATGATCGGCACCAGCGGCGACATCGGTTGCACCGCCTGCTATATCAACGACACTTTGATTTATGGTTTCGGCAACTTGGCTTTGCTCCTCTGCAGCACTGGCAATCTGCATAACCGCATCATTAATTAACTCCATTGATTCACGAATACTTTGCAGGGCCTCCCCCGACTCAGAGGCTTTTGCTACCGTATCCATCGCTTGTTTGTGGCCTTGTTCTATAACATCGACCGTATGCGTTGTACCTTGTTGCAACTGAGTAATCATCTGATTAATTTCTGAGGTAGAGTTTTGCGTTCTTCCTGCCAAGGAGCGAACTTCATCGGCAACCACGGCAAAACCACGGCCTTGATCTCCCGCACGCGCAGCTTCAATCGCCGCATTCAATGCCAGCAGGTTGGTTTGTTCTGCAATACTTTGGATCACGTCTAAAATCGTGTGTATTTGAGTGCTGTGCTGATCCACTTGGCCAACCAGCTGAACCGTAGACTCAACATTATCCGCCAGCCTCTTGATCGTCTCGATAGATTCGGTGACGGTTTGATAACCTTGTTGAGAACGTTCATGTGAGGTATGAGTTAATGCGGTAGCCTTTTCCGCATTACCCGCAACTTCATAAGCCGATGCTGTCATCTCATTAACAGCCGCAGCGACTTCATCCGTTCTTGCCTGCTGATTTCTAGCTATCTTCATGGTTTTTTCTGTTTCATCAAACAGTTCAGAACCTGACTTGGATACACTAGATACGGACTGCATCAGAACTTTCACAAGCTCCTCTATTTTCACAACAAAGTTATTAAAAGAGGTCGCGATATCACTAAGTTCGTTATTTCCCTTGGTAGCAAGCCTTCGGGTTAGATCTCCATCACCTAGGGCAATGTTGTCCATCGCATGATGCATCTCGTTCAGTGGTTTCACAATACTGCGAGTAATCGCCACTGCAGCGAGCGACCCTAGTACCAGAAAAAGACCACCCATAATTAACGTATGGGCCATGGATAGATTAAGCATAGAGAGATAATCGCCACGATCCATTGCGATCTCGATAACACCAATCGGGGCACCTGTGAAATCTAAAAGCTGATTAGCAAATACTGCCACCGGCTGACGGTTCAGTTCACGACTTGCCATTTGCGCTTCACCTGATAACGCTCGATTTAATGCATCCAGCTCAAATAAAGTATGCCCTGAATAGGTCGTTGCAAACGGTTCTAAACTGCCATATTTTTCGGTATATAGAGAAACATCAACGCCTGTCTGACGTTTAAACTCGTCAAAAAACGCTTGCCCTAATGAGAAACCAAACTCTACTGACCCCCAATGTTGCCCTTCGATGACCACAGGCACTACACCCCGGATGCCCAATCCAGCAACGCCCTTTTCAATACCGCTAACGGTTTTTTGTTGCTGATTGGTATTCACAACCGTCTGTCGAAATCCTGATAGATTATCGCCATACTTTTCGGGTTTATGAACGCGTAGGTAGGACGTCGCAGGAGGTAAATGAAATTGCAACTGGCGCAGCGCATACTCTGCTTTTAGCACAGTGAACGCTTTATCCAGAGAGGCTTGTAAAGCGGTTCGGTTATCAGAAATGAGGGACGCTTGCACATCAGGTAGATTTGCTACAAAAGTAGCCAGTGACGCGGCTAATCGCTGTTCGGCATCTACCTTTTGCAATAACTGCTGGTATAGCCCATTTAACTCTCGCTTTTCTGCTGTTTCGATGAGGGTGTTCATATCCCTCAACATGAAAGGCATGACTACAACGCATACAAGCGCAATCAATGCCACAAAGCCGCCGATAATCCGAGTACGAATACGTAAACTGGCAAACATTCTACTATCCTTTTCCCTGAACTATTTCTAGGTGGAAAGGATAGTATAGTCTTTAGAAATATTCACCTATTCTTTATAAGGGAATTTTAATATTCAATAAAGCTTACGGGTAAATTAAAAGCCGGTAAAAGGCTGTAATAATTTTGGCAACAAACCTCTAAAGCGCAGAGGAGCATCGGTAGCAACTAGACAAATACATGGAGCAGCGCCATCTGTTATTGGCTGATGCTCTATGTCGGGATCCAGATCGGAAACATCTCCTTTGCAGAAGCGCCCAATTTCATCACTGTATGAACCCTGTAAAATCATAGTTAACTCACTGCCGGCATGGCTATGCAAGGGGATGCTGATGCCAGGTGCAATTTTGAGCAGTCTCAATCCACCATCTTGAGTATCTAAGCGAATCTGCTGAATGCCTGGCACTAAGCGCTTCCATTCAAGCTGTTCATCACCATGATCTAATAACTGTCGCAGCTCAGCTGGGATTCGCTGAGTTCTTTCCAGTCCCTTAGCTTCTGATTCGGTAACTATTTCTTGATCGAGTAAAGCTAGGAAGCGGTCCCGGCTATTGTCCATTTGAGTGGTAGGCATCAACTCCACCAAAGCTGCACCTAAGCTTTCAGCCTCAGCGACACGAGCTTGGCAGCGTGCGCACGATTCAATATGACACCCCACCAGAATCTCAAATGATTCAGGAAGACTCCCTGCGGCATAACTCAGCAGGGTTGCATCATCAGGATGATGGTTAATGCTCATGTTCAGGCCTCATCACTTTACATAACTTTTGAAATGCCAGCCTTAGACTGGATTTCACACTTCCCAAAGGAAGTTGCATGTCATCGGAAATCTCTTGATGACTTTTACCCTCAAAATAAGACTTATATATGACCTGAGCTTGTTGAACCGGCAATTGCTTTATCGCGTTTCGTAGGCGTTCGTTATCAACGCCATTATCCGTTGCTTCTTGCTCTGGATCTTCTAGAGTCAATAACGCTTTATCCCTGACTTTCAGACGCCGCAAATGGTCAAGATATAAGTTGCGCGCTATACGGAAAACCCACGTACTCGCTGCAGCTTTGCTGCTATCAAACTGGGAAGCCTTACGCCAGACACTCAGCATAGTCTCCTGCGCCAACTCTTCAGAAAGCGTAGGATTCTTCGTAAGCCCCAATAGCCATGAGTTTAATCTGGGAGCAAAGTAGTCGTAAAACGCCAGATAAGCTTGCTTATCACGGGTTGCTGCGACAGTCTCCAAACACTCATTCCAATGCTGGATGCTATTTATTGGCTCTGGTTCATTGTGCATCATGGTTTCCGTTTTCATGTGACCCTATACGTTATAAGCGAAACGCCGGATCAATAAAATCTTTAATGATCTGTTTTTTTCTAAGCAGCGTATTAAATCAAAACAACGGAGGCCTATTATGCAGCACACCAAACCCCTAAAAATTGCCATTGTCGGTTCCGGCATCTCGGGTCTCGGTGCAGCATGGTTATTGTCTCAACAGCATGACGTTACATTATTCGAAAAAGACGATAGGCTCGGCGGGCACAGCAACACTGTCGATGTGAGTACCGCTGAGGGGCTAGTGCCTGTTGATACTGGGTTTATTGTCTTTAATCCTGTTAATTACCCTAACCTTGTTGCCCTGTTCAACCACTTGGATGTACTTGTCACACCTACAGATATGTCATTTGCCGTTTCGTTAAATCATGGCGCAATGGAATATTCAGGCAGTGGTTTGAAGGGGCTGTTCGCGCAAAAAAGCAACCTCCTTAACCCACGTTTTTTAGGGATGGTTAAGGATATACTCCGCTTTTATAAGATGACCCAGGCGGATGGCTATCATCCTGGGCAGTTGACCTTGAGAGAGCTATTGGAGTGTGGCGGCTATGGCCAGGCATTCCGAGATAACCATCTCCTGCCGATGGGCGCGGCTATATGGTCAACTCCGATGGATAAGATGCTGGATTATCCCGCCGAGGCATTCATACGCTTTTGCAACAACCATGGCTTATTACAGGTGAAGGATCGCCCCCAATGGCATACCGTTGTCGGCGGTAGCCGCGAATATGTCACCCGCTTATGCGACCAAGTAAAAGGCCAAATACTCACCCATCACGCGATTCGGCAGGTTCGCAGAATGGGTGGAAAAGTGTTAGTAAGCGATCGACAAGGCGGTGAGTGGATGTTCGATCATATCGTATTTGCCTGTCATGCGGATCAATCCCTTAAACTACTGTCTGATATTCGCCCCGAAGAGCAAGACGTGTTGCGTCATTTCCGGTTTGAGCGAAACAGAGCGGTGCTTCACAGTGATACAGCGCTTATGCCAAAGCGTAGAAGCGTTTGGTCAAGCTGGAACTATCTGGGTAACGATATCAGCCAGGGGGGACAATTATCTGTCAGTTACTGGATGAATGCTCTCCAACCTCTAGCAACCACACACCCCATGATTGTGACGCTGAACCCTTACCAAGAGCCCAGAGAAGGAAGCGTACATGCAAGCTTCCTCTATGATCATCCCGTATTCGACCAGTCAGCCATCGAAGCGCAAGAGAAACTGTGGCACATACAAGGTAATCACAATACTTGGTTCTGTGGAGCTTGGTGTGGCTATGGTTTCCATGAGGATGGTTTACAGTCCGGCCTGCTTGTTGCTGAAGCACTCAGCGGCACACAGCGACCTTGGGAAATTGAGGGTATGAACAGCCGTATTCCGTTGCCAATAGACTGGAAACCCACGCGCTATAAAGCTGAGGCAGCCGCATGATAACCTCCGCGCTTTATCACGGTGATGTGATGCATCACCGTTACTTTCCGAAAAACCATCGTTTTGTCTATCGACTTACCAGCTGGATGATAGATATCGATGAACTACCCAAACTCCACCAACAGCTGCATGGTTTTGGCTACAACCGCCCAAGCTTATTCAGTTTTTATGATAGAGATTATGGTTTTGCGGATGGCCGCTCCAGCCGAGACTTCATCAATGATCTGATGTTGCAACATAACCTGCCGATACCTCATAAAGTCACACTGCTATGCCAAGTTCGAGCATTCGGCTATCTATTTAATCCGCTCGTTGTCTGGTTTTGCTATAACGAGCAAGGCAATCTGATTGCCACACTTTACGAAGTACGCAACACATTTAAGCAACGCCATCATTACCTTGTCCCAGTAACCAGTTCTGGCAACAAGCATCAATCCCACTTAGCCGAAAAGTGCTTTTATGTGTCACCGTTTATGCCGATGGATTGCACTTACCGATTTCGCTTTAAAGCACCTGATGAGCAATTACATCTCGCTATTTTGCAACACCATAATCAGCAACGCATTATGACAGCAACATGGCGCGGAGTTCGAGAACGTCTCACCCAAAAAACGCTACTTATGCAAGTGATCAGAAACCCTGTATCAACCGTAAAGATCATCGTTGCTATTCATTGGGAAGCATTTCGCTTGTGGGTGAAAGGGCTGTCTCTCATCACTCGCCCAACTCCTCCAAAAGAGTCAACCACCCAAGGGTACGATATCCACCAGAGCAAAAAGGTAAGTCAGTATGAATCATGATGCCGCGCTGAAGCAGCCCCTCTCCAACAATCTACCTAATTTATCGGGATTGCCTGTGATGGTTCGCTTTTTTGTAACGCGACTTCACAAAGCCGGTACCTCTACCCTCAATTTGAAGCTCAGTAATGGTGAATTAATACAACTGGGACAGCATAGAGATAATCTAACGGTTGGCGCTCCCACATTAGAAATTATTAACTATCGAGCCTTTTTGCGCGCCTCTATCAGCGGCATGATGGGTTGGGCTGAAGGCTATATGGCGGGAGACTGGACGACTCCCAACCTGATTCAGCTAACCGAATGGGCAGCAACGAATGAACGCGCATTAAAGCAAGCATTCAAGGGAAGTTTCTTATCAAAAATAGCTAACAATTTTTGGCACTGGTCGCGCAACAACTCACTAGCAGGGAGCCGTCGTAATATTGCCTATCACTATGACTTGGGAAATAACTTCTATCAGCTCTGGCTTGATGAGACCATGACCTATTCTAGTGCACTTTTTGAGACACCCAACCTGACACTAGCGCAGGCTCAGGAAGCCAAATATCAGAAAATCCTATCCTTGTCGGACATCTCTCCTACACACCGGCTACTAGAAGTAGGTTGTGGCTGGGGTGGCTTAGCCGATATTGCGGCTCAAACACCGGGGTTACACTATCGGGGCATCACCCTATCCAAAGAGCAGCTCGTCTGGGCCAAAGAGAGAGTCGCCCACTACGACCAATCCCAGCGAATTAATATGGAATACTGTGACTACCGTAATATTGAAGGGCAGTACGACCGCATCATCTCTATCGAAATGTTTGAAGCGGTGGGTGAAGAACACTGGGATGAATACTTCCAAATGCTTAACGATACGCTTACTCCTGGCGGTACCGCAGTCCTTCAGATTATCTGTATTTCTGAAGAGCGTTTCGAGCACTACCGTACCCATGCCGACTTTATCCAGCGCTATATTTTCCCCGGCGGTATGTTGCCCAGTGTTTCAAAAATCGGATCCCTATCTCGCAAACACCACTTATCACTGGACGAAACGGTGAGCTTTGGGCAGGACTATGCCACCACACTAAAACTGTGGCGGGAACGTTTCATAGACGCCTGGCCCAAGATAACCAACATGGGCTATGACGAGCGTTTTCGTAAAATGTGGGAGTACTATCTGGCTTATTGTGAAAGCGGCTTTAGACACAAAGCGCTGGATGTATTGCTGTTCAAAATTAACAAACCCGTTTAAGGCTGATAATGAAGATCGAAACATTCAAACACCATACACCCACCCTGTCTCTGGAAAGTTACTTTCTAGGGCAGACGTGGGCGTGGGGTATTTTTGAAGATCGGTTTGGCCGCCTGCGCCGTAGTTTCCAAGTCAACATTCAGGGGCAATTAGTAGAGGGGCAACTCATATTGGATGAAGACTTTATCTATGACGACCAGCAAACCGAGAAACGTATCTGGCGTATTCAGCCTAAGGGAGATGGCCATTACCAAGGCCAAGCTGACGATATTATCGGCGACGCCAAAGGCCAATGTGCAGGTAATGCGCTGAACTGGAAATATAAAATGGACCTCCCCGTGGGTAACAGCAAGCTGCGCGTTACCTTTAATGATTGGATGTTCTTACAGCCCGGCAATGTGATGGTAAATAAAGCGAAAGTCACTAAGTGGGGAGTTCATCTTGGCACCGCTATCCTGTTTTTTACCAAGCAGCCGCCCACACTATGAACAACATGCCGACTGTTTGGATTACCGGTGCCAGTCAAGGCATAGGAGAAGCACTGAGCCTAGAATATGCCTCACAAGGCTATCACGTCTATGCCAGTGCTCGCAGCACTGGGAGTCTCCATGCCCTAGCGCAACATGCGACCCAACTCAAAGGTGAGATAACACCCTTACCTTTAGATATCACCGATAGCTCAGCCGTTAATATCGCACTGCACTCAATCGATACGCCAATTGATATTGCCATCCTCAATGCAGGTACGCATCGGCCACAAAGCGCCGTCGGGTTCCAATGCGAGGATTTACGGCAATTGATGGAGCTCAATCTCTTAGGAACCGGCAACTGTCTTGAACACCTGATACCGATCATGCTTCAGCAGACGAAAGGGCAGATCGCTATTGTTGCATCATTAGCCGGTTACAGGGGATTACCTGATGCCAGTGGTTATGGCGCAACTAAGGCAGCTTTGATCAATCTAGCCGAGTCTTTGAAGCTGGATCTGGAAAACCAAGGGATTGATATTCGTATTATCAATCCTGGATTTGTAAAAACACCGCTCACTGATAAAAACACCTTCCCGATGCCTGACCTTATGAACGCTGACTCAGCCGCCAAATCGATACGCAAAGGCTTACAAGGTAAACAGTTTGAGGTGAGGTTTCCTTGGCGCTTCGCTACGGTTATGGGGTTTCTACGCTGGCTACCCGCGTCCCTGTATTTCCCTTGGGTTCGAATAATGACCGGTAAAGGCAAATAAGAGAAAACACTATGCAGCCTATACAACAAATACCGCAAAATTCACGTACTACGCTAGATGCGTATCTTGATCTCTTCAATAACTTGGAAGAAGGGTTAGCACAAGGCGTCTTACAAAGACTCACGAGTACCAATATTAAGTTTATAGATCCCTTTAATAACGTTCAGGGACATACCCCTGTTGCTAACGTTTTATTGCACTTTGTCGCTCATGTCCAAAACCCGCGCTTCACTATTTTACATAGCGCGTGGACTGACAATATCTGCTTTGTTCGCTGGCACTTTCATGGACAGTTACATCGCGGCGGAGAGTGGAGTTTTCCTGGCATGAGCGAACTACATTTTAATCAGCAAGGGCTTATCCAGTTACACCAAGATCATTGGGACTCAGGACATTATTTCTACCAGCGATTGCCCATTATCGGTTTACTCATTCGCTGGATTAAACGCAAAATACAATTACACAGTTAGTTTATGACCATGACTCATTCATCCCATTCCATCGCTATTATCGGTGCAGGTTTATCAGGCACCTTGCTAGCTAGAAAGCTCCTTGATGCAGGCCACACGGTCACCTTGTATGATAAAAGCCGCGGTACCGGTGGACGTTTTGCCAGCTGCTGGCTTGATGACATCAGTACAGACCTTGGCGCGCCTTGGATCGAAACATCTAATGACCCGGACTTTGCTCACTGGTTAAACCAGCAAGCGCTCATTCAACCGTGGCAACCGAGACTGCATGACTTTCAAGGCAATCCTCGTTCGCCACTCACCTGTTATATAACCACTGAACGTATGAGCAGCCTAACCCGGCAACTGGCCCATGGCACCCAATTACGCCTTTCTAAACGGGTTGGTTATTTATGGCCCACCGACGAGGGTGTTCTTCTGCGAGATGAACACGGTATTGCGATTAGCACACATAGCCATGTCATCGTTACCGCTCCTGCACCGCAAGCCGCACCTCTACTAGAAGCCGTGCCGCGATTTGCTCAGCGTGCTGAACGGGTAGAAACACAACCTTCATGGGTGGGTGTTTTTGTATTACAGTCCCCAACACAAACTCCCGATGGGTTTATCGGGACTCATCCCGTCTTTACTCGGGTAGTCAAAGCCAGCCAAAAACCAGGAAGGCTCAACACACCCGAAATCTGGCAAGTAGAAGCAACGCCCCAATGGAGCCAGCAACACCTCGAAACACCAGCAGAGGAGGTTGGTATCCACCTCCTTGAAGCGTTAAGCACCGTCATAGGTGAAGATATACTCATTAAGCAACAACGCATTCATCGTTGGCTTTATAGCCGCCATGCTTCCACCTGTGACGAAGCTTATCTATGGAGCAGAGAAAACTCGATTGGCGCTTGTGGCGACTGGTTAGGCAAAGCGGGGATTGAAGGCGCTTGGGAAAGTGCCAACGCCATGGCTGATCAGCTTCTAACCCAACTTCACCCCTAATTTATGACATAAATGAAACAAAGTAATCTTATTCAAGCTTCTGTGCGTATAGCTCTGAACAGATTAGAGAAAAGCAGGTAGCCCACATGTTAAGCAATGAAGCAAAAGCGGTACAACAGCAACTTCTCTCCTTAGGTCTGGAAACACCCCTTACAGACCACAACATGGATAGCGAAGAAAAGTACGAACGCATTAAAGGATTAATGACCGAAGTACTGGGCACATTGGGGTTAGATTTAACTGATGACAGCTTAACTGAAACACCCCATCGCATCGCAAAAATGTATGTCTATGAAGTGTTCTCAGGATTGGACTACGCTAATTTCCCCAAAATCAGCATGATTGAAAATAAAATGGGGGTAGAGGAGATGATCAAGGTAAAAGACATCAGCCTTGTCAGCTCCTGTGAGCATCACTTTGTGACCATTGATGGCGTTGCCAAAGTCGCCTATATACCCTCTGCTAAGATCATCGGCCTATCCAAAATTAACCGCTTAGTGCGCTTTTTTGCACAACGGCCACAAGTTCAGGAACGCCTAACACAACAAATCCTGATCGCCTTGCAAACACTATTAGAAACAGACAACGTTGCCGTCACCATCAACGCAACCCATTACTGCGTGAAGTCCCGTGGTGTCATGGATGTGAATTCAGCCACAGAAACCACTGCGCTAGGGGGCACCTTCAAAACTAACGAGCGCACTCGGGCTGAATTCCTAGCATCCTAAACAAGCGCGATGAAATGTTCAGCCAACCCAATCGAGTATCTAACCGACTGGACGTTTTACTCGGTTGGTAAAAATCTGCGCAAACACCTCAAGGGGGGTTCTGTACGGCCTCTTTAAATATATGACTAACATCAACTTTTGCAGCTAAGCGTGCCGCCATCAGGTACAGCCCTGCCATTTTTCGGTGCAAAAAAAGTACATCAGGTGGCGGGGTATGCCACGCTTGCGGATCACTGCTGATGGACATCCCTCTCTGTTGTATACGACTCGCAAGATCAGAGGTACCGAAATCGTAAAGGCCGCTGGTTCGAAGTGGCTCAGCCGCCATTAAAAAGATATCGATCACCGCACTACGATTGGTCGCGTTAATATTGCCCTGAAAGAACCCCAATATTTGTAATGCATCACCCAGCATAACTGCGTCATTTGCAGTAGCCGCTTCCAATGCGGCTTGGTAGTTTTTCACAAAGTCTGCTGCGTAAGTACGCACGGCACCAAAATCTAACAAGATGATCTTTCCCGTATCCGATTGATAAGAAAAATTCGCCAAATTCGGATCAGTTTGCACACGTCCAAAGCATAGAAGCTCTGCAAAAAATAGCCTGAATAACTCAGACATCACGCGAGAAGCCTCTAAAGAGCCTGGGGGAATCGAAGCTAAAGGCGCGCCCTTCAAAAATGACATACACAATATTTGTTCTGTGGATAACTCATCAAACCACTCTGGCAAAAGAAAGCTATCCGCCTGATCCATAGACAACACCGCTGCCCCATAATCTCGCATCTGCTGCCCTTCGTGTCGATAATCAGCTTCCATATGTAACTGCGCTCTCGCCTCTACAATCAGCGGCTCCAAATCTAGAGATTTAGGTACCAAACCACTCATTTTCAATAAGCTGACAACATTCGCCACATCACTATCAATACTTTTCGCCACCCCTGGATATTGAATTTTAATCGCCATATGCCGTCCCGACCGATCAGTCGCCTCATGAACCTGACCAATGGAGGCTGCAGCGATGGGGTTAAAAGAGAAGCGTGAAAATTGCTCCTGCCAATCGGCTCCCCAGCTTTTTTCAAGAATAGCGGACCATTGGGTAGCAGGCATGCGTATGGCATCATCCTGCAAACGCGCTAGGATATCGGCAAGCTCACGCGGCAGAAGGTTCCCAGCATCCATCGATACAAGCTGCCCAACCTTCATGGCTGCACCGCGCATACGTGCCAGTTGATCTGTAACGCGACTAACATTCTCCTTTGTCAGGAGCAAGTCGGACATCCGCGGCTTTTGTCCCTTAAGCAACTGACGAGACCCTTCCGCAATGACATTTTGTGCCAAGCGACCCGCCAATGCGCCCATACCCATCATTCTGGACGAACGACTCGAAGGCACTGCTCTTTCAGAGCGTTTTGAAGACGGTTTTAACATAAAATCATTATCCTTGATCCGGCAAGTTCGCTTCAATCATCTGAATTAAACGTGCACTATCGGGTTGAGTAAAGCTAGTGTAGCTTTTGAGAAACTGCCCATTAGGCGCGATTAAATATTTATGAAAGTTCCACCTAGGATATTCACCTGAAACCTTGGCTAATTGCTGATAAAGAGGAGATGCTTTCTCTTTGGTGGCATACACTTTTTCAAACATCGGGAAATTGACATTGTATGTGACTCGGCAAAAGTTACTGATCTCTTGCTCTGTTCCCGGCTCTTGCCCGGCAAAGTCATTAGATGGGAAGCCCAGCACTACTAGCCCCCGATCTCGATAGGTGTCGTAAAGCTTTTCCAGCCCTTCATACTGTGGGGTAAAAGCACACTTGCTGGCGGTATTAACAATCAGAATCAACTTATTTGCGTAAGCTTCGCATAAATGAACCTCTTTTTCGGTGCCGAGTAAGCGCATTCGGTGATCTAACAACTCACTACAATCCGCGTTAACAGTAGACGATACACCCAACATGCACATGACCACGGATATAAGTCTTTTAAGCATCACGTTTCTCCATCACTTTTAGGTTTCTTACGCACCTAAGCGCTTAGCCGATGGGTGTGGTACTGAGTTATTACTTTTCAAAAAGCTATATATGTTATAATATAACGTAACCTTTCAGTTTTATTAAAGCATAATCGAGATCTATTGCGATGCTAAAAGCACACAAACATACTTTACTAACCTTTCTAATCGGTGCAGTTCCCCTCTGTGCCCACGCAAACCCAGAGGTTAGCCTCATTTTAGATGGCTATCATAAGTCTCAAGATACTGAGCTTGGACAGCGCTCCGAAGGATTCGGCTTAAGCCACTCTGAACTCGCCTTAAAACATTCATGGAATAACCTTTGGACTGCAAAAGCCTCTATCACCGCCGACTTGCGTGAAGGTGAAGCAGAACTTGCGTTGGAAGAGGCTTATCTAGAACGTTTGGCTATTTTTGAAGGCGCTTCCCTAAAAGCAGGACGCTTTTTAGCAGATATCGGCTATTTGAACAGCCAGCATAGTCATGCAGATAGTTTTACTGAGCGGCCGCTCGCTTATCGCGCATTCTTAGGTAACCACTATTACGATAATGGTGTTGGACTTAGTATGCTCATGCCCACGGATCTCTTCTGGCGTATTAGCATCAACGCCTTTCAAGGCGAGCGCTTAGCCGATACTGACAGTAATAAACTTGTCGGTATCTGGACACTATCCAACAAGATCGGTGGTGATATCAGCGCATCAACCAGCTGGCAAGCGGGCATCAGCTATATGCGCAACAACACCTTAGATTTTCATGAACATGACGACGAGCACGACGACGATCACCATTCAGATCATGATGATGACCACGGTGATCACGAAGAAGATCATCATGGACATAGCCACAGTGCAGAGTTTGTTGGCAAAAATACTTACATTGCAGACCTTGTCTGGAAATGGGCACCACAAGGCAATAATCGCCACCAGCAGTTAACACTGTCAGGTGAGTATTTCAGGGTTACTGACCTGAACCAGTACTCAACAGATGACGACTACCACAGTGGTTATTACCTATCGGGCGTTTATCGCTTTTTACCAGAGTGGTCTATTGGTGCACGATATGGCGAGATTAACGTGCAAGAAGCCCATGGCGATCATTTTCATGGAGCAAAGCTCAATGAGTCCAGCGTGATGCTGGCATGGAACCCTACCCACACCCAAACACTACGCTTGCAGTACACCCACCAATCAGGCGATGAGTTTGAACACACAGACAACGCCATCACATTACAATATCAGATCGGTTTTGGTGATCATGAAGCGCATACGTTCTAAGTTTATTCGCTTAGCAGTTATCGCCCTAGGTATAGCGTCCGCACATGCGAACGCTATTACCGCTTTTGCGTGCGAGCCGGAATGGGGCGCCTTGCTAAAGGCGCTCGCACCGAATGCAAAAGTCATCGTGGCGACCAGTGCCTATCTTGACCCTCATTATATTGAGGCAAGGCCTAGTCTGATCAGTGCGCTGCGATCAGCTGACATCGCCGTATGCACAGGTGCGGGGCTGGAAGTGGGTTGGCTACCCGTGCTGTTAAAGCGCGCTTCAAACCCTGCGATTCAACAAGGTCAACCTGGCCTAGTCTATGCATCACAAGTTATTAACACCATCGATAAACATGAAACACATTTTCTGCAAACAGGTCACGTTCACCCTGAAGGTAACCCACACTTTCATCTCGATCCTAAAAGACTTATGAGCGTTGCAGCGCTAGTAACAGAGCGGCTCATTGAGATAGATGCCCAAAATGGGATCCACTATCTAAAAACACATCAACAATGGCACACGCATTGGCTAGCGCAGATAGCTCATTGGCAACAACTAGCTAGTCCGCTTCGTGACCGAAAAGTAGTTTCCCAACACAGCAGCTTCGATTACCTGTGGCATTGGTTAGGCATGCAAAAGGTCGCCGATTTAGAACCACAACCTGGCGTTCCGCCCACGCTGAGCCATCTTAATGAGTTGGTTTCGACCGTCAAGCAAGAGCGCCCGCTGGGCATTGTATCGACATGGTATCAAAGCCCCAAAAGTGCCTCATGGCTATCAGATAAAAC
Organism: Neptunomonas concharum; assembly: GCF_008630635.1. Classification (NCBI taxonomy): domain Bacteria; kingdom Pseudomonadati; phylum Pseudomonadota; class Gammaproteobacteria; order Oceanospirillales; family Oceanospirillaceae; genus Neptunomonas; species Neptunomonas concharum. Next base: position 144,765 of record NZ_CP043869.1, on the reverse strand, counting down.
CGGTGTACCTGCACTGAGTTTACCTGCAACAGTGAGTGATCAAAATGAAAGCGCAACACTGGAGGCACTCTTTAATCATCTTATTAGTGAACTATTGAGCCGGTCATGATGCTCACTGCTGAGATACTCCTAATGCCTTTCGTGGCAGGCTTACTGGTGTTAGCAACCCATTTGCCTTTAGGTTTGGAAGTCGTACGTCGCGGCGTTGTCTTTATGGATCTGGCGATAGCACAGTTCGCTATCCTTGGTGCAATCCTGATCGAAATGTTATTACCCAATGCCTCCATTAACTGGCTTTTAGCTGCCAGCGTGGTGGCATCCTGCATGGGCGTTGGCTTGGTACTGTTAGTTTGCCAATACGCAACGCTTTACCGGGAAGCCATGCTCGGCAGTATCTACGTATTTACAGCAGCGGTGGTACTTATTCTAATTTCGATCGATCAGGGTAAAGCGGAGCATTTAACCCGTATGCTAACGGGAGATGTATTGTGGATTGATAGCCACAGTTTGCTAAGGCTAAGCATCTTTACGGTGTTATCTTGGGTCTTGATGGGGTTATTTAAGCGCTTTAAGTGGCAGCTCGGCTTTTATATGGCCTTTGCCTTATCGGTGACCTACTCCGTGCAGCTATTAGGGATTTATCTGGTCTTTGCCACCTTGATTGTGCCGGCGCTAGTCAGTTTTGCAACGAGTTCGACCCAATGGGCTGGGATAACCGGCATCATAGGGTACGCCGCAGGACTATTCACCGCCCTCTGGCTGGACTGGCCTGCCGGCGCCTGCGTTGTTGTTTTATTAGTCCTTTCTGCGATGATCATTACACTGCTACATAGTGTGGTATTTAAGCTGTCAGGCACTACACGCTTGAAACAGCCAACAAGCTAGGCTAGCTCTATTCCGGATGGGGAGCGATAACAATGCTTGCCCGAAAATGAGAATCCTCCATAATTGCCCTTCGTTACATTTTATTGGGGATTAAGGTGCAATTATTACGAATCGATTGTCTTGGTAAAGAGCTTCGCCTTGAAGGGTCAATGGCTGGTTGGCAAGCGCTGTACTGGGATGGCCAATTGGTATCTCAACAGAATGCCAGTGCCGATCCTGCAACCGAATCCATACATCGATTTTCGCTTCAGGGCAACGGCACCGATATTCTTTGCGAGTTAGTGGTGCGTCTTACCTGGCAGCCTTTCGACTTAAGCTATCAGCTTAAAGTCGATCACGCGCTGGTTAGCGAAAGTGCACTAAACGAAAAGGATATCGAGCAGCAAGTCGTATTAGAGCGCCCTGTGGTTCCCAATAGAATCAGCATTCTTGGATTAGGCTCCTTAGCCCTTAAGCTATTCAAAAGCGCTAAAGTTATTAAAGTCCTGTTTGCAGCCGGCAGCTTGGCTGCCTACTCTTGGTTGTTCTCTCTTGAATTTGCCATAGCGCTGATTCTCTGCCTGGTATTCCATGAATACGGCCACATTCGCGCCATGAAGCGTTTTGGCTTAAAAACCAAAGGGATCTACCTAATCCCCTTTATGGGGGGACTCGCACTTTCCGATGATAAGATCAACACCCGCTGGCAAGATGTCTATATCTCCATTATGGGACCTTTCTTTGGTTTGATATTATCCATTGCCTTCTTGGTGATTTATTGGCTCACAGACATAGAAATCTTTGCAGGGCTTGCGGTATTCAATGCTTTACTTAATCTATTCAATCTCTTACCTGTTCTACCACTGGATGGCGGCCATATTCTTAAAAGCGTTGCCTTCTCATTCAACTCCGTAGTGGGGTTAATCGCCTGCGGTCTAGGAGCACTGCTAGGTGTCTTGGCCAGCTACTATTTCGGTTTGGCGCTGTTGGGCTTTCTGCTAGCCATTGGTACGGTAGAGATTGCACTGGAATGGAAGCGCCGTCACTTTAGCGACCTACTGCCTTTAGATCGTTATGGGCAAGCTGTCTCTGCTCTATGGTATATCGTCACGCTGGGTGGGCTCAGCAGCATCATTTGGATTGTTGGTCAAAGCGGTAATGAAGCGCTCGCTCTGCCTCTAAGAATATTAAGCAGCTAATGCGTTTGTCACAGTATTTAAGTGCCGCTGGTGTTTGTTCAAGACGCCGCGCCAGCCAATGGATCAATAATGGTAGGGTATCTGTTAACGAGCAGGTCGCAGATCAGCATATCCGAGTTGCACGTGGAGATATCGTCCATGTTGATGGTCAAGTCATCACGTTTCCAGATACATATAGATATGTGATCTATAACAAACCTGTTGGGGTTGATTGCAACTGCAAAGCCGACAACCCTGCGAGCATTATCAATCACCTTCCCCTACCTATGCGCCTATTTCCCGTAGGTCGGCTTGATAAAGACTCTCACGGACTCTTACTTCTGACAAATGACGGCGTACTGTGTGAGCGCTTACTATCTCCAGATACCTATCATCCAAAAACGTATCATGTGCAGGTACGCCCTCACCGCGGTATGCCGGATATCAACTTGGACTTTCAGCAGAAAATGCAGGAGGGAGTAGATCTGGATGGTTTATTAACACGCCCATGCCAAGTAACGCTACTCGGCCCGAATCGATTTGAGATTGTTTTAACCCAAGGGTTAAACCGGCAGATACGGCGCATGGCAAGAGCACTGGGGTATCATGTTACAGATCTACAACGCACCCAATTGGTTCATCTAACCCTGCGAGGACTGAGCGTCGGCCAGCACAGACCACTCACAGCAGACGAGTGTGCATCCCTGTTATCTTTGAGAAGCCATCCACCTACAACGCGATAAGACCTTTGCCAATGACAACACATGCCGCAATCGCCGACAAACTCAACAATGCTAATCGTTGAGGGGGTGACACACCGCGGGCGCTTAACCATTCAGATAACCCGTAACCTGCCACAACACCCGGTAAGAGTTTAAGGCTTAGTATCAGCGCTGTTTCACCAAACAGGCCTTGGGCCCATAACCAACCCAGTGAGATGGGTGTGCCGATAAGAAAAAAAGCCGCTAATTCACAACGCGCTACCTGTGGCGATGCCGATTGATATACCAAGGCCATAGGAGGCCCACCCACAGAGGTAGCCGTTCCGATAACGCCGGAAAAAAAGCCGCCGTTAAGCAGATTTGACGTATTAAGCTGAATGTCATGATGGAGTTGCCTGCCACTGATCAACACAGCACATAGCAAAGCCACGCCAAAGACCAGACTTAACGCCGCGGGTGACAGCAGCAAAAGCCCCCATGCCCCCACACCACTGCCGACAAATCTGGCACCATTAGCGATCCAGACCCGAGACCAAACCACAGGGTGCAGACTCCGCCAAACAATGATCATGGAGAGAAAGCCACCTAAAAACAGTATGGAGCCAGGCACATAAAGCGGATCTATCAAAAAGAGTAGCGGCGCTGCCAATAAGCCAAAGCCAATACCGACTCTGGCTTGTAGCGCACAACCTAGTATCACCACCAGCAGCGCGAGCCACTCAGAAGGCGCGTAGAACACCGATATAAATCAGCGGCCACCCGCACCTTGTCGGGATTGCTCACTGTTCTCTACCAAAATACCTTCGCCGATACGATTGATCTCTGCCCATAGTGCCTCATCAATATCGATACCAAAATCAACGCTGTGGGTTTTGTTCTCTTCCACTTGCTGAGCACTGATATGGCTGGCATTACGATTGCCATACGAATTTTGCAGCGACGAGGTCAAATCCACGCGGGAACTACAAATAATGGTCAGCGCCTGCCGGTCATCCACGTTCGCATCTAGGTTCGTCAACGCTTCACTGTAGCTTGGGTAGCGTGCACCTGCTTTGATGGCTGCCGTATGCTCTGTGACGCCTTGCGTACCGTTCCGCCAATAAGCCGCAACACTGATGCCGCGACGACCACAGTCGGTTAGCGCCTTGAGAATGAACTTACGATTATGACAATTGTGTACCGTGACGGTAGCAATCCCGCACTCCAATGCTTTGGCGTGAGCCAGATCAACAGATGCAGCAATACAGTTCAGCGCACTGCGACCATGGCTATCAATGATCGCCGATGTGCTGTCTTCATAAACCACCGTACTTAGGGGTTTATCACGATCAACACTGATAAAGGGCAATGCCCGTTGCAGCTCTCTTAATCCACCCAAGCCATGCTTTTCCAACCACAGGATCATATTGGCAGCATCTTCATAGTTGCCGACAAAATACCCTGTCGCCTCAAAACAGCGTCGCAGAGCCGCTTTTAACTCATTCATAGAAACATGCATTGTGACTCTCCTACAGCTGGGGGGCGAGTGGCATAAACCAGTCATCGTTAAAGGTTCTACCGATATCTTCAAGTAAAGGCGCACCTTGGAACATCGTATTGCGCACCCAAAGCTTGGAACGCGGATCAAACTTACTCACACCAAAAAACGCGAGTTTGGCTCTGAGAAGGTGCATGGGTAGCACATCCCTCTCTAGAAGGTTGGCCTGAATATCCCCATAAACACAGCGATTCATACTTTGAATACGGCGCACAATACCTCTTAATTTTGGCCGGGCCACCATAAAGCGCGCCGTCGTATGTTCTGGATATTCTCGGACATACTCGCAGAGCTGGTCGTAGCATTTTCGAACGGCATACCCCACCCCCAGCGCCATCTGTTTTTCTTTACCCTGCTCCCGTTCGGTATTACCTAAGCGTGGCTCCATCTTCTCTTCTGAGCGATACCAGAAAGTCTCTTTAGCGCCCGATTCTGAGAAGTCTATGGCCAATGCCCAGTCGTACCGCTGTTCAATGACCCGCTGTAGTTCACTGACAGGCATAAGCGGGTCGAGATCTAAAAACTCCTCAGCGCTGTAATAATCTTCTAAATCATCAACAAGCTCAGGGTAAAGTTCCAAAAGAATCGACACCAATAGCTCTTGCCCTTGCAATGAGCAGCTAGATTCTGACCACTGTAGTAACCCGTCCCAACTCTCAACACCCTCGGCGGATTTCGCTTGTAGCAGCGCTAAATCCTCCAGCACTTGCCGATTATTCTGGGTTTGCCATTCATCTTCTGTGCGTGTTTGCTCGGTATGCACTACACAGCGGGTTAGCAGCTCTTGAAAGTGCTGCTGAACTCGATGGTCGATATTCCCTAATACTCGCACTCTGGCCAACCCCAACTCTCGCATCTCTATCCATTGATTGATCAGTAATGGATGATTAATCAAATAGGGTGCCATCCCTAAGCCGGTCGAGTTGCCAATACCAAAATAGCGTTTGATCTCTGGCTTCATCGGCTGGAAAGTCTCTGGGGATTTAAAGCGCGCGATATGTTCGGCCTGAAATAGACTGAAGTTGCGCAACATAAGGCAAACAAACATTTCGGCAGAAAAAGGCCGAGAAAAGTCAGGCCAACAGTGTTTAACTTTTTCCCAATCAGCCATGCCCAACTTGCCACTGCCATACACTGCGGTTGTTCGATACAGATACCCAACATCGGCTATTTTGTCGATATCAGGTTGTTGCCCCTTAGCCAATTGATCGACAACATACTCAAAGTTTCGGGCACTGCGGTTAGCACGGGATAATACAAACACCCGTGAATCAACGCGCCCTGCTTCCTGCTTAGGTACATTGTCACGTAGCTGCTCAAGATACGTAGCATCCACCTTACCTTCGACCAGCGCCATGGTTAGATCCCACTGGGTAGCGATAACACGGTCATTACGGTCTTCCGGTGATAGGTAGCTGGAGAAAAGAACAAAACTAAACAGCCCATGGGGGGCATTAATTTCATAGATAACCGTCCCATAGCCCTGTTCATCAAGGGTCAGCTTGACCGGTGCTATTTGCCATCGCTCCCGCATAATCCGGCGCACAAGCGTACGCATAAAACTGAGTCGACTCTGATGCATAGCACCAAGGCGTTCCAGATCCATAACCTGACGGGGAGATCTTAACGGAAGAGCATTGTTGCCCTGCAGAGCAGCTTGAATCGCAGCGGGCGTCGTCATTATTATTTTCCTCTCGGTTACGACACATCATTTTTCATTTTGATTTAGCGGCTTTTAAGTAAGATCCGCTCAGCATAGATGTGTGGGAAGCCTGTACCAAAGAAGCTCTGCGGGCCCCTTATTATGTTTATCAACAGAGCGGTATCAGTGAAATCTGATCACAGCCTGCTTGGCCGTGGATACCGCTTTATCTTCCGTCAGAGAAAGGGATATGATCAAATCAAAAGCTTATATCGCTTGATAAGCCAAACTTATCAAAACAGCATTACTTATTATTTTTATTCGATTTAAACAGTTTACTACATAACTTATACAGTCTTTGCCAAGATAAAGTTCACTAACGCCTGCGCTGGGGGCGTCAGCGATTTATTATTGAGTTTCACAATCCCTATTCGCCTGACCACATGGGGGTCAGCCAGCGGAATAAAGCTTAACTTTGTGCTTTCTTGTGGGAACGCGTACCAAGGCAAGGTAGTGACGCCAAAACCCGCTTCTAACATCGCAATCAAAGAGATCATATTCGAGACATAGAACTGGGAATGCCCCAGTAAAGGGCTTGCTTCGCTGTCTTCAAGCAGCCGCGAGGTTCCGTTACTGATTAAACGGTGCTGCCTAAGTGATTTCCAATGCAACGAAGTTTCGCTAGCCAGCGGATGGTCTTTGGGACAAACCACGCCGATCTGATCCTCCCAGATCGAGGTAAAGCTTTTATCTGGGTGCTCCTCTTCGTGAAACAGATGCGCTATTCCAAAATCCACTTTTTGCGTTTCTACCATTTTGAGCACAGCATCGGAGTTATCATCAAAAAAGCTGATATGAAGATCCGGCGCACCAGAAACAAATTCGTGCAACAACCCCGGCAAAACCCGACTGGCAATGGAAGGGACAGACGCTAGGCGAAGATGCCCTGTTTTATGCTCAGACAGGAGTGTCATATCTTCTGCGATACGATCATGATGTGCGATCAGCTCTTTTGCTTTTGGTAAAAAATAGCAGCCGAAGGGCGTGAGTTCTGTTTTGGCCGTTTTAGCATTACGCTTCTCAAATAGCGGCTCCCCCAGCTTGTTTTCAAGATCCCGAATAGAGAGTGAAATTGCCGGTTGAGTGCGGTGCGCTTTCTCCGCTGCCGCATGAAACCCCTTTAACTCGGCGACCCAAACAAAATGACGTAACTGGGCAATTTTAAGCTCTGGTAACATGATAAGCTTTCCTTATCGCAGAATATTATTTATTAATTTTTATTATTACATCACACCCCCTATGATGATTCCAATTAGTTTTGGAGGTCATTATGTCTGAGTCAGTATTTCGTAATTACATTGCAGGTGAGTGGGTTGAAGGCAACAAGGGTAGCGTAGCAAATATTAGCCCAGCCGATATAAGCGATGTTATCGGCCACTACGCACAAGCCGATAAAGCTCAGACAGAGGCCGCGATTGCTGCCGCTGCGGCAGGTCAACTTGAGTGGCAAAAAAGCGGTTTAGAGCAACGCTATAGCGTACTCATGGCGATCGGGGATGAGCTGATTGCCCGCAAAGATGAACTGGGCGAGATACTCGCTCGTGAAGAAGGTAAAACGCTGGCTGAAGGGGTCGGTGAAACCTATAGATCCGGCCAATTCTTCCATTACTATGCCGCGGAAGTATTACGCCAGATGGGTGAAACCGCCGAATCCGTTCGCCCGGGTATCGAAATTGAAACCCGCCGTGAGCCGGTCGGTGTAGTGGGCATCATTACGCCTTGGAACTTCCCTACCGCTACCGGTGCTTGGAAAATTGCACCAGCACTGGCATTTGGTAACGCTATCGTTTGGAAACCAGCTAACCAAGTACCCGCCTCTGCTTGGGCACTAACCGAAATTATTTCTCGCCAAGGCTTACCCGCAGGCACCTTTAACCTTGTGATGGGGCCAGGTGCAGAAGTCGGCGATGTGCTGATTAATTCTCGCGGTATTAATGCGCTCACCTTCACAGGATCGCTAGAGACAGGTCGCAAGGTGGCGGCAGCTACGGCCGTGAATCTGGTTAAATGTCAACTGGAAATGGGCAGTAAGAATGCGCTGGTCGTACTGGATGATGCTGATCTGGATAACGCCGTTGAATGTGCCGTTGGCGGTGCTTATGGCGGCACAGGACAAAAATGTACCGCCTCCTCTCGTTTGATTGTCACCGAAGGTATTCACGACCGTTTCGTGGATGCAATGATCGAACGTATGAAGCAGCTAGTGGTTGGCCACCCACTAAAAGCCGGTGTGCATATTGGCGCGGTCGCAGATGCTCGCCAAATGGAGCAGAACCTACGCTACCTACAAACAGCTAAAGATGAAGGCGGCAAACTGGTGTATGGCGGTGACGTGCTGACTGAAGAGAAAGAAGGTTACTACATGCAGCCCGCACTCTTCACAGAAACTACTAACCAAATGACGATCAACCGCGAAGAGGCGTTCGCACCTATCGCTTGCATCATCAAAGTTAAAGACTACGAAGAAGCGCTAGCAACGCTCAACGATACCAATTTCGGCTTAACCGGTGGTATCTGCACAACGTCGTTGAAATACGCCACTGACTTCAAACGTAACGCTAAAACCGGTTGTGTAATGGTTAATCTACCAACAGCGGGTACTGACTACCATGTCCCATTTGGTGGTCGTAAAGATTCCAGCTTCGGACCACGCGAGCAGGGAACCTACGCAAAAGAGTTCTATACCGTCGTAAAAACTACCTATATCCGTGCGTAGTAGGAGTTTAGCCATGAATAATGCGCTACATAAAGAGTTGGTTGTCATTGATGGTCTGCAATATTCCAACTGGAATAGAGCCATCTTCGAGCAACTGCATCAGGGTGGTGTCACCATGGTTCATGCAACCATTGTGTACCATGAGCAAATTCGTGAAACCTTGATGCGAATTGCCGAGTGGAACCGACACTTTGAGATGAACAGTGATCTCATTATGCCGATTCGAAGCACTGCAGATATCCGTCTGGCCAAGCAACTGGGCAAAGTCGGCATTATGTTCGGCGCGCAGAACTGCTCACCCATCGAGGATGACATTGGCATGGTCGAGGTGATGCGTGAGCTGAATCTTATGATCATGCAGCTGACCTACAACAACCAAAGCTTACTGGCCTGTGGTTGTTACGAGGCAGAAGACAGCGGTGTTACACGCTTTGGCAAACAAGTCATCCGTGAAATGAACCGCGTCGGCATGGTGGTCGATATGAGCCACAGTGCCGAGCGCAGTACGCTGGAAGCTATTGAGATTTCGGAACGCCCGATCATCATCTCTCATGCAAACCCACTCAGCTTTCACGAAGCCAAGCGAAACAAGTCAGATAAAGTACTTCGGGCACTGGGTGAATCCGGTGGATTGCTAGGCTTTAGCCTCTACCCATTTCATCTCAAAAATGGCCCAGACTGCACGCTAGATGAGTTTTGCGACATGGTTGCCAGCACGGCTGATTTAATGGATATAGATCGCATCGGCATTGGCACTGACCTTTGCCAAGAGCAACCGACTGCCGTACTGGAATGGATGCGCAATGGCCGCTGGTCCAAAGAGATGGATTACGGCGAAGGCTCAAAATCAAATGCCGACTGGCCTCGACCACTAGAGTGGTTCCGCGACAGCCGCGACTTCCCTAACTTAACCCATGGACTCCTGAAACGCGGTTTCAGTGAGAAAGATGTTGCCAAAATTATGGGGCTAAATTGGCTCCATTTCTTGGACGATGCATTACAACCTATGACCCAACGTACGCACTAGCTTTAAAGCAAACGTGTGACCCTGATAACCCAATAAAGATAAGATCCATCAGGAGATAATCATGAGCATAACTAATCAGGCAACCTTGCCTGCCAGCGAGGCTGAGGATATGACCCAGAATAAGTGGCTGGCAGGCATCGACTTGCCCGTATTCCTAATTAGCGGCGGTGTGCTTGCTCTCTTTGCAGTCATGGCACTTTACGATATTAATCTAGTATCGGCGTGGGTAAACAGTGCATTTGCAACATCGACCAAATACTTTGGCGCTTACTGGCAGGTGCTGTTACTCCTTACCTTTATCATCGGTTTGTTCTTAACCATCGGTCGCACCGGTTCAGTGGTACTTGGGGGGCTAAAAACCCCGGAAATGTCTACGTTTCAGTGGATTTCCATCATCATGTGTACCCTACTGGCTGGTGGCGGCGTATTCTGGGCTGCGGCAGAGCCCATGGCTCACTTCACTTCGCCACCACCGTTGTTTGGCGGCGAAACCGGCACTGTTGAAGCCGCCTATAACGCGTTAGCACAAAGCTTTATGCATTGGGGCTTTTTAGCTTGGGCAATTCTAGGCAGTCTCACCGGTGTGGTCTTTATGTACTTGCACTATGAAAAAGGTCTACCACTGAAACCCCGTACACTCTTGTATCCCGTGTTTGGCGATCGTGTGATGACCGGCCCCCTAGGCGCCATTGTTGATGCATGCTGTGTACTCGCTGTCGTAGCAGGCACCGTGGGTCCCATTGGCTTTCTTGGCCTTCAGGTGAGTTTTGGTATGGAGAAATTGTTCGGCATTCCAAATACCTACACAACGCAGCTGGTCATTCTGTTTGGGTTAATTGCGATCTACACACTCTCGGCTGTCAGTGGTGTTGCCCGAGGTATTCAGATTTTAAGCCGTGCCAATGTTATTTTGGCCGTCTTATTAATGGCATTTATTCTAATTTTTGGCCCTACCAGCTTCATTATTGATGGTTACCTGCAAGGTTTTGGGATCTATCTTGATCAGTTCATTCCTATGGCCACCTTCCGTGCAAGCCCAGGCTGGTTGGACTGGTGGACAGTATTTTTCTGGGGATGGTTCCTAGGTTATGGTCCGCTGATGGCGATGTTTGTTGCACGTATCTCTCGTGGTAGAACCATCCGTGAAATGATTCTGCTGATCTCGATTGTTGCTCCGGTTATCACCTGCTTCTGGTTCACCATTGTGGGTGGCAGCGGGCTGGCCTTTGAGCTTGCAAACCCAGGCGTTATTTCTGAGCCTTTCACAGGATTTAATTTACCTGCGGCTTTACTGGCTATTACAGAGCAGTTACCGATGGGCTTTATTATCTCGGTTCTGTTCTTGATCCTGACGACCATTTTTGTTGCCACCACAGGTGACTCTATGACGTATGCCGTCTCTATGGTTATGACAGGCACTGACCACCCACAAAGCTCCGTCAGAGTGTTCTGGGGAATCATGATGGGGGTAATTGCTGCACTATTAATCTCTATCGGGTCTGGCGGCATCTCAGCACTACAGTCGTTCATTGTTGTTACGGCAGTTCCTGTTTCTCTTGTGTTGCTGCCTTCTCTGTGGACCGCACCCCAAATCGCCAACAAGATGGCCGACGAACAAGGTTTGTAGTTCCCTCCTATCGTTCGGAGCGGCGAAAGCTGCTCCATTTTTTTACCTATCTATTTTGAGTATTTCTTATGACCAAGCAGGCTGTTAAAACCGAGCTGTTCGCATCTAAAGCCCCACTGGAGTGGGCGGTGATTGCAAACGGTCAATTATCCACCGCACAAATCCCCATTGATGCTCAAGGCAACGTGGTTGAAGGCGGTATTGAAGCGCAAGCACGCCAAACAATGGAGAACTTCAAGCACACGATTGAAGCGGCAAAGCTCACCATGGATGATGTCACCCAAGTGCTCATCTATGTCACTGACCGCAGCCAGCTCCCTGCATTCAATAAAGTCTACGCTGAATATTTCGAAGCACCCTACCCAAACCGAGCAGCCATGGTTGTTGCGGGCCTTGCTCGCGAAGAAATGCTTTGTGAAATCGTGGCCTATGCGGCTGTTCCTCAGTAATGGATGACCTCAGCCCCTTTCTTCTGCACTTGTTCAGCATTAATCTGTCACACTCATCAGACATTTTATGAGCAAGGCAGGATTCAATGGGGCTGGGAAGTAAACTCAAGCGTTTAATCGGTGAAGATGTGCTGGATGATATTCAGCAGCAACTGAAAGATGTCGTAGAACAGGGATTAGATAGGCATTTAAAGATTGCGGTGACGGGATTGAGCCGCAGCGGAAAAACCGTCTTTATCACATCGCTGGTGCACCACTTACTTGACGCCCATCAAAGCCAATCGTTACCTTTTTTCGAGGTTGCTAGTAGCGGCCGAATTATTAGCGTTAAAAACTTGAGTGAAACCTCAGACACGCCTTTCCCGTTAAAACAAGCTATTCAGGATTTAGGACAACAGCCTCCTCATTGGCCTGCTTCGACGGTTGGCTTATCCGAAGTTAAATTGGCGATTCGCTATCGCCCCGCCAGCCGTCTCCAACGCTTGGTACAAGAAACTTCAACACTCTATTTGGACATCATCGACTACCCCGGTGAATGGCTGCTCGATCTACCTTTGCTAAATCTGGATTTTAACCAATGGTGTGACAAGCAGCGTACGCTTTTTGCGACTGAGCCTCGCGCCAGCCTTGCTAAAGACTGGCTAGCCGCCCAAGAAACTATCGACTGGCTCGCCCCTGCTGATGAAAGCGTGATTAAAGTACTAAGCGACGCCTACACCGATCTATTACATACATTTCGTGGTGAAGCCTATAGTTTGAGTATGATTCAGCCTGGCCGCTGTATTCTCCCTGGCCAGTTGCAAGGTGACCCACTGCTACAAATATTCCCCGTTTTATTCACCATAGAGCTTAATGAGCCCGCACCTGAGGGTAGTTATTATCAAGTATTGGCAAGCCGTTACGAAGCCTATCGGGAACACGTCGTTAAACGTTTCTATCGCGAACATTTCTCCCGTTTTGATCGCCAAGTGGTGTTAGTCGATTGTCTGAAAGCGCTTAATCATGGCAAAGCCTGTTTTGAGGATATGAAACTCGCCATCACTGAGATCTTACAAAGCTTCAATTACGGCTCTTCTGGCTTTATTAGACGCCTATTCAGCCCACGTATTGATAAAGTACTGTTTGCCTCATCCAAGGCTGACCATGTAACGGCTAACCAACACCACAACTTAGATAAGTTTCTGGAACTGATCATTCAGGACGCGCAGCGCGATATGCGTTTTGAGGGGATAGAGACTCGCTGCCTGGCGATTGCATCCATTCGCTCAACGGAGTCCGCCGAAGCGGTACTCGATGGCCAAACCCTCTCGTGCCTTAAAGGTACCCGCAAAGAAAACGGAGAAGAGGTCGCCCTTTTCCCGGGCGAGATTCCAACCGACTTGCCCCGTGAACAGGATTGGAACAGCAACCGCTTTCGTTTTTTAGACTTTGCCCCCCGGCGATTACCCTTAACCGACCTTAAGCCAGAACATCATATTCGGCTCGATCAAGCAATTGAGTTTTTAACCAAGGAGATGTTCTGATGGCCGACCAGCCCCAATGGAAAGAAGCGGTGATACTCAAACCCGCTGATCTGAAAAAAGCTGAAGTCGAGCACTCAGAGAAACCCCTCGCCCAGGAAATACCTGTAGAGCAGGTTGTAATGGTCGCCGATGAAACCACTAAACCCGTAGAAAAAATGGAAGCCGTTAAAAAGCCCAGCCGTTGGAAACGCTTCTTCGCAGGTTCGGTGGCAACATTACTTGGCGCTGCTGTTATCGGTGAGATCTACCGTTTAATAAGCTGGGGGTTTGAGGTTCACCCTATCTTAGGTGTGACATTCAGTGGACTGGTAGGCATCACATTTGTTGGAGGTATACTGTGGTTGTGGCAAGGAATGCGAGGCTTACGCCAGTTAAAAATCGCAGAAAAGCTGCATCAAGAAGCGATCAACCTGCAAGACCAAAAAACCCATGGGCAAGCGGCTGTATTACTTAAAAAACTCGACCACTACTACGACAATACTCCACTGACCGAAACATTTAAAACAGCCATCCGGCAAGTTGATTCGGCGTATAACGATGGGGAAATCATTCGTTATGTATCCCACCATGCACTTCAAGCTCAGGATGAAGCCGCAAGGCGATGCCTGCATCGTCATAGCGTCCAGTCGGGTGTCATGGTAGCGCTAAGCCCTTATGCCACATTCGATATGTGGCTGGTCGGTTGGCGGAACCTGAAAATGCTACGGGAGATCGCTGATATCTATGGCATTTCCCCCGGCGCGGCTACCCAATGGAAACTGCTTAAAAAAGTTCTGCATAACATCGCATTTGCCGGCCTGAGTGAAATTTCTATCCATGCAGGTTCTCACCTGTTAAGTAGCTCACTCACCGCCAGCTTATCAGCACGAGCAGGTCAAGGCGTCGGGGCTGGGCTGTTTACCGCACGCTCCGGTCTACAAGCGATCAAGCTTTGTCGTCCACTACCAGTTGATGAAGACGCTCAGAAACAACTCACATCGGTCACTCAATCTATTTTGGTAGCACTCAAAAAATCTTAGCCCTTACATATAAATTCCCTACTTAATTAGTTGGTTACTGATACACATCAATACATACACCCCGTATGTCCATATAAAATGCGTGGCTTTGTGATGAATGAAACCTGAATGAAAACTACGCATACCCTTGGGGCTATCTGTACAACTTCCCTTATTTCAGTGCCTCTTGGGACTTCCCTTACGGATGCACTTCACCTTATGCGCCAAGAGTTACTCAGCTGTATCATCATTACAAATACACAGGGTGAACCTGAAGGCTTAATTAGTGAGTGGGATATTCTTAGCAGAGCCGGTGAAGCGCCAATAAACGACACCATCGTAGACAGTATTATGTCTAGCCCCCTAATTACTGCTCACGCAGATCTTGCCTACCACGAAGGTTATCACTTACTGCTAAAGCATAACATTCGCCACTTACCCATTATTAACAATCACGGCAAAGCCGTTGGATTAGTAACAGCCACCGACTTCATTACGCATTTAGGTCCAGAATACCTACTTGATGTTAAATATGTAGACAGTGTGCTCGATCCACGTATGAGTTTTATTGACGAGTCAACTTCTCTGTCAGAAGCTCTTGCCACATTTACATCACGAAAATCCCATTGCTTACTGGTGGGTAATCAAGACAGCGTAAAAGGGATTATTACAGAACGAGATATTATTCGTGTACTTGACGATAAGATCCCACTAACTACTCAAGTCCGCTCAGTCATGAGTTCACCTATACACTCCCTTCCCTCTGGAGCACCGCTCGAAGTCGCACGTAATCAGATGATGGAAGCCAATATACGTCGAATTCTGATTATAGATGAGAACAAAGCGCCTCTTGGCCTCATTACTCGAAATGACTTAATTAGTGGCCTTGAAACACGCTACATCACTCTGCTACAGGCTTCAGTCGAAGAACTAAACAGTCGGCTAGCACAAGCAAAGTCCGAGGTGCAATCAGCTCGCTTTGCCCAAGCACTTGAGCGTGTCGCCGCGAGAATGCTCAATGCCATTAATACATCAACACTGCTAACAGAATCCATTAATGAGCTTAGAAAGGTGTTTGATGCTGACCGAGTCAGCCTATTATCTATCAATGACCCATCATTTACATCGGCTACTATTCTTTACGAAAGTTGTTCAGATGAATTTAGAGGCGCGCTTGAAACGTTCCCCGTTTTAAATTTCACACCTGAAATGACGCTACAAATTAAAAAAATTATTGATAGCGCCTCTATAGATGTAGATCACGATTCACCGGAGAATCAACTTCACTCCGTTTATCAATACTGGCAGATCCAAACTATTTTCTTTGCACCTATGCATACTGGCACCGAGCTTCCTGCATTATTAAGTGTACATTTTTGCAAAGAGCGCCACCCTGCTGAAAACTCGGAAACTCGATTGCTCCAAGAGTTCGCCGCTTATTTCTCTTCTGCACTGGTTAGCCAGCACCTAAAAGAGCAATTAAACCAAGACATCCTAAAACGAGAACAAACAGAGCAGTATCTAAAAAATATTCTTAACACCCTACCGCACGGTATTCAGGAACATAACCTAGATGGAAAGATTACCTTTAGTAATGCCGCCCACCACAAGATGTTAGGGTACGAAGAAGGTGAGCTTGTTGGTAAATATATTTGGGACTTGGACTCATCACCCTCGTTGAGAGAGAAGACAAAAACACGATTGGCCTTTTATTTAGAAAACAGAACACCTCCTGAAACAATAGAAGTGCGCAAGATTACAAAGCAGGGGCAAGAAATCGATATCAGTATTAACTGGTGCTATCAATATGATCAGCAAGGAGAGCTGGCTGGCATGTTGTCAGTAATGACTGACATAACATCTAGTAAAGCATCACATAAAGCCCTAAAGGCCAGCGAGAAAAAGTATCAGTCACTCTTTCAAAGCGCCAGTGATGCCATACTTGTTATTGACCCTCAAAGCTGGAAAGTTTGCGAAGCCAATCCCAAAGCGAGCAAATTATTAGATGTTCCCTTGGAAGAGATACTCAACACAGAAGTAAGCCAATTATGCTCACAAGAATGTACAAGCCTTAAAGTACTCAAGGCCGAACTTACTGACGGTAAGAAATTATTCCAGAACCAATCTTACCTCGTAACCAAGAAAGGGCAGCATATGCCCGTCGAAATTTTCGCTCAAGAATTAACATTGCAAGATGCTCAGAGAATTATCATTTCGATCCACGATTTAAGCTTCCAGGTAGATGCGGAGGAGCGCTTACGACAATCAGCGGTCGTCTTTGAGAACAGCCTTGAAGGGGTCATTATAACGGATGCGTCCACCCGTATTATCTCCATTAACAGCGCTTTCACTCGAATAACTGGCTACACGGAAGCCGAAGTACTAGGAGAAAAGCCGGCCATACTTCACTCAGGTCGCCACTCACCGTCTTTTTATAATGCTATGTGGGAAGAGCTACGCACGCGCCATCATTGGAAGGGAGAAATATGGAATCGCCGAAAAAATGGTGAGACCTACCCTCAGCTTCTGACTATCACGTCCATCTGTGATACACATGGGAAAGTGGTAAATTATATAGCCGTTTTCTCCGACTTATCCGCATTAAAAGCTTCTCAGCAAGCCTTAGAACACCAAGCTCACTACGATGCCCTAACTGGCCTTCCTAATAAATTGCTCCTTGAGTCACGCGTTTTACATCGGCTTGAACTATTTGATGCGTCCCACAGGCATTTGGCCATTCTATTTTTAGACTTAGATCACTTTAAGAATGTAAATGATAGTTTAGGCCACTTAGCGGGTGATAATTTACTCGTTCTGGCAAGCGAACGTATGAAGCGCTGTATCAGCAAAGAGGGCACTTTAGCTCGTCTTGGGGGGGATGAGTTCATCATCCTCATGGAAAATCTTCAAAATATCCAAGACTCAGCGTTGATGGCAGAAAAACTCATCCAACAATTTAATGCTCCCTTTTATATTGCAGACCAAGAAATTTACGTTTCTGCTAGTATTGGTATTAGCCTCTCCCCCCAAAACGGCCACACGTATGACATGCTAATCCGCAATGCGGATGCAGCCATGTATCGGGCAAAAGCCCAAGGCCGTAATACCTATCAGTATTATTCTAAAGAGATGACCAGTCTCGCGTTTGAGCGCTTAAGCTTTGAATCTATGATGAGGCAAGCGCTAAACAGTGATGGTTTCTTTCTAACTTACCAGCCCCAGTATTGTTTGCAAAACAAACGCCTTATAGGCTATGAGGCGTTACTTCGCTGGCAGCACCCTACCCAAGGGATGATTATGCCAGATAAGTTTATTCCCATTGCTGAAGAGAGCGGTATTATCATTCCCCTTGGTAAGTGGGTGATTAATGCCGCCTGCAACGCTGGCAGTAAGCTTATAAAATCAGGTAAATCATTTGAACGAATGGCAGTTAATGTCTCTGTCCCTCAATTGACCAAGGGTAACTTCCCAAACATGGTACGAAGAGCGTTGGAAACAACTAAGTTTCCTGCACATAAGCTCGAAATAGAAATCACCGAATCATTTTTAATGGGCAATGAATTCCAAGCAGGCAAAGTATTAAGCGAACTGCGTAATATGGGAATCAGCATCTCTATTGACGATTTCGGAACAGGCTATTCTTCCCTGAGCTATTTGAAAAAGTTACCTATTGATAAGCTAAAAATAGATCGCTCCTTTATTCAGCACTTACCAGGCACTCCAGAAGACAGGGCAATCGTGCAAGCGGTCATAGCGCTTGGGAAAGCATTAAACCTTGAAGTAATCGCTGAGGGAGTAGAAACACCATCTCAGAGAGACTTCCTAGCTGACGAACATTGTGATGCGGTACAAGGTTATTTGTTCGCCCGTCCCGTAGCACTCGAAAAACTCTTGTCTCAATAGGGCAAACTAGCCACTTGATTTCGCCCTTGCTCTTTAGCCCGATAGAGCGCAGCATCAACGCGTTGTAGGATGGAATCTGCGCTATCCCCCTCCATATAAGCGGTCACACCAAAGCTGGCTAACTGATGCTCTACAACCCCAAAACGGGTTGTTTGCATGCATTGCCGTAAGTTTTCTGCACAATGTTTAGCCCCAAGTAAATCGATGCCGGGGCATATAATAATAAACTCTTCTCCCCCCCAGCGCCCTAATGTGTCGGTTTCCCGGAGGCTGCTTAAAACAACCTCAGTTGTCATTTTAAGTACGTAGTCGCCCATGGGATGACCAAAGGTATCGTTGACTTGTTTGAAGTGATCTAAGTCCATCATAATCAAGGAGAAAGTGCCGCCATAGCGATTAACACGCTTGAGCTCCTTCTCCAGTAACATATTAATTTTTACGCGATTAAAAACACCCGTTAATGAATCAGTAACTGAAATCTCTTCAAGCTCCAAGTTCTTTCGCAATAACTCTTCATGGGCTTTTTCGATCTGTTGGTTATAGCGTTTAAGCACATAATGCCGATAGATAAAGAAAAGCACCAAAGCGCTACTAACCGCCAGAATAATAAGTACTAACGTATAATCGACACTTTTAATATACTCAACGGGTGCCCATCGGCTGCGTATGTTTTGATGATCATTAGGAGATAGATGCGCAACCGCTTTTTGCATAATGCCTAATAACTCAGGATCATCATTACGTACTCCAACAGACAACTCTCGACGCAGATCTAAACGCCCAGTTATAGCAACACCAGGTAAACCTAACTCGCGTATACCATAGCCAATACTGGCTACGGAATCGATCACACCAAATAACGAACCCGATTCAACTTTCAGTAACCCCTCTTCGAGCGTGCCAACCGGTACAAATTGAGCGTTGGGGTAGGCTTTTTTAAGTTTTTCATAGATAGAGTAGCCTTCCACAATACCTATTTTCTCATCCATTACTTGGGAGATATCTTCTATATAGAGCGTTTCTTTTCTGGTTGCTATCACATAAGGGATTGTTAAAACAGGCGAGGTAAAGTTCAAATATTCGGAGCGGCTTGGTGTACTGGATAACAAAGAAACCAAGTCGCATTCACGCTGCTTTGCCGCAGCTAAAGCGTCGGCCCAGCTATCTACTCGCAATACATCAAAAGACGTTCCCAGATAAGACGCAAACAAAGCAAAGTAGTCAGCAGCCATTCCCACATGCTGCCCTGTTGCATCTCGTGCTTCAAATGGCATCCATTTGGGGTCAATACACAGCTTTATGCTCCCCTTTTCCTGCAGATACTGTCTTTCATCCAGCGTCAACCCTATGGGCGTATTCACTCGGGGTTGTCCCCATTTGCGCCGCAATACAACAATATCGTCTTCGGAAACCGCCGCTATGCCTTTAGCTAAGATATCTCTCAATAAGGCATTGTCTTTATTCACGGCAATACGCATTTGGCTTGTAAAGAGCGGGTCATCGACGATAGAGACAAGCGCCAGATTAGATATAAAGTGTTTTTCTGCTAAATAATTGATAACGCCTGTTCGGCCGATAATAGCATCGGCATCTCCCACCGCTACCGCCTCCATGCTAGCAACCGAATCACGATATGCAACACGCTCAATATCGGGGTAATGGCGTGTTAATAGCTCTTCGATAAAAAAACCTTTGGGGACGGCAACACGTTTACCTCGTAAATCGCCCATCCCCTTAATCGATTCACTGGCAGAGCCTGAACGCACATAAATACCCGAACTGGCCGACAAATAAGGAGGCGTGAATAGAAAGTTTTTAGCACGACTCTCCGTTTCAACTATATTCAACATCACATCAATCTGGCCATCTTTGAGCATACGCATAAAGTCTGCCCACTCATAACCGCTTACATACTCAACATGAAGGCCTAATTTCTCAGCTACAAGGTTCATATAGTCAATCGAATAACCTGCGGGCACGCCATCGAGATTAAAGTTCAGAGGGGGCCAATTGCTTTCATTATGAACACGAAGGGTAGGTTGGGATTCAAGAAAAGCGATCTCCTCTTCACTTAGGAGCAACGGTGGTGTTACTTTTTCTGCAGAAAATACGAACGTACTCAGATCGAGCGTGCGACTAACCGGGAAGTCCAAATCCAAATAGATCGTTGATATTTGCTTCAGCCGATCTTCATTAATACTGCCCAGTGTGTAAACGTTGGGCAGTATAGCCTTACGGATTTCGGCTGCTTCAAACTGCAAAGCAGGTAACGTCTTACCTGTTTCATACTCCTCTGCTAACAGTCTGATTATCTCTTCAGGGTGATCGAGAGCGTAAGCCCAACCTTGAAGCGTCGCTTGTAAAAACTTACTCGCTCGATCTGTATGTTGTGTTGCCTCCCTCTCAGACGTAAATAAATTACCGCTATAAAGCAATCCCGCATAATTATTAGGGTTTAATAAATTATAACGAACGCCACGCTGGTCGAGCTCATAAAGCTGATTGCTTGTATAGACGGTCATAGCATCAACGCCGCCGGAAGCAAAGGCATCAATATTGAAGGTATGGGGAATCTGGCTATACTGCTCATCACTGATGCTGAATTGTCGAAGCATCGTTGCCATTCCAGCATCAGATAGCTCCCCAGGCACGGCCATAATTCGTTTACCGATGAGATCTTTTGGGGAACGTATATCGGGCCGAACCACCAGCATATGCGGAGAGTGCTTCAGGATGTTGGCCAGCATAACCACTGGCTCACCTTGCATATGGGCAAGTACGATCTGACTATAGTCAACACCATAGTTACCTTCAGCAGCAAGCACTTGATTCTTGATACTTTGATTTTGGTCTAGTTCATGTATCTCTACATCCAGCCCCAGAGCTGAATAAAACCCTTTATGTTTCGCCGCATAATAACCCGCAAATTCAAACTGATGATGCCAGTTTAGATAAAGGTTAACCTTTTGCTGTGGCTCAACGACATGGGCCTGAATGACACAAGAAAATAATAAACAACCAACACAAAGAAAACGTAACAGCGTGTTAACCAATAGCAACTACCTATAGCCTAGTGGCCTTATAATATTACTGTCATTTTATTATATGCCAAAACACACCAAGGAGTGGGCAGGTTTATTCAATTTAACGACTTGAAGGAAGAAAATAAATATTCTGCTAAGATCAATAGAGGACTAACATCAACAGTAACCTCCCTAAGCTTGTGGGGTCTATGGCGAGACAGACAATGGATGTGATGTATAACCCACCAGCACAGCACCGCCTACGAAGCCGCTTTTTGTGTTGCCTATCCCTAATTGTTTTTTCCTTGCTGTTAAGCGAACCCTCACCGGCTCTGGAGAGAGTATCCCTACAACTGGACTGGAAGTTCCAATTCGAGTTTGCAGGGTTCATCATGGCAAAAGAAAAGGGCTACTACGAACACGCTGGACTAGATGTAGAGTTACTAGAATACCAAGCAGGTATCGACACTGTTGAAAAGATACTCTCACGGCAAAATAACTATGGCATTCACAACTCCAGTGTCGTGATACATGATGGCGAACTGCAGCCCGTTATCCTGTTAGCAACCTACTACCAGCAATCTCCTCTTATTTTCGTTACATCCAAAGAGATTAAAACACCCAAAGATATGATTGGTAAAACCATCATGGGGACAACCGACGAACTTAAATATAGCTCACTAGCACTCATGCTAGACCACTTCTTCATTACCCGCAGTAACACCAACTTCGTAGAACATTCATTCAACATCGATGATTTCATTAATAAAAAAGTGGATGTAATGAGCGCTTTTCGCACCAACCAGCTTTTTGAACTGGATCAGCTTGGGATCGAATACAACATTATTGACCCTGCCGACTTCGGCTTTTTTATGAGCGCAGTCAATCTATTCACCTCTCAGGAGGAGGCGCTACAACACCCAGAAAGAACCCGTAAATTTATTGATGCATCCAACAAAGGTTGGGCTTATGCTCTTGAGAACCCAAGGGAAACCATTGCAACGATCTACAATAAATACTCCCAACGAAAGTCTGTTCCAGCCCTGATGCATGAAGTGGCGATAACGAAAAAAATGATGTTATTAGACTTCTTCAAAATCGGTGAAATAAATACCGACCTAAGCGTACGCGCTATCAAACAACTGCACCATAGCGGTTTGTTGCCTCTTAACCAGAAGCTTGGAACCTTTCTGTTTGATGACTTATTAGCAAACAATAGTCAAAATGTTATCTTCAATGAAAAGCAACAGCTTTTTCTACATCACAAAAAAACGATTAAAATGTGTACAGATCCTAGCTGGATGCCCTTTGAAAGCATACAGCAAGGCAAACATATAGGCATTGCTGCCGATTTGATACGTACGCTGTCCTCGCAATTGCCCATACCCATAACGCTCGTCAATACCCCTAGCTGGCAATCATCTCTGGAGAAGGTAAAAAACGGCCATTGCGACATTTTGTCATTAGCGTCCGCCACACCCGATCGTAGCGCTTACTTAGACTTCACAAAGCCTTACCTGAGTTTTCCTGTTGTTATAGCGACCACTTACGATAAGTTCTTTATCAGCGAGATAGAAGATGTCAAAAATGAGAAGCTAGGTGTTGTGAGAGGTTACGCTATCGCAGAAACACTCAAGCGGAACATTCCTGACATTAATCTTATCGAAGTGGAGTCTATCGACGACGGGCTTAAGCGTGTCGAGAGCGGAGAGCTATATGGATATATTGACAATATCGTGACGATTGCAGCGGCCGTCCAAAGAGACTTTTCAGGTATGTTAAAGATCTCTGCGCGGTTGGATGAAGACGTCAAACTGTCTATAGCTACACGAAAAGATGAACCGGAACTTCAAGAGATTTTCCAAAAGCTCATCACCACCCTTCAGCCTGAAGATATACAAAGCGCATATAACAAGTGGGTTTCCGTCAAACAAGAGGTTTCTTTTGACTACGCGCTAATGTGGAAGGTGCTGGCGGGATTATTCATTATCTCCTTCGGGTTTATCTATCATAACTATCAATTGCGCTCCCTTAACCAAAAACTCAAAACCCTCTCTAACACAGACAAATTAACGGGGCTGTATAACCGTGTCAAAATAGACGAGGTACTCGTGCGACAAAAAGCAGAGGTCGATAGATATGAAACCGAAGCAGCGATCATCTTGCTAGATATTGATTTGTTCAAACACGTGAATGACACCTTTGGTCACGTTGTAGGAGATATGGTTCTGGTCGAATTCGCCAACATTATTAAAAGCAACGTCCGAGCCACAGATTATGTCGGACGCTGGGGTGGTGAAGAGTTTATTATCATTTGTCCCAATATTACACAACGAGCCGCCCAACTACTTACGAACAAACTCCTAGAAAAAGTCAGACACTATTCCTTTCATATCGTGGGAAGTCTCACTGCCAGTGCAGGCGTTGCCTCTTTTTCAGCATCCCGCAGTATCAAAGAAACATTATGTGATGTAGATGAGGCGCTTTATCAGGCTAAAGAGGCAGGAAGAGACAAAGCAGTTTGGTGACAAAAAAAGAGGGCCGAAGCCCTCTCAAAGAAGCGTACAAACTTGAAGCTTAGAAGAAACCTAGCGGGTTAACATCGTAGCTTACCAGCAAGTTTTTCGTCTGCTGGTAATGATCCATCATCATTTTGTGGGTCTCACGACCTACACCTGATTTCTTGTATCCACCGAATGCAGCATGTGCAGGATAATGGTGATAGCAGTTAGTCCAAACACGACCCGCTTCAATACCACGACCCATACGGTAAGACAGGTTCATGTCACGAGTCCAGACACCAGCACCCAAGCCGAATTCAGTATCGTTAGCAATTGCTAGCGCTTCCGCTTCATCTTTGAAGGTTGTTACGGAAACAACAGGACCAAAGATCTCTTCCTGGAAGACACGCATACTGTTGTTACCTTTCAGCAGCGTAGGCTGAATGTAGTAGCCTTTATTCAGGCCATCAGACAAGCTTTCAGCTGCACCACCGGTCAGTACTTCAGCACCTTCATTACGGCCGATTTCGAAGTAGCTCAAGATCTTATCAAACTGCTCCTGAGATGCTTGCGCACCCACCATGACTTCGGTATCCAGTGGATTACCGCGTTTGATCTGACCAATACGCTCAATCACCATACCGATGAATTTTTCGTAGATAGATTCTTGAACCAGCAAGCGCGATGGGCACGTACATACTTCACCTTGGTTGAAGAAGGCCAGAACCGTTCCTTCAACACACTTGCTGATGAACTCATCTTCATGGTTCATGATATCTTCGAAGTAAATGTTTGGAGATTTACCACCTAACTCAACCGTTGATGGAATAATATTCTCTGCCGCACACTTCAGGATGTGTGAGCCTACCGGTGTGGAGCCCGTAAATGCGATCTTAGCAATACGCTTGCTGGTTGCCAGCGCTTGACCTGCTTCAGCACCGTAGCCATTAACAACGTTTAGAACACCCGCTGGTAACAAATCACCGATGATTTCCATCATCACCAGAATAGAGGCTGGCGTCTGCTCAGCTGGCTTCAATACGATACAGTTACCGGTTGCCAGTGCTGGAGCCAGTTTCCATGCAGCCATAAGCAATGGGAAGTTCCATGGGATGATCTGACCAACAACACCTAGCGGCTCATGGAAGTGGTAAGCAACCGTATTACCATCGATTTCACCAATAGAACCTTCCTGCGCACGGATACAACCAGCATAGTAACGGAAGTGATCTACACAAAGCGGTACGTCAGCGTTCAATGTTTCACGAACGGCTTTACCGTTATCCCAAGTTTCAGCAACAGCGAGTGCTTCTAGGTTTGCTTCTAAGCGGTCCGCAATTTTCAATAACAGATTTGAGCGCGCTGTAACAGAAGTCGCAGCCCAGCCCGCTTTTGCAGCGTGTGCAGCATCCAGAGCCAGATTGATATCTTCTTCTGTTGAACGTGGGATCTCACAAAAAGCTTCACCATCAACAGGCGATACATTTTTAAAATACTGACCTTTGACCGGTGCAACCCACTCACCACCAATATAGTTACCGTAACGCTCTTTGAATGAAACGACTGAGCCTTCGGCTCCTGGCTTTGCATAAATCATTGTCTTGGCCTCTTTATTGTTATTCAGCCTTGCTTGTTCAGAAGCAAGCGCCATCAAATTAGTCACAGTTGGATATTAGCGAGAGAGGCGCTAGACGAGGTATCGCCCATTGGGTGCGAAAAACTACTACTTTAGTACTCAAATGAGATAGCGGCTTATAGCAAAAAAGCCCCGCAAGGTGCGAGGCAAAAACGACATGAACAAGGCGATTAAAAACCTTCGAGAATGATTTTACCTATAGCGGTATTCGTCTCTAGGGCTGCGTGGGCACGCTTTAAGTTCTCGGCATTGATAGAACCAAAATGTTCACCAATCGTGGTTTTAATCACACCTTGATCAATCAAATCTGCAAGAGCATTTAATAAGCGGTGCTGTTCAATCATATCGTCAGTCGTAAACATAGAGCGGGTGTACATAAACTCCCAATGTAATGACAGACTCTTTCTTTTCAACTGCATGATATCCAAAGGCTCGGCAGGATCATCAATCAACGCCAATTTGCCCTGTGGCTTCAACGCTTCCACAATGCTGGCAAAGTGTTGATCTGTTTGGTTCAAACTGATCACATGGCTGACTTCGTTAATGCCAAGCTTGCTAAGCTCTTCATGGATAGGATTGCGATGATTAATCACATAATCAGCCCCGAGCGCTTTTACCCATTGCTCGCTTTCGGGGCGGGACGCTGTACCAATGACCGTTAAGCCCGTAATCTGTTTTGCCAACTGAACCAGAATAGAGCCGACACCACCCGCAGCCCCGATAATCAACAACTGCGATCCCTGATAAGACTGGCTAAGATCAAATGACAAACGGTCAAACAACAACTCCCACGCCGTTATACTCGTCAAAGGCAGCGCCGCCGCTTGTGCTGATGATAAAGAGGACGGTGCTTTACCTACGATACGCTCATCAACCAGCTGATACTCTGCATTACTGCCTTGCCGGGTCAGGTCACCGGCGTACCACACACGGTCGCCGATTTTAAAAAGCGAAACGGAGTCCCCCACGGCTTCGACAACACCGACCGCATCCCAACCCAGCACTTTGTAATGACCGGCCTCAGGCTCTGCGCGCTGGCGCACTTTCGTGTCCACCGGGTTAACAGAGATTGCTTCAATACGTACCAATAAGTCATGACCACTAGCGACTGGTTGGGGTAACTCGACATCCTGTAGTGACTTTGCATCCGTTATGGGTAATGAATGGGTATAGCCGATTGCTTTCATGAGCATCTCCTCGAATAGATATCTCCTTATTCTCCAGAAGAACTATTAAAGGATAAACAAGTCAGTTAGAGTAACTTTTTCAAATTATTTTTGATAATTACAGCTATGAACACAGCAGACCTTGAACTTTTCATCCGTGTTGCCGATAGCGGTAATATTACCTCAGCGGCTCTTGAGCTAGGCATTTCACCGGCGACCGCCAGCGCGGCCCTTAAGCGCTTGGAGCAGCAGTTAGATAACACACTATTTGTCCGCTCGACCCGTAAACTGCGCTTGACCGATGCCGGTGAGCGATACCTGCCCTACTGCCGCCGAGTCATTCATGAACTGAGCGAAGCGCAGCAGGCACTAAATGACGAAAAAAACGAGATCTCAGGCACCCTGCGTTTATCAGTATCTTCTGACTTTGGGCGCAATCTGCTACTACCATGGCTGGATGAGTTCTTAGCCGATCATCCAAAGCTACAAGTGAGTTTGCTGGCCGGAGATAGCTTATCCGACTTTTACCATGATCGTATCGATATGGCTGTGCGCTACGGTAAGCCCGAAGACTCATCCCTAGTAGCGTTCCCTATTTGCGAAACACAACGCGTTCTATGTGCCAGCCCAGATTATTTAAACTGCAAAGGAACACCGCAGCACCCACACGATTTAGCAGATCACAACTGCTTACTCTACTTTTTAGGTGACCGAGCCTACGACCAGTGGACATTCAGGGGGAAAACCGGAGAAACCTACAAAATTAATGTGCGAGGGGATCGTATCTGCAACGATGCCGACTTCGTACATCGCTGGGCCGTGACAGGTAAAGGTATTGCCTTTAAGTCACGTTTGGACATGATCCATGACCTGAATAAGGGTCGTATTGTCACCCTACTGGACAATTTCCAAACCGAAACTGTACAACTTTGGTTAGTATGCCCCAGCAGGAAACAAGTCACACCAGCCGTCATCTTGTTTAGAGAGATGTTACGCAAACACTGCCAAGCATTGCTGAACCAACCATAATAAAAAAAGCCCAGTTTAAAACCGGGCTTTGCTCTTCCTAGCAAGGAATGTATTACGACTTAGGTAATTTAAACGTCCAAACCATACCGCCTTGGTTGAAGTTTTTCACACGCTTAGCAACTTCGCCGCCCCATAGTGGAACCGCACCGCCCCATCCGGATACGACAGAAACATACTGTTCACCATCCATATCCCACGTAATTGGCGTACCTACGATGCCAGAACCAGTGTTGAACTTGTATTTCTCTTCACCCGTTTTCGCATCAAAGGCCATCAAGTAGCCTTCTGGGTTGCCCATGAAGACCAAGTTACCCTTAGTCACCATTGTTCCACCCCAAAGTGGCGCGTAGTTTTTGTAATCCCAGACAGTTTTGCCAGTCTTAGGATCGATGGCACGCAATACGCCGATGTAATCTTCATTCATCGCTTTGATCGTGAAACCAGCACCTAGGTAAGCTGCGCCTTTTTTGTAAGAAACAGGCTCATTCCAGATATCCATCTCCCACTCGTTAGACGGTACATAAAACAGGCCCGTATCCTGTGAGTAAGACATTGGCATCCAGTTTTTACCACCTAGGAAAGACGGCGCAGCAACAATCGCTTTGCCCTGCTTACCATCAGCAGAATCAGCGGGGTTACCTGGGCGGAACTCTTCGTTATAGATTGGGCGGCCTTTGTCATCCAGTCCTTTCGCCCACGTAATTTTATCAACGAATGGGAAGCCGCGAATGAAGTCGCCGTTTTCACGATTCAGGACATAGAAGAAACCATTACGGTCAGCCGTACCTGCCGCTTTAATCGTTTTGCCATCGGCCTTGTAATCAAAAGAGATCAGTTCGTTTACACCGTCGTAATCCCACCCATCGTGTGGCGTAGTTTGGAAGTGCCAAACAATTTTGCCGTCATCTGGATCAATACCTAGGCGCGATGAGGAGAACAGGTTATCCCCTGGGCGTAAGTGAGAGTTCCAAGGGGCTGGGTTACCTGTTCCAAAGAACAACAAGTCAACATCGGCATCATAAGTACCGCCTAACCACGTAGCAGCGCCACCCGTTTTCCATAGGTCACCAGGCCAGGTTTTACCCGCTTCACCGCCGGAAATACCGTTTTCAACCTTCTTGCCGTCTTTCCATACATATCCCATATGGCCTTCAACGGTTGGGCGTGTCCACGCGATCTGCCCTGTTTTAGCATCATAGGCTTCAACCTTACCCACGATACCAAACTCACCACCAGAGATACCGGTAATCACCTTACCTTTAACCACGATAGGCGCGGCAGTTAACGAGTAACCCGCTTTATAATCACCTACGGTTTTTTTCCAGACTACTTTGCCGGTGTCTTTATTTAGTGCAACCAGCTTAGCATCCAATGTTCCGAAGATAACCAAATCACCATAAAGCGCTACACCACGGTTAATGACGTCACAGCAAGGCATAATGGCATCAGGCAAACGAGCATCATACTGCCACAACTCGTCTCCGGTTTTTACATCAATAGCAAATACACGTGAGTAGGAACCCGTGACGTACATAACCCCATCTTTTACAACAGGCTGAGACTCCTGTCCGCGTTGTTTTTCACCACCAAAGGAAAATGCCCAGACGGGGCGCAAATCTTTAACGGTTTCAGTATTTAGTGCAGCCAGAGGGCTATAACGCTGACCACGCAATCCCATACCGTTAGATACAACATCACCGGTCGTTGCTTGGTCGTTAAGAATATCTTGATCAGTTACGCCTGCCGTAACGGAAGTAGAAAGGGATATGGCTACTGTCAAAGCGCTAACAGCAAACCCTTTGCCCATAATTGATTTGTTCATCACAAAGCTCCTGTAAGGAATCGGTTCTTATTGTGGGGCGTTGGAGGCTTCGGGAATTTTTCCCGAACACTATGTGACATTTTCATTTTTCCCAGCAATCTAACAATTAAACCCCGGACCAACTTTTCTCGTTACTTAGTACTACTCCCTTACTCAAAGGCGAATAAAAAATAAGAGCTTATAAAAAAAGAGCTCTCCTAGCTGATAGCTAAGAAAGCTCTAAAAAGACGCACTGAGCGCCTCACAGATGAAGGGTTAAAACTGTGCAGCTTCGTACTTGGCGTAAAGGTGAAATACCGTGCGAACAAACTCCGATTTTGCCAATGCTATTGTCCTGAATCGCTCATCAATGGGTAAAGACATAACCTCGTTCATACTCAGCCCCTGCTCTGCAGCCTGCTTGAGCGTCGCATCCAACCAGCGAAGATAATCCACCATTTCAGTTATCGATTGATGATCAGCATCCAACGGCCCATGGCCTGGGACAATGCGATCGTATTTCAGCGTAGAAAGGGTTGTCAGATCAGACAACCAGATATCTAAACCGGGCGTATGAGGTGTTGTGAGTGCACGACGGAAAAACACCATATCAGATGCAAACAAAACTCCCGTTGTTTCATCCATCATCACTAAATCAGCCCCACTATGCCCTGTCATTTGGATAAAACGTAGCTTATGGCCACCCACTTGCATATATTCCACGTCCAGTGGCCCACTGGGTAGCTGCACCTCAGTTGACCGCATCCAATCACCGACTAAACGATACATATTTTCCGCAAACGCATTACCGTGTTGCGCAATCTGCTTACCTGTTTCGGGAAGGGACTTGATGGGCACGTCCGCAAAAGCCTGATTACCTAAAAAGTGATCGGGATGATGATGGCTATTTAGCACCAAAATGACCGGTTTATCCGTGATCGCAGCAATGGCTTTACGCATCGCTTCACCATATCGACGGGACGGCCCTGTATCAAAAACAACGACCCCTTCTTCGGTGACAATAAAGGCGGTATTCACGATATTACCGCCGTTTTTCTTGCTGAAATCCTCCGATTTACCCTGCAAGACCCACGTATTTTTCGCGATGCTTTGTGGTTCTAGGTTATACGCAAGCGTTGCAGCATAAGCGGTCGGCACAAAAAACAACCATAAGGCAAAAAGTCTAATCATGACGCTCATAACGCCTCCCCGAGTGGTTGCTCAAACTCATTACCGCTGTTATCCCGCAGCCATAGGTAATGGCTCTCTTGGGTGTTGAGGACGTCAAAGGTAAATACCGGATTCTCACTCACCGGCTGGGACAATTCCATGCGCACCAAGGCTTCTCCACCAGCAGTGCGTAATTCCAGCTGTTGCAGATAAAACTCAGGGATAGCATCCACCAGCCCGGTATCCATCGGATGGATCACCTTAATTTTATAGCGGCCCAAGGCCTCACGCTGAAACCTCTTGGCACTGATCTCTCCGAGGTGGCTTTCCCAATAAGGACTAGCGTTTGCAACACTCGGCGTTGTACAACCACCGCCGGCGGCATCCAGCAAGGCACCGCCAATATGCCAAATACCTGATTTCAAAAGCACAGCCGCACGTATAGGCGTAGCTTGTTGTACTTTAATTCTTAGAGAAACTGATGGGCGCACCCCCGTTAGAGGATAGTAGGTGTATACATGTTGAATAGGATTTAAATCAGCCCACACAACGATTTTTTCGATACCCTGATCCGACAGGGCGGAGGCATCTACCGCGATAGGAACTTGTGTGGGATCTTCCGCAAAGGGGGGCACGGACACTTTAATGTTGTCATCAAAACGATAGGAAGCTTCACCGATAAAGATTTTCCGCAGATAATCCCACATCGGCGAATTGAGCGGATCATTCGCCGCCAAAGCGGTAGACGCCAAACTTAAACCGCTAACAAGCACA
The DNA here is from genome assembly GCF_008630635.1 of Neptunomonas concharum. Classification (NCBI taxonomy): domain Bacteria; kingdom Pseudomonadati; phylum Pseudomonadota; class Gammaproteobacteria; order Oceanospirillales; family Oceanospirillaceae; genus Neptunomonas; species Neptunomonas concharum. Next base: position 113,419 of record NZ_CP043869.1, on the reverse strand, counting down.
AATGATCTCAAAAGATTCGCGAACATCATCCTGCCTCCTTTGCATGGGAACTCCCATGAAGTTTATTGAGCGACCTGATACAGGCCCGGCAGCTCATATGTCACGCCATAGCGCCCAATCAGCTGCGACATGGCGCCTGAACGCACCATACCATCGACAACTTCCTCAATAGCGTAACCCAACTGCCGGTAAGTACTTTTGACCGCCATACCCACATCCCACTTCTGTTTACCCATGGATGGGAAACCATTTTCGGCCACCTGAAAACGGTCATTTTGGGCGGCAAATAAGAGATTATCGATCTCAGAGCGCATCGCCATAACAGCATCCACTTCACCAGACTGCATCGCCGTAAACGCAAGACGTGCGTTGGTGTAATGCTTTACATGCTTACGCATACGCCCTTGAAACGCCGATGTGAGATAAAAATCCGGCAAGCTATCAATTTCAACACCAATAGGGTGATACTGAAAAACCGCCATGGTAGATACCGACTCTATTTTTTGACGATCGAAAGCAACTCGCCAAGATTCACGCTGGTAAGGGCCGAACATCACCACCTGCTCATTCACCACCTCTCCCGTTTGCACATCTTGACGGTGGGCGAACTCTTTATCATAAGGAACACGCATCATGACATCAGCAACACGCTTCATCGCCAATGGGTTTTCTGCATCCTTATCGAGGTAATGCCCCTTCCAAACGTTATTGCGAAGATCATCTTCAAGGTTTTCATCGGGCGTAATCCAGTGCAACTGCATGGCCAAGCCCATCTGCTTGGCAATCGCTGCCCCCAGCTCGACATCAATGCCCTTAGGCTGCTCATTTTCAAGATAGGAAAAAGGCGGAAAGTCTCGATAAACCCCCACAATCAAAATGCCGGAATCAATTACATCATCATAGGCACGAGCAGCCACTTGCCCGCTCATGAGCAGGCAAACGACACTTAACAGAAGAGCATTGAGCTTATTCATCAACACTCAAGGACTCCAGCCACGTACGTATAGACCATAACGCCTCCTGACTTAGGTAATCAGCCATTTTCGGCATATACACAGCACCATCACGCACTGCACCGTTAACCACGCGATACTGGTACCACTCATCACCTTCAAGACCTGGCTCTAACATACGAAGGTCAGGTGCGATACCGCCTGAGATACCTTCTAAACCGTGACAGCGTGCACAGTTTTGATTGTAAGCCGAAGCGCCGACCTTAATAGCCAACTCATTATTCTCATACGGCGGACGATAGGGATTTTCATCACGCCATTCTTCACCCAGTGCTTCCAGCCCAGTTGTATCAACACCCTGAGGCGTCACATCACCATGCGCCGCAGCCTGTGTTGAAAGACCCGCGCAGAACAAGAGTGCTGCTGTCGATGTCAGGAGTTTGTTTTTCAGAAACATTGGATTCACCCGTTTATTGTTATGACGACTTAAACACGGCCACATAGAGAGCCGGTGGAGATTAAGTCAAATGATGAATCACTCAAAGCATTACAAAAATTGTACTTTGGCGCGCAAAAACTGCTCCCTTGGTAGTAGTTTTTAAGCGCAAGAAGGGGCGGGACGTACCAATTAGCTAACTCAATAGCAGATCGGCATCAATGGGGAAAAACGTGCTAGCGGCATTCGAGAGCGAAGTTGCTGTCAGCTGAGGAACGCCATAAACCTCAACGGTCTTGCCTTTATCTATACGAAGCTTATTTACCAACAGGTCGAAATCGCCATCGCCCGATACAAGAATCACAATATCCGCTTGTTCAGCGTACTCCATGGCATCAAGCGTAATACCCACATCCCAATCGCCTTTTGCTGAACCATCTGAGCGCTGAATAAAGGGCTTTAACTTGACTTCGAACCCAATAGCCCGAAGGATATTCTGAAATTCACGCTGCTTTTTATCACCCCGGTCTATCGCATAGGCAAACGCTTTAACGACCGTTCTATCAGCGGTCGCTTTCAACCAGAACTTATTGTAGTCAAAGCTGCGCCCATAGGCTTGCCTAGCGGTGTAATAGACGTTTTGCACATCGACAAAAAGAGCAACTTTCTTCATCAAAATATATCCATTAGAACTGGCATAGTTCAGCCTTGCGCTTTAGGGCTTGCTAGATATCCCAACACGCAAACAGTCATCGAGCCAATCGTTCCATACCACGTCAATAGAGACATTAATACGCTCGTGCACACTATTGTTATGTACTGAATGCCGTTCGCTTAATTTCATGTACCATAGCTCACCAGGCTTCATTGGAACTTCTGTTCCATTTAGCAAAAAAAGCACATGTTCATCAGAAAACACAGGTAGAGTTAAGCGGACAATATCTTGATGAATGGCATCTAGCATGGGGTCCGTATGCTCTTTTAATTCAGCACCAGCCTCCAAACGCATCAAACGGACACTCTTAATCTCTGCTTTAATCCCAGCCAAAACCTCTTGAAGGTACAAACAACCTTTGAGCATCGGCTCCGTTGTCCAGTCATGTTCAGCAGGCTCAGTCACATCACTCACCAATAGCACGGGGCTATAGTAAACATAAAACTGCTGCGTCAGACTGGATGTTATGTCATGTACATCCCGCTTCAGCCGTTCCGCATCATATCGTCTATCAAGTCGAATCCGGTCTGGCAAAGTACTTATGCGATGTTTATCCGAATAGATGGAAGTAGGGGCCATTACTAGGTGTCCTAAATCAGAATTTCAATTGAAAATAAGTTCGAGCAAATTCATGCATAAGCGCCTATTACAAATAACAGCATGTTGATTACGCGTTAGCCTCAAGGTAAGCAAGCGCCGCTTGCAACGCTTGTTCACGAGATGCGCAATCATGCCCCTCTGGAATCAAGTCCATCATCTGGAACTTATCGAGTTGCTCGCGGGTACGCTCATTCGGGCATAATAAGAAAACTTCGCAGCTTACATCCCTTGCATCCTTAATCGCATTCTCTAAGGCTAGGCCCACCGTGACATCGATCATCGGCACATCACTCAAGTCCAAAATCATGACATCATAGTCCGCAATACTCGCATGCTGGCGCGAAATCGCCTTGGAAACACTGAATATCATCGGCCCTGACAAATAGAAAAACAGGACTTTGCCCTGTGCCCTATCGAGCATAGCCCGTTCATCGCTTGTCAGCGGTACACTGTTATTATCCGAGTCACTGATAGCCTTAACCTGGCGCGTTTGCTCACGGCTAAGTTTCTCAATAATAATGATGTTGGAGATAAACACCCCAAGCCCCACCGCTGCGATCAAATCGACAAACACCGTCAGCAGCATAACCCCATACATAATCGCCATACCGGGCAAGCTGACTTTATGTGCTCGCTGAATAAAGCTCCAATCCAGAATATTGAACCCGACATAGACCGCGATACCCGCTAACACCGCCATAGGAATCGGCTCTGTTAAACCACCGGCGATTAACACTACGACCGCCAACACCAGCGCACGCACAATGCCCGACACGGGTGAGCGCGCACCCACCTGAATATTCGTTACGGTGCCCATGGTCGCCCCTGCACCAGGAAGCGCACCAAATAGGCCGGAAATCATGTTCGCCAGCCCTTGCCCACGCAACTCTTTATCAGAATCATGTTCTTTACGAGTTAATGAGTCGCCAATCACGGCAGTAAGCAAGGTATCAATACAGCCTAACGTACCTAGCACCAATGCATCGATGACCATCGTGGTGAACATCTCTGCGCTAAAATGCGGTAAGACTAACGAGGGGAGGCCTGACGGGATTTCGCCAATGCGGCGGATGCTGTCTGTATCAAAAACCGCCACAGATAGTAGCGTAACGGCCACTAGCGCGACCAACTGTGCTGGTACGTATTTACGGTACTGCTTAGGAAAGAAAAACAATACACCCAATGTCAGTGCACCTAACAGCAGCTCACTCCACTGCATATTAGCAGCCGTGTCAGGGAGCGCCGATAACGTGCCGATAACGCCACCGGGGGGTGCCGGCGAACCCAGCAACGGGGAAAGCTGGAGTATTATTAGAATCACGCCAATGCCCGACATAAAACCCGACACCACACTATAAGGCATTAACGTGACATACTTACCCAGCTTTAGCGTACCCAGCAGCATCTGGAAAGCGCCCGCCATCATTACCACCGTAAAGGCCATCGCCATACCGGTCTCGGGGTATTTCGCCATCATGCTGGTTAGGATCGCCGTCATAATGACGGTCATCGGTCCGGTTGGCTCAGAGATAAGCGTTGTAGAGCCACCAAAAAGCGCAGCAAAAAAGCCGACCATAATGGCGCCCCACAGGCCCGCCTCTGCTCCAGCCCCAGAAGCCACACCAAACGCTAGCGCTAATGGCAAAGAGATAATCGCCGTGGTAACACCACCGAAAATATCACCCTTCAAATCAAACGCGGCAAAACGCTGATCAGCTAACAACGAACACCCCCAATGGTTGTGAGAAAAAGTTTTAAAAGGATGGCCCAAAATCGTGCAAAGATAACACAATAGACGCCGTCGCCGACAGGATTATAGGGTTGTGATTAGCCTTTATCCTCCTCATCTGCCGCCAGATACATCATATAACGCGCCACAGACATAACTGGATTTTTCACTAATCAGCCACATGATTAACTCTGCCACCTCTTCAGCGGTACCCGCACGTTCTAAAGGAATAAATTTTGCCAACCTGTCAGCTCTTTGCGCATCACCGGTATGAATATGCATGTCGGTATTAATCAACCCAGGGCGAACAGCATTTACCCGAATACCGTATCTAGCGACCTCTTTAGCAAGACCAACGGTCAGCGTATCAATTGCGCCCTTTGACGCGGCATATTCGACAAACTCATTGGGCGAACCCAAGCTGGCGGCCATCGAAGAAACATTAACAATACAGCCCCCATTACCACCATGCCGATGACTCATCCGTTTAACCGCCTCCCTTGAGCAAAGAAAGCTACCAAAAACATTTATTGTGAACACCGTGTTCAACTGCTCTAGCGTTGTAGACTCAAAGTCATGAATAGTGGATATAACACCTGCACTATTGATAAGCGCCCCTAACGTGCCAATTTTATCGACCTCAGCGAAGAGATGACTGACCCCTTCTTCTGTCGATATATCTGCTTTAACTAAATAGGCTGTACCGCCTTTACTAGTGATTTTTTCTTTAACAGCGAGCGCCGCTTGCTCATTAGTTCGGTAGTTGATCACAACATCCGCATCGTTTTCTGCAATAAGCTCAGCTGCCGCTGCACCGATTCCGGAACTTCCTCCGGTAATAAGCACTAATGGTCTCATTTAACCTCCTGTTCTTTAATGGGTCACAACATGAAAGGTGTCATGCATCTATTCATTTCGCCCCTCAGCAAAAGCCGGCACATTAGATGGCAGCTCACACCAATTGGGCTTATACGCGGTATAGATTTGCGCATCTATCTTGACGGGAATATCCTCATCAAATGCAGCGATAGCCAGCTCCATATCGCTTGACTCAGCACCTCTCACGCGAAACCCCAAACTAGAACCACACTGCGAACAAAACGTTCTCACCGTACCATTAGGCGCAACAAACTCCTTAAGCAAATGTTCGCCCGAAAGCCAGTGTAGATCAGTAACATCCACCAGCGTCCCAAATGCAGCGCCATGAAATTTACGGCACATGGAGCAATAACAATTCGCCGCTTTCTCACTAAACCCACTGACCGAAAACTTAACGCCCCCGCACAAGCAAGAACCTGTATAAACTTTACTCATTTCGCGTTTTTCCCCCTTAAACAGAAAACATTACCCTGTAAAACGCTGTAGGTTACATTATGACTTTCTTTCAAGAAGCACGTCTTTAAAGGCAAACATACCGTTTAAAGCCGCAGGAAAGCCTGCATAAACAGCCATTTGCAAAATAACTTCTTTTATCTCTGATTCACTACAACCCACATTAAGCGCTGCGTTCAAATGAACTTTGAGTTGAGGCGCGCAGTTGCCTAACGCAGTTAATGCCGCAACCGTCGCGATTTCGCGAGACTTTAAATCCAAACCGGTACGGGCATAAATATCACCAAAAGGAAACTCAATCGTATACTTTGCTAAATCTGGACAGATATCCTGCAAGCTTTCGATAACCTTTTGTCCTGCTTCGCCATCAATACTTGTAAGTCGCTCAAGTCCGGTATCAAAACGTGATTTTTCCATGAAAATGCTCCTGCATATGATAAGTACAGGCACACCCTACAAGTTAGAGTTAACACGAAGTCAACGAACTTTTCCTTTTTTATAAAGATTGATCTTCTCTTCCAAGGCAGCAAGATGGGACTGTTGCAGTGCAATGTGGGCTTTTAAGTGCCCTTGGTGCTGCTCCAGCAACACTTGGCGCTGCGACACCGACTCAGCCCCCTCCTCCCTTAATCTCGCATATGCCAGAATTCCTTCGAGGGGCATTGCTGTTTCTTTGAGCCGCTTCACAAACTCAATCCACTTTAAATCTTTTGTAGAATACACCCGATGCCCACTGCTATTGCGCTGGACATTCTTGAGTAACCCTATTTTTTCATAGTATCGAAGCGTATGAGGGGACAAGCCAACCAAGCTAGAAAAATCTTTTATATTCATAAGGCTAGACCTTGGAATCACTTGAGCTATTTGTTTGAGAGGATGTGTCTCTAGCTATTCTAAAGTGAATCAGTGCCACCTGATCACCATTGTAATCAATACGTTGTCAGTGCCGTAGGCACCGCATACCACCTTAAACACTAAGCGCAACACATTGCGCGTCATCCCTAAACCGTTTGTTAAGTGTCTTTTTCGTAGCCCGAAAGAATCGTAATGTGGGATACAGACACGTCAAAGAATTGAGCTTTTACCTTTAAATATTCAGTATCGGAAAAGAACTTTTCCGCGGTAGTTTTATTTGGGAAATGAATCGTAAAAACTCGATTAATAGGCGTATCAACCTCTGAAAGTAGAACCTCAGAAACCACAAAATCAAAGCCGAAGCCGCCACCATAAGAAGTCAGAATGGGTTTCATACCCTCTCGATAATCTGAATATGCGTCATTATCTGAAACCTCCAGACCAACTAAGAATTCATACATTTTTAACCTCTTATGTTACTAACTGAATGGACACCAACGCCGCCAGCATAGGCAAGCAACGTGTTGAGAGTCCAGCACACGAAGTGTGCGATTTTGGCTGACCTTGTTAAGCATCGAACCTCGCTTGATAACCAGTCTTACTGCCTATAAAGCCTGCTGATTCGTAGAAATGCAGTGTTTCCGGTTTTTGGGACCCTGTCATAAGTGCAACTTTGTAGCAGCCATATTCCTGACAATATTTCTTTGCAAAGGCAAGCAAGGCTTTGCCTATACCCCTATTTCTCTCAGTGGATGTGACCACAACATTCTCAATAATTGCATAGGGTCTTCCAGACCAGCTGAGATTCGGACAGATGTTGATGGTACAGGTGCCCACTAGAGCTTCTCCAAAGAACGCGCCAACCACACAACCTCCTCCACCATTAATCCCGGAGTAGATTTCTTCAAGACTTGCGTCATCGGGCCACGGGACGCGCTTTCGGTTAAACTCATCTATCAGAATGAGAACTGACTTGATCTCATCCAATTTTACTTTGCGTACTTCCATGATTCTCCGACCGGATACTGGTGTTACCCATAAAAAGTAGACAGTTATCAGGCTGCGAAGCAGCTGAAAAGCAGTCCCAGCCACGCAGTGGCAACAACAGCCGCTTGTTAAATGTTCTTTTCAGATCTCAGTTTATATGGCCACAACAACCAGGCTGATGCCATGCCACAGGAAAATAACAACACACCCCATGGCCCTCCAAACGCTGGCGCTCTAAAGTCTGTCACCAAGTCCACAAGATTAAAGACGAAAGAGAAAAAACCATAGTTCAAAAATATAAGCAACAATGTCCCTCTAATTCCATTTCCGAGCACTAACTTTCTCAATTCAGAATTAATGTCTTTCATAGATGCCTCCTCCTGAGGATATTTAACGCCGCATTAACGGGCCGGAAAAACTCGTAGCGTGTTGAAGGTCCGAGCCAGCTTGCAAGCTGAAGTTGAACGCCTTGTTAGCGATTTTCATAACTTTCCTTGTTGGGATAATTCTTGCGCCATATGAACAATAAACTTCATATCAGCAAGCTCCCAAGGAAGCATTGTTAGCTTTCCTGAGCTGCTGATTGACGCGGATGTTACAACATCTGGTGCTCGATGACTGCTTATCAAGAACACCCAAGCAAGACCACCAAATACAAAACGGTACGCTTGGTGGCCAGCAAGTTTGGTACGTGTAGGTTGCACTATGAGTGCCTCTTGTACCTCACCTTCATGGATAATCGGTGACAAAATAAACGGGTATTCGTACTCTTTACCTGATTCTCCGTTGAACACCATTTTTCGTAGTGTTTCTTCATGAGGGCCGAGCGTAACTTGATCAAAAACATCTAAGCTTGAAACACTGGCACGCCATAAAATTGAGAGAGCAAAAAGTTTGAAGATATTATAATCAATACCCTCAAGATGAATTAAACGGCCCTCGCGTCTAACCGTAAGTTCCAAACCACCGTTAAGAACTAAACTTGCATATCTTTCATATTTGGATAGTTTTTGCTCGCATTCACCACAGAGCAGGAACTCTCTAACACCCTTCTGAGACAAAGTGTTTTTCTGATTTTCATCAACAGATATCTTGTGAAACCTATGCTTTTCATCATATAAGGCCGAATATAAAAACTCCGGAATAATATGAGAGTTTCTTAACAGGCTCCCAGTTTTGCACAAACGACACGGCACCATACTTTCCGCTAACGCCCTGTTAAGGTGTGAGCAACGCAATACAAAAGACGCCGCATACCACCTTAATCACCTAAATCACCTAAATCAACGCACAGTAAAAATGCCACGCGTTGCGAATCACTCTTAAACAGATTGTTAGCCATCAACTTAAAGCGCTGCTCTTAACCAAACATTTGATAGTCCTGGTACTCAAAAACTTTCGAATTGAACTTAGAGTTGAATCCTCTAATCCCGGAGCTAGTACGACCTCATCTAAAATTTGAGCCCAGTTAATCGGTACTCTGCAAAGTGGGAAACCTTGGGGCTTAGCTACATTCTGGGCAACCCAGTCATTCGAGCTTGGATCGTAAGAATATAACAACCTAACTTCTTGTTCACTCTCAAAGCAATTCCTGAGTGCCATTAGAGAAAGAACAGCCCCCTGACCTAACGAATCCAAATGGTGCTCATAATGGGTTTGTTTAAAGTACTGAACCAGATCATCTGCATCATAATAGTTCACCTTACCTATGTAATGATGAAGCATGAAAAAATTGTCGTCTAGTGACATCAAGGCATTAAGAAGTTTTCTTGGCGTGCTCTTTATCCTTACAGCTTCTCTCCCGTAAGAAAAAGCCTGCCAGTTTGAAGAGCGCTCAACATCATCATAAGTCCAAGATAATCCGTAGAAATCATCCACGATCCCAGCTAGAGTTAATTTTTCGCCTGTTACCTCTTCTGTATATTCTACTTGTAATAAGGGATTTTCATAATCATCCCCCCAAGTTTCCTTGCACGCTTTGACATGGGTTAACACATTATTACTAACGTCAGCATATAAATGTTGCAGTTCCATTACTCTATATATTGGTGTGTCTAGATCGACATCAAAGGCATTTTGCTCAATATAAAGAGGTTTCATTTGTTGTTTTGATTGCCCTTGAAAATCTGCTTCTCGAATCTTTTGTACAATATCTAAGTTTTTCTTTAAGTACATTTCCCCTCCTGATGGCTAACAGTTTAGTATACGGATTCCATCTATTGGGGCCACCTATTGGCACCTCCAACACTTCCTTCTAAATATTAACTTACTGATTTAGCTCACTTTTCATTTTTATGCAAACCGTTTTTCACCAATAGGTGGACACAATACATGGTCAGTTTGCAAATAAGTGCAGGATAATGCTACATAGACGGAAAAATACTGATATAAAAACAGAACACAAGAAGACTCAAGCGGGGAGTTTAGCCTTACGGGAGGCTGGCACCTCCCGGCTGTTGGGGCGTAAGAAGCGTTACAGTAACGCTTCTTTTGAGTTGGTTGGCTCTAGTGCAAAAACAACTGAGCTGGATGCGCTGCTTGCAGTAAGCGTTTGACCATCCGCTAGGTGCGCTTCAACCGAGTTACCTAAATCAGCCAATGGGTTGCTGATAGGTGTATAGCTATGCGAGTGAGTAGCACCTTGCGCTAGATTGGATTCGGTCGCTTGTGCACCCACATCGTTCAGTGGGTTAGCAAAAGCTTGTGATGCAAAAAGAGCAGTTGTGATCAAAGTTGCGTTCAGTAAAGTTTTCATAATCTGTATTCCTTAATTCGTTGTGTTGATGGGTGTACTTTAAAACCCAAAACTGAAACGAAACTGAAATAAGAAAAGCTTTTTACTATTTTTTATTATATATAACGACGGAGCATAAATCGGGCTGTTATCAACATCTAAAAGTATCACAGATCAATATTTATTCCGCCGTCATTACTACGAAATATCCGTATCACAAAGCGAACTATCCAGACTAATATATCTATTGGCAACTCTATGATAATTTCCAGCATATCGAGAAAACGATTATCTTGCTCTCTATAGCCATGCCTTTTACTTGGCCATATAAAATACGCTGCCATGAAGCAACCTATCGCCGCAATAAGATCTCCCCAATCAAATGCTCCAATGAGTGAGACAACAAGCGTAACACCTACAATAAAAATAAGGGTCGCTATTAACTCCCTTAGCATTTCCATTACTAACCCGCTCTCCTTAGGCTACACAATAAGGTCGGTACCATTATACGTCACTTTGTATTATTGAGAGGGAAACACCAAAAATATTGAGAGCAAATAGGCTAAAAAGGGCAGCTTTGATAGATTTTAGAATTGTGTAAGGCGTAAGAGGCAGACAAGGCGATAGCTTACGGGAGGCTGGCACCTCCCGGCTGTTGGGACAAAGAAGCGTTACAGTAACGCTTCTTTTGAGTTGGTTGGCTCTAGTGCAAATACCGTTGGGCTGGATGCGCTGCTTGCAATAATCGTTTGGCCATCCGCTAAGTGCGCTTCAACCGAGTTACCTAAATTAGCCAATGGGTTGCTGGCAGGTGTGTAGTTTTGCGTGTGAGCTGCACCTTGCGCTAGGTTGGATTCTGTTGCCTGCGCACCCAAATCATTAAGTGGGTTAGCAAAGGCTTGTGATGCGAAAAGAGCTGTAGTGATCAAAGTAGCGTTCAGTAAAGTTTTCATGATCTATATTCCTTAATTCGTTGTGTTGATGGGTGTACTTTAAAACCCAAAACTGAAACGAAACTGAAATAAGAAAACCTTTTTAAACTATTTATGATCTACACGTAGATACTATAGCCAATTAAAGCGTCTTACTAAACGCTCCACACTGATTACACATATAACCTTGCTGGTAAAAGAACAAAGGGAAACCCAGCAAAATGAAAACAAGAAATGCTGAACGCTTTCCTTTGGTATAGGCGGCTATATCACTGCTACCACAATGTGGGCACACATCTATGTGTCCTTCTACCGCATCATCGGCGTTTTCAAAACATTGCGAGAAATCCTCACCCAGTATTTCACTGGCTTGATTGGCATCTTCTTCGGCAACCATTAATCGGACACCGCCGAGGGCATCGGAATAGAGCCATTGTGCATTTACCGTATGTTCATCGGCAATAAAGCTTTCAATACCCGCACTTGCTAAGTTAGCTTTGGCTATATGCGCTTCGTAGGGAAAAGAAAACCTAGCTACAACAACCATATACTTCTCCTGAGGCTGTATAACGCTTTGTAAATCTAAAAGGCTATAACCTTCGACAGTTCTACAAAAAATCGTTCCAGATAATCCCAAGATCACCGTCACGTATGTGAGATGCAAACTAAAATCGTGGAGGGTAAGTGGTAGGTAGGTCTAATCAGTGGATAGCTTACGGGAGGCTGGCACCTCCCGGCTGTTGGAGCAGAAGAAGCGTTACAGTAACGCTTCTTTTGAGTTAGTTGGCTCTAGAGCAAAGACAACTGAGCTGGGTGCGCTGCTTGCAGTAATCGTTTGACCATCTGCTAGGTGTGCTTCAACCGAGTTACCTAAATCAGATAGCGGGTTGCTGGCAGGTGTGTAGTTTTGCGTGTGAGCTGCACCTTGCGCTAGGTTGGTTTCAGTTGCCTGCGCACCCAAGTCATCAAGTGGGTTAGCAAAAGCTTGTGATGCGAAAAGAGCTGTAGTGATCAAAGTTGCGTTCAGTAAAGTTTTCATGATCTGTATTCCTTAATTCGTTGTGTTGATGGGTGTACTTTAAAACCCAAAACTGAAACGAAACTGAAATAAGAAAACTTTTTTTAACTCTTTTTCGCTATATGAGATTTCTACTCAATAGCCTCGGCTACCGCACCATGTTCATCCATCTGGCTTGGCTCAGCCGTTGCTAACAGGGCTCGATCCGCTTTGCTGATATATTTAGGCTTACTTTTGGGTGCTAGTTTCGCCTTAGCTTTTTTAGCACGGGCTTTTAGGATCTGATTACCTTTTTTACGACGATTCAAAATACCTACCTTTTAACTATCTACGGGGTTTGAGCGCTTCGCGGGTGCCAACTTGCTCTCGTGTTGATGCGGGCGCACCCCATGCATTCACCAGATTGCCCAACAGCATCAGCGCACCGCCAAGCATAATAGCAAATTCAAAGTGCTCTTGATAAAGCAACATACCGAGCATCGCTTCTACCATACAATAATGTGCTGATAATGCAGATAGCGCGATCAATTTGCGCGCGTCAGTGTTTCTTTTAACGCGATTGATGCAAAGATGGCCGTCCAGATGGGTACAGTAAACTCCAGTGCAAACACTTCGGCCAGCGACAGCAGCCCAATACCTAAGAACCAGCCATACTGCCCAGCAAGGTGGAAGCTATTGCGAAAAGCATGTAGCCCAAGCGATCGCGTGCATAGGGCTATCTCAATAGGTCACAAACCTACTGATTTACCGTAGTCTGATGTGTTTTACAAATTAATCCGGCATCAACGGACGTTAAATACGCCTTCCATGCCTTTTTCTTCCAAACCTTCGGCATAGAATTCAAATGCACCCGGCTTGATCGGTACGAAGTAGATCTCAGCCTCACCCTCTTGCTCAAACTCTAGCTCAGTGAGCATTACCGCTTTGATTTCCATATCTCCTGCCTCAACTTTTCTTAAAAAAATGGAGGTGAAAAACTCAGGGGCTTTAAGAGCGTACTCCGTTTGCCCACTGGAAATAATCTTAAGTTTGTAAGATTTACCGGTTTCTAATTCATACTGCTTTTGCGAGAGCAAGTAGCGATTGTCTTCTGTGCCAAGTACCAGATCAGGCAATTTTTCTGGTCGACGGGTTAAATCTCCCTCAGCCAAAACAGGCATTGACGCAGCAAGAGTTGCGCCCATTAATAAAGTGGCAGCCGTGAAATGACGCATAGCACGCATGATGTTCTCCTGATTTGAAATTTGCAGTCCATCAATCATGCATAACCAATAGGGCGCTCAAACATACTACTTCAGAACTAATTGATTCGTACTTTCTTCATATTCCGCACATCCACAGAAGACCTTAAGCTGGACAATTCATCATAATAAAAATAGACGCTTATGAAACCACGTAACTTAGCTGGGGGTTTACTGCTCAGCCTTCTAAGTCTACCCATCTGTGCTGCACCGCTGGAGATGGAGGTCGCTTTTATCAAGCTGCAGCAAGATAGAGGCCCGGTTCTCTCCAATATTCTTCCCGAGCCTAAAGACGCTGGCTTACGCGGTGCCGAATTAGGTATAGCGGACAGCAATACCACAGGCCGGTTTCTGAAACACCACTACACACTCTCTATCACCGAAAGCGATCAGTGGGAGTCATTAGCGGCCCAAGCTCAGCAGCTCTACGCTGACGGCATTCGCGTGTTTGTGGCAGACATGCCAAGTACTGCCTTACAACAGCTTTCCTCATTGCTAGGTGAGGATGTTTTGATTTTTAACAGTGCAGCCAAAGACGACGCGTTGCGCACCGATATATGCCTCAACAATACATTGCACAGTATGCCTAGCCGCGCAATGCTCGCCGATGCATTAGGTCAATGGCTTAAAAGCAAACGGTTAACTAAATGGTTAATGATCACCGGTGCAACGGAGGACGACAAAGCCTACTCCGCTGCATTAAAGCGCGCAGCAAAACGCTTTGGTCATAAAATTGTTGATGAAAAGCAGTGGAGCTTTGATACCGATCTTCGCAGGACAGCACAAAAAGAGATGCCGCTATTCACTCAAGGAAAAGATTACGATGTCGTAGTGGTTGCCGATGAGCGTGGCGACTTTGGTGAGTATGTTCTCTACAACACTTGGCTACCTCGACCGGTCGTTGGCACTCAGGGGTTAACACCCGTTACATGGCATCGTGTGGTGGAACAATGGGGCGCAGCCCAGCTACAGAGCCGCTTTGATAGACTCGCAGGGCGCTGGATGAACAACGAAGATTACGCCGCCTGGGCAGCCGTTCGCTCTGTGGCAGAAGCGGTAACACGTACCAACAGTAACGATGTAAATACCCTCAAAGCTTATCTAATGTCCGATAAGTTTGAACTAGCCGGTTTTAAAGGTCGTAAATTGACATACCGTGAATGGAACGGCCAGCTACGCCAAACTATTCCACTCATACACCCGCGCTCTTTGGTTTCCCAATCACCTCAAGAAGGTTTTTTACACCCTGTATCCGAACTGGATACCTTGGGATATGACCAGCCTGAAAGCCACTGCAATTTACAACCTCTCTTCACCTCTATGAAAAAAGGCAATGGATCATGAAAGTACGTCGACTTATCTCATCTGCAACACTCTGTCTTCTACCGACGCTATTACATGCAGAGGTTGCCTATGTTTCAAACGAAAAAGATGACACCCTGTCTGTTATCGATTTAAAAACATTTGAAGTGACCCATACCCTATCCGTGGGGGAACGCCCTCGCGGGATTATTCTTTCTAAGGATCAGAGCAAGCTGTACATCTGCGCTTCTGACTCCGATACGGTTCAGGTGATGGACTTGGCAACACATACCATCGTCAAAGAGTTACCCTCGGGTGAAGACCCTGAGCAATTCGCCCTGCACCCCAATGATAGGCACCTGTATATCGCCAACGAAGACGATGCCTTAGCAACGGTTGTCGACACCGAAACCAACGAGGTTCTGGCACAGATCGATGTGGGAGTAGAACCAGAGGGGATGGCTGTCAGCTATAACGGCAAAATTGCCGTCAATACCAGTGAAACCACCAATATGGTGCATTGGATCGATACCACAACCATGCAGCTGTACGATAATACGCTGGTTGACCAACGCCCACGCCATGTTGAATTCAGCAAAGATGACTCAACCCTTTGGGCCAGCTCAGAGATTGGTGGGACGGTCTCTGTGATCGATGTCGAAAGCCGTACCATCCTTCACAAAATCAATTTCCAGATCAAAGGGGTTCACCCAGATAAAGTACAGCCGGTAGGCGTTAAGCTGTCAGACGATGGAAAATATGCCTTTGTCGCACTCGGTCCGGCCAATCATGTTGCCGTTGTCGATACAAAAACGTATGAAGTGCTCGACTATATTTTGGTAGGCCGCCGTGTTTGGCATATGGCATTTAACAGTGACCAATCACTCCTGCTCACCACAAACGGTATCAGCGGTGATGTAACGGTTATCGATGTCGCCAAAATGAAGGCGATTAAATCGATTAAAGTGGGCCGTTATCCTTGGGGTATCGTGGTGAAATCCTAATGAGCATTCGGGTCGAGCAGGTCAGTTTTCACTATGGCAAAAAAGCGGCACTAAACAATGTCAGCTTCGCCTTAGAAACAGGACAGTTCGCAGCACTGCTCGGTCCTAATGGAGCCGGTAAAAGCACGCTGTTTGCCTTACTGACTCGACTCTACGCTCAGCAATCAGGAGAAATTTTTCTGCGGGAACTCGCTCTCAATCAGCATCCTACTGCCGTGATGCAGAAATTGGGGGTCGTGTTCCAACAGAGCACGCTGGATTTGGATCTCACTGTTCAGCAAAACCTGTCTTATCATGCCGCACTGCATGGACTCTCAGGAAAAGCCGCCAAAGGGCGCATACAACAGGAATTAGAACGGCTGCAAATGCTCGCCAGAGCTGATGAAAAAGTCCGCGCTCTGAATGGTGGCCATCGTCGTCGGGTTGAGATTGCTCGGGCGCTGCTGCACCAACCGGAGGTTTTACTCTTGGATGAGCCCACCACAGGGCTTGACCCTCAAAGCCGAAGCGCACTCAATCAGCATATACGTCAGCTATGCCATGAAACACAACTGACTGTCCTTTGGGCCACACACTTGATAGAAGAGATCACACTGGAAGATCGCGTTTTATTACTTCACCAAGGTCGTCTGCTATCGTCTGCTACAGGCCATAGTCTGTGCGAGCTATCCCAGCAGGATTCACTCTCAAAGGCTTTTAATACTCTGACCTGCGACGGGGCCAGCTACTGATGAAACTATCTACACGCCATTACTGGCAATGCTTCAGCGGCATTTTGGTACGCGAATATTTGCGCTTCATCCAGCAACGTACTCGTTTTCTTAGCGCACTGATTCGCCCTCTATTATGGCTGATTGTGTTTGCTGCAGGTTTTAGAGCCGCACTGGGCATCGCCATCATCGAACCCTACGATACTTATATCACCTACGAGGTTTATATCGCACCCGGGCTGTGTTGTATGATTTTGCTGTTCAACGGTATGCAAAGCTCATTGTCGATGGTCTATGACCGGGAGATGGGGAGCATGCGTGTTTTGTTGATGAGTCCACTGCCTCGCTGGTTTCTACTTAGCAGTAAGTTGATTGCAACGGCGTTGGTGTCGCTACTACAAGTATATGCGTTTTTACTCATCGCCTTGTTGGTGGATGTTGAGCCACCTTTGCTTGGCTATTTAACGGTTCTGCCTGCGCTTATTTTAGTCGCTTTGATGCTAGGGGCGATTGGCTTGTTTATCTCTTCATGGATTAAACAACTGGAAAACTTTGCGGGGGTGATGAACTTTGTGATCTTCCCTATGTTTTTTCTCTCTTCTGCACTCTATCCCCTTTGGAAAATGCAGGAAGCCAGTGAGTGGTTGTTCTGGATCTGTTCCGTTAACCCCTTCACCTACGCCGTCGAGCTGGTTCGCCATGCGCTCTACATGAAGCTCGACGGCACAGCTCTTGCCATCACGGGCGTGTCAACGCTGGTGTTCTCTGCACTCGCTATTCGGGGCTTTAACCCCCAACGCGCCGCTTCAACCGGCAAAAAGCCGGGATAACCATCTCATTTAGGGCAGATCAATCTGGCTCCAATAGAGCGTATGCGACCTTGTAGCTGAGAAATAATACGGCGCTTCCAGTGCCTCGAAATTAAGCTCCTGCACATCGATACCATGTTTCGTCAGTAGCCAAGAGGCAAAATCATCACGGCTACAATCCTGAGTTTCGCACAGTACAACGGCTGAGCCCGTTACCGTGCTATCAGCCATCATGCGGTCAGGAGTAAACACCTCAGTTCCCTTAAAAGCGTTACGCATATTACCGCCAATGAAGGTGGTCTCAGCAAAGAGGCTCCCTGATATATCGACCTGTTGTTCTAAGCGCTGACTGAGCACCTCATAGGGTATATTTTGGCGAGTATAACGACCAAACTCTTCAGCAAATACCACTCTAAGGCTCAGCACGCTCCCTATCAGTATTGCGAAAAACGCGGCCAACCCAACGTAAAGATGTAATCCTTTTGTTGTCGGTTTATATAACATCGCCACCAACAACGGCATAAAAAAGAGCATAGGCTGGAACCAACGATCTTTTATCTCTTGTGCACCCGTCAGTCCAACAAAAACAGTGACGAGCAAAAGGATCATAATCGGCAACCATAGGACAAACCGCTGCTCTTCAATACAACCAACAACCTCTCGCCGCTCATCTCGAATCAGTAACAAAGAAAACAGCCATAACGGGCTAAGAAAAGCCAATGCTGAGATATACGCCTGCCCAACACCGGTAAAGAAGCTCCCCTCCCCAGCTTTCAGTTTTTGCATACTGCCCAAAACAATATCCAGATGCTGTGAAACCCAGTAATAATGAGGGCTAATCACGATAGCCGTGATGAGTATGGAAAGCGCAATTCTGCGATTAAAGATAACGTCACGATACCCTTTTACGAGTAATCCCGTAAGCAGTAACGCCCCCGCAAAAACTGAAAAATTATATTTACTTAACAGCCCAAGCCCTACCAATAAGCCCAAACATCCATAGCCGGCTAATGTGGCGTTTTTTCTTAACCAAAGCACCTGTAACAAAGTTGCGGCTGATAACGCGGTCGCTAAGGTAGAGTGGGTTAAATCACGCTGAGATTCCCAACTAATTTGAGGAATAAACAGGAAGGAGCATACCAAAATCAGCTGCTGCCAATAGGCTAACGCAAACAGCCGGGCTATTTGCGCCACTATCACGACAATAGACGATAAAATAACAGCTTTGAGTACGAGCAGTACCGTTAAGCTTGGCCCAGTTATGGCGAAAATCAGTTTCGTTAACCAGGTATAGAGAGGCGGCTGGGTGTTATAACCTAAGCGATACTCCTGACTTAACACCAACTGTTCAGCTTGGTCTAAATCCGCTGTGCCAGACACCATGAGTTGCAGCACCTGAACGAGCAGCAAGTAAAGAAACACCGCCCCGAGTATGTACCAAAACTGACGATGACTGCATGGGGTGTTATTTATAGCCAACATTCAGGCTTATTCCTTAGGTTGCGCACCTTCGCCTGATGGGCTTTCTTGCTCTTTTCGCGCTTTTTCAGCGGCTTGCCACTCTTTTAAGTCTTCGTAGTAGGTATCCCATACACAGGGATCACATCCACTTTCACAACAATCGTATTCCCCAGGTGGTTGAGGTTTATCAGCCATCTTTCTACCTTAACTAAAACAAAATATGCACTATTCTAGCACACTCGGCCATATGACCAATGCTAGGGAGTATGCGATGAAAGACAAGGCTTGATACATAGCTTCACCACCACGGGAGCGAATGAACACGACTTGAATCAGCTGGCAGAATCCTTCATGGCGTGAGTCATTTGTATCGGCAGACTCAGGCTATCGCAGCGTAGAAAGGCGCAAAGAAAAAAAGGTCACTTAAGCCCACCTAGAATTGATGCCTTAAGGTTTTGGTGGCGCATGTATATATCCAGCACAGGAAATACAAATAGAGACGTGATTGCGGTTATCAAAGCAATGCCAAAGGTCAGACTAGTGTGTCCGAAAGCTTCATCAAACAACTTTGCATCGGCCGTGTATGAGTGCATGGAGAGGACTGCGATAATGCCAAAGGTCACACGAATAAGAGTAAAAGGAAGCGACGGCGAAAGGTGTGGAGCAGAATCAAGTCCGTTTTCTTTTCCTTTCTTTATGACAGATTTCTTCCAGTAATTCATCGGGAAGTAGTTGAAAAGTAAACCGCTCGACACTGCAAGAATGAGGAGTGTTAACGGGTTTTGTCCAATAAGACCGTCGAAGTACTCTATCCCTTTGAGGTAAGAACCAGACGCTAAGCCAGCAATCACCGCAAAAAATGTAGATTGAATTGAATGAGGTTTTTTTGAGCGAGTACTTTCAGCTTTCTTGGACATAACAACATTCCTTGTTGGCTATTGATCAAATTGTGCGCTAACTTTAGCAGCAACAAATATTAAGTAAAAGCCCTGACTTTGATGAAAGTCAAGTCGGGCGATACTGGGGAGATGATTCCGGTATTTACTTTAAAGAAGGGCGATTGTTGAATAACGGAAGTCAGAGCAAAGTTGACTGACTTGCTCGTAGTATCCCTAGGCTTGCTCTTCACATCGCTTAGTTTGCAATGCAAGGTAATGCTGCAAGCTTAACGTACTGGAGGTCGTAAAGTGGCGCTCCAAGATGGTCAGCGCCACGATACGATCTAAACGAAACATCCGATACGCCTCTCTAAGCTCACACCAAGCCACCAGTGTCCATGTGCGCCCCCAATACACCAAACCCAACGGCCAGATATGCCTTACGGAGGCAGCCCTATCCTCGCGCCGATAACTCAACTCGAGAACCGACTGAGACTTAATAGCCGCTCGAAGTTCGCGGCTATAAGGAGCACTTTGATCCCGATAAAAGTCGGGCACAATCAGCCACTCGGGTCTAATGGTGTGTTCATGGTGTTGCCGTTCAGGTAATACGGCGCGAATCTTATTCAATGCACTATCTGCCGCCCGACCAAGCGACTCATCACTCCAACCTTGGACCATCCGCACACCCAAGAGTAATGCCTCCAGCTCATCCAGATCAAACATAATGGGAGGAAGGTTAAAGCTAGTGTGTAAACGATAACCCACTCCCGTTTCAGCTTCGATAGGAACACCCGAAAGCGACAACGCCTGTATATCTCGATAAACGGTTCTTTCAGATACCTGTAGACGCTCAGCCAAGTCTTTTGCCGTTATCACGGTGCGACGACCTCGCAAAAGGGTCAGTATCTGGAACAGGCGCTCCGCTTTTCTCATGTGTTTTTATCCGCTGTTGATCATGCGCTTTGGTTACTGGCCTCACACGCCATCGTCGATGTTAACACCGGCATATGTCGAACAACGCAGGTATTTTCATCAATTAATGTACATAAAGCTTTACCTGCAGGATGCTCCATAAACACGGCCGATCCCGCATGAGCGGCCTGCATATTTTCCCAATAGATGATATCAAACCAATTACCTTTTCCATCATGGCTTTGTGAGCGGTACTGGAAACCGGCTTGTGTCTCTAAAAGAGTATTAATCCCTTCGCAAGTTTTAGCTACATCCATTTCTGTAAAGCCTTCTGCTAATCTAAATGTCACGACTTCGACTACACCTGTCATCTTGGTTACTCCTCTTGTTTAATGGAGTACTTAGCTTACAGACCAGCTACTGACAGCATGGTGTCAGTAGCCTTAACATTTTTTGCGATACTTTTGTGACCTCTTTACCCCATTGGGCTGCCATACTTAGGGATACATTTTGAACACAGGCAAATTTAAGCCTAATTACCGGAGAGACCGATGAAACCCACTTCACTACTCTTAATACTGATGGGCTTATTCTCTTTTACGACGCAGGTATCTGCTGATAAGGCGGTCTTTGCAGGGGGATGTTTCTGGTGTATGGAGTCTGACTTTGAAAAGCTGGAGGGAGTCACTGATGTCATTTCTGGCTTTACCGGCGGCACTCTAAAAAACCCCACCTATAACGGCAACCACGAGGGCCATTACGAAGCGGTGGAGATAACTTATGATCCAAGCATCGTTAGCTATAGCGAGTTGTTGGCACACTTTTGGGTAAATATTGATCCGTTCGATGATAAAGGGCAATTCTGTGATAAAGGCTACAGCTATTTGAGTGCCATTTTTGTTGCCAATAGTGAAGAAAAGCAGCTAGCCGAAGCCTCCAAAGCACAGGTAACAACTCAGTTCCCTAATCAAGCCGTTGTAACACCCATTCTTTCTGCATCTACCTTCTATCCAATCCAAGGCAATGAGAGTTATCATCAGGACTATTACAAAAACAATCCCGTTCGCTATAAGTACTATCGCTGGAACTGTGGCCGCGATCAGCGCTTAAAAGCTATCTGGGGTGATAAAGCCACCCAAAAATAATGAAGGTGTGAATAACTATGTCCTTAGAGAGCGCAATTACCTTCTTCATTGCTATTTTTATCTTTGGAATTACACCAGGTCCTGGGGTTTTTGCCATTTTAGCCAAAGGGATGACAGAGGGCGCACGGGCGTGTGTCCTCTTAGCGCTCGGTATGACCATCAGCGATATTATCTACTTAGTACTGGCTTGTTTTGGACTTGCCGCCATCGCGGAGCATTGGGGCGAGCTGTTCACTGTAATCCGCTTAGCAGGAGCGGCTTATCTTTGCTATTTAGGCTGGAAGCTTTGGACCTCGCCGATTAATTTAGACGATACTCCCATTGAGAAACATCCGCGACATGGACTGATGAGCTTTGTGCAGGGTTTTCTTATCTCGGCATCAAACCCAAAAGTGATTCTATTTTATATCGCATTTTTGCCGACCTTTATGGATCTGACCATCCTGAACCCACAAGATATTGTGCTGGCCGCAGCGCTAACATTAGTGGCACTCATGCTCGGCTTAATGCTGATTGCTAAGATGGCCTCCGCTGCACGGCGGATGTTCCGCTCTCACCGTGCTATGCAAAACCTTAACCGCACCGCAGGCTCAATCATGGTCGGTGCCGGGGTTTACTTAGCCAGCCGTCATTAACCCCATCAAACGGTCAAAAACCAGTACTTTAGTACTGGTTTTTTCGCTCCATGGTAGGATTCATCCATTCACTTTGACGCGGTGTAATAACTGATGTCAAAAAGGTGAAATAAGATGAAAAAAATCGCCGTTTGGCTCTGCTTACTTTTTTCAGGAGCGCTGCTGGCTCAAAGTGGGCCCAACAATCACTGGTTACAAGCATTTGAAGATAGCAGTGAGTTGTTCTCTATTGACGGATACCGGTTGTTCCGATACCGAAGTCCAACCCCGCCAAGCCATGATCAGGCAGAGACACTCAGTACGGTACAACTGCTTGAGTTGCAAAAAACAACACCTAAACCAGTGCTGCTGGATGTACAGCCTCTGATATGGAAAAACGGCCTCTTTATTGAGAAGGAGCCAAGGCTGCATATTCCAGGCAGCATATGGACACCCAATGTTGGCCAAGGCGAGTTAGACCCCGCTTGGGAAACCTATTTTCGCCACAATCTGGAGAAGCTAACAGCTAACAATCCAGACTTCCCGGTTGTGATATATTGCACAGCAGATTGTTGGATGTCTTGGAACGCGGTTAAGCGGGCGGCACAGTGGGGTTATTCTCAGCTCTATTGGTATCGAGACGGATCAGATGGCTGGCAAGAAGCAGATCAAGTATTGGTCAAGGGGAAACCAGAACCCTTTACCTTGGAATAGTCGTGGCCGGATGCCCAACAACAATAATGATAAAGAGAGTGGGAGACGCGAGTGTACAAAATTTTGATTGCTGATGACCATCCGCTATTTCGTGAAGCGATAATCAACGTCATTCATATGGGGTTCCCAGAGTGTGAACTTCTGGAAACAGAGTCCTTAGACAGCGCGTTGTTACTCACTCAAGAACACGATGACTTGGACCTGATCTTATTAGATCTCAACATGCCCGGCATGAATGGTCTCAACGGCTTAATCGCACTACGTAACGAGTCACCCACCATTCCTGTTGTTATCGTATCGGCCGAAGAAGATAAACAGATTGTGCTTCAAGCCATAACCTATGGCGCTGTTGGCTTTATCACCAAATCCTCTCCCCGAGATCAAATGACTGACGCATTGCGCCAAATTCTGGCGGGTAATGTGTACTTACCTTCCGATATTATTCGCACCCATAATCCAGACATGCGACGCCAACCGCGTCCGGATGAGAAGACCATAGCACCGGAAATGCTATCCTCGTTAACCCGGCGCCAACTGTTAGTGCTAGAGCGCATGTCTAAAGGTGAGTCAAATAAGCAGATCGCTTATAATCTAAACATCGCTGAAACAACGGTAAAAGCGCATGTTTCCGCCATTTTGCGCAAACTAAATGTCCATAACCGTATTCAAGCGGTATTATCAGCGGGAAATATCGATTTCAGCGAGTATTTAAAGCGCTAGCACATCTCGTTTTAGCGCAGCAGGTGCAGTAGTGTTGTTTTTAGCTTAAGCGGCTTAACGGGTTTATTCATCAGCAAATAGCCCAGCTCGCGGATCTCTTGTTTCAATTCTTTACTGTAGTTCGCTGTAATCATCAGTACCGGTAGTACATAATCTACCTGTGCTGATACCTGTTGCGCCGCATCAACACCATGATTTCCATTGTCCAAATGATAGTCCGCAATCAAGAGATCTGCAGGCGCCCTGTTCACATCAACCCGGCTTAAGAGATCCTGAGCTGATAACCCTGTTGTGATTTCACACCCCCAACCCTCTAATAGGGTCTGCATACCTTGACAAATCGTTAAGTCATTATCGATTAACCAAATTCTCGCGCCTTGTAGCCCATCGCTTTGAGTCAGCAAATCGGGGCCTTGGATTTCACTGTAGGGTAACAACTCACCATAAGGCACTTCTACCGAAAACACGGAGCCTTTACCTTCAATAGAGCGCACATTGATCGGATGCCCCAATACGCCAGAAATCTTATCCACAATGGCCAGGCCTAGCCCTAAGCCTTTATCTTGCCCTGACTCTTGAGGCTGCAAACGTCGAAACTCTTGGAAAATTTCCTCCAGCTGGGCAGCAGGAATACCGACGCCGGTATCCCACACCTCGATAGACAGAGCCGTGGCTTTGCGCCTGCATCCCAGCAAAATCTGCCCCTTTCGAGTATATCGAATAGCATTAGAGAGGAAGTTTCTTAAAATACGGGCCAGCAATTGAGAGTCTGTTGTAACAACCGCCGTTGACGGCACATAAGAGAGTCGTAAGCCTTCATGAACAGCAAACTGACTGAACTCATGGGCAATATTGGCGATCAGTTCATCAACACGAAAGGTTGTCAGATCAGGGGTTACCACACCCGCATCAAGCTTGGATATATCCACCAGCGTGCCTAACAGAGACTCCACATCCTCAAGTGCATTAGAGACAGCGCTGACCAAGGGCCGGGTTTCATCACCTAAGGGCTTCTCTGCCAATGCACCAGTAAATAGGCGTGCGGCATTCAGAGGCTGCAACAGATCATGGCTCACCGCTGCGAGGAATTTTGTCTTAGACAGGTTAGCTTGCTCAGCATCTTTTTTTGCTTCGCGCAGACGAGCTTCGGCTTGAGTACGCTCAGTGATCTCTGAACGCAGGTGTTGATTCACTTCGGTTAATTCAGCGGTGCGCTCACGCACACGGTGCTCTAGGTTTTGATAGGCCGCTTCCAGCTCTAAGGCGACTTTTCGTCGCTCGGTAATATCTCGAATCATCACAAAGAAACCAACCGTACGCCCTTCCATATCCTTGTTGGGAACATAGGATTTGAGCATATAGCGCTCTTCACCCGCACCGTTGTATTCTGCGATCTCGAAAGTGACATTTTCGCCTGAGAGAGCTTGCTGAATATAGGGCTGTAACTCTCTAAAGCCTGTCCCTCCATGCACCTGATTAATGCTCTGACCCGATAGCTTGCCGCGCTCCCAGCCATACCATTCATCGTATACTTTATTGGTAAACTGATAACACAAGTCTTCGCCGACATAAGCGATCAGCGCAGGAACATGGTCCGTTATTAAGCGAATCCACTGTTCACTCTCTTTTAGTGTTTCGGCATACTGATAACGCTCCGTTATATCGGTGTAAGTGTTCACATACCCACCATCCGGCATAGCATGAGTCCTTACCTCTATCACTTGACCGTTGTGGGTCATCACACTGGAGCTATTCGACTGGCCGCCATTGGCTCGTCCATCATGATAGTGCCGTAAATTAAGCGCCTTAAAGGGGGGATAAGATTCCGCTAGCGCACGGGACACACCGGTGAGCGCCAAGAAACGATCGTTCCATATTTCTAACTGATCACTGGCATTAACCAGCGCGACACCTTGCGAAAGATTATCCACCGTACGCTGCAACATGCGCGACTTTTTCGCCAGCTCTGCTTCACGTCGCTCTGTTTCGGATGCTTTTAATTTACTGATGTCGGTGTACAGAATAACTAATCCACCATCGGCTGTCTGGCGCTCGCTCATTTGCACCCACTGCCCCGTAGAAAGTCTGAACACTTTACTACCGTCACCGGTTTCGCCGTATTCTTCCGCTATCAATCCATGCTCATCCGCTAAGCGTCGGATATCCTGTATAGTCGTCCCGGTCGCTATCTCCTGCCCCGTGCCCTCCCATACCGATAGAAACTTACTATTAAACAAAACGATGCGCCGCTCTTTGTCAAAAAGCACAAACGCATCGGAAATGCTCTCAATTGCATCAACTACTCGTTGATTTGCTAGGTCCGCCAGTCGATTGGCATTTTTTAAGGCGCGATGGCTGGTTTTTAATTCGGATAGTGCTTCATTAAGCGCCTCCGTTCGCTCTCGCACCTGTTCTGCCAGTACAACAGAGTGCTCAAAGGCAGCATACGGGTTTGCTCCTTGAGCATTGCTGGATTCAACCCGTTCAATGAGCGCCTGATTGATTCGCTTGAGCTTATAGTTCTCTTTTTCAAGCTCAGCTACCCGCGCTGCTAGCTCATCCGCATTACTCATCGCAAGGCTTTCCAATAACAACCCCCGTAAAGGTTTGATTAATATGCATCCCTTCAAGCTGTTCACCGTAGGTGTTAAATCCAATTACGTGATGCTTGCGCAACAGGGCTGATGCTTGTGCCTCTATCCCTAAATGCTCCGCTTCAAGACGCCGCAAGAAGCAGTCGCAACCGAGGATCAACTCAGGCTCACCGATATTTTTCTCTATCCTGTCAAGCTGTTGGGTCAGGTTCTCTAACAGATCACCTCGCTTCATATGCGTCAAAACAATGCCATTCTCTACCGCACAATAAAACGTGAGGCTCAGATCGCTATTCACTTTCTGGATGGAGCGGACGTAATATTCCTCACCAATTTTTACAGCTAACGGATTCAGCGCAAAGACACTAGGGCTTAACTGATCAACCTCCAAGCCAATAAGGCGGGCGTACTCCTGCGCTGCAGGCTCTGCATTCAGCTCATAAACACGGCGCGTATCTCGATCCGCTGCCGTGACAACCAGCTTTTCTTCATAGGGTTCTAAGTGGTGGGTCGTAAATACCTCAAAGTCACAGTCGGTATTAAAGAGTAAAACCACCGCCGCACCGCTATGAAAACCACCCTGAATGAATATATGAGTATTAGCCAGATTCACATCATCACCGGCTGAGCCTCCGAAATGGGGAATATTGCCCAACGCAGAGTTAAGCGTGGCCAGAACCTGTTCCTCTTGAACGGATAAACCATCTAATAAAGTAACGACAAAGCTGTTACCAGCAATAGGGCCTTTTAATGTTTCTCGGCTACTACTGATCAGTTGATCAACAACACTCTGAGCTGACGTCAGCGGAAAATCATCCATCGCTTCAATCAGCGCACTATGCACTGAGAAGTGTTGTCGGCTAAAGCCTATTGCACTGATGGCACCTTGCGCATACCCCTCAGGGGTAATTTCACCCGCGGTTGTGCACCCGGCCAAGGGCGTATCGGGAAAATGCTGATTCAAGGCAGAAGCAAGCTGCTCAAGATCATACTGTGCCGAACAAAAAAACAGGACAAATCCCAACGATTCACTGCTTAGTTGCTGCTGCAGCTCAGCGGCTGCTTGTTGTGGGTCGCTATGGTTAGAAAAACCAGAGATCGCTGGGTGTGACATAAAACCGGTACCTATGCTGGATCTGTTGCCGCTTCTTCCAGTCTAGGCAGTGAAGCGGCAAGCAGAAATACTACTTGTGACCCAATTCTTTCCGCAGTTGCTCATTCGATAACATATGCGAAATAAGCGCACGAAGCTTGCCGGGTTTAACGGGCTTATTCAGCACTTGCAAGCCCATGCTCCGAAAGCGCTTTAAGCTTTCATCTGCGCGCTCAGCGGTGAGGAGTGCGGCAGGAATAGCCTCAAACCGATCTCGTAACGCCTCAAGCACATCGATACCGGTTAATCCCTTATCAAGATGGTAATCAAGCAACACAATGTCGGGCGTCAGGGTTTCACACAGGTTTAATGCTGCGGCTGTATCCTTAGCCGTTAACGGCGTTAAGCCCCACTGCATCAACAACACTTTCATACTCAGCAGAATATCGGGGTCATTATCCACAATCAGCACAACTTCATCCTGAAAGTGGCTTGCTGCCGCCATCTTGGTCACTCTAGGCAAAGGCTGCTCCGCGCCCTCGGCGAGCGGAACGGCAATGGAGAACATAGATCCTTTGTCAGGCTTAGAGCGCACCGAGACAGGGTGTTCGAGAACACGCGCTATGCGCTCTACAATGGCCAGACCTAAGCCGACACCCGCACGCTGGCCGTTGCGGTGTTGTTGCAGCTGATTAAACGCTTCAAAAATCGAGTCAGTTTGTGTATCTGGGATTCCCTCACCGGTATCCCATACTTGTATTTCTAAAGATTCACCTTTGACTCGGCAACCCACCAACACACCACCCTGATTGGTATATCGAAATGCATTACTGACGAAATTACGCAAAATTCGCATCAATAGCCGTGCATCGGAATGCACCAATCGATCGTGGCAGCGAACGCGAAAAGACAAACCGGCGCGCTCTGCAACCGGTTGAAACTCGGTTTGCAAGGCGGACAAAAGCTGGGATAAGTGAAACGCAGTTCTATCAGGCTGAACGGCATTCTGATCCAGCTTAGAGATATCCAGCAGGTCTGTGAGCAGCTCCTCAGCCCCTTCTAAGGCCACATGAATACGTTCCACCAGATGGTGATCATCTGCGGCCATTGGCCTTTCGCGCAAAGTGGAAACCAACAGGCGTGCCGCATTCATTGGTTGTAGTAAGTCATGGCTAGCCGCTGCTAAATATTTATCTTTGCTACGATTGGCTTCTTCTGCTTGCTCTTTCGCTAGCCTCATCTCCTGCTGAGCACTTTCACGCTGGCGAATTTCATCCCACAATTTACTATTGACCGTCGCGAGTGCGAAGGTTCTTTCCTCCACCCGGCCCTCCAGCTCTTCGTTGAGCTGCCTCAAACGTACTTGATCCATTACACGCTCAGTAATGTCTTGTACAAAAGCCTCAAGCGTAATGTCATCTGATTCGCGTTTAAGCAACACATTCATCGACACATAAATTAATGTGCCATTGGCCTGACGTAGTTGGGTTTCGTAGCGAAACACTTTTCCATCTTGATATAACTGCTGCAGTAGTTGGCGATAGCAGAGAGGATCACCGAACAGATGTTCTCCAATATCAGTGATGACTGTTTGCAAATGCGCTTCGTTGCGGTAACCACATATAGAGGCCATTGCAGGATTAGCCGCTCGAATCTGACCATTAAGGTCCGCCTGAAAGATCCCATGCAACGCATGGTCAAACAGCCACTTATAACGGTTTCGCTCCGCTTCTAATTCATCCAGCTTTCGAGAGAGTTCAGGGTAGTAATTCTTGCGGGCAGAGTGATTCCCCAGACCAATAAGGTCCTCAAAGGTTGGGGCTGACTCAGAGCGCTTCTTCATAAACGACTTCTACATCACGCTTACTGGATTTGCGAGGGTTGGTGAGAATACAAGGATCTTTAAGCGCTTTTTCCGATAATGTCGGAATGTCGCTGATTTTTACGCCATTCTCCGCCAGCTTCTGAGTGAGTCCGACTTCCATTTTCAGTGCGATAACATGCTCCATCAACTTAGCCTTAACTTGCTGGGTCGTCAGTCCGCGGGTATCGATTCCCATTGTCTCAGCAACCACCTTGAAACGGTCTGTCGCTTCACTGTAGTTAAAGTCAATCACATGCTCTAACAGCATGGCATTACATAGCCCGTGGGGTAGATCAAGAAACCCACCCAAACTGTGAGACATCGCATGAACCGCACCCAGTATGGCATTTGAAAATGCAAGGCCTGCCTTCATCGAGCCAAGCATCACTTGTTCACGCAGCTGCATATCTTTTGGGTTAGCTACCAGTGGAGCTATGTTTGTGTTGATCAGGCGAATCGCATCCAATGCGTGCATGTCGGTTAGCGGCCCAGCACCTGTTGAGACAAACGCCTCAATAGCATGAACAAGGGCATCAATGCCCGTACAGGCACTTAAAAAACCATCCATAGTCATGGTGGTTTCTGGATCGATCAAAGAGACATCCGGCACCACCGCTTTACTGACAATGGAGATTTTAACTTTCTCGGTTTGATCCGAAATAATGGCAAATTGCGATACATCCGCCGATGTCCCCGCGGTAGTGGGGATAAAAATAAGCGGAGGGATTGCCACATCAATGGTATCGACTCCCTCAAACTCCAGAATATGGCGACCATGAGCACTGACAATACCAATCCCTTTAGCGCAATCCATTGGGCTACCGCCACCTACAGCAACGATGACATTACAGCCTTGCTCTTGGTAAAAAGCAGCCCCTGCCATCACCTCTTCACAACGGGGATTGGGTGACACATCAGCGAAGCAGGCATAATCAATATCCTGCGATTCCAGACTTGCAATGACGTCCGTTAACCAGCCAGCTTCAACAACTCCCGGATCGGATACGATCAACACCTTGCGAGCCCCAAAGGTATTGGCATAGTTAGCGACAGCGTGGCGGGCACCTGCACCAAAGATGATTTCGGGGGATACAAATTTTCGTAGAGTAGACGTTTCTGTGCTCATCAAAGCGACCCGCTATTGTTTTTATAGTTCGCATGTAGCCTCTTCAGACTGTCATGAGAATAAGGAGTTTACCTGCCTTTTTCAATTAACGCTCGGTTTGCTCCCAACTGCTGCATCCGCACAAAAAGCGTACGACTGCAGATCCCTCCATGGGCGTAAGACAGGGATTAACCTACCAGCAGCAAGGTAGCAGAGACCTGTGGCGCCCCGCTTTGGAACAGAGGGGCAACAACGCCATGGTTTTAAGTAATTGGCGCCAAAGAGGCATTCCGGGAATTTATCCCAACCCCGATCATGAAGAGGTCTTGTAAACACTAAGAATCAACGGGGATCCCATGAATAATAAGAACCGCTTAAAATACTTGGCACTGGCCGTCGCAGCTGGCCTGAGCACGCAAGCATCCGCAGGCCTGACTCTATATGATCAAAACGATACACAGTTTACCACTGATGGCTTGATCAACACATTTTACGTTCACAGTAATGTCGATGATGATAACAACGCATTGGATCGTAACCAGTCTCGCGTAAAAATGGGCTTCCTGCCTAACTGGATCGGCTTCAACTTCAATAAAGAGGTAGATGGCTTAAAAGTAGGCGCACGCTCCTCTTTCTGGGTTTCCATAAACGATGCCAACACCAACCTGACCGATTCAATGATCGATGTTCGTCAGTTCTACGGTACGGTAGACGCTGATTGGGGCCAGGTACTGGTCGGTAAAGATTTCTCTCTGTTTGGCCGCAGTAATATCCTAGGTGATGAGCTGCTATTAGGCTATGGTCAGGTAGGCTCTGATGGCTTAGTTGATGGTGCCAACGTCTCATTTGGTAACATTGGCACAGGCTACCTTTACCCATTCCCAAATGCTCAGATCACCTATAGAACGCCCAAGCAGAATGGTTTTCAACTAGCCGTGGGTTTAATGGACCCTAGCAAATCCTCTGCCGGATCTGAAGAAAGCGCTCCTCGTCTGGAGGCAGAACTGACGTTTGAGACACAGTTAAGTGAAGATCTGCCCATTAAGGCATGGGTCAGCGGCATGACACAAAGCTCAGGAGATATCGACTCCAACGGCTTTGCATATGGTGTGAATGTTAAGTTCTCCGGCTTGTCGGTCACTGCATCTGGGTTCAATGCAACCGGTGTAGGCACAGCGGGTCTTGCTAACCTCATCACATCCGATAACGCAGATGTAGATGGCTACTTGGTACAAGCCGCCTACACCATAGGCAGTGAGCGCCTGGTTGTCTCTTATGGTGAGAATTCAGGCGGTACGGCATCCGGTGCTAACGATCTGGATGCGCAAAATACAGCAGTGGCTTGGTTCCACACTGTCAATGACAACCTGAAGCTGGTTGCCGAATATGATCGTACGGAAAGTGATACTCGCGAAACGGACACAATCGCTCTGGGTGCTGTACTGACCTGGTAACGCACCACAGGACAAGGTTCGGCACCCCTTCGCGGAACCTTGTCCTTTTTTCATGCGTTAAGCGGTAGCGCTTTTAGAAAATACTTTCTTGCCTAATGTGATAATAATCAGCACAACCGCACCAGCTAAAATTCCCACAACAGCATCAAGAAGCGTAGGCGTTAACACGCTTAAAAATCCGCCAACAACTGGCCATGCAGCAACACTTTGAGCAGCACTGGCTATAGCATGATGTAAATACTCAATACCGTGGGTCAATATGCCGCCACCGACCATAAACATCGCGGCAGTACCCACAACAGCTAGGGTTTTCATTAACCAAGGCGCTGCAATCAAGATACGCCGCCCAAACCCTCTTTGAAAATCTACCCATGCTCCTTCACCCGGCTTACGGGTCAGGTACAAGCCTGCATCATCCAATTTGACAATACCGGCTACAAGGCCATATACGCCAACGGTAATAATTAATGCAATACCCACCAGCACCGATAGCTGAGTTAATAAGGTCGCACCGGCTACCGTGCCCAAGGTGATCACAATAATCTCTGCCGATAGAATAAAGTCTGTGCGAATGGCCCCCTTTATTTTATCTTTTTCAAAGGCCACCATATCCACCTCAGAGTTATCCACAGCGGCCTTTAGCTCGGCGCGGTGTGCTTCATCTTCCTCCGCGCTGTGCAGATACTTATGGGCTAGCTTTTCGAACCCCTCAAAACAGAGAAACAGACCACCAAGCATCAGCAATGGCGTAATCAACCATGGAATGAAATAACTGATCGCCAAAGCCGCTGGCACCAGTATCGTTTTATTCACTAAGGAGCCTTTAGCCACCGCCCATACAACAGGGAGTTCTCGATCCGCTTTAACCCCGGATACTTGCTCGGCATTCAGAGCTAAGTCGTCCCCTAGCACACCTGCCGTTTTTCGTGCAGCCACTTTGGTCATCCCGGCCACATCGTCCAACAACGTTGCGATATCGTCGATTAGGGCTAATAAGCTTGATCCTGCCATGGTGATTTCTCTTTAGAATTTAATATCAAGGGTTAGGGTTACGCTAGTGAGCATACCGGATTGGGATGAATCTTGTCTTACCAATCATAAAAAAAGCCCGTACAGAGACGGGCGAGAAGAGTGTCAGCAAGTCCACATACCGACAGATTGCCAGGGATGGCGAAGATGAGACCATTATCAAAGAATAACGGAACGCCGTCTGTGCTTCGCTCGACCCATTTAACACACTACTTTAGTCTCACAACTATTGGTCCGACCCACTATGCGAGACGGAGGAGCTAATCAACACTTGATAAGACAGGGATAACTCATCATTACTTAGCTTAGCGACCTTAGCCACCATGGTATTGAGCTTATCGATCTCTTCGTGAAGCTCAGGCTGAACACGCGGATAACGAGGCTGCTGGCGATCATTAACCAATGGGTGATGCCATCCATAGGTTTGCTCAAGAAACTCATAAGCAAAGGTCTCACCATGTTCAAAACATCCAGCCAAAATCACATCGGCATAGCTCAGTGCAATAGGACAAACAGGAGTGGGATTAACAATTGTATTGGCTTGATAGATCCAAATCTGGCCTTCTGGCAACTCACGACCACAGTAAGTATGCATCCGCTCGGCAGGTATTTCGACACGTTGATATCCTGCCTCTCGTTGATCAAAGCTAGGCAATTCCTCGGCGGGCACCTCAACAAGGACGCCGTTACAGGCGGCGTCTTCCTGAGCAACCACAGCTACTGAGCTCATGCCAAAATCTGGCGACATTACCGACCAGTACCGTTTGAAGCCTGTCACTTTTACGGGAATGACCTCTCCGGTTCTACCCGTCACCGCACGGCTACGACTATTAATCAAACTGCCGTAGCCTAAAATAAAATGTTTTTTCATTAAATTGTCGCTAATATCTCTGTATTGTTCGGTATTTTGCGCGAACATGCCTTGCTTTTAAAGCGCCCAAGCCCATCACCTCGCCAGATATGAAAGAATAATCATCGTTGCAACTTGGCATCGTGTCCACAATCAGCTACCTTAGCCCGCTTATATACAGCATTTCACGGTTTCGGGTCTCATGCGCCAGATTATTATGTATGCCGATCTTTTCTGGTCCCGGCTACCCTCTTTTCACAAAGTTTTATCATTAGTACTAACCGCTTTAGTACTCTTTATCCTTTTTACCGGAGAACGAAATTCTCCCGTCACCCTAACGTTTCCTAATATAACCACCACTCCCTCTGACTTGTTAGAGGAGGCTCCTAACAGCTCAACGTTAGCACTTGAAGATTACTTTTATACCATCGCTAAGGGCGACACCCTCGGTTACATTTTTGATCAGGTGCGCATTCCTCAATCCACCATGTATGAGATTCTGGAAACAGATTTGGCGATTTTAGCTTTGGACACCCTCCGTCCAGGACACCACTTAAGGTTCTGGATGAGCCATGACCGACAACAGCTAGAGCGTTTAGAAATAGAGTTTAACCTAGCTCATAAAGTTACTTACCAGCGCATAGACGGAGGTGGCTTTGAATATAAAGAGGTATTGCTACCTGGCACTTGGCAGCAAGAGACACTAACCGGAGATGTAAAAGGCAGCTTTTATCTCTCAGCTCAACGTGCAGGGCTCAACGCAGGCGAGATTATGGAGCTGTCTTCTTTACTCAAAGAGAAGATCAACTTTAATAAAGGATTCAGACTGGGGGATAGCTTTCAGATTATCCGCTCCAAGCAGATGGTAAAAGGGCTGGAAACAGGCGAAACCCGTGTAGAAGGTATTCGTATTTTAAATCAAAAACGCGAGATCACCGCTTTTCTCTATAACGATAGCTACTATGACAAAAACGGTGTTGGCCTAGAGCGCGCATTCTCTCGCTTTCCTCTGGCGAAAAAATACCGCATTACCTCTAACTTCAATCCACGACGCCGCCACCCAGTTACCCGCTTAATTCGTCCTCACAACGGTACTGACTTTGGCACACCTATTGGCACACCGGTGCTATCTACAGGCGATGGTGTCGTTACCGAAGTGAAAAAGCATGCCTACGCTGGCCTTTATATAAAGATAAAACATGGGCAAAAATACCAAACCCGTTATCTGCATTTAAAGAAAGCGTTAGTACGCAAAGGGCAAAGTGTCTCTCGTGGTCAAAAAATTGCACTCTCAGGGAACTCTGGCCGCTCAACCGGGGCTCATCTGCACTATGAGCTGCATATTAACAATCGGCCCGTCAATGCGATGAGTGCTGATATACCTATTATGACGGAAATAGAAGGTAAGGATCGGAAGGCATTTAAACAGATGGTGAGTAACTATCTTAAGAAGATGAGCTGATAATTTTACGATAAAACTTCAGCTCCTTTTCTAAAGCATCAGCAAGGTTACTCGCATCACGAAAACCATGGGCTTCATCGTCATAGATATAACATTCAACATCCGCCTGTTTCTCCTGTAGCGCCTTTACAAGGCGCTCGGTCTGCTCAGGCAGCACCACTTTATCCTGCCCACCCTGAAAGAAGATAACAGGCTTATTGATACGCTCTACATGATGGATAGGGGCCCGCGCGTGATAGTTCTCACGCTCTGTTTCAGGATCACCCATAAGCCAGCTAAGATAATGGGATTCAAACTTATGAGTTCCTTTTGCTAAAACCAGCGGGTCAGTTACCCCATAAAGGCTTGCCCCTGCTGCAAACTGATCTCCAAAAGCCAAAGCCATCAAAGCCGTAAATCCACCCGCACTGCTACCTCGTATAAACGCGCTGTCAGGATCGACCAAGCGCCGCTCAATCAGATACGCCAGTGCAGCCAACGCATCGTCTACCTCCACCTGCCCCCACGCTTTATGGAGCTTCATACGATAGGCTCGACCGTAACCGCTACTACCTCGGTAATTTAAATCCAGCACAGCAAAACCCTGTTGCGTCCAATACTGAATACGTGGATTCAAAACAGGATAGCTACAGGCGGTTGGCCCACCATGCAAGAAAAACACAACCGGTGATGGTTGACTATCGTGAGTGTTAGCAGGATAAAAATAGCCATATGCTTCCTCACCTGCTACCGGAAAGGTTAAATACTGTGGCTCACTGATAGGCGAGATTGCCATCGCAGAAGGAGCAATCTCTGCAATAGCGCCTGTCGCAATATCAATAGAGACGATCTTAGGTAGACAGGTTGGGGAAGCAACAACCATATAGAGATGGCCACTATCCGCACTCCACCCCCGAAAGTGCGTGTACTCGGCAGCATACGCTTGTACAGGCTCTCCCTGATGTATACGTAAAAGCGCCATTGCCCCTCGATGCAGTCTTGCGATGAAAATATCCTCACCCACAATCTGATAAGGCTTCCCACCCAACTGCCAAGGTGCTGTCGCGCAATCCGCTTGAACGGACCACAGAGGCTCCCAAGTGTGCTCTTCTTCATTGAACCGGCATAAATTCCACCATCCAGATTCGTCAGAGATTGCTATAACCCTACCGGTCGAATCAAAACTTGGGTGGATAATGGATTGATCATCATGCTCACCCAAGAGCCATGCCGCTTGCTCTACATTACCACCATCATCAAACCACAAACTCAATAGCTTCGTTGCTATCCATGGCTGATAGGGATGATTCCAAGTGACACAAAGGCACCGCTTACCTGACGCCGATAGAACTGGCGCACTGTAGAAATCTTCACCCTCATGCAGCACGTGCCGATGACCGTTTTGCAGATTAATTGCTACCAAACGATTAATCACATCATCACCGCGATGATCCTCTTCCACTACCAACACACGATGATGGTACCGATCATGTACCGGCGCACCATAGCGAACATCAATAAGGTTAGTCAGTGGCGCAGGGCTTAAATGATTGAGGGATTGAAGGTATAACTGCTGATCAGATTGATTGACAAATACCCATGAGTCGACACCGATTAGACACCAGCTTAAGCCACCATACTCATGCACCCGGCTAGCCACGCTAAAACCTTCTGGGGTCAATGTTTGAGAAAAACCCGATTGGTGACGCACCAAGAGATTCCGTCCACCAAGGTCAGGGCGATACTCTACCCAATAAAGATCACCCTCAGCGCCAACTGCCAATTGAGCATACTCTTTCATACCCGAAACAGCGGTTAAAGCACTGAGAGGCGCAGCGGCAGTCTCAGCTTTTACAGAACACACGAGAATTACGCTCGTTGCGAAATAGAAGCGGTTTATCAGTAGGCGCTTCCGCCTCTTCGCGAGCGGCTACGATCAACCCGTGGTGCTCAGATTTACTACAAACAGGGTCTGCATTGCAGGCATCGCCGGTCAACATATACGCCTGACAGCGGCAGCCGCCAAAATCTTTCTCTTTCTCATCGCAGGAACGACAAGGCTCTTGCATCCAGTCATAACCACGAAAATGATTAAAACCGAAGGACTCGTTCCAAATATGATCCAAAGCGTGCTGCCTCACATTAGGAAACTCAATGGGCAACATTCGAGCGCTATGACAAGGCAGCGCTTGACCATCGGGAGTCACCGTCAGGAAGACTTGTCCCCAGCCGTTCATACACGGCTTAGGGCGCTCTTCATAATAGTCAGGGGTGACGAATATCAACTTGATGGGGTGACCTTGCGCTGCTAACTTTTCTCGATATTCATTGGTGATCCGCTCTGCCCGCTCTAGTTGCGCACGGGAAGGCATTAGCTGCTCTCTGTTTTCAAAGGCCCAACCATAATACTGGCAGGTCGCTAATTCTACATAATCGGCCTCCAGCTCCACACACAGCTCGATAATTCGATCAATCCGGTCGATGTTATGTCGATGCGTAACAAAGTTCAGCACCATCGGATAGCCTTGCGCTTTAACCTCTCTGGCCATTTTTAACTTTTGCTGAAACGCCTTCTCTGAACCTGCCAACATGTTATTGACACTTTCGTCGCTGGCCTGAAAACTGACCTGAATATGATCCAGCCCCGCCTCACGAAAAGAGGCTACTTTGTGCTCATTTAAGCCGACACCAGAGGTAATCAGGTTTGTGTAGTACCCCATTTTGCGTGCTTCACTAATCAGGGTGATTAAGTCCTGTCTGACCAAAGGCTCACCACCAGAAAAGCCTAGCTGCACTGCGCCGAGCTTTCGCCCCTCTTCAAATACTCTCAACCACTCATCAGTGGTTAGCTCTGTGCTGAAGTCGGCAAAGTCCTTTGGGTTAGCACAATACGGACACTGTAGCGGGCACTTATACGTGAGTTCCGCTAACAACCATAGGGGTTGCCCATGAGAAGGGGTTTGCGGCCGATAGCCCGGTTGTTGGCAGCTACCGCTCATACACTACTCCGAATCCAACGCTGGACAATCGCATCTTCCATAAAGGCGATAACGTCGGCTTCAACACCGCCCGCATCCGGGTACTGCTGATCTAGGTGAGAAATGATATCGGAAACGCATCTGTGCCCATCAACTAAGGCGAGAATTTCGCCCGCAGGACCATTGAGCTTCACCATCCCTTCTGGATATAAAAGCACGTAGCTTTGCTGCGCTTCTTCCCACTGAAAACGGAACATTTTCTCCAGCGCAGGCACCATATCGTGAGCAATCATACCGATAGCCCTCGATGGTAAACTCGCTGGTCCGTCACGGTATGGTAAGGAGGACGCTTCAGCTCATAAGCCATCGTCATTGCATCCAGCATGCTCCAGAGCACATCCAGCTTAAACTGCAGAATCTCTAACATTCGATCCTGCTGTTCTCGGGTGGTGTAGTGATCCAGTGTAATTTGTAGACCGTGTTCAACATCCCGGCGTGCTTCGGTTAAACGATTTCTAAAATACTGATAGCCATCTGCTTTTATCCACGGATAATGAGTGGGCCAAGTATCAAGACGGTTCTGATGAATAGTCGGTGCAAACAGTTCAGTTAATGATGAACTCGCCGCCTCTTTCCACGTCGCTCGACGAGCAAAATTCACATAGGCATCGACGGCAAAGCGAACACCCGGCAGCACATGCTCTTCTGACAAAATCTCCTCACGGGTGAGACCGACAGATTCACCCAAACGCAGCCAAGCTTCTATACCGCCCTCAGCACCCTCATATCCGTCATGATCGAGAATACGTTGCACCCATTGGCGACGAGCATCCCGATCAGGGCAGTTTGCCATGATCGCAGCATCTTTAATCGGAATACTGATCTGGTAGTAAAAACGATTAGCAACCCAACCACGAATCTGCTCTGGTGTGCAACGTCCCTCATACATAGCGACGTGGTAAGGATGCTGCGTATGGTAAAAGTTACCCTTGGCACGTAAGGCGGTTTCAAATGCCTCGCGCGTCATTGGCGGCAGTGTTTGTGGACTATTCATAGCATCACCTACAGCTCGATACTCATTCCATCATAGGCGATTTCAATACCATGCGCTTCTACCTCTTGGCGCTCAGCAGAGTCTTCATCTAAGATCGGATTGGTATTATTGATGTGGATAAGTATCTTGCGAGGCTTAGCCAGCGTGTCCAGATACTCAATCATGCCTCCCTCACCTGATTGGGGGAGATGCCCCATGGTGACACCTAGTTTATCGCCGACACCTGCGGTAATCATTTCATCCTCAGACCAGAGCGTGCCATCCACCAGCAGGCAATCCGCATTTGACATCATCGGATCCAAATGAGGATCAATCTTGCCTAATCCAGGTGCATAAAATAGCGTTTTACCCGTTCGAGTATCTTCTATGAGAATACCGATATTATCCCCAGGGTGAGGATCATTGCGATGGGGTGAATAGGGCGGCGCACTACTGCGTAGCGGGATTGCCGTCAGCTTCAACTCCGGTACTTGCGGCACGACAAAGCTATTTTCGCCAGGCTCCACAGAGATTCGATTCCGCTTAATACCGCCATTCCAATGGGTCAACATATTAAAAACGGGAAAGCCGCTCGTCAGGTCTTGATACACCATATCTGTGCACCAAACCTCATGAGGGCAACCTTCGCGAAGCATTAACAAACCGGTAGTGTGGTCTATCTGGCTATCCATAAAGACAATGGCCGCAATTCCTGTATCACGAATCTGGCGTGCTGGCTGCATTGGCGCAAAGGCAGCCAATTGGGCAAGAATGTCAGGGGATGTATTAAATAATATCCAATCCTCACCGTTCACACTGACAGCGATGGACGACTGTGTGCGCGCTTTCGCATTAAGCGTTCCATCTCGAAACCCTTTGCAGTTGCGACAATTACAGTTCCATTGTGGAAAACCGCCACCCGCGGCAGAACCTAAAACCTGTATTTTCATAAAAGACTCAGTGCTCAGAAGAGAGTAATCGTTATTATTATGGTGCGAGCTCGGCACCGGGGAGCATGAACCCGGCACCGGCCGTAGCGCTTTGGGTAGCCCAAAGCACCTGAGCTTATCGGTTAGCGAAGTACATTGTTACTTCGAAGCCGATGCGCAGATCTTGATAAGCTGGCTTAGTCCACATGATGAATACCTCAGTTGTTGTTATTCGGGAATGTCCGAAGACTTCTACGATCATAGGAGAGGTATTACGGAGTAAATATGGTACTTTGGAACGAAAAATTTGATTTTTTGGTCGTATAAAATCATCTTAATGGCCAAATAACGAAAAATGTCACATATCGCCAAAAATGACAGCCAAAATCAGCACTCATATATAAAGCACTTATACCACCCCGTCATACCCCACGAAAAACCGTTTCTAATACAACATATTAGCAATATCAAGCCATAGTTGGCATTAGCGTTGCAACGTTCAAAGCAACACACTATTTCGGAGATACCATCATGTCATATGCACACGAAGAGCAAGGCGTTGAAGTTATTGGGGTTGTTCCTTCTATTTTAATGGTACTGGGTGGACTCGTGATCGCGATCTTACCCGCTATCGTACAGATTGCTTTGCTAATGCAATAACGGTTTATGCACCCACCCTGCAGCCGGGCTTGTCCCGGTTTTTTTTTTCGCGCTCGAAAAAGCCGAGCTTAATCAGCGAAGTACACAAAAGGAAGAAAAAAGAAAGGAAATCCGATTGGTGCAGATGGGGAGACTCGAACTCCCACGCCCGTGAAGGCACTAGCACCTGAAGCTAGCGTGTCTACCAATTCCACCACATCTGCGTCGGCTATGCTGTTATAGAGGGCATACTCTGTATACATGACTTTCAGCACCAATCCTAAAAATTTAGGGTTGGTGCAGATGGGGAGACTCGAACTCCCACGCCCGTGAAGGCACTAGCACCTGAAGCTAGCGTGTCTACCAATTCCACCACATCTGCTCGAAAGTGGGCAGCATTATAATGATCTGCCTATCCTTTGTGAAGCGATTTCTATACCACAAAGAAAAAAACAAAATGCCCTTTCCATGGCCTCTTAAGGCGCCAAACAGCTATGTACTGTATCCGCAAAACGCTGCAAGAAAACCGTATAAGCCCCTGCCTGCGGCTCGATGTTTTGTCCGAGAGGATCTAGTTCAACAACCTTAACTTCAGAACCTGCAGTCACCGCGTCCAGCACAGAAGAGCTAAACTGTGGCTCACTAAAAACACAGACCGCTTGGCTATCGATCACTCGCTGACGTAATTCAGAAAGATGTTTCGCACCAGGCTTTCTTGATGGGTTAATGGTGATCGCATCCAACTGCAGCAGCTGGTAATGCTCGACAAATCGCCCATACGCATCATGAAACACAATAAAACCTCGTTCTGACAAAGGCATAAAGCGCGCCATCAGCGTTTTATCCAGTCCAATTAATCGACTGGCAAAACGTTGATAATTGGCATCAAGCTGTGCTTTATGTTCTGGCTTGACCGCTGCTGCGGCATCACGAACCATCGATGCGACTTCAAGGACATAAAAAGGCTCTAACCAAATATGTGGATCAACACCACCATGATCATGGCCATCATGATGGTCATGCCCCTCATGGGATGACTCTTCGACTTCACCCTCATGTTCTTCATCCAATAAAGTTAATACTTTTGCATCCGTTTGCTGCAAAGACTTAACAAGAAATCTCTCCAACTGCGGCCCAACCCAGAGTACAAGATCTGCTTGCTGTATGCGCCGCACATCCGACGGCTTTAAGCTATATTGATGAGGGGACGCGCCAGGGGGGAGCAACTTATCAGGTACCGTGATGCCGTCCAGCACTTCAGACGCGATGAGTTGCACCGGCGTAATGCTTGCCAACACCCTAAATTCAGATGCAAAAACAGGTGCAGACATCGTTAACAATAAAGAGAATAATAAGCCGAGCGTTCTCATGATGTTCCTTCCAATTAAAACAGTGTTACAATATAACAAAATATTATTTTTTTGCCTATGACAAACTCAGAAATTGCTTTTACGCCAGAACACGACCATGAACGCTGCATCCACCAAGCGCTGGATGATGCAGCCTCCCTTTGTCGTGAGCGACAATTGCGATTAACTCCTATTCGGGAGCTCGTGCTGAAACTCATTTGGCAAAGCCATAAACCCTTGGGAGCTTACGAAATTTTACCCGCACTGGCAGAAGCAGGTTTTAATTCAGCCCCCCCAACGGTTTATCGGGCGTTGGATTTTTTACAAGAGCAGGGACTGGTACACCGGATCGCCTCGCTGAATGCATTTATTGGCTGTAGCCACCCTGAGCATCAATGTAGCAACAGCTTTTTAATCTGTACGCAGTGCCAAAGCGTTGTAGAGCTGGAGTCGCCCGAAATATCCTCGGTCATTCATCAACGTGCTGATGAGATAGGCTTCAAAATTGCTACCGAGATCGTTGAAATAGCCGGGCTATGCCCAAATTGCCAAAAGAGCACTGTAGAGAAATGAGCACCCCCGTCGATCTGGTTCGCTTGCGTGATGTTAACGTTCAATTTGGCACCAACCATGTAGTTCAAAATGTTAACTTAGATTTGCATAAAGATTGTATTACCACATTGATTGGCCCTAATGGAGCAGGCAAGACCACACTAGTACGTGTTGTTTTAGGTCTTATAAAACCTACCACAGGGAATGTCTGGCAGCAGCCGGGTTTGAGCATTGGCTATATGCCGCAAAAGCTTCATATTGATCGAACCTTCCCCCTAACGGTGAAACGCTTTTTACAAACGGCCCGCATCCGCAATGAAGATACCATGATCAGCGCACTGGAAGCTGTGAGCGCGGAGCACTTGCTCACTCACTCAATGCATGACTTGTCAGGCGGCGAGACACAGAGAATTATGCTAGCGAGGGCACTGCTTCGGGAGCCTCAGTTGCTAGTTCTCGACGAGCCCGTGCAGGGCGTTGATATCAACGGCCAAGTTGAGCTTTATAATTTGATCGGCCAAATCCGCAAACAACGCGGCTGCGGTGTTTTAATGATCTCGCATGATTTACATTTAGTAATGTCATCCACAGACCACGTGATCTGCCTAAACCGACATATCTGTTGTTCCGGCCACCCTGAGCATGTCAGTAATGACCCCTCTTTTATCGACCTGTTTGGCCAACAAGGGGCAAACAGCTTTGCGCTATACAGCCACCACCATAACCATAGCCACGACACCCACGGGGATGTAATAACCGACCACCCACAAACTGGGGAGTGTAAGCACTAAGATGAGTTATGATTTCCTGATTTATGCACTGATTGGCGGCTTAGGCGTAGCCATGGTCGCAGGCCCTCTAGGCGCCTTTGTCGTATGGCGGCGTATGGCCTACTTTGGTGACAGTTTGGCACACTCCGCGCTATTGGGTGTCGCGCTAGGCATTTTGCTTGATACCAATTTAAACTTGGCCGTTATTGTCTGCTGTATTCTCTTAGCATTGGTATTGGTTTCACTACAGAAACAACGCGTCATCGCCACTGATACCCTTTTGGGCATTATGGCTCACAGCACGTTGTCTCTGGGTTTAGTGACCGTTTCTTTTTTAGAAAATGCCCGCTTGGATCTTATGGAGTATTTATTTGGCGACCTGCTGGCCATCTCACCCAACGATTTAGTCTGGATTTTGGCAGGGGGTGCGGCGGTGTTACTGACTATTCGCTTTTTTTGGGAACCTTTACTGGCCATCACCATTAACGAAGAGCTTGCGCAAGTAGAAGGGGTAAACGTTGCCCGAACCCGCCTGATTCTGATGGTATTAATTGCGGTAGTTATCGCAGTCGCCATGAAGATTGTCGGCATACTACTCATCACCTCTTTGCTGGTCATTCCCGCGGCGGCTGCCAGAAAACTGGCCTCGACGCCTGAACAGATGGCCGCTTTTGCATCGCTCTTAGGCTGCTTAGCGGTGATTGGCGGCATAGCAGGCTCTTGGTATTGGGATACACCTGCCGGCCCCTCCGTGGTGGTTACTGCTTTATTGACGTTTGTGCTGATCTACTTATTCCCTGCACGCCGCTCTGTGCATATTTAGAATGCAATACCCCACAAAGCGAGAGCACAAAGAGGTGTGGGGGCTTGCCTGGCCCATGATCCTCTCCAATATTACAGTCCCTCTCGTGGGACTGGTTGATACCGCGGTCATTGGACACCTTCCCGAGAGCCATCATCTGGG
This sequence comes from Neptunomonas concharum, assembly GCF_008630635.1. NCBI lineage: Bacteria > Pseudomonadati > Pseudomonadota > Gammaproteobacteria > Oceanospirillales > Oceanospirillaceae > Neptunomonas > Neptunomonas concharum. The sequence goes on along the minus strand of NZ_CP043869.1, from coordinate 68,971 downwards.
TGCAGTGGCCGTGGGCAGTATGATCTTTTCTATTTTATATTGGGCGTTTGGCTTTCTGCGCATGGGCACCACAGGGTTAACTGCCCAAGCCATTGGTGCTGACAACCCAGACAGCAATCGAACGTTGCTCGCCCAGTCGCTCATCATGGCAACGGTGATCGGCCTGTGCATCATCGTATTGCAAGCGCCTATTATTTCATTTGCCCTACACTGGATTGCCGCAGAACCCATCGTCACAGATTCAGCACGCCAGTATGCTGAGATACGCATCTATGGCGCACCGGCTGTACTCTGTAATTTCGCGCTGCTTGGCTGGTTTGTTGGTAACCAAAACACCCGTATCCCTTTGCTCCTGCTCACCGTCACCAACCTTCTTAATATGCTGATGGATATTATTGCTGTATATGGACTGGGTATGTTTTCCGATGGTGTAGCCTTGGCAACCGTAATAGCTGAATATGGCAGCTTACTACTGGGTTTATGGCTATGTCGACGAATGCTTGCACCCATGGGTGGCCAACTATTACACGATAGCCTTTACCACATTCGCCACTACGCCGCGCTATTTCATGTTAATCGATACCTGTTTGTGCGCACCTTGGCTATCTTGTTTTCTCTTGCATTTTTTACAGCCCAAGGCGCCAGACAGGGTACCGATATCCTGTCAGCTAATGCGGTGTTACTCAATTTTCTGCTACTGATTTCAAACGGGCTGGACGGCTTTGCCCACGCTACAGAAGCACTGGCGGGCAAGCGCATCGGCAGGCGAGATCTTTCGGGGTTTTATCGCACTACTTTAGCGGCAGCGCTGTGGTCGCTCATTACAGCTCTGTTGTTTACCGCCTTCTTTTGGGGTGCAGGCACGTGGATCGTTAGTCTACTGACCTCCATCGAAAGCGTACAAGCAGAAGCAAACACTTATCTTCCTTGGCTGATTGCTCTACCTTTAATTGCCGTTTCAAGTTACCTTCTAGACGGCATCTTTATTGGTACAACGCAAGTGAGGGCGATGCAAAACACTATGCTATTCTCGGTGTTTTGTGTGTTTTTACCGATGTGGTGGTTACTTCAGCCTTATGGAAATCACGGCCTATGGATGGCTTTTCTTACACTGTTTATCGCCAGAGGATTCAGCGGGTTCTGGGTGTTTTGGCAGCTCACACGGCAAAACCGCTGGCTATTAAAAGTCTGACTAAACGCCCTCCAGCACAAATGCATCACCTGCTGCTTTACAGGCATCATGACGCCAACAGCTCACTTCGTGATCATTTACCATGCCTACTGCCTGCATGAAGGCATAACAGATCGTCGGGCCAACAAAGCGCATCCCTTCTTTTTTCAGCGCCTTAGATAACTGCTTGGAAATATTAGTTTCTGCAGGAGCCTGACGATAGTCCGCTAAAGCATTTTGAATAGGCTTGTTATCGACAAACCCCCAGACATAGCGAGCAAAACTGCCATACTCTTTTTGGAGTCGCAAAAATACCCGCGCATTACTGATGGAGGATTCCACTTTGAGTTTATTGCGAATAATCGCGGGATCCGCCAGCATCGCTTGTATTTCTGCATCACCAAACGACGCCACCACCTCAGGATCAAAATCACAATAGTAGCGACGATACCCCTCACGCTTCTCAAGGACAGTACGCCAGCTAAGACCTGCTTGTGCGGCTTCAAGTATTAAAAACTCAAACAGCACACGGTCATCCTGCTGCGGCATACCCCATTCTTCATCATGGTAAGCCGCTTCAAGAGGCGAATGAGTCGCCCAATAACATCGCTGGCACATTGCAGGTCCTCCTTGCTAGTGATCCCTTCGTTTCAAACCCGGATTAGGCACAAACTTCAGCGGTTGAGAGGCCGAAACCGACTCCGGCTTTTTAGTTACCCGTGTGGCCAACTCTTCGGCAGGGTCGGGCGATCCATCCAGATTCTGACCATCTACGTAGTCGCACTTTACACATTCACGGTACTCGCGAATCTCGTTGCGGTATACTCGAATGGTATCCATCTCGCCGCAGCGAGGGCAAACCGCACCCGCTACAAAGCGTTTAACTATCGACATAATCGCCCCATTTTTCTAAACATTGATACCGGAATGTCTCAGCAAAGCATCAACCTGCGGCTCACGCCCTCGAAACTCAACAAACAGCGCCATCGGCTCTTTTGAGCCACCCTGTTCGAGAATAGTTTCTCTAAATTGATGACCTGTTGCTTTATCAAATATACCTTGCTCCTCAAACAAGGAGAACGCATCCGCAGATAGTACCTCAGCCCATTTATAGCTGTAATAACCGGCGGCATAGCCTCCCGCAAAAATATGGCTAAAACTGTTCTGAAAGCGATTGAACGATGGCGGTGTAATGGCCGCAACCTGAGAGCGCACCTCATCAAGCAGCGCTTGGATGTTTGTTTTCCCAATCTCATATTCATGATGCAGTTTGAAATCAAAAATGGAGAATTCTAATTGTCTCACCATAAAGAGCGCCGACTGAAAGTTCTTCGCGGCCAGCATTTTATCTAAAAGTTCCTGTGGTAACGTTTCACCTGTTTGATAATGCCCGGAGATAATCGCTAACGCCTCAGGTTCCCAACACCAGTTCTCCATAAACTGGCTAGGCAGCTCAACCGCATCCCACGCCACACCATTAATACCACTGACATCCGCATACTCCATACGTGTCAGCATATGATGCAGACCATGACCAAACTCATGGAACAGCGTTGTTACCTCATTGTGCGTTAATAGTGCCGGATCATCCCCAACAGGGCCGTTAAAGTTACACACTAAATACGCCGTTGGTAACTGCAAGGAACCATCGTCCAAGCGACGGCGGGTACGACACACATCCATCCATGCACCACCACGCTTATTCGCTCGTGCATAAGGATCCAGATAGAAACGAGCAATCACGCTACCATCCCGGCTGACAGCAAACAGGCGCGCATCTTCATGCCAGCGATCAAACTCAGTGACTTCCTCAATAGAGATATCAAACAGCCGTGCGGCTATATCAAACATTCCAGAGAGCACTTTAGGGAAAGGGAAGTAGGGGCGGAGCATCTCTTGGGAGATCGCATAGCGGGCTTGCTTCAGTTTTTCCGAATAATAACTCACATCCCACGCTTCAACCGACTCAGCACCGAATGTCTGCTGAGCATACTCACTCAACTCGGCAAACTCTTGACGCGCCACAGCAACGCTTTTGTCAGCAAGATCATAAAGGAATTGCAATACCTGCTCGGGTGTTTCGGCCATTTTTGTTGCCAAAGAGTAGTGGGCATAAGAGTCAAACCCAAGCAACGCAGCTTTCTCTTTTCGTAGCGCCAAAATTTCGGTCATGACATCTGTATTATCCCACTGGCCTGCCGTGGGCCCTTGATCTGAGGCACGAGTAGCATAAGCCTCATACACTTCACGGCGCAGTTCGCGGTTGTCACAATGGGTGATTACAGGGAAGTACGATGGAAACTCCAATGTAATTAAGTATCCTTCTAAGCCTTTCGCTTCAGCGGCTTGTTTAGCTGCCGCCAGAGACATCTCCGGCATACCCGCCAGCTCAGCCTCATCCATAATATGTTTTTCCCAACCTTGGGTCGCATCCAGCACGTTTTCAGAAAACTTCGTAGTCAACTCCGACAAGCGTTTTTGTATCTCAGCGAAGCGCTGCTGATCTTGCTCTGGCAGATCAATACCGGAGAGGCGAAAATCCCGCAGGTTATGCTCCAATGCTTTTTTCTGAGCCGCATCCAGCTCCTGCGATTGTTCAGCAACACGCTGAAACGCATTGAACAAACCCTTATTTTGGCCTAGCTCTGTCCAATATTCAGATAGCTTAGCGAGGTTCTCATTATAGGCATCCCGTAGCCCATCACTGTTCACCACGCTGTTCATGTGAGAAACCGGTGACCATGCCTGACTTAAGGCATCATTGGCCGTATCCAGTGGTGCAACCACCTCATCCCATGTTGCCTTTTGCGTATCCGATGCCAAGGCGGCAACTTGATCACGACCTTGCTTTAGTAGCTCATCAATAGCCGGCGTAATAAGCTCGGGGGTTATCTGACTAAACGGGGGTAGCAGGGCAGGTTCCAATAAAGGGTTACGCATACGTCTCTCCGGTTTCGCTCATGGGCATAACATAACTAAACGCCTATCAGCAGTAATTTCTGATTAGTATACAATGGGGCCTAAATTGAAGTATGCAAGCGGATCAGTAAAGATGAATATCAGAACATTTAAAGGTACTACCCCAACATTGGGAGCGCGTGTATTTGTCGACCCTTCAGCGGTTGTGCTGGGTGATGTTGTGATCGGCGACGACACCTCCGTTTGGCCACTCACGGTGATACGTGGCGATATGCACCGCATTCGTATCGGGCACAGTACCTCTATCCAGGATGGCTCGGTTTTGCATATCACCCACGCAGGACCCTTCAATCCGGATGGGTTTCCACTCACCATCGGTAACCATGTAACCGTAGGCCATCAAGCCATGCTACACGGATGCACCATTGGTGATCGCGTTTTGGTGGGTATGGGCGCCATGATTATGGATGGCGCAGTTGTCGAATCGGATGTCGTGATTGGTGCCGGGAGCTTAGTTCCCCCCGGTAAGACCCTTGAGAGCGGCTATCTTTATGTAGGACGCCCAGCCAAACAAGTGCGTAAGCTAACCGACAAGGAGATGGACTATTTCACTTACACCACCGGTAACTACGTCAAGCTGAAAGACCAGCACCGAGAAGAAAGCTGGGCTGATTAAATCATTTGCCAACGCCTCATCATCGAGTAGAGGGATCAGCGCGTAAAGATAGCTATCCCCACTCGTTGAGTAACAGATATGTTTTCTTTATTTAAGTCTGACCCTGTAAAAAAGTTAAAAAAAGCTCATGATCAAAAGCTGGAAGAAGCCTTTCTAGCCCAAAGAAACGGCGATATTCAAAGCTACTCCCAACTTACTTATGAAGCGGAGCAGATTCATAAGCAAATTCAGGAGTTCAAGGCTCAGAAACTCTCATGAAGAGCATCGTTATCATTGGGGCATCAGGCGGTATCGGTTTGGCGATCGCCCAAGCCTGCCTCGAAAGCTATCCTGATGCTACGCTCATAACCACCTATCATAATAATCGGCCCAAGCTTGCACATCCCAGCCTTCATTGGCATCAGCTGGATATCACTGATGAGAACGCAATCTCAGCTTTTGCTCAACAAATCCCTAAGGTGGATATGCTCGTCAACGCCGTAGGTTTTTTGCATTCACAACACCACAGACCTGAAAAGTCACTTAAACAGTTTGATACGAGCCTATTTGACCTGAATATTCGCCTAAATACCTTACCCAGTATTTTGTTGGCAAAACACTTTGAAGCCGCACTTAAAGCAACGGATAACAGCTTCTTTATCGCTTGCTCTGCCAGAGTAGGCAGCATCAAAGACAACCATATTGGCGGCTGGTTGAGTTATCGGACATCCAAAGCCGCACTCAATATGGCGATCAAAACCATCAGCATTGAATGGCGCATAAAGTTACCAAAATGCTGCGTACTCCTGTTTCACCCTGGTACTACTGACACCGCTCTGTCCAAACCATTTCAAAAAAGCTTACCCAAAAACCAGCTGCACACACCCCAGACAACTGCCGAATCGCTACTCAAGATTATTAAAAATACCCAGCCCCGCGATACCGGACAATTTTTGAGTTTTGATGGCAGCGAAATTGAATGGTGACACCAATATTCATACCCCAGCCACCAACTGATACCGACTATCCAACGCCTGCTTTTCAGAAGGGAATTCGATTACCGATTTATTAGCAAAAAGTCGCTCTCCATGTAGCACCTGTACGGCACCTCTAGCAAGAAATTAGTCGCGGTCACTTAGTGCACCTGCTTCCTAATTATCACGGTCGCCCCCGGCATTTCTACTTTTTACACCGCTACCAAAGTGGCAAACCTGCGTATATTGAACGCTTTTACCAACTCGTTAAGCATTATTTTTTGATAGCTAATGCCTAAATATGCGAACTCGCTCTCTTAAGATGCTCTATTCTCGCGGCTTGCTCCTAAATTTAGATCAAACTTGATCTCGGAGTAAGTTTACTGATCTTTATACCCGCTCACTCAGAGCCAGCTTAAGCCCTAGCGAAGCAAAGCTTACGGAGAAAAATTTTTGCATGTAAATGCTGGCTCTTTCTGACTTTACAATGAATACGCTAAAGGTGCTGGATAAAAAGCCATATACAATAAAAACGGCAAACGTCATTAACATAAATATAGAACCATGCATTAGCATGCTACCCAATACATTTTCTGATGTATGCGGTATGAACTGAGGGAGAAAAGCCAAAAAGAAAACGGACAACTTAGGATTTAGGATATTAATCAGGAATCCCTTAGCAATAAACCCTGTATAGCTTCTATTCGGTTGCTGTGAGGTTATAGAAAGTGGGGAAGAGGTACGCCACATTTGCCAAGCCAAGTAAAGCAGATAGGCAGCACCGATATATTTTACAAGCTGAAATGCTACTGCGCTGGTGTGAAAAATAGCAGCAAGACCTAAAGCACTGGCGGCTAAAGCCGGAATAATACCTAAAGTGCAGCCAAGTGCTGCAAAAAAACTAGCACGCTTTCCTGCAAGTAGCCCAGTAGCTACTGTATATAAAACTCCTGTGCCCGGAATCAACACGACAACAAGAGAAGTCAGCAAAAACTCTAAAGATATCATTCAATATTTCCTTTTCCATGAAGGGCCGATGTACTCCTTAATAAGGAGTAACTTAACATACGGAACACAGAGGCCGCACTACCAGCAAACGCTACTGCTGAATATGTTCGCTAAATCCTTTCTTGATCATCTCCACCCTTTGTTGGTTTGCACCTAAATCGCCATACCCCACGCGAGAGGCTGAACGGATATGGATACGATTGTGGGTCGGTTCAAACCGTATCTCTACATCATCCACAAAGCCAAAGAGAGGGGAGGTAAAAGAAGCAGCAATATAGGTATCACTTTCTATTTGGACTTCACCTTTTAGATCAATGAGTACCGATCTCATTAATTGCATCGTGCTAGGGGCTGCGGGCTCAGTAAGCAAGATGGGGGATGTAAAGTGACTGGTGTCGGTCGGGCCTTCGCTACTGACACAGTTGGGTTTGTCAGGGCAGGGGGCTAATCGGCCATCCAGTATCCCCACAGGGTTACCTGACTGGGACATTATGCCCAATACAGTTAACGCTGCCACGCTTAATAGAATCAAGGCGGTTATCGCCACCAATATGGCTTTCATGTTGCGACCTATGTATTTAAGCGTCTTTATCTGCGGCTTTTTTAACCCGCACTTTGGATTCACCAACCATTTTGTAGTTTAAATTTTTAATGGCCGCTTTGGCTTCGCCCACTTTTGGCATCTCGACAAAGCCAAACCCTTTTGATTCACCGGTGACTTTATCCATCACCAGATTGCAGGACTGAACGGCACCAAATTCTTGGAATAGGGATTTTAATTCGGCTTCGCTGACCGAGCGATCAAGGTTACGTACGAGTAGTTTCATGTTGATTCAAACCGTTGTGTTTTTGTATAGAGATACAATACACGGCCAAGCAGAAAATAACTGCAAAATAGTGCTCAAAAATCTAGATGAGTAGGGGAGGCAATACACAAAAAAGTACGTGAAGGCATGGACTGGGGTTTGTTGAGAAATCACAGGAGGCTTGCGCCTCCCGTCTTAAGGCTTAAGAGGTGGTTATAGCAGCGCTTCTCTTGAGTGAGTGGGTTCTAGCGCGAATACCGTAGAGCTTCCTGATTTACTCTTTTAGCAAATGCTCATATTTTTTATCAGTTAAGGTCTTCATAAAAGCAACCAGCGCATCAACCCGCTTATCCGTTAATGCAGGGCCTGACTCTAGCTCTTTAAGAGATAGGTTCTCAGGCACTTCGGGTTCAGCCCAGCGCATGTGGGTCTCTGGGTTAATCTGACGCTTTTCACTGCGGCTATTGTACTTGTTATAAAAGAGCACCACCGTTCGCAGATCCCTAAAAACGCCGTTGTGCATATAAGGGCCTGTTACGGCTACATTTCTGAGCGAGGGGGTTTTAAATTTTCCTTTTTGATCAGGGTCTGAGACATCAGGGTGTGCAAACAATCCTTCATCGCGGGTTTTCGTACCGTTTAGGGCTCTTAGCTGGATATTCTCAGGCACACCTATATTATGGAACTGGTAGTTCGTAAAGGTCTCATCCTTACTGACTGGCGAAGGCCTTAGTTGATGGCATTGATTGCAATTGGTGAACTGCTGAGAGAAGAAAAGGGTACGCCCCAGCTCTTCTTGTGGGGTTAACTCATACTCCCCTTTAAGATAGCGATCGTACTTTGAGTCGAAGGGGGCAAAAAAACCTGTGGACTCAAAGCTAGCAATAGCATCACTCATCGCGGCATAAGCACGATCAGCATCAGTAAGCACTTGCTCACCGTAGATCTTTTCAAACAGAGAGGGATATAAGCTGTTTTCCAACAAACGCGCCAACACCGCCGCTTTGCTTGGCATCCCCATTTCTACAGGATTCAAGGGTGGGCCCGCCGCTTGTTCGGCTAAGGTACTGGCACGGCCATCCCAAAACTGACCTCCGATATAACGCCCCTGCTGATCTTGGTAAAAAGGCGGTGAATAGGCCGCATACCCTGCGGTTGGAGCGTTACGATCACCTAAGGAGTGGCCATCGTCCCCTAAAGAGACGGCTGCCTTCACACCCGTGCCACGATGGTCCACAAAACCTTTATCCGGCGCATGGCATGTTGCGCAAGACTGTGTGCGATTTTTTGATAGATTGACATCAAAAAACAGCTGTTGCCCAAGCAAGACTTTGGTTGCCGCACGTGATTTTTCATCCATTTCTGTTGCTAGAACAGCCGTTGTTGAGGCCACAGACCCCACTAAGATGAGACCAACAACCTTATATAGATTCATCTTACCGATTCGTTTCTGGCGTGACATTTTTTCTCCAACACTGAGCAATCAACAGGATCATCATAGTAAAACGACTCATTTCTCGATTATTTGACACTGATCAATAAAAACAAATCTAACCAATAATTGAAATGAGAACGCTTATTATTTATATTAACATAAAATCAATTCACGGAAACGGGATAAATCCTATGAAAAAAATCTCCTCTTTTGTCTTGGCTGCATCCCTTTGTAGCCTCTCACTACCTACATTGGCGGGTACGCCATCTGCTATTGTTAATACTTATGCGGATATTGCAGAGGCAACCTACGGTGATTCATTAACCACCGCGATTACACTCAGAAAAAAAGTCACCGACCTTCTTAACAACCCATCAACGGCAACGCTCAATAACGCTCGCCAAGCATGGATCGCTGCTCGTGTACCTTACCAACAATCCGAGGCTTTCCGTTTTGGCAATGCGATTGTTGATGACTGGGAAGGGCGCGTAAATGCTTGGCCGCTAGATGAAGGGTTAATCGATTATGTGGATGGCCAAAGCTACGGTGCTGAGTCAGAAGAAAACCCTCTATATACAGCCAATGTTATCGCATCTACCTCGCTGACATTAGGCAATAAAAAACTCGATTTAAAGGAGATCACTCCTGCACTGCTTGCTGATGCGCTGCATGAAGCCGATGAAGTAGAAACCAATGTTGCCACAGGTTATCACGCAATTGAGTTTCTCCTATGGGGTCAAGACCTTAATGGAACCAAGCCCGGAGCAGGTAACCGCCCTTACACCGATTTTAGCCTGACGCAGTGTACCGGTGGTAACTGTGACCGTCGCCGAGCCTACCTAAGTGCGGCTGCGGATCTACTTATTCAGGACTTGGAGGAGATGGTAAACAACTGGAAAGCAGATGGCGCTGCACGTCAAGCCCTCGCTGACAAAGGCGAAAAAGGCGCACTGGCTACGATATTGACGGGTATGGGAAGCCTGTCTTATGGCGAACTTGCCGGTGAACGCATCAAATTAGGCTTAATGCTGCATGACCCAGAAGAGGAACATGATTGCTTCTCAGATAATACCCATGCATCACACTTTTATGATGCTAAAGGGATCAAAAATGTCTATTTAGGTGAGTACAGCCGCATTGATGGCAGCCAATTGAAAGGAGCCTCTTTATCAGAGCTAGTGCGCAAAAAAGATCCCGCGTTGGACAAGCAGTTCCGTGCTGAGCTCAACAACACAGAAACTGCAATGCAAGCCTTAATGGATCAAGCAGAGCAGGGTAATACCTTCGATGTACTGATTGGTAGTGGGAACAAAACAGGGAACGCACTGGTACAAAACGTAGTTGACGCCCTAACTACGCAGACCCGTTCAATTGAAAAAGCAATCGATGTGCTTGAGTTAGACGCTATCGAGCTAGAAGGCTCGGATAGCTTAGACAACCCAGCGGCCGTCACACAGGGTTAATATTTGATGGTTTGCTTCAAAAACCGTGCTGCCAAGCGGCACGGTTTACCTATGCTTATCGCTTTACTGGTGGCAGCTTTGCCGTTAACGGTAATAGGCAGTACTTTTTCACAACCCGATAGTTTTTTAACAACCGAGCAGAAAATGGACTTTGTGCTGGGTAAAAGTCTGTTTGAAAAACTATGGGTATCATCACCCTCATCTACCACCGCCAGCGACGGCTTGGGCCCCCTTTATAATGCCCGCTCCTGTCTGCAGTGCCATCCCAAAAATGGCCGGGGGAGACCAACCGAAGCGAATAATCCTGCCGATGTTGCTGCATCTATGCTGGTTCGCCTAGGCCTACCCTCACAAGCGCCCGAACCTAACTACGGCAGCCAATTTCAAACTCGCGCAGTACAAGGGGTTCTTGCAGAAGGTGTGATCCAGCTTGCCTATACGCCAGTCACAGTGACACTTGATGATGGCGAAGTAGTGACATTAAGAAAGCCTAACATCACGCTCACGCAACTTAATTATGGCCCTCTGCATCCCGATACTCAGCTATCAGCACGTATCGCACCTGCCGTGATAGGTTTGGGGTTACTGGAGAAGATCCCTGAGGAGCAGATCATTGCTCGCGCTGACCCTGAGGATACAAATAACGATGGCATATCAGGACGCATTAACGAGGTTGTAGATTTTAAAACGGGCGAGAAACGTTTAGGACGATTTGGCTGGAAAGCCGGACAGCCCACTCTGTTACAACAAAACAGCATCGCACTATTCACCGATATCGGCATCTCTTCGCCCATGTTTACTTCTGGGTATGGCGATTGTACCCCTTTACAAGCACGCTGCCGTCAGCTGCCCAACGGTAATAGTGCCCATATGGACAACGCCGAGGCATCGGGCCAGATGGTGGCTTTAATTACCACCTATACACAGCATTTGGCTGTGCCTAAGCGGCGTATTCCTGATGTACAAAAAGCAAATATCGATCAAGGTGAAGCACTATTTAGCCAGCTAGGATGCCAAAATTGTCACACACCAAATTTTTCGTTTACGACAGACAAAGCACAGCGCAAAGCCATTAGCATTCAACCATATACCGATCTACTGCTACATGATTTGGGGGAAGGCCTGGCAGATCATCGCCCAGAGCAAGGGGCCAACGGTCGTGAATGGCGCACAGCCCCTTTGTGGGGAATCGGGCTGGCCGGTATGATCAATGATCATCGGTTTTTTTTACATGATGGCCGCGCTCGCACCCTTCAGGAAGCGATTCTCTGGCATGGTGGTGAAGCTGAACAGAGCACTCGTGCGTATAGGCAGCTTTCAAAAGCACAACGACAACAACTGATCCAATTTTTGGAGTCACTTTAATGATCCGTCAAGGCTCTCTTATCCCGGTATTGCTGGTATTTATTCTGATCACCCTCTCAATAGGTACGCTGCATGCTGCACCATCCGAGCAAGATTGGCACAAACTGAACAACGCCGTCGTCGAACAGCATATCCTGCCCCGCTATGAAGCACTTGCCAAATCCAGCGCGCACTTAGCCCAAACCGTCGAGGGATATTGCAGCCAGCAGCAAACCATCGATGCGGCCCAAAGCGCGTTTATCGATGCTTTTTCTCAATGGCAAACTATCCAACATATCCAATTTGGACCTGTCACACTGCTCATGCGCAACCACAGTTTGCAGTATTGGCCGGACAAAAAGAATACGGGCGCACGACAATTAAGAGCGGTGCTATCAGGATCTGATACTGCATTTAATGAAAGTTTCTTTCGCCAAGCCAGTATCAGTTTAAAAGGGTTTCCTGCACTAGAAAGAGTGCTATTTGATATGATTACCCCGTTACAACCCGCATCAAAGCCTTGCCGCCTAGCTTCTGCAATTGCAGCCAATATTCATCAGCTCAGCGAGGGGACGCTGTCAGATTGGCAAGCTGAATCCCAAGCGATAAAAGACGCTGGCAATAATGACCTCTACGAGTCAGCCGATGAGGCAGCGACTGAATTGATGAAATCGCTGGTGGAGCCCATTGAGGTGATCAGGGATAGTAAAATCCTTCGCCCACTGGGGGATAAGCCCAGCAAAACCAACTGGAAACGTAGCGAATCCTGGCGTAGTAAGCGCTCTATCGCCAATCTCAGTATTAATTTGAGCACCTTGCAACACCTTTATAGCGGAACACAAGGTAGCAGCACAAAAGCGCTATTAGCCATTGAGGATGCCACGTTAGCGGAGTCGATTGACCGGCAATTTAGTGCGCTCTTAAATAAGTTACAGCACATACCGGAGGTAGAAAACACCCTCGTATCTGACAATCAACGCGCGCAACTCATAGGGGTGGCATCCGATCTGAAGCATTTACATGTCGATCTTGAACAAGCGATGGCATTACTAAACATACAGCTAGGATTCAATAGTCGTGACGGGGATTAATCGTCGACACTTTCTCAGCTTCTTGGCCACGGCGCCTTGGCTTTGCCAACAAGCACTGGCAAGCTCTAATAGCACAGAGGCTAACCTGTTAGCCTCTGCTAGCAAGGGGGCGGATGGGCGCTATTTTCTGAACACACTCACAGCAGACGGCCAAGTATCGCTTGAGTATCCTCTGTCTGAGCGTGCGCACCAAGTCATCAATCACCCCCACCAGCCTTGGCTAATAGCCATAGCCCGAAGGCCCGGGACCTCTATCGACATCGTTGATTACCAAACCCATCAGCAGGTAGCCCATATCACCACTCAACCGGGTTATCACCTTTATGGTCATGCACAGATCTCTGCGGATGGCCGCCACCTGCTAACCACAGAGCACCACCCAACGCAGGCAAACGGCAGGATCGTCATCCGTGAACTTACCCCTCCTTTTGCAATCGTCGAGTCCTATTCGACTCAAGGGATTGGCCCCCATGAATTTCGCCTCTCTGACGATCAGCAACAGCTGATTATTGCTAATGGCGGCATTCAAACCCAAGGGCGTACCAAAGTTAACCTAGCAACGATGCGACCTTCACTGGTTTACCTCTCGGTCAGCTCCGGGCATTTATTAGAAAAAGCAGAACTACCCAACATTTATCATCAATGCAGTATTCGCCATATTGACCTTTCAGCCGATGGGGAGGTCGTCATTGCCATGCAATATCAGGGGCACTTAGCGGATGATGTTCCTTTGGTCGCACACCATCGTCGTGGAGAAGCGATTCGCACGCTGCCTTTGCCAGAGCATATCAGAAGCCAGTTAAAGCAGTATTGTGGCAGTTGTTGCTTTGATCAGTCAGGTCGTTATGCCGCTGTTTCTGCCCCACGAGGCAATCAGGTGATGTTTTGGGATATGCGTGAACAACAATTCCTTGGCACCGTTCGTTTAAAAGACGCCTGCGGACTAGCTGCGACTAGCGTCGCTGGGCGCTTCACGATCAGTACTGGCCGCGGAAAAGCCTACCGTTGTTCGGTGCGTAATGGCCAATTAGTCACTGACGTATTAAGCCGGTCACCCTTTTGGTGGGATAACCATTTAACTCGCCTCTAGTTTATCCAACCTCCCTTCGTCTAACACAGAGAAGGGAACCATTTCCCCATAAAACCACTCCTAATCGAGCTGTGATTAAAAGCTACGCTTAATTTTTTCAAAAAAAGTGTAAGGAATCTAAACCAAACAGCGACTAAATCAGTAAGAAAAGGTGTTTGCTGTGCTTTTTGGGTGAATTTGAAAAAAATTTGAAAACAAGTGTAAGGAACCACTTCCAGCGACGACTAAATAATCAAAGCTAAATAATTTATTAAAACATTAATAATGTAACCCGACTTTAAAAGGTGACTCATATGAACAAGACAATCAAACCTATCGTAGCTTCTGTTGGTACTGCTTTTCTTCTAGGTGCAGCGGCACCTGCAGTAATGGCCGCTGAAAACCCATTTGCAGCTCAGCAGTTAAGCGCTGGGTATGAGCAACTGGCTGACAGCCACAAAGCCAAAGAAGGCAAGTGTGGTGAAGGTAAGTGCGGTGGCGAGAAAAAAGCTGAGAAAGAGGGCAAGTGCGGCGAAGGTAAATGCGGCGGCGACAAAAAAGCTGAGAAAGAAGGCAAGTGCGGCGAAGGTAAGTGCGGCGGCGACAAAAAAGCCGAGAAAGAAGGCAAGTGCGGCGAAGGTAAGTGCGGCGGCGAGAAAAAATCTGAAAAAGAAGGTAAGTGCGGTGAAGGTAAATGCGGTGGCGAAAAGCGCAAAGGCTAATTCGCAACTAACAGCGATTGCTTTCTCACTGTAAGCACACACGGGCTCTTAGGAGCCCGTATTATTAAAGAGGCGGTATTTATGATGTCACAACCACTTCAGGGCACAGGACTGGGTTTACGTCGCTGTATGCTGAAAGATCTCCCTCCAACAGGCCCCCAAGGTGTCGATTTCCTTGAGGTTGCTCCTGAGAACTGGATGAGAATGGGTGGGCGTTTAAGCCGTCAGTTTAAAGCACTTACCGAACAATATCGCTTTGTAACACACGGACTCTCTCTCTCCGTGGGTGGACCAAAACCGTTAGACACGCAATTTTTAACTGACTTAAAACAGTTTTTGGATATCCATCAAATTGATACTTATACCGAGCATCTCAGCTATTGCTCGGATGATGGTCATTTATACGACCTGATGCCCATCCCTTTCACAGAAGAAGCCGTTCGCTATGTTGCCCAGCGTATTCGTGAAGTCAGCGACCGTCTAGAGCGCCCCCTAGCGATTGAGAATGTTTCTTTTTATGCCATGCCAAGCCATGAGATGACCGAACTGGATTTCCTTTTGGCCGTATTGCAGGAAGCGGATTGCGATCTGCTGCTGGACGTTAATAACATCTACGTCAACAGTATTAATCACGGCTTTGATCCCGCAGAGTTTTTGACTGCAATCCCGGGTGAACGTATTCGCTACATTCACGTTGCAGGTCATTATGATGAGGCTGATGACCTGATTGTCGATACCCACGGCGCCGACGTTATCGACCCAGTATGGCAATTGCTCGAACAGGCCTACCAACAGTTTGGTGCTATTCCTACCTTGCTGGAGCGCGATTTTAATATCCCCCCAATGGCTGAACTGATGGGTGAGGTGCATAAAATTCGGCACATGCAAGCGTCCGCCAAACCTGCCGTAAAAACCGCGGGGGTGAATCATGTCATCACAGCTTAACGCACCGACTGATTTCAAAGCCCTGCAAATGCAGTTTGCAGGCCATATTCGGGATCCAGAAACGCCAATCATTGCGGGGATTGAAGATCGCCGCATGAAGATCTACCGGGAACTATTCTTTAATAACGTGGAAGGTTTCGCGGCAACCGCTTTTCCAATGGCCAAGTCCATTATGGGAGAAGCCTGGTGGCAGCAAGCGGTACGTGATTTCTTGATCGAATACCGTTGCGAAAGCCCCTATTTCCACCAAATCAGTGCAGAGTTTCTGACATTTATTTCGGAGTTACGCGAGCCAACAATCGACCAGCCCGACTTCCTTAAGGAACTCATGCACTACGAATGGGTTGAACTGGCCTTGGATGTTGCCGAAGCCGACCCATTCAATGAGTCCAATGTCTATAGCAACGACCTTCTTGATCAACACCCAGTACAGTCACCCGTGGCTTGGTCGCTGAGCTATCGCTATCCGGTGCACCAGATTGGAACTGAGTTTCAACCAACAGAGGCTCCAGAGCAACCGACATGGATGATGGTTTATCGTGACCGCCATGATCAGGTTCAATTTATGGCACTCAATGCGCTCACCGCGCGACTGCTCTATTTGCTGGACCAGAATGAAAGCCTCACGGGCCGAGATGCTTTAACACAGATTTCTCAAGAGATGGGGCATAACGACCCGACCCCTATCGTCGATGCCGGCTATCAAATTCTTCAACAGTTCTATGAGGCAGGCATCTTGTTAGGTGCCCGTTAAAATAAAAAGGATAACACCATGAGTAAACTGATCGAACTTTACCGCTACGCCCACGACATACTGGAGCGCATTCGGGTTGCCGATGGCATAGCCCCCTTATTGCTACGCCTCTACTTGGCTCCTGTGTTTATACAAGCAGGTTACAACAAGCTTGCCCACTTTGAATCAACCGCCGCATGGTTTGGTAACCCCGATTGGGGGCTAGGCCTGCCAATGCCAGAAGTGATGGCCGCATTGGCCGCCGGTACTGAGTTTTTCGGGGGAATTTTGCTTATCGCAGGTTTAGCCGTACGTTGGATCAGTATTCCATTGATGGTCACGATGCTGGTCGCTGCGCTCACCGTACACTGGGAAAATGGCTGGCTAGCTATCGCTGATGCGAGCAGCTGGTTAGCGAATGATCGTGTACTCGAATCGGTCGAGCGTTTAGAGCGCGGTCGTGAGATTCTTCAGGAAAATGGCAACTATGATTGGTTGACAGGGCGTGGATCCTTTGTAATCCTAAATAACGGTATCGAATTCGCAGCTACGTATTTTGTGATGCTGTTGAGTCTTTTCTTTACTGGGGCTGGTCGTTACTTCAGCGTTGACTACTGGCTAGCGAAGGCAACGGGGCTCTCGAAGGATGCGTAGAACCTCGTGATAAAAACCACAATTTAATCCGGTTTCCTCCAGCGACTGGATTAGCCCAAAGGCAGCGAAAGCTGCTTTTTTATTTCCTTTTCATTGCATTTAGCCTATTTGACCTGCCTCAAACTCACATCAGGTTTACCTGATATACCCCGTTAAAAGGTCTATCCTTCTTTTATGCATTCAATGATGAGAGGGATCGTCATGCAACCCCAGTACCGTATGATGGATGGCAACGAAGCCGCCGCTTATATTGCTCACCAGCTAAATGATGTGATTGCGATTTACCCCATTACTCCCGCATCCCCTATGGGAGAACTGAGCGATGCGTGGAGTGCTGCCGGACGCAAAAACCTGTGGGGCACCGTGCCCGATGTTATCGAACTGCAAAGCGAGGGTGGGGCGGCAGGCGCAGTGCATGGTGCACTACAGGCGGGAGCGAAAACTTGCACCTTTACGGCATCCCAAGGGCTGCTCCTCAAAATTCCGAATATGTTCAAGATAGCAGGGGAACTAACACCTACCGTTTTCCATATTGCAGCTCGCTCTGTGGCAACCCACGCACTCTCTATTTTCTGTGACCACAGCGACGTGATGGCGGCGCGCTCTACGGGGTTTGCGATGTTAGCCTCCTCCTCGGTGCAGGAGGTCATGGATATGGCCACCATTGCCGAGATGGCAACGCTGAAAGGCCGGGTTCCAGTGCTGCACTTTTTTGATGGTTTCCGTACCAGCCATGAAGTTAGTAAGGTAGAGATGGTCACCCCTGACATGCTCAAAGCGCTGATTGATCAGGATGAAGTACGCGCCTGTCGAGACCGCGCCTTATCACCTGAGCATCCGGTGGTTCGTGGCACCTCGCAAAACCCTGATCTTTTTTTCCAGTCCAGAGAAGCTTCAAATCCGTTTTACAACGCCTTTGCAGATGTAGTGCAAGCGTCAATGGATCGTTTTGCGAACGTAACGGGCCGACAATATCACCTCTATGAGTACATAGGGGCTCCCGACGCAGAAAGGGTCGTGATTTTAATGGGATCAGGTGCAGAAACCGCGCAAGAAACCGTGGAGTATCTCAACCAACAGGGCGAAAAAACCGGCGCCTTAAAAGTTCGCCTATTCCGTCCGTTAGATGCCGAGCGACTACTTGCCGCATTACCCATAACCGTTCGCAAGATCGCAGTACTGGATAGAACCAAAGAGCCCGGTGCCGATGGCGAGCCTTTGTATAAAGACATATCCACCGCCCTTTTACAGCGCTTACTGGCAGGCACGTCTCACGCTGCTAGCGGCATAGAAACGCTGATTGGTGGACGCTTTGGTTTGTCTTCAAAAGAGTTTACACCGGCTATGGTTAAGGCGGTCTTAGACGAATTGGATAAAGCACAAAGCAAGAATCAGTTCACGGTAGGCATTGAGGATGATGTCACTCACACCAGTTTGGACTATGACTCAAGCTTCACAACGGATGCCTATGAGAGTAATTTTCAGGCCGTCTTCTATGGATTAGGTGCCGACGGTACGGTGAGCGCCAATAAGAACAGTATTAAGATTATCGGTGAGCAAGACGGATTCTATGCTCAGGGGCACTTTGTTTACGACTCTAAAAAATCCGGTGCAATTACCGTTTCTCACCTCAGGTTCGGTGCCGAGCCGATTCACTCCGCTTACGAGATCCAGGACAATCGCGCTAACTTCATAGGTTGCCACCAACCCGGTTTTTTAAGCCAATACCCGATGCTGGAAAAGGCCGCTCAACAAGCAGTGTTCCTCATTAATACCACCGCTAGCGTCGATGAGGCATGGGAAACACTTCCAACATCGGTGCAGCAAACCATTATCGACAAGCAGCTCAAAGTCTACGTCATTGATGCCTACAAAGTGGCTCAGGCAGCAGGCCTTGGCAAACGCATCAATACCATCATGCAGACCTGTTTTTTTGCTATATCAGGCATCCTTCCACAAGATGAAGCGATCGAGCAGATAAAAGCGGCTGTACATAAAACTTACGGTCACCATAGTAAACGCATTGTCGACCTGAACATCAAAGCGATCGATAGCACATTGGCTCAGTTATATGCCTTGGCGGTTCCAGCACAGGTCAGCAGCCGTATCCCTATGCGAGCGATCCATACAGAACGCGCTAGTGACTTTGTCAAAACCCTGACCGCCGAGCTAATCGCCGGGCATGGAGATCGTGTGCCCGTCAGCCAAGTACCCAACGACGGCACCTGGCCAACCGGCACGGCGCGTTATGAGAAACGTGACCTTGCTCATCAATTACCTCGTTGGGAAGAGGATCTCTGTACTCACTGTGGTAAGTGCGTTTTCGTCTGCCCCCACAGTGTGATTCGCTCCAAAGCCTTCTCCCCTGACTACTTAGAAGGGGCGCCTGACGGTTTTAAAGCGGTGCCAATCAAAGGCGCGAAAGATTTTCCTGATGGCACGTTGATGACTTATCAGATATCCCCTGAGGACTGCACCGGTTGTACCTTGTGCGTCGATATCTGTCCCATCAAAGATAAGAGCAACGTTAGCCGTAAAGCGTTGAATATGGTGCCAAAAGAGCAAACGTTGGCGCAAGAGAAAGCTAATTGGGCCTTTTTTGAACACCTTCCTGAATTTGATCGCTTAGGTGTAAAAAGTGACACGTTAAAAGGCGCGATGCTGATGCAGCCACTGTTTGAGTTCAGCGGCGCCTGTTCCGGCTGTGGTGAAACCTCATACATCCGCTTGGCTAGCCAACTTTTTGGCGATCGTATGTTGGTCGCCAACGCAACGGGGTGCTCCTCCATCTATGGCGGTAACTTACCCACAACACCTTGGACGACCAATGCGGATGGTCGTGGCCCCGCATGGAACAATTCACTGTTTGAGGATAACGCCGAGTTCGGGTTAGGTATGCGCGCGGCGGTGGATAAACAGACGGAGTACGCACGCGAACTACTCACACAATTGAAAGAGCACCTAGAACCAACACTGGTTGATGCGATTCTCAATGCTGATGAACAGGACGAGGCGGGTATTTATGCGCAACGCGAACGTGTTGACGAACTCAAGAAAGCGCTGGCATCCCTTCATTCCCCAGAAGCTGAAGAACTAACCCACGTCGCCAATAAACTCTGTCGTAAGAGCGTGTGGATTATTGGCGGCGACGGTTGGGCATATGATATTGGCTATGGTGGTTTGGATCATGTGCTGGCATCCGGCCGCAATGTGAATATTCTTGTGCTCGATACCGAGGTCTATTCCAATACCGGTGGGCAAACCTCGAAAGCGACGCCACTAGGTGCAGTGGCTAAATTCTCAGCTGCTGGTAAATCCGTAGGTAAAAAAGATCTGGCTCGCATCGCTATGGACTACGGACATGTGTATGTTGCTCACGTCGCCTACGCCGCCAAAGATGTGCAAACCTTGCGCACATTCCTTGAGGCTGAGTCCTATGATGGTCCATCGTTAATAATCGCTTACTCACCCTGCATTGCCCATGGTTACGAGATGCAAGATAACCATCTGCATCAAAAGCTGGCCGTGGATAGCGGCCACTGGCCGTTATTCCGTTTTGATCCAAGACGAGCCACACAAGGGGAGAACCCGCTAAAACTCGACTCTAAAGCACCCTCTATTCCTTATGCGAAGTTTGTACTGTTAGAGTCACGATTCAGTATGCTCTATCGCAGCCATCCAGAAGAGGCCAAAGCCTTTCTTGATCAAGCTCAACATGAGGTCAGCGAGCGTTATAAGCGTTATGAACAACTGGCCAATATGGATTATACCGCCGCGCCCATTCCAGAAGAGGCCGACCCAATCCTAAATTCAAAAGAGGAGAAGCCATCATGAATCGCCTACTGAGCCACTATCTAGGTATGACGCTGAGCTCTCCTTTGGTGGCATCGGCTTCGCCACTCACCGCTGGTGTACAGAGTGCAAAACAACTTGAAGATGCCGGCATAGGCGCGATTGTGATGCGCAGCCTATTTGAAGAACATTGCCAGCGAGACAATGAGCTGATACATCAGATTTTACATGATCAAGATATCGGGCACTTCGAGGCGGATGGATACTTGCCTCCTCCCATCTTAGAGAAGATGAAAACAACCGAAGATCGCTATCTTGAAACCTTGATGGCAATGAAAGCACAGCTGTCAGTGCCCATTATTGCCAGCTTGAATGGCGTGTCTCCCGAAGGCTGGGAGGAGCACGCTAGCAATATGCAGCAAGCCGGTGCTGATGCACTTGAGTTGAATATTTACTATGTTGCCGCCAATCTCAACGAAACCTCCGAGCAGGTAGAAAAGCGCTATACCGATATCGTGCGCACGGTACGCGAACGTGTTGATATCCCCATTGCTGTAAAGCTGTCCTCCCAATTCAGTAGCCCTATCCATATGATCGAGAAGATCAAAATGGCCGGTGCCGATGCCGTAGTGCTGTTCAATCGCTTTTATCAACCAAGCATCAACCTAGAAACCTTAGATGTGGACAGCCAAATTCAATTATCCACATCTGCGGAACTAGCTGAGCGGATTCGCTGGACTGCTATTCTCAAGCACCAAGTGGCTATTGATATTGCTGTTACCGGTGGTGTGCACACAGCGACTGATGTGATTAAAGCATCATTAGCAGGGGCGAATACCACTCAAGTGTGCAGTGTTTTGCTGAAACACGGCACACCGGTTATAGCGTCGATAACGGATGATGTGACACGCTGGCTTGAAGCAAATGAGTACGAGTCACTGGAGCAGCTCAGGGGGAGCGTTTCTTACAAGCACTCCCAAGACCCCGCTGCTTATGAGCGTGCTAACTATTTGGATGTTTTGGATAACTGGCAACCATAACTTACGAAACGAAAGAAAAGCTCCCTATTAAGCTTTATTTTTTAACCTTTATGCTTTTCTTTCGTTAGTTTCCCGCTGTATTCGTGAGTCAGTTTCTTCCTACAATAGCCCTATTGAAAACACCTATTGTTTGGATAAAACCGCATGTTCAATGTACTCAAACCTTCACACTTACTATTAGTGTGCGTCGCCGCTATTTGGGGCTTCGCTTTCGTTGCTCAAACCAACGGCATGGAGCATTTAGGGCCCCATAGCTTTAATGCCGCCCGTTTTCTGTTAGGGGCCCTGTCCCTTTTGCCGTTGTGGTTCTACTTTAAGAAACAGCATGTTCCCCATGGCAAAGAGTTATGGATCGGAGGCCTCTTGGCAGGCAGCGTGATGTTTGGCGGCTTTAGCTTTCAGCAGATCGGCCTACAGTACACCACGGCAGGCAATGCTGGTTTCATAACCGGCATGTATATCGTACTGGTACCTATTGCGGGCATCATGCTCGGCCATGCGACAAACATCAAGACATGGTGTGGCGTTGCTCTGGCACTGGCAGGTCTTTTCGCGCTATCGGTATCAGATGAGCTTAAGATCAATAAAGGGGATGCGTTAGAGCTGGTAGGCGCGTTTTTTTGGACGGCTCATGTACTCATTTTAGGCTGGTTATCTCGTAAGGTTGATGCCATCAGCCTCTCCATCTGGCAGTTTATTGTTGCCGCTGTATTGGCCAGCCTAGCCGCAGTTACGTTCGAAACCCCGGCACTAGCCCAATTTGAAGCGGCACTATTGCCTCTGTTATATGCCGGTGTTGCTTCCAGCGGTATCGCATTTACACTACAGATTATCGCCCAACGCAAAGTTGAGCCGAGCGTTACGGCCTTAATTTTATCCACAGAAGCCGTATTTGCGGTGATCGGAGGCTGGCTGTTACTCAATGAACAACTCACATCAAACCAACTGACAGGCTGCGCACTAATGCTCTGCGGTATGTTGATCAGCCAATGGCCCGACCGCAAACGTAAAGTTTCTGAAGAGCAAGTTACCATCTAAGCAAGCCATCCATCGCCTACTGGGAGTCAGGTTGTTGGAAAAAGGTATCGGGGAGTGTGCGATATACCGGCGTCGAGAGCACCATCATGGTGTTGGTATCGCACATATCTCCGAAGGTTTCGAGTATTTCATCTAATCGTGCCATCGACTGGGTTGCGATTTTGATCACAAAGGCCTGTTCGCCGGTGGTGTTGTAGCACTCAATCAAGTCAGGGATAGTCAGAAGCAAATCTTTAAACTTTCGCTCCATGGCAGGGAACACTTTACACTGTACGATCGCCAGTATCGGCAACCCCACTTTATCCAGATCCACCGATAGTCGATAACCCGTGATGATGCCATCTCGCTCCATCTTTCTCATCCTCTCCGCCACAGCTGGCGCTGACAGGTGCACTTGCTTGCCTAACTCGGCGTAGGATATGCGCGCATCTTCCTGAAGCGCTTTGAGAATTCGACGATTGGTATTATCCAGCATGGCCGCAACACTTCTTTGATAAATGAGCCACCAGTTTAGCGGAACGTTATCAGCCTGCCTATTCATCTTAATGGCGCGTTAATATGAAAAAATATCCGCTTATTTTTTGTACAAACGTGTCGATAAATTAAGTGATACGACACTCAGAGGTTTGTATGAAAGTCGAAGCAGCGGAGATTACTTTCAGCGCCCAAACGCATCAGTCGTCAGAGAGACGCGTAGAGGAGCAACTGACAGCTGGATTTGTTCAGGAAGGGGATGCCTTTAATGAAGCCTCCCTAGTAAATGGCGTGCACTGGGAAAGCTCATCCAAGGAAACCGCTGAGACAAACACCTACGAAGACCCACGCAGAGTACTCGCTTATGAGCAGATAGGAAAAATATCTCTACAACAACTCAGAGCATCGGCAACGCAAGAAGCAGGGCCTAAACTACTAGAACTGACTCCAGAGGATCAACTTAAGCTGGATGTGATCAAGACCCTGTTTGAAAAGGTCATGGGCCGTAGTCTGAATGTTGCGATGGTCAATCAAAGCAGTGAATCTACAACGCCTCAGCCTCAGGAAAATAGCTCAGCCCAAACAGATAATTTATCCATTAATATCCCAGAATCACCGGGGTTAGCCTTTGGTTTAGATTACACCTATCGAGAAACCTTAATCACACAGACACAGCAATCATTTTCTGCCTCTGGAAAAGTCACCACAACCGATGGGCGAACATTAGATATCGGGTTACAGCTCAATCTTAGCAGGGAAGCCAGCCAATCACGCGAATTACGCATTCGTTTAGGCGCTGCTCTCCAGGACCCATTGGTGGTCAATTTTGCTGGGGAGTCAGCACAACTACAAGACAAGACTTGGCAGTTTGATATCGATGTGGATGGATCAGAGGAAACCTTATATCGACTCAAAGAAACCAGTGGCTATCTCGCATTAGATAAAGATAGCAACGGCGTGATAGATAATGGCGCCGAGCTATTTGGCGCAGTTTCCGGTAATGGTTTTCAAGATCTACAAGCCTATGATGACGATCAAAATGGCTTTATCGATGAAAACGATGCTATTTTCGACCAGCTAACCATTTTAGTACAAGCTGCAGACGGTACAGACCACATGTTTACCCTCAAGGAAAAAGGCGTAGGGGCATTGTATCTAGGCTCAATTGAAACGCCGTGGGATATTCAAGCGGGTACGACAAATGATCTCGCCGGAAAGCTACGCAGCACGGGTGTCTTTCTCAGCGAAGAGGGCACCGCTGGCACCCTTCAACAAATAGACCTAGTGGTTTAACAAATTTATAAACTATCCAGAAACACTGACAGCGTTCATGCGTTGTGGCGTCATGGGTAGATGCACGGCGGCAGCGAGTAACCCTAGTGCCGCACTTACCATCAAGGCCACATCATAGGAGCCATACCACTCAAAGGTAAGCCCCGCCCACCAGCTACCAAAGAAAGCCCCAATCTGGTGGCTGAACATCACAATACCAAATAAAGAGGCTAAATTTTTCGTGCCAAACAACTGTGCAACCGCACCACTGGTGAGCGGAACGGTCGATAGCCAGAGCATGCCCATTAACCCAGAGAAGATATATAGAAGCGACTCTGTTTTCGGTAACACCAGCAACATCATGATCAAACAGGCGCGTAACCAGTAGATCAACACCAGCAGCCAAGGTTTATGCCAGCGATCACCTGCCCAACCAATCAGAATCACGCCAAAAATATTCATCAGCCCGATCAAGGCCAAGGAGTCAGAAGCCACCGCAGGCATCAAACCGCAAAACGCCACGAACCCCGACATATGCACCGAAATAAACGCGATATGGAACCCACACACAAAGAAGCCGATATTCAGCAGCTGATATTCTCTTAATCGAAACGCCTCTCCTATGGCCTGCCAATCAAAAATGGATTGCCGGGGCTCATTGACCGATGCCGTCACCGCTTTATCATCCTTCAGAAGGAAGATCATCGCTAATATCAGCACCGTGGTCGCCGCAAACAACATAAAAGTATCGGCCCAACCATTACCCGGTGCGTAGCTTCCTAGTAAAAGGGCATACAGGAATTGACCTAGCGATCCGCCAGCGCTGGCAATGCCTAGCGCTAATGTACGCTGATGGGCAGGAAAGCGCTTGCCAACAGCCGCCAGCACAATGGGAAAAGTTGTTGCCCCCACACCAACGCCTATCAGTAAGGCATTACCAACAAAAAAGAGCCAACCGCTTTGAGCAACCGCAGCAGCCACCAGACCCGCAGCATACAGCAGAGCACCCGCCAACAGCACTTTGGCTGTACCGTAGAGTTCTGCCATCATGCCAGCAACCGGAGAGACCGCTCCCCATAACAAGTTCTGAATAGCAAAGCCTAACGATATCTCCGCCACAGACACCCCAAGCCCCTGACTAATATCAGGTACTAACAGTCCCAACGCCAAGCGCACACCCATACTGTAGGCAAGAATGGATGCCGCAGCGAACACAATCCACCACGGATGTATTTTAGATAGACTCAACATGACCTCGATATAACGGATTTAGCGTTGCCGGTAAGGGATCTGGCAATAGGTGATACCTCGTCGAGGGGAGATCCCTGCTTTTGCAAGGTACATCGACAGCGAGTTCATCGACAAGCTAATATTCGGGGTAGGCCCTAGGAAAATGTGTTGCAGCTTTGGAACAGTCTCTTTAGGTGTGACCAAAGAGAACTCAAAGTAGGGCACTAGCATAGAGGTACCCTCCCGATAATGCACCGCAGCATCTTTAAAATCGGTGATCACAGGTGAGACAATTCGCCATTCCTCTTCCTCCTGAAAAGAGGGGTGCTTCAGAATAGCGGCAATACGCAGCAGGTCACTTTCTATTTGCTCAAATACTTCGGCAAAAATCCGATCATCACGACAACCATGTGTACCGCAAGAGCGAGCTGCCAAATCTTCTACAAAGTCGACGATCTGGTGAATCAAGCTACGCTGCTGTGTGTGATCATAGATGCATTTACCCACCATAAACCCTTGGGCGCGAGCGCAGGTCAGTATATGTCTGGGGTCAAAGCCAATACTAACTCCCTTGCCTAGTTCACTATAACCTCGCCATTGACTCAAAAGATTGCCGTTTGCACGAAACGAGCCGGCAAACAGCATATGTCCATTGGTGACACGCCGAGCAATCCAATCCTGAAATTGAGTTAATAGCTTGGGATTAGGGTGGCCAAGCTCAATGCGTTCTCCAACCTCTTCTCGAATCAAGGCCACCATATGGTTAAGTTCGGCGGAGTCATTCATATAGCGGATATCACTTGCCCACAGTGCTCCTCGCTCCACAATACCCAACAATCCAGAAAACGTGGTGTAGTGGTAGATGGTCTCGTTGGGGGTATCAGAATACAGTTTTCGGGTTATCTCTTGAATCATGTCGCTTACCGTTTATCTTTGGGCGAATAAGATAAACCTTAGCACAAGAATCAGGCGACTATCAGCCACTCTTGTTTATCGTTTGAGCCACATTCACTTAATCGATTTCTAGGTTTAGGTCCGAAAAAAAACCATGAGGCTATTTGGGTTAGGTACTGATGGTTACTGTTTTCACATACCTAATCTGAAACATAAAAAAGGGGCTCATAATGAGCCCCGAAACGTACAAACGTCATTCGCTATTACAGGTTTTTAGACAGCTCTGTTAGTTCTCTAATTACTACAGTAAAGGTCGCACTGTCGGCCTGGCTGGTGGACTTCAGATCATCGAGCACGCGCTCCCAACGCTTCAAGCCCTCGCCATTTTTACTCAACCAGCTATTAACCAGCTCCTGACCCGACAGTTCATTGTCACTGGCCAGAACCGACAGAGTTAAATGGCTTTGTTGCGTATTCAGATCTTCATTGAACCCTTCACGGGCCAGCAGCTGCCAATGATTTTGCGGTTCAATCTGGCGAATTTTCTCGCTAACCCAATCCAGTTGCAGGCGCTCCCCTAACGAGAAATCAACTTCGGCGGCATTCATCAAGGAGGTATTGGCCTCAACCGCGACTTCACTAATAGCCAGAGCCGCGTAGAGGCGCTCGGCACAAGCGATACGCGACGCTAGCTCGGCATCAATACCAGCATCAATAAGATCTTGCTGCTGAGCCAACCAACGGGTTTTTAGATCCCCCGTCAGTAAGGTCGAGATAGCACCACTGACTTCGCTGACCGCTGGCTTGAAGCGATCAATCACCTCCTGAACCGAGAAACATCCACGGCTACAAACATTGCGCAGGAACCAATAACTGGCACGTCGCATCAGTCGCAATAGATCCACCATCATGCGATGTTGCAGAGCTGCAGGTACGATATTATCCAAGGCTTCGATTTGGCCCCAAATCTCCCGAAGCTGGAAAACATCCCGTGCCACAAGGTAAGCCACGGCTACCTGATCGGCACTTTGCCCTGTGGTTTCCATCATGCGGTTGGTAAAGGTGATACCCATATGGTTCACCATCGCATTGGCGACCTGGGTTGCGATAATCTCTTTCTTCAGCTGGTGGTCCTGCACCGCTTCAGGAAAACGTGCAACCAGCTGTTCAGGGAACGCTTCTTTAATCTCATTTTTGACATAAGGGTCTTCCGTGATCCATGTATGGGTCAGGAGTTCTTTTAGCTCCGCTTTAGTGTAAGAGATCAACACCGATAGCTCAGGCCGGGTCAGCCCTTGCCCCACTTGCTGGCGTAGCTCAAGCGCTTCATCATCAGGTAAGAACTCCAGTGGGCGATCCAAACGCCCCTCACTCTCTAAGCGGTGCATCAGACGTACATACTCGTCCTGCGATTTCTTCGCATGGCCCAAAGCCAAACTGAGCGCTCTGGCTTGTCGGTCATTACTTTTCAGCACTTGAACCGAGACGGTATCGGTCATCTCACGTAGCAGCAGGTTACGTTGCTTAACGGTTAGATCACCTTCGGCAATACGTTCATTCAACAGGATCTTGATATTCACTTCGTGGTCGGAGCAATCAACGCCACCGGCATTGTCGATAAAGTCCGTATTACATGCGCCACCATTTTGGCAATATTCGATACGACCCAGCTGAGTTAGCCCCAAATTGCCACCTTCACCAACCACTTTGCAGCGCAGCTCTTTACCGTTCACT
The DNA here is from genome assembly GCF_008630635.1 of Neptunomonas concharum. Classification (NCBI taxonomy): domain Bacteria; kingdom Pseudomonadati; phylum Pseudomonadota; class Gammaproteobacteria; order Oceanospirillales; family Oceanospirillaceae; genus Neptunomonas; species Neptunomonas concharum. The sequence continues at coordinate 40,508 of NZ_CP043869.1, read as the reverse complement.
CGTAGGCCATCATTAGCTTTATCACCCACATCGGCGTGGGTTTCATGGCTGGCTTTGACATAGGTTCCTATACCACCATTCCAAAGCAGATCTACCGGGGCTTTAAGTAACGCAGAGATCAGTTCATTCGGCGAAAGCTTATCCTCAACGATACCAAAGCACTGCTTCATCTCTGGGGTGATTTGAATCGATTTTGCGGCACGCAAGAATATCCCACCGCCCTTGGAAATCAATTCACGGTTATAATCTTCCCAGCTGGAACGGGGTAGAGCAAACATGCGCTGACGCTCAACAAAACTGGCGGCCTCATCCGGGTTAGGGTCAATAAAAATGTGCATATGGTTAAAGGCGGCTACCAAACGAATTTTATCCGAGAGCAGCATCCCATTACCGAATACATCACCGGCCATATCACCGATACCAATAACGCTGAAGGGATCCGTTTGTGTGTTAATGCCTTTTTCACGGAAGTGCAGTTTCACCGACTCCCAAGCACCTTTCGCGGTAATCCCCATACCTTTATGGTCATACCCCTGGCTCCCCCCAGATGCGAAGGCATCCCCTAACCAAAAACCATAAGATTCGGCAATTTCGTTAGCGATATCCGAAAATGTCGCGGTTCCTTTATCGGCGGCAACGACAAGATAAGGGTCATCCGCATCTAAACGCACTACATTCTTGGGTGGGATTACTTGTCCACCTTTAAGGTTATCCGCCAGATCAAGCAAGCCTTTGATGAATATGCGGTAACTTTCGATACCTTCGGCCATCACTTCGTCACGGCTACCATCAACCGGGAGGCATTTTGCGACAAATCCACCTTTAGCGCCCACTGGCACAATAACCGCATTCTTCACCTGTTGTGCTTTTACTAGCCCCAGCACTTCGGTGCGGTAATCTTCCAATCGATCCGACCAACGCAGGCCGCCACGGGCTACCTTGCCACCACGAAGGTGCACACCCTCGACTCGAGGTGAGTAGACAAACACTTCAAACATCGGTCTTGGTTTAGGAATGTCACTAATCAGATGAGGATTAAGCTTGAAGGAGGTATAAGACTTCGCCTTACCCTCAGCATCATTTTGAAAGAAGTTAGTACGTAAGGTTGCTTTAATAAGCTCTAGATAGCGTCTAAGAATTTTATCATCATTTAGGTTGTCTACCTTATCTAACGCATCGAGGATGCTGTTTTCGATTCGGTCCGCCAGTGCCTGAACCTTGCTGCTGGTTTGGCGACCTGGCTCAAACCGCGCACGAAACAGTGCCACCAGTAGCTTAGCGATTTGAGTGTGGCGCACGAGCGTTTCTGCAATATAGGCCTGACTAAAGCCAAAACGAATTTGCTGATTATAACGGGCATAGGCACGCAGCATAGCAACTTCACGCCAATTCAGGCTAGCACTCAAAACTAAGCGGTTAAACTCATCATTATCAGCATGTCCTTGCCAGATTGCTGCAAACGCCTGCTGGAAGATCTCTTTGACCTCATCCAGATCTAAAGGCTCAGATCCGCCACGATGAGACAAAGAAAAATCATGTATCCAATAAACAGTGCCATTATGGCAATACACAGTGTAAGGGTGCTCACCGACAACACGCAGGCCCAAATTCTCCAGTACAGGAATAACATCCGAAAGGATCAGGGGAACTTCTGCAGTAAAAAGCTTAAAGCGCAACACCGAACTGGATTGCTCCAGCAGGCGGTAGAAACTCATAGTCAGCGGGGTAGTCGCCAAGCCTTCCATTTTTTCAATATCGTGCACGGCATGTAGCGTTGTGAAGTGCTCACGATAAGCCGCAGGGAAGGATTCACGATACAGATTACTGCGTGTGGTTCCTAACTCCTCACCACACGCATCCACCAGCGCATGATGTAGCTCATCATTCCATGAACGCGATAGTTCCTGGACCTCAGCCTCCAACTGCTCCAGATCAGGATCAGCCTGCCCTGGCGCCACCCGCATCACAAAGTGCGTACGCGCCAGAATAGACTCACTAAACCAGTTCGTGAACTCAATATCGTGTGCTTTAAACGCTCTAACCAGCAAGCCTTGGATATTCAAACGTAACGCTGTACTAAATTGATCTCTCGGCACATAGTACAAACAAGAGATAAACTGGCCGCTTTTGTCTTTACGTAGCAACAAGCACGCTTTACGACGCTCTTGCAGGTAAAAAATACGGGTTGCTGTATTAAAGAGTTCATCTTCGGATGCCAGAAACAGCTCATCTCTGGGCAGATCAATCAACACCTGAGCCAAAGACTTACCACTGTGGCCACTGGGGTTGAAGCCAGACCTTGCCAAAATGCGATCCACTTTTTGACTGATCATAGGAATACGTCGAGGACGCTCGTTATAAACGGGCGAAGTATAAAGCCCTACCAAACGCGTTGCGCCGATACACTGGCCTGAGTCGTCGAATCGCCCGATTATAATCAGATCAAGATACGCAGGGCGGTGCACCCGAGAACGCTCACCATGACGAGTTAACAACAGTGGTTGATCCGTCATCTCAGCGGCTGCTAAGTTAACAACACTTGGCAGTGTCATTACACCGAGTTTGCTACCCTCAACGACATTGATCTCCTCTCCACTATAGGCAAGTTGATCGCTACCTAAAAAAGTGAAGTGATCATCCATCAGCCACTGCGTGAAGGCTTGCTCCTCTTGATACCCCCGTTGACCCAGCGACTCAGCACACTCAGCAGCACGCGCCTTCATTGTCGAAAAATCCTTGACCGACACAGATACAGCGGTCATGGCTGTGGATAACTCGGCATGTAACCGTTTTAGCAGATCAGGTTCAGCGTGCCGGTCCACCTCTAAGTAAACGACGGACTCATCAGCCCCCTCGTTCGACTCAGATAGTGACTGAAACGCTTTACCATCGCGCATCACATTTAACACAACATTCTGGATAACATGGATACCGATAGCCTGGCGGTTTAGCTCCATGCGAATCGAATCGACTATAAAGGGCGTATCAGGGGAGAGAATCTGGATAACCGTGTGATTGCTATGCCAGCCGTGTTGTTCTAAGTCAGGGTTAAACACTTGAATCTTAGAGGAAAGCCCATCAAAAGATTGTAAAAACGACCACGTCGATAGTGTCGCTCCATACAGAGCTTCCATCGGGCGTAATGCCACTTCATCCTCTGGCGCATAAGTAAAGAATAGATCTGAAAATTGAGTGATCGGCTGCGCCTGATCCTCTTCGAGGCGTCGGTTAAACAATTCCTTGAGCTTAAGTAGCGTTTTATTATTTTTCTTGGTCGCAATTTCACTGTCCATAGGGGCTGGCTCCACTACAAGTTGGGTATCAAGTTAGCGTAATTGGGAATAACAGATAGGTGCACAACGGGGATCGACTGGCCGCAGAAAGCCTTGGCACAAGGGTATGCCATAAAACAGGAGGGTCGAAACGTACAGCATCTATACATGGTTATTATTTTTTGGATGCAGGATTTAATCAGTATGGTATGCCCCAGCAAGAGGCACATCAAACTTTAGTCTAGTTATTCAGAGATTTCTGCAAAAAAAACCGTGAATGGCGCAATTTCAACAATTTCTGGCGCAATTCAAGCAACCCTGAAAATCCTTTCTATACTGATGACAGATTCAAAAGTGAGGGATGTTGAACAATGCCGTACCGGTCCATGAAAATGTCAGAGCTGATTGGAGCATTAAGTCATGCACTGGATATGACAGAGGGCCAGCCTCCTGGGCATTGTATACGCGCTTGCTGGATAGGCTTGCAAATAGCCAAATCCATAGGCCTAAACAACCAACAACAATGGGAGCTTTATTACACAATCTTACTGAAGGATTTAGGGTGTAGTAGCAACGCGGCTCGTATTTGCCAGCTTTATGCCACTGACGATCTCTCTTTTAAGCATGACTATAAACGCGTAGATGGCAGTCTCTCCCAAGTACTGAACTTTGTACTCCAACACACGGGAGTACAAACAGGATTAGCAGAACGTTTCCGACAAATCTTATCAGTGGTACGTCACGGAGAAACCTGGGCACAGGAGCTCATGCAAACCCGCTGTGAACGGGGTGCTGATATCGCTCGACAGCTGCGTTTCAGCGAGCCAGTAGCGGAGGGTATTCGAGCGCTGGATGAACACTGGAATGGCGGCGGCAAACCCTACGGCCTAACAGCAGATTCGATTCCGCTATATGCCCGAATTGCCCTTATATCCCAAGTTGTTGATGTATTTTTCACAGGTACAGGACGAGAAGCCTGCTTAGCGGAGCTGGAAAAGCGCAAGGGCAGTTGGTTTCAACCGGAACTGGTAGACGCCCTATTGAACATAGCCAACGAGCCTTTTTGGAAGACCCTCAGCTGCCCAACACTTCCACAACAAGTCATTGATCTTGAGCCAGCCCATCAAAGCATCGAGCTTGATGAGGACTATATCGATGAAATAGCAGCCGCTTTTGGCCAAGTAGTTGACTCCAAAAGCCCTTATACTGCCGGCCACAGTGAACGGGTGGCACTTATTACAGACTTGATTGCCGAAAAGCTTGGCCTTAATGCAGCAAAACGCCGCTGGTTAAAGCGCGGTGCACTACTTCATGATGTCGGCAAGCTGGGCATTAGTAACAGTATTCTGGATAAGCCCGATAAACTAACAGACGAGGAGTTTGATACGGTCAAACTACATGCAAAGTTTACCGGTGAAATACTCTCGCGCATTACCGCATTCAAGGAGCTTGCCGATATAGCCCAAGCCCATCATGAAAGAATGGATGGGCGAGGATATCCCTTAGGTTTGAAAGAGGAAGAGATCTCTTTGGAAACCCGCATCATCACAACAGCCGATATTTTCGATGCGATTACCGCAGCCAGACCTTACCGAGGCCCGATTCCTGTCCCTCAAGCGCTGGATATGATGCGTGAGCACCTTGATACACAAATTGATCGACGTTGCTTCGAAGCCCTACTCAGTGTCACAGACGAGCTACAATTTGATGCCCATTAGCGATAGATTTATTTGACATGGTTCAACCACCTCTTAAAAAAGCACTTTGGTATTAGTAAACCGCTGCCTTTGTACAAGAGCCTGCCTATTTCCTTACTCAATATACTGGTTTAACTGTGTATTAACAGGGAGATACCCCATGAAAAATGTATTACGAGCCGCTGCTGTTTGTAGCGTCCTCATCACTCCGATTGCCGCACAGGCAGAGGAGGGCGGCATGATTGAAGCGGGCCGTCAAATTTTCAACCACCACTGCACCGCCTGCCATACGCTAGATCCGAGCAAAAATGCATTTGGCCCAAGCTTAGTAGGCGTAGTAGGCCGACCAGCGGCGTCCGTGCCACGCTTCTCCTATTCAAAAGCGATGCAAGAATCAGGGCTCACATGGAATGAAGAAAATCTACGTAAATGGATTGCCGATAATGAGGCTCTGGTACCTGAAACCCGAATGCGTCATGTATCAATTAACGACCGGGCAGAACAGGACTACTTAATTAGCTTTTTGAAGTCTTTGAAATAAAAAGTAAGTACTTACACGCCGGTTAAATACCGGCGTGTCTGCTACTTTCCTGATACAGCCGTATGTAACTCTTTTAACCTTTTTACAACTTGATGGTTGATGCTACGCTGGGTGAAGCTGCCATTTTCCTTGCGCTTACCGGCTGATCGGCCCATTAAAATCTCCAGACATTCATCCACAGTGGCAACCGCATAGATACTGAATAACCCTCCATCCACTGCATTAACCACCTCTTTTTTGAGCATCAGGTTTCGCACATTGGCTTTAGGAATAATAACACCCTGATTTCCTGTCAGCCCACGGGTGTCACAGAGCTTGAAGAAGCCTTCGATTTTCTCGTTAACACCACCGATCGCTTGCACTTCACCATATTGGTTGATGGAACCGGTCAGCGCATACTGTTGATAAATAGGAATATGTGTCAGAGCAGAGATTAATGTACAAATCTCCGCTAAAGAGGCACTATCGCCATCCACATAACCATAAGATTGCTCCAAGGCGATACTTGCAGACAGCGTCAACGGAAAGTCCTGTGCGTACTGGTGCCCTAAATATCCGGAGAGAATCAGTACACCTTTAGAGTGGATCGACTGCCCTAACTGGGCTTCGCGTTCAATATCAATAATTCCGCGACTGCCCGGGTGGACGGTTGCGGTAATACGAGCCGGTGTACCAAAGGACACATCGCCTACCTGTAACACCGTCAGGCCATTACTTTTACCAACCGCTTTGCCTTCTGAGTTAATTAAAACAGTCTCGTTAAGAATCCCATCAAGAATCTTTTGGGCTAAGCGGCCAGTACGTTTTTCCTGTGCCTCCAGCGCAAGCTCTACATGACGAGCACTAATCAAGTCGTCGCCCGTTCCTTTACGCTTATAATCGGCCTCACAGAGCAGATCCACCAATTCTCCAATGTGTGTAGAGAGCAACTCCTGATCACCGGATAAACGTGAGCTTTGCTCCACTAAACGGGCTACCGCTTCTCGAGTTAACGGCGCAAGGTGCTCTTCATCCGCCAGTGTTTTCATTAATCGCGCATAGTTACGAATCGAAGAGGGCGTTCGCTCCACATCCTCATCAAAGTCTACAACCACACGAAACATCTTCTCAAAGTCCTGATCAAGCTCTTGCAACAGGTAATAAGTATCCCGCCCTCCAATCAACACCACCTTCACTTGTAAGCGAATCGGCGTAGGGCTGAGTGTGATCGTACTGACTCCCGAGAGTTCGCTGATGGGGTTCTCTATACGCACTTCATGAGCTTTGAGGGCGCGTTTCAATGCACTATAAACAAAGGGCTGCTCTAGGAGTTTTTCCGCTTCTAAAATTAAATAGCCTCCATTTGCTCGATGGAGCGCACCAGAACGAATCATTTGGTAATTGGTGACCATCGCGCCCATATCGCTGTTGTACTCAACCCGACCAAACAGGTTGTCATAGCTGGGGTGAGCTTCGAAAATAACGGGGGCACCTTTCGTCTTGCTATTATCCACAAGCAAATTGATACCAAATTGGTCCAGAAGCGTTTGGCGCTCATCTGATATCAACTCAGCGCTATTTTTAACAATATAACTTTCTAGCTGGTTAAAATATTCCGGAAGGCCACTAATACTGGAGTACTTGTCCTTTACCGACTGAACTAACGGGGAGATGGTCTGGCGTGCCGTTTCACGGTCCAGTACTTTCATACGCTCTGCCGCTTCTCTGCGCCACTGGGGCATCTCCGTCAGACTGTCGTTAAGGAAGTCCTCAAGGTCCGCGATATTGCGCGTGAAGGCATCACGTACGTCTTCGGGCAGTTGCGAGAACATCGCTTCATCCATCGCTTGGCCTTCTGCCACAGGCGTGAATCCGACGCTGCCAGCATCGCGATAGAGTGCAATACTATGCTCTCTGGCACGACGCTCCACACCATCAATAGCCTGATCATAGTGGCGGTTAAAGTCCCGCTCGATCTTGCTTTTCTTGCGCTGATAGGAAGGGTTCTCAAATGCGGCAGGTAGCTCCGTCATGATGGTTTCCACCATGCGCTTATTATCTCTTCGAAGCTGTGTTGCTTTACCCGCCAGCAACTCAACCGCTATAGGGTAGCGATTATCCTGCAAATTGTTTAAATAACACCAATCAGAAGGCTTTTTCTCTTTCTTGGCGATACCCTTAATATTTTCCATCGCAAAAGAGAATCGACCTGTGTGGGGGTTACCCATCACAAATAAGTTGTACCCAGGGCGGCGCATCCCCACACCAAAACCCATCGCTTCTATCGCCCTTTCCTGACCAAAGAACCCACTAAAACTTTCGAGTGTTTCCGTGGTTCTAAAGGGTAAAAGGTTGGTATCACAGACTTTGTAGAGGGCTTCGCAGGAGAGTGGTTTTAGCTTTTCCATAGGGGCATCCTGAGCCGAGGGTTTATATTGGTTATAAACCCTGACTGGTCAGTATGCAAGAAATCAATCCGAATTCTTTTCTTTGAACGCTTGATAAATCAAGCAGTTAACAGTTGATTGCGTATTGTACGAATCACAGCATCCGTAGCAGGCCTTACGCCACGCCATATAGAAAAGGCTTCTGCCGCTTGTTCAACCAACATACCTAAACCATCCAGCTGCTGTGCTGCACCTTGCGTTTTGGCCCACTGATTAAAGGGCGTTATACCTGCACCATACATCATGTCGTAACACCACGTGTTACCAACGACTAATCCAGAGGGAAGCGGGGGCAATTCTCCCTGCAGGCTTGCGGCTGTCCCATTAATGATCAGATCAAACTCTCCCTCCAGCGCCTCAAAGGCACTGGCACGCACATCACCTAATGTATCAAACAGAGTGACTAAAGCATCCGCTTTAGATACCGTTCGATTAGCGATCACAACTTCGCTGGGGGATTGTTCTAAGATGGGCTGTAAAACACCGCGAACAGCTCCTCCTGCACCCAGTACCAGCACTCGCTTTTTGCTAATGCTGTAATGGTGATTGATGCAGATATCTCTGACCAAGCCGATACCATCCGTATTATCACCACATAACTGCTGCGCATCGTTAAGATAAAGGGTGTTAATAGCGCCTGCGAGTTCAGCTCTGGGGGAGCGCACGTTAGCCAGCAGCCATGCCTCTTCTTTGAAGGGCACAGTGACATTCAGGCCTTTACCTCCCTGAAGAATAAACGCTTCAACCGCACCTTTGAAGTCATCCAGCGGGGCACATATCGCCTCATAACGCATATCTTGCTGGCACGCTTGAGCAAATGCCTGATGGATCGCTGGGGATTTAGAGTGGCTAATGGGGTTGCCAAAAACAGCGTATCGATCAGTCATTTATGCGCCAGCCCAATCAATTGGTTTTAGATAACGTTCGTACAATTGTGCCTCTTCCGTACCGGGTTCTGGTTTCCAGTCATATCCCCAACGCACCTCAGGCGGCAAGGACATAAGAATCGACTCGGTACGTCCACCAGATTGCAGGCCAAACAAGGTGCCGCGATCATAGACGAGATTAAACTCAACATAACGCCCACGGCGGTGCAGCTGGAAGTCACGCTGACGCTCTCCATAAGGGGTATCTTTACGGCGCTCAATAATAGGGATATATGCAGGAATATAAGCGTTACCAATCGACTGCATTAGTGCAAAACTTTTCTCGAAACCCAGCTCATTCAGGTCATCAAAAAACAGCCCGCCAATACCACGGGGTTCATCTCGATGTTTTAGGTGAAAATATTCATCACACCACTGCTTATAGTGGGGATAAATCGTTTCCCCAAAGGGTTCACATGCTGCTTTCGCTGTCAGGTGCCAATGGCGACAGTCATCGTCGTTCCCATAGTAGGGTGTCAGATCAAAACCACCACCAAACCACCATACAGGATCTTCGCCCTCTTTCTCCGCTATGAAAAAGCGCACATTGGCATGAGAGGTAGGGATGTAAGGATTTTTAGGGTGCATCACTAACGAAACGCCCATCGCCTCAAAACTACGGCCGGCTAATTCAGGGCGATGCGCTGTCGCCGAAGCGGGTAGAGCTCCACCAAATACATGAGAAAAGTTAACACCGCCTTTCTCAAAGATTGCTCCGTCACTGATCACTCGGGTACGTCCACCACCGCCTTGGGGCCGCTCCCAGCTATCTTCGATAAATGTCTGCTGACCATCAGCTTCAGTAAGGGCGTCGCATATGCGATCCTGCAAATCCAGCAAGTAACGCTTAACGGCGTCGATATCAGGTGCAGACATGATCAGTCTTCCTCTCTAAAAATAAGTAATTATGCGCGTACAATGCGCTGATCACGAAGATCTCTAATTTGCGTCGGTCGGCTTTGATCACCCAGCGAACCTGGCACTAAATAATCCAACTTAGAGCCGAAGTAAACACTCACTCTCAATAAAGTCTTTGCTGGTTGAGCTCCCGCAGGATTTGCAGAAGTGGACACTAACATCCCACCAAAGGCATCACACAAAGCCGAAACCCCTGGATGAGCACTAATACGCACCGCTATACTATCATGCTTACCTTTGACCCAAGAGGGAATAAGGCTATTTGGGTCGGGTAGTAGCCACGTGTTTGGCCCGGGCCATGAATCGAGCAACCGTGTTTTTTCCTGATCGCTCAATGGGTCAAAAAGGGGGGCGATTTGCTCAACCGATGAAGCGACTAAAATTACACCTTTCTCTACTGGGCGCTTTTTTAATGCCAACAAACGCATGACCGCGGCTTCATTGAATGGATCACATCCGACGCCCCAAACGGCTTCGGTCGGATAAGCAATAACACCACCCTGATGCAGTACCCGAGCGGCTTGGGAAAAATGCCATTGGTTCATCTGTAAATATCTACACTTAGGAAAGTCGCAAAAGCTACCTGTTTAAGTAGCGAGTTGCAACTCTCCCTTAGCGTATCCTTTGGTATCCGTTTGCCGACATTTCGACCAGCCCTGCTAGCTCAAGCTCAACCAGTGGCTTTGTAACTCCGCCATGGGGATCCCGCTATTGAGGAAGACCTCCTCAAGCGAGGTGCTGGTAAATTCAATGAATTCCAATATTGGATACCGGTCTATCAAATTAAAATTTTGATTATTTTCTTGTGGTTCGCTACGTTCTGCTCCCCACACGCCTAATAGGGAAGATAGCTCAGATATCATTTCATCAGCCGTTTGCACCAGCGTTGCACCTTCACGAATTAGTGCATTACTGCCACGACTCCCCGGATGATCAATAGCACCAGGAAGTGCAAATACTTCACGATCTTGGTTGAGTGCTTGTCTGGCGGTGATCAAGGAGCCACTTTTTAAAGCCGCTTCTACCACCAGCACGCCAGCGGATAACCCACTGATAATACGGTTTCTACGCGGGAAATGCGGTGCGAGCGGTCCACTTCCTGGCAGCAGTTCAGTCAAGAGCACGCCTTGATGTTCGAGGATAGACTCAGCGAGTGGCCGATGCCGAGAAGGGTAGACTTGATCACTTCCCGTTCCCATAACCGCCACTGTTGGTTTTTGAAGGTCAACAGCCGCTTGATGAGCAGCCCCATCAATACCCAGCGCCAAACCACTTGCCACCACACACCCTGACGCCGATAGCGCTTTAGAAAATTGATAAGCATGTCGAAGCCCAGCCGTGCTTGCCTTACGGCTCCCCACAATAGCAACGATAGGTAGCTGCAAGGCTTGGAGATTGCCTTTAGCAAACAACAAGATCGGGTGATCGTGAGCTTCTTTTAAAAGAGGAGGGTAGTCAGGAGAGGCGGGGAGCAGTATCTGGGCACCTAAACTTGCCAACTCCTCAAGCGTATTGCAAACCTGCTCATAAAGCTTACCTTGGCGGTTTTGATAAGCAATAAGTAGAGCACGCTGCTCCGGCTTTAATGTTTCTGGAAAGTGCGCTAAGAGCTGCGCAGGATTCCTGCCTGCATAGTACAACTTACCCAATGTGACAGTACCAACACCGGGTAAGAGGCTTAACGCGATCCAGTCCTTTGGATCACTTTGCATAGGTTATTAACTCACTCCTGAGCATCCGGAGAGCGGACTTTATCGCCTACCGACATGACATTGGTTGCTGTCATAACTAGGCCATAACTGACTCTCTCGTAAGCCTTAAAAACCATTAAAGTACCCGCTTCTTCAGATGGCAGTTCAATCGTTTCCTTGGTTATCGGGTCTTTAAGGGACTCGCCCCGTTTAAAGATTTTGTAGACATGACCAGCCTGTACCCCTTCACGGTAACCTTGGTTAATTGCAACCGCATCGAAACGACCAATTTTATTCACACCCCGTAACACCGACATAATATAGCCTTCTGAAAACTCAGGAGCCGGAGCAGGGTTAAAGACAGACTGTACACGCCCTTCTGGCGAAGGTAGTACACGGTCCAACACGCGGACCTCTTCACGAGTCTTGAGCACATCTAGACTGATCACATCTTCTTTGGTACTGATAACCCGAGTTTCAGCGACTTTATGCATCTCATAGCCGAGCAACTCACCCGTATCTTTATCGACATACTCTTTAGCAGGTCGATAGATATTTTGTGTTTTAACAGAAGTATCCAGCTCTCCACGGGCATAGATGCGATCACCCGCACCGGCTATGATCCGCTCGTTACGGCCACCGACGACATAAGGTGTGGTCTTCAGCAACTCATCATCAAGCACTGCATTATCACTCAAGAACGAATGAAGATCCTTTAACGGTATCGCGGGGATGGCACTCTCAATTTTCGATACACGCGCCCTAGGCTGCAGACGGTCGTTACCTTTTTTTCTTAGCTTCGGCTTACCATCAACCCAAGTCAAATAGAGCACATCGCCCGGATAGATCCAGTGAGGGTCATCAATCTGTTTGTTCACATCCCAAATTTCAGGCCAGCGCCATGGTTTCTTTAGGAAACGCCCTGAGATATCCCACAACGTATCTCCCTTAACAACGACGTATTCCTCAGGGTGACCGTCTCTCAGTTGTATCTGATCACCTTTTGCCTGAACTGATGCAGATGAAAACACCAGCACACAGGTAGTCAGACACACACTCAACAGTTTTTTCATTATCAAATCCCTTGCCAAATCCCCGGTTTGCACCATTGTGCGTATAATAGACACAATGTTAAACGACAAATGCATCACAACGCTATATCAGTATAATAGCTTGTGTACAGTTTTGCGCCGTTTATGCTGTCTCTAACTTATAATCTGAAGAATATTACTTATGGCTTTGTTACCAATTTTAGAATTTCCTGATCCGCGATTGAGAACCATCGCCGAACCTGTTGAACAAGTAGATGATGAAGTACGCCAAATCATCAAAGATATGTTCGAAACCATGTACGATGCGCCAGGCATTGGGCTCGCAGCCACTCAAGTGAATATCCACCGTCAGATTATCACGATCGACATCTCAGAAGATAATAATGAACCGCTCGTGCTTATCAACCCCTCTTTTGAAGTGATTGATGAAGCCCTTGAAGAGATGCAAGAAGGCTGCTTATCTGTACCCGGCTATTATGAAGAAGTACGCCGCCCTAACCATATTCGAGTCAAATCGTTGGACCAAGAAGGCAATCCTATAGAGTTTGATGCTCATGATTTATTAGCCGTCTGTATCCAGCACGAGATTGACCATCTTAACGGCAAGCTCTTCGTAGATTACTTATCGCGACTAAAACGCGATCGAATAAGAAGTAAGCTTGAAAAAAAGCACAAGCTAGAAAAGGCTAATTGATTAGCGAATAACTTCTCCCAACAGGTTTGCTTACAGCAAGCCTGTTTTTGTTTGTGGACACATAACTTATGTCATTAAAAGTCGTCTTTGCTGGAACACCCGAGTTTGCAGCCAGCAGCCTTGCTGCTCTCATCGAAAGCGAACATGAAATCATTGCTGTATATACGCAACCCGATCGTCCTGCAGGGCGCGGCAGAAAGTTAACTGCGAGCCCCGTTAAGGCATTAGCATTGCAACACGACATCCCTGTGTTACAGCCGCAGTCTCTTAAGAATGAAGACGCCCAGCAAGAGTTGGCGTCTCTAAATGCTGACATCATGATCGTGGTAGCTTATGGCCTTTTGCTACCCAAAGCCGTGCTAGAAATCCCTGCCTTGGGCTGTATCAATGTACACGCGTCATTACTGCCGCGTTGGAGAGGCGCTGCGCCCATACACCGCTCGCTACTTGCCGGGGACAAAGAAACCGGCGTAACTATTATGCAGATGGATGTAGGGCTAGATACTGGAGATATGCTTTACAAATTGAGCTGCCCAATTCACCCCCATGATACCAGCGGCGAACTACACGACCGCCTTGCGCCTTTGGGTGCGAAAGCCTTACTCAAAACCCTGTCGCTTATGAGTGCACAGCAAATCGAACCCGAGAAGCAAGATGACTCACAAGCCTGTTATGCACATAAGCTAGAGAAGCAGGAAGGAGATATCGACTGGAGCCAAGATGCCATCACCATACACCGTAAAATCCGCGGGTTATCTCCTTGGCCAATAGCCTTTACCCTACTTGGTGACAGTACTATTCGAGTTCATAGCGCAACAGTAGTAAACAGCTTTCACGACTCGGCCCCTGCTGGAAGTGTGATAGAGATCACAAAAACTCAAATTCTCATCGCCTGTGGTGAGAACACCGTACTCGCACTTGATAAAATTCAACTGTCCGGCGGTAAGGCATTAGCAGTCAAAGATATACTCAATGCAAAAAAAGAACTCTTCTCTGTAGGAACTAAATTAGGCTCATGATAAATGTTCGCGGCTTAGCAGCGCTTGCCATCACCCCTTTACTGCAAGGCAAAGGATCATTAAATTACACTCTACAAGGCGCGCTAAACCGCTGCGAAGAGAAAGATCGCGCGCTCGTGCAACAGCTCTGCTATGGCGTTTGCCGAAACTATCCGAAGCTAGAAGCGATTTCACACCACCTGCTCGACAAACCCATGCGTCAAGCCGATAAGGACGTATACGCCCTTCTGCTGGTAGGCTTATACCAACTTCTAGAGATGCGCATACCTGCACATGCGGCCATCAGCGAAACGGTAGAAGCTTGCCATCAAATCGACAAGAGCCGCGCCTCAGGTCTGCTTAATGCCATATTACGACGTTTTGCTCGCGAAAAAGATGACGTTCTGCATAGCTTGCAAGACTTACCAGAGATTGTTTTTAACCACCCAGACTGGTTTATTCAGAAGCTACGCCATAACTGGCCAGAAAACTGGGAAACGATTCTTAAGGAAAACAACTGCCAAGCGCCCATGACATTGCGAGTAAACCTTTCAAAAGTTTCACGTGAAACATATTTAGATTTTCTCCGCGCTGTAGACATAGAAGGCCACCCCTCAACAATAACGGATAGCGGCATTGTTTTAGAGCATCCTGTCGATGTTTACTTATTACCTCATTTCCAAGAAGGCTTTGTCAGTGTGCAGGATGAAGCCGCACAACTCAGCGGATACCTACTAAAAACACAGCCCAGCGAAAGAGTGCTGGACGCGTGCGCCGCACCGGGTGGAAAGCTCTGCCATCTATTTGAGATAAACTCCGAAATACAGCTTGATGCTATTGAGATAGAAGCAAGCAGGGCAGTAAGAATTCAAGAAAATCTGGAACGTCTTCAGGTTACAGCCAACCTGGTCATCGCAGATGCATCCGAGTCAAATTGGTGGGATGGCGAACTCTACGACAAAATACTCGTCGATGCCCCTTGCAGTGCAACGGGAGTTATTCGCAGAAACCCGGATATCAAACTGCTTAGAAAAGGGGAAGACATCCATGCTCTGGCAACCATTCAATGGAACATCTTGAGCAATCTGTGGCCTATGCTAAAGCCGGGTGGCACACTTTTATACGCGACCTGTTCAATATTTTCGCAAGAGAATGAGCGACTGATTGAGCGCTTCTTAAAAGCTCATAATGACGCACAGCACCAAGTCATCGATGCCTCATGGGGTATGGAAAGAAAGTATGGAAGGCAAATGTTCCCACAACAAAACGGGCACGATGGCTTCTACTATGCGCTACTAACCAAAGCTTAATAAAAAGAGCGGCACTACATGAAAATCATCATTCTAGGCGCAGGTCAAGTTGGCGGAACCTTAGCCGAGAATCTAGCCAATGAAGCCAACGATATTACGATTGTTGATATGGACAATAATCGCCTGCGAGAGCTGCAGGATCGGCTAGATATTCGTACCGTGGAAGGCAAGGCTTCATACCCTGGCGCACTTGAACAAGCCGGCGCCCAGGATGCTGATATGCTCATAGCCGTTACAAACAGCGATGAAGTCAATATGGTAGCCTGCCAAGTAGGACAAGCTCTGTTTAACATACCCACGAAGATTGCTCGTGTAAGGGAGCATGACTATCTGCAGCAGGACAGAAGGCTTTTCAATAAAGATGCACTGCCTATCGACGTACTCATCAGCCCGGAAGAGCTGGTAACTCGTCATATCAAGCGACTAATTCAACACCCCGGAGCATTACAAGTACTCGACTTCGCCGAAGGTAAAGCGCAGCTCGTTGCCGTTAAGGCTTACTATGGAGGGCCGTTAGTGGGTCGAGAGATCGCTTACTTGCGCACTCATATGCCCTCAATAGACACACGCGTTGCAGCCATATTTCGACAAGGCAAAGCAATTATTCCGCAGGGTAACACCACCATCGAAGCGGATGATGAGGTGTTTTTTATCGCTGCCAAAAAAGATATACGAGCCGTGATGAGCGAATTGAGACGTTTGGACAACCCTTACAAGCGCATCATTATTGCAGGGGGAGGGAATATCGGAGCACGCTTGGCTAGCAACATAGAGGGCAGCTTTCAGGTTAAGATCATTGAGCGTTCGATCAAACGTTGCAACACACTAGCACGACAGTTGAATAACAGCATCGTGCTCAATGGCAGCGCTTCCGATAAAGAGCTATTGCTCGAAGAAAATATTGAAGATACCGATGTGTTCTGTGCACTGACCAATGATGACGAAGCCAATATCATGGCATCGATGCTCGCCAAACGCTTAGGCGCACGTACCGTAATGACGCTGATTAACAACCCTGCCTACGTTGACCTTGTGCAAGGTGGTGTTATTGATATCGCCATTTCACCGCAGCAAACCACTATAGGTGCCTTGTTGACTCATGTTCGCCGCGGTGATGTCGCAGCTGTTCATTCATTACGTAGAGGGGCAGCAGAAGCGCTAGAGGCCGTTGCTCATGGCGACAAGCGCAGCTCAAAAGTAGTAGGCAGAGCCCTTGAAGATATTGACTTGCCACCAGGAACAACCATAGGTGCTATTGTGCGCAATGATGAAGTACTTATCGCCCATGATGACGTGGTTGTCGAAAATGGCGACCATGTGATTCTATTCTTGGTGGACAAGCGACGCATAGGCGAAGTAGAGCGCCTTTTCCAAGTGGGTTTGGCATTTTTCTAATTTAGAGAAGCAAGACTATGCATTACCGCGTCATACTGCGAATTCTTGGCATCCTATTGATGATCTTCAGCATCACTATGCTGCCTCCTGTGGCAGTTTCTTTGATCTATGATGATGGTCATGACTACGCCTTTGTAGGCGGGTTTGCTATTACGCTGGTAACCGGCTTTTTGATCTGGTTACCCGTCTATAGAGTACGGCAAGATTTACGTACACGAGATGGCTTCTTAATCACCGTGTTATTCTGGGTGGTTCTGGGGCTGTTTGGTGCCATACCTCTAATTATTTCCCACAACCCCCATCTTACAGTTGTTGATGCGGTATTTGAGTCCCTCTCAGGACTTACCACAACGGGGGCCACAGTCATGACAGGCATAGATTATTTGCCTGAGTCCATCCTGTTTTACCGACAACAATTACAATGGCTAGGCGGGATGGGAATTATCGTTTTAGCCGTCGCTATATTGCCAATGCTAGGCATCGGAGGGATGCAGCTTTACCGCGCCGAAACGCCTGGCCCTGTGAAAGACAGCAAACTGACGCCTAGGATTACAGAAACGGCCAAAGCCCTTTGGTATATTTATCTATCACTAACAATCTTGTGCGCGCTAGGGTATTGGTTAGCCGGCATGAGCGCATTTGATGCGATTGGTCATAGCTTCTCTACAGTCGCCATTGGTGGTTTTTCTACCCATGATGCCAGCATAGGATACTATGACAGCCCTACCATAGAAGCGATCTGCACGTTCTTTATGGTGATTTCAGCCGTCAACTTTGGCTTGCACTTTTTCGCATGGCGACAGAAAACTCTGCTCCATTACTTTCAGGATCCTGAATTCAAGTTCTATTTAGGCATACTAGGGTTTGTGATCTTAATTACTTTTTTCTCTTTGATCATTACCGCTACCTATGTGCCATTAGAAGCGTTGCGAAAGTCGGTGTTTATGGTGGTATCTATTGCGACAACGACGGGCTTTGCAACAGCCGACTTTGCTCACTGGCCAGTCATGCTGCCATTCATGCTGTTTGTAGCCGCATTTGCCGGTGGTTGTGCAGGGTCAACAGGTGGTGGGATGAAGGTGATTCGTATTCTTTTAATCCTTAAACAGGGTTATCGAGAGATACAACGCTTAGTACACCCTAATGCCGTCATTCCTGTGAAGCTGGGTAATAAACCCATCTCTGATAAGGTGCTCGAAGCCGTATGGGGCTTTTTCTCAGTCTACCTGATCGTCTTTATCGTGATGCTTATTACGCTGCTAGGAACGGGCTTAGATCAGGTTACAGCATGGTCTGCCGTTGGCGCGACACTCAACAACCTCGGCCCGGGGTTAGGCGATGTTGCTGCTCATTATGGAGACCTGAATGATACCGCCAAGTGGATATTGTGTTTTGCCATGCTGCTTGGCCGCCTAGAGGTATTTACCTTTCTGGTACTCTTCACACCCGCATTTTGGAAGCGCTAGTTAGCGCTTTCTATACAGACTGGGTTGGCCTTCAGGTCGGTGATCAAAGAGCTTGTACTCCCATTGGTACTGTGTCGGTTTCCGGTCGACACAGTCCATTACTGAACGATTCATCCCATTAACTGCCGTCTGTAAATCCCTATCGTAAATGGACTCGTCCGCTTCTAAAAAATGAATTTCAAACCCTTTACCGTTTTCCAATCGCTCAGCAAAACCGCAGACAACCCGGGCACCGGTTTGTTTTACCAACTGTGCAAGCAGCTTCATAGAATAGATATCCTGACCATAAAAGGTGGAAAAAGTCCCTCCAGATTCGGGTTCCTGATCCGGTAGGATACCAACCATCTCACCCCGCTTCAGTGCCTTCATCACCATACGCACACCTGATGCATCGGCTGGTGCCATGCGAGTACCTAAACGCGCTCGCATTTTTTTGATCAGATCATCCAGCATCTTAAGCTTTGGTGGTTTATACATAGCCGTGAAAGGGTATTTAGCGGATAGGTATAGGTTCAGCACTTCCCAGTTACCCAAATGAGGAGCGATCAGAATACAGCCCTTTCCGAGCGCAACTGCCTCATTGATAAGCCGCTCATTGTTAACTTGCGTAACTTTTTTGAGAGTACGCGAGGGGGACCATAACCAAGACATCCCCATTTCTGATATAGACATACCGGTCTGTAAGAGACTTTCTTTCGCCAGCTGCTGGCGTTCTCCATCGGACATGTCGGGGAAGCAGGCCTCAAGGTTAATTTGGGTTACACGGCACAACTCCCCTTGCGGATTAGCACTGGCACGGCGGCCGATCCAACGTCCAACCGCCTGCGCCCACCGTAGAGGCAACAGCGACAACAAGCCCAGCACAAAGATCGCGACAACCGCCTTAAACTTCTTCATTCAACCGCCCTGAAATAAAACGCCATTATAGCGTTTTGCGCCAAAATGTTTATTCATAAAGAAAACACAGCAAAATATCTAACTATTTCGGCGGATATCAACAGCCCCAGAAAGGATTTGCCAAGTCAATCGTGTATAATTTAGCGCTAATTTTTCTTATCTATTTCAGAAATGGTGGTTTCCGTGACTGACAATACGAACCCAGACGCTAGTACGTTTCAGGGCTTAATCCTGGCATTGCAATCTTACTGGGCTAAACATGGCTGTGTAATTGTTCAACCACTCGATATGGAAGTAGGGGCTGGCACATTCCACCCAGCTACATTCCTGCGTGCGATAGGCCCAGAGACGTGGCGTTCTGCTTATGTACAGCCTAGCCGCCGTCCTACAGATGGCCGCTACGGGGAAAACCCAAACCGCCTGCAGCACTACTATCAGTTCCAAGTAGTCATGAAGCCATCCCCTGATAATATTCAGGAACTCTATCTCGAATCTTTGCAGCATCTAGGTGTAGACCTAAATGTGCATGATGTTCGCTTTGTTGAGGACAACTGGGAATCTCCAACACTAGGCGCATGGGGTCTGGGTTGGGAGGTATGGCTAAACGGCATGGAAGTGACCCAGTTTACTTACTTCCAACAAGCCGGCGGCTTAGAGTGCTATCCCGTCACAGGCGAGATCACCTACGGTCTTGAACGTATCGCTATGTACCTGCAAAACATGGATAGCGTCTACGATCTTATTTGGGCCAAAAACCCTGATGGAAGCATCGTGACCTATGGCGATGTGTTCCATCAAAATGAAGTTGAGATGTCTGCTTATAACTTTGAACAAGCGGATGTGCCTAAGCTGTTCGACAACTTCGATCACTATGAAGCAGAGTGCACAAAGCTCCTCGAAGCTAACCTGCCATTACCGGCCTATGAAATGGTCTTAAAAGCATCTCATACGTTTAACTTATTAGATGCGCGCCACGCCATTTCAGTTACCGAACGACAGCGTTTTATCTTACGCGTTCGCACCTTGGCACGCGAAGTTGCCAAAAGCTACTTTGATGCTCGTAAAAATTTAGGCTTCCCACTCGCGCCTGAAGCGATCAGAAATGAAGTACTGGCTGCCAACCAGGAGGATAAATAATGAGTACACGTGATTTCCTGGTTGAGCTAGGAACGGAAGAACTACCACCTAAGGCACTAAAGTCACTCTCTGAAGCGTTTACAAAAGGGGTTAAAGACGGCCTTAAAGCGGCCGGAATAAACCATGGCGAAGTGACCAGCTACGCTGCGCCTCGACGTTTAGCGATTCGCATCCAAGGCCTTCAAACACAGCAGCCAGATACCGACGTTGAAAAGCGCGGACCATCATGCAAAGCACCACAACCTGCTATCGAAGGTTTCGCACGCTCTTGTGGTGTAACAACGGATGAGCTTCAAATTTTGGCAACCGAGAAGGGCGATTATTACCTCTACCGCTCTACAGAAAAAGGCCAGGCAACAGCACAATTATTGCCAGCACTGATTCAAGATTCACTCAACAGTTTACCCATCCCTAAGCGTATGCGCTGGGGTTCGAGCCGAGTTGAGTTTGTAAGGCCGACTAAGTGGTTGGTGATCTTATTTGGTGATGAAGTCATTCCAGCCACAATTCTAGGCCTGACTTCTGGTAGGAAAACACGTGGGCATCGCTTCCACTATAACCATGATATTGAACTCATGGCCGCGTCAGAGTATGAAGCTAAGC
This sequence comes from Neptunomonas concharum, assembly GCF_008630635.1. Lineage (NCBI taxonomy): Bacteria > Pseudomonadati > Pseudomonadota > Gammaproteobacteria > Oceanospirillales > Oceanospirillaceae > Neptunomonas > Neptunomonas concharum. Next base: position 19,485 of record NZ_CP043869.1, on the reverse strand, counting down.
TGCTAAACCCCGGCTATGTTATTGCCGACTTTGCAGCACGACGCGATAAAATTCAGCAACAAATTATCGCTGCCGGAGAAACGATCGGCGGGACTACAGAAATTGATCCTGATCTGCTGGATGAAGTAACCGCCTTGAATGAATGGCCTGTTGCACTAACAGGACGTTTTGAGGAGCGTTTTCTGGATGTTCCAGCAGAAGCACTGATTCTTTCAATGAAAGAGAATCAAAAGTATTTCCATGCGGTCGATTCCGAAGGCAAGCTCATGCCTTATTTTATCACGCTGGCCAATATTGAATCCAAAGATCCACAGCAGGTTATCGAAGGTAACGAAAAGGTTATTCGCCCTCGCTTAGCAGATGCTGCCTTCTTTTTTGAAACTGACAAGAAGCGGACGCTTGAATCCCGCGTTGATAATCTAAAAAGTATCGTATTCCAAAACCAGCTAGGCACGCTGTTCGATAAAACGGAACGCATATCTGCTCTGGCAGGCTACATTGCTGAGCAACTTAGCCAAGATACCGCCAAGGCCATGCGCGCCGGGTACCTAGCAAAAGCAGATCTGTTAAGTGACATGGTTTACGAGTTCACCGATCTGCAAGGGCTAATGGGCTACCACTACGCCATCCATGACGGCGAAGATACGGAAGTAGCGCAAGCTATCAATGAACAGTACCTCCCTAAATTTGCGGGCGACGAACTCCCTCAGACTAACGCAGGCATTGCCGTTGCCATCGCTGACCGCCTAGACACCCTGACAGGGCTGTTTGGTATTAACCAACCGCCAACCGGCTCTAAAGACCCATTTGCACTGCGACGTGCATCCCTCGGCGTATTACGCATTATCGTGGAACGCGGCCTAAATCTTGATCTCAAAGCACTGATTAGCAAAGCCGCTAGCCTGCACAACAATCTACCAGCAGCCGACACAGTAGCCGATCAAGTGACGGATTTTATGCTAGAGCGCTTCCGTGCATGGTATGAAGACAAAGGCATTGCCATAGACAGCTATTTAGCGGTTCATGCAATTCGCCCAACCAAGCCATTAGACTTCGATCAGCGCGTGAATGCCGTCAATGCCTTTGTGCAGATGCCCCAAGCGGTTTCACTAACTGCCGCAAACAAGCGCGTATCCAATATACTTGCCAAGAACGGCGGCAACGAGCAGGCAGAGGTCGATGAGTCGCTGTTGAGCGAAGCCGCTGAAATCAAGTTGGCGATCTCCGTAAAGAATCTCACTACTGAACTGGCACCCTTGTTTGCAGCGGGAGAGTATCAGAGCGCACTCGAAAAACTTGCATCACTCCAAACGGAAGTGGATCAATTCTTTGATGGCGTAATGGTTATGGCAGATGATGAGGCTGTGCGCGCGAACAGGATTTGCTTGCTTGCAAACTTGAGGGCACTCTTCTTACAAGTTGCTGATATCTCTTTATTGAATAACTAGACTTCTCAGCTGATTAAAGACCTAAAAAAACCAGCCTCGGCTGGTTTTTTTATTTGGTTAAATCGATGTTTCACGTGAAACAATCGAGTTTACTTCGCACAATAGACGCTCCTCAGTACGCCCTGATAAACAAGCAAACAGTACCCTAACCGGGTTATCTGTTTCACAGATTAGCTCAACATCACCTTTTGCTTTAGCCTCCCGAGCTACTGACTCATGCAAAAGGCCCACACCAACACCACCAGCAATCAGCGTACGAGTCACAGCCTCACTATCAATACTGATTATTCGTTTAGGCCTTATACCATGAGCCTGAAACAAAGCCTCAGCAGCTTGCCCACAACAGGTGCTTGAAGCAGGGCAGATCCACGGAAGATCTGCCAAACGATCCCAATTCAGGGGGAGAGCAGGATCTATCATTTCTATTGGTGCTGCTAAGTACAAAGCAAAACGATTGATCTCAATAAAAGACAACGCTCCACTCGGTTGGCCTGCTTCATTATAAAAGCCAGCGTCAAGGTTTCCGGCTTTTATCCCACTGACAATATCAAGAGAAGAGCTATGCTTAAGCACAACTTCTACTTCTGGATATTCCTCAGATAAGGAACACAGCAATCTACCCAGCGCTTCGGAACTAGCATGCCCTCCAACGCCTAAGCGCAGTTTCCCAGATAATATCCCTTTGATCTGAGTAGCTTCAGAAAGAAACTGCTGATGGGAGCACAACACATCCTCTGCTTTAACCAACAACCGATGCCCTCCATGAGTAAGCACCATACCCTTTGGAGTGCGATCAAATAGAAGGATGCCTAATGTATCTTCCATTGCCTTTATGTGGGCACTTACAGCTGGCTGACTCAAAAAAAGTAGATCCGATGCTCGCGTAATACTCCCTTCGCGGGCTACCGTCACAAAGGTTTTAAGCTGATGAATATCCATACACTTGCCTCAAGACTTACCCTTACCATTACAGAATACCAAGGATCATCCACCACAACAGATCCAAGGGAATTAATACAAAAATCGACACTACAAACATCATGAGACACAACTTTGTAACTTTGCCTACAGGCAAGTTCCCTAGCTGAATGGCTGCAACCAAAGGGGGCGCCTGAAAAGGCAATAAAACGCTCGAAAATGCTAACACCTGAGTCATGAGCACAGCCGACAAAGAAAGCCCGGTAAAAGCAGCCAGGTCGCTTGCTATCGGAGTCATGATAGCAGGCACTCCCGGTAAGTTTGTTACGGCACCAACCAATGTCGAGATTAGTGTTAAGGCCGCTATATTCCAGTAAGGCGTATCAGGAGAAAAGCCCGCACGATTACTCAAACCATCAACAACCACACCCCCTAGACCCGTGTCCGAAATCACGGCTCCTAGCCCCATAATAGCGGCAACAAAGAAGAGGGGGCCATATTTAATATCTTCATTCAAACAGTTTTTAGACGTCAGCCCAGCACCTGGCCACAAGCAGAAGAGCGCAGCAGCCAAGCCTATCCAACCCGGAGAAATATGGTGGACGCTATCTGTAAACCAAAAAAGTAAGCAGACCGCCAGCAGCGTCGTTAATCGTCGTTCACTGCCATTCATCGGTTCAGACTTGAGGGGAACCGAACGCACGATAGGCGCCCGATCAGGAAAAACCCACAGGATCAGCAAGACTAAAAAAACAGATTTAAGTAACCCCAGAACAGGAAAGTGTAATAGTAGATAATCCCAATAGGGCAGATGCATACCGTATAAACCTTCAGCCATACCGGCCAGAATCATATTTGGACCATTAGCAGGCAATATTGAAAATGCCGGCAAACAAGTACCAAACGCCGCAGCCGTCAGCATTCCCGCACGACCATTACGCCCTGGTTCATAACCCATCTGATCAGCAAGCGCTAAAGTTATAGGGATTAACAACGCTACACGCCCCATGGCTGAGGGCATAATAAAAGCTAAGCCAACACCAAAACACACAATCCCAGACAGCACACTCACATATTGATCACCCAACATCTTCGATAGAAAAATCGCCGAGCGTCGACCGAGGCCAGTATACGAGATCGAGGCCCCTAAGACGATGCCGCTAAATAGCAACCAAAAAGCCGAAGACTCAAACCCTGAAAAAACAACTTGCTCAGGCGCAACAGACAGCACAGAAGCTATTAGAAAAAAAGCCAGGGCAGGCCAGTACTCAGGCAATGCAGCTGTAGACCACAACCCAATACAAAAGACCGCTAAGGCAGCAGTAATTGCCATTGTAGGTGACAGAAATAGCCAGCTAAGCACTCCCACAAGCAGGGTTGCAGAGATCACACCCACAAGCTTCCAAGGGTACTCGCGGCGTTGCTTAGGTGCTTCTCCTATTTCGGCTCTATTAAGAACCCCTGTATCTGACATACCGTATAGCCTCGTTTCAGATTGATAGAGGCCATAATTTTTTCATTGCCCTAAAAAACTATCCAATTGTTTATCTAAAGGGAGGCCCTCAGAAAACCTGAGGGGGAATAGCCAACATCTATAGGCTAACTGTGGTAGGGTATAGAGCACCCCACCGCTTAGTGGGGACCTCTTATTGCCGTCCAACGATTAGTGTTGGTTCAATGTGTCGCCTCCCTGAGCATAAATCAGTCCGAGGTATTACCATGTCTATTATTCCACCACTACCTACGCAAGCTCGATTTTATTCGCCCCAAGGGCCACCCAATCCACAGCAAAGCGCTCAATCAGATCTGGCAACACACACGTCTACACAGCTAACTTTATACCCATTAAAACAACACCATCCAACCAAACATTTGGCAAGCGCTGTCCTTTATTGCGAAGGACATTTCGGCGGCATAGACGGTAAAACAGCCAATGGCTTAGTCAGACACTCAGAGAAATATGAAATACTATCGGTAATCGACAGCCAGAAAGCAGGGCAAGATGCTGGCGTTGTGCTAGATGGTAAAGCCAACTCGATACCTATTCATAAAGATCTTGCCACAGCCCTCTCACACACAGCTGCCGTGCCAGCGTTCTTTATTTATGGGATAGCACCTTCAAGCGGCATGCTTTCCTCAAACGAGCGAGCCCTGTTACTTAACGCTATGAGCCTTGGAATGAACATTGTAAATGGCTTACATGAATTCCTTAATGATGATGCTCAATTTGCAGCTGCCTGCATAACTCACAATGTAAACATTCTTGATATACGGCGCCCCAAAGCCAAGAAAGAATTGCACATATTCAGCGGTAGAATAAAAGAAGTGACTTGCCCACGAATTGCCATTTTAGGTACTGACTGTGCAATCGGCAAACGAACAACAGCTACCATTTTGGCACGAGCACTCAGACACGTTGGCCTAAATGTTGTGCTAATCGGTACGGGCCAAACCAGCCTAATTCAAGGCGCACGATATGGTATTGCCCTGGATGCGGTTCCTTCACAGTTTTGTGCAGGCGAGCTAGAAGCAATTATCCTTGAGGCTTTTCAGACAGAAAAACCTGATGTGATTTTAATCGAAGGACAGGGAGCCCTTAGCCATCCGGCCTATTCGACTACTTCCTTCATTCTCCGCGGGAGCTGCCCTAATGGAGTAATACTGCAACACGCGCCTAAACGAATAGCCCGCTGCGATTTTGATTTGATGCCAATGCCTAGCCCAGAGTCGGAGATCAATTTAATACAAACGTTTTCCGATACCACAGTGATTGGCTTAACGCTCAATCACGAGAACATGACCAATGAAGAAACTTGCACGGCTGCCACAACGTATGAAAGGAAACTCGGTATCCCCTCTATCGATGCACTCTCATGCTCACCCAAACACTTAGTCGACATGGTTTTTAAAGCGTTTCCTGAACTCAGTGAAAAGCAAACCATTTGCCCGCTATGAATACGCCAAGGCTTGAGATAGACCTTACCAAAATAAAACAAAACACTGAGTCCCTCGTTAGCAGGCTATCCGAAGTGGGTATATCCATAACAGGGATTACTAAAGTGAGCCTGGGCTCACCTGAGATAGCCCTCACAATGCTGCAGGCCGGAGCTACCATGATTGGGGACTCTCGCATTGAGAATATCGAAGCGATGAGTCATGCGGGCATTCAGGTACCATTGATGCTTATTCGCTCCCCAATGATGAGCGATGCAAGTCGTACCGTTCGATATGCTGATATTAGTTTAAATAGTGAGCTTGAGGTCATTCATAAACTCTCTGATGCAGCCGTCACAGCCCGAAAGTGTCATGGTATCGTATTGATGATTGAATTAGGGGATCTTCGAGAGGGGATCATGCCCGCTGATTTGGAGAATACCGTCAGACAGGTGCTGGCACTTCCGGGCGTCAAGCTGAAGGGTATCGGTGCAAATCTAGCTTGCCACAACGGTGTATCCCCCTCTGCAGACAACATGGCCGAACTTTCATCGCTAGCCAATGATATCGAGCATACCTTTGGCATATCACTCGAAATAATTTCTGGCGGTAACTCAGCTAATATAAACTGGGCCTTGAGTGGCGCCGACCTTGGTCGCATCAATAATTTACGCTTAGGCGAATCGATACTCTTTGGTCGGGAGGCATTGTATCGACAACCAATAGAGAGCCTACATACTGATGCTATTACACTCATTGCAGAAGTCATTGAATCAAAGATTAAGCCATCCCTCCCTTGGGGGGAGATAGCCCAGACTGCCTTCGGCATGGCCAAATCATCGGACATTGACAAAGGCAGCATAGCACAAGCAATCCTAGCTATTGGTCAGCAAGATGTTGACCCCACAGGACTGACCTCACCAACAGGTATTAAAATCATCGGAGCTAGCAGTGATCACCTCATCATTGACTGTGGCAGAAAATCCTTACCCATTGGTACGGAGATACGCTTTTTACCTAACTACAGCGCAGTATTACGCGGAATGACATCCCCCTTTGTAAGTAAAGTCATAAAGCGCGACAATACGCCGATCATCGCGCCTCGCTTATGCAATACCTTGCCCAGCACAGGTCGGTCTAAAACCATCAATGTCAACGTACTTACAAACAGGGAAAAGCGCTTATGGTCTATTACGCGGTAATAGCAGAGCTGCATCTTCATTGAGAAGAGCGATTAAAATACAGAGTCGGCAAACTGGCTTCTAGATATGGCGCCATCAACGTAGGCGGGTAATGTTTCACGTGAAACAATCATTATTAAATGCATATCTCTAGCCAACAAACAAAGCGTAAAGCAAGACTTTAGTAGCATAAAATAAAATAACAAAAAAGAGGAATAACTCAGTTTTGCGTCTACACTGAATCTACGCTTAACAATTGTACAATTATTAAGCGCCTTTGATTCAAATAAAAACACTAACGCAAAGGATAGGCAAAATGTACAAGCAATCTCTTATCAAAGCACTTGGTCTTTCTGTTCTTCTTTCCATTCCAACCGCACAAGCAAGTAATTTTGCATCCCCTTTCCTTAATATTGGTGGAAACGGTGGGTTTATCGGCATGGGGCCGTATCCTCCAACCTTCAATATCGGTGGAAACGGCGGATTTATCGGCATGGGTCACCCGGGAATGATGCCGCCACCGTTCTTTAATATCGGAGGTAACGGTGGTTTTATTGGTATGGGCCATCCAGGAATGATGCCACCACCTTTCTTTAATATCGGAGGTAATGGCGGATTTATTGGTATGGGTCACCCAGGAATGATGCCACCACCTTTCTTTAATATTGGCGGAAATGGCGGTTTTATCGGCTTCTCCCCATTTATGCCACCACTCTATAACATTGGAGGCAATGGCGGCTTTATCGGGATGCAGCCACAACAACCACAACACAGCGCGGTTTATTGCGGCTTTGGCGAAGAGCACTTAATAGCATCATCTGTTGAGTCTTGCGAGAAAGCTGGAGGAAAAGTCCCAACGCCTCCAAAACAAGAAGCGGCTAAGAAATAAATCAGGATTGCCGGTAAGCTGACATTCGTTACCGGCATTTTGTCACGGAGGCTACGATGTTCTTTTCTTTAAAAAACACCCTCAAAATAACCACATTGGCCCTGCTTATAATAGCAGGGCAAGCATACGCCAAGAGTCACGCAGTAATCATTGCCGTTTGCCCGCCCTGGAAAGATGGCGGCGACAAAGAAACAACTTCTTTAATGGCGGAATCATGTGCTAAGACCACTAAGCTGGTACAGGACAGCCTCAAAGAATCTCTGATGATACCGTTAGAGCAACAGCATGTATTCCTTAACGAAGACGCCACCTATCAGAAGGTTGTCGATGGGATAAACAACGTAAAAACACAGCTTACGCCTAATGACAGACTTTTGGTTTATGTAAACGCTCACGGAGGACATCTACAAGGAAAGTATAACGGTTACGATATCGCTGACGAAGGTATCGCTTTCTGGACAGAAAAAGAGCCCGACCTTAAAACAGCAGTTGATAATAAACAATATATGCTCGTAAAAGCATTTAGAGATTTAATTCTTGAAAATATGCCAGCTAATGAAATCGCTGTCTTTTTTGATTCTTGCGAAACGGGTGCCTCTTACGATGACTTTAGATACAACCCCTATGCAAATGACAAACGCATAGCTGTCGTGTTCTCAGCGCAAAAAGACCAGTTTGCCAATTTTAACCATAGTTTCGATTATCCTCTTTTTACAGAGATGCTAACCAAATCACTCGCTCTATCCGCATATAGGGATTTAGCTTATTCGATTGATCTCGCCGCTTCAGCAACCCATAGAACACAACGAGCCAGATGCAACGTCCCCGAGGTGAGGGAAACGTATAAGAAATGGAAGGCAGACCTTAATGCTATCTGCTTACAACAGCCTTACTACTATGACCCGACTGCGCTACTAGAAGATTGGGTCGTCATACCTGACGAGTCATAAAGGCGCTGTAAATGCTAAAGCACAGATTGCACTATCCGCTCCTGATAGTGCTAGCTTTATCCCCATCCTATCCAGCGATAGCAGTTGAAAGCCACTACAGCATAGAGTTTGGCTATGAACGAATTGATGCCCAAACCGATACTCTCGTGGCTAATCCAACCCTGTTAGCCAGTCATGAGATAGGCTTGAGTAACAAGTCCAACTTAAGGATCAGCTGGCAACTTGCCCCCTCTAAACAGAATGCCTCTGGGATAGAAAGGCTCTATGCCGAACCTGAGATCAATTTCTCAGATATAAGAGTGTATGGCGAAAAAGATAGCATCTACTGGAACATAGGTATCCAGCCTATCTTTTTCGGCTACCCTGCGGCTTTACCATCATCTATATACAGTGCCGATTTTCTTCAAGAACACTCACAAATCAACCAACTAGCTATCTCCCTAGGGTATAACTTTGGACAAGCCAAACTAGAGGCTTCACTCTTTAAGAATTCCCCTTGGGATACATTACATTTTGATTTGAATAGAAAACGCCACGGCCCAAGATGGCAGTCAGACTTGGGTAATACCGATTCGCCATCTTCAGTTAATATAAATTTATCAGGAGTTGCTAACCAAAATCATCAATGGAGCATCAATTACACCCATCTGGCAAGCGACCTTGACGCCGTACTTAACAGCGATCTGCTCATGGGGGCTTATGTTGGATCTTTTAACGACTTACGCTTACAAGCCGAGGTAGGTGTGTTTCAGAACAACAGAGGCTATCCTGTTGACTCAATCAGTACTCTACTTGGCTTGGTTAAAACCGTTGGCCGGCATAATTTTTCATTAGGTTTGGGATATCGGGCACCTAGTAATGATAATACACCCGTTATTAGAGAACGGTTAATTGAACTTGCCTACCAAACCCACCTAACGAACAATCTCTCATTTACCCTAGGGATCAGCACATTATTTGAGGACAAGAGCAGCCAGCGTGCTTTTGGTTTGATCATTGACTATCAGCTGTAGTGAAGGACACCTGAGCCTCAAACGTACCTCTTACGATCGCCTCACCATCGCGCACCATACACCGACCACGGGCAAAGGTATGCTTTAACATAAGATTATCATCCAACACCAACAAGTCAGCACTCATACCTACTGCAATCCGACCTTTGCAATGATCCAGACCCAATGCATAGGCGGGTGCTTGAGTGAAAGGCATTAGCGCATCGGACAGGGCAATACCTTCGTGCAGGACCAGTTCACGTAACGTCTCCAGTAATGAGCTAAACCCCGATACGCCTAAACCGATCATAGTACCCTGATCATCAAACAGCGGCAGTGAACCGTTACCATCAGAGCTGATACATACTCGCTTAAGATCGAGCCCTGCACGCAAACATCGCACAAAAGCCGAACTAGGTTTAATCGCCCCCTTAGCGCCAATGTCCGGATTAATCCCCGAGGTAATGTCAATAAAACCTCCTTGCTGGGCCCACTCCAAGGCCTGCTCAAACAAAAAGGCCTTACGGTTGATATGCGTTGGGATAAACTGACTAATGGGGATATCCGTCATCTCAAGCAGAGCTTTTAACGGTGCAAGCCCCTCAGTAGCACCCCCTAAATGCACCACCACGCGACCACACTTTTTACCCACCATGCCCGCAACTCGCGCATCCGATACCATACGCGCCAGCTCATCCAGCGAAGGGCAAGAGGAGCGATGATCAGAAATTGCCAACTTCAGCCCAACCACCGTGTCCAAAAATACAATATCATCTTGGATCGACTGCGTAATCGTGCGGCTGGGAACGGTATAACCACCGGTAAACATAACAGCAGTAATGCCTTCAGCGTTTAAGCCTTTCGTTTTGGCATACAACGTGGCATTGTGGCGGGTTACACAATCCGTACCCAACAATCCCGCTACCGTCGTCACACCAGCGGTTGTCAGTTTACTCATGGTAACCTCTGGAGTACGGGTAGCAAAACCTCCTTCACCACCGCCGCCAATCAAATGCACATGTCCATCCACCAACCCAGGCACCACCGTTTGCCCTGCCAAATCCAGCGTAACCAGGCCCGGCAACCCCGTAATCGACAGGGCAGGCTCAATGGCAGCTACCTGCTCACCGGCCAGCAGAATATCCACGACACCTAGAGCTTGAGGCGCAAAAAGATTAGCGTTTTTGAGTAACGTGAAAGTAGGGGACATAGATAACCTCGTACTGAACGGAACCGCTTATTGTCAGTATGCTTAATAAACATGAGCAGGGACAATTAAATCATGTCATAAAACTTTACATAATCGGTAAAGAATATGTGATATCCAGTACTAACTAAATAAATTGATACGGAGTAATGTATGAAGGACTTCCCTGCGCAATTCAAAGAGCTATGTACTTGGATGGATAAGCTAGGCCTCGCTATTCCAGAAGCGATGGAAGGGTTTGGATTGTTACATAAAGCAAGCCGAACACCTAGAGCACTTGACTGTAAGACAAAAGAGCTAATCGCCCTCGGTATAGCCGTTACCGTTAGATGTGATGGCTGCATCGCTTTTCACGTACATGATGCAATGCAAGCGGGAGCAACAAAAGAGGAGATAGCAGAAACCGTATCTGTATCAATTTTAATGGGCGGTGGACCTTCGGTAGTATATGGCATTGAAGCGATGCAAGCCGTTGAGCAGTACCAAGCTCAAGGGCTGTAGTCAAAACGCTTCGAGTGACCGTAGAGTGTTGCGTATGCGGCGCTCTACAACCTCAATCACGAGACGTTGGATATGTATGCAGGCTATTAGGCTATTGATCGAGGAGCCTGTTTGTTCAGCAAACTATAAGGGAGGGTAATAGCTAAACCATAGGCCTCACCAGTATTGGTAAAAAGATAAATAGCTAATTGTGGTGCTCTAAGGTTTATAACGGCAGCTTCTGGCTGGCATAGTATAAAGCTCTACTAAATCCCTTCCGACTTCCCAATTACAATGGAAAGCAGGGCCATTATAAGGAGTAAGCGTAGGCTCCCATGAAATACTCATCTTGTAGTCAACTATACCATCTGCTTGGTAATCGCCTTGGTACAAACTGACATTTCCAAACTCGTCATACAGGTAGTGACTTTGATACTCTGCGATTCCATCAGCATCATCATCTTTAGAAGCCGATGTGATTAGACCAGCTTCGGAGTAATCGTAGGTTTTCGTTGAAACAGAAAGAGCATAATGATTATCCTTTTTATAATTTCTTAAAAGCCCAGCCTCGTATGTGTACGACTCTGTAATATACAAAGGGTGATATTCAGCCGTACCTCCGTAATGAAGAGTACTTACCAAATTGCCATCCTCATCATATGAATATTCTTCACGACTTCCGCTAATAGCCTTAATTGGTTGAATATCATATCTAGTGATTCTTCCTAACTCATCATAATAAGTTTTTCTGATGTCTCCGTAACCAGCTGTATATAGACTATACCTATGTTCAGTTTCTGTTCTATTAATGTCGTCATATACAATGCGAACTGAGGACAACATCAAATTGTTATGATCATACTCTGACCAGGAAACAAGCCTACCCAAGTCGTCGTAAGAACTTAATAAAACTGAACCTGCACGCCCACTAGCATTCCCATCATATTCTGATCGAATAACGTTGCCGAACTCATCGAGTGTTTCAATTGATATAGCATCAAGAACGCCATCCCTTCCTGCATCATATTCAGCTCTTCTCACAAGACCGTCAGACTGGATTGTTAGCATGGATTCGGGATGATCTTGCCGCTCAGCCACATCTGCCATCTTCCAAAAAGAGCTCCAGTTAGGGTTAGAGAAATGGATTTCAGAAGTAAGAGAGTGGTCTTCGACCTTCCTATATTTGACATTGCCTGAAGGAAAATATTTCCATGTAAAGACTACTTCATCGATACCATCATCATTATGATCGTAGGCCTCTCTTATCAAGTTCCCATACTGATCATACTGAAAAGATACAACGCTATCCGCTACACCATCAGCGTTAGTGTCTGTTTTAATTAGTAAAGGGCGGCTTGCGACATTCCCGCGTTTAAAAACGAGCTTATCGATACCTAAAGATCGATACACGTGCGAAACTGTACTATACGCAGAAAAAAGATCTATATACTCGGCGTTATTTTGATTAGTGTTCAAATAATCAAATACGCCCTTAACTGCGCTGGATTGACTAAATTTATCTATTGAAAGTGAATAGTCCGGCACATGATTAATAAGTGCTCTAATAGCGTAATCTGAGATTCGAATACCATTTTCAGGTTTTTGGTCATCATCAACAGACTGGAGCAGTCTCAATATATTGATTGCTCTGGTAAATGGTGAAGGGCCACCCTGAAGAGCGTCCATTAGCTCAGATGGGTCTGTAATAGGTTCGGCATCCTGTAAATCAAAAGGTGTAACCTGCGTAGCTCCCACAGTTGAACCCAAGAAGCTCGAGCCAATATAGAAGGAAACCTGTTCACCTTCGAGATAACTAAACTCACCCTTACTATTAGTAATGCCCTGATGAGATTTAGTTATATACCTTAAACCCTCAACCGGACTGTCCAAAAAAACACCTATCAAAGGCACTGGAGCGACAGAGCCCTGACTACTTGAAGAACCCCCACCGCATCCTACAAGAAGAGCTGATACAGACGCCAAGAGCATAATGGACTTTGTGGGCGAAGATTTTCTTAGCATAACGACTTCCCTGTTTAAGATAACAATGAGAGAGCTTAAAACTCTCCAAAGCAATATAGGGTAAGCACCATGGCTTTACAACGGGAACAGGGCAGCTAGATAATGAAAAGAGGTTTGAGTGTTATTACTCTTAGAGCGCCAAGAAACAAAAAAGCAGCCTTTCAGCTGCTTTTTTATTCTTATGTCATTTCATACAAGAAATGACACATCAAACATCCACATTGGTCGCGTGTAACGCGTTGGATTCTATGAAGTTTCGTCTAGGTTCTACTTCATCGCCCATTAGTGTGGTAAACAGTTGGTCGGCGGTGATCGCGTCTTCAACCGTTACCTGTAGCATACGGCGGGCGTCTGGGTCCATGGTGGTTTCCCATAGCTGTTCTGGGTTCATCTCGCCCAGTCCTTTGTAGCGCTGGATGGTGTTGCCGCGCTTAGATTGTTCCATTAGCCATGTGATGCCTTCTTTGAAGTTGCTCACCGGGAAGGTACGTTCGCCACGTTTTACGAAGGCGCCTGGCTCAAGCAGGCCGTCTAGGGCGTTAGCTAAAGCGACAATGGATGCGTATTCTTTGGAGGAGAAGAAGTCACTACGGAAGACATAATCCGTGTCTACCCCGTGGTTGATGTAGGTCAGCTTAGGCAGATAAACGCTGTGTTCTTTGTCATGCACGATTTCTGCTTTGTAGCTTTCGCTAGCACCGGTACGGCTTTCGAGTGCTTCGTGTAGCTGTTTTAGCCAAGGCTCGACCTTTTCAGGCGACTTCAGGTCTTCTGCGTTGAGCGTCGGCTGATAGATCATTTGCGTGAGTGCCGGGGCAGGGTAAAGCTTACTCAAGCGCTCGATATTACGATCTACGCCACGATATTGGTTGACTAAGGCTTCTAGCTGCGCACCTGAGATTGCTGGTGCGCTTTCGTTAACATGGAAGCTGGCGCCGTCTAGTGCGCCTTGCAGAAGGTAGTTATCCAGCGCATCGTCGTCTTTCAGATACTGTTCCTGTTTGCCTTTTTTGATCTTGTACAGTGGCGGCTGGGCAATAAAGATATGGCCACGGGTAATCAGTTCTGGCATCTGACGGAAGAAGAAAGTCAGCAGCAGGGTACGGATGTGTGATCCGTCCACGTCAGCATCGGTCATGATAATGATACTGTGGTAGCGCAGTTTGTCGGGGTTGAACTCTTCACGCCCGATACCACAGCCCAGCGCGGTGATCAGGGTGCCAACTTCTGCCGAGGTCAGCATTTTATCAAAGCGCGCTTTCTCTACGTTTAGGATTTTACCTTTAAGCGGAAGAATCGCTTGGGTTCGACGGTCACGGCCTTGCTTAGCCGAACCACCTGCGGAATCACCCTCCACGAGGTAGATTTCAGAAAGCGCTGGGTCTTTTTCTTGGCAGTCGGCCAGTTTACCCGGCAGGCCTGCGATGTCTAATGCCCCTTTACGGCGCGTCATTTCACGAGCTTTACGGGCGGCTTCACGGGCACGCGCAGCGTCGATCATTTTATTAACGACCGCTTTGGACTCTTGCGGGTTCTCTTGCAGGTAATCCGTAAAGTGTTGGGCAAACATTTGCTCAACCGCCGTTTTTACCTCAGAAGAGACCAGCTTGTCTTTTGTCTGGGAGGAGAACTTAGGGTCCGGGACTTTAACCGAGATGATGGCACACAGGCCTTCACGGCTGTCATCACCCGACGTCGCCACTTTGCTGCCTTTGTTGAGGTTTTCACTCTCGATGTAGTTATTTAGCGAGCGAGTCAGCGCGGCACGAAAACCAGATAGGTGAGTACCACCATCACGCTGTGGAATGTTGTTGGTAAAACAGTGGATGCTCTCTTGGTAGGAGTCGTTCCACTGTAATGAGACCTCAACGCCCACACCATTTTCATGCATTCCGTTAAAGTGGAATATCTTGTTAACGGTGGTCTTGTTCTTGTTGAGGAAGTCAACAAACGCACTTAAGCCACCGGCATATTCAAAGACTTCCTGGCGGGCAGAGCGCTCGTCGGTCAAGACAATACGTACACCAGAGTTCAGGAAAGATAGCTCTCGCAGGCGCTTCGCCAGCAGGTCGAACTGGAACTCCACATTACTAAACGTCTCTTCAGAGGCTTTAAAACGGACTTCCGTACCGCTTTGGTCGGTTTCACCTACAACGGCTAGCGGCGCTTGAGGCACACCGTGTACATAGGTCTGCTCATGGACTTTACCGGCACGGCGAATCGTCATTTTAAGTTCGCTGGATAGGGCGTTTACTACCGATACACCTACACCATGCAAGCCGCCAGAAACCTTATAGCTATTGTCATCAAACTTACCGCCGGCGTGGAGTACGGTCATGATGACTTCCGCCGCCGAAACGCCTTCCTCTTCGTGAATATCTGTTGGGATACCACGGCCATTATCCGATACCGATACACTCTCGTCAGGGTGGATAGTAACGTTGATCTCGCTACAATGCCCAGCGAGGGCTTCATCGATCGAGTTATCTACGATCTCGAACACCATGTGATGCAGCCCGCTTCCGTCGTCTGTATCACCGATATACATTCCAGGACGTTTACGAACGGCATCCAGCCCCTTAAGGACTTTAATACTACTGGAATCGTAATTGTGCTCTTCGCCACTCATGGCTTTCTCCTGACTCAGTGTGTATGCAGCAATCGGCCATCTTCCACCTGGAAGTAGGCCACCTCTGTGTCGGCACTCCAACAGTCCTGAAGACTGATAGGGTCAACACAGGTGATAAAACATTGATTATTCGTTTGTTCTAAAAATTCGCAAAACAAGCGGCTGTGTTGCTCATCCAACTCCGATGGCAGATCGTCTATCAAGTAGACACACGCTCGCTGGTTCATGCGGTGGAAGAGTGCTCCCTGAGCTAATTTCAGGGCGCTCACTACCAATTTTTTTTGGCCTCGGGATAACCGTTCGGCCGCGCTGACCCCATCAGACTTAACTTTTAAGTCTGCTCGCTGGGGTCCAATACCGGTAAATCCTTGCTTAAGATCCCGCGGGAGCTGCTCTGCCAATAGCTCATCCAGCTCACGTTTAAGATCCCAGCCGGGGGAGAACTTTAAGGTGACATCTAAATCGCCACCCAGTTTCTCGAGAATTGTATCAAAATCCGGTTTCAACTGATCAATATAGGCTTTTCGCAGGGACGTCATACGCTTTGCGTAGTGAATAAATTCGCTATCCCAAACTTGCCTCAGCGCTGGGTCGATTTTACCACATTTCAGCAGAGAATTGCGCTGTTGTAATACACGCCGGCACGCTCGCCACACCTGAATGAAAGCGGGGTCGTAATGGAAGCTACCCCAGTCGATAAACTGGCGCCGTGTGGCAGGTGAGCCTTCCAGTAATTCAAAGGTGTCGGTATTGATGACTTGTAACGGGATCAGCGAGGCCAGATCGGATAGATCAATATCATTCCCACTGTAACGTATCTTTACATCGCCTTCTAAACTTCGGCTGACACCCAGTGCTTTAGCTTGCCCGGATGCGGTTGGGTCGATCTGTGAAAACACCAGTGATTCTCGTTGCTGCGAAGAAACCAGATAACGAAACTGATGGGTTCGGAATGAGCGAGTTAAACCCAAAAAATGTAAAGATTCCAGCAGGGATGTTTTACCACTACCATTCGCACCATACAGAATATTAATACGCGGTGAGGGTTCAAAAGCGACAGAAGTCAGGTTGCGGATGTGCTCGATAGAGACAGATTTGATTGGCATATAGGACTAGGTGTAGAGCCTTAGCTCCACACCTTATCACTCCGTTACATACGCATCGGCATAACAACGTAAAGGTTGCCTTCTTCGTCATAACCCTCAATCAGCGCACTGCTGTTGGAGTCAGACAAGGTAAAGCGGACGATGTCTGAGTTAAGAATAGACAACGCATCCAGCAGATAATTGACATTAAAGCCGATCTCTAAAGCATCGCCTTGATAATCAATCGCTACTGTTTCTTCTGCTTCTTCTTGCTCAGGGTTGTTTGCCATCACCTGCAAGTAACCACTCGTCAGGGACAAACGCACACCGCGATATTTTTCGTTAGAAAGAATCGCAATACGGCTGAACACTTTGCGCAGTTCTTGACGGTCACCTAGCACGATTTTGTCGCCATTACGCGGGATTACGCGCTGATAGTCCGGGAACTTGCCGTCAACCAACTTAGAGGTAAAGATAAAGTCACCGACATGAGCACGAATATGGTTAGCGCCGATCACCAACTTCAGAGGCTCTTCGCCGTGCTGTAGTAAGCGCGCCAGCTCTAAAATACCTTTACGCGGTACAATGATCTGGTGCGGTGTTGTTTGCGCTGTCTCTACAGGTGCGACGCTGGTAGCCAAACGGTGACCATCGGTAGCAACGGTGCGTAGCGCACCATCAGCGATCTCTAGCAACATGCCGTTTAGGTAGTAACGGACATCCTGTTGCGCCATGGAGAAACCTGTCTGATCAATCAGGTAACGCAGTTGCCCCTGAGAGAGTGTCAGATCAAACGTTTGCGGGCTATCTTCTACATTCGGGAACTCCGCCGCCGGTAGAGTAGATAAGCTAAAGCGACTACGGCCTGCTTTGATGACCATCTTCTGATCTTTGAGCGTTAACTCGATCACTGCATCATCCGGAAGGGACTTACAGATATCCATCAGCTTACGCGCAGGAACGGTTACCGAACCCGGTTCTGCGGGCTCTTCCAACGTCACTCGGCCAACCAACTCAACTTCCAAGTCAGTTCCTGTCATCGATAACTGATGGTCTTCAGCAACCAGCAGTATATTGGACAACACTGGGAGTGTCTGACGACGCTCGACCACGCCCGCTACCAGCTGTAGCGGTTTAATCAGTGCTTCACGTGATATGACGAATCTCATGGCTACCTACCTTAGTTCGATCCGATACTACGCCGTCAGATGACGCAGCAGGTTCTGATAATCCTCACGGATATCCGTATCTGTTTCTCGCAGCTCTTTTATTTTACGGCAAGCATGCAAAACAGTCGTATGATCTCTACCACCAAACGCATTGCCAATCTCAGGTAAGCTGTGATTGGTCAACTCTTTAGCAATACTCATCGCTACCTGTCTAGGTCGCGCAACTGAACGGCTACGACGCTTGGATAGCAGATCAGATATCTTAATTTTATAATACTCCGCGACCACACGCTGAATATTGTCAATACTAACTTGTTTATCCTGTAATGCCAGCAAGTCTTTCAGTGATTCTTTAATGAAAGGCGTAGTAATTGCACTACCGGTAAAGTGGGCGTTAGCGATAACCCGTTTTAAAGCGCCTTCCAGCTCTCGCACGTTCGAGCGAATCTTCTGCGCCAAGAAGAAAGCGGCGTCATCCGGCAGGATAATCTTAGCTTCTTCTGCTTTTTTCATAACAATCGCGACACGGGTTTCAAGCTCGGGTGGCTCAACAGCAACCGTCAAACCCCATCCAAAGCGAGACTTCAGCCGCTCTTCAACACCATTGATCTCTTTAGGATAGCGATCACTGGTTAATATCATCTGCTGGCCACCTTCTAGTAATGCATTAAAGGTGTGAAAGAACTCCTCTTGGGAGCGCTCTTTGCCCGCAAAAAATTGAATATCATCAATCAGCAAAGCATCAACCGAGCGATAATAACGTTTGAAGTCATTAATCGCGTTTAGTTGCAGCGCCTTTACCATATCTGCCACAAAGCGTTCAGAATGCAGGTAAACAATCCGCGCATTCGGGTTATGCCGAAGCATCTCCATACCCACAGCATGCATTAAGTGGGTTTTACCT
This sequence comes from Neptunomonas concharum, assembly GCF_008630635.1. Taxonomy (NCBI): domain Bacteria; kingdom Pseudomonadati; phylum Pseudomonadota; class Gammaproteobacteria; order Oceanospirillales; family Oceanospirillaceae; genus Neptunomonas; species Neptunomonas concharum. The sequence goes on along the minus strand of NZ_CP043869.1, from coordinate 677 downwards.
AAACCAACACCGCCATATATAAAAAGCGGGTTGTAAGCGCCGCCGGGGTTATCGGCTACTTGCTGGGCTGCAGCCAAAGCAAGCTGGTTCGACTTACCCTGTACAAATGACTCGAATGTAAAGGCTTGGTTCAAATTGGATTGATGTCTTACGCCACCCTCTACATCAATATTTTTGCGCTCCTGCTCGATAGTACCGACATCCAGTTCAAGTTGCGGCGTCTGATAGCGCTCAACTGGCTGTGCTTGAGGCATGACTTCAATTGAAACGCGCGCTTGGCGGGCATCTTCAGAAATAGGCTCAAATGCTTGGTTGGATGTGGGCGCAGAATAGGCCGCAGGCTCAGCATAAGTGGTGGGCGGTGGCGGTGGAGCAATAGGGCGTGGAGACGGGGGTGCAGGTGGCATTCTGCGGTTCATCATCGTGTTGGAGGCGACGTTCACTTCAATGCGCACATCCATACTGATGTCGCCCGACACATCGCAGACGACTTGGCGGATACGCGAGAGGAACTTGTCGTTGACCCAATCTCGTACAAAACGGTTAGGCGCAACCAGAACCAGCACAGAGCCCGCACTGTCTTCTGCACGCAAAGGACGCACCCATGTATTGTATTGCTGGGCGGGGAATTCGCTTTGCAAACTAGTCATGCAACGCTCCCACAATTCACCCGACAT